>CAWKBO010000001.1:0-1071690 GCA_963847895.1 uncultured Gemmatimonadales bacterium
CGTTCGGGCGTCGATGGCCATCGCGACCCAGACCGACTCCTGGGAGCGCCACTACCAACAGCTCCTCTCGGGGCGGGTGCAGTGGCTGGCGGCAGGTGTCCGACAAGGGAAGCCGCTGGTCCACATCATCTGGGCGCTCGATGCCGGGGCGCTTCGTGCCGCGCCGGCGGCGGCGAATGGCACCGTGCCGGTGCATGTCCGTGCATCCTTCTTCGATCGGCGCGGGACCACGGTGGCGACGCTCGACACCGTCCAGTTCGTTGCCGTCCCTGGGCCCACTGCCCGGCTGGTCGCTGCCCGGGCCGAGGTCCCGGTCCGGCCCGGCCCGCTGCTGGTGCGGCTCGGCGTGGAACTCGACAGCGCCCAGGGAATGGTCTTCCCGGTGGACTCGCTGGTCGCTCCCCGTCCCGAGGCCGACCGACTCGACCTCTCGGCGGTGCTGGTGGGGCGCGCCGGCAGCTCGCTGCCCTGGCAGGTCAGCCGCGCCGACACCGCCTGGCTCGATGCCGGCGGCGTCTATGCCCCCGGCGACACCCTCACCCTCTACACCGAGGCCTACGGGCTCCATGCTGGTGATCGGGCCCGCATCAAGGTGCAGGTCACCCGCAAGCGCAGCGGGCTGGCGCGGCTGTTCGGCTCGCGAAGCACCGCGATCTCGGTGGCGGAATCGGTCGTGGCGAGGCCGGGAACGCTGCCGTTCCTGCGCCAGCTCGCCCTCGGTGACCTCGACCCGGGCGATTACGCCCTCGAAGTCACCGTCGAGAGTGGCGGCCGCACCGTCGAGCGGCGGCGGGGCCTGGTGGTGAAGTAGCGACAGGCGACAGGCGACAGGCGACAGAGGGCCGTGGCTCGCACCGTCCCATCCCGGTCGCTTGCCGATGTTCGCCTGTCGCCTGTCGCCCGTCGCTTGTCGCTACTTTCTGCCATGCCCCACGTCGATCCCACCGCCTTCATCGCTCCCACCGCCACGGTCCTCTTCGACGTCACCGTCGGGCCCCGCGCCTCGCTCTGGTACGGCGTGGTCGCCCGGGGCGACACCGAAAAGATCGTCGTCGGTGCCGAGTGCAACATCCAGGACCTCTCCGTGCTCCACGCCGATCCGGGGCAGCCCTGCATCCTCGGCGAGCGGGTGAGCGTCGGGCACCGGGCAATCGTCCATGGCGCCACGGTCGGGGCCGGGGCGCTGATCGGGATGGGGGCGATCGTGCTCAATGGAGCGGTGATCGGACCGGGGGCCGTGGTCGGTGCCGGGGCGTTGGTTCCGGAGGGGATGGTGGTCGAGCCGGAGATGCTCGTGGTGGGGACCCCGGCCCGGGTGGTTCGCCGGGTCGAGGGCGAACTCGCCCGGCGGCGCGACGCCACCTGGCGCCACTACGTGGAACTGGCCGAGAAACAGAGGGCCGAGGACTGAGGACTGAGGACTGAGGACGGAGGACGGAGGACGAGGACGGAGGACAGAGGGATCGGGCACTTCGGCCCCCGTCCTCCGCCCTCTGTCCTCTGTCCTCTGTCCTCTGTCTTCTGTCTTCTGTCTTCCGTAACGGCCGCGTCTCGAAAGCACCCATAATGTGGAAAACATCCCTACATGGTAGATTTGTGATGTGGATTCTCTTGCCCGGCGTCGGTACTGGTTTTTGCCGCCGTTGTGCCCTCCGGCGCCGTTCCCTACTTTGACTGTCCGCGACGCCACCCGGGGCCGGTCCCCACGGGCCCCAGGTCCACGGCGTCACGGGCAGCACGGAAGGGAAAATCGTGGTACCGCCGGCTCGGCCGGCGACACCCTCAGGTCACTACCTGCAACAATCTGGTGAGGTCTCATGGCAACGTCTCCGTCTCGGGGGGCGGTCGAGCTGTCCCCCAATGCGATCACTGTCCTCGAGAAGCGCTACCTCATCAAGGACGAGACGGGACAGCCGGTGGAGACGGCCGGAGGACCTGTTCTGGCGGGTGGCGCCACGACGGTCGCGGCGCCCGACGCGCGGTACGGCGCGTCGGACGGGGCGGTGGAGACCGAGCTGGCCGAGGCGTTCTACGACCTGATGGCCACGCGGCTCTTCATGCCCAACTCGCCCACGCTGATGAACGCCGGCCGGCCGCTGGGGCAGCTCTCGGCCTGCTTCGTCCTGCCGGTCGACGACACCCTCTCCAACGGCAAGAGCGGCATCTACGACACCCTCCGCGCCATGGCGCTGGTGCACCAGTCGGGCGGCGGCACCGGGTTCTCGTTCTCGCGGCTCGGGCCCAAGAACGACATCGTCCGGTCGACCATGGGCGTGGCCTCGGGGCCGGTGTCGTTCATGTCGCTCTACGACTCGTCGACCGACGTGGTCAAGCAGGGCGGCACGCGGCGTGGCGCCAACATGGGCATCCTCCGGGTCGATCACCCCGACATCCTCGACTTCATCGCCTGCAAGGACGACACGACCAAGATCACCAACTTCAACATCTCGGTCGCGGTCACCGACGCCTTCATGGAGGCGCTGGAGGCCGGCGAGCGCTACGACCTCGTACGACCCGCGCACCCGGCGAGCCGGCCGGGCATGCTCGAGGCGCGCGATGGTCTGGAAGCGGATCATTCACGGCGCCTGGAAGACCGGCGAGCCCGGGGTCTTCTTCATCGACCGGGCCAACCACTACAACCCGGTGCCGCACCTCGGCGCGTACGAGGCGACCAACCCGTGCGGCGAGCAGCCGCTGCTGCCCTACGACGTCTGCAACCTCGGCTCGATCAACCTCGGCGTGTTCGTCGCGCGATGGGACGACGATCGACTGGGAGCACCTCCGCCGGGTGGTGCACCTCAGCACCCACTTCCTCGAGAACGTGATCGACGCCAACAACTACCCGCTGCCGGAGATCACCGACGCTGGCGCAGCGGATCCGCCGGATCGGCCTCGGGCGTGATGGGGCTGGCCGACCTCTTCGTGCGGCTGGGCGATCCCCTACGACTCCGACGAGGCGGTCGACGCTCGGCCGCCAGCTCCAGCAGTTCGTCGACGACGAGGCCAAGAACGAGTCCGAGCGGCTCGCCGAGCATGCGCGGCGTCTTCCCGGAGTGGGAGAAGAGCATCTGGGGTCCCGACGCGACCTGCGCCCGCGACGCCGACGGCAACCGGATCCGGCCGATGCGGAAGCTGCGCAACTGCAACGTCACCACGGTGGCGCCGACCGGCACCATCTCGATCATCGCCGGCTGCTCGTCGCGGGATCGAGCCGCTGTTCGCGGTGGCGTTCATGCGCAACCAGGCCGGCGTGCTGATGCCGGACGTCAACGAGGACTTCGTCGCGGATCGCCAAGGCGCGAGGGCTGGTACAGCGACGACCTGATGCGCCGGATCGCCGAGGCGGGCCACATCCGCTTCGACGAGGTGCCGGCGCGGTGGCAGCGGGTGTTCGTCACCGCCAACGAGATCCGGCCCGAGTGGCACATCCGCATGCAGGCGGCGTTCCAGGACTTCAACGACTCGGCGATCTCGCAAGACGTGCAACTTCGCCAACGAGGCCACCGAGGAGGACGTCGAGCAGATCTACAGGCTGGCCTATCGAGCTCGGCTGCAAGGGCGTCACGGTCTACCGCGACGGCTCGCGCGACATGCAGGTGCTCTCCACCGGCTCGACCGCCAAGAAGGTGGCCGAGGATGCGACCAGGAGCGGCCGGAGTCGAGGCGCGCGCCGACCTCGACGTGCTGCGCGCCGCCGAGGCGGCCGAGACGGTGGAGGACGCCGCGCGCGGTGGCGGCCGACGCCGCTGGCGAGCTGGCCGAAGCCCGGACCGAGATCGAGCGCCTCAAGCAGGCGGTCCACGAGCTCGAGAGCGAGAACCTGCAGCGGCGTCAGAAGCGGTCGCGGCCCGAACTGCTGCGCGGCAGCACCCGCCGGCTGCAGACCCCCCTCGGCGACCTCTACGTCAACATCACCGAGGACGACAAGGGCCAGCCGTTCGAGATCTTCATGTCGCTCGGCAAGGCCGGTGGCGCGCTGATGGCCGACGTCGAGGCGATCGGCCGGCTGATCTCGCTGGCGCTCCGTTCCGGGATCCCGATGAAGGAGATCCACCGCCAGCTGCGCGGCATCTCCTCCGACCGGGCGATCGGGCTCGGCCCCAACAAGGTGATGTCGGTCCCCGACGCGGTGGGCATCGCGCTGGAGAAGTACCAGGCCGACAAGCAGGGAGTGCAGCCCGACCTGCTCACCACCACCGCCGAGCAGCGAGGTGCCCACCCCGCCGGTGACCGTGACCCGCGAGAACGAGCAGATGATGCTCAGCGGGATGCCCGACACCCTGGCCGGCGCCTGCCCCGACTGCGGTTCGCAGCTCGAGTTCGCCGAGGGTTGCATGAAGTGCCACGTTTGCGGCTTCAGCGAGTGCGGGTGATTAGGGCCTGATCCGAATCACCCCGCCCCCAGAGCCGCAGCCCCGAGCTTCGCGAGGGGGAGGCGAAGGGCGGCGGGGTCTCCTCGGCTGGCGACGCCTGACCGCTGTGGATGACGGGGAGCCGGTGACAGGGAACGGGTGACCGGAAACGTGTGGCTGGTCACCATCACCCCGCACCATTCCTTCCCGAGGACCCACCGATGCTGCTTGCTGCCCTCCTGGTCGCCACGACGATCGCTGCGCCGACCGACGACTATCCGAAGAACCCCCGCATCGACATCGAGCACTATCGCTTCGAACTCGGCTTCACCGATGCCGACGACACGCTGCGGGCCGAGGCGGTGGTCTCCGCGCGTTTCGTGGCGGGCGGTGACTCGCTGCTGCGGCTCGATCTGGTCGGCGCGTCCGCGGCGCACCAGGGCCGCGGGATGATGGTGCAGCGGGTCTGGAGCGGTGACCACGATCTTGCCTTCCGCCATGACGGCGACGTGCTCTGGATCCGGCTCGGGCATGTCGCCACCACGGGTGAACGGATCGCGGTGCGGATCGCCTACCGGGGCCGGCCGGCCGCAGCCCTGACGATCGGCCCCAACAAGTACGGCGACCGCACCATCTTCAGCGACAACTGGCCCGATCGCGCCCGCAACTGGCTCCCCACGGTGGATCATCCCTACGACAAGGCCACCAGCGAGATGGTGGTGACCGCCCCGTCGCACTACCAGGTGGCTTCCAACGGCCTCCTGGTGGAGGAGACCGACCTGGACGACGGGATGCGGCGCACCCACTGGGTGCAATCCGTGCCGATCGCCACCTGGCTCTACGCGCTGGGTGTCGCCGAGTTTGCGGTGGATCACCGACCGACATGCGTGGGTGTGCCGATCCAGACCTGGGTGTCGCGCGAGGATCGCGACGCCGGCTTCCACGACTTCGCCGAACCGACCTGCGACGTGCTCGAGTTCTTCTCGTCGCACATCGGTCCGTACAGCTACGAGAAGCTGGCCAACGTCGTCTCGCCGACCGTCAACGGAGGGATGGAGGCGGCCACGTCGATCTTCTACGGCGAGGCGTCGGTGAGTGGGACGCGCGCGCTCAACTGGCAAAACGTGATCGTGCACGAAATCGCCCACCAGTGGTTCGGCAACGCGGTCACCGAGAGCGACTGGGACGACGTCTGGCTGAGCGAGGGGTTCGCCACCTACTTCACGCTGCTCTATCGCGAGCACGCCCGCGGACGTGACGACTTCGTGGCGGGGCTCAACGACGCCCGCGACCGGGTGCGCACCTTTTACGCCAAGACCCCGGACTATCGGGTGGTGCACGATGGACTGCACGACATGGCGCAGGTCACCAACGGGATGACCTACCAGAAGGGTGCCTGGACGCTGCACATGCTGCGCGAACTGATGGGCGACGACGCGTTCTGGCGTGGGATCCGGAGCTACTATCGTGACCATCGCGACGGCAACGCCACCACCGCCGACTTCCAGCACGCAATGGAGGAGGCCGCCGACCAACCGCTGGGGGCGTTCATCGACCAGTGGCTCCGGCAGGGCGGCGTCCCGGCGCTCGAGGTACGCTGGCGCCACGATGCCGCGGCCGGCGAGGTGGTCGCCACGGTCACCCAACCGCCGGCAGCCTATCCGTTCACCGTCGATGTCGACGTGGCGGCGGTGCTCGACGACGGGACGCGTCATACCGGTACGGTCACCGTCGGTCCGGCCGGCTCCGCCACGATGCGGATCGCGGCCGCCACCCCGCCGCGCGAGGTGCTGGTCGACCCCATGACGCGGCTGCTGGCCACCTGGACCGTGACCGAAGCCCCCTGAAGACCCCGGCACCCCTTGACGAACCGGGGGCGTTGTCGCGAATTGTGAGGGAGAGCGGGGGATATGTCCCCCGAGCGAAAGGGGGAGACCGACTCGCGGCGGTGCCCCCTTTCGTGCGTCACCCACCCCGGCTGCTCCCTAGCCCGCTCGAACCGCCCCGGGGGTGACACCGGTGCGTCGCCGCACCGCCCGGTGCAGGTGACTCTGGTCCACAAAGCCGGTCGCGGTGGCGATCTCGCCGATCGGTCGGCGGGTGTGCCGCAGCAACGCGATCGCCAGGTCGACACGATGCCGTCGCATGAACTCCGCCGGACCCAGGCCGTGTACCCGTCGGAAGACCCGGGCGAAGTGGACCGGATGCACGCCCGCGTCACGAGCCAATGTGGCGACCGTCACGGGAGTCGCCGGGGTGTCGAGCATTCGTTCGCGTGCCGGGCCGAGCCAGGACGGCGCCTCGACCCCGGTGCGGTCGGCCGGGGCCAGCATCGCGAGGAGTTCGAGGGCACCGCCCTCGAGCGCCAGCGCCGAGGTTGGTGAGCGACGGGTGGTCTCGTCGGTCAGCCCGACCGCCAGCCGAAGTGCGGCCGGCTCGGGTAGCGCGAAGGCGTCGTCGGGCAGTCGCTGCTCGCCGACCAGTTGCTCCAGCCGATCAGCCGCGATCGAGATCGTCAGGAAGCGACCCCGAAAGGGGCCGCCGTCGCTCTCGAACCGGTCGCGGTGGGTGGTCCCCGGCGGGTTGTAGACCAGGATCGGCTCGGTGGCGACGGCCGGTGCACCGCGGGCACTCGAGGCGTACAGTCCGTCGAGCACCAGCACGAAGTGGGCATCGTCGTGGGTGTGTCGTGCCACGGTGCGGATCGGATCGGCGTCGCGCACCGCACACTCGAAGGCCCCCGCCTGGCGACTGATCGCGCACTGTCCGTAGAAGCTGCCGAAGGCGAGTCGCATGGAGGAGCCCGACGCCACCCGGTCGCGAGGGGTTTCACCGGTACAAGACGGAGCGACCGGACGATGCTACGATTCTCGATCCACGCGGCCCCGAGGAGAGTCATGCGGTTCAGTCGCTCGCTTCCATTGCTGATGACCTTGCTCCCCGCCGGCTTGACCGCCCAGGGACCGATCGGGCTCTGGGGCGGAGAGGTCGCTGGTGTCCCGGCACTGTCCGGCCAATTGGTGCTGGCTCGGCACGACGGCGTCTGGCACGCCAACCTGGCCGGCCTCGAGGCTGCAACCCGGTCGACCCGCGACTCGGTGCTGATTGCCTTCCCGGCGGATCAGGGGACGCTCCGAGTCCAGGGACTCGATCGCACCGGCACTCCCCGGGCGTTCTGGATCCAGCCGGCCGGCGCGCTGCCGCCCTATGCGACGCCGGTTCGCCTCGTCGCGGCCGGCGACGACACCTGGCGCGGGGCGGTCGACCCGCTGGCGTCGCGATTTTCATTGTACCTGCGAATCCGGAGGGACAGCACGGGGGCGCTGCGAGGGGTGTTCCGAAACCCTGAAGCGAATTGGGGCCGCTGGCTTCGGAACCTCCGGGTCGAGGTGCGCGACGGCGCCCTCGCCTTCCTCGACGACCGGGGACAGCAACAGCTGGTCCAGCCATACGATTCGGCGACGGCGACGATCACCTTCGACTTCGGCTCGCCGTTGCTCCTCACCCGGCGCACCCCGGCCACGGCACCGGGCTACACCCCGCGCATCGCCCCCGGTCGCTACGCCTACCGCCTGCCCGCCGACCTCGGCGATGGCTGGCCGGTGGCTGCCGCCAGCGAGGAAGGCGTCGATCCGCTGCGATTGGAGTCGGTCGTCCGCGACATCATCGCCGCCGATCCGGCCAGCGACACCGCGCCGCGGATCCACTCGCTGGTGGTTGCCCGGCACGGCAAGCTGGTGCTCGACGAGTACTTCCGGGGCCATGCCGCGGACCGGTTGCACGACCTCCGCTCGGCGTCGAAGAGTTTCACCTCGGTGATGTTCGGCATCGCGATGGCCGCCCACCCGGCGCTTGATCCCGGCACCACGGTGCGCAGCATCTTTCCGGCCTCGGCCATCGATTCCACGATCACGGTTGGCCAACTGCTCAGTCACAGCTCGGGCCTCGCCTGCGACGACAACGACGACGATTCGCCTGGTCTCGAGGACCGGATGCAGGAGGTGTCGCGCGACTGGTACGGCTTCGCGCTGGGGCTGCCGCAGGCGCACCCACCGGGGAGCAGCTATGCCTACTGCTCGGCCGGGATCAATCTCGTCGGTGGGATGATCGCCGCGGTCACCGGTGCCTGGCTGCCGGACTACTTCGATCGGCAGCTCGCCGAGCCGATGCAGATCGATCACTACGCCATGAACCTGATGCCCGACGGTCAGGGGTACTCGGCCGGTGGGATCCACCTGCGGCCGCGCGATTTCCTCAAATTTGGCGAGGTGATGCTGCGCGACGGCCGCTGGCAGGGCCGGCCGGTCGTGTCGGCTGGCTGGGTCCGGCGCTCCACTGCGCATCAGGTGGATCTGCCGGACGGCTCGAGCGACGGCTACGGTTGGCACCGGCACCGGCTGGTGGTCGGCGACCGGACCCTCGAGACCTTCGAGGCCAGCGGCAATGGCGGCCAGTTCATGCTGGTGGTGCCGGCGCTCGACCTGGCCGTGGTGGTCACCGCGGGCAACTACGGCCAGTACGGAGTCTGGCGCACGATCCGGGAGGCCGTGATCCCCGAGGTGATCGGCGCGGCGATCGCCCGCTGACCGGCGGCCACCCGGTGCCGTCTTCCCCTTCCTGACGGTTCCCGGCGGCCTGCTCCGCTAGATTCACCGCGTGACCGACCTCCCTCCCGACGCCGGCGCCGCCGCCGCAGCTGCCGACGCCCTGGCCGCGGCTGCGCCCGCCGCCACGGCCCGAGCGGGCCGCAAGTACGATCGCTCGATCATCGACGGGCCGCTGGCCCCGGCGATCTGGAAGCTCGCCTGGCCCACCATGCTGGCCAACATCATCGGCGGGCTGCAGGGGATGGTCGACCAGATCATGGTCGGCCACTACGTCGGCTTCCGGGGCAACGCCGCGATCGGCGTGTCGACGCAGATCTTCATCGTGGTGGTCGTCTTCATCATGTCGCTGTTCACCGGGATGAGCGTCCTGGTGTCGCGCTTCGTGGGAGCCAACGACGCGATCAAGGCCGATCGCACCGTCTATCAGGCCTTCCTCACCGCGGTGGTGCTGTCGCTCGGCCTGCTCGCCCCGGTGGGCTACTTCCTCGCCCCGACACTGCTCGACTTCATCAACGCCGCCCCCGGGGTCCAGGCCGAAGCGCTGCCCTACCTGCGGATCATGTTCGTCTACAGCCTGGGGATGCTGCTCTTCTTCATGCTGGGCGGGGCGCTCCGCTCCGCCGGCGATGCCCGCACCCCGATGGTGCTCGGCATCGCGATGACAGTGGGCAACATCATCCTCAACGTGATCCTGATCGGTGGCTGGGGACCGATCCCGGCGTACGGCACGGCCGGGGCCGCGATGGGCACCGTGATCGCTTCCGCGATCGTCGGGGCCTACGGGATGTGGCGTCTCTGGCATGGCGGCTGGGTGGTGTCGTTCCCGCGCGGGATGGGCTACCGGCCCGACTGGACCATCATCCGCTCGCTGTTCCGCTTCGGCCTGCCGACCGGGATCCAGGGGATCGCGATGAACGTCGGTGGCGTGCTGCTGCTGCGCTTCGTCGGCTCGCTGGCGATGAGCGCCGCGGCCCAGGCGGCGTATGCGGTCAGCTACACCCAGTTGTTCTCGTTCGTGACCTGGACGTCGGTGGGGCTGATGGGCGCCGCTGCCACGGTCGCGGGACAGAACCTCGGTGCCAAGCGCCCCGAGCGGACGCTGGAGGGGGTCCACGTGGCGGGCCGCTTCGCGGGGATGGGCGCGGCCACGCTGGGGCTCGCGTTCCTCTTCCTCCCCCGTCAGCTGCTCGCGATCTTCGGCATGAACGACCCCGTCGCGGTCGACCTCGGCGTGCAACTGCTCCGGGTGCTCAGCGTGTCGGGAATCTTCATCGCCATGGCACTGTCGTACACCGGTGGGTTGCAGGGCACTGGTGACACCCGCAGTCCGCTCTACATCTCGATCGTCTCCCAGATCGTGGTCCCGCTCGGGATCTGCTGGGTGCTGCAACAGACGATCGGACTCCAGGCGATCCACATCTGGTTGGCGATCCTCATCGGACATGTCACGCGCTACACCCTGTCACGGCTGCGTTTCTCACAGGGGAAGTGGCGCGAGATCGAGGTGTAGGAGGGAGGGCGGAACGACGGAGGACGGAACGACGGAGGGAGACCGACTGCGCTCTCCCTCCGTCCTCCGTCGTTCCGCCCTCCCTCCTCTATCGCTTCACCGGCATCGCCGGTCGCATCTCCATCCGCGAGACATGGGCGCCCTTGGGATAGGCGAGGAGCTGCATCACTGCCTCGGCGATGTCCTCCGGCTGCAGCTTCCAGTCGCGTCCGGCCACCGGCTCGTGGTCATTGAACCCGGTGTTGACCGAGCCGGGCATGATCAGCGACACCCGGATACCGTGCTGGCGCACGTCGAGCATCGTCGCCTCGGTCATGCCGACCAGGCCGAACTTGCTCGCGTTGTAGCCGCTTCCCCCCGGCAGGCTGTTGCGACCGGCCAATGACCCGATGTTGATCACCCACGCGCCGTCGTCTCCCTCCGCCGCCTTGCGGAGGTGGGGCAGCGCCGCCTTGGTGCAGGCCCAGACGCCACCGAGGTTGACGTCGATCTGCCGGCGCCACTCCTCCCAGGACATCTCCTCGATCGACTTGAAGATCCCCATTCCGGCGTTGTTGACGAGGATGTCGAGCCGGCCGAGGGTGGCGGTCGCGTCGGCGACGAGGCGTTGGCACTGCTCGGGATCGCCGACGTCGGCCACCAGGGCGGTCACCCGGCCCGGCCCGCCGGCTCCCAGGGCCTCGGCGGTGGCCACGACCTCGTCGCGATGACGTGCCGCGATCACCACGTCGGCTCCGGCTCCCGCCAATGCTGCTGCCACTGCCTTGCCGATCCCCTTGCTCCCGCCGGTCACCAGCGCCGTGCGTCCCTTGAGTTCCGTTGTCACCCGTCCACTCCCGTTTGTGAGCCGTCGTGCCGGCCGTCCCGACATCCGAGAGGACAACACGAGAACAGGCCGCGGTGTTCCGCCGCTCCGCCCTCCGTCCTCCGCCCTCCGTCCTCCGTCCTCCGCCCTCCGTCCTCCGTCGTTCCGCGGAGTAGATTCTCCCGATGCACATTGCCGTGGCAATCGCCGGGCTCCTCCTCCTGCTCACCGTCCTGCGTGACGCGTTCGAGTCGATCGTGCTGCCGCGCCAGGTCGGTCGGCGCTGGCGGCTGACCTCGGTGTTCTACCGCACTGCCTGGCGCTGTTGGCGGGCGATTGCCGTTCGCCTGCATGGGTCGGTGCGCGAGACGGCGCTCGGGGTCTTCGGTCCGCTCTCGCTGCTGCTCCTGCTCGCGCTCTGGGCGTTCGGGATCGTCGTCGCCTTCGCGATGCTGCAATGGTCCGCCGGCTCGGCGATGCGGATCACCGGGCACCTGCCGGGAGTCCTCGACGACCTCTACGTGAGCGGCACCACCTTCTTCACGCTGGGCCTGGGCGACGTCACGCCGGACCACACGATGGCCAAGGTGCTGGTGGTCTGCGAGGCAGGGCTGGGGTTCGCATTCCTGGCCGTGGTGATCGGCTACATGCCGGTGATCTATCAGGCATTCTCCCGGCGCGAGGTCGGCATCGCCCTGCTCGATGCGCGGGCCGGTTCCCCGCCGGCCGCCGGGGAGCTCCTGCGCCGCCATGGACCCAGCGACGCCGACCTGGTCCGCATGCTGGTCGACTGGGAGCGCTGGTGCGCCGAGGTGCTGGAGAGCCACCTCTCGTACGGGGTGCTGGGCTACTTCCGGTCACAGCATCGCAACCAGTCGTGGTTGATGGCGCTCACCACGATCCTCGATACCAGCGCACTCGTGATGGTCGGCTTCGAGGGATCGTGCGCCCGACAGGCTCGGCTCACCTTCGCCATGGCCCGCCATGCCGCGGTCGATCTCGCGCAGGTCCACCGGGTCTCCGAACCGGCGGCTCCGATCGAACGACTGAGCGACGCGACCTTCCGGACCCTGCTGCGGCAACTCGAGTCGGTGGGCTTCCGGTTCGATCATGCCGTCGCCGCCCGCGAACTCGGTGACCTTCGGTTGCTCTACGAGCCCTACATCACCGCGCTCTCCCGTGGACTGCTGCTGCCACTCCCGGCATGGACCGGTGCATCGAGTCATCACGACAACTGGGAGGCGGCACCGTGGAAGCACCTGCCACAGGGGAGCCTGCCGGAGGAGCACTTTTGACGCGATCCGACCTGAAGCGGGATCTGGTGGGACAGGTCACCTGGCTCGCCGTCTGTTCGGTGTGCTGCGCCGCCCTGGGGAGCTGCGCGCCGGCGAAGGCGCCGGCCGAGGGATACGTCCCGGTCGAGGGCGGCCGGATCTGGTATGCCCGGATGGGCAATGGCCCGGGGATCCCCCTGCTGGTCATCCACGGTGGCCCCGGCAGCAGTTCGTTCGGTCTCAAGCCGTGGGCGGCGCTTGGCGATGACCGGCCCGTCTACCGCTATGACCAGCTCGGGGCAGGGAAGGCCGACCATCCTGCCGACACCACGCTCTACACCGTCGACCGCTACGTCCGGGAGCTGCAGGCGCTGCGCGACACGCTCGGCCTCGACGAGGTGATCCTCTACGGTCGGTCGTGGGGTGCGATGCTGATCGAGGCATACATGGCCACCCACCCCGCCGGAGTGCGCGGGGTGATTCTCTCGTCGCCACTCGTCACCACCGCCTCGTGGGAGGCCGACGCCGATTCGCTGATCCGGCTCCTTCCCGATTCGATCCAGCAGGCGATTGCCGTGCACGAAGCCGACGGCAGCTACGACGATCCGGCCTACCAGGCAGCGGTGCAGGCCTACTACGACCGCCACCTGCGGCGCCTTCCGCGGCGCGACTCCGCCAGCGCCGACAGCGCGCGAGCCATGAGCGGCGGGTTCGTCTACAACTACATGTGGGGACCGAGCGAGTTCACCGCGACGGGCACGCTCAAGCACTTCGACGCGACCGCGTGGCTCCGCGACATCACGGCGCCGACGCTCTTTCTGGCCGGCGAATTCGACGAGGCGACGCCGGGCACGGTCGAACGCTTTTCACGCCTGGTGCCCGGGGCCCGCTTCGCCGTGATTCCCGGAAGTGGCCACGTGACGGAGAATGACAACCCGACGGAACTCCTCCGGGTCGTCAGGGCCTTCGTGGAGACGATAGACGATAGACGATAGACATAGACATAGACGATAGACGATAGACGATAGACGATAGACGATAGGCGATAGACGATCGCCATCGATCATCGACCTTCAGTTATTGATGCAGTTCGCCCTTGATCTCGGCGTCCTTCTTCTCCACCACGATCGTGTAGCTGGTGGCCAGCGCCGCGATCGCGCCGAGGGCCACCCAGACCGGAATCAGCACCGCGCCGACCACGCCGACAGTGAGTGGGATCTCGATCAGGGTGTGGCCCTCGTCGTTCTTGACGATCACGCGTCGGGCGTTGCCCTGACGGATCAGTTCCTTGACCCGCTCGACCAGCTTCTCGCCGGGGACCTTGTGCTCTTCGGTTGTCGCCACGATTCCCTCCCTGGGTGATGCTGGATATACGCCCGCGGGGCCGCCATTGTTTCAGAATGAACTTCGAGCGAAGCCTTCCCACTGACACCGGCCCCGGCCACCGGCCGTAGGCCACCATTCACCATTCACCATTCACCATTCACCTGTCACCCGGACTCCGCATGTCCCGACTTGCCCTCGTACTGACCTGCCTCGTCGCCGCCCCACTGGCTGCCCAGGAGCCGGCGCCATTGGCCACCCGCGACTCGATCGTGGCGGTGGCGAAGCGTCTCTTCGACGGGATGCGGGCCCACGACTCCACCACGATCCGCTCCGCCTTCGCCCCTGGGGCGATGATGTCCGGGGTGCCGCGGCCCGGTCAGCCGGTCGCCTTCGAGGGCCCCGACCAGTTCATCGCCGCGGCGGGCCGTCCCGGTGCACCGTGGGATGAGCAGATCTTCGATCCGGTGGTCGCTGTCGACGGCGACCTCGCCACGCTGTGGGTGTTCTACACCTTCTCGCTCGGCGAGCAGTTCTCCCACTGTGGCGTCGACTCGTTCCAGCTGATGCGACTCGGTGGCGAGTGGAAGATCGCCTACCTGGCCGACACCCGGCGAAAGACGGGGTGCGAGACGGCCGGGCGGGGGAGGGTCGACTGAGGCCCGCCGTCCTCCGTCCTCTGTCCTCCGTCCTCCGCCATCGCTTATCTTCCCGCATCACTTATTTCCTGGGGATGCCCGCATGTCCGACCAAGAGCTGACGCCGATCGCGCCCGAGCGCGCCGCGGAAGAGCTCCGCAAGATCTCCTTGGCCTATCGCAACGGTGAGCTGAAGGCCAACGAGTACGAGCACCGCTTCTCGCGGACGATCCAGGAGCTTCGCGATCGGCGGATTTCCGGCACTCGCGCCGAGATCATGGCGGCGCTCGAGCCGCTGCGGCTCGAGGGGGCGGTGACTCCCGTGGAGTGGGATCGGTTCACCTCCCAGCTCGGACTCTCCTGAGGTTGTCCGCATGGCGGTGATGCCGCGTCGGCCCACGCCGACCGTCCGGATCGGTTCCGTGGCGGTCGGCGCGTCGCATCCGGTGGTGGTCCAGTCGATGACCAACACCGATACCGCCGACGTGCCCGCCACGATCCACCAGGTCGCCGAGCTGGCGCGGGCCGGCAGCGAGATCGTCCGGGTCACCGTCAACAACGACGCGGCCGCGGCCGCGGTCCCGGCGATCGTCGAGGGTCTCGCCGCCCTCGGGATCACCGTGCCGATCGTCGGCGACTTCCACTACAACGGCCACCTGCTGCTCACCCGGTTTCCCGACTGCGCGCGTGCGTTGGCCAAGTACCGGATCAATCCGGGCAACGTGGGCGGCAAGCGCCACGACGAGCACTTCCGGGCGATCGTCGAGGTGGCGCTCGCCAACGACAAGCCGGTCCGCATCGGGGTCAACTGGGGTTCGCTCGACCAGGCGCTGCTCACCGAACTGATGGACGCCAACGCCGCGGCCGGTTCGCCCCGCGACGCCCGCGACGTGACCCTCGAGGCGATGGTGGAGTCGGCGCTCCGCTCGGCGGCTGCCGCCGAGGCGATCGGGCTCGGGCATGACCGGATCGTCCTGTCGGCCAAGGTTTCCTCGGTGCAGGACCTGGTCGACGTCTACCAGCGGCTCGCCGCTCGCTGTGACTACCCACTCCACCTCGGCCTCACCGAGGCGGGGATGGCGATGAAGGGGCAGGTGGCGAGTGCCCTCGGGCTGGGGCTCCTCCTCCAGCAGGGTATCGGCGATACCATCCGGGTGTCGCTCACCCCCCGGCCCGGCGGCGACCGGCGTGACGAGGTCCGCACCGCCCAGCAAATCCTCCAGTCGCTCGATATCAGGCATTTCACCCCGCAGGTCACCGCCTGTCCCGGCTGCGGCCGGACCACCTCGACCTTCTTCCAGACGATGGCTGAGGAGATCCAGGGGCATCTGGCCGACCGGATGGCCGGTTGGCGAGGGCAGTACCCCGGGGTCGCCGAGCTGCGGGTGGCCGTCATGGGCTGCGTGGTCAACGGTCCCGGCGAGTCGAAGCACGCCGACCTGGGGATCTCGCTCCCGGGGAGCTTCGAGGAGCCGAAGGCCCCGGTCTACGTGGATGGCGAGCTCCGGACGACACTGAAGGGCGACCGGATCGTGGCCGAGTTCCTGGCGATCCTCGACGACTATGTGGCCAATCGGTATGGCCGGGCCCCGGTGGGTGCCTAGGCCCGGACCTTGCGGAAGGCGCTGTCATTCCTGATCTTATGTTGTCTTGATTCCCGGCTACCCCACCTCGAGGTTGACCCAGATGTCCCAGATGCGACGGTATTCCGCGGCGTTCCTCGGCGCGTTCGCGCTCGTACTCGGTGCCTGCGGCGGGAACACCCCGACCACCCCGGCCGAACAGACCACCGGGTCGGTCGGCGACAACCCGCTGTTGATCTCGCTCACTCCGGGTGCCATGGCTTTCAGCTCGGTTACCGCCACGGCCCCGACCCCACAGACCTTGATGACGACGGGTCTGGTGGCGATCGGCTCGTCGGTCGGCTTCGGGGCGATCTCGTACGACCAGGCCGTGACCCCGTGGCTCCGGGTCGATCCGCGGCCGACCTTCCAGCGCGAACCGCTGGCGTGGCTGAACACGGTGAGCATCGACCAGGCGGCCTACGGCACCCTGGCGAACGGCGTCTACACCGCGTGGCTGCCGGTGGTGGTGATCGCTGCCCAGAATTCGCCCCAGATGCTCGGTGTGGTGCTCTGCAAGGGCACGGGCTCGTGCCTCGCGGTGGGTTCCGACGTGATGGCCGACTTGAGTGGCTCCGATCCGACCTGGAACCGTGGTTCGGACCTCAACGCGCCCGGCGGCTACTACTACGACGACTACTGGCTCGTCGTGCCGGCCATGAGCACAGTTCACCTGCTCTACGAAGGCTCGAGCTGCGGCGCCGGAAAGACGCTCGGCGACCCGTACATCTACGCCTTCGACGCGAACGGCGTCCTGGTCGGCCAGAACGACGACGGGCTCTGCGGGCTCAACTCGTACCTGCCGGTGACCAACAACACCTCCAGCACTCAGGCCTACCGGATCCGGGCCACGACCTGGTCTGGTGGGACCGGTACCTACCGTCTGCGGGCCACCAGCGGGGCACCGACCCTCCGGGCCGGGTCGTCTGAGCTGACCGCCCACGAGCAGGAAGTCCTGCGCCAGAAGGCGGCGGCGAGTCGGTAACCGCTCGCGTCCCGTGATGATGAACCGCCCCGGCCCAAGTGGCCGGGGCGGTTCGTTTTGGGCCCCAGGGCCGCGCTAGATTCCGGCCGTGCTCGATCCCTCGCTCGACGCTACCCTGCAGCAGCGACCGCTGCTGGCCCTCGGCATCCTCTTCCTGGCCGGGGTGGCCACGTCGCTCACCCCGTGCATCTACCCGATGATCCCGATCACCGCCGGGGTGCTCGGCGGCGGTGCGAGCGTCGGTCGGTCACGCCGCCGCACTGCCCTGCTCACCGGCTGCTATGTGCTTGGACTGGCGTTGGTCTACGCCACACTCGGATTGGTGGCGGGGCTCACCGGGTCGCTGTTCGGAACGATCTCGGCGAATCGCTGGGCCTATCTCGCCTTCGGCAATCTGCTGCTGCTCGCGGGGCTGGCGATGTTCGACGTCTTTCCTGTGGCGGCGCCACGTCGGCTGGTGGCCTGGGCCGGTCGACTCGGCGGTGGCAGTCCGGCGGGCGCGCTCCTGCTCGGTGCCACCTCGGGACTCGTCGCCGCGCCGTGTGGTGCCCCGGCGTTCGCGGCGGTGCTCACCTGGGTGGCGAGTACCGGCAGTGCCGTGTGGGGCTTTGCCTACTTGTTCGTCTTCTCGCTCGGAATGACCACGCTGCTGGTGGTGGTCGGTCTGGTCGCCGGCTCGCTCGGCACCTTGCCCAACGCCGGGCAATGGATGACCTGGGTGAAACGGGTGGCGGCGGTCGTGATCCTGCTGATGGCGGAGTACTACTTCGTGAAGGCGGGGACAGTGTGGTGAGCCTCAACGGTGAGTGGTGAATGGTGAATGGTGAATGGGACGGCCACCGGTCATCAAGGTTCGGACCATCGACCATCGACCATCGACCTCCGACCATCGACCTCCAATGACCCGACTGCTGCTGGCGCTCGCCCTCGTTGCCACGCCGCTCGCCGCGCAGGCGGCGGTGGGCGAACAGGCCACGCCGATCACCGTGGCGGCGCTCGACGGCACCATGACCCGGCTCGACGCCAAGGCGGCAGGTCGCCCGATGCTGATCGAGTTCTGGGCCACCTGGTGCGAGGTCTGTGCGGCGCTGATGCCCACCATGCGCGAGGCACACCGCCAGTACGGCGATCGGGTCGATTTCGTGGGGGTGAACGTGACGGTCAACGAGTCGCGCTCGCGAGTCCGCCGGTGGGTCGAGCGCGAGCGGCCTCCCTACCGGCCACTGTATGATGCAAGTGGCCTCGCGGTGCGGACATTCCACGCCCCGGTGACCTCGTACGTGGTGATCGTCGATGCCGACGGCGTGATCCGCTACACCGGGGTGGGCAAGGATCAGGATCTTCTCGGCGCTCTCAGCAAGGTGGTTTCGCGATGACCAGGCCCTGGCTGCTTTCCTTCGTCCTCGCCACCTCGGTGGCGGCTCCCGTGGCGGCGCAGAACAACTCCAGCGCCCCGGTGACGCTCAAGCTTCGGGTGGCCGAGGACGTGCGTCCCGGGCGCCAGGCGCCGCCGATCCAGCTGCCGTACGCCACTCGCGACGGCGCCGGCCCCGCCGACCAGCCGTTCGACCTGCGCAAGGAACTCGGCCGCGTGGTGGTGCTGGCGTTCTATCCCGGCGATTTTACGCCCGGATGCACCGCCGAGTGGCGTGCCTTTCATGATCGTGCGGCGTCGCTGTTTGGTGCCGACGTGGTGGTGGCCGGCATCTCGGTCGACTCGATCGAGAGCCACGTGCGCTTCGCCCGCGAACTCGACCTGCCGTTCAAGTTGCTCAGCGACCCGCGCCTGATCGTGGCCCGCCGCTACGACGCGGCCGACAGCGATCGGGCCCGGCGGGTGGTGGTGGTCGTCGGCCGGGATGGCCTGGTGCGGTATGTCGATCCCGCGTTCGCGGCGCTCGATCCCCAGAGTTATCTCCATCTGGGTGCAGCGGTGGAGGCGGCTCGCAAGGAGGGGTGATGACCCGACGCGGTGCAGCGATGCTGATGGGGCTGGCGATGCTGGTGCTGCCGGCCCGCCCGGCGGCGGCCCAGGCTTCGGAGCAACTCTGGCGCTGGATCGGCGGCCAGGGCGGCTTCTGTATCTGGTACCTGGCCGACCCCGAGCTGGCGGTCGGATTGGTCCCGACGGGGGTCCGGCTCCGGACCGTGACGGAGACGACCGGCCTCCCTGCGATCCTGCTGCGCATCGTGCAGGATGAGCCGCGGTTTGCCAGCTGGATCCCGGGGTCGGTCTGCGTTGGGCTCTACGCCGACGTGGCGGCCGATGGGGTGCCCCAAGGGCACATGTCCGAGGGCAAGCCGGTGCTGCTCACCCTCACCGCCCTGGCGGCCCATGACCCAGCCGGTGAGTCGGCGGCCGAGTGGTACCTCCGAGAGATCGGCCTCGACGCCGGCCGGCTCAACCGGGTCGCCGAGGCGACCGGGATCGGCACCACCGACCGGGAACTCCGGACCCGGCAGGGGCTTCCAGGCGAAGACGACAAGTGGGAACTCGCTCTCGATGGGGTGCGGCTCACCTGGTCTGGCCATCCCGCCGGGGAGTCCCGTGTCGGATCGACACATTCGATGTCGTTCGGATACGCTGGGGAGCGGAATTCTGGCTGGCTGGTGACCGTCCGGACCGCCCCGGAGACCGAGCAGGGCCAGGTCGGCTCGCTCCGGGTGGAGGGGAAGAACCCGCTCGCCCAGGCGCTCAAATCCTCGCCAATCCGCACCGTTGGGCCGCTGGAGACTGGCGGCGAGCTGACGGTGGCGTTCCGCCGGGCGGTCGCCGAGGCCCGTTAGGGGCCCGGCTGGCCGTTTGTGCACGGGACTTGCCCTACCCTTGACCGGCCTCGTGTGCCTGCGACCCCGCTTCGGTGGTGGTCTGCGGCTCCCGGGGTGCTGGTCGGGGTCTCCAAGTCGATGCAGGTCAACCAGTTGACCTGATTCGTCCCGACCCCTACGTTTGAGTGCTGGCCCCGGCTTCCGACCGGTCGCGCAAGGCGTGACGGGACGATGCGGGTGTCGGAACGACGCGGTCATCGGGGAGGTAGCGTCGTCACTGGTTCTCGCAGCCCCGGCAACGCCCGTGCGAGTTGTCAGTATCACGGGCCAGACGCAGCACCGCAGGACGCAGGACATGTCGGACCAGGAAGTTCTTGGCCCACATCACCACCATTGGGGGAGTGAATGACCAAGTTTTATCGCAGCCTCATGATGGCTGGGATTGTCACCCTGGGCCTCTCGGCCTGTGGCGACGATCTCACGATCACTGAGCCGCCGCCGTCGCCGCCGCCGACGGAGACCCCGAACATCACCACGTTCTCGGTTTCCCCGACGTCGACGACCATCGCTCCGGGAACCTTCGTGCAGGCGTCGGCGACGCTGATCACGAAGCCGGGCGTCACCGGCGCCGTGACCTGGGAGAGCAGCAATCCCGCGGTCGCGACCGTCGACGGAACCGGCCTGATCACCGCCGTCGCCCAGGGCGCGGCCGTGGTCACTGCCACGGCGACCGCCGGTGGCCAGACCGCGTCGGCTGCGGTTGGCGTCACCGTCCGGCCGATCCAGCCGGCACAGGTCTCGATCAAGAGCATCACGACCGGCCTCACGAACCTCCCGGTCAACGTGAGCAACGTCTTCGGCCAGATCGAGATCACGCTGAACTTCAACCCGGGCGAGCAGATCGTCGACTCCGTCGCGGTCTTCATCGGCAACAAGCGGGCGGCGAAGCAGTCCTACGCCACCTCGCCGTCGGCCGGCGACATCGTCCTGTCGGTCAACACGGCGAACTTCGTCAAGAACACCGCCGCCGGTACCGCGACCGTGGACTACAACAACGGCGCGACCACGATCTCCGCCGCGGTCTATCCGCACGGCTCGTCGGCAACGGCGACCAACTCGGTGCAGGTCGTGCTGAACAACGCTGACGGCTGGGCGGCCACGATGACGGCTCCCTCCGCCAACGCGAACAGCGCCGGTGGCTTCACCTACTGGGGCGGCCCGACGGCGGGCGGCCTGACCACCGTGACGGTCTTCCCGGTCATCTACACCGCGGGCCGTTCGATCGCCTCGGCGACCTTCCGGGTCGGTGGTTGCACCAACTTCGTCGACACCGCCCTGCCGTTCACGGCGAGCTTCGGTTACACCAGCGCCGGCGCGACTGCGGCCAACTGTGGTGGCGCCGCGGGCTACGAGTGGACCGGTGGCGCGCGCGACAACGTTGTCGTGGCTGCGGCCATCGACAACACCAACAACGCGTACCCGACGACTCCGCTGATCGCCAACACGGTGGTCCTGGGCTCGACCCCGGACTCGCTGCGCTTCGACTGGCGTTCGCCGGCGCTTCCCGCGCCGTCGATCACCCGGACGCTGCCGGCGGTCACGGGCTGGGTCAACGCCGGGTTCAACTTCATCAACTGGTCTACCGGGTCGGTGACCGAGAACGGCGTCGGTCTCCGCGCCACTCGTGACCGGGCCGTGACCTACACCGCGACCAACTGCGGTGGGGCTGCTGGCGTGACGATGCCGACTGGCACCGGCGCCGACATCCCGGAGTGCACGACCAACTCGATCGGTGGGACCCCGGGCCTCGGCTCGCCGGGCACCGCTCCGTATCGCGTGATCGGCACCGAGTCCGACCGGCTGGCCAACGTCGGCACCTCGCCGGCGACCCAGACCTTCGGCGTCGACAAGACGATGCCGTCGATCCGCTGGGGCCTGGTCCAGCTCGCTCCGGCGCTCGTGGCCAACGAGAACCCGGACAGCACGTTCGCTGCCTCGACGCCCGTGTCTGGCGTGAACGTCTGGCGTGCGGAGTACCTCGACGCCGGTGCGGCTCCGTCGGGCTTCTACAACGCCGGTCAGCCTGACGGCACCCCGATCGCGGCGCAGAGCCATGCGCTGTCGACCGCGGGCCACGTCAACAACGCCGGTCTCTGCGTTGTGGGCACCGGTCCGATCGGTGCGGCGTTCGTCACCGCTCCGGCTTGCGCGCTGGCCTACATCACGACGGGCAACATCCTCCGTCTCGATGGCTGGCAGGCTGGTATGCAGGTGGACATCCCGGTGGCCGAGGGCTACTACGGTTACACGACCAACGTGACCGACGCCTCGGGCAACGTCTCGACCACGCTGTTCCAGAAGAATCTGGTGAACACGCAGTCGCCGTTCGCGAGCCTCCTGGGCGCCGTCACTGGCACCCTGACGGCCTCGAACATGGCGTTCACCCCCACGTTCGCCGACTCGGCCGAGATCTCGCATTACTCGCTCGAGATGGAGTACCCGGCGTTCGCGAACCTGACCGGTGGCGGCGAGCTTGACTCGGTCCGTTACCCGCAGACCGCGGTGGGCACGATCTTCGACGACGTGATCACCTCGCCGTACAACGGCAACATCACCCCGGCGACTGGCGCTCCGTACGTGCGTCATGCCGAGGCCGTGACCGCTGCCGTCTTCCCGAACATGAACGTCAACGCCGCTCCCGGCGCCGCGCTCAAGCCGATCTCCGCGTCGGCCTGGTCGTGGAACTGGGGTTCGACGATGGCCGGTGGCCCGCTCCCGGGTCAGACGGCGATCGTCACCCTGCCCGCACTCCTGGTGCAGGATGGCGTCAACTTCGTGAACTTCAACTACGGTGCAGATGGTGTGGCTGGCGGCGCCGGCGTGAATGCCGACAATGCCACCAACTTCCTGACGCACTGGCGGATTGTCCCCTCGGTGGCGACGACCAACTGGTTCGGGTCGATCGTTCCGCTGCGGGCGCAGGCCGCGTCGCCGACCAACACGCCGAACCCGCCGTTCGCGCGGGTGGACTTCTACCGCTACAACGGTACGGCGTGGGATTACCTGGGTAGCGACACCAGCGCGATCAGCACCGACCAGGGTACCTACCGCTCGTGGGTCTGGGACCTGGATGATGCGCTGTTCGCTGCGGATTGGACTGGGGCCGCACAGGCCGCAGTCAACACCGGCGACCTCATTGCCGCAGTTGGCGTGACGACCGCTGGCGATGGAATCGTGACTGGCCTGTCGATGCCGTAAGGCACCAGCAGGACAGGCAACAGCAACAGGGCGGCGGCCTCGGGAGAAATCCCGGGGCCGTCGTCTTTTGGCGACAGGCGACAGGCGACAGGCAGGCGACAGGCGACAGGCGACAGGCGACAGGCGACAGGCGACAGGCGACAGGCGACGGCGACAGGCGACGGGCGCGCTAGCTGGGTCGACTGCGTTGCCAGAGCCGAAGGCACATCGCACGGGACTGCCCCGCGATGGTGGGCAGCTCACCAGTCGGGACGCCGAGTTCGGTCAGGAATTCGATGAGCGCGACGGTCTCCACGGCGGAGCCAAGGGCGATCCGGAAATGGGATCGACACCGCGCCCCCGGCCCGCTGGCGTGCCCCTCTGCAAGATTCAGCGACACCGAGAGCGCCGATCGGCGCAGCTGGTCATAGACACAGGCATGCTTCGGGGACCAATGGCGGTCAGCCAGGGCGAACGCCCCCTTGGCCACGCGATCCGCCGCTTGCCAGGCGCGCAGTCCACGATAGTCACTCATGAACGCATGCTGCCGGGAGGCTGCCCGGTGCACCACACCGAAGAGCGCCGCGGAGGACCATTCTCCGCAGCGCCCGTCGCCTGTCGCCTGTCGCTTGTCGCCTGTCGCTAGCCCTTCAGCGCTTCCCGCGTCAGCTGCTTCCCCAGCTCCACCCCCGGCTGGTCGAACGGATTGACCCCATACCAGGCACCGGCGAAGCCGGTGGCGCACTGCAGGAACATCAGCAATTCACCCACGTGACGTGGGTCGACGGTGTCGAGCTCCAGCGTCATGCTCATTCGTCCGTTGCTGCGGAGCGCCTCGCGAGTGGCCTGCAGTTCCTGGTCGAGCAATTCGCCGAGTGAGCGACCTCGGAGGTAGCCGAAGGCCTCCTCGCCTGTCGCCTGTCGCCCGTCGCTGGCGGGAATTTCCACCATCCCCACCGTATCCCGGACCCGCACGAAGGTGATCGTCTTGTCGAACGGCCCCTCCATGAAGAGCTGGACCTGCGAGTGCTGGTCGGTGGCACCGAGGGCGGCCACCGGGGTCGGCCCCCGGAAGACCTCCCGCCCCTCGCGGTCGTGCTTCTTGCCGAGCGACTCGGCCCAGAGCTGCCGGTACCACTCGCCCAGCTCGCGCAGCCGGTCGCTGTAGGGCATCAGCACGTGGACGTTGGCCGCCCGGGAGTGCTGGGCGTGCCACTGGAGCCCCGCCCACCGGGCGGCGGCATTCTGGTCCAGCTCGGGTGCCCCGGCGGCCTGGACGGCATCCTCCGCCCCGGCAACGAGGGCCCTGATGTCGATGCCGACCAGCGCGGCCGGCAGCAGCCCGACCGCCGTGAGGACCGAAAAGCGCCCACCGACCGCCGGCGGCACCTCGAAGGCGGAAATCGATTCCGCCCGGGCAATTGCCCTGAGTGGCCCCTTCTCGGGGTCGGTGGTGAAGACCAGGTGCTTGTGGGCATCGACACCCACCGCCTGCTCGAGCCAATGGCGCACCACCAGGTACTGGGCCAGCGTCTCGGCGGTCCCACCCGACTTGGAGATCACGTTGACGAGCGTCTCCCGCGGGTCGAGGCGGTCGAGGGTGGCCAGGGTGGTGAGTGGATCGACGTTCTCGAGCACCGTGAGCGTGGGGAGGCCGTCACGCTTGTCGTCGCCCCACTCGTTCCAGGCCGCAGGCCGGAGGGCAGTGAGGAGCGCCCTGGCGCCCAGCGCCGACCCGCCGATCCCGAGCAGGAGGACGTGGCGGAAGCGGCCCCGGCGCTCCGCTGTCCACCGTTCGATCCGCTCGACCAGCGCGTCCTGGTGGCCCAAGGCGAGAAAGCCGTATTCACCGTCGGCGGTGCGGCGGGCGATCTCTTCGCGCACGGCGGGGAAACGCGCCGCCAGCTCGGCGGCGACATCGGGGCCGAGACCGTGGACGCCGTCGAGGCCGTCGCGGAACATCAGGGAGTCGTCGAGATGGAGGGGCATGGCGGGGAACCGAGGACGGAGGACAGAACAGAGGACCGAGGACGGAGGACAGAACAGAGGACGGAGGACGGAGGACGAGGAGAGGACAGAGGAAGGCTACACGGTTCGGGGGGACGCGGTACCCTCAGAGCCACCGATTCTCCGTCCTCCGTCCTCCGTCTTCCGTCCTCCGTCTTCGGTCTTCAGACCTCGATCGTCATCCCGTCGTAGCCCGGCTCGATCCCCGCGGGCAGGCGCGACAGCAGCTCGCGATGGGTCGTCTCATGGGTCAGGTGGGTGAGGTAGGTCCGGGCGGCACCGATCGCCCGGGCTGTCTCGATCGCTTCCCCGATCGAGAGGTGGGTCGGATGTTCCCGCCACCAGAGGGCGTTGAGCACCAGCACCTCGACCCCGGCGAGCGCCCGGCGCGCCGCGGGCGGCACGCGCTTGACGTCGGTGAGGTAGGCCACCGGTCCGATCCGGTAGCCGAACACCGTGGCGGCACCGTGCTCGAACGCCAGTGGCAGCACGTCGAAGCCGGCGATCCGCACCGTCACGTCGGGCTCCAGGATCGCCGTGGCAAGCCGCGGCTTGGAGGTGCCAGGCACCGGCACCACCCCCGGGTCGAAGATGTAGTGGAACCGCGACTCGAGGTGGTCCATCGTCTCGCGGGGACCGTAGAGCGGCAGGGTCTCGCGTCGCTTGAGCGAGATGGTCCGCAGGTCATCGATGCCGTGGACATGGTCGGCGTGGAGATGGGTGTAGAGCACCGCATCGACCTGGCCGGTGCCGGCCGCGAGGAGCTGCAGCCGCAATTCCGGCGGGGTGTCGATCAGCAGGGTGGCATCGCCGGCCGAGACCAGGGCGGCGGTCCGGGTGCGGCGGTCGCGCGGGTCGTCGGATCGGCAGGTGGCACAGGTGCAGCCGATCTGCGGGACGCCCATCGAGGTCCCGGTGCCGAGCAGCGTGACACGCACGGCGCTAGACCGTCTCGACCTTGAGGAGGTTGGTGGTCCCGGGGACGTCGAAGGGGACGCCGCAGGTGACCACCACCCGCGAGCCCTCCCGAACCAGCTCCCGCTTCTGCAGCTCGGTGCGCGCCAGCTCCCACATCGGGTCGTAATTCTTGAGGTGGGGCATCATCACCGGGATCACTCCCCAGGCGAGCGCCAGCTGCTGGAAGGTCTCGGGCTCGGCGGTGAGCGCCAGGATCGGCACCCTCGGCCGATACGACGAGACGGTGCGGGCAGTGAAGCCGCTGGAAGTGAAGCAGACGATCGCCTGGGCGTTGAGCATGTCGGCGGCCGTCGCCACCGCCACGGCAATGGCGTCCTCGACCGGCACCATGCCGTCGTGCGTCCGGGTGAAGTGCGGGGCGGGGATCCGCCAGCGCCGCCGATCGCCCTCGGTGACCGCCAGTCGGGAGGATTCCACCTCCTGGGCGATGCGGTCCATCGCCAGGACCGCCTCCAGGGCGAACTCCCCCACCGCGGTCTCGGCCGACAGCATCACGGCATCGGTGCCGTCGAGGATGGCGTTGGCCACGTCCGACGCCTCGGCCCGGGTGGGCCGGGGATGCGAGATCATCGACTCCAGCATCTGGGTGGCGGTGATCACCGGCATGCCGTGGCGGTTGGCCCGCTGGATCACCCGCTTCTGGACCAGCGGGACCTGCTCGAACGGCAACTCGACCCCCAGGTCGCCCCGGGCCACCATCAGGGCGTCGGAGACCTCGATGATCTCGTCGAGATTGGCCAGGGCGGTGTCCTTCTCGATCTTGGCCACCAGCTTCATCCGTTTCGGGACGATCCGGCGAACGCTCTCGACATCCTCTGCCTTCCGGACGAAAGAGACGCCGATGTAGTCCACCCCGAGGGCACTGACCCGGAGGACCTCCTCCCGGTCGGTCTCGGTCATCGCGGGAGCGCTGACGTCGGCGCCCGGAAGGTTCATCCCCTTGTTGGCCTTGAGTTCGCCACCATAGCGGACCCGCCCCTCCACCCGGTCACCCCTGATCGCGGTCACGTCGACCGACAGCAGGCCGTCGTCGAGCAGGATCCGCGAGCCGGGAACCACATCGCCAGCCAGCTCGGCGTAGGTGGTCGGGATTTCTCCCTCGTGCGCCAGCTCCTCCGGGGCGAATCTTACGGTCTCGCCCGGCGTGAGCGTCAGCGGGGCAGGGAGCTTGCCGACCCGGATCCTGGGGCCGTGCAGGTCGACCAGGATCCCGGTCGGCCCTGGCCGCGATCGCCTGACCTCGTTGAGCCGCGTGATCCAGGCGGTGCGGCTCTCCGGGGTGCCGTGGGAGGCGTTGATCCGGACCAGGTCGACCCCGGCGTCGAGCAGGGCGTGCATCCGGTCGACCTTGTCCCAGGCCGGTCCGAGAGTGGCAACGATCTTGGTGCGGCGGATGTGCGATCCCGGCATGTGCTCGACTCGTGGGGCGGTGGGTGGAAGGGCCGGAACAATCTAGCGGAGGCAGCGGGAGTGTGGCACCGGTGAAGGGCCCGGTCAGGGGAAATTCTTCCACCGGCGGGGAAAGTGTGGAGGAATCTTTTTCCACATTTCCCGGTGGCCAAGTCGAGTGGCAGCAACGGCGTGGAGGTGAGCGCTCGGTCGCCCATCGACATCGCCTCCACATGACCGGATTGTGACATCCCGGAATGATCCGGGTTGGGAACACATGTGGATGAAGTGAGTTATCCACGCGTGGACTCGGGGATAACATGGCCGAGCCACCGAGGAAGTGGCGTCGCTGCTGGCTTTGCGGGTCGGAAAAGTTTTCCACCTGAAGCGCAATTTGTAAGTCGTTGATCCACAAGATGTTCACCTGTCAGATTAATGTGGAAACTCGGCTGTTTGGCGGCAATCGCTGGAGGGAAACCCCGGTTGACCGTCGAACCCCGAAGTCGTGGAGCAACAGGGTTTTGCGGCCTCGGGGTGGGGTCGCCTAGATTGCCGGACAAGACTTCTCATTCCAGGAGACGATGGCCGATGCAGCAGGCGATGGCGGGGTTGATCGCGGGGTTTGGCGGGGGGATCTCGCTCGGCTCTTCCGGTGTGGAAATCTCGGATCCAGCCAAGCTCCGGACGGCAGCGATGGATGGGTTGGTGCATGCGGCGGTGTTCGGGTCGGAGGGTGAACTGGACGCCGCGCGCGCGCTCCTCTGGGAGCTTGGTCAGGTAAGCGGGGTGCGCCCGGCCTCGATCCATGACCTCTACATCGCCAGGGGTCGGGGGGAGTGTGGCGGCTTCACCGTCCCGGCGATCAACGTCCGGATGATGGCCTACGATACGGCCCGGGCCATCTTCCGGGCGGCCCGCGCCGCCGATGCGGCGGCGATCCTGCTGGAAATCGCCCGGAGCGAGATTGCCTACACCGATCAGCGCCCATCCGAGTACGTGTCGGTGATGATCGGGGCGGCCCTTCGCGAAGGGTATCGCCATCCGCTCTTCATCCAGGGCGATCATTGCCAGGTCAACGCCAAGAAGTACGCCGCCGACGCCGAGGCCGAGGTGGGAGAGGTCAAGAAGTTGATCGGTGAGGAGCTGGCGGCGGGCTTCTACAACATCGACGTCGATACCTCGACGCTGGTGGATCTCTCGTTTCCGACGCTCGACGAACAGCAGCGGGCCAACTATGAGCGGGCGGCCGAGATCACCCGGTACATCCGGGAGCGGGAGCCGGCCGGAGTGACGGTCTCGGTCGGGGCCGAGATCGGCGAGGTGGGCCACAAGAACTCGACCGTGGAGGAGCTGCACGCCTTCATGGAGGGGTACAACCGGACCCTGGCGGCGACCGGAGGGGCGACGGGGATCAGCAAGATCTCGGTCCAGACCGGCACCTCCCACGGCGGGGTGGTGCTGCCCGACGGATCGATCGCGGAGGTGAAGCTCGACATCGAGGCGCTGGAGGCGCTCTCCAAGGCGGCCCGGGAGCGCTATGGGCTGGGTGGGGCGGTGCAGCACGGCGCCTCGACACTGCCGAGCGATGCCTTCGGCAACTTCGCCCGGGTCGAAACCGCCGAGATTCACCTGGCGACCAACTTCCAGAACATCATCTTCGACCATCCGGCGCTGCCGGCGGAGCTGCGCCAGGAGATGTACGCCTGGCTGGATGCCAATGCCGCGGGCGAGCGGAAGGCCGAGGATTCGCCCGAGCAGTTCTATTACAAGACGCGCAAGAAGGCGATCGGGCCGTTCAAGCAGGCGCTGTGGCAGCTTCCGGCACCCATTCGTCAGGAGATCGGGGCGGAGCTGGAGCGCACCTTCGCCTTCCTGTTCGACCAGCTGAAGGTGGGCGACACCGCCCAGCTGGTTGACCGATTCATTACCGCCCCGGCCGTTGGGCACGGGGACCTGGCCCACGAGGGCGCCCTCGCCGAGGACGACCCCGACGCCGGGGAGTGAACAGTCAAGGGAGTGTGACCATGAGGCGACGCAACGAGGAACCCGAGGTGACGGTCATCGAGACCGACAGCGGGTCCGGGGTGCGGTGGTTCCTGCTGGGTGCCCTGGTGGGCGCCGCCGCCGGGCTGCTGTTCGCCCCCCAGGATGGTGAGCGGACCCGGCGAGACATCGGCCGGCGTGCCAAGCGGCTTCGTGACGACGCCGAGGAGCGTTGGGACGAGCTGCGCGACGAGGCGGTCGATCGGGGGCGCCGGGTGAAGGACTCGGTCGAGGACTGGGCCGACGAGGTGCGCGAGGAGGTCCGTGACGGCCGGAAGGCGATCGAGCGGAAGGCCGCTTCGGCACGCGACGACCTGGAACGGCGGCTGGCCGAGGCGCGCAAGCGACGCGAGGCAGCGGTCGGCGCCGACGGTGTTGCCGACCACGACGACGACGACGACGAAGACGACGACGAAGCCTGAGTGACGAAGTCACCCGAGCAGCGCCCACGCAAGAGCCCGCCGCACGGCGGGCTCTCTGCCGTCCTCCCGCACAAGCCCCGGATCGTCGACCGGGTGATGCAGGTGGCCGATCGGGTCCACATCCCGCTGCTCGCGTCGGCGTTGACGTTCGACGCATTGCTGGCGCTGGTCCCGCTGGTGGTGCTGATGCTCGAGGGACTCGGCTGGATCCTCTCGCAGACGACCTGGTTCGAGCTCAGCGACCCGGCCCAGCTGGTCACCGCGCTGCTGCCACTCCATGTGCACAGCGAGTCCGCCGCCGACCCGTTTGCGATGGTCGAGTCGCTGCTCACCACCGTGCGCGACTACCAGTCACGCTTCACCTGGGTGGCGGTGCCGGCATTCCTCTGGTTCGGCTCACGGCTCTTCTCGGCGATTCGCGGCTGCCTGTCGGAGGTCTTCGAGGCGAAGTCGCCGGAGCACCATCCATCGCCGGCGCTCGACTTCCTGCTCGGCTTCCTGTTCGGCAAGCTCCGGGACTTCGGGATGATGGGTGTGCTGCTGGCGCTCGCCCTGGCCAACACGGTGCTGAGCGCCACGGTCACACTGCTGGCGGCGGACTCGGTGTACCTGGCCCCGCCGTTCACCTTCCTTGCCTCCACCCTGGGGCGACTGCTCGCCGAGCTGGTGGCGTTCGGCACGGCGTTGCTCCTCTTCTCGATGCTCTATCGCTACGCGTCGCCCAAGCGGATGGCCTGGCGCGGGTCGCTGATCGCCGCGACGGTGGCCACGGTCGGCTTCGAGCTCGCCAAGCGGCTCTACGGCTGGTACCTCGCCTACTGGGCTGGCGGAGGCGTGTACGCGATCGACGCCGGCGTCGGGGCGGTGTTGCTCTTCCTGCTCTGGGTCTGGTGGGTCGCGATGGTCTTCCTGCTCGGTGCCGCCGCCGCGCGGGTCTGGGAGAAGGGCCGGATCTTCCTGGATGACGGCGTGACGATGGACGATGGACGATAGACGATAGACGATAGACGATAGACGATAGACGACCGACGATGGATGCTCGAGGCGGAACGGGAAGCACCGTGCCTCCCTCATCTCACTTCTCTCTTCTCTCTGGCTTCTCATGTCACGACATTTTCTTGCTGCCGCTCTCCTCGTCGCCCTCCCGCTCACGGCGCAGGTGCCCCTCACCGTCTCGGTCGCGCCGGGTGCCCCGGCATACGACTTCTACGGGCACGGCCCCTACCGCAATGCGGTGCCGCGACCCGAGTCGCTGCTCGGCTACGCGATCGGCAGTCGGCAGACGATGTACCACCAGCAACGCGCGGTGCTGGACGCGATGGTCGCGGCAGCCGGCGATCGAGCCCGGACCGAGGTGACCGGGACCACGCCGGAAGGGAAGGTGATGCGGCTGGTGATCATCTCGTCGCCGGCCAACCTGGCTCGGCTCGATGCGATCCGGGCCGACCTCGCGGCGCTGGCCGATCCACGCACCACCGATCGGGCCGCGGCCGACGCGATCATCGCGCGCACGCCGGCGGTGGTGTTCCTGTCGCATTCGATCCACGGCAACGAACCGGCCGGATTCGAGGCGGCGATGATGACCACCTATTCGCTGCTTGCCTCGGAGGCGCCGGAGATCCGGACGCTGCTCGACAGCACCGTGGTGATCATCAATCCGTCGCAGAATCCCGATGGGCACGAGCGCTTCGCCGCCTGGAGCAACAGCGTCGCATTGGGGCTTCCGGAGGCCGCCGCGCTCGAGCGGAGCGAGCCGTGGGCGATCCAGGGCCGTTACAACCACTACCGCTTCGACATGAATCGCGACCTGCTGGCGTTGTCGCAGCCCGAGACGCGGGCCACGGCCGCGGCGCTGGTGCGATGGCATCCCCAGGTCTTCGTCGACCTGCACAGCACCACCGACCAGTACTTCTTCCCGCCGGCTGCGGCCCCTGTCAATGCCAACCTGCCCGAGGCGTCGGTGCGCTGGCTGGAGCGGTTCGGCCAGGGCAATGCCCAGGCGTTCGACGGCTACGGTTGGCAGTACTACGTCCGCGACGTCTTCGACCTGTTCTATCCGGGCTACTGGGACACGTGGCCGAGTCTCCAGGGCGCCACCGGGATGACGTTCGAGTCGGATGGCGGTCCCGCAGCTGATGCTCCGCAAGGGTGACGGGACGATCACCTCGTTCCGCGAGGGCATCGCCCACCACGTGGTGGCGAGTCTCGCTACCATCGGCACACTGGCCGCCAACCGGACCACCCGACTCCGCGACTACCGGGAGTTCTTCGAGTCGGCGCTTGCCGCACCCACCGGGCGGAGTTTCCGACGGGTGGTGATCGCCCCGGGATCCGACCCCCGCCGCACCCGCGAGGTGATCGACCTGCTGCGGCTGCAGGGGATCGAGGTGCACCGGACAACGGGCCGGTTGGCGCTCGGCGCGGCGCGGCCCTACCTCGGTGGTGGGTCGGTGCGACGCGAGTTCCCGGCGGGCTCCTACGTCATCGACCTGGCCCAGCCATCGGGGCGCCTGGCGACCGCGATCCTCGAGCCCAGTGCCACCCTCGACAGCGCGTTCGCCCGGCGGCAGCTCGACCGCTTCGCGCGCAACCGTCGTCGCGGCGACAACGTGCCGCGAGAGGGCTACGAGTTCTACGACCTGACCGCGTGGGCGCTGCCGCTCTCGGAGGGGCTCGACGCGGCGTGGACCGATGAGGCGATCGGTGAGCCGGGCCCGCTGGTGACCGACGCGGACGCGATCGCGCCACCGGCCGCCCCCGCGATGGGGCGGAGCGGCTACCTCGTGCCGCCGGGCAGTCGCGAAGGCCAGGCGCTGGTGCTGGCACTGCTGCGCGAGGGGTTCGCGGCCGGGGTCGCCAGCGTGCCACTGGTGGCCGATGGGGTCGACTATCCCGCCGGCACGGTGGTCTTCCGCAGCGTCCGCAACGCCGACTCGTTGCACGCCCGGATCGTGGCGCTGCAGCACGAGCATCCCTCGGCCGTGATCGCGGTGCAGTCGGCCTTCCCCGCCAGCGGCCAGACCGGGATCGGGGCCGAGTCGGTGGAGCCGGTGCATCAGCCGAGGGTCCTGGTCGCCGCCGGGGACGGTGTGTCCCAGACGGCGTTCGGCGACGTGTGGTGGTACCTCGAACAGGAACTGGGCCAGCCGTTCGTTCCGGTCGAGCCCCGGCGCCTCGGCACGATGTCGCTCGACGACTACAACGTGATCATCCTCCCGGACGGGCGATACGCCAGTGCCCTGGGTCCCTCGGGAATGAACCGGTTGCGCGACTGGGTCCGCGGTGGCGGCGCGCTGATTGCCTTCGGTTCGGCGGTGGGCCTCCTGGAGGAGAAGGAGGTCGGGTTGCGCGAGGGCAGTCCGCTCGCTGATTCGGTGACCAAGCTGGTGGCGGCCGACACCGCGCTTGCCGGCAACGACACCAGGGCGCCGTTCGCCAGCCCGGCGGCTCGCGGCAACACCCGACCCGAATACGTGCCGGGCGCGATCGCCCGGGCGTCGCTCGATCCCGCCAGTTGGCTGCGGTGGGGCTACGCGGGCGACGGGCTCGCGGTGATGATTCCCGGTGCGTTCCTGCGGCCCAGCAAGGACGGCGACAACGTGGTGACCTTTGCACCGGACGACCCGGTGCTGGCCGGGTTCACCTGGCCCGGCAACACCGAGAAGTTCCTGCCCGGGTCGGTGTGGGCCAGCGTCGACCGCGCCGGCCGCGGCACGGTGATCGCCTTCGCCGATGACCCGCTCTTCCGGGCCTTCTGGCGCAGCTCGGCGATGCTGTTCACCAACGCGGTACTCTTCGGGGCGGGACGGCAGTAGCCGTGCGATATATTTCCCCGCGGTCGGATCCTCCTTCACGGTGTCTTGCCGGAGTGTCATTCATGCGTCGCGTCCCCGCTGTTCTCGTCCTCGCGACCGCGATCGCCGGTTGCCAACCCAGGAGCCCCGAACCGGACGCCAGTGCGGGAGCCCAGGCGACCGCCAGCGGCGACGTCATCACCGGCGCCGTGCAGGAACAGCTGAGCGCACCGCCCTATGCCTACCTGCGCCTCAAGACCGCCACCGGGGAGGTCTGGGCGGCGGTCCCCGAGGCGACGGTGGCGGCGGGGACGACGGTGACGGTGTACAACCCGATGCTGATGTCGCACTTCGAGTCGAAGTCACTGCAGCGCACCTTCGACGAGGTCTGGTTCGGGACGCTGTCGCCCGCCGGTGCTCCGGCCGGGGCGATGTCGGCGAGCGCGTCGCACACGACGGCGCCGGTGATCCGTGGTGCCGTCGCCAGGGCCGCCGGTGCCGATGCACGGACGGTCGCCGAAGTCTGGGCGCAGAAGGAGGCACTGGTGGGGAAGTCGGTCACGATCCACGGCGTGGTCGCCAAGTACACCGCCGGGGTGATGGGGAAGAACTGGATCCACCTGCAGGACGGCAGTGGCGATCCGGCGGCGGGCAGCAACGACCTCACCGTCACCTCGCTCGACGCGGCGGCCCCGGGGGACACCATCACCGTCACCGGCACGGTGCGGACCAACCAGGATCTGGGTGCCGGCTACAATTATCCGGTGCTGGTCGAGGACGCCAGGGTGGTGCGGCACTAGTCGCACGGCGCGGGCTGCCGGGCGCGCGCGGCCGCTTTGACACCCCGTCCGCCCCCGGCTAACTTGCGCTCGCCCCAGGTCCGAAGGGCGTCGGCCCGTGAACCGCGTCAGGGCCTTGCCGGCAGCAGCGCTAAGCGATGTCCGGTGTCGCTTCGGGTCGCCTGGGGCACTTTGCTTTTCCCCACCTCGCGCAGGACCGCCTTCGATGTCGATCGCCCTCGCTCGCCGCTATCGTCCGCGGCGCTTCGCCGACCTGCTGGTCCAGGACCACGTCGCGGCCGCCTTGCGCGGCGCGGTGGCCAAGGGGCGTGTGGGCCACGGCTATCTGCTGACCGGGCCGCGCGGCGTGGGGAAGACCACCGCCGCGCGCATCCTCGCGATGGCGCTCAACTGTCGCGCAACCGCACCGCCGAGGGCGAGCCCTGTGGCGAGTGCGACAGCTGCCGCCGGATCTGGACCGGGCCGGCCAACCTCGACGTGGTCGAGATCGACGCCGCCAGCAATCGCGGCGTGGACGACGCGCGCGACCTGCGCGAGCGGGCGATGTATGCCGCATCCGAGGAGGGGCACCACAAGGTCTACATCGTGGACGAGGCGCACATGCTCACGCGCGAGGCGTGGAATGCGCTGCTGAAGATCCTCGAGGAGCCGCCCCCGGGGGTGGTGTTCGTGTTCGCCACCACCGAGCCGCAGAAGATCGCCAACACCGCCGCGCCGGTGATGTCGCGGCTGCAGCGTTTCGACTTCCGGCGGATCGGACCCGCGGCGATCCGTGACCGGCTGCGCCAGGTGCTCACGCGAGGAAGGGGTCGACGCCAACGACGACGCCCTGCTGCTGATCGCCCGGCAGGCCGACGGCGGGATGCGCGATGCGCTCTCGGTGCTCGACCAGTGCCTCTCGTTCGGCGAGGGTCCGCTCTCGGTGGAGCGGGTGCGCGACGTGCTTGGCCTGGTCGATGACGAGTCGTTCGGCGCCATCCTCGACCTGGTGGCGGCGCGTGACCCGGGCCAGGTGTTCGGCGTCGTGGAACGACTCATCGATGCCGGTGCCGACCTGGTGGAGGTGGCCGGTGGTCTGGCCGAGTTGCTGCGGGCGGTGCTGATCCGGCAGTACGGAGCCACCCCGTCGGTGCTTCCCGAATCGACCCTGCAGCTGGTGGAGCGCTCCGCGAGCGCGCTGGCGAGCGAGGATGTGGTGCGGATGCTCAAGCTGCTGGGCGAGGCGGAGACGCCGCTCAGGCGCAGCGCGAATCCTCGCCTGGTGCTCGAGACGCTGCTCTTGCGATGGGCGATGATGGACCGGGCCGCCGATCTCAAGGCGCTGCTCGGTGGTCGGGCGCCGGAGCCCGCGGGGAGCCCGGCGCCCTACACCTCCCCCCCGCAAGCGACGATACCTCCCCCACAGCCGGCGACCCCATCGGCGGCGGACGCCGACGCGGCCGCGACCCCGGCCTTCTCGGTGCCCTGGACCGATGAGGCGATCGCGGCGGCGTGGCCCGACATCGTCGAGACCGCCCGGCGCCAGGGGCGCTTTCTCGGTCAGGCGCTCGAGCAGGCGATTCCTCGGGTGGCCGAGCCCGGGGTCCTCGGGCTGGTCTTCGGTGCCGACCAGGCGGTGGCCCGCGAAGGGGTCGAGCGGCAGCTCGAGACGGTCGGCACGATCATCTCGGCTCGACTCGGGACCACCGTGAAGGTCACCCTGAGCAGTGAGGCCGTCGCCGGCCGGCGGGGCCCCGCCAAGCAGTCCGGGCGGCTCACGGTGGAGGAGATCCGCCGCGAACGACTGGCCGACCTGCGGCGCCGCGATCCGGCGCTCGATGCCGCCGCGGACGCGTTAGATTTGGAGTTGGTGGACGACGAGTGACCGTCGTCCCGGCATGGACTCCGAGCAAGGTGGATGCGTTGGCGGATTGGCAGAACAAGGCGCCGCAGCCCGGTCAGCAGGCCGACCGAGGTGCCGGCGAGCAGGATCGGCTCCTGGCGGCGCGGAGCATCGAGGTGCAGGCGGGGGCTGGTGCCGTGACCGTCCGGGTGGACGGCCGGGGCCGGGTGCGGGCGATCGTGCTCGATCCGGCGGCGTTCGAGAAGCGCGACGCCGAGTTGCTGGCCGACCTCCTGCTGGGGGCGATCGCCGAGGCGCAGCGACGGGCGGCGGAGCCGACCGAGGCCGGGACCCCGCCCGAGGCGCGCTGATCGCGTGGACGCCCTCGAGCGCCTGATCACCGAATTTGCGCGCCTGCCCGGGATCGGCCGGAAGACGGCCGGTCGGCTGGTGTATCACCTCCTCCAGCAGCCGCGAGAGCGGATGACCGCGCTGGCTGCGGCGCTGGGCGATGTGGCCGAACGGGTCCACCCCTGCGAGGGGTGCGGTGCGCCGACCGAGACGGCGGAGTGCGACATCTGTCGCGACCCGCGCCGTGACGAGGGGTTGCTCTGCGTGGTGGAGGAGCCCTCGGCGGTGGCGGTGCTGGAGCGATCGGGGGCCTTCCGGGGTCGCTACGTCGTCCTTGGGGGACGGCTCTCGCCATTGGAGGGGATCGGCCCCGACGCACTCCGGATCGGCCTGCTGGAGCGACGCCTGGCCGCTGGCGGGGTACGCGAGGTGATCCTGGCCACCAACTCGTCGCTCGAGGGCGAGGCGACGGCCACCTACCTGCAGCAGCTGCTCGCTGGCCATGAGGCGGTGACCGTCTCCCGGCTGGCACGCGGGCTGCCGGTGGGTGGGGAACTGGAATACGTTGACGGAGTGACCCTGACCCACGCCCTGACCGCCCGCGAGGCCCTCTGATGCTGCGCCACCGCTCCGGCACCCTGACCGTGACCCTGCTCGGCACTGCCGCGCTGGGGCTGGCCGGCGGCTGGCTGCTGGCGCAGGGCCACCGCCAGGTCTCGCGAGAGGCGCTCTTCGCCCGCAGCAGCTGGCGGCGCTTCGCCGCGCTGGGTTGGCTGGAGCGCCACGGCGACGCGGGGGCCCTGCCACTGCTGCGCGACTATCTGGGCTGGGAACGCGAGCCGTTGCTGCGGAACCGGGCCCGCAAGGTGCTGGCCCGGCTCGAGGTGGCGGCGTGACGGCGCCCCGCGCGGCCTCGTGGTCGTTCCGCGAGGAGGACTCGGCCCGGATCCACGGCGTGCTGCTGGCATTTCTGCGCGACGCCTCGGCCCGGACGGCGCTGCTGGTCGATCGCGCCGGGCAGATGCTGGTGACGGTGGGCGAGCCGCCGGCGTTCGACCCGACCGCGTTCGCGTCGCTCACCGCCGCCGACTTCTCGGCCAACGACCAGCTCGCCCGGTTGCTGGGTGAGCCGGAGTTCGGGGCCCTCTTCCATCAGGGGGAGCGGGAGTCGCTCTATCTCGCCGACATCGCGCGGCGGGTGATCCTGGTGGTGCTGTTCGACAATCGCACCACGCTGGGGCTGGTCAAGTTGCGGATGAAGGCGGCGGTGGGCGAGCTCACCGCGATCTTCACCGAGCTGTTCGATCGTGCCGACGACGGCCAGTCGGCACAGGTGGACTCGGGGTTCCTCGGCGAGGCCGAGGACGAGCTCGACAAACTCTTCGGTATCTGACGAGGGCGGCCGCAAGCATGTCGCTGATCAACTACGCGTCACGTGAAATCAACTGCAAGATCGTCTACTACGGCCCTGGGCTGGGCGGCAAGACGACCAATCTCGAGTACGTCTACGAAAAGGTGGCGCCCTCGAGCAAGGGGAAGCTGATCTCGCTGGCGACCGAGACCGAGCGCACCCTCTTCTTCGACTTCCTGCCGGTGGACCTCGGCACCATCCGCGGCTTCCGGACCCGGTTCCATCTCTACACCGTCCCCGGCCAGGTCTACTACAACGCCTCGCGCAAGCTGATCCTCAAGGGGGTCGATGGCGTGGTGTTCGTGGCCGATTCGCAGATCGACCGGATGGAGGCGAATCTCGAGGCGATGCAGAACCTCTACGACAACATGGCCCAGCACGGCTACGACCTGACCCGGATGCCGTTCGTGCTCCAGTACAACAAGCGTGACCTGCCCAACGCCGCACCGGTGGGCGACCTCGACGCCGCGCTCAATCCCGGCTGGCCGGTCGACGACGCGGCGCGCCAGAAGCCGACGCCCGATCCGTACCGCCCGGGCGAATACCTGGTGAAGGAGGTCGACGGCGTGTGGGTGGAGCGGGTGCCGACCTTCGAGGCGGTGGCGGTGCAGGGCGACGGCGTGTTCGACACGCTCAAGGCGGTGAGCAAGCAGGTATTGAAGGCGCTGGGATAGGGATGAGTCCCGAGTCCTGAGACGTGGGGGGGATGCCGGGGACCGCCACACCTCCCGATGCCAGGTTCCAAAATTCGCCCCACGTCTCACGACTCACGACTCATGGCTCGCATGACCTGGACCCTTCCCAACATCCTCACCGTCGCGCGGATCGCGATCACCCCGGTGGTGGCGTTCCTGCCGTTCATCGATGGCTACTGGCCCAAGCTCGCCTGCTTCGTGATCTTCGTCTCGGCGGCGGTCACCGATGTGATCGACGGGCGGATCGCCCGCTCCCGCGGACTCGAGTCCGACCTCGGCCGGACCCTCGACCCACTCGCCGACAAGCTGCTGCTGCTCGCCACCCTCGGGCCGATCTGGTGGATCACCACCCAGCGCCAGGCCGCCTACGGAATCCCGGTGTGGGGAAGCATCCCGCTCTGGGTCTGCCTGCTGCTGATCGGTCGCGAGTTCGCGATGACGGTGTTCCGGGTCTGGGCCGGCCGCAAGGGCGTCGTGATCCCGGCCTCCTCGAGCGGCAAGATCAAGGCGTCGCTGCAGAACGTGTTCATCGGCGGCACCCTGGCGTGGTTCGCGTTCCGCGACGCGGTGCGGCCGCTGGGGATCGAGGGGACGCCGTTCGCGCTCTGGTGGAACGAGTTCCACGGCCGCTTCGTCGCCGCCACGCTTGGCATCGCACTCACGCTCACGATCTGGTCGTTCGTCGGCTACGTGGTGCAGTACCGGCGACTGCTGCGCTGACCGCGGTGCGACGCGCCCTCGAGATGGTGACGGTCGGCACCGAGCTGCTGCTCGGCGACACCGTCGACACCAACGCCGCCCATGCGGGTCGGCTCCTCGCCCAGCATGGTCTCCGGATCGCCCGACGCGCCACGGTGGCCGATCGCATAACCGACATCCAGGATGCCGTCGGCCAGGCGCTCGACCGCAGTGGCCTGGTGATCGTGACCGGTGGCCTCGGTCCCACTCGCGACGACATGACGCGCGATGCCGTGGCCGGGCTACTCGACATGCCGCTCGAGTTCGACCAGGGGATCTGGGACGAACTGGTGGGCCGCTGGCAGAAGGTGGGCCGCACCATCAGCGACACCAATCGCTCCCAGGCGATGGTGCCTCGCGGCGGGACCGCGCTGCCCAACCGCTGGGGCTCGGCACCGGGACTCTGGCTCGATTCCCCCCGCGGCCTGGTGGTGCTCCTCCCAGGCGTGCCGCTCGAACTCGAGGGACTGCTGGCCGAACAGGTCCTGCCGCGACTCGCCGAGCGCCTCGGTCTGCTGGCCATCCGGTCACGGGTGCTCCGCACGGCGGGGGTGCCCGAATCGAGGCTCGGCGAGCTCCTCGGACCGCTCGAGGAATCGCTCGCTCCGGTCACGCTCGCCTATCTCCCCGACCAGATGGGAGTCGACCTCCGGCTGACCGTCTGGGAAGTCGGCGTGGATGATGCGACTGTGGCACTCGACGCCGCCGAGGCAATCATCCGGGCGGCCGCCGATCGCTGGATCTTCGGCACTGGCAACACCGACCTCGCCGCGGTGCTCCTCGATGCGCTCCGCTCCGGCGGCCACACCCTGGCGACGGCGGAGAGCTGCACCGGCGGACTGGTCGGCGGACGGATCACGGCGATCCCGGGTTCGTCCGATGTGTACCTCGGCGGCGTGGTGAGCTACGCCAACGAAGCAAAGACCGCCCTGCTGGGGGTCCCGGCCGAGCTGATCGAGCGACACGGGGCGGTTTCGGAAGAGGTCGCTCGGGCGATGGCCGATGGAGCGGCGGCCCGATTGGGGGCCGATTGTGCCCTGGCGGTGACGGGCGTGGCGGGGCCGGGGGGCGGCAGCGAGGAGAAGCCGGTGGGGACCGTCTGGTTTGCCTGGAAGGTCGGGAACCGCGTGGAGACGCAGCGGGCCGGGTTCGGCGGCGATCGGGGCCAGGTACGCGCCCGGGCGGCGCAGGCGGCGATCCTGGGGGTGCGTGAAGATGCGCCGGGACCGGTAGGCGCGCCGGTCGCGATGGCGAATGCGTGCACTGGTGGAACGCCGTCGCGGTCCGTTGCACGCCCCAAGGGGCGCGCCCGCAGGCCCGCCCCGCCAGTGCGGGTCTGCCATTCTGGCCCTTCCCTCGGGCACGCTGGTTGCCTTGCTTTAGGGCCTAACGCCTTATGGAGCCGGAAGATTGAGTCCTGAGAACCGACCGCCTGCCAACCAGCCCGAGCGCCCGACCCCGTCCGCCGAGTCGGCATCCGAGCCGCTGCCTGCCGAGCCGACCCCGCATCACCTCGACGAGGGGTGGGAGCCGACCGACAGTGTCCCGGCGGCCGAGGCGGGTCGGGCGCTCGAGGAGGCGGAGGACCGCTTCCTGCGCCTGGCGGCGGAGTACGACAACTACCGCAAGCGGACGATCAAGGAGAAGGCCGAGTCATTCGATCGCGGCGCCTCCGACCTGATCGGCCGGTTGCTCGACGAGCTCGACGACGTCGATCGGTTGCTCACCGCTGATCCCGCGGTGACCGACTACGCCGCGTTCCGCGACGGCTTCGCCCTGTTCGCCAAGAAGCTCGGCAAGGAGCTCGGCAACGCCGGACTCGAACGGCTGGAGCCGACGGGCGCGCCGTTCGATCCCAACGAGCACGAGGCGGTCTCGGTGCTGCCCACCGACGACGCGGCGAAGGACAACCACATCGCCGCGACGTTCCAGGCGGGCTACCGGTTCCGCGGTGCCGTGGTGCGGCCGGCCCGGGTGCAGGTCTGGTCGGTGGACGGGGTGCTGTAGGTGGCATCACGGGACTTCTACGCGGTGCTTGGCGTTCCCGAGGGCGCCTCCGAGGCCGACATCAAGAAGGCCTACCGGAAGCTCGCCAAGCAGTTCCATCCCGACGCCAACCCGAACGACCCGAAGGCGGCCGAGCGCTTCAAGGAGATCTCCGAGGCGCACACGGTGCTGGCCGATCCCGAACAGCGCGCCAAGTACGACCGGATGCGCAAGCTCGGCGCGTTCGAGGGCGCGACCCGACGGACGGGGGCCAGGACCCGGGGCGGCACGGCCCCGGAGGACGAGGGCTTCGAGTTCGGTGACATCGGCTCGTTCGGTCTGGGGGACATCTTCTCGTCGATCTTCGGCAAGCGCCGCAGCGAGGAGCAGTCGTCCCGGCCCGAGCACGTCGAGGTGACCGTCTCGGTGCCATTCCGGACCGCCGCGGTCGGTGGCAAGGTGCCGGTGACACTGGAGATGCCCGACGTCTGTCCCGCCTGTGGTGGCAGCGGTGGCGCACCCGGGGCGACCTTCGACACCTGCGACGAATGCCACGGCCGCGGCACGATCTCGTTTGGCCAGGGCGGCTTCGCGGTGAATCGGCCGTGTCCGGTCTGTCGAGGTCGCGGCAAGGTCCCCTCGGTGCGCTGCCCGACGTGCGGCGGGGCAGGCGAGACCCGCTCGCGCAAGGAGTTGCTGGTGACGGTGCCACCGGCCACCGAGAGCGGCACGCGGGTGCGGCTCAAGGGGCAGGGGCCGCGCTCCTCGGCCAGCGGGCAACCGAGCGACGTGCTGATCTCGTTCCAGGTGGAGCCCGACCGCTTCTTCTCGCGCGACGGCCTCGACATCCACGCCGCGATCCCGATCACGCTGGGGCAGGCGGTGCTGGGCACCAGCGTCCACGTGAAGACGATCCGCGGTTCGAAGGTGAAGCTCAAGATCCCGGCCGGGACGCAGTCGGGGAGGAAGTTCCGGATCCGGGGTCAGGGGCTCGAGAAGGGTGGCCAGAAGGGCGACCAGCTCGTCACGGTGTCGGTGAAGATCCCCGAGAAGTTGAGCGCAGAGCAGGAAGCGAAATTCAAGGAGTTCCTCGAGGCGTGAGCGCGCCAGCCGCGGCCGTCAGGCCGCGGGGCTCACGGTTGACGAGATGGCGATGGCGCCGTACGCTCGGCAGGTCAGCCCATCTCCCCGCACCGCCCCCGCCCCGCCCCCGAGTCCGAGAGCCTCTCGTGTCCACCCGATCGTCCCACCGTGTCCTGCCGCTCGCGCTGGTCGTGGTGCTGGCGGCCTGTGGCAGTGGCGACCACCCACCACCGCTCACCCAGCTCCCCGACGGGACGCCGGCGTTCTCGCATGCCGGCCTGGTGACCGATTCACTCACCGGTCATCTGATCGTCGCGACATCGGTGATCGGAGAACCCAGGTACATGGCGGTCTCTGGAAGCGAGCTTTGGATCGCCGACCGATCCGGCGATCCGTATCTCCATGTGGTGGATCTGATCCGTGACAGCCTCGTGCTCTCGCGAGGGCAGGATGGCGAGGGGCCGGGGGATTTCGCCGAAGTGCCGCAGCTCTCGGTGCGGCCCGGGCGACCCCGGGGCCATCTGGGCCTACGACGCCAGCCTGCGACGGATCACCCGGGAGACGAGTGACAGCATCCCGCCTACCGGGTGATCCGGTCGCTCGACGATCGGGTCAATCTCGTGTGGTCGTTCGCGTGGCAGGACGCCGGTCACTTGGTTGGCATCGGTGACATGGACACCAACCGGATCGTGATCGCCGATAGCGTTGGCGACCTGGTCGCCATGGCGCCCAACGCACTCATGGGCCCGGATTCGGTGTCATTGGAAGCCCGGCGAGGGAATATCGTCGGGCTACTTCTTCTGCATCCAACCCGGTGGTGGCCGGATTGCGGTGCTGTATCAGGCCGGTGGACAGGTCGACATCTACAGACCCGGCAGGTCGGCACCTGGCGATGGCCACGGGTGCCGTTTCCGAGTGACGGCCACTGGGTCTTGAACAAGAGGGGCACGTCTCGTTCAAACCGGACTGGTATCACTACACCGGGTGCGGGGCATCACGTCGACCATCTCTACGGACTCTTTGCCGGGCATGGCAGCGAAGGCCCGGCCGGATCGAATGCACGGATCGCATACCATGTGCATGTGTTCGACTGGGACGGCCGGTTGCGTGCGGTCTGGGCACTCGACCATCCGGCGAGCACCATGGCGGTCTCCGGCGACTCCCTCCTGTACATCACCACCGCGGACACCGGCGGGATCTATGCGTACCGGTTGCCTCCGGTGTCGGAGACTCCGAGTGCGCGCTGATGTGGCCGGCAGGTCCCTCTGCCTCGCGGTGGCGCTATTCCTGGCGCTTCCCGCAGCCCTCCGTGGCCAGGTCGGCGTGGATCCGGAGCCGACCCTGCGAATCCCGATCGGGCACATGCACGAGATGCACCATCAGGCCGTCCTCCTGGCTGACCATTCGATCGTGGCGATTGTCCGGAACGCCTTCGACCTTGTGGCCTTCGATTCGACGGGAAGGAGCAAGTGGAAGCGGACGCTCCGGCCTGGCGGAGTCGGCGGGTTCGAGGCGTTCACCAGCGTCCTGCACGCAGCGACAGGACAGGTGACGGTGTGGGACAATCAGCTGAGTCGCCTTACCACGCTCGACGTAGGGAACCGGGACCACGGCCGGCGGCATGTTGACAGGCTGCCGCGGCACCGGACTCCGGGTGGCGGGATGGGATCCCAGTTCCTCGTGATTGCCGGGCAGATGGCTGATCGCCGGCTGATCGCCGCGATCCGCGAGCGCGGGTTCAGCGAGCAGGGGGAGCAGGTCGATTCGACCACGGCCTTTCTCATCGATGCGACGGGAAAGCACGAACCTGTGGCTCGCTTGCTTGATCAGGAGGTGTTCCTGTTCCGCAGCAGCCCGATGGTCAGCGGGAACCTCCCCTTCGGCCGAGCCGGGCGGATCGTGGTCGGAACGTCGTCGTGGTTCTACACCGATGGAAGCACCTTCGCGATCGAGCAGCGGCACCCGGACGGCAGGTTGATGGCCACCTTCCGCGCCGACCGGACTCGCCGGCCAGTCGACGCCGAGGCGATCCGTCGGTCCCGGCTCCGGGCGATCGCAGGTGCCGATTCGGTCATGAAATCGAGTGTGATCAGGGCACTGGCCTGGATGCCGTATCCCGACTCGATGCCGGCGTATTCGGACCTGCAGATCGATGCCGAAGGAGTGCTCTGGGCCCGGGTGTACACCCCGGACTGGGAGGCGGGGCTCTGGGATCTCTTCGACCAGCACGGCCGCCATCTCGGGGAGGTGTCGTTGCCACCTGGGCTGCGGGTGCTCGACATAGGCGACGACGCGCTGCTGGCCTACCAGGAACTTCCGGGAGAGGGGGATGGAGTGCTGCTGCTGTTCCGGTTGCAGCGGCAGCTGTAGGGAGGCCAGCCCCGCGGTTCGCCTGCCGCCTGCCGCCTGCCGCCCGTCGCCCGTCGCCCGTCGCCTGTCGCCTCTACCGTCCGATCAACAGCGCGTGCGTCCCCCGGTCCGGTTCGCCCGGCGCCGGATGGCGCTGCACGTAGGAGCCATCGCCGCGCATCTCCCACGCCTGGCGATTGTCGGCCAGCATCTGCTCCAGCAGCTTGCGGATCGTGGCGCGGTGGCGCGGATCCTCGATCGGGACGGCGACCTCGACCCGGCGGTCGAGGTTGCGCGGCATCCAGTCGGCCGAGGTGATGAACACCTGCTCCCGGCCGCCACCCCGGAAGACCATCGCACGGGAATGCTCGAGGAACCGCCCGACGATCGAGATCACCCGGATGTTCTCGCTCACTCCCGGGATCCCCGGCCTGAGGCAGCAGATGCCGCGGATGATGAGGTCCACCTGCACGCCCGCGCAGCTGGCCCGGTAGAGTGCCTCGATCACATCGGCATCGACCAACGCATTCATCTTGGCGAGGATCCGGGCCCGTCGACCCTCCTGGGCATGGATGGTCTCGCGGCGGATCGCCTCGAGCAGCTGGGTCTTCATCCACCGCGGGGCGACCACCAGCTTCCGGAACCCCGCGGGGATCGCGAAGCCGGTCAGCACGTTGAAGAGGTCGCTCAGGTCGGCGCCCAGCTCGGGGTCGCAGGTGAGCAGGCCGAAGTCGGTGTAGAGGCGCGCCGTGCGGGCGTTGTAGTTGCCGGTGCCGATGTGCACATAGCGCCGGATGGTGTCGCCCTCGCGCCGCACGATCAGCAGCACCTTGCCGTGGGTCTTCAGCCCGGCCTCGCCGTAGCTCACGTGCACCCCGATCTCCTCGAAGCGCTTGGCCCACGAGATGTTGTTCTCCTCGTCGAAGCGGGCCTGGAGCTCGATCAGCACTGCCACCTGCTTGCCGCGCTCGGCGGCATGCGCCAGCAGCCGGGCAATCTCGCCACCGGTGCGGTAAAGGGTGATCTTGATCGCCAGCACGTCGGGATCCTCCGACGCGATCGCGATCAGTCGCTCCACGGTGGTCTGGAACGAGTCGTACGGGTGATGCAGCAGGATGTCGCCCTCGCGGATCACCGCGAACGGGTCGCGTTCCTCGGCGAGGCGGCGGGGTGTGGTCGGCGTGAACGGCTCGTCCTTGAGCCGCGGGAGATCGAGCCCGGCGATCGCCATCAGGTCGGCGGAATCGAGCAGGCCGTCGAGCTCGAAGACGTCGGCGTCGGTGAGCGGGAGCCCGGCGCCGTCGTTGGCCTCGTTGAACTCCTCGATCAGCAGGCGTCGCACCCCCTCGGGCATCGAGCGGTGCACCTCGAGCCGCACCACCTCACCGAACCGGCGGTTGCGAACCTCCTCCTCGATCAGGTCGAGGAGATCGTCGGCCTCGTCGTTGTCGCCCTGGCCGGTCTCGAGGTTGAGGTCGGTGTTGCGGGTGATCCGGAACGGGTGCCAGCCCACCAGCGTCACCCCCGGGAAGAGCGCACCGAGATGGGCGCCGATCAGCTGTTCGAGCGGCAGGAACTCGTTGGCGGCGAGCAGCGGCACCCAGCGCGGCAGCAGCCGGGGCACCTTGACCCGGGCGAAGCGTTGTTCGCCGTTCTCGTCGACCAGAGTGACGGCGAGCGAGAGGGACAGGTTGCTGATGTGCGGGAACGGGTGGGCCGGGTCGACCGCCAGCGGGGTGAGCACCGGGAAGACATGGCCATGGAACCAGCCGGTGAGGTGCTCGCGCTCGCGCTCGGCGAGCTGCTCCCAGCGCTCGTGGAGCATGATCCCCTCGGCGGCGAGGCCCGGGAGGATGTCGTGCGTCAGGCCGTGCGAGTGCCGGTCGACCATGCCGCGCACCGTCTCGCGGATCGCGACCAGCTGCTGGGCCGGTGGCATCGGGTCGGGGGCGTGCTCGCGGATCCCGGCGGCCACCTGCTCGCGCACGCCGGCCACCCGGACCTGGAAGAACTCATCGAGATTGCTGGCGAAGATCGACAGGAACTTGACCCGCTCAAGCAGCGGGGTGCGCGGGTCGAGCGCCTCGTGCAGCACGCGGCGGTTGAACTCGAGCCACGACAGCTCACGATTCTGGTAGAGCTTCGGGTCGCGCAGATCGGGTGGGGGTGCCGCCGGCGCGGCGGCCTCCAGGTGTCGGCTCGGCTCGGCCATCGCTCAGTGCGCCTCGCGGCGGTTGGCTCCGCTCAGCGCCACCAGCACCGTGCTCGAGAGGCCGATCAGCAGGCCGCCCCAGAATGCCGCCCAGAATCCGCGCACGGCGAATCCGATCCCCAGCGCCTGTGACAGGCGCGCGGTCGCGAGCAGCAGGACGGCGTTGAGCACCAGCGTGAAGAGCCCCAGCGTGAACAGGATCAGCGGACAGGTGAGGATCGTGAGAATCGGCTTGAGGAACGCGTTGACCACGCCGAACACCAGCGCCACCCCGAGCAGTGCCACCGGTGCGCCGGTGAAGGTGATGCCGGGCACCAACTGCACCGCCACCCAGAGTGCCAGGGCGGTGATCACCAGCCGGACGATGAAGTCCCTCATGCCGCCTCCCGGATCACGCCCCCGCCGAGGAGGCGGTCGTCGTCGGGGTCATAGATGGCGCCCGACTGGCCCGGGGCGATCGCCCGGACCGGAATATCGAGGTCGAATGTCACGAAGCGATCACCAGCCGCACGAACCCGGGCCGGCACCGCGCGGCTCCGGTAGCGCACCTGCACCCGGCAGCGGTCGCCGGCGACCAGCGGCCTCGCGAGCCAGTTGATCTGGTCGACCGTCACCACCCGTCCCAGCAGTTCCGCCTCGGTGCCGACGACCACCTCGCGGCGCTCCGGGCGGACTCCCAGCACATAGAGCGGCAACGCGCGGCCGCCAGGCAGGCGGCGACGCTGGCCCACGGTGTAGCCCGCGAAGCCCTGGTGCTCGCCGATCACCTCACCGCTGGTGGTGACGACCGGGCCCGGCGACAGTGCCGGGGCGTCGGCGGGCAGCCGCTGGCGGAGCACGCTCACGTAGTCGCCGTCGGGGACGAAGCAGATCTCGACGCTCTCCGGCTTGTCAGCGGTCACCAGCGCCAGGGCGCGAGCGCGGGCGCGAGTGGCGTCCTTGGTGTCCTCACCGACCGGGGTGCGCATCCGGGCCACCACTCTGCGGTCGATGCCCCAGAGGAAGTAGCTCTGGTCCTTGTTGCGGTCGGCACCGCGACGCAGCACGCCCTCGCTGGCCCGGGCATAGTGCCCGGTGGCGATCGCGTCGCAGCCCAGGGCATCGGCGTGGGCGAGCAGGTCGCGGAACTTGGTGAACGAGTTGCACCGGACGCACGGGATCGGGGTGCGACCGGCGGCGTATTCGGCGACGAAGTCGTCGATCACGCTCTCCTTGAACCGGTCCTCGAGGTTGAGGACATAGTGCGGGATGCCGAGCCGATGGGCGACCGCGCGGGCGTCGTTGATCGAATCGAGCGAGCAGCAGGGACGATCGGGGACGTCGTCGCCGTGGCAGAAGAGCTTCATGGTGGCGCCGATCACCTCGTGACCGGCCTCGACCAGGAGCGCTGCTGCCACCGAGGAATCGACGCCGCCGCTCATCGCGACGAGGACCTTCTCCCGGCTAGGCACGGCCCAGCGCCACCCCCAACTCCCGGACCCGGGCCACCACCCCGGGAAAGACCTCGACCACGCGGTCGATGTCCGATTCGGTGGTCTCGTGGCCCAGCGAGAAGCGCAGGGTCCCGAGGGCGACCGATGGGGCGATGCCCATGGCGGTCAGGACGTGGGAAGGCTCCACCGCCCCGGTGGAACAGGCCGATCCGCCCGAGCAGCAGATGCCGCCAAGGTCGAGGTGCATCAGCATGGTGCCGGCGTCGGTTCCGGGAACCGCCACCGAGAGAACATGCGGAGCCCGCGGCGCGTCGAGTCCATGGATCACCAGCTCGGGGATCGCGGCGCGGAGCTGTTCGGCGAGGCGATTGCGCAGGGCACCGAGCGTGGCGACGTGTTCGTCGAGATCGCGCACGGCAATCTTGGCCGCCCGGCCCAGGGCCACCGCGCCGGCAACATTCTCGGTGCCGGGGCGGATCCCGAACTGCTGGCCGCCGCCGTGGATGATCGCCTCGATGATCCGCCGGTCGCGCACGATGAGCGCCCCGACGCCCTTGGGCGCGCCGATCTTGTGACCCGAGATCGAGAGGAGCTGGCAGCCCACCGCGGCGAGATCGATCGGCAGCTTGCCGAACGCCTGCACGGCGTCGCTGTGGAGCGGCACGCCGGCGGCGGCACAGCGCTCACCGATCGCCGCCATCGGCTGGACGATGCCGACCTCGTTGTTGACCCACATCACCGACACCACAGCCGGTTGCTCGGCCAGCACCGCGTCGAGTGCGTCGAGATCGACCAGTCCCCGGGAGGTCACGGGGAGGATCGTCTCGCGGCCACCGAGCCGGGAGATGGCATGGGCCGAGGCGAGTGCCGCCTTGTGCTCGATGGCGGTGGTCACGACGTGCATCTCGCGGCCGGCCGCCTGGGCCGCGAGCCCGGCACCGATGATGGCGAGGTTGTCGGCCTCGGTGCCGCCCGAGGTGAAGATCACCTGGTTGGGCTCGACGCCGAGTGCCTCGGCGACCTCCCGCTTGGCCTGTTCAAGCCCGGCACGGGCGGTCCGGCCCACCCGGTGGGACGACGAAGGATTCCCCCAGGCGTCCCGCAGGAACGGCAGCATCGCCTCGAGGATCTCGGGGCGGACCGGGGTGGTGGCGGCGTGGTCGAGATAGACGGGGTCCATCGATGGAAAATAGTCCCAAATGCGGGAGGACGGAGAACGGAGGGCGGAGGACGGAGGGACCCGGCCGGCCATCCCTCTCTGCCCTCGGTCCTCCGCCCTCGGTCCTCCGATTACAGGCTGTTGACCGCCATGGTCACCACGTCGTCGACCGCCACGGTCTCATGGGTCCAGAATCGCTCACCGTAGGCGGTGCGGATCAGTGAGCCAGCGTGGGCGTCCTGGGTGCGGATCAGGTCGAAGAACTGCTGACCGGTGGGGTGGAGCTCGCCGGCCTGGGTGGTGGTCGTGTCCCACTGCGACGCGAAGCAGCGGAGCGCCTCGAGCTTGCGCTCGAACTGGGCGGTGGTGTCGACCACGAAGCTCGGCTTGTCCGGATCCTCGCGATAGCCCATCGCGAAGTGGACCTTGGTGGGCCGATGCTTCGTCCCCTCCGCCGGGTAGTTGGCGAGCCCGCTCAGGAAGCACGCATCGCGCACCAGCTCGGCGGCGCGCCGGTGGTCAGGGTGTCGACCCACCACGTAATGGGTGATCACCGCCCGGGGGCGGTGACGGCGAATCGCAGCCACCACCATCCGGCGCATCGCGTCGCTGTTGTCGAGGTGGCCATCGGGAAGACCGAGGCACTCGCGCGAGGCGGCACCCATCGCCTGGGCGGCGGCCTTCGCCTCCTCGGCCCGGAGCTCCGGGGTCCCCTTGGAGCCGAGCTCCCCGGCGGTGAGGTCGACGATGGCCACCCGGTGCCCCTGATCGGCGGCCCGGATCAGGGTGCCGCCGGCGAGCAGCTCGGCGTCGTCGGGGTGCGAGAAGATCGCGAGGAGGTCGGAAGGCATGCTGAAAAGTAGTGAGTCCTGAGTGGCCTGAGACGTGGGGGTGGCTCTTGCCTGCTTCCCCTTGACCGGCCCGAATCCGTGTCGGGCATCGGGGAGCCAGGGTGGAGACGTCCCCCCACGTCTCAGGACCCAGGACTCACGGCCCCTACTCGTGCCGCAGCGCCTCCACCGGGTCCATCCGGGCGGCCCGGTTGGCGGGGATCATGCCGAAGACCAGGCCGATCACGACCGACGCCGAGGCGGCGATCACGGCGCTCCAGAGCGGCGGGCCGCTCTCGAGGCCGAGCAGGTACTTGAGCGCCCCGCCGCCGGCCATCCCCACGGCGATCCCGAGCAGCCCGCCGAAGCCGGTCAGGGTGGCTGCCTCGACCAGGAACTGCCAGAGGATCTCGCGCCGGGTGGCGCCGATCGCCTTGCGGACGCCGATCTCATGGGTGCGATCGGTGACCGAGACCATCATGATCGCCATCACCCCGATGCCGCCCACCAGCAGCGCCACGCTCGACAGCGCGATCATCACGAGGAAGAACGCCGAGGTGAGCGAATCCATGATGTCGAGGATCTGGTCCTGGGTGATCACGTCGAAGGTGTCGGGGTCGCCGGGGTGGAGGCCGCGACCCATGCGGAGGGTGACGATCGCCGCGTCCTTGGCCAGCGGCACCGACACCCCGCGGGCGGCGAGCACGGCGATGAAGAGGCCGTTGGTCTCGTCGTAGCGGAACGAGCGCTTGGCGGCGCGATAGGGGATGATGGCGCCGTCCTGCGCGCCGGGCGGCTCGAAGATGTTGTCGGGCTTCTTGTAGATGCCGATCACGGTGAAGGCGCTGCCGCCGATCCGGACCACCTCGCCCAGCGGATCGATGCGGCCGAAGAGGTGGTCGGCGACCTGATCCTCGAGGACCACCATCGGGGAGCCGGCGGCGACCTCGGCCGTGGAGAAGAGCCGGCCCCGGAGCAGGGTGCCGCCCTGCACCTCGAAGTAGGAGTTGTCGGCGCCGTAGACGAAGAGTCCCTGGGTCGAGATCCCCTGGTAGTCGAACCGTTGCTGGACCTGGACCCACAGGCCGGCGTAGCGGACCATCGGGCTGCGGCGCAGCGCCACGGCGTCGGGCTCGTCGAGGACCGGACGGATCCGGACTTCCTTGGGGAGATGGTCGGGATTGAGGGGCACCGACGAGAAGAAGCGCATCACGTAGAAGGTCTGCGGCGAGGCGTTCTGGACGGTGTTGAAGATCTGCTGCTTGACGCCGTCGACCAGCGAGGCCATCACCATCACCGTCGTCACCCCGATCACCACGCCGAGGATGGTGAGCGCGCTGCGCAGCTTGTTGCCACGCATCGCGTCGAAGGCGAGGGCCACGCCCTCGCCCAGTGACCGGAGCAGGGAGGTCACCTGCTACTCCCTCCGGAGCGCGGTGATCGGATCGAGCCGGGCCGCGCGCGCGGCGGGGTAGACGCCGAAGATGATCCCGGTGGCCGCGCCGAGGGCAAGCGCCAACCCGACCGACCAGGTGGTGACCCGGGCGGGGAGTGGCGAGAAGGCGGTGACCAGCCAGGAGATGCCCCAACCCAGCGCCACCCCCTGGATGCCGCCCAGCAGCGAGAGGATCACCGTCTCGACCAGGAACTGCCGGCGGATGTCGGCGCTCCTGGCGCCGAGGGCCTTGCGGAGGCCGATCTCGCGGGTGCGCTCGCTCACCGACATCAGCATGATGTTCATGATCACGATGCCGCCGACGACGATGCCGATGCAGACCACGGCCGGCACCACGGTGAACAGCAGGGCCGTGAGCGAGGTCCAGAACGCCACCAGCGCGTCGGCCTTGTCGACGGTGAAGTCGTTCGCCTCGCGAGGGCCGAGCCGGTGGGCCACCCGCATCGCCTCCTCGGCCCGGGCCATCGCTCCGGGGATCTGGTCGGGGCGGGCCATCTTGACCGAGACCACGGTGGTGCGGCGCCGACCCTAGATCGACTCGAACATCGGGAACGGCATCAGCACGAAGCCGTCGAACGACTGGCCCAGGGTCTGGCCCTTCTTCGCGATGACGCCCAGGATCGTGAACTGCCGCCCGGCGATCCGGACGGTGCGACCGACGGCGTCGGCCGGGGTGCGGAACAGCTTGTTGGCCACGTCCCAGCCGACCACGATCACCGGCCGGCGGCCGCGCAGGTCGGGGTCGGTGATCGCGCTGCCGAAGGCGAACTGGTAGTCCTGGACCAGCTGGTACGGTGGGGTGACCCCGAAGATCATCACGTCGCCGAGGGTCTGGTTGCCGTGGCGGATGTCGGCCTGCGGCGGTGGGCAGCCCGACTGGAGCGCGACCGCCCGCGCGTCGGGCAGGGCCCGCGCCACCACGTCGGCATCCTCCTTGGTGATCCGGGGGCGCTTGGCGAGCTCGCGGATCGCCGCGTCGTCGATCAGCCCGACGGCGATCGGGGTGCGGCGGATCTGGAAGGCGTTGTTGCCGATGATCGCCCCGGTGATGTTCTCGCGGACGTAGGCGTTCATCCCCTGGATCATCGCCACCACGGTGACCAGGAACGCCACCGAGACGATGATGCCGAGCAGGGTGAAGAATGACCGGAGCTTGGCGGCGGCGATCGAGGAGATCGCGAGACGGATCGCTTCGGCGAAGGGCATGGCGGAAAATAGCGACAGGCGACGGGCGACAGGCGACCCGCGGCAGTTGACCCCCGAAACCGTTCCGGGGAGGGGACTATCCGAAAGGTCGCCGTTCGCCGCATAGCATTGTCGCCTGTCGCCCGTCGCCTGTCGCCTGTCGTCCGTCGCCTGTCGCCCTACTCGTACCGCAGCGCCTCCACCGGGTCGAGGCGGGCGGCCTTGTTGGCCGGATAGAGGCCGAAGAAGACGCCGGTGATGGCGGACGCGACCAGCGCCATGACGACCGACCAGAGCGGGATCACCGCCGGCAACGGGGTGAAGCTCCGGATCGCGAGCGCGATCAGCCCGCCCAGCACCATGCCGACCACCGCACCCATGAGCGTGAGCGTGGCGGCCTCGACCAGGAACTGGAAGAGGATCTCGCCCCGCGTGGCGCCGAGCGCCTTGCGGACGCCGATCTCGCGGGTCCGTTCGGTGACCGAGATCATCATGATCGCCACGACGCCCACGCCGCCGACCATCAGCCCGACGCTGGAGAGCGCCAGCATCACCAGGAAGAACCCCTGCGTCATCTGGTTGAACGAGGCCAGGAACTGGTCGCCCGAGACCAGGTCGAAGGTGTTCTCCTGGCCGGGCTTGAGTCCCCGGTCGATGCGCAGCGTCATCGTGACCTGGTCCATCGCTTCGGCCTGGCTGGCGGTCGCCGTCGGGAAGACCATGATGGAGATCCAGCCGCGGTCGAAGTTGCCGACCTTGGCGAAGGTGCGGTGGGGCAGGATGAACTTGGGGTCCTTGTTGTCGGCGAACAGCTCCGCCGGATCCTCGTAGAGCCCCACCACGGTGAACGGCAGCCCGAAGATCTTGATCACCTGGCCGACCGGGTCGCCGCGTTCGATCAGGGCATCGGCGGCGCGCTGGTTGATCACCACGACGAAGCTGCCGATCGCGGCCTCGACCGCGGTGAAGTTGCGGCCGGCGATGATCTCGCCCCCCTCGACCCGCTGCCAGGTGGGGTCCATCCCCTGCACGTAGGTGTCCTGGAGCGACCGGGTGCCGTGGGTGATGGTCGAGATGCCGCCTTCGCGGACGTTGACGGCCTCGATGGCCGGAAGCGCGCGGATCAGGTCGGCGTCATGTCGGGAGAGTCGAGGGCGCCGGCGCCAGGGCGACATCTCATCCGTCCCATCCGAAATCTGGATGCCATCGCGGAAATAGCGCATCACCATGAACGACTTCGGCCCGGCGCGCGAGACGATGTCGGTGACGCCGCTCTGGATGCCGGTGATCATCGAGGCCATCGCGATCACGACCATCACGCCGATCGCGATGCCGAGGATCGTCAGGGCGGCGCGGCTCTTGTTGGCCCGCACCGCGTCGAAGGCGAGGGCCACGCCTTCGAAGGCGCGACTGGGGAGGTTGCCTCGGCCGAGGGTGCTCATGTTTCCTGCCTCATGGCGGCGATGGGATCGAGCCGGGCGGCCTGCCGGGCCGGCAGGATTCCGGCGAGCATGCCGACCAGGACGCCGAGTCCGACCCCGACGGCGATCGACCAGGGCGCCACGGCGGCGGGAAGCGGACTGAAGGCGCGCACGGCGAAGGCGAGCAGCAAGCCGGCACCGATGCCAACCGCCGCCCCGGTCGCGGAGAGGGTCGCCGACTCGACGATGAACTGGGCCAGGATGTCGCGGCGACGAGCCCCGAGGGCCTTGCGGATCCCGATCTCGCGGGTCCGCTCCGCGACCGACATCAGCATGATGTTCATGATCACGATGCCGCCGACCACGAGCGAGATCGCCACCAGGCCCGGCAGGGCGAGGAAGAGGATCGACGAGATCCGTTCCCACCCCTCGAGGGCCCCCTCGGCGGTCTCGAGGTAGAAGTCGTTCTCCTGGCCGGGCCGCAGGCCGCGACGCGACCGCATCAGCACGGTGACCTCGTCCATCGCGCGCTGCATCTGCGGGACGTCGTCGGTCTGGATCGTGAAATCGTCGATCACGTGGGGCCGGTTCACCAACCGGCGCACCGGCGAGGTGATCGGCACGACTGCGAACTTGTCGAGCGAGATGCCGAACAGCGTGCCCTGGCGGGCGACCACGCCGATCACGCGGTGCGGCAATCCGCCGACGGAGACGGTCTCGCCGAGCGGGTCGCGGCCGTCGAAGAGCTTCTGGGCCAGTTCCGAACCGAGCACGACCACGGCCGCACCGACGCGGACCTCCTGCGGAACGAAGGCCCGGCCCTCGGCGATGTCGTAGTTCTTGATCGCGAAGTACTCGGCATCGGTGGTCTGGACCTGGATCTGGGCCGCCTCGCGGCCCTTCCACCGGACGCTGAGCTGGTCGAACCCCTCCCGGGCCATCCGCGCGGGGACGGTCAGGTGCGCCCGGAGGTACTCGGCATCTTCGCTGGTGATCCGCGGGCGGCGGTTCCACTCCCGCCACTGCTCACCCTCGACATCGCCGGTCATGATGTTGGGACGCTGGCGCACGTGGAAGGTGTTCACCCCGACCAGCGCGGCGGCGAACTTGTCGGTCATGTACACGTTCATGCCCTGCACGATCGAGACGACCGCGATCAGGAACATCACGCCGATCAGGACGCCGATCGCCGAGAACGCGCTCTTGAGCTTCTGCGCTCGGATCGACGACAGCGCGAGCCGGACCGCCTCGAAGATCGGCATGCTCAGGCCGCGCCCGCGCCGGCCGCGGCCATGGCCCGTCGGTCGGAGTCGATCCGGCCGTCGCGCAGCGTCACGACCCGCTCGGCGTGCTCGGCGATGTCGGGTTCGTGGGTCACCAGCACCACGGTCTGGCCCTGGTGCTGGAGCTGGCCGAACACCCGCATGATCTCCTCACTCGTGGCCGAGTCGAGGTTGCCGGTCGGCTCGTCGGCGAGAAGGATCGAGGGCTCGTTGACCAGGGCGCGGGCGATCGCCACGCGCTGGCGCTGGCCACCGGACATCTCGTTCGGCTTGTGGCTCATCCGGTCACCGAGACCGACCCGTTCGAGCGCAGACTCGGCCCGCTCCCGCCGCTCGCGCGACGAGACCCCGGCATAGACCAGCGGCAATTCCACGTTGGCGAGCGCCGAGGCGCGCGGCAGCAGGTTGAAGGTCTGGAACACGAAGCCGATCTCGCGATTGCGGATCCGGGCCAGGTCGTCGTCTGCCATCCGGGACACCTCGTGACCGTTGAGCCAATAGCGCCCGGCGGTCGGCGTGTCGAGGCAGCCGAGGACGTTCATCATCGTCGACTTGCCGGAGCCCGAGGGCCCCATGATCGCGACATACTCGTTGCGGACGATGGTGAGGTCGATCCCGGCCAGCGCCCGGATCTGCTCGCCTCCCATCAGGTATTCACGGGTGATCCCCTCAAGGGTGATGATGGCGTCGCTCACTTGGCCTCCCCGCCCGGCATCCCGGTCGCGACCTGCTTGACGCGGGCGGAGTCGGTCAGGTCGCGGATCGCCTGGTAGCTGCCCGAGATCACCGTGTCACCCGGCTCGAGGCCGGTGAGCACCTCGAAGTATTCGTCGCCGGCGATGCCGACCTTGACCGGCCGGAAGCGGGCCACGCCGCTGGTCACCACGAACACCCCCTCGATGTCCTTCACCTTGCCGGCGGCGGTCGAGTCACCGAGCGGCATCGCCGTGGCGGTATCACCAGCCGCCTTGGGCGGCCGCGCGGTGAGCGCGATGATCGGGATGCTCAGCACGTCCTTCCGGGTGTCGGTGATGATCCGTGCCGTCATCGAGAGGTCGGGCCGGACGTCGGCCGGCGGATTCTCCAGGGTGACCTCCACCTCGAAGTCCACCGCCCGGTCGGTGCTCTGCCCGGTGGAGGCGAGGGCGGCCGCCGAGTTGGCGATCTTGGTCACCGTGCCGACGAAGGTGGTGTCGGGGAAGGCGTCGATCGAGACCGACACCGAGTCGCCGAGCGCCAGTCGCACCACGTCGGTCTCGTCGACCTTCACCTTGGCCTGGATCACCGACATGTCGGCGATGCGCATCAGCAAGCCCACGTCGCGCGAGAAGGTGCCGGGCACGGCGACCTCGCCCTCCTCGACCGCGAGGCGAACCACCCGGCCCGAGATCGGGGCGTAGAGCTTGGTGCGGCCGAGATTGTCCTGTGCCTCCTTGAGCGAGGCACGGGCCTGCATCACCTGGGCCTCGGCGGCCTTCAGGTTGGCGGCGCCCACGTCGTAGGCCTGCTGGGCCTGCTCGACCGCCTCGACCGAGATGAGGGTCGGGGCGGTGCGCTGGAGCTCGTTGACCCGGTCGAGCGCCCGCTTGGCCTGGTCGCGGTTGGCCTGGGCCTGCAATGCGCTCGCCTGGGAGGAGGTGAGCACCGCCTCGGCGCGATCGACGGCGCCCTTGAACTGCACCTGGTCGAGCTCGACGAGCAGCTGCCCCTTCTGGACCAGGTCGCCCTCCTTGACGGTGAGCCGCAGGATCCGCGCGGTCACCTCCGACTGGATGTCGACCTGGCTCTTCGCTTCGATGTTGCCGCTGGCGGTGACCGCCGCGACAAGATCCCGGCGGGCCACCGGCTCCATGCGCACCTCGACCTCGCGCGCGCCGCGGTTGCCGGCCATCACGGCCAGCGCCCCGACGATCACGACGGCGATCCCGATTCCGAGTCCGATCTTTGCTCCACGCGACATCTGCAGGTCCTCTCCCAGTCCGGTCAGCGAAGGGGGCGACCGACGGTGGCCTCGAGGCCCACCACGGCAGCGTGATAGTCATACACGGCATTCACATAATCGGCCTCGGCCTGGGTGACCGCGTTCTGCGCGTCGGCCACCTCCAGCGCGGTGCCACTGCCGAGCCGATAGCGCTCGTTGGCGAGGGTGAGCTGGTCGCTCGCCGAGGTGCGGTTGGTGTCGGCGATGATCGCGGCCTGGTAGGCGGTCCGCACCGCCAGGACCTGCACCTGCACCTGGCCATCAATCTGCAGCCGCTGGGCCCGGAGCGTCTCGCGGGCGTCGTCCTCCTGCGCCCGCGCCTGCGACACCCGCGCGGCCCGGGAGAAACCGTCGAAGATCGGCAGCGACACGCCGAACGAGATCGACCACGGCGAACGGGTGAACCCGAACGGGAAGTCGCTGTTCGCGTCACGAATCTGCTGCTCGACGTCGGGCAGGAGCGCGGTGCCGCTGGCGTCGAGACCGGCGTAGGCGTTGCAGTCGGCGATGATGCCGCCGTTGGGCGCCGGGTGCGGCGAGGTCAGCCGCTCGAGGATGCCATTCTGGAACTCGCAGTTGGCCACCTGGCCCTGGGCCCCGGTGATCTGCCCCTGGATCAGGGCGTTGACGTTGGTGCCGTCCTGCGTGAAGCCGCTGATCCCGGTGCTCACCGAGAACGAAGGGAGATAGTCGGACTTGGCCGAGCGGACCCCGATCGACGAGGCGCTCACCTGGGCATCGGCGGCGCGAAGCTGCGGATTCTGCTCGTGCGCCATGCGCTGCAGCGTGCCAAGATCGAAGTCAGGCCTCGTCAGCGCGAACTGCTCGGTCAGGACAATCGTGCCGACATCCTCCGGCGCCGGGATCCCCATCCGCCGCAGCAACTCGATCTTGGCCTCCGCCTCGCGCTGCCGCGCCTGGAGCAGCTGCACGTCGGCCCGGGTCTTGGTCACCTCGGCCTGGCGCACCTCGACCATGTTGCCCCGACCCACCTGGAAGCGGGCCCGGGCCTGGGCGAGGAAATCCTGGTTGCGGCTCACCTGTTGCTCGGCCACCTGCACCGAGGCCTGCGACCGCAGCACCGTGAGGTACTGGTTGGTGACATCGAAGGTGAGGTTCACCCCCGCCGAGGCGATATTCTCTTCGGTGACCCGTTGCAGCGCCTTGGACTGGGCCGGGGCCAGCAGCTTGCCATAGCTGATCCCCAACGAGGCCGAGACGCTGTAGCTCGAGCCGATGGTCGAGGAGCCCTGCGAGAAGATCTGGTTGGCGATCGTCTGCCGACCGGCGCGGCTGTACTGGACGCCGCCGTTCGACGAGATCGATGGCAGCAGCGCCCCATAGGCGGACCGGACATTGGCCGCCGCCGGGTCTTCGTCGTTGAGGGTCTGGAGGTAGGCCGGCGAGTTCTGCCGGGCCAGATTGATGGCATCGGCGAGGGAGAGCTGCCGCGGTGCCATCGGGGCATCCTGCCCCGCGGCCAGGCCGGGGAGCGCCACGACGAGCGTCAACAGACCCGCGAATCGAATCCGCATGTTCCGTCCTTCAGGTTCCGTGAGAATCCGGGAAGAAAACGTCAACATGCCGTCTTACGACCCGTTGCAGGAGAAGTTTCAAGGTGGGACATCGGGGCGCCCCCCTACCTTGGTTGCGCTCTGGCTGGCCGTTGCTGGGGTCGGCCTGGTGGCCGGCGAGGGTGCCTATCAGGTCGCGCTGACCGCCAGCGGCGGGGTGAGCGGGCTGGCTTGGACATGGCTCGCGGCTACCGCGCTGCTGTCGCTGGCGGTGGCCGTGGCAGCCTTCCGCTCCCGCACGCGCTCGGGCCGCCCGCTGGCGTTCGGACTGGGATGCTTGGCGCTCCTCGTCACGATCGCGGCATGGCGCAACCGGCAACTGCGCTCGGCGCCGGACGCGATGATCGCCCGAGCGGTCGCGAGCGCCACCAACGACCGTGATCAGCTGTTGGCGAGTGCGGTGGCCGGGGCGGCCCATGCCGGGCGCAATGCCTTGCAACGTACCGCCGGTGCGGTCCCCGGTGAGGCTCCCGACCTGACCGACCTACTCGAGGGCGGCCCGATCGAGATGGGGCTGGTGGTGCTCTCCGGCGACACCGTGGTCGCGGTGGCCGGGCCCCAGCGAATCGCCCCGATTCCCGGGTCGGTCCCGGCGGCGGTGGTCCAGTCACCGTTCGCCCGCGTGCTGGTGGTCTCGACACGTCGTGGGCAGCAGACCGCGGAGGTGATGCTGCTCCTCGACGCCTCTCCGGCCCTGCCGGCACCCGGCGCGGCCCTGGCCAATCGCAGCGGCGACTGGCAGGGGGTGAGCTGGCGTTGGACCGACGCGGCTCCGCGGGCCGACTATGCCGGGGTCGACCAGGCCAGGACCGCGATCGCGGCCGCGATGATCGCCGTCCCGCCGAGCATCGAGACGCTGCTGGCCCGCGAGGCACGGCTCACCCGATGGTTGACCGTGGCCGGGCTGGCGATCCTCGCCGTGCTGGTGATTGCCTCGGGCGCGCCGGCCCTGGCTCGCGCGGGGGCGCTGCTGATCCCGGTCTGGGTGGTGGTCCGCGCTGGCGCCGTGGCCACGGCCTACGGCGGGGCGGCGGCCTACGCACTGGTTGCGGCGGTTGCCCTCACCCTGCTGGCCGTGGTGCTCTGGCAACGACCAGCACGGCGCAGTCCAGTGGGGCTGGTGGCGGCGGTGATCCTCCTGGCCATGGCCCCACCGCTGGTGGCCCGGGCCGGGCTCGACATTGCGCCGCCGGTCGAACCGGGGGCGTTCACCACCTGGTTCGCCTGGCAGGCGGTGCTGGCCCTGGCGACGGTGGCCTACATCGCGATCGCTTCGGCGCCGCTGCGCGCGGCGGCCGACGACTCGGCCGACTGGCGGCGGGGTGCACTCGCCGTCGTGCTCGCGGTGGTGGTCGGCGCCATCGGGATCGAGGCGTGGCGGCCGGCCAATCCCGCGGATGTCGGGATCACCGTGCGCTGGGCTGCCTGGTATCTCCCGCTGTTGCTTGCGATGCTCGGCGCGATGCTCTCGGTGACCACGCCCGGCGCGCGACGGCTGGCGATCGCGACGACCGCGTCGGTGCTCGCGGCGCTGAGTGCCTGGGGGGCGTCGCTCGAACGACAGCAGGCGCTGGCGCGCCAGGACCTCGATCGACTCGGGGCCAGCGCCGACGCCGAGACGAGCGCCGCCCTGGAGCTGCTGGGAGATGCGCTCCAGCGCGAGCACGCCACGCGTCTCGACCGCGTTTATACCACGTGGCGGGCGTCGCCGCTCGCAGCGGTCCGGGCGCCGGTGCAAATGGCGATCTGGGCCGACACCACCGTCAGCGAATGGGTGGCGCTCGACCAGCTGGAACCGAGCTGGGCCGATCTCGAGCGGTTGGTGGTCGCCGGTGGCGCGACACGGCGGGTGGTCGGGCTGGCGCGCGGTCCCGGTCGTCACCAGGTCCTGGTGCTGCCGCTCGCCCCCGATACCGTGGTCACTGTCCTGATCGGGCCAAGGTCGCGCCTGGTGCGGCCGACCAATTTCGGTCGCCTGGTGGGCTGGCGCACTCCAGCCGACGCAGCCTATCAACTCGACACGGTGCCCAGCGGACAGGCCCGGCCCGACTTCACCTTCCGTCGCACCGGACGCTTCGTGCGCGCCGATCGAGAGGTCGGCGCGGGAGGTCGGCCGATCGCGGTGCGGGCCACGATCACCATGTCGCCGCCGCGGGCGTTTGCGGTGCGCGCCGCGCTCACCGTGCTGCTCGACGTGATGCTTGCCCTCTTTCTCTGGTGGTTCCTCGAACGGGTGCTGGGGTTCGTGCGCACCAGCGGGCGCGACGTGTTCCGTCGCTCTTATCGTCGCACGGTGACGACGGCGCTGATCTCGTTCTTCGTCGTCCCGGCCGCGTTCTTCACGCTCTGGTCGGCCTTGCGGCTGCGGCAGGAGGTGGCTCGCGACCGTGGCGCCGAGGTGACGCGGGCGCTGCGCGACATCAGCAATGATCCCGCGTTCACCCCGGCGATGCTCGGCGATCCCCGCAGCGCGACGCTGGCGCTGGTGGCCGATCGGGTCGGGGCCGAGGTCGGGGTGTACCGGCGCGGCAGGCTGGTGATGGCGAGCACCCCCCTGCTCGGCGAATTGGGACTCTTCTCGCCGGTGATCGATCCGTCGCTGGCGCGGGGGGATGTCGCCGAGGGCCGCTCGCTCGCTGCCCCGGTGCCCGGTGCCAACGTGCGTCTGGGCGGCGAGCCGACACCGCTGGCCGAGACGGTGGTGGCGGCAGCGCTTCCCGGCACCGATGTGGAACTGGCACGCGACCAGGTCGACCTGGCGCTGCTGCTGCTCCTCGCCTCACTCGGAGGGACGTTGGCGGCGGTCGTGGTGGCCGGCACGGTGGCTCAGGCGCTGGCACAGCCGATCGATGCCCTGCGACGGCGTGCACTGGCGATCGGCCGTCGCGAACCGGCCCCGGCGCTGCGCGATCCTCCGCTGGAGTTCGAGCCGGTGTTCGGGGCGATCACCCAGATGGAGCGCGACCTGGTCCAGAGCGAGGCCCGCCTCGAGGAGGAGACCGCTCGCACCGCCCGGGTGGTGGCCTGGGGGGAGATGGCGCGACAGGTCGCCCACGAGATCAAGAATCCGCTCACCCCGATGCGCCTGGGATTGCAGCACCTCCGGCGGCTGGGCGCCGACGCGAGCCCGGACCTGGCCGACCAGACCACCGCGGTGGCCGAACGGTTGCTGGGCGAGATCGACCGGCTCGATCGGATCGCCCGGTCGTTCGCCCGGTACGGCACCCCGCCGGAGCGTGAGGGGGGCCCGCTGGAGTCGCTCGACCTCGCAGCCACCTGTCGCGAGATCGCCCAGCTCTATGCCCTGGCCGCCGGAGAACCGCGGGTGGTGGTTGACGACGACGGCGGCGTGGCGGTCGAGTCCCGGCACGAGGAACTCCTCCAGGTGCTGCTCAATCTGCTCGACAACGCCCGGCAGGCGGGGGCAACGCTGGTCACCCTCTCGGTGGCGGGGCCGGTGCTGGTCATTCGCGACGATGGTCAGGGGATCCCCGGGGATCAGCTGCAACGGATCTTCGAGCCCAGCTTCTCGACGACCACGTCGGGGACCGGCCTGGGGCTGGCGATCGTTCGCCGGCTCGTGGATGGGTGGGGGGGCGACATCGCCGTGAGCAGCACGCCGGGGGAGGGGACCGAATTCCGGGTCACCTTCCGGCCGGCGGCCTCAACCCCCGGCGCCCTGCCGGCGTAGCATTGTCGAGTCCCGGAGCGGCCGATTCCCGGCGCGACCCGCGGACGGACCCGACACGTGGAGCACCACCATGAAGGCTCGTTTTGCACTGCTGGCGTCACTGGCCGTGTTCACCCTTCCGCTTGCCGCGCAGGGCGGCGGGCAGGGGATGCGCGGCGGTGGCATGGGGTTCATGGCCGTTCCCTCGGCCGACTCTCTCGCCACCCAGCTGTCGCTCTCGGCCGAGCAGAAGACCAAGGTCGTGGCCGTGATCAAGACCTACGAGGAGTCGACGAAGGACGCGCGCGGCGCCATGGCCAAGATGCAGGAGAGCGGCAACATGGCCAGCATGCGCGACAACCCCGATGCCATGAAGAACATGACCGCGCTGCGCGAGGCGCGCACCAAGATGACCGCCGACATCAAGGCGATCCTCACTCCCGAGCAGTCGGCCAAGTATGACGAGCTGTTCCCGCAGCGTCGGCGTGGCCCGGCCGGGGGCGGCCAGGGCTGATGCGGCACGGCGCACTGCTCCTCGGGGCGCTGGCGCTCGCGGGATGCCGATCCCGCGACGCCGGCACTCCCGAGGCCGGCGGTGAACCACCAGCCACCACCATGCAGGTGCGTCGGCCAGCGGAGCCTGCTTCGCTGGCCGACATCGCACCGGGCGATACCGCCGGTGCCCTGGCGCTGATCCGCCGGATCATGCGCCAGGGCGACGCCATCCTTGATTCACTCGACCGCCGCGACACCGTGCTGGTCGCCGGTGATTCGGCCGCGGCTCCTTCGCTCACGCTCTGGAGTCTCAACGGGCGTCCGGTCAAGTTGCAGGCCATCACCCCCAACACTGTCGATCGGATTCCCGAGGAGACCGCCACCTGGTTCCGGCTTGGCGAGATCAACGTGGTCCAGCAGCCGGCCGGTGTGCTCCTCTTCGAGGGTGACGGGATCGTGTTCACCACCGACGAGGCCCTGGTGCCGGTGGCGATGCCCGACACCACCCGGATGCGACTGGAGACCGAGGTGGTGGATTCGGTGACAGCACGACTGGCGGTTTTTGGGGTGCGCTACCACTGAAGACGGAGGACCGAGGACGGAGGACTGAGGACGGAGCTTCTCTGACCTCTCTCCGTCCTCAGTCCTCCGTCCTCCGTCCTCTGTCCTCTGTCCTCGCTTTAGCTTTCCCCCATGCCGCCGGTTCTCCTGATCGTGCTCGGGCTGGTCCTCCTCGTTGCCGGTGGCGAGGCGTTGGTGCGCGGCGCGACGCTGCTCGCCAGGTTGCTGGGCATGCCGGCGGCGCTGGTCGGGCTCACCGTCGTGGCGGTCGGCACTTCGGTCCCCGAACTGGTCGTCTCCATTCTCGCTGCCCTGTCCGGCGCGCCCGACCTCGCGGTCGGCAACGTGATCGGCTCCAACCTCTTCAACCTGACCTTCGCTCTCGGTGCCGCGGCGACCATCCGGGCCCTCTCGGTACGTGGTCAGGCGATCAAGCTCGAGTGGCCGGTGCTGCTGGTGGCCACCCTGGTGACACTCGCCCTGCTGCGCGACGGCTCCCTCGACCGAGTGGAGGCGGCCGTGCTGGTGACCGGATTGGTCGCCTTCATCGCCTGGACGGTCCGGCTCGCCGGCGTGGCGATCACCCCGGAGGAAGCGACCGACCTCCGCGAACTGGTGAGCGACCGTTTGCCGGGGCTGCGGGCATGGCCCCGAGCCGTGGCGGTGGGACTGATCGTGGCCGGCTGCGCGCTGCTCTTCCTCGGTGGCCGCGGCGTGGTCGAGGGAGCGACCACCCTGGCGCACACCATGGGGATCTCCGACCGGATCATCGGCCTCACCGTGGTCGCGATCGGCACCGGCCTCCCCGAGTTGGTGACGTCGGTGGTGGCGGCAGTGCGTCGCGAGTCGGACATCGCGGTGGCCAACATGATCGGCTCGAGCATCTTCAACCTGCTCGGCATCCTCGGTCTCAGCGCACTGGTGCATCCGATCCACTTCGATCCCTCACTGGCCAACACCGATGCGGCCTGGCTGGTGGCGGCGACGGTGCTGCTCTGGCCGGTGCTGCACACCGGCCGCGTGGTGAGCCGGCGCGAGGGACTGCTGCTGGTGACGGGGTATGGGGTGTATCTGGCGTACGTGCTCGGGTGAATGGTGAATGGTGAATGGTGAATGGTGAATGGTGAATGGTGAATGGTGAATGGTGAATGGGGGGTGGGGTGAGAGCCGTCACATTTCGCGAATTTCGCGGGCCGCTTGGCGTCGAGACCGTGGCCGATCCGGTGGTGCCCGGTGACGGCGCGCTGATCGCGGTCCGCGCCACCGGGATCTGTCGCAGCGACTGGCACGGGTGGCAGGGTCACGATCCCGACATCCGCTCGCTGCCTCATGTGCCGGGACACGAGCTCGCCGGCGAGGTCGTCGCGGTGGGATCGGCGGTGCGGGGCTGGCGCGTCGGCGCGCGGGTCACCTCGCCCTTCGTTTGCGGCTGTGGCGAGTGCGTGCCCGTGCCGACGTGGCGAGCACCAGGTCTGCGACCACCAGACCCAACCCGGTTTCACCCACTGGGGCTCGTTTGCCGAACTGGTGGTGGTTCGTCACGCCGACGTGAACTTGGTCGCCCTGCCCGAGTCGATCGCCGACGTGACGGCCGCGAGTCTTGGCTGCCGCTTCGCCACCGCGTTCCGGGCGGTGGTCGACCAGGGGCGCGTCGCGCCCGGCGAGTGGGTGGCGGTGCACGGCGCCGGTGGCGTCGGGCTCTCCGCGGTGATGATCGCCCGCGCGATGGGGGCCCGGGTGATCGCGGTGGACCGCGATGTCGCGGCCCTGGAGCGAGCGGCCGCGCTCGGCGCCGAGTCGGCGATCGATGCCGCGACGGTCCCGGAGATCGCCGAGGCGATCCACGAGCTGACCGGCGGTGGCGCCGACCTGTCATCGACGCGCTCGGCGCCACCGTCACGGCACACAACTCGATCGCCTGCCTCCGCAAGAACGGCCGTCACGTGCAGGTGGGGCTCCTGGTGGGCGACGACCACCAGCCGCCACTGCCGATGGAGCTGGTGATCTCGCGTGAGCTCGAGGTGATCGGCAGCCACGGGATGGCAGCGCATGCCTACCCGCGGATGCTGGCGATGATTGAATCCGGCGTGCTCGATCCCGCGGCGCTGATCGTGCGGACGGTCACACTCGAAGACGTGCCCGGGGAACTCACGGCTATGGGGACCCGCAGCGCCGGGGGCATTGTGGTGTGCGACATGGGGTTGGCCCGCCCGTCCTGATTCTCGGCGTTTCGCGGCTCCCTGCTGCGGTGATCGAAGCCGTCTTCCGGGCACGGGCGCGGCAACGTGCGACATGCTCGCCCGCATCCGCTCTGCTACCGTACTCGGCGTCGACGCGCTGGCCGTCGACGTCGAGATCGATATCGCCAACGGCCTCCCCTCGTTCACCACGGTCGGCCTGCCGCTCGGCGCGGTGAAGGAGGGGCGCGAGCGAGTGGCGGCGGCGCTCGGCAACTCCGGCTACGCGCTGCCGCTTCGGCGCATCACCGTCAACCTCGCCCCGGCTGACGTGCAGAAGCGTGGCAGCGCGTTCGACCTGCCGATCGCCATCGGGCTGCTGGTGGCGAGCGCGCAGCTGGATTGCGGGGACCTGAGTCGAACCCTGCTGCTTGGCGAACTGGGACTGGAGGGCGACCTGCGACCAATCCGGGGGGCGCTGCCGATCGCGCTGGCGGCGCGGGCGATGGGGTGCGACGAGGTGATCCTCCCGGCGGCCAACGTCGCCGAGGCCGCGGTGGTCGAAGGCGTACGGGTGCGCGGCGCGGCGACGCTGCAGCAGGTGTGCGAGCACCTCGGTGGTTTCGCCCCGATCGAGGCGGTGCGCACCGAAGCGGCCGCGCTCCTGGGCGGGGCGCTGGCCGACGTGACCGACTTCGCCGACGTGCGGGCGCAGGTCGCGGCCAAGCGGGCGCTGGAGGTGGCTGCGGCCGGCGCCCACAACGTGCTGCTGATCGGCCCGCCCGGGGCGGGGAAGACGATGCTCGCCCGGCGGCTTCCCGGGATCCTGCCGCCGCTCACGCTCGACGAGGCGCTCGACGTGACCCGGATCCACTCGGTGGCGGGGCTCCTGCCGGCCGGCAAGGCACTGGTCACCACTCGGCCCTTTCGTGCTCCGCACCACACCGTCAGCTATGCCGGCCTGATCGGCGGCGGCTCGATTCCCCGTCCGGGCGAGGTCTCCCTCGCACATCACGGGGTGCTGTTCATCGACGAGGTCGCCGAGCTGCCGTCGCAGGTGCTGGAGGTGCTGCGGCAACCGCTGGAGGACGGCCACGTCACCATCGCGCGCGCCGCGATGACGCTGTCGTATCCGGCGCGATTCCTGTTCGTGGCCGCCATGAACCCCTGCCCCTGTGGCCACGCCGGCGATCCCTCGCGTTCGTGCTGCTGCCCGCCGCACACGGTGCAGCGCTACCTGGCGCGGATCAGCGGCCCGCTGCTCGACCGGATGGACATCCACCTGAGCGTGCCGCCGGTGGCCTACGACGACCTCGCGTCCCGTTCACCCGGTGAGTCGAGCGCCGCGATCCGGGCGCGGGTGGAGCGGGCCCGCGAACGGCAGCTGGCGCGCTTCGCCGATTTACCGGGGCTCTACGCCAACGCCCACATGGGGCCGCGCGAGCTGTCGCGGTTCGTGCAGATCACCCCCGACACCGAGCGGGTGCTGCGGCACGCGATCGAGCGGCTGGGATTGTCGGCGCGGGCCTATCACCGGGTGCTCAAGCTGGCGCTCACGTTGGCCGACCTGGCGGGCGACGACGGGATCGGGCCCGCGCACGTGGCGGAGGCGGTGCAGTACCGGGTGCTGGATCGGAGTGGAGCCACCTGAGATGCTCCCCGAACGGCGGACCCCTCCCCGGGCCAGTGCCACTCAATTGGTGATCGGCATCACCTCACGGTGCTGGCCGGAGGTGATCCGAACCGCCGTGACGCTTCCGGCGACACCTCGCGCCACAGTGAGCACACCGGCCACCAGTCGGTCGTCGATTCCGGCCACGCTCCGCGCGTCCAGGTGTCGCGCGACCAGCACCGAGCCGTCGGCATCAAGCACCTCGACAAGCACGGGGCCGTGGTCATCGGAAACCGCCAGCGCGGCGTCGAGGCGCGTCATCCGGGCACGGGTGATGCCGGATTCCCCGATCCGCGCCGTGATGGCGAACGGCACCGCATCGACCGGCGCGGCACGCAGGGTGCCCGGTGGCAGGCTCCGAAGGGTCGAGAGGATTCCCTTGAAATACCCCCCGGAGATCCACTTGAACCCGGGGCAGTAGCCCATGATGTCGATGGCAGTCGCGGGCACCGCCTGGCCGCCGCGGGGATCGTAGCCCCGGATGCCGATCTGGCCGTTGGGATAGGGGTAGGAGGTGTTGACCCCGTCGGCCCCGCACCCGGGAGTGTGCCCGAGTCCCATGTTGTGCCCCAGTTCATGGGCGAAGACCACGTCGTTCTGGGTGCCGAGGGCGGATCGCCCGTTGAGATAGCCAAGCCCCACGATTCCCCCGATTGCACCGACGGCCTGCACGCCGTAGTAGTGGCCATTGAATCCGTCGGCCAGCCGCTCCACCTCGAGCTCGGCCAGGGCGTCGGAGAGGGCGTCCCGGTCGGGCCACTCGTGATCGCTGATCATGCTGGCCGGGCGGAGCGTCACCTCGATCGTCGAGGCCGGATAGATCGTCCGCATGAACGCCGCGAGGTTGTCTGCCGCAGTCTGGTTGAGCGCCGGCGGGGTGCCGCCCAGCGGCGCGATCGCCACCAGCCGGATCCGGAGCGTGGGTACTGCCACCGTCGTGACCGTCGGCGGATCGTCGCCGAGCACCGGGTAGGCGTTGTCCCACTCGTCCGATTCGGCGTGATGGTGTCCCGGATCGATCATCGCCCGGATCGAGGCTCCCTCGAGATCGAGATTGGCGGGAAGGGGGAGCATCACCCCCTGGTCGGCCGCGGCCGCGTCGGCAGTGGTGGGGATCGGGCCGCTCGCCACCTGTCCGGTGAAGACCGGAGTGCCGGCGCGCTCGATCGTCACGAGAATCGGCACGTCGGTGAATCCCGGATGGGTGGCCTCGGGGAAGAGCCGTACCGCCGTCGGCTTGCCGCGCACCAGCGGCACATCGGCAGCGGCGTCCTGGGCAACCTGGATGAAGTCGACGCGGGCGACTCGGAGATTGAAGTCGGTGGCTGAAACCGTGACGCCGCGGCGGCTCACCACGACGTCGGCCCTGGCCCGGATCTCGGCGGTGCCGACGCCGACGGCGGTGACGCGTCCGGTGGCATCGACGGTGGCAACGTCCGGGTCGGAGCTGCTCCACGCGATCGCGGCCCCCGGAATGGCGCCGTTCGCCCCGAGGGCGGTGGCGCTGAACTGGCCGGTCCCGCCAGGGGCGAGGGCCAGCGTCCTGGGGAAGATCGCCACGCTCTGCACCGCGGGGGTGGCGACGATGATGGTGGCGCTGGCGGACTTGCCTGCCAGCGTGACGGTGACCGTGCGCCTGGCCCTCCGCCATCGCGGTGACCCGGCCGCTCCGGGTCACGGTCGCAATGGTCGGTTGATCACTGGACCACTCGAAGGGCTGGTTGCCGAGGAGCGCGCCGGAGCCATCGCGCGCTTCGGCCTGGAGCTGGAGGTGTGCCCCGACCTCGATCGATGTTGGCGGCACACCGACGATCGCCAGCGTCGCGACGGTCGAGACCGGCGGCGGAGGCGGGGGCGTCGAACCGCTCGGACCGCCGCCACCGCACGCGATGAGCAGGGCGGCCAGTGGGGTCAGGCAACGGACGCGCTTCGAGCGGCGGCATGGCATGGCGAGCTCGCGGGACAGGGGATCCGGCGGTGGCGACGCCGTGATTCTACCAGACCGCGCCGGAGGTGGGAGGGTCACGCCTCGCCGTCGTTCAGCAGATCCTCGGCAGCTGGTCTCCTGGCAGCATGTCGACCACCCGCGAGCCGCCGATGCGGCTCCGCTGGATCACCATCCCCGGATGCGCCTCGACCACTCGACCGATGATCGCTGCGCCCTCGCCGAGCGGATGGCTCCGCAGGAGCTGCCAATGCCGTGATCGGCGTGCGCGGCGGGCACCATCGCCACCAGCACCCCCTCGTTCGCCACGTAGAGCGGATCGAGGCCCAGCATCTCGCACGCGGCGGCCACCGGTCCGGGGATCGGGATCGCGCGTTCGTCGAGCTCGACGCCCACCCGCGAGGTGGCGGCGATCTCGTTGAGGGCACTCGCCACGCCGCCGCGGGTCGGGATCGCGCAGCACGTGCACCTCGTCGCCGAAGGCGTCGCGGAGCAGCGCCACCAGCGGGAAGAGCGCCGCCGAGTCGCTGGTGATGTCGGCGTCGAAATCGAGCTGCTCGCGGGTGGCCATGATCGCCATCCCGTGGCGACCGATCGGACCGCTCACCAGGATCGCATCGCCGACGACGGCGCGATCGGGGGCGGGGCGGAAGCCCGGGTGGAGGATGCCGATGCCGGTGGTGTTGAGGAAGAGGCCGTCGGCCTTGCCGCGCTCGACCACCTTGGTGTCGCCGGTGACCAGCAGCACCCCGGACTCCCGGGCGGCCTCGGCCATCGCCGCGAGGATCCGGTCGAGGAGGTCGAACGGCAATCCCTCCTCGATCACGAAGCCGGCCGAGAGGTACTTCGGTGTGGCTCCCATCATCGCCAGGTCGTTGACGGTGCCGTGCACCGCGAGTGAGCCGATGTTGCCGCCGGGAAACTCCAGCGGACTCACCACGAAGGTGTCGGTGGACATCGCCAGGTCGCCCTGCTGCACCGAGAGCACCGCGGCGTCGCCGAGCTGGTCGAGCACCGGGTTGTGGAAGTGGGGCATGAAGCGGTCGCGCAGCAGCGCCGCGCTCATCTTGCCGCCCGAACCGTGGCCGAGCTGGATCCGTTCGGTCGGGGCGTGTGGCACGGGGCACTGCGGTCCCTCGGCGAGGGTGTGCGGCTCAGCCATCGTGCGCTCCGGCAGCGAGGCCGGTGCGGTACCGGCCGTAGTTGTAGTAGGCGGCACAGGCGCCCTCGGAAGAGACCATCAGCGCCCCGAGCGGATGCTCCGGCGTGCAGGCGCAGCCGAACGCCTGGCACTGGTTCGGCTTGAGCTGGCCCCGCAGCACCTCGCCGGCCCGGCAGGCGACCGGCTCGTCGACCCGGATCTCCCCGACGTCGAACCGCCGCTCGGCGTCGAAGGCGGCGAACTCCTCGCGGAGCACCAGCCCGCTCATCGGGATCTCGCCGATGCCACGCCACTTGCGGTTGGCGAGCTGGAAGACCTGCTCGACCTGGGTGCGGGCCGGCACGGTGCCCTCGCGGCGCACCGCTCGGACATACTGGTTCTCGACCTCGTGCCGCCCCTCCTCGAGCTGGCGTACCGCCATCGCGATCCCCTCGAGGATATCCACCGGTTCGAAGCCGGTCACCACGATCGGCACCTTGAAGCCGGCAGCAATCGGCTCGTACTCCTGCCAGCCCATGATCGTGCAGACATGCCCGGCGGCAAGGAACCCCTGGACGCGGTTGTCGGGGTCGCTCAGGATCGCGGTCATCGCCGGTGGCACCGTCACGTGCGACACCAGGACCGAGAAATTGGTGACGCCAAGCTCCCGGGCACGCCAGACCGCCATGGCGTTGGCCGGCGCGGTGGTCTCGAAGCCGACCGCGAAGAAGACCACCTGCCGGTCGGGGTTCCGGATCGCCAGCTCCACGGCGTCGAGCGGGGAATAGACGATCCGCACCTGGCCACCGCGGGCCCGCACGGCATGGAGGTCGCAATCGCTTCCCGGCACCCGGAGCATGTCGCCGAACGAGGTGAAGATGACGTCGGGCCGGGCGGCGATCGCCAGCGCCTTGTCGATCTGCTCCAGCGGCGTGACGCAGACCGGGCAGCCCGGACCGTGGATCATCTCCACGGCATCGCCGAGCAGCTCGTCGAGTCCCTGCTTGACGATGGTGTGGGTCTGCCCCCCGCAGACCTCCATCAGCGCCCATCGCCGGGTCGCGGTGCGACGGATCTCGGCGGCAAGGGCCTGGGCGATGGCCCCGTCGCGGTATTCGTCGAGGTACTTCATGGCGTGCCCCCGTCGAGGCCGGCCAGCCCCTGCTCGGCGGTCTCCCGCATCCAGTCGAGTTCGTCGAGCTGGCTCATCTCCTTGAGCGCCTCGAAGGTGCGCCGCGCCTCCTCCTCGTCGAGGAGGGAGAGCGCGAAGCCCACGTGCACCAGCGCGTAGTCGCCGACCTTGGCGGTGTCGGCCACGTAGGCGAGGCAGATGTCGCGACGGACGCCGCCGAAGTCGACCGTGCCAGTCTTGAGGCCGCGATCGTCGCGGATGTCGATGATCCGTCCAGGGATGCCGAGGCACATCAGTGGGGGCCCTGCATGCGCTGCCAGCATGGCGGCGGCGATCGCCGCCTGACCGTAGCTGATGGCGCCATCGTTGGGACCCAGCGCGTGCGGCAACAGCACCCGGAAGCCGCGAGCGGTGAGTCGTTCGGGAAGTTCGGTCGCCAGGCGGGCGTTCTGGAACACCCCACCGCCGAGCGCCACCGTGTGGCAGCTGGTGCGGCGGGAGGTGGCGGCGACGAGCTCCACCGTCGCCGCGACGATGCTGGCATGGAAGTCGGCGGCGAGCTGTTCCGCCGCGGTGCCGCGCCTGGCGACGCTTGCCCAGTTCCACCAGCAACGGCAGCGGATCGAGATACCAGGGGCCGTCGTCGCGGGCGCGGAGCGGGAAGGGGAGTGCCTCGCCGGGACGATCCCCGGCGAGCGCCTCGAGTTCCATCGCGGCCTGACCCTCATAGCTCGACACGCGCCGGACGCCGAGCACCGCGCTCGCGGCATCGAACAGTCGCCCCATCGAGGAGGCCAGCGGGCAGTTGAGGCGACGGTTCACCTGGATCCCGGCGATGTCACGTTCGCGCGAGGGCACGTCGGCGAAGGCCAGGGCAAACGCCTCGCGCTGCGACGGATCGAGCGAGAGCGCACCGAGGGCGGCGCGCCACGGCTGCCGGGCGGCGAGGTCGCCACCGGGAAGGGGCAGGTAGCGGAGTTGACCGAATCGCCGGTAGGAGCGGAGGTCGGCGAGCAGGATCTCGGCGCCCCACACCTGACCGTCGTCGCCGTATCCGGTGCCATCGTAGGCGACCCCGATCGCGGGGCCGAGCTCACCGTGCTCGGCGAGGACGGCCGCGATGTGGGCGTGGTGGTGCTGCACCGTGATCAGTGGGCGCGGTGCCATCGCCTCGGCGATCCGGGTCGAGTGGTAGCCCGGGTGCAGGTCGCGCGCGATCACCTCCGGGGTGATCTGGAACAGCGTCCGGAATCGCAGCAGGGCGTCGTCGAAGTGTTGCTGGGTCTCGAAGCTCTCGAGGTCGCCGATGTGCTGCGACACGTAGGCGCGATCGCCGTCGACCAGGGTGAAGGTGTTCTTGAGGTCGGCTCCGACGGCCAGCAGCGGCACCGGACTCGCCACCGGCAGGGTGAGCGGCAGCGGCGCGATGCCGCGGGCCCGGCGGAGCAGCAGCGGCTCACCGCCGGCGACCCGGACCACCGAGTCGTCGTAGCGGGCCACGATCTCGCGGTCGTGCATCAGGAAGCCGTCGGCGATGCCGCCGAGGCGCTCGCGGCGCCTCGTCGTTGCCGATCGCGATCGGTTCCTCGCTGAGGTTGCCGCTGGTCATCACCAGCGGTCGGCCGGCCGCCTCGAGCAGCAGGTGGTGCAGCGGCGTCGATGGCAGCATCAAGCCGACGGTGTCGAGGCCGGGGGCCACCTCGGGGGCGAGGCGGTGATCGGCGCGGAGCCGGACCAGCACCACCGGTCGCGCGGTCGAGCCGAGCAGCGACGGCCTCGGTGTCGCCGATCTCGGCGAGGCCGGCGGGCCTCGGCCAGGGTGCGGACCATCACCGCGAACGGCTTCGCCTCGCGGCGCTTGCGGGTCGCGGAGGCGCGCCACCGCGGCGCTCGAGGTGGCGTCGACCGCCAGGTGGAAGCCGCCCAGCCCGCGCACCGCCACGATGCCCCCGGCGGCGAGCAGCACCGCGGCCGCCGCGAATAGCCGGCTCCGGCGCGTCGACCCGGACGCCCGCTGGCTCCCTCGAACCAGAGCCGCGGGCCGCAGGCGGGGCAGCAGTTGGTCTCCGAGTGGTAGCGGCGGTCGCCGGGGGTGTCGGTACTCGGCCTGGCAGGCCGGGCACATGGTGGAAGCACGCCATGCTGGTGCGTTCCCGGTCGTAGGGCATTGCCTCGATCACCGTGAAGCGCGGCCCGCAGTCGGTGCAGGTGATGAACGGGTAGCGGTACCGCCGGTCGCCGGGCGTCGAAGAGCTCCGCTTCGCAGGCGGGACAGAGCGCCGCATCGGGCGACACCGGCTGGCGGCGCCCGCCCGGATCGCGGCTCCGCTCCGACCACGAACTCGAGGGTGCCCGTCGGCTCCGTGGTCTCCACCACCACCTGCTCGATCCGCGCCAGCGGCGGCGCCTCGAGTCCGCAGCGCGAGCAGGAAGGCATCGAGCGCGGCCTGACGACCCTCGAGCCCGATCTCCACCTCGCCGGCGACGTTCCGGACCCAGCCGGCCAGCCCGTGGCGCAGCGCCAGCCGGTGCACGAAGGGCCGGAAGCCGACCCCCTGCACCACGCCGGTGACCGCACGCGGCGGGCGACGGCCCCGGTGGCCACGGTCGTCACGCTGGCGCCGGGGCCGGTGCCGCGGCGTGCAACCGCCTCGCGGAGGAAGCCGAACCACTCCTCGAGTCCCTCGCCGGTGAGCGCCGAGGTGAAGAAGAAGCTCGAGGCCGGGATTGACCTCGCGGGCCAGGCCGACCGCCCGGTCCACGTCGAAGGGCACGTAGGGCAGCAGGTCGATCTTGTTGAGCACCGACGTACCGCGCCTTCCGGAACATCTTGGGATACTTGAGCGGCTTGTCCTCGCCCTCGGTCACCGAGAAGAGCACGATCTTGGCGTCCTCGCCCAGGTCCCAGCTCGCCGGGCAGACCAGGTTGCCGACGTTCTCGACGAAGAGCAGCCGGGTCTCGGCGAGGTCGATCGCGTCGAGCGCGTGCGGTCGACCTGGCTGGCGTCGAGGTGGCAGGCGCCGCCGGTGACGACGGCCTGCACCAGGCGGTCGGTGTGCGCGGGCCAGGCGGTCGGCGTCGTTCTGGGTCTGCACGTCGCCGCGTGACGACGCTCGATGCCGAGCTCCTCGCCGAGCGCGTCGAGGGTCCGCTCGAGCAGCGCGGTCTTCCCCGAGCCCGGCGAGGAGACGAGGTTGAACGCCGGGATGCCGGCGTCGGCCGAGCCGGCGCGCACGCCGGCGGCGAGCTCGTCGTTGCGGGCCATGACCCGCTCGCGGACCTCAATCGTCCGGACGGCCATCGTCCACCTCCAGGTAGGCGAGCCGCAGGTCGGGCCCGGGTCGTGGCGTGATCTCGAGGCGTGCGCGCCCGCGAACGGCGGGGCGCCGAGCAGCGCCTCGAGGCAGAACCGGAAGTTCTCCACCTCGATGTCGGCGTCGTCGCCCACCTCGACCCCGACGCGCAGCAGCCGCTCCGGCGGCGCCCGGTCAGGTGCTCCTCGGCGATGCGGCAGACCTCGAGGGCGAGACTCATCTCGTGCACGGCGCGGCCTCCAGCGCCGCGCGACCGGGTGCCCCAGTCGCGCCAGCCGATCGCCACGCGCCCGCTCGACCAGCTCGGCGAGCGCCGCGCTCGGCCACCGGGCGAGAGCTCGATGCTGCATCTCGACCATCGCCGGCTCGAGCCCGATGCGCCACCAGCTCGCGCGGCAGCGTGCCGCGAAGCGCCGCCAGGGCCAGCACCTCGCGCAGGTCGATCTGGTGCGGCGAGAGCTTGTGCACCGAACACCGCGGGGCACCGCCTCGCCGTCCAGCTCGATCACGGTGCCGGGCGCGGCGCCGGTCGCGGATCGCGTCGAGCAGGAGCACGCCGGTCGGCCGATTCGATCAGTCGGCAGCAGGTTCATGCCCCAGGTCCCGCCGTCCACCAGCTCCACGCCCGCGGCAGCCATCGGCCCGGAGCCGCTCCAGGGCGGCGAGGCCGATGCCGTCGTCGCCCATGAGCGGGTTGCCCAGGCCGATCACCACCGTGCGGCCGCGGGCGTCAGTCATCCTCGAAGACCTCGTCGGCCGGCGACGAACCGGCCGCCGCTGATGATCGACGAGATCGCGCTGTTGTGCTCCAGGAGATCGGCCCGGATCGCGAGGTAGACGTGGATCGGGACGAAGATCGCGAAGACCCAGGTGAGCGACGTGGTGCACGAACCGGACGATCTGGCATCCCGCCGAGCAGCGGCGCCGATCCAGTTGAAGGCCGGTAGAAGAACCCGCCCGGATTCGACTGGCCGTAGAGCGCGAAGCCGGTGACCACCTGGAGCGGCGCCACGGCATAGAGCCCGGTGTAGCTCAACTGCTGCAGCGGGTTGTGGCCGAGATAGTGCGGGCGCCTCTTCGGGCTGGATCATCAGGTAGAACTTCGATCTGCCGGACCAGGTTGACCCAGTCCCGCGGCGCGGACCGGGAAGAGCGCGGCCAGCCGCTCGAACCGGTTGCCGGCGAAGAGCCAGTAGATCCGCACGATGCCGGTCATCACCAGCACCGCCGGCGGCGCGCGAAGTGGATGAACCGGACCCAGCCCATCAGGAAGTGGGCGCTGGTGTCGCCCGCCGGTCACGAAGTAGGGCTTGCCGATGTAGAGGCCGGTCACCGCCAGCACGACGATGCAGAGCGCCGCGATCCAGTGCATCACCCGGAGCGGCCACTCCCAGAGGTAGACCCAGCGATAGTCGCCGCTCGGCGGCGGCACCCGGCGCAGCGAGATCGCGGGCCGACGCGAGCGGGGGCGCGTGCGTCGGTCATTGGACCTTGACCTCCACGATCGGCGCTGCCGGTGGCGTCGAGCACGTGGACGCCGCACGCCATGCAGGGATCGAACGAGTGGATGGTGCGGAGGATCTCCAGCGGCTGGTCGGGCCTGACCAGCGGGTGGTTGTCGACCAGCGACGCCTCGTACGGGCCCATCTGCCCCTGCGGCGTCGCGCGGCGAGCAGTTCCAGGTGCTGGGCACCACGCACTGGTAGCGGGAGATCTTGCCGTCCTCGATCTGCACCCAGTGGCCCAGCGCGCCGCGCGGGGCGTCGAGGTAGCCGTAGCCCTGCGGCTTGGCCGGCCAGGTCGACGGGCTCCCACTTGTCGCCGTTGAAGGTGCTGGTGTCGCCGCTCTTGATCCGGTCGACCAGCTGGTCGAACCAGCTGGTCCATCCGCCGGGCGAGCAGCACCGTCTCCATGCCGCGGGCGGCGGTCCGGCCCAGGGTGGAGAAGAGCGCCGCCGGGCCGACCTCGAGCTGGTCCAGCACCTCGGTCACCATGCGGCCGGACGTCCTCGTGGCCGCTGGCGTAGGCCACCAGCATCCGGGCCAGCGGGCCGACCTGCATCGGCTGGCCCTCGTACCGCGGCGCCTTCATCCAGGTGTACTTGTCGAGCCCCTGCAGGTACTCCCAGGGCGGCTGGCGGGCCGGTGTACTTCGGCTTGGTCTCGCCCTCCTAGGGGTGCAGGCCGACGTCGTCGCCCTCGGAGTACTCGTACCACGAGCTGGTGATGAACTCCTTGACCTGCTCCTGGTCGTAGGGGTGGACCTTGGTCAGGTCCCGGTCGAGGATGATGCCGCGGGGGAAGTAGAGCTTGTCGACGTCGCTTGACGTCGCCGTCGGGGAACTCGCCCACCGCCAGGAAGTTCGGCACCCCGCCGCCGATCGCGCCCCACTCCTTGTAGTAGCCGGCGATGGCCACCAGGTCGGGCCAGTAGACCTGCTCCACGAACGCCTGGGCCCGCTTGATCATGGCCTGGATGTCGATCAGCCGCTCGGCGTTGATCGTGGCGGTGTCGTCGAGGTTGATGGCGCAGGCCATCCCGCCGACCAGGAAGTTCGGGTGCGGGTTCTTGCCGCCGAAGATGGTGTGCAGCCGGATGACGTCGCGCTGCCAGTCCAGCGCCTCGAGATAGTGCGCCACCGCCAGCAGGTTCACTTCGGGCGGCAGCTTGTAGGCCGGATGGCCCCAGTAGCCGTTGGTGAAGATGCCGAGCTGGCCGCTCGGCCGACGAACTTCTTGAGCCGGTCCTGCACCTCGCGCGAAGTAGGTCGCCGAGTTGTTGGGCCAGGGCGAGATGCTGCCGGGCGATCTTGGCGGTGGCCGCCGGGTCGGCCTTGAGCGCGCTCACCACGTCGACCCAGTCGAGCGCGTGCAGGTGATAGAAGTGGATCACGTGATCCTGGATGAACTGCATCCCGTGGACCAGGTTGCGGATCAGGTTGGCGTTCGGCGGGATGGTGATGCCGAGCGCGTCCTCCACCGCGCGGCAGGACGCCACCGCGTGGACCACGGTGCAGACCCCGCAGATCCGCTGGGTGAAGGCCCAGGCGTCGCGCGGATCGCGCCCCTGCATGATGATCTCGATGCCCGCGGAACTGGGTCGACGGAGGCCCACGCGTTGCTGATCCTGCCGTTCTCCGCCTGGGCCTCGATCCGGAGGTGGCCCTCGATCCGGGTGATCGGGTCGACGACGACCTTGGTCGCGGCCATTCGGCTCACTCCTTCGGGCGTCGGACGGGGCGACCGGGGGCTCGTGGTTCGCGCCGGTGGATTCGATGACCGGCAGCTGCTGCTTGACGCCGGGCACTGGTGCACCGCCGGTCGCCACCGCGTGGGCCGCGACCCCGGCGGTGGCGCCGACGGCGAGCGCGGCGCCGATCAGGTCGACGCTGCTGCTCGACGCCGAAGCCGCCGACGTCGGGCAGCCGGTCGTAGAACGGCGTCATCGTGTCCCAGAAATTCCGCTCGGTGCAGCCGATGCACGGATGCCCGGCGCCGATCGGCCAGCTGGTCCCGCCGTTCCACTGGAAGATCGGGCAGGGCGAGAAGGTCGCCGGGCCCTTGCAGCCCACGTGGTAGAGGCACCACGCCCTTGCGGGCGTCCTCGTCGTCGAACGCCTCGACGAACTGGCCGGCGTCGAAGTTGGCCCGGCGGGGGCACTGATCGTGGATCCGCGCGCCGTAGGCGAAGAGCGGGCGGCCCGTCGCCGTCCAGTCGCGGGGAGGCGGCCGAAGGTCAGGAAGTGCACCACGGTGGCGGTGACCACGTCGCCGATCGGGGGGCAGCCGGCGATGTTCACGACCGGCTTGTCCTTGATGATCGCCGAGACGCCCACCGCCCCGGTGGGATTCGGGCGCGGCCGCCTGCACGCTGCCCCAGTGCGCGCAGGCGCCGAGCGCGAGCACCGCCGCCGCGCCCTGCGGCCGCCTCCTCGAGGATCGCCTTGGCGGTCCGCCCGCCGATGGTGGGGTAGATCCCGTCGTCGTTCAGCGGCACCGAGCCGGTGACCACCAGCAGGTACTTGCCGGCGTTGTCCTTCATCGCAGTCTGCAGCGCCGACTCGGCGGCGTGCCCGGCCGCGGCCATCAGCGTGTGCGAATAGTCGAGCGAGATCAGGTCGAGCACCAGGTTGCCGATCGTCGGCTCCGCGGTGCGGAGCACGCTCTCGACACAGCCGGTGCATTCCTGCAGCTGGATCCAGATCACGCTGGGGCGCTTCTGTGCCTGCAGCGCGGTGGCCATCCGCTCCGCCGTGTTGCGACCCAGCCCCAGGATGACGCAGAGCCCGCCGGAGAATTCGAGGAAATCGCGCCGCGAGACGCCGCGTTGCGCAAGGTGTTCGCCGAGGGTGTCGCTTGGGGCCCAGGGATGGGCCAACGGTCCGTGCATCGTCACTACCTCCGGCGGGTGTGCCTCAGCGGCCCCGCCAACACGGGGATGGGTCGGGCTCTGTCGATCGGGATGGGAAGGGGTGCATGCTGCCTGGCGGCCGCGGTGTCGCGGGGTGGCCCAGGGGTACCGTCAGCGGGACTGGAACGTTCGGCATGGTGCCTGATTGTACCTGCCGTGCCGAAGCCAAGTAGTGGGGAAATACCGTACAACTTGTCACGGCAAGACCGACCTTAGCGGTCGGGATTGGGGCCGAGCGAGGGACTACGGGAGGGGAGTGGTCCGGACGACTGCCTTCACGTCTTCTGTGCCGAGATCGAGGGCGAATTCCGGGTGGTCACGGTCGAGGATGTACATGGAGTCGCCCACGATCCAGGTGACCCGATCGGCCCAGACAGGGTTGTCCCGTCGCCCGATCCGGACCTGGCCCCGGTACAGCTGGAGACTCTGCTCACCGGGGGCGGCAACCACCGGTTCGCCGTTGATGTTGAACTCGTACCCTGGTGTCCCAACCGGTTGGTCGAGCCGGAAGCGCAGGTCCGGGACCGGGGTGACCGTCAGCCGCGCCGTCGCGGTCTGCTCGCCATTGCCACACCGGATGGTGATCGGGACGGTGGCCGTCCCCGACGAGTCGGCAAGGAACCGCGCGCCGAGCGCCACCAGATTCGGCTGGGTGGTGCCCGCCGCATAGATCAGGGAGAAGGCCGGGTTGTCGCTGGTCCCGACCGTGATCCCTGGTGAGCCGATGCAGTTGGACACGGCAATGTTGGTATACCACGGCGTGTCTTCCAGGATGGTGGCGGTCGGTGCCTGAAAGAGTGGCCCGGTCATCGGCCCCAGGCTGACCGGTCCCGGATTGCCGGGCGGCGGAGCGGTCGGAGTCGTCGGGACCTCCGACGCGAGCGGTGCGCCGGAGCAACCAACGCTGATCGACGAGGCGAGAAGAGTCAGGAAGGTGAGACGGCGCATTTCTCAATATTCAACCCGGCCCAGATGCCGCAAGTCAGCCGGGAGCGTCTTGGTGGGAATCCGCTCTCCAAATCGTGAGCAAGAGCCGCAGGAACTTGCCGTCGGCACCGCGCACCGTGTCGTCACAGTAGCCTTCCCAGAGGTCGGCCCGACGGAAGGAGATCCGGCAGAGAAGCGGCTCTGGGCTGTCGAGCGCCCAGGAGAAGTCCACCCGGCCAGGCCGTTCACGGAGGCTGCCCAGTCCCCAGCTGAGCCCGCTGGCGGCGCGGATGTCGAGTTGCATCCGGTCCTTCACCCGGGCCGCGGTGAGGGTCACCGTGAGCGAGTCGTCGTCGGGTAGCCGCAGCGATCCGCGCCAGTTGCCGATCGCGAGTGTCTGGCCGGGGAGTCGGGTGGGGAACAGCAGGCAGACTGCCGCAACCAGGACGGTTGCCTCCCACCCCCTGCTCATGACGCCGGTCGGATCGACAGCGTGAAGGACACGACCTGGTCGGCACGCCCGGGGGCGGTCCCCCGGAAGATTATCTGATGGTCGCGTGCCTCGACCCTGGCATCGGCCACCAGGATGACCCGGGTGAAGTCGCGCAGCACGGTCTCCGGTCGGAACGCGATCACGATTCCCTCGGGGGCCTCGGCGGCGAAGGTGATCGGGCCATCGTAACCGCCCTCCACCCGCACGATGTCGATCGAGATCCAGACCGGCTGCGCCGGATCGGCCAGCCGCTGGTCGCCACCGCGGATCGTCAGGGCATAGCCGGCCGGCGTGACCTCGGGGCCGGGTTCGACTTCCTCTGTCGGCCCCGCCGGCCCGGTGCAGCCGGCGAGCGCCGCGGCGAGGACCAGTCCCCTCGCGCTCGCGCGCGAGCGGTCAATCATCCGGCGGCCTGCGCCGTTGTCGCTTGGTCTCGCCACGCTGTTTCTTCTCCGTCAGGCGCCGTTCCTTCGACGCCCGGGTCGGCCGGGTGGGCTTGCGCTTCCTGGGAACGACCAGTCCCTGCCTGAGAATGGTCACAAATCTGGCCAATGCCGCTTGCCGGTTGCGGAGCTGACTCCGCTCGCCCTGGGCTACCAGCCTGAGGCGCCCCCCGGCGTCGAGTCGGGTGGCGAGCTTCTCGAGGAGGCGGGCCCGCTGTTCCTCATCGAGCGACGGCGAGGTGGCGACATTCCAGACCAGCTCGATCCGCGTGGAGGAGGTGTTGACGTGCTGGCCTCCGGGGCCGCCGCTCCGGGAGGCGCGCAGCTCCAGCTCCGCCATCGGGATCGCGAGGTGACTGTTGATCGGGAGCGGGTCGTCGCTGGCCATCCCTGAGGCTAACCCGGCATCGGGTGGCGCGGCAGAGGGATTAGCTTTCCACGATGCACCAGATCGACGCCCTGACCGACTATCTGCAGCCGCTCGGCCGGGTGCTGCTGGGCTACTCGGGTGGGGTCGACTCGGCGCTGCTGGCCGTCGTCGCTGCCAGGTCGCTCGGTCCGGATCGCTTCCTTGCCGTGCTCGGCGTCTCCCCGGCACTGGGTGTCGAACAGCGGCGGCGAGCGGTGACGCTCGCCGGGCGATTCGGCATCCCACTCCGGCAGGTGGCCACCGACGAGCTGACCGATCCGGACTATCGTGCCAACGGCCTCGATCGCTGCTACCACTGCAAGCGGACTCTCTGGCGCCATCTGGGGGCGCTCGCCTCGGCGGAGGGCTGGGAAACGATTCTGGACGGTACCAATGCCGATGACCTCACCGAGCATCGCCCCGGGGCACGGGCCGGGGCGGAGGCTTCGATCCGGACCCCGCTGGCGGATCTCGGCTGGCGCAAGGCCGACGTGCGTGCCGCCGCGCGCCATCTTGCCATTCCCGGGTGGGATGCCCCCGCCTCACCCTGCCTGGCGTCACGAATCCGCACCGCACTGCCGGTGACAGCCAATCGGCTCGGTCAGGTTGAATCGGCGGAGCGCTGGCTCCGCGAGGCCGGTGTGGCGGGCGATCTCCGTGTGCGGCACCACGGCGAGACGGCGAGGATCGAGGTGGCCCCGGCGATGTTCGGCCTGGTCGACCGTCTCCTTCCGGAGCTCTCCAGTCGCTTTGCGGCGTTGGGGTTCCGGATCGTGGAGCGAGACGCCCGCGGCTACCGGCGCGGCTCCCTGACCGTGCTCGCCGGCTAGCCGATGCGCTGCCTCGGTCGGCTCGTCTCGGCGGTGCTCCTGATCCTTTTGCTCGGCGCGGGCTGGCTCTATCGCACCGAGATCACCCGTTACGTGCGCGGTGTGGTCAACCCGATGTCGGTGGCTCGCCGGACCGGCGCTCCGAGCCCGGCCGCGCTCGCCTCGGCGCGGGGCAAGGTGCAGGAGTTGCTGACCTCCCGGCCCGATTCGGTGCTGCTCAGCGCCGGAGAACTCGCCTCCCTGGTGGTCGAGGGCACCGATTTGCTGGGCGTGCGCGGCGTCGACTCGGTTTCCGTGGAGCTTGGGGAGAGGCGGATCCGGGTTCGTGCCCTGATCGACCTGGGGCAGCTGCCGACGCGGCTCCGCGACGCCATCCCCGGATCGGCCACGTCGCGTGAGGAGGTTATCGCCGAGGGCCCACTTGCGCCGGCCCGCCCCGGGATTGCCGAGTGGCAACTCGATCGCGTGATCGTGCGCGGCCTGCCGCTGCCGGCGAGCCTGGTCGGCCGCGTCCTGGCCCGTCTGACCGGTCGGGAAGATGATGGCCGCCTGTTGATCCACATGCCCGCGGCCGTGCAGGGGTTCCGGGTCCGACCGGAGGGGGTCGCCCTCTATCGGAGTCCTGTCCCATGAACGGTCGCTTGCTGGTGGTGGACGACGAGCGCTCGATCCGCGACATCCTCGCGCAGGTGCTCGGCTATGAGGGTCACGAGGTGGTCACCGCGTCGTCGGGTGGCGAGGCGCTCTCACTCTACCGCCAGCGGCCGTTCGATCTCGTGCTGCTTGACGTCAAGATGCAGGGCATCGACGGCCTCGACACCCTCAATCAGTTGCGGCAGCTGGATCCCGACGCCCGGGTGGTGATGATCTCGGGCCACGGCACGATCAGCACCGCGGTCCAGGCGGTCAAGGAGGGTGCCTTCGATTTCCTGGAGAAGCCGCTCGACTCCGACCGTCTCCTGGTCACGGTGTCCCGGGCGCTGGAACATCGGCGGCTGGCCGGCGAGAACGCCCGGCTGCGCGAGGGACTGGCGCGTGCCACCGATAGCCGTTTCGCCATGGTCGGCGACTCACCGGGTCTGCGCGAGATCCGCGAGCTGGTCGCGCGCGTCGGCCCGACCAACGCCCGGGTGCTGGTGACCGGCGAGAATGGCAGCGGCAAGGAGCTGGTGGCACGGGCAATCCACGAGGCATCACCGCGACGGGAGCAGCCGTTCGTGGAGGTCAACTGCGCCGCGATCCCGAGCGAGCTGGTCGAGAGCGAGCTCTTCGGCCACGTGAAGGGTGCCTTCACCGGGGCGATTGCCGATCAGACCGGCAAGTTCGACGCGGCCGACGGCGGGACGCTCTTCCTCGACGAGATCGGTGACCTGGCCCTCTCGGCGCAGGCCAAGATCCTCCGCGCGCTCCAGGAGGGCGTCATCGTCCGGGTGGGTGATGCCAGGCCGATCAAGGTCGACGTCCGGGTGATCGCGGCGACCAACCGCGACCTCGAGACGGAGATCGCCGCGGGACGCTTCCGGGAGGATCTCTACTTCCGGCTCAATGTGATGCTGATCCATGTCCCGCCACTCCGCGACCGGGCCGAGGACATCCCGGCGCTGGTGTCCCACTTCGTCGCGGTGGTGGGGCACGGTCCGGGGATGACGCCGAAGCCGTTCAGTGGCGACGCCCTTCGACGGCTGCAGCGTCGGCACTGGCCGGGCAACGTGCGCGAGCTGCGCAACGCAGTGGAGCGATTGCTGATCCTGTCGACCGGGCCGGAGGTCACGCTCGAGGACATCGACCGGGTGCTGGCCGCCGACACCGGCCCACCGCTTGACGCCGCGAAGTTGGCGGAGGACGCCGGGGAGCAGACCTTCCAGGAGTTCCGCGAAGATGCGGAGCGGGCCTTCATCATCGCGCGACTCCGCGAGCACTATTGGAACGTGGCCGAGACGGCCCGGGTGCTCGGCATGCCACGGTCGAACCTCTACAACAAGATCGAGAAATACGGGATCGAGCGGGAGCACTGATGGCCGACCAACGCGACTGGGACAAGGAACTGGCCAAGATCGACCGACTGATGGCCAAGGACGGTGGCACGGCGAGGCCCGCGCCCGGACCGGCCGAGGCCGGCGCGGTGCCGGCCCGTCAGGGCGGTGCCGAGCAATCGGCCGCGCCGGCGCCGAAGCGCCAGCCGGCGGAGCGCCCCGCGACCGGTGGACGTGGCGGCTTCGCGGTGTGGCTCATCACTCTCCTGGGGCCGATCGGTGTCGCCGCGCTCACCGTGTGGCCCTACCCGCGGGACTGCGGTTTCATGCTCTGGGTGTACCTTGTCGGGGTCGCCGGGGTGCTCGCCGCGGCGATCTGGGGGATGCGCAACGCGTGGCAAAGCCGTCGCGGGCTGCCGATGGCGATCGGGATCGTCACCCTCCTCGCGGCGCTGGTGCTCGTCGCCGCTGAAGTGCTGCCGCGGATCGGGTATGCCGCTCATTCGCTCACCTGGACCTGTTCCACCTGAACCGATACGGATCAATGGCGAAGACCTTCAAGAATTTCATCGGCGGCCAGTGGGTCGCTCCCTCCACCGGTCGCTACTTCCCCAATCGCAATCCGGCCGACACCGGCGACCTGATCGGCCGATTCCCCGACTCGGGGAAAGCCGATGTCGCGGCCGCGGTCAAGTCGGCCCGCGCCGGATTCGATCTCTGGTCGCGCACCCCGGCGCCGTTGCGGGGTGACGTGCTGCGTCGTGTCGGCGACCTCATGACGGCGCGCAAGGAGGAGATCGCCGACCTGATGACGCGGGAGATGGGCAAGGTGCTCGCCGAGACGCGAGGCGATGTGCAGGAGGGGATCGACACCGCGTATTACGCGGCGACCGAGGGACGACGACTCTTCGGCCACACCGTGCCCAGCGAATTGCGCCAGAAGTTCGCGATGAGCGTGCGGCGCCCGATCGGGCCGGCGGGCCTGATCATGCCATTCAACTTCCCGCTGGCGATTCCGACCTGGAAGGCGTTCCCGGCGTTGCTGTGCGGCAACAGCGTGATCATCAAGCCGTCGGAAGACGTGCCGCACACCGCCACCGTCCTGGTCGAGATCCTGCTCGAGGCGGGGCTCCCTCCCGAGGTGGTCCAGCTGGTGCATGGCGGCGGCGAGGTCGGCGCGGCGCTGGTCGCCCACAAGGACGTGCCGTTGATCTCGTTCACCGGGTCGACCGACACCGGTTCGAAGATTGGCGAGGTCTGTGGCCGGATGCACAAGCGGCTCTCGCTCGAGATGGGCGGCAAGAACGCCCAGATCGTGATGGATGATGCCGACCTCGACCTGGCCCTCGATGGGGTGCTCTGGGGCGCCTTCGGGACGACCGGCCAGCGCTGTACCGCCACCTCGCGGCTGATCGTCCACCGCAAGGTCCACGACAAGCTGGTCGACCGCCTGGTGGAGGCCGCCGGCAAGCTGGTGCTGGGCGACGGCCGTGAGCCGCGGACCCAGGTCGGCCCGCTGATCCACGCGGCGGCCCTCGAGAAGGTCGAACGCTACGTGGAGATCGGGCTGGCGGAGGGAGCCGAGCTGGCACTGGGCGGCGCCCGGCCCCGCGGCAAGCGGACGGCCAGCGGCCACTTCTACAAGCCGACGGTGTTCACCGGCGTGAAGCGTGGGTCGCGACTGGCCACCGAGGAGATCTTCGGGCCGGTGCTCAGCGTGATCCGGGTCAACAGCTACGAGGACGCCGTCAAGGTCAACAACGAGGTGCAGTACGGTCTCTCCTCGGCGATCTACACCCGGGACGTGAATCGCGCCTTCCGGGCGATGGATGATCTCCAGAACGGGATCACCTACGTCAATGCCCCGACGATCGGTGCCGAGGCGCACCTGCCGTTCGGTGGGGTCAAGCAGACCGGCAACGGACATCGCGAGGGCGGCTGGGAGGTCTTCGAGTTCTACTCGGAGACGAAGGTGAACTACGTGGACTTCTCGGGTTCACTGCAACGGGCGCAGATCGACACGTACGACATCTGAGGACGGAGGCCGGAACGACGGAGGACTGAGGGAGAGCCGAGATCGTCCTGCGCTCCTCTCCGTCCTCCGTCGTTCCGTCCTCCGCCCTCCCTTTCGGCCCTTGCCCCCATCGGATCGCCCCGGGTATTCTCCGACACATTCCCACGACAGGTGATTTGCTCGGTTCTGTCCACGCACCAGAGGTTGTGCGATGCGACCATTGCAGGTCCGCGGCGGCAGCCGCGGAGGCCCGGGAGCTGACGAAGGATCGCTCGACGTCTATCTCCGGGACATCAGTCGATATCCGCTGATCACCCAGGCGGACGAAGTTGCCCTCGCGCAGCGCATTCGCCAGGGTGATCAGGAAGCCCTCGACACCCTCGTCCGCAGCAACCTCCGCTTCGTCGTCTCCGTCGCCAAGAAGTACCAGAACCAGGGCGTGTCCCTCGCCGACCTGATCAACGAGGGCAACCTCGGCCTGATCCGCGCCGCCCACAAGTTCGACGAATCGAAGGGCATCAAGTTCATCTCCTATGCCGTCTGGTGGATTCGCCAGGCGATCCTGCAGGCCCTGGCCGAGCAGTCGCGGATCGTGCGCGTGCCGCTCAACCGGGCCGGCACCCTCCACCGGATCGGCAAGCGGACCTCCGCGCTCCAGCAGGAACTGGGGCGCGACCCGACTGCCGGCGAGATCGCCGAGGGGATGGACCTCGATGTGGCCGAGGTGGAACGGACCATGGCGATCTCGCAGGGACACCTGTCGCTCGACGCGCCGGTCACCCAGGGCGAGGACAACCGGCTGCTCGACTACCTCCCCGACCAGCACGGCCGCGGCCCGGACGCCGAGGCGATCGACCACGCGCTCACCGAGAGCATCGACAGCTGCTTCAAGTCGCTCCGTGAGCGCGAGGCCCGGATCCTCCGGCTCTATTTCGGGCTCGACTCGCCCGAACCGAAGACGCTGGAGGAGATCGGCGCGATGCTCGGCATCACGCGCGAGCGGGTGCGCCAGATCAAGGAGAAGGCGCTGCAGCGACTTCGCCACCAGGGCGAGGCGCAGGCGCTCGAGTCGTTCCTGACCTGACCCGGTCGGGTCACCCTCCCTCTCGCAATACCGCCGCCACCTGCTCGGTCTCGAGCAGGAACGCGTCGTGCCCATGGGCCGAGCGGATCTCGCGGTAGCGGGCCCGCATTCCATGGCGACGGTAGGCACGCACCCAGTGGCGCACCTCCGCGGCGGGGTAGAGGATGTCACTGTCGATGCCCACGCCGACGATCTCGCCGACCCGCTCTGCGGTCCGTCGCGCCGCCACGGCGAGGTCGCCGAGGTCGTGCCGGTCGAGCGCGCCGAGCAGGGCCCGATACGACGCCGGATCGAAGCGCGAGACGAGCCGCTCACCGTGGCGGGATAACCACGCCTCGATCGCCTCCGGATCGGTCCGACCGAACCGCTGCTCCAGCCCGCGACGCCCCCGGTAGGTGAGCATTGCGATCGCCCGCGCGGTCGCCAGTCCCGTGTGCGGATCGGGTCCGGCCATGGCCAGTCGCTGGACCGCGCTCCAGCCGATCGCTCGGGCACTCGCTCGGGCCGGTGCCGCAAGCACGACCACGCGATCGACCGGTACCCGAACTCGCTGCGCCAGTTCGAGGGCCACCATTCCGCCCAGCGAACCGCCGACCAGCAGGCCGATTCGGCGCACGTTGCAGGCCTCGAGGAGCGGCAGGTGCGCCGCCGCGAGGTCGACCGGCGACAGGGCGGGGAAGTCGGCTGCGGCTCCGACCCAGTTGCCCGGTCCGGTCGATCCCAGGCAGCTGCCGAGCAGGTTGGCGGCAAGGATCGGGCGCTGTTCCGGATCGAGCGGTCGGCCTGGTCCCACCAGCGGTCGCCACCACTCGTCGACGGCTGCCGAGCCGGTGAGGGCATGCATCACCACGCTCCATCCATGGCTGGTGCCACGGGCAGGATCGCCAAGGATGCGGGCGGCGAGCACGGCGCCGGGGATCAACTCCCCGGACACCGTCGTCAGATCGCCGACCGGAATGCGAAACGCGCGTGCGGCGCTCATGCACTCCGCTCCCGTGGCTCGGGTTGCACGGTACTCGCCGGACCCTCGTCGGGAAACGGGACGAAGACCAAGGGAATGCCGTACCGCTCGGCGAGCCTGGCCGCCTCGGGGTGAAGCACCTGGCCACCGGCCTCGAGGATCGCGTGAAGCCTGGCAAAGTCGACCGAGCCGGCATGCGGGGCGGCGGGAAACCGTTGCGGGTCGGCGATCCTCAGGCCCGCGCGCTTGAGCAGGACGCAGGCGTCGGCCATGAGGGCGGCCGCCAGCGCCACGGCGGTGATGTCGCTGCCGCCGCGACCGAGGGTGCGCACCATGCCCCGATCGCGGCACTGGAAGCCCGCCACGACTGGCAGTTCCCCGCGAGCGAGGTGGCGTCGCAGACGCGCGGTCCGGATCGAGACCAGCCGGGCCCTGCCCGGTGGACCGCTCCCCCGCAACCCCGCCTCGCGAGCATCGCACGAGACCGCCGGCACTCCAAGCCTCGCCAGCGCGGCGGCGAGCAGTGCCGCGGTGACCAGCTCGCCAGCGGCGACCGCCCGCTCGGCGAGGAGCTGTCGTTCGTCGGGCGCGTCCCACCCACGACTGGCACGATCGACCTCGCTGGCCAACGACATCAGGCGGTCGGTCACCCCGCGGCGCGCGCTGGTGACCACCACCAGTTCGTGTCGCTGACGACGGCCGGCCACCTCGGCGGCGGCCGAGGCGATGTGTGCCGGAGTGGCGAGCGCGTCGCCGCCCAGCTTGAGGACCAGCAGCCCGCGACTCATGCCACCACCCCACCGGGCACGACGCAACTTGCCACGGTGTCGGCCCCCAGGGCCGCGTCGAGATCGGCGATCAGGTCGGCGGGATCCTCCAGCCCGACCGAGAGGCGAAGCAACTCCGGGGTGACCCCGCCTGCGCGCTGGGCCTCGGCATCGAGCTGTTCGTGCGTGGTGGAGGCGGGGTGGATGATCAGCGATTTGGTATCGCCCACATTGGCGAGCCGTGAGAACAGGCGCACGGTGTCGATGAGGTGCACCGCCGCATCGCGACCGCCCTTCACCCCGAAGGTCAGGACCCCGCCGAAGCCGCCCTCGAGGTAACGCCGGGCGTTGCGATGCTCGGGGTGACTGGCCAGGCCGGGGTAGGAGACCCACTCCACCCGCGGGTCGGCGGTGAGCCACTCGGCGAGCGTGAGCGCGCTGGTGCTGTGCCGCGCCATCCGGAGCGGCAGCGTCTCGAGGCCCTGGACGAAGAGCCATGCGTGAAACGGCGACAGGGCGGGACCAAGATCGCGCAGCAGTGAGACCCGCAAGGCGCCGAGGAACGCGAGCGGCCCGAAGGCCTCGCTGTGCACCAGTCCGTGATACGACGGATCGGGGGTGATGAAGCCCGGGAAGCGCTGCCGCGCGGCGGGCGCCGTCCAATCGAAGCGTCCGGCATCGATCACCACGCCGCCGATGGCGGTGCCGTGGCCGCCGATCCACTTGGTCGCACTGTGGATCACCAGGTCGGCGCCATGAGCGATCGGTCGGCAGAGCGTCGCCGCGCCGAAGGTGTTGTCGACCACCAGCGGCACTCCGGCGGCATGGGCGATCGACGCCAGCGCCTCGAAATCGGGGACGTCGAGCCGCGGATTGCCGACGGTCTCCACATAGACGGCCCGGGTTCCGGCATCGACGGCGCGACGCACGCCGTCGAGGTCGTGGATGTCCACGAAGCGCGTCGCGACCCCCCACCGGGGCAGGGTGTGCGCCAGCAGGTTCACGGTGCCACCGTAGAGCGTCCGCGACGCGACCAGGTTGTCACCGGCACGAGCGAGGTTCAGCACCGTCAGGGCGATTGCGGCCTGCCCGCTGGCCAGGGCCAGGGCACCCTGGCCACCCTCCAGTGCGGCAATACGCTCCTCGAAGACTGCGTTGGTGGGGTTCATGATGCGCGAGTAGATGTTTCCCTCGACGCGAAGCCCGAAGAGGTCGGCCGCGTGCTGCGCGTTGTCGAACACGTAGCTGGTGGTCGCGTGGATCGGGACCGCGCGGGCGCGGGTGGTCGGGTCGGGGACCTGGCCGGCGTGCACGGCGAGGGTGTCGGGGCGCCAGGTGGGCGCGGTGGACTGGTCGGACATCGGAACCTCCATGGGGTGAACGCAAGACGGCCCGGCCACTCATCGGAGTGGCCGGGCCGTTCGGCGATGCGGGAGCGGTCGGGGTCAGCCGGTCCGCTGTGCAGCCGAGGGCCTGCGCCACGCCGCGAGGGCAGGGCACATGGGCGACATCGGGTGGCACATCGGACGACAGAGCATGGTGCACTCCCGCAGTGGCGGAGGCGTCCGCGAAACAACAACGCCCCCGGGCTCGAAAGCGCGGAGGCGTGAGTGCTCCGGCGCTTTAGCACTTTGGTTCGGCGCGAGGCGCCCGGCGGGTGCAAGTGGCCAATAAATCGACCGCCGTGTGAACCGAGTCTAGCGCGGGCCGGGCGTCGAGGCAAGTCCGTCCGCCGCCCTCCGTCCTCCAGCCTCCGTCGTTCCGTCCTCCGTTGTTCCGCCCTCCTCTATTGCCAACCTGTGCCGCTGCCGATACCCTCCCGGCATGGCCACCACCGCATCATTCGACGTCTCGACCGGGGTCGATCTCCAGGAGGTCGACAACGCCGTCAACCAGGCCCAGAAGGAGCTGGCGTCGCGCTACGACTTCCGGGGCACCCACTGCACGATCGAGTTCGATCGTGGTGCGGGGACGATCGCCCTGCATGCTGACGACGAGTTCCGGATGGAGGCGCTGCTCGACATCGTGCGCGGCAAGCTGATCAAGCGTGGCGTGCCGGTGAAGAACCTCGCCATCGGCGACCCGATTGCCGCGACCGGCATGTCGGTGCGCCGGGTCCTCACGCTGACGCAGGGCATCCCCCAGGAGACCGCCAAGCGGATCCAGAAGGCGATCCGGGACGGCGGGTTCAAGAAGGTCCAGGCGTCGATCCAGGGCGACGAGCTGCGGGTCACCTCTCCGTCGAAGGACGCGCTGCAGGAGGTGATGGCGTTCCTGCGGGGCGAGGACTTCGACGTCGAGCTGCAGTTCGGCAATTACCGCGGATGAGCGGATCGGCCGCGGCGATCGCCATGACCGCCCTGCTCGCGGCCGGGTCGTGCATGCCGCTGGACGAGCCGAGCACCGTGCCGACGCCGGCCGCCGATGAGCCACAGCTGCGGGTCGGCCTGTTCGACAGCATCTCCCGCCCGATCTTTGCCGCCGACGGCGGCCTCCAGGTGCTCGATCCCGAGGAGGGCGAGGTGACGAGGATCGCGCCCTCGGCAGAGGTGGCTGCGATGGCGAGCGGTGACCTGGTGTCGCTCGATGTCGGTGTGCGGCCGCTGGCGCGACGGGTGGTGATCCTCTCGCCGCTCGACGCCGGAGCCCCGATCCGGATCAACGGCCGGCCGTATCGCGGTACGGTGGAATTGCGCCGCGGCGGCGATGGGGTGCAGGTGATCAACCGGGTCGGCCTCGAGGCCTACCTTGTGGGTGTGGTCGGCGCCGAAATGGGGCGTCGGGCTCCGGGCGAGGAGGCGGCGCTCGAGGCGCAGGCTGTGGCCTCGCGCACCTATGCCCTCAAGCGCATGGCGGAATCCTCCGCCGCTGCCTACGACCTGGTGGCCACGGTCAACGCGCAGGTCTACGGTGGGATGACCGCCGAGAACTCGATGGCTCGTGCCGCGGTCGAGGCGACCCACGGTGAGGTGCTGACCTGGCGCGGCGCGCTGATCGACGCATTCTACTCGAGCACCTGCGGTGGCCGCTCGGAGACGGCCAGCGCGGTCTTCGTGGGCGGCGATCGGCCCTACCTGCACTCACAGCCCGACCTCGCACCCGACGGGACTCCCTGGTGTGCCATCTCGCCCCGCTACCACTGGCAGGAACGCTGGACGTCGGGCCAACTGACCGGGATCCTGCGCCGTTCCCTCGCCAATGAGGGGCTCCCGACGGCGCGGGCCGGTGACCTGCGTGACATCCAGGTCCTCGACCGCACCCCATCGGGGCGGATCGCGACCATCGCCCTGGTCGGCGCGGGCGGCACCACTGCGGTTCGCGGATCGGCGATCCGTCGCGTGCTCGAGACCACCGCCGGCGGCCTGCTCTGGAGCGCCGATTTCACCATCCGGATCTCGCGACTCGGCGGCCGGATCGAGAGGGTCGAGGCGGTGGGCCGCGGCAGCGGGCACGCGGTGGGCATGTGCCAGTGGGGCGCGATCGGTCGAGCGCGGGCCGGCCAGGATCACCGGACCATCCTGATGAGCTACTTTCCGGGGACCGAGCTGACGACGCTGTACTGAACGATAGACGATAGACGATAGACGATAGACGTTTGACGATTGACGATGGTCGATTCGTGACTCCGATGGGGAAGGGACCTCCGCATGGCTGACCGCCTTCGTCTGGGGATCGTCGGTGCCGGGGCGGTGACCCAGGTGGGGCACTTGCCGGCGCTGAAGAAGGTGCGCGAGATCGAGGTCGCGGGGATCTGCGACAACGATCTGGCCAAGGCGCGAGCGCTGGCCGACCGGTTCGAGATTCCGGTGGTCCACTCGGACATCGCCGAGCTGGTGGAATACGCCCCACTCGATGCGCTGCTGATCTGCACCCCCACGCACCTGCACGAGTCCCACACCCTCGCCGCGTTGGCGGCCAAGCTCCACGTCCTGGTGGAACGCCCGCTGGCCCTCACGCCACAGGGCGTCCAGAAGATCGTCTCCGCCCAGCGCAAGCACGACCGGGTGGTGATGTGCGGCGTCAACCAGCGCTATCGCCCCGACATCCAGTTGATCCGCTCGTTCGCGCAGAGTGGTGAGCTGGGCGATCTGGAATCGATCCGCGCCTGGTGGTTCCTGGCACGGGCCGGTCGCACCTCGCTCGGATGGCGCCAGCGACCGCAACAGTCCGGTGGTGGTGCGATGTTCGACCTGGGCCACGCGCTGCTCGACCTGGCGCTCTGGCTCGGGGGGTTCCCCGAGGTGCAGCGTGTCTCGGCGGTCTTCCCGGAGAAGGGGAAGGGTGTCGAGCCTTCCGGGACCGCGCTGATCGCGCTCAAGGGCGGCTCATCGATTCACCTCGACACCAGTTGGCGTTTCGTCGGTCCCGGCGAACGGTTCGGGCTGGCGCTGCGGGCCTCGCGCGGCTCGGCGCGGATCGCGCCACTGGCGATCTGGAAGGACTTCCACGGTGTGGCGCGCGACGTCAGCACCGCGGGTGCCCATTCGCGGGAGACGCCGTTCCTGGCGGGGATCCGTGCCCAGTGGGCCCACTTCGTCGCCGCGATCCGTGGCGATGCCGTGGCACCGGACCTGGCCGAGCACGCGACGACCCTGCGGGTGATGGAGGCGATCTACGAGTCGGCGGAGACGGGTCGGGACGTGGTGCCGTGAGACGGGGCTGGCGCATGGCGGTGGTGCTTGCCGCTGGCGGCCAACTCGCGGGCCGCGGATCGGTGTTGGCGCAGGAGCCCCGGGTCAGCGCTGCTGACAGCGTCATCGACCTCCACGCGGACCGCCCGTCCGCTCCCCACCTTGCGGTCTACCTGATGACGATGGGCGCCGGCGGGCCGATCTACGAACGGTTCGGTCACAACGCGATCTGGATCCGCGACTCGGTGGCCCAGACCGACCTGATCTACAATTTCGGGATGTTCGATTTCGCCCAGCCAGGGTTCGTCTGGAACTTCGTGCGGGGCCGGCCGCGCTACCGACTCGAGGCGCTCGACCTCGCGACGACGATGGCCATCTATCGACATGCCGAGCGACAGGTGGAGGTGCAGGAACTGGCGCTTCCCGCCGCGGCCAGGGCCGAGCTCGCCTACCGCCTCGCGGAGAACGCACTGCCGGCGAACCGCGAGTACCAGTACGACTACTATCTCGACAACTGTTCGACTCGCGTCCGTGATGCCCTCGACGCGGCGTTGCATGGGGCGCTCCGGGCGGCCACCACGGACCGCGACGGTGAGGGGAGCTACCGCTTCCACACCCAGCGCTCCACCGCCAACAACGCCTTCTACTACCTCGGGATCGAGACGGCGATGGGGCGACGCACCGATCGGGTGCTCAGTCAGTGGGACGAGATGTTCCTGCCGGAGAAGGTGCAGGAGCGGGTGCGCGAATTGCGCGTGACCGACGACGCGGGTCGTGTGGTCCCGCTGGTCACCCGGGAGGCGACCCTCCTCGACGTCGACCGTTACCATGTGCTGGCGGCGCCACCCGACTGGACGCCGCGCCTGCTCTTCGTCGGGGCGCTGCTGGCGGTGCTGCTGGGGAGCGGGCTCCTGGTCGAGGCGGGCGGTGCGACCGGGCGCGTGCTGGTGGGGGTGTGGGCCGTGGTGGTCACCGTGGCCGGCGGGCTGCTGATCTTCCTCGGGTGGTTCACGAATCACGTGATGACCGGCCAGAACCTGAACCTGCTCCTCCTCTCGCCGCTGGCGCTCGGCATGCTGCCGCTGTTGATCGGTCGACGTCGCCGACCGGTGGCGCGGGCCGTGACGATCGGCTATCTCGCGCTGCTCTGGCTGGCCGCGGTGCCGGCGTTGTTGGGCTTGCTGCAGCACAACCGCGAGATCGCCGGCCTGGTGCTCCTGCCGGGCACGGCGGCGGGCTGGGTGGCGCTGGCGGTCAACCGCCGACGCGCTGCAGCGCCGACTGCGCCTCGCTGAATTCCGGCGCGCTCGTCAGCGCGGCGCGATACGCGGTGGCCGCGGCGGCCCGATTCCCCGCCGACTCTGCCTCGAGGCCACGACCGAACTGCACCAGTGCGTCGAGGGGAATGCCCGCGGCCTGGCTCCCCGGCTTGCCCCCCACGCCGGGTTGCCGGGTGAGCTGGTCGGCCAGGGCGGTGATCGCCTGGGCCAGCTGTTCACGCTTGATGTAGCTCGGGTCCCCGCGCACCACGGCGATCGGCTGGCCGGTCCCCGCATCGATCAGCCGGGCCTCGACCTGGATGTCGCCGTACTGGTCGAGGAGCGACCCGACCACCAGCAGCTTGGCGCCGGCCTTGGCGGCCGCAACCCGGGCGGCCGCGATATCGATCCTGCCGCTGCCGCTGCCATCGTCGGGGGCGATTGCCACCACCCGCGCGTCGGCGCGCTCACCGAGGCGGGCGCCCAGGAGTGCCGTCAGCGCCCGCCCGAGGGCACGGTAATCGGCCACATCCAGGCCGACCGAGCCACGCGTCTCGAAGCCACCCACCGACACCCCGTTCTGGGCCGCCAGGCCGGGAGCGGTGGTCGCAAGTGCAAGGGCGAGAAGAGCTTGGCGTCGGTCCAGCATGGTGGCTCCCTGAGGGATGGACGAGGGCTGCACCCGAGGTGACGAACCGGAGACCCCCGGTTGTACGCCCGACCCGGCGTTGGGTATATTTCCCGGCTATCGTGGTTCCGCAAGGGGACCACGGCGTCCAGAGGAGATGTACCCGTGAAGCCGAACCTGCACCCCGTCTACCAGACCATCACGGCGCACTGCCAGTGCGGCAACACCTTCGAGACCCGCAGCACCTCGTCGGGGATCAGCGTCGAAGTCTGTGCCCAGTGCCACCCGTACTTCACCGGCAAGCAGCGGTTGGTCGACACCGCCGGCCGGATCGACCGGTTCCGTCGCAAGTACGCCACGGACACCGCCGCGAACAGCTGACCGGTGGACGTCCGACTCCGCCAGGCGCTCGCGCGGGCGGAGGAGGTCGCCCGGCAGCTGGCTGATCCGGCGACCACCGCCGATCCCGCCAAGCTGTCGACCCTCGGCCGCGAGCACGCTCGGCTCCTGCCGATCGTGCGCGCGGCCGATGCGTTGACCCGGGCCGAGCATGAACTGGCGGGTGCGCGCGAGCTGGCGAATGATGGCGATCCGGAGCTGGCGGCGATGGCGATTGCCGACGTCGCTCGACTGGAGCGGTTGCGCGCTGAGCTTGGCGAGGAACTCGCCGAGGCGCTGGCGCCCCGTGATCCCCACGACGACCGCGATGCCATCCTCGAGATCCGGGCGGGTACCGGTGGCGACGAGGCCGGTCTCTTCGCTCGGGACCTGCTCCGCATGTACACCCGATTCGCCGAGCGGCACGGCCTGACCGTCGAGCCAATCACCGTGAGCGAGGGGAACATGGGTGGCATCCGCGAGGCGGTCGTGGCGGTGCGTGGGGAGGACGCCTTCGGCCTGCTGCGGCGCGAATCGGGGGTGCACCGGGTGCAGCGGGTGCCGGCCACCGAGCAGCAGGGCCGGATCCACACCTCCGCCGCCTCGGTGGCGGTGCTCCCCGAGGCCGAGGACGTCGATGTCCACATCGATCCCCAGGAGCTGCGGATCGATGTTTTTCGCTCCTCGGGTCCCGGCGGGCAGAGCGTCAACACCACCGATTCGGCGGTGCGAATCACCCATCTCCCCACCGGCATCGTCGTCTCGCAGCAGGACCAGAAGTCGCAGCTGCAGAACAAGCTGAAGGCGATGGAGGTGCTGCGGGCCCGGCTGCTCGACCGACGGATCGCCGAGCAGGAGTCGGCGCGTGCTGCCGAACGCAAGGCAATGGTGGGCACCGGCGACCGGTCGGGAAAGATCCGGACCTACAACTTCCCCCAGAGCCGTATCACGGACCACCGGATCGGCCTGTCGCTGCACAACCTCTCTGACGTCCTCGACGGTCGGCTCGACGAGTTGGTGACGGCACTGCGCCGCGCATCGCGCGAGGAGATGGAACGTGGCTGAGCGACTGGCCGCCAGTCGCGAGGCCCTCTGGAGCGAGGCGACCGCGCGGCTCGCCAGCGCGGGGCTGGCCGAGCCGCGTCGTGAGGCGCTGGCGATCGCCGCGGACCTCGGGGACAGCCCCATCGCGCTGACGTTGATGCCCGAGGGTCCGGTCGACGTGGCGTGGGCGGCGGCGTACCGCGAGGCGATCGGGCGGCGGGCCGCTGGCGCGCCGCGCGCCTATGCCTCGGGCACCATCGGCTTCCGGACCCTCGAGTTGGGCGTCGACGCCCGGGTGCTGATCCCCCGGCCCGAGACCGAGGGGCTGGTCGAGCTCGCCCTCGCGCGGGTGGCCTCCGGTGTTGCCGCCGATGTGGGAACCGGGAGCGGCGCGATGGCGCTATCCCTGGCAGCGGAAGGGCGTTTCACCGAGGTGGTCGGCTGCGATATCTCGGTCGAGGCGCTGGAAGTGGCCCGGCTGAACGGTGAGCGCTCGGGGGTGGCGGTCACCTGGCTGGCCGGTGACCTGCTCGAGCCACTGGTGGGCCGACGGATCGATCTGCTGGTGAGCAACCCGCCCTACCTTACGGTGGCGGAGTATGCGGGGCTCGACTCGGCGGTGCGCGACTGGGAGCCATCGCTGGCCCTGCTGGGCGGGGAAGACGGGCTGGATCCGTATCGGCGGCTGCTGGCCGGCGGCGGTGCGGTGCTGGTGAACGGTGGCTGGCTGGCACTCGAGGTCGATGCCCGGCGCGCCCGGGCCACGGCCGACCTGGCCATCGCGCACGGCTGGTGCGCGGTGACCGTCCTGGATGACCTGTTTGGCCGCGCGCGATACCTGCTGGCGCGGTGGGAGGGATGACGATGATCGACGAGAAGGCACAGGAACTCGGCCGGTTGATCGGCCAGTCGACTGAATATCAGGCGATGCGGCGGGCCGAGCAGGCCCTGCGCGAGGACACCGAGACGCAGCAGAAGCTCGAGACGATTTCCAACCTCACTCGGGAGTTCGACGGGATGATGGCCCAGGGCCAGTCGCCGAGCGAGGAACAGGCCAAGGAATACGAGACGACGCTGCGCGAGTTCGAAGTGTCACCGAGCGGCCAGGGATACCTGGTGGCACGGGCCAACGTCGACAAGCTGATGCAGCGCGTCAACCAGGCGATCGGTGAGGGCATCGAGCGCGGTGCGACCAGCGGGATCATCACGCTCTGATGTCGCGCGGCTGCTTCGTGGTGATCGAGGGCCCGGAGGGTGCCGGCAAGAGCACGCTGGCGGCCGGGCTGACCGCGCGGATGCGGGCGGCCGGCATCGAGCCGGTCACCGTGCGGGAGCCGGGCGGCACCCGGGTGGCCGAGGCGCTGCGCCACGAGCTGCTCGACGCCGACCGCCACTGGACCGCGGAGCAGGAGCTGCTGTACATGGTCACCGCGCGCGCCGACCTGGTGTCGCGAGTGATCGAGCCGGCCCTCCAGGCGGGGCGGGTGGTGCTCTCGGATCGCTTCGACCTCTCGACCCATGCCTATCAGGGCGCCGGTCGCGGGATTCCCGAGGAGCGGCTGCGCTGGGTCAACGCCGCTGCCACCGGCGGGCTCCGGCCCGACGCGACACTCGTGCTTGACATCGATCCGGCCGTCGGCCGGAGCCGACAGGGCCGCGCCGGCAAGGACGCCGATCGCCTCGAGCGCGAGGACGAGGCGTTCCATGAGCGGGTGGCGGAGGCCTACCGCCTCGCCGTCGGGCCGGGGGTGCACCATCTCCGGGCCGAGGCGTCTCCCGAGGCGGTGCTCCGCGCCGCGTGGGGGGTGCTGTGCACGGCGCGTGCTGACATCTTTCCGGTGACACCGGATGCCGGGGAGATCCCCGGCCAGGGAGAATGATGACCGCGATACCCAACCGCTCGAATGGCGCCCGCTGGCTGCTGGTGCTCCTGATCGGCGCCGTCTCCTTCGCGAGCGGCGGCTGGTTGCTGCACGGCGCCGATCGTGGCCCGGCGCTCTCCGCGGACCAGCTCTTCCAGCGGGTCCTGGGCGCGGTCGAGACCTACTACGTCGACTCGCTGCCGGCCGACTCGCTGATGCACAAGGCCACCCAGGGGATGCTCGACCAGCTCGGCGATCCCTATTCGACGCTGCTCGAGGGCGAGGATTACCGGCAGCTGACCGAGCAGACCACCGGCAACTACGGCGGTCTCGGGATCCAGATCGATGTCCGCGACGGGTGGATCACCGTCGTGGCGCCGCTGCCGCAGACGCCGGCCGAGCGGGCCGGGATCGAGGCCGGTGACCAGATCGTGGCAGTGGAGGGCAAGAGCACCCAGGGCCTCTCCCAGGACGAGGCGCTGAAGACGCTCCGCGGCAAGCCCGGGAGCACGGTGAAGTTCCAGGTGCGGCGACCCGGAATGGCGCAGCTGCTCCCGTTCACGATCACCCGCGAGGAGATCCACAACCGCTCCGTCCAGCCCGGCGCGGTGCTCGGCGACGGCATCGGTCTGGTGCAGCTCAACCCGGTGAGCGAGACGTCGGCCAAGGAGCTGCGTGACGAGGTGAACCGGCTCCGCCAGGGTGGGATGCGGTCCCTGATCCTCGACCTGCGCCAGAATCCCGGTGGCCTGCTCGACCAGGGCGTCGAGGTCTCCGATCTCTTCCTCGATCCGGGGCAACAGATCGTGTCGACCAGGGGCCGGGCCGAGGGGATGTCGCGGATCTTCGCCGCCGACTCCGACCAGCCATGGCCGGAGATGCCGGTGGTGGTGCTCGTCAACCAGTGGACCGCATCGGCGGCGGAGATCATCTCGGGCGCCCTGCAGGACAACGATCGCGCGGTGGTCGTCGGCTTGCCCACCTTCGGCAAGGGACTGGTGCAGTCGCTGTTCAACCTCGGCGATGGTCGGGCACTCAAGCTGACGACTGCGCGCTGGTACACGCCGAGCGGCCGCAGCATCCAGCGCACCTCGAACAGCGAAGCCGACCAGCTGCAGCAGGTCCAGGCGATCGCCAGTGGGGCCGATACCGTCGCCGTCGATTCGCTCCCGATCCACCACACGGTGAGCGGCCGGGTGGTGCACGGCGGGGGCGGGATCGTGCCCGACCGGGTGGTTCGCGGCGACACACTGACCGACGGTGAGAAGACCTTCGTGCGGGCGCTGGGCGGCAACATCTCCGGGTACAGCGATGCCCTGGTGGTGGCGGCGCTGGAGATCAAGGAGCGCAAGCTCGCGACCAGCGAGGATTTCGTGGTGACCGACGCGATGCGGCAGCTGGTGTACGACAAGCTCGCCAGCAAGGGCGTCAAGCTGACCGACACGGAGAAGGTCGGACGGCCAGTCACTGCTCGACGATCAGCTCGGCTACCAGGTCGCCCGGTACGTGTTCGGACGCCAGGCCGAGTTGCGCCGTCGCGGGCTTGACGACAAGCAGGTGCGTGCGGCCGTGGAGCTGTTGCGGGCCGGCGCCACGCCGGCAGCGCTGATGGCCGAGATCACCGGCGGGTGACCCCGTCGGCGGTGGCCGTGGTGGGTGGAGGGCGCGTCGGGCTGTCGTTCGCACGCGCCCTCGCCGCGTCCGGGGCTCCCGTGGCGGTGCTCTCGCGTGCGGCACGCGTCCTCCCGGCGCCGCTGGCGCCGGCCACGCTCGCCTGGGGTCCGGCGCTGGCCGCCGCCGATCTGGTGCTGGTGACGGTCCCCGACGATGCGGTGCCCAGCGCGGCGCGGCGACTCCTCGAGACGGCCGCGATCGGTGCCGCACAGGTGGTGCTGCACACCTCAGGGCGGCTCGACCGCCACGCGCTCGCCGCACTCGAACCCACCGGAGCATCGCTGGGGTCGCTCCACCCGCTCCAGACCCTGCGAGATCCCGACGGCAATCCCGAGGCACTCGCCGGGTCGCCGGCGATCATCGAGGGTGAGCCGCGTGCACTCGCCGCGGCACGGGAGTTGGCCGACCAGCTGGCGATGTCGCCGACGCTCGAGATCCCCGCTGAGGGGAAATCGCGCTACCATGCGGCGGCCGTCTTCGCATCGAACTACCTGACGGTCCTCGCCGACGTCGCCGGGCGGTTGGCGCGCGGGGCAGGGCTCGAGGCGACCACCGAGCTTTTCCTGCCGCTGATGCGGCGAACCCTCGACCAGCTGGCGGCCAGTGACCCCGCGGCGGCGCTCACCGGGCCGATCCGTCGCGGCGACGTGGGGACGGTCCGGGCCCACCTCGAGGCGCTCGATGTCGAGAGCCGGGCGCTGTATGTGGCACTGGGGCGCGAGGCGGTCGCGTTGGCGGAACGGGAGGGGCTTGACGAGAGCGTCGCCGGGGAGATCCGGCGGTTGTTGGAGTAGCAGGCGACGGGCGACAGGCGACAGGCGACAAGCGACAGGCGACACGGGGCGGGCCTCCACAGATGGAAGTCGGCCCCGACTGATGTCCGCTTGTCGCTTGTCGCCTGTCGCCCGTCGCCGCTACTGGTCCACCACCTTCACGCCGTTCGGCACCTTGAAGGTGAAGATTCCGGCGGGCAGGGTGGTGTTGGTCCGGATCCGCGAGAGCGACAGCGTCCGGGTCAGGACCTTCTCGTCGATCTCGAAGCGGCGGGGGAGGGCATTCTCCTGGTCGACCCAGATCGTGGCCCGGCGGAAGCGCATGGTGGGATCGACCGGCTCCAGGAGCAGCACGTCGCAGGTCGCGCCGTCGAGTTGCTCGGTCCGGAGCCAACTGGCCCGGTACTTCTCCTCCGGGCGGTCGAGGAACCAGCCGAGCAGGTTGAAGCCGTAGCCCGGATCGCCCTGGACCGACATGTGGATCACCTGATCCGGGGTGTTCTCCGGTTCGTAGATCCAGGCCTTGCCATTGCTGACCACCACGGCGCCGCCCTCGGGATCGGTGAACCACATTGCGAACCGTGACGTCCCGGACTGGTAGAGGGTGCCGCGGCTCTCCGGCTGGTCGACGTAGGGATCGTCGATCTTCTGGCGGAAGTCGGCCCGGAAGGTGGACAGCGTCTGATAGGCGCGGGCGGCGCGGTTGAGGATCGCCTCGGCCGACGCCTGTTGGGCGACCAGCGGTGCCGGCAACAGGAGCGCCGTCGCCAGGAGCACCGTGGCGCGCGTCACGTGGTGGCCCCCGCGGGCGTGGCCACCGCGCGGCCGATCACCTCGGCGATCGCGGTCACCTCGCGCATCGTCCGCTCGAACTGCTCCGGATAGAGCGACTGCCCACCGTCGGAGAGCGCCCGCTCGGGATTGGGGTGCACCTCGATCAGCAGCCCGTCGGCCCCGGCGGCGATCGCTGCCCGGGCCATCGGCGGCACCATCTCGCGATGACCGGTGCCGTGACTCGGGTCGGCGACGATCGGCAGGTGCGACAGGCCATGGACCACCGCGATCGCCGCGAGGTCGAACATGTTGCGGGTCGTGCTGTCGAACGATCGCACGCCCCGTTCGCAGAGAATCACGTCGGGGTTGCCCGAGGCAAGGACGTACTCCGCCGACAGCAGCAGCTCGGGAATCGTCGCGGCCAGCCCGCGCTTGAGCAGCACCGGCTTGCCCACACCGCCGCACGCCTTGAGCAGCGAGTAGTTCTGCATGTTGCGCGCGCCGATCTGGACGATGTCGGCGGTCTCGGCCACGAGCTCGAGCTGGGCGGGGTCCATGGCCTCGGTGACGATCAGCAGTCCGGTTTCCGCACGCGCCAGCGCAAGCAGTTCGAGGCCGCGGACCCCGAGTCCCTGGAAGGCGTAGGGCGACGACCGGGGCTTGAAGGCGCCGGCCCGGAGCACCGTGGCGCCGGCCGCCTTGACGTGTCGTGCCGCGGTGAGGATCTGCTCCTCGCTCTCGACCGAGCAGGGGCCGGCCATCACCACCACCTCGCGCCCGCCAATCACCGAGCCGTCGGGGAGCGCGATGCGGGTCGGTTCGGCACGCCACTCGCGCGACACCTGCTTGTACGGCTTCGAGACATGGATGATCTCGGCCACGCCGGGGAGCCCGTCGAGGCGCGAGTCGTCGACCCGGCCGTCGTTGCCGACCAGGCCCACGGTGGTGCGCTGCTTGCCGGGCATCGGGGCCGCGCGGTAGCCCATCGATTCGATGACCTCCACCACCCCGCCGATCTGCTCCGGGGTGGCATCCTGCCGCATCACGATCAGCATCGCTGGGTCTTCCGTCCGAGGTCAGGCCGCTTCGACATGCTCGCCAAGCCGGACGCCCACGATCGTGGAGACGCCCGGTTCCTGCATCGTCACGCCGTATACGCTGTCGGCGGCCTGCATGGTGCGCGGGTTGTGGGTGATCACCAGGAACTGCGTCTGCGCCTTGAACTCGTCGAGCAGCCGCAGGAAGCGGCCGACATTGGCGTCATCCAGCGGCGCGTCCACCTCGTCCATGAGGCAGAAGGGACTCGGCTTGGTCAGGTAGATCGAGAAGAGCAGGGACGCCGCCACCAGGGTCCGCTCGCCCGACGAGAGGAGGTGGATCCGCTGGGTCCGCTTGCCCCGCGGGGCGGCGTGGATCTCGATCTCCGACTCGAGCGGGTCATCGGGGTCGCTGAGCTTCAGGTCGCACTCACCGCCCCCGAAGAGCGTCTGGAAGACGTTCACGAAGTTGGTGCGCACCGCCGCGAAGGTCTCCGTGAAGAGCACCTTGGCGGTGCCATCGATCTCGCGGATCGCCTGCAGCAGCGACTGTCGGGCGGCAACGAGGTCGTCGCGCTGCGCCTGCAGGAAGGCGAGTCGCTTGGCCTCCTCGGCGTGCTCTTCCATGGCCAGCGGGTTGACGATCCCGATCGCCTCGAGGGTCTCCGTGATCCGTGCCGCCTCCTCCTCGAGGGTCGCGAGATCGGCATCGACCGGCGGCGCGATCTCGACCAGCTGGTCGAACGGCCGCTTCCACTCGGTCTCGACCCGCTCGACGATGCGGCGTCGCTCGGCCTTCGCCTCGGTCACACCGACGGCGAGGCTGTGGTGTTCCTCCGTCATCGCCTCGAGAGTGTGACGTGCCGTGCCGAGCTCGGCCTCGGCTGCTTCCAGCCGGGTGGTGGCGGCCTGCAGCGTCCCCGACGCCTCGCCCGCGGCTTGCTCCAGTGCGATCAGTGCGGTGGCGCGCTCGTCGCGGCCCGACTGCCACTCGGTGCGATGCGATTCGAGCTCCGCGATGTCGCGCTCCAGGCGCTCGACCTCGCGGGCCCGCTCGGCGATCGTCGCCTCGGCCTGGACGATCACCTGCCCGGCGCGCTCGGCGGTCTCGCGTGCGGCACGAAGCCGGGCCGAGACGTGCGCCTCCTGCACCTGCCATTCGCTGCGCGACTCGCGGGCCACCTCCTGTTCGGCCTCGAGCTCGGCCAGTCGACTCCTGCCGCCGACCAGCCCCTCGTCGAGGCGGGTCCGTTCGCGACTCCCGTCGGCCAGGAGCTGGTCGACCTCATCGCGACGGGTGGTGGCCCGCGAGAGCCGCTCGTCGTGGCGCGCCAACTGGGCCTCGATCTCCTGCAGCTCGCGGTCGAGGTTGGCGACCCGGCGGGTCAGGTCCTCGCGGACCGCGGCGGCCTGTCGCTCGGCCTCGCGCAGCGCCGCGGCGCGCTGTTCCGACTCCTCCTGGGCGGCCTCGAGCCCGGCGATCTCGAGCACGGTGGCCTGGTGTCGTCGGTCGGCGCCACCGAAGCCGCTGGTGGCGGCGGCGATCTGGTCGACCAGCGACTTGAGCTCGGCCCGCCGCTTGAGCGGACCAGTGCTCGAGGCGGGACCAGTGAGCCAGATCGAGCCATCGGCACGGCGCACGGCGCGGCCGCCATCGCCGATCGGGCGTGCCCCGCCGATCAGCGCGGTGACCCATGGACGGGCCACGGGATCGACCCGCAGGCGGTCATCGATCGCGCCATCGGCGCGCGCCGGTCCCGGCTCGACCGGGAGGAGGATCAGCGTCCCCGGCTGCTCGGCGCCGTGCCACTGGCGGATCCGCTGCACCGTGGCGTCGTCGCGCACCAGCACCGCGTGGAGGAAGTCGCCCAGCAGCTGCTCGGCGAGTTCCGCCTGCTCGCTATCGACCGCGATGAAGTCGGCCAGGGTGCCGAGCACGCCACCGTCGAAGCCGGAGCGTCCGGCCAGCAGCGCCGCCGCGGCCGGGGCGATGCCGACCCGGTCGCGCTCGAGCGCCTCGAGCGCCCCACGTCGCGCCGTGAGGGTGGCCAGCTCTTCCTCCAGTGCACGGCGCTCGGCGAGTTCGCGCGCCTCGCGATCGCGCGTCTCGCGGAGCCGGAGCCGCGCCTGCTCCGCTTCGGCGGCGCCATGACGCGCCTCGTCGGCGTGTCGCTCGGCGACGGCCCGGGCCTCGACCAGGCGCTCGCCGGTGGCCTGTCGGTCGCCCGCGAGGTGATCACGGTGCGCGGATTCCTGCGCGATCCGGTCATGCAATGAGGCCAGCTCCCCGTCGAGCGCCGTGCGCTCGCCCTCGAGCTGGCGCTGGCGCTCGGCGTGCTGCTGCAACTGCTGCTCGAGGCCGCGCACCTCGTCGCGCTGAGCGGCAACCCGTTCGCGTCCCTGCTGCTCGGCCTCGGTGCGGCCGCCGAGCTCATCGCGGATCCGGGCGTGGTCGGCTTCGGCGGTCGCCTGTTCCTCGGTTGCGGTCTCGCGATCGAGACCGGCCTGCTGTACCCGAAGCTCGAGATCGTGTCGCTCCGTCTGGGCGCGCTGCCGCCGCTCGGCAGCGTTGGCAAGCCGTTCGGCCGCGACGGCGAGATCACCCTCGAGCTTCCCGACCTCGAGCCGGGCCTGCGCCAGGTCGTCCACCACGGTGCTGCGATGCCGCTCCGCCCCGGCCCGGGCCTGCGCGGCCTCGTCGCGGGCCGACTCGGCACGGGTCAGTCGCTCGCGGGCGGCGGGAATCGACTCGGTCAACTCGGTGTGTCGTCGCTCGAAGGTGGCCGCGTCGTCGGCAAGCTTGACCAGCAGGCGCTGGGTGAGCGCGACCGTCACGGCGAACTTCTCCTCGCTCAGCGCCCGGTGCCGCTCGGCCTTCCCCTTCTGCCGAGCCAGTGAGCGGAGCTGCGACTGCACCTCGGCGATGAGGTCCTCGAGCCGCTGGAGGTCGGTGCCGGTCTCCTCGAGCCGTCGCGCGGTGGCGTGGCGGCGGTCGCGGTAGAGGCCGACACCGGCCGCCTCCTCGAACAGCGACCGTCGCTCATCGGCGCGATCGGAGAGGAGCAGGTCGATGAGCTTCGCCTCGATCACCACGCCGGCGTCGCTTCCGAGTCCAGTGCCGCGCAGGAGGTCGTGAATGTCGCGAAGGCGCACCGGGCTGCGATTGAGCAGGTAGTCGCTCTGGCCCGAGCGTGACAGCCGCCGCGTGATCACCACCTCGGTGTACGGTGTCGGCAACTCGCCACCGCTGTTGTCGAGATAGAGCGAGACCTCGGTCACGTTGACCGGGCGACGATTTGCGGCGCCCTGGAAGATCACGTCCTCCATCTTGCCGCCGCGCAGCAGGCGTGCCGACTGCTCGCCGAGCACCCAGCGCACCGCATCGGAGACGTTCGACTTGCCGCAGCCGTTGGGACCGACGATGGCGGTCACGCCCTCGTCGAAGGAAAGTGTCACGGTGTCGGCAAACGACTTGAAGCCGGACAGCTCCAGCTTGGTGAGCTTCATCGGGCCCTGAGGATCGGAGTTCGACGCGGAGGGGCCGCCGCACCGGAGGCGAGGCAGGCCGTAATCCCGCAAAATAGCAGGGTGGGCCGCTCAGGGCTGCCGGTCGGCCGGGCTCCGGATGAAGTAGGGCTTGCCGAGCCGCTTGCCATCGGCCTCGGCCCCCTCCCGGGTGGGATACGGGCCGATCAGCACCTTGAAACCGTCGCCCTCGACGGCCGGGTCGCGCACCCGGGCCCGGTAGCCGATTTCGCTGAGCTGCTGGGCGTAGGCGGCAGCGAACTGCCGGTTCTGGGACGAGGTGACCTGGATGAAGTACTGGTCGTCGCTGGAGGCGGATCCTGCGTCGGCCCGGGGCTCGGCGGTCGAATCGACGGTCGCGCCGGGTGGCAGGTCGGGAACCGCGGCAGCGACCTCGTCGAGGTCTGGCGGAGGCGGGGCCGACCGACTGTCGCGGGGCCGCCAGGGGATGTCGAGGAAGACGTCGTCGGCGGCGCCGCTCAGCCGGCTGCCCGGCGTCGGGGTGGCGCCGGTGAGATCCCAGGCAAGGATGTCGTGGCCGTCGCGAGTGACGAGGTTCCGGCCTCCACTGACGAGCGGCAGGTCGTCGGCCCACGGTGCCGGGACCGTGGCGACCCGTTCCTGGCGGACCAGGTCGACGAGCCAGATCGAATCGCCCGATTCGGGCCTCGCGAGCAGCCAGCGGCCGGAGCGATCGGGCCGCAGGTCGATCGCCGGACCGGGCAGCTCCACCACCCCGACCTGATCGTCATCGCTCGAGAAACGGTCGAGGAGCAGCAGATCCCCCCGGGCTCGCGCCACGTAGATCCGGTGGCCACTGGGCGAGAACGCCGAGGTGATCGGGCTGCCCTTGAGTCGCACGAACCGTGGCTTGGTATCGCGTGCCGGGTTGGAGTAGGCGAGCACCAGTCCCGAATCGGTGGTGATCACCATCAGGTCACCTGCCCACGACGTGGCCAACCGCCCGGCGGGGACCGAGATGCGCCCCACCTCACCGCTCTCCTCGAAGATCTGGACCGTGCCGGCAGCCGCCACGTACGCCATCACCCGGTCGCCCGCCGCGGGGAGCAGCTGGGCCCCGCGACCGCCGCTGACGGTCGCCCGGAAGACGCTGAGGTTTCGGCCCGCAAAGCGAAGGGGATGGCGGGTCGAGTCGAGGCCGAGCACCACGCCGTCGGCGGTGCCGGTGAGTTGATCGGCCGCGGTCAGGTACGGGCGTGTCTGACGTGCCTTGAGGTCGATGCCGATCACCTCGCCGCGGCGATCGACTGCGTAGACCATTTCATCCTCGAGGTCGGCGCCGAGGCCACGGGTGATCGGCGGGACGTTGCGGGGAATCTGCCAGTCGAGTGGACGCAGCGAGTCGGCGCGATAGAGTCGCGCCGAGCCACCGTCGCTCGGGAGCCTGAGGAGGGCGCCTTCGTCGGGAATGCCGCTGGGCAGCTTGCGCGGCCCCAGCGACGCCTCGTCACCGCCGCACGAGGCCACGGCGACGGCCGCGGCGAGCAACAGCGCCCGGCGCAGCGCCCGGCTCAGAACGTCGGCCCCAGCGAGATGGTCCAGTACGCGCCGGTGCCGGGGCGCTTGATCGGCTTGGCGTAGTCGAAGCGCAGGATGATGAAGCCGAAGAGGTTCACCCGTGCCGAGCCACCCCACGACCGGAGTGGGGCGCGGACACTCACGGGGGACTCGCCCGGCTCGCGGTTGCGGAACACCACCCGGCTGTTGGCATCCCACGCCACGCCGGCGTCGTAGAACAGGGCCCCTTCCACCGGCGGGATCGCCCTCGGCAGCCAATCCCAGAGCGGCGACAGGATCGGGAATCGGAGCTCGGCGTTGACCACGCCGATGGAGGTGCCGACCAGCTGGTCCAGCGAGGCGCAACCGGTGGCGCTGGACGGGTCGTTGTTGAGCTCCAGGCACTCGTTGCGGCGGAACGACCCGTAGGTGTAGCCACGCAGCAGGTCGGGATAGCCGAGGTAGACCGGAGAAGCGGTCGGCGTCGCGCCCGTTGCGCCCGAAATAGAGCAGCCGGGTGGCGAGCGTGAACGGGCCGACCAGCTTGTCGTAGCGTCGGAAGTCAGCGGTGACCTGGGTGTAGCGCCATCCGCCCACGGTGGGTGACACCTCGATCCGCGACCGGCGGCCGAGCAGCGGACCGGTGAAGCCGAAGATGGAGTTGTCATCGACCAGCGCGAGCGACGGCTGCACGAACGACGTGGTGCCGATCCCCTGGCGGTCGATCGACGGATCACGGGTGTAGTACCCGGTGAGCGGGTCGTAGTACTCGTTGAGGCGGAGGATCGCGTCGTCGACCAGCGAGCCGCGCACGCCCAGTTCCACCCGTCGGAAGCGTGACAACGGGTAGCTCGCCTGGGCGAACGCCGAGCGCAGCACGATGCGGCGCACACTGGTGGTCAGCAGGTTCTCGAAGGTCTCCGGCACCTGGGTGATCGAGCTGCCCTGGTAGAAGAAGTATGGTTCCTGCTGCACGCCGACGGCCCAGTTGAGCCGATGGGCGACATTGGCGTACGCCGCGAGGACCTGGGCCTCCTCGATCCGGCCGTTGACGTAGCCGGAGAAGAGCAGCTGGTGGTTGCCGAGCATGTCGCTGAGCGACACCGCGGTGCCGCCGAACACGCCATTGCCGAAATTGTCGCGCACGTAGCCGATGGTGGGCCGGGCCACGTAGTCGGGCGAGAACCCGATCTTGTACGGCCGCTCGGTGAAAGTGCTGGTGTCGGGCAGCCCGAGCGCCGCCGAGTCGTTGAGCACGGCGATGCTGAGGGGCGGTGGCGGCAACAGCGAGTCGGCAAGCGGGGTGACCGAGTCGGCACGGCGCAGCTCGCCGGCCGACGACCGGTACAGCGCGGAACCCCCGGCCGGCGCGGCGGCCGGGATGGTGTCACGGGCCGGCTGCACCGCCGCCGGGGCCGCGCCGGGGAGCGCCGCGGCCATCCTCACGTCGGTGGGTCGGTAGGGCTCGCCCTTGCGGTCGCGGGGATGGTCGAGGGTGTAGACGTCGTACTTGCCGTCCTCGTAGTAGACGAAGGCGAGCCGGTCGGCCTGGCGCGCCCACGAGATCGACGGGGAGAGCGGCGTGATTCCCTGGGCGCCGGTGAAGAGATCGGTGAGCTGGTACGACAACTGGCTGTCGAGGTCGTAGAGGAAGACGTTGCTCACGCCGGTCCGGTCGGAGACATACGCGATCGTCCGGCCGTCGGGCGACCACTGGGGATCGACATTCTTCCCCTGGTCCATCCCCGGCAACAGGGTGATCTGACCGCGTGGCCAGATCGTACGTGGCGAGCCGGAAGTTGCCGAATCCGCAGGATGCTGAAGTCGGTGTCGGGGCCACGGTCGGTGGTGAAGGCGATCGTGCTGCCGTCGGGCGACCAGGTGGGATGCAGGTCGGCGTTACTTGTCGTGGGTGAGCCGCTGCAGGTCGGTGCCGTCGGCGTTGATGATGAACAGGTCCGAGAGCCCGCCATCGTAGCCGGTGAAGACCAGCTTGGTGCCGTCGGGGCTCCACGACGGGGTGGTCACCCCGTTGAGGTCGACCCGGATGCGGCGCACCTCGCGATTGTCCTTGGCGATCGATGATCACGATGTCATCGCGCGGGCCGCGCTTGGCGGCGAATGCGAGGAAGCGCCCGTCGGGTGACCAGCTCGCTGACGAGTTGATGAACCGGAACGTCTCGTAGTTGCTGCTGAAGGTGCTCTGGAGCAGTCGGCGCAGCACGTGACCGCTGGGGACCTCGGCGAGGTAGAGGTCGACGAAGTAGAAGTCCTTCTCCGAGTAGTAGGCGATCCGCGCTGCCATCCGGCGAGAGTGCCGGCGCGAGGTGCAGGGTGCCGTCGCTCTTCTCCTCGGTGAGCACCGGGGTGGCGATCTGGGAGGCCTTGGCCTGCTCGCGCAGCTGGGGCAGGTACTCCTTCTGGGTCGCGTCGCGCCACTGGTCGCCGAGCTGGACGAAGTCGAGCCCGATGACACGGCGGAAGGCGCCCTCGAGGGAGCCGGTGCGCGACGCGGCGAGAATGGCGCCGATCGCCTCGTCGCCCCACCGGGCGCCGACGTAGCTCATGATCGCCTGGCCGAACCGGTACGGGAAGATGTTCGGGTCGGACTCGAGCTGGCGGATGGTGGGGAGCTTCCCCTCGGCGGCCGCGTCGCGCAGCCACATCGCGGTGTTGGGGTCGACCGGGCCGACCGAGAGGTACTCGGCCATGCCCTCGACGAACCAGAGCGGCGGGTTGAGCGCGATGACCGTCTGCAGCCCGCCGCCGGCGCGGCCTCCGGACCAGGTGTCGTACTGGAACTGGTGGACCATCTCGTGCTGCAGCACGTGCTCGACGTCGGCATAGGCGCCGGTGAGCGGCAAGACGTTCCGGTGCTTGAGGAAGTCGGTGAAGCCACCGGTCCCCTCGCCCACCTCGCCCGACGTGGTGTTGGTCTGCTGGAAGTCGGAGTGCGAGGCGTAGAGGATGATCGGCTTGCGCTCGCGGAACTGATGGCGCAGCACCCGGCTCAGGCGCGCGTACGACCGCTCGGCCATCCGCGCGGCGTCATAGGCCGCCTGGCGCTCCTCTGGGTAGTAGTAGACGTCGAAGTGCTCGGTCTCGATCACCTGGAAGTCGAACGCGCGTGTACTGGACCTTGTTCTGGCCGAAGTACTGGGCCGCCAGCGGCAACGGGAGTGCCAGCAGGGCGAGCAGCGAGAGACGGACGGGGTGACGCATCGGGTCGGGCCTTTCGTCCAGCGGGACCGTCTAGGAACGCGATACGAGCGGCGGCGCGTCCTGCCAGAGGCGCTCCAGCCGATAGAACGCCCGGGTCTCCGGGTGGAACAGGTGGACGATGATGTCCACGAAGTCGAGCAGGACCCACCGGCCGGCCGGCAGTCCCTCGACATGGTTGGCCGGGTACCCGGCCCGTTCCAGCGCCTCGACCACCCCGTCGGCGATGCCGCGCACATGGGCATCCGACGTGCCCGAGGCGATCACGAAGTAGTCGGCGGCGTCGCTCAACCCTCGGAGGTCGAGCACCACCAATTGCTGCCCCTTGCGATCCTCGATCGCCTCGATCACCCGGGCGAGCGGGTCGGGGAGTGCCGGGGGACGGCCCTCAGCCATCGGGGCGTTCCGGCGTGCCATCTTCCACCTGATAGAACACCGCCCAGGCCCCCTCGCCAACATGGGTGCCGAGCACCGCGGTGGCCGGGCCAACCAGGATCTCCTTCGGGTGGAACACCGCCTGGAGCGCGTTGCGCACCCGGTCGGCAGTCTCGGCGGCCTCGGCATGCACCACTCCGAATCGAAGATGTCCTGGCCGCGGGTCGAGGCGCTGTTTGAGCAGTGTCAGAACCCGTGGCACCACCTGGTCGCGTCCCCGGACCCGGTCGATCGGCTGCACCCGGCCGGCGGTGTCGATCTCGAGCACCGGCCGGATGTCGAGCAGGCCACCGAGCCACGCCTTGCCCCGGGAGACCCGTCCGGACCGGATCAGGTTGTCATAGCGATCCACCGTCAGGAACACGCCAGACTGATCACGGACCCGCGCCAGTTCATTGACGATCGCCGTGGCGGGCCACCCCGCCTCGGCCAGCTCCACGGCCCGGAGCGCCAGCAGGCCGACGCCCAGCGACGCGGTGCGGGAGTTCAGCAGGGAGACGCCAGTGAGCCCCGCCGCCTGCACGGCCGCCTGCGCCGAGGCGAAGGTCCCCGAGAGCGCGGCCGAGAGGAGGATCCCCACCACCTCCTCGGCTTCCTCGCGTGCCGCACGGAATGCCCGGACGAACTCGGCCGGGGCAGGCTGTGACGTGGTCGGCACCTCGCGCGCCTCACGCATCCTCCGGTAGAACTCGGCCGGCTTGAGGTCGACCCGGTCGCGAAACGTCCGGGTCCCGAACATCACTTGCAGCGGCACGACGATGATCCCGTGCCGATCGAGCGCGCTGTCGGGGAGGTCGTTGGTCGAGTCGACCACGATCGCGACCCGACGGCGGTCGACGTGGGTCAGCTGCCGATGCTGCGCCCGCATGTCGTCGGCCTTGCGCGCGGTGACCGTCCCCCAGCGCTCGGCAAAGGTGAACACCGCATCGGGGGTGTCGGTGTGCACATGAATCTTGAGGATGTCCGCCGCCCGGGCGACCACCACCGAGCCCCCGAAATCGTGCATCGCCGCCCGTACGTCGTTGGCGGGCGGCAACGCCTCCCCACGCACGAGGACCTCGGTGCAGTACTGGAAGTCACGTTCGCGGGCCACGTCCATCAGGGCGGCCGGGATCGAGACCTCGTCGGCATCGGGAGGCTCCGCAGGGAGGATGGGGTCACCATCGATGACCCGGACGAATCCCTCGACCATCCGGACGAATCCCATGCCGCCGGCGTCGACCACGCCGGCCTCCTTGAGGACCGCCATCAGCTCCGGGGTGGTGGCGAGCACCCGCTCGGCCTCGGCATGCAGCCGGCGCAGGAAATGCCCGATGTCGGGGGATTCGTCGGCGGCCCGCTCGGCGGCGGCGGCGGCGTCGCGGGCCACGGTGAGGATGGTTCCCTCCCGGGGCTCGTCGAGCGCCTGTTCCAGGGAGGTCGCGCCCCGGCGGACTGCCCGGGCCACCTCGGTCGCCCCGGCAGTGGCCCGGCCGTCGAGGCCGTCGGCGAATCCGATCAGGAAGTGGGCCAGCATCATTCCCGAGTTGCCCCGGGCGCCGAGGACCGCCGCACGGGCGGCGGTGGCGGCGGTGTCACCCAAGCGACGCGTCGCCGAGCGCCTGGAGGGCGTCGGCGACGGCTCGAAGGGTCAGCGAGAAGTTGGTGCCAGTATCACCGTCGGGGACCGGAAAGACATTGATCCGGTTGAGTTCCTCGCGACCGGCCGCGACCCAGTCACTCGCCGCGTGGAAGCCACGCGCGAGCCGCGGACCGTCGAGATATCCGATCCCGACCGGTGCCGTCACTCAGCCCTCGGCGGCGATGGTGACCTTGACCTCGGCATGGACCTCGTGGTGCAGCTTCATCGGCACCGCGTGGAAACCAAGCTCCTTGAGGGGATGCTCGAGCTCGATCTTGCGCTTGTCGATCGTGAAGCCGTGCCCCTCGAGCTGCTCGGCGATGTCGGACGCCGTCACCGACCCGAAGAGCTTGCCGTCCTCGCCGGCCTTGGCGGTGAAGGCGAGGGTCACCGCGCCGATCCGGGCCGCGAGGGCCTCGGCCTCGGCCCGCTCGGTGGCATCCTTGGCCGAGCGGGCCTTCGATTCCGCGGCGATCCGCTTCTTGTTCCCCTCGGTCGCCTCGAACGCGAGGCCGCGCGGCAGCAGGAAGTTGCGGGCGTAGCCGGGCTTGACCCGGACCAGGTCGCCGGTCTTTCCCAGCGACGTGACATTCTCTCGGAGAATCAGCTCGATCATGACGAAGCTCCTTCAGGCGGCGTCAGGCGACGTCGCAGGTCAAGCCAGGTGTCCGACAACCCTGTCAGGGTGCAGACAGCAACGGCCAATGGTAACAGCACCAGGGCGGAACCAAACAGCAGCAGCGACAGCCCGGCAGGCGCGTACTGGAGGGCGGTCTGGATCACGGCCAACCCGCGGCCGGCATAGAGGGCGAGCACGAGTACCAGCAGGTTCGTTCCCAGTGCCCCGAGCCCGGCTGGGAGGGGAGCAAGCGCGAGCGCACCGGCGACCACCAGCAGCCACACCAGATGGTCGGAGAAGGTGAAGTCGCGAAACGGCGGCGAGGGCCGACCGATCGGCTGTGCCGACACCCGGTGGTACCAGACCCACGCCAGCCAGCCGCCCGCCAGCGCCACGATGGCGAGCATCGCGGGGAAGAGATGGGCGGTCGCCTGCATCCCCCGGGCGAACTCGGCCGCGGCCTCGGCGGCTGGCCCGCCGCCGATCCCGGCACCGGCAGGGGGCACCTCGGGAAGCGACGGTTGCATCGTCCGGAGCGCGGTCCACTCCCACTCGCGCACCGCCACGACCAGGTCGTTCCATCCCAGCCCGAGCACGGCAAACCAGCCAGCGGTCGCGCCCGCCGCCACCCCCACCGAGAGCAGCGCCCGCCGGAACAGTGACGGGATGTCGAGCAGCGAGGCCATCACGAACGCGCCGGTGAAGAACGCGCCGGCCGCCCGGATGGTGCGGTCGGTGAGTGTGGCGGGCAGCCGCAGCATCACCAACGCGGCCGCCACGCTGATGCCGATCCAGAGCCATTCACGCAGGGTGCGTGGACGGGACAGGAGCAGCAGCAGCGTCAGCGGGCCGAGCAGGAACGTCTTCGGCGAGGTGAGGAGATACCCCGCCAGCAGGAGCGGTGCGGCCCACCAGGAACGGCGCCCGGACCGGCCGGGCACCGCCGGGGCGGTGGTCAGCCCCCGAATCCCTTGATGTAGGGAATCAGCGCGATCTCCCGCGCCCGCTTGATGGCGCGCGACAGTTGCCGCTGGTGTCGGGCACAGGTGCCCGAGAGCCGGGACGGCAGGATCTTGCCACGCTCGGTGAGGAAGCGCGACAGCAGTCGCTCGTCCTTGAAGTCCACGATGCGGACACTGCTCTCGCAGATGGCGCAGGTCTTGTTGGGGCGTGGCATTATTCGTCGTCCTCCCCGTCCTTGCCGGCCACCGCGCTCGACATCTGGGCGCCCTCGTCGAGGACGATCAGGTGACGCAGCACGCCGTCATCGAGCTTGAGCGCGCGCTCGAACTCGGGCAGTGACTCGGGAGTGGTGGTGAACTTGGCGACCACGTAGTAGCCGGTCTCGCGACCGACGATGGGGTAGGCGAGCGTGCGCTTGCCCCAGTGGTTGACCGCGATGGGCTCTTCGCCCTCGTGCGGTACCATGGCGTGGTACTTGTCGAGCTTCTCGGTGATGGCGGGCTCTTCGAGCGTGCTGTCGAAGATGTACACCGCCTCATACGTGCGGGACATCGGCACCTTCCTTCGGTCTGGGGATGGCGCCCCGGGGCGGTGCGGCCCCGAGGAGGACGATTGTGAACGCGGGCAGAATCTAGTGGAAGGCGACGTTGGCCGGTAGGGAGGGCGGAGGACCGAGGACCGAGGACGGAGGACGGAGGACGGGGGGAGAGCGGAGAAGGGCTCCCCTCCGTCCTCCACCCTCCGTCCTCCGCCCTCCCGTATCAGGGCTTGAGCACCAGGAGCTGCTGCTCCCGGCTCGTCTGCTGGTCGCCGGAGGCGACGGTCACCACCAGCATGTAGATCCCGGCCTTGAGCTTGCCGAGGCCGAGCGACTTGCGGACCCGGGTGACCGGGCCGGTGGCCTGGTCGTCGGTGCCGACACTCACCTTGTCGTGATTGCCGGGATCGAGCGGGATGATCTCGAGAGTGGTGTGGTAGCGGTCGCCGGTCTCGAGGCCGCTGACCTCGTAATAGAGCTCGACCGTCTCCCCAGAGTGCCAGGCCCCCAGGGCGTTGACGGGGAAGCGGCCGAGCGGCGTGGGCCACCCCGGGTGCCCCTCGCGTCCGGTGACCACGTCGGTGAGGGCGAGGGCGCTGCCGTCGCTCACGGTGATGTTGCGGACCAGGGCATAGGCGCCATCTGGGGCCCCGCGCGCCCCGATCCGCACCGAGAGCTCCCAGTGCCCGGGCGAGAGCGGCAACTCGAACCAGTCGGTGAGCTTGGCGTCGTCGGCCTCGGACGGCTCGCCGATGAAGCGGCGCAGGGTGTCGAGGGTGACGCGGGTGCCGTCCTCGCGGCGGAACGCGACGAGATGGAAGCGCGGCTGCCAGAGCACCCGGCCGTCGGCGAGCGTGTCAGCGTGGAGTTCGTCGATCGGGATGGCGAAGGTGACCAGTGCCCGGCCGTCGTCGTGCGCACCGGTGCCGAGCGCGAACGAGCGGATCTCGGCGTCCCAGGGCGAGATGATGTCGGGCGAGTCGGAGTCGGTGTGCCAGGCGAGTTGCGCATCGGTGCGCTGCTGCTTGACGGCGTCCTTCACTTCGTCGGTGCATGCCGGGGGAACCACCGATGATGATGGCATCGCCAGGCGATTGGCCGCTCCGCGGTACTCGGGCAGGAGCCGCGCCAGGGCTTCCCATGCGACCTCGTCGAGCGGGAGATAGCTGATCATGGTGGTCGCGGCGTGCTTTCCGAATGGTCCGCTGTCGAACGCCCCACCGCTGGTGCTGAAGGTGATGACCCGCCAGCTCCCCTCGATCCAGTAGACCCAGATCTCGCGAAGCACGGCGCCGTTGGCGTCGTTGTCCGGTGGCGTGAGGCGGGCCAGCGGCTCGCCGTGGCGGAGATAGGTGAATCCCCGATGGTCGATCAGCGGTTCATGGCGCCGCAGGTCGCCGGCGAGCATCGGTGGGTGGATCGGCAGCGAGTCGACGAAAGGGGTGGCGGAACCGATACAGTCGACTCCGCCCGCGACATACCAGAACCTGGTGTAGCGCTTCTTGCTCCAGGGCAAGGGGACCCGATAGTCGCGCATCGCGACCGCAAAACGGTGCAAGTGCTCCAGCAGCCGCTGTCCTGGAGCCTGGCCGAGCGAGGCGTCGCGCTCGGCCCAGAAGCGCTGCGCCCACTCGCGGACCCGGCCTCGCGCGCCGGCACGGTCGAAGCTTCGGAGCGAGTCGGCGTCGAGGATCCAGTCGAAGTCGATTCGGTAGAACTCGCGGCCGCGTGCCGTGATTGAGTCGAGACCGGCCCAGTAGTGTCGTGTCGCGGCCGCGGTGTCGCCGATGGCGGCGAAGGTGCGGGCGAGTTCCAGCTCGGTGACCGACCGATCGGCGCCGCGGCGCGCGGCGCGCTCAAAGGCAGTGACCGCCAGCGAATCGTGCCCCTCGGTCCGCTCGGCGCGTCCCTCGACCAGCAGCGCCTCCGGCAGTGGATCGCCGAGCGCCAGCTCGCGTTCCAGGATCCGGCGCATGACCGGGCGCAGGTTGCGATCGCCACCGCGCTCCAGGTAATGGACGGCGAGGGTACGCGCCGGGAGAAACCCGGGATCACGCGTCAGTGCCTCGTCGAGCTGGTGCCAGAGCGCCTCCTGATGGTCGTCGCCGATGCGCTTGCCATCCGAGTCGATCACCGGTTCCTCGTTGAGGTCCAGCCGCAGGAAGATCTGCGCCATCAGGTAGTGCGGCCAGGGCCCGTCGTGTCCGGCCGCCTCCTGGTCGAAGAGGAAGAGCGCCCGCTCGGCGTCGCGGCGATGGCCGTCGCGCACGTAGCTCGCGAGGTAGCGCAGTCCGTCGCGAAGATGCGGGGCGATCCCCGCGGCGGCCTCGGCCGGGGCGATCCCGGAATCGATCGCCATGGCGCTGGCGCGGGAGAGTGGACCGTGAGGGTCCTGCGCAGCGAGGGTGGGGGCAGCTGTCGCGAACAGCAGGACGCCGATGGCGTGCCGGAACCAGTGCTGCCGCACGTCAGCCGCCTCCGGTCACCACAATCACCTGCTCGCGGGTGACGGCTCGGCCGCCCGCCTCGATCGTGACTCGGAGGTAGAAGGTGCCGGGAGTGAGGTTCTCCAGGCCGATCGCCTTGCGCACGGTTGTCACCGGTCCGGTCGCCCGATCGGTGGCCGCCACCTGGACCTTGCCGCGCGAGAGATCGTCGGCCGGGATCACCTCCAGCGTGGTTCGGTACTCCTCGCCGGCGGCGAGGCCGCCGACCTGATACCAGAGGTCGACCGTGCCGTTGCTGGGCCAGGTCCCCAGCGCATTGACCGGGAAGGACCCGTCGGGCGCCGTCCACCCCGGTTGGTCGTTCCGTCCGGTCACCACGTCGCCGAGCAGCAGCGAGGTGTCGTCACCGATCTCCAGTCGTCGCCGCAGGGCGTAGCCGCCGCCGGTCGTGTCGCCGTCCTGCCGCACCAGGACCGCCAGCTGCCACTGGCCGGGGTCGAGTGGCAGCTCGAACCAGCCGGTGAGGAATCCCGTCGTCGGCGCACGCTGGCCGGCGAAGACCCGGGTCGTGTCGGTGTCGATTCGGGTGCCGTCGGAGGTCCGGTACGCCACGATGTGGAACCGGAGCGGCCAGGCCACCCGGCCATCGACGAGGTTTCGCGTCGCCAGGTCGCGCACCGCGATGGCGAAGGTCACCAGCGCCGCGCCCCGCCGGTCCCGATTCGCGCCGACCGCGAAGAAACGGTTGCCCACATTCCACGGCTCGAGGACCGGGGGCCGTTCGGTGTCGGAGTTGATGCCGACCACCGCGTCGCCGCGTTGCTGGGCGATCGCGGGGGTCACATCGGGGAGACAGGTCATCGGCTGGATGCCGCGATAGTTGGCCACCCGGTTCGCCGCTGGTCGGTAGAGCGGCAGGATCCTCGCCAGCGCCTGCCATGCCTGCGCACTCTGCCATGGCAGGTAGCTCGACATGGTGGTCGCGGCATCCTGGCCAAGTGCCTCGCTGCCGCGGAACTGGAACACACGCCACGCCCCCTCGGTCCAGTACACCCAGACCTCGGTGTTGCGCATCGAGTCGTCGAGCCGCTCGCCCTCGTGTCCCGCCGCGACGCCGTCGTCGCCGGTCGATTCGGCGCCGTCGCCCAGCACCAGCGGGGGCACGGCTCGCGCGTACGGCTCCCCATGCCGCATGTAGATGATTCCCCGATGGTCGAGCAGCGCCTCGGTGCGACGCACATCGCCCGGGAGTGCGGGCGGCACGACCGGGAGCTGCTGATAGAAGCCGGTTGCATTGCCCACGCAGGGATCCCGGACGTCGTCGAAGGCGAACTCCACTCGGGTCCGCGCGATGCGGAGCCAGGGGGCATTGACGCGGAAGTTGGCGAATGCGTGGACCCAGCGCCTGAGATGCTCGACCTCGCGATGCCCGGGGTCGACCACGGCGGCGGCATCGCGTTCACCCCAGAAGCGCCGCAGCCAGCCGGCCACCTCGCCATCGGGCACCGCGTCGAAGGTGGCGAGCGAGTCGTCGTCCAGGATCCAGCCGAGATCCTGGCGATAGAGGTCGCGGCCACGTGGCGTGAGTCGCTCCGCCCCGGCCCAGTACGCCGCCCGCGCGGGTTCGCTCTGCCCGAGCGCCTCGAGGGTGCGGGCGCGCTCGAGCGCGATCACCGAGGGATCGGCTCCGATCTGTTGCGCACGGTCAAAGATCGCCAGGGCAATCGCGTATTTCAGTTCGGTCCGTTGATGGCGACCCCAGGCGACCAGGGCGTCAGGGAGCGGGTCCGGTCGCGACACCTCGATCGCGAGCGCGTCGCGCATGTCGTCGTGCAGGGTCCGATCACCCGAGGCGTAGGCCAGCTCGCCGAGCAGGCTCCGGGCGCGGAGGAAGTCGGGGTCGCGGTGCAACGCCTCGAGCAGGTGGCGCCACATCGCCTCCAGGTGCAGTTCGCCGAGATGGGTACCCTGGGAGGCGAGCACGGGTGCACCCAGGTCGTGCATCAGCAGGAACGCATGCGCCATGGCGTACTCGGGCCAGGCCCAATCTGGCCGCCGCACACTCGACTGGTTGAACCGGAAGAGGGCGCGCTCGACCGCGCCGCGATCGCCCTGGTGGAGATAGCGGCCGAGTTCCCCGAGGCCAACCTGCAGCTGTTGCGCGACCGGGTCGCCGGCCTGGGGGAGCTCGGGAGGCACCGTTGGCCCGATGGCGGCGTCGAGGCGGTCCAGGAGCTGCGCGTCGGCTGCCGACTGGGCCGACAGCGCCGTGGCAGCAGTGAGCAGCGCGGCAATCAGGGTCCGGAGGATCAGCCGGCTCAACGATCGGTTCCCCAGGCGTCGTTGGCCGCCCAGCGTCACGGCTTGACCACGGTAATGGTGCGGTCGCGGTTGGCCGTCACCTCGCCGGCGGTGACGGTGACCTTCAGCGTGTAGTCGCCGGGCTCGAGGTCCTTGAGCCGCACCGTGCGGCGCACCTCGGAGACGGGTCCGGTCGCCCGTTCGGTCCAGTCGACCTTGACCCCATGTCCGCCGCGGGCCTGGGGCGTGATCTCCAGCGCGGTCCCGTAGCCGGTGCCCACCGCGAGTCCGCGCACCTCGAACCAGAGCTCGACGTCGGCACCGCTCGGCCACGCATTCCACGGATTGAGCGGCAGCGGCTGCCTGCTTCCATTCCACACCGGTGTACCCTCGGTGCGGCCCATCACGAGGTCGCCAAGGGTGAGCGCACCGACTCCGCTCACCGCCACGTCGCGCTGGCGTGCCATCCCACCGGTGCCACGGCCGTCCTGCACCGCCAGGAGGCCCATCTCCCACTGGCCCGCGGCGAGAGGCACCTCGAAATAGCCGCTCAGGTAGGTGCCGGGATCGAGGCTCCTGGTGGCAAAGGTCCGGGTGGTGTCGATGAAGCGATTGGCGCCGGTGACGGGATCGAAGAACGTCATCCGGAAGCGGATCGGCACCAGCAGCCGACCGTCCGGAATGCTGCCCTGCGACTTGAGCCCGATCGACGGGATCGCGAACGCCACCAGCGCCCGGCCGCTGCCGTCGGCGCCGCTGCCGAGACCGAAGAACTGGGTGTAGAGCACGAACGGCGCGTCGAAGGTCGGGGTGTACGAATCCTCGGCGGACGCCACGGTGGCATCGGTACGCGACTTGGTGATCAGCTCCTGGATGGCGTCCTGGCACTCGCGGGGCTTGGAGAATGCCCGGTTGAGCAACAATCGCGCGATGCTGATATAGGCGTCGGAGAGGTTCGCTCTCGCGATATAGAGGTCGGGACGAAGTGGCAGCACCGTGTTGAGCGTGGACGGGGCGTTGAGTCCGAGCGCCTCCGAGCCGGTGAAGTGGAGCACCCGATAGGCGCCATCGATCCAGTAGAGCCACGACTCGTTCTGGCGCACCCGCTCATCGAGCAGTTGCTCGGCGGTGACCGACTTGGTGAAGACGAAGGCGGAGTCGGTGAGGAACCGGCTGACGAGGTCACGCCGGTCCTCGCCGGGCGTGGCGGTGACCGGCGGGATGAACCAGGAAACGTCCGACGAAGAGAGCTGGCCCGGTCCCGGTGCGTCGGAGGCCGCGGCGATGTCGCTGCGACTGCCGCCGGTGATGCTGCGCGCCATCGGTTCGCCGTGGCGCATGTAGATGATCGCCCGATGGTCGAGGAGGCGCTCGTCCTTGCGGATGTCCCCGGGGTCGTGCGGCTCGACCGCGATGAGATCGTCGAGCGACCAGGCGCCCGATGGTACGCATTGCCCCTGCATCGCGATGTCGAACTCGGTGCGCTTCATCTCGGTGCGGCGGCTCGAGGCCGGGATCCGGTACTCGGTGCGAACCCAGTTCCAGCGCCGCAGGTGCTCGGTGAGGCGTTCCCCGGGGGCGCGGAGGTTCTCGGCGTCGCGCCGGAGCCAGAAGCGCTGCATCCAGGGGAGCACCGAGTCGTCGGGGAGGGCATCGAACGCCTTGAGCGAATCGGCGGTGGTGATCCACCAGAGGTCGATGTGATGCGCCAGCCGCGCCGAGGCGGAGGGGTGGACCAGCGAGGCCCAGTAGGCCTCGCGGGCAGCCGGGGTGCGGCCGAGGGCATGCAGGCTCCGGGCGCGCTCGAGCTGGGTGAGCGACGTGTCGCCGCCGAGCACCAGCACCGAATCGAAGCGCGCGAGGGCGGTGGCCTGATCATGGTCGGTCCGGGCAATCCGGCCCTCCACCAGTACCGCGCGCCAGTCGCTGATCGGCGGCGAGGCGTAGCCGTGGACCGTGCGGCGAAAGAGGTCGGACTGATCGCGGTCGTCGGTGGCGAGGGCGAGTCGGAGGAAGAGCGCCCGCGTCGGTGCGAAGCTGGAGTCGAGCCCGAGCGAGCTGGCCAGGTGTCGCCAGATCGCGGAGGCATTGCTCTCGCCCTCACGAATGCCGCTACCGGGCTTGGGGACATACTCGTGCAGTTCCAGCGCGACCAGCGTCCGCGCCATTCCGTATTCGGGCCACGGCCAACTCGACTCGCGGGACGCTGCCGAGTTGAATTCGAACAGCGCCTCATCGATCTCCATCCGGTTGTCGCGGAGGTCGCCGTGACGCATCGTCCAATAGGCCCGGCGGAGCTGTCGCATCCGCCCATCGCCAACCTTCGACACGGCATCGAGCCGCTCGACCGCGTCCACCGTCGCCGCCCCCTCGACCGAATCGACCCACGCCGCGAGGGCGGCCTTCTCGGCCGACGACTGGGCGTGGAGTGACCAGCAAGGGATCAGGGGCGCGAGGAGCAGGCCGGCGACGAGCCAGCCGGTCGGGACCAGCGGTGTCGGTGCCCGGCGATGACGCATCGGATGGGAGCCGCGCATGGAGCCTCGGGGGAGGGGACAATCCATTGTGGGGCTGATCGGCGAGAAGCGCCAGCGAGGGAGACGCGAACGGCCCGTGACCGCGCACACTGCCTGGACAACCTCCGGCGCATCCAGGGAGCCGCTCGACGTCGTCGAGGAGGTGGGTAGGGGAGATGTGTGCCACGCCGCTGGCGCCGGCGCGGCCGCAGGCTCCCTAGCGGAGCTGGACCCCCACCGTTCCGGGGCCGACGAGGATGTGCGGGGCGAAGCCGAACAGCGACACCCGGCCGTCGACGAGCTTGCCCGAGAGGATGCCGATTCCCGCGGCGACCACCACATCGCTCACCCAGTGGTGCTCGCCGGTGACCCGTCCCAGTGCCGTTCCGGTGGCGAGCCCATAGAGCAGCACCCGCGGCGCCGATCGGTCGATCGCATCGCCGAGCGTGGTCGCCAGCGCGAACGCGGCGGTGGTGTGCCCGCTGGGCATCGACGTGTGACCGGAGAACGGGCGGATGGTCCCGCCGTCGAGATCGTGATCCTCGAACGGCCGCTGGCGGCCGATTGCCATCTTGAGTCCTTCCACCGCGACCGCGCTGCCGGCGATCGCGACGGCGGTGCGTCCGGCCGTGCGCACCAGCGCCGGCCGGTGGGTCACCAGCCCGGCGACCAGCAGGACGCCGGCGATCGGGCCGCTCACGCCGACCTCGCCGAATCGGGAGAGATCGCGCGCCGTGCCGGTCCAGCTGTCTCGGTGGGTGTGCACCGAGCGGGCCACCGGTTGGTCGACAAACAGTCCGACGGTGACGGCAGCGGCCGCGATCGCAACCGGTCGCCAGCCGAGTGGTGGCGGGGCTTGGGAATGGGCGGCGGATGGCGCCGCGAGCACGAGGATGGCCAACACGCCGGTGGGCCACCCTCGGAACGGCGCGCGCGCCCGGGTCATGGTGCGCCGAGGCGCAACCAGCGCAGCTCCCAGGGTTCGCTCTCGGTGGGGGTGTGGACGAGGAGCGAGTCGCCCTCGGCAAGCAGCACCCGGGTCCGGCTGCCGAGCCGGAAGCGCGCCACCGGTTCTCCGTCGGCGGTCAGTCGCAGGTAGTCCACGCTGTCACGGCCGGGGAGCACGCTGCGCGCAACGAGCACCTCGCCGCTCGGTGTGACGGTGAGCCCGCTCACGGCCGGGTGCACCGAGTCGGAGCGGTCGCGCATCGAGGCGAAGTCGCCCTCCTGGAGTGGCAGCAGCGCGGCCGCCTTGCGGACCACCGAGTCGCGGATCGCGAGGTCGGTGTCCGTCACGGCGTTGCCGGACGGGCCGTGCAGCACCCAGCGCCGCGTGCCGTCGCGCGCCCGGCGCTCCACGAGGAACTGGCCGCCGGGTGACCAGAGGATGTCGCCGGTCGGTCCCAGCGCCCAACTCGGCGAGGCGGCGATCAGCGGCACCAGTGGCGGGGCAAAGGCACTGCCGCCGTGCATCCAGCGCACCGGGGCGGTGAGGACGTCGGTGCCGGTCGAGTCGGTGGCACGGCGGAGCAGGGTGACCGTCAGGGAGCCGGCGCTGTCGCCAGCCCATCCGCGCATCGTCTGGCGCACCGCCTGGTCGCCGATGTAGCCGACCACGGTCATCGGCTGGTGGACCGGCAGCGGGTCGACCCCGTGCAGGGTCCCCTCCCCGTCGATGTCGAGGAGTCGCCAGCCGCTGTCGGCGGTGACGACCCGGTAGCGCGAGCCATTGGCGGCGATCGCCACCGCCGTCTCGTACTCGCTGCTGTCGCCGCCGACGCGTCCCACTGCCGCACCCATCGAGTCACCGGCTCGCCAGATCCGGATACGCCGGCCCGGTTCCCAGATGGCGATCCGGTCACGGTCGAGGCGATTGGCGACGGCCGACTGCAGCGGACAGTCGTCAGCACCGATCGCGACGCAGAGCAGGGTACCGTCGTGCACCGCGAGTTGGGGCAGTGCATCGAGTTCGGCCTCGGTGACGGTCCGTTCGGTGGGCGTCCCGGCCGTCGACGCCGCCCCGCCACAGGCGGCGGCAACCAGGAGGATCCCCATCGGGAGGGTCAGGCGCATGATCGCGGTCCTCAGGTGTTGAATCGGAAGAGCATGACATCGCCATCCTGCACGAGGTACTCCTTCCCCTCGGCGCGGGAGAGTCCCTGCTCGCGGGCCGGCTTCCAGCCGCCGACCCGCACGAAGTCGGCGAAGCCGACCGTCTCGGCGCGGATGAAGCCGTGCTCGAAGTCGGAGTGGATCACGCCGGCGGCCTCCGGCGCCCGGGCGCCGCGGCGCACCGTCCACGCCCGCACCTCCTTCTCCCCGGCGGTGAAGTAGCTCTGCAGCCCGAGCAGGCGGTAGGCAGCCCGCGCCAGTCGATCGAGTCCCGACTCGTGGACCCCGAGCGACTCGAGGAACTCGGCGCGATCCTCCGGGGGCAGCTCGGCCAGTTCGGCTTCGACCTTTGCCGAGAAGATCACCACCTCGGCGGGTTCGCCACTGGCGGCGATCGCGGCGCGCAGCGCGTCGACGTGGGCATTGCCGTCCACCAGCTCGTCCTCGCGCACGTTGGCGGCGTAGAGGACCGGCTTGGCGGTGAGCAGGTTGTAGGTCCGATACGCCGTGCGCTCCTCGTCGGTCGGCGTGACGGTCCGGGCCATGCGACCTGCCCCGAGCGCGTCGATCAGTCGCTCGAGGAGCGCCTTCTCGATCCGTGCCGGCGCGTCGCCGGTCTTGGCGGTGCGGGCCGCCTTGTCGAGCCGCTTCTCCAGGGTGGCGAGGTCGGCCAACGCCAGCTCGGTCTCGATGATCTCCTTGTCGCGCACCGGGTCGACCGGACCCATGACGTGCTGGACGTCGTCGTCGGCGAAGCAGCGCACCACGTGGACGATCGCATCGACCTCGCGGATGTTGGCGAGGAACTGGTTGCCGAGTCCCTCGCCCTGCGAGGCACCCTTGACCAGGCCGGCGATGTCGACGAACTGGACGGTGGCCGGGACGATCCGCTGCGGCGCGACGAACCTGGCGATCTCGCCGAGGCGCTCGTCGGGGACCTCGACCACGCCGGTGTTGGGTTCGATGGTGGCGAAGGGGTAATTGGCCACCAGCGCGCCGGCGCGGGTGAGGGCGTTGAAGAGGGTCGATTTGCCGACGTTGGGGAGGCCGACGATTCCGAGGGAGAGCATGCGGGTCGATGAGTCGATGAGTCCTGATGGTCGATGGAACGTGAGGCGCGCGTAATCTAGCGCCCGCGATCGCGCAGAATCGGGGCCGCTCGGGGATGGGCGGTCGATTCGGCCATGATACGCCATGGGGGACTTCCGGCGGCTCCAGGTTTGGCGGCTGGCCTACGAGGCTGGCGTGCGAGTGTATACCGGCTGTCCGCATCTTGCCGTCCGAGGAGCGGTTTGGCTTGATCGCCCAGGTCCGCCGGGCGGCGGTTTCGGTGCGGCTCAACTTGCAGAGGGTGCCGGGCGGATGTCCGATCGAGAGTTGTGCCGATTTGTTCGGATAGCCCGGGGCTCCAATCAGGAAGTGCTCGCCCAGCTGTTGCTCGCCGAATCGCTCGGATTCCTGGCTCCTCGATCGAGGCCGCGCCTCCTGGGTCGGCGAGTCGAACAGATCGGCGCGATGCTCTCGGGGATGCTCAAGCGTTGGGGCGAACGGCCTGAACCGTTCGCCCCATCGACCATCGGCCATCGGACCATCGACTCATCCACTAGTGCAGACTCGCAAACCACGGGGCCAGCACCAGCGACACCACGCTCATCAGCTTGATGAGGATGTTCATCGCCGGGCCGGAGGTGTCCTTGAACGGGTCACCGACGGTGTCGCCGACCACGGCGGCCTTGTGGGGGTCGCTCCCCTTGCCGCCGTGGGCACCGCCCTCGATGTACTTCTTGGCGTTGTCCCAGGCGCCGCCGGCATTGGCCATGAACAGCGCCATCATCACGCCGGTGACCGTGGCGCCGGCGAGGAGGCCGCCGAGCGACTTCACGCCGAGGAAGTAGCCGGTGGCGACCGGCAGGAGCACGGCGGCGACACCGGGAATGATCATCTCGCGGAGCGCGGCGCGGGTCGAGATGTCGACACAGCGGGCGCTGTCGGGCAGGACCCCCTCCTTGCCCTCGAGCAGGCCGGGGATCTCGCGGAACTGGCGGCGGACCTCCTCGACCATCCCCTGGGCGGCGCGGCCGACCGCGGTCATCGTCTGGGCGCCGATGAAGAACGGCATCACCCCGCCGATGAACAGGCCGATGACGACCATCGGGTCGATGATGTTGAGTCCCTCGATGTTGAGCCCGACCGCCGAGGCGTAGGCGCTGAACAGCGCCAGCGCGGTGAGCGCCGCCGAGCCGATCGCGAAGCCCTTGCCGATCGCCGCGGTGGTGTTGCCGAGGGCATCGAGGCCGTCGGTGATGGCCCGGACTTCCTTGCCGAGATGGCTCATCTCGGCGATGCCGCCGGCGTTGTCGGCGATCGGGCCATAGGCGTCGACCGACATCGTCACGCCGACCGTGGCCAGCATGCCCACCGCGGCGATCGAGATGCCGTAGAGGCCCGCGACCGTGAACGAGAGCCAGGTGGCGCCGCAGATCAGCAGCACCGGCACGATGCAGCTCTCCATCCCGACGGCGAGGCCGGCGATGATGTTGGTGGCCGGGCCGGTCTCCGACGACTGGGCGATCCGCCGCACCGGGCGGCCGGCGGTGTAGTACTCGGTGACCAGGCCGATGGCGATTCCCGAGATGGTGCCAGCGAGCACCGCCCAGAACGGCCCCATCACCGGCAGCGTGGTGCCGTCGGCGCGGGTCATCTCCAGCGGCATCATCCCGGTCAGGATCCAGGCGAAGACCAGGAACAAGCCGGCGGCGATGAAGGTCACGTAGCGGAGCGCGTTGGCCGGGTTGCCCTTGGCGAGGGCGCGCATCGTCGCGACGCCGATCAGCGAGGCGACGAGGCCGGCGGCGATGTAGCTGAGCGGCAACAGCATCGCGGTGAGGCGGTTGCCGTCGGGGATCAGCACCGAGGTGGCGGCCAGGGCGACGGTGGCGATCACCGAGCCGACATACGACTCGAAGATGTCGGCGCCGAGGCCGGCGACGTCACCGACGTTGTCGCCGACGTTGTCGGCGATGGTGGCCGGGTTGCGCGGGTCGTCCTCGGGGATGCCCGCCTCGACCTTGCCGACCAGGTCGGCGCCGACGTCGGCCGCCTTGGTGTAGATGCCGCCACCGACGCGGGCGAAGAGCGCGATCGAGGATGCACCCATCGCGAAGCCGGCGATGATCTCGGAGAACGCCTTGGCGCTGCTGGCCAGCTCGACCTTGCCGAGGACCAGGAAGACCAGGGTGATCCCGGCCATGCCGAGCGAGGCCACGGCGAGGCCCATCACCGAGCCGCCGCCAAAGGCCACCCGCAGCGCCTGGGCCTGTCCCGAGCTGCGGGCCGCCTCCGCGGTGCGGATGTTGGCGATGGTGGCGCCCTTCATCCCGATCCAGCCGCTGAGGATCGAGCAGAGGCCGCCCAGGACGTACGCCATCCCTGTCTTGGGACCGACGGCGAATCCGAGCAGGACGGCGACCACGGCCAGGAACGGCAGCAGCACCAGGTACTCACGGCGGAGGAAGGCCATCGCGCCGACCTGGATCTGCCGGGCGAGGCCCTGCATCACCGCGGTGCCAACGGGCTGCCGCCGGAGGGCCACGTAGGTCACGGCCGTGGCCACGAGGCCGGCAAGTCCGATGGCCAGGGCATAGAGCGTCAGGGATGCGTTCATGGTCTCGTGGTGGAGTGAGGGTGGGCGGGGTTCACTGATTGTAGCGGTTCATGGCGGTCTCGATCCCATCGGCAGCCCAGCAGGCCACCGCGTCGCACATTTCATCGAGCAGGTCATCGAGCGTGGCGCGCTCGGCGGCTCGGAATCGTGACAGCACCCAGTCGGCGAGATCGTCGACATCCATCGGCTTGGGGCCGACCCCGATCCGCAGCCTGGCGTAGTCCTGCCGCCGGAGGGTCGCCTCGATCGACTCTGAGGCCGTTGTGTCCACCGGCCGAGCCGGCTCCCCGCAGGCGGAAGCGTCCCACCGGCAGGGCCACATCGTCGACCAGCACCAGCAAGTCTTCGGCCGGGTCCCATGAGGGGGACCGCAAGGCGCGCAGCGCCTGGCCGCTGAGATTCATGTACGTCGTCGGCTTGAGCAGCCGAACGGGGACGCCGTCGAGCGTCCCCGTCGTCGCGACGGCCTGGTCGGCGCGCCGGAATGGCCCGAAGCCGCCCCGCCCGGCCAACCGATCGAGGAGTATCCAGCCCGCGTTGTGCCGAGTGCGCTCGTATTCGGGGCCGGGATTGCCGAGCCCCACGATCGCCTTGGGCACCGCCGCGTCCTACTCGGCGTCGCCGGCGTCGGCCTCGTCCTCGGCCTTGCCCCGCTTGATGACCTCCGGCTCCTCGCCCTCGGCGACCTCGACCGTCGGCGTATCGGTCGCCTCGACCCGGGCAGCCAGCACCGCGACGATCGACACGTCATCGTCGTGCATGACCTCGGCGTTGGGCACCGTCACGTCGCCGGCGTGCACCGACTGGCCGACGGTGAGGTGCGACACGTCGACGTCGACATGCTCGGGGATGTCGCCCGGGAGGCAGCGGATCGAGAGGCGATGGAGCTGGTGATCGAGCACTCCGCCCTGATTGCGGACTCCCTCGGGCGTCCCGACCAGGTGCACCGGCACCTCGACCAGGATCGGTTCGCCAGCCACCACGGCGTAGAGGTCGAGATGGATCACGTCGGCCCGGCGCACCGGATTGCGCTGGACCTCGCGGACGATCGCCTTGACCGGCGTCGCTCCATCGATGGTGACATCGATCAGGACGGTCTCGCCGCCGATCGTCTCGAGCAGGCGACCCAGCGTCCGCTGGTCGACCTCGAGCGCCTGGGGGTCGCGGCCGTGGCCGTAGATCACGGCAGGGATCATCCCGGCCCGGCGCAGCGTGCGCGCGGCGCCCTTGCCCGTCTTCGTCCGCGAGGCCGCGGTCAGCGTGACTGCATCCATTCCCGTCTCCGTCTCCGTCGTGTGCTCAGTCGAAGAGCGAACTCACCGACTGGTCGCTGTGCGTGTAGCCGATCGCCTTGGCGATGAGCCCGGCGATCGAGAGCACCCTGAGCGCCGGAAAGTGGCGCTCGGGGGGCAGGGCGATCGTGTTGGTGACCGCCACTTCGGTCACCGGTGCCGCCGCGAGCCGCTCCACCGCCGGTCCCGACAGCAGGGCGTGCGTCGCGCAGATGTAGACGTCGCGGGCACCCAGGCGCTTGAGCGCGTGAACCGCCTCCGACATCGTGCCGCCGGTGTCGATCATGTCGTCGGGGATGATGCAGTTCTTCCCCGCCACGTCGCCCACCACGTGCAGCGCCTCGGCCTTGTTGGGCCCACTGCGCCGCTTGTCGATGATCGCGAGGGTGCCATTGAGCCGCTTGGCGAACCCCCGCGCCATCTTGGCCGAGCCGACATCCGGCGCGACCACGACCACGTCCTCGAGCTGCTTCTGCCGGTAGTGCTGGACGAACACCGGCGCCGCGTACAGGTGATCCACCGGCAGGTCGAAGAACCCCTGCAACTGATGCTGGTGGAAATCGATCGCCAGCACCCGGTCGGCCCCGGCGATCGAGACCATGTTCGCCATCAGCTTCGCCGAGATCGCCACCCGCGGCTGGTCCTTGCGATCCTGTCGGGCGTAGCCGAAGTAGGGGATCACCGCGGTGATCCGTGCCGCACTCGCCCGCCGGGCGGCATCCATCAGCAGCAGCAGCTCGAGCAGGTTCTCGGCCGGGGGATTGGTCGACTGGATGATGTAGACGTCCCGCCCCCGCACGTTCTCGTCGATCTTGACGAAGATCTCGCCATCCGCAAAGCGCCGAAGCGTCACCCGGCAGAGCTCGGTGTCGAGCTGCTGGGCGATCTCCTCGGCGAGCGGCCGGTTGGCCGACCCGCTCATGAGGAGCATGGGCTTCGTCACAAGAGGCAGTTCCGTCATGATGACAGCCCGGAAAGATACCGGGCGGCGTGGGGACTGGTCAACTGGGGGGAGCGCTCAGGGCGCCGAGGCGAGCGAATCGCGAAGCGCATTCCGGGCCCGGGCGGTGCTGTCGGCCCGGAGTGCCCCGCGGACCCCGGCGGCGCCAGGGATCACCTCGGAGGCGCCGATCATGCTGTCGCGCTGGGCCCGGGTGGGAGGCGGGGTGGCCGGAGCCGCCTCGTCGCCGCCGCCACAGGCCAGGGTGAGCATGGCCAGGAGCAGCAGCGGGGCCCGAATCAGAACTCCCTCCGCTTCATCTCCTTGAAGAGCTTCTGGGAGTCGTCCTTCTCTCCCTCAGCCTCGGGTCGTTTGGTGGCCTCGAGGGTGGGGTCGATGAAGCGGGCCTTCCGGGCCCGGTTGGCGGCCGACTTTCCGGTGGTCTTGCGGATCAGCTTGTCGAGATCCCGGTCCTTCACGGAGGGCTCCTGGCGAGTATGCGTGAATGGTAAATGGTGAATGGTGAATGGGAAGGCGTCGCGCGCTCCCATTCACCATTCACCATTCACGAAGTCCCGGCGCCGGTCCCGGACCGACAGCCGCGCATCAGGGGACCGCCTTCTCCAGTTCCCCGATCGTCCAGGAAGTGGTCCGGTCCGCGACCTTGGTGCGGACCGCCGCCACCATCTCGGGGGTCACCGCCGGGGCGCTGTTGCCCCACGACGAGCGCTCGTGGGTGGTGATCGCGGCGATCTGGTCGTCGGAGAGCACCGACTCCCAGGGCGACATCACGCTGTTGAACTCCTGGCCCTTGACGGTCACCGGACCCTGCAGCCCCTTGAGGATGATCGCGATCATCCGGTCGGGCGACTGCATGTTGACGATGTCCGATCCTGCCAGCGGCGGGAACGCACCGGGCATCCCCTCGCCGGTCGGCTGGTGGCAGGTGCTGCAGGTGTTGGTGTACTCGGTCTCGCCGTTGAGGCCGGCCGTCTGCGCCGGCGCCGGGGTCTCGGCGGCCATCCCGCTGGTGTCGCCGCCGGCGGCCTCGCCACCATCCTTGGCGCCGCCACAGGCGATCAGGCCGAGGGCGAGCGCTGCCGTGAACGAAAGAGACGCGGACTTCTTGGTGAACATCGTTGGCTGCTCCTGGAGAGGAATGTCGTGAACGCCGGTCAGACGGCGGCTGGTCGGCCTCCGGCCATCCACCTAAAAAAGCGGAAGGAACCGACTTTCGCGAGGGGGTACCGCCGACACCCGGAATTGTTCCCGCACTTCTGCCATTGCCCCGGGTGGACTCGAACCACCATAGCCGGATCCAAAGTCCGGAGTCCTGCCATTGGACGACGGGGCACTCAATCCAGCCCATAAGGTAGGGCAGGCAAGGGCCGAGGAGAACGGAGCGACGGAGGGCCGGTGGCGAGCGGAGATCGGGCAGCTGATCTCTCCACCTGCTACCGATCCGTCCGCCACTCTCCTGGCGGGACGGCTAGCGGTTGTGCGTCGGAATCACGGTCCCATGCCGGCTGCCGAGTTCCAGGGCGGCCTCGTCGCGGTCGCGTTCGCTTCGGTAGACCGCCACCAGGGCGCTTCCGGAGCCGCTCATCCGGCAGAGCAGCGGCCGGGTGCCCGCCAGGGCCTCGAACCCCTCGCGGAGCGGCGGGTGGCGACCGAAGGTGGCGGCCTCGAAGTCGTTGCCACTCAGCCGGGCCAGGTCGGACCAGTCGCCAAGCAGCGAGAGGTCAAGGGCCACGCTGCCTCGACCGCTGCTCCCCTGACGGATCTCGTCGACCCATCGATATGCGTCGACGGTCGCGACGCGCTGCTCGGGAATGACCAGCAGCATCGGACGAAGCGGGAGGGCCGGCAACCGGAGCAGCCGGGTGCCGTGGCCCCAGGCGAGCGCCAGCGCGGCCTCGCTCAGGAAGAACGGCACGTCGGCGCCGAGCCGTGCGGCGAGGTGGAACAACTCGCCGCGGGGGATGGCGTTGCCGGCGAGTCGGTTGACCGCCAGCAACGCCGATGCGGCGTCGCTCGATCCACCGCCGAGCCCCGCGCCGGCCGGGATCCGCTTCACCAGCCGCATCGCCACGCCGGTTCGCCGGCCGGTCGCCGCGAGCACCGCATCAGCGGCGCGCCAGGCGAGGTTTTCCTCTACCGGTCCCAGCTCGGCGCCGTCCACCTCGAGGGCGATCCCCGACCCGGCCGGCTCGACGGTCAGTTCGTCGGCGAGCGCGAGTCGGCAGAAGAGCGTCTCGAGGCCGTGCATGCCGTCGGCCTCGCGCGCCAGGACGCGGAGGAAGAGGTTGACCTTGGCGGGACAGGTGAGCGTCGCCGCCGCGCTCACGCGGCGGCCTCGCGCGCGCTCCGGATCGTGACGCCGGTCGTCAACAGCGAGTAGACCCCGAGCAGGGTGATCGGGACGAAGGTCATCACGTGGTAGGCGATGGCATAGGCGAGGGCAGTCTCGTGGGGTATCCCGTACAGCGCCTCGAGCGGGAGGTAGATGCCGATCTCGAAGCCGCCGGCATATCCCGGCGCCTGCGGCGCGGCAATCCCGACCATCAGGATGCCCTGCACGATCAGGGCGCCGGCATAGGGCACCTGGATGCCGAATGCCCTGAACGCAACCCAGAACGCCGCCGCATTGAGCGTCCAGAGCACGATCGACCAGGCGACGACCGGGACGGCACGCCGCGGATCGCGGAGTGCGCTGAGCCCCGAGAGCACCCGCGCGAGGAAGTCGACGATGTGCTGGCGGACCGTCCCGGCGGGGAGCAGCCATTCGACAGCGCCAAGGGCAATCCGGGGTCGCCACGCCAGCGCGATCGCCACCAGCAGCGCCGCCACCAGCACGACACCGATGATGCCGGCCTTGGACGCGATGGCGCTGTCCGGGGGCAGGTCGGCGACGAGGAACCCGGTGCCCAGCAGGGCGAGGGCCACGAGGCCGTCAAGGACTCGTTCGATCGCGAGACTGGAGAGCGCGCTGGAGAACGGCACCGCCCCCAGTCGCGACACCGCGCCCATCCGGAGCACCTCGCCGAGCCGGAATGGCAGCACGTTGTTGCCGGCGAAGCCGATGGCGATGGCGTGCCAGAGCGCTCGGTCCTCGACCGCGCTGCCGTCCTCGCGGCGCAGCAGCAGTCGCCACCGGGGCAGCCGCACCACGAATGTCAGCGTGGCGAGCACGACGGCCACCAGCATCGGGGCCACCCGCATCGCCACGATCCGATCCCAGACGTCGCTGAACGGGGTGTGCCGGAAGGCGAACCAGATCAGGAACGCCGAGATAGCGATCCCGGCGACGAGCTGGAGCCACCGCCGGCCGACGCGATCAGGCTGCGTCACGGGCCAGTGGCACGAGGTCGAGCAGCTCGTCGAGGAGCGGGCGGAGGCGCTCGAGCGAAACCGTTGGCTCGGCGAGGATTCCGGAGAGGATGCCGCGGATCTCCTCGGCGCGAGTCAGCGCCCGGTCGCCGCGATAGAGGAGTCTGTCGATCGCCAACGGTGGCTCACCGACAAGTGCCGCCAGTGACGGCGGTTCGGCGGTGCCCTCACGCTCCAGCTCGGCACGTCGGCCGTAGGCGCGCTCGAGCACACCCGGTTCGCCGGGGGCCACGTCGGGAATCGACGGCGTCTCGTCGGGCGCCAGCGCCGCGATCGGCACGATGTCATCATCGACCCCGGCCTCCTCGGGGGCGAGTTCCTCGATCGTCACGATCGTGAGTTCCTCCTCGATCGTGATCGACTCGACGACTTCGTCCGGTGCCAGCGCCTCGATCGGGAGCACTTCGACATCACTGTCCGGCCCGGGCGCGAGGGCCTCGATCGGGATCGGTTCCGGCTCGGCCACCCCCGCCGGGGCGAGCGCCTCGATCGCGACGATCGGCGTGCCGATCAGGTCGGCTGGCGGTTCGGGTTCCGCGGCACCCTCGGCCACCGGTGGCGGCTGGAGCGCCGGTCGGACGATCACGGCGTCGGGGTCGAGCTTGTGGGCGATCCGGTCGCGCTGCACCAGGAGCTCACGCGCCTCGGGATGGTCACCCGCCTCGACCAGGAATCGGCCGGCATCGCGGAGCAGCATCAGGAAGCGATCGGGCTCGTTGGCCGCTCGTCCCTTGCCGATCGCCGAGGTGATCGCGGTGGCGAGTGGCATGACGAACTGGCCAGTGCCGCTGCGAGGCGGCATGCTCGCCAGCGTGCGGTGGAGCACGAACAGGCGCAAGTCGCGAGCGGCCGGCGAGCTGTTTCGCTCGAGCGCGTCGGCCTGCAGCAGCAGGTGATCGCCAACCCCCACCAGCTCGAGAGGCACCGGCGATCCGGCCAGGAGCTGGTCGGGGGCGATACCGGCCTGCACCACCGACGGCTCGTCGGCGAGGGCGAGGTCCTCGATCGGGACCACGTCGTGTTCCGCGGCAAAGGTCTCAAGGAGGCGCCTGGCGACCCCATCGAGTCCCTTGGGAACCAGGACACGGCCGTGGTCGGCGACCGACTTGGCGATGGCGGAGAGTGCGTCGGCCGCGTCGGCGAAGACCGCGGCGACATCCGGAGGGGCAGGGATGTCACCGAGCAACGACCTGGTGGTCATCTCCATGGCGTCGAGCAACTCGGGGAGGGGCGAGAGCTCACCCGATGCGCCGACACCCCGAAGCGACCGCATGCGTTCGAGGACAGCCGCCAGGGCGGCTGGGGGGCGGAGCGGGGCCAGGGCCCGGGCGGCCTCGAGGAGCGAGCCGGCGATCAGGCTCGACTCGCGCGCAATGAACGCCCGCACCCCCGGGCTCAGCGCCGACGCCGGGGCGGCGGCCTGCTCCGCGGCGTCCGCGGTCGCGGTCTGGCCCGAGGCCACCCGCTCGAGCCGTTCCGCCAGCGTCAACGCCTGCCGGTCGTCGGCCGCCTCCCACGACGTGGCCCGGGAGACGAGGCCCCGCAGTGTGTCGAGCCCCTCCCGCCAGGCAGCACGGGCATGCGGCTCCCAGCCAAGGGCGTGGTCGCGGACCTGGCGGGCCACCCCTTCAAGTGCGGCTGCCGCCCGGGCGAAGGTGCCCAGGCCGGCCATCAACGCCGCTCCGCGGAGGGCTCGCGCACCGCGCACCAGCCGTTCGGGATCGGGCATCTCTGCCCGGGCCGCCAGCGGCTGCAGCTCGGCGAGGTATTCGGTGGCCTCGAGGGCGAAGAATTCGGCGCGACGATTGGTGGCGGTCACGGTCGTGCCTCGTCGATCACCCGGCGCATCTCGCGGGTGGCCGGCCCGATACCGATCAGGATCGCGCGCGCGACCAGGGCGTGACCGATGTTGAGCTCCTCGATCTGGGGGATGCGGGCCACCGACGCCACGTTGGCGAGGGTGAGCCCGTGTCCGGCATGCACGGCCAAGCCCAGGCTGGCGGCGTGGGCCGCAGCCTGACGGAGTTCCTCGAGAGCCGCGGGGCCCTCGCTCGATGTCAGGGAGTATCGGCCGGTGTGCAGCTCCACCGCTGGTACGCCGAGTCGGTGCGCCTGGTCGATACTACCCTGGTCGGGGTCGATGAAGAGCGAGATGTGAACACCCGCATCCTGCAGCCGCGCGATCGCCCGCTCCAGGCCCGGATCCGCCCGGGAGAGGTCGAGGCCGCCTTCGGTGGTGACCTCCTCCCGTCGCTCCGGGACCAGGGTCGCCTGATACGGCCTCAGTTCGGTCGCCAGGTCGACGATCTCGTCGCGGGCCGCGAGCTCGAAGTTGCAGACCGTCGTGATGGTCGCGGACAGTCTCCGGGCGTCGTGGTCCTGGATGTGGCGGCGGTCTTCGCGAAGGTGGAAGGTGATCCCGTCCGCGCCATGCGCCTCGGCCTCGCGCGCCGCGGCGGCCGGGTCGGGCTCTTCGGCCTGGCGCGCCTGCCGCACCGTCGCGACGTGATCGATGTTCACATAGAGTCGCATCGTTCGCGTCCCCGACTCGCGCGTGGTTACGTTTCCCGTCGGACCGCCCCTGCCCGGAGGTATACCGTGTCGATTCCTGCGTCCCGCCTCACCCTGCTGACAGCGGCCCTGGCCGTTGTCGCTGTCCTTCCACTCCCCTCCCAGGCTCGCGCCGCTGGTGGCAGCACCGCCTCCGAGGCCGTGGAGGAGTTTATGCGCGCGGCGGCGGACAGCAACCTCACCCGGATGGCCGAGCTGTACGGGACGGACAAGGGTTCAGCCAGGCGCACCGGGAATCCGTCGGACTACGCCAAGCGGATGGTCGTGATGCAGGCGTCGCTTCACGGCATCGTGGTCCGGGCCCAGGCCGAGACCGGGATGGGGAAGAAGAATCACATGCTGGTCACCACCGAGATCGCTCGGGGGGGATGCAAGGTCACCGTGCCGATCGTCGCCGTAAAGGCCAAGGACGGCTGGCTGGTGCGGCAATTCGACCTCACGGCGGTCTGGGACGGGATCAATCGTCCGTGCGCGGCCACCGGGCGGGTCGGGAACACCGGGGGCTGACCCGGCGTTCAGGAATCGACGGCGCGTTCCTCGGTCAGCTCGATGAGGATCCCGTCGGTCGCCTTGGGATGGACAAAGGCGATCCGGCAGCCGCCGGCCCCGGTGCGGGGCCGCTCGTCGATCAGGGTGTAGCCCTCGGCACGGCAACGTGCCAGCACGGCGTCGAGGTCAGGCACCCGGTAGCAGACGTGATGGATCCCGGGACCCCGCCGGGCCAGGAACCGGGCGATCGGGGAATCGGGCTCGGCCGGTTCGAGGAGTTCCACCTCGGAACCGCCGAAGTCGAGGTGGACGATCGTGGCGCCGTCGGCAGTCTCCGGACCGCGCACCGGCACCCCGAGCACGTCGCGGTAGAACCGGAGCGCCGATTCGACGCTTTCGACGGCGACACCGATGTGGGCAATGGTCGGCTTCATGGCCGGAATATCTAACCTGGTGGCACGAGGAGTGAGGAAACGATGAGCGGATCGACGGTCGCGGTGACCGATGCGACATGGGCCAGCGAGATCGAGCAGGCCAAGGGTCTGGTGCTGGTGGACTTCTGGGCTGCCTGGTGCGGACCGTGCCGGATGATCGCCCCCACCCTCGATGCCCTGGCGACCGAGTACGCCGGCAAGGCGAAAATCGCCAAGCTCGACGTGGACGCCAACCAGCAGAGCGCGATGAAGTTCAACGTGCGGTCGATTCCGGCGGTGCTGTTCTTCAAGGATGGCAAGCACGTGGATTCGCTGATCGGGGCATATCCACGCGCGGCGTTCGAGCAGAAGATCCAGCAGCATCTGGCCGCCTGAAGGCGGCGGAGGACCGAAGACGGAGGACGGAGGGGGACATGGTGCCCCTCCGTCCTCTGTCGTTCCGTCCTCTGCCCTCACCGGCTTTCTTTCGGGCCATGGCCAGCGGCACCCTCTTCGTCATCGGCACCCCTCTCGGCAACCTGGGCGATCTCTCGACCAGGGCGACCGAGGCGCTGCGCGCGGTTGCCGTGGTGGCGGCGGAGGACACTCGCCGTACCCGGGGCCTGCTGGCGGCGATCGAGGCCCATCCTGCGCGCCTTCTGTCGTACCACGCCCACTCGCGCCCCGATCGGCTCCACGCCCTGGTGGCGCTGCTGGTCGAAGGACGCGACGTGGCGCTGGTGACCGACGCCGGGACGCCGGGCGTCAGCGATCCGGGGCCGGTGCTGGTGCGCGAGGCGCGCGAGGCCGGTGTTCGGGTGGTGCCAATTCCCGGCCCGAGTGCGGTGACGACGGCGCTCTCAGCATCTGGGCTGCCGGCCGACCGATACCGTTTCCTCGGCTTCGTCCCGCGCAAGGGCCGCGATCGTGCCGCCGCCCTCGCCGAGGCGCAAGGATCACCCGACACCGTCGTCCTGTTCGAGGCAGCCAATCGCCTGGTGGATCTCCTCGACGAGCTGGCGTCGTCGCTCGCCGGGCGCGAGGCAGTGGTCTGCCGCGAGCTCACCAAGCTGCATGAGGAGTGCCGGGGTGGCAGCCTGACCGAGCTCGCGGAGCATTACCGGGCCCATCCTCCGCTTGGCGAGGTGACCCTGGTGCTGGCGGGCCGCCCGGTCGCCGAGGCGGCGCCGGCCGACCCGCAGGCGGTGCGGGGCGCGATCGCTGATTGGCTCGCCGCGGGCGAATCCCGTCGCGAGGTGGCGCGTAGGGTGAGCGCTGAATTCGGTATCTCTCGCAACGAGGCCTACCAGCTGGTGATGGACGCATGAGGATCACCCGAACGCTCCGTGCCGGTCTCGCTGCCTTCCTCACGGCGTTGCCGGTGGCCGGTGTCGTCGTGGCGCAGGACCTGCCAACGGTCGGCCGGCTGCATTACGACGGTGGTGGCGATTGGTACGCCAACCCGTCGAGCCTGCCCAATCTGCTCGCCGCCGTCCGCGAGCGAACCTCGATTCCGGCGGCCACCTCCGAGCGGGCGGTGAAGCTCACCGATCCCGATCTTTGGGACATTCCCTACCTCTACCTCACCGGCCATGGCAACATCGCCTTCACGCCGGAGGAAGCGGCCATCCTGCGGCGATGGGTGCTGCGAGGTGGTTTCCTGCACGCCGACGACAACTACGGTCTTGACGAGTCGTTCCGCCGCGAGATCGCGAAGGTGTTTCCCGATCATCCACTGGTGGAGGTGCCGCTCGACCATCCGATCTATCACCTGGTCTACGACTTCCCCGACGGCGTGCCCAAGATCCACGAGCACGATGGCAAGCCGGCGCAGGGGTTCGGGATCTTCATCGATGGCCGACTGGCCGTGTACTACACCTACCAGAGTGACCTCGGTAACGGCTGGGAAGACCCCGAGGTGTATCACGACCCGATCGAGAAGCACGAGGCGGCGCTCCGGATGGGCGTGAATCTCTTCAGCTACGCGATTGGATACGGCGGATGACGCTGCGCGAGGCGCTGGAGCGTTCGGCCACCCCCCTGAGGCGGATCGGCGCGTTGCGGCAGATCGTTCCGGGATTCGCCGGTGCGATCGCCGCGCTGGCGCTGGCCGCCTGGTTGGCGAGGCTGGGGTGGGGCAACGCCGCCGGCTGGGTCCTGGTGGCGTGGTCGGCCGCCGTCGCGGCCCTCGGGGTGACCCTCTTCCTGGCGCGGCGTGGCTCGCAACGCTTTGCCCCAGTGATGGTGGCGCGCCGGCTCGAGCGCACCGGCCCCTGGCGCCTGGGGGCACTCTCGACCCTGCTCGACCCGCCAATAGCCGGCACCTCGAGTGCGCTGCATGCGATGGCCACCGAGCGAGAGAGCGCTCGCGTCGTCGCCGAGGCCTCGGACGTGCTGGCGCCCGACGTGGCCGAGGAACGCCGGCGGTTGACCCGACGAGTGGGGATGGTGGTGGTCGCGACGGTGGCGCTCGTGCTGGCCCGGCCACTCGACGGCGCCGCGGCGATGCTCTGGCGGCCGTGGCGCGCGGTGCGGGCGCTCGTCACCCCGGTGCGGCTCGACACCGACACGCCGGTGGTCGATCGGGGCGAACGTGCAACGCTGCGGATCGAGGCGCTCGGCCAGCGGCATGTCACCCTGCGCACCCGCGCTCCCGGCGAGTCGTGGCGGGAACGCGAGGTGGAGCTCGACCCGACCGGGCAGGCGGAGATCCGGACCGATCCGCTGGACGCCGATCTGGTCGCCCGGGTGGAAGCGGGTGGGCGGACCTCGGCCGAGGTGCACGTGACGGTTCGGCTCCCTGCCTTCCTCGGGTCGCTGACGGTCACGGCGCACTATCCGGAGTACCTCGCGCTCGACGACGAGGCGTTGCCGATCGACGGCGACACGTTGGTCGTCCCGGAGGGCACGGCGCTGTTGTTGGCTGGTCGCGCCACCACCCGATTGGCATCTGCGACGCTCCGGTCGGCGGCGGACAGCGTGGTACTCCCGGTCGTCGACCAGGGCTTCCGCGGCACGCTGCGACCCGGGCGTGATGGCACTTGGCAGCTGCGGGTGGTGCCGGCCCAGGGGGGACGGCTGGATGGGGAGCCACCCCCGTTCAGCATCCGGGTGGTGGCCGACACCGCTCCCGTGGTCACCGTGCCGGTGCCGGGTGCGGACACGGTCGCGCCGCCATCGGGGCGACTGCCACTGGTGGTCGCGGTCGAGGATGACCATGGCCTCCGCAGCGCGCTGATCGAGGCGCGACGCGGTGCGGCCGGCCCCCTGCGACGGATCGAGTTGCCGCTCGGCCCCGCGCCCGGCGACCGGGCCCTCCTCTCGGTGGCGCTCGACCTCGACTCGCTCGGCCTCGTGGCTGGCGACACGCTGCGTTATGCGGCGGTGGCCGCCGACAACGCCCCCCGTCCCCGGATCGGGCGTTCGCGCGAATACCTCGTGATCGTGCCGAGCGAGGCCGAACAGCGCGCGGCTCGCGCCGAGGCCACTGGCGAGACCGGCAGCGGGCTCGATTCGCTTGTTGCCCAGGCGCGCCGCGCCCAGCGGGCCGCCGAGGACCTCGCTCGCGAGCGGGCACGAGGTGAGACGCGGCGTGGCGGCGAGTCCGGCGAGCCGATGACGGCCGAGGCCGCGCGGCGGGCAGAGCAGGCGGCCGAAGCCCAGCAGCAGGTGCAACGTCAACTCGATCAGATGCGCCAGGACGTGGAACAGCTGCGCCAGAGCGCCGAACGCGAGGGGCTGGCCGACACGTCCCTGGCGCGGCAGCTCGGCGAGATTCGCGAGCTGCTCGACAAGGCGATGAGCCCGGAACTGCGCGAGGCAATGGAGCGGCTCCGCGAGTCGCTCAAGTCCCTCGATCCCGAGGCCAGCCGACAGGCGCTCACCGACCTGTCGGAACAGCAGGCCAAGATGCGCGAGGCGCTCGAGCGGGCGCGCGAGCTTTTCAAGCGCGCCGCGATGGAGACCCAGCTCGCCAATCTGGCGCAGGAGGCGAAGGAACTCGCCGCGAAGCAGGAGGCCGCCGCGGCGGAGCTGGCGGCCGATTCCGCTGCGGGGGCGCGTGGCGAGGATCAGCTTGCGAAGCGGGCCGACTCGCTCGCGGCCGCGCTCGACAAGGCGGCCGAGCAGATGCAGGCCGAGGCCACCAAGGCCGGACTGCAGCAGGCCGGCGAGCAGTCGCGCCAGGCCGCGAGCGAGATGCGCAATGCGGCCCAGTCGGCCCGCCAGGGACGCCGCCAGCAGGCGCAGCGGCAGGCGCAGGCCGCCGGCGAGGCGCTCAAGCCGATCGAGAAGCAGATCCGGGAGAACCGTGAGGAGATGCAGGAGGCGATGAAGCAGGAAGTGCTCGACGCGCTCGACCGGCTCCTCGCCGAGACCTCGCGGGTGCTCGGGCGCCAGTACGCCGCGGCGGAATCGTTCCGGCGTGGTGCGCTGCCGGGACCGTTCCGCGCCGAGGAAGGGATGCTGGAGGAGGGCACCGCCAAGCTGCTGCAGCAGGTGATCACCGTGGCCGGGATGAACGCGCTGATCTCGCCCCGGATCAGCGTGGCACTGGCCGGCGCACGCGACGGAATGCGCGCCGCCATCGAGGCGACCTCGTCGGCGTCGCCCTCGCTGGGCCTTGCCGCCGACCGGGCCGGTGATGCGGTGGACATGCTCTCGCTCGCGGCCTACTCGCTCCTGCAGTCGCGCCAGTCGGTGGACAACGCCGAATCGGGGAGCGGGCTGGAGGAAGCGATGCAGCAGATGCAGCAGATGGCCGGTCGGCAGGGGGAGTTGTCGCAGCAAGGGCAGGCGATGATGCAGGAGGGCGGCCAGGACATGCAGGCGATGATGCAGCTCGCGATGCAGCAGCGGGCGATCGCGCAGCAGCTGGAGCGCATGCGGGCCAAGGGCCAGATGCCCGGCGCGGGAGAACTGGCGCAGGAGGCGGCCGACCTCTCTCGCTCGCTCGAACTCGGCCGACTCGCGCCCGAGACGATCGAACGCCAGCAGCGGCTCTTCCGTCGCATGCTCGACGCCGGCCGCTCGTTGCAGGGCGAGGAGGAGGACCAGCAGAAGGAGCGGCAGAGCCAGACGGCGAAACCGGGCGAGCTCGTCCGGCCCGATGCCCTCGATCCGCGCCTGCTGCGCGGGGCGGAGTTCCCGCTGCCGGGTTGGGAGGAGTTGCAGCGGCTCTCGCCGGATGACCGGCGCCGGGTGCTCGACTATTTCCGGCGCCTCACCGAGGCCGCCCGACCGTGAGGCGGCTCTGCTTCCTGTTGGTGCTGTTGGTCCCGCTGGGGCTCGGCGCCCAGCGGCCGGTGATCGTCGGCGCGCTGGCCCGGGCGCTGGCCGCTGAGCGACGCGGCGACCTGACCGAGGCTGCCGACCAGTTCTTCGAGGTGCTGCACGAACGGCCGACCGACGGGCAGGCAATCCTCGGCCTCTCCCGGGTGCTCCCGTCGCTCGACCGGCGTGGAGACCTGGTGGCGCCCCTCCGCGCGGCGATCATGATCGACTCGACCAATGTCGGCTTCCTGTCGCTGGCGGTGCGCACCCATGCGTTGCTCGGCAACAGCGACTCGGCGGAGGCCTACGTCGACCGCTGGGCCTCCGTGGTCGGGGGTGAGGAGGAACCGTGGCGCGAATGGGCGATGTCGGCGCTCGAGGCCCACGATCGTCCCGGTGCCAAGCGCGCCCTGGAGATCGGCCGCCGGCGGATCGCCAACCCCGCCGCGCTCGCGCCGGAACTGGCGCAGCTCCGCGCGGCGGAGGGAGATGTCGTCGGCGCTACCGACGAGTGGATGCGCGCGATCACCAACACACCCACCCTGCGCAGCGCGGCGCTGTTGATGCTGGGAGATCTCCTCCCGCCGCAGCGCGACAGCGTGATGGCGGTGCTCCGGCGTCGCGACGACGTCGAGGCAACCCGATTGCGGGCACTCCTCCTGGCGAAATGGGGTCAGCCGGAGCAGGGGGTCGCGATCCTCGGGACGGTGTTGCCGGCGTCGGCGCCGGAGACCTCGTACCTCCTCCGCCCGCTCCTCGAGGAGCTCCGTGGCCGCGACGATCCGCCCGCCCTGCGTGCCCGAGGTCAGGCGCTCGAGCTGCAAGCCTCCCGTGAGGAAGGGCTCACGCGGGTGCGCACCCGGATGGACGCGGCGCGGGCGTGGGCCGATGCGGGCGAGGAACGACAGGCCCGGCGGATCCTCGCCGAAGTCGCCGCCGATCCCTCCGCGCCCGACGGGATCGCGTCGGCGGCGTCGGGAACACTGCTCGGGGTGCTGATCGCGGAGGGCCGTCCCGCGGAGGCCGAATCATTGCTCACCACGATCGGCGGGTCGCTGTCACTCGATGAGCGCGAACGGGCGACCCGGCGGGTGGCGATGGCGTGGGCGCGCGCCGGCGACCTGGGGCGCGGCGAAGTGCTCCTCGAAGCCGACTCCAGCGTGTCGGGTTTCGCCGCCCGCGGGATGCTGCGCGCCTACGCCGGCGACCTGGTCAACGCGGCGGAGTGGCTCAAGGCGGCCGGCCCCTACGATGACGAGCGCGACCACGCCGTCGAGCGGGTGGCGCTGCTCGCCCTGCTCGGTGCCATGGATCGTGATACGTTCCCGGCCTTCGGGCGGACACTGCTGATCCTCGATCGTGGCGACACGGCCACCGCGGTCACCCGATTCACCGGGCTCGCCGACTCGCTCGGACCGGCCGGCGCCGCGGCGCTCCGCTACCTCGCTGGCCAGCTGGCGCTGTCGCGAGCCGACACGGCTTCGGCGCTGCCACTGCTCACCGCGGCGGACACAGCGGTCGCCCCGGGAACCGCCCCGGCGGCCCGACTGGCGCTGGCCCGGCTCGCCGCGGCCCGGGGCGAGGACGCCGAGGCGGAACGCATCCTGGAGGCGATCATCATCGAATACCCCGACAGCGCAGAGGTACCGGCGGCCCGGCGGTTGCGAGACGCACTGCATGGCGCGATCCCCGTGGGGGCCGCGCCATGATCAGTCGCCGCGACTGGCTGACGCTGATGGGACGTGGTGCCGCCGGTGCGTTGTTGTTGCCGCGGCGGCTGCCACTGGTCTCACCGCATCGCGCGGCGTCGTTCCTGGTGCCGATGGGCGATGGCCAGGGCGACCACCTCAAGGCGTATGGGGTGGCGTTCCGCGCCCTCGAACGGGGCGAGACCGGTGAATGGCTGCTCAACTATCGCGGCGGCTCGTTCCTGCTTCCCGCGTCGGAGGCAGTCCGTCGCGATGCCGCACTTGCCGGGGTCGGCGTGGAGCCGGTCGACGACGGCGCCATCGCCGCGATGCATGCCGAGATCGCGGCCGCCAACATGGACGCCGTTCCACTCGAGAAGGCGCCCAAGGTGGCCGTCTATGCGCCACCCAATGCGGCGCCCTGGGACGACGCGGTGACGATGGTGCTGGAGTATGCCGGGATTGCCTACGACCGGATCTGGGACGCCGAGGTGATCGGCGACAAGCTCGGTGAATGGGACTGGCTCCACCTGCATCACGAGGACTTCACCGGCCAGTTCTCGAAGTTCGTCGTCAACTTCTCCGGTGCGGCGTGGTTGCAGGAGATGATGGACATGAACCGCGCCATGGCAGGCCGACTCGGGTTTGCCGACGTGCCGGCGCTCAAGCGCGCGGTGGCCCAGCGGATCGCGGCGTTCGTGGAGCGGGGAGGCTTCCTGTTCGCGATGTGCACCGCGACGGAGACCCTCGATCTCGCGCTGGCGAGCGAGGGGGTCGACATCGCGGCGGCCTTCGCCGACGGCACGCCGATGGACCCCGACGCGTCGCGAAAGATGCACTGGGACCGGAGCCTCGCCTTCCAGGGGGCGACGCTGGAGCAGTCGCCCTCGCTGGCGTCGTTCAGCGACATCGACGGCCACCAGGTGAACGGCATCGACCGACAGCCGCTCGGCGCGTTCAGCCTGTTCAACTTCTCCGCCAAGATCGATCCGGTGGCCTGCATGCTGGTGCAGAACCATCGCCAGGTGATCCCCGATTTCTACGGACTCACCACTTCGTTCACCCGCCGCACCCTCAAGCCGGGAGTGACCGTCCTGGCCGACGAGGAGGGCGCTCCCTGGGTGAAGTACATCCATGGCGACCACGGGCAGGGGACCTGGACCTTCTACGGTGGTCACGATCCCGAGGATCCGCAGCACGGGATCGGGGACGCGCCGACCGACCTGTCGCTGCATCCGCACTCGCCCGGCTATCGGCTGATCCTCAACAATGTCCTCTTCCCGGCCGCGAAGAAGAAGGAACTGAAGACCTGAGCGACCGGATCGCCCCCGCCGCCGCCGAGCAGATTCGTCGCGAGATCGCGGCCGCCGGCGGCAACGAGGTGATGTTCGTCGCGACGGTGGACGCCGCGGGGATCGTCACCGCGGTGCGCGCCGTGGCGCGCGGCACCGTCGAGATGGTGCTCGCGATGCCCGGGGTCGCCGAGCCGGGCGAGATGCTGATCCACAATCATCCCGGGGGCCGGCTCGACCCGTCGCAGGCCGACCTCTCGATCGCGGCACAGGTGCACGATGACGGCGTCGGCTTCGCGATCGTGGACAATGGGGCCACCCGTCTCTACGTGGTGGTGGAGATTCCGCACGAGGTCGGTCGGGTCCCGATCGATCCGTTCGAGGTGGTCGCCCTGCTCGGGGCCGGGGGCCCGATCGCCGCCGAGTTGGGGAGCTACGAGGATCGCCAGAGCCAGCGCGACCTGGCTGCCTACCTGGTCGATGCCTACAACGAGGGTGGCGTGCTGATGCTCGAGGCCGGCACCGGGGTCGGGAAGTCGTTCGGCTACCTGGTGCCGGCGCTGGCATGGGCGCGGGCCAACCGCGAGCGCACGGTCATCTCGACCAACACGATCAATCTCCAGGAGCAGCTGGTGGGCAAGGACCTGCCCCTGCTGCAGCGCGCCCTCGGTGACGAGGAGCACATGCCCTCGTTCGCACTGCTCAAGGGCTGGCGCAACTACCTCTGTCTCGCGCGGCTTGCCGGGGCCGGGCAGAGTCAGCAATCGCTCCTCGAACCGGGAAAGCTCGACGAGCTGGTGCAGATCACGGCCTGGGCATCGCACACCCGCGACGGCTCACTGGCCGACCTGCCGACGCCGCCCACTACCGAGGTGTGGGACGAGGTCTCGGCGGAGCCCGATCTCTGTCCCCGGATCCGCTGCCCGCATTTCGACCGCTGCTTTGTGTTCCAGGCGCGTCGCCGCGCGGCACAGGCCGACGTGGTGGTGGTCAACCATCACCTGCTGGCGGCCGATCTCTCGGTGCGGCAGGTGTCCGACAACTGGGAAGAGGCGGCGGTGCTTCCCGCCTACAAGCGGCTGATCATCGATGAGGGGCATCACCTCGAGGATGTCGCGGCACACCACCTCGGTCGCCAGGTGTCGAGCCGCGGGGTGGCCCGGCTGCTCAATCGACTGGAGCGGAGCGGCAAGGGGCTGCTGCCCGCGCTGCAGCGCGACCTGATGAGTGCCGACGACCTGCTCAGTCGCGCCTCGCTCGACCTGCTCCGCGACCGACTGGTGCCGGCAGTCACGGCAGCGCGGCGCGCCGCCGAGGCGCTCTTCCTGCGGCTCATCGCCCTGCTGGAGGGGGCCGGTCCGGGGCCGTATCGCCTCGACGACGATTTCGGGGCGCATCCGTGTTGGGGCGAGGGACTCGAACGTGAACTGGCCGCGGCGCTGCAGGGATTCCAGGCGATGGCGGAGCACGTCGAGACGATCGCGGACCGCCTCGCCCAGGTCGAGCTCACCGAGCGGCGCTCTCGGTTGCTGCTCGAGTGCCGCGGCGTGTTGCGCCGACTCGAATCGGTCAGCGACGGGCTCTCGGCGGTGCTGCGACCGGCGAGCGTCCGGGAACCCGACGTCCGCTGGATCCAGCGCGCCGGGGCCCAGGGCCGCACCATCCAGCTCGCCGCGGTGCCCCTCGACCTGGCGCCGCTGCTTCGCGAGCTGCTGTTCGACCGCCTCGACACGGTGGCGCTCACCAGCGCGACGCTCGCGGCGGGAGGCGACTTCACCTTCCTCGCGTCGCGGATCGGCCTGGCCGGGGCCGATTCCCCCGTCACGGTGCAGGAGATCTTCCCGTCGCCGTTCGACTATGCCGAGCAGTGCCTGCTGGGGGTGCCCGATGACGTTCCCGATCCGCGCGAGGACCCGGCCGGGCACGACGCGGCGGTGGCCGGGATCGTCCACGACCTGGCGTTCGCATCCGATGGCGGGCTGTTCGTGCTCTTCACCTCGCACGCCCAGCTCCGTCGGGTCGCGACCGAGGTGCGCGCGGCCCTCGGCAACCGCTTCCCGATCCTGGTGCAGGGCGAGGGCCAGCGCGACCAGCTGATCCGCCGCTTTCGCGAGGCGGGCAACGCGATCCTGCTGGGCACCGACTCGTTCTGGGAGGGTGTCGACGTACCGGGTCGTGCGCTCCGCGGGCTGGTGCTCGCCAAGCTGCCATTCAAGGTGCCCAGTGAACCGATCACCGCGGCCCGCCTGGAGCGGCTCGCCGACCAGGGCGAGGACGGTTTCTTCGGCTACCTGCTGCCGCATGCGGCGCTCAAGCTCAAGCAGGGATTCGGCCGGCTGATCCGCGGTGCCAGCGACGTGGGCGTGGTGTTGCTGCTCGATCCCCGGATCGTGACGCGGCGCTACGGCATGGCCCTGCTCGAGGGGCTGCCGCCGGCCGAGCGGGTCATCGGACCGTGGTCGGCAGTGCGCACCAAGGTGGAGGATTTCTTCGCCCACCACGGGATCGACGCCGGAAGCTGATGGACGAGGGACGGTGACGGACCGAGGCCGCTCGCCAGAATCGGTCTGTGGGCGTAGCTTGGGAGCTGGGCGCTGGCATGGAGTGGTCGCGGCCACCCTGCGGTCGTTTCGCCCTCCGTCGCTCCGTTCTCCGTCGTTCCATTCTCCAGGGGTTGCCATGACTTCCCGCCGTGACTTCGTCGCGCGCGCCGCCGGGCTGGCGGTGGCGCTGCCCGGCTTCCGCCCAGACGCGATCGCCCGGGTGCTCGGTACCCGCCGGGCGACCCCGTCCACGCCCGCCGCGTCGCTCGCCGACGATGAGGCCTACTGGAGCGAGATCCAGCGCGCCTTCGACGCCGACCGCACCATGGTCAACCTCAACAACGGTGGCTGCTGCCCGACCCCGACGCACGTGCTCGAGCAGATGATCCGCGACCTGCGCTTCAGCAACGAGCTGCCGGTGACCCACATGTGGTCGGTGCTGGAGCCGCGGATCGAGAGCGTGCGGCGCGATCTGGCGGCCGACTTCGGTTGCGATCCGGAGGAGATGGCGATCACCCGCAACGCATCCGAGGCGCTCGAGACGATGATCCTCGGACTCGACCTCAAGCGGGGCGACGAGGTGCTGGTTACCAACCAGAACTACGGCCGGATGCTCACCACCTGGGACCAGCGGGTCCGGCGCGAGGGGATCGTGCTCACCAAGCTGTCGTTCCCGGTGCCGCCGCCGTCGCAGGACTACCTGGTGGAACTCTTCCGCAAGGCGATCACGCCGCGGACCCGGGTGATCGAGATCACCCACATCACCAACCTCACCGGCCAGATCTTCCCGGTGCGGGAGATCGTGCAGATGGCCCGCGCGCGCGGGATCGAGGTGTTCGTCGATGGGGCGCACGCCTACGCCCACTTCCCGTTCACCCGCGACCAGCTCGACTGCGACTACTACGGCACGTCGCTGCACAAGTGGCTGCTGGCACCGATCGGCACCGGCTTCCTCTACGTGCGCAAGGCGAAGCAGTCGGGACTCTGGCCCCTCATGGCGGCCCCCGAGTCGATGAACGAGAATGTCCGGAAGTACGAGGAGATCGGTACCCACCCGGCCGCGAATCACAATGCGATCTCGGCCGCGCTCGCGTTCCACCGCGGCATCGGCGCCGACCGGAAGATCGCCCGGCTCCGCTACCTGCGCGATCGCTGGGCCAAGCCGCTGCTGACCGAGAGCGACCGGGTCTCGGTGCCGACTCCGCTCGACTCCCCCCACGCCGGGGCGATCGCACTGCTGTCGATCGAGGGGATCGATCCGGGCGACCTGAGCAGTTGGCTGCTCGACAAGCACCGGATCGTCACGGTGCCGATCAAGCACCCGGAGTTCAGCGGCCTCCGGGTCACGCCGAATGTCTACACCACGCCCGACGAGATCGACCTGTTCACCGACCGGGTGCGGATGGCGATCCGCGATGGGGTGCCGAAGGCATAGGCGGGATCAGAGATCAGAGATCAGAGATCGGAGATCAGTGATCCGAGGGCCGGCTTCCCGCTGGGAGCCGGCCTTCATGCCTGCTCGGATCGCGGATCTCGCTATCTTTGTCCCGTGTCTGACACCGCTGCGGAGGCACTCCGCGCCTGGTTCCTCGGTCCCCGTGCCGAGAACGCCGAGATGGTCGAGCGACTCGTCCTCGAGGCGCTCCGCGACCATGTCTTCTGGCGTCGCAACCACCACCCCGAGGACCGCTTCACCATCCGCGAGTCCGACCGTCGCCGTCCCGGCTACGACGAGGCGGTCGCCCGGCTGACCGAGGAGCTGCACGGCCTCCTCGCCGCCCTCAAGCGCGACGTCCCGTTCTTCAGCGGCCGCTACCAGGGTCACATGGTTGGTGAGCAGACGATCGCCGCCCAGGTCGGCTACATCGCCGGGATGCTGTACAACCCCAACAACGTCGTCGCCGAAGTGTCGCCGGTCACCACACGGTTGGAGCTGGAGGCCGCCGCGCAACTCGCGGCGATGATCGGCTACGATCCGGTACGCGGGTGGGGCCACATCACCAGTGGCGGGACGGTCGCCAACTTCGAGGCGCTCTGGATCGCCCGCGGGGTGCGCTACCTGCCAGTGGGGCTGGCCCTCGCCGCGCGCCAGCTGGGTGTGACGATCACCGTGGAGCTTCCCGGCGGTGGCGGCGCCGACCTGCGGGAGCTGCCTCTCTGGGAACTCCTGAACCTGGCGCCGGAGGCCGCGCTCGATGCCTACGACGCGTTTCATCGCCAGGTCCCGGGACCCGAGGGACGAGCGGCGCTCGAGAGTCACTCGCTTTCCACCATCGGCTACCAGGACTATACCCGGCGGATCGCCGCGACCTGGTCCGACCCGTTGCCCGCGGGGGTGGTCCTGGTGGCGAGCACCGCGCATTACTCCTGGGAGAAGATCGTCCGTGCCCTCGGCATCGGGGCACAGCGGCTGATCCAGGTGGCGGTGGATCGCCACGCGCGGATGGATCCTGATGCGCTGCACGCGACGCTTGCCCGGTGTGCGGGAAGCCGCACCCCGGTGCTCGCCACGGTCTCGGTGTGCGGCACCACCGAGGAGGGTGCGGTCGATCGGCTGCACGAGATCATCGCGGTACGCGATCACGCCGCCCGGGCGCACGGCACGACGTTCCATCTTCACGCCGACGCGTGCCACGGGGGATACGCGGCCGCGTTGACTCGGGCCCCGGACGGTCGCCGCCTCGATGCCGCCGAGATTCGCGAGGTCACCGGCGAGGCGTGGCCGGACGACGCCCTGGTGGCGTCGATCCGGGCACTCGAGGGCGCCGATTCGGTCACCATCGATCCGCACAAGATGGGATTCGTGCCCTATCCGGCCGGCGTGATCCTGCTCCGCGACCGGCGGGGCCGCAATCTCGTGTCGCTCGACCCTCCATACCTGAGTCCTGCTCCGGGCGGTGGCGACGACGGTTTCCTGGGCCGCTGGATCCTGGAGGGGAGCAAGCCCGGAGCTGCGGCAGCGGCGGTGTGGCTCAGCCACCGGGTGATCCCGCTCGACGTGGGCGGTCATGGCCACCTCGTGCATCGTACCGCGGCGGGGGCACGGGCCCTCCACCGCGCGCTGGGCGAACCCGGCGCGCTCGGTCGTTTCACGGCGTTCCGACTCCCCGAACCCGACCTGAACCTGGTGACCTGGCTGGTCGCTCACCCGGCGCTCGGCACCGTCGCTGAAGTCAACAATCTCAACGAAGCGATCCATCGACGGATGGGTGGTGGGGAAGGCGAGCCGGAGTACTGGATCACTCGCACCCGGCTCTCGGGGCCGGGCTGCCGGGGGATCGTCGAGCCGCTGCTTGCCGCACTCGGCCTGCCGATCTCCGAATGGGAGGAGACCGGCCTGGTGGTCCTCCGTTCGACGATCATGGATCCCTTCTTCGCCGAGGGGCCTCCCTCACCGGGGCACTGCGTCGGCCTGGTCCGCGCCGTGGCCCACGCTGCCGAACAGGCCTTCGGGGGCGACTAGCTTTCCGCCCGTGCGAGTCGAACCGACCCCCGATCGGAGTCCTTCCATGTCGATCCCCGTCGCCGGGAAGATCATCTGTGTTGGCCGTAACTACGCCGCCCATGCCAGGGAACTCGGCAACGAGGTCCCGGAACGGCCGCTGCTCTTCTTCAAGCCGCCGTCGGCCGTGATCGGGGCGGGCGAGGCGATCCGGATGCCGCGTGCCAGCGCACGGGTCGACCACGAAGCCGAGATCGCGCTGGTGATCGGGACCCGGGCCCGCCGAGTGGTGGCAGCCGAGGCGATGGCCCACGTGGCGGGGATCGCCTGCGCCAATGACGTCACCGCGCGCGACCTGCAGAAGGTCGATGGCCAGTGGGCGCGGGCCAAGGGATTCGACACCTTCTGCCCGCTCGGGCCGGTCGTGGCGGACGGCTTCGCCTGGGATGCGCTGGAGATCATTGGTCGCGTCAACGGGGAGGTGCGGCAGCACGGCCACGTGCGCGATCTGATCTTCGATTTCCCGCACCTGGTCGCCTACGTCAGCGACATCATGACGCTCGAGCCTGGCGACCTGATCCTGACCGGGACCCCCGAAGGTGTGGGGCCGCTCGCGGCCGGCGACGTCGTCGAGGTGGAGATTCCCGGTGTAGGCATCCTCAGCAACCCCGTGGTCCAGGACGACGCATGACCCGCCTGAGTGCCCGTCTCGACGCGTTGCCGAACTATCCGCTGGCCCACATCCCGGCTGCCAAGCGCCGCCTCCTCGCCGCCGGCGTGGACGTGATCGATCTCGGCGCCGGCGACGCCGATGGGCCGCCCCCCGAGGGCACCCGGGCCGAGCTCGCCCGTGCGCTCGACACCGTCGCGATGCACAAGTACGGCTTCCAGGCCGGCCTCCCCGACTTTCGCCGTGCCGCCACCGACTGGTTGTCGCGACGCTTCGGGCAGCGGTTCGACCCGGCGACCGAGGTGTTGCCGCTGATCGGATCGAAGGAAGGGCTCGCCCATCTCGCGCTGGCGGTGGCCGATCCCGGAGATGCCGTCGTCCTTCCCGAGCCGGGCTACCAGGCCTATCTGGGTGGCGCCATCCTCGCCGGGGCGGAACCGGTGGTGGTGCCGCTCGAGCGCGAACGCGGCTTCCTGCTCGAGCTCGAGGCGCTGCATCCGTCGGTGCTGGCACGCACCGCCCTGGTGTACGTGAACTACCCCAACAACCCGACGGCCGCGGTCGCCCCGCGGGAGTATCTCGAGCGGCTGGTGGCCACCTGTCGCGCGCACGAGATCGTCCTCGCCTACGACAACGCCTATTGCGACATCACCTTCGACGGCTATGTCGCGCCGAGCATCTTCGAGATCGCCGGGGCTCGCGAGGTGGCGGTGGAATTCTTCTCGATGTCGAAGTCGTTCCAGATGACCGGCTGGCGGCTCGGATTCGCCGTCGGCAACGCCCGGTTGATCGCCGCGCTCGCCAAGGTCAAGAGCTACGTCGACACCGGGGCGTTCCAGGCGCTGCAGCAGGCGGCGGCGTGGACGCTGGACCGGGCCGAGTCCCTGGTGGCACCGATTGCGGCCGAGCTCGCCACGCGGCGTGACGCCGCCGTCGACGCCCTCGCCGAGGCGGGGTTCGCCATCGAGCCGCCGCGGGGGGCGATGTACCTCTGGGTGCCACTGCCGGCCTCGATCGCCTCGGCCGACTTCGCCAACCGGGCGATGGAGGATGAGGGGGTCATCGTCCTGCCGGGGAGCGGTTTCGGTGGAGCGGGAGAGGGCTATTTCCGGATCGCGCTCACGGTGCCACCGGCGCGCCTGCGGGAGGCGGTGGTGCGGCTCGGGCGGACACTGGCGGCGTGCCGACGGGCGGAACCGGTTCGTGCGTCCTGACGCGACCGGTTCGCTCGCGGCGTTGGTGCTGCTCTCGTGCTCCGCGCTGCCGCTCGTTGCCCAGGATTCGAGTGCCGCGCCGCGCCGCCCGGCGCCGCGATACGGCACCGGCCAGGTGTGGGTCGAGCCGCTGCCGATGACGCCGCGAGAGATCGCCGCGCTGCTCTCGGGCAAGTCCAACCGTGAGCTGGTCGACAGCGCTGTCACCGCGCTCACCCAGAAGTACCTCGACGCGATGGCCGATGAGGTGGCCAATGCCCCGCCGGCCCTGCCGTCGTGGACCACCTCGATCGGCGGACAGGAGGTCGGGCTCGACAGCCGCTGGATTCACCTCGGTCCACTGAAGATTCCCACCATGCTCCTGGCGCTGCTGCCGATCAACGTGCAGCCGAATCCGACCGAGGCGGCGCTGAACGCCAAGCTCAACCGGATGCGTGAGGACCTGCTGATCGCCGGCCAGCGTGCCGCGAACCTGGCCGAGTTCAAGGCCGCGGTGAAGCAACTGCGCGAACAGAAGGAGGCCGAGCGCAGGTTCGAGCAGAACCAGCGGACGCCCCCGGATTCGGGAACCTCGCCATGAAGCTCGTCGACAGCGAGGAGACGGTGGTGATCGTGGTCGCCTCCGACCTGGAGCCCGGGCATCCCGACCGCCGGAGTGCCGAGGGCCTCAAGGACGAGATCGATTCGCGCGGCCGCGGCTGGTCATACCGACGCGCGGTGATCGCGACCGACGAGACCTGGTTCGAGACCGAGCTCTTCCACCACGCCCCGGTGATCGCCATCGGCGGTCCGGGGGTGAACGGCGTCTCGGCGCGGCTCGCCGGTGAACTGCCGTCGGTCTGGACCGATGGCGATCGGGTGGTGATCCAGGCGACGTTGGATGACGGTCCGCGGCGGGCCACGCTCTGGGGCACCGATCGTCACGCGACCACCGAGGCGGTCGACGCGTTCATCCAGCGGGGTTGGCTCGATGAGTTCCTCGACCGATGCTGGCGATTCAAGATGGGCAACCTGGCGTGACCGACTCCCGGACGCGACCGGGCCGAGATGCCACCACGCTGTTCCACTTCTCCCCCGGATCGATCATGGGTCGTCGTGTGCTGTCCGTGCTCCTGCCGTTTCTCGTGCCGGTCGTGATCCTCGCTCAGGGCGCCGCCCGGTCTCCGGTGCCACCGGCGTTCGCTCCGGTCACTCGGGCGGTGGCCCACGAGCTCTCGGGGGAGCGTGCCCTCGCGACCGTCGCGTTCGTGGAGCAGTTCTATCGCCTGCCCGGCAACCGGGGCTTCGATCGATCCATCGACACGGTCGCGGCGCTCCTCCGTGCCGCGGGGTATGTCGAAGCCGGGGCGGCCACGCCGGGCGACCGATTGACCTACCGGATCGAGTCGCGACCGATGCGCACCCCGGCATGGTCGCCCCTCGATGCCTCCCTCACCATCACGGGTCGTCCCGGACCGTTGCTCACCTGGGCCACCAATCACAACATGCTGGCGGCCAACTCGTGGTCGACCCCGGCGGGCGGAGTGCGGGCCCAGGTCGTCGACGTCGGGGCCGGGAGCGAGGCCGACTTCGCCGGACGCTCAGTCGCCGGTGCGATCGTGATCGGAGGGGGCAGCGCCCGGACGCTCTATTCGCGCGCGATGCAGCGCGGTGCGCTCGGCGTGCTGGTCCGACAGAAGCTGCCCGACTTCAACCAACAGGCGACCAATGTCGACGCGATCCAGTTCTCGAGCGTGCCGCGCGACACGGTGCACCACGGCTTCCTGATCTTCCTCTCGGCGGCGGCGCGGGACTCACTCGACGCCGCCCTGGTCGCCGGCCCGGTCGAGGTGACGGCGGTGGTTCGGTCGGTCTTCGAGCAGCGGCCGGAACGGACCCTGGTGGCCGAGATCCGTGGCGCCTCACGGCCCCGCGAACGCTTCGTCTATTCGGCGCATGTGCAGGAGCCCGGGGCCAACGACAATGCGTCGGGCGTCGGGCTTCTCGCGGAGATGGCCCGCACCGCGGCGGTGCTGGTGCGCGAGGGCCGGGCCGATCCGGCGCGAACGGTGACCTTCCTGTGGGGCGACGAGATCCGCTCGACCGGCAGGTTCCTGGCCGAGGATAGCGTCCGCCGCGCGGGTGTTCGTTGGGGAATGTCGCTCGACATGGTCGGTGAGAACACGGCGCTCACCGGCGGGACCTTCCTGATCGAGAAGATGAAGGACCCGTCGGCGGTCTGGGTTCGTGGCAAGGATCAACACACCGAGTGGGGCAGCTCACCGGTGAAGGCGTCGGAGATCTGGCCGCACTTCCTCAACGATTTCTCGCGCCAGCGCTGCCTCGACCGGGCGGCGACCAACGGCTGGGTCGTCCGGGCCAATCCCTACGAGGGCGGGAGCGACCACACCCCGTTCCTGAGCGCGGGCATCCCGGCCGTGCTCTTCTGGCATTTCACGGATCGCTATTACCACACCGACCGCGACCGGATCGGGATGGTGAGCGGGGCCACGCTCGCCAACGTCGGCAATTGCGCGCTCGACACCGGACTGCTGCTCGCGATCGGTGGGGAAGCGATCGCCAGGACGGCACTGGCGGAGCTGGCCCAGGTGGCGGTGACGCAGCTGGCGGTGCAGGGTCGACTCTCGCACCAGGCGATCGCGGCCGGCGGGAGTCTCGCCACCGAGCGAACGATCCTCGCGGCGTGGCGGGACTACTACATCGCCGCGCTGCCCACCGTGCGCGAGATGCTGCTCGATGACGGGGATCTCGCGCCGGCGATCGCGAAAGGAATGGCGGAGGTGCGCTCCGAGGCGGAGCGGGTGCTGGCCGGCTTGCGCTGAGGGCCGCTCAGCCCCGGATCGCGGCGGCGATCCGGGCGAGCGATTCCTCGCGCCCCACCACGGCGAGCAGTTCGTGCACCGGTTCACTCACGGTGCCACCGGTCAGCGCCACGCGGATCGGCTGCATCAGGTCGCCGAGCTTGAGGCCCTCGCGCTCGGCAGCGGCCTTCAGCACCGACTCGAGGGTGACCGGCTGCCAGTCCCCGGGTGTGATCCCAACGAGTTCGTCGCGCGCCAGCACGAGGGACGCCTCGAAGCGCGCGCCGAGCTTCGCCGCCAGCGCGTCGCCGCGCTCGTCGCGCCGGACGATCGCCCCGGGAAGCCGGACCGCGACCATCTGCGCGACCATCGTCACCGTGCGAGCGCGGCCCTTCACGGCGGTGATGATCGGCATGAGGTCGTGGCCGCCGTGCTCCACGCCGCGGGCGGCAAGCTCGGCCTCGACCGGGGCGAGCAGCTGGTCGGCCTCGGATTGCGACAGGTACTGCCCGTTCATCCACTCCAGCTTGGTGGGATCGAACACCGCCGGCTTGGCCTGGATTCCCTCGAGCGTGAAGCGACCGACCAGTTCGTCGAGAGGCAGGATCTCGTCGTCGTTGCCGGGCGACCAGCCGAGGAGCGCGAGGAAGTTCCGCATCGCCGCCGGGAGGATGCCCTGGTGCCGATAGTCGCCCACGGCAGTCGCGCCATGCCGCTTCGAGAGCTTCTTGCCGTCGCTGCCGAGGATCACCGGGACATGGGCAAAGGTCGGTTCGGGGTGGCCGAGGGCGCGGTAGAGCGCGATCTGCTTCGGCGTGTTGGCGATGTGGTCGTCGCCGCGCATCACGTGGGTGATCCCCATCGCCACGTCGTCGGAGACCACGGCAAGATTGTAGATCGCGGTGCCGTCGGACCGGAGGATGATGAAATCGTCGAGGTCGCGGCCGTGCCAGGTGATGCGACCGTGCACCGCGTCGTTCCACGCGATCTCCTCCTGGGGCACCGCAAACCGGATCGCGTACGGCGCACCGGCGGCCTCGCGCCGCGCCACCTCATCGGGCGGGAGGGCGAGCCGAGCCCGGTGGTAGCGAAAGGTCTGGCCGGCGGCCTTGGCGCGCTCCCGGGCAGTCTCCAGCTCGTCGGCGGTCAGGAAGTCCTTGTACGCCAGCCCCGCTGCGAGCAGTCGCTCGGCGTCGTCCCGATGTCGCGCGGCGTTTTCGCCCTGGAAGAGCGGCCCCTCGTCCCAGTCGAGGCCGAGCCAGGCGAGACCATCGAGGATCACCTGGGTGTGCTCGGGGGTGGAACGCTCGCGGTCGGTATCCTCGATCCGCAGCACCAGGGTCCCACCCGTGTGCCGAGCATACAGCCAGTTGAACAACGCCGTGCGCGCGCCGCCGACATGGAGATATCCGGTGGGGGATGGGGCGAAGCGGAGGCGGGGGCTGGTTGGCATCGGCAGGCCTGGAAAGTGAAAGCGACAGGCGACAAGCGACAGGCGACAGGCGTCAGAGGAGCGGATCGAAGGCGGTCCACCGCGTCCATCGATCGCTTGTCGCCTGTCGCCTGTCGCTTGTCACGGCTAGCGGAGCGAGAGGGATTCGAACCCTCGTTAGGGGCTTTAGACCCCTAAAACGGTTTAGCAAACCGCCGCCTTCAGCCACTCGGCCATCGCTCCTGGAGGGCACAATCTAGTGCCCCGCAGAAACTAAAGGGGGAGCGGGAAAGGATGAAGGGGACGCCGGGGGGCACCGGCCGCTTCACTGGCGACCTTCGACCCGGGCCTTTTCCGCGATCACCGCGGCCACCCAGTCGGCCATCCCCGGCCCGGAGCGGGCGAAGAGGTCGTGATCGAGCTCGAGGATGCGACCCGCCTTCACCGCCTCGAGTTGCTGCCATCCCGGCCGGTCGAGCAGCTCGGCGCGCCGGGCGTCCGGCGTCGTCCCCCGCGAGGTGAGAATCCAGCGCGGTTGCCGTTCGACAATCGCCTCGAGCGCGACCGGCGGCCAGGGCTGGGGAACGTCGTCGAAGAGATTCCGGAGACAGGCCGCCTGCACCAGCTCGGACATCCACGTCCCGCGGCCACTGGTGACCGGCGGCTCGGTCGAGAGCACCACGAAGACGGTCTCCGGTTCACGGCCCGCCGGACAGCTCCGGGTCCGCTGGTCGGCGAGTCGCTGCCGAAGCGACCGCGCCAGCGCGGCCGCCGAGTCCTCGCGGCTGACCAGCCGACCGACGGCGGCGAGTTGCTCGAAGGCCTGGGCGGTGTCGGTCGCCTCGAGCGCGACCAGCGGGATGCCGAAGGGCGCGAGCGTATGGGCGAGTGTGGCCGAGGCGGCGATCCGCCAGCCGATCACCACGTCCGGGTGCAGCGCCACGATCGCCTCCGGGGAGACGTCGAGCCCACCCCCGATCGACGGAAGCGAGGCGAGCTCTGGCTGGCGATCGAAGTCGGTGCGCGCCACCAGGTGATCCGCGGCGCCGAGTTGCACCAGCCACTCGGTCGCCGATTGCAGCGTCGACACGATCCGGTTGGCCGGGATCGTGGCGACATCCACCGGCTCACCGGTGGGGCCCCGGAACCTCGCCGCCTCCGGTGGCGGGGTGGCGGCCCGGCATCCAACGGCGAGGAACGCGAGCAGCGGCGCCAGCCGGCGGATCACGGCTCCTGGTCGGGCTGGGCCTGCTGCTGCGCGGCGCCCATCATTCCCTTGACCATCTCCATCGGGAACGGCGAGAGGTCGACCGGCAAGGTGAAGAACGACGGATCGGGCGCGGCGTCGGAGACCGAGAGCAGCTGCATGGTCACCTCTTGCGGTCCGGTCATGGTCATGCGGAGCGGCAGCATGTCGCGGCCCGCGAAGAGCTCCCGCTGCTGCTTCGAGATCCGCTCGAGCGCCGAGGTGAATCCCGGGAAGTGCCGCTTGACCACGTCGGTTGCCGCCTTCACCGGTGCCGGCGCCTCGGCCATGCACATCGTCACGACCTCGCCGGTGCTGTCGGCGGGCGTCTGCCACACTTCACAGCCGATTCCGGCCACGGTGTCGTGCTCGCCGGTGGCCGCCGGGCGATGGTGGACCGAATCAGCCATCCGATTCTCGAGCGAATCGGCGGCGCCCGACGGCAGCTTGAGCGAGTCGAGCGGAAGGTCGAGGCGGAAACCGATCTCGCTCCCCATCATCGCGGCGAGCTCGGGGGGCAGCACGATGCCGACGGCGAGCGAGTCGCCGGTGGCGTTGAGCACCGCCTGGATCCGCATCCCCGACATGTCGGTGGTGGTGGAGCTGGCGATGACCTGTGGGCCGGGTTCGACCTGGAGGGCGACCCGCCGGCCGTCGGTCGCGACCATCATCCGCATGTCGACCTGGGACACGCCCTGGGTCATCGCCTGGAGCGAGTCGGGAATGCTGACCGTCATCGACCAGGTGGAGGTGCCGCTCTGGGCGGCGAGCGGTGCGGCCAGGAGGCACGCAGCGGGAAGCAGGAGTCGGCGCATCACAATCCCTCTCCGGGTTCGATCGACGTGGCGGGAGCTCGGTGATCGGGATCCCATGGCATCAAAGATAAGGGCCACCCCGCAGGGTGGCCCCATCGTGCTCGGCGGGGCGGGGCTCAGCCGCCCATGCCCGGCATCGCCATGTAGCCCTCGGGGCTGTCGTCGAGGATCGCGGCATCGACCGGGCCGCGCTTGACCGAGAGCACTTCCATCGTCATCGAGCCGTCGTCCTTCCACACCTTGAGCGGGAAGACGTTCTTGTCGCCGAACGCCGCCGTCCACTCGGGCAGCTGGGGCCGGCCGCGGCCGGCCATGTCCGGAAAGGCGTAGCGTCCCAGCTTGTCGGTCATGCAGAGGTTGATCGTCTCGTCCTTGGTCGTCACCTGGTAGTCGTCGCACTTCATCCCGGCCACCTGCTGGGAGGTTCCCAGCGCCTTGACCGTCGCCGTGCCGGCCTTCGATTCGGCCTGGTCGGCCATCTTGCCGAAGTCCATGACCGTCTTCATCCCCTTGCCGTTGCCGGGCATGCCGGGCGGCATCGGCATCAGCATCGTCATCTTGCTGGTCGCCGGGTTGATCACCATCCGGACTTCCTTGCCGGCCATCGGGCCGCTTGGCATCGCCATCACCATCGCCTGGCGGCCACCGCCGACGTAGAAGGTCATCGTCATCGGTTCGGGAAGATCCTTCCCGGTCATCTTCATCGCGATGCTTCCCTCGAACTCCTGGCCCGCCAGCGGGGCGGCGAGGAGCGGGAGGAGGAGCAGGGGCAGCAGCTTGCGCATCGTGGGCTCCAACAGGTTGAGGAGAATCTCGGGGCGAATCGACGGCGCGGGTGAGATTCGAACTCACGAGCCCCGTGAAGGGCCGCCGGTTTTCAAGACCGGTGCATTCAACCACTCTGCCACCGCGCCCGGCCGACTCAAAGCTAGTTTCAGCGTGTCAGTTCGGGGAACCGGAGCGGATCGGTGGTGCCCAGGCCGGGGACACCCGCCAGGGGCAAACGTCCCGAATTGGAACTTTTCGTGGCGTCCGAACGTCCTATCCTGAAACGTCGCCGGTGGCGACCCTTTCAGGAGCATACCAATGCGTGCTGCCATCTCGCTGGCCTTGCTGGCCGCTGCCGTCCCCGTGCTGCCACTCGCTGCCCAGGGCATCTCTCCCGAGCCCGAGACCGTCCTGGCGCTCGCCCCGGCGCCCAGGCTGCCCGAGGTGCCGCTGCTCCGGGTCGAGGTGCCGCCCCCGGCCAAGTCGGCCAGCCGCCGCTCGCCCGAGGAGGCCCTGACCCGGGTCTATCTTGCCGCACTCGATGAACTCTTCGCCCGCGAGCCGAGCCCGGTCCGGGCCCGCGAACTCTTCACCCTGCGGGAGCGAGTGCGCGAGGCCGCCGGGGTCGTGGTGCGTTGACCGGGCGGTGACTTAACGGCGGCGGGGCGGCAACGTCATCGAGGTACCACCACGACCCTGGAGCCTGCCATGCTGCCCAGCCGCCTTGCCACTGTCGTCTCCCTGGTCCTCGTGGCGAGTTGCGGTGTGGCGGATTCCCCGACCGGTGCGACTCCCGGGGACGAGACCCTTCCGACCACGCCGGAGACGCCGATGACCTCGGCGTTCCCCGGTGTGGCGGCCTACACCACGCTCGATCCGACCCACCTCGCCAACTACGCCGATCCCGTCTTGCCGGCGTACTACCAGCAGCCGGGGGTGCAGGCCCTCGACAATGCGACGACGCCGATCACCGATGCCGGCGCCACGCTGGGCCGGGTGCTGTTCCATGATGTTCGGCTGAGCGTCAACAGCACCGTCGCCTGCGCCAGCTGCCACCAGCAGGCCGATGGCTTCTCCGACGCGGCGACGCTGAGTCGCGGCTTCGCGGGCGGCACCACCACCGCCCACGCGATGCGACTCGCCAATGCGCGGTGGTACGATGGCAGCGGCTTCTTCTGGGACAAGCGTGCGGCGACGCTCGAGGCGCAGGCCACGATGCCGATCGTGCACCCGGTGGAGATGGGATTCGACGCGACGCACGGCGGACTGGTGGCGCTGGTCGCACGGATGGACACCCTGCCGTACTACCCGGAGCTGTTCACGCTGGCGTTCGGCGATGCCACCATCACCGTCGCGCGAATCCAGTCGGCGATCGCCCAGTATGTCCGCAGCATCACCTCGACCGCGAGTCGCTGGGACGCCGGCTACGCGGTGACCCACGATCCCGCGGCCCCCGACCGGGGCCTCGGCCGGCCGCTGGCGACCCTCAACGCGGAGGAGAATCGCGGCCTCCAGCTCTTCCTCCAGCCGCCGCAACAGGGCGGGGCCGGGTGTGCCGGGTGTCACGTACCGCCGACCTTCTCGCTGGATGCCAATTCGGGAAGCAACGGGCTCGATGCCGGCGAGACGACGATCTTCAAGTCGCCCTCGCTCAAGAACGTGGCGGTGACCGGACCGTACATGCATGATGGACGCTTCACCACGCTGGCCCAGGTGATCGACCACTACGCCGACGGGGTGCAGGCCGGCCCGGCGCTCGACCGGCGGTTGCGCACCCAGAACGGCCAGCCACTGCGGCTCGATCTCTCCGCCGCCGACCGCCAGGCACTGGTGGCATTTCTCGGGACGCTGACCGACACCGCGCTGCTCCACGACGCGCGCTTCGGCGATCCGTTCACGCGCTGAGCCGCCACGCGGGGCCTGTCGTTCGGGGCCGGACCGTGACACCTTGCGCGGATGCATCCCGAGACGGCACTTGCCACCACTGATGCGATATCGCAGGCCATCGTCGGCGGGACGCTGGTGCTGCTGTTCGTGCTGCTCACCCTCGAGAAGACCCACCGGGTGCTGCTCGCCCTGGTGGCGGTCTCGATGCTCTGGGTGGTCACCTATCTCACGCCCTACCACCTGATCTCCTTCGAGGCGGCCCACGCCGCGCTCGACCTCAACGTCCTCTTCCTGCTGGCGGGGATGATGGCGGTCGTCGGCGTGCTCAAGGCCACCGGGGTGTTCGAATGGTCGGTGGGGCGGTTGCTCGGGGACCGACCCGCCAATCCGGCGGCGGTGCTGTCGGTGCTCATCTGGGCCACCGGCATCGCGTCGGCATTTCTCGACAACGTCACGACGGTGATCTTCGTCACCCCGATCGCGGTGGGCGTGGCGGCGCGGCTCGGGCTCGACCCGAGGGTGTATCTGCTGCCGGTGATCATGGCCTCGAACATCGGCGGCGCCGCGACCCTGATCGGCGATCCCCCCAACATCATGGTCGGCTCGGCCGCGCAGCTGCCGTTCACGGCGTTCCTGGTGAACGTGGCGCCGCCGGTGCTGCTGATGATGGTGCTGATCGACGCGCTGGCCCGCCGGCGCTACCGCACCGAGTTGGCTGCAGCCCACGGCGGCGACAGCGCCGGGGAGGTGCCGCCCGATCGCCGACCGGAAGCTGCTGCGCGGCATGGGCTGGGTGAGTGCCGGGATCCTGGTGGGGTTCCTCACGCACGGGATGACGGGGATGCCGGCCGCCGTCCCCGCCGTGGTGGGTGCGGCGGCGGCCCTGGTGCTCCAGGACGTGCTCTACCTGCGCGACCACCAGCCCTCGGAGGAGGAGCGGCAGCACGGCATCCTGGCGATCCTCGAGCACGACGTGGAGTGGCCCACGCTGGTGTTCTTCGCGATGCTGTTCATCACCGTCGGGGCGGCCGTGAACACCGGACTGATCGAGTCGCTCGCCCACGGCCTGGAAGCCGGGATCGTCGACGGGAGTGCGGCGCTGGGGCTCGACGACACCGGGACGCTGCTGTTCGCGGGGCTGTTGATCCTCTGGGTCGCGGGGATCCTGTCTGCCCTGATCGACAACATCCCGTTCGTGGCCGTGAGCATCCCGATCGTCGCCGATCTCGGCGGCACACTCGGCGATCCATCGGCCGCCCTCTGGTGGGCGCTGGCACTGGGCGCGTGTCTCGGGGGCAACGGCACGCCGATCGGTGCCTCGGCCAATGTCACGACGCTCGACCTGGCGGCGCGGCGCGGGGTGCGCATCTCGTTCCGCGAATATCTCGGGGTGGGTGTCCCGGTGCTGCTGATCACCCTGATGATCGCTTCGCTCTGGCTGGCCGCCTACGTGGAGCTGTCGCCTGCGATCGCCACCACGGTCTCGCTCGCCGCGTTCGTGATCGCGCTCGGTTTCCGCCTCGGGTGGTCGAGGTTCAGAAGCGCACCGACACGATGACGCCACCGGGTCCGGCGGCCCAGGCGCGGTGGCCCGCGGCTGCCACGCTCCAGAAGCTGCGCTGGTCGAGCGTGGTCCAGTGCGCCCCGGCGTCGGCGGTGTAGAAGAGCCCGCCCGGGCCGACCGCCAGTGCGGCACCCGATCCCACGTCCGGCAGCCAGGTGACCCCGAACAGCGCCCCCGCCCTTGGCGGCCTGGGCCGAAGCTCCCAGCTGACGCCGCCGTCGGTGCTGATCGCGACGGCCGCCGCCGACGAGTCGCGAGCGTAGTTGCCGACGTCGCCGCCAACCACGATTCCCGCCATCGCGCTGGTGAACTGGACCGCGGTGTTGCCTGCGCTCTGGGCGTGGACGAGCGGAGTGGCGGTGGCGGTCCAGGTGGCACCGGCGTCGTGACTCCGGAAGAGCCGCGCCCCGGGACCGCCCAGGGCGATCCAGGCGTCGTGACTCCCCACCGAGCTGACGCACCCACCGCTGGCCGCGAAGGCGCCCTCACCCTCGAGCGGCGCCGGCACCGCCGACGCGGGGAGGAGGACCCAGTTCTGTCCGCCATCGATAGTGCGGAGGATGTTGGTGCGGCCGTTCGACGCGTCGCTGAAGGCGACCCCGGTGTCCCGGTCGAAGAAGGTCATGCAATCGTAGAAGGCGTCGGGGTCGGTGTTGAGGAATTGTCGTACCCAGGTCAGCCCTCCATCGCGGGTGTGATAGATCCGCGAGAGGGGGCCGGGGCCGGCGCTCATGACCCACGCCACGTCGGCCGAGGCCGCCTGGACGTCGCGAAACTCGAGCGAGTCGGCGCCGGGAACCGGGCGCGCCTGCCAGGACGCTCCGCCATCGGTGGTGCGGAGCACGGTCCCCCGGTGGCCGCTGATCCACACCACGGTGTCATTGACCGGACTCACCGCCTGCAGCAGGGCGCGAGTGCCCGACGCGGCGTCGGTCACCGTCTGGGCCGCAAGGGCCGGGACGACAGACACCATCAGCACCGCAACCGCCTGTCGAAGGGTCATCGGGACTCCGGATGAGGGATCCCGGAAGGTAGCCACCTCTCACTTCTCAGGACTCAGGACTCAGGAGTACCTTCCTCGACCTCCCATGCTCCTCGTTCTCCTCGTCGTCCTCGGGTATCTCGCCGCGCGGTTCGCGGTCGACTGGCTGGCACGCCACGCACTGGTCGTGTCGGGCGCCGAGTATCTCGTGCTGGGACTGTTGCTGGGGCCGCGGGGCACGGGGTTGCTCGGAGCTGACGCCCTCGAGGGCCTCAAGCCGTTCTTCACCCTTGCCCTGGGATGGATGGGTGCGTCGGTCGGCTTCCGTTTCTGGCTGCCGGTGCTGACCCGCACCCCGGGAATGCTCTACCGCCTGGCGTTCGTGGAATCACTGCTCACCGCGGTGCTGGTGGGCGGCTCCGGCTGGTGGCTGCTCATCCGGGCCGCGGTCGACCCGATCGCCGCGACCCTCCCCGCGGCGGTCCTCGCGGCGGTGGCGGTGAGCTCGTCGCTGCAGGGCGCGCGGATCGCCGCCAAGTCGCTCGGCCGCCGCAACCTCGCGGTGCGACAGCTCGAGGTCGCGGCCGCGATCGATGCGCTCCTCGCGGTGGTCATCGTCTCGGTGGCTCTGGCACTCTTCCATCGCCCGGTCGGTGTGCTGATCCGCGAGCCGACACCAACCGAGTGGATCGTGATCTCGCTCGCGGTCGGACTCGTTGGGGGATGGCTGTTCCACCTCTTCCTCGGGGATGAGCGCTCGCCCGACCGCCTCTTCATCGCCGTGGCCGGGGCGGTGGTGCTCACCACCGGCGCGGCCAACTACATCGGGATGAGCGCACTGTTGCCGGGCTTCCTGCTCGGCTTCATCCTGGTGAACACCACCCGACAGCGCGACCTGGTCGGCGAGTTGCTCACCAAGGTGGATCGACCGCTCTATTTCCTGATGCTGGTGTGTGCCGGTGCGCTGTGGGCGCCGGCCGCCACCGACGTGTTCGTCCCGGTGCTGGTCTTCCTCGCGCTGCGGCTGGTGGGCAAGGTCGGCGGGGCCTGGATCGGTGCGCGCGCCAACGGGGTCCTCGATGCCTTCGGGCCGCGCTGGGGTTTCGCGCTGATCGGCCAGGGCGGGCTCGCCATCGCGATCGCGCTCGACTACTCGTTGTCGCCCTCGGCGGTGCTCCCCAACCTGGTGTTCACCGCCGCACTCTGCTCGGTGCTGCTGACCGACATCTTCTCCGCCCGGCTGGCGCGCGACGTGGTGGCCTCGCTGCCCGAGGATGTCCAGCTGCCGGTCACGGCGCTTTCCTCCGACGGCGCGGCGGGCTGAGATGCGCCGCCTCATCGTGCTGGCGCTCCTCTTCGGGGCGATGCGGTTGATCGAGCCACTGGGGCGCACCGGGGGAAGCCCCGACGTGCTGCTCACCTTCGGGTTCCTGATCCTCGCTGCCTATGCCGCCGGGGAGCTCTCCGAGCGGGTCGGCCAGCCGAAGATCGTGGGCTACCTGGTCGCCGGGGTGCTGGCGGGGCCGACCGTGCTGGGGTCGGTGACCGCCAGCGGGGCCGCCCAGCTCGGTCCGGTGAGCGACCTGGCGATCGCGCTGATCGCCTTCCTGGCCGGGGCCGAACTCGATCTCGAGGAGGTGCGCCGCCACGGATTCAAGCTGTTGCGGCTCACGGTGGTCGAACTGGGACTGGCCACGGCGGTGCTCGCCGCGGGTGCGATCGCGCTGCGGCAGTGGATCCCGTTCCTCGCCGGTGCCGAGTCACAGCGGCTGATCCTCTTCGCACTGCTGTTCGCACTCATCGCCGTGATGCATTCTCCAGCGATCGTGATGGCGATCCTGACCGAGACCCGCGCCAACGGGCCCGCGGCCCGTGCCACGCTCGCGGTGGTGCTCCTCTCCGAGGTGGTGGTGGTGCTGCTCTTCACGCTCCTGCTCGGGCTGGTGCAGCGGCTGTTGCCGGGCACCTCGGCGCCCAGCGGCGGGGTGGCGCTGATCATCTGGGAGGTGGCGGGCTCGGTGCCGATCGGGGTCGCGCTCGGGATCGGCGTGGCGGCGGCGCTGCGGGTGGTGCACGACGATAGGCTGATCTTCGCGCTGCTGGCGGCACTCCTCGGCCAGCAGGTGGCCAACCTGCTGCACGTCGAAGTGCTGATCACCCTGCTGGTCGCCGGGTTCGTGGCGGTCAACGCCGCGCGTGGCGACGACGGCGAGCAACTGCGGCGCACCATGGAGCGCGCCGCCGGCCCGGTGTTCGTGGTGTTCTTCGCGCTGGCGGGGGTCGCGATCGACGTGCCGGCTGCCGTGCGACTCGCCCCGGTGGTGGTCCCGCTCGTGCTGCTGCGGATGGTGGCCCTGATGGTCGGCGTGCGGATCGGCTCGGGCGGCCTGGAACTCGGGGCGATCCAGCGCCGCGCCCTCTGGCAGGGCCTCGTGGCGCAGGCTGGCGTCGCCATCGGGCTGGCCGGGATCGTGGCCGAGGCCTACCCCGAGGCCGGCCTCTCGATGCGCACCATGCTGCTGGCGTTCATCGCGGTCAACGGCACCGTGGGACCGATCCTCTTCCGCCGCGGCCTGATCGGGGCCGGCGAACGGGGCGGCAACGGCGCCACGCCGGCGGCCGGTGCCCTCCCGTCAGCCGAGCCGGCGACCGTCACGGATTGAGGTTGCGGAACACGGCGTTGGCAATGCTGTCGGGTCGCGCGGCGGCCGCCGTGTCACCCCGCGAGAGCAGCAGGTCGGCATACCCGCCATACACCAGGTAATAGAGCCGCAGGATCGAGTCGGACGGCTTGTCGACCCAGCCGGCCGGCCGTTGCCGCGCCGCCGCATCAGGATGGTAGACCTGGGTGAGCAGCTGGTGGGTTCGCTCGAGGTCGACGAAACCCATCCCGTTGGAGTAGATGACCCGGTTGCTGTCGGCGCGCACCGGGGCGGGGAACAGCTTGCGCACCATCCCCTGCGAGACCAGGTAGGGGGTGAGCCCCAGCATGCTGTCGGGATAGCCGCCGTCGCTCCAGGAGAAATAGATCGGTCGCTTGCCGAGGTTGTCCTTGATCAGGAAGATCGTGGCCAGGTCGCTCCGAGTCAGGTACTTCTCCCCGAAGCGGATCACCACCGAGTCGATCCCGATCGGCCCCGACGGCGCGTTCATTGCCTCCGGGAGGTCGCCGATCGAATCGACCGACATGTCGAAGACGGGAGAGACGGGGCGCACCCAGCCGCGCTCGGGCACGTCGCCCAGCGGGCGGCCGGCCTCGTCGGTGCCGGGGCGCCAGATCGCCGCGGCCCGGCCCGGATCGAACAGCGGCGTCTCGCGCCGGCGCAACTGCTTGAGGTGCCAATCGGTGTTCATCAGCGAGAGGTTGGCGAGCGTCACGTCGGGGCGGACGCCAAGGACCTCCTGGGCGAACCAGAGCGGGAAGGTGTCGTTGTCGCCGGCCGTGATCAGGATGCCGTACGGCTCGATCGACTCGAGGATGTCGACGGCAAAGTCGCGGGCGAGCGTCTCGTGGGCCCGTGATGCCGTCACCCGGTTGCCGAGGAGCGGGATCAGCGCCAGCCCGACGACCGGCGCCGCGACGACGTAACGCCTGGCCTCCGGCACCCGGTCGCCCAGCCACTCGCCGATGCCGCGGATCAGTGCCGCGAAGCCGGCGGCAAGCAGCACGCCGGCAAACGCGAACGAGGCGACGAAGAAGTAGTCGCGCTCGCGCACCTCGCGCATCTCGAGGGTGATCGTCGGGTCGCCGGCGTGATACGAGAAGCCGTACTTGAAGTTCAGGAAGAAGACGAGCAGCACCGTGAGGGTGCCGAGCAGCGCGAGCGCCGCAAAGCCGGCTCGGCGGTTGCGGCGGAGCAGGGCCCAGAGGCCGCCCACCCCGAGCGCGGTGAACAGCCCGGTCGCGACCGCGCGAAGGGCCCCGAGGTCGCGGCCCCACTGCCACGTCCAGTACTGCCAGTAGTTGGCGTACTGTGCCACGATGTCGGCCTGGCGGTTGCTCACCGGCGGCTTGGCATACTGGACCCGGCCGAGCACATCGGAGAGCGCCTTCGAGAAGAACCCGATCGGCTCTCCCTCGTTGATCGGCGGATACTGTGCCGCCCGGATCGGCAGGTAGAGGTAATTGAGCGAGAGTCCCACCACCGCGACGACCGCACAGGCGGCGAGGAACCTGGGCTTGAGGAGCACCCGCCAGTCGGTGGCGAGGATGTAGACCCCCACGACCGGCGCGGCGAGAATGCCCATCTGATGGTTGGTCGAGGTGAGCGCCAGCAGGTACACCGCCGCGACCAGCCAGCGGTCGCGCCGGTCGCCCTCGGGCAGGTCGGCCCAGCGCACCGCACACCACGACACCAACGCGATCGAGAGCAGCGAGACGGTGTAGACCTTCTCGTTGACCGTGGACTGGTTCCACACCGTCCACGCCGTCGCCCCGGCGAGCACCCCGGCAAAGGTCGCCGCCAGGCGCGGGCCACGGGCCGGCAGGATCGGCCGGATCCACCGTTCGGTGACCAGGAACCAGAACCCCGCTCCCGCCGCACTGGTGACCGCCGCGAAGATGTTGATCCGCTTGGCGTATTCGGCCGCCAGCGGCAGCAGGCCCCAGGCGTGGGCCAGCAGGGTGAAGAGCGGATTCCCTGGTGGATGCGGGATCCCCAGTACCTTGGCGGCGGCGATGTACTCGGAGGTGTCCCAGAACGCCGTCGTCGGCGCGAGGGTCGCCCAGTAGATCGCCAGCACCACCGCGAAGCAGAGGGCGGCCCAGAGATAGGGCGGATTGCTGTTGCGCTGGTCGTCAGTCACGCGGGAGGACTCCAAGTGGGAAGAGCGTCGGTGGAACGATAGACTAGAGACGATAGACGATGGACGATGGCCCTCAACAGACCCGGCCGACTCGGCTCGCCATGGAGTGATCCGATGGCGGCCCCAGGTACTGTCTATCGTCGCTCGTCTATTCTCAATCCTTCAATGCCTGAACATCCGTCGGCCAGTCATCACCATGGCCATGCCGAGCCGGTTGGCCGCCTCGATCACCACGTCGTCGCGCACCGAGCCGCCCGGCTGGATGATCGCCGTCACACCGGCGGCCGCCGCTTCCTCCACCCCATCGGGGAAGGGGAAGAATCCATCGGAGGCGAGGACCGCCCCGGCCGTCTCGTGGCCGGCCTGGCGTGCCTTGTGGACGGCCAGGAACGAGGCATCGACACGCGTCATCTGGCCGGCGCCGATCCCGATCGCCTGCTCGTCGCGCGCCAGCAGGATGGCGTTCGACTTGACGGTAGCTCACCGCCGCCCAGCCGAAGCGCAGGTCATCGAGCTCGGCCGGAGTGGGCTGCCGCTGGGTGGCGACCCGCCATCCCTCCTCCGACGGGTCGAAGGCGAAGGCGGTCCTGGACCAGGAAGCCGCCCCGGATCCGCTTCCAGTCGAGGTGCCCCCGTCCCGATGGCACCGGCAGCTCGATCACCCGGAGATTCTTCTTGGTGGCGAAGAGTGCGAGGGCGTCGGCATGGAACGCCGGTGCGACCACCACCTCGACGAAGAGGTCGGCCATCGCCTCGGCGGCCGCCCTGTCGACCACGGTATTGAACGCCACCACGGACCCGAACGCCGACGTCGGGTCGGTGGCCCGGGCCCGGGAGAATGCCTCCGCCGCACTGTGGCCCAGCGCGATGCCGCACGGCGTGGTGTGCTTGATCACCGCGCAGGCGGCCCGGTTGCTCCACGCGGCGGCGGCGAGCATCGCGGCGTCGATGTCGAGCAGGTTGTTGAAGGAGAGTTCCTTGCCCTGGCGCTGGCTGAGGTCGCCGATGCCCCGCGGTTCCTCGGAGGCGTAGAGGCCGGCCCGCTGGTCGGGGTTTTCGCCGTAGCGCAGCGGCTGGCGCCGCTCCATCGCGAGGGTGACCCGGGGCGGCAGGGTGTCGGTGGCCGGCGTGAGGTAGCCGGCGATCGCGTTGTCGTAGTCGGCGGTGTGGGTGAAGACCTTGGCCGCGAACTCGCGGCGGGCCTCCAGTGGGACCGCGCCCTGCTCGAGCAGCTCGATCACCCGCGGGTAGTCGCGCGGGTCGACCACCGGGAGCACGAACTCGTGGTTCTTCGCGGCCGAGCGGAGCATCGAGGGTCCGCCGATGTCGATGTTCTCGATCGCATCCTCGAAGCGTCACGTCGGGATCGGCGATGGTGGCCTGGAAGGGGTAGAGGTTCACCGCCACCAGGTCGAAGCGGTCGAGCCGGTGCTCGCGGAGCTGGCGCATGTGCTCGTCGCGGTCGGGGCGGGCGAGCAGCCCGGCGTGCACCGCGGGGTGGAGCGTCTTGACCCGGCCGTCGAGGATCTCCGGGAAGCCGGTGACCTGGTCGACGGAAGTCACGGCCACTCCCTCGTCGCGAAGTATCGCCGCGGTGCCGCCAGTGGAGACGATCTCCCAGCCGAGGCGCACCAGGGACGCCGCGAAGGAAACGATGCCACGCTTGTCACTGACCGAGAGGAGGGCTCTGGGCATGTCCTCGGAACTCCGCGACGGCGAGGCCGTCAGTTGAAGGCGAATGGCACCGGGTGACCGGCCCGGGCCGCGGCGCGAACGGCGGCCGGCAGCAGCCGATGTTCGATCGCGAGCACCCGCGCGGCGAGCGTGGCGGGGGTGTCGCCGGGCTGGACCGGCACCCGCGCCTGGGCCAGTGGTGCCCCGCGATCGTACTCCTCATCCACCAGGTGCACCGTGGCCCCGCTCTCTCCGTCGCCGGCCTCGAGCACCGCCGCGTGTACCCGGGCACCGTACATCCCCGCACCGCCGTGCCTTGGCAACAGTGCCGGATGGATGTTGATGATCCGACCACGGTAGCGCTGGATGACGGCCGCGGGCACCAGCCGCAGGTAGCCCGCCAGGACCACCAGGTCGGCCTTGGCCCGGTCCAGCGCGGCCAGCCATTCGTCGGCGTCGCGGTGGTTGGCCAGCCGATGGCTCGGCCAACCGCGTTCCGCGGCCAGTGCCAGCCCGGGGGCATCCCGGTCACTCACCACCAGGGCGAGGGCGATCGACGAATCGTCAGCCAGCGCTTCCCCGAGGGCCTCGAGGTTGCTCCCCCGGCCCGAGACCGCCACCGCAATGCGATAGGTCACAGCCGCTCAAAATAACCTCACCGGGCTGCCGTCACCGACCCCGTCGACGAGCGGTTCGAGCAGGCACCGGTCGCCGAGCCGGCCGTTCGTGGTGAGTGCCGACCGAGGACGGGGTCCAACCGGCTCCGTGAGGAGTCGGGACAGAACGCGGTGAGGGTGAAGGGGGGGCCGGCTGAGGGCTCAGTTGTCCGCGGGGTCGAGGTCGCCGCCGAAGGTGACCTCGGCCCAGCGCACCAGCTGGGAGGTCTTCGAGAGCCCGAGCTTTCCGCGCAGCAGGTTGATGTGGTACTCGACCGTCTTGGTGGAGAGCCCCATTGTGTCGGCGATCTCGCGGTAGGTCATCCCCTCGCGCATCAGTTGGAGGATGCGCACCTGGCGGTCGCTGAGCGACACCTGCTCCGGCGCGGGGACGAGGCTGTGAGGCACCATCGCGCTGCCCCTCGCCGGTTCCCGGACCAGCGGAGTCACGTACTCGCGGCCTTCGAGCGCTTCCTCGATCGCAACGCGCAACTCGGCCGGCGCCGAGCTCTTGATCACGTAGCCCAGCACGCCGGCGCGCAGGGCGTTGTCGACCAGCACCTCCTCGGGGTGCGCGGTGAGCACCACAAAGGCCGTGCCGGGAAAATCGCGGACCAGCCGGGGGAGCACCCTGAGCGCGGAATTCTCCCCGAAGGAGAGGTCCACCACCGCGGCGGCGGGGGTGTGGTCGCGCAGTGCCGCAGGGATCGCCTCGAGGGTGTTGACGACCGCCGCCACCCGGTACCAACGCTCCAGTGCGGCCCCGAGTGCCTCGGTCACGACACTGTGGTCGTCGGCGATGATGATCGTGGGGCGTCGGGTCATCATTCTGCTCCGTCGCGGCGCACCGCCGCGGTGATCCGGGTGCCACGTCCCGGCTCGCTCACGACGGTCAGGGTGCCCCCGAGCGCCTCGAGTCGTTCCCGCATCGAGTTGAGCCCGATCCCGGGATTGTTCCGGAGCGCCTTGGTGTCGAATCCTCGGCCGCGGTCGGTCACCTCGAGCAACAACCGGCCATCGGTGCGGGTGACCACCAGCCGGACGTGATCGACGCCGGCATGCCGGGCCGCATTGCCGAGCGCCTCCTGGGCCATCCGGTAGAGCGACAGCCGGGCCGCCGGGGAGAGACCATCCTGACCGGGCTGCCGGTGGTACTCCACCAACAGTCCCTCGCGCTCCTCGGTGGTTCGTGCCAACTCGTCGAGGGCGTCGTCGAGCGACACGTGGTCGATCACGCTCGGGTGCATCCCGCGTGCCAAGCCGCGAATGTCATCGGCGAGCCGGTCGAGCCGGTTGGCCACCGAGCCGCGGCGGCCAGTCTCACCGGTGCGGAGGTCGGACGCCATCAGGATGATCCGCTGCACCATGTCGTCGTGCAGCTCGCGGGCGATGGCCGAGCGCTCCTCATCCTGGGCGGTGATCAGTCGGCTCACGAGCGAGCGGCGGTCACGCAGGAAGTTCCGGTGCTGGAAACTCGCCACGATCAGGACGCCGCCCGCAAGGAGGAGCCCCAGTACCGCCATCAGCGCAAGGACGACATTGGTGCCGGGTCCGTTGGGGATCGTCACCTGGTCGGTCCCTCGAAGCTGGGGCGGTGGAGCCGGTGTCGCACAGCGCTCATCGATCGACCGCTCCATCGTGGACGGGGGGTGATCGCAATCTGGACGATCCACGGAGATGGGGGAACTAGGAAAAGTCCTAGTTCCCCGAGCTGGAGGAGAAACGAGCCCGCCTTGCGAATGCAGGTTCGCGCCGTGTGGTGCGGCCGGTGCGCGAGCGAGAGGGCGGTTCCGGGGATCCTCCCTAGGTGGCGCTGTCAGCGACGATCCGCGCCGCAGCGGCCCGGAGATCCGCTGCCACCGGGATCCCCGCCAGCCGTGCCGCCGCTTCGTGTGCTGCTCCCTCGCCGGTGAGGACCAGCATGGCGCGTGCGCCGAGGGCGCCAGCGGTCTCCACATCGCTGATCCGGTCGCCGATGCACCAGGAGCGGGCCAGGTCGAGCCCGAGTGCCTCGGCCGCCCGGCGATGGAGCAGGGTGCCCGGCTTGCGGCAATAGCAGCCGGCGTCGGGGCGGTGGGGGCAGAGATACCAGGCATCGACGCCGACCCCCTCCATGGCGAGTTGGCGATCGATCTCGCGGTGGACGGCGGCGACCTGTTCCTCGGTGAGGATCCCGCGGCCGATCCCCGACTGATTGGTGACCACCACGAGGCGGTATCCCTGGCGGCGCAATTGCTTCAGGGCGGTTGCCGTGCCAGTCAGCAGCCGGACACCGGCGGGATCTCCGAGGAAACCGGGATCCTCGATCAGCGTGCCGTCGCGATCGAGAAAGACCGCCGCCGTCATCGGTGGCGTGGGCGGGTCGTATCGGCCGGCGGAGTGACCTTCGCGGAGTCGGCCGCGGCGCTGTCCGCCGGCGTCGCCGTGCTGTCGACCTTGGGCTTGGGTCTGGCAGGGATCTCCAGGGTGGTGCGGAGGGTGTCGGCCACCTGGCCCGACATCGCTCGCACCCCGCGCAACTCGATGAGGTAGCGAGTGCCCGGTTGAAGGATCGCGCTGAGGCGAATCACCAGTCGGTTGTCGAGGATCGGATGCGGTGTCTTCGGTTCATCGCGCGGCGTCGTGTCGGATCCCTCGCGCCCGGGGCGCGTCGCCCCCGGGCGACCCGGCCGCGCCACCGGCGGCGGCGGTGGCGGGGTGGCTGCGGTGTCGGGCACGACGCCGGCACTGTCAGCCCGCGCCGAATCGGCTCGGGCCTGGGCCTCGGCTGCGATGGCGCGTCGCGTCGAGTCGATAGGGCCGAAGATCGAGTCGTAGGCGGCCGCAGGAACGGCCGCGATCGGCGGAAGCCGGGTGGAGTCCGGTGCGACAAAGACGGAGATCGCCTCGGGCCCGAGGTGCAGTGACGGATCCACCGGCTGGGTCAGGTTGAGGGCGATGGCGAACGAGTCCTTCTGCGAGGCGCCCCCCTGGGCGACCCGGGGCGGCACGGTATCGCGCTGGAATGCCCACACCTCGCCGACCGAGTCGCGACCCGCCTCGATCCGGACACTGTCCCAGCCCTCGCGCGCGTCGCGTCGCCGGTTGCTGTTCGCATCGAGGATCACGCTCACGAGATAGCTGCCGTCGGGGAGCGGGCCGATCCGGAAACGGCCGCTCGAGTCGGTCACCGTGCGGTAGACCAGCGAGTCGGGGAGGAGCATCACCTCGACCAGCGCTCGCGATGCGAAGCGCCGGCTCAGCCAGTCGACCCCGCGACCCGTCAGGGTGCGGGTCGGCAACGGCGCGCCGGTGGTGAAGGTGATCACGGCCGCGGTGTCGCGGCTGTTGCGACGCGGAGCGATGTCGGTGATGCCGGCGGCGAGTTCCACCCGGTACACGGTGTTGGGTCGCCATCCGTCACGGGGACGGACGCTGATCCGGTCGCGATGCCAGCGCACCTGTGGCACCGCGGTGTCGGGCGAGACGAGGACCAGGCGTTCGAGGTCGCCACTGCCGTAGCCGAAGTTCGGTTGCGATCCCTCGCTCACCACCTCATCGAACCGGAATTCGGCCCAGCCATCAAAGCCGGGGAGGACCGCGACCGATTCGGGGACGGTGCCGAGGAGGCGGGGGGCAGCGAAGTCAGGTGGTCCGCCTGGGGGCGCCGCGATCCGTGCGCAGGCGGCCATCACTGCGGCGAGTCCCGCGCCGACGACGAGGCGCCGCACGCCGTTCACGCCGGGTCCAGCTGCCGGGTCAGTGCCTCGACCTCGGCCTCAAGCGCGGCGAGCTTCTGCCGTTCATTCTCGACCACCGCAGCCGGCGCCCGGCTGACAAACGCTTCGTTGGCGAGTTTCCCTTGCTGGGCGCTCACCAGGCCGCGGAGCCGGGCCACCTCCTTCTCGACGCGTGCCCGCTCAGCGGCGGCGTCGCCTTCGGTGCGGAGCAGCCCGAAGGTGGTGGGCGCGCCGTCGAGCAACACTGTCTCACCCCGCACCAGTGTGCCGTCGGTGACCAACTCGAGCCGATCGATCCGCGCCAGTCGGGCGACCAACGAGGCGTTGTCGGTGAGCAGGGCGGCCACCCGGGAGGAGGCATGCTGCGCCACCGCCGGGCGCGTCTCGGCGGGGGGCACCTTGTCGTGGGCCCGGCGCAGTCGCAACGCGCCGATCGCCTCCTGCAGGATCCCGAAGTCGTCGATTGCCGACTCGTCGGTTTCCGGATCCGCTGTCCCCGGCCATGCGGCGACCATCAGCGCAGCGTCGGTGGCGCGGCCGGGCAGGCGGCGCCAGAGCGCCTCGGTGATGAACGGCATCACCGGATGCAGCAGGCGGAGCCCGGTGTCGAACACATGGGCCGCCACGGCGCGAGCCACATCACCACCGGCTTCCTTGCCATAGAGGCGGGGCTTGGCGGCCTCGAGGTACCAGTCGGCCAGGTCGCTCCACAGGAAGTGATACGCGGTGGCGGCGGCGTCGTTCAGCCGGAAGCGCTCATAATGTTCGCTGGCGGCCGCGACGGCCCGGTCGGCCCGCGCCAGGATCCAGCGATCGGCCAGGTCGAGCCGATCACGATCGATCGCCGCCATCGGCTCCACCGCATCGCCGAGCTGGCCCAGGAGCAGCCGGCCGATGTTCCAGAGCTTGTTGGCGAAATTGCGCCCCGGGGCGAATGACGACTCCAAGTCCGCCGGATCAAGGATCACGTCGGTGCCGACCGCCATTCCGCTCACCAGGGTGTAGCGCAGGGCGTCGGCGCCGTAGCGCTCGATCACCTCGAGCGGGTCGATCCCGTTGCCAAGCGACTTCGACATCTTGCGGTGCTGGGTGTCGCGCACGGTGCCGTGCAGGTACACGGTGGTGAAGGGCAGGGCGCCCTGGAAGTCGCAGCCCGGCCATGATCATCCGGGCCACCCAGAAGAAGAGGATCTCCGGCGCGGTGACCAGGGTGTGTCCGGGGTAGAACGCCCGGAGGTCGTCGGTGTCGTCGGGCCAGCCGAGTGACGAGAACGGCACCAGCCACGAGGAGAACCAGGTGTCGAGCACGTCCTCGTCCTGCCGCACCGCACCACCGCAATCGGGGCACGCCTCGACGGCCTCGCGGGCGACGGTGGTCGTGCCGCAGTCCTCGGCGTCGCAGTACCAGACCGGAATGCGATGCCCCCACCAGAGCTGGCGCGAGATGCACCAGTCGCGGATGTGCTCCAGCCAGCTGGCGTAGTTGTCGCCCTGACGCTCGGGCAGGAAGCGGAGCTGCCCGTCGCGGTACGCGGCGAGCGCCGGCTCGGCGAGCGGCGCCATCTTCACGAACCACTGGTCGCAGAGGCGCGGCTCGACCACCGTGTCGCAACGGTAGCAGTGGCCCACGGCGTGATGGTGCGGCTCGACCTTCACCAGCAGGCCGAGCGCATCGAACTCGGCGACGACGCGGGCGCGGGCCTCGAACCGGTCGAGCTCGCGAAAGGCCTCCGGCACCGCGTCGCTCATGTGGGCGTCATCGGTGATCACGTCGATCTGCGGCAGGTCGTGCCGGCGGCCGATCTCGAAGTCGGTCGGGTCGTGGGCCGGGGTCACCTTCACCGCGCCGGTGCCGAAATCGGCCTCGACCGCGTCGTCGGCGATCACCGGGATCCGCCGGTCGGTGAGTGGCAGCAGCAGCTCCTTGCCGACCATCGTCGCGTAGCGCTCGTCGGCGGGATGCACCGCCACCGCCGTGTCGCCGAGCATCGTCTCGGGGCGGGTGGTGGCCACCACGATCGAGCCCGGTGCCGTCGGCGAGCGGGTAGCGCAGGTGCCAGATCTTGCCGTCGACCTCCTCCTTCTCGGCCTCCTCGTTGGAGAGCGCGGTGAGGCAGCGCGGGCACCAGTTGATGATGTACTTGCCGCGATAGATCAGCCCCTGCTCGTACAGGGTGACGAACACCTCGCGGACCGCCCGTGAGAGCCCCTCGTCGAGGGTGAAGTAGGTGCGCTGCCAGTCGCAGGACGCGCCCAGCGCCTCGAGCTGCTTCAGGATGGTGCCACCGGTCTCCGCCACGAACGCCTTGACCCGCTCGACGAACGCCTCGCGGCCGACGTCGAAGCGGGTCTTCCCCTCGCTGGCCAGCAGCTTCTCGACCACGTTCTGGGTGGCGATCCCCGCGTGGTCGGTGCCGGGGACCCAGAGGGCGCGCCGACCCCGCATCCGCTGGTAGCGGATCAGCACGTCCTGCAGGGTGTTGTTCAGGCCGTGGCCTGCATGGAGCACCGCCGTCACGTTGGGCGGCGGCATCTGGATCACGTACGGTTCGCCGGCGCCGTCGGCCGCGACGTGGAACAGCCCGCGGGCGCGCCAGTCGTCGTAGAGCGGACGTTCGATGGCGGACGGATCGTATTGGGGTGCGAGCTCGTCGGTCATGCGCTGAGGATGTCCAGGGTCGGCGAGGTCGCATCGTCCTCGCCGCGGACCAGGAGGTGGTTGACCACCTGCCCGGCCGAGAGCGCCTCCTGGGCGACCCGATAGGCCCGGCTGCGCAACAGACGTGACGGCACCCAGCCATGGAGCTCCACGGTCTGGCGGCTGACTGGCAGCACCTCGAGTTCGAGGTCGGCGAGCTGCGAGTCGGCGGCCAGCGCTGCCTGCGCGTCATGGACCAGTTCGGCGAGGCTCGGGGCGGTCCCGGTCCGCGGCTCGGTCAGGCTCCGCTCGGCCGACGGGCCGTAGAGCTCGCCCAGCACGAAGCCGGCGAGCGCACCGAGTCCCAGCGCAAGAAGCGCCGGGCCGAGCAGGGCAGCGCCACCGGAGGTGCGGCGGCGTACGACGAGACGTGGCATGGTGGTAAACTACAAGGCTCGACTGGCCCGGCCCATCCCCGGAGCCCGCTGCCGAACCCGCGTGCGAGGAACCCGCATCCCATGCCGACCAGCGCTCCGTCCCCGATTGCCGTGACCCTCCCCGATGGCTCGACGCGCGAGCTGCCGGCGGGGGCGACCGGCGCCGACCTGGCGGCCGCGATCGGTCCCGGCCTCGCCCGCGCCGCGGTGGCGGTCACCGTCAACGGGGCGGTCCGTGATTTGGGTCGACCGCTCGACGATGGCGCCACAGTGGCGATCCTCACCGAGCGCGATCCGGCGGCGCTCGAGGTGCTGCGGCACTCGGCCGCCCACGTGCTCGCCACCGCCGTCCGGGAGATCTTCCCCGAGGCCGGCATCGGATTCGGTCCGCCGATCGAGGACGGGTTCTACTACGACTTCGAGGTGCCGAGGCCGTTCACGCCCGAGGACATCGCGGCGATCGAGACCCGGATGGTCGAGGTGATGCGGGCCGACTACCCCTTCGTGCGCGAGGTGGTCGATCGCGACGAGGCCAACCGCCGCTTCGCCGACGATCCGCTCAAGCTGGAGCGGATCCGCGAACTCGGCGACGACGAGGTGATCTCGGTCTACACCGACGGGCCGTTCACCGACCTCTGTCGCGGGCCCCACATCCCCAGCACCGGTCGGCTCAAGCACTTCAAGCTGTTGCACGCCGCCGGCGCGTACTGGCGTGGCGACTCCGATCGCCAGATGCTGCAGCGGATCTACGGGACCGCGTTCTTCCGGAAGGAGGAGCTCGAACAGCACCTCCACCGGCTCGAGGAGTCGCGCAAGCGCGACCATCGCCGGCTGGGACGCGACCTCGACCTGTTCCACTTCCTCCCGTTGGCCCCGGGGGCCGCGTTCTGGACCGAGCGCGGCACCGCGATCTACAACGAGCTGGTGGCGGTGATGCGCGAGCTGCAGCGCGACGGCTATCGCGAGATCAAGACGCCCCTGCTGTTCAACAAGGCGCTGTGGGAGAAGTCGGGCCACTGGGGCAAGTACCGCGAGAACATGTTCCTCGTGCTCGACAACGAGATCGGGCGAGCACGACATGTCGCTCAAGCCGATGAACTGTCCGTCGCACCACCTCCTCTACGGCACGGCGAAGCACTCCTATCGCGAGCTGCCGATCCGCTACGTGACCTACGACGTGCTCCACCGCAACGAGGTGTCGGGAGCACTCTCCGGCCTGACGCGGGTGCGCCAGTTCCCCCAGGACGACTGCCACATCTACCTGCGCGAGGACCAGATCACCGACGAGGTGCGGCGGCTCACCGAGTTCATCCTCGGCTACTACCGGCTCTTCGGCCTCGAGGCGCGGCTCAAGTTCGCGACCCGGCCCGAGCAGCGGATCGGCGACGATGCGATGTGGGATCGCGCCGAGGCGGCGCTGCGGAGCGCGCTGGAGGCGACCGGGTTGCCGTACGAACTCAAGCCGGGCGACGGCGCGTTCTACGGCCCCAAGATCGATTTCGACGTGACCGACGCGATCGGCCGCGCCTGGCAACTCGGCACCATCCAGCTCGACTACGCCGCCCCCGAGCGATTCGACCTCGGCTACGTGGGCGAGGACAACCACGAGCACCGGCCCGTGGTGATCCACCGCGCGGTCAGCGGATCGTTCGAGCGGTTCATCGCGATCCTGATCGAGCACTTCGCCGGCGCGTTCCCGCTCTGGCTCGCGCCGGAACAGGTGCGGGTGCTGCCGATCGGGGAGGACCAGCACGAGGCCGCGGCCGCCGTCGCGGCGCGCCTGCGCGACGCCGGTATCCGGGTCGATCTCGACGAGCGGGAGACGCTCAACTACCGGATTCGCGAGGGCGAGATGGCCAAGGTGCCCTATCTCGCGGTGGTGGGGCAGCGCGAGGCGGATGCGGGCACCGTGGCGGTGCGCACCCGGGGTGCGGGCACCAAGCAGGCGGTGATGCCGGTCGACGAGTTCGTCGCGAAGCTGCGCGACGAGGCACGGACCCGGGCGCTGGTGCCGTGAGGGGAGGACGGAGGGCGGAGGACGGACGGGCGGCCCGGCTCGGACCGGTCTGCCCTTCGTCCTCCGCTCCTCCGTCCTCCGCCCTCATTAACTTTGGCACTGACCTGAATCCGGAGTCCTGTGCCCGTGTCCGACGCCACCACGCCCGTCATTCTCAGCGCCTGCCGCACGCCGGTGGGCCGCTATCTCGGCGGCCTGAGCTCGCTCGCCGCCCCGCAGCTCGGTGCGGTGGCGATCCGTGAGGCGGTGCGCCGGGCCGGGATCGACCCGGCCACCATCGATGAAGTGATCATGGGCCACGTGGTGCAGGGCGGCACCGGCCAGGCGCCGGCCCGCCAGGCGATGATCCATGCCGGCCTGCCGGCGACGATCCCGGCGCTGACCATCAACAAGGTCTGCGGCTCGGGACTCAAGGCGGTGATGCTCGCGGCACAGGCGATCCGGGCCGGCGACGCCGAGTGCGTGGTCGCCGGGGGGCAGGAGTCGATGTCGGGGGCGCCGCACTACCTCTACAACTATCGCGGCGGCATCAAGGCGGGCAACCAGACGATCGTCGACGGGATGATCCACGACGGCCTGTGGGATTCGTTCGGCAACAACCACATGGGCGAATACGCCGAGTACACGGCGACCAAGGCCGGGATCTCGCGCGAGGACCAGGACGCGTTCGCGCTGGCGTCGCACCAGAAGGCGGTGGCCGCGCAGCAGGCCGGGAAGTTCGACGCCGAGATCGTGGCGGTCGAGGTCCCCGGCCGCAAGGGAAGCGTGACCGTGGCCGCCGACGAGTCGCCCCGGGCCGAGACCTCGCTCGAGGCGCTCGGCGCGCTGCGGCCGGCGTTCGTGAAGGGGGGCACGGTCACCGCCGGCAACGCCCCGGGACTCAACGACGGCGGCGCCGCCACGGTGGTGGCCTCGCTCGCCTACGCCAAGGCCCACGGGCTCGCACCGATGGCGCGGATCACCGCCTACGCGGTGGCCGGCGGTGAGCCCAAGGAGCTGTTCTTTGCGCCGATCCAGGCGGTGCAGCGGCTGATGGCCAAGGCCGGCACCACCATCGGCGACTACGACCTGATCGAGGCGAACGAGGCGTTCGCGGTCCAGGCGCTCGCCGATGGTCGCGCACTCGGCTGGGACTGGGACCGGGTCAACGTCAACGGCGGAGCGATCGCCATCGGCCACCCGATCGGCGCCAGCGGAGCGCGGATCCTCACCACGCTGCTCTACGCGATGCGCGATCGCGGGGCGCGGACCGGCCTGGCCACCCTCTGCCTCGGCGGCGGGAACGCGGTGGCGCTCAGTGTGGAGGCGATGGCGTGAATGGTGAATGGTGATGGTGAATGGGAACAGTACCTGCTGCCCCATTCACCGTTCACCATTGACGATTCACCAGTCACCTGAAGTCTGACATGAGAATGGGATTGTCATGACCAAGATCGCAGTGATCGGTTCCGGCACCATGGGCAACGGCATCGCCCACGTCTTTGCGCAGCACGGCCACGAGGTCGCGCTGATCGACGTGAACGCGGAGGCGCTGGAGCGCGGCGTGGCCACGATCCGCAAGAACCTCGATCGCCAGGTGAAGAAGGGGGTCCTGGCGCCCGAGGCCCCCGAGGCGATTCTCGGCCGGATCAAGGCCGGCACCGAGCTCGGGGCGGCGGCGGCCGCGGCGCTGGTGGTCGAGGCCGCGAGTGAGAACCCGGCCGTCAAGTTCGAGCTGTTCGCGAAGCTCGACACGATCGTGGGCCCCGAGACGATCCTCGCCAGCAACACCTCGTCGATCTCGATCACCGAGATCGCCGCGAAGACCCGTCGGCCGGCCCAGGTGATCGGGATGCACTTCATGAATCCGGTGCCGGTGATGCAGCTGGTCGAGGTGATCCGGGGGCTGGCCACCAGTGACGCCACCACCCAGACGGTGATGGAGATCTCCAGCGCGCTCGGCAAGACCCCGGTCGAGGTCAACGACTACCCCGGCTTCGTCAGCAATCGGGTGCTCATGCCGATGATCAACGAGGCGATCTACTGTGTCTTCGAGGGTGTGGCGACCCCCGAGGCGATCGACACCGTCATGAAGCTCGGCATGGCCCATCCGATGGGCCCGCTGACCCTGGCCGACCTGATCGGCCTCGATGTCTGCCTCGCCATCCTCGAGGTGCTGCACCGCGGCCTCGGCGATGACAAGTACCGTCCCTGTCCGCTGCTCAAGCGGATGGTGGCGGCCGGGCAACTGGGACGGAAGAGCGGCAAGGGGTTCTACGACTACTAGTCGATAGTCCATGGCTGATGGCAGGGCGTGGACACACGCCCTCGACCATTGACCATCGACCATCGACGATCACCTATCGACCTGAAACCGGAGTCGACCCACCGCATGGACACCTTCAAGGAAATGGGCACCTGGGGTCACGAGCAGGTCGTCTTCTGCCACGAGCCGTCGTGCGGCTACTTCGGGATCATCGCGATCCACGACACGACCCTGGGGCCGGCACTGGGCGGCACCCGGGTGTGGCCCTACGAGTCGACCGAGGCGGCCATCCGCGACGTGCTCAGGCTGTCGCGTGGCATGACCTACAAGTCGGCGGTGGCGGGGCTCAACCTCGGCGGCGGCAAGGCGGTGATCGTGGCTGACCCGAAGCGCGCCGACCGGGAGTCGCTCTTCCGTGCCCACGGCCGCTTCGTGGAGTCGCTTGGCGGTCGCTACATCACCGCCGAGGATGTCGGCACCTCGCCGCAGGACATGGAGTTCGTCAAGCGCGAGACGAAGCACGTGGCCGGGCTGCTCAACCTCTCCGGTGACCCGTCGCCGGTGACCGGCTATGGCGTCTACATGGGAATGAAGGCAGCCGCGAAGGCCAAGTGGGGCAAGGATGCGCTCGGCGGCCGCACCGTGGCGGTGCAGGGCGCCGGCAAGGTGGCCTACTACCTGATGGAGCACCTCCACGAGGAGGGCGCCACCGTGGTGGTCACCGACATCGACGAGGAGAAGGTGGCCCGGTGCGTCGAGGAGTTCGGGGCCACCGCGGTGGCCCCCGACGCGATCTTCGACGTCGAGGCCGAGATCTTCGCGCCGTGCGCGCTGGGCGGGATCCTCAACGACGACACGATCCCCCGGCTCAAGGTCGAGGTGGTCGCCGGCGGCGCCAACAACCAGCTGGCCGAGGTGCGGCACGGCGCGCGAGGTCGAGGCCCGCGGGATCCTCTACGCTCCCGACTACGTGATCAACGGCGGCGGCGTGATCAACGTCTATGGCGAGCTGCAGGGCTGGACCATGGACCGCGCCAAGCGCAAGGCGCAGGAGATCTATGACACCATCCTGCGGGTCTTCTCGATCGCCGAGCGCGACCAGGTGCCGTCGTTCGAGGCGGCCGATCGCCTCGCCGAGGAGCGGATCAAGTCGGTGGCGGCGCTCAAGGACATGTGGGTGGCGGGGGATCGCTGATGCCCGAACGCATCCCGATCGCCAGTGACCACGCCGGCTACGAAATGAAGCAGCGGCTCGAAAAGGAACTCGAGCGGCTCGGCTACCAGGTCGAGGATCTCGGCACCAACTCCACCGCGTCGACCGACTATCCCGACTACGCCCACAAGGTGGCCAGGCTGGTGGCCTCCGGCGAGGCGAAGCGGGGCATCCTGCTCTGTGGCACCGGACTGGGGATGAGCTACGCCGCCAACCGCCACCACGGCGTCCGGGCGGCGGTGGTCTGGTCGCCCGAGGTGGCCAGGCTCTCGCGGCAGCACAACGACGCGAACATCCTGGTCCTCCCGGCCCGGTGCCTCGACGAGGGGACCGCCGAGACGATCCTGCGAACCTGGCTCGACACGCCGTTCGAGGGCGGCCGGCATCTGCGCCGGATCGAGAAGATCGAGGACGACACGTGAGCGGGCTCCGTCACGACGCGCCGATCCAGGACACCGATCCGGTGGTCGCCGGACTGATTCGCGAGGAGCTGGCACGGCAGCGCACCGGGCTGGAGCTGATCGCGTCGGAAAACTTCGCGTCGCGCGCGGTGCTCGAGGCGATGGCGACCTGCCTCAACAACAAGTACGCCGAGGGGTACCCGGGCAAGCGCTACTACGGTGGGTGCGAGGTGGTCGACCGGGTCGAGCAGCTCGCCATCGATCGGGTGAAGCAGCTCTTCGGTGCCGAGCACGCCAACGTCCAGCCCCACTCCGGCGCCCAGGCCAACATCTGTGCGTTCATGGCGCTCGCTCCCCCGGGGGCCACCATCATGGGGATGGCGCTGCCGCACGGCGGACACCTCACCCACGGCTCGCCGGTGAATCACACCGGACAGATCTGGAAGCCGGTGAGCTACGGCGTCCGCAGCGACACCGGCCGGATCGACTACGACCAGCTCCGCGAGGTGGCCCGGGCCGAGCGACCGGCGATCCTGATCGCCGGTGGCTCGGCGTACGCCCGGATCATCGACTTCGCCGCCTTCCGCGAGATCGCCGACGAGATCGAGGCGAAGCTGGTGGTGGACATGGCTCACTTCGCCGGGCTGGTGGCGGGTGGCGTCCATCCCTCCCCGGTGCCGCACGCCCACGTGGTCACCTCGACCACGCACAAGACGCTGCGCGGACCGCGCGGTGGGATCATCCTCACCGGGGCCGAGCTCGCCAAGGCGATCGACAAGTCGGTCTTCCCCGGCGGGCAGGGCGGGCCGCTCGAGCACGTGATCGCCGCCAAGGCGGTCGCCTTCGGGGAGGCGCTGAGCGACGATTTCCGCGGGTACGCCCGCCGGGTGGTCGAGAACGCCCAGGTCCTCGCCGAGGCGATGCTCGAGCGCGGGTTCGCGATCGTGTCGGGCGGCACCGACACCCACTTGATGCTGGTCGACCTCCGCACCCGCGACCTCACCGGGAAGGAGGCCGAGAAGCTGCTCGGCCAGGCCGGCATCACCGTCAACAAGAACACCATCCCCGACGATCCGCAGTCGCCATTCGTGACCAGCGGGATCCGGATCGGCACGCCGGCGCTCACCACGCGCGAGATGGGGCGGCCGGAGATGGTGCGCATCGCCCAGCTCATCGACGAGGCGCTCACCGGACGCGACGAGGCCACGCTGGCGCGGGTCCGCGGCGCAGTCGAGGAGCTGGCGGGACGGTTTCCGCTCTATCCGGACGACTTCGGAGCCCAGCGGCGTGCCGGTGCCTGAACTGCAGTTCGCCGACGGGGTGCTGGCGCGGCTGCATGCGCGCGGCGGCACCCGCTACGACGAGCGCGCCTACCTCTTCGTGCTCTCCGGTATCGAGTATCTCCAGAGCCGACTCGATGCGCGGCGACATGTGACAGGCCACGAACTGGCGTGGGCCTGCCGCGACCTCGCGCTGGAACGCTTCGGGTTGTTGGCGCGCACGGTGCTCGACTGCTGGGGCGTGCGCCAGACGGCCGACTATGGCTCGATCGTCTTCGCCCTGGTCGACGTGGGACTCCTCAGCACCCAGCCGGGTGACCGCGAGGAGGACTTCCACGACGTGTACGACTTCGGGCGCGCCCTCGACGAGAGCTACGCGCCCAGCTGGCCGGGCGACGATAGACGATAGACGATGCATCGATAGACGATAGACGATAGACGATAGACGATAGACGATGCATCGATAGACGATAGACGATAGACGATAGAAAGCTCTGGCGGCCAGACTCCTGCCCGTCCACCCCGCCTCGGAGTCCGATCCCGCGATCGTCTATCGTCTATCGTCTATCGTTTGCCGTCTATCGTTTGCCGTCTATCGTTTGCCGTCTATCGTCTATCTTCCGGCATGCTTCCCATCCTCACTCCTGAGCAGTCGCGCGCGTGGGATGCCGCCGCCGAGGCGGCCGGGCGTCCCCTGCGGATGCTGATGGAGACCGCCGGTCGCGCGGTGGCACGGGTGGTCCTCGACCGCCACGCCGGGGCCGCGAGCCATGGCGTGCTGGTCGCGGTGGGTTCCGGCAACAACGGCGGGGATGGCTGGGTGGCAGCCCGGGCGCTCAAGTGCCTCGGCGTGCGTGTTGCCGTGATCGAGATCGGCCCGCCGCGGCCGGGAATCGCGGCCGATGCCCGACGCGCGGCGCTGGAGGACGGGGTGCGGCTCCTCGATGCCGACCGTCCCTGGCCAGGGGCCGGATTGGTGATCGATGCCCTGCTCGGCACCGGCGCGAGCGGTGGCCTGCGCGAACCGATCCCGTCGCTGCTGGGTCGCCTGGCCGACCTGGCCGTGCCGATCGTGGCGGTTGACGGTCCCACCGGGCTCGATCTCGCCGATGGCACGGCCCACGATGCCCTCCCTGCCACCACCACCGTGACCTTCGGCGGCGTCAGGCGCGGGCACCTCCTCGCCCGCGATGCGACCGGCGACCTCGTGGTGGCCGAGATCGGGTTCCCGTCCGCCGAGCCGGGATGGCCGCTGCTGGTCGACCATCCCTGGGCGGCAGCGGCGCTCGGCGATTTCGCCGCGGGCGCGCACAAGGGGGATCGCGGCCGTCTGGTGGTGATCGGCGGCGCTCCCGGGATGACGGGAGCGATCCGGCTGACGGCCCGCGCCGCGTTCGGAGCCGGAGCGGGGCTGGTGCACCTGGTTTCCGCTCCCGAGTCGGTGAGCGACCTCGCGACCGCCGAGCCCGATGCGATGGTCAGCGGCCATCCGCTCGCGGGACCGCCGGAACCATGGCTGGTCAGTCTGCTGGAGCGGGCCGATGCCCTGGTGATCGGTCCCGGGCTCGGTCGGGCACCGGAACGGGCCGAGTTCGTGCTGCAGGTGCTCGGCCATGTGCGTCGGGCGGTGGTCGACGCCGATGCGTTGATGGTTCTCGCTTCGCACCGAGACGCGCTGGCCGAGCGCGCCGCCACGCGACACGTGGTGCTCACCCCGCATCCCGGCGAGTTCCGGACGCTCTTCCCCGAGGCGGCCGACGCGCTGCCACACGATCCGTGGCAGGCGGCGATGCGGGCGCACCGCGCCACCGGTGCGACGATCCTGCTCAAGGGTGTCCCGACGGTGATCGCCGGGGCGATCCCCGCGCCACTCACGGTGGCCGCCGGCAATCCGGGCCTGGCCACCGGTGGCAGCGGCGACGTGCTGAGCGGGTTGATCGGCGGGCTGCTCGGGCACGACCGTCCACCCACCGTGGCCGCGGCACTCGGCGCACAGGCGCTCGGCGATGCGGCGGATCGTGCCGCGAGCCGGCATGGCGTCCGGGCGATGCGGCCAATGGACGTGGTCGATGCCCTTCCCGAGGTCTGGACGGCGTGGCGTGCGACTCCGCCGCTGCGAACCCCGGAACTGCTGGCGCTCGACCGGCCGATCGCCGGATGACGATTCGCGCGCTGCTGATATCGGCGATGACGCTGGTCGGTGGCTGCGCCGTGGGGGCCGGTGCCGCAGGTGTGCCGCTCCCCGCCGGTTCACTCCGCCCCGAGGACCGGGTGGTGCTCGCCGACTTCTCCGAGGTTCGTGCGATCGCGTCGAGTCCCGACCGCGTGTACGTGGTCTATCGCTCCGCCGTTGGCATCTGGTTGCCGCTGCGCGAGCACTGGGATGTGCCGCGGTCCGCGCCGACCGCCGAGGCGCTCGCGACGGTGTTCGGCGCGGTGGTCGATCCGCTCGACCGCAGTCTCTGGCTTGCGGCGTCGAACGCGCTGCTGCACTTCGATCCCCTCCTCGACCGCTGGGAGCGCTGGCCGCTGCCGGGCAACTTGAGCGCGATCGGCGTCGATCCGGGTGATCCGACCGGTGGGGTCTGGGTGCGCTCCAGTGATGGCTGGTATCACCAGCCCCGCATCGGTTCGCCGATACCGGGAACGCCGTCCGGGCGGCTGGTGCTCGCTCCGACCGTCGAGGATGCGTACGGCGACATGCCGGCGCTCCGCGGTATCGCGATGACGCTCGCCCTCGGTCCCGGGCTCGAGCCGGGTCGCCTCACGGCTGCTGCGCCGTCGCCGTCGGGCACCGGCTGGTTTGTCGGCACCAGCCGGCGAGGGGCCTGGTTCGTCGATCGGGTCGGCACCCGGGCCGAACCGCTCACCCTCGGCCTGCCGGGTGAGATCGTCGGTGCGCTGGCGAGCGTTCCCGGCGGCGTGTGGGTGACCACCGACGACGACCTCAACAACCGGCCCGCGTCGCTCTCCTTTCTCCCCGACGACCTCAGTGCCACCACCACCATCGAGCACGATCCCGCCTTCGGACTGTCGCTCGATGCCGTGCGCGCGATCCTCCCCGGCGACGGGGTGATCTGGCTCGGCTCCAACCGCGGCGTGGTGTCGGTGCCGATCGATACCGGCCGCACCAGGCGCTGGGACGAGTCGAGCGGCCTCGCCGACCAGCGGGCGATCTCGCTGGCACCGTGGCAACAGGGGGTGATGGTGGGCACGCTCCGCGGCGTGTCGTTCATCGGCCACGACGGCGAGGTGACCCGGCCGATGCCGGCGATGACCCGGCCCGTCTATGCGCTGCATGCCGAACACGACACCCTGTGGATCGGCACCGATCAGGGACTGATCGCTCACGTCACCGGGAGCCCCGAGCCGGTGGGGTTTCGGGCCTGGACCCGTCTGCTCAACTCGCGCACGCCGGTTTATGGGATCGGTGCGGTCAACGACACGATGGTGGCGATGACCGGCTCCGACCTGTTCTGGCGCGACCCGGTTAGCGCCGAGTGGGTCACCGGCCCATTGCTCGGCGGTTCGCTCGGCCTGCTCCGCGCCTTCCACGCCACCCCGCAAGGGGTCTGGATCGGCGGCGACCGTGGTGCAGCGTTCGTGCAGCCGCGCGGCGGCGTGCTCGAGACGCTCCGGGTCGGTGCCGACCTGCCCGACGCGGTCACCTCGATCACCAGTGATGAGCACTACCTCTGGGTTGGGACGATGCGCGGACTGGTGCGCTTCGAGCTGCGGCCGCGATGAGCAGCGTCGCGATGGGCCCCGGCGGCGAATTCGACCGGATCCGCGCGATCCAGGCCGAGCTGGGCAACGCGATTGCCGGGGTCGGCGACGATTGCGCCATTGTGCCGGCGGGTGAGGGAACGCTGGTGATCTCCACCGATGCGGTGGTGGCCGGGCATCACTTCCGCGAGGCGTGGATCACTCCGGAGGAGGTTGGCTGGCGGGGGACGGCGGCGGCGTGCTCCGATCTCGCGGCGGCGGGCGCCGCGCCGGTCGGTGTGGTCAGCGCGCTCACCATCCCGGAGGGGTCGCCCGACGATCTCGCGGTGGCCGTGATGCGCGGGGCCGGGGCGATGGTGCGGGCGGTCGGCACCATCATCCTCGGCGGCAACCTCTCGGGCGGCCCGGTCCTGTCGCTCACGACCACCGTGCTCGGCCGGACGGCGCATCCGATGTCGCGGAGCGGCGCGCGACCGGGCGACGATCTCTACGTGACCGGGGTGCTGGGTGGTGCCCGGGCGGCACTCTATGCCTGGCGGGATGGCCGGGAGCCGTCGGCCGCCGCTCGTGGCGCCTTCGCACATCCGCAGCCGCGCCTCGGCGCGGGACGGTGGCTCGCGGCCCACGGGGCCACCGCGATGCTCGACATCAGCGACGGACTCGGCGGCGATGCGCCGCACCTCGCGGCGGCGTCCGGGGTGGCCATCGCCATCGAGCTCGAGCGATTGCCGATCCACCCGGCAGTGCATGCCGAGGCGGCGCGAGCCGGCGTGTCGGCGGCGGCCTTCGCCGCAGCGGGCGGCGAGGACTACGAATTGCTGGTGACACTGCCATCGGACTTCGCGTCTGCCGATGAACTCGAGCCGGCGAGTGGGGTGATCCTCACCCGGATCGGCCGGGTCGGTGCGGGGCAGGGTGTGGTGTTCACCGAACGCGGCGCCCCGATGGAGATCACCAGCTTTCGACACCGGTGAGGCGCCAGGCACTCGCCGACCGGTCAGCCGTCCTCCCTGGTCCTGACGTCGTCCCCGGCCGTTGACCCACGGCGCCGGTCCGGCCAAGCTTCGGCCCTCACCCCACGCCGAGCCGGAGCCGCATGAGCATCATCGTCGATATCGTCGCCCGCGAGATCCTGGATTCCCGGGGCAATCCCACCGTCGAGGCCGAGGTGGTCACGGCCACCGGCACCCGGGGCCGGGCCGCCGTGCCGAGCGGTGCCTCCACCGGTGAGCACGAGGCGGCGGAGCTTCGCGACGGCGATGCCAAGCGGTACGGCGGCAAGGGAGTCCTCCAGGCGGTCCACAACGTCAACGAGGTGATCGGGCCGCTGCTGGAGGGGATGAACATCTTCGACCAGGTGGCGATCGACGCCGAGATGACCGACGCCGACGGCACCGAGAACAAGTCGCGACTCGGCGCCAACGCGATCCTCGCGGTCTCGATGGCCGCCGCGCGCGCCGCCGCCGAGGATGCCGGCTTGCCGCTCTACCGCTATCTCGGCGGCCCGCTGGCGCGGACGATGCCGGTGCCGATGATGAACATCCTCAACGGCGGGGCGCACGCCAACAACAACGTCGACGCCCAGGAGTTCATGATCGTCCCGGTCGGCGCCGGAGAGTTCGCCGAGGGGCTGCGGATGGGGGTCGAGACCTTCCACGCGCTCAAGAAGGTGCTCGGCGACCGCGGCCTCTCGACCGCGGTGGGCGACGAGGGTGGCTTCGCGCCGATGCTGCCGAGCAACGAGGCGGCGCTCGACGTGGTGCTGGAGGCGATCGAGAAGGCCGGCTACAAGCCCGGCGAGGACATCGCCATCGCGCTCGACGTGGCGGCGAGCGAGTTCTTCAGCGACGGGAGCTACGTGTTCAAGAAGAGCGGCGGGGCGAAGCAGACCGCCGCCGAGATGGTCGACCTGTACGCGGGGTGGTGCGACAAGTACCCGATCGTGTCGATCGAGGACGGCCTCGACGAGAACGACTGGGACGGCTGGCAGTTGCTCACCGAGCGCCTCGGCGACCGCTGCCAGCTGGTGGGCGACGACATCTTCGTGACCAACGTGGCCCGGCTCGACGAGGGGCATCGCGCGCGGCTGCGCCAACGCGATCCTGATCAAGGTCAACCAGATCGGCACCCTCACCGAGACGCTCCAGGCCATCGAGCTCGCCAAGACCAGTGCGTTCGGGGTGATCATCTCGCATCGCTCGGGCGAGACCGAGGACACCTTCATCGCCGACCTGGCGGTGGCCACCGGGGCGGGGCAGATCAAGACCGGCTCGGCGAGCCGCACCGACCGGATCGCCAAGTACAACCAGCTGCTGCGGATCGCCGGCGAACTCGGCCCGGTGGCGCACTATCCCGGCGCCGAGACTCTACCCGCTGTGACCCCGGGCGGTGGCTGGCGCTGGCCGTGCTGGTGGCCGCGGCGGTCTTCGCCTGGAGCGGGGGCAGCTATTCGGAGCCGGAATACCTGGCGCTGCGGCGCGACGAGGCGGCGGCCCGTGCCCGGCTCGACTCGCTCCGGGGGGAGGTCGATTCGCTGCGGGCGTTCCGCGACTCGCTGGTGAGCTCACCAGCGGTGCAGGAGCGGATGGTCGCGTGAGCGGTCGGGGATGATTCGTCCGGGCGAGATCATGCTGATGCTCGAGCGGGGGTCCGACTCGGCGAAGTAGGTGGACCAGGCCGACTGCCCGAGCGAAGCGAGGGTGGTGGGCGGTCTCCCTGCTCAACGAAGCGGATCGAGGGAGCGCACCTTGGTGTCAGGCGGTTCGGGCCGAGGAGGCCCCGCCGCCCCTCGCTCCGCTCAGGGGGCGGGGCAAGTTCCGTTCGGGGGGGCGATTCGCTAGTTTGGGCCCTCGCGGCAGGGTAGCTCAGCTGGTTAGAGCACGGCACTCATAATGCCGGGGTCGCGGGTTCGAGTCCCGCCCCTGCTATACCGCCCCGGGCCGCTGTCACCGCCCCGGGGCGTCTTGCGTCCGCCCCACTTCGCGGTGCTATTCTAGGTGTCCCTCGGCCTCCCCCAGCCCTGGAGCCCCCATGCCCGCCCGCCGCTGGATCGCCCTCCCCGTCCTCTTCACCCTGCTGTCGATCCTTCCGAGTACCGCTGCGGCGCAGGCGCGCTGGCGGCTCAGCGAGGATCTGCGGATCGGTGAAGCGGCCGATGGACCAGCCTCGTTCAACGCCATCCAGGACATCCAGGTCGACGCGAAGGGCCGGATTCTCGTCCTGGACCGCCAGACCCAGGAGATCAGGATGTTCGGGCCGGACGGCGCGTTCATCCGCCTGGTCGGCCGGGTGGGAGGCGGACCGGGTGAGTACCGCGAGACCAACGGGCTCCGGATCGCCCCGGACGGCCGGATCTGGGTGAACGACTACGAGAACAACCGCCTGACCGTGTTCACGGCCGACGGTGAGGCGGACGAGGAGATCCTCGCACCCCAGTGGGGCTTCGGTGGTGTCTGGACCGCGATGTTCGATGGCCAGGGTCGGTTCCTGGAGAACATTCCCGCCAGGGGAGCGACACCGCCCGGCCATCTGATGTTCCGGCGCTTCGACCCGAAGTCTGCCCATTGGGACTCGGTGACCGCACGATCCTGCCCGCCACCCGATGGTGGGGTGGACGACATCGTCTGGCGCTGGCGTACTGCACACGGCGGGGGCGGTACGGTGATTCCTTTCGTGCCCATCTCGGCGACGGGGCTCGATCCGTCGGGTGCCTTCCTCTGCGCCGCAGGGGATGGCTATCGGGTCGATGGATACCAGCTCGGGAGCGAGCAGGTCGCGATCTCGTTCCGGGGGCGAGATCAGCGTGCCCCGATCCCGCCGATCGATTCGAGACGCCGAGATCACCCGACTCCGGAAGTATGCGGCCGAGCATGGCGTTCCTGATGGCACATTCAAGTACGACCGGATTCCCACGGTGTACCCCCAGTTCAGCGCCGTTGACGTCGATGACCAGGGCAACCTCTGGCTGCGGCGCCCCACCGCCACCGGTCTCGAGTTCGATGTCTGGAATCGGGACGGACACCAGCTGGCCGTCGTGCCGGCAGGCGACGTGACCCGCCAGTACATGGTGCGGATCCGCGACGGCCATCTGTACGCGGTGCAGTTCGACGAGGACGAGGTGCCGTACGTCGTCCGCTATCGGATCGTGCGCTAGGTGGCTTGTTCCCCGTGCGTGCGATCTGAGGACCCTCCAACGGGAGTCCTCGAGTGATCCCCGAGCGCCCTGAGCGATCCGGTCTCTCCGAACTCCGGTACCTGGTCCGGCCGATGGTGATCGGCGCGGCCGTGGCTGGTGGCCTGATGGCCGTGATCGTGCTGTGGAGCGCCTGGTGGCTCGGCCGAGCCGTGGACTCCCGGTTGCTCGCGACCCTGGTCGGGGTTGGCGTGACGGGTGGAGCAAGTGTCGGAGTGACCGCGGCCACTCCGGTCGCGGATCCTCGAGGGGTCCGACACCGAGGAGCGCGCCTCCCACCACCGCGGGATGGTTCCAGATCGCGCTCGGCGCGGCGGCACTCACCATACTCGCTGGCTGGAATGGCGGTGCCTTCCGTTCCGGCGCGGGGACCGCCACCCGGCATATGATCAGTGGGGTCGTGGTTTTCGGCTTGGCGGCCGCATACTCGGGGACGAGGCTGCTGCTCGAGAAGCGGCAGCGACGCCTCGTCAGCTCGGGGTGGGCCGAAGGCACCGATCCAGGACCCCGTCCGTCCCGGCTCGCTCCGCGATCCTGGGAGCTGACGTGTCAGTCGGTAAGCGCCGCGCCGCGCTGGAAGCGTCCCACGAGAGTCACCTCTTGCCCAGGAGTCGCCGGATGGCCTTCCCCAGCGATCCCCGGCGCCTGCGCGCCGCCCTGGTCCTCGCTACCGTCGTCGGCCTGACGCTTGCCGGCGCCGTGACCCTTTTCGTGGCGATCAGCGGCGTCCTCTCCGGCAGACCTTACCCGGTGCTCACCCTCGCGATCGGCTTCGGGCTCTTCGCCGCGGTCGGCGCGGCGACCGGATTCACCTTCTCCGTTGTGCTGGCGGCGTTCGGTAGAGGCAAGACCGTCGCTGGCATCCGGCGCACACCGATCGCTCTCGCTGGGGCTGTGGCCGGACTGCTCTTCTCTTCCTCGTCCTCGGAGCCTGGCTCGATGGCCAGTTCGATTACCTCTCGACGATCAGGTTGTTGCCGTTGCTCGCGACGCTGACGAAGTTCGCGGCGCTCGGCGCAGTCTCCGGCGTGGCGCTCCTCGAACTCGCCCGTCGCGGACAGAGTCGCCGACTCCCCGACGTCGAACAGCCGCTCGGCATCCCGCATGACCACTAGGATCCTCCGCATGCACCCACGTGGTCTCCCCATCGTCATGCTTTCGGCGCTCGCCGCCGCCTGTACATCCTCGCCACCCGATCGCCCGCTCACCGCCGCCGCCACATGGCAGATCGATGCGGTGCCGCTGGTCGACATCGGCGGTGACCCGGCGGACACCATGCCGCCGATCGGCAATGCGATTGCCGCGTTCGCGATCGGCGATTCACAGGTCGTGGTGGCCGACCGCGGCTACAACCAGTTGAGCTACTTCGATCGCGAAGGCCATCTGGTGCACACCAGTGGCCGCGCTGGCGATGGCCCCGGCGAGTTCCGCTACATGGCGTACGCCTGGCGCTGCGGCGATTCCCTCGTGGCGTTCGACATCGATCATCTCCAGTTCTCGGTCCACGCCCTCGATGGAACCTGGGTGCGAGGATTCATGCCGGGCGCTGCTGCCGACTCTCGCTTCGGTCAGCCCTACAAGACGACCTGCGGGCCCGACGGCACCTGGATCAGCAACGGCTGGGAACATCTCCCACCCGGGGAGTACCGTCGCGCCAGGGACTCGGTGGCCTACTGGCTGGCCGACCGCGACGGCCACGTCACCACCGAGCTCGGTTGGTGGCCGGGTTCGGAACGGCTGGCGGGTCCCAACGGCAGCGGCCCCCACCCGCTCGGCAAGGAGCCGGCGCTCGCCGTCGGCCGCGACCGCGCCTACATCGGGACCGCTGACTCATTCGCCATCAGGTCTTCGCGCGCGACGGTACGCCACTCAACCCCATCGTCAAGCCGAGCGTGGAGCTGGCCACTTCCGAGGCGGATAAGTGCATCGCTGGCGGCTGCTGGATACCCTCGGCAAGGACGACGAGGAGGTGGCCAGCCGCCTCCGATACTGGCAGCGATTCGAGTTCCCACCCACCGTCCCCGCCTACACCGCGATGCTGGTCGACCGCGACGACAACCTGTGGGTTCGGTCGTTCCCTCGATCGGCGGACAACCTGGTCCGCTGGGTGGTCTTCGATCCGACGGGGAAGGAAATCGGCTCGCTCGACCTGCCGGCCACGCTGGAGGTGTTCGATATCGGTTCGGATTGGGTGCTGGGGATCGAGACCCGGCTCAGCGACGGCGGCCAGCAGGTCCGGATGTATCGGCTCCATCGGGACTGAGCCGGCCTCCGCCCCCTCGCTTCGCTCAGGGTGACAACGCCGCCCTCCGTCCTCCGTCCTCCGCTCCTCCGTCCTCCGTCCTCTGTCCTCCACCCTCCGTCCTCCAACAATCCCCCTCCGCCCCACGTATCATCCGAGGAGCCGGGCGGCGCCGCCGTAACCTTCCTGCCGTCTCGTTCGTCCAAGAGGGAGTGGCCTCCTGGTCACTGCCTGCCGCGCCTGTCGCCCCACCCCGGAGCCGTTCGTGGACCGTGTCGTCGACGCGATCGCCAGTTTCCTCCTCAAGCACCCCCGGGGGGAACTCGCGCGCGGCGACCTGGTCTTCGCGCCGGTGATCGGTGTGCTGCCGCTGGTGTTGCTGGTGGCGGCCGGCGTGGCGATCGGCTGGCTGGCGGTCCGACGACTGAGGAACACCGCCCTCTCCGACAAGCTGGTGCTCGGCGGACTGCGCACTGCGGCCTTCCTGCTGGTCGGCCTCTGCCTGCTGCGGCCCACCCTGGTCCTCTCCAAGGCGATCGCCCAGCGCAACGTGCTGGCGGTGGTGCTCGACGATTCGCGGAGCATGGCCGTTGCGGATGTGAACGGTGAGACCCGCACCGCCGCCGTGCAGCGCGTCTTCGCCGATTCCGCTCGACTGATGCGCGAGTTCGGCGATCGTTTCGCGGTTCGGGTCTTTCGCGCGGGGGCGGATGCAGCTGGGATCGGCGGCGCCGAGGCGCTCACTGCCGGCGCCACCCGCACCGATCTCGCCACTTCGCTCGCCAGCGTCGGCGAGACACTGGCCGACATGCCACTCGCCGGGATCGTCCTGGCCAGCGACGGCAACCAGAATGGCGGTGGCGACCTCGACGCCGAGCTCAGGCGCCTCGCCGCCCAGGGGATCCCGGTCCACACCGTGGCGGTGGGTGAGTCCCGCTTCGAGCGCGACGTCGGGGTCGACGCGGTGCGACTCCCCCGGGAGGTGTTGCTCGGCGGCGAGGCCCCCGGCGAGGCGGTGCTCCGCGTCCGTGGCGTGGCAGGTCGGCGGCTGATCCTCACGGTCGAGGCGGGCGGGCGCCTGGTCCGGGTCGACACGGTGCTGGTGCCCAAGGACCGCGAGCTGATGGTGGTGCCGATCCGGGTCCCGGCCGTCGAGTCCGGCGTCATCCCGGTGCGGGTCCAGGTGGAGCCGATCGATGGCGAGGTGACGACGCTCAACAATCACGCCTCGGCGATCCTGCGGGTCCGCGGCGGGCCGGAGAAGATCCTCTACGTGGAAGGGGAGCCGCGCGCCGAGTTGCCGTTCCTGCGCCGCGCGGTGGCCGACGACTCGGCACTGCAGGTGGTGTCGCTGGTGCGCACCGCGCGCGAGAAGCACCTGCGACTCGGTGTGGACGATTCGCTCGAGCTCGAGCTCGGATTCCCCACCCGCCGCGAGGAACTCTTCCGCTACCGCGCGGTGGTGCTGGGCAGCATCGAGGCGGCGTATTTCACGGCCGAGCAACTGCGGATGCTGCAGGACTTCGTCGGCAACCGCGGTGGCGGCCTGCTGGCGCTCGGCGGTCGGCGGGCACTCGCCGAGGGTGGCTACGCCGGCACGCCGGTCGACGAGGCGTTGCCGGTCGAGCTCGACCCCACGGTCAACGGCCGTGACGACGAGCCGGTCACCAATCTCGCCCTCACGCCGACCGCTGCCGGCCAGGACCATCCCGCCCTGGCGCTCGGCAGCACGCATGTGTCGCGGTGGGACTCGCTGCCCAGCCTCACTGCGGTCAATGCCCCCGGGAGGGTGCGTCCCGGCGCCACGGTGCTGCTCGAGGGCCGCAACGCCACGGGCCTGATCCCGGCGCTCTCGGTGCAGCGCTATGGTCGCGGCAAGTCGGCGGTGTTCCTGCCGCAGGATGCCTGGCGCTGGCAGCTGACCGACAAGCTGCCGGTGGATGACCAGACGCTCTCGGCGTTCTGGGACCGGTTGCTGCGGTGGACGGTGGACGGCGTGCCCGATCAGGTCGAGGTCGACGCGGCGCCGGGGCTCACCGCCCCCGGCGAACCGGTGGAGGTGCGCGCCCGGGTGGCAGACTCGATCTTTGCGTCGCGCGATGACGCGCGGGTGACGGCGATGGTGGTGCCGCCTGATGCGCCGGCGTTCTCGGTGCCGCTGCTCCCCGACCTCGGTTCCTCCGGCGAATACGTCGGACACTTCACGCCAACATCCACCGGCTCCTATCGACTCGACGTCGAGGCGACGCTCGGCGCCGACACCCTCGATGCCGGTGGCCTGGTGATCGCCGATGCCGACCTGGGTGATCCCGGTCCGGTGGAACGCGACGACCGTGTGCTGGGACGGATCGCCGACCGGACCGGTGGAGAGGCGTGGCAGCTCGACGACCTCGACCGACTGCCGGAGGCGCTGCTGCTCACCAACAGCGGCGTGACCGCGCGGGCGTCGAGTGACCTCTGGGATGCGCCGCTCTTCTTCTTCCTCCTGGTCGTCCTGCTCGGTCTCGACTGGGGATGGCGACGCTGGCGGGGGTTGGCATGATCGGCCGACTCCTCCTCCTCCTTGGGCTCGCCGCCACCCCGCTCGCCGCGCAGGACGGGCGGTTGCATGTGCTGGTGGTCACCGGCCTCTCCGGCGAGCCGTCGTTCGCGGCGACCTTCGCCACTGCGGGGAGCGCGCTGGTCGAGGCGGCGTGTGGTCCGTGGGGGGTGCCTGACTCGAGCGTGACCTGGCTGGCCGAGGACACCAGCCGCGATCCGGCTCAGGTCAGCGGGCGCGCGACCAAGGCCGCGCTCGACACCGCGTTCCGGCGGCTCGCCACCCGCAGCCGCCCCGGTGATGTGGTGGCGGTGTTCCTGATCGGCCATGGCAGCGGTAGTGGCATCGAGTCGCGGCTGTCGCTGCCGGGTCCCGATCCGACCGCGGCCGACTACGGTCACTGGCTCGACGAACTCACCGGACGCACCGTGGTCGTGGTGGTGGCCGCGAGCGCCAGTGGCGATTTTCTCCCGGTGCTCTCGCGTCCGGGCCGGATCGTGATCACCGCGACCAGGAGCTCGACCGAGCGCAACGAATCGCTCTTCGCCTCGCGCTTCGCCCAGGGCCTCGCCTCGCTGGAGGCCGACGCCGACAAGGACGGCAAGGTGAGCGTGCTCGAGGCGTTCCTCTATGCCCAGCGAGAGGTGGCCGCGGCCTATGCCAAGGACAAGCGGCTCCAGACCGAGCACGCCCAGCTCGACGACAACGGCGACGGGAAGGGAAGCGCCGAGCCGGCCGCCGACGGCGCGACCGATGGGGCACTCGCGCGCCGGGTGACCTTCGGCTCGGCGCCTGCGGTCAACGATCCCCGGGTCGCAGCGCTCCTCGCCGAGCGACGGACGCTGGAGGACCAGGTGGAGGCGCTCCGCCGCCGCAAGGAGGGCATGAGCGAGGCCGCCTACAGCGCGGAACTCGAGAAGCTCCTGGTGGACATCGCCCAGCACACCCGACAGATCCGGGCGCTCTCGGGGGCGAAGCCGTGATCGTCCGTCCCGCCTGGCCGCTGGTGCTGGCGCTGCTCGCCGCGCCCTGCACCGCGCAGTCGTCGCCCGACTTCGACGCGCTGGTCGCCGCCGGTCAGCTCGAGCGTGCCGAGGCGATGGCGCGTGCCGCGGGCGACAGCATGGGGGCGTCGCTCGGCGACGTGCTGGTGCTCGAGGGTCGGCTCGCCGAGGCGAGCGAGATCTTCCAGCGGATTCGTGGGACTCGGGGGCCAGGATGGCGATCGGCGACCGCCGGCCTCGCCGAACTGGCTGCCCGCCGTGGCGACGCCGACGCGGCCCACGCGCTGGCAAGTGAACTCGCCGATGAGTGGCGACTGCGCACGCCCGACTGGAGTGCCGCCGATCACCTCGCCGCAGGACGGGCACTCAAGCTGCTCGCGGCTGCCGATCCGCAGGCAGTTCGCGACGCGCTGGCGGCATTCGATGCGTCGACCGCGGCGGCACCGGCATCGGTGCTCGGGCGGCTCGCGGCCTCCGACCTCCTGCTCGAGCGCTACAACGCCCCCGACGCCCGGAGTGGCTACCAGGAGGTCCTGGCGATCCGGCCCGACGATCCGCGCGCCCTGGTGGGGCTTGCCCGGGCGGCGGCGTTCGATCATCAGGGTGACGCACGGGGCCTGGTGCTCAAGGCGCTCGACGGGAATCCGCGCTCTGCTCCCGCCCGGTTGCTGCTCTCCCGGCTCTGGCTCGAGGCCGAGCAGTACGACTCTGCCCGCGTGGCGAGCGAGCGCGGCGCTCGATGCCGACTCGTCGCTGGTGGCGAGCTGGGCGATGCGCGGCGCGCTCGCCTGGCTGTCCGGCGACTCGACGGCGTGGCATGGGGCCGTGGCGGCGGCGAATCGGCTCGATGCGCGGCCGGCCGACTTCTGGGCCGAGGTGGCCGAGGCCGCAGCCCGTCATCGGCGCTATGCCGAGGCGGTGGAGCTGGCTCGGCGCGGGGTGGCGCTCGACTCCGGCTCGGTGGCGGCACTCACGGCACTGGGCAACAACCTGCTCCGGATCGGCGAGATCCCGGCCGGACGCGCGGCGCTCGACCGGGCCTTCGCGCTCGATCCGTTCCATCTCTGGAACAAGAACACCCTCGACCTGCTCGACGAGCTGGCCGGATTCACGGTGGTGACGCTGGGGCGCTTCACCATCGTGGCACCACCCAGCGACGTCGACCTGCTCACGACCGTGCTCCCGCCGCTGCTGGAGGAGGCATACGACACGCTGGTGAGCCGCTACGACTACCGGCCGCCCACGCCGATTCGCGTCGAGCTCTACGATCGCCACGCCGACTTCTCGGTGCGCACCATCGGCCTCACCGGACTCGGCGCGCTCGGGGTGTCGTTCGGACCGGTGCTGGTCCTCGACGCCCCGGAAGCGCGGGCGGCCGGAGAGTTCAACCTCGGGCTCGACGGCGTGGCACGAACTGGCACATACCTTCACCCTCGGACTCTCGGGATTCCGCGTCCCGCGCTGGGTGTCGGAGGGGCTGTCGGTGCTCGAGGAGCGCCGCGCCCGGCAGGGGTGGGGGGCCGAGGCGTCGCTCGCCTTTGCCCAGGCGCTTGCGGCGGGTGACCTGCTGCCGATCGCCACGCTCAACGACGGGTTCGTGCGACCCGACCGTCCCGGAGCGGATCGGGTTGAGCTACTACCAGGCGTCACTGGTGATGGAGTACATCGAGCGGCAATACGGGATCGCGGGGATCCGCGCGCTGCTGCGTGGCTATGCCGCGGGCGGTACCACCGATGCGGTGCTCGCCCAGGTGAGCGGAGTCTCCGCCGACTCGCTCCAGGCCGGTTTCGACAGCTGGATCGCCGGTCGATTCGCCACCCCGGTCGAGGCGATCGCAAGCGGTGACCGCTCGGTGTTCGGCGCCCAGCTCGACGCGGCACGCCAGGCCCTCACGGCGGGTGACACCGCGGCAGCCATCCGGATGCTCTCGGCAGCGCGGGACCGGTATCCGGAGTTCGGCGGCGAGAATGGCCCCCGCCTCCCGCTGGCGGTGGCGCTCTGGCAGGTCGGCCGGCGCGACTCGGCGCTCCGAGAGATCGGCTTCGTGACCGACCACGACGAGACCGCGTTGGCGGCGAACCGGTTGGAGGCACGTTGGCGACTCGAGCAGGGCGATACGGCGCGGGCACTGGTGGCGCTCAGCCGGGCTACCTGGATCGCCCCGGCCGAGGCGGAGCTGTGGCGCGACCGGGCGGCGCTCAGTGCCGCGCGCGGGGACCATGCCGATGAGGTGATTGCCCGCCGTGCGATCGTGGCGCTGCATCCCGCCGACCCGATCGCGGCCCGGACCGATCTCGCCGCGGCACTCCTCGGCAGCGGCGATGCCGGCGCGGCACGTCGCGAGCTCCTTGGCGTGCTGGAGCAGGCACCGAGCTATGAACGGGCGCAGGAACTCTTTCTCGAGGCCCGCCGGGCCGGGGGGACGCCATGAGGATGCGTACGGTGGCGCTGATCGCCATGCCGATCGTGGTGACCCTCGCGGTCCGGCCCGCCGTGGCACAGCGCAACTTCGGCGGCTTCAGGGGCGGCGACGCCCCGAAGGTCTACCTCGACGTCAACCTCCCCTACGACGGCGACTTCGAGTTCGTGCGGATCCGCTACAACGCGGTGGGCGGAGGATTCCGCCGCGATCCGATGTGGTCGCACGACTATGCCCGCGCCGAGGCCAACTTCACCAAGATCGTCAAGGAACTGAGCACGGTGCGGACCCGTACCACGGCCAGCGCGGTCTTCGGCTTCGACGATCCGCTGCTCTGGCAACACACGGTGGCCTACATCGTGGAGGTGGGACACTGGGTGCCGACCGAGGCGGAGGTGACGGCGCTCCGCACCTGGCTCCGGCGCGGCGGCTTCCTGATCGTCGACGACTTTCGCGACACCGACATCACGAACTTCGAGGAGCAGATGAAGCGGGTGCTCCCCGATGGGGTGCTGCTGCCGGTGCCCCAGGCGCACCCGATCTTCGACTCGTTCTACCACTTCACCGACTTCACCAAGGTCCGCCATCCGTATGGCGGGATGCAGACGCAGTTCTGGGGCATCTTCGAGCGCAACGACCCGACGGCGCGGATCATGGTGATCGCCAACTACAACGGCGACATCGCCGAGTACTGGGAGTTCGCCGACGAGGGACTCTTCCCGGTGCCCCTGTCCAACGAATCGTTCAAGCTGGGCGTCAATTACATCGTGTACGGGCTCACTCGATGAGCGAAAGGACCTGCCGTGACCGCCGTTTCCCCACCGACTGATCTCGACCACCTCGACGACGGCGCGCTCGCCGACCGCCTCCACGACGCCGGGACGCGGATCACCACCGAGCTCCGCAAGGCGATCGTCGGCCAGGAACAGGTGATCGAGCTGGCGCTCACCGCGCTCTTCGCCGGCGGCAATTGCCTGCTGGTGGGCGTGCCGGGCCTCGCCAAGACGCTGCTGATCCACTCGATGGCCCGGGCGCTCGACCTCAAGTTCTCGCGGATCCAGTTCACCCCCGACCTGATGCCGTCGGACGTGACCGGTACCGACGTGATCCAGGACGACCCGGCCACCGGGCAACGGCGCCTGGCGTTCATGGCCGGGCCGATCTTCGCCAACGTGGTGCTGGCCGACGAGATCAACCGCACCCCGCCCAAGACCCAGTCGGCGCTGCTCGAGGCGATGCAGGAGCGCCGGGTCACGGTGCAGGGACGCACCTACGAACTCGAGCCGCCGTTCTTCGTGTTCGCCACCCAGAACCCGATCGAACTCGAGGGAACCTATCCGCTGCCGGAGGCACAGCTCGACCGGTTTCTCTTCGAGATCCTGCTGGAGTATTCCCCGGAGGACGACGAGGTGGCGGTGGTGCAGTCGACCACCGCGGCACCGCCGGAGGAGATCCAGCCGGTGGTCTCGCGGGCCGAGATCATCGCGTTCCAGCGGCTGGTGCGCCGGGTGCCGGTGGCCGACGAGGTGGTGCGTCACGCGGTGCACCTGGTGCGGGCCGACCCGTCCGGGGCCGGATGCCGCCGACTTCGTGCGCAGCTACCTCGCCTATGGCGCCTCGGTGCGCGCCGCGCAGGCGCTGATCCTCGGTGGCAAGGCGCGGGCGCTGCTCCAGGGGCGCAGCCATGTGGGCTACGAGGACGTCCACGCGCTGGCCCGCCCGGTGATGCGGCACCGGCTGCTGCTGAACTTCCAGGCGCAGTCGGAACGGGTCACCACCGACGACCTGATCGGCCGGCTGCTGGAACGGGTCCCGCCGCCGCGGTCGGGGCTCTGATCCGATGACCGGTGTCGCCCCGACGGCGATGCTCGATCCCGCGTTGCTGGCGGGAATCGGCGACCTCGAGCTGCTGGCTCGCACCGTGGTCGACGGCTTCCTCCACGGGCCGCATCGCTCCTCGCGCACCGGGCTCTCGCTCGACTTCGCCGAACATCGGCCGTACCAGCCGGGCGACGACCTCCGGCGGATCGACTGGCGGGTCTACGGCCGGACCGATCGGTTCTACCTCAAGACCTACGAAGCGGAGACCAACGCCGACCTCCGGTGTGGCGCTCGACGTCTCGGCGTCGATGGACTTCGGTTCCGGGGCGCTCACCAAGTTCGACTGGGCGCGGGCGCTGCTCGCCTCGCTCGCCTGGCTGTCGCAGCGCCAGGGCGATCGCGTGGGATTCGTGCCGCTGGGTGCCGAGACCTCGGCGATCGTGCCGCCCTCCACCCGCCACCTCAACCTGGTGCTGCAGGCGCTGTCGCGGACGCGTCCCGAGGGCGCATGGCGCTCGGCGCCTGCCTCGATCGGATCGCCGCGCTGCAGGGCCGCGCCGGGATGCTGGTGATCGTCTCCGACTGCTACGACGAGCCGCGGGCGATCCAGCACGGCCTCGCGGCGCTGCGCGGTCGGGGGCACGACGTGATGCTCTTCCACGTGATCGATCCGGCCGAGCGCGACTTTCCCTACGACGCGGCGGAGACCTTCGAGGACCTCGAGAGCGAGGCGCGACTGGCCCTCAAGCCCGACGAGATCAGGCCGGCGTATCGTGCGGCGTTCCAGGCCCACGGCGACGCGCTGCGACGAATCTGCGGCGCCGATGGCATCGACTACGTGCCGGTCTTCGGCGACGAGCCGCTCGACCGGGCGCTCCGCAGCTGGCTGGAACATCGCCGTCGGCCGGAGCTGGCGCGCTGATGCCGTTCGGATTCCTGGTTCCCGCCTTCCTGGCCGGCCTCGCGGCGCTCGCGGTGCCGATGGTGCTCCACCTCCGGCATCGGGAGCGTCGCAAGCCGCGACCGTTTCCGTCGCTGATGTTCCTGGCCCGATTGCCGATTCGCACTGATCGCCAGCGCCGGATCACCGACTGGCCGCTGCTCTTGCTGCGCGCGCTGGCGGTGGCGCTGCTGGTCTTCGCCTTCGCCCGGCCGTTCCTGCGCGACACCGCGGTGGTGGGTCCGGGAAGCGCGGGACTCACCGTGCTCCTCCTCGATCGCTCGGCGAGCATGGCCGCGGCCGGGGTGACCGAGCACTGGGCCGACTCGGCGCGCGCCGTGATCGATGGTCTTCCGGGTGGTCGTCGGGTGGCGGTGGTCGCGTTCGACGCCGGTGCAAGCATTCTCCAGCCTCCGACCGGTGACCATGCCGCCGCCCGCGCGGCGATCACCACCGCGCCACCGGCGGCCGGTGGCACCCGGTTCGGTGCCGGGTTGCGAGCCGCGGCGCAACTGCTGGCCCACGAGCGGGTGCCGGGTGAAATCGTGCTGGTGACCGACCTGCAGCGGAGCGGCCTGGCGGCGACCACGGCCCCGGCGCTGCCGGCCGGAACCATCGTGCGCACGGTGGTGCTCACTCCCGACAGCCGCGACAACAGCAGCGTGAGTGCGGTGGATGTCGAGCGAGTCGCCGCCACGACCGGCCGGCGCGCGGTGATCGCGGCGCGCTTCGAACGTCACGGAGGCAGCGGCGTGCGCACCGTCGCCGCGGTGCTCGAGGTCGATGGCCGCGAGACCTCGACCCGCCAGGTGATCCTGCCTGCGGATGGCGTGACCCGGGTGACCTTCGATACGGTGGCCCTCGCACGGGCCGAGTCGCGCGTGGTGGTGCGGCTGGATCGTGACGTGCTCGCTTCGGATGACTCCTACAGTGCCGTCGTTCCCGCCGACGCGACCACGCGGATCACCATCGTTGCCCCGCCCGACACGCGCCCCGAGGAACTCCGGTATATCGAGCAGGCGCTCGGCATCGGAACCAATCCCGCCTTTGCTGTCGAGCGTGTCACCCGACTCGATCGCGCCGCAATCGAGCGGACCGCCGCGGTACTGATGCTCGATGTGGCACCGCCGACCGGTGACGCGGGTGCCGCCCTCTCGCAGTGGGTCAACGCCGGCGGTGGCCTGGTGGTCGTGCCCGGGGAACGGATGGCGAGCAAGCGGAGCGAAGTGCCGGTGGTGTCGGCCACCCTGCGGGGAAGCACCGACCGCGAGCGCGGGGCGATGCTCGGTGACGCCGAGACGTCGCATCCGGCGCTGGCCGCCTTCCAGGGTGCCGCGGTCGACGGCTTCGCCTCGGTACGGATCCGCCGCCATCCGGTGGTGGAGGTCGGGTCCACTGCCTCGGTCCTGCTGCGATACGACGACGGCCAACCGGCGCTCGTCGCCGGGAGCGAGGGCGCCGGCCGGGTGATGCTGGTGGCGATCCCGCTCGATGCCTCCCGGGGCGACTTCCCGCTCCAGCCGGCGTTCCTGCCCTTCATGCGCGGGCTGATGAGTTGGGCGGCCAATGCAGAGGGCGATGCCATGGCGATCACCAGCGGCGAGCCCTGGCCGGCTCCGGCCACGATTCGCAGCCCGGTGGTACGGAGCCCCGATGGCGACATCACCCGGGCGATCACCACGGCGAGACTGGTGACACTGCGGGAAAGCGGCTTTCATGAGGTCTACGACGGTCGCGCCGGTGGATTGCCCCTGGCGGTGGTCGCGGTCAACGCGCCGCCCGGTGAGGCCGACCTGGCCCCGATGCCGGCCGACGAGTTGCTGCTCGGCGTGGCCGAGGCGCCGTCGGCTGAGGCGATGACGGCGGTCGAGGCGAGTGCCGCACGGGAAGCGCGGCAGTCCGGCTGGCGGTGGCTGCTGCTGGCGCTGCTGGCGACGCTCGCGGTGGAGACCCTGGTGGCGTCACGAGGCTGGCGGGCAGTGCCGGTGCGCCCGGTGCCGCAGCCCGAAAGCCAAGGAGAAGCATCATGAGTGGAATTCCCGTGGATGCGGGGCAGTGGGCCGCGACCGATGCGACACTCCATTCGGCGATGGACCGGGCCCGTGCCGCGTGGCGACGTCGGGTGCTGCTCGAGGGTGTCGCCGCAACGATGACGGTGGCGTTGACGGCGCTGGTGGTCCTGGTGATCGCGGCGTCGGCGGCCAGTGTGACCGCCACCGGTCTCGCGGTGCTGCGCATCGTGTTCTATCTGATCATCCTCGCCGCTGCCTGCTGGTGGCTGCTGCGTCCCGCGCTCCGTCGCGTCGACGAGGGACGCCTGGCGCTCTACCTGGAGGAACGGGACCCCGACCTCGGCCAGGCACTGCTGAGCGCGGTGCAGGCGGTGGCGGTCCCGGTGGAACAACGTGCCTCGCCGGCGCTGGCCGGAAGGCTCGCGCGGCAGGCGACCGGCGCGCTGGAACGGCTCGACGATGGCCGCACCATCGAGCGCCCCCGCGTGCAGCGGGCCGCGCTCCGACTGGTGGCGGTGGCGGCCGTCTCGGCGGCGGTGCTGCTGCTCGGCCCCGCTTCGTGGCGCAACCTGCTCGGCGGCTTCCTGGCGCCATGGCGACCGGCCACCTCGGTGATTCCACCGCAGGCGGTTCACGTCGAACCCGGCGACGTAACGGTGCCCCGCGGATCCACGCTCGACATCCACGCCGCGATGCGGGGCTTCACGCCCTCCGAGGCCGTGTTGCTGATTCGGCGGCTCGACGACAGCGAGTGGACCGCGCTACCAATGGATGCCGACTCGTCGGGCTACTTCACCCAGCGGCTCTTCGACCTCGATTCGACCACGATCTATCGGGTCGAGGCGGCCCAGCTCTCGTCGGGCGAGCATCGGATCACGGTGACCGATCTCCCGGCGGTGCGCGAGGTGACGCTCTCGCTCGACTATCCCGACTACACCGCACTGCCGACCGACTCCACCGTCCAGGGTGGCGACGTGGCCGCCGTGATCGGCACCGTGGTCGAGGTCCGCACCGGGATCACCATGCCGGTCCGTGGCGCGATGCTCCGATTCGATGACGGCACTCGCATTCCCTTGGCGCTGGTCGATTCGATGGCACCGGTGGGCCGCTTCCGGGTGATCCGGAGCGGCTTCTACGCGATCGATCTCACCGCGCCCGATGGAACCGAGATTCCCGGCACGGTGCGCTGGTCGGTGGACGCGCTTCCCGATCGCCCACCGGTGGTCCGGGTGCTCGATCCGGGTCGCGACACCAAGGCGACCAACGTGGAGGAGGTCGCGCTGGCAATCAGCGCAGATGATGACTACGGTGTGCGGCGCCTGGCGCTGCGCTACAGCGTCAACGGCGGCCCGGAGCAGTCGGTGGTGGTCAACGACGGCTATCCGGCCGGCACGCTGACCCCGCGAGGTGTCCACACGCTCTACCTCGAGGAACTCGGCCTCTCGCCCGGCGACCTGGTGTCGTACTACGCGGTGGCCGAAGACGGAGCCGGCAACGAGGCGAAGAGCGACATCTACTTCATCGAGATCCGTCCCTTCTCGCGCAACTATCGGCAGTCGGAGCAGGGTGGCGGTGGTGGCGGTGGCGGCGGAGGTGGTGGCGGGCAGCAGCCACAGCTCTCCCGGGAGCAGCGCGAGCTGCTGGTGGCCGCCTTCAACGTGCAGCGGGACAGTGCCGGCGCCCCGGCATCGCGGATCTCCGAGGATATTGCGACGATCGCAGTCGGTCAGGAACAGCTCCGCGACGAGGTGAAGCGGATCAGCGGTCAACTCGCCCAGCGCAACGCCGCCAGCGTCGACTCGACTTTCCTCGAGATCCAGGCTGCGCTCGACTCGGCCGCCGTGCTGATGGATTCAGCGGCCACCGCCCTCCGCGCCTCCCGGGTTGGTGAGGCGATCCCCACCCAGCAGCGCGCGCTGCAGCAGGTGCAGCGCAGCGAGGCGCTCTACCGCGACGTGGAACTGCAGATCAACAACGGGGGCGGCGGTGGCGGTGGCGGTGGAGCCGGTGCCGCACCGGAAGACCTCGCCGATCTCTTCGAGCTCGAGACCGACAAGCTGCGCAACCAGTACGAGGCGGTGCAGCGCCAGGGCGCCGAGCAGGGCCAGGGGTCGCAGGAGGTCGACGAAGCCCGCCAGCGGCTCCAGGAACTCGCCCGTCGGGTGGAACAGGAGAACGAGCGCCAGCAGCGGATGGCCGACGCGCTCCAGCAGCGCCTGGCCCAGGGTGGTGGCCAGCCGGGTGGTGGTGGCGCGGGTGGGGGTGGTTCGGCTGCCGGTGGGCAACAGGGTGGCAACGCAGGTGCCGCCGCTGCACGCCGTTTCGCCGACGAGGCGGAGGCCGAGGCGCGCAGGCTGGAGCGCCTCGCGCGGGAGCAGAACACTCCCGAACTGGAGCGCGCGGCACAGGCCGCGCGACAGGCCGCCGACGAGCTGCGGCGTGCGGCTAATGGCCAGACCGGCCAGGCGGGCCGGGCCGCCGATCGCCTCCAGGAAGCGGCCCGCGGCGTGGCGTCTGGTCAGGAGTCGGCGGCGCGGCGGACCACCGAGGAGCTCGCCGGTCGTGCCGCCGAACTGGCACGGGATCAAGCAGAGTTCAGCCGGGGTGCCGGGGCGCTGCCATCGCCGGGCGACTCGGGGCGGGCCGCCGCCGTGCGGCAACTCCAACAGCGTGGCGAGCAGATGGTGCGCGACGCCCAGTCGCTGGTGGGGGATGTCGATCGTGCGGCGAGGAATGTGCGCACCACCGATCCACGCGCCGCCGCCGATCTCGGTGATGCGGCCAACCGGCTGCGCGAGACCCAGGTGCCGGAGCGGATGCAGTTCGGTAACCGGATTGCGGGCGACGATCGCTACCCACCCCAGATGGTCCGTCAGTTCAACGACGAGACGACCCGAATCCTCGGTGAAGTGCGAGACCGGATCGCCGCGGCCGCTGGCGGCGTCGGGAGCTCACCGGAGCGTCAGCAGCAGCGGGCACTCGACCAGGCACGTGAACTGGTGCGCGGGATCGAATCAATGCGCGACCGGAACCGAGCCGCCGCCGCCGGTGACTCCGCTGCCGCCGCGGCGGGGGATGGCCGCCAACCGGGAGAGGGCCAGGGCCAGGCTCAAGGTCAGGGTCAGGGCCAAGGGCAGGGCCAGGGTCAGGGCCAAGGGCAGGGCCAGGGCCAAGGCCAAGGGCAAGGCCAAGGCCAAGGCCAAGGCCAAGGTCAAGGTCAAGGCAACGGTCAGCGGCTCGACGGTCAGGGCCAAGGTGGCGGCAATCCCGGCGGACAGGTGAGTGGTGGCGGCGACGCCCGACAACTCCGCGGCGAAGTGCAGGTCCGCCTGCGCGACGCGCAGGCGCTTCGCGAGACGCTCCGTGGCCAAGGGCTGGCGGTTCCCGAGGGTCTCGACGATGGCATCGCCTATCTGCAGCGGCTCCAGCGTGATGGACTGACCGGGGAACCGCGCGATCTGGCGGCACTCGAGGCCCAGGCGCTTGAGTCGCTCAAGCGGGCCGAGTTCGACCTATGGCTCCGGATCGGTGGGGGATCCGGGGGGAGGCCGGCGGTGGGTGATCCGTCCCGGGTGCCGGCGCGGTATCGACAGCTGGTGGAGGAGTACTATCGTGCGATCGCCCGCGACCGGCCCTGAATCGGCGGCATTGCAGAGCGCGGTGCGGCAAACTCTCCGGCGCTGCTCCGGCCAGTCAGCTGTCGCAGAAGTCAACAGCTGCAGAGAACGGGGCAGAAATCGCCGAATCGGTTCGCCGTTGCTGTCGCCGTGGCGAGCTCTTGCGGATGGGATCACCATAGAAAATGGATGAGATAAGCGCCATAACATGCTGACTAACAAAGCATTAGAGCGCATTGCGTAGGCGTGCTGTAGACGCAGCATCGACCGGCGATCCCCCATAGCTGCATGTGGGAAACAGTCGAGTCGAGTCATCTGTTTTGTGATCTCGCGACACGGTATCGTCGAGAACTGGACGGCTTCTTGCGTAGCTCGGGAGTCCCCCGATCGGATACGCCATGAAGACGACCCAGACAACGACCGACGCCCTCTGGCGCCGCTGGAAGGCGAGCGCGGACCTTGACGCCCGGCGAGAGCTGCTCAGTCGCTACATCGGGCTGGCCCACCACGCGGCCCGAGAGGTGGCCCCCCGGGTTCGCGACGCAGTGTCCCTCGATGAACTGATCTCGGCCGGTTCGCTCGGTCTCCTCCAGGCGATGGAGGGGTTTGATCCGGAGCGGGGGCTGGCCTTTTCCACATTCGCCATGCGACGGATTCGCGGGGCGATCCTCGACGAGCTCCGATCGCGAGACCCGCTCTCGCGGGCCGACCGCGGTCAGGTGCGCCGGATGGAGTCGGCCGTCGCGGAGCTCGAGCAGCAGCTGGGTCGCGCACCGTCGAGCGGCGAGATCGCCGGCCATCTCGGCGTGGACCATGAGACCGTTGCCCGGCTCCGACAGCGCACGGCGGTGGTCGGGTCGGTGTCGCTCGAGGGCGAACCGGGCGGGCGCACGCTGGCCGACCGGATCGGGGACGACGGCGACCAGGCGATCCATGCCGATCTCGAGGCCTCCGAACGCGCCGGGGCGCTGCAGGTGGCCCTCGGCGCCCTGCCGCCCCGCGAACGACTGATCCTCTCCCGCTCCTACTTCGAGGAACGTCCGCTGCGTCAGATCGCCCATGAACTCGGCGTGACCGAGTCGCGGGTTTGCCAACTCCGCGCCCAGGCGCTGGCGCGGCTCCGGAAGATGCCAAACCTGGCCGCAGTCGCGGTCGGCTGACCGGACCCAAACCATTGGCGCCGCAGGTGTTGAGCCTGCGGTGAGTGCCTGCCGTTAGATTGCCCGGCGTCCCACCGCTTTGTTCTGTCGGGAGGCCGTCGATGCAGTCCGCCTTTGCTGCCATTGTCGATTACGCCGGGCTCTTTCCCCCCGCTTCAAGCGGGATGGAGGAGGCCGTCGCCAACTACGCCAGCTACCGCCACGGTCCCGATCGGTGGATGCTGGGGCGCTTCGTGGTGGCGGCCAGTCGGCTCCCCGAGTTGACCGAGGCGGTGGCGGCGCTCGATTCGCCGCCGGACGCCACCGACCGCTGGGGGCTCTCCGTCGTGCTCGGTGCCCATCTCCCGCACGAGGTCGAGCGCGTGCAGCAGTTCACGGCGTCGGTCGGCGGACTCGGCCTGGGGGTGGAGGCGGTGGAGGCAAAGGTCTCCACCCCCGGAGAGGCGACAGTGACCGGGGCGGCGTTGGCAACCCTCGGCGAGACGTACCTCGAGGTGCCGCACCAGTCGAGCTACGGCGAGCTGGCCCAGGCGATCGCCGGGGCGGGAGCCTTCGCGAAGATCCGCACCGGTGGCACCACCCCCGATGCCTTCCCGACAGCCCAGCAACTCACCCGCTTCCTCATTGCGGTGACCCGAATCCGGTTGCCGTTCAAGGCCACCGCGGGCCTGCACCACCCATGGCGCGGCCGCTATCGGCTGACCTACGCCTCCGACTCCCCCCAGCACCTCATGTTCGGCTTCGTCAACCTGCTGATGGCCACCGCGGTGCTCCGGGCCGGTGGCGATGGCGAGACGGCGCAGGCGATCCTCGAGGAGGACGATCCGGATGCCTTTGTGCGGAGTGCCGACGCGCTTGCATGGCGCGACGAACGGGTGTCCCTCGCCGATCTCACCGCCGCGCGACTCGAGGGCTTCCGCGGATTCGGTTCGTGCTCGTTCCGCGAGCCGGTGGATGAGCTCTCCCAGGGTGTGGGCGCATGAGCGGCCTCGATCGAAGTCACGATCCGACCCGCCGCTCGTGGGTGAGGGGAGCCGACGGGCACCCGGAGTTCCCGATCCAGAACCTCCCCTACGGCGCCACCGACGACGGGATCGTGGTGGCGATCGGCGACCAGGCGCTGCCGCTGGCCGCAGCGATCGACGCGGGGTGGGGTCACGACCTGCCGCTCACCGTGACCGACTTCGCCGCACCGTTCCTCAACATGTTCCTGCTCGAGGAGCCCGGCACCTGGCACGCGGTACGCCTCGCGCTGAGCGACGCGCTGTCCGATTCCGGATGGCAGTCTCGCCTCGAGCCGCTGCTGCGCCCGATCGATTCGCTCGACCTCGAGATGCCGTTCCACTGCGGTGACTACACCGACTTCTATGCGTCGGTGCACCACGCGACCAACGTCGGGTCGATGTTCCGCCCTGACAACCCGCTGCTGCCCAACTACAAGTGGGTGCCGATCGGCTACCATGGTCGTGCCTCGACGCTGGTGCCCAGTGGCACGCTGATCCGGCGCCCCCACGGGCAGACCAAGGCGCCCGACGCGGCGGCTCCCGGCTTCGGGCCGTCGCGGCTGCTCGACTACGAACTCGAGTTGGGCCTGGTCCTCGGCGGGGTCAATCGGTTCGGCGAGTCGGTGCCTGCCGCGCAAGCCGCGGCGCGGATCTTCGGCGTGGTGCTGCTCAACGATTGGTCGGCGCGCGATATCCAGGCGTGGGAATACCAGCCGCTGGGACCGTTCCTCGCCAAGAACTTCGCCAGCACGATCTCGCCCTGGGTGGTGACCACCGCGGCGCTGGCACCCTACCGGGTGGCGATGCCGTCGCGTCCCGTCGGCGATCCGGCGCCGCTGGAGTACCTCCGGGTCCCCGACGACTCGACGTGGGCACTGACTCTCGAGGTGGAGCTCCGCACCGCCGCGATGCGCGAACGGGGTGACGACGCCTTCCGCGTCTCAAACGGCCGCTTTGCCGAGGCGATGTACTGGTCGCCGGCACAGCTGGTGACGCACCATGCCTCCAACGGGTGCATGCTCCAGCCCGGCGACCTGCTGGGCACCGGCACCATCAGTTGTGCCGAGCCCACGTCGCGCGGCTGCCTGTTGGAACGAACCTGGCGTGGCGCGGAACCGCTCGAACTTCCCGACGGGTCCCGGCGCACCTTCCTCGAGGATGGTGATGAGGTGGCGTTCCGTGGTCGGGCCGAGGCCGACGGACGGCCAACGATCGGGTTCGGCCCGTGTCGTGGTGTGGTGACGGCGGCATGACGGCGATGGTGGCGGTGACGATCCGTCACCTGGAGATGGCGTCACGCAAGGCCTTCCGTCCGGTCGATCGGTCGATGCCAGCGATGCGGCTCCGCCGCGAGGCAGGTGACGACGCCGGCGAACTGGCGCGCCAGTGCTACGCGATCGTGGGCGGGCCGTGGCACTGGACCGACCGCGCCGACCTCGATGCCGAAGCGTGGACCGAGTGGCTGGCGGAGGAGCAGGGCGAGCTGTGGGTGGCCCGCGACGGCACCGAGATCGCGGGCTATTTTCTGCTCATCCCGCACGGGCACACGGTGGAGATCCGGTTCTTCGGCCTGGCGCCGGATCACATCGGTCGCGGTATCGGCGGGTGGCTGCTCACCCGGGCGGTTGAGCGGGCTTGGTCGCTGGACCCCCACCGGGTGACCCTCAACACCTGCTCGCTCGACGGCCCGGCGGCGTTGCCGAACTATCTGGCCCGGGGATTCACCGTGGTTCGCGAGGAGCATCGGATGCGAGAGCTGGCCTGATGGACCTCGCCGACCACCGACACGACTATCGCCAGGGCCGACTCGATGTCGGCGACCTTGCCGACGATCCACTGCAGCAGTTCGGCCGGTGGTTCGCCGAGGCGGAGGCGGCCGGCGTGGACGAGCCCAACGCGATGACGCTCGCCACGGCAGATGCGTCGGGGCAGCCGAGTGTCCGGATCGTCCTGCTCAAGGCCGTTGTCGAGGGCGAGTTCGTCTTCTTCACCGACTACCGCTCCCGCAAGGGCCAAGAGCTGCAGGTCAACCCGCGAGCGGCCCTGTTGTTCTTCTGGCAGCCGCAGGAGCGGCAGGTCCGCGTCGCTGGTGGGGTCACCCGGCTCGATCCGGAGGCGTCATGGGCCTACTTTCGCACCCGGCCCGAGGGGTCGCGAATCGGCGCCTGGGCGTCGACCCAGAGCGAGGAACTGCCCGACCGGGCCACGCTCGAGGCACGGGTCGCCGAGGTGACGGCGCGCTTCGCCGGTGGCGAAGTGCCGTTGCCGCCGCACTGGGGCGGCTATCGCCTCGCCCCGGACGAGATCGAGTTCTGGCAGGGACGCCGCGATCGCCTGCACGATCGCTTCCTCTATACACGCACCACGGAGCCCGGATGGCACCGCGCCCGCTTGTCGCCCTGATCGCCCTCCTGGTCCTGCCCACCGCGGTGCGGGCCCAGGGAGGATTCACGCTCGACGTCGCGACCATCATGCGCGGACCCGAGACGGTCGGGCGGGAGCCGTCGCAGGTGCGCTGGTCCCCCGATGGAGAGTGGATCTACTTCTCGTGGCTGCCGCCGGGAACCGACTGGCGCGAGTCGTCGCAGCCCTACCGCGTGCGGGCCCGTGCCGGCGCAGCGCCGGAGCGCCTCGAGCAGGCCACGGCCGACTCGCTGGCACCGACGCTGTCCGGTGGCATCGTGTCGCGCGACGGATCGCGGCGATTCGTGAGCAGTGGTGGCGACCTGTATGTCGTGTCGCTCCCGTCGGGGCGGTTGCGGCGACTGACCCGCACCGAGGCCGGCGAGCAGGTCGCCGGACTCTCGGCGGACGAACGACAGCTCTACTATCGCGACGGGAACAACCTCTTCGCCCTGTCGCTCGACAACGACCTCGTCACCCAGCTGACCGATGTGCGGGCGGCCGCGAAGCCGGATACCGGACACAAGCTGACCGGGCAGCGCAAGGCGCTCGAGCGCGACCAGGAGGAGCTCTTCGCGGTGATCCGCGACCAGGAGCGAGCCGACTCGATTCGCACCGCCGAGCGGGCCCGCCGCGATTCGACCGGTCTGCCCACCGTATGGCTGGGGCGCGACTGGCGACTGCGTTCGCTCGACCCGTCGCCCGATGGGCGACACGCCCTGATCAGCGTGTCGCAACCGTCGTCGCCTGCGGCCAAGAACACCGTGGTGCCGCGATTCGTCACGACCACGGGATACACCGAGGACATCGACTCCCGCAGCAAGGTCGGCGACGGCGACGGCAAGCAGCGGATCGGGATCCTCACATATGCGACCGGGGCGGTGCAGTGGGTCCACCCGATCCCCGGCGACTCGAGCGACGTCTATGGTGCACTGTTCGGTCGCGGATGGAATGACGCCGGGACCACCGCCCTGGTGATGGCCGACGATCAGGGCTACAACCGCCGGGTATGGTCGCGGGTCTCGGCCGACAGTGCCGCGACGGTCGCGGTGATCGACGAGGTCCGCGATTCCGCCTGGGTCGGTGGGCCATGCGGGTTCTGCGCCGGCTGGTTGCCGGGTGACCAGGGCAACTGGCTGGTGAACGAGTCGACCGGTTATGCGCACCTGTACACCGTCGACGCCGACGGTGCCCGCCGGGCGCTGACCAGCGGCGCGTGGGAAGTGCGTTCCGCCGCTCTCTCGCCCGATCGCAAGGGGTTCGAGCTCACCACCAGTGAGGGGTCGCCCTACGAGCTGCACTACTGGACGATGGCCCTCGACGGCAGCCACAAGGTGCGGCTCACCAGTGCGACGGGCGGCCACGATGTGACGCCGTCACCCGACCGCCGCATGCTCGCCGACGTCTTCTCCACCGGCAACCATCCGCCGGAGCTCTACCTCATGCCGGCGAAGCCCGGCGCGGAGATGGCCCGACTCACCCACTCGCCGACGGCGGCTTGGGAGGCATTCCGGTGGATCGATCCCGAGATCATCACCATCCCGGCGAGCGACGGTGTCCAGGTGCCGGCACGGATCTACCGCCCCGAGCAGATGGGGGCCACGCCCAACGGCGCGGCGGTGTTCTTCATCCACGGCGCCGGCTATCTCCACAACGTGCACCACTACTGGTCGAGTTACTTCCGCGAGTACCAGTTCAATCATCTGCTCGCGAAGAAGGGCTACGTGGTGCTCGACCTCGACTACCGCGGATCGGATGGCTACGGCCGCGACTGGCGCACCGCGATCTACCGCCACATGGGCGGTCGCGACCTCGAGGACTACGTCGATGCGAGCAAGTGGCTCACGGCGACGATGGGGATCCCGGCCGACCGGATCGGGACGTATGGCGGGAGCTACGGCGGATTCCTCACCCTGATGGCGCTGTTCACCCGGGGCGAGTACTTCGGCGCCGGCGCGGCACTCCGCTCGGTGACCGACTGGGCCCACTACAACGATGGCTACACCGCCCGGATCCTCAACGAGCCGCAGAACGACTCCACGGCGTACCATCAGTCGTCGCCGATCTACTTCGCCGACGGGCTCGACGATCCGCTGCTGATGGCGCATGGCATGGTCGACACGAACGTCCATTTCCAGGACATCGTGCGACTGACCCAGCGGCTCATCGAGCTCGGCAAGCCGAACTGGGAACTCGCCGTCTACCCGGTGGAGAACCACGGCTTCGAGCGGCCCGACTCCTGGACCGACGAGTACTCCCGCATCCTGGCGCTGTTCGATCGCTGGCTGCCCGATCGGCAGCGCACGCATGAGTGAACGGAACGCCCGCCTGGCCGCGGGGCTCCGCGCCGCCCGGCTCGGAGTGCTGGCCAACGTCGCGCTCGCGGTGATCAAGGGAGTGGCCGGGATTCTCGGCCACTCCTTCGCGCTGCTGGCCGACGCGGTGGAATCGCTGGCCGACATCGTCGGGTCGGCGGTGGTGTGGGGCGGGCTGAAGATCTCGGCGCAGGGTGCCGATGCGGATCACCCCTACGGTCACGGCAAGGCCGAGCCGCTGGCGGCGCTGGCGGTGGGAATGCTGTTGCTGGCCGCCGCCATCGGGATCGCGGTGCAGGGGGTGCGCGGCATCCTCGCCCCGGGCGGCTCGCCCGAGTGGTGGACACTGGCCATCCTGGCGGTGGTGATCGCGGCCAAGGAGCTGCTCTTCCGCCGGGTGCTCCGGGTGAGCGAGGCGCTGGGCAGCACCGCGGTGATGGCCGATGCGTGGCACCATCGCAGCGACGCCCTCTCCTCGTTGGCGGCCTTCATCGGCATCGCGGCTGCGGTGGCTGGGGGACCGCGCTGGGCGTGGGCCGACGATGCGGCCGCCCTGGTGGCCGGATTGATCATCGCGGTGAACGGCTGGCGCATCGTGCGGCCGTCGCTCCACGAGCTGATGGACGGCGCGCCCGACGAGTCGCTGGTTCGCCAGGTTCGCTCCGCCGCCGAGGCGGTGCCGGGAGTGCGACGCACCGAGAAGTTGATGGCGCGGAAGGTCGGCACCCGGTTCCTGGTCGACCTGCACGTCCAAGCCGACCCAGAGCTCTCCCTGCACGAGGCCCACATCCTGAGCGGGATGGTCAAGAGCGCGATCCGTCGCGCCATCCCCGCGGTGGAGAACGTCCTGGTGCACATGGAGCCCGACGAGCCCGCCCCAGCGACAACTGCCGGCGTATCATGACCGCCGGGCTCGCGGGGCGAGTGGCCCAGCGACTCGCCGAGCTCACCCCCGAGGGGCAGCCGGTGCTCCTCGCGGTGTCAGGTGGACCCGATTCGCGCGCCATGCTCGACTTGCTTCACGCCACCGTCCCGATCCACCGGCGCCCACTGCTGGTCGGCCACGTCGATCACGGCATCCATCCTGACAGCGCTGTCGGTCGCAGCCGGCGTCGCCGCCGACGCCGCGCGCCGTGGACTCCCCTACCGGGTGGCCACTCTGGCACTCGGGGCCGGGGCGAGTGAGACCGTGGCCCGGCGGGCGCGGCGCACCGCGCTCAGGGCGATGCGCCACGAGCTCGGTGCCTCGGCGATCGTGCTCGCCCACCACGCCGACGATCAGGTCGAGACAGTGCTGCTCCGGGTGCTGCGAGGCAGTGGGTCGGCCGGACTCGCCGGGATGGCGCCGCGCCGCGGGCCGTGGGTCCGGCCGCTGCTCGACCTGCCACAGGAGGTGCTCCGTGCGCACGCCACGGCCGCCGGCCTGTCGTCCTGGCACGATCCCGCCAATGCCGACCCGCGGCACCTGCGCTCATGGCTGAGAATCGTGGTGCTTCCCTTGCTGGAAGAACGCCTGCCGGACTTGCGCTCGAGGGTGCTTGCGCTGGCCCGCCAGGCGGCTGGAGACCGCCAGGGGTGGAATCAGGTCCCGGATCAGCTCGCAGGGCTCGACCTGCGCCGAGAATCGGGCTCCCTTTCCGTTGCCGCACCCACCCTGCGGGGGTATCGTTCGCAGGTGCAACAGGGCGTGCTGGCCGCTCTGGGACGGAGCTTCGGAGTGCCGTTGGGACGCCGTCGACTCGACCGGCTGCGCGATCTGGTGACCAGGGGGCGGAGTGGCAGCCGGTTGGCGCTGTCCCCGGGGCTCGAGGCCGAGATCGCCTTCGATCGGCTGATCCTCCGTCGGCCGGTGGCTGGGTCATTTGCCCCGGTCGTGTTGCCGGCACAGGGAGAGCTCCAGGCCGGGGTGCACCGGTTCCGCTGTCGCTCGGCCCTGGCCCCGAAGGCGCTCGACCGGCAGGGTGACTCCACGGTGCTGCCGACGGGTCATTATCTGGTCCGATCGTGGCGGGCCGGCGACCGGATTCGTCCCCTCGGGGGAACGGGAAGCCGACCCGTGGTTGTTCTCCTTCGGGAGGCGCGGGTCGCCGCGGCGCGGCGCCGGATTTGGCCGGTGGTCGAGGCCGCTGACGCAACGATCGTGTGGGTGCCGGGCATCTGCCGGGCAGGGAGATGGCTGCCCGAGGATGGAAAGGAGGCGCTGCATGTCGAGTGTGATCTCGCCTGAGATGCGCCGCCGCGCCGGCGGGCATGCCCTGCGTATCGTCTTTGACGAGGCGACGATCGCGCGCCGGGTGGCCGAGCTGGGCTCGGAGATCACGGCGGCGTATCCCCGACGGGGAATTGCTGGTGCTGGGGCTGCTCAAGGGGAGCTTCATCTTCCTGAGCGACCTGGTGCGGCAGATCGACCGGCCGTTGCATGTGGATTTCCTCGTGGCCAGCTCGTACGGCAGCGAGAAGGTGTCGAGCGGCAATGTCCGGCTGCTCTACGACCCGGAGACCCCGCTGGCAGGGAAGCACATCCTGCTGGTGGAGGACATCATCGACAGTGGCCGCACCATGCAGCGGCTGCTGACGGTGCTGAGGCAACGGCAGCCGGCCTCGCTGGCCATCTGTTCGCTGCTCGACAAGAAGCTGCTGGCGACCCCGATCCCCGAAATGCGGTGGACCGGGTTCCCGGCTCCCCCCGCGTTCCTCGTGGGCTACGGCCTCGACCACGCGGAGGATTTCCGACATCTCCCGTTCATCGGTGACCTGATTGATGGCTGACCGCAATTCGTCCCGCCCGCCCGGCTCCGGCTGGGGCAACCTGAGCAAGACCCTCGCGCTGTGGGCGCTGGGGGCCGTGATCGTCATCGCGCTGTTCCAGCTGATGCCGAAGCATGGGCCCGCGGTGTTCACCTACACCGAATTCTCCCGCCAGCTCGAGGGCGGCAACGTCAAGGCGGTCGAGGTCATCGACGGCAAGTCGCTGCGCGGCGAGTTCCGGACACCGGTGACGCACGACAACCAGCAGGTCGACATCTTCACCACGCTGCTGCCGGTGTCCAACTCGATGGAGGTGGTCCAGCGTCTCGAGGCCGCCGGGGTCACCATCGACGCCAAGGAGTCGAAGGGCGGCCTGGCAGGGGTGCTGATCTACGCCCTGCCGTGGATCGTGATCATCGGGCTGTGGTGGTTCCTCTTCCGACAGATGCAGGCCGGCGGCAACCGCGCGTTCGCGTTCGGCAAGTCGAAGGCGAAGCTGCTGACCGGCGACACGCCCAAGATCACCTTCGCCGACGTGGCGGGGGCCGACGAGGCGAAGGTGGAGCTGCAGGAGGTCATCGAGTTCCTCAAGGATCCGCAGAAGTTCACCAAGCTCGGCGGCCGGCTTCCCAAGGGCGCCCTGCTGGTGGGTCCCCCGGGCACCGGCAAGACGCTGCTCGCCAAGGCGGTCGCGGGGGAGGCGGGCCGACCGTTCTTCTCGATGTCGGGTTCCGACTTCGTGGAGATGTTCGTCGGGGTCGGTGCCTCGCGGGTCCGCGACCTCTTCGAGCAGGGCAAGGCCCACGCGCCGTGCATCATCTTCATCGACGAGATCGACGCCGTGGGGCGCCACCGTGGCGCCGGACTCGGTGGTGGCCACGACGAGCGTGAGCAGACGCTCAACCAGTTGCTGGTCGAGATGGATGGATTCGAGTCGAACGAGGGCGTGATCCTGATCGCGGCGACCAACCGCCCGGATGTGCTTGATCCGGCGCTGCTCCGGCCAGGGCGCTTCGATCGCCAGATCGTGGTGGATGCCCCCGACGTGAAGGGCCGGGAGGGGATCCTGCGGGTGCACACCCGCAAGATCCCGCTGGCTCCCGACGTGCAGCTCGAGACGATCGCCCGCGGCACGCCCGGCATGGCCGGCGCCGACCTGGCCAACCTCGTCAACGAGGCGGCACTGCTGGCTGCCCGGGCCGGGAAGTCGTCGGTGGCAATGGCCGACCTCGAGGAGGCCAAGGACAAGGTGATGCTCGGGGTCGAGCGCCGCTCGTTGGTGCTCACCGAGGAAGAGCGGCGGCTCACCGCCTATCACGAGGCGGGCCACGCCATCGTGGCGCTCAAGACCCCGGGGAGCGACCCGGTGCACAAGGTGACCATCATCCCGCGCGGTCGGGCGCTGGGGCTCACCGCCTCGCTCCCCGAGGTGGACCGCCACAACTACACCCGCGACTGGCTGGTGGGAAGCCTGGCGATGTTCTTCGGCGGCCGCGCCGCCGAGGAGATCGTGTTCGGCAAGGGCGCCGTGACCACCGGGGCGGGGAACGACATCGAGCGGGCGACCACGCTCGCACGACGGATGGTGACCCAGTTCGGGATGAGTGACGTGATCGGCCTGATGGCCGTCGGTGAGCGCGAGCATGAGGTGTTCCTTGGTCGCGAGTTCGGCCAGCGCCGCGAGGTGTCGGAGCAGACCGCCCAGATGGTCGACGCCGAGGTCAAGCGCCTGCTCGATGATGCCTACACCACGGCACTCCGGCTGCTCAACGAGAACCACGGCCTCCTCGATCGCATCGCCGCCGCCCTGCTCGAGCGCGAGACAATCGATCGCGAGGACCTCGACCTGCTGGTGCGTGACCTGCCGTTGCCGCCGCGCTCGGCGCCACCCGCGCCGCCCGCGCCGGCGCGGGAGAAGTTGCGGTCCGAGGGGCCGGGGCTCCGCGCTCCGGTGCTCGGTGCCCCGCCTGCGGAGCCGGCCGGCGCGTGACCGTCGTGCCGGTCTCGGTCCGCGGCGCGACCGCGGTCCGCGACGCCCTCCTGTCCCACGGATGGGAGGGCGATGTCGCATCCCTCACCGCCGGCGGTCTGGAGATCGCCGGCTTCCACGTTGCCGGACTCTCTGCCGCCACGGTGGAGGCGATGGTCCCGCTGGCCGCCCGACTCGGTCTCGAACTGGTGACCGGCGACGATTGGCTGCTGCTGGCGGGTCCCCGCTCGCGGCTCGGCGCCTTCGCGCGGCCCTGGGTGCAGCCCGAACCGGTGCGTGACCTGGCGATCGCGATCGGGATGGCGATGCCGGCCGAACTGCCCCGGAGCTGGCGGCATGCCGGTGGCGTCATTGCGCTCGACGCCCCCGTGATGGTCGGCGTGGTGAACATCACCCCTGATTCCTTCTCGCCGGGGTCACGAGTCCTCTCCCCGGATGAGGCGCTCCGATTGGTGGATCAACTCCGCGAGGGTGGCGCCACCGTGGTCGACGTGGGCGGCGAGTCGACTCGGCCGGGCGCGGTGCCCATCACCCCCGCCGACGAGCGCGACCGGGTGCTGCCGGTGATCACCGCGATTTCGAGGCGACACCCGGAGCTGCCGCTCTCGATCGACAGCGTGCACGGTGCCAGCGCGGCGGCGGCGCTCGACGGCGGCGCCACGATCGTCAACGACGTGACGGCGGGCCGACACGACCCATCGTTGCTGAGCGTGGTCGCACGCGCCGGCGCCGGCTTGGTCCTGTCGCATTCGCGCGGGACCCTCGGGACCCTCGCCAGCTACGACCACGCCGATTACGGCGGCGACGTGACCGGGAGTGTGGTCCGCGAACTCGACGCCGCGCGGGAGGCCACCCGCGAAGCGGGGATCGACCCGGCCACCCTGGTCCTTGATCCCGGCTTCGGTTTCGGAAAGACCCCGGACCAGAACTGGACGTTGCTGCGGCAGCTCGACGCCGTCGTGCAGCTCGGCCAGCCGGTGCTTGTGGGGGTCTCCCGCAAGCGCTTCCTCGGCCAGGCCACCAATCGTGACGTTGGTGATCGCGATCGCGCGACCGCGGCCGCCTGCGCCCTCGGCTGGGATCGGGGAGCGCGGCTGTTCCGGGTCCACGATCCGGCCGCCGTCCGCGATGCGCTTGCGGTTGCCCGGGCTACCTCGCCGTGAGCCGCGACACTCCCCCGTATCGCCACGCCCTCGGCGCGGCACTGCTGGTGCTCGTGGGCTACCTGGTGACCCTCGCTCCGACGGTGACCTTCTGGGACGCCGGTGAGCTGATCGCCGCGGCCAGGAGTCTCGGCATTCCGCATCCCCCCGGTACGCCGCTCTGGGTGATGCTGGCCCACGTCTGGGGGATGGTCCTGCCGTTCGGTGACTACGCCTGGCGACTGAACCTGCTGAGCGCAGTGGCGGGATCGCTCGCGGCGGGTTGCTGGTATCTCGTCGGGCATGCGCTGGCGACGCGGAGCGATCGGGAGGCCCCGCGGTGGACGGCCCACGGCGCCGGACTGGCGGCGGCGCTGCTCACCTCGTTCGGCTTCACCACCTGGCAGAACGCCGTGGAGGCCGAGGTCTACTCCGTCGCGATGGTGACGATCGCCGCCGCGGCGTGGGTCGCGGTGCGCTGGTGCCAGCGACGCGAGGCCCGCACCGGCGCGCGTCTCCTGCTGGTATTGCTGTACTTCGGGGCGATCTCGATCGGCAACCACTTGCTGGCGTTGCTCATCGGACCGGCCGTGGTGGCGCTGCTGGTGATGCAGTCCTGGCGCGCGCCACTCGGGGATCGCACCGCCCGTCGGACCGAACAGGCGCGGATCGCGGTGGTGGCGGCGACCTGGCTGCTGCTGATCGCACTCGGCCTGGGGAGCACCTCGCTCACGCTGCTCACCGGGGGACTGGTGATCGCGGCTGGCGGCCTTGCCATCCAGCGGCGGCAGCTGGCCTTCGTGGCCGCCGCGCTCGGCATCGTGCTGATCGGGGTCACACCGTACCTCTTCCTCTACTTCCGCGCTCGGCAGGGTCCCTACCTCAACGAAGCCGACCCGGCGACCTGGGACGCGCTGCTCGCGGTGATCCGCCGGGCACAGTACCCGATCCGCACCCCACTCGACGACCCGACCGTCTTCCACGGTCCCGGCAACCCCGGCCGCACGCTGGCGATCCTCGGCTACCAGCTCGCCAACTATGCGCAATACTTCGATTGGCAGTGGGCCCGGACACTTGGCGACGGTGCCTTCACCTCGGCGCCGCGACTCGCGGTGACCTTCGTGGTGCTCTTCTTGGGCGCCAGCGGTGCCCGCGCCGCCTGGCGGCGCGACCGGGCGGGGTTCTGGTTCCTCGCCACCGGCTTCGTGGTGACCGGTCTGGGACTGGTGCTCTACATGAACTTCAAGCCGGGCCCGTCGATCGGCTGGAACCGGTGGACCACCATGACCGATCACGAGGTGCGTGAGCGCGACTACTTCTTCGTCGCCTCGTTCGTGGTGTGGGCGGTGCTGGTGGCACTGGGGCTCGCCGAGCAGGCCCGTCGGCTCACGGCGCGAGCGCGACCGGCACGATGGGCACCGGCGGTCTTCCTGGTCGCGCTGCTGCCGTTCGCACTCAACTTCCGTGACGCCTCGCGACACCACGGACCCGATGTCACGCTGGCCCGCGACTTCGCTCGTGCCCTGCTCGAGTCGGTGCCACCGGGCGGGATCCTCTTCACGTGGGGAGACAACGACACCTTCCCGCTCTGGCACGCGCAAGTGGTCGACGGCATCCGTCCCGACGTGTCGATCATCTGCCTCGCCCTGGCCGAGACCGCGTGGTACCAGCGACAGTTGCGGAGCCGACATGCCGCCCCGGTCGACCACGACGCGTTGCCGATGCCGTGGCGCGATGCGCCGGTTCCGACCTGGTCGGGACCCCTGCACACGCTCGACGACTCGACGATCGACAGCTATCGCCCGCAACGCGCCGATCGCGACTACGAGATGCCGCTTCGCAACGGCGGGACGCTCTCGATCCCACAGGGCACACCACTCTATGCCAAGGACCTGCTCCTGCTCGCGGTGGTCCGCGAGAACGCCGGTCGCCGGCCGATCGCGTGGTCGGTGACGGCAGCCCAGGCAACCCATGGTGCGCCGGTGATCCAGCAGGGGCTGGCCCTGGTCCTGCCGGTGGTCCTCCCCGACAGCAGCGCCTTTGGTCGGTCGCTCGCCCCGGCTCCCGGCGAGCCACCACTCGACATGCCGGTCACCCAGGCGCTGATCGATGGCACCTGGCACTTCGGGGCGTTGCTCGACGGGGACCTGGGGCACCTGGAGCCGAACGTCGCCGCGATGGCTCGCACCCTGGCGTTGCCCTACGCGCGACTTGGCGTCGCCTTCGTCCAGCGCGCCGACACCACCCAGGCGATCCCCTATCTGGAGAAGGCTGCCCATCTGGCACCCGACCAGGTGTCGATCAGCGGCTTCGTGTCTGAACTGAAGCAGGCTGTCGGGATGCCGTTTCAGCGATAGACGATAGACGATAGACGATAGACGAGTGCGCGGCGGGAGGGTGGTTCGGGGGGCAGGGCGGGATCCCGGCGATCGTCTCTCGTCTGTCGTTATATTTCCAAGCTATGCCAGAATCGGCTCTACGCGAGCAACTGGGCCGGGTGCATGACGAGATCCGGGACCGCCAAGGGGTGGGCGGATGGACCCATCCGGTGCAGATCGTCGCGGTGACCAAGACTCACGGTCCCGAGGCGGTTCGGGCCGCTGCGGCGGTCGGCCTCACGGCGGTCGGGGAGAATCGGGTGCAGGAGGCGTTGGCCAAGCAGGAGGCCTGCGCCGATGTTGCGGTGGCATGGCACCTGATCGGGGTCCTGCAGCGCAACAAGGTGCGGCAGGTGACCAATCGCTTTGCGCTGATCCACTCGGTGGACCGGCTCGAGTTGGCGCAGGAGATCGACCGGCGGGTCGACGCTGGCAAGCCTCAGCCGGTGCTGTTGCAGGTCAACTGCTCCGCCGAGCCGCAGAAGGGCGGGGTGGAGCCCGACGCGCTGCCTGCGCTGCTCGATGCACTGGCCGGACTCCCGGGCATCGCGGTACAGGGGCTGATGACCATGGCCGCGTTCGGGGCCAAGGAGCCGGCACTGCGCCGGACTTTTGGTTTGCTGCGGACCCTGCGCGATGTGGCGCGAAGCGCCGGGCATCCGGTGGAGGAGCTCTCGATGGGAATGTCGGACGACTACGCGGTGGCGGTCGAGGAAGGCGCGACGATGGTGCGACTCGGCACGGTGCTTTTCGGCACCCGGCCGGGGCGCTGAGGCCGGGGACGGCGCGATCCCGATGACCAACAGCCCACTCGACCACCGCTGGCCGACCTGGCCCGATGCCGGCGCCGACGAACTCGAGCGCGAGCTGCTCTCGCTGTGGCGTGCCGAGGGACTCTTCCACGCCGTCCAGCAGCAGGGCGCCGACAAGCCGGGTTTCGTCTTCTTCGAGGGGCCGCCCACTGCCAACGGCCGCCCCGGCATCCACCATGTCTTCGCCAGGACGATCAAGGACCTGATCTGTCGCTACCACGCGATGGACGGCAGGCGAGTGACGCGCATTGCCGGCTGGGACACCCACGGGCTGCCGGTCGAGCTCGAGGTCGAGAAGCAGCTGGGGTTCACCGGCAAGCCCGACATCGAGCGCTTCGGTGTGGCCGAGTTCGCGCGCAAGTGTCTCGAATCGGTGTTCACCTATCGCGACGAGTGGGTCGAGCTGTCGGAACGGATCGGGTACTGGCTCGACTTCGACGACGCCTACATCACCTGCACCCGCGACTATGTCGAGTCGGTGTGGGCGCTGCTTGCACGGCTGCACCAGCGCGACATGCTCTATCGCGGGCACCGGGTGCTGCCCTACTGTCCGCGGTGTGGCACCGTGCTCTCCTCGCACGAGCTGGCCCTCGGCTATCGCGATGTGCGCGACAAGTCGATCTACGTCACCTTCCCGCTCGCCGATGGCAGTGGTCGCGAGCTGGTGATCTGGACGACCACCCCCTGGACGCTCCCCGCCAACGTGGCTGTCGCGGTGCACCCCGAGCTGGAGTACGCCGAGCTCGAGGTCGAGGGTCGCGCGGATCGGGTCTACGTGATGGCGGCCGCCCGCACCGAGGCGGCGGCGGCGATCCTCGGTGGTGACGTCACGGTGCGGCGCACGTTCCCGGGCCGGGAGCTGGTCGGGCTCCGCTACGGTCGCCCGTTCGACGTGGTGCCTCTCCCCGATGAAGGGGAGGCGCAGGTGGTCGTGCCGGGCGAATTCGTCACCGCAGGCGACGGCTCGGGGCTGGTGCACATGGCGCCGGCCTTCGGCGCCGACGACTACGCCGCGGGCCAGGCGCATGGCCTGGCGATGCTTCGTCCGGTGGCCGGCGACGGGACCTTCACCGGCACCACCTGGCCCGCGCTCGAGGGACGACTGGTGACCGACCCGGACACCAACGAGCTGCTCATCCGGCGGCTCAAGGAGCTGGGGCGCCATCTTCGCACCGAGCAGTACGATCACAGCTATCCGCACTGCTGGCGTTGCGGCAGCAAGCTGATCTACTACGCTCGCGATTCCTGGTTCGTGCGCACCTCGGCGGTCAAGGACCGGATGCTCGCGCTCAATGCCGACATCGACTGGCACCCGAGCGAGGTCGGCAGCGGTCGGTTCGGTGAATGGCTGTCCAACAACGTCGACTGGGCCCTGTCCCGTGACCGTTACTGGGGCACCCCGTTGCCGATCTGGGTCAACGACCGCGATCCCGAGGACCTGATCGTGATCGGCTCGCTCGAAGCGCTCCGGGAACGCTCCGGATACGTGCCGGCGGACGATCTCGGGGTGCACAAGCCCTGGGTCGATCAGGTCACCTGGCCGGCGCCCGGTGGCGGAACCTATCGGCGCGTTCCCGAGGTGATCGACACCTGGTTCGACTCGGGCGCGATGCCGTGGGCCCAGTGGCACTGGCCGTTCGAGCACGACGCCGAGTTCCGGTCGCACTTCCCGGCCGACTACATCTGCGAGGGGATCGACCAGACCCGCGGCTGGTTCTACTCGATGCTGGCGATCGGGGCGACGGCATTCGATGAGGCGCCGTACCGGCACGTGATCGTCAATGAGCTGGTGCTCGACGCCGACGGGCAGAAGATGTCGAAGTCGAAAGGCAACGTGGTGGACCCGTGGCAATTGATCGGCCGCCACGGGGCCGACGCCGCGCGACTCTACCTGTTGCTCTCGAGCCAGGTGTGGCTGCCGAAGCGCTTCGACGAGGCACAGATCGCCGACGTGGCGGGCGGCTTCCTCAACACCCTCCGCAGCAGCTACCACTTTTTCGCGCTCTACGCCGGCCCGCTGGAGAGCGCCCCGCCGGTGGCCGAACGGCCGCTCGCCGACCGCTGGATTCTCGGGCGGCTCGATGCCACGGTTTCGGCGGTCCGCGCCGCGTTCGGTGGCTATGACGTCACCACCGGCGTCCGGGCGATCGTGGATTTCGTCGTCGCCGACCTGAGCAACTGGTATGTCCGCCTGAACCGTGGTCGCTTCTGGGCGGTCGGCGGCGAGGCCGAGCCGGCGGCGGTGGCCACCCTGCACGAGGCGCTGACCACCGTGGCGACGCTGCTGGCCCCGGCGGCCCCGTTCGTGGCCGACTGGCTCCACCGTGCGCTCACCGGCCGATCGGTGCATCTTGCCCCGTTCCCCGACGACCTGCACCGGCTCGATCCGGGGCTTGACGGGGCGATGGACGGCCGTCCGCCGGCTCGCGTCGCTCGGTCGCGCGGCGCGGACCGAGGCGGGTCTCCGTGTCCGGCAGCCATTGGCCCGGATGCGGGTCGCGGTGCCGGCGGCGGTGCGGGGCGAAGGCTTCGATGCCCTGCTGGCGCTGCTGGCCGCCGAGACGAACGTGAAGGCGATCGAGGTGGTGGAGTCCGACGCCGATCTGGTGCGGCTCCAGGGGAAGGCGAACTTCCGCACCCTCGGCAAGCGTTACGGCAGCGCGATGAAGGCCGTGGCGGCGTGGGTGGCCGGGCTCGAGCCCGGGCTGCTGCGGCGGCTCGAGCAGGGCGAGGTGGTCGAGGGCGAGTGGCGACTCGAGCCGGAAGATGTGACGATCAGCCGTGAAGTCGTCACCGACTGGCCAGTGGCGAGCGACGGCCCGTACGTCGTCGCGCTCGACCCGGCGCTCACGCCGGAGCTGGTGCGCGACGGGCTGGCGCGCGAGATCGTCAGCCGCGCGCAGCGGCTCCGCAAGGAGGCCGGCTACGAGGTGGACACGCGGATCGTGCTCGCCCTCGACGGCGACGAGTCGCTCCGCGATGCCGCGACGGTGCATCGCGACTGGATCGCCGGGGAGACCCTGGCTTTGGAGTTCATCGTGGGTGGGACAATGGAGCGCCCGGACCGGACCGAACAGGTCTCGATCGACGGGCAGGCCGCCAGCCTCGCGGTACGGCGGCACGGACACAGCCGGACCGACTCCGGCTCAGCACAGGCGGATGGATCGTGACCAAGGCGCAGCTGAAGCATCTCGAGGGGCGGCTCCTGGAGGAGCGCGGTCGAGTGATGAAGGAACTCGGCTACTATGACGAGTCCTTCAACGCGACGCTCCAGTCATCGGATGGCGATCTCTCGTCGTACTCCTATCACATGGCCGATCAGGGCACCGACGCCATGGAACGCGAGAAGCAGTTCCTGATGGCGTCGAAGGAGGGCCGCTACCTGTGGCACCTCAACGAGGCGCTGCGCCGGCTGTACAACGCGCCGGACAAGTTCGGCAAGTGCCACCAGTGCGGGGCCGAGATCGACTTCGAGCGGCTCGACGCGCTCCCGCATGCCCGGCTCTGCATCTCCTGCAAGGAGAAGGAAGAGGATGCCAAGCGGCGCTGAGCGCCGGCCGTTCTGGCTCCTGATGGCCGGCACGGTGGTGCTCGACCGGGTCACCAAGGTGCTGGCCGAGCGGGCGCTGTCGGTGGCGCCGCACCAGGTGGTGGGCGACACGGTGCAGCTGCGCCTCGCCTACAACCAGGGTGCCGCGTTCGGGATCCACGTGGGTGACGTGTCGCGCTGGTTCTTCATGGCGGTCGCGATCGTCGCGATCGTGCTGCTCTGGCGGATGAGCCGCGACACGCCGGTCACCGACCGACTCCGCCAGGCCGCCGTGGGGTTCGTTGCCGGCGGCGCTGCGGGCAACCTGATCGACCGCATCCTCTCGGGGCGCGGCGTGGTCGACTTCATCGACGTCGGCTTCGGGATGCTGCGCTGGCCCACCTTCAACGTCGCCGATATCGCGGTCTCCTGCGGTGCGGTGGCACTGGCCCTTTCGCTCTGGCGGGAGGATGTCCGTCGACGCGCCGAATCCGCCGGCATGAGCCCGGCGTCGCCGCCCCGGCGGTGACCTTCACGGTGGCGGCGGACGCCACCGAACGGCTCGACCGCTTCCTCGCCGATCAGCTCCAGCTCTCTCGCACCCAGGCCGCCCGGCTGGTCGCCGCCGGCCTGGTGACGATCGACGGCCGGCCGCTGCGCGCGTCGCGGCTGCTGGCGCGCGGCGAGGAGGTCACCGTCCGCACACCGGTCGGCGAGCCACCCCGGACCCTGCGCCCCAATCCGATCGGGCTCGACCTCGTCTACGAGGACGAGCACCTGGCCGTGATCGACAAGCCGGCCGGCCTGGTGGTTCACCCGGCCCCCGGGCACTGGGACGATACCCTGGTCAACGCCCTGGTCGCCCGGGGCACAACCCTCTCCGGCGGTGCCGCCGGCCGACCCGGGATCGTGCACCGTCTCGACCGCGACACCAGCGGACTGATGGTGGTCGCCAAGACCGACCTGGCCCACCGCCGTCTCGGCGCGATGCTCGCCGCCCGACGGATCCGGCGTGGCTATGCCGCACTCTCCTGGGGCCACCTCGATGGCGAACAGGTGATCGAGGGACCGATCGCCCGGCATCCGGGCGACCGCAAGCGGATGGCGATCCGGCCCGAGGGGCGCGCGGCCCGCACCGATGCGTTCGTGATCGCCCGACTCGGCACGGTCGACCTGCTCCGACTGGAGCTCCACAGCGGCCGGACCCACCAGATCCGGGTCCACCTGGAGTCGATCGGTCACCCGGTGGTCGGCGATCCGACCTACGGCGGGGGGGGCGCCCGGCGGATCTCGGGCGAGCAGCAGCTGGGGGCGCGTCGGCTCGAGGCCTCGGCGCCCCGCCAGGCCCTCCATGCCGCCATGCTGGCATTCCGCCATCCGGTCACCGACCTTCCCCTGATGCTCCGATCGCCATGGCCCGCCGACCTCTGGCCCCTGCTGCAACTAGCGGCGGGAACCGACACTCTGCCGGAGCGGGAGGCCACCCTGGTGGCCCTTGGATTCCACCGCCGTGACTGACGCCGCGTCCCACCGGGTGACCGGGTTGGTGGTCCGGGTCGCTGGGGTGCGCTGGTTCCTGCCGGTCGAGACGGTGGTCGAGGTGCTTCGGGGGGCCCCGGTCGCCCGGATCCCCGGTGCCCCGCCGGTGGTCCGCGGCCTCGTCAATCACCGTGGTCACCTGCTGACCGTGGCCGATCCGGTCCGGGCCCTGGCCCTGCCGGGGACCAGTGGCGAGGGGCGCGATGTGGTGGTGGTGGCGACCGGGACGCGGCGATTCGCCGTGGCGGTCGATGCGGTGATCGAGCTGGCGGCCGAGGCGCGCACGGGGCTTGCAACGCTCGACGTGGCCGCGGTGGCTGACGCGGTTTTCGGGTGAACCGACTTCACGGAGGGGCGACGTGGCCCAGCGGATCCTGATCTGCGACGATGCGATCTTCATGCGGACGATGATTGCCGACATTCTCAGCGGTGCCGGCTACGAGGTCGCTGGCGAGGCCGAGAGTGGCCTGCAGGCGGTCGAACGATACAAGGCGCTCAAGCCCGACCTGGTGACCATGGACATCGTGATGCCCGACATGGGGGGCATCGATGCGGTGAAGGCGATCATCGCCGTCGATCCCGATGCGAAGATCCTGATGTGCAGCGCGATGGGCCAGCAGCAACTGGTCGTCGAGGCGATCACCGCCGGCGCCAAGGACTTCGTCGTCAAGCCGTTCCAGCCGGCCAGGGTGCTCGAGGCGGTGGGGCGCGTCCTGGCCTGATGGCCGAGCCCCGTCGCGCCCGCTACGTCGCCCTCTTCGCGGCGGAATCGCGGTCGCTGCTGGCCGGTGGTCGGCGCACCCTCGCCGGCTGGCTCGACGACCCGGCCGCGACCGCACCAGCCGAGGAGATCTTCCGGGTGTTGCACACCATCAAGGGGATGGCGGCATCGCTCGGCTACGACGGGTTGGTGGAATCGGTCCATGCCACCGAGGACGGCCTCTCCGACATCCGTCGCGGTGAGCGCCGGGCCACCCGGAGCTGGCTCGTGGGGCTGGAGCAGACGCTCGATGACCTGGCGCTCGCCTGTGAACGGGTGGTCGACGCCGAGGATCTGCCCAGCCCCGAACCGACGGCCGAGCACCCGGTCCCCCAGCAGGCCGCCGTGGTGCGCGTCGACCTCAACCGACTCGATGCGCTGCTGAACGACCTGGGATCGCTGGTGACCGCCAGGCAGGAACTCGAACGGCACGCGGCGGCCGACGGCTTCAGCCCGATGGCCCGCTCCGCGGTGGCGATGTCGCGCCGCCTCGATGCCCTGCAGGATCGGATCCTCGACGTGCGACTCGCGCCACTGAGCGAGGTGCTCGAGCGGGTCCCGCCAATGGTCCGCGACCTCGCGCGCCAGCTCGGCAAGGAAGTCACCGTCGAGGTCACCGGCGACGAGCTCGAGGTGGACCGTGCGATCCTCGCGCTGCTTCCGGAGCCGATGATGCACCTGCTGCGCAATGCGGTGGATCACGGCATCGAGACGGTCGAGGTGCGGCAGGCAACCGGCAAGCGGCCTGCCGGCCGACTCTCGATCCGTGCCCGCCAGGAACGCGACTCGGTGGTGGTGGAACTCGCCGACGACGGCCGGGGGATCGACCGTGCCTCAGTCGCGGCGCGTGCCCGGGCGCTGGGAATCCTCGGCGAGGATGCCGAGCTCGGCGACGACGGGTTGCTGGCGGTCCTTGCACGGCCGGGATTCAGCACCGCAACCGCGGTGACCGAGGTCTCCGGTCGTGGTGTCGGTCTCGACGCGGTGGTGGCGCGCCTGCATGGCGTCGGTGCCTCGTTGACCCTGACCACCGTGCAGGGTCGGGGCACGGTCTTCACGGTCCGGCTGCCGACCCGGCTGGGGATCGTGCGAACGCTGGTGACCGCGATCGGCGACGAACGCTACGTGATGCCGCTCACCCATGTGGCCGAGTTGGTGGCGTGGGAACCCGAGGCGGCGATCGAGGACGGCGGTCGCACGGTGATCGACTTGCGCGGCGAGGTGGTGCCGGTGGTCGACCTCCGTCGGCTGCTCCAGTTCCGTGGCGGCCCGGCGCCGGCTCGCCGGCCCGCGGTGATCTTTGATGCCGGTGGCCAGCGGATTGCATTGCTGGCCGACCAGGTCCATGGCCAGGTCGACGCGGTGGTCCAGCCGATCGACCGGCCGGTCGGCATGCCACGATGGATCACCGGGGCCACGGTGCTCGGTGACGGACGTCCGGCGCTGATGCTCGACCTGGCGAGTGTGGTATGACGAGATCGGAGGTCGGAGACCGGAGACCGGTGATGCGGTCTGGTTTCTGCCTCGGGTCTCCGGTCCCTGATCCCTGATCTCGAGGTGATGATGTCCGCTGACAACGACCTGGAAACGCTGCGCCGCGATGGCCTGCGCGAAGTCGCCACCATCGGGGCGGGGCATGCTGCCACGGCGCTTTCGCAGCTCACCGACCGGCGCATCATGATCTCGGTGCCGCAAGTGCGCCGGATCCAGTACGCCGAGGTGCCGGGGATGCTGGCCGGCTTCGGTGATCATGTGGCGGTGGTGATCATGCGGATGCTCGGCGACCTCACCGGCCGTTCGCTGCTGGTGTTCGGCGAGCAGGACGCGGTTCGGCTCTGCGACCTGATTCTCCGCCGCGAGCCGGGTCCACCACGCGCGCTCGGCGAGATGGAGCAGTCGGGACTCAAGGAGGTCGGCAACATCGTCTGCTCGGCCTACCTGACCGCACTCAGCAATTTCATGGGGATGATGCTGCTCCCCTCGGTGCCGTCCCTCACCATGGGTGAGACACGCACCGCCATCGGCTCGGCCGTCGACCCGCACGAGGAGGGCGGCGACATGGTGTTCTGCGTGGACACCGCCTTCCGGGCCGATGGGAGCGAGGCCCCGCTGACCGGCGCCTTCCTGCTGATGCCCGACCAGGCCTCGATCCAGGCAATCCTCGAGGCGATCCGACTGGACTGACATGGCGGCGCCACCCCTGCGGGACGCCGCCCTGATCGCCGCGCTGGCGCGCCGCCTCGACCCGGCCGACCCGGTCGGCCTCACCAACCTGGCGTGGTTCGCGGCGCGGACTGGCCATCCGGCCGAGGCGCTGGCCATTGCCCGCCGGGCCGCCGCTCTCCCCGGCGCCCCACCGGCCGCCTGGCGCACCCTCGAGCGGCTCGCGATCGGCCGCAGCGATGGCCTGGTCCTGGCCGCGTCAGGTCCCGACCGCGACGCGGTCGGCGCGCGCAGCAGTCCCCTCGCCGCCGCAGTCGCCGCCCATCGCCAGGCCGCGCTCGCGGTGGCCGAGGCGTGCTACCAGGCGGCCACCGGCGACCCGCTCCTCGCGCCGGCTGCGTGGAACGGGCTCGCGGTGCTGCATCAGCAGCGCCACGAGCCTGAGGCCGGGGAGGAGGCCTGGCGCCGCGCCATGACGGTGCCCAGCGCCGCCACGGTACACAACCGGGCGCTCACCCTGCTGCGGCAGGGCGACCTTGCCGGGGCCCGGGCGTTGCTCGCCGCACACCAGCCGATGGTCACGTCATCGGCACCGCTGCTCTATCTCGTCGGGTACGCGGCGCTGCTCGACGGTGACGCCCCGATGGCGCGACTCTCCCTCGAGCGGTCGCTCGAGCTCGACGGCGACCTCGCCCGGGCTCAGTTCACCCTCGGTCTCGTCCATGAACAGCTCGGCCACGCGTCGGAGTCACTCGCGGCCACCCGCCGCGGCCTGCTCATGTCACCCTGGTATCTCCCCCAGGTGTGGCTGATCGAATCGGAGCCTGGCGCCGAGCCGGTCGAGTTGCCTGCCGCCGAACCCGGCCCGGTCGGGATTCCCGATGACGTGATGCTCTCCCTGGGGCGCTCGCTGCTGGAGGGTGGCCACTTCGGTGAGGCGCTGGCGGTCTTCGATCAGGTCCTCCTCCGCGACCCCGACCACACCGCGGGACTCTTTCACCGCGGGGTGGTGCTCGCCAAGCTGCGGCGTTACGACGAGGCACTCGAGGACTGGGATGCCGTGCGTCGCCGCGAGCCCGAGGGATCGCTCGCCATCACGTCGGAGCGTCTGGCCGACTCGGCGCGCCGCCTGGCCCAGCTCTTCGGGGGTGGATGAAGCGATGCACGGACCCCTCAACGAGATCGGACTGATCGAGGTCCTGCAGTTGCTGGAGCGGGGCGGGCGCAGCGGGGTCCTGCGGGTGAGCGGACCCGACCCCGCGTCGCCGCGAATCCTCCGGATTCATCGCGGCCGCGTCGTCGCGATCGATCCGGACGCCGGCGACAGTTCGCTGGGGCGCGCCCTGGTGCGGCGCCACCTCGTGTCGGCCGACGATCGCGACAGTCCGGCGCTGTCGGGAGAGGCCCGCGAGGCGGTGCGCCAGCGGCTGGCTCGCAACGCCCTCGGGATGATGCTGCACTGGACCCGCGGTCGTTTCGACTTCAGCGAGGGTGTGACCGAGGCGGGCCCCCTCGACTGGTCGGCGGATGCCCTGGTCCTCTCGCTGGTCGAGGATGAGAGTCGCCGTGTGGCACTGGCGGAAACGCTCGAAGATTGGCACGTCGTCCCGGGCTTCGTGACGCCGACGGTCCTGGGTGAGGGGGAGCGGGTCCGGCTCGATCCGTTTGACTGGCGAATCCTCGAGGCGATCGATGGCGTGCGCAATGTCGCCGCCCTCGCGGCATTCCTCGATGAACCGCTCGAGGAGGTCGGCGACCGGATTCAGGCGCTCGCGGCCGCCGCTATACTTCAGCTCGACCCCGCCGTGCGTGGCAGCGACGCACCGTCGCCGCGGGGGGCCGACGACGCGCGCTACGACGCCTCGGTCCGGCGGCTGCGCGATCGGGTCGAGCATCGGCCCGATGATGCGGAGGGTTGGCGCACGCTCGGACTGGCCGAGGTGGGTGCCGGGAGGTTCGACCGGGCGATCGAAGCGTGGAGCACCTGGCAGCGGGTCGCCCCGGAACGAGCCGATGACGCCGCGATGCTGATCCTGGCCGCCCGTACCATGATGGAGGCACTGCGCGACTCCGATGCATAGCAGCGACACCGGCGGTGCGACCGCTCCCGTGCAGCATGCCTTCCTCGATCTCGGCGAGCGCCTCCGGCTGCGCGGCCAGCTCGAGGCGGCGCTGAGCGTGGCGCTCGCCGGCGCTGCGCGACACCCTGGTCTCGCGGCCGCCCACGATCTGATCGGCCGGATTCGCGCCGACCAGGGGGACGACGACGGGGCTCGCAGCGCCTGGCTGGCCACGCTCGAATGCGCGCCACGGCATGTCGGTGCGCTGAAGGGGCTCGCCTTCCTTGCCTTTCGGCATCGGGACTTCGCCGAGGCAGAGCGACGACTCGAGGCGGCGGCGGCCGCCGAGCCGCGCGATGCGTCGATACTCGTGGCACTCGATCGGGTCCGGGTGGTCGACCCCGCGCCGGCACCCGACAGCGTCCACTTCGACGATCCGGCGGCCGGACTGCTCCTGGTCGATCGTCAGGGACTGCGGATGGCAGGCGGGGTTGGTGACGACGACGACGGACGGCTTGCGGACAGCGCGGCGGCCACCGTCGCGTCTGTCAGTCGCGAGGCCGAACGGGCCGCGCGTCTGCTGCAGCTGGGCGAGTGGCGCCACTTGCTGGTGGAGGGCAACTCCACCCGGGTGGCCCTGGTACCGGTCGCGCCGCATGGTACCGTCATGTTGCGTCGCCCGCGCACCGCGCCGGTGGGACGGATGCTCGCGCTGGTCTCCCGCGCCGCGCTCGCGGCCCGCAGCTGGATCGAGCAGATCTCGTGACGCCGGAGCGCTGGGACCGGATGCTCGCCGCGGTGATTGCGGTCGCCGGGGTGCGCGGCGCCGTGGTGGTGTCGGCCGACGACGGATTGGTGGTGCGCGAGGCGGCGCTGGAGGGAGTCGCGACCGGCGACGTGGCGGCACTCGCCTCGGCGGTCGCGCGCCGTGCGGGCGAGTTGCTCGCCGGTCTGGGGGATGGCGCCGTGCGGCTCTGCACCCTGGCCGCGGAGCGGGGTACCGTCCTCGCGGCCCAGGGACCCGATGGACTCTGGCTCGTGGCGGTGACCGGAACCGAGACCGAACTTGGCCGCCTGCGCCTGCTGCTGGGTGACCTCGCGCCGGAGCTCGGCTGATGCGGGTCCTCGAGTCGTGGCTCGCTGACCCACTCGGTGAACTGGTCCGCGAGAGCGGCGCGCGCGTCGCGCTGGTGATGACCTCGAGCGGCCAGGTGATCGCCCAGCACGGCTTCACACGGTCGCTCGACGTGATGGCGGCGGCCGCACTCGGTGCGGGCATCCTGGCGACCACCGGCGAACTCGCGCGCCTGGTGAACGAGGCCGGCGACTACGGTGCGGTGGTGCACCAGGGGGAAGGACAGGGCGTCTGGCTCGCCGGCTTCGACACGCCACGCGGACGCTGGGTCGCGCTGGTGGTGTTCGGGCGCGATTCGTCGGTCGGCCTGGTGCGTCTCTTCTTCGACCGGTTCGTCGCCCGGGTGCGGCAGGCCGCGCCGGCTCCCGCACCGACACCGGAGCTGCTGGCCGAAGGGTTCGAGCGCGAGCTCGATCGATCGTTGCGCGCACTGTTCGGGAGCGGTTGACCGTGGCACGACTCGATCACGACACCAAGGCGCTTTGCGCCACGCTGCTGGTCCTCGGACCCCGTCGTGCCGGCAAGACCGCCCTGCTCCGGGCAGTGCGCCACCGTGTTCCGCTGGATCGCCGTCCCGGCGATCCGGCCCGTGATGACTCCGCCGCCGATCCGCTGCTCGACTGGCTGCCGCTCGACCTCGGCATCATCGCCGGGTGGCGGGTCCGGATCGATTGCTATGCAGTGTCGGGTCGCCGCAGCTATGACAACACCCGTCGGCTGTTGCTCGACGACGCCGATGGGTTGCTCGTGGTGCTCGACAGCGAGGCGGGACGGCTCGACGACAATCTCGCGCTCCTGCGCGGGCTACGGGAACAGCTGCTCGACCGCGAGGGTGAGGTGCGTGACGTGCCGCGGGTGCTCTGCTACACCAAGCGCGACCTGCCGGAGGAGCTTCTGCTGACCCCGGACGTACTCGACGCCGCGGTCAATGACGGTGCCGCACCCTCGTTCGCCGTCAACGCGCTGACCGGCGACAACGTGCTCGAGGCGCTGCACGCCCTGGTGACCCTCGTGATGCGGCGGCTGGCCACCCAGCGCGCCGCGGATTCGTGAAGTCGCGATGCTGAATCCGCATGCGTCGTTCGGGTCGTTCGTGGTCGGCTCGGGCAACCGCCTCGCGGCCACGGCCGCCAAGGCGGTGGCCGAGGCGCCCGGCGCCACCTACAACCCGCTCTTCATCTATGCCCGACCCGGGCTGGGCAAGACCCATCTGCTGATGGCGATCGGCAACGAGGCGATGGAATTCGACGCCACCCGCCGGGTCGAGTACGTCACCGTCGACGATTTCGTGGAGGCATATCAGGCAGCGCTCGCCGCCGGACAGGCCGACGCCTACCGACGCCGCTTCACGGAGGCCGACCTGGTGTTGCTCGATGATGCCCAGCTCCTGGCCGGGCGTCGTGAGCTGCAGTCGGAGCTGCTGCGGCTGATCGACCTGCTCGCGGCCGCAGACCGACAGATCGTGCTGGCCGGCGACCGGCCGCCGGAGGAGATCCAGCAGCTCGACGAACGGCTGATCCGTCGGTTCGCCGGCGGACTGGTGATCGACATCGCCGAACCCGATTACGAGACCCGCCTCGCGATCCTGTCGCGCCGCGGCGAGGAGCGCCAGACCACCTTCGCTCCCGACGTGCTCGCCACCGTCGCCGAACTGCCGATCACCACCGTGCGCGAGCTGCTCGGCGCCCTCAACCGGTTGATCGCCCAGCAGGCGGTCCAGGAGTCGCCTCTCTCGGTGGAGCAGGCGCGCCGGGTGCTGCAGGGGCTCGGCCACGGCCCGGCGCGCGGTGAACCGGCGGCCTCCGGCCACGCGCTCGTCGTTCCCGACGCGGCGATCGGTGATGAGTTCAGCGACTTCCTCTCCGACCTCACGTCGAGCGTGACCCAGCGCGTCGACCGATGGCGCCAGCGCCTCACCGAGGCGGCGCTACGATGGGCGGGAGAGGGGTTTCGCACCGGCCGACTCGAGGCGGTCCTCGCCTCCGATCTCGAGGAGGACCCCGAGTCGGTGCTCACCCGGTTCGAGCGCGACGTCGGGGAGCTCCGCGCCCTCCAGCAGCAACTCGACGAGTGCGCCCCCGAGCTGCTCGGTGAGGCGATGATGCACGACCCCGATCGCCTCGACGAGGCGCGGCACCTGGTGGCGGAGGCCCGCGAGGCCGGGCCACCGCTGCCCGGCCCGTCGCCGCGCTTCACCCTCGACCTCTTCGCCGGCGGCACATCGGCCCGCCCGGCCCTCGAGGCGATCCGTTCCGCCGCCGCCGCGCCGGGACAGCGCTACAACCCGCTGGTCATCGTCGGTCACGCCGGGGCGGGGAAGACCCACCTGCTGAATGCCTTCGGGCACGCGTTGCAGGGCGGCGGCCTCGCCCGCGTGGCGGTGCTCGACGGTCGGGGATTCGTGGACGGACTGGTGGCGGCACTGGGCGACGGCACCGTCACTCGCTGGCGCGAGCGGCTGCGACGCGTCGACGCGCTGCTGCTCGACGACGTCGGCGTCCTGGCCGGCAAGGAGCGCAGCCAGGAGGAGCTCTACCTCCTCTACAACCTGCTGCTCGAGTCCGGGCGCCAGATGGCCTTCACCTCCATCGTGCCGCCGTCGCAACTCGAGGGCTTCGAGGCGCGGCTCGCCACCCGGCTGGCAGGCGGGCTGGTCGTGGAGCTGGGGCTTCCCGACCGCGAGGCGAAGTTGCGCGAGGTGGAACGACTGCTCGGTCCCGCCGCCGTGGATCCCGACCTGGTCGATTTCCTCGCCTCGCGCCCCGCCGCGTCGCTTCGCGAGGTGCAGCAACTGGTCCAGCGGGTCACCGCCGCCGCCGACGAGCGGGCGGTGCCGTTGTCGGTGCCCACCGTGCGTCGGCTGCTCGATGGCGATCCCGCTGGGGTTCCCCGGGCGCCACGACGCGGCAGCGGACTGCTTGCCCCGGGAAGTGGGGCGCTCCGGTCCCGCGAGAAGATGATCGAGACCTGGCCTGATGTGGCCGAGCGCGTGCTCGAGGAGTGGCGCTGATGGCGATCAAGGGATCGCTTCGCGAGGCGTCGCTCGCCGACGTGGTGCAGCTGCTCTACCTCGGCGGGCGCACCGGATGCCTCTCGGTTGCCAGCGAGCGCAATTTCGCTTCGATCTGGTTCGACGATGGCTGGATCGTCTTCGCCGGCATGATCACCCGCAACGACCGGATCGGCGAGCGGTTGGTGGCCGCCGGTCGGCTCTCGCAGGCCGAGCTCGATGAGGCGGTCGCGATGCAGGGCGCGGTACCCGGTGAACGGCTCGGCTCGGTCCTGGTCCGACTCGGTCGGCTCAGCCGGGAGGAACTCGAGGGCGAGTTGCGGCGCCAGGTCGAGGAGACGGTGTACACCCTGTTCACCTGGACCAGCGGCACCTTCTCGTTCGAGGCCGGGGAGACCCCGGACAAGGCCGAGGGCACTGTGCGGCTCAACCCCGAGGGGCTGCTGCTCGAGGGTGCCCGTCGGGTGGATGAGTGGGGCGTGATCGCCAAGAAGATCCCGTCACTCGATGCCGTCTTCGCCGTGGAGGGTGGCGCCCGTGACGGCGCGGCCGACGACGGCCTGGTCGAGTCGGAGCGCACCATCCTGCCGCTCCTCGACGGGCACCGCACGGCGCGCAACCTGGTCGATGTCACCGGGCTGACGGAATTCGAGGTCAGTCGAGTGCTCTATGGGCTGCTCAGCGCCAACCGGATTCGTCGCGTGGCGATCGCCAACCCGGTGGTCGAGCGCCACGATCACTCCCGGCTGGCCGAGCATCGCAATCTCGGGGTGGCATTCTATCGGACCGGGATGCTCGCCGAGGCGGAGCGCGAGTACCGCCGCGTGGCCGAGCTGGTTCCCGACGATGCCGATGCGCCGTTCCATCTCGGCCTCATCGCCCTGCGCCAGGCGCGGTGGGCCGAGGCCCTCGAGGCCTTCGAGCTGGCGATCGAGCGGGGGGGCCGTCGCCCGGCATTCCTCCACAATCGGGCGCTCGCGTTCGAGGCCCTCGGTCGGCTCGATGAGGCCGATGCGCTGCTGGCCGACGCGGTCGAGAGCGACCGTGACGACGCCAGGCTCTGGACCGGCTGGGCGATGCTCGCCCTGCGGCGCAACGAGTCTGCGCTGGCGCTGGAACGCTTCGCGCGCGCCGGGGAACAGTACGGAACCGCCCGGCCTCCGGCGCGCTGGTTCTGGGGCTGTGCCTGGGCGCAGGCGCTGAGCGAATCGTGGCCCGATGCGGTGATCACCGCTCGCGAGGGGGTGACCGCCTATCCCGATCACCCGGTGCTGCGCACCACGCTGGCGGTGCTGCTGGAGGGGATGGGGGAGATCGGCGAGGCCGAGGCGCACCTGCGCCACGCGCTGGGCGAGGATCCCACCATCCCGCAGATCTCGAAGAACCTGGGCGACCTGCTCTATCGCGCCGGGCGCTGGGAAGAGGCGGAAGAGGCCTATGGGCGCGCAGCCACCCTGGCGCCGGCGCTGGGCGACGACCTCTACTTCAAGCTCGGCAACCTCGCCTGTCGCCGGGGTGACCTGACAACGGCCCGCCAGCATTGGGAGGAGGCGCTCGGGTTGAATCCCGAACACGCACTCGCCCGGGCCAACCTCGCGGCCGCAGGTGCGCCGGCATGAGCCGCGATGATGGACTGCCGGTGTTGATGGCCGAGTACGATCGGTTGCTGGCGAGACTCGATGGACCGCTCCCGCCGGAAGATCGCGCCGCGGTGAAGGCGGAGATCATCGCGCTGTTCCGCCGCACCGAAATCGCGCTCGACGAACTCACGGCGTTCAAGGAGTCGATCCGCCAGCTGGTGGAGCGATTCAAGGCGCTGCCGCGCCCGGCATCCGCCGCGCCGTCGGCTACCCGGCGCGATGACCACATCGGCGCGACGTCATTCATCGAGCGCGGCTGGAGCGCACTCGCCATCGGCGACTGGGGCGGCGCCGAACGGCTGCTGCGCGAGGCGATGCGACTCGACGCCACCAGTGCGACCGCCGAGGCGTTGCTGGGTTGGGCGCTGATGCACCAGGAGCGGGCCGACGAAGCGCTGCAAGGCTGCCTCCGGGTGCTCGTTCGCGAACCGGAGCACGGCCTCGCGCGGATCGCGGTCGGCGCAATCTGCCTTCGCAAGGGGATCACCGGCGAGGCGATCGAGCACCTCAGCCGGGCTGCCCGCGATGGCGGCGACCCACGGGCCACCCTGTACGCCCACTACTGGCTCGGCGTCGCCTATCTCGAGCGCGAGATGCCGCGGGATGCGATCGACGAGCTGGAACGGGCAGTCACCCTGGGCCCCAACCTCGCGGAGGCGTGGGCCGAACTCGGTCGGGCACGATGGCTGACCGGTGAGGGCGATGGAGCACGACAGGCATGGCAGCGGGGGAGTGGTATCCGTCATTCACCGTTCGCCGCTCGGGCAGTGGAGCTGGCCGCCGCCGCCGAGGCGGGGGGAGGGGTGCCACGCTCGCCGCTTGCCTGATCCTGGCCGCGCTGCAGACGCAGCTCCCTCCGCCGGTGATGCGCGGTGCACCCGACGCCGATTCGGGTCAGGTCCTGGTGATTGCCCCGGAGGCGCTCCAGCGGCTCGGAGCCTCCCTGGGCGATTACGCCGGGACCCCCCGCCAGTGGCTCGGACTCGGGGAGGTGGAACTCACCCCGATGACCTTGGTACTCGTCGCAGATGCCGATGGCTTCGCCCGCTGGTCGCGGGGGAGGGTGCCGAGGTGGGGGGCAGGGCTGACCGTGCCGGGGCGGCGTCTGGTGGTCATCCGGGTCAACGCTGGCGACCCGGAGCAGACTCTCCGCCATGAACTGGCCCATCTGGCCTTCTACACCAGGATCCACACCCGGGTCCCGCTCTGGTTCAGCGAGGGATATGCCGCCTTGGCAGCCGGGGAGCACGGCCGGCTCGATGCCCTGCAGCTCAATCTGGCGGTGGCACTGGGCCGGGTGCCCTCCCTGGAGCGGCTCGATCTGGCGCTCCGGGGCGCGGCGGGCGATGCCGGACCGGCGTATGCGCTGGCGGCCTCAGCGGTCGCCGACATCGCTCGGCGGCACCCGAGCGGCAGCCTGGAACCTCTCCTCGACCGACTGATCGCCGGCGAGTCGTTTGCCGAGGCGCTGGTCGCCTCGACCGGGCTGGAACCGCCCGATTTCGGGGAGAAGTGGTACCTCGACGTCCGGCATCAGTACAATCTCGGCGTCTGGCTGGTCACCGGCGGGGCGTGGACCGTGCTGGCCTTCCTGTTGGGATTCCTGGTGATGTACCGTCGGCAGCAGGATCAGTCGCGCCGGATGGCGCTCGATACCGGCTGGTCAGTGCCGCCGGACGACGGACCGGTCTCCGAGGATGACGTTTCGATGACAACTTCCGATCAGTCCGGAAATCCGCTTGACCACCCCGAGTCGCCCGGCTAGCGTGATGTGCTATGCCTGAGCCTTCCACGCGGGAATCCGTCGCCACCTCCCTGTTCACGCGCCGCAATCTGGCGCTGCTCCTGGCCGGGGTTGTGACCATCGCCGTGGGCTACGGGGTCCTTGCCTCGGGATCCGCCTCGTTGGCGGCCGTCCTGCTGGTTCTGGGCTACGTCGTGATCTTCCCGCTGGCGCTGCTCGCCTGATCTGGCGGGGTTGGGGCGAATAGCTCAGCTGGTCAGAGCGCCTGCCTTACACGCAGGAAGTCGGGGGTTCGAGTCCCTCTTCGCCCATCACCGGCGTGTAGGGGAGCACCCCACATTGCGTCATATGGGATGAACTTCAGGGAGGTCTGCTGGATGCTGTCACGCTTGTCGTCCCTCACGCTGCTCGCGCTGGCTGGCGCCACCGGCTACGTCCCGGCCCAGATCCCATCGAGTGCCCGGCCCTTGGTCAACTCGACCGCGCCATACCTGCTGGTGGCCACCCCGCACACCCTTCGGGTGGAGGATTCCGCCTCGGCAGTGCTCGCCGGTGACGGGCTCCGCCAGCGGATCACCCGCAATGTCGGGCGGGACTACCGGGTGATCACCCGGAAGCAGATGAACGACGCGCTCAGCAACTTCGGCTATCCCGCCGATGCCCTGCTCGACTTCATGGCAGCCAAGACGCTGGCGGTGAAGGTGAGCGCTCCGCTGATGGTGATGCCGACGCTCACCCGGGCGGACGGCGGCGTCCTCAAGCTCAACGCCCGGTTGATCGCGAGCACCACCTCGCGGGGTGTGGCGGGCTACCTGGTGTCGGTGGTCCAGGAGGCCGGGCAGAAGCCCAGCGACCTCGGTGAGGAAGCCGCCGACCAGCTCAAGCCGGCATTCAAGGCGTTCGACGACGCCACCGGCTGCTTCGACAACGCCGCCACCGACCAGAAGAAGGCGATCGACGCCGCCCAGAAGGCACTCAAGACGCTGCCCAACTTCGGCCCGGCCGAGTACTGCCTCGGCGCGCTGGCCCAGGCCCGGGACAGCACCTCCCAGGAAGCGCTCCAGCACTACATGAACGCGGTCCAGGGCGATCCACAGTCGATCCAGTCGTATGCCCAGATGGGCAGCATCTATTTCCATCGCGGTGACTCGGCCAAGGTCGTCACCACCTACCAGACGATGCTCGAGGTCGACCCGCTCGACCAGACGCTGCGCGAGAACGCCTTCAAGATCTTCCAGGCGTTCGGCCGGCCCGGCGCCGCCGAGGAAGTGGCCGATGCCGGCATCGCCCGCGACCCGGGCAACACCGACTGGTACGACCTGAAGAGCAACGCCTGCCTGCAGCAGGAGAAGTTCAGTTGCGCGGTCGATGAACTCGAGCGCCTCTTCCAGGTCGACTCGACCCGTGCCGACACGGCGTATTTCAGCAAGATCAACTACGCCGCCCGGCTGGCCGACGATACCACCCGATACGCGAAGTGGGCCGAGAAGGGGATCGCCAGGTACCCCGACAACGCCACGCTCCTCGACGATGCGAACCGTGCCTACGGCTGGGCCGGCAACGCCGAAGGGGCGATCGCCACCGCTCGCAAGCTGATGGACCTCGACCCCGAGAACCTCGAGCCGGTGCAGCGGACCATCGTGCTTCTTGGCCAGGCCGGCAAGGTCGACGACGCGCTAGCGTTCCTCCCGCTGGTGAAGGCCAGCAGTGACGTGGACCTGAAGAACACCTTTGGCAATGTGGTGGTGAATGCTGCCAGCAAGATTGCCGGCACCGACCTCGCCAAGGCGGACACCCTGTCGACTGCCGCGCTCGAGTCGGGGATGACCAACCCGCAGCTGGTCGGGTACGCCAATTACTTCATCGGTGCGCACATGTTCGATGAAGTGCGTGTCCTGAACGCATCGGTGCGAGCGTCGAAGCAGTGCACTGACGCACGGCACTACCAGGAAGTCCTGGCCCGGGCTCGCCCGGCACTGGAGCAGGCCAAGCTGAGCGGCAGCGAGCAGGTGATCAACGCCGCTGGTCAGATGCTGCCGCCGGTCGTCAGCGAGATCGACGCGGTGAAGCAGATGGTCGGCGCCTTCTGCAAGTGAGCCCACTTCCCCCGACCAGCTCCCTCCGCTACTTTGGGGGGCTGGTCATCGAGGGGCTGTAGCTCAGCTTGGTTAGAGTGCCGCACTGTCACTGCGGAGGTCGCGGGTTCGAGCCCCGTCAGCCCCGTGTCCCGACACCCCGTCCGGTTCGCCGGACGGGGTGTTTCCTTTCCCGGTGATGCCTGTGTCGATGGTCCCCTCGCCCTCCCATCTCCCGGTCCTGCTCGAGGCCGTGCTCGCCCGCGCCCGCGAGGCGGGGGCCTCCCGGGTCGTAGATGGCACGCTGGGACATGGCGGCCATGCCGCCGCGCTCCGCGACCTCGGCGCCACCGTCCTGGGCGTCGACCGTGACCCCGAGGCGATCGCGATCGCCCGGGAGCGTCTGGGCGACGACCGGATGACCTACCTCCTGGCCCCCTACGCCTCGGCCGAGGCGCTCGCGGCGGTGTCGCGATTCGCCCCCGACTTCGTGCTGCTCGATCTCGGTGTCTCATCGCGGCAGCTCGACGATGCCGGCCGCGGCTTCACCTTCCGTCAGGGTGCCCCGCTCGACATGCGGATGGGGCCCGACGCGCCGACCGCCCGGGAGTGGCTCGAGACCGCGGACCGCGAGGAGATGGTCCAGGCCTTCCGCGACTGGGCCGATGAGCGCCGGGCGCCCCGGCTCGCCGACGAGGTGCTCCGGCGGCGGAGCGGCGGCTTCGCCACCAGCGACGACCTGGTCAACGCCATCCGGGCGGTCCTCGGGGCTCGCAGCGGCCCGGGCGATTTCGCACGGATCTTCCAGGCGGTCCGGATCGCGGTCAACGACGAGCTCGGTGGTCTGGAGCGGGCGCTCCCGGCCTTCCGGGAGGCACTGGCTCCCGGCGGCACGCTGGCGGTGATCAGTTATCATTCGGGTGAGGACCGTCTCGTCAAACACGCGTTTCGCCAGTGGAGCACCGGATGCATCTGTCCGCCGGCGCTCCCGCGCTGTGCCTGCGGCCGCACGCCACTCGGGGAGGCGCTGCCCCGCCGGTCCATCGTGCCATCCGACGCGGAACGCGCCACCAATCCCCGCGCGAGGAGCGCCAGGCTGCGCTTCTTCCGCCGTGCCGATCTCGCTTAGGGGCCGCTACCTCGTGGTGGCCTGGGTCGCGGTGTTCCTCGTCGTGGCGGGGATCATCACGCTGCGCGATCGTGCCGCGTTCGCCGCGGGCCAACGCCTCGGGGCGGTGGCCGAGTCGCTGCAGGTGGTGTCGCGCCAGCAGAACGAGCTCACCGCCGAGATCCAGACTCGGGTGTCGTCGGGGCCGCTGACACTGCTCGGCGAGCGGCTCGGCTTCCGCATCCCGAGCGATACCGAGATCTACAAGGTGACGGTGCCCTGAATGGCCAAGCCCACCGCTCGCCTCGCCTTCCTGCAGGTCGTGCTCGGCCTCGGCGCCGCCGTGGTGGTGGCGCGTGCGTTCGTGGTGCAGGTGCGCGAGCATGCATTGTGGAGCCGGCGGGCCGCGGCGCGGGACGTGCGCACCACCACCATCCCGGCGCGGCGGGGTTCATTGTACGATCGCGACGGCACTCCCCTGGCAGCCACCTACGAGGCCTATCATGTGCAGGTGGCAGTCAACGAGCTGGCCGACCCCGCCGAGGCACGCCGACTGATCGGTCGCGCGCTCGACGTGCCGCCGGGGGAACTCGCCACCCGCTTCCGCAGCGCCTATCCCTACTTCGACGGCCCGTACGACGCGGCGCAGGTGCACCCGATCCGTTCCCTGCGAGGGGTGCACCTCGAGCCGCTGACCGGTCGCGAACACCCGATGGGGTCGCTGGCCCTGCCGCTGATCGGGCGCACCGACCGCGAATCCAACCGCGGCCTTGAGGGGATCGAGGCCACCTACGACACGCTGCTGGCCGGCACGCCGGGGGTGGAGCGGGCGCTGCGCGACAATCGGGGGCGGCTGGTGCCGATTCCCGATGGGGTGGTCGTGCCGCCGGTGCCGGGACACGACCTGCTGCTGAGCATCGACCACGAGCTGCAGGGCATCGCCGAGGGCGCGCTCCATCGCGCGGTGATCGACAACGAGGCCGAGGGCGGCGACGTGGTGATCATCGACGTGCACCGTGGCGAGGTGCTGGCGATCGCCTCGTGGTGGACCCCGCCGGGAACCGGTGTGCCCGTGCCGGGCGCGGGAGCGTTGGTGTCGCCGAACGAGCCGGGCTCCACCGCGAAGATCTTCACGGCGGCGGCCCTGCTGCTGAGTCACGCCGACACCACGCCGGTGTTGGGGGAGAATGGCTCGTGGACGATGCCGGTGACGGGCCGGGTGACCCGCACGATCCGCGACGTCCACCGCGAGCCGGGCTATCTCAACCTCGGCCGGGCGATCCAGGTCTCCAGCAACATCGCGATGAGCAAGTTCTCGCTGAAGCTCGACGGGGACGCCCAGTACCGGACGCTGCGGAACTTCGGCTTCGGGACCCAACCCGGCACCGGCTTTCCCGGCGAGGCATCGGGCCTGCTGCCGCTTCCCGCGAGTCGGCCCAACATGCTCCTCACCAAGCCGTCATGGGCGATGGGCTACGAGCTGAACGCGTCGGCGCTCCAGGTGGCGATGGCCTACGCCGCGATCGCCAACGGTGGGCTGCTGCTGCAGCCGACCCTGTTGCGCGAAGTGCGGGAGGTGCCGACCGGTCGGGTGCTCTGGCGACACACCGCCGACACCGTGCGCCGGGTGATCGACAGCGCCACCGCCGCCCAGCTGATGGTCTACCTCCGGATGGCGACCGACTCGGGCGGCACTGGCGAGGGAGCCCAACTGCAACGGTGGAAGGTCCTCGGCAAGACGGGCACCGCCAAGCTCCGCGACGCGAACGGCAACTACACCACCGAGTACCGCGGGTCGTTCGCGGGGATCTTCCCGGCCGACAACCCGAGGTACGTTGTCTACGTGGCGATCAATCGCCCGGGTGGTGCCCAGTACTATGGCGGGCTCGATTGCGGCCCCGGTGGTGCGCACCATCCTGCTCCAGGGGTTGGCGCTTCCCGACTCGCCGCTCCAGATCGAACCGAGCCGCCCGCAACGGCCCCCGCCGGTCCGGGCCGCCCCACCGCCGATGAATGGTCCGGTCCGCCGGGTCGCGTTCCCGATCGCGGCGGACACCGTGCGGCCGCGTGGCAGCGTGGACGTCCCCGATGTGCGCGGCTGGTCGCTGCGCGAGGGACTCCATCAGCTCCAGCGACGCGGCCTCGACGTCCGGCTCAATGGCCGGGGTCGAATCGTCCGCACCGACCCCCTCCCCGGTGACTCGGTCATCCGGGGCTCGACTGTCACCGTCTACGCCAGCGCCCAGCCATGAATCTCCAGGCCCTCGTCGATCTGCTCCGACCCGTCGGACTGCTGCTCTCTGCACCGGATGGCGACCCGGTGATCGGCGGCCTCTCGGTCGACTCGCGCGACATCGTGCCCGGGGCGCTGTTCTTCGCGATCCCTGGGGTCACGGCCGACGGCCACGACTACATCTCCGCGGCTGTTGCGGCCGGCGCCGGAGCCGTGGTGGCCGAGCGCTCGGTGTCCACCTCGGTGCCGGTGGTGATCGTGCGCGATGCCCGCCGGGCGGCGGAGCTGCTCGCCGCGGCGTGGTACCACCACCCGGCGCGGGCGCTCCAGGTGGTGGGGATCACCGGGACCAACGGCAAGACGACCACCACTGGGCTGGTGCGTCACCTGCTCGACACCGGTGGTGACGCCGGCAGCATCGGCACCCTCGGCGCCTATGACGGTGCCGGGGAGCGGGTGCCTTCGACCGCCGGGACGCTCACCACGCCGGGGCCGCTCGACCTGCAGCGCACGCTCCGGAGCATGGTCGATCGGGGCGTTCGCTGGATCGCCATGGAGGCCTCGTCACACGCGTTGCATCAGCACCGACTCGACGCGATCGAGTTCGCCGGCGGGGTGTTCACCAATCTCACCCGCGAGCACCTCGACTATCACCCGACGATGGACGAGTACCGCGACGCCAAGCTCCGCCTCGCCACGCTGGTGCGGAGTGATGGCGTGCTCTCGTGCAACGCCGACGATCCGGCGTGGGCCTCGCTCGCCGGGGATCCCCGGACCGTGTCGTGGGGGTTCACCAGCAACGCAGCCGTGCAGGTGCGCGACGTCCACTACCTCACCGCCGGCAGTCGGTTCACGCTCGACGGTCGCTTCGGTCGCGCCGAAGTGGGGCTGCCGCTGCCGGGCGACTTCAACGTGGCCAACGCCGCGGCCGCCGCCGCCCTGGCGCTCGGACTGGGTCGTCCACTCGACGAGGTGGTCGCCCGTCTCGAACAGGCACCCCAGGTCCCCGGCCGAATGGAACGGATCGTCGACGCCCCATTTCATGTGTTGCGCGACTATGCCCACACCCCCGATGCGGTGGAGCGGTTGTTGCGCACGCTGCGGGCGATCACCCCCGGCCGGATCATCCTGGTCTTCGGCTGCGGCGGCGACCGCGATCGTGGCAAGCGCGGGATCATGGGGGAGCTCGCCGCGGCGGGCGCAGACCTCACCATTCTCACCTCCGACAATCCGCGCAGCGAGGATCCGGACCGTATCATCGACGACATCGTCGAGCGGATGCCTGCCAAGTCGTACCAGCGGGAGCTGGATCGCTACGTGGCGATCGCGTCCGCCCTCGGCCAGGCGCGCCCCGGCGACACCGTGATCCTGATGGGGAAGGGTCACGAGACCTACCAGCACGTGGGCACCGTGAAGGAACCGTTCGACGAGAAAGCGATCGTGCTCGGGCTGATGGGCCGGTGAACTGGCCACCCGACGATCGCTTCGTGCGGGCCGCCCTCGGACTCGAGGGGGGCGCCGCCGCTGCGTACACCGGCATCATCTCGGACACTCGCGCGCTGGGTCCCGGCTCGTTGTTCGTGGCGCTGGTCGGCGAACGATTCGATGGCCACGACTTCCTGGCGATGGCACGCGACGCGGGCGCGACCGGCGCGGTGGTGCGTCGCGGCACACCGGCGGTCGACGGACTCCGCCTCTACGAGGTCGACGACACCCTCCGGGCCTGGGGCGATCTCGCCCAGGCACGCCGCCGCACCATCGCCGGCCCGGTGATCGCGATCACCGGCCAGAACGGCAAGACCTCCACCAAGGAGATGGTCGCCGCGGTGGTGGCCACCCGGTGGCGGGTCCATCGCACCCGCGCCAACAACAACAACCTGGTCGGTGTGCCGCTCACGATCCTCGAGGCACCCGACGACACCGAGGCGCTGGTGCTCGAGGCTGGCGCCAATCTCCCCGGCGAGATCGCGCGCTATCGCGAGATCATCGAGCCGGACATCGCGATCGTCACGAATGCCGGCGCCGGGCACCTCGAGGGATTCGGCTCGGTCGAGGGCGTGGTGCGCGAGAAGCTGTCGCTCACCTGCGACGTGCCGCTCGCGATCGTGGGGGTGACTCCCCCCACGCTCGCCGACGGCGCCAAGGCACGCGGCGCCGGTCGCGTCACCACCGCCGGGCTCTCCGGGGCGGCGCTGGTGCCCCAGTTCCTCGCCCTCGAGCCGGATGGCCGCCCGCGAGTGACTGTCGATGGCCAGTCCTTCGTGCTGGCCGCGCGCGGCGAGCATCAGGCGGGCAATGCGATGTTCGCCTGGGCAATCGTGCGCGAACTCGGCCTCGACGCGGGGGCGGCGGCGGCCGCGCTGGAGCGGTTTACCCTCCCGGGTGGCCGCGGCGAGCTCAGCAGCCATGACGGCCTCACCATCCTCAACGACGGGTACAATGCCAACCCGGAATCGTTTGCCGCCGCGATCGCCCTGTCGCATTCGCTCCGCGGCGACCGCAGGTTGGTGTTCGTGGCGGGCACGATGAAGGAACTCGGTGCCGCCTCGGCAACGCTGCATCGCCAGGTGGCGGCCCGGCTCGCCCAGTTGGCGCCCGACGTGCTTGCCCTGGTGGGCGACTTCGTGCCGGCCTTCGCCGGCGAACGCCCGGGGTACCGGGGCACGCTGCTCGAGGCGGATGACGCCGAGACGATGGGTCCACGCCTCGCCGCGGTGCTCCGGGGCGATGAGCTGGTGGTGCTCAAGGGTTCACGCGGCGCCGCGCTCGAACGTATCCTTCCGGCCATCCTTCCCCGTGCCACCACCGCCTGAGGAGCAATGTTCTACCATCTGCTCGCGCCGCTCGGGGATTCGTTCCTGCCCTTCAACCTCTTCACCTACATCTCCTTCCGCGCGGCGGGGGCGATGGTGACGGCGCTGCTGATCGCCTTCGTGCTCGGCCCGGCGGTGATCCGCCGGCTCCAGGCGCTCAAGGTGGGGCAGGTGATCCGCGCCGAGGGACCGGCGTCGCATCAGGGGAAGCGGGGAACGCCCACCATGGGTGGCCTGATCATCGTGGCGGCCACCGTGATCCCGGTGCTCCTGTGGGCCCGCCTCGACAACCCGTTCGTGCTGGTCACCCTGTTCGCGATGCTCTGGACCGGGGCGATCGGCTTCCTCGATGACTACCTCAAGGTGGTCCAGGGCCAATCACGCGGCCTGGTCGCGAAGTGGAAGCTCGTCGGACAGGTGACCTTCGGCGTGGTGCTCGGCGTGCTGTTGATCCGCCATCCCGTCGTGCTCCCGACCACCATCCCGGCCAGCGCGACCACGGTTCCGTTCTTCAAGTACCTGGTGGTGATCTTCGCGCCGTGGCTGTACGTGGTCTTCGTCACCGGGATCGTGACCGGTTTCTCCAATGCGGTGAACCTCACGGACGGCCTCGATGGCCTCGCCACGGGACTCTCCGCGATTGCCGCCGGGGCCTTCGCGTTCTTCGCGTACATCCTCGGTCGGACCGACACGACCGGTTACCTGAACCTGTTCTACCTCCCGGGGGCCGGCGAACTGTCGGTGTTCTGCTCGGCACTGATGGGCGCCTGCATAGGCTTCCTCTGGTTCAACGCGCACCCGGCCCGCGTGTTCATGGGCGACACCGGTTCGCTGGCGCTCGGCGGAGCCTTCGGCACCATGGCGATCCTGCTCAAGGCGGAATTCCTCCTGGTGATCATCGGCGGGGTGTTCGTGGCGGAGGCGGTCTCGGTGATGCTGCAGACCGGGGTCTACAAGTGGAACCGCCGCACCCGCGGCCGCGAGTACGCCGATGCCCATCGCGTCTTCCGGATGGCTCCCGTCCACCACCACTTCGAGAAGCTCGGTTGGCATGAGACGACGGTGGTGACCCGGTTCTGGATCATCGGGATCTTCTGCGCGCTGGTTGCCCTCGCCACCCTCAAGCTGCGATGACCCGGTTCGAGGCGTGGCGCGCCAGCGGGCGCGAGGTGGCCGTCGCCGGTCTGGGCCGAAGCGGCGTGGCCGCGGTGCGGTTGCTGCGCGCCAATGGCGTGGCCGTCCACGCCTCGGATGCCTCGATGCGCGCCGACCCGACGGCGATCGCGCTTCGGGCAGAGTTTCCCGATGGACTCACGGTCGAGGCGGGGATCCACGATTTCGAGCGAGTCGCCCGCGCCGCCGCGCTGATCCTTTCGCCCGGGATCCCGCCGAGCGCCGACGTGGTGCGGGCGGCGACGGAGGCGGGAGTGCCGGTCCTTGCCGAGGCCCAGCTCGGGCTCGAGGCGCTGGCCGGCGTGCCATGGATCGCCACGACCGGCACCAACGGCAAGACCACCACCACCGCCCTGGTTTCGCACCTTCTCCGCGCGGGAGGACTCGAGGCGATCGCCGCCGGCAACATCGGGACGCCGCTGTCAGCGATTGCGCTCGAGCCGGGGCGACCCCAGTGGCTGTCGGTCGAGCTGTCGTCGTTCCAGCTGCACGACATGAGCGGACTCCGGCCGGCGGTGGGCATCCTCACCAACCTCGCGCCCGACCACCTCGATCGGTATGCCGACCTCGCGGGCTACTACGCGGACAAGGCGCGCCTCTTCACGGCCGCCGACGGCGGATCGATCTGGGTGAGCAATCTCGACGACGCCGACTCGCGGCGGATGGTGACCGGGGTGCCCGGGCGACATCTGGCCTTCAGCGTGCAGCACCGCGCCGATGCCTGGTTCGATCGCGACGGCGGCATGCTGATGCTGGGTGAGGGTGCGCTGCTCGCGCGCCGCGAGCTCGAGTTGCTGGGCGACCACAATGTGGCCAATGCCCTGGCCGCCGTGCTGGCGGTCCACGCCGCCGGTGTCGGTCGCGAGGCGATCGCCGAGGGGCTGCGCAGTTTCGCGGCGCTGCCGCACCGACTGGAGCCGGTCGGCAGGGCCAACGGCGTCCTCTTCGTCAACGATTCCAAGGCGACCAACGTCGCCTCGACGGTGGTCGCGATCGAAGCGGTGCCGACCCCGTTCGTGCTGCTGCTGGGCGGTCGCCACAAGGGTGAGCCGTATCGTGCCCTGTTGCCGAGACTGGAGGCGACGGACGCGACGGTCGTGGCGTACGGTGAGGCGGCCGACCTGATCGAGGCCGACCTCGGCGGGGCGATTCGGGTGGTGCGAGCTGGTTCGTTCGAGGACGCGGTGGCGCGGGCCGTCGCGCTCGCGCCGGAGGGGGGTGCGGTGCTGCTGTCGCCCGCCTGCTCCAGCTACGACATGTTCGACAACTACGAGCAACGTGGCGCAGCCTTCCGCGACCTGGTGCACGGCAGATGAGCGCGGTCCGCGTGCGCCATCCGGGCGAGTTGCGCTGGGAGACCCGGTTGCTGGCCGTGGTCACCCTCACCCTGGTGGCCGTCGGCATTGCCGCGTGCTATGCCGCGAGCAGCTACACCGAGGCCTGGTTCATCCAGGCCAAGCAGCAGGTCAGCGGAGCGGTGATCGGTGGCGTGGTGTTCCTCGTGGCAGCACGGCTCGACTATCGGCTGCTCCAGCGGTGGGCGTGGCCGATGTTCCATGCCACCGTGGTTGGTCTGGTGGTGATCGCCATTCCGGCGGTGCTCTGGCGGCACGGTCCGGCCCCCGGGCCGATCGAGGCAGTCATCCCGATCCGCAACGGCGCTCGGCGCTGGATCGACCTGAAGTACCTCAGCGTCCAGGTCTCCGAGATCGCCCGATTCACCCTGCCGGTGCTCATCGCGGCGCTCGCGGCCGACCTCGGCACCCGGGTGCGACGCTGGCGCGAGGGGTTCGTGACCTTGATCCTCCCGGTGCTGGCGATCGCCGCGCTGGTGGCGGTCGAGCCGAACCTCTCGATGGCCGGCTTGCTCGCGGTGCTCGGGATCACCGTCGCGTTCATCGCCGGGGTGCGCATCTCGCACCTGTTGACCCTGGTGCCGTTCGTCGCCGCAGGCGCCGGCGGGATGATGCTGCTCAACCCCGAACGCCTCGACCGACTCAACGCCTTCCTGCTCCCCGCCACCCAGTGCGTGGCCGACGACCAGGTCTGCGAATCGCTGATCGGCCTCGGTCACGGCGGGATGTTCGGTGTCGGATTCGGGCGCGGTACCCAGAAGCTCGGCCATCTCGCCTATGCCTACTCCGACTTCATCCTCTCCGTGGTGGGAGAGGAATGGGGCTTCCTGGGCGTCCTCTTCCTGGTGATCTGCTTCGCGCTGTTCTGCACCCTGGGCTTCCGCATCGCCCGCACCGCCCGCGATCCGTTCGGCACCGCGCTCGCGGGTGGCCTCACCGCGATGGTGGGCACCGTGGCGCTGCTGCACGCGGCGGTCGTGCTCAAGCTGATGCCGGCCACGGGGCTCACGCTGCCGTTCATCTCGGCCGGGCGCGTGTCGCTGGTGATCTACATGCTCTCCGCCGGCGTGCTGGTCTCGATCGGCCGGCGGCGCGGGAAGCCAGCCCCGCGCGGATGACCACCATCGCCTTCGCGGGTGGCGGCACCGGCGGCCACCTCTTCCCGGCGCTGGCGATCGCGCGTGCCGTGGGGGAGGTGCAACCCGAGTGGCAGTGCGTCTTTGCCGGAGCCAGTCGGGGGGTCGAGGCCACGGTGCTGCCGGCGCGCGGGGTGCGGCACCAGCTCTTCCCGTTCGAGCCGATCCACCGGCAGCGGTGGTGGCGCAACGTGCGTTGGCCCTTCCTCGCGACGCGGATCATCCGCGAGGTCGATCGCTGGCTTGAGGCGGAGCAGCCGGCGGCGGTCATCGGCACCGGCGGCTACGTGAGTGGTCCCGTGGTCTGGCGGGCCGCCCGCCGGGGGATTCCCACGGCGATCCTCGAGCTCGACGTGCGGCCAGGCCTGGCCAGCCGGCTCCTCGCCTCGCGGGTCGACCAGGTCTGGCTCGGAGCCGCCGAGGCGATTCCGGCGCTTCCCGTGAAGGGGCGGGCACGCGCGATCGTCACCGGCGCGCCCATTGTGCCGCCCGATCCGGGACGCTCCGAGGCTGCCCGGCGGCGCTTCGGATTCACGGCCGACCGCCCTGTCCTGGTGGTCACCGGTGGGAGCCAGGGTTCGCTGGCCCTCAATCGGGCGGTGGCTGGCTGGCTGGCGATGGGGGATCCCGGCTGCCAGGTGGTCTGGGCCACCGGTCGCGCCACCCACGGGCAGTTCGCATCGCTGGCGCGGCCCGGGGTGGCGGTCGAGGCATTCCTCGATCCGATGGCTGACGCATGGGCGATCGCCGATCTGGCGGTCGCCCGCGCGGGGATGATGACCCTCGCCGAGCTGGCGGCCTGGGGGATTCCGGCGATCCTGGTGCCGCTGCCCTCCGCCGCCGCCGATCACCAGACCCACAATGCCCGGGCGGCCGCAGAGGCTGGCGCGGCGGTCTGCCTCCCACAGGCGGAGCTCGATCCCGCCCGGCTCGGGCAGTCGATCGCGGCGATTCTCGGCGACCCACCTCGGCGACAGGAGATGGCCGCAGCGGCGCTGCGCCGCGGGCGGCCCGATGCCTCCCGCGAGATCGCCGACCGGGTTGTTCGGTTGGTCGGAGCCAGCCCCCGTCGCACAGGGTGATGATCGCCCGTCCCCCAGCCGCCGAAGCCGGCCTGCCGATTCTCGTAACCCCCAGTTGCCGCGTCACTTGGCCGCGGTCGCCTCATCCTCTATCTTGATGCCCAGCGTGCCCGGCCTCTTCGATTCATCCGACTCTCGTCCGGTTCATTTTCTCGGCATCGGTGGTGCCGGGATGAGTGCGCTGGCGCTCGCCGCAATGCGGCACGGCGTGAGGGTCACCGGCTGCGATCTCGATGATGCGGCATTTGGCGACCTCAGGGCCGCCGGAGCAGAAGTGAGCGTAGGTGCCGACCCCTCGCATCTCGACGGCGTGCGCGCCGTGGTGGTCACCGCGGCGGCGCACGACGACCACCCCGAGTTGGTCGCCGCGCGATCGCACGGCGTGCCGATCGTGCCTCGCAAGCAGGCGCTGGCGGAGTTGGTGAACGGCGGCACGCTGGTGGCATTGGCCGGCACCCACGGCAAGACCACCACCACGGTGATGACCACTGAGGCGTTGCGTGCCGCGGGGCTACATCCGTCGGGGCTGGCTGGTGGTCGGGTCGCCTCCTGGGGCGGCAATGCCTGGCTCGATGGCGACCGCTGCTGGGTCGTCGAGGCGGACGAATACGATCAGGCCTTTCTCACCCTGCGTCCGACGATCGCGGTGATCAACAACGTCGAAGCCGACCATCTCGAATGCTACGGTTCCGTCGAGGCGATGGAGGCGGCATTCGTACGCTTCGCCTCCGGCGCCGAACGGATCCTGGTCGGCACCGCCGACAGCGGCAGCGATCGCATCGCCACCGCGCTCGGCGACCGGGTGATGCGCTTCGGGCTCGAGGATCGTCCCGGGCTCCGGGTGGTGACCCGATCGCGCGACACGAGCGGATCGGTGGCGGAGTGTCACTGGCCTGATGGCACGGTGGCCACGCTGCGACTGCGGGTGCCGGGCGTGCACAATCTCCGCAATGCGGCCGCCGCGCTCGGCGTCGTCCACGCCCTTGGTGGTGACCTCGCTGCCGCGACCGAGGCGCTCGGGGCGTTCACCGGGGTCGGTCGCCGCTTCGAACGACTGGGCGAGCGAGGTGGAGTGCTGTTCATCGATGACTACGCCCACCACCCCACCGAACTGGTGGCCACCCTCGAGGCAGCACGGCAGGCCGAGCCGGGCCGCCGCCTGGTCGCGGTCTTCCAGCCGCACCTCTTCTCGCGCACCCGCGAACACGGTGACGCGATGGGACGCGCGCTCGCCGAAGCTGATCTTGCGGTCGTGACCGACATCTATCCGGCGCGCGAGGACCCGATCCCGGGCGTGACCGGTGCGCTGGTGGCGGATGCGGTGCAACGTGCCGGTGGAGACGTGCGCTACCACGCCACCCGCGATGCACTGGTCGAGGCCCTCGTGACGACGGTTCGTCCGGGCGACCTCCTGCTCACCCTCGGTGCCGGGGACATCACCCGAGTCGGCCCGATGGTGCGTGACAGACTTGGGGCGCCGTCGTGACCCGCCGGCAGCGCTGGCTCGGCGGCCTCGCGGTCACATTCGTTGTCGGGCTGCTGGCCCTGGGGTACGTCGCGGTCGGCCGACTCGACTTCTTCCGGATTCGCTCGGTCGAAGTGGCGGGGATCCGACACCTCGACGAGCGCGACCTCGTGGCGCGGCTCGGCATTCCCGCCGATGCCCATATCCTGACACCGCTCGCCCCGATCGCCGCTGCCGCCGAGGCGCTGCCAGGGGTACGCGAGGCGAGCGCGTCCCGACGCTGGCCGGGCACCATCCGGGTCACCATCCGGGAGGCGCCGGCGGTGGCCCTGACGGTCCGCGGGGGGAAGTTGGTGGTCCTGGACGACCGTGGCCGCCTGCTCCCGGTCGATCCGGCGCGGCTCGAGTCGTCGCTGCCGCTTGCCGACGACGATTCGGCTGTCGCTGCGCTGCTCGGACGGCTGCAGGTGACCGATCCTCAATGGTATCGCGCGGTCGATCGGGCCAGCGCCGAGGGGCGCGAGGTGGTGATCCGGGTGGGACCGCGGTCGGTCCGACTCGAGGTCGATGCCGACAGCGAACTGCTGCAGCAGCTCGCCGCGGTGCGCGACTACCTCGGCGAGAAGACGATCGCCTGGAGCGAGATCGACGCCCGCTTCCGCGGCCGGATGTTTGTGCGCAAGGAGGCGGCGTGAGCGTCGCGGTGCAGCGACTGGTGGCCGCCCTCGACCTGGGCAGCAGCCGGGTGGTGGGTGTGATCGGCGAGGTGACCGGCGACGGGCGCGCCTGGGGAATGCGGGTGCTCGGCGTGGGCGTGGAGCCGAGCACCGGGGTGCGCCGCGGAGTGATCCGCGACTTCGAGGAGACGGTCCGGGCGGTGAGAAAGGCGATGGCCGATGCCGAGCGGATCGCGGGCATCGAGGTCGGCACTGTCGATGTGGGTGTGGCGGGTGAATTGGTGGCCCAACGGGTGTCGCACGGCGTGGCGAGTGTGAACGGCAGCGAGATCCGCACCAGCGATCTCGCCCGGGTCAACGACGTCGCGAGCAACGTTTCGTTCGGGCACGATCAGGAACTGCTCCACGCCATCGCGCACGACTACCGGGTCGATGGCCAGCCGGGCCACGCCGATCCGATCGGGATGGCCGGCGAGCGACTCGAGGCAGAGGTCTATCTGGTGACCGCCCGCTCCAGCGCGCTCGCGCATCTCCGCCGGGCAGTGGAGAAGGCCGGTTGGCACGTCGGCGAGTTCGTCCTCGAGCCACTGGCCGCCTCGCTCGCCGTGGCGACCCCGGAGGAGCGTGAGGCCGGGGTGGTGCTGGTCGAATTCGGCGGCGGGAGCACCTCGGTGGCGATCTTCCAGGGGGGGAAGCTTCGGCACAGCGCCTCGCTCCGATTTGCGGGTGGGCACGTGACCTCCGATCTTGTACATGGGTTGCAGGTCACCCAGGCGGAGGCCGAGCGTCTCAAGGTCACCTACGGGGCGGCCTACGAGCCGCTGGTCCCCGAGGTGGAGGTGGTCGAGCTTCCGTCGGGGCAGGGGCAGCCGGCCCGGCACGCCCCCAGGCAGCTGGTCGCGCACATCATGCACATGCGCCTCCAGGAGATGGCCGAGCTGGCGTTCGATGAGGTGGCCCGGGCCGGCTGGACCATGGCCGGCCTCCCCGGCGGGGTGGTCCTCGCCGGTGGCGGGGCGGCCGCTCCCGGCATGGTGGAGCTGGTCCGCGACGTCTTCGCCGCCCCGGTCCGCCTCGGAGTGCCGGCATCGGGGCTGCGTGGGCTGGTCGATCGTGTAGCTTCCCCGGGGTTCGCGGTCCCGGTGGGACTGGCATTGTACGGGGCAAGGCAAGTGGCGCTCGGTGGCGGATTCGGGGCGGGAGGCCGCCGGTCACCCGCAATGGAGCGGGTGCTCGCCCCGGTCAAGCGATGGTTGCAGGATTTCTTCTGACCGGCTCTCGGGGGGCACGGTAATGGTCGACGGCATGGTCTTCGAGCTCGAGGAACAGCCCACCCAGAACGCCCGGATGAAGGTGCTGGGTGTCGGGGGCGGCGGCGGCAATGCGGTGAATCGGATGATCGAGGAGGCCCTCGCGGGCGTCCAGTTCATCTCGGTGAACACCGATGCCCAGGCCCTCGGCAACTCGCGCAGCGACGTGAAGGTCCAGATCGGCAAGAAGCTCACCCGCGGACTCGGCGCCGGGGCCAGGCCGGAAATCGGCCGCCAGGCAATCGAGGAGAACCGCGACGAGGTGCTCGAGCACCTCCAGGGCGCCGATCTGGTGTTCGTCACCTGTGGCATGGGAGGCGGCACCGGCACCGGCGCCGCGCCGATCATCGCCCAGATGGCCAAGGACATCGGCGCGCTCACGGTCGGCATCGTCACCAAGCCGTTCCTCTTCGAGGGCCGCAAGCGGATGAAGCAGGCCGAGATGGGGATCACCGAGCTGCGGCGAAACGTCGACACCATGATCGTCGTACCGAACGAGAGGCTCCTCGCAGTGGTCGGCAAGGGGATCCCGTTCCAGGACGCGCTCAAGAAGGCCGACGAGGTGCTGCTCAATGCCACTCGTGGCATCGCCTCGCTGATCACCAGTGCCGGGATCATCAACGTCGACTTCGCCGACGTGCGCACCGTGATGCAGAACGGCGGCGCGGCCCTGATGGGCACCGGGATCGGCTCGGGGCGAGAACCGGGCGCTGGAGGCGGCACAGCAGGCGATCTCGTCGCCATTGCTCGACAATGTGTCGATCAACGGCGCCAGCGGGGTGCTGATCAACATTCTCGGCGGCGACGACCTGACCCTCGGCGAGGCGACCCAGATCAGCGAGATCATCCACGATGCGGTGGGAGACGATGCCCAGATCATCTTCGGTGCGGGCAACGATTCGAAGCTCAGCGGCGAGGTGCGGGTCACCGTGATCGCCACCGGCTTCGACCGGGCGGTCACCGGAGAGCCGGTCGTGGAGCGCGGTGCACCGGGGCAGGTCCTGCCGTTCCGGCGCCAGCCCGGCACCCCGCCACCGACCCAGCAGGCCGCGGCTGCAACCCCCCCGGCGCCCCAGGCATCCCCCCGGCAGCAGCCGTTCGTGCGGCCGGCCCCAGGGGCCCCAGCGCGACCGGCCGGCTCGCCCGACGTGTCCGACATGGAAATCCCGACCTTCATCCGGCGGCAGATGGACTGATGTCTCGACGCATTCCCCGCTTCCCGTTCGCCCTCGCCATCCTCGGCGCCGCGGCGCTCTTCGCGATCCGTGGCCAATGGCCGTGGCCGCGCCTCACCGAGGTGCCGACCGCCCTGCCGATCGTGGTCACCGACCCCTTCCGGGTGGTGAGCGACACGTTGCACAGCGGGGAATCGATCTCGACCCTGCTGGCCCGCCAGGGGGTGAGCGGCTTCGATTTCGACGCCCTCGCCGACCTGCTCCATTTCGATCCCCGCCGACTCCGGGCCGGGCTGGTCTTCTCGGTCCACCGCGAGGTCATCACCGACGAGCCGACCCGGATCGAGTTGCGCCCCGATGATTCGCAGCGACTGCGATTCATCCGCACTGCAGGCGGTGACTGGTCCGGTGTCTCCTTGCCGATCCACTGGACCACCGACACGATCCGGGTTAGTGGGGTGATCGAGAGCTCGCTCACCGAAGCGGCCGACCGGGCCATCAGTGAGGCGACCTTCGACGCCGATGCGCGGGCCCAGTTCGTCAATGAGCTCGCCGATGTCTTTGCCTGGTCGGTCGACTTCTCGCGCGATCCCCAGCCCGGCGATCCGTTCAGCGCGGTGGTCGAGCGCCAGGTGAGCGAGGACGGCGAGGTGCGCTTCGGCCGGGTCCTCGCGGGCGACGCGACGATCGGTGGCCACGACCTCACGGCGATCCGCTACACACCCGCGAGCAGTGGCAAGGCGGGTTACTACGATGCCTCGGGCAAGGCGCTCCGCCGCGAGTTCCTCGCGGCACCGCTCCAGTTCCGCTACATCACCAGCGGGGTCACCGGGCGACGCTTCCACCCGGTGCTCAAGACCTGGCGACGCCACGAGGGGATCGACTACTCGGCGGCCACCGGCACACCGGTGCATGCCACTGCCAACGGCGTCGTGACCAGGGCCGGGTTCAATGGTGGCTACGGCCGGATGGTCGAGGTACGCCACCGCAACGGCATCGTCACGCGCTACGCGCACCTGAGCGCGATCACCGCCGGTATTCGTCCCGGCAGGTCGGTTGCGCAGGGCGACCAAGTCGGTCGGGTCGGCTCCACCGGGCTCGCCACCGCGCCCCACCTGCACTACGAGTTCCGGGTCAATGGCGTGGCGCGCGACCCTCGGTCGATGAAGTTCGAGGCCGGTGAACCGCTGGCCAAGGGCGACTTCGGCGGATTCCGCGCAGAACGCGACCGCCTGCTCGCGATGCTGGGCCTCGACCGCGGCGACGCGGCCGGCACGCTGCTGACCGACTGATCCGGGCACACGGAGCGATGCGCCGGGCCCGCCACGGTTCGCGGCGATGAGCTTCGCGCAGGTGGGTCTCCTCGGCGCGGCGATCGTCGCCGCACTGCTGCTCGCCTGGTGGCCCTGGCGCGGCGCCCTCACGAGCGCGCTGCATCGGCTCGCGTTCGCCGCCCGTGCCACCGCCATCCTGGCAGTACTCCTGCTGATTCTCGACCCCGGCGTCCGCACCGCCGTGGCACGCCGGCAGCCACTGGTCCTCCTCGACAACTCGGTCTCGATGCACGCCGCGACGGGTCTGACCGATTCGGCGCGCGCGCTGGCCACCACGCTGGGTGAGGTGGTGCCGTTCGGCGAGGCCGCCCCCGGGCAGCCGGGAGGCAGGAGTGACATCGGCTCGGCACTCGCCGCGGCCGCCGGATCGGGTCGGCCGATCGAGGTGATCACCGACGGCGAGATCGCCGACATCGCAGCGGTGCCGGCCGACCTCCTCGCCCAGGCAAGCGTCCGGCTGCTCCCTCGCGGCGTCGCACCGGATGTGGCGATCAGCGAGGCCCGCCTGCCGTCGCGACTCGCGGCCGGAGACACGCTCACCGCCGAGATCGACCTGCGGGCCGCGAATGGCTGGCGTGATTCGGTGCGGGTCGAGGTGCGCGACGGTGACCGGGTGCTCCTTGCCGGCCCGGCCGGATTCGCCGGCTCGTCCGATCGGGCCGTGCTCCGGCTCGAGGGGCCGCTGCCCGCCGGGCTCGACGGCGAGCGGTGGCTCACCATCGCAATCGCCGGAGTCACCGATGCCGAGCCACGCGACGACCAGCGACTCCGTCGGGTGGTGATCACCCCGTCGCCGGGGGTGGTGGTGATCGCGGCCCGCGCCGACTGGGACGCCCGGTTCCTCTACCGGACCCTCGCCGAGGTGACCGCCACGCCGGTGCGCGGTTTCGTCCAGCTGCAGCCGGGCCAATGGCGACGGATGGACAACCTGAAGCGCGTGACCGGGGCGGAAGTCCTGGCCGCCGCGCGCCGGGCCGACCTGGTCGCCGTTCGCGGCGACACCACTCCCTACAGCGGCCTCGGCCGTGCGCGCATGTTCTGGCCGGGGGGAGGGACCGCTGGCGACTGGTACCTCAGCACCGCCACGGCCTCCCCGCTGGCCGGGGCCTTCGCGGGACTCGATCCCGATTCGCTCCCTCCCGTCTCGGCGGCTTCCAGTGTGCCGGACGGCGATTGGATCGCGCTCACCGCGCGCCTCGCCCGGCGCGGTGCCGAACTGCCGGTGGTGTCCGGCCGCGAGGCTGGTGGCCGCACCGTGGTGATCGGGGTCGAGGGGTTGCACCGGTGGGCGTTCGGCGGCGGCGAGGCCGAGCAGGCCTGGCGCACCATGGTTGCCAATGCCGCGGCCTGGCTGCTCGCGGCACCGGAAACAGGCGGACCGGCGGTTCGGCCCGTCACGCCGGTGGTCGAATGGGGCGAACCGCTCCGTTTCCGTTACCAGGGGAGCGCCGCTCCGGCACCGATGGCGATCGCCCTGGCCGGTGACTCTGCCACGGTCAGCGACACTCTCCGCTTCGATGCCGACGGCATCGCCGCGATTGTCGTCCCGCCGGGCCGCTATCGCTATCGACTCGGCGGCGCGGCGAATGATGCCGGCACGGTGGCGGTCGAGCGGTTCGCCGACGAGCTCCTCCCCGCACCCGTCACCCTCGGCGCCCGGACCGCAATCGCCTCACCGGTCCCTGCTCGGCGATCGCTGCGCGAATTGCTGCCACTCTTTGCCATCGCGGTGCTCGGGTTCGCACTCGAGTGGGTGGTCCGCCGGCGGGTGGGGATGCGGTGAACGCGACAGGCGACAGGCGACAGGCGACACGGGGATGTGCCATCACCCGTCGATATCTTTGTGCCATGCCTGTTCCAGCCAGCGTTCCGCCACGGTCGGTGCCCCATCGCCTGTCGCCTGTCGCCTGTCGCGTGTCGCGATGAAGGACTCCCTTCGCGGCAAGGCCTCGCTCTGGCAGCGCGTCAAGCGGCTGGCCCTCACCGACGTGGGCGCGCTGGTGCGCGGGCTCAAGGGCGACGAACTCGAGCAGCTCGAGCGGACATTGATCGAGGCGGACTTCGGCGTGCCGGCCACGATGGAGCTGGTGGAGTTTCTCGAGCAGCAGATCCGCAAGGGGAAGCTCAAGACCGACGTCGATCTCCGCGCCGCGTTCGCCGAGCGACTCGCCGAATTGCTCACCGGCCCGGTGGATCCGGGCGCGATCGCCCCCGGCATCCCGTCACCGGTGGTGCTGCTGGTGATGGGTGTCAATGGCGCCGGCAAGACCACCTCGATCGCGAAGTTGGCGCACCGTCTCAAGGGGCAGGGCAAGGTGGTGTTGCTCGCTGCCGCCGACACCTGGCGCGCCGGCGCGGTGCGACAGCTCCAGACCTGGGCCGAGCGACTCGGCATCGAGTGCGTGAGCGGTGCCCAGGGTGGTGACCCGGCCGCGGTGGCGTTCGACGCCGCCGAGGCCGCTGTCCGCCGCGGGGTGGACGTGCTGATCGTCGACACCGCTGGTCGGCTTCACACCCAGGATGACCTGATGGTCGAACTCGGCAAGGTGGTGCGGGTGCTCGGCCGCAAGATTCCGGGTGCTCCGCACGAGGTGTTGCTGGTGATTGATGGCACCGTGGGCCAGAACGCCGTGCAGCAGGGGAAGGCGTTCGCCAGGGTGGTGGCCCCGACCGGTCTCGTGGTCACCAAGCTCGATGGCAGCGCGCGTGGTGGTGCCGTGGTGGCACTCCGCCGCGAGCTCGACGTGCCGATCCGCTTCGTGGGGCTGGGCGAACAGCTCGACAACCTCGAGCCATTCGATCCGCGTGGCTGGGCGGAGGGGTTGCTCGGCGAGGGATGAGGACCGCCCGGGGGCCCTGGCTGCTGGCGGTGGCTGTCGGGACACTGGCGCTCGCGCTGGCGTTCGCCCTGGCGGCCCTCGGCGGCGGCGAACGGCCGATCGTCTCCTGGCTCGCGATCATCGGGTCGAGCACGGCCATGGCGGGGGCGCTGGCCGCCGGGGCGATTCGACGCGGCCTCCTGTCGCGCTGGGCGATACTTGCTGTAGCGGTGGTGTTCTTCGTCCCGCTGGTGGGACTCGGTGCGGCCTTCCTGATGCCGGTCGAGCCGCCCGGTGGCGCGCTCTGGCTCGGATTGCCACCACGGGCCGCACTCGTCCTCTATGGCGTGGGACTGTTGCCGGTGTTCATCCTTCCGGCCTGCTACGCGCTCGATTTCGAGCGGTCGGAGGACGACTGACCACGGTCCCCGCCATCGTGGCCGTGGGGGCAGCCTACTTCGCCGGTTGCGCCGCGATCGCCGCATGGGCGGTCCGCCGCACCCACACCGGGGACGATTTCTTCCTCGCGGGTCGCGGTGTCGGGATCTGGACCCTGTCGATCGCCGCCATGGCATCGACCCTCTCGGGCTTCGCCTTCATCGGCGGACCTGGACTCGTGTACGCTCGCGGGGTCGGCGCGGTCTTCATCGTCCTCTCTGCCGGAATGACCAGTACCCTCACCGCCTGGGTGCTCGCTGGTCGTCTCCGTCGTCTGGGTGAGCTGCGTGGGCTGGTGAGTGTGGCCGAGGCGGTGGGAGCGCGCTATCGATCACCCACGGCGCAGCGACTCGCCGCACTGGCGATGCTGGTGGCGATCATCGGCTATGTCGCCACCAACTTCCTGGCGCTCGGCCTGATTCTCGAGGCGATCTTCGGCCTGCCACGTGCGGCCGCGATCGTGCTGGGGAGTGCCGTGGTGCTGGCCTATTCGGTGAGTGGCGGGATGCTGGCGGGGATGCGCACCGACCTCTTCCAGGGTGCGCTGATGGCCGTGGCCTCGTCGCTGGTGTTCGTGGCGGTGCTCACCAGCGGCCACGGACTCGCCGCGATCTCGCGCGACATCCTCGCCGCCGATCCGGGTTGGCTGTCGCCGTGGGGACATGGCACACCGCTGGCGGCACTGGTGTTCTTCTTCGTGTTCGGCCTCGGCGCTCTCGGCCAACCGCAGGTGCTGCACAAGTTCTTCATGCTGCGTGACCCGCGGAAGCTCCGCTGGTACCCGATGCTGATGACCGGGTCGCTCACTGTCACGCTGCTGTTGTTCGTGGGGGTGGGACTGGCGGTCAAGGCCCGGGTGAGTACCGGCGACCTGGCGCCGCTCGCCAACCCGGACGATGCCACCGCAACATTCCTGCTCGGCTACACTCCCGCGCTGCTGGCCGGGCTGGTGTTCAGCGGGGTCGCCGCGGCGATCATGAGCACGGTCAACGCCTTCCTCAGCATTGCGGCGGCGGCGTGGTGCCGCGACCTGCCGCGGCGGCCGGTCGCGCCGGCGCGGGAACTCCACGTCGGGCGGATCGCCACGCTGCTGGTCGGGGTGGGGGGGATGGCCCTCGCGCTCGGCAGCACCACCCTGGTCGCACTCCTCGGGGTCTTCGGCTGGGGCCTCTTCGCCACGACGCTGGTGCCCTCGCTGGCGATCGGCCTCGTCTGGCCCGGGGCGACGCGTGTCGGGGCGATCGCCTCGATCGCCACCGGGCTCGTGGCCACCCTGCTGCTCGAGACACTGGCCTGGGCCAGGGTCTTGTCGCTTCCGGCGGGAGTGAGCGCCACCGGGACCGCCATGGTGCTGGCGCTACTGGTCTTCTTCACCGTATCCTGGCTCACACGGGCCGAGGCTCGTGGCGATCTCGATGCCGACGTGGCACTCGCGATGGAGGGATGATGCGATTTGACGAACTCACGGTGGGGCAGCGTGCCGAGGTGGTCCATACGGTGACCGACGCCGACATCGAGTCGTTCATGGAACTCACCGGTGACCGCAATCCGCTGCACGACGACCCGGCGTTTGCGTCGGCCAGCCGGTTCGGTGGCACGATCGCGCACGGGATGCTCACGGCCAGCTTCCTTTCCACGGTGCTCGGGATGAAGCTCCCGGGCACCGGGGCGGTCTATGCCAGCCAGTCACTGCGCTTCAAGCGGCCGGTCAAGCCCGGTGACACGATCACCGTCAGTGCCGAGGTCACCGACCTGATGCCGGAGCGGAGGCGTGTCCACCTCGCCACCCTGATCACCAGCCAGGATGGCAAGGTGGTGATCGAGGGCGAGGCCGAGATGATGATGATGGCCTAGCTGGCCTGATGTCCGACCGTTCCCGGCAGGTCCGAGTCCCCGACACCGCGCGCGCACTTCTCGGCGAACGCGACTTCATGGTGTACCTGCTCACCCGGACGCTCGGCGTGCTGGCCACGATGTCGCAGAGCGTGACGATGGGTTGGCAGGTGTACGAGCTGGCCCGGGCGGGACGAACCATCGCGGAGTCGGCGCTCTACGTGGGGCTGCTCGGGTTGGCGACCTTTCTGCCGCTCTTCTGCCTTGCGCTGCCAGCTGGCGTGGTGGCCGATCGCTATTCCCGCAAACTGGTGCTCGGCCTCTGCTTCGCCGGGGAAGCACTCTGCGCCCTGGGGTTGGTTGTCACGGCGGGAACTGGAGTGCTCTCGATCGGGGTCCTCCTTGGCATCGCCTTCCTCTTCGGCGTGGCGCGGGCCTTCAGGGCGCCGGCCGGGGTGGCGCTGGCACCGATGCTGGTGCCGCCGGTGCTGCTGCCACGCGCCATCGCCTGGAACTCGCTCGCCTTCCAGGTCGGCACCATCGCGGGCCCGGCGCTGGCCGGCTTCATGGTCGGCCACTGGTCGTCGGAGCACTCCTACGCCGTGTCACTGGTGCTCTACCTGGTTCCGGTGGTCGGGGTGATGCTCATCCGGCGGCCCACCACCCCGGCGCCGCATACCGGCTCGGCGGTCGAACGCGTGAAGGAAGGGCTTCGCTACATCCGCAGCAACCGGGTGGTCCTCGGTGCCATTTCACTTGATCTCTTCGCGGTGCTTCTCGGTGGCGCCACGGCGCTGCTGCCGGTCTTCGCGCGCGACATCCTGCATGTGGGCGCCGAGGGCTTCGGGCTGCTCCGATCGGCACCGGCCGTCGGTGCGGCACTGGTGGCGATGGTGCTGGCCGGGCGGCCCGTGAAGGAGCGGGCGGGCACCGCGATGTTCACCGGCGTGGCGATCTTTGGGCTAGCCACCATTGTCTTCGCGCTGTCGCGGAGCTTCGCCCTCTCACTGGTGGCCCTGGCAGTCCTCGGCGGAGCCGACATGGTCTCCGTCTATGTCCGCCAGACGCTGATCCAGGTGGTCACGCCTGATGCGATGCGTGGCCGGGTGGCCTCGGTGTCGTTCCTGTTCATCGGGGCGTCGAACGAGCTGGGCGAGTTCGAGAGCGGCGTGACCGCGAGACTCCTGGGTCCAGTCGTCGCGGCGGCGCTCGGCGGGGTGGGATCGCTCGGGGTGACGGCGCTCTGGTCGCGCTTCTTCCCGGAGCTGCGAAGGGTCAATCGACTGGAGTAGGGACCGGCTCGACGGCCGTCGTGGTCACGGCACGGCGAAGCCCGGCGAGCGCACCACGAATTCGCCCTCGCCGTTGCTGCCGGTGAGCACCACCCGAAAGGTCCCCGGCCGACTCTCCAGGGTCGGGAAGCCGAAGAGGTGATGCTCATCGGGGGCGATCATGATCGGCAGGCCCACGCATGGACCGGCGTCGCCCGGGAGCTCCAGCCACTGGTTCCGGCTGAACTGGTCGAGCCGCCCGGTGCAGACCGGTGGGGGAAGGGTGATCACCGTCGAGGTGGTGTTGATCAATTCGAGCTGCACCAGGTCGCCGCGGATCGCCGGCGGAGCCACCACGCGCAACTGCGGCAGCTCCACCAGCGCCGCGCCGGTGGGCGGGCTGGTGCATCCGGCGAGGAAGAGTGCCACCGGCGCGAGTCGCATCACGGCGAAGGCTCTGATGGCTCGCTGTAGAGCCGGGTGAGACCGCTCCCGTCGGGACGGGCAACCGCCGCGCCGGCCCGGTAACGATGCCCGCCACCAACGTAGAACGTCTCCTGGTAGCTGGCGCCGGTGTCAAGGGTGATCCATGGCGGAATGCCGACGCAACTCGGGCTCTGGGCGAGCCGCCACTCGGTGCCTGACTCGACCTCCAGGTAGAGCGAGCCGCATCGATATGCCACTGGCACCGTCCCGATGTTGCTCAGGGTGACACGCGCAGCGTTCCCTTCATCACCAGAGCCGACCCAGGCGAGCTCGACGCGCACGTCGTCGGGCGACGGTGCAGTGGGTGAGCCGGAGCATGCCAGAACCAGCGGCGTGAGCAATCCGAACCTGGTGAGACGCATCTGATCCTCCTCCGGCGGCAGTGAGAACTGTGTTTCCTGGTGTTGGTCTAGTCATTCGGGCTCCCTATTCTTCACGCCATGCCCGCCCTCCGCCTCGACACCCCGATCCAGTACCTCAAGGGAATCGGCGAGAAGCGCGCGGAAGTCCTGGCGCGCCTGGGGATCGAACGGGTCCAGGACCTCCTCTACCACCTGCCGCACCGCTACATCGACGCCTCCAACGTGACTCCACTGGCCCGCGCCCGGGTCGGCGACGACGTGGCCTGTGTGGGCCGGGTGACCAGCAAGGGCGTCCTGCCTACCCGCAAGGGGCTCCGGATCTTCCACGCGGTGCTGCAGGACCAGAGCGGGGTGCTGGAGTGCGCCTGGCCCGGTCAGGCCTTCCTCGACCGGACCATCAAGGTGGGCCAGCTGCTGCTGGTGGCCGGTCCGGTCCGCTTCTACCACGGCCGCCAGATGGCGCCCCGGGAGATGATCATCCTCGGTGAGGCCGACGATCCCGAGGCCGCGGGCCGGATCCTGCCTGTCTACCCCGCTACCGAGGGACTCTCCCACAAGCAGCTCCGTCACCTGATCGACCAGCACCTCGAGACCCTGATCCCGCTGGTGGCCGATATCCTGCCGGGCGAGCTGCGGGAGCGGTTCGAGCTGCCGCCGATCGGCGACGCCCTGAGGGCCGTCCACCATCCGGCCACCCTGGAGGAGGCCGAACGGGGCCGCCGCCGCCTGGCGGTCGACGAACTGCTCGATCTGCAGTTGATGCTGGCCCGGGCCCGCCACGTGGCCAAGCACGGCGAGCGCGGCACCCGCTTCACCCTGCACAGGACGCTCACGTCGAGGCTCCGGGAGGCGCTGCCCTGGGAGCTCACCGCCGACCAGAAGCAGGCGATCCGCGAGATCTTCGACGACATGACCACCGACGAGCGGATGCACCGGTTGCTGATGGGCGACGTGGGCACCGGCAAGACGGTGGTGGCGCTCTTCGCGATGCTGCTGGCGATGGAGAACGGCTACCAGGCGGCGATGATGGCGCCCACCGAGCTGCTCGTCGAGCAGCACCACGCCACGCTCACCGCGCTCCTCGCGCCGCTCGGCATCGTTCCGGAGCTCCTCGTTGGCCGGCTTTCGGCCAAGGAGAAGACGGCGATCCGGCAGCGGCTCACCAGCGGCGAGGCGCCACTGGTGGTCGGCACCCATGCCCTGGTGCAGGAGCGGGTCGCCTTCGAGCATCTCGGGCTCGTGGTGATCGACGAGCAGCATCGTTTCGGGGTGGAGCAGCGCGCCGCGCTGATGAGCAAGGGTGAGGCACCCGACGTGCTGTTGCTCACCGCCACCCCGATTCCGCGTTCGCTGGCGCTCACCCGCTACGGCGACCTCGACATGTCGGTGCTCAAGACCCGGCCACCGGGGCGGGGGAGCGTGCGCACCGCGGTGCGGACACCGCGGGGACGACGAGCGGGTGTTCGACTTCGTCCATCGCATGGCGCTACAGGGTGGTCAGGGCTACATCGTGCTGCCGGTGATCGAGGAGAGCGAGAAGACCGACCTGCGCGCCGCCGAGACGATGGCCACCACGCTGCAGGCGCAGTGGGACGATGTGGCGGTCGGGCTGGTGCACGGACGCGTCAAGGCGCCCGGAGCGCGAACGGGTGATGCGGGCGTTTCGCGACGGGGAGATCGGCGTGCTGGTGGCGACCACCGTGATCGAGGTGGGGATCGACGTCGCCAATGCCACGGTGATGGTGATCGAGCATCCGGAGCGGTTCGGGCTGGCGCAGCTCCACCAGCTCCGGGGCCGGATCGGTCGTGGGGCGGGGGAGTCGCACTGCATCCTGCTGGCGGCCCACGAAAAGATCCCCGACCGGCTCCGGGCCTTCGCCGCCACCACCGATGGCTTCCGGATCGCCGAGCTCGACCTCGAGGAGCGGCGCCAGGGCGACCTGCTCGGCGCGCGCCAGTCGGGTGGCGTCGACTTCAAGGTTGCCCGGTTCCCCGACGATACCGACCTCCTCGGCGCAGCGCGCGCGCTGGCGCTGGCGATTCTCGAGCGGGATCCGACGCTCGACTCGCGCGAGCATCGGGCGCTCAAGGAGCGGGTGCTGACCCGATATCCGAGAGGCGAAGCGCTGTTCCGGGTGGGGTGATGCGTGAATGGTGAATGGTCAATGGTGAATGGGGTGTCGATTGGCATTCCCATTCACCATTCACGATTCACCGTTCACCCGGCGGTCTCACGCCGTCCGAGCGCGGAGCTTGGTGCGTCGTCGTGGCGAGATCCACGGCCGTCGCTCGTCGCGGCCGACGATGTGCACGGCCTTGCGGGTGGTGGTGCGCGACTCGCGCAGGGCGGCGTCGCCGGCCCAAGCGCCGGCGAAGCGGCGCAGCCCCGCGGGGACCAGCTCCGGCTGGAGCAGGGCGAGGGCCACGGTGGTCTCCACCACGATCGGCAACCAGGCGGTGTAGTTCCCCGCGGTGCGGCGCAGCGATTGGTGCAATGTGTCGCCACCGAGCCAGCACCAGGCGGAGACCTCGCGATCGTCGGGGCGCGGGTGGCCGGTCCACTCGGCGATGAAGAGCTCGGTGAGTTCGTCCTCGACCAGGCCGTCGCCCACGGCGACCCGGTAGCGCACCGACCCGAGCGCGGAGAGGGGGGAGCGGATCCCCATCTCCTCGCGGAGGCGGCGGGAGGCGGCGGCGGCATCGTCCTCGTCGATTCGCGGGTGGCTGCAGCAGCTGTTGGACCAGAGGTTGGCGGAGTGATACTTCCCGGGGGCGCGTCGCTGGAGCAGGAGCTGGCCGCGGGGCGAGAAGAGCAGGACGGAGACCGCCCGGTGCGGCACCGGTGCCACATGGGCTTGCAACTTCTCGACAGCGCCGAGCCGCCGGCCCGGTCTCGTCGATCGTCACGACATGGTCATCCATGGGGTCCTCCCGGGCCGGTGGTGCGACCGGCTGGGCGATCGCGGAGGATCGGTGGCCCGTGGGTTCCAAGGGTGGCAAGGAATGTGCCCTTGAGGCTAGGTGAACGGCGAGATCAGCAGGCGGGGGAGCCATGATCCGGATCTGCAGGGCGGGCAGGGCGGCACGGCGAGCGATCGGGCGGAGCGCCCCGTGACGGCGGCTCCGGTCATCTCCTCGGGGCAGACGCCCCCAAGGATCAGGGCGCTCGACGGGCTGCGGGCGCTGGTGATGGTCGTGCTCATGGCGCACTTCACGATCAACGTGGCGCGCCACACCGACGGCTGGCTCGCGGTGCCCATCTACGCCCTCGCCCCGATCGGGGTGGTCGGACTCGATGTCTTCTTCGTGCTTTCCGGTTTTCTCATCACGGGCATCCTGATCGACAGCAAGGGCGCCCCCGACTACTTCCGGAATTTCTACCTGCGCCGTGCCGCGCGGATCCTGCCGCTCTACTACGGCTTCCTGCTCCTGTATCTCATCGTGCTGCCGCACATGGTGCCGTGGGATGCCAGCGCGATCACGCTGACGCCGGTGCAGCAGCTGACCTACTGGTTCCACTACGTGAACATCACCGATGGCCTGGGCGGCCGACTCGCGGCGTACACCGATCACTTCTGGAGCCTCTCGATCGAGGAGCAGTTCTACCTGCTCTGGCCACTGGCCGTGTGGCTCTGTTCGTCACGCCAGCTGCGTCGCGTGGCCGTGGGATGTCTCGTGCTGGCGCCGATCATCCGGACGGCGCTGAGCTACGCCATGCCGGATCGCCTGCTGTTCTACACCTTCACCTTCGGCAGACTCGACGGCCTGGCGCTCGGGGCCTTGCTCGCGATCGCGTGGCGCGAGCCGACCGGGATCAGGGTGCTCGCCCGCATCTATCGGAGAGTCGGCCTCGCCGCGCTCGTCTTGTTGGCCCCGGTGGCGATATGGATCGTGCGGGTCCTGCTGTCGGGACGATACGAGCCTGGCTGGCAGGCGCCCTTCTTCCTCACCTGCACGGCATGGTCGGCCGGTGCGATCGTGGCGACCGTCCTGGAGGGGAGAGGTGGCGTGCTGCTGCGAGTAGCCGAATCTCGAGTGGCCCGGCGAATCGGGCTCTACTCCTACGCCATGTACGTGATCCATGACCCGCTGGCGAACGTGCTCGATCAGTACGGCTGGGTCCACCGACCCGGCGGGGAGGCGACAGTCCTTTCGCTCACCGGCTATGTGATCGCGATGTCCGCCCTGACCTTCGGGATCGCCGCTCTCAGCTGGCACTGGTTGGAGAAGCCGATCCTTCGCCTCCGGCCGCGACAGGCGACCCCGCCCGCGCCGATGACTCCATGAGGCAGGATGCCGTCAGCTGTCTTCCGGGGGCGCCACCTCGTCCAGCCTGACGGAGGACAGCTCGACGGGGATCAGGCTGCTGGCCAGGTCGAAATGCACCCGCGATCGGAGGCCGTTCTCCGCCGCGACGAACTCCGCCTCGTGCGCGATCCACTCGGTGGTGAGCGGCACCTCGGCGTAGTGGCCCAGGCTCGTCCAGGGCGGCATGCCGTGGGACACCCCGACGTGGAGCGATCGCGGTGCGTCGGCCCGAGCGCGAAACGCGAGGCGGTATCGGGCGCCACAGCGGACCTGGTATCCGGCCTTGTTGACCTGGACGATCCACGGGTCGGTGCCATCGACCGCGTCGAGGGTGACCCGTACGGCGCCGAGGGCCCGGAAGTCGGGGTAGCACAAGGTCGCGAGTGCCTTGCCGTTGACGGCGAGGTTCCACTCGAGCTTGCCAGGAACCGCGCCATCGCCCGGCGGGTGCAGGTCGCCGGTCCGTCGGACAGGTCGCTTCCGCCGGGCGACGAGCACATCCTGCACCAGCCATCCCTCCCCCACCAGATCGGGTGGTGCGGTGACCACGCGCACGTCCTCGAAATGCTGGTCGAACATCAGGATCATGTGCTCGACCTGCGGCGTCACGACGTCATCGTGCCGTTCGCCGTCCTCCTGGATCCACGCCCAGACGAATCCGGTGATCATGCAGCGCCCAGGCACGCGCGGATCGATGTACGGCACCTTGATGTTGTGCGAGTCGAACTTGTTGACATTGCAGAGCGGGAGGAGCACCGTGCCGTCGGGGGCCGTCCATTCCGCCAATCGGGCGACCAGGGTTCGCACCTCGGCCATGGTCTCGGCCAGGCAGTAGGCCCACCACATGCAGGTGACGAGCGAGAACCGGTCGGTCCACTCCGGACATGGCTCACGGTAGTTCCGCCGGACGAAGGGCACGCCGGGATTGCGCGATCGCGCGTGTTGGAGCATCGACTCGGAGTAGTCGAGCCCCACGCGAGGCATCTCGGGGAACCGGCTCAGGACGTAGCCAGTCCCGCACGCCACGTCGAGCCACTCGCCGGCGCCGGTGAGATGCTGGCCAATCAGGCCGAGCTGGAAGTCGAGCGACGGCCTGGTCCAGCTCGCGTGCAGGAAGGTGTCGTCGTACACCCGGGCATAGTGGCCATCGTAGGTCTCGGTGACCTGGGAGGGCTTCATCGCGGGCTCCTGACGGTGCGGCAGCTCCGGAGGACGGGTATCAGGGCGACACCCAGTGATGTTCGAGGCGGACCAACCCCACGTCGCGGCCAGCATGGGTGACCGTGAACGGCGCCGCCCCCGTCCACGTGTCGTACATATGGTGCCGTTGCACATCCATGAGCGCCACCGTGAAACTGTACTGCCCGGCAAGGAGCGGCAATGGATCGATCACGAACCGCGCGCCGTACCGCTGCTCACCCAGTGATACGAGAGGGTCCACCGCGTCGATCCCGGTGCTGACACCGTAGCACCAGACGCCGTCATTGCGGACGATCAGCAGCCCCAGCCCCACGCCCTCCTGCCGGATCGTATCGGAGATGCTCGCGAGGATCCGCACCTCGAGGCGCCCGCCCGAAATCAGGGCGGACTCGCCGTCCATTGCTGCCAGCGCGACCTCGCGCAGGTGACAGGCGAGGTCCTCGCGAATCGTCGGCGTGGCGGCAGCCGCGGTCGCGGGCTGGGCCATCGGGTCGGGGGCGGCGTCGCGCGCCCGAACGTGATCCTGATAGGCGTCGATCACCGTGGGTGAGTCGGTCAGCAGTCGCACGGTCCCCTCGTGCAGCCAGATCGTGCGTTCGCACACCTCGCGCACCGCATACAAGTCGTGCGAGCAGAAGACCAGCGCGCAGCCGCTCTCCCGAAGCTGCTGGATCCGTCGCATGCACTTGTGCCGGAAATGCTGGTCTCCCACCGACAGGTGCTCGTCGACGATGAGGACCTCCGGCTCCACGGCGGTCGCCACCGCGAAACCCAGCCGGAGCTGCATGCCCGAGGAATAGGTCCGCACCGGCCGCTCGATGAACTCGCCCAGCTCGGAGAAGTCGATGATCGCCGGGGTCAGGGCCGTCGTCTCGGTCGGGGAGAGGCCCAGCATTGCACAGCCGATCCGGATGTTCTCCCGACCGGAGAGATCGGGGTGGAAGCCCGCGCCGAGCGACAGCATCGCCGAAGTGCGGCCATGGCGCTCCACCGTGCCCTCGGTCGGTGGCACTGCGGCCGCCAGCACCCGGAGCAGCGTCGACTTGCCGGCGCCGTTGTCGCCGATGATCCCGAGCGACCCGCCGATCGGCACCTCGAGCGAGACGTGCCGGAGCGCCCAGAAGGTCTCGGCCAGCTGGCGGCGGAAGACCAGCTCCTTGAGTGAGTCGATCGGCCGCTGATAGAGACGATAGGCCTTGCCGACATCGGTGGCACGGAGAGCGATCATGATCAGATGAAGTCCTTGGCGCGGTGGATCGCGGCCCGGTAGAACCAGAGGCCGCCACCACCGACCAGCACGCACCACCCGATCAACCAGGCGAGTTCCGGCAGCGGGGCACGATCCTCCAGCATCACCGCCCGGTAGCCCTGCACCACGTGGTGGAGCGGGTTGATGGCGAGCAGCCAGCGGAGTCCGTTGGGCACCTGGTCGACCCGGTAGAAGATCGGCGTCAGGAACAGCCACGCGGTGAGCAGCAGCGGCAGTGCCTCGCCGAGGTCGGTGATGAACACCGTGAGCACGCTCACCAGCCAGGCGATGCCGCATGTGATGATCACCCGGAGCAGCATCAATACCGGAAGGAACAGCAACCAGCCGTTGAGGCGGAGGTTGCCAAGCAGCGCGCCGATCGCGATCACGAGCAGCAGCGCGATCGCCTCGGTCACCATCGCCGCCACGACACGGGAGGCGGGCACCACCTCGGCTGGGAAGGCCTCGCGATCAAAGAGGGTGCGGTCCTCACGGAGTGAGGTGGCGCTCCGCTGGATGCCGTCCGACGTCGCCAGGTAGGGCAACATCCCGCTCAGCATGAAGAAGGTGAATCCATGGCGAGCGCCGTCTGCGCTGCCGCTGCCGAGGATGCTCCCGAAGACCAGCAGGTAAACGCCAATCAGCACCAGTGGCTGGATCACCGTCCAGCCGAGACCCAGGGCGGTCGTGGCGAAGCGGCGATTCAGCTCCCGGAGCACCAGCGCACGCAGTGGGTACCATCGCCGGGCGATCGCCGAGAGGGAGCCGGGCCGGTCGGCGGATCGGTGGGTGCTACCGGCTGCCACCGTCATTCCGGCTCCCCCAGTTGACCTGCGTCGACCGAGGCACGAAACGTCTCGGCACTTCCGTTGTCCGGAAAGGTGCCCCATGCCGTCTCGACGGTGAACTCGGTCCAGAAGATCCGATGCTCCCCCACGACGGCTGGTGGAGGGGTGAACCTCCCGGTGCGACGCTTTCCACGGCGAGATGGTGACCCGGCGTGGTCCCTGGCCCAGATGACACGATCAACAAACGCCTCCACCATTTCCGCGTTTCCGTAGTGCCGGCCGAGCACGGTCTCGCGGGCCCGACTCGACATCGTCTCCCGGACCTCCGGGTCCCGGAGTCGGCGCAGCGCCGCCTCGAGGGCCGCGGGGCTTCCGCTGTCGATCACCAGCCCCGAGACGCGGTCCTGGAACGGCGGGTTCGGAGGGGCCACGCCGAGGGCCAACGGGACGCTGCCGTGTCCCATGGCTTCGACAACGAGCCGCCGGGCACGAGCATCCCAATCGAGGGCCGCCACAGCATGGTGTTCGTCGCACAGGATCGACCAGTCGAATCGGTTCGGGTGCCGGACCACTCGCACCCCGCACGATTCGGCTGCGGCCGCTGTGGGAGCGCTCGGATCGAGGACGGTGAGCCGGCATCTCGGGGAGATGCGCGCCAGCGAGGTGGCCAGGGCGTGGACCGTGGCCGTGGCGTCGGGAGCATCGCCCCCGACCAGCAGCACCGCGATCGGCTCGTCGGGCATGACCGGCAGGGCGCCGGGCGCGGGTCCGAGGATCCCGTGCGGGATGGTCACCAGCCGAGCCTTGAGCGCGGGAACGCTGGCGCGGATCAGGGCGCTGACCTCCGGACTGCCACCGATCACCAGGTCCAAGGCGTCGGCAAGTCGCTCGACCTGCTCAAGGTACGGTTCGTCGGTACCGTGCACCACCTGCACGACGGTGACATCCTCGGGCAGGGTCGGGATCACACCGGACTGCCGCCAGTCGTTGGTCACAACATGCACGCACGGCGCGGACTCGCTGAGGAGTCGGTGCAGCGCCGCCCACTGCAGGCCCCAGTCGGGCTGCTCGCCAGTCTGCAGGGTCACCATCGGGACGTCCGGCGGGATCGGCATCCTGGGCTGGTCGAGGGTCACGAGTGGCGTGTCCTCCTCCGTCAGGAGCAGCACGGCATCGATGCCCCTGTGGCGGAGCCCGCGGGCCATGTCGGCGGCCCAGTGATTGATCGGATCGGGGACCCAGGCAGGGCAGGAGATGAAGACGCGGCAGTTCGTCAACGGCGAGAGGTCCACCGGGGTGCGGGGGTAGAAGGGCCGGTCTCTCGGGGCGGCGGGCATGGCATGGAACAATGGACGCAATGCGTTGATGCGCGAGGCAATGTTGGGGTAGAAGAGCGCGATGATCCCGACCAGCACCCCCCATCCCCAGGCGTGCACAAGCGCGAGCTGCAGTCCGAGACCCAGGGGCAGCCAGACCTCGTAGAGCGCGTTGTTGACGATCGGGCGATAGCGTTCGGTCGAACCTCCGGGAGGGTCGAAGATCGCCAGCGTCCACCCGAATCGCATCGCGCGGAGCTCGAGCAAGGCGTAGACCACCAGCACGGGGATCAGGACCGGGGCCGCAGGGAGGATGAGCCCCAGCAGGCCCGCCAGCGCCATGAGCTCGGCGGGAAAGACAAACCGCCACACCAGGCGGCGCCCGGCCGCAGCCCCGATCGAGGCAATGAACGTGCGCACGAGGGCCAGGCGGTCACCGTGGATGCCTCGCGCCTGATGCACGATGATGTTGCGGAAGCCGGCAAGGAAGGCCCAGCCGATCGCCAGGGCGAGGAACGCGACCGCCCGGGGATCGTCGGCCAATGCCTCACGCGTGACAGTCCAGGTCACCAGCGCCATCGGGAGGGCGTGCACCCCGGTGGCGTCGACGAGCGCGCCCCAGATTCCCCGGGCCTTGAGTCGTACCGGCGGCACCGAGTACAACGTCGGTAGCAGGAGGTTGGCTGTGGTCAGGGTGCGCATCACGGCGTCACCCGCCCGCCACTCCAGCAGCACCGCGGCGACCAGCGGCAGCCCCAGCGCAAGCGCTCGCCCGGATGGGCCGACCGAGGCCATCCGGTTCGGCTGGCCGCTGGCACGATCGGCCTCGATATCGGTGAGGTCGTTGAGGACGAAGCCGTACACGGCTATCGCGAGGATGGTGCCCAGGGCCACCGCCGTGGGAGCGAGCCCCGATCGGGGCTCGCCGAACACGAGAAGCCCGGCAAACGCCACGGCCAGCAGCGGCGGGATCTTGTAGCTCCACCAGTCGTGGCCGCGCACGCGGATGAACGCCCCCCGCAGGGTCCGCGCGATCATCGGGCTGGGGCCGGCAGGAGGGGCATGCACCGAGTCCGGGTCACGGGGAACGGTCGGGCCAGCGAGCGCAGCGGCCCGAGGCGAGGCACCTGGAGTAGCCGGTCGTGCACGGGGGTGGCTCGATCACCGATTCACCCCTCACATTCTACACAGTCGACGCCAAAGGTGCCCCCTCGCCCCGGACCCTCTGCCATGCACTCCACCTGCCTCCACTGCACCAGGCCGCTCGGTACCAACGAGGTGCTCGAGACGCTGCCGATCGGTCGTCGCATCGCGTTCGACGCCGCCAACGGGCGCCTCTGGGTGGTATGCAAGCACTGCGGCAAGTGGAACCTGGTGCCGTTCGACACCCGTCTGGAGAGTATCGACGCCGCCGAACGGCTCTACAGCGCCACCGTTACCCGGTATTCGACCGACAACATCGGGCTCGCTCGGGTGCGCGAGGGGCTCGAGCTGGTGCGGATAGGTGGGGCACCGCGGCCCGAGTTCGCCGCGTGGCGCTATGGCGAGCGTTACCGCCGGCGACGGCGAAACACGATGCTTGCGGGCGGTGCCGGTGTTGCGATCGCCGGTGGAATCGCGGTTGCGGGAAGCACGATGCTGTTCGGGCTCGTGGGTCTCGGCACGTTCTGGAGCTACGGCGTGCTCGACTCCGTGTGGCGATTCTCCACGCGACGGCGGGCCCGGTGTCGGGTGGTGTCCCCGGGCGATGGGCGCCCGATCACCTTGTGGCATCACCAGCTCCAGGGCGCGACGATCGGCTGGGATGGGGTCGAGCCGTCGCTCGATCTGTCGGCGCCCGGTCTCGGGGCGCGATCCGGCGGTGCGTTGCGCTGGACAGGGCCGGCCCTGCGGGGCATCGGACGACGCGTCACCGGCGGTCTCAACTTCCTGGCAGGGAACCGCCGTGACCTCGAGGGGGCAACCCGGTTGCTTGCGGAGACCAAGGGCGAGATGGTCCCCTGGCTGCGCCAGCGGACCGGCGTGCAATGCGCCAGGGGTGGCGAGAACCACAGCTGGCGTTATCCCGGAATCGGCTCCCCTCACTGGCGCTCGTACCAGTCGCCCTACTTGCGTCTGGGGCTGCTGCCGGCGCGCGAGCGCCTCGCCATCGAGATGTGGATGAACGAGGACATCGAACGGATCTGGCTCGAGGGCGAGCTCAAGCTGCTCGAGCGCGAGTGGCGGGAAGCCGAGCGGTTGGCGAAGATCGCCGACGACCTGGTGCTGGAGCCCGAGGTGACGGGTGAATGGTGAATGGTAAGTTGGGAATGGGGAATCGGGAGCCAGACCCACGCCCCCCGTTCACCATTTACCATTCACCATTCACCATTCACCATTCATCCCAACCGAGCCTCCCCCCGAGTCGAGCCCCTCGTGACCTCCACCTGCCTCCACTGCAACCATTCACTCGGCACCAACGAGGTGCTCGAAACGCTGCCGATCGGTCGTCGCATCGCGTTCGACGCCGCCAAGGGGCGGCTCTGGGTGGTGTGCAAGCACTGCGGCAAGTGGAACCTGGTGCCGTTCGACAGCCGGCTGGAGAGCATCGACGCCGCCGAACGGCTCTACCGCGACACGGTCACCCGGTTCTCGACCGACAACATCGGGCTCGCTCGGGTGCGCGAGGGGCTCGAGTTGGTGCGGATCGGGGAGGCCCTGCGGCCCGAGTTCGCCTCGTGGCGCTATGGCGAGAGCTATCGGCGCCGGCGGCGGAACTCCTACATCGTCGGCGGACTCGCCGTTGGCGGAGTGGGGGCAGGGCTCGTCGCGCTCGGTGGCCTTGGCGTGGTGACCGGTGGCATGGCGTACATGGTCTCGCAGATGGTCAAGGGCAGCTGGGATGCCGCGATCAATCGGCGGGCCCGGTTCAAGGTGGCCGATCCGGAGAGCGAGCTCGCGGTCAAGGTCGAGCGTGCGATGACCCGCAAGTCGGTGATCTCCTGGGAATCCGGTGCTGCCACGCTCGAGGTGCCGACGCCCACCAGCGACAAGAAGGGGATCCGGCTGCTCCGCTGGAGCGAGGCCGACGTGCAGTCGGTCGGGCGCCGGGTGACCGGATCGCTCAACATCCTGCACGGTTCTCGCAAGGAACTCGACGCCGCCACCCGCCTCCTGGCCGACGAGCGAGGCGACCTGGCCCTCTGGCTGCGGCAACGTGCCGACGCCCAGCGCGCCGAGGGAAAGCAGGAAGTCAACAAGCGGCAGCGGAAGGCGGAGGGAACCGGATGGAAGCGGCTCTTCCCGTGGGAGGGCTACGCGCACCCGTTCCTGATCCCCGGGCGGCTCCCCGTCGAGGAGCGCCTCGCGGTGGAGCTCTGGATGAACGAGGACCTCGAGCGGACCTGGCTCGAGGGTGAGCTCAAGCTGCTCGAGCGCGAATGGCGCGAGGCCGAACGCCTTGCGAAGATCACCGATGACCTGGTGACCGAGCAGATCGTGCTGCCAGGGGGTGAATCGTGAATCGTGACTGGTGAATGGGGCTCGCATCGGAGCGCCAGTGGCCCGAGTGGAGGGATCCGCCCCAAGCCCAGTCCCAGCAGAACCCTCGACGGCGCTCGGGATGACTGCCTCACGCCCCATTCACCATTCACCATTCACCTTTCACGTCGTTTGTCATCGAATCGTCATCCCGCCGCCATACCCCTGCAAGGTGCGGATGCAACGATTGATTCGTGGGTGGAGGTCCCCCTCTCACGACTCACGGCTCAGGACGCACTCCTCGATGTACTCCACCTGCCTCTACTGCAGCGCGCCCCTCGGCGAGAACGAGGTGCTCGAGACGCTCCCGGTCGGGCGGCGGATCGCCTTTGACGGAGCTGCGGGGCGACTCTGGGTCCTGTGCGTGGTCTGCACCCGGTGGAACCTGGTCCCCTTCGACACCCGCCTCGAGACGATCGACGACTGCGAGCGGCTCTATCGCGACACCCGGACCCGCTATTCCACCGACCACATCGGTCTCGCCCGCGTGTCGGAAGGTCTCGAGCTGGTCCGCATCGGTCGCGCCCTCAAGCCGGAATTCGCCGCCTGGCGCTACGGCCGGATGCTCAGGCGCCGCCGCCTCCGCCTGGCGGGGTTGGGCCACGACGAGCCCGGCGGCTGGGCGGGGCGGGTCACCTCGGCGATGAGTGCCCTCGGACGGCTGATGGTGTTGCCGCTCTGGGACACCGGGGTCGGCGCTGGCACCGCCCTCGCCGAGCATCGGGTGCTGCGTGATCCCTGGACCGATCAGCTGGTCAGGGTGCCGGTTGCGGCGATGATCCACGCCACCATGGCGATCGACGAGGAGTTCCGCTGGTTCCTCGACCTCCCGTATCGCACCGAACTCGACCTCCTCCTTGGCGCCGACCCGCTGCAACTCCTCAGCATGCGCGACCACCCGGCAACCGGCTTCTTCCGCGGCGACTCGCTGCTCCCGGCGCTCGGGCGCACCTTGCCGGTGCTCGAGCACTCCCGCCCCGCCGCCGACCAGGTGTGCGAGGCGATCCGGCTCCTCGAACTCACCTGGGGTGAGCCGTCCCGACTCTTTCCCTACCTCTCCGGCAAGCCGCTGCGATTCGAGACCCGACGCCGCTTCCCGCTCGCCGAGGCATCCCCGGAATTGCGGTTGGCGCTGGAGATGAGCGCCCACGAGGAGACAGAGCGCCGCGCGCTCGAGGGCGAGCTCAAGCTGCTGGAACGGGAATGGCGGGAGGCGGAGCGCCTGGCGCGCATCGCCGATGGCCTCGCCATCGAGGCGGCAGGGTGAACGGTGACGTGTCGCCCTTCATCCTTTTCCCCACACCAGCCATCTTACCAGTATGCCTACCGTCCTGATCACCGACCTGCGTCGCCACGAGGGCGACGTCGTCACCCTTCGTGGCTGGGTCGTCACGACCCGCTCGTCCGGCAAGATCGCCTTCCTGGTGCTGCGCGACGGCTGCGGCTATGTGCAGGCGGTCTTCCCCAAGCAGCGAGGTGGCCGACGGGCGCATGGGAGCGCTTCGGCGACGCTCACCCAGGAGGCCTGCGTGCGCGGTCGACCGGGGCGGTGCGCGCGGATGCCCGATCTCCCGGTGGGTACGAGCTCACCGCCAGCGACGTGGTGGTCACCGCGCCAAGCGTCGACTACCCGATCACGCCCAAGGAGCATGGTACCTCGTTCCTGTTCGAGCATCGCCATCTCTGGTTGCGCTCGCGGAAGCAGGTGGCGATCGCGCGGGTGCGCCACGAGGTCGAGCAGGCGATCCAGCGACTTCTTCTACGACCGCGGCTTCATCCGAGTCGACACGCCGATCCTCACCGGCTCGATCGGCGAAGAGGCCGGCGAGCTCTTCGCCACCGAGTACTTCGACCTTGGCCAGGCGTACCTCGCGCAGACGGGTCAGCTCTATGTCGAGGCGACCGCCGCCGCCCATGGAAAGGTCTACTGCTTCGGGCCGACCTTCCGCGCCGAGAAGAGCAAGACACGACGCCACCTGACCGAGTTCTGGATGTGCGAACCCGAGATGGCGTTCGTCGACACCGACGGGAACATGGCGGTTGCAGGAGGAGATGTCTCCTACCTCGTCGAGCGGGCGCTCGAGCGTCGCAAGGAGGAGCTCAAGGAACTCGAGCGCGATCTCGCCCCGCTCGAGAAGGATCGCCGCCCCGTTCCCGCGCATCACCTACACCGAGGCGATCGCCAGGCTGCAGGCCGAGGGCAGCGACATCGAGTGGGGCGCCGATCTCGGCGCCGACGACGAGACCGCGCTGGCGCAGGCGTACGACCAGCCGCTCTTCGTGATGAACTATCCGAAGGAGGTCAAGGCGTTCTACATGAAGGAGAACCCCGACGATCCGCGCACGGTGCTCAACAACGACTGCCTGGCGCCCGAGGGCTACGGCGAGATCATCGGCGGGTCACAGCGCGAGGACGACTACGACAACTCCTGCTCGCGCGCATCAAGGCGCAGGGGCTCGATCCCGAGGCCTACGGCTGGTATCTCGACCTCCGCAAGTACGGTGGCTTCATGCACTCCGGCTTCGGCCTCGGCCTCGAGCGCACGGTGGCCTGGATCTGCGGCATCCCCCACATCCGCGAGGCGATCGCATTCCCGAGGCAGATCCACCGGCTCTACCCGTAGCGATGATCGATGATCGCATCATGGATGAGGGTGGCGTGCGTTCGGGACCCGCGGCCCACCTGTGCGTCATTCGTCGCCTGTCGCCTGTCGCTCGTCGCGCTTCACCTCCTCCCAGATCACGTCCAGCTCCTCCAGCGTCGCCTCGCCGAGGATCAGGCCGCGCCCGGCAGCGATCCGTTCAACTGCTTCGAAGCGGTTGCGGAACTTGGCGTTGGCGCGGTCGAGCGCGCGCCCGGGCTGCACACCTGCCTTGCGCGCCAGGTTGACGACGGCGAAGAGCAGGTCGCCGAGCTCGTCCTCCAGCCGGACGCTGGATCACCATCCGCCGGCGAGTTCGTCCTCGACCTCGGCGAGTTCCTCGCGCACCTTGGCGAGTGGCCCGGTGGTATCCGGCCAGTCGAAGCCGACACCCGCCGCACGCTCCTGCAGCCGGAAGGCCATCAACAGCTCAGGAAGGGTGGCCGGCAGCCCGTCGAGCACCCCCCGGCCGTCCGGTCGCTCGCGCGCCTTGAGCGGTCTCCCATTGCTCCCGTTCGCCGAGGTCGAAGAGATGTGGATGCCGCCGGCGCATCTTGGCCACCAGGACGTCGGCGATCTCATCCGGGGTGAACTCGGCCTGTTTCCCGCCCGAGCACCAGTTGCCAGGCGAGGTGGAGCATCAGGTCGGCCACCTCTTCGCGGATCGGTCCCGGCTCTTCGCCGTCGAGTGCCGCAGCGAGTTCGTGGGCCTCCTCGATCAGGTAGGGCCGCAGCGTCTTGCGGGTCTGGACCCGGTCCCAACTGCAGCGCTCCCTCAGGTCGGCCACCATGGCGATGGCCCGTCCCAGGGCCGAATCGTCTTGCATCGGCTCTCCCGGGCTCCTAGTCTCCCCCCGTGCGCACACCATACGCTCCCGACACCTCCCGGGCCTGGGTCGACGTCGACCTCGATGCCCTGGTTCGCAACGCCCGAAAGCTTCCGGCCGTCGACTCGGCGTGCCGCTGCTGCCCATGGTCAAGGCCGACGGCTACGGGCTCGGTGCCGTGCCGGTGGCCCGCGCCCTGGCTGCCACCGGGGTCTGGGGCTTTGGCGTGGCCACGGTGGACGAGGCCCGGGAGCTGCACCTGAACGGGGTGGTGGCGCCGGTCGTGGTCTTCACGCCCCTTGGCCCCCGAACAGGTGGAGCTCCTGGAGGCGGTCGCCGCCCGGCCCACCATCGGCGATCTCGGCGGCCTCACGCCTGGCTCGCTCGCGGGAGCGGGCCGTTCCACGTCGAGATCGATACCGGAATGGCCCGCGCGGGCTCCCCTGGAACGATGCGGAGACTCTTGCCGCGGCCGCGGCAATCTGCTCGCCGATGCCGAGGGATGGGAGGGCGTCTACACCCACTTCCACTCGGCCGATCACGACGCCGAGGCCACCAGCGAGCAGTGGCGTCGCTTCCATCAGGCGCTCGATCGGCTGCCACGCCGCCCCGCGCTGGTGCACGCCGCCAATTCGGCCGCTGGGGGATTCGGGACCAGCTACGCCGGCGATCTGGCTCGGCCCGGCATCCACCTCTACGGCGGCCATGTGCCCGGACTCGATGCCGTGCCGGTCGCCGCCTCCGGGCCCGGGTCATGGCCGTTCGCCGGCTCGCCGGTGGAGATCCGGTCGGTTACGACGCGACCTGGCGGGCGCCGAACGCGACCACGGTGGCCACGCTCGGCATCGGTTACGGCGACGGCATCCCCCGAGCCCTCTCGAACATCGGTGCGGTCGAGCTGCTCGGTCAGCGACTGCGAATCGTCGGTCGCGTGACGATGGACCACCTGATGGTCGACGCGGGCGACCTGCCGGTGACGATCGGTGACGTGGCCACCATCTTTGGTGGGAAGGTCTCGCTCGACGAGCAGGCGGCGCTCGCCGGCACGATCAGGTACGAACTTCTCACCGCGCTCGGGAACCGCCTCCCCCGCCGCTACCTGCGGGCCACATGAATCCTCACTTCGCATCGCTCGTGCTCGGGCTCGCCGCCCAGGCCAACGCCGCCCTCGACGGCAAGCTCCCGCCGGGGGCCGACCAGGCCGGCGCGAAGGACCCTCGCCAACTCGCCCAGGCGCTCATCGAGACACTCGCCGCGCTGGAGGAGAAGACCCGGGGAAATCTCGAGGAGGACGAGCGGAAGATGCTCGACCAGGCGCTCACCTCGCTGCGGATCCGCTTCGCGACCGGGACGGTCCATTGAGTCGACGCGCCGCGCTGATCGTCCTCGACGGACTCGGCGCCGGCGCGGCCCACGACGCCGCGGCCTACGGTGATGCTGGCAGCGCCACGCTCGGCAACGTGGTGCGGGCGACCCCCGGTCTCGCGCTGCCCAACCTCCAGCGACTCGGGTTGGGCGGGTGTGGCGACACGGGGCTCGCTCACGGTCGAATAGCCGCAGGCCGCGTGGGGCACCGCCCAGCCGGCCTGCGCCGGGAAGGACAGCACCACGGGTCACTGGGAACTCTGCGGCGTGGTGCTCGACCGGCCGTTCCCGACCTATCCCGCTGGCTTCCCTGCGGCGCTTCTCGCCGAGTTCGCCCGCGGACCGGTCGCGGCTGTGCTCGGCAACCGGGCCGCCAGCGGGACCGCGATCCTCGACGAGCTGGGGACGAGCACGTCGAAACCGGGGCACTGGATCATCTACACCTCGGCCGACTCGGTGTTCCAGGTCGCCGCCCACGAGGCGGTGGTGCCGCTTGGAGGAACTCTATGCGGCATGCGCCATCGCCCGAGAGATGCTGAGTCGGGGCCAGGCCGTCTCGCGAGTGATCGCCCGGCCGTTTGTCGGTTCACCGGGACACTGGGAGCGGACCGCGCACCGCAGGGATTTCTCGGTCGTACCGCCCGCCGGACGACCCTGCTTGACCGGCTCGCCGAGGCCCGGCATCCCGGTGTTCGGAGTGGGGAAGGTCGATGACCTCTTCGCGGGTCGGGGGATCCGTCTCAGCACCCACACGGCCACCAATGCCGAGGCCTATCGGCTCATCGAGGCGGGGCTGGCGAGCATGACCGCGGCCTCCTCTTCGCCAACGTGATCGAGTTCGATCAGAGCTGGGGCCACCGCAACGACGTCGCCGGGTTCGCGGCGGGCCTCCTGGAGCTCGACGCCTGGATTCCGCGGCTCAGGGCCGCTGTTCAGGACGAGGACCTGATTATCTTCACCGCCGACCATGGCAACGATCCGACGACGCCATCGACCGATCATGCCAGGGAGCGGGTGCCGGTGCTGGTGCTCGGGCCGAGGGTTAGGCCGGTGGCACTGGGGGAACGGGCGACGTTTGCCGATCTGGGGCAGACCATCGCCGAGTTCCTCGGCGTGGCGCTCACCTGGATGCAGGAACGTCCTTTCTCGGCGAGGTCTGGACCGGATGAATGCGCTGAGGGACGCGGCCGAGGCCGCCAGACTGCGCGCCTATGCGCCCTATTCGAGCTTTCGGGTCGGGGCGGCGCTGGAAACCGAGGGGGGCACCATCGTCACGGGATGCAACGTGGAGAACGCGTCGTACGGCCTGACGATTTGCGCCGAGCGCGGCGCCGTCGTGGCAGCGGTCGCAGCGGGGCACACCGATTTTCGTCGTCTGGCGTTGGTGAGCGACGCGCCGCAGCCGGTCTCGCCCTGCGGGGCCTGCCGGCAGGTGCTGCACGAGTTCGCCCCCGACCTGGAGATCGAGAGCTGGGCTGGCGACGACGTGGTGCGCTGGACGATTGGCGAGCTGCTCCCGGCGGCGTTCGGTCGCGGACCTCGTTCGTGAGGCGACTTGTCCTGCTGCTCGCCGGTGCACTGGTGCTGGCCGGCTGCACCGAACGGTTGACCTCCCCCGGGACCTGTCCTTCACTGTGCCCCGGGGGATCGCTCCAGGTCCGCGACACCGTGCTCACTGCGGTGGTTGGTGGCGACAGTGCGTTCACCGGATACGCCTCGGTGACCGACCCCCTCTCGCTGCTGGCCTCCAATGGTGGCGAGCTCGGGGACATTCGCTCGGTGGTCCGGTTCATCGGGCGCGGCGACTCGGTTCTGTCCGCCGATACCCTGCGGCCGTTCACCATCGACTCGGTCGAGGTGTCCGTCTTCCTGCAGGCGCGCGACACCACCGTGTCGCCGCTCTTCCTGGACATGTACCGACTCCCCGCGTCGTTCGATTCGACCGTCACCTTCGCTGAGCTCGACGCGGCGATGACGCCGGCCACGCTGCTCCGTACGGTCGAGGTCGTCGATTCGGCCCGGAGCGGCCGGTTCCCGATCATCTTCAAGGGCAGCGATCTCGACAAGCTTGCCTTTGTCCCTGACGACTCGACCCGGTTGGTGGTCGGCTTCCGGCTCCGCTCGGCGCAGCCGGCCGGTGTCTATCTGGGTGCCGCACTCTCCGGTGCTGCCACGCCGCTGTACATCACCTACACCGAGGTGGACGTGGCCGACACGGCGCTGCAGCATCCGCCGTTGCAGCGTGGCGTCGACCAGAACTTCAATCTCCTCTCCACCGCGGCTCCGCCCGACCCCGACCTCCTCCGGGTCGGTGGGTTCCCGGCGGCCCGATCGCTGATCCGGTTCGCGATCCCGGATTACCTGCGCGACTCGGCGACGATCGTCCGCGCGACGCTGGAGCTGGTGCCCGACCAGCCCATCACGGGCATCCCCGGTGACAGTGCGCGAATCGACGTCCATGGCCTGCTCTCCGATGTGGGGGCAAAGTCACCGGTGAACAACAATTCCAGCCGCACCGCCGCGACCTGGATCCATGCCGGTGGCGACACGGTGCGGATCGACATCGCCAATATCGTCGAGCTCTGGCAGGGGAGTGCGCCGCTCCCCAATGCGGTGCGCCTGGAGCTCGGCCAGGAGTTCGCCTCGTACCTGGCACCCAACTTCCGGTCGACCCGCGCCGGCACCGGCGGGCCGAGGCTGCGGATCACCTATCGACCGCCCTATGCGCTGGAGGGGTTCTGATGCGGCGCATGACGGTGGTACTCGGGTCCCTCCTCGCCCTCACGGGACACCTCGCGGCGCAGTCGTCACAGTTCGGGGTCCGCGGCCTGGGACTGCCGGGACGCGGACTCTCGGCGGCATCGCTGGGCACCGAGGGGGCCGACGGGCTCTTTGATCCGCGATCGAGCCGCAATCCCGCGGCGCTGGGCCTGCTTCGGAGTCCCTCGCTGGTCTTCACGTCGTTGCAGGGGTGGCAGACCAGCGAAAATCCCGGTGGCAGCGGCGCGACCCGTCAGCAACGGTTCCCGCTCGTCATGGTCGGCGGGCCGATCCCGAAGACTCCGCTCACGGTCGGGCTCAGCTATTCCAGTTACGCGCTCCGCGATTACACGATCGCCAGTGACGGCTTCGATTCACCGCGCGGTGTCCCGGTGGCCGTGACCGACACGCTCGGCGCGACCGGCGGAGTCAACGATCTCCGGCTGGCGATGTCGTGGTCCCCCGATCCGAGAATCTCGGTCGGGGCGGGCGCACATCTGCTCACCGGTTCGAACCGGGTGTTCGCGAATCGTTCGTGGGCCGACACCAGCTATCGGCAGATCCGCCAGACGTCGGAACTCACCTACGCCGGCTTCGGCCTCTCGGCCGGGATCGTGCTCCAGCCCACGTCGCGGCTGTTCGTCGCCGGGACGATTCGCCACGACGGGTCGCTCGATGCCGAGCGGGACTCGCTCCCCACCGGCACGGTCAAGCTGCCGTGGACCCTGGCCGGCGGGGCGCGGTTGCGCCTGAGCAACCACCTGGCGATCTCGGGGCAGGTCACCACCTCCAACTGGTCGGTGGCCAACGACGGGATCGTCGCCCTTGGCGGAGTCGGGGCGCGCAATACCGTCGAGGTGTCGGGGGGACTGGAACTGGTCCGCAACACGCGCCGGCCCGAGCGGCTGCCACTCCGGATCGGGGTGCGCCGGGCCGAGCTGCCCTTCCTGGTCGTTCAGGGAAGCCAGCCTCGCGAGTTCGGCGTGGCGATCGGCACCTCGATGCGATTCGCTGGCGACCTCGGCGGCGTCGACCTCACCCTCGAGCGGGTGCATCGCACGCAGGGGAGTGACTATACCGAGAACGGCTGGCAGCTGGCCGTCGGGGTCTCGCTTCGCGGGCTGGCCTCCGCCAACTGACGGCCTATAGTTCGAGGATTGACCGCGGGGCGCGCCAGCGGCGCGCCCCGCCTCGCGTCGGGGAGAGCAGGCGACCATGAAGCGTGTCTGGATCGAGACCTACGGCTGCCAGATGAACGTCGCGGACTCCGAGCTGATGCTCGGCGTGCTGGCGCGGGACGGCTACGTCGCGGCCGAGCGGCCCGAGGGGGCCGACGTGATGCTGGTCAATACCTGCGCCGTCCGCGACAACGCCGAGCAGCGGGTCATCGGCCGGATGGGGGAGCTCCAGCGTCACAAGCGTCCCGGAGCGGTCCTCGGCGTCGTCGGCTGCATGGCCCAGCGACTGGGGCCGATACTCCTCGAGCAGGTCCCCAAGCCGTCGACCTGGTGGTCGGCCCGGACGGCTACCGGAACCTGCCCGAACTGCTGCGGCACGCCGCGCGGCGGGGGCAGGGTGGCCGATGTGGAGTACCGCAGCTGGGAGCACTACGAGGACGTCCCCCAGGTGCGTGAACCGGGACCGACCGCGTTCGTTACGGTGCAGCGCGGCTGCGATTATCGCTGCACCTTCTGCATCGTCCCGACCACCCGCGGGCCGGAGCGGCAGCCGGCGGCTGGCCGACGTCGTGCGCGAGGTGCAGCCAGCTGGTGCGAGCACGGCGTGAGCGAGGTGACGCTGCTCGGCCAGACGGTGAACTCGTGGCAGGACGGCGGCCATGATTTCGCCGACTTGCTGCGGGCGGTCGGGGCGGTCGACGGGATCCGGCGGATCCGGTTCACTTCGCCGTACCCCACCGACTTCACGCCGCGAGTGATCGAGGCGATGGCGACGACCCCCGCGGTGTGCGAGCATGTGCACCTGCCGGTGCAGAGCGGGTCCAACGCGGTGCTCGAAACGGATGCTGCGGCGCTACACGCGCGAACGCTATCTCGAGGTCGTCGCGGAACTGCGGCAGGCCATTCCGGGGATCACCTTGTCGACCGACATCATCGTCGGGTTTCCCGGCGAAACCGAGGCCGAGTTCGCGGAGACGCTGCGACTGGTGGCGGAGGCGGAGTTCGACGATGCGTACACCTTCAAGTACTCGGTTCGCGAGGGGACGCCGGCGGAGCGGATCGGGGACCATGTCCCCGACGAGGTCGCGTCGGAGCGGCTCGCAGCGGCTGATCGAGGCGGTGCGGGCGCAGACGCGGCCGCGCAACATGGCGCCGGGTTGGCCAGGTGCACGAGGTGCTGGTCGAGCGGCCGGCCAAGCGCGGCGACCTGATGCTGGCGCGCACCCGGCAGAATTTTCTGGTGCTGGTGGACGTCCCCCGCAGCAGCGTCGGCGAATATCGGCGGGTGCGGTTGACGGGCACCACCGGGTCAACCTTCACGGGCGCGCTCGAACGTCCAGCCCTGGCGGTGCTATGATCATCAACATCATGGAACACCATGTCAGCGAGGCGTACGATCGCCTCAAGCGGCACGGTGCCGGGATTCGTCGACACTCCGGAGCACCGCGAGGACGTCATCGTCTACGCGCTGAATCGGTTGCCGCCCCGGTACGTCGTCACCGAGGGGGGAAGGCGGTCACCGAGGCGCTCGATGGAAGAGGCGCAGCAGCGGACCGCGATCGACGTGCAGGTGCTCGAGGCGATGCGGCAGGTGACCCGCAAGCCGCGCCGCGCGATCGGTCGCGCGCCGCGCGAAGGATGACCCGGGTCGCTGGCGCGCTGCTGCTCGCCGTTGCTATCGGGGCCGGTCTCGCGACCGGCCTCGCGCGTTTTCCGGATCGGTGATCCGTTGCCACTCGCCGTCACTGCTGGCCGCCATGCTGGTCACAGCGCGAGTGGTGGGTGGCTGGTCGCTACCGCCTTTGGCGACCGGCGTCGGTGTGGGGGACGCGGCACGGATGGCACGCCCGGAGCGTGCGCCGTCGGCTGCCGCTCGGCGACGGGACGTTCGTGCTCCGGACACGGTCGAGCCCGGGCAGCGGCTCAGGTCGGGTGCGGGTCACGGGCGACCTGCGAGGGCGCCGTCGCTGGCACGATGGCACGCGCCGACGTCGGCCGCCCGGCCGGCATGTCACGGTTCGTCGGCCACCGCCCGATGGCTGCCGCAGACGCGGGACACTCGGACGGCCCGGCGGGCTACTGGTCGTGACACGGGTCGCATCGCGAGTTCGCGGCACGCCAGGCTGGTCGATCGCCTGCGCACGGCGATCGCGCGCGCCACCGACACCCTGTCGGAGCGTGCCGCGCTGGTCGATGCCCTGGTTACCGGTCGGCGCGGCGAACTCGATCCGGGACTGCGACAGAACGTTCGCCGCGGCGGGGTTGATCCATCTGCTCGCCATTTCGGGATTCCATGTCGGACTGTTGCCGGATGGGTGCTGCTGCTGCTGCGGCTGGCTCGGGTTCCCAGGCACCCCGCCGAGGCGCTTGCCGCTGTCGCGGCCTCGGCTACGCCGCGTTCCTCGGCATGCCGCCGCCGGCGACGCGGGCGGCCGGCTGCTGATCGCGTTGGCCGCCTGTGCCGCTGGCGACAGCGGAACGTGCGGCCAGATGCGATGCTCGGGGCAGCGCCCTGGTGGTGCTCGCTGGTCGATCCGTGGTCGATCACCGACGTCGGCGCTTGGTTATCGTTGCGCGCTGTCGGGGGGATGATGCTGGCGACTCGCTGGAGCGATCGCGCGGTCGGCGAGCGCGACTGGGGACGCGCGGCATCAGCGGATCGATCGGAGCAACCCTTGCCACCGCGCCGATCAGCCGCGCTGGTGTTCGGCCGGGTGGCGCTGGCAGGGATCTCTCCTCAACCTGGTGGCGATCCCGTTGACTGCGCTCGCGGTCCCGGCGCTGCTGGCATGCAGTGCTGGCCTTCCCCGTGGCGCCGCAACTCGGGGCTCGGCGTTCGCGGCGTCGGGGAGTCTCCTGCTTGCCGGGCTGGAGCGGATCGCCCAGCTCGGCGCCCGGGCGCCGGCTTTCGGCGAGGCGGGCGCTGCCTCCGGGAGGTGGCGCTGCGGTGCCGTGGCCTGGTGGCCTCGGCCGCGTGGTGGGCGATCATGACCGCTCGTCGCGCGAGGCGGCTCGACGCTGGTGCGGTGGGGTGACGGCGCTGGCGTGGTGGCCGTTGCTCTGGTCACCTGGTGCCCGGGCGTGCGTCCGGCGGCGGCGGCCTGACGTTACATTTTCGTCGACGTCGGGCAGGGCGATGCGGCGCTGATCCGGACGCCGGGTGGGCACTGGGTGGCCGTTGACGCCGGACCGCTCGACGGATGGATTCGATGCCGGGCGCCGGGTGATGGTATCCCCTGTTGCAGCGGTACTGGCGTCGCGCGGGTCGATGTGTTCGTGCTGTCGCACGCCCACCGCGATCATGTCGGGGGGCGCGGTCGCTGTTCGCGCGATGCCGGTGGCCCTGGCGATCGAGCCCGGCGAGCGGTTGGCAGGAGGCGCGTACGAGGACTGGCTGGCCGAGCTGGCTGCGACGGGGCGCGATGGCATCCGGCAGCGCCGGGGTGGAATGGATGCATCGACAGCGTGCACTTTCGGGTGCTGCATCCGCCGACGGCCTGGTCGCACTGGGGCGACGACCTCAACGAGGACTCGATCGTCCTCGAGGTGCGATACGGCGATTTCGCTGCGCTGCTGATGGGAGATGCCGGGTTCGTGGCCGAGGTCGCGCTATGCCGGACCACGCTCGGCACGGTCGACCTGCTCAAGGTGGGGCATCATGGCTCGCGTGGCGCGAGCAGCGAAGGATTCCTCGCTGGAAGCGACCCGGCCTGAGGCGGCGGTGATCAGTGTCGGGGGCGCAATCGCTACGGTCATCCGTCACCCGAGACGCTCGGCTCGGTTGCAGGCGGCCGGGATCCGCGATCTGGCGCACGGATCTCGAGGGCGCCATGACGGTCGTCACCGACGGCCGCACATTCACGGTGCGTGGCGGGAGGACCGCCGCGACGTTCGAGGCCACGGCGCCACTGTCGCCAGGGGGATGACCGGATGGATCCCAGACCAAGGTAACCACGCTCGAACGCTTCATTCTCGACCAGGAGCGCTTTCATCCCGATGCGACCGGGGAACTGACCAACCTCCTCTACGACATCGCGCTCGCGGCAAAGATGATCGGCGCCCAGATCCGCCGCGCGGGGCTGCTGGACATTCTCGGCAGCGCCAAGGCGATGAACGTGCAGGGCGAGGATGCAGCAGAAGCTCGACCTGCTGGCCAACGAGATCATGAAGAACGCCCTCAATCACACCGGCCGGGTCTGCGCGATGGCGTCGGAGGAGGACGAGGGGCTGATCCCGATTCCCGATGCGATGCCAGCCGGGGAAGTATGCGGTGCTCTTCGACCCCCTCGACGGCTGCGTCCAACATCGACGTCAACGCCGCGGTTGGGACGATCTTCTCCATCTACGGCCGGGTGACCACGTCGGGGCCGGGGCACGCTGGCAGATGTGCTGCAGCCGGGCTTCCGCCTGGTGGCGGCCGGGTACGTGATCTACGGCTCGAGCGTGATGATGGTCTATTCGTGCGGGCACGGCGTGCACGGCTTCACCCTCGATCCGACCATCGGCGAGTTCCTGCTGTCGCAACTCGCAGATCGCAAGACCCCGCACGACGGGCAGTACTACAGCGTCAACGAGTCGAACTTTCCGCGCTGGTCGCGCGGGCATCCAGCGGCGGTGCGCGGCTTTCACGGGCGAGGACCCGGCGCGGATGCGCCGAAAGAACTCGCGCTACATCGGCTCACTGGTCGCCGACTTCCACCGCAACCTGATCGGCGGCGGGGTCTTCCTGTATCCGGCGGACACCAAGAATCCGCGACGGAAAGCTCCGGCTGCTCTACGAATGCGCCCCGATGGCCTATCCTTGCCGAGCGGCCGGCGGCAAGGCGACCGACGGCCGCGCCGGATCCTCGGACCTGGTGCCCGACGGCGCTCCACCAGCGGGTGCCGCTGGTGATCGGCTGGGGCGAGCGACGTGGAGTATGTGACGACGGATCCTCGAGGAGGTGGACGGGAACGCGTGAGCGACGACCCACTGCACGTCGACGCGCCGGCGCTGGCGCATACCGCCGACTGGCCGCCCGCGACGCGGCCGCGAGCTGGGCGAGCCCGGCCAGTTCCCGTTCACCCGGGGACCGTATCCCGAGCATGTACACCCGCCGGCCATGGACGATGCGACAGTATGCCGGGTTCGGCACGGCCGAGGCGACCAACGCTCCGCTTCCGTGCCCTGCTCGACGCGGGCCAGACCGGACTCTCGACGGCCTTCGACCTGCCGACCCAGATGGGGTACGACTGCGATCATCCGATGGCCGCCGGCGAGGTGGGCCGCGTCGGCGTGGCCATCGATACCGTCGACGACCTCGCGGTGCTCTTCCGGGCGATCCCGCTCGACGAGGTGACCACCTCGATGACGATCAACGCCACGGCCGCGATCCTCCTGGCGATGTACGTGGTGATCGGCGAGGAGCAGGGGATCGGGGCGCGACCGGCTCTGGGCGGCACGGTCCAGAACGACGTCCTCAAGGAATACGTCGCCCGGGGGACCTACATCTATCCGGCCGAACCGTCGCTCCGGCTGGTGACCGAACTGTTCCGCTACGTGGCCGAGCGGAAGATGAACTTCAATCCGATCTCGATCTCCGGGTACCACATCCGCGAGGCCGGCGCGACCGCCGTGCAGGAGGTGGCGTTCACCCTCGCCAATGCCCTCGAGTACGTGGCACGCGGGATCGCCGCTGGCGTGCCGCTGGCGGCGTTCGGGCCGCGGCTGTCGTTCTTCTTCGCGGCCCACAACGACCTCTTCGAGGAGGCGGCCAAGTTCCGCGCCGCTCGCCGCCTCTGGGCCCGGCTGATGCGCGAGCGGTTCGGGGCCGACGACGCCTCGTCGCGGTTGCGGTTCCACACCCAGACCGGTGGCGTCACGCTGCAGGCCCAGCAGCCGCTCAACAACGTGGTGCGGGTCACGGTCCAGGCGCTCGCGGCGACGCTCGGCGGCACCCAGTCGCTGCATACCAATGGCTTCGACGAGGCGCTGGCCCTGCCGTCCGAGGAGGCCGCCACGCTGGCGCTCCGCACCCAGCAGATCATCGCCCACGAGAGCGGCCTGACGCGCAGCGTCGATCCCGCTCGCGGGCAGCTGGTATGTGGAGACCCTCACCGACCGGATCGAGGCGGAGGCCGAGGCGCTGATCGAGACGATCGACGAGGCAGGCGGAGCGGCTCGCGCGGTGGAACAGGGGCTGATGCAGCGGGCCATCGCCGACAGCGCGTGGGCCCAGCAGCAGGCGGTCGAATCGGGTGCCCAGGTGGTGGTCGGGGTCAACCGGCATGTCACCGACGATGCGCCCCCCGAGATCGCGCTTCCCGACTTCAGCGCCCTCGAGGCCGAGCAGGTTGCTCGCGTGGTGGCGGCCCGTCGGAGCCGCGATGCGGATGCGGTCGCCAAGGCGCTGGGGGCGATCGCCGAGGCCGCACGACGGGACGGACCACTGATGCCGCCGATCGTCACCGCCGTGCGGGCCCGGGCCACCCTCGGCGAGATCAGTGATGCCCTGCGCGAGGTGTGGGGGAGCTACTCGGGGTGAGCGATGTCGAACGGCCGATCCGGCTCGAGTCACTGGTCACCAGCCGCCATGGCAGGGTGGCACTGCTGGGTGACCCCGATGAAGCCGAGGAGGCCTGGCTGGTCCTGCACGGCTACGGCATGACCGCCCAGGGGATCCTGCACTGGTTCCGGGCCGCGCTCCGTCCCAACCGGGTCCTGATCGCGCCGGAGGCGCTCTCCCGCTTCTATCGTGAGGCCAAGGGGCTCCGGACCGTGGGAGCGTCGTGGATGACCCGGGAGGATCGTCTCAACGAGATCGCCGACCAGCAGGACTATCTCGACCTGGTCGCCGGCCGCTGGCTCGAGGGCCGAACCCGGGTCGAGGCCCACGGTTTCTCCCAGGGGGTGGCCACCGCCTGCCGCTGGGTCACCGCCAGGCGGTCGGTCGACCGGTTGGTGGCCTGGGGAAGTCCCACCCCGGGCGAGGTCGAGCCAGCGGCCTATCTCGGCCGGATCGGCCCCGGGCCGCTGCACCTGGTGATCGGTGAGACCGACCGGTACTTCGCTCCGGCCGTGGTCGAGGCCGATGCCGCCCGGCTCGGCACGGCCGGCGTGCCGGTGGAACTGCACCGGTTCGAGGGAGGCCACGGCATCGACGCGGGGCTGCTGGCGAGATTCGCCGGTTGAGGGGCCGCGGCGAGGCCGCTAAATTCAAGGGCTACACCGAGTTCGCCCCGGACCAGGAAGCCATGCCGACCTACGAGTATCTCTGCGCCAACGGCCACCCGTTCGAGCGCTTCCAGAAGATGACCGACCCGCCGGTCGACCAGTGTCCGACCTGTGGGGCGCCGGCCAGTCGCAAGATCAGCGGCGGGCAGGGGCTGATCTTCAAGGGGAGTGGCTTCTACATCACCGACTACGGCAAGGACGGCAAGGGGCCCCGCAAGGAACCCGGCGAGGGTGGCGGCGGCACCTCCGGTGGCGAAGGTGCCGCCAAGAAGGATGCGCCCGCGTCGGCGAGCGAGGCGAAGCCACCGGCGGACAGCAAGCCGTCCGGCGGCAGCAAGGCGGACGGCGCGTGAGCGAGGTCCTCCGGGCCGAATTGGTGCGCGTCGCCGGCGCGCTCGGTGCGCCCGATGTCGAGTTCACCCTCGAGCGGCCCCGAGACCCGACGCACGGCGACCTCGCCACCAACCTCGCGATGCAGCTGGCGCGTCGTGCTCGGCACCCGGCCGCGCGCAACTCGCCGAGCAGGTGATCAGCGCGTCGGCGCTCCCCGACGGGATGATCGCCGCCACCGAGATTGCCGGGCCCGGGCTTCATCAACTTCCGCCTGGCCCAGGCCACCCTCGGCCGCGCGATCACGCCCGGATCCTCCGCGAGGGAGCCGACTACGGGCGCGGCACCAGCGGCGCGGGGCAGCGCGTCAACGTCGAGTTCGTCTCCGCCAACCCCACCGGGCCGCTGCACGTGGGGCATGGGCGCGGCGCGGCGCTTGGTGACGCGATCGCGGCGTTGCTCGAGTGGACCGGGCACGCGGTGGTGCGCGAGTTCTACGTCAACGATGCCGGCGTGCAGATCGACAACCTCGTCGCGTCGCTCTGGGCCCGCATTCTCCAGCAGGAGGGGCACGCGGCCGCGCTTCCCGAGGGTGGCTACCACGGCGACTACCTGGTCGACACCGCCGCGGCCTGGACTTCCGACTGGGACGGGCCGCTGCCTCGCGTCCCCCGACGACCTGCCGCCCCCGGAGTCGCGCGCCTACGTGCTCGCCGCGATGCGCGACGAGCAGGACGAGACGCTGGCGCGCTTCGGGGTGCGCTTCGACGTGGTCGCCTCGGAGCAGGACGTCTATGACTCCGGGAAGGTCGCCGCCGCGCTGGCCCGGCTCCACGATGCCGGGCTCACCTACGAGCAGGACGGCGCGCTCTGGCTGCGCACGGCGGACTATCGGCGACGAGAAGGACCGCGTGGTGCGCAAGCAGGATGGCAGCTACACCTACTTCGTGCCCGACATCGCCTACCACCTCGACAAGCACGCCCGCGGCTTCGACCGGGTGATCGACGTGTGGGGGGCGGACCACCACGGCTACATCCCGCGCCTCCGCGGCGCGCTGCAGGCCCTCGGCGTCCCGGAGTCGTGGTTCAGCGTGGCGCTGGTGCAGCTCGTCAAGGTGGTCCGCGGTGCCGAGGAGGTGAAGATGTCCAAGCGGTCGGGCGACTTCATCACCCTGCGCGATCTCTACGAGGAGACCGGCGTCGATGCGGCACGCTACTGGTTCCTGATGCGCCGCAGCGACTCGCACCTCGTGTTCGACATCGCGCTCGCCACCGCCCGGAGCGACGAGAACCCGGTCTATTACGTGCAGATGTCGCACGCCCGCCTGAGCGGCATCTTCCGCACGGCCGAGGTGGCCCCGGAGTCGGTCGGCGGTGAACTCGATCTCGAGGTGCTGGGTCCGGTCGACCGCGAGCTGCTGACCAGGCTGGCGGCGTTCCCCGAGGCGGTGGAGCGTGCGGCGCGGTCGCTCGAACCGCACCGGGTCACCACCTATCTCGAGGAACTTGCCCGCCTGGTCCACGCCTGGTACCACGAGTGCCGGGTGCTCGGCGAGCCGCCCGCGGTCGAGCACGCCCGGCTGCTTCTCGCCCGGGCGGCGCGACAGGTCGTCGCCAATGGCCTCACCCTCCTCGGGGTCAGTGCCCCGGATCGGATGTGATCGGATGAGCCTCCTCGTGGTCGGGAGCGTCGCACTCGACTCCGTGCACACACCGTTCGGGGAGACCGCCGACGCGCTCGGTGGATCGGCGGTGTTTTTCTCGGTGGCCGCGGCCCGGCTCCACCCGGTGCAGGTCGTTGGCGTCGTGGGTGACGACTATCCGACTGGGCAACTCGATCAGCTCGCCCCGCTGGGGATCGACTGGAGCGGGGTGGAGCGGGCAAAGGGCGAGTCGTTCCGCTGGAAGGGGAAGTACTCCTACGACCTCCAGAGTCGCGAGACGCTGGAGACCCGCCTCGGAGTCTTCGCCGACTTCCGGCCCCGGCTCCCGGCCGGCGCCGAGGCGGCGGAGTACATCTTCCTCGGCAACATCGACCCCGAGTTGCAGCTCGGTGTGCTCGAGCAGGTGCGCGCGCCCAAGCTGGTCGCCTGCGACACGATGAACTACTGGATCCAGTCCAAGCGCGAGACGCTCCTCGCGCTGCTCACGAAGGTCGACCTGCTGATGGTCAACGACTCCGAGGCGCGAGAATTCGCCGGTGACTGGAACATCCATCGCGCCGGCCGCTGGCTGCTCCAGCAGGGCCCGAAGCGGGTCGTGATCAAGCAGGGGGAGTACGGCGCCCTGCTGATCGAGGACGGCCAGACCTTCTCGATCCCAGCCTACCCGCTCGAGGAGGTCTTCGATCCGACCGGTGCCGGGGACGCCTTCGCCGGGGGCTTCCTCGGCTACATGGCTCGCGCGGGTGCAGTCGAGCACCGCTGCCATGCGCCGGGCGATGGTCTACGGCGCGACGATGGGGTCCTTCGCGGTGTCCGGCTTCGGCGTGAAGGGATTCGAGGGGGTGACCGCTGCCGACGTCGAGGACCGCGTCGAGCGATTTGTCGCACTCACCCACATCCCGACGGCGGACCGGATCACATGACCGAGTCCCAGTACGCCGCAGCCGGGGTCGACCTCCGCCAGGCCGACGAGGCCAAGGCGCGGATCGGCGACCTGGTGGCCGGGACCCGCACCGGCCTCTCGCTCGGCGAGGTGGGGGCTTTCGGTGGCATGGTGCGGATCCCGGTGGGGATGACCCGTCCGGTGCTGGTGATGAGCACCGACGGCGTCGGCACCAAGGTGCTGGTGGCCCAGCAGGCCGGCATCTTCGACACCGTGGGCGAGGACCTGGTCAACCATTCGGTCAACGACATCCTGGTGCACGGAGCGGTGCCGATCGCGTTCATGGACTACATCGCGGGGCATCGCCTGCCGGTGGAGATGGTGGCCGGGGTGGTCGAGGGGATCGCGCGCGGCTGCCGGCACCACGCGATGGCCCTGGCCGGCGGCGAGACCGCGCAGATGCCGGGGCTCTATGCCGAACGGACCTTCGACCTTGCCGGCACGATCATCGGTGTAGTCGAGGAGGAGCAGGCGCTGCACGGTCAGGCGATCGCCGCCGGCGACCTGCTGGTGGGCTATGCCTCGAGCGGGCTCCACACCAACGGCTATACCCTCGCGCGGCGCGTGCTCCTCGATGCGATGGGTCTCTCGCTCGACGCTCCGCTTCCGGGTGACGGCGTGACGGTGGCTGAGGCACTGCTGGCGGTGCACCGCAGCTATGACGCCGCGATCCGCCCGGCGCTCGCCTCGATCCACGGCCTCGCCCACATCACCGGCGGCGGCATCGCGGGCAACCTGGTGCGCGTCCTCCCCGCTGGTGTGGAGGCAGTGATCCGTCCCGCAAGCTGGGAGTGGCCGGCCCTCTTCCGGGTGATTGCCAATGGCGGCAAGGTGCCGCTCGCGGAGATGCGCGACGTCTTCAATCTCGGCATCGGGATGATCGCTGCGGTACCGCCCGACCGGGTCGCCGATGTGCGCACGGCGGCGTCCGTTGCCGGGGTCCCCACCTCGGTGATCGGCGAGGTGCGCAGCGGGGCGCGCGCCGTTCGCTTTGCGGACTGATCGACGCCGGCGGTGAGATGACCGGCCACGACGACCGAGCGGCAATGGGCAGGGCACTGGCCCTCGCGGCGCAAGGGTGGGGACGGGTGCATCCGAACCCGCTGGTCGGGGCCGTGGTGACGAGGGATGGTACAGTGGTCGGCGAGGGTTGGCACGCGGAGTTCGGCGCGCCGCACGCCGAGCGGGTGGCGCTCGAGGCGGCCGGGGCCGCCACCCGCGGGGCGACCATCCACTGCACGCTCGAGCCATGCACCCATCAGGGCAAGCAGCCGCCGTGCACCGATGCCATCATCGCCGCCGGCGTGGCCAGGGCGGTCGTGGCGCTGCGGGATCCGGATCCCGCCGCCGGCGGCGGGGTCGAGCAGTTGCGCGCCGCGGGAATCACCGTCGATCTGCTCGATGGCGCACTCGCCGATCGGGCCCGCCGACTCAACGCCCGCTTCCTGCATCGGTTCGCCGGGAGCCTGCGGCCCTGGATCGCGGTCAAGCTCGCCGTCACCATGGACGGCTTCATCGCTGACGAGGCCGGGCGGTCGCAATGGCTCACTGGCGTCGAGGCTCGTGCCTGGGTGCATCGCGAGCGCGCCAACCACGACGCCATCGCCGTCGGTGCCGAGACCGCGATTCGCGACGATGTGCGGCTCACCGTGCGGGGAGCGGTGTCGCCGCGGATCGCACCGACCCGGGTGATCTTCGACCGCCGCGGCGTGCTGCCCGCCGACCACGGGATCTTCGCCGATGCCGCCAGCGTTCCGGTGGTGGTGGTGCGCGGTGTGGCGGCCGGGTCGGGGTGGCCGGCGCGTGACGGCGTGACCGTGGTCGAGGCCGACGACCTGGAGGGCTCACTGAGTGCGCTCGCGGGCCTCGGGCTCGATTCGGTGCTGGTGGAAGGTGGCGGCAGGCTCGCTGGCGCGTTGTTCGAGGCTGGGCTCGTCGATCGAGTCTATCAGGTGCAGGCGCCGATCTGGCTTGGTGCGGGCCGCGCGGCATGGGCCGGGATGGCGTCGCGGAGCCTCGATGCGGCGCGGCGGTGGCACACCGTCGACCGGTTCGCGACAGGAGACGACACTGTGCTGGTGCTGGAGCGCTGATGTTCACCGGGTTGATCACTGCCGTTGGCACGCTGGAGGCCATCACCGCCGTCGACGATGGGCTCGAACTCACCGTGACCGCGCCGTACCACGACCTCGTGGCCGGCGAGAGCATCGCGATCAACGGGGCGTGCCTGACGGTGACGACGTGCGAACCCGGTCGCTTCCGGGTGCACGTGGTGCAGACCTCGCTGGGACGCACAGCCTTCGGCGATCGCCGGGTTGGCGATCCCGTCAATCTCGAGCGGGCACTGCGACTCGGCGACCGGCTCGGGGGGCACCTGGTCCAGGGGCACGTCGACGGAGTCGGCCAGGTGCTGGCGGTGCGTCAGGAAGGTGACGCCTGGCTGATCGATGTCACGATGCCCGGCCCGGTGGCCGAGGTCACCATCCCGCTCGGTTCGATCACGATCGATGGGGTCTCGCTCACCGCCAATGCGCTCCTGGCGCGTGACGTCGTCCAGCTCTCGATCATCCCGTTTACCTTGGAGCACACCGCACTGGGCCGGCTCACCGTCGGCGCGCGGGTGCATCTCGAGGGAGATATGGTGGGAAAGCACATTCGGGCGCTCGCCGAGCGCTGGCAGCGCGCCCCGGAGGGGCAATGACCACCGCACCGATCACCAAGGCGATCGAGGACCTGCGGGCCGGAAAGATGATCGTGGTGGTCGACGACCAGGACCGCGAGAACGAGGGCGACCTCGTGTGCGCGGCTGAGGCGATCACCCCCGAGATCGTCAATTTCATGGCCCAGCACGGTCGTGGCTGGATCTGCCTCGCCCTCACCTCGGACGACTGCGACCGGCTCGAATTGCGCCAGATGGTGGAGCGCAACACCGAGTCGATGGCGACCGCGTTCACCGTGACGATCGACGCGGAGCGTCGCTTCGGCGTCACCACCGGGATCTCGGCGGCCGATCGCGCCACCACGATCCGGGTGGCAATCGACCCGGCGACCCGACCCGAGGACCTGCGTCGGCCGGGACACATCTCGCCGTTGCGGGCGCGGAAGGGTGGCGTGCTGCGCCGCGTGGGGCACACCGAGGCGAGTGTCGACCTTGCTCGCCTCGCCGGGTTCCGCCCGGCGGGCGTGATCTGCGAGATCCTGTCGGGCGACGGCTCGATGGCCCGGCTCCCCGAGCTGGAGCGGTTCTGTGCCGAGCACGGGCTCACCCTGGTGAGCGTGGCCGACCTCGTGGCCTACCGGCTCAGCACCGAGCAGCTGGTGCATCGGGTGGCTGACGCGCGACTGCCCACCGCGGCCGGCGATTTCCGGGTGATCGGCTATCGGAACGATGTGGACGACAAGGAGCACGTGGCGCTCGTGCTGGGCGAGGTGGAGGGCGCGGCCGACGTGCTGGTGCGGATGCACTCCAAGTGCCTCACCGGCGACGTCTTTCACTCGCTGCGCTGTGACTGCGGCAACCAGCTTCATGCCGCGATGGAGATGGTGTCGCGCGAGGGCCGGGGAGTGATCGTCTACCTCGACCAGGAGGGACGCGGGATCGGCCTGCTCAACAAGTTGCGCGCCTACGCGCTGCAAGACACCGGCGATGACACGGTCGAGGCCAATGAGCGCCTCGGCTTCAAGGCCGACCTGCGCGACTTCGGCATCGGCGCCCAGATCCTCCGCGACCTCGGGCTCACCACGCTGCGCGTGATGACCAACAATCCCCGCAAGCTGGTCGGGCTCGAGGGCTACGGGCTCGAGATCGTCGAGCGGGTGCCGCTGGTGACCGACGAGACCCCCGAGAATCAGGCCTACCTGGCGACCAAGCGCGACAAGCTCGGTCACCTCTTCACGAGCTGATCATGGCCGAGTGGCAGGGACGCCTGGAGGCGACCGGGCGGGTGGTGATCGTCGTCACCCATTGGCATGAACGCATCACCCGCCGGTTGCTCGACGGGGCCCTGGCCGCCTGTCGTGAGGCCGGAATCGCCGACGCGGCCATCGACACCGTCTGGGTGGATGGGGCCTTCGAGCTCGGCGTGACGGCAACCGCCCTCGCGCGCGGCGGGGCGCACGTGGCGGTGGTGGCCCTCGGCGCGGTGGTACGCGGCGAGACCCCGCACTTCGACTACGTGGCCGGTGAGACCTCCGCTGCGCTGGCGCGGGCGGCCACCGAGACCCTCATCCCGGTCGGCTTCGGCCTGCTCACCTGCGACACGATGGAGCAGGCGATGGACCGCGCCGGGGGTGCGGCAGGCAACAAGGGGCATGAAGCCGCCACGGCGGCGATCCAGACCGCGTCGCTGCTGCGCCAGCTGGGCCGGCGATGATCCGCTCCGAGACCCGTCGGCGGGCCAGGGCGCTGCAGCTCCTCTACGCCATCGAGGCCGGCCCGGCGGTTGGCGAGGTCGAAGCGTTCCGGGGGCTGGCGCGACTCACCGGCCCGGAGCCGGGGATCCTCGACGGCGCCCAGGCGTTGGCCGACGGGGTCCTGGCGCATCGGGATGAGCTCGACCGGCTGGCGCTGGCGGCGGCCGAGCACTGGCGACTCGACCGGATCGCCACCGTGGAGCGGAACATCCTCCGGCTTGGCATCCACGAGCTGGTGGTCGGCGTCACCCCACCGAGGGTGGCCATTGACGAGGCGATCTGGCTCGCCCAGCGCTTTGCGGGCAGCAAGGCGCCGGCCTTCGTGAACGGCGTGCTCGACCGGGTGGCGCGCAACCTCGGACGACTGTGAACCTCCTTCTCGTCAACTGGCAGGACCTTCGCAATCCCCACGCAGGGGGCGCCGAGATCCACCTCTTCGAGATCTTCTCGCGTCTGGCGGCCGCCGGCCACCGGGTCCGGTTGGTCTGCTCCGGTTATCCCCGCGCGGCGCCGGTCGAAATGGTCGATGGCATCGAGGTCCATCGCCATGGGGGTCGCTTCTCGTTCGCTGTCCGGGGCCGGGCCGCGGTGCGGGCCGCGCTCAGGGCCGAACCACCCGACGTGCTCATCGACGACATCAACAAGCTTCCGCTCTGCGTGGCGAACCTCACGCCCGGGCCGGTGTACGCCATCGTGCCGCATCTCTTCGGCACCACGGCCTTTCGCGAGGCGTCGTGGCCGATGGCGGCGATGGTGTGGGTCGCCGAGCGAACGATTCCTCGCTGCTATCGTCGGGCATGGTTCCACGCCATCAGTGAATCGACCCGGGATGACCTGGTCGGGCGGGGGATTCCCACCCAGCGAATCGCCGTGGTCCACCCCGGGGTCGATGCCGAGCACTTTACGCCCGATCCGGAGGGGCGACGGTTCGTGCCGCCACGATTCGTCTACATCGGTCGCCTCAAGCGGTACAAGGGGGTTGACCTGGCGATTCGGGCCCTCGCCCTGGCCCACCGCGAACGGCCGGATCTGGAGCTCGCGATCGCCGGCTCTGGCGACGACCGGCCCCGGCTGGAGCGGGTGGTCACCGAGCTCGGTGTCGCCGACCGGGTCAGCTTTCTCGGTTTCGTCGACGAAGCCACCAAGCTTTCGCTCTTGCGGGGGGCGGTGGCGAACGTATTTCCTTCCCCGAAGGAGGGGTGGGGCATCACGGTGATGGAGGCCGCGGCCTGCGGGACGCCTTCGGTGGCGTCCGACTCGCCGGGGCTCCGCGATTCTGTCCGTGATGGCTCCACCGGTCTCCTCGTCCCGCACGGTGACCCGGCGGCCCTCGCTCGAGCCATGCTCCGGTTGGCGAGCGAGCCGGCCGAGGTCGACCGGCTGGGCACCGCAGCCCGGCGCCATGCCCTGGCGCATTCGTGGGAGGCGGTGGCCCACCAGGTGGAGGCCCACCTCCGGGATCTCGCAGCGGGGGCCGTACCCCCGCCGTCCTTCCGCTCCTGAAGGAGGTTCGTCATGCGCATCACCGTCTCCACCCGTCACCACCTGCAACTGTCCGAAGCGATGCGGAGCCGCGCCCTCGAGGTCATCGACCGGCTGGCACGGGTCGGTGACCTGGTGCTCGAGGCGACCGCGGTCTTCGACCAGGTGGCCGGGCGAGCGCTGGCGGAGATCCGGCTGCATTGCCGGGGCGAGCGTGTCCTGGTGGCAACGGCGGAGGCCGGGGACCATCGCAGCGCGCTCGACGCGGTGGAGGAGAAGCTGCGGCGCCAGGTTCGGCGGGCGCAGACGCGTCCACTCGGCCTCCGACACGCCGAATCGGTGACCTGAGGCGGCGTGCGCTATCGCGATCTCATTGCCCAGGGTGACGCGCTCCAACTCGAGCCGTTGACCGGCGAGTTGGGCCTCGACGGCCTGATTCCCGACGCCGACATCGCGTCGCCCGGGCTGGTGCTCGCTGGCTATGTCGATCGCTTCATCCCCGACCGGCTCCACGTCCTGGGCGAGACCGAGATCACCTACCTGGGTTCCCTCGATCCCGAGACCCGTCGCGCGTCGCTGGAGGGGTTCTTCCAGTTCGACCTGCCGGTGGTGTTCATCACCAAGGGACTCGAACCGCCCGAACCGTTGCTCGAGTTGGCCAGGAACCGGCTGGTGCCGGTGCTCCGGACCCGGCTCAAGACCGCCGAGTTCTACCGCCGCATCAAGCCGATCATCGAGGATGCCTTCGCGCCGCGCACCACGCTGCACGGCTCGCTGGCCGACGTCTACGGGGTCGGGCTGCTCTTCATTGGCCGCTCGGGGATCGGCAAGAGCGAGTGCGTGCTCGACCTGGTCGAGCGGGGCCATCGCCTGGTGGCCGACGATGTGGTGAAGGTCAGTCGGCGCAGCACGGACGTGCTGATCGGCCAGGGGCACGAACTCGCCGGCCACCACATGGAGATCCGGGGGATCGGGCTGGTCGACATCCCGGCATTGTTCGGCGTCCGGGCCGTCCGCCAGCAGAAGCGGATCGAGGTGGTGGTGCAGCTCGAGGACTGGGAGACGGCCAAGAACGCCGACCGCACCGGTTTGCAGCGCGACACGCAGTCGATCCTCGACGTGCCGATCCCCAAGGTCATCGTGCCGCTCAATCCGGGAAAGAACATCACCGTGGTCTCCGAGGTGGTGGCAATGATGCACCTCCTGCGCTACAGCGGTGTCGACGTGGCCACGGCATTCAACGAGCGGCTGATCCGCCGGATGCGCGAGAAGCGCGGCGTGCGGGAATACCTGCGGGAAGACTTCGAATGAACCTGCTCCGCGGAGTGGTGATCGGTCACGGTGAGGTGGCCCGGGCGCTGATCGACGCGGTCGAACGGATTGCCGGCAGCGACGGCGCACTGGTCGCGGTGAGCAACACCGACTGCGACCGTGCGATGCTGGAGGCCAGGATCGGCGAGGCGATCGGCGAAGGGCCGGGGATCGTCTTCATCGACATGCCCAGCGGCTCGTGCCTCTTCGCGGCGATGCGCCGGCTGCAGGCGAAGCCGGGGATCCGGCTGGTGACGGGGGTGAACCTCGCGATGCTGCTGGAGTTCGTCTTCCATCGCGAGGGCCAGGTCGACGAGGTGGCGGCCCAGGTTGCCGAGGCCGGTGCCCGAGCGGTCGGGACGCGCTGATGCCCCTGGTGCTCTGCCGCGTCGACGACCGCCTGGTGCACGGCCAGGTGGTGATCGGCTGGGGGCGGCCGCTCGGCGCCCGCTCGATCGTGCTGGTCGACGATGGCGTCGCCGCATCGGCGTGGGAACAGGATCTCTACCGGATGGCCGCCGCCGACGGGGTGGACATCGCCTTCGCGACCACCGCCGAGGCGATCACCCGGCTCCCCGAACTCGCCTCCGATTCCCGCCGGACGATCCTGCTGACCGGTGATCTCGCCACGATGGCCCGGTTGCACGAGGCACACCCCGCACTGGTGCCACAGATCAATCTCGGCGGGATTCACCATCGTCCCGGTCGCCACGAGAAGCTTCGCTACCTCTACCTCGATGAGGAGGAAGAAGGAATGCTCCAGCGGTTGCGGGCCGGTGGCGCGCACCTCGTGGCGCAGGACCTTCCCACCTCCCGGGCGATCGCCGACGAGGAACTGCTGTGACCCTGCTCCTGGCGCTGGCGCTCGTGGCCTGGGGCACCGTCGTGGCGGTGGACCTCATCACCGTCCCGCAGGGCCTCTTCTCGCGCCCCTTGGTGGCCGCGACCGTGGCCGGTGCAATGGCCGGCGATGTGGCAGCCGGACTGGTCGCCGGGGCGGTGCTCGAGCTGTATGCGCTGGAGGTGCTGCCGATCGGTGCGGCACGCTATCCTGACTACGGTCCGGGGGCGGTGGCGGCTGGGGCAGCCGCGGCGCTGATCCCCGACGCGAGCGCGATCGGCCTCGCCGGCCTGGTGGGGCTGCCCCTCGGCATCATCGGCGGCTGGAGCGTGCACGTGCACCGGCGTCGCAACGCCCGGTCGGTCGAGGTGGCACTGGCGCGGGTGTCGGCCGGTGACGCCCGGGCAATCTGGGACCTGCAGCTGAGCGGCCTGCTACGCGATGCGCGGCGTGGCCTGCTGCTTTCGCTCCTGGCGCTCGCGGTTGCCTGGGCGGTGAGCCTGGTGCCATGGAGCACGATCGAGCACGCCGAGCGCCTCGACTGGGCGGTCCTCGCCGGTGGGCTGGCCGCCGCGTTCTCCAGCGCCATTCGCAGTGCGGGGCAGGGAGCACGGCAGCGCTGGCTGGTGGTGGGTCTCGCCACCGGGCTACTCGTGGTGCTCTGGCGATGAGTCCCCGCGTCCAGGCCCTGATCCGGCTGCTCGGCGTGCAGGCGGCGTGGACCTACGAGCGGATGGCCGGCATTGGCGTCGGCCACGCGGCGGCGCCGCTGTTGCGCAATCTCTATCGTGATCGCCCTCCCGAGGAGCGTCGTGCGGCAGTGGCACGTTCGGCAGAGTACTTCAATTCGCATCCCTACCTTGCGGGTGTCGCGGTCGGTGCGGTGGTACGCGCCGAGCGTGACGGGACGCCGGGGCCAGCGATCTCGCGATTGCGCACCGCGCTGTCGGGGCCGCTGGGAGCGCTGGGTGACCAGCTTGTCTGGGCCGGCGAGGTGCCCGCGCTACTCGGGCTGGCGCTGGCGGCCACCCCATGGCTTGGCTGGTGGGTGGTGCCGCTGCTGCTGGTGGTGCACAACCTGTGGCGCCTCTGGCTCACCCGCTGGGGACTCGACCTCGGGCTGGCGTGCGGCCTGGAGGTGGGCCATGCGCTGCAGCGCTCGTGGCTGCCGCGCGGCGCCAAGGACGCCCAGCGGTTCGCCGCCTTTGCCATGGGGCTCGGCGTCCCGGTGGTGGCGGCCTGGTTGCTCGAGGGGCATCCGACCCACGGGGTGCTGCTCACCCTCGGAGCCGCGCTGCTCGGCACCGCGCTGATGCTCTGGCGCGGCAGCCGCGCCCGGGTGACCGGCGTTCGCTTCGGCCTTGCCCTCGTGTTGGTGGCCGTGCTCGTCATGGGAGGATGGGGATGACCGAACGGTCCGCGACGATCCGCAACGAGCTCGGGCTCCATGCCAGGCCGGCTGCCCAGTTCGTGCGGCTGGCCGCCACCTTCGACTCGGCCATCGAACTGGTCCGTGACGACCAGACCGTCAACGGCAAGAGCATCATGGGGGTGATGATGCTCTCGGCCGAGTGCGGCGCCGTGGTCACCGTCCGGGCCACCGGCGTCGACGAAGTGGCGGCCGTCGACGCGCTGGTGGCCCTGATCGAGAAGGGGTTCGGCGAGTGAGCGATCCGCGGCTGCTTCGCGGCGTGGGCGTCTCGCCCGGGCTGGCCATCGCACCGGCCCTGGCCGTGAGCTGGTCGTTCCCCGATGTGGCCGATCGCACCGTCGAGGCCTCCGAGGTCGACCGCGAGATCACCAGACTTCGCGACGCGGTGAGTGAAGTCGTCGACCAGCTCGAGGTGCTGCGGCGACGCACCCTGGAGCGCGCCGGCCCCGAGGAGGCCGGGATCTTCGACGCCCAGATGATGATGGTGCAGGACGAGGACTTCCTGCAGGGGGTCGAGGCGCTGATCCGCAAGAACAACCTCGCCGCCGAGACCGCGTACGAATTCAAGGCGCTGGAGATCCGCAATGCCTTCCAGCGAGCTGCGGTGTCGGTGCTGCGCGATCGGCTCGCCGACCTCAATGCGATCCAGCTCCGGATGCTCGCGCAACTGATGGGCGGCACCACCGAGGATGGCTGGCTCGGCGACATCGACGGCGAGGTGGTGCTGGTGGCCCGGGAGCTTTCGCCCGGCCTCACCGTGCAGCTCGATCGCGATCATGTGGTGGGGGTGATCAGCGAGGAGGGGACCCGGACCTCACACGCGGCGATCCTGGCCCACTCGCTCGGCATCCCGGCAGTGATGGGTGCCACCGGGGCGATGGACCGCATCCGCGAGGGCACCGTGGTGCTCCTCGACGGTCATTCCGGCGTGGTGATCATCGATCCGTCGCTCGACGAGCTCGAGGCGGCCAAGGTGCAGGCCACCCGACGGGCAAAGCTGGAGTTGCAGCTCGAGGGAATCGCCGCCGAGCCCGCGGTGACGCCCGACGGTCACCGGATGGGGCTGCTCGGCAATGTCGACCTCCCCGAGGAGATCGAGACCGCCCAGCGCAACGGAGCGGAGGGCGTGGGGCTGCTGCGGACCGAGTTCCTGGTGACCGGACGCACCTCGCTGCCGTCGGAAAACGAGCAGACGGAGTACTACCGTCGCGTCGGCGCCGCGTTCGCGGGGCATCCGGTGGTCGTCCGTAGCTACGACCTTGGCGGTGACAAGTTCCCGGTGTCGTTCACGGCGCCGCACGAGGCGAATCCGTTCCTCGGTTGGCGCTCGATCCGGGTCTGCCTCGACCAGCCCGAGATCTTCCGGCCCCAGTTGCGCGCGATGCTGCGCGCCGCGGCGGACCGCCAGATCCAGCTGATGATCCCGATGGTGATCGCGCTCGATGAACTCCGGGCGGTGCGGGCGCTGGTCGCCGAGGAGGCCGCCGGGCTCCGCGCGGCGGGGGTCCGCGCCGCGATGGAGCTCCCGATCGGGGTGATGATCGAGACGCCGGCCGCGGTGATGCTGGCCGACGCGCTGGCACGCGAGGTGGCCTTTCTCAGCGTGGGGAGCAACGACCTGACGCAGTACACCCTCGCGGTCGATCGTGGCAATGCGCGACTGGCCCATCGCTTCTCCTCGCTCCACCCGGCAGTGGTGCGCCAGCTGGCAGTGGTCCGCCAGGCCGCCGCGGCCCACAAGGTGAGCGCGGCGGTCTGCGGCGAGATGGCCTCCAACCCGGTGGCGATCGTGCTCCTGCTGGGGCTGGGCTACGACCGGCTCAGTGTCGGTCCGCCATCGCTGCCACTGGTCAAGTGGGTGATTCGTCACCTCCCGCGCGCAGCGGCCGTCGAGGCGGCCGACCGGGCGCTGCGGGCCACCGAGACCGAGGAAGTCATCGCGGTCCTCCGCGAGACCCTGGGCCAGCACCTTGATTTGCGGCTGGTGGACCCCGCTGGCGCGTTGCCACGCCTTCTGGGCGGGACTAGCTTGCCGCTCACCTCGTGACACCGGACCCACCGCAGCGAGCGACCATGGCCTCCACCGCCCGGCACGTCTTCACCTCCGAATCGGTCACCGAGGGTCACCCCGACAAGGTGGCCGACCAGATTTCCGACGCTGTCCTCGATGCCATCCTGGCGCGCGACCCGGCTGCCAGGGTCGCCTGCGAGACCCTGGTGACCACCGGGATGGCCGTGCTGGCCGGAGAGATCACCACCTCGGCATATGTGCATATCCCCGACATTGTCCGCCGGACGGTCGAGCGAATCGGCTACACCGACGCCAGGATGGGCTTCGATTCGCGGACCTGTGCCGTGCTCACCTCGATCGACCGTCAGTCGCCGGACATCGCGATGGGGGTCGACAACGACGACCCCGACCAGCAGGGCGCCGGCGACCAGGGGATGATGTTCGGCTATGCCACCGAGGAGACTCCCGACCTTATGCCGCTCCCCGGCACGCTTGCTCACCGCCTCGCCGCGCGGCTGGCGGCGGTGCGCCGGGGTGGCCCCGGGCTGCCGCACCATCCCTGGTTGCGGCCCGACGGCAAGACGCAGGTGTCGGTGGAGTACGAGGGCGACCGACCGGTCGCGGTCCGCACCGTCGTGGTGAGCACCCAGCACGACGACGTGTACAACCGTCGGGCCGTCTCCCAACGGCGGATCGCCGGCGCGATGCGCGAGGACGTCATCGCCCCGGTGCTCGAGGAGTTCGGCCTCGACGGCGGCCGGATCACCACCCACGTGAACCCCACCGGACGGTTCGTGATCGGCGGTCCGCAGGGCGACGCCGGCCTCACCGGACGCAAGATCATCGTCGATACCTATGGGGGGATGGCCCGGCACGGCGGAGGGGCGTTCAGCGGCAAGGACTGCACCAAGGTCGACCGGTCGGCGGCCTACGCGGCGCGCTGGGTCGCCAAGCACGTGGTGGCTGCGGGACTGGCCCGCCGCTGCGAGGTGCAGCTGGCCTACGCGATCGGGGTGGCCCGGCCGGTCTCGGTGATGGTCGACAGCTTCGGCACCGGACGAGTGCCGGATGTCCGGCTGGAGCGTGCGGTGCGCGAGGTCTTCGACCTCCGTCCGGCCACGATCATCGCCGACCTCAAGTTGCGCCAGCCGATCTACACGCCGACCGCCGCCTATGGGCACTTCGGCCGCGCGGCGGAACGCGGCAGCTATTCCGATCCCGACCTGCGCGCGCGCAAGGTCGAGTTCTTCACCTGGGAACGGACCAACCGGGTCCGCGACCTGCTGACGGCCGTGAAGGCCTGAGGGGACTGATGTCGATGATTGCCCTGGACGCCCCGCATCACGTGCGCGACCTCGCCCTGGCCGACGAGGGGAAGCGGCGGACCGAGTGGGCCGAGCGCTCGATGCCGGTGCTCCGCCAGATCCGGGAGCGCTTCGCCTCGGAGCGACCGCTGGCCGGCCGCCGGATGTCGTGCTGCCTCCACGTCACCACCGAGACCGCCAACCTGATGATCACCCTGCGGGCCGCCGGGGCGGAGGTGGCGCTCTGCGCCTCGAACCCGCTCTCCACGCAGGATGACGTGGCGGCCCACCTGGTCCGCGATCATGGCGTCCACGTCTACGCCATCAAGGGTGAGGACCACGAGACCTACTACACCCACATCGCCCAGGCGCTGGCCTTCGGCCCCGACTTCACCCAGGATGATGGCGCCGACCTGGTCGGCTCGCTGCACATGATCGCGCTGGGCCGTCTCACCGACCTGGCCGACCCGATCCGGGCGATGGTCGAGCAGATGAGCGAGGAGGATCGCGCCGCGCTGGTCGCCAAGGTGCAGGGCTCCACCGAGGAGACCACCACCGGAGTGATCCGGCTCAAGGCGATGGCGGTCGAGGGTGTGCTCCGTTTCCCGGTGATCGCGGTCAACGACTCGCGCACCAAGCACATGTTCGACAACCGCTACGGCACCGGCCAGTCCACCCTCGACGGGATCATCCGCGCCACCAACATGCTGCTGGCCGGCAGCACGGTGGTGATCGCCGGCTACGGCTGGTGCGGCCGTGGATTGGCGATGCGCGCTCGGGGGGCGGGGGCCCGCGTGGTGGTGACCGAGGTCGATCCGCTGTCGGCGCTCGAGGCCAGGATGGACGGCTTCGATGTGATGCCGATGGCCGAGGTGGCACCACGCGGCGATCTCTTCTGCACCGTCACCGGCAACATCCACGTGATCCGGCCCGAGCACTTCAAGTTGATGAAGGACGGGGCGGTGGTCTGCAACTCGGGCCACTTCAATGTCGAGCTCGACCTCGACGGACTCGCGGCGATGGCCAGCGAACGGCGAGCGATCCGGCACTTCGTCGACGAGTTCCTGGTGAATGGTCGGCGGATCCTGGTCCTTGCCGAGGGGCGCCTGATCAACCTCGCCGCTGCCGAGGGCCATCCGGCGTCGGTGATGGACATGTCGTTCGCCAACCAGGCGCTCGCGGCCGAGTACCTGGTCACCCACGAGGGGAAGCTCGGCCGCGCGGTGCACAAGCTGCCTGCCGAGGTCGATCAGCGGATCGCGACCCTCAAGCTGGCGGCAATGGGTGTCGAGATCGATACCCTGACCGATGAGCAAGTCACCTATCTCGCGAGCTGGGACGCTGGCACCTGACGAGCTGGTTCTCGTGACCGTGGCGCGCCTCGCCATGGATCGCACCACCAACACCCCGGTCGTCTTCCTCCGCGAGGTGGTGGGTGCCCGGGGTGTCGCCATCTGGATCGGGGCCGCGGAGGCGAGCGCGATCGGCATCGCCCTGCAGGGCGAGGAGCCACCCCGACCGATGACCCACGACCTCCTCACCACGACGCTCCGCGCCCTGGGTGCCGAGGTCGAGCGCGTCGCCGTGCTCGCGATGCGCAACGGGACCTATCTCGGCGAGGTGCGACTCCGTGGCGCCGACGGAGCGCCGGTCACCCTGGACGCGCGACCGTCCGATGCCATTGCGCTGGCACTGCGCACCGGCGCCGACATCGTGGTGGCCGATGGGCTCCTCACCCCGGAGGGCGGCGCGGCGCCCGAGGCCCCGGAGCCGCTGTCGCCAGACGAGTTGCGCGACCGGCTTCGTCGGATGGGCCCCGAGGATTTCGGCCGGTTCGTGCCATGATCGCGGCGCTGGTCGGGATGCTTGCCGCGATGCAGGTGGCGGCACAGGCGCCCGCGGTGGTGCCGGTGCGTGGGCAGGCGATTCGGGTGGTCGGCCAGGACACCACGCCGGCCGTCGGCGCCCGCGTCGATCTGCACCGGGTCGGACCCGACGCACAGGGGGTGATCGATTCCGCCGTGACCGGGGTCAACGGCAGCTTTGCCTTCCTGGCCCGGGTCGACAGCGGTGACGTGCTGCTGGTGAGCGCCCGGTGGCAAGGCGTGGAGTACTTCGCCGCGCCGGTCATCCTCGGCGAGCCGGTGGAGGTCGCCGTGCTCGACACTTCGTCTGCCGCGCCGGTGTCGATTGCTGCCCGGCACGTGATCATCGGTGGCCCCGCGGCGGACGGCACCCGCGACGTGGTCGACTTGGTGGTGCTCCGCAATCAGGGAGGGCGCACCCGCGTGGGCACCGGGCCGGGGAGTCCGTCGTTCCGGATGCCGACGCCGCCACGAGTGGCGAATCTCCGGGTCGGCGACGGCGACTTCTCGCCCGAGGCGTTCGAGCACGAAGGCGACGAGTTGCGGTTGCTCGGACCGGTGCCGCCGGGGGACCGGCAGTTTTTCCTCGAGTACCAGATCCCGCCCGGTGCCCGAGCGCTCGACCTGCCATTGGTGCCTGCGCCGGACACGCTCACTGTCCTCGCCGAGGAGGGCGATCTTCGGCTGCCCGGGTCGATGCAGGGCGCCGGAACCGAGGCGATGGTCGGCAGCGAATTCACCCGCTGGAGCGGGCACCCGGAGGCCGGGACCCTGGTGATCGGGATGCCGGGTGCGACGCACACGCCCCGCTGGCTGCTGCCGGCGCTCATCGCCCTCCTCGCGATTCCGCTGGTGCTCATGACCAGGCGGGCGCTCTTGCCGCGCGGTGGTCGCTGACCTAGCTTCGCGTGGTACGACAGTGACCAGCGAACGGGGACGCTCGGAAGACCGGTGCAAGACCGGCGCGGCCCCGCCACTGTAACGGGCAGCAGGATCAACCGTCGCTCATCCGCCACTGGGTGCGATCCCGGGAAGGCGAGCGACGGGCCCGGAGCCAGGAGACCTCTCCGTTCGCGCCACCACGTAACCCTCGGGGGAGGGAACGGTGGCGTGGTCGTGAGGCTCCATCCAGTCCTCACTGCCCGCGCGCCCGGCTCCTCTCCATGGACCTGGGCGCGTTCGTGTCTGCACCGCACACCACCGGTCGACTGGTCTGGCCCCTGCTGCTGCTCGTGGCGGTGGCGGCCGCCGGCATCGGCCTGCTGGTTGGCGCCGTGCATCTGCCGCCGCGCGCGATCCTCGCTGCGCTCCTCGACGCTGGTGCACCACACGCCGCGATCATCCGTGAGCTCCGTCTGCCCAGGGTGGTGCTTGCCTTCGGGGTGGGGGGAGCGCTGGCGGTGGCCGGCGCGGCGCTCCAGGCCGTGGTGGCGAACCCACTCGCCGAACCCTGGCTGCTGGGTCTCTCGGGTGGCGCCGCACTCGGTGCGGTGCTGGCAATCGTGGTGGGACTCCCCGCAGGATGGAGTGTGGCGGCCTGCGCCACGCTGGGCGCGCTCGCCGCGATCGTGCTGGTCTACCGCGTGAGCCTGGTGGCCGGCCGTCGGCTCGATCCCCGGGTCCTGATCCTGGCCGGTGTGGTGGTTGGCGCCTTCGCGAGCGCGGTGAGCGCCGCGCTGCTGATGGTCACCGATCCCTTCACCTTCCGCGCGGCGACGATGTGGCTCTTCGGTGGGTTCACCGGAGCGAGCTGGGCCGTCGTGATCCACTTCCTGGTCGCCGCGATTCCCGGCCTGCTGATGCTCGGCTGGCTGGCGCGCGGCCTCGACCTGATCGCACTAGGCGATGACACTGCCGCCGCGCTCGGCGCTGACACCGGTCGGGTCCGTCGCGGTGCGATCATCGCGACCGCGCTGCTCACCGCGGCCACGGTCGCCGTGGCGGGCGTGATCGGCTTTGTCGGACTCGTGGTGCCGCATGCCCTGCGCTGGACCGTCGGGCCGCTCCATCGCGGCCTCCTCCCGGCAGCGTTCCTTGCCGGCGGAGCATTCACCGTGCTCGCCGACGCCGGCGCCCGTACCGTGCTTGCGCCGGCTGAACTCCCGGTCGGCGTGGTCACGGCGCTGGTCGGCGTGCCGATCTTCGCCCTGCTGCTGCGACGGAGCGCCGCATGACGCTCGTGGCCCGGACGCTGACGGTGCGCTACCCACACAGCGAGCGTGCGGCGGTGATCGACGCGTCGCTGCAGCTCGCTCCTGGCGAATTGGTGGTGGTGGCCGGTCCGAACGGCAGCGGCAAGAGCACCCTCTTCCGTGCCCTCCTGGGGTTGCTGCCGCTGGAAGGCGGCGAGGTGCGCGTCGAGGGTCGGCCAGTGGATGAGTGGTCGCGCGGCGCGCTGGCACGGGTGATCGCTGCCCTGCCGCAGCGCGAGGAACCGGTCTTCCCGATGCGGGTCCGCGATGCGGTGCTGCTTGGTCGATGGTCACGCCTTGGCCCGTTCGATCGCGTCGGTGCCGACGACCGTCGCGCGCTGGACGATGCCCTGGCGCGCTGTGCACTCACCGATTTGGCCGATCGTGGCACCGACACCCTCAGCGGCGGCGAGTGGCAGCGGGTGAGGGTCGCCCGGGCACTCGCCGCGGAGCCACGCTTCCTGCTGCTCGACGAGCCGGGCAATGCCCTCGACCTCGCCCACGAAATGGCCCTCTTCGAACTGCTGCGCGAACTGGTGCTGGAGGGCCTCGGCGTACTGGCGATCACCCATCACCTCAACATCGCGGTGCGCTACGCCGATCGTGTCGTGCTGGTCGATCGCGGCCGGATCGCGGCGGACGGTGCACCGGCCGCGGTGCTCACCGAGTCGCTCGTCTCCACTGTCTTCCGCTGGCCAGTGTCGATCCGACCGCTTCCCGATGGCGCTCCGCATCTCGTTCCCCTGCGGCGCGACGAGATGCCCGATGGCGGCGCGCCATCCCCACCCCCCAATCCAGGGCTCCACTGATGCACCGAGTCCCGTCCTGCGTGATGCTGCAGGTGCTCCTCACCACGCCGTTGGCCGCCCAGCAATCCGTCACCCGACTGGAGGAGCTCCAGGTCACCGCCACGCGCGTCTCCGCACCGGTGGCCAGCGTGCCGGCGGCCATCACGGTGCTGCAGGGGAGCGAGCTGCGCGAGCGCGGCCTCGTGTTGGTGGCCGACGCGTTGCGCGACGTGCCCGGCATGACGGTGGTCCAGACCGGCTCGTATGGTGCCGTGACGGGACTCTTCCTGCGCGGGGGCGAGAGCGACTACACCAAGGTCCTCGTCGATGGCGTGCCGATCAATGCCCCCGGCGGTTCGCTCAATCTGGCCAACCTCTCGCTCGACAACGTGGAACGAATCGAGATCGTGCGCGGTCCGGGGAGCGTGCTGCACGGCGCGGATGCCGTCAGCGGCGTGATCCAGATCGTGACCCGCGGCGGCGCCGGCCGCCGAGAGGGTGACCTGTCCTGGCGCGCTGGATCGTACGGCAACAGCGACCTGCGCGGGAGGCTGGCTGCGGGCGAGGGGGAATGGCGGCTTTCCGCCGCCGCTTCCCGGTTCGCCTCCGACGGGCTCTACGCCTTCAACAACGACTATCTCGATGCCGATGGCTCCCTCCGGCTCGACTGGGATGGCGGACGCCACGGTCAGGCCGGGGTCACCGTGCGGTATGGTGACGCCCTGGCGCGATTTCCCACCGATGGTGCCGGCGTGCCCGACGACATCAACCAGCGCGTCATCGATCGCGACCTCGTGACCGGGCTGCACCTCGCACGGGCCTTCGGTGCCCGTGTCACCCTGGCGGGTGAGGCCTGGCTGCACCGACTCGACTCACGCTTTCGCGATCCCCAGGACAGTGCGGCCGACACCAGCGGGTTCGGTTTCTCGGGTACCCGCGATGCGCTCGCCACCCGTCGGGGTGCCGGCCTCCGCCTCGACTGGCGACCCTCCGGCGCGGTGACCTTGACGGGCGGGGTCGGGCTCGAGCGAGAAGCCGAGACCCAGCACAGCGTGACCCGGTCGGATTTCGGCGCCGGTGCCTTCGACGACATCGGTGAGTTCGGGGCGACGCGGGTCACGCGTGACGCCTATGTCCAGCTCCTGGCGCGGGCCCCGGGTCACCTCGATCTCCAGGGGGGTGCTCGGCTCGACGACAACAGCGCCTTCGGTGCCTTTGCCACGTGGCGAGGTGGAATCGTCTGGCATCCCGTGTCGACGTGGCGGATCTGGTCGTCGGTGGGCACTGGCTTCAAGGCACCGACCTTTTCGGAGCTCTTCGCGCGCGGTGCCTATGAAGTCGGCAATCCGGCGCTCGACCCCGAACGGAGCACCTCGATCGAGTTCGGTGTCGAGCGCCGAGCCGGTCCGCTGGTGCTGGGGATCACTGCCTTCCATCAACGCTTCGAACGGATGATCCAGTATCTCACCGTGGCCCAGGGCGAACCGACCTACGGCAACCTGGGGGCGGCCCGCTCCCGGGGGCTCGAGGTCGCCGCCTCGCTGGTCCTGGGGGGAGGCGTGGATCTCCGGGTGCATTGGGCGTGGCTTGGCACCGCGGTGACCGATTCGGGTGTGGCGTCGTCGGTCACCTTCCGACAGGGTGACCCGCTGCTCCGGCGGCCGGCGATGAGTGGCGGGGCCACCCTGCTCGCCCGTCTCACCGGGGCGCGAGGCTCGGCCACCCTCAACTGGGTCGGGGCACGAGAGGATGCCGACTTCCGGGATTTCCCGGCGACCCGGATCACGTTACCCTCCTATGCATCGGTGGACCTCGCCCTCGAGGTGCCGCTGGTCGGGACGGAGCATGGCGGCCGGGGGGCCGTGCTTCTCTTCCGTGCCGAGAATCTCCTCGACGCCACCTGGCAACAGGCCGTCGGGTTCCCCGGCCGGGGTCGGACCCTCCTGGTGGGGGGACGCCTCGCCCTCTGATCCACTGAGCGGACTGCCGATGCGACGCTGTCTTCACCTCCTCGTTCTCGCGCTACTGGTTTGGGCCTGTGCTCCGACCAACAGCACCGGTGCGCTGCCGCTCGAGGTGCTGGTGGTGCTCGATTCGGTGGGGCAGTCGCTCTCCCTCATCCCCGTCGATTCGACTCGGGTCGCACAGACGATCCCGCTGGGACCCTTGGGATTCGTGCCGCGATTCGTGGCCGCCCGCAACAACATGGCCGTGGTGGCCGGCTCCGATCCCGCCACGGAGGTCGGCGGCCTGGCGATCGTGAACCTGTCAACCCGGACCATCAGGGAAGTGACCCTCCCGATCGGGACGGTCGCCGATGTCGTGATGTCGGACGACAACACAGCCTTCGTGGCCCAGCTTTCCAGCGGCCTGGTCAGCCGGGTGATGCTGAGCACTGGAGAGGTGTTGCCGATCCAGGCCACTGGGGGTCCGCGGGGACTCGCGGCGACCCGAGGCAAGGTCTTCGCCGCCATGAGCAACCGGCAGACGTGCCAGGCCGATCCGCTCGGCTGCACCCGAGGGCCCAGCTGGCTGCTGCAGGTGGAGCCCGGGCTGCCGCGCGACTCGATCCCGGTGTCCGGGGTGGGCAATGCCGGACCGATCGCCGTCGGGGCCGATGGCATCATCTACATGCTCGTTCCCGGCGACAACAACGTCGGGAGCGAGGGCCGTCTCGACCTGGTTGATCCGGTCCGGAATTCCGAGTTGGCGTCGTTCGCGCGGATCGGACCGGTGTTGCCGGGATGGATCACCAGCGATGGGGCGGAGCGAATCTTCCTCGCCAGCGAGCCAGGCGGCCTGATGGTGTTCAACATCCGTGAGCGCCGCCTCACCCTGCCGTTCGGGAGTGGCATTCCGCTCACCTTTCCGACCGACCTCGCCACCGACGCCCTCGGGCGCATCTACGCCTTCGAGCGCGGCGGCTGCAGCGCCGGTGATCCCGGGGTGATCCGGGTCTACAAGTCCAACTTGATCGAGGGCCAGTCGCTCCACGCCGCCAACTGCCCGGTGGCCGGTGCGATTGCCGAGGTCCCGGCCGACGACCTCTACGGCTCCTGAACAGTGCCCGGCGCCGCGACGCTGACTTCGGCGATCGTGGTGGGGACGATCCGCTATGGCGAGACCTCCCGCATCGTCCGGCTCGCCACCCGGGAGCTCGGCGTCCAGAGTGCCATCGCCAAGGGGGCGCTGCGTCCCAGGTCGCGGATCGGCGCCTCGTTGCAGCTCCTCTCCGAGGGCACTGCCCACCTGATCCCCGGCCGCGGCGAGCTCGCCACGCTCACGGCATTCGACCTGGCCGAAGCGCACCACGGGCTCGCCGCTTCGCTGGGGGCATTCCACGCTGCCGCGGCGTTGGCGGAACTGGCCGCCCGCTTCGTCCCGCCGGTCCCCCAGGAAGAGACGTACGACATCCTGCGACACGGGCTGCGCATGCTCGAGGCCTCTCCACCAGAGCTGGTCGAGGTGATGGCCCTGAGTGCCCTCTGGCGGCTCGTGGATGCGCTGGGCGTCACGCCGAGCCTCGAGGCCTGCGCCCGGAACAGCGTGCCGGTGGCCGCCGGGGTGGCGGCCTTCTCGATCCAGGAGGGTGGAGTGCTCTGCGCGGCGTGTGCCCGTGGCAGTTCGCCGATCCGGCTCGAGCAGGCCGACCGCGAGGCGCTCGCCTATTTCATCCGGGGCGAGGGTGACGCTCCGGATCTCGATCCTCCCCACGCGGCGGCCCACCGTCGTCTCCTGAGCCGCTGGATCGTCACCCATCTCGCCGAGGCCGAGCTCCCGGCGCTGACACTGTGGCGCCGGGGCCGATGACAGCGCCCTCGGGAGCGGCTAAGTTGCCATCATTCGGCGGCTTGCAGCCCGCCGGGCCCCTGGTGGGAGGTGCCGCGCGCCGCTCGCTTCGACGTCGAGAATCCGGGAGTAGTCCATGCGCCGGCTGGTCGGGTCGGTGGCTGCCGGGCTCCTCGTCGCCATGGGCTCACCCCTGGCGGCGCAGCGACCCGGTGCGCCAACGGCAGTCAAGCTCGAGGAGCCACGTCCGGCGCCGGTCTTCCCGGTGGCGATCGTGCCATTCTCGATCCCGGCAGAACTCTGCCGCGGGGGGCGGGTACCTGCGGTGACGCTCAAGGTGCACGACGCCATCGCCAAGCCTGTCCAGACCCTCCGCCTCCGCACCCGCGATCGGCAGCCTCTCGATGGGCTGCAACTGCGCTGTGGCCGCTACGTGGCCTTCTGGGACGGCACCATCGACGATGGCGCCCGGATCGCCCCGGCTTTCGTCTACTACCTCCAGTTGACGGTGAACTTCCCCGACACTGCTCCCTTGCGGGACACCTTCAAGCTGGTGGTGCCGCCCAACTGAGCCTGGGCTGCCGATTCGGCAGGTTCGTGCGGTCCGCGCCTTGCCCGATTGGGGCATGACCAGAGGAGGCTCGAGTCCATGCTTCGTCCCGAACGCTTGACGCTGAAGACCCAGGAAGTGGTGCGCGGTGCGCTGGAACATGCGCGCAATCGCGGCAACCCGGTGGTCAACGATGCCCACCTGCTCGCCGCGCTGTTGGCGCAGGAGGACGGCATCATCCAGCCGATCCTCCGCAAGGCGGGTGTGGTGGTGCCGCGGCTCTCCAATCAGACCGAGGCCGAGATCGCCACTTTTCCGCGGCAGGAGGGAGGCGACCAGCCACCCACGCTCGACCGCACGGTGTCGAAGGTGTTCGACCGGGCCGAGAAGATCGCCAAGGAACTTGGCGACGAGTACATCTCGACCGAGCACCTGCTGCTCGCGCTGGTCGAGGAGAAGGGAACCACCGCGCGGCGGCTGCTCGAGAACGAGGGGCTCGACGCGGCGGAGTTGCGCACCGCACTCGACGAGATCCGCGGGTCGCATCGGGTCACCGATCAGGAACCCGAGACGAAATACCAGGCGCTCGACCGCTTCACGCGCAACCTCACCGACCTTGCCCGCGCCGGAAAGCTCGACCCGGTCATCGGTCGGGACGAGGAGGTGCGCCGGGTGATGCAGGTGCTGTCGCGCCGCACCAAGAACAACCCGGTGCTCATCGGGGAGCCGGGCGTCGGCAAGACCGCGATCGTGGAAGGCCTGGCCCAGCGGATCGTGTCGGGTGACGTGCCGGACTCGCTCAAGGGGAAGGAGATCGTCGCACTCGACATCGGCCAGCTGCTGGCCGGAGCCAAGTACCGTGGCGAGTTCGAGGAGCGGCTCAAGTCGGTGGTCAAGGAGCTGACCGACGCCGAGGGTCGCTACGTGGTATTCATCGACGAGATGCACACCCTCGTCGGTGCCGGCAAGGCCGAGGGGGCTGTCGACGCCTCGAACCTCCTCAAGCCGGCGCTGGCGCGCGGCGAGCTGCACGTGGTCGGTGCCACGACGCTCGACGAGTACCGCCTGCACGTGGAGAAGGACGCGGCGCTCGAGCGCCGATTCCAGCCGGTCTACGTCGGCGAGCCGTCGGTGGAGGACACCATCGCGATCTTGCGCGGCCTCAAGGAGAAGTACGAGGTGCACCACGGCGTGCGGATCACCGACGACGCCCTGGTGGCCGCGGCCACGCTGAGCGATCGCTACATCGGCGACCGGTTCCTGCCGGACAAGGCGATCGACCTGGTCGACGAGGCGGCCTCGCGGCTGCGGATCGAGATCGACTCACTGCCGCAGGAGATCGACGAGGTCGAGCGTCGCATCCTCCAGCTCGAGATCGAGCGTCAGTCGTTGCTCAAGGAGAAGAGCAAGGCGGCCGTGGAGCGCCGCGACACCATCGAGCACGAGCTCGCGGAGCTCAAGGAGAAGAGCGGGGCAATGAAGGCCCGGTGGCAGGCCGAGAAGGCCGCCATCGAGAAGCTCCAGGTGATGAAGGTCGAGGTGGACAAGCTGCGCACCGAGGTGGAGCAGGCGTCGCGGACCGGCGATCTGCAGAAGGCCGCCGAACTGCGGCACGGCCGGATTCCGGAGCTCGAGCGGGAGATTGCCGCCGCGGAGCTGGAACAGCAGCAACAGGGCGATGGTCCGCGCTACCTCCGCGAGGAGGTGGACACCGAGGACATCGCCTCGGTGGTCGCGAAGTGGACCGGGATCCCGGTCACCAAGATGCTCGAGTCCGACCGCGAGCGGCTGGCCCGCCTCGAGCTGGAGCTCGGCCGTCGGGTGATCGGCCAGCCGGTGGCGCTGGCCGCGGTGGCCAACGCGGTGCGCCGCTCGCGCGCCGGCCTGCAGGACCGCAACCGGCCCACCGGCTCGTTCATCTTCCTCGGGTCCCACCGGGGTGGGGAAGACCGAGACCGCCCGGGCCCTGGCCGAGTTCCTCTTCGACGACGAGCGCGCGATGGTGCGGCTCGACATGTCGGAGTACATGGAGAAGCATGCGGTGGCGAGGATGATCGGTGCCCCGCCGGGCTACATCGGCTACGAGGAGGGCGGCCAGCTGACCGAGGCGGTGCGCCGGCGGCCCTATTCCGTGATCCTGCTCGACGAGATCGAGAAGGCGCATCCCGACGTCTTCAACCTGCTGCTGCAGGTGCTCGACGACGGGCGGCTCACCGACTCGCAGGGTCGGGTGGTCGACTTCCGCAACACCGTGGTGATCATGACCAGCAACATCGGCTCGCAGCACATCCTCGACAGCGGTGGCAGCCCGGACCCCGCCACCTGGACGCGGGTCGAGGGCGAGGTGCTGGCGGCGCTGCGGGCACACTTCCGGCCCGAGTTCCTCAATCGGGTCGATGACGTGGTGGTCTTCCGGCAGCTGTCACGGGATGACCTCGATGCGATCGTGGCACTGCAGCTGGCCAAGCTTCGGCAGATGGTCGCGGCCAAGGGGCTGGTGCTCGATGTCGATCCCGACGCGATGCGCTGGCTCGCGGAGACCGGCTACGATCCGCTCTATGGGGCGCGGCCACTCAAGCGGGTGATCCAGCGCGAGCTGCAGAACCCGATCGCGCTGGCGCTGCTCGAGGGCGACTACGAGGAGGGCGACACGGTTCGCGTCACCCAACAGGGTGAGGGGCTCGCCTTCCAGCGCATCCGCACCTGATGGCGGGTCCGCCCCCGAGCGGCGAGGACCTCGATGGAATCGGTCTGGCGCTGGTCGAGGCGGCCCGTGCCGCCGGGCTCGGGGAGGTGCCGGTCGGCGCGGTGGTGATCCGCGACGGCGAGGTGATCGCCGCCGGTCACAACGAGACGGTCGCCCGGCGTGATCCAACAGCGCACGCCGAATGGCTGGCCATCCATCGTGCACTGGAGGCGGTCGGCACCGACCGCCTCCCCGGGGCGACCCTCTTTGTGACCCTGGAGCCCTGCGCGCAATGTGCCGGGGCAATCGTCCTCGCCAAGGTCGGCCGGGTGGTGTTCGGCGCCTGGGATCCCAAGGCGGGGATGGCGGGCTCACTCCACGACCTCCTGCGGCATCCGCGCCTCAACCATCGTCCCCAGGTGACCGGTGGGGTGCGCGAGGCGGAATGCGGTGCGCTGCTCAGGGAGTTCTTCGCGGAGCGGCGATAGACGACAGACGATCGAGGATGGACGTTGGGCGTCGATCGCCGATCGTGATACCTTTCGCCATTCCCCGACAAGCGGAGTCTTCGATGCCCAGTCTCCGGTGCCACGGCCGACTCCTCGCGCTCGTCCTCCTGCTGACCGTCCCGCCACTGTCGGCGCAGGGCCGCTGGTCCGCAGTGGCCGACTCGTCGCCGTTCCGGCCACTCGACCTGCCGACCCCGACGGCGGTGCGCACGGCCAGCGGTCGCCCCGGGCCACGATACTGGCAGCAACGGGTCGACTACCGGATCCGTGCCTCGCTCGATCCGGCCACCCATCGGATCAGCGGCGCGGAGACGATCCACTACGTCAATCACTCTCCCGATCCGTTGCCCTACCTCTGGATGCATGTCGAGCAGAACATCTGCGCCCCGGGGAGCATCACCTCCCAGCTCGACCAACCCCCGCTGGTCTTCCTCGGCTCGGCCTTCGACTTCTCCTGCCAGGGCTTCACCGGGGCACCGACACTCACCTCGCTGGCGATCGGTGGACGGGAAGTGGTGCGCACCCGTTTCGGCACCACGATGCGGGTGGACCTTCCCGCGTCCCTCGCGCCTGGCGATTCGCTCGATCTCGACGCGGCCTGGTCATTCGAGGTGCCGCCAAGCGCCGCGGCCCGCATGGGTCGTGACGGCGATCTCCACGAGGTGGCCCAGTGGTACCCGCGAATGGCAGTGTACGATGATGTTCGCGGCTGGAACCACGACCCCTACATCGGTGCCGGGGAGTTCTACCTCGAGTACGGCGCCTTCGATGTGGAACTCACGGTGCCGGCCACCTTCGTGGTCGCGGCCACCGGCCAGCTGCAGAACCCCGAGACGGTGCTGACCGCGGCCCAACGGCAGCGGCTGGCGCTGGCCCGGGAGAGCGACACGACCATCGCGATCATCACCGCCGCCGAGGCCAACGACGCGGCCCGGTCGCGTCCCCGCGACGATGGCACACTGACCTGGCACTTCCGGGCCGACAGCGTCCGCGATTTCGCGTTTGCGGCGGGTCCGGGGATGCAGTGGGATGCCAGCGGCTGGGACGGCATCCTGATCGAGACCCTCTATCGACCCCGGGCGGTTCGCTGGCGGGAGGCGAACCGGATGGCCCGCCACGCGATCCGGGCGTTCAGCCAGCGCTGGTTCCAGTATCCCTACTCGCACGCCACCACGGTGGAGGGGCCGATCGAGGGGATGGAGTACCCGATGCTCACCTTCGTTCCCGATTCGCCGGCCCGCGAAGACCTCCAATGGGTGCTGATGCACGAGTTCGGGCACCAGTGGTTCCCGATGGTGGTCGGGTCGAACGAGCGGTTCTATCCCTGGATGGACGAGGGCTTCAATACCTTCATCGACCTGCAGGTGGCGGCCGACTACTTCCAGGGCACCGCCTACGGCGACTCGATCCAGGCCCATCCGCTGCACCTCTATCCTGACCATGCCACCCCCGGCAGGGAGCAGCCACTCATCGAACGGCCGGTCGAGGTGGGCGACCTCTTCTGGGGGGCCTACCAGAAGCCGGCGCTGATGCTCACCGTGCTTCGCGACGCGGTGCTCGGTCGCGAGCGGTTCGAGGCGGCGTTCCGGGAATACATCCGCACCTGGGCGTTCCGCCACCCGACCCCGGCCGATTTCTTCCGGCTGATGCGTGACCATTCAGGGATGGACCTCGACTGGTTCTGGCGCGACTGGGTGATGACGACCGCGCGTCTCGACCAGGCGGTGACCGGGATCGGGATCGAGGGCGAGCGGTCCACGGTCACCCTCCAGAACCTCGGCACCATGGTGATGCCGCTGGAGATGTTCGTGTCATACGCCGACGGGTCCGGCGGATCGGTGACGCTGCCGGTCGAGATGTGGAACCTCGGCGATACCTTCACCTGGCGCGGCGAGCCTGGACGTCGGGTGGTCAGCGTCGCCATCGATTCACGGCACTGGCTCCCGGACACCGATCGGACCAACAACCAATGGCCACGCTGACATGGTCACCACCCCACCTCTCGTTTTGGAGTCCCCGATGACTCGACGCCTTGCCTTGCTGGCGGGACTGATGCTACCGACACTGCTCCCGGCCCAGGCCGCTCCTCCTCCGGAGCTCGACCAGTTCGTCGAGGGCGTGATGGCCGACTTCGGCGTGCCCGGCCTCGCGCTCGCGATCGTGAAGGATGGCAAGGTGATCGTGGCAAGGGGCTACGGAGTCCGCGAACTCGGCAAGCCGGACCGCGTCGATGCGCACACCACCTTCGGCATCGCCTCGAACAGCAAGTTCTTCACGGCCACCGCCCTGGCGATGCTGGCCGAGGAAGGGAAGCTCAAGTGGGACGAGCCGGTCATCACCTACCTGCCCTGGTTCCGGCTCAGCGACGCCTGGGTGACCTCGCAGATCACGGTCCGGGATCTCCTCGTCCACCGGAGCGGCCTCGGACTCGGTGCCGGCGACCTGCTCTGGTGGCCCACCTCCACCTACAATCGCCGCGAGATCGCCGAGCGGCTCCGGGACATCCCGCTGGCCACTTCGTTCCGGTCCGCCTATGCCTATGACAACGTGCTTTACCTGGTGGCCGGCGAGCTGATCGAGGCCGTGAGCGGCCAGAGCTGGGAGCAGTTCGTGGCGACGCGGATCCTCGCACCGCTGGGAATGACCGACTCGAAGGTCAACCACTCCGATGCGGCCGCCGGCGGCAACGTGGCCGCGACGCACGCGCGGGTCGAGGGGACGATCCGCCCGATTGCCCCGTTCACCAGCGACAACACCAACCCGGCCGGGGGCATCAACGCCAGCGCCACCGACATGGCCAAGTGGATGCTTGTCCAGCTGGACTCGGGGCGAGTGGCGGGCGCCAAGCCGCTGTTCACCACCGCGTCCTTTCGCCAGCTCACCAACATCGTGACCCCGCTGGCGCCGGTCCGGGCCGCGCCCGAGGTTGCGCCGCGCAGCAGCAACTTCAACGGCTACGCGCTGGGGATGAACGTCCTCGATTATCGCGGCCAGAAGCTGTTCACCCACACCGGCGGCTTGCCGGGCTACATCTCCCGGGTGGCCATGCTCCCCGATCAGCGACTCGGCGTGGCCGTGCTGACCAACTTCGAGTCGTCGGCGATGGAGCCGATCGTCTGGCATGCGATCGACCACTACCTGAACGCCAACTTCGACTGGCGCGGGGCCTACCGCCGGCTCACCGCACGGAGCGACTCGATGATGGCGGCAATCGATGCCCGGGCCGCCGCCTCGCGGGACTCGACCTCACGGCCCGCGCTCCCGCTCTCCGGTTACGCCGGCCACTACGAGGACCCGTGGTATGGCGGCATCGATCTGGCGGTCGAGGACGGCCATCTCGTGATCCGTTTCGGGCACACGCCGTCGCTGGTTGGCGATCTCTCGCACTGGCAGTACGAGACCTTCCTCGTCCGCTGGCGCGATCGCGAATTGCGGGCCGACGCCTACATCACCTTCACGCTCGATCCGCGGGGCCAGGTGGCCGAGGCACGCATGGCACCGGCCAGCCCGAGCGTTGACTTTTCCTTCGATTTCCAGGACCTGAAGCTGGTGCCGGTGCGCCGATGAAGGCACCCTGGTTGGTCGCTGGGGTGCTGTTCGCCGGGCTCGGCACGGTGCGCGGCCAGGGTGCGCCCCATGCGGAACACCTGATCTTCGTGACCATCGATGGCGTGCGTGCCGAGGACCTCTTCGGCGGAGCCGACAGCGTGGTGATGGCCGACCCGAAGGGGAGCGGGATCGCTGACACGGCGGCATTCCGGGTCCGGTGGTGGCGCGGGACTCCGGAGGCCCGACGCCGCGCCGTGATGCCGTTCCTGTGGGACACCCTGGTGCCGTTGGGGTCTCTCCAGCGCGGGACAGTCGACAACGGGCTCAACTTTTCGGCACCCGGCTACATGGCGATGTTCTCTGGACATACGCGCGGCGACGTGACGAGCAACGACGATCGCCGATACCAATGGCCGACCGTCTTCTCGGTGGTGGCGGCACGGGCCGGAGGCGGCCCGACCGACGCGGCGGCGTTCGTCTCCTGGACCACGCAGGCGCGACTGACGGCACCGCGCCCTGGAATGGTGACGGCCAACGGTCCGTTCGATTCACTCCCCGAGGGCCTCGACGGTCCCGCGGTCGCCCTGACACACCGGCTCGAGGCGGCGGTGCACCACCCCGACGCGACCATCCGGTACGATGCCTTCACCCACGAACTCGCCCTCGCGTGGTGGGACCGTTACCACCCGACGCTGCTCCACGTCGGCTATGGTGAGACCGATATCGAGGCGCACGAGCGGCGCTACGACCGCTACGTCGCCATGCTCCACGAGACCGACCAGATGCTCGCCGAGCTGTGGCACCACGCCCAGGCCGACCCGGCCACTCGAGGCAGGACGGTGCTGGTCGTCACGACCGATCATGGCCGCGGCGCGACGGCGCGCGATTGGACCGACCACGGCCGTGACGTGCCGAACGCCGCACGCTGGTGGATTCTCGCCGCCGGGCCCGGAGTTCGCGCCAGGGGAGCGGTGGCCGACGAGTCACTGGTGCAATCCCAGGTCGGGGCGACGATCCTCGCCCTGCTTGGCATCGATCCCGGTCGGCTGGCGGGTCCCGTCTCCCCGCCTGCAGTGCTCGCCCGCTGAAGATGTCGCGACATCGGCGGTCGACACGCGAAAAGCAGCGTCCGGCCAGCCCCGCCCCGGCGCCTGCGGGACTGACCAGCTCGCGGGTCGTGTCCGTGGGGTTGGAGATCGACCTGCTGGCGATCGTGATTCTTCTCCTGGTGGCCATGCTTGCCTGGGCCTCTCGCGGCAACCTGAACGTCGATGGCGCGGCATATCTCGATCTCGCCGACCACCTTCGGCACGGCGACTGGTCGGGCTTCGTACAGGGCTACTGGTCGCCGGCCTACCCGGCCTTGATGGCCCTGGCGATGCTGCTGACCGGTTCGACCGGGGCCGATGCGGCGATCCTCGCCCACGGGGTCAACTTTCTCGTCGCCCTGATCGCCGTGCTGCTGCTCTGGCGCCTCGCCAGGCAGCGGGGTGATGCCCCATTCGCCCGGCTGGCGTTCGCCGCGTTCCTGCTCTGCAGCGCGCGCACGCCCCGACTCGACGCCGTGACACCCGACCTGATGCTGATCGTGGTCCTGATCGGTCTCGCGGCAGAAGTGCTTAGGGAGCGGGGATCGAGGCCGCTGCCCATCGGACTCTGGCTCGGTGCGGCGTTCCTGGTGAAGACCTCGACCTGGCCCTGGTTGCTCGTGGCACTGCCGGTGCTCGTCGGGATGCGCTGGCGCCTCGCGGGCGGCGGGAGGAGCCTGTTGATCGCGACGGCGGCGGTGGCGGTGCTGGCCGGTGGCTGGATCACCGCGATGAGCCTCGATGCCGGTCGTCCGTCGATTGGCGGAACGGGGCGGCTCAACGCCTGCTGGTACCTCGAGCAGTGTGACGGGCGGACGCCCGACACGCATCGGGGTGAGCACTCGAACTACCGCCTCTTCGACCTGGGAGGCCAGCATCTGGGCCGGATCGCGGACTTCGATGGCGACTGGACGTACGCGCCGTGGTCCGATCCTGGCGCCTGGCAGGCAGGGGTGACGCGTCAGGAACGAGTGGCCCCCTCCGTGTCAGGGTTGTTGCGCTACTGGATCACGGAGCTGGGCCTGGTGCTCGGGCTCTGGTCGAGTCACCTGCTGTTGGCCGTGGTGGTACCGCTCCTCTTCGTCACCCGTCCCACCGTTGCCTGGCGCGAGATCTTTCGCCGTCCTGCCGGGCAGCTGATCTTCCTCGGCCTGATCGGCATCGTTCCATTCATCGCGGTGCATGCCGAGCCGAGGCTCATCGCCCCATACCTCCTGCTGGGGTCGCTTGGCTGGCTCTGTTGGCGACTTGATGGCACCCGCCGCCGCGGATTCACGGTGGTGACCTGGCTCGGACTCGTCACGGCGCTGCCTCGCGGGATTCTCCATGTTCGCGACCAGCAGCTCGTCACCGAGAGCACGACGGCGCGAATGAGTCGACTGCTGCCGGATCATCCGCCGGCCGGTGCGCCGTTTCGGGTCGCCGTGATCGGACCGGCACTGCCGCTGATGCCGGATCTCTATCGTGCCCGAGCCGAGGTGGCGGTCCAGCTCTTCGTCCCGACGGCGGAGGCCGTCACCAACTGGCCCCCGGAACTCCAGCGAGCGCTGCAGGCAGAACTGCGCCGTGCCGGCGCCACCGAGGCGTGGCTGTCGCGGGGGAAGGCGGGTTACAGCGTGGTGTTGCTGGACCGCTGATCGTTCGCTTCCTCATGGTTCGAGACGGAACCGGACCATCTGCTCGACCTGCTGGGCCACCGGAAGGCCCCGTCGCCTGGCGGGCCGGAAGCGCCAGGCCAGGATCGCCGCGACCGCCGATGGCACGAACGCCGGGTTGCTGCTGTGGAGCAACCGCACCGACAGTGAATCGACCAGGCCGGATGCGGTGACGACGAAGCGGAGCCGCACCGCGCCCTCGATCCCTGCCGCCCGGAGCGCCGCCGGATAGTCCGGGTGGGGCCCAGCCAGGGGGGTGGCCGGGACGTCCACCGCGAGCGAGTCGCCCCACACCGGCGCGTGCAGAAGCGGGAGGTGGAGCATCGGCACCGCGCCGGGATTCGGTCGCCCCGGCGTCGTTCGATCGCCCCCCGAGCCCGGTTCCGGGAGCTGGACCGGAGCCACGGGGATCTTGATCGAGGGGAGCGACAACGACATCGGGATCGCGGATGGAGCGGTCGGCGTGTGTGGCACGACCCCGGTTGGCGACGCGGGCACTCCGGCGGACGGCGCGATCGCCGTGGTGAAGACCAGGGGAACACGAGTCGTGCTGGTGGTGTGCCTGGCCGAGGCGACACCACGCGTGAGCACGACGCCAATGCCGACCAGGGTGAGGTGTGTCAGCAGTGAGGTGAGCCATGACAGCCGCGGTCGCAGTGATGGGGAGCGAGAGGCGCTCAGGGACTCGAACATCGTTCCTCCTCGGTTCGGGAGATCACGAGAGCTCGGGTTGACGATGCACCCCACCGGTGTCAGTGGGATCACGGTCACCTGTCAGGGTGATGACAAGTCGATGAGCTTTGGTGCACAGGCGAACGCGGTGGGACCGGACGTCCCACCGCGTTCGCGGCGCCTGGCGGGATCGCTAGGCCGGTGCCGTCATGAAGCGCTTCGCACCGGTGGCCGCGAAGTAGATCGCCACCGGGAAGGCAAGGTAGGTCCCCAGCCCGAAGGAGATCGCGGCCCGCATCTGCTGCCGCATCTGATCCATCATCTCCTGCCCGTCCGAACCGAGGAAGTCGCTGGAGGCGCCGCCGGCGCTGCCGACCTTGCTGTAGAGGATCACCAGCACCAGGAGCATCAGGGCCAGCGGCAGGATCGCGCCGAGATGTGCGCGGCGATCCTTCCAGAGGTGGTGCAGGAACGGCCCGGCAAGCGCGATAACGGCGAGCACGCCCCAGAGGCCGGCACTCGCCCCGCCGCCACTCATCCGGCGCATCAAGCTCTCGCCTCCCGCGTTCAGGAACCCGAGCACCTGCCAGAAGGTGAACTTCACGTCGCCCAGCAATCCGCCGCCGAAGGTGCCGGCGGTCAGGATGAACCAGGCCACGACCAGGAGGCCGAAGGCGACCAGGTCGTTGCGCCCGAAGCGGTTGACCATTGCGCCCGCGAGGGCGCCGCCCTTGTCCTTGACCGCGGCCATCGCCTGATCGGCGCGTTCCCGGGCAAGGACCGATTCGGGCACGGCGCTGACGCCGACCACCTGGCCGGCTGCGTCGAAATCGACGTCGACGACCATTCCGGTGCGGGGTGGCACGGCGGAACGCCACATGCCGGCGAGTTCGAACGCGTGCTGGGTGCCATCGACGACCAACAGGCCGGGGCCTGCGCTGGTGTCGCGGAGAATCGTTCCGCGGCGGGCCATGATTCCTCCCGAGGCTGTGAGGGGTAGCACCCTGCATTGCGTCGGGGGGCCGTGCTGACCGTCATCGCTCCGGAGACAGTCCCCGCCCGGCGAGATGGCGCGCTGGTCGTGGCGCGACAAGCGTGATCGTCACCCCGGCCCAGCTCCCACCAGGGGTGTTGTCGTAGCGCAGGTCGCTGATCCGCACCTGGATCGAGTCACCGCTCTGCCTCGTCCGGAAGCGCGGGAACCGCGACCATCGCAGGAAGTGCCGGCCTGCATCGGTGGCTGCGGCCTCGGCGACTCCGGGAGCTTGACGGCCGATCGGTACCCATGCAAGCGGGCGGTAGCCTCCGTCGGGGCCGAGCGTCAGGCGGCCGACCTCGTACCGATCGCCGAAGTCACGGATCACCTCACGGGCCAGTGGATTGATCGGCAACGGGGCCACCATGGTTCGCCGCGCCGACGCGGCACTCGTCTCGTTCACGTAGTCTCGTCCATCGGTCGACGAGACCCGCATCGCCCCCACGTAGGCTGCCGCCAGCAGCAGCGCCACCCGCGTCGGCGTCGGTGCCCGCAGGCGGAGGTCCGGGTCGGCCGCCCGCCGGCGGCGCCAGCGACTCCACCCCACGCCGAGTCCGAGGAGCAGCCAGACCCAGGGGTCGATGATGAACAGCGTGTCGCCGTAGAACCAGTGCGCCGAGAACGGCATCAGCAGCCGGACCCCGTAGGTGTTCAACCAGTCGAGCAGGGGATGTGACCAGATCGCCAGCGAGGCCAGGAGGAGCAGGGCGGCGGGACGGGCCATCTCGAGTCCCGGTCGGCGTCGGCGTTGCCACCGATCGAGGAGCAGCATCGCCCCGGTGAGCAGCAGGGGCAGGACCGCCATCGCCAGGACGCCATGGGTCCAGCCGCGTCGGAACGCGAGCGCATCCGTGCCCGTTCCACGCAAGTAGACCAGCGCATCGAGATCCGGGAGGTTGGCACCGATCACCAGCGTGGCGGTGGCGAGTCGGGTGCGCCGACGCAGCCCGGCCTCGCCGAGGGCGAGTCCGGCCAGGGTGTGGGTCAGGTTGTCCATCCGGGAAGTCTAGCGGAACCCGGCTCAGCGACGGCCGAGGCGTGCCAAGTCCGTGCGCACCTCGGCGACTTCGCCGGTCACCGCGGGTTCGGGATCGTCGCGCAGCGCGAGATAGCGACGGTAGGCGGTGATGGCGCCAGCCGTGTCGCCGGTGATCGCGGCGAGTCGTCCCTCTTCGCGGAGCATGGTGGAGAGGCCCACCAGCACGCGGGGTTCGTTGACATCGGTGATGTAGGGACGGCGGCGCACGGCGACGAGCGCCCGGTCAAGGTCGCCCTCGGCTTCCCACAGCCGTGCGGCGGTCAGGTTTGCGGCGGCCAACAGCCAGGTGGTCACCGATGGGACGGAGGCGACCAGCGAATCGAGACGCTCGAGATCGGTCATGGGATCCCGGCCGTGATTGCGCCAGGCGAGGCTCGCCTCGACGGTGGCTCGGCAGAGCGGGGCATCGTCGCCCTCCCGGCTGTCGGCCTTGGACGGCCGAAGGATCGGTATCTCGGACTCGGCGATTGGGCCGCGGCCTCGCAGGGCGAGCCAGAGACTCGTGCCACACCGGATGTTGTCCTCATCTTCGGGCGTCCGGATGACCGGCCCTCTCGGTGGCCGGCCGAGGAGCTTCACTTGCTCGTCGACCCACGCAGCCGGGAAGGAGGTGTCGGCGCCCCAGAAGAGCGCGTTGACGACTTCAGCCATCCCTTCGCGGGGTCGGAATGGGGCTCCGGTACGCTGCCATTGCGCCAGCAATGCGGTCGCTTCGGATGGTCGGCCACGGTTGAGGGCCAGCTCACGCTGCTTGGTGAACGCCCAGCGTGCCTGGTTGCCGGCGCCGCTCTGGGCCCAGAGCGTCCTGGCGGCGTTCGCGGCATCGCTGATTCCCTCCCCATCGAGCTGCGCCACGTTCACCACCTGCTCGAGCGACGCGGGCGAGAACCGATCCATCCGGGCGCGGACCCGCTCGAGCTCCCGTGGGTCGCCGAGGGCGATCGCCACCCGCCAGTGATAGAAGTCGGAGAGGTCGCCAACGGAATCGAGCGAGAAATACAGCGCCCCGAGTCGTCGCACCTTGGCGGTATCCCCCGCCGCCGCCGCGAGGTCGATCGAGTGGCCAAGCGCCGGCAGGTACTCCGGGTCGGCCTCCACCACGTGGTCGAAGCTCCGGGCCGCCATCCGCAGCATGTCCTTGATTCCCAACAGGGGGCCGTCGTGGAACAGCCGCTCTCCGAGCAGATACCAGGAGCGGGGAGAGCTGCTCGATGGTGACGACGCGGCATCATCGAGGTTGCGCAGCCGCTCGGCAACGCTCAGCCTGGTCACCCCGTCCTCGCGGGTGATCGAGAGCGAGTGAAGCTGGAGGGTGTCGGCATCGCTCATCCGTCCGAGCTGGGCCCGGGCCAGCGCCAGCGGGCGGCGGGCCGCTCCGGCATCGAGCTGCATCATGGCCACCGATGCGCCCCAGAGCGCGGCGGGATAACAGGTGGAGTCCGTGGACAACACGGCCTTGAATCCCTCGCCGGCCTTGAACCACTCGCCATGCTTGAACAGCGCGATCGCACCGAGATACTGCCGCAGGGCGGCGAGCGGCAGCGAGGCCAGGGCAAGGCGCTGCTGCGGCGCCACCCCCAACTGATCGATCAAGGCGACCGCCACCAATCGGTCGACCAGCGCCGGCAAGGAGTCCGGCGGACCACTGATGCCATCGACGCGGGAGACCACCGAGTCGTTCCGGAGGTCGCGGAGCGTCGCGGTGAACGTGAGCCTGCCGCTGACCATCGCCACATTGCCGATCAGGAGCAGCCCGGCGCCAGCCGAACGTCCCAGTCTCGCCGCCGCAGCGGAAGTGGGTGAATCGCCCGCTCCGACCACCACGGCCTGCGGTCCACCGTCGCCAGGTAGGCGTTGCTGCACCAGTGCCGGGAGCTGGTGGCCGAGGTCATCCATGCCCGGTTCGCCGACGGCATTCATGCCGAACGGCGCAACCGCAATCAGGTGCGGGTCGAGACGGCCCGCGGGGGAGTGGGGTCGGCGGGTCAACGACCACGGCCGCAGCCAGAGCACGGCTGCGGCCACCGTGGCCACCACGCCTCCCGCCAGGAGCCAGCGCCGCCGGATGCGATGTCCGGGAAGGCGGGGCATCGCCTCGTCGGTGATCTGTTCGGGGGCGAGGGCATCCGCCATTTCGCCCGCCGTAGCGAAGCGATCCACCGGGGCCTTGGCCAGCGCCCGGTGCACCACGCCCTCGACGGCGCGCGGGATCGTCGCCCGGACCACGCGCAAGTTGGGAACCGGCTCGGCCAGGTGACGGGCGAGGATCGCCTGGACCGACTGCCCACTGAAGGGTGGTACACCCAACAGCATCGTGTAGAGTACGCAGCCCAAGGAGTAGATGTCGGCGCGGCCGTCGAGCTTGGCGCTGCCGGTGATCTGTTCCGGACTCATGAAGGTCGGGGTACCCACCGAGAGGCCGGTCGCAGTGAGTCGCTCGTTGCCGATCGTGTTGACGGCATGCGCGATCCCGAAGTCGGCGACAAGTACCGACTCGCCGGCGAGCATGATGTTGTCGGGCTTGATGTCGCGGTGTACGATCCCCTGGCTGTGGGCGTGCTGGAGTGCCGCCGCCACAAGCCGCGTGATCCGGACCGCCTCGTGGATCGGCAACTCGCCATCGCGGTAGATCCGGGTCGCCAGCGACTCGCCGTCGACGAATGGCATCACGTAGTACGGCAGCCCGTCCGCGTCGCCCGAATCATAGAGGGCGAGGATGTTGGGATGGCTGAGCCGGGCGGCGACCTCGATCTCGCGAAGGAACCGGCCGGCCTCGGCCTGGTTCGCGAGCTCGGGGCGGAAGACCTTGATGGCGACCTGGCGCTTGTGTCGCAGATCCTTGGCGAGGAAGACCACCGCCATTCCGCCGCGACCCGCCTCGCGGAGGATCTCGTAGCGGCCTTCGAGGCTCGCGGTCAGGCGCTCCAGCAGCTCATCCATTCAGGTGCCCGAGGGGAATCCTTCCGGTTCGAAGAACGGCAGGGCGGCTTGTTCGGGGTGACGCAGGTCGGCCGCCAGCACGGCAAGTCCGGCCTCACCCTTGAAGAGGCTCAGCGGTCGCGGCAACTGCGCACCGACCTCATCGAACGTCGCAAAGGCCCGGGTCGCGAGCTGGCCCGCGCGTTGCAGCCACGCATCGTCCCCACTGTGGCGGTACCGGGCGAGCAGGGCGTAGGCCCGGCCGACCAGTCCGCAGCAGAGGTCGAAGACCCCGCTCGGTGCCTCCCAGGCACTCCAGCTGCTGGCGTCGGCAAGCGGGCCAAATCCGGCTGACGGGAAATGTACCTGCGCGAGCGTCAGGAGATGAACCATTCCCGACGGCCCGTTGCACCAGCCGGCGACCTGGTGGGCGGCGAGGACACTCGGTGCCACCCCGGCCGATCGCTGGGCCCAGTGCACCCCCCGTCCCAACGGTTCGGCACAGGCCGCCAATTCCTCCAGTCGGGGGAGGAGCGGAGAAGGAAGGGGATCGCCAGTCGCGTCGCGCCAGCGGAGCGTGGCCCAGATCAGCCCCCCCCAGCCATGGGCGATGCCGTGATCCTCCTCGGCCTCGCTGTCGCCAATCCGGCCGAGGCCGTCAAGTTCTTCCCAGAGCGGGCCGAGGACCCGGCGACCCACGGCGAGCAGCCGCGCGCGTTCCACCCGCATCGTCGGCGGCAGTGCCTCGAGCAGCAGGGTGGATCCCAGCACCACGCCCATCCGACCCAGGGTCAGGTCCCGACGGGCCCACGGCTGCGCGCCCGCCTCGCAATACCCATCGACGGCTTCCTTCACGGCACGCGAATCATCCATCGCGAGCCCGATGAGGGTCCGCACGGCCTGGATCCCGGTGATCGCATGGAACGGGGACACCGGCCCGAGGCCGTCCGCCTCGAGCCCGTCCCGCGGCGATTCGAATGCGAGCCGAGAGGTGGCATCACGTTCGGTGCGATGCAGCCAGGCATCGGCAAGCCCGAGCAGGTCGCCATCGTCTCGCAGGCAGGCGATACGGTAGAGGGCGTAGGCTGTGCCGCACCGGCCGAGCATCAACGAGCAGCGGGGAGGTCGGCCGTGCCGCGCGAGGGCCGGGCCGTCGAACCCGGTGCGATCGAGGAAGCGATCGACCACGGCGTCGAGATCGCCGGGGCGCGGGAAGGACGACCGCCGGGGAGGTCGACGGGAGATCGGTGGCGTCACTGCAGCAAGCGCACGAGCCAGGCTCCCCATCGAGCCGAATCGGGCCTCAGGCGACTTGGACAGTGCGCGCTGCAGCACCCGCTCGAGGGCGGGCCACGGCGGGATGCCGCGACGCGAAAAGGGCAGCGGGGGCGTCTCGGCGATCTGACGGAACATCGTGTCGCGGTCGAGCGAAAAGTCGATCGGCGACAGTCCCGTGGCGAGGACGTACAACAATACCGCCACCGCGTATTGTTCTGACGCGGTCGTGGCGAACGGATAGCGGTCACCACGCACGGCCGCCGCGGCCTGTTCCGGGGCGCTGTAGGTCGGCACGATGCCGCGACGATCGCGACCCGAGAGTCGGTGCGGCGGGATCGCCATGGCGAGCCCGAAATCGATCAGCCGAACGCGGTCGTGACGGGCCACCAGCACGTTTCCCGGATGCACATCACCGTGAAGCACGCCGCGTCGGTGGATTCCCTCGTAGACCCGGACGATCCGGACCAGCAGGCGTCGCAGTGCTGCCAGGTCACCCGACCGCCGCTGTTCGCCGGCGACGACATCGGGTGTCACCCCAGCGCACCATTCCATGGCGATCCACGGGCGGCGCGAGTACGTCCCCTCGCGCAGGAGTCGAGGCACACCGTGTCCCTCGAGCTGGCCGAGCGCCGCCGCCTCCCGGCGAAAGGTGCCGCGGGCGGTGACGTCGGGCCGGGCAAGCTTGAGGGCGGCCATCGCGCCACCGGGATCACGGACCTGGTACAGCTCGGTGTCGCCGACGACGTGAAGACAACGGAGCACTCGGTAGGGACCGATCGGGTCGCCCCGGTCCCGACTGGGGAGGCTGCGCGATGCCTCGGCCGAGTCGGCGGGCACCAGGAAGCGACTGTTGTAGCAGTCGCGCAATAGCGGAAACGCCTCGTTCAGGAGCGCGGCCGACTCGACGCCGAGACGCCCGGCAGAGGTGCGCACCGCATCGGCCACCAAGCGAGGCTCGAGGAACTCTCGCAGCAGGATCGCGCCCTGCCGATCAACGAGTTTCGCCGGCTCGCGTCCGCGGAGGCGAGTCACCGCCGTGTCGCCCGGTCTGGCACCGAGCCGGGCCCGAAGGCTCGCCGACAACTTTCCCACGGGGGTGAGCGTCACGTCAGCGGGGAGGATCAGCCGGTCAGTCAGCGCCATCGGATGCCCCTTCCGGCCGGATCGAGCGGAGGAGTCCCTCGGTCGGCGCCCAGGTGGCGGTGCTCACGCCGTCCAGGGTGAGCCGATCGAGCGCGAAGGCGACCGGATCGGAGGCGCCAGAGTTCCTCCCCGTCGTCAGTGCGGTCGCCAGCCGGATCGTGACCCAGCCTCGCCAACTGCGCTCCATCGCAAGTACGGGGAGATGGTCCATCGTGGCGAGGTCGGCGCCCCAGGAGAGCAGGCCATCGCGGCCGAGCGATGCGCTGAAGGGCACCCCCTGTGCCTCGAGCCCGTCGAGTTCGAGCCGGAGCGTCCGGGCGGTGACATGCAAGGCATCACGGGTGTCGAAGTACGCAACGATCCGATCGGGACGGAGCGCGCCATCCAAGGTTTGACCGACCTTCATGCTGAAGGGGCCGGAGCGGTCGCCCAGATGATCGTGGAGAGCCCGCAGTGCACGCGCGGTGCCCTCGGGTGTAGGGCTCACGTACAATTTCCAGGTGACGGCGCTGGCTGGCGTGGCGTCACGTTTCGTGACGTGCCATGCGCGCCACGGTCCCGAAGTCGAGTCGCGGATCTGCCGGTCGGGGGATCCTCCCCTGGCGAGAGCCTCTCCTCGGAGGAAGCGCCGCAATGCCGCCGGATCGTCGAGGCGGCGACGCCACCCTGGGGAGAATGGCCGGGTGTTGAACCGATACAGCCGTGCGGCAATGCGCGCCGGAGGTAGCGGGCCGAGCGCGGCAGCGTACACCAGGGCCCGGTGCGAGAGTCGCCCGATCGTGCCGCGCGCCGGCGGCCTGCCGCGTTCAGCGAAACAGAGGTGATGGGCGGCGGCTCCCGAGACGAATCCCTCGGGGGACTCCACCTCGAGGAGTCCGTCGAGGATCAGCCGCGCCAGCACCCGCGCACCGGGGATCGGTACGGCTTCCGGATCTTCCTTCGCCAGACGGTCGAGCAGCACGGCCGTGTCCGGGGCGAGGAGTTGACGACGGCGCCAGTCACGCTTCGGTGGGGTGAATACCACGGCGGTCGGCCCCGCGCCCGTGGAAGACGGCGAGGCCTTCGCCACGAGGCGGCAGCCTGGCGGCAGGCGCATGCGGGCACCCCGCAGGGCGCCCGCGATGAGCCGGGTCATGGAACGCGGCCGTGGTGGCTCTCCCGGCGCGGGAGAGCCTGGTGTGGAATCAGTCGGTCAGCGAGTCGTGGCGAGGAGCTGGTCGTGCAGTGCCTCGAGGTCGCTCTCCGTGGCGAGAGCTTTCGCGTTCGAGGTGTTGTTGGTGCAGCAGGTGCACGCCTTCTTTCCCTCGGCATCCTCGCATTGCTGGGTATTGCCGGTGGTCTTGTCCGCGAGACCAATCTCCGCGAGACTGACAAACGACAGGTCGCGACTGGCGAAACGAGCCATGACGTCCTCCAGGAGGAAACGCGGGGCGGGGGATGGTGCGCTCCCCACGTGAAGAGTTTAATACCGTCCGTTGCCGCCTCCGTCAAGGAAACCGCTTGCGCCCGAGCCGGCCGGCCGGTATCTCCGGGAGTCCGCTCCCACGGTTCGCGAAGGACCCGATGCCAAGCATCCCGGCCCCGTTCAGCGTTGCGTTCGTGCATTTCGCCTTCCCCGGAAACCCGGGGGCGATCCCCTTGCGTCGCGCCACCGGCGAATGGGTCGGCGAGACGCCAGAGTGGACCTGGACGGGGGGACGAAGGCCTGCAGCGCTGGTTGGGGGCAGCCGGCCGCGGGTCCGGGTCAGCTTTCGCCGCACCCCCGGCGCGGCGCTCCCCGATGGTCCCTGGCTGGTGGAATGTCGAGCCCATCGGGGCGTCGGGCTGCGGCCGCGGCGGGTACGTCTCGTGTTCGGTTCGGATGGTCTCTCCCAACCGGTCGACTTCAGGCTCGCTGGACATGTCCCGGCAGGCATAGGTGAGGTGCGCTGGCACTGGCACTGGGCCGCGACTGGCCGCGGACGGTCGCACCGTCTCGGCGACACGCGTCATCACCTCTTTCACACCCTTCGCCGACCGGTGCCGGCCACGCGATGGGCCGCGACCTCGGAGCTCGCCGGTCAGGGTGACCCCCGCTGGGTCTACCTCCCCGTGTTGCAGTGGACCTGCCAGTGGGCCGCCGGTCTGCGCGGCGACAAACCGATCTGTGACGCGATCCTCGCGGCACTTCACCGCTCCGGTCTCAGGTACGGCATCGCGGCGTGGAATGTCGCTGACATGCTGCAGGCGGGCGGAGGCTATTGCGGCGGCTGGTACCGCATGTTCCAGGCGATGGCTGGGGCGCAGGGTGTCACCGTCGCGCGTCGCGCCCTGCACGTGGACTGGCGCGTCGAGCATCGGGGGATCATGCGCTGGTGCGCGCTGGTGGTCTCCGCTCCGGGTCTGAACCAGCGTCGACCGGTGGAGTTGCCGTCGCTCTTTCATGATTCGAATCGTGGTCCCGATGCCGATGATCCAGTGCAGCGCTTCCTGGGGCGCCGCTACCGGTTCTGGGGCCACCCTGGCCAGGTCGCCGATGGCCACTGCGTCAACTTCCTCCGGCATGGCGGTCGATGGTACCTCTACGATCCGTCGTTCCTCGACCGCCCCGTGGCACTCTCCCGCTTCCACCTGCCGCGTCCCGACACCACGCGCACCGTCGCGGTCGAGGATCAGGGGAACTTCCAGTCGGCGTACCTCGACCGCGCCGTCGGCCACTTGCTGGGGTCGCTGCGCCATGTCGGGCAACTCTATCGGACCGAGCGCCCCGATCCCGATCATCCCCGATTCAACTCGCTCACCACCCGGAATGGGCTGAGCGTCAAGACAGCGATCATTCCCCCGCGCTGGCGCAACATCACCTTCTACTGGACCGGGTGAGGCCGCGATGACCACGCGCGCGAATCACCCCACCGCCCGCCAGCATCTCGACCGGCTGCTCCGGGGCGACCACCCGCCCGGACATTACCACTGGCATCACGTCCTCGGCGCGATTGATGTGGTGGCGACCGAGCCCAGCGCCCGACACGCGACGCTGTTGCGGCGGGTGGCGCGGTACCGGGGTCGGCTGCAGATCGACCACCGGTACGGGATCTCCCACGCGATGCCGCCCGAAGAGGTCCTGCGCTGCATTGCGGTGCGCGCCCTCGGCCGATGGGACCGACACAAGCATGCCGCGGTGATTCGCGAGGTGGCCGAAGGCGCCGAGTATGCGATCGTGGCCCAGGTGGCGCGCGACGCGCTCAGGGGCTGAGCTGCCGGGCCAACCACGCCAGCGCCGGTGGGGCGGCCCTGTGCCAGAAACTCCAGGCATGCGCGCCTGATGCTTCCTGATACTGGTGCGCGACTCCCAGTCGTGTCAGGACGACATCAAGGTGTCGGTTGGCAGTGCGATACGGGTCCTGGTCCCCCACAACGATCCAGAGCGCCGGGGCGTGTTGCCCGCGGCCAACGAGCCGGGCCGCCGCGCGGGCCGGATCCTGTCGCCACCACATCGCGGTGTCAGCGCCCCAGCGAGAGCGCCACGGTGCATTGAGTGGGCCTCCCCGGGCCGCCTCCCACGACGCCAGCGAACCGAGCGTGTCGGCCGACCACCCTTCCCCGAGGAGCGGCGAGGCCGGCGCCGAGAGCGACACGACCGCCACGAATCGATCGGGAAATGTGAGTCCCAGTGTCAGGGCGCCGATGCCTCCCATGCTGACGCCCGCCACCCCACGGTGAGCACGGTCGGCGATCGTCCGGTACGAGATGTCGATCTCGGTGACGAGGTCACGAGCGGCGTAGGTACCATAGTGGGCCTGGGGAACGCAAAAGGTCGTGGGCCTCTCCGACATCGCCGGGTCCTCGGCGCACCGACCGAGCCCCAGCGAGGAGGCCCAGTCGCTCCAGAAGCCGTTGTCGCCGTCGGGCATCACATAGATCACCTCGGGGACGCCGGCGGCCGCCAGCGAGTCCGCGATCTTTGGCAGGCGACCGTCGCTGGCCCAGTCGGACTCGTTGCCGGTGAGACCATGGAGCAGGTACACCACCGGGAAGCGGCGCCGCGGGTCCGTCGCATAGCTGGGTGGGAGGTAGAGCAGGTAGGGCTTGTCGGTGCCGAGCGCCGTCGAGTGGAAGCGGCCACTGGTGACGTGGCCGACCGCGGGCAGCGGCTGGCTTTCCGGGCCGGTGGAGCGATGACAGGCGCTTGCAAGCCAGGGCAAGAGCATCAGCAGGCGCATCGCCCTTGAACTCACCGGACCCCCGCACCGTTCACGGGAGCTGCTCGATCGGCAGCGGCGGCGGCAACTCCGGGGTGGGCTCCAGGGTGAGCTCGGTCGGGATCAGTGCCGGGGCAACCAGCATCTTGGCGGAGTCCAGCAACCGGGAGTCCTCTGCAAGGAAGGCCAGCACGTGACTGGCCAGCGAGCTCTGCAGCGAGGTGATCACGTCGCCACCTCCGCCGTGGACCAGGTACTCGTGCAGCGATCGGAGCAGGTGCAGGTCGCCGCCACCATGGCTATCCGAGAACACCGGCAACGGGATCTTCTCGCTCTCGACCACGTCCTTCTCGCCCGAGAACCGCGTGACCCGAAGCTGGCTTCGCCGGAAGTTGCCGGTGATCTCACCACGTTCGCCGAGCACGCGGATCAGGCGCGTGTTCTCGGCGGTCAGGGCGTGCATCTCGAAGCTCGCCATCACGCCCGATTCGTACTCGAGGACCACCACCTGGCTGTCGCAGACGTCGTTGTCGTTGAGCCAGACACAGTGGCCGTACGGGCCGATCTCGATTGCGCGTCGGCGTGCCTCGCGCGACTCGGGGGCGCCGCCGAGCACCACGTCGTAGGGCCACTCGGGCCGCTCGTCGAGATAGAAGCGCGTGGCGCTGAAGAGGCAGGTCTCCTGGTGGGGACAGTCGACGCATCGGGGCGTGGCCCCGGCAGGGGCATTCTCGGCGCGGAAGTAACTCCGGTCGCCATGCGACGTGATGCTGCGCACCTGACCGCCCATCAGCCACTGGATCAGGTCGAGATCGTGCGAGGTCTTGGTGAGGACAATCGGCGCCGACTGGTCGGCCCGGCGCCACTGCCCCCGCACGTAGCTGTGGGCAAAGTGCCAGTGCCCCACGTTTTCGGTCAGGTGAAGGTGACGGATCTGGCCGATGCGGTCCTCGGCAATCAGCTGGCGGACCATCTGGAAGAACGGTGAATAGCGCAGGCCGTGGGCGACGAAGATTTCGGTGCCCGTTTCGCGCTGAATCTCGAGGAGGGCCAGGCACTCGGCCATCGTCGTCGCCACCGGCTTCTCGAGCACGATCGGGTAGTTCTGGCGGGCCACGGCCTCCGACAGCTCGAAGTGGGTACGGTCCGGGGTGCAGATGAACACCAGGTCGGCGAAACGCGGGGCAGCGAGGAAGGCGTCGAGCGTGGCGAAGGTGCGTTCCGGTGGCAGGCCGTAGCGGCGCACAAATGCCTCGCGGCGCACCAGATCCGGTTCGACCACCCCGGCCACGTGGTAGCCGAGCTCCTCGGTAGCCATCAACTCGGCGAACACCGTGTTGCCGCGCGAGCCGGCGCCGACGATGACCGCCTCCAGGATCTGCTCCGCCACCCGTGCTCCTTGTCCGCGGGATGTGGTGTTCCCCATCATACCCGGGAGCCGACCGGGCGGGAACCACCGACCCGCCTTTCACGCACGGTCCCGACACCCCGGAGGAGCGGATGCTCGCCAACTGGATCACCATCTCGCGCTACCCGTTGCTGGTGGCGATCGTGCTGGTGCTCTACCGGGGCAGCCCTTCCTGGCGCCTCGCGGGAGTCGGCCTGCTCTTCGTGGGGTTGATGCTCGACACCGTCGACGGCGTGGTGGCCCGGCGGACCGGGAAGACGTCGCTCTTCGGCAGCGTGCTCGATATCGCGGCCGACCGCGCGTACGAGATGGTGCTCTGGGTGGTCTTCGCCGACCTGGGGATGATCCCGATGGTGATCCCGCTGGTGGTGATCGGCCGCACCACCCTCACCGACGCACTCCGGAGCATCGGGGTGGGGCAGGGCACGCCCCCGTTCCAGCAGCACCGCTCGCCGGTGGGGCGATTCCTGGTCGGCTCGCCATTCATGCGGACCGGCTACTCGGTGACCAAGGTGGTCTCATTCTGTGGACTGGCGCTGGTGCTGGCGCTCGGCGACGGTGCGCTCCCCTCGGCAGCCGGCCACGCCGATGGACTGCTGCGAGTCTTCCACGGGACAGCCTGGGCCGCACTGGCCTTCTGCGTACTGCGCGGCCTCCCGGTGATCGTTCGGTCGCTCAAGAACTACTGGGGGGTGCCGGCACCCGAGGCGGAGTGAGGCGGTCGGCCCCGTGGCAGCGCGCCGCGGGGCCTGCACCTCCATACCCGATCAATCCTCGGTCACGGCCGCCAGCTGCCGGTACCGCTCCACCATCGTCACGAATCCGGCGCGATAGCCCTCTGGATCCGGCCCAAGCGCATGCCGGGCCAGCCCGAGCACCTGCTCGGTGCTGGCCGAACCACGATACTCCGACTCGCGCAGGATCATCCCGAACGCCGCGACCGCCGCCGCGAAGCGGAACTCCGAGGACGGTGCTCGCACCCGATCGAGGACCGGATGGGTGAGCAGTCGCGAGGTCTCGCCATCGGGATCCTTGTAGCGGAGCTTCACGAACAGCAGCTCGTTGTTGCCCCGCCCTCGACCTGTGGCGCTCGCCTGGACGTAACGCAGCGAGTCGATGCCGCGGATCGCCACGTCGGGCGCGATCCCGGTGGGAACCACCTCATAGAGCGCGGTGACGGCGTGCCCGGCGCCCACGTCGCCGGCGTCCTTCGTGTCATCGTTGAAGTCCTCGCTCCGGAGCATCCGGTTCTCGTAGCCGAGCAGCCGGTAGCCCTGCACCCGGGCCGGGTTGAACTCCACCTGCAGCTTGACATCCTTGGCCACCGTGAAGAGCGTCCCGCCGAACTCGCTGACGAGAGTCTTGCGGGCCTCGAGCGGAGTGTCAATGTAGGCGTAGTTGCCGTTGCCCTTGTCGGCCAGCGTCTCGAGCTTGGAGTCCTTGTAGTTGCCCATCCCGAAGCCCAGCACGGTGAGGAACACGCCGTGCTGGCGCTCCCCCTCGACCAGGCGCTCCATCTCGGCGTCACTCGAGACACCGACATTGAAGTCGCCGTCGGTGGCGAGGATCACCCGGTTGTTGCCGCTGGTGATCAGGTGCTCCCGGGCCACCTGGTATGCCAGCCGGAGCCCGGCTCCGCCGGCGGTGGAACCACCGGCCTCGAGTCGATCGATCGCCGTGAGGATCGTTGGCTTGTCGGCACCGCTGGTCGGCGGGAGCACCAGCCCTGCGGCGCCGGCATAGACCACGATGGCGACGCGGTCCTGCTCGCGCAGCTGTTCCACCAGCATCCGGAGCGAGGTCTTCACCAGCGGCAGCTTGTTGGCGCTCTGCATCGAACCCGACACGTCGAGCAGGAAGACCAGGTTGGCCGGGGGCAGGTCGCGGGTGTCGATACGGCGTGCCTGGAGGGCGATTCGCACCAGCCGATGGGTCGGCGCCCAGGGCGCCGCTGCCACCTCGGTGGTGACGGTGAACGGATCGCGGCTCTGCGGGGTCGGCGCCGGGTTGTCGTAGCTGAAGTAGTTGACCAGCTCCTCGATCCGGACGGCATCCTTGGGCGGTCGCTGCCCGGCGGATATGAACCGACGCACATTGGCGTACGAGGCCCGATCGACGTCCACGCCGAAGGTCGAGAGGGGGTTGACCGCCGCGGCGAGGAACGGATTGTCGACGATCCGGTCGTAGCTCTCCGTGTTGAACTGGCGCGTCGCATCGGGCGGTGACACCGGCACACCATCCACGTACGTGTTTCTCTCGTCGACCCTGGCGCCGCGGACGGATGGAATCGTGTTGCCGGGCGATGCCATGACCCCTGGCTGCATCGCGAACACGTTGCCGAGGTTGTCTTTCGGCAATCGGTCGGTGTAGGCGCCGGAGATGAGTTGCTTCCCAGTCACCTGGTCTCTCGGCACCAGCACCGATCCTGCCGCGACCACGGTGAGTTCCTCGATGTCGGTGGCAGTCTGGGTGAGCACGAAGTCGCGCTGGGTCGTCACCCCAGCCCTGATCACGACGCTGTCCACCTCGATCGGCTGGTACCCCACGTATGTGACGCGGGCCGTGTAGGTCCCGCTCGGGACGCGGTTGATGACGTAGAAGCCCTGCCGATTGGCGGCCGACCGGAATGCGGTTCCCTCGAGTACCACCGAGGCATTGGCGATCGGTTGGCCGGCCTGGTCGCTGATCCGCCCTTCCAGCCTGCCCATCGGCCCCTGCGCGACCGCCGGCACCGCGAGCAGCGCCGCCAGGGAGTTGAGGGTCAGCCTACGGCGAATGGTCCTCACGAGGTCTGGGGTCATGGCACGATCCTCCACGGATGGATGTGGTGCCACCCCCCGACGCGGCCCTGGCGGGTCCGGCCGTCGGACGTGCGAGTGCGGCCTCCGTGCCGGGTGGCACGAGGGATGGAACGGGGGTTCCCGGATGGGGATGGGGCGTCATGCGACGCTCACGTCAGGGGGTGGCAGGTACGGGAAATCGGGCGACCTCCCGTATCGAGGGTGACGCCCGAGCGCTGCTATGGCCACACTCGGCGATTCGCGACTTGATCCGATCGCCCCCTCGGGGCCAAATTGGTGGGCTCCGGGCGCTCCGGCCCCGGTGCCCAGGACAGGTGGGTGAGCGGTTGAAACCGCCGGTCTCGAAAACCGGTATGCCGGCAACGGTATCGAGGGTTCGAATCCCTCCCTGTCCGTCGTTCCCCCTGGCCGGCCGGCTCCGCGCCGGCCAGCCGCCAACCCCATGGCGGGCATGCTGACGGAACTCCTCCTCCAGGCTGGCGCGTCGATTCCAGCCGACTGCGCTCTCACCGGGCTTTGCGGCCTGGTTGCCCCCGTGCGTCCCGTGGCGTCAGGGGTCTTCTTCGTGGCGATCGGATTGGTCGCAGTCGGTCTTCGTGGACTGAGGCGCCGGCCCGGATGAGCGCCCTCGCTGTTCAGGTTGACGACCTCCGCAAGACCTATCCCGGCCCGCCCAGCGTGACCGCGCTGGATGGCGTCTCCCTCGAGATCCCCGAGGGCGGGATCTACGGCTTGCTCGGGCCCAACGGCGCCGGCAAGACCACCACCATCGGGATCTGCACCACCCGGGTGCGTGCCAGCGGTGGCACTGCGAGGGTCGCCGGCGTCGACGTGGCCGTCGATCCGGTGGCGGTCCGCGGGACGATCGGGGTCGTCTCCCAGGCGGTCACCCTTGATCGCTCCTGTACGGTGGCCGAAAACCTCGAGTTCCACTGCCGCTACTTCGGGATGCCTGCCGCCGAGGCACGCCAGCGGACCACCGCCTTGCTGGAGCGGTTCCGGATCGCCGACCGGGCCCGCGCCATGCCGGGTCAGCTCTCGGGTGGCCTCGCCCAGCGGGTGCAGCTCGCCCGGGCGATCGCCCATCGGCCGCGGGTGCTCTTCCTCGACGAGCCGACCGCCGGTCTCGATCCGCAGAGTCGGTTGGCGCTCTGGGATGTGGTCCAGTCGCTGAGGGGCGACGGGATCACGGTGATCCTCACCACGCATTACATGGAGGAAGCCGACCAGCTCTGCGAACGGTTGGCGATCCTCGATCATGGCCGGATCCTGGCCGAGGGCCCACCCGCCGAGCTCAAGAAGGAACTCGGCGGCACCACGGTGATCGACGCGGCGCTGGCCGAGCCGACGGCAGCGCGCGTTGCGCTGGCGGCGCTCCCCGCGGTGCGCGAGGTGCACGACATCGAGCGCGGGCTCCGGCTGCACCTCCTGCCCGACCCCGGTGCCACGGCTGCGGCGCTCGGGGTGCTGGCGCTTCACGGGCTCCGTGACCTGAGCGTCGTCGAACCGTCGCTCGAGACGGTCTTCATCGCACTGACCGGACGTGACCTCCGTGACTGAGCGCACCACGCCTTCGGTCGGCCAGGTGATGTGGGGCCTCTGGGCCCGCGACTTCCGGGTGCTCCGCCGGGAGGGGTTCGCCTTCGCGCTCCGGGTGGTGATGAACCCACTCCTCACGGTGTTCGTCTTCACCTACGTGTTGCCGCGCACCGGACAGGGCTTCCAGACCGCCTCGGGGACCTCGTTCGCCACGGTCCTGGTGCCCGGGTTGATCGCCGTGGCGATGGTGTTCACGGGGGTCTCCGCCGTAGCGTTGCCGCTCTCGGTGGAGCTCGGTGCCACCCGCGAGATCGAGGACCGGATCATGGCCCCGGCGCCGCTGGCCACCGTGCCATTGGCGCGGATCGCATTCGGGGCGGTACAGGCACTGATGGCTGGCGCGCTGATCTTCCCGATCGTGACCTTGCTGCCGGCCACCCCGGTGCACGTGCATGTGGTCTCATGGCCGCTGCTGGTGGCGATGCTGTTGCTGGCGAGCTGGACCGCGGCGGCGCTGGGGCTCTTCCTCGGGACCGTGGTCAAGCCGCAGCACATCGGCTTGCTCTTCGCCCTGATCCTGACGCCGGTGATGTTCCTCGGCTGCGTCTACTACCCGTGGGCGAGCCTGCACGCGGTGCGCTGGCTCCAGCTCGCGGTCCTCGTCAATCCGCTGGTCTACATGAGCGAGGGGCTGCGGACCGCGCTCACCGCCGGGATGGACCACTTGCCGGTGTATGCGTCGATTCCGGTGCTGGCGGCGATGGGCGCCGGGTTCACCATGTTGGCGATCGGCACATTCCGGCGGCGTGTGATCGACTGAACCTCCGACGCGCCCCGCGCGTAGGCATTACTGTTCACGGGCGCCCCGTGGGGCGCCCACTCCCAACCCGCTCCCACCGAGGTCCCGATGCGCCCGATCCCGGCGCTCGCGCGAGTCGCGTTGCTCGCCGGCCTGCTGGCTTCGCCCGCGGCCGCCCAGTACCCGGACCACGCGGCCCTTGGCGCCGCGCTCCGGCAGCTCGCCGCCAGCCATCCCGACGCCACCGAGCTGGTGACGATCGCCACGTCCCCCGGTGGGCGCGCGGTGCAGGCGCTCCGGGTCGGCACGCCCGACCGCCCGGCGCTCCTGGTCGTGGCCAACGCCTCGGGCCCGCACCTGGTCGGTTCGAGTGCCGCGCTGGCGGCCGCCAAGGCGCTGCTCGATGGGGCCCGTCCCGGTCTCCTCGACTCGGCGACCGTCTGGTTCGTGCCCCGGCTGAATCCCGACGCCGCAGAGGCGATGTTCGCACGGGTCCCGTGGGCACGGACCGCCAACGGGGCTGCGACGGACGACGATCACGATCAGCAGGTCGACGAGGATCCGCTCGATGATCTCAACGGCGACGGCGTGATCACCGAGTTGCGGCTCGCCGACCCCAACGGGAGCTGGATTGCCGACAGCGCTGATCCCCGGTTGCTGCGCCGGGCCGATGAGGCAAAGGGGGAGGTCGGTGCCTGGACAGTGGTGAGCGAGGGACGCGACGATGATGACGACGGTCGCTACAACGAGGATGGCCCCGGCGGCACCGACGTCAACCACAACTTCGCCTACGACTATCCCGCGCACGGCCGCGAGGCGGGCCGCTATCCGTTCGAGTCCCCCGAGGCTCGTGGCCTGGCAGAGTTCCTCGTGGCCCACGACGAGATCGCGGCGGTCTACGTCATCGGACCGCAGGACAACCTGCTCAAGCCGTGGGAGAACCGGCCCAACGCCGGGATCCTCAATCCCGAGACGCGCGAGCGTTCCCAGGAGGGAACCAGCCAGGGGGGACCGCTCAACTCGATCATGCGCGGTGACCAGTCGACCTACGCCGACGTGGCCCGCCGCTTCCGCGAACTGACCGGGCTCGAGAAGGGGCCGTCAAGCGCCGGCCCCGGCGGCGACGTGCTGTCATGGAGCTACTTCGACTTCGGGCGCTGGGCGTTCGGGTCGCGCGGGTGGTGGGTGCCCGAGGCACCGAAGGACACCGCGACGCGTGCGAGCCGGGGCGGTGGGACCGCCGGGACCGATGCCCTCGCCGACCAGCGCAGCGCGCTCAAGTGGTTTGCCACCCAGGGGATCGACGCCTTCGTGCCGTGGACGGCGGTGACACTCGGGGGACGCGAGCGACGCGCCGGTGAAGTCGGTGGATTCCGGCCGGGGGTGCTGCTCAACCCGCCGGCCGGTGCCGAACTCGACAGCACCATGGCCCGGCAGTCCCGTTTCATCGCGGCGCTGGCGGGCATGCTGCCACGACTGGCGCTTCGGGAGGTCCGCGGCGAGCGCGTCGGTGACGGTGTCTATCGCGTCACCGCCGAGATCGCGAACCTTGGCGGCCTGCCGACCACCACCGCCCTGGCGTCGCGACTCCGGCAACCTCGCCGGGTTCGCCTCGACCTCGACCTCGGCGGCGCCACACTGCTCTCGGGGGAGACGGTCCAGTTGCTCGCACCGATTGACGGGGGCGGTCGTTCGACCACGGTCGAATGGACGGTTGCCGCACGCGCCGGCTCCACCCTCACGGTCCGGGCCGGTTCTCCGGTGACCGGAACCGCCACCCAGACCATCACGCTTCGGTGAGGCCCTCCATGCGCCACGCAACCGCGTACATGCTCGTCGCGGCGTCGCTTGCCGCCTCGCCGCTCGCCGCCCAGCAGGGCACCGCTCCTCTCGGCAACCTTGCCGCGGCCGGTTCGCCGAAGGATCCGAAGGTCCAGGTCATGTGGGACCGCTTCTACGACCACGCCGCGATCGGCGAGATCGGCCGTCGCCTCCAGGCGGCCCATCCCAACACCTGCCGACTCTCGTCGATCGGCAAGAGCTACCAGGGTCGCGACCTGTGGTTGATCACGGTGTCCGACTTCACGAAGGGCGATCCGGATCGCAAGCCGGCGATGTACATCGACGGCAACATCCACTCCAACGAGGTGCAGGGCACCGAGTTCGCCCTCTACACCGCGTGGTACCTCTGCGAGATGCAGGGGCAGAATGCCTGGATCGACTCGCTGCTCGCGCAGCGAACCCTGTACATCGTGCCGACCATCAACCCGGACGGCCGCGAGAACTTCCTGAAGGAGCCGAACAACCAGCACAGCCCGCGGACCGGGCTGGTGCCGCGTGACAACGACGGCGACGGCCTGGTCGACGAGGACACCTACGACGACATCGACGGCGATGGCAACATCACCCAGATGCGCCGCCGCTCGCCCTACGGCCGCTTCATCGAGAGTCCCGAGGATCCGCGGCTCCTCGTCCCGGCACCCCCGGGAACCCAGGGTCAGTGGGAGCTGCTCGGCAGCGAGGGGATCGACAACGATGGCGACGGCGCGGTCAACGAGGATGGGGTCGGCGGGTACGACCCGAACCGCAACTGGCCGTGGCGCTGGCAACCCCAGTACGTGCAGGGTGGCTCCGACTTCTACCCGACGTCGCTGCCGGAGACCCAGGCGGTCGTCAACTTCGTGATCGCGCATCCGAACATCGCCGGCGCCCAGAGCTATCACAACAACGGCGGGATGATCCTGCGGGGCCCCGGGGTGCCGCAGGACGAATTCCGCCCCCAGGACGTTCGCGTGTTCGACGAGCTCGGCCGGGTCGGCGAACGGATCCTGCCGGGCTACCGCTACATGACGGTGTGGAAGGACTTGTACATCGTGTGGGGCGGCGAGCTCGACTGGTTCTACGGCGCCGAGGGGATCGTCACCTTCTCGAACGAGCTGTGGACCGACTTCAAGCTGTTCGAGACCAACGAGCGCAGCACCGATCGATACGATCGCACCGACTACGAGTTCGACCGGCTGCTGCTGTTCGGCGACGCGTTCGTCGACTGGAAGCCGTTCAACCATCCGCAGTACGGCCCGATCGAGGTCGGCGGGTTCAAGAAGACCTTCGGCCGGGCCGAGCCGGGTTTCCTGCTCCGGGCCGAGGCACATCGGAACATGGCCTTCACCCTGTTCCAGACCTGGCAGATGCCCAAGGTCGAGGTCGACTCGATCGCCACGCGCTCCCTGGGCAATGGCCTCACCGAGGTGACCGCGATCGTCGTCAACCGCCGCCTGGTACCGACCCACACCCAGCAGGACCTCGAGAACGGCATCACCGCGCCCGACTATGTCTCCCTCGCGGGAGGCACCGTGGTCTCGGGGTACCGGATCACCAACGAGCGGACGGGCGAAAGCGTCGAGCAGCGCCTCACTCCAGCGCGGCTCGAACTGCGGAACATCGCCGGGCGAGACCAGGAGCGGGTGAAGTGGGTGGTGCGCGGAAACGGGCCCTTCACCGTGACGGTCACCTCGGTCAAGGGTGGCAGCGACAGCCGCCGGAGCAACTGACCGGCGGCCGGCCGCGTGGACTCACATCGGTGGGTGGGGCGTGTGGGTGTGCATGCCGTGGGATGGTGGCCGGGGAAATCGTCGCAGCAGGTGGAGGCAGGAGGCCAGCACCAGCCACTCGATCGTCGCGGTCATGGTCATCAATTCCGGCGGCACGATCATCGAGAACGTGCGCCCGCTCCACTCATGGTCCGAGGCGACATTCAGCAGCGTGAAGGCGGCGAGCAGGTTGCCGATGAACGCCAACAGGAACGGGCGGATCACGAACGAGGAGAGCGGGTCATCGCGCAACTCGGACGATCCGACCAGCAGGATGATGATCGTGAGGGTAAACGCGGACAGGAGGATTGTCGCGTGGGTGCCGCCCGCCGCGACATGCCGGATGTCGAACTGCCGGACGGGGATCGCGACCGAATCGGACGGCGCGAGGATCGCGCGGGCTCCGGCTGGATGGGGTGGCAGAAGAGACCGCCGCCAGCCGGATGCCGCAACCGTGGATTCAGCAGCCGCGGCTGTAGTACCAGACCGTCGGTCGGGCGTTGGTCCAGAGCGGCACCCATCCGGTCGCGAGCACCACGGGATCGGTGGAGGACTCGCAGGGCGACCGGTCGTGCACCTCGAGGTGCAACCAGATCGCGTCGCCGACCTGGCGGGCATCCAGCACACGCGCACTCGCTTCTCCATGATCGAGAACCAGCCCGGGCACCGGCTGACCCGGGCCCCGACCGGGGGCCTCGTGGATCGTGCCGTCCCAGGCAGTGGTCAGGTAGTTCAGGCGATTGGGCAGCAGGTCGACGAGTGGCGTCACGGTGGCGCCATCGGGAAGGCGGACCCAGCCAAGGACGCTGTCGCGGGTCGAGACGAGGTACCACGGGAACGCGATTCGGTAGACCGCGATCGAGGGCTCCTCGTAGCCGACCTCCTCGGCCTGCAGGTCGCTCCACCGGGTGACGGTGCTGAGAACAGCCGTGGCGTCCGACGGACCACCGCGAAGGTCGAGCGGGAAGGGGAGGAGACCCGTTCCATCCGGCGGGGTGCCGAGCACCATCATCGCGAGCAGCGAGTCTCCTCCCCGCACCGCGATCGGGGCCGAGGTGGGCGTGGCCGAGTCCGGGACGGCCGCGGGGGCAAGCACCGATCGGCGCATCAGGATGGCGGAGACGATCAGCGCCACCGAGACGAACAGGATTCCCGCTGCGCCGGGAAGGAGTGACCGGTCGGACAAGCGCCACATCGCGACCGTCGCAGCGGTGGCGGCGATGGCAAACCCGGACACCGCCAGCAGGGCCACGGTGGCGGCATCGGCCATCCCGGTCGGCTGTCCGGCCAATCGGGCGCCGGCGGCGGTCCCCACGGCGTAGAACGCCGCGATGCCGGCCACCGGTACCAGCACCATCCCCACTGCGACCCTCGTGCCGCGATTGGTCATGCCCGATCCTCCCTGGCTGGTCTCCGAGCGGGGATGCCGATCGGTGTGGTGCTGGCGGCCGCTACGGCGCGGTCGCCTCCAGGCGGTCGGCGGCCACGATGAATGCCGCCACCGTTCGCACCGCGCCGACGTAGAACCCCGGCATGATGTGGCGCGGTTCGTCGCCCGGCTTGTGGTAATCCGGGTGATCCTCCACGCCGAAGTAGACGAACGGGATTCCCTTGCGATGGAACTGGACGTGGTCGGACTGCGTGGTCCAGTCCTCCCCCGGTCCGGCATCCTGGGTGTCGTGGCCGATCAGCAGGGTCAGCGGGGCGCACGCCGCCACCCCCTCGACGGCCGGTCGCATCGCCGGATAGCGATCGGGTCCCGCGGCGTAGAGTTCGTGCTTCACGTTGCGTGAGACCATGTCGAGGTTCACGTTGAGGAGCATCCGGTCGAGTGGCACCACCGGCGTCTCCACCAGTGCGCGGCTGCCCCACATCCCGCGCTCCTCGCCGTCGACGGCGGCGAAGAGCAGCGAATGACGCGGAGGATGTCGCTGGAACCACTGGGCGAGCACCGCCAGTGCCGCTGCGCCCGAGGCGTTGTCATCGGCGCCGTTGTAGATCGAGTCCCCGTTCACCGGTCGGCCGATCCCGACGTGGTCGTAGTGGGCGGTGATCACGATGTAGTGCTCGGGGTCGCTGGTGCCGCGAACCACGCCGACGACGTTCCATGCCTCGGCCACCCCTGGAAGCCGGTCGGAGTTGACCGGGATCCGCTGCAGCCGACCACCAGGAGGCGTCTCGAGCCCGAGGGCATCGAACCGGGCGGCGAGGTAGTCGCGCGCCTTGAGGTCACCGATCGAGCCGATCAGTCGGCCGGCCATCGAATCGTCGGCCAGTCGAGAGAGGTCGCGAAGCAACGATGCCGAGTCGATCACCGCCGGGGCGGGACAACTGGCGGCGCGAGGGGCGGCCTGCGCGAAAGCGGAGACCGGACCGGCGAGCAACAGTGCGGCGAGCAGGCGGGTGGTCACCGGACCTCCGAGGATCTCGGGTGGGGGAGCCGAGGCAGCGGACAGGGAGGGATTCGAACCCTCGGTACGGTTGCCCGCACGCCACGCTTCCAACGTGGTGCCTTAAACCACTCGGCCACCTGTCCGGGGCGGGGAAAGTAGCTGCCCGCCGCCCGGCTGTCATCCCGCCGGGGTCGGAACCGACCGGCCCCGAGCGTCGTATCGAGTGAGGAACCCCGGAGGTCAACCGATGCAGATTCTACGTCCCGACGACATCCCCGCCAGCGAGATCACCGACGAGGCGCTCTACCTGTCCCGGAGGGAGTGGCTCGTCGCGGCTGGGGCGGGCCTCGGTGCCCTCGCACCGCTCGGGAGCGGTCTCCCCGCCGTCATCGCGGGTGGCGACGACGATCCCACCCCGTACGACAAGGCGACGACCTACAACAATTACTACGAGTTCGGGACCGGGAAGGAAGATCCGAGTCAGAACGCCGGGCGGTTGCGGACCTCGCCCTGGACGGTGGAGGTGACCGGACTGGTCAAGCAGCCGCGGACCGTCGGGGTCGAGGAGATCACCCGCGGATTGACCCGGTTCGAGCGAGTCTACCGGCATCGTTGCGTCGAAGCGTGGTCGATGGTGATCCCGTGGAATGGTGTCCAGCTGAGGGAGGTGATCGACCGGCTCGAGCCGCTCGCCAGCGCGCGCTTTGTCGAGTTCACCACGCTGCACGATCCGGCCCAGATGCCCGGGCAGCGCTCCGGGATTCTGCCGTGGCCCTATGTGGAGGCGCTCAGGCTTGACGAGGCCCGCCATCCACTCGCCCTGCTGGTGACCGGGATGTACGGCAAGCCCCTTCCCAACCAGAATGGTGCGCCGATCCGATTGGTGGTCCCATGGAAGTACGGTTTCAAGGGTGGCAAGGCGATCGTGCGGATCCGCTTCACCGAGCAGCAACCGACGACCACGTGGAATGCGGTGCTCCCCAACGAGTATGGCTTCTATGCCAACGTGAATCCCCAGGTGGATCACCCGCGCTGGAGCCAGGCCCGCGAGCGACGGATCGGAGATTTCCTCAAGCGGCCAACGCTGATGTTCAATGGCTACGCCGACCAGGTGGGGGCGCTCTACAGCGGCATGGACCTGCGGCGGAACTTCTAGCGGGTGACCGCGTCGCGCGTGATCGGCCGATACCTCCGCCCGGCCGTGATCATCGCCGGGATCATCCCGGCGATCGTGCTTCTCGCCCGGCTCTTCACCGATCGGCTCGGCGCCAACCCCGCGGAGGAGCTCGAGCACGCCACCGGCTTCACGGCGCTCTGGCTGCTGCTCGGCTCGCTCGCCATGACGCCGCTCCGTCGCCTGACCACAGTGGCAGCCTTTACGAGGTTGCGCAAGCCGTTGGGCCTCTGGGCCTTTGCCTACGCGACGCTGCATCTCGGTTGCTACCTGGTGTTCGATCAGTCGCTGCTCTGGGGCGAGATCCTTCATGATATCGTCAAGCGACCCTACATCACGGTGGGCTTCACCGCCTTCGTGATCCTGCTGGTGCTGGCGGCCACCTCCCCGAACCGCGTCGCGCGGCGCCTCGGCGGCCGGCGCTGGCAGGCGATCCATCGCGCGGTCTACGTGGCGGCCACCCTCGGCGTGCTCCACTTCCTCTGGCTCGTCAAGCGCGACCGGACCGAACCGATCGAGGCCGGGGTGGTGCTGATCGTGCTGCTGGCACTTCGGCTCGGTCGTGGCCGCCGCGTCGCGCCTCCGGCGAGCCCCGAACCGCGGTTCGTCCCACCATGACGCGCCTCGTCACCGCGGCGGACTCGGGTCTCGCATGACCTCCGTAGGGTGGGATCCAGCCGGCATGACTCGATTCCCCCGCCAGGAGCCGCGATGCTTCGCCTTCCGCTGTTGTCGATCGTCATGGTTGTCACTCTCGTTGTTCCCCTTCGTGCACAGACATGGCCGGGCCGGGAACGGATCGAGCCGGAACGGTGTGGCCCCGTGGCGGGTGACCGGTCGGCGGCCGACTGGCTCGACCTGGCCGCCGCCGTGACTGGCATGGCGGCCAATGGGACCCGCCGACTCACCTGGCGTGGCAGCGAGACCGAGTTCCAGGCCTACCAGTCTGATCGCCCCTATCCTCCGTATCTCGCCTCGGCGAGACAGCGGGTCTGGCAGTTCGACCCCGGGGCCGGCATCGAACGCTGGCAGGCCCCAGCCGGAGGGCCGGTGTTCCTGCTCAGTGACCGGGCGCTCTACATGATGCGCGACAGCTTGGTGGTGCCGGTCCCCCAGGCCTGGCAATACAGCCAGGTCTCGCGTGGACTCGATCCCCTGGCGGTCTTGTTCGACTTCCGACACGCGGAGAGCACCGTGCGGGAAGAGTGCACCTTCCGCGGCTTCCCTCGTATGGTGCTCGAACACGACGGCGACCGACTCTATCTCGATGCGAAGTCGGGGTTGCCGGTCAAATATGAGAGGGTCGAACCCAATTCCACGTGGGGTCAGGTGCTGGCCGAGTACGTCTACACCACGTGGTGGGAGGGCGACGGGGTCGCGTTGCCGATCACCGCGGTGCGCCACATCGATGGCGTGCCCCAGCTGCGGCGCGATCTCGCATTGCCACAATCGGCGGGCGACCGGGTGGTCGGTCCGATCCAGGATCCGCCTCCGCCGACGATGACCGTGCCACCCGCCGATCATCGCCAGCAGACCGACGTCTTTCGCACCCCAAACCCGGTGGATACCGCGCGGATCGGTGCCAACACCTGGCTGCTCACCTCGCGATACTACACCCACGCCGTCACGCTCCAGCGCGACACCGTCTTCCTCTTCGACGCCACCATGGCGGACTGGCGCAGTCGGGCCGACTCGGCCTGGATCGCCACACTCTTCCCGGGGACACACCCCGTGACCCTGGTCGTCACCGACCTGGCCTGGCCCCATGTGGGCGGCGTCCGCTTCTGGGCGGCCCGTGGGGCGCGAATCGTGACACACCGGATCTCGGTGCCGTTCATCACCCAGCTGCTGGAACGTCGCTGGACGCTCCAACCCGACACCTATGAGGCGGCCCGTGCTCGAGTCACCCCACGGGTCGTGGGCATCGACGAGTCGATGTCGCTGGCCGGGGGCGCGATACGGCTCGCCCCGATCGATGGTGGCGCGACCGAAGGTGCACTGCTTGGCTGGATCGCCCCGACCCGGTTCCTCTGGGCTGGCGACTACATTCAGCAAGTGGACGCCGCCTCGCTGTACGCCCGTGATGTGCTCGCTGCTGCCCGCCGCGAGGGCCTCGTGCCCGAGCGGGTGGCCGCGCAGCACCTCCCCGTGACACCATGGACCGCGGTCGAACGGGCCAATCCGCCACGATGAGCGTGGCGGCGCGGCGCGGACGGCTGGTCGTCGCGATCGCGACGGCCGCCTTCGCGCTGCTGGCGCTCATCTCCGCCGGCCAGATCTACACCCTGCGCCGCGCGTCGGGAGAGTCGGTGACCGTGCCGATCGCCCTGGCGTTCGGCGTGGCCAGCTGGATCGTCTGGGCGCTGGTGGTTCCCTTGATCCTCTGGCTCGGTCGGCGGTTCGATTTCCGTCGCGGTCGCCGACTGGTGTCGGTGTCGGTGCACCTGGCCGCGATGCTGGTGATCCTGGTGCCCTCCACGCTGCTGCTCATCGCGACCGGGATGAAGCTCTTCTCACCCGACGAGGCCTTCCCCTGGTCGGAATTGCCTCGGCAGCTCTACGCCTCCAGCCGGCTCCAGATGGGAGTCCTCATCTACGCCGCGATCCTGGGCCTCGGGCGTGGCGTGGAAGCGTGGCGCCGGCTCGGCGAGCGCGAGGTCCAGGCCGGTCGGCTGGCGGCCCAGGCCACCGCGGCGCGCCTCGAGGCACTGGCCTCGCGATTGCAACCGCATTTCCTCTTCAATGCGCTGCACACCGTGGGCGCCCTGATCGATGAGGACCCGGCGCGGGCGCGCCAGCTGCTTGCCGACCTCGGCGACCTGCTTCGCGATGTCCTGGCTGAGCCGGGTGCGGTCGAAGTGCCGCTCGAGGAGGAACTGCGCTTGCTCGATCGCTATCTCAGCGTGGAGCAGACCCGATTCGCTGATAGGTTGCGGCTCCAGATCGACCCACCCGGTCGCTTCGGCCTCGTGCCGGTGCCGCGGCTGTTGCTGCAACCGTTGGTCGAGAATGCCCTCCGACACGGGATCGCGCCCCGCGCCGTCGGTGGGACGGTTCGGCTCGGCTTCGGGGCCGAGGCCGACCAACTGGTGATCACCGTCGCCAACGACGGGGCCGCCCTGGGCAGCCCCGTGCGCGAAGGGGTCGGCCTCGGCACCACCCGGGAACGGCTCTCAACCCGATACGGTGATCGCGCTTCGTTGACCCTCTCCAGTGCCGATGGTTGGGTGCTGGCCACGGTGCGTCTGCCGATCCAGGCCGTGACATGACGCTCCGGGTGCTGGTCGTCGACGATGAGCCGGTCATGCGCCGCGACCTGATCCGCCTGCTGGCGCAAGAGGACGATGTGGCCGTGGTCGGCGAGGCCGGGCACGGGGTCGAGGCACTCGAGCGGATCGAGGCGCTCGCGCCCGATGCGGTCTTCCTCGACGTGCAGATGCCCGAACTCGACGGCCTGGCCGTGGCCGAGACCCTTGCCGAGCCGGGAGCGCCGCTCGTCGTCTTCGTGACGGCGTTTGACCGTTACGCGATCGCGGCGTTCGAGGCCGACGCGGTGGACTACCTCCTCAAGCCGTTCGATCGGTCGCGACTGGAGCGGACTGTTGCACGGCTGCGCGACCGACTGCGCCGACGTTCCCCAGCTGGGGCGCCCGAAATTGTGCACGCCGCCCTTCGTGCCCGTGCGCCCGGCGATGGCTGGCCCCGACGACTCGCGGTCCGGACCGCCGGACGTGCCGTGGTGGTCGACCTGGCCGAGGTGCGATCGATCGAGGCGTCGGGAAATTACGCCCGGTTGCACCTGGCCGACGCCGCGTATCTCACCCGACGAACCATGCGCGAGCTCGAGGAGACCCTCGACCCCGCCTCCTTCGTCCGGATCCACCGGTCGCACATCGTGAACCTCGCCCACGTCCGGGCCCTGCGGCCACTCGGCGATGGCGACCTGGCCGCGGTGCTGGCCGACGGGCGGGAGTTGGTGGTGACCCGTACCTATCGCGCGGAGCTCGAGCGCCGGCTCGGGGGAGTGGCCTGATGACCAAGCGCTATGACCGTGCATACTTCGATCGCTGGTACCGGGAGCCGGACCGTCGACGCGAGGCGGAGGCCGACCTCGAGCGCCAGGCCGCGCTGGCGCTGGCCCTCGCGGAATCGGTGCTGGGGCGGTCGGTCGAGACCGTGCTCGATGTCGGAGCAGGGGAGGGGCGCTGGCAGCCCGCGCTCCTGCGCCACCGCCCCGGGATCGCCTATCAGGGCGTGGAGCCCTCGCCGTATGCGGTCGCACGCTGGGGGACACGCCGCAATCTCATCACCGGTGACTTCGACACGCTCCACGCGCTGGGGCTCGGCGGCCCCTTCGACCTGGTCGTCGCGGCCGACGTCCTGCACTACCTGACCGGCCCACAGTTGCGTCGTGGCTTGCTGGCGCTCGCGCCCTTTGCCGAAACCGGGGTGGCGTTCTGTCCGACGTTCACGGCCGGCGACGCGATCAGTGGGGACCGGGCGGGCTTCCGCCGCCGCAAGGCTTCCACCTACCGCCGCCGCTTCGCCGAGGCCGGTCTGGTGCAGCTTGGTCCGTGGGCCTGGGTGTCGCGGGGGACGGCGGCGGGGCTTACCGGTCTGGAACGGCCGGCAATGGGGTGACGGGCAACGGGGACGGTGGACAGGAGATGATTGACCGAGGGCACCGATACGACCTCGGCATGCCGCCCCCCGCTCCCCGTCCCCCATTCACCATTCCCCAATCACCATTGTAGATTGCCCTCCCGATGCCAGCAGCCACCCACCTCCTCGACGCCGCCGCGATGCGGCGCGTTCTCGCGCGCATGGCCTCGGAGTTGGTGGAGCGCACCGCCGAGTCCGGCACCGTGGTCGTGGTGGGCATTCAGCGTCGCGGGGTCGAACTCGCCGATCGGCTGATCCCCATGGTCGAGGCGGGACTCGACCGCCAGGTGCGCACTGGTCGCCTCGACATCACCCTGTATCGCGACGATCTCCAGGCGATCGGACCACGGCCGGTCGTGCGCGAGACCCGGCTGCCGCCGGATCTCGATGATGCCACCGTCGTGATCGTCGATGACGTGCTCTACACCGGCCGTACCATCCGTGCGGCGCTCGATGAGATCGCCGACTTTGGTCGGCCACGGCGGATCCTGCTCGCAGTACTGGTCGATCGTGGCGGTCGTGAGCTGCCGATCGCCGCCGACGTCACCGGCCTCGTGGTCGCCACGGCGCCGGGCGACCACGTGACGGTGCGGGTGGCCGAGCTCGACGGCGACGACAGCGTCGACCTGCTGCGCGGGGGCGCCTGATGGCCGATCCGGTGCTTGGCAAGGACCTGGTCGGGCTCGAGGAGCTCTCCGCCGACCAGATCCGCGCGATCCTCGACACCGCCGAGCCGTTCAAGGAGGTCTCCGAACGGCCGATCAAGAAGGTCCCGGCGCTCCGCGGCAAGACGATCGTCAATCTCTTCTTCGAGGCCAGCACCCGGACACGGATCTCGTTCGAATTCGCCGAGAAGCGCCTCAGTGCCGACACCGTCAACGTCGCCAGCACCGGGTCGAGCGTGCAGAAGGGCGAGACGCTGGTGGACACCGCGCGCAACCTGGAGGCGATGCGGATCGACATGGTGGTGATCCGGCACGGGTCGTCGGGCGCCGCCCGGTTCCTGGGCGACCGGATCCGCTCCAACGTGGTCAACGCCGGCGACGGCAAGCACGAGCATCCGACCCAGGCGCTGCTCGACCTCCTCACCCTGCGCGACCGGTTCGGTCGCATCGACGGACTCAAGGTGTGCATCGTCGGTGACGTGCTCCACTCGCGCGTGGCCCGAAGCAACATCTGGGGGCTGACCAAGCTCGGCGCCGAGGTCGCGGTCTGCGGGCCCCCGACGCTGGTCCCGCGCGAGATGGCGGAGCTCGGCGTCACGGTGTTCCGTCGGGTCGAGGAGGCGATCGAGTGGGCCGACGCCCTCAACGTGCTGCGGCTCCAGCTCGAGCGGATGACGTCGGGGTTCATCCCGTCGCTGCGGGAGTACAACCGGGTCTTCGGTGTCAGCAGCGAGAAGCTCGCCAGGGCGCCCAAGGACCTGCTCATCTTGCATCCGGGACCGATGAACCGCGGTGTCGAGATCGATTCCGACGTCGCCGACGGACCGCATTCGGTGATCCTGCCACAGGTGACCAACGGTGTCGCGGTCCGGATGGCGGTGCTCTACCTGCTCGCCGGTGGCTCGCCGGACTGGGCCACAGGGGGAGGCGACGAGCGATGACGCGACCGGTGCTGATCCGGGGCGGTCGGGTGATCGACCCGTCGCGGGGGGTCGACGAGGTGACCAGCATCCTGCTGGCCGATGGGCGGGTGGTGGGGGTCGGCAACGACCTGGGTAACCCCGATGGGGCGATCGTCCTCGAGGCGAGCGGACTGGTTGTCGCACCGGGACTGGTCGACATCCACGTGCATCTGCGTGAGCCGGGTCAGGAGGATCGCGAGACGATCGCGACCGGCGCGGCCTCGGCGGTGGCCGGCGGTTTCACCGGCATCTGTGCCATGCCCAACACCGACCCGGTGATCGACAACCAGGGGGCCGTCGGCTTCGTCAAGGCGAAGGGCGAATCGGCCGGCCTGGCGCGGGTCTATCCGATCGGGTGCGTGTCGGTGGGACAGCGCGGCGAACAGCTCGCTGAATTCGGCGAGATGGTCGGGGCCGGGGCGGTGGCGGTGAGCGACGATGGCCACCCGGTGATGTCGAGCCAGCTCATGCGCAACGCGATGGAGTACGCCCGCACCTTCGGCATCCCGGTCGCCGATCACTGCGAGGACATGCCGCTCGCGGTCGGCGGGGCGATGCACGAGGGAGTGGTGTCCACTCGCCTGGGGCTCAAGGGAATTCCCGCGGCAGCGGAGGAGATTCACGTTGCCCGCGATTGCATCCTGGCGGAACTCACCGGTGGGCACGTGCACCTCTGTCACATGAGCACCCGGGGCTCGGTCGAGCTGATCCGCCGAGCCAAGGACAAGGGGCTGCCGGTCACCGCGGAGGCGGCACCGCACCATTTCTCCCTGACCCACGAGCGCGTCGGCAGCTACGACACCAACGCCAAGATGAACCCGCCGCTCCGGGAGGCCGAAGATCGCGACGCGATCCGCGAGGCGCTCGCCGACGGGACCATCGACTGCATCGCCACCGACCACGCGCCGCACCACTACGACGCCAAGGAGCGCGAGTTCGATGATGCCCCCAACGGGATCATCGGCCTGGAGACGGCGCTCTCGCTGGGCATCCAGCAGCTGGTCCGGCCGGGGACGCTGACCCTCCCCACGCTGCTGGCCAGGATGAGCAGCGCACCGGCCTCGCTCTGGCACTTGCCGGGCGGGACGCTCGCCCGGGGCACCGTGGCCGACCTGATGGTCTTCGATCCCGAGGCGAGCTGGACCGTGGACCCGGCCCGGGTCCGTTCGCGGTCGCGCAACTCGCCCTGGCTCGGTCAGGCGCTCCCCGGGGTCGTGCGCTGGACCATCGTCGGCGGCCGGATCGTGTTCGAGGCCGGCGAAGGGTGAGCGGCCGAGGTGCAGCCCTCCTTTGATCGGTATCCGAGTGGACCGGCGGGATGGGCCGATACTACATTGCCAATGATCCATCGCCGCCAGCCGGAGGCTCCGCGCTGATGTCCGACACGCACGATCTCCCAGCCGTTGAATCGCTCCTCGCAGAGCGGGATGCCATCCTTGGATGGCTCACCCGCCTCGACCAGCGCGGCTCGAGCGCACCCGAGGAGGTGCGCGATCGGGTACGGCAGGACTATCAGGGGCGTCTCGAGGGACTGACCGAGCGCTTGCGAGAGCACGCCGAGTCGGTGGGGAACCGGCTCCGCACCGATCAAGCCGAGCACGACGGGCTGATGGCCCGGGCGCGTGCGGCCCGGGCAGAGCTGGCCGAGGTGGAGCTGCGCCATGCCGTGGGCGAGTACGACGCCGAGCGATTCGAGTCGCGAGCGCAGCCGCCATGTCGCCACACTCGACACCCTGGAGGTTTCGCTGGCCGAGGTCGGCGACCGGATCGCCCGGCTCGAGGAAGTCCACGACCTGGTGACGACTCCGGCGGTGATCCCCGAGGGCTCCGAACCGGAGCCCGAGCCCGCCGCGGCCGAGGCGAGCGCCCCGGACGAGACCCAGATCGTCGGACGCGACGTGGAGGCTGCCGTCGAGGAGGCGGTGGCCGACCTGGGCGACGACGAACCCGAGACACCATCCGGCCCGGAGCCGTCGATCATCGAGCTGGCGCCCACCGACGAGGCCGACACCGACGACCTGTTGTCGATCTTCGACACCGGGGGACCTCAGGGCGGCCCGATGTTCGCCGAGGACACCGAGCCGGCGACGCCCGCCACGCCGGACATCGGCCCGCTCTCGTTCACCCCGCGCGGTGGGGAGCCCAGCACGCCAGCCCGTCCGGTGGTCCCCCCCGGTGCCCCGCCACTGGGCCTGTCCGGGGCCGAGCAGTCACCGCGTTTCGTTCGTCCCAGCCAGCGAGGCGGGTCCGAGTTGGCGGAGCAGGCACCGATCCGGCGGCCCGAGGCGATCCGAGTCATCCCGGACCCGGAGCCCGTCCTCCCCGACGTCCCCGCCGACACCGGCACCGAGGTGGTTCCCCGGACACTGCGATGCAGCGAGTGTGGCGCCATGAATCGCCCGCTGGAGTGGTACTGCGAAAAGTGCGGGGCCGAACTGACCGCGGTGTGAACGGCAGATGGGTGGAACGATGACCGCCCGCCGGGTACATCCCGGCGGGCGGTTTCACGTTCGGCAGCGAGTCGGGCTCAGTCGGCCCGGGTCTGCACCATCTTCGCGAGGCGGCTCTTGGTCCGGGCGGCCAGGTTCTTGTGGACCAGGTTCTTGCGGCCAGCCCGGTCGATGACCGCGCTGGCATCCCGCAGCGCCTGCTCGGCTTCGGCCTTGGTCCCGGCGCTACGCACCTTCTTGACGGCGGTGCGAAGCTCGCTCCGCTGGGCCTTGTTGCGGGCGGTGCGGACCTTGGTCTGACGCTGGCGCTTCTTGGCGGACTTGATGCGCGGCACTCGATACCCTCGACCTGGAACGATTCGAACTCCGGCGCCCCCATGGCGGCCGGTTAGCCCAGAATCATAGCCACCGGGTCAGAGCCGGACAAGTCTCGCCGGGACACCGGCTTTGACCCTCCCGGCTGGCTGCCTTACCTTGCTCGTTTGCCCCGGCCCCCGAGGACACCGCCCTGCTGAGCGACTTCCTACTCGCCCTCCCGATGCTCCTCTTCGCCCTGGTCGCCCACGAGGTGGCCCACGGCTGGACGGCATATCGTCAGGGCGACGACACCGCCTACAAGCTGGGTCGCCTCACCTTCAATCCGCTGCCCCATATCGACCCGATGCTGACCCTGGCGCTGCCGGCGATGCTCTGGTTCCTGAGCAACGGTGCGTTCACCTTCGGCGGCGCTCGACCGGTGCCCGTGGTGACCCGGAACTTCCGCAACTACGTCAAGGGCGACCTGATCGTCTCGAGCGCGGGGGTGATCACCAACTTCATCCTGGCGCTGCTCTGCACGGCCCTCTTCATGCTCGCCGGACTGATCCACGGACTCGCGGCCGGGGCCGGCACCACCACGATCGACACGGCGCAGCGGATGCTCACCTGGGGGATCTACCTCAACCTGCTGCTGGGCACCTTCAACCTGATCCCGATTCCGCCGCTCGACGGATCTCGGCTGTTCTATCATGCCCTTCCGCCGGCCTGGGGACTCAAGTACCGGCAGCTCGATCGGTTCGGATTCCTCCTGCTCATCGCCCTGATGTGGCTCCTGCCCAGCGCATTCCAGACCCTGCTCTATCCGGCCCGATGGGCGCTGACGCACCTGATGGACCTGGCGCTCCCCTTCGCGGTGGGCACCGGCTGGAACATCTTCCAGTGATGACCACCGCGCTGCCCACCGCCGCAGAGCCTGGCCTGCCGGCCGCCGGGTTCGTCGTCGACCTCGAGGGATTCACCGGCCCGCTCGATCTGCTGCTGCACCTGGTGCGCGAGGAGCAGATCGACATCGCCGACATCCCGATCGCGCGGATCGCCGACCAGTTCCTGCAGGTGATTCACGCGCCTGGGTCTCAATCAGGCGGCCGACTACCTCGAGATGGCCGGCCGGCTGGTGCGGCTCAAGGCGCAGATGCTGCTGCCCGCGCCGGACGACGAGGAGGGGTGGGAAGACCCGCGGGCGGAGCTGGTCCGCCGGCTGCTCGAGTACCAGCAGATCAAGGAGATCGCGCTCTGGCTGCGCGCGTGCGGCCGAACGGCGGAGCACGCGACATCGGCCGCGGTTGGCTTCCGCCGCCGGCCGATGCGCCGCCCCCGCCGCCGCTGACCCTCGACTTCGTCGACGCTGCTGGCGGCGGTCGAGCGGGTCATCCTCGACATCCCGTCGCCGGTGCTGCACCGCGTGGTGCCGCGCCCGCTCGACGTGGAGGGTGCCGTCGTGCGCATCGAGAACCTGCTGGCCGAACGCGAGTCGTTCGACTGGCGCGATGCGCTCGGCAGTCGCCCCGACCATCGTCGACGTCCTGTCCACACTCCTGGCGCTGCTCGAGCTGGCCCGACGCGGCGTTGCCGCGTGCAGCAGGACGAGCCGTTCGCGCCCCTGGTGATTCATCGTGAGCTCGCTGACGCCGCTGTCCCAGCTGATTGAGGCCGCCCTGTTCGCGGCCAACCGCCCGCTGACGCTCGAGGAGCTGGGTGCCCTCGATGCCGACGCTGGGGCCGCCGAGGTGCGCACCGCCCTCGACGGATTGCGCGAGCACTACGACTTCGACGGTCATGCCGTCGAGGTGGTGGAGCTGGCGGGGGGCTTTCAGATCCTGACCCGCGCGGCGTTCGCCGCCGCGGTCGAGCGGGCCCAGGCGGCCCAGCGCACCCCGCGACTCTCGCCGGCGACGCTGGAGACGCTGGCCACCATCGCCTACCGGCAGCCGGTCGGGCGGGCCGAGATCGAGGAGATCCGCGGCGTGAACTGCGGCGGCGTGCTGCGCACCCTGCAGGAGCGCGGGCTGATCGAGGTGGTGGGCCGGAGCGAGGGACTCGGGCGGCCGCTCCTCTACGGCACCACGCCGCTCTTCCTCGAGTTGCTGGGCCTGCGCGATCTCGCCGATCTGCCCCGGGCCGAGGAACTCACCATCGCCCTCCAGCCCCACGTGCCGGAAGAGGCCGACGATGACGACGACGCGCTGGCGTCAGTGACCGAGGGCTGATGTCCACCATGCGCCTGCAGCAGTTCCTGGCCCGGGCCGGCGTCGCGTCGCGCCGCAAGGCCGAGGAGCTGATCCGGGAGGGACGCGTGCGCGTCGACGGCAAGGTGGCCGAGCTCGGCAGTTCGGTCGACGCCGAGCGGGATCGCGTCGCGATGGGGCGCAAGGTCATCACGCTGGCACCCAGGCGATGGCTGGCGCTTCCACAAGCCGCTCGGCGTGGTGACCACCGCCTCCGACGAGCAGGGTCGCACGCACAGTGTTCGACCTCATCCGGAGTCGCGCGGACTCACCTACGTCGGCCGGCTCGACGCGGTGACCACCGGCCTGCTGCTGCTCACGACCGACGGTGAGGCGGTCCACCGACTGACCCACCCCCGCTGGCGGGTGCCGCGGCGCTACACGGCGCTGGTCGGGGGCATCGAGGCGCCGGCCTTGCGGCCAAGCTCCGCGAAAAGGTGGTGGTCGAGGGGCGGGCGGTGGTGCCCGTCGCCACCAAGGTCAAGGCCGGACGTGACGGCCGCTCCATCCTCGACGTCACCCTCACGGAGGGGCGCCATCACATCGTCCGGCGGTGGGTCGAGGCGATGGGTGGCAACGTGGAGCGGCTGGCCCGTATCGAGTACGGACCGGTGCGCCTCGGCGAGCTCACAGCCGGGCGAGTGGCGCCCGCTCACACCGGCCGAGGAACGCGGGTCTCTACAAGGCGGTGAGCATGGACAGGGAGGCACGCCAGTGACGTTTCCGGTGCAGGACGTGCTGGCCGAGGTACGCAAGCGGGTCGTCGGCCAGGACGTGATGGTGGAGCGGCTCCTCATCGGACTCCTGACCGGGGGGCATGTCCTCCTCGAGGGAGTGCCCGGGCTCGCCAAGACCCTCACGATCCGGACGCTCGCCGATGTGCTCCACGCCTCGTTCTCGCGGATCCAGTTCACCCCGGACCTGCTGCCGGCCGACGTGGTCGGCACGATGATCTTCGACACCCAGCACAACGCAGTTCACTCCCCGCCAGGGCCCGATCTTCGCCCAGATCGTCCTGGCCGACGAGGTCAACCGCGCGCCCGCCAAGGTGCAGTCGGCACTGCTGGAGGCGATGCAGGAGCGCCAGGTGACGATCGGCGGCGCGACCTTCGACCTGCCGAGAGCCGTTCCTGGTGCTCGCCACCCAGAACCCGATCGAGAGCGAAGGGACCTACCCGCTTCCCGAGGCGCAGCTGGACCGTTTCCTCCTCAAGGTCCGGGTCGGTTATCCCGACCCGCGCCGAGGAGCGCGAGGTCCTCCAGCGGATGAGCGTGAGCACGGCGATCCCGGTCGACCCGCCTCGCCGAGCCGGGTCAGGTGCTCGCGGCGCGGGACGAAATCGAGGCGTTGCATCTCGATCCGCGCCTGGCCGACTACATCGTCGACCTGGTGCGCGCGACTCGCGACCCGGCGTCGGTCGGCCTCTCGGCCCTCACGCCGATGATCGCCTTCGGGGCGTCGCCCCGTGCCTCGATCGCCCTCGCGCAGACGGCGCGCGCCCACGCCTGGATCAAGGGCCGCGACTTCGTCGGCCCCGAGGACGTGCACGCGCTGGCAGCCGATGTGATGCGGCATCGCATGGTGCTCACCTTCGATGCCGAGGCCGAGGGCCTCGACGCCGATGCGGTGATCCGCCAGGTGCTGGCCGCGGTGCCGGTGCCGTGACGTGCCGGCTTTCCTCCCCCCGTCGCTGCTGAAGCAGGTCCGGACGCTCGCCTTGCGCGGGCGTCGGGCCACCGATGCGCTGCTGGGCGGTGAGGTCCGCTCGGTCTTTCGCGGCACCGGGATGGAATTCACCGACGTGCGTCCCTATGCCGAGGGCGACGACGTCCGGCACCTCGACTGGAACCTCCTCGCCCGGACCGGGCATCCCTACATCAAGCTCTACACCGAGACCCGCGAGCTCACCGTGCTGCTGGTGCTCGACCGGTCGGCGTCGGTTGCCATCGGTGAGCCCGAACCGAAGTCGGCCCGCGGGGTCGAGGTGGCGGCCCTCCTGGCGCTGGTTGCCCTGCAGCAACACGACCGGGTCGGCCTGCTCGCGTTCGCCGACTCGATCGGCCCGGTCATCCCGCCGGGTCGTGGACATCGGCACACCTTCGGGCTGGTCCGCCGCCTGTTCGACCTGCAACCGGGCGGGGGCCCCACCGATCTCGCCGGTGCGCTTCGCGCCGCCGGCGCCTTGCTGCGACGGCGCTCGCTGGTGGTCGTCCTCTCGGATTTCCTGGCCCGCGACTGGGCGACTCCCCTCAAGGGACTCTCGGCGCGGCACGAGGTGACGGCCATCGCACTGGAGGATTCGCGCGAGACGCATCTCCCGAAGAGCGGCTGGGTCACCCTCGAGTCGGTCGAGGGCCAGCGTGGACCGGTGCTCTTCAATGCCGGCGACGACGCGGCGCGGGTGCGCGCCGAGGCCGCCGTGCGTCGGGGCCGCGCCAGCCGCAGTGCGGCGATCGCGGCCGCCGGGGCGCGCGAGGTGGTGATCGACACCGCCGGAGACTACCTCCCCGCGCTGCGTACTGCCTTCGGTCGGCGGGGCCGGCGGTGAGGCAGGAACCGGCACCGAATCGTCCCACCGTGGGCGACACCCTGACGGTGGTGCACCGGGTGGCGGTGCCGGCAGGGGCGTTGGTGCAGCCCCGCGGACCCGAGGACTCGACCGTGGCCACCCTCGTCGGTCCGCCGGATGTCCGCCGCGAGGGCGATTCGGTGCGCATCGCATACACCGTTGCCGTGTGGGCCCCGGGGACGCACGACCTGGTGCTCCCCGGCGCGGTGGTGGTCCGGGGGTCGGGCGAGATCGACACACTACCCGATGCCCACGTTCGGATCGAGGTCGCCTCGGTGCTGCCCGACCGGGTGCAGGCGGAGTCGATCGCGCCACGTGCGGCACGGCCATGGGTCGAGCGAGCGACGGCATCGGCACTGCCATTCGCCGTGTTCCTGCTGCCGATCATGCTGCTGCTCGTCGCGGCGGCGCTCTGGTGGCGACGCCGTGGGCCGATCGCCCCACCGGCCCCGCCGGTCGCGGTCGATCGTGCGGCTAGGATCGCGCAGGTGCGGGATTGGCTCGAGCGCGGTGAGGCGGCCCTCGCGGTGGATCATCTCGCCGCACTGCTTCCCACCGATGGAGCCGCGGCGGATTGGCGCGAACGCGTCGCCGCGGTGCGATTCGAGCGTGGCGCGGAGGCCGCGCTCGCGCGCCTCGGGCGCGACGGCCTGGCCCTGCTTGGCGATGACGGCCCGCACTGATGCTCCACTTCGCCAGGCCCTGGTTCTTCACGCTGCTCCTCGCCGTGCCACTCTGGTGGTGGTGGCGTCGTCGACTGCAGGTGCGCACCGCCCCGGTGAGTGAAACCCGTCCGTTCATCGAGGCGACCCGCGGACGGTGGCGACTGCTCGTCCCGCCGCTCTTCCGGAGTGCCGCGTGGACCGCGTTGGTCGCCGCCGTGGCGGGACCGTTCCGGCAGGGCGATCGAACCATCGTCTCGGCGGATGGCATCGCGATCGTGATCGCGATCGACGTGTCATCGTCGATGCTGGCGGAAGATTTTGCGCCGTCGAACCGGCTCACCGTGGCCAAGCAACAGGCCGACGCGTTCGTGCGGGGCCGCACCGCCGACCGGATCGGGCTGGTGACCTTCGCCGGCGAGGCGATCACCCAGGTCCCGGTGACGCTCGACTATCCGTCACTCGAACGCGCCATCGCCGGGCTCGAGGTCGGGGCGCTCCAGGACGGGACCGCGATCGGCTCGGGGCTGGCCACCGCGGTCGCCAGGTTGCGCCGGGTGCCCGGCAAGGAGAAGGTGGTGCTGCTGCTGACCGACGGCGAGAACAACCGCGGACTGATCGATCCGCGCACCGCTGCCAAGACCGCCGAGGCGTTCGGCGTGAAGGTCTACACGATCGGCGTGGGGACCGAGGGGGAAGCACGCGTCCCCCTTGGTCGTGGGCTCAATGGCTGGCGCTACGAGGTCGTGCCGGTGCGGATCGATGAGGAGCTGCTGACCGAGATCGCCACCAAGACCGGCGGGCAGTACTTCCGCGCGCGGGACGCCGAGGCGCTGGGCAGGATCTTCCGGCAGATCGACCGACTCGAGCGCTCCCGGGTCGATGTCGTCCGGTACGTGCGGCAGGAAGAGCGCACCCGGCCGTTCCTCGCGGTCGCTGTCGGCCTGCTGCTCCTGGAGCTGGTGCTCGGCGGCACAGCCGTAGTGAGGATTCCGTGACCTTCGAGCGCCCCTGGCTCCTCTGGCTCGTGCCAGTGCTCGGGTTTGCCGTGGGTGCCCTCGCCTGGTGGGCTCGGCGGCAGCGGGTCCGGGCGGCGGGCGCGTGGTCACTTGCGCTCGGGCAGGTGGCCGCCGGGTCCGGGCGCCGCTCTCCCTGGCTGCTCGGCGCCGCGGGACTGCTCCTGGGTGTCGCCCTTGCGGGCCCGCGCTGGGGACTGGCCACGCGAGATGCTGAGTCGCGCGCGTTGAACATCGTGTTCGTGATGGACATCTCGCGGTCGATGCTCGCGCGCGACGCCGACCCGGACCGTCTCACCCGCTCGATCCGGGTCGCCAGGCGACTGGTGCAGGATCTCTCCGGCGACCGGCTCGGGTTGGTGGCCTTTGCGGCGCGGCCCTATCTGCTCTCCCCGCTCACCCTCGACCAGAGTGCCCTCGCCCTGCAGCTCGACGCGCTCGATCCCACCATCGCGAGTGAGGGAGGCAGCGCCATCGGGGCGGCACTCACGCTCGCCGATCAGGTGCTGACCCAGGCCCGCGAGGGTGGCGATCGTGCCGTTGTGCTCTTCACCGATGGCGAGTCGTTCGACGGCGAGCGGGCGATCACGGTCGCGGCGGGCAAGTTGGCCGACGATGATGTGCTCCTCATCACCGTGCCGGTCGGTGGTGTCGCCGGTTCGAGGATTCCGGATGAGGATGGCAGCTGGCACGTCGATGCCCTGGGGCAGGAGGTGGTGACCACGCGGCGCGACGACATGATCACCGCAATGAACGAGGCGGCCCAGGGGAGCGTGGTGGCGCCGGATGCGCCCGATCCCGCCGGCGCGGTCCGGCGCATCCTCTCCCGACTCGACCGGCGCACCGTGCGCGACCAGATGGCGGCCGATCTGGTGCCACGAGCCTGGATCTTCGCGCTCGCGGCACTCCTGCTGCTGGCGCTCCAGACCGTCACTCGGCGCACCGCCGCGTTGGTCGGCATTGCACTCTGCCTCCTCCCGGCCGCCGCCCGTGCGCAGCGGCCGTCGACCGGGTGGCGCTGGCTCACCCATGGGGACACGACCCGGGCCACCGCGGCCTTTCTCGACGAGGCGCGCCGTGCCGGCACCGACACGGCGTGGTTCAACGCCGGGACCGCGGCGCTCGTCGCTGGTGACCTGAAGGGCGCGGCCGACGCCTTGCAGCGCGCCACGCTGTCGCTCGATCCGTCCCTCCGACAGCGGGCCCTCTATAATCTCGGCACCGCCCAGCTGCTGCAGGCCCGCGGTGACTCGACTGGCAGGGACTCACTCCTCACGGGCGCGGAGTCGAGTCTCCGTCAGGCGCTGCAACTCGATCCGGGAGACGCGGCGGCCAAGTTCAACTACGAACTGGCCCGACGGCTGCAACCCCCGCCGCCGCCGCCCCAGGGCGGTGGCGGGGGCAACCGGCAAGACCAGAATCCACCACCACCGCCGCCGGACGCCGGTCGCTCCACCATGACCGAGGCCGAGGCCGAGCAGGTGCTGTCGGCCATGGAACGGGCCGAGCGCCAGACGCGGCGTGACCTCGCCAAGCGGCAGCGACGCAATCCTGTCCAGCAGGGACCCGACTGGTGATCGCGGCATTGATGCTCCTCGCCACCTTGGCAGCGCCACAGGACACGGTGCTGCCGCTCTCGCCACGCGCCGTGGCGATGCTCGACCGATTCCCGCCACCGCGCAACAGTGATGTCAGCGTCAGCGCCCGGTTTTCGAGGGACTCGGTCTGGCTCGGCGAGCAGGTCGAATTGGTGACCGCCACCTGGTTCCGGCGCGATCTGCGGGAACGCCTGCGGCGCCAGCCCTCGCTACGGGCCCCTGCGCTCTCGGGTCTCTGGAGCGCGCCGGCATCGGTCTCGCCGGTGCTGGCACGCACCGAGCGGGTCGATGGTGTGGTGTACGACCTCTATGTCTCCCACCAGACACTCTTCCCGCTGGGTGCCGGGGCGATCGAGGCCCCACCGGCGGTGCTCACCTACGCGGTGCCGTCGTCCACGTCGTTCTTCGCCCCCGAGGAGCGGCGCACGGTATCGTCCCGTTCTGCGCGGCTGGTGGTTCGGGAGATCCCCGCCGCCCTCGCGGGTGCGCTCGGCTCCGGCCCGACGGCCGGCAATCTTCGGGCGCACTGGCAGGTACCCAACGCCACCTTCGCCGCCGGAACCCCGGTCACGGTCGTCCTGGCCGTGACCGGTGAGGGCAACGTCTCGCTCTGGCCCGCACCGGAGATCGCCTGGCCAGCAGGCGTCCGGGTCTATGCCGAACCAACAGAAGAGCAGGTACGACGGCCGGCGGGCGTGGTGGCAGGGGCCAAGCAGTTCACCTTCACGCTGGTGGTGGACAGTGCCGGGGCCGTGACGCTGCCTCGGGTTCGCTACCCGTATTTCGATCCGGTCCGGGCCGGAGTCGTCGTCGCCACGGCCTCACCGGTGACCCTCGCGGTCCAGGCGGCGGGTGCTGCGGCGCGGTCCCCGGTACCGGCCAGCCGAGTGCTCGCCACCCCGATCGCCTCCCAGCTGGTGCGGCGTGGATGGGCCCTCTTGCTGCTCATCGCCCTGTTACCACTGGTCATCAGCGTGACGCGCCGTCGCCGTCGACCGCTGCCACGGTCGGTGCCATCCTCCGGCTCCACCGAGGAGTTGCTGCGCCGACTCCTCGGCCAGGCGGGCGAGGCGACCCCCGGACGCGTGGAGGTCGCCCTCCGGCGACAAGGTGTTCCCCGCGAGGACGCCAGGGCGGTGCGACGCTGGCTGGAGGGTGTGGAACGGCATCGCTGGGCCGCCGATCACCCGCCGCCACCTCCGGACGACGTGGCCGTCGAGGTGGTGCGACGGCTTCGTGACCGCCTCCGACCCGGGACGGTGGCGTTGGGGTTGCTGCTGGTGCTCGCGATGCCGCTCCGGGCGCAATGGGATGAGGCGATCGCCCGCTATCGCGATGGCGATGGTCCGGGAGCCGAGCGCCTCTTCACGGCGGTGGTGACGTCGCATCCCGTGTCGCCCGACGCCTGGCTCGATCTCGGTGCCGCGCGATGGATGGCTGGTGACGATGTGGGGAGTGCCGCCGCGTGGTTGCAGGGTGTGCAGCTCGCGCCGCGCGACGCGCGATTCCACGATGCGCTGGACAGAGTGCCGGGGCTACCTCGAGAGGTGCGGGGCCGCGCACCAACCCTGCCATTCAGTCGGGATGAGTTGCTGCTGATCGCCTGGGTTTCCTGGCTGGTCGCGTGGGGTGCGTGGCGCCGACACCGAAGGGTGGCCTGGGGTGCCGCGGTCCTGCTGGTGGTCGCCGGAGGGGTGGCGGTTGCCCGTATCGGGACGCGACACGACCTGGCCCTGGTCCGACCGGGCATGGCACTCCGGGTTTCCCCGGTGCCGGGTACTCCCGTGCTCGCTGAAGCCCCGGCGTGGGCCGTGGTACACCTCGAGCGACGCGACGGACGCTGGTGGCTGGTCCATCTCGAGAATGGCCGGCGCGGTTGGATCCCTGCCAGCGGAGTGGCGCCGCTCTCGCCGCTAGATTGAGCGGATGCCCACCGAGACCGCACGCCGCATCGCCATTCTTCCCGACGCCGTCGCCGACCAGATCGCCGCCGGCGAGGTTGTCGAGCGTCCGGCGTCGGCGGTCAAGGAGCTGGTGGAGAACGCGATCGATGCCGGCGCCACGCAGGTCCGGGTTCAGGTCGAGAACGGCGGCAAGACGCTGATCGAGGTGGCCGACGACGGGTGCGGGATGGGCCGGGAAGACGCGCATGCTCGCGCTCGACCGCCACGCCACCAGCAAGATCCACCGCGCCGCCGACCTGGTCGGCGTGGCCACCTTCGGGTTCCGTGGCGAGGCGCTGCCCGCGATCGCCTCGGTCGCCCGCTTCGACGCTCGACCACCGCGGAGACCGACGGCGAGGGCACCGAGATGCACCGTCGGCGGGCGGCCGGATCGAGCCGGTGCGTGACGCGGCGCGCCAGCGGGGAACCACCGTCACCGTCCGGGGGCTCTTCTTCAATACGCCCGCGCGCCGGAAATTCCTCCGCTCCGGCCGCGAGCGAGTCGCGCGCGATCGTCGAGGTCGTCGCGACCCTCGCGCTGGCGCATCCCGCCATCGGGTTCGAACTGGAGCTCGACGGGCGGACCCGGCTGCAGGTGCCGCCGGGCCAGGCCACGCGACGGCGGCTCGCCGCGGTCTGGGGCCGGGATCTGGCGGACACCCTGGTCCGGTGGACTACGCCGTCGGGGCGGTCCGGGTGGGCGGCTTCGCCCAGCGTCCGGGCGATGCCTGGCCCACCGGCCGGCGCACCCAGCTGTTCGTGAACGGCCGTCCGTTCCGCGATCCTTTCCTGGTGCGCGCCGCCGAGGCCGGCTACCGCTCGGCGATCCATCCCGGCGACCGCCCGTCGCTCTTCCTCGACATCATCGTGCGCTCCCGCGCGAGGTGGACGTCAACGTCCACCCCGCCAAGCTGGAGGTGCGCTTCCGCGACCGGATCGGCGTCGAGCGCGCGGTGGAGGAGGCGGTCCGGCAGGCGCTCGGCGCCGCTGGTGGCCGCGGCCCGGTCGGGATCGGGCCGTTGCCCGACCTGCCGCCGGCGTCGCCCGTTCGGCGCCCGAGGCCGGGGCTCCGCCCGAGCTCTTCGCCCCGCTGCAGGTCCGAACGGGGCCGGCGAACTGTCCGTCGAGTCGTCGCCGTCGCGCGCCGACCGCGGTGGCGGTCCCGCTGCTCAGTTCTTCGACACCTATATCTGCTACCAGGCTCCGGAGGGGCTGGTGTTCGTCGACCAGCATTCGGCCCACGAGCGGGTGCTGTACGAGGGGTGCATGCGCGCCTCACGGGCGCGGGGCTCGCCGGCGCAGCGCCTGCTGCTTCCCGATCACGGTCGAGCTCACCGACGAGGAGCTCGATGTGGTGGAGCGGCACGCGGGGAGCTGCTGGCGCGACTCGGCTTCGAGGTCGAGGCGTTCGGCGGCCGGACGTGGTGGTCCACGCGGTGCCGGACCCGCATCCGCGGTTCGACGCCCTGGCCTGCTTCCGCGAGATGGTGGCCGACCTCGCGCGCGGCCGGTTCGGCGGCTGGGCCAACCGGCTGGAGCGGTTCGTGCGACCTACGCCTGCCGCGCGGCGGTGAAGGCGGGGCAGCGCTCGACGAGCGGAGATGCGGGAGCTGCTGCTGCGGCTCTTCGCCACCGAGCTGCCGCCCCACGACGTGCACGGCCGTTCGACCATCGTGCAGCTGCCCCTCGAAGAGCTGGAGCGCCGATTTGGCCGGCGATAGGGTCCCGGTGCTCGTCGGGCCGACCGCCGTCGGCAAGACCGCCGTGGCGCTGGCGCTGGCGGCGCACTGGCCGCTCGAGGTCGTCTCGGCCGATTCCCGGCAGGTGTATCGCCGGCTCGACATCGGCACCGCCAAGCCGACCCGCGGGAACGGCAGCGGGTGCCGCACCACGGCTGGACCTGGTCGACCCGGGCGAGCGGTACAGCGCGGGCCGATTCGCGCTGGATGCCGCCGCGGCGATCGAGGCGATCCGTGGGCGCGGGCAGCGTGCCGGTGGTGGTCGGGGGAACCGGTCTCTACGTTCGGGCGTTGATCGAGGGTCTTTCCGAGCCGCCGCTCGATCCGACCGCGCCGGGAGGCCTCGGCGCGGTGATCGCGGCCAGTCGATCACGCGACCTGGTGCGCTGGGCCTGGCGCCTCGATCCGGGGTATCCGGTGGGCGGCGGGCGGCAGCGGGCGGCCCGTGCCATCGAGATGGCGCTGCTGACCGGGCGGCCGCTCTCCTGGTGGCAGCGCAGCGCGCGAGCGCAGGGCGGCGATCCGCCGTGGTACGTCGGCTCACCGTGCCCCGGCCGATCCTGCACCAGCGGATCGCGCGCCGCGCCGCGGAGATGGTGCGGCGCGGCCTGATCGAGGAGGTGGCTGCGGTGCTGGCGGAAGGCGCACCCGCCCGAGCGCCGGGGCTCGACGGCATCGGCATCGGGAGGCGGTGGAGTTCCTGCAGGGCGCCGGGACCGCGAGCGCTGGCCGAGGCGATCACCATCAGCACCCGGCAGTACGCCAAGCGGCAGGAGACCTGGTTCCGCCACCAGCTCGCGGGCAGGTGCTCGTGCTCGACGCGACCCGCCCGCCAGACGAGCTCGCCGCGGCGATCGTCGGCCGCATGGGAACGGCGGCGACTCATGAAGATCGGCATCACCTGTTATCCCACCTACGGCGGCTCCGGCGCCGTGGCGACCGAACTCGGCCTCGAGCTGGCCCGGCGCGGCCACGAGGTCCATTTCATCACCTATGCCTCGCCGTTCCGGCTCCGCGGCTACGCCGAGCGCGGTGCTTCCACGAGGTGGACACCACGATCGGGCGCTATCCGCTGTTCGAGCATTATCCCTACACGCTGGCGCTCGCCTCGCAGCAGTACGAGGTGGCGCTCGGGAGCGGCTCGACCTGCTGCACGTGCACTACGCCATTCCCCACGCGACCACCGCCTACCTCGCCCGGGAGATGCTCGCAGAAGCAGCAGCCGATCAAGGTGGTCACCACGCTGCACGGCACCGACATCACCCTGGTCGGGCAGGAGGCTCGATTCTACGCCATCACCAAGTTCTCGATCGAGCGGTCCGACGGGGTGACCGCGGTCTCGGCGTTCCTGCGCGACGAGACGCGCCGGGCCTTCGGTTCGGTGAACTGCGACCTCCGGGTGATCCCCAACTTCGTGAACCTCGAGGAGTACCATCCCGACGTGGCCGCTGCCGCGGGAGTCGCTGGCGCCGGCGCGGGCCACAAGGTCATCACCCACGTCTCCAACTTCCGCGAGGTGAAGCGGGTCAAGGACGTGGTGCGGATCTTCGCCCGGATCCGCCGCGCCATGCCGGCCACCCTGCTGATGATCGGCGACGGCCCCGACCGCGCACGACGCCGAGCGGGAGGCGCGCGACCTGGGGGTCGCGAACGACGTCCGGTTCCTCGGCCGGCTCGACGCGGTGGCGCCGCTGCTGCCGGCGGCCGACCTCTTCCTGCTGCCCTCCCAGTCCGAGTCGTTCGGACTGGCCGCGCTGGAGGCGATGGCCTGCGGCGCCCCCGTGGTCGCGGCGCGCGCCGGCGGGCTGCCCGAGGTGATCGGGACGGCGTGAAGGGCATCCTGGAGCCGGTCGGCTCGGTCGAGGCGATGGGCCGCCGCGCCGTGGAGTTGCTGCGCGATGACGCCGCGTGCATCGCGATGCGGCGGCCGCCCTGGAACGCGCTCGCGGCTTCTCGGCCGGACCGTCGTTCCCCAGTACGAGGCGTTGTACCGGGAGATCCTGGCCCGGTGATCGGCTTCCATCCCGCTGGTCATCGCCGTGATCCTGGGGCTGGTCGAAGGCGTCACCGAATTCCTCCCGGTCTCCTCGACCGGGCACCTGATCGTGGTCGGCACCTGCTCGGCTTCACCGGAGACGCGCCAAGACCTTCGAGATCTTCATCCAGCTCGGTGCGATCCTGGCGGTCGTCTGGCTCTACCGGTCGGTGCTCTGGAACCTGGTCCGGCGCGCGTTGCTGGTTGGACCCGAACGGCGCCTGGCAATCAATCTCCTGCTGGCATTCCTGCCCGCCGCGGTGGTCGGATTGCTGGCGCATGACATGGATCAAGACCGTGTTGTTCACACCGGTGGTCGTCGCCTGGGCCCTGGTGGTCGGCGGCATCGTGATGCTGCTGATCGAGTGGCGCCAGCCAGCCACCACCGCGCCGGAGGTGGCGGCCATCCGGCCCGGGCAGGCGGTCGGCGATCGGCTTCGCCCAGGTGCTGGCCATGATCCCCGGCACCTCGCGGGCCGCGGCCACGATCCTCGGCGGCTACGTCGCGGGGCTGTCGCGCCCGGCCGCCACCGAGTTCTCGTTCCTGCTGGCGATTCCCACGATCATCGGGGCCGCCGGACTCGACCTGGTGAAGAGCCGGGACCTGCTGGTGGCCGACGACCTGCCCCTCTTCCTGATCGGCACGGCGGTGGCCTTCCTCGCGGCACTCGCGGTGATCCGCGGCTTCCTGCGGTTCGTCGAGCGCCACTCCTTCACGGTCTTCGCCTGGTACCGGATCGGATTCGGCGCATTTCTCTTCCTCCTGTTCGCCCTCAAGGTGATCTGAACCGGGGCCGCCATGCTGCGGATCCATGACGAACTCCCCAGCACCATGGAGGTCGCCCATCGACTCGCCGAGTCGGGGGCGGCGGCCGGCGAAGCGGTGCTCGCGCGTCGCCAGCTCGATGGTCGGGGACGACTGGGGCGCCCCTGGATCTCCGGGCGTGGCGGGCTGTGGCTGTCGGTGGTTGTCCGTCCCGACGCGACCCAGGGGCTCGATGCCCTCTCGTTGCGGATCGGCCTGGCCCTCGCCGGACATCTCGAGACCACACTCCCCGTGCTTCCCTCGATCGGGCTCAAGTGGCCCAACGACCTCCTGGTCGAGGGCCGGAAGCTGGCCGGCATCCTCGTGGAGGCGCGCTGGAGCGGCGACCGTTGCCTCTGGGTGGTTGTCGGCGTCGGAGTGAACGTGCACAACCCGCTTGGCGGGGCGCTGGAGGACGCCGCGACCTGGCTCGGTGCCTGGGGTCCGGTCCGCGCGGTGGAGTCGATCGCCCCGGGGGTGGCCGCGGCCGTGCCGCCGCGGCGCAGGGTGGATCGCTCGGCCCCGACGAGCATGCGGCCTGGAAAGCCCGCGACATCCTGCAGGGCAAGCAGGTCACCGACTCCGATCGTCGGGGTCGCCGCGGGGATCACCGCCGATGGGGCGCTCGAGGTCGTCGATCCACGATGGAAGGCGGCGCAGTTGTCGGGGCGGGGTGGTGGCGCTCACCGACTGACGCGAGATTCCAGTCATGCGGCTCCTCATCGATATCGGCAACACCGAGGTGACCCTCGGCCTGCAGGACGGGGCCGACCTGCGGACCCATTGGCGGCTCATGACCCGCCCGGATCGAACACCCGACGAGTGGGCGGTGACGTCTGGCCTCCTTCGTTGAGCGCGGTGGATTCGATTCCCGGGCGATCGCCTCGGCCTGCCTCGCCTCCGTGGCGCCAGCGGTCACCCAGCCGCTCGGCGATGCGGTCCGGCGTGCCATCACCCCGAATGTCGGCCTGGTGGAGCCCTCTGCTCCGCTGCCGCTCACCCTCGACGTCGACGAGCCCCGCGCAGTTGGTGCCGACCGGATCGCCAACATCCTCGGCGTGCTCGACCGGCATCCGGGCGACGCGATCGTCGTCGACCTCGGCACCGCCACGACCTTCGACTGCGTCACGGCGGACCGCCGCTTCATCGGCGGCGCGATCATGCCGGGGTTGCGGACCTCGGCCGATCAACTGGTCCAGAAGGCGGCCAAGCTCACCGCCACCGAACTCACCCCACCCGATCGGGCGATCGGCCGCACCACCGACGAGCACATCCGCGCCGGCGTGCTCTACGGGACCGCCGATGCGATCGACGGCATGGTTCGGCGGATACGGACCGAGTGGCCGGGTGGCGCCGTGCCGAGGGTGGTGGCGACCGGCGGGCTCTCCCGCCTGATCGCCCCACTCACCGCCTCGATCGACGAAGTCGATCTCGACCTCACCCTGCACGGGCTGCGGGTCGCGGCCGATGCCCTCGGGCTGCCGGCATGAGCCCGGCGGCGACCGATCCGCTGCGGGCGACCGCCGCACGGCGGCTGGGCCTCCGGGTGACGGGCCCGCTGCTTCCGCTACCTGCTGCACCTGCGCCCGGCCGAGTGGCCGGTCATGGCGGCGCACACCACGGTCGGCTGGCTGCTCGCGGCCGGGCGTGGTGTTCGACGATCCCCGCTACTGGGTCGGATTGGCGTGCCTGGGTGATCGGACTCAACGGCGGAACGCTGGCCCTCAACTCGGCGTTCGATCGCGACGACGACGACATCGCCTACCTGCGCAACCCCCCGTCCCCGCCGGCGTCGCTCGCCGGCGTCGGCGATGGTGCTGATGGTCGCGGGAATGGCCCTCGTCTGGTCGTTCGGGCCGACCCTCGCGGATCCTCTATGCGACATGCCTGCGTGATGTCGGTGCTCTACTCGGTGCCGCCGATGCGGCTCAAGCGGTGGCCGGTGCCGACTGGCTGATCAACATGCTCGGGTTCGGGGCGCTGACACCCTGGGCCGGTTGGGCGATGAGCGGGCGTCCGCTCGACGGCGGGCATGCGCTCCTCCTCTGGGCATTCTGTCCGCTCTTCGCCGGGCTGTATCCGCTCACGCAGCTCTACCAGATGGACGCCGACCGGCTCGCGAGGCGACCGCACCCTGGCGCTGCGGCTCGGGGTGCGCCGCAGCCTTGCGCTCGCGGTGGCGGCGGGTGGCGGTGGCCTTCGGCATGCTGGCGGGTGCCGCATCGCTGAGCGGCTGGGGCGACGGCATCTGGCTGCGTTGGGCGATCCTGGCCACCGCGTTCGCCGCCTGGCTGGTGGTGCTGGTGCCCTGGCAGCGCGATGGGACCGACATGGTCGAGCGCCCGGCACCAGGCCGGGATGTACCATGCGCTCGCGGCGTGGGCGCTCACCGATCTCGGCGTGGTCCTCGCCTGGGTGGTCTGAGCGCGGCCCTTGGCTCGGGCCCCGCCGGGCGGCTAGTTTCCCGCGTTCCCGTTACCCGTCAGGGGAGAGCAATCCGATGGCGACCGCGGTCCAATTCGACGACAGCTTCGACACCACCGATCTGCCGATCCTGCTGCGCGGGTCGATCACCCTTGCCGTGATCGAGGCAGTGGTGGTCTTCGCCGTGTCGCTGGTCAACAAGGGTCTCGACGGCGTACGCCGGACGCGGCCCTGACCGCCGTCCTGGTGGCGATCGGCGTGGCCTGCGTCGCGTTCCTGCCCGGGCGCTGGACGCGCGCGCGCACCATCGAGGGGATTGCCGGAGCGGCGGCCATCGGGATCGGTTCGGCCCTGGCCTTCCTCGTCCTCGACGTGGCGATCCTCCAGCCGCTCGGCACCTGGACCAATCGCTGGTGGGAAGTCGGCGGAATGTCGAACTGGTGGTACCATCCCGTCTGGTGGATGGTTGGCTGCTACATCTCGTGGATGGGGGGCTGGATCCTCGCCAATCAGGCGAATCAGGCGCGGCAGCGCCTCGTTGCCGGCTGCCGTCGCACTCCTTGCCGTGCTGGTCGCGGTGCTTGGCGCCATCGCCGCGGCGGTCCATTTCCCCGGAGCGAGCTGGAACGTGCCAACCTTCGCCGTGGCGACCCTCCCCGCGCTGGCGCTCGGCGCGATCGTGAGCGGACTCGGCGCGCGGAGGTAGCGGACCGTCGTGCTGCAGCGGATCGCCCGGCTGTTCTTCCGGATCGGGGGATGGCTGCTGACGCCGATCGCCACGATACTCGCGGCCGCCATCGGGGCGACCATCGCTACGATGGTCGCCCCGCGCGTTTCCCCGACCACCGGCCTGATCCTGGCCGCCGTGGGTGGCCTCCTGGGTGCCGCCCTGGGGCTGTGGCTCTGGCTCCGCCTCCTTCGCGGGTCCCCTGAGCTGCGTGAAGTGCTGCACGTGACCCCCGAAGGCGTCCCCTCCGACGATGCCATGAACGAAGTGCTCGGGCAGGACCCTCCAAAGGCCGATCCGGAGTTGCCGTGAACCGACCTTCCCGCCAGCTGCTGCTCGCGCTGCTGCTGCTGGCCCCGCCGCTCACGGCGCAGGACGGCGTGTTCCTCACTGCCGGCCGTGTCCTGGCCGGCCGCCCCGACGAGTCGAGCTGGCGCCTCACGGTGCAGCACAACCTGGTCGGCCCGATCGGGCTGGACGCCGCCATCCAGGAACTTCCCGGTGGCCGACCCGACGAAGGCGAACTCTACGGCTTCGGGATGGACTTCACCCTCTTCGATGGCGGTCGCCGGGTGCCGACGTTCTTCATCGGCGCGGCCGCCGGGCTCGGCCTCGGTGAGCAGGACCGTCTGTGGTACGGCGCATCGGCGGGTGTCCGGGTGCCGTTGCTCTCGGTCGGCACGGTTCGCACGTCGGTCGAGGTGCGCTGGCGTGATCTCTCGATCGCCGGACGGGACGGACTGGAGCTTGGGGTCACCCTCGGATGGCGCGCTCGCCAGAGTCGCGGCGATCGGGGCCCCTCGGCCTCCTCGGGGCTGTACGTTCCGAGGGCCACGACCGACCGGCTGCGGGCTGCGGGGATCCCCGAGGAAAAGGCTCGCCTGCTCGGCGGCGTCGTCTCGACCGCGCTCGAGGAGATGGGACAGCCCTACGTCTGGGGTGGGACCGGCGACGGCAGTGGCGGCTTCGACTGCTCGGGACTGATCTATTACGCCTACGGTCGCTACGGGGTACGCATCCCGCGCACCGCCGAGGGACAGTCGAGCGCCGGAATCCCGATCTCGCGCGACCTCGAGGCGTTGCTCCCGGGTGACATCCTGACCTTCGCCGACCGAGGCGATCAGGTCAGCCATGTGGGGCTCTATGTGGGCGAGGGACGCTTCATCCACAGCGCATCGGGCGGGGTGAGGCTTTCGCGCCTGGCCGAGGACGACAGCTACGGTCGCTACTGGCTGCGGCGATGGGTGGGGGTGCGCCGGGTCGTGGAGTGACGATCCTCCGGCCACGGTCGATGGTCGACGAGACGAACAGCAGAAGGCCGGCATCCGACTGAGATGCCGGCCTTGCCTGTTGTTTCCCTCGGCCATCGACCACCCTCACTCGTGATCGTGCGACATCCCCATCCCGGGACTCATCCTCTGCATCCCGTCCTTGGCGAGTTCGGTGAGCTCCGTCTTCCAGTCGGCATTGTCGCGATCCACCGCGGGCCATCGGGCCGGATCATCGGGGGCGAACAGCAGGATCAGGTGGGCCATCGCCCCGTCCTTCAGCAGCTGCCCGCTGGAGTTGTCGTAGCTGGCCGTGAAGCGGTAGCGCCGACCCCGCTCGAGCTTGATTCCCGGACCGCTGATCCCCGGGAACTTCCGCTCCACCGCCCGGATCCGCTTGGCCGAGTCGAGCGTGGTGCCGAGGCTGACGACCACCCTGCGGCTTGGCGTCGGTGATGTCGGTGAGGACCAGGCCTGTGCCGTAATCGTGCAGGTGCCCGCCTACGCCGATCGCGCGACCGGTGATCGGCATCGTGAAATCGGCCTGGAAGCGCTGCTTGCCCGCCGGCAGGTCGAAGTCGACCGGTCGACCGATCGGGTTCACCACGTCGAGGTACACCGGCCAGACGTCGAGCGGCCGTGGGTACATGTTGGTCGGCATCCACTCGATGGTGAGCGTCACCTTGAGATCGTGATAGTCGGTGGTGCTCATGTTGTGCCACATCACCACCAGCCCCATGTGGCTCCCCGCCTTGACTGGCATGCCGATGCTCGGTGGCAGCTTGATGTCGCCGGTCTCCTGGCCCAGCGCGATCACCCGTTCGGGCATGGCATAGAAGAGCTGGCGACGGTCGAGGTTGACCAGGTTCAGGTGGTGCACCAGCCGGCTCGACACCTCGTGGCCCTGGCCATCGGTGATCCGCATGGTCACGCTGCGCAGCCAGCCATCGATCGGCCATGTGAAGGTCCGGAACGGCTCCAGCATTCCATGGTGCTCGATCGGACCCGTCGCCATCGCGCGCATCGCCTCAGGCGACATTCCGGCCACCTGATGGGGGCCCGACGTGATGGTAAGGAGGTGGTCCGAGGAGTCGACGGCCACGGTCACCTTGGCTGCGTCTCCCGGTCCGCGGACCGGACTGTTGGGGATCCTGGCAGGGGCTACGGCAAGGGTCAGGGCCAACGCGGCTGAAAGCATGCTGTCCTCTCGGCAGTCTGGTTCGATCAGATCCTGCATGCGGCAGGGCGCCGCCGCAATGGCACAACGGCCGGTGGGCGCCGCTGCCGACAAGGCTTCCAGATCAAACGAGCCGATGGCGCTCTTGGTTCCCGACAGCCGCCGGATCTGCCGTCGGTGGAGAGGCAGGTCACTTTGGCGGAGGGATCGCGCGCGATTAACCCGTCGTGCCTGCCAAAACGACTTGGCACTCCGGCATGGCGATTGCCAAACCGGTGTCGTGTCTTGACTTGGGCAGGATTCTGCCTAGGTTTGACCCCGTTGGCACTCGGGGACGATGAGTGCCAAGCCGGATGCATTCCCGGACACTTCAACCACCTGCTGTACTCGGAGGCCAGGCGATGGCAGCCACCAAGACCAAGATCAACATCACCCCGCTGGAAGACCGTGTGGTGATCATGCCGAGTGACGACTCGGAAGAGATGCGGGGCGGGTTGTACATCCCCGACACCGCGAAGGAAAAGCCGACCCAGGGCGCGATCGTCGCCGTGGGCCCGGGCCGCTTCGAGAAGGGCGCCAGGGTCCCGATGGATCTCAAGGTCGGCGACAAGGTGATCTACGGGAAGTACAGCGGCACGCCGTTCACGATCGATGGCGACGAGGTGATGATCCTCAAGGCCTCCGACGTCCTCGCGAAGCTCGGCTGAGCCCCACCACAGACTGACTGGAGAACGACGCAATGGCAGCGAAGGACCTGATCTTCGACGTCGACGCACGCGCACGACTCAAGAAGGGCGTTGACGCGCTCGCCGAGGCGGTCAAGGTGACCCTCGGCCCCAAGGGGCGCAATGTCGTCATCGACAAGAAATTCGGCTCACCGACCGTCACCAAGGACGGTGTCTCGGTGGCCAAGGAAATCGAACTGGCCGACCCGGTCGAGAACATGGGCGCCCAGATGGTGAAGGAAGTCGCCACCCGGACCTCCGACGAGGCGGGCGACGGCACCACGACTGCCACGGTGCTGGCCCAGGCGATTTTCCGCCAGGGACTCAAGAACGTGACCGCTGGTGCCAATCCGATGGCCCTCAAGCGCGGCATCGACCGGGCCGTCGAGGCGCTGGTCGCCGAACTGAAGGCGATCTCGGTGCCGACCAGCGGCAAGAAGGACATCGCCCAGGTCGGCACCATCTCGGCCAACAGCGACCCGGAGATCGGCAAGTTGATCGCCGAGGCGATGGAGAAGGTCGGCAAGGAGGGCGTGATCACGGTCGAGGAGGCCAAGGGCCTCGAGACCACGTTGGAGACCGTGGAGGGGATGCAGTTCGATCGCGGCTATCTGTCGCCGTACTTCGTCACCGATCCGGAGGCGATGGAGGCGTCGCTCGACGCCCCGTACATCCTGATTCACGACAAGAAGATCTCGGCGATGAAGGACCTCCTGCCGGTGCTGGAGAAGGTCGCCCAGTCGGGCAAGCCGCTGATGATCATCGCCGAGGACATCGAGGGTGAGGCGCTGGCCACGCTGGTGGTCAACAAGCTGCGCGGCACGCTCAAGGTCGCGGCCGTCAAGGCCCCGGGCTTCGGTGACCGTCGCAAGGAGATGCTCCGCGACATCGCCATCCTGACCGGTGGCAACGTGATCTCCGAGGAGGTCGGCTTCAAGCTCGAGAACGCCACCCTCGGCGACCTCGGCCAGGCGAAGCGGATCGTCATCGACAAGGACAACACCACCATCGTCGACGGCAAGGGCAAGGCCGACGGGATCCAGGGCCGGATCGCCGAGATCCGGGCCGCGATCGACAAGTCGACCTCGGACTACGACCGCGAGAAGCTGCAGGAGCGGCTGGCCAAGCTGGCCGGTGGCGTCGCGGTGATCCATGTCGGCGCCCCGACCGAGACCGAGATGAAGGAGAAGAAGGCCCGGGTCGAGGACGCGCTGCACGCGACCCGTGCCGCGGTCGAGGAAGGGATCGTGCCCGGCGGTGGTGTGGCGTTGCTGCGCGCCCAGTCGGCGCTCGACAAGGTCAAGGCCACGGGTGACGAGAAGATCGGCGTCGAGATCATCCGTCGCGCGATCGAGGAGCCGATCCGTGCGATCGCCGACAATGCCGGCGTCGAGGGGTCGATCGTGGTGGCCAAGGTCAAGGAGTCGAAGGACCCGGGCTTCGGCTACAACGCCGCGACCGACGAGTACGAGGACCTGGTCAAGGCCGGTGTCATCGACCCGACCAAGGTCACCCGCACGGCGCTGCAGAACGCCGCGTCGATCGCCGCGCTGCTGCTGACCACCGAGTGCGTGGTCGTGGAGCAGAAGGAGGACAAGCCGGCGCCGTCGATGCCGGGCGGTGGTGGCATGGGCGGGATGTACTGATCGCGCGAAGCGCGATCGGTACCCCGCCCCCGAGCATCGCGAGGGCGGCGGGGTCTCCCACCTGACAGCAAGACACACGACGGCCACCCCACGGGGTGGCCGTTCGTGCATCCGGTACCCTGAAGGCTAGTTTTCCAGTGTCCATCCTCCATCACGAGTCTCACCTTCCGGTGCCCATCATGAACCGCCATCGCCAGCTGTCCCTCGCCCTGCTCCTCGCCGCCTGCGCTCCGTCCTCGGCGGGTGACGCTGCCGCACCGGACCTCTCCGCCGACCGACTGCTCGCCGACATCGCGGTCCTCGCCGCCGACTCACTGCAGGGCCGTCGTCCTGGCACCGTCGGGGAGGAGCGGACGATGGCGTTCCTCACCGCCCAGTCGAAGGCGATCGGGCTCGAACCGGGGAACCCCGACGGCGGGTGGACCCAGCCGATCACCCTGGTGGGGATCACCAGCGTGCCGACCATGACCGTGCGGCATGCAGGCAACTCCCGGACCCTCGCGTGGCGCACCGACTATGTGGCCCAATCGCGCCACGAGGTTCCGGCCGTGGACGTCGATGGCGCGGAGATGATCTTCGTCGGCTATGGCGTGACTGCCCCGGAGTACGGCTGGGACGACTTCAAGGATGTCGATGTGAAGGGCAAGACGGTGATCATGCTGGTCGGCGACCCACCGGTGCGCATGGCAGCCGACACCACCGTGCTCGATTCGACGATGTTCCGGGGCAGGGCGATGACCTATTACGGCCGCTGGACCTACAAGTACGAGGAGGCGACCCGACGGGGCGCTGCGGCGGTGTTGGTGGTGCACCAGACCGAGCCGGCCAGCTACGGGTGGGATGTGGTCGAGGGGGGCTGGACCGGGGAGCGGATGGACGTGAGCCAGCCCGACGGCCATGCCGGCTGGGTGCCGGTCGAGGGGTGGCTGTCGATCGATGCGGCGCAGCGGCTGTTCAGCGATGCCGGGCTCGACTTTCGCTCGCTTGAAGCCCAGGCCCGGACCACCGAGTTCCATCCGGTGTCGCTCGCCACGAACGCCTCGTTCCACGTCGGCAACACCCTGCGCACGGTGCACACCAACAACTTCGCCGCGAAGCTGCGCGGCAGTGATTCCACGGTGGCCGACGAATACGTGATCTACACGGCGCACTGGGATCATTTCGGCCTCGGCAAGCCGGTCGATGGCGACTCGATCTACAACGGGGCCCGCGACAACGCCTCTGGCACCGCGTCGCTGCTCGAGCTGGCCCGGGCCTTCAAGGCCGCCGGCGCACCCCGCCGTTCGCTGCTGTTCCTGGCGGTGACGGCCGAGGAGCAGGGACTGCTCGGTTCGAAGTGGTATGCCGAGAATCCGCTCTACCCGCTCACCAAGACCCTCGCGGACATCAACATCGACGAACTCAACATCTGGGGACCGACCACGGACATCACGGTGATCGGGATGGGAAACAGCAGCCTCGAGGATGTGCTCCGGGATGTCGCGACCGGGCAGGGCCGCACCCTCACGCCCGATGCCCATCCGGAGAGCGGCTCATTCTACCGGTCCGACCACTTCGAGTTCGCCAAGGAAGGGGTCCCGGCGCTCTATCTCGACACGGGGACCGAGTTCGTCGGCAAGCCCGCCGGGTGGGGCAAGGAGCAGATGGATGCCTGGACCCGCGACCGCTACCACGCGCCGTCCGACCAGGTCGAGGCGGACTGGGATCTCTCCGGGGCGATCGCCGATCTCCAGTTGCTGTACGGCGTCGGTCGGCGGGTGGCCGATGGCGACAGCTGGCCGACCTGGCGAGATGGCACCGAGTTCAAGGCGACCCGGGAAGAGATGCTCGCGAGGCCCTGAGCGGCCGCTGATGACGGAGCACTGCGGCGACTCCTTCGCGAGTGTCCTTGGCTATCTTTCACTCGTCCACTTCGATGGGTCCCCAGAGAGGAGTGCCGGTTCGTGGTTGTCCGTTCGCTGTTCGCTGCCGTCCTGATCGCTGTCGCTCCGGGTCATGCCGGCGCCCAGTCGCGCGGCCCCGAGCTCATCGGGACCTGGCGCGTCGATGCCGGCGCCGACGTCAAGAACGGCCCCCGCGAGGTGATCATCCGTGCCGACTCCAGCGCAAGCTGGGGCAAGGAGACGGTGCGTTGGCGAGTGGTGAAGCACAAGATCTGGATCGCGATCGGCGGCGAATGGGAGATCTACGACCTCAAGCTGGGCAAGCGCGAGTTGACCCTCTCCGGCGGGGACCTCACGAAGGCGGTCACCCTCAAGCGGGTCGGTCCGCCGACCCCGCGTCCCGACGGCATCGCCGTGCCGCCCGACCCGGGCACCTGAGCGACTCAGGCGCTGGCGTCGAGCTGGGTGCCCGACTGGGCCAGCGTCACTCCTGACAGCAGCTGCAGCATCCGATTCGCCACCGCTTCGGGCGGCGGCAGCATCGCGGGATCCTCGTCGGGAAAAGCCGCGGCGCGCATCGCCGTCCGCATCCGCCCCGGCTGGACGATCACCGAGGCGATCCGCCGGGGGGCCAGCTCCAGTGCGAAGACTTCGGCCAGCCGCTCCAGCGCCACCTTCGAGACCTCGTAGGCGCCCCAATCCCGTCGTGGCGCGTGGGTCACGCCGCTCGACACGAAGGCGATCGTCGCCCCGTCACGCAGCCGCGTCAGCAGTCGGCGCGTGAGGTCGAAAGGGGCGGTGACATTGACCGCCATCACCTGCTCGAACTTGCCACGTGGCCACTCGGCGAGTGGGGCACGAATTCCGAGCAGCCCCGCATTGTGGATCAACAGGTCTGGCCGGCAGCGATCCGCGGCGAGTCGGCGCACCAGCCGCCCCACCGCCGCGGTGTCGGTGACATCGCCGCGCACGGGGATGATCGGCAGGTCGGCCGACGCCGCCTGCCGGGCCAGTCGGGCGAGCGCTGGCTGGCTGCGCGCGATCGTGTAGACCCGCCATCCGTCCCTCGCGAGCCCGGTGACGAGTGCGAGGCCGAGTCCCTTCGTGCCACCGGTAACGACGGCGGTGCGCATGCGTGTCATCCCCGCAACCTAATGGCCGGTCTCCTCCTCCAGCACTGCGACCCGGTCGGTGCAAGGATCCACCGGCTGCGGCCCCGGCAGGGGAGGGAATCGGTCGTGGCACCTCACTCGGCTGCCGGCACCGGGGCGAGCCCGGCGAAGAGGCGGACGAATGCCGCGTCGCAGAAGTCCTCGAAGGTGTCGCGGTCATCGCCGAAGCGGCCGAGCAGCCAGAGGCGGAGCAGGCCGTGCAGGGTGGCCGCCAGGAGAAGGGCCACGTCCATCGGCGAGTCGTGCCGCAACAACCCCTCGTCCATGCAGCCCTCGACCAGCGCGACCAGCTCGAGCATGCTCGTCGGTGGTGGCGAAAAGTCGTCGGGATACCGGGGCACTCGCCGGGACGGCTCGAGGAAGAGGTAGGTGTAGAAGGCGGGCGCCTCGATGGCGAAGGTCCGCGCCGCGACCAGGGCACCGAGGAGCCGGTCGCCGCTTTCCGGTCGATCGGCACCCCGAGCGGTGGCATCGAGGAACCGGGCGCGGATCTCGATGCGGAGCCCGTCGAGGAGGGCGTCCTTGTCGTGGAAATGGCGATAGAGGGCGGTCGCCGTGACCCCCGCCCGCTCGGCCACGGCTCGCATCGTGACCGCGCCACTCCCGGCGTCGTGCAGCACGGCCGCGGCGGCGGCGAGGATGCGCTGGCGGGTGGTCGGCGGCATGCCGAAGAGTAATGGCCCCGGGCGGTGGTCCCGGCGCTGGCGCGGGCACGATATCTTGCCCGGCATCACCCCAGGGCGACGGAGCGCAGATGACCACCGGGCGACTCGAGGCATTCAGCGACGGCGTCCTCGCCATCGTGATCACCATCATGGTGCTGGAACTACGGGCACCTCACGGCGATGACTGGGCCGCGATGCGTCCCCTGCTGCCCGTGTTCCTCACCTACGTGCTGAGCTTCATCTATGTCGGCATCTACTGGAACAACCACCATCACACCATGCTGGTGACCCGGCACGTCACCGGGGCCGTGCTCTGGGCCAACCTGCACCTGCTGTTCTGGTTGTCCCTGGTGCCGTTCGTGACCGGCTGGATGGGCGAGAATCATTTCGCCGCCGTCCCGGTGGCGCTCTATGGCGCGGTGCTGCTGGCCTGCGGCATCGCCTACACCATCCTCATCCGCACGATCATCGCAGCCGACGGCCGCGAGTCGACGTTGGCCCGGGCGATCGGCGCCGACCGCAAGGGGATTCTCTCACTCGTCATCTACGCCGCGGCGATCCCGGCTGCCCTCTGGCTCGATGCCCGGGTCGCCATCGGCTGCTTCGTCGTCGTGGCGCTCATCTGGCTGGCACCCGATCCGCGGATCGAACGGACGCTGCGCGCCGCCGGCGAACTCGACGAGTCCCACGAACGATGAGCCCTCCACCCCAACCGGGTCACCAGCATGTCGATTGACACCACCCCGTTCCGCGCCCTTCCCGGTCTGCCGGTCGACCTCGCCCACCGACCGACCCGGATCGAGCCGCTCTACGACTCGGCCGACCACTATGCGGACCGGCTCGCCCACCGGGTGGCCCGGATGCGCGAGCTCCAGAGTCGGCTGTGGGCCGACGATCGCTACGCCTTGCTGGTGATCTTCCAGGCGATGGATGCCGCCGGCAAGGACGGGGCGATCGAGCACGTGATGTCCGGCATCAACCCGCAGGGAGTGTCGGTTCACGGTTTCAAGCAGCCGAGCCGGGAGGAACTCGATCATGACTTCCTGTGGCGCAGTGCGGTCCGGCTCCCCGAGCGCGGGAAGATCGGCATCTTCAACCGCTCCTACTATGAAGAGGTGCTCGTCGTCCGGGTGCACCCCGACTTCCTCGAGGCCCAGCGACTCCCCACACCCCGCGCCGATCTCGCCTCGCTCTGGGCCGGCCGCTACCGGTCGATCCGCGACCACGAGGCACACCTCCACCGCAACGGCACGCGGGTGGTGAAGTTCTACCTGCACCTCTCGGAGGAGGAACAGCGACTGCGGTTTCTCGCCCGGATCGACGACCCGGACAAGAACTGGAAATTCTCGGCGGCGGACGTCGACGAGCGAAGCCACTGGCCGGCGTATCGCGCGGCCTACGCCGAGGCCATCGCCGCCACCACCACCGACGAGGCGCCGTGGTACGTGATCCCGGCCGACGACAAGAAGAGCGCCCGATTGATCATCTCAGAGGTCATTTGCGACCTGCTCGATTCGCTCGATCTGCGCTTCCCGGAGGTCGAGGCCGGAAGCCTGGAGCAGTACCGGGCGATGCTGGGCACCGAACGCCGGTAGACTAGAGCAGGCTGCCCTGCGAAGGCCCCGGCACGGCGATCGGCGCCATCGGGCCGTCCTGGGTGGCCAGGTGCAGCGTGCCCTGGAACCCGACGTCGGCGAGCGCCGCGGCCACGGTGCCTTCGGCCGTCGTCGGGGAGTTGCAGCGCTGGCTGAGATGGGCGAGGACGACAGTGGCGAGGTGGGGATGGTGCACCTCCGCGAGCAGCTGGGCGCACGCCTCGTTGGACAGGTGACCGCCGGCGCCGGCGATCCGCTGCTGCACCACCGGCGGATACCCGCTCATCCGGAGCATCACCTCGTCGTGGTTCGCCTCGAGCACCAGGCAGTGTCGTTCGCGCAGGAACCACCGGATCGCCTGGGTGGGCCGTCCGAGATCGGTCGCCACCGCGAGCGCTGCCCCGTCGGCGCAACGGACCCCGATCGCGACCGGTTCAGCGGCATCGTGCGAGCAGGGGCAAGCCTCGACCTCGAACGGTCCGACTTCCACCGCACCGCGACTCCCGGTGGGATGCCAGGCGCACGGCTCGCCACCGCGTGACAGCGCACTCCAGGTGCCCATGGAGGCGAGCAGCGGCACGCGATGCCGGGCGGCCAGTCGCACGGCGCCGCTGGCGTGATCACCATGTTCGTGGGTGAGGGCGATGCCGACGATCGTGGCAGTGGCGATCCCGGCGGCCTCGAGGCGCCGCTCGAGCTCGCGGGCGGAGAATCCCGCCTCGATCAGCAGGGTGGCATCGTCGTGCACCAGGGCAAAGGCGTTGCCCTTCGATCCACTGCCCAGCACGTGCAGCGTGGTGGTCACGTCACCGGGCAGCCAGCGCGGCTCACCCCTCGCCTCGGACGCGGGCGTACGTCGCGCGGAGTGCGGCTTCGGTCGCCTCGTCGACGGTCACCCCGCGTCGCGGCATCACCCGGTGCGCCACCGCCACGAACCGGTCGATCGCCAGGGCCTCGTCGCTGTCGCCCCAAGCCATCGGGGCGGTGTACTTCGGGGCGCGCACCGCCCCGAAAAGGTTGGCGCCGCACCCCACCACTGCCCCGGTGGGGAGCAGGGTCCCGATCGCGGTCTTGACGTGATCGCCGATCAACGCGCCGAGCATCATCCGGCCAGTGTCGAGCCGCGTGGCGCCAACGTCGAGGCGGACCGGGCCGTAGGTGTTCTTCAGGTTCGAAGTGATCGTGCCGGCGCCGAGGTTGACCCACGACCCGAGCACCGAGTGACCCACGAAGCCGTCGTGGCTCTTGTTGCTGTACCCGGTGACCACGGTCGTCGACATCTCGCCGTGCAACCGACAGTGGGGGCCGACGCTCACGTGGCGCAGCTGGCCGCCACCGACCACCGAACCGGCGCCGATCCAGGCGGGGCCCTCGATCCGGCTGCCGCTGCGGATCACCACGCCCTCCTCGACGATCACCGCACCCTTGCGGACGTCGAGCACCACCCCGGGCTCGATTTCCGCGCGGCGGAGGGCGACCGCGCCCTCGTTGCCGATCACCACCGCGCCGGACGGGAGCGGATCGCTCCCCTGTTCGAGCGCCGCCAAGGTGTCGGGAAAGAGGTACTGCTCGAGTACCGCAAGCAGATCCCATGCTCCACGGAGCGGAATGCCGTCGATCACCAGGCCGTCGCCATCGTCGTGGGGGCCTGCCCACCGTTCCCCGGGATCGAGGCGCCACGCCACCGAGCGTCCCTCGTGCAGCAGTCGCTTGGCGCCGCCGACACTGCGCATCGGCAGCCGCGGGGCGAAGCGAGCGTCGGCGATCCAGGCTGGCCCGGCGACACCGCCCGGTTCCACCAGCGGCACGGCGCCGGTGGCCCGGGGGCCACGGGCGTGGCCGGCGATGAAGCCGCGGGTGGTGGCGCCGAGCGCGCGGGCCCAGCGGGCGTGGATCGGCCAGCCTCCGGCCCGCAAATCGGAGATCGGCGCGGCCATCGCGAAAGGGGCCCACGCGGGACCGGGGTTGTCGGGTTCGAGCAGGTACAGCGTGGTCATGTCACTCCAGCGCCCGCACGTCGGCGGGCAGCGCATCGAGGGTCTGCTTCAGGTTGGGGGCCCGGGCCCGATCGAGCACCAGGCTCCGGCCGTTGGCATGGACCACGACCAGGTCTCGAACTCCCGACAGCACCATCGGGTCGCCATCGTTCCACACGATGCAGTCGCTGCAGTCGACCAGGGTGACCGGGCCGTGAACCACGTTGCCCCGGCGGTCGCGAGGGCGGACCCTGGCCAGCGCCTCCCAGGTGCCGATGTCATCCCACGGAAATTCTCCGGCGACCACCGCCACCGCCGCGCTCCTCTCGAACACCCCGACATCGATCGACACGTTGCGCACGTCGCGGAAAAATCCTTGGACGTCGTCGTCGTCGAGTCGGTGGAGGAAGGGTGCGATTTCGGGGGTGTGCTCGGCGACCTCGTGCCGGAGATCGGTCGACCGCCAGGCGAACAGGCCGCTGTTCCAGAGCGCCCCGTCGGCCATCAGGTCGAGGGCGTGCGCGGCGTCGGGTTTCTCGACGAACCGCAGCACCGCGCGCGCCGCGCCATCGAGCGGCGGTCCCGGGACGATGTAGCCGAAGCCGGTTTCGGGGCGTGATGGCACCATCCCGACCGTCACCAGGCGCTGGTGGCGGATCGCGGCATCGATCGCTGAGGCGGCCGTCGCCACGAACGCCGAGGCATCGCGGACCGCCCAGTCGGCGTGCATCGAGATCACGGCGGCGTCCGGATCGCGTCGCGCGGCCTCGAGTGTGGCCCAGACCAGGGCGGGTCCGGTGCCCGCCGGTCGGGGCTCGATCAGGTAGTTCGCGGCCGGGACCGGCAGCGATTCCTGCAATCGGGTGGCGAGGTCGGGCCCGGTGACCACCAGCACTCGCTCGGGCGGGATGAACCCGGCCAGGCGATCCACTGCCTCCTCGGCCGCCGATCGGTCGCCGGCCAGCGGCAGGAGCTGCTTCGGTGTCCGAGGCGAGGAGAGGGGCCAGAACCGTGTTCCGGAACCACCGGCCAGCAGGACCCCCCATCGCATCAGACCAGCTCCGACAGCGCAGGTCCGTGACGGCGAAGGTCGTACAGCAGGGCCCCGAGGTCGCCGTCAGCGGCGGCGATCACCAGGAGGGTCGCTCCGGAGGGGAGTCGTTGCAGGACGGAGACCCCTCCCGCGGCGTCGACGACGACCTGGCGGGGGGGACCGTGCCCGAGCGCTTCACCCAGGCCGGCGAGCGCCCGCTGGGCGGTGGCGGTGAGGGCTGCGGCCGCCTCGGGATCGGCACCTGCCGACCCAGGGGCGTTGTCGATGACCAGCCCCTCGTCGCTCACCACCAGGGCCCCGGCCACGTCGGGGCGGTCGGCGAGGGCGGTGAGGATGTCATGCAGGGCGGGCATCGCGAGCGCTCCGGCGGGTGGTGGGTAACGGCGCGAACCTTGACGGGGCTCGGCGTCGAAGTCAAGCAATGATGCCGGGTTGCCGCGTCCCCGTGAGCGATCTAACCTTCCGCCATGAACCGACGATGGTGCCTCGTGCTCGCCGCCTTCGCGGCCGCCGCCTGTGGCGACACGCAACTTCCCGACGCGGTGTACGAAAACACCGTCGACACCCTGACTCTGGGGTCACTCACGGGGTTGCCGGTCTCCACCCCGGCCGCCTACTCCGTGGCCGACGATCGAGTGGTCCGGACCGACCAGTCGAGCGCCTTCGACCTGGCCTATCTCTATCTCGACGGCCGACACCTGCTCCTGCCGCTCGATGCACTGGGACTCGGTGCCCGGACCTCGAACCCCGGGTTGCAGCATTCTGCCGTCGCCTTCGACGCACTCCTCGACCCGCCGAGCGATGGCTACGTCACCACCGATTCGGTCGAGGTGGCCGTCGGCGACGTGCTCGTGGCCCGGTCGCGACTCGCCTGCTACCTGGGCGTACCGGAGTATGCCAAGCTGCAGGTGCTTTCCTTCGACGACCAAGCGGGGACCTTCACCTTCCGGGTCCTCGCCGACATCAACTGTGGCTATCGGTCACTGGTGCTCGGCATCCCCAAAAAGTGATCGGGAGATGATCGACGTTCGCCGGTTGCGGCACGACCCCGACGCGATCCGCCAGGCCCTCGCTCGGCGGCTCGACGCCGGCGCCCTGGCCCAACTGGATCGGGTCCTGGAGCTCGACGTCCGGCGACGGGAGGTGCTCGTCGAGGTCGAGCGACTCCGCGCCGAGCGCAACGAGGCGAGCCGCGAGTTCGGGCGCCGCAAGCACGCCGGGGAGGATGTCGAGTCGCTGCAGGCCGAACTCGCCAGCCGGGCCGGCGCGCTCAAGGACCTCGAGGAGGACCTCCGCGAGTTCGAGTCGCTGCTCGAGTCGCACCTGCTGGCCATCCCGAACCTGCTCCATGCCGATGTCCCCGACGGTGACGCGAGTGCCAATCGCGAGGTGCGCCGGTGGGGCGAGCTGCCGCGATTCGACTTTGCGCCGCGCCCGCACTGGGAACTGGGCGAGTCGCTCGGGCTGTTCGACCTGCCGCGCGGCACCCGGATCGCCGGCAGCGGCTTCCCGCTCTTCACCGGCATCGGCGCGCGCCTGGTGCGCGGGCTCGCCAACTTCATGCTCGACCTTCACGTCCGCGAGCACGGCTACCTCGAGGTGCACCCGCCGCTGCTGGTGAACGAAGCCTCGGCGCGTGGCACCAGCCAGCTGCCGAAGTTCCAGGATGATCTCTACTGGGTCGAGCGCGACGAGCTGTACCTGCTGCCCACCGCCGAGGTGCCGGTCACCAACATCCACGCCGGAGAGATCCTCGAGGGTGAGGCGCTGCCCGTGGCGATGGTGGCGTTCACACCCTGCTTCCGTCGCGAGGCAGGGTCCCACGGCAAGGACACGCGCGGCCTGATCCGGGTCCACCAGTTCGACAAGGTCGAGCTGGTCCGGCTCTGTCGTCCCGAGGCGAGCGAAGCCGAGCACGCCCTGATCACCACCCATGCCGAGGCGGTGCTGCAGCGGCTCGGGATTCCCTACCGGGTGCTGGCGCTCGCGGCGGGCGACACCGGGTTCGCCAGTGCGCGCACCCTCGACCTCGAAGTGTGGGCGGCCGGAATCGATGGCTGGCTCGAGGTGTCAAGCGCCAGCACCTTCACCGACTTCCAGGCCCGCCGGGCCAACATCCGGTATCGACCCGAGCCGGGCGGCAGGCCCGATTTCGTCCACACCCTCAATGCGTCCGGTGTGGCCTTCCCCCGGACCATCATCGCCCTGCTCGAGAATGGCCAGCAGGCCGACGGGTCGGTGGTCCTGCCCGAGGCGCTGGCGCCCTATGTCGGCACGGACCGGCTCGTCCCGGGGGCGTAGGGAGGGGATCCGCCGCTTCGCCCCGGCGGTGGCCCTCCTCCTGGTGGCGGTCCTCGTGGGGCTGTCGCTTACGATGAGCCTCATCGTGGCGCGGCATTTCCGGACCCAGGCGCTCACCGCCTCGCGGATCTACGCGACCACGTTTGCCGGCCTCAGCGATCCCGATCCCGACGCGGCAACCCAGGCGCTGCTCGATCTCGGCAGCCGGGTGCGGGAGCTCGGGATCCCGCTGGTGGTGACCGACTCGGCGGGTCGGGTCCTCACCAGCGCCAACCTGCCGTTCGATGAGGAGCGGGGCGACGATCCGCGAATCCGCGAGTACGCGACCCAGCTCGACGCGATCAATCCGCCGTTCGAGAGCGAACTCGGTGCAGTGCACTACGGTCCGGTGCCGGCCACCGACCTGCTCCGCAACCTGGCCATCCTCCAGGTGCTCATCATCGCGGTGATGGTCGGCGTGGCCATCGTGGCATACCGCAGCCAGACGGGGGCGCGGCGCGACCGGCTGTGGGTCGCGATGGCGCGGGAGGCGGCGCACCAGATGGGGACCCCGCTCACCTCGTTGCAGGGCTGGATCGAGCAGCTCCGAGGTGACGCGATGCCGCCGGCGCGCCTGGCCGATCATCTCGACGCCGACGCGGAACGGTTGCAGCGGGTCGCGCAACGATTCGAGCGGATCGGCAACCCGGCCCGCCGTGATCCGGTGGCATTGGGGGCGTTGGCCGAGAAGGTGGTGGGTTACTATCGGAGTCGGTTGCCGCGTCACGCCAACGCCATCACGCTCGAGGTCGATGCCCCGCGTGCCGGCCCGGTCATCCTCGGCGACCCGGTCCTGCTCGAGTGGGCTCTCGAGGTGCTCGTCAAGAACGCCGCCGATGCCCTGCAGGGACGTGGTGGGCGGATCGTCATCGCCGCGGCGAGCGAGGATCGCCAGGCCGTGGTGCGCGTGAGCGACGATGGCCCGGGCATCCCGCGCGAGATCCGGCGCACCCTGTTCGAGCCCGGCATCACCACCAAGCGTGGTGGCTGGGGGATCGGGCTGGCGCTGGTGCGGCGCGTCGTCGAGGATGGCCACGGTGGCGTCCTCGCCCTGGAACCCTCAGAACGTGGAGCTACGCTGTTGATGCGATTTCCGCTGGCCTCACCGTCGTGAATCCTTCCCCGGACCTGTTGCGCGGCCTCAATCCCGCGCAGCTCGAGGCAGCGGGACATGTCACCGGCCCCATCCTGGTGCTCGCCGGCGCAGGGTCGGGAAAGACCCGGGTGCTCACCACCCGGATCGCGCAGCTGATCGACAGCCAGGGCGTGGCCCCCGAACGGATCTTCGCGGTGACATTCACCAACAAGGCCGCTGGCGAGATGAAGGCCCGCATCGGCGACCTGCTTGCCCGGGACCCGACGGGACTGTGGATCGGCACCTTCCACTCGCTCTCGGCTCGACTGTTGCGCCGCGAGGCCGAGCGGATCGGTTTCTCGCGTCAGTTCACCATCTACGACGAGGACGACTCGGTGTCGCTGGTCAAGCGACTGCTCGAGGAGCGCAACCACCCGGTGAAGCTCTTCCCGCCGCGGGTGATCCAGGGGATCATCTCCAGTGCCAAGAACCGGATGCAGACCGCGCAGGACCTCGAACGGTCCGCGCCGGGCGACCAGGCGGTGCGCGTCGCGGCTGACGTCTACGTGGCGCTCCAGCAGGCGCTCCGCACCGCCAACGCGATGGACTTCGATGACCTGATGCTCCACCCGCTGGCGCTCTTCCGCCAGCACCCCGATGTGCTGGCACGCTGGCGGCAACGATTCGACTTCCTCCTGGTCGACGAATTCCAGGACACCAACCGTGCCCAGTACGAGCTGATCAAGGCGCTGGGTGGGGGGCATCGCAATGTCTTCGCGGTCGGTGACGACGATCAGTCGATCTATGGCTGGCGCGGTGCCGATGTCGGCAACATGATGGCCCTGCAGCGCGACTTCGACCCGACGCGCCTGGTGCGGCTCGAGGAGAACTACCGATCCACCCGGCCGATCCTCGACGCCGCCAACGCGGTGATCGCGCGGAACACCGGCCGCCTCGGCAAGACGCTCCACACCGCGCGACCCGGCGGCGACGCGATCACTGTGCTGGCCGCCGCTGATGAGCGAGACGAGGCCGAGTGGATCGCCCGCGAACTCGGGCGACGCGAGCGCGACGGCATTGGCTGGACCGGGATGGCGATCCTCTACCGCACCAACGCCCAGTCTCGGGCGCTTGAAGAGGCGATGCGCCGCGCCGGCATCCCCTACCGCATCGTGGGGGCGATCTCGTTCTACGACCGACGGGAGGTCAAGGATCTGCTCGCCTATCTGCGGCTGATCGCCAATCCCAGCCGACGACGAGGCCTTTCTCCGGGCGATCGCCGTGCCCCGTCGCGGGGTCGGGTCGGCGTCGCTCGCCGAGCTGTCGGTGCAGGCCAGGGCCTGGTCGCTGCCGCTGCTCGCCACCGCCGAGCGGGCCGACTCCATCGCCGGACTGCGACCCAACGTGCGCAGCGCGTTTCGCGACTTCGGCGCCCTGGTGGCCGGCGTGCGCGCTCGCAGCGGCGCCTCCTCGCCCGCCACGGTCATGGAGGAGCTTTGCGCGGCAATCGACTACGAGACGCTGTTGCTTGCGGAAGGCCTCGAGGGCGCCGAACGGTGGGAGAATGTCCGCGAGCTGATCGCCTCGGCCGCGGAGTGGTCGGAGGTCGTCACCCCCGACGGCGAGGAACCCGGGACGCCGCTCGAGCGATTCCTCACCGAGGCCGCGCTGCTCTCGGCGGTCGACACCAGTGACGGCACCGAGGACGGGGTCACCCTGATGACCCTCCACACCGCCAAGGGACTCGAATGGCCCCTGGTCGTGATGAGCGGCGTGGAGGACGGGCTCTTTCCGCTGGCTCGGGCTCTCGAATCCTCCGACGGCCTCGAGGAGGAACGCCGACTCTGCTACGTTGGCATCACCCGGGCACGCGATGCGCTGATCATGACCTGGGCTCGCTCGCGGCGTCGCGGTGGCGAGCTGCGCCCCGGGGCACCATCGCGTTTCCTGCGGGAGCTGCCGCCGGAACTGATCGACGAACGACGGACCTCGTTCGGCGCCGGCTCGCTGGGCGGATGGGGTGGCAACTGGGGCGGAGGTTCGCGCCGCCGCCCGGTCGGACGCTCCACTGGATGGTCGGGGCGTGAATCGGCACGGCCAGCGCGCAGCAGCGAGGAGGCGTTCGTGGCCGCCGACACCGCTGGTCCGATGGAGAACCAGGACGCCCCACGCTACGTGAAGGGCGAGCGGGTCCGTCACCGGCGGTTCGGCTGCGGTGCAATCCTGGGTTTGACCGGGGCGGGGAAGGACCTCAAGGTCTCGGTGGCCTTCGACGATCCCGAAGTGGGAACCAAGCAGCTCCTGGTGGCCTTCGCCGGCCTCGAGCGCGACTGGGAGAGTGCATGAAGATCGGCGCGGAGGAGGTGCGACATGTGGCCCGGCTGGCCGAGCTGGCAGTGGCGGAGAGCGAGCTCGAGCGGCTTGCCGGAGAGCTGCAGGGGATCGTGAGCTTCGTCGAGCGCACTCGACGCGCTGGATGCGGGCGAGGCCGTCGACCGAGGTGATCGTCGGCCCGGAGCGTGTGGCGTTGCGGAAGGACGTCGTGGATCCGATCCCGATGGTGCGCGGTCCCGCCGACATGGCGCCGGAATTCATCGACGGGTTCTTCGTGGTGCCGAAGCTCGGCGGACTGGCCGAGGAATGAGCGCTGCCAGCCCTCGCCCGCGAGACCGCCCGCCGACTCGCGGCCACCGCCGATCTCAACGCCGCCCTGTCCTGGTCGCCCGAGGCACTGGACGCGGAGGCGACACTGCCTCGATGCTGCTGCCGCCGGGCCGCTCACCGGGATGCCGATCGCGGTGAAGGACAACATCGTCACCACGGAGCTGCCCACCACCTGCGCGTCGCGGATCCTCGAGGGCTATCGCTCGCCCTTCGACGCGACGGTGGTTCGTCGGCTCCGGGCCGCCGGCGGCATGGTGGCGGCCAAGGCGAACCTCGACGAGTTCGCCATGGGCTCGTCCACCGAGCATTCCGCCTACGGTCGGGTGCTGCACCCGATCGATCCCGACCGGGTGCCGGGCGGATCGAGCGGCGGCTCGGCCGCACTCGTCGCGGCGGGCGTCGTGGCGGCGGCGCTCGGGTCGGAGACCGGCGGCTCGGTGCGCCAGCCGGCGTCGTTCTGCGGCGTCGTCGGGGTCAAGCCGAGCTACGGCCGGGTCAGCCGGTTCGGGCTGGTGGCCTTCGGATCGTCGCTCGATTGCGTCTCGGTGCTTCGGACGCACCGTGGACGACGCCGCCCGGGTGCTGGCGGCGATCTCCGGACACGATCCCCTCGACGCGACGACCCTCGCCCTGCCGCCGCTCGAGTTGCCGGCACCACGTGCGGACCTTCGCGGCCTGGTCATCGGGATGCCCGGCCGAGTACTTCCCCGCCGACCTCGATCCCGGGGTGCGTGCGGCCTGCGATCGGGCCATCGCCACCCTTCGTGATCTCGGCGCCACGGTGCGCGAGGTGTCGCTGCCGCACACCGGCCTACGCGGTGCCCACCTACTACATCGTCGACCCCGCCGAGGCGGCCGCCAACCTGGCCCGCTACGACGGCGTCCGCTACGGCGTGCGCCGGGTCGGGACCGGCGGGCGATGTGCGCGCGCTGTACCGCGCCACCCGCGGCGAGGGGTTCGGCGCCGAGGTTCGCCGTCGCATCCTGGTCGGCACCTACGTGCTGAGTGCCGGCTACTACGACGCTACTACGGTCGCGCCCAGGCGGCACGCCGATCTGATCGTCGACGACTTCCGACGCGTCTTTGCCGCGGGAGTCGACCTGCTCTTCACGCCGACCACCCCGACTCCGGCGTTTCGTGCGGGCGAGAAACTCTCCGATCCGGTGCCGATGTACCTGGCCGACATCTTCGTCTGCGCCGCTCAGCCTGGCGGGAGTGCCGGCGATGTCCCTGCCGATCGGACGGACCGGGGGACTGCCGATCGGTGGTCAGTTGATCGCGCCCGATCTCGGCGAGACCGCGATGATCGCGGCCGCACGGGTCGCTCGAGTCGGCACTCGACCCTACCGCCGGAGGTGCGCTGATGACGCTGGGAGACCGTGATCGGCCTCGAGGTGCACGTGCAGCTCGCCACGCGCACCAAGATGTTCTGCGGCTGCGCCACCACCTTCGGCGAGGCGCCCAACACCATCGTCTGCCCGGTCTGCCTCGGCCTGCCCGGCGCGCTGCCGGTGCCCAATGCCGAGGCGGTCCGGCTCGGCACGCTCGGCGGCGATGGCGCTGGGATGCACCGTGCATCGACGCAGCGTCTTCGCCCGCAAGAACTATTTCTATCCCGACCTGCCCAAGGGCTACCAGATCTCGCAGTTCGACAAGCCGCTCGCCACCGGGGGCGCCTTCGAGATCGACTCGCCCGAGCGCGGTCCGCTCACGGTGACCATCACGCGCCTGCACCTCGAGGAGGACGCCGGCAAGTCGCTCCACGACCGGATTCCCGGCCACACGGCGGTCGACCTGAACCGGGCCGGCACGCCGCTGGCGGAGATCGTCGAGCGGCCCCGACCTCCAGTCGCCCGCGGAGGCGCGGGCCTACCTGGTGACGCTGCGCCAGCTGCTGGTCTATGCCGGCGTGAGCGAGTGCCGCATGGAGCAGGGCAGCGCTTCGGGTCGACGCCAACCTCTCGGTGCGCCGGCCCGGCGAACCCCTCGGCACCAAGACCGAGGTGAAGAACATGAACTAGCTTCGCCAATGTCGAGCGGGCGCTGGAGGCGGAGCGGGTGCGGCAGGTGGCGATCCTCGAGTCGGGCGGGCGGGTCGAGCAGGTGACGCTCACCTTCAATGCCGCAACCGGCGAAGTGCGGCCGATGCGCTCCAAGGAGGACAGCCATGACTATCGCTACTTCCCCGATCCCGACCTGCCGCCCCTGCTCCTCGATGCGACCTGGATCGAGGCGCGCCGAAACGAACTCCCCGAGCTGCCGGCCGCCCGCCGGGCGCGTTACCATGACACGTGGGGACTCCCGGAGTACGACGTGGGTGTGCTGACCCAGGAACCGGCGGTCGCCGCCTATTTCGAGGCCACCGTCACGGCTGGTGTCGATCCAAAGACCGCCGCCAACTGGGTGATGGGCGAGGCGATGGCGGAGTACAACGCCAGCCGGGGCTTCGCCGTTTCCCCAACACGCCTGGCGGAACTGGTTTCGCTGGTCGCCGGAGGGACGGTATCGCTTCAGGCCGCGAAGAAGATCCACGCCGAGCTCGCCGCTGGCGACGCCGACCCGGCCGAGGTTGCCCGGCGGCTCGGGTTGGTGCAGGTGCGTGATGAGGATGCCCTCGGCAGCTGGGTGGCGGAGGTGATCGCGGCGCATCCCGAGGAAGTTGCACGGTTCCGCGCCGGTGAGGTGAAACTGATCGGCTTCTTTGTGGGACAGGTGATGAAACGCTCTGGTGGCAAGGCCGATCCCAAGGCGATCCAGCCGCTGCTGCGCGCGGGGCTCTCCGAATGAACGGACCGTCACCTGCCCGCATCCGGGCCGACTTCCCGGCGCTCACCGCAGGTCCGCCGCCCCATCCGTCGCGGTTCGATGGACCCGGCGGCACCCAGGTGCCGCAGGCCGTGCTCGACGCGATGGTCGGCTACCTGGTGGGTCACAACGCCAATACCCACTGGAACTATCCAGCCAGCCGTGACACCGACGCGATCGTGGCCGAGGCGCGCGCGACGCTGGCGGCGTTCTTCGGTGGTCGGCCGGATGAGGTCGCCTTCGGCGCCAACATGACCACGCTGACCCTTCACCTCGCCCGCGGACTGGCGCGGCAATGGCAGCCTGGCGACGAGGTGATCGTCACCGAGCTCGACCACCATGCCAACGTTGCGCCCTGGGAAGCGATCGCCGCCGAACGGGGGATCGTGCTGCGATGGCTGCCGATGGATCCGGCCACCGGCACGCTGCAGCTCGAACGACTCGCCGACCTGCTGGGTACGCGCACCAGGCTGCTGGCGATCGGGGCCGCCTCGAACGCGCTGGGAACCATCACCGACGTGGCCCTGGCCGCCCGGCAGGCGCGGGAGGTTGGCGCGCTGGTCTTCGTCGATGCGGTGCACTACGCCCCGCACCGGCTTCTCGACGCCGAGGCGATCGGGGCCGACTTCATCGCCTGCTCACCGTACAAATTCTATGGACCGCACCTTGGGGTGCTCTGGGGACGCCGCGAGCTCCTGCAGCGGGTGGATGTTCCCCGACTGCGCCCGGCCCCGCAGGATGCTCCCGAGCGGCTGGAGACCGGCACCGGGGCGTTCGAGGCGATCGCCGGCGCCGCGGCGGCGGTGCGGTGGATCGGGTCGCTCGCCACCACCGAGGGGTCACTCCGCGAGCGCCTCGCTGCGGCGTTCACCCTCCTCCACCGCCGCGAACAGGCCCTGTTCACCTCACTCTGGGATGGGCTGGGCCGGATCGACGGAATCCGCCGCTTTGGACCACCACCGGGGTCGCCACGAACCGGGACGGTGTCGATCACGGTCGGCGACCGACCCGCTGCCGGAGTTGCGACCCTGCTGGCCGAGCGCGGGTGCTGGGTGAGCGACGGCGACTTCTATGCGACCACCGCGGCGGAGCGTTGCGGAGTGGCCGGGCAGGGGTGGCTCCGGATCGGCCTCGCGGCCTATACCGACCCCGGCGATGTGGCTCGCTTGCTGGCGGCGCTGGAGGATGTCGTGTCGCTCGGTGCAACCTCGGCCGCTGCCAACACGTCTATGGAGTGATGAAGGAGTCGACCGAGCCACCCGCCCCGGATGCCCTCGCCGCCCACCTCGAGGCAAGGCTGGGGCCGGGGCACACCGTGGAGCGCGAGCTCGGCGGCGGCGGGATGTCCCGGGTCTTCCTCGTCCACGATGCGTCGCTCGATCGCCGGGTCGTCGTCAAGGTGTTGCAGGGTACCGGCACCGGGGTGTCGCTCGAGCGATTCCGGCGCGAGATGCTGGTCTCGGCATCGCTGCAGCACCCCCACATCGTCCCAGTGCTCACCGCCGGCGATGTCGACGGGATTCCCTGGTACGCGATGCCCTGGATCGAGGGCCGCTCACTCCGGGACCGGCTGGTCACCGATGGACCACTGGCGATTCGCGACGCGTTGCGCATCCTCCGGGATGTGGCACGCGCCTGCGCGTTCGCGCACGAACGGGGAATAGTCCACCGCGACCTCAAGCCGGAGAATGTCCTGCTCACCGGCGACGCCGCGGTGATCATCGACTTCGGCATCGCCAAGGCACTGATTGAGGCCAACCAGTCCACCGCGCCGGGCGACGACAACCTGACCCGGGTCGGATTCACGCTCGGTACCCCGACCTACATGGCGCCAGAGCAGGCCGCCGCCGATCCGACGCTCGACCATCGCGCCGACCTCTATGCCCTCGGCATCATGGCGTTCGAGCTGCTGGCCGGCGCACCGCCGTTCCGTGGGGCGACCTCCCAGCAGCTCCTCAAGGCGCACCTCGCCGACCCGGTGCCCGATCTCGACGCCCAGCGATCCGGGCTCCCGGCGGGACTGGTGACCCTGGTCAACGACTGCCTCGCCAAGTCTCCCGATCAGCGTCCGCCCGATGCCGGGACGGTCGTCGATCGGCTGGAGGGGATGCTGTCCGGGACGAGCGGCGACCTTCTGGCGGTGCGCCGCCGCCGGCCATGGCTCGTCGCCGCCACGCTCGGCGGGGTGCTCCTGGCGGGAGCCGTGGGAGGAACGCTGCTTCGGCACGGCGCACCGGCCACATCGACCCTTGCCGCATCGATCGCGGTGCTGCCGTTCGTGCCGAGAGGTGACGACTCGGCGAGCACCTGGCTCGCCGCTGGCCTGAGCGACGACGTGGCGGCGCAGTTGCTGGCACTGGGGGAGGTCCAGGTGGCACCTCGTCTCAGCGTGGAGCAGCTCGGCAGGGCGCCACTTGCTCCCCGTGAGTTGGGCGAGACACTCGGTGTGCGCACCCTCCTCGACGGGGTGGTTCGTCGCGACGGCGAGGAGCTGCGCGTGATCGCCCAGCTGGTCGACGCCTCGACCGGGGCGGTGCTCTGGACCGGGGCCTATCGCCGGCGCCCCGACGAGGCGGGGCACATGGTCGACGATATCGTCGGGAGCGTGCGCGGCGCGCTGCTGAACAGTGCGGACACGACACGTGGGTCGCGGGCCGGCCGCGATCCGGCGGCCTATGCCGACTATCTGCGTGGCCGGGCACTCGTCGCGGCGCGCCGCGACACGGCGATCGTCGCCGGAGTGCGGGCCTTCGAATCGGCGGTCTCGCAGGACAGCACGTTCGCGGCGGCCTGGGCCTCGCTCGCCGATGCGCTGCTCCTGCTACCGCTCTATGCCGGGGTGCCACTCGACGATGTGGCGCCCCGGGCCGACCAGGCAGTGGCCCGCGCGCTTGCGCTGCAGCCGGAATTGCCGGAGGCGCTGGTGACTCGCGGGTTGCTGCGGCGGGCCCGGTGGCAGTGGGCGGCAGCCGAAGCCGATCTGCGACTGGCGCTCGAGCGTGCCCCGAATCCGGACGCGGAGCAGGCACTCGGTGAGATCCTGCTGGTGACGGGTCGCGCCGCCGAGGCCCAGGCAGCGTTCGATCGCACCCGCCAGCTCGCCCCGGCCGCCGCGGTCCCGGCGGCGCTCGCGGGAATTGCCGCGACACTTGCAGGAAACTCGGACGCGGCCCGCGCAGCGTTCGACGCCGCCCTGGCGGCCGACAGCACTGGCCCCAGCGTCCATTTCCTGGTGGGCACGGGCTGGCTCTACCTCGGCGAAACCGCTCGCGGTCGCGCGACGCTCGATCGTGCGGCGCAGCTCGCGCCGGACCAGCCGCTCCTCCAGGGGATTCGTGCCCAGGCCCTGGTGCGATCGGGCGACCGGGCCGCCGCGAAGCGGATCCACGACGGGCTGGCGGCCGATGGCACCCGCGCGGGCACCGCCGGCGGGCTGGCCCACGCGGCGCTCGCCATGGGCGACACCGCCGAGGCGCTCACGGCGCTCGAACGGGCGGTTCGCGAGCACGACCCGATCTTTGCCGCCGAGCCGCTCGCCACCGTCTTGTGGCGTGCCGTGGCCAACTCGCCACGGTTTGCGGGGATCCGGCGTCAGGTCGGCGTGCTGTCGCCCGGGTCCGACGGCTGAGTCCGGGTCCGCAGCAACGGATCCTCGTCCTGGCGCCGCAGTCCGAACTGCGAGTCGGCGATCGCCGAGACCCACTCTGCGTCGCGCCGTCCCGGCCCGCGCAACGCATCGCGTCGAACCAGCTTGCTCCGCACGATCGCGGCCTCGCCATTCGGATCGAGCGCCACGAGCGGGCCGTCGGGGTCGTTGAGGGTGAGCCGGATGTAGCGCTCGGCCCGGCCGAGATGCTCGCCGATCAGCTCCTCCGTGAGGTCCCACCGACTCTGGTCCACCGCCACCTGCATCCCGACCTGCCAGGGCCGCGAGTCGGTCAGCCGCACCATCCCGCGGAAGAGCCGCCGGTTGGTGCGCACCGAGAAGATCGTCGGCGAGAGGATCCGCTCGAGATGGGCGTCGGCAGGGCGATGGTCGAGGCGGATCAGGTCGCGGGCCGCGCGTGGCACCGCATCACCGAGCACCGTCTCCACCCGCGACTCCCAGTAGGTGTGCCCCATCGAGCGGGTGCTGCTGGTCACCACCAACTGGCGCGGCACGAAATGATTGTGGGCCACCACATCCGCCGCGAGGTGGGCGAGATAGCCGAGACCGAAGGCGCGTAGCGCGTCGGTGGGGGCGAGATCGTGCACCTCGCGACCAACATGCCAGGCGTGGCAGTGCCGGTCCGCGGGCGCGAACTTCTTCGCCATCGTGGTGTCGGCGGCGATGCTGCCGTACAGAAAATCATAGGGAAAGGCGCGCAGCAGGTCACCCACGGCCGGGACGAGCTGCTCCAGCGAGGCGAGGATCCGCTCGCCAAGCACCACATGGGTGCCCGGGGTCCAGGCATGCAGCGAGTGGGGCAACGCCAGGCCGAGGATCGTCACGACCACCAGCGCGCCGAACAGCTTCACGTGTCGCGATCCCGGCGACGACTGATGAGGCGGCGCACTCCTCCGAGCAGCCCGCGACTCGCGCGCACCGTGCGGAGCGCCGTGGCGACGTCGATCGCCGTCTCCTCGACCTCCTCCTGCATCACTTCCACGAGCGCGTCGAAATCGGCCAGCCGGCTTCGCGCCCGGCGCAGCCCGTGCTCGACCTCGCTGCGAACCATGCGGGAGGTGGTTACCACTTCCTGCACCTCGTGCCGCGCCAGTTCGAGCGTCTCGCTGCCGGTCTCCGTGAAGTTGGTGATCGAGGTGAGCACCGGGTCGAGCTTCTCCCGGAACTCAGCAAGTGTCCGGTGGAGCCCCTCGGTGCTGGCGTGGGCCTCGCGGGCCATGCGGACCAGCACATAGGTCATGACGGCCACGCAGCCGGCGATCACCACCATCGCCAGCGCCACGGTCGGTCCGATCCATCCTGCCACGGGCCACCTCCGGGTGGTTGGTCCCCGGAAACTTAAGCCGGTCCAAGGGTTGCGGCTTGCGACCATCCCCGGTCGCGGAGACTATTCGGCATGGCTCCCCGATTCGTGGTCACCGGCGGGCGGTCCCTGGAGGGGACGATCCGGCCGGCCGGAAACAAGAACGCCGCCCTGCCGGTGATCGCCGCGTCGCTCCTGGCCGACGGGCCGGTGGAGATCGCCAACGTGCCCAGGATCAAGGACGTCGAGATCCTGCTCGAGTTGGTGGCCTGGCTTGGCGCATCCGTGACCTGGCGCGACGACGGCATCCTGGTGGTCGACGCGGCCAATCTCGAGCCCAGGCCCCTCGACCCCACGCTCTGTACCAGGATCCGTGCGTCGATCCTGCTCGCCGGTCCGCTGCTGGCTCGCTTCGGCCAGGTGATCCTCCCCCCGCCGGGTGGTGACGTCATCGGTCGTCGTCGGGTCGACACCCATTTCCTCGCCCTCGAGAAGCTCGGAGCGGCCGTCACCGTCGGCGAGCGGTACGAGATCGAGGCCCGGCGCCTGGTCGGGGCCGACATCTTCCTTGATGAGCCGTCGGTCACCGGCACCGAGAACGCACTGATGGCAGCCGTCCGGGCCAGGGGACGCACCATCCTTCGCAACGCCGCCGCCGAACCGCACGTCCAGGACACCGCCCGAGCGCTGGTGGCGATGGGAGCGAGCATCGAGGGCATTGGCACGAACACCTACGTGATCGAGGGCGACCGACCGCTGACCGGGGCGAAGGTCGCCATCGGCCCTGATCACATCGAGATCGGATCGTTCATCGGTCTCGCGGCGGTGACCGACAGCCACCTGGTCATCGAGGGTGTCCGACCGGACGATCTCCGCAGCACCCTGCTGGGCTTCGACCGGCTCGGCATTCGTCCCCGGATCGACGGCGATCGTCTGATCCTCGAACGCGGCCAGGAACGGCGGATCCGCCCCGATCTCGGCGGCCACGTCCCCAAGCTCGAGGACGGGCCCTGGCCGGCCTTCCCGGCCGATGTCATGTCGATCGCGATCGTGGCGGCGACCCAGTGTCACGGGATGATCCTGATTCACGAGAAGATGTTCGAATCGCGCCTCTTCTTCGTGGACAAGCTGGTCGGCATGGGCGCCCGGATCGTGCTCTGTGATCCGCATCGCGCGGTCATCAGCGGTCCGGCCCCGCTGACCGGCGGCAAGGTCGAGTCACCCGACATCCGCGCCGGCATGGCGATGCTCATCGCAGCGCTCGCTGCACACGGCACGAGCACCATTCACAACGTCGGCCAGATCGAGCGCGGCTACGAACGGATCGACGAGCGCCTTCGTGCCCTCGGGGCGGAGATCGAGCGGATTGCGGATTGATGAACGGCGGCAGGGCGGCGACCCCCCGCGCTGGGAGGTGCCGGGATGGTCGGAGCGGTTCGGCGTCGTGGCGGGAATCAGCGGCCGTGCCACCGCCGACGGTACTCCCTTCGACCTCGGTCTGTGGACCGACCGTCCGGTCGGCGAGGTGATGCGGCCGCTGGCGTGAGTTCCGCGCGGCGCTTCCCCCGATTTCCGGCCCAGGTCATGGCCCATCAGGTCCATCGCGACCTGGTGATCTGGACCGGCGCGGCATCGGGGTGGGTGCTTCACGAGGGCGCCGACGGCCACGCGACCGATCAGTCCGGGGTCCTCCTCCTGGTCACCGTGGCCGACTGCGTCCCGGTCTACCTCGTCGCCCCGAGGCAGCGCGCCGTGGCGCTGCTGCATGCCGGGTGGCGGGGAACGGCCGCCGGGATCCTCCGGCAGGGAGTGGCCCTGCTCGGTGCGCGCACCGGCGCCGGGCCCGGCGAGTTGGTGATGCACGCCGGTGTGGCGATCTCGGGGCCTTGCTATGAGGTCGGTGCCGATGTGATGACCGATGTGGGGAAGCCGGCGGAGGGGCCGGGCCCGTGGCACCTCGACCTCCGGGACGTGCTCGCCGACCAGGCCGCCGAACTGGGGATCGGGGAGGTCACCCGCAGCGGTCACTGCACCAGCCGGGAGAACCGGCACTTCTTCTCCCACCGGGGGAGTGGTGGTCGGGACGGTCGGATGGTCGCCTACCTCGGGGTCGTCCCCGCCCCCTGACGTCCCTTGCGAGCACCCCAGTTGGAGGGATATACTCCTGTGCTGGGGCAACTTGCGTGCTGTCGGCGTGGTGTCGGGTGTCCCCCGACATTTTTGTTTCTACCCCCGGGGCACTTGGCGCTCGTGACCAGAGATCAGCTTTCCCCCGAGGCGCTCCGCGCCGCCGTCGCCGGGCTCGGTTTCGAGCTGGTCGACGTGCGAGTCGCCGGTCCAGCCTCGCGGCCGGTGGTCCGGATTCGGATCGACCTGCCGGGAGGGGGCCGGCCAGGTGCGGGCGTCACCACCGAAGATTGCCAGCGGGTGTCCCGGGCGCTCGAGGCCTCGCTGGAGGAGGCCGGGGCGGTGGGACCGCAGTACACGCTGGAGGTGTCGTCGCCGGGGATCGAGCGGCCGGTGCGCTTCGCTGAACATTGGCGGCGCTACGTCGGCCGTGCCGTCCGCCTCAAGGCGGCGGGCATCTCGGGGCGTCCGGCCGCGACGATCGTGGCGGTGCCCGACGACGGGCACGTCGAGTTGGCGATCGGCACGGCGCATCATGTGCTGGCCCTGGAGGCGATCCGCGAAGCCACCCTGGTGGTGGACTGGTCGGCCCTGGGGGAAACCGGGAAGCAGGAGAATCACTGAGATGGCGACATCCGCCGAGATGCTGGCCGCGTTCCGCGAACTGTCCAACACGAAGCAGCTCGATCACGCCGAGTTGATCGACCTGCTGCGCGACGGCATTCATGCGGCGTTGATGAAGAAGTACGGACCCAACGTCCGTTTCGAGCTCGAGATCGACGAGATGGCGGGCACGATGCAGGTGATGCGGCTCCGCCAGGTGGTCGCCGCGGTCGAGGATCCCAGCGCGGAGGTCTCCCTCGAGGAGGCACGCTTCGAGGATGCCGAGTTCCAGGAGGGCGACGTGCTCGAGGAGGAGGTCCCCTTCGAGGCGTTCGGGCGGCTCGCCGTGCAGGCCGCCAAGCAGCGGATCATCCAGCGGGTGCGCGAGGGCGAGCGCAACCGGATTCGCGACGAGTTCGCGACCCGGGTGGGCGAGCTCCTCTCGGGCGAGATCCAGCAGGTCGAGCGCGGCAAGTTCGTGATCATGCTCAACCGCTTCCGCGAGGCGGAGGCGATCATGCCGTATCGCGAGCAGAATCACCGCGAGCACTTCCACCAGGGCGACACGATTCGCGCGGTGCTGAAGCGGCTCGAGGAGACCCCGAAGGGGCCCCGGTTGATCCTCTCGCGTGCCGATCCGCTCTTCGTCAAGGCACTCTTCAAGCTCGAGGTCCCCGAGATCCAGCAGGCGATCGTCGAGATTCGCGGCCTCGCCCGCGAGGTGGGCAGCCGGACCAAGGTGGCGGTGATTTCGCGCGACGACGCGATCGATCCGGTCGGCGCCTGCGTCGGCCTCAAGGGATCGCGGGTGCAGGCGGTGGTCAATGAGCTCGGGGGCGAGCGGATCGACATCGTGCCGTGGTCGCCCGATCCCGAGCGCTTCGCGCGACTCTCGCTTGCGCCCGCGCGGGTCGCCAAGGTGTTCAGCGACATCGCGACCCGGACGATCCAGGCGGTCGTCGACGAGGACCAGCTTTCACTGGCCATCGGACGCAACGGCCAGAATGTGCGGCTCGCCTCGGAGCTCACCGGATGGAAGATCGACCTCTACTCGAGTCGCGAGTGGCTCGAGCGGGGCGGCGAGGGCCCGCTGTTCGGTCCGGCTCCTGGCGAGGAGGAGGACGACACCCCGCGGGTTCCGCTGTCCCAGCTCGAGGGGCTCTCCCCTGAACTGGTCGCGATCCTCGACCAGGCAGGCTATGGCGCCCTCAACGACGTGATCGACCTCGAGCCCGAGGAGATCGCCAGGATCCCGGGGATGACCCAGGCGACCGCCGACGAGTTGGCGCGGTTCGTCACCGAGCTGACCGAGGATGAGTCGGCACCCGAGGCCGATGCGGCCGACGCCGCCGAGCCGGAGCAGGCCCAGGCAACCGAGGCCGCCGTGACAGAGGTCGACGTGACAGAGGTCGACGTGCCCGAAACCCCGGTGGTCGAGGCCGCGGCGGGCGAGGAGTCGGCGGGAGCGGAGCACGACAAGTCCGGCGACTGACCCGGCTGCGCGGCTGCTGGGGCTGATCGGCCTCGGGGCACGCAGCGGGCGCGTGTCGATCGGGGTCGGCGCCTGCCGGGCGTCGCTTCAGCGCGGCGAGGGACGAGTGGTGGTGCTCGCGGCCGATGCGTCGGCTCGGGCGGTGGACAAGGTGGAACGGCTGGCACGGGCGACCGGGGTTCCGGTGATCCGCGGCCCGGCCGCCGAAGCGATCGGGGACCGCCTGGGGCGGCCACCGGTCATGGCAGTGGCAGTGCGGGATCGCGAGCTGGCGGCGGGTCTGCTGGCGGTCGCGGCCCCTGACGGACCCTGACGGAGGAGTCGAGTGGTCAAGACCAGAGTGCACGACCTCGCTGCGGAATTCGGTGTTCCCTCGGAACAGCTCCTGGGGATGCTGCGCGAGATGAACATCTTCGTGCGCAGTCACCTGTCGGCCCTCGAGCCCGACCAGGTCTCGGCCGTTCGCGTCCGTTGGGAGCGCGAGAAGCGGAAGAGCGCCGAGCCGGCCGCGCCCAAGAAGGGCCGTCGTCGCAAGACTGCCGAGCCGGAGCCGACGCCGGTGGAGAGCAAGCCGGTCCGCCGGCGGCGCACCGCGGCTGAGGTCGCCGAGCAGGAGGCCAAGGCGCAGGCCGAGGCCGAGGCGAACCGCGTCGAGACCGAGCCGCTGGAGATCGTCGAGGAGGCGCCCCAGCCCGAGCAGCCGAAGCTGTCGCTCGAGGAGCGGGCCCGGATGCTGTTCAAGGACCTTCCCGAGACGGCCCCCGAGCCAGTCACCGAGCCGGCCAAGGCCGACGGTGAGACCGAGCCCGCCGAAGCCGAGGAGGCGGTGGCCGAGGCGAAGGGGGAAGGTGCCCCGACCGAGACCGACGCGAAGCCGCGGAAGGCTGCGCCAAAGACGGAGCGGCCACCGCGGCCCGAATCGTCGCGTCCCACCGGGGCGGCACCCGCCAAGCCGTTCATCCCGCCGAGGGTTCCTCGTCCCGCCGCCGGTTCGCCGCCGCGCGGGCCGCGCCCCAAGCCGGTGTTCTCGTCGAGCGCGCCGGTCCAGCCCCGCACACCGCCGGGTGCCGGGACGGCAGGCGGTGCCGGTCGCGGCTTCGGGCCTGACGCCCAGCCGGGCGGCGGACGGCGCCGGGGTGGCAAGCGGGGCCGCAAGAACTTCGTCGATCAGGATGCGGTGCAGGCGAACATCGAGAAGACCCTCGACGGGATGAAGGGCACCGGGGGCGGGCGCAAGCGTGGCCGGTCCGATGAGCCGTCGTACCGCGACATCATCGCGACGCGCACCGCGGAGGAGAAGGAGCGCGAGAAGACGCGGATTCGCGTCAACGAGTTCATCTCGGTGAGTGAACTGGCCGACCTGATGAAGATCCCGGCCAACCAGATCGTCGAGTTCGCGTTCAAGGAACTCGGCCTGATGGTGACCGTGAACCAGCGGCTCGACTTCGACCAGATCGAGTTGATCGCGTCGGAGTTCGGGTTCGAGGCGGTGCGCGAGCAGGAGTATCAGGCCGAGGTGACCGTGACCGAGGTGGATGCAGACGAGGACCTCGCGCCGCGGCCACCGGTCGTGACCATCATGGGTCACGTCGACCACGGCAAGACCTCGCTGCTCGATCACATCCGCAAGGAGAACATCGTCGCCGGCGAGGCCGGCGGGATCACCCAGCACATCGGCGCCTACCATGTGCGGTTGCCCGACCAGCGCCAGATCACCTTCCTCGACACCCCGGGCCACCAGGCGTTCACTGCCATGCGCGCCCGTGGCGCGCAGGTGACCGACATCGTGGTGCTGGTGGTCGCGGCCGACGACCAGGTGATGCCGCAGACGATCGAGGCGATCACGCACGCGAAGAACGCCGGCGTGCCGATGGTGGTGGCGATCAACAAGATCGACCTGCCGGCCGCCAACGTGATGAAGGTCAAGCAGGAGCTGCTGCAGCACAGCGTGGTGCTCGAGGAATTCGGCGGTACCGTGCTGCATGCGCCGATCTCGGCCAAGAGCGGGCACGGGCGTGCCCGAGCTCCTCGAGCAGCTGCTCCTCCAGGCCGAGGTGCTCGAGCTCAGGGCCAACCCCGACGCGCGTGCCACCGGCACCGTGCTCGAGGCCACGCTCGATCCGGGCAAGGGGCCGCTGGCCACCGTGCTGGTGCAGCGCGGCACGCTGCGGGTCGGCGACAACTTCATCTGCGGCAAGTTCTCCGGCCGGGTGCGGGCGCTCTTCGACGAGCGCGGCAAGACCGTCAAGGAGGCCGGCCCATCGATGCCGGTGCAGATCCTCGGGTTCGAGGGTGTGCCGTCGGCCGGCGACACCTTCATCGCGGTGGCCGAGGCCGCCGAGGCCCGGGAGATCGCCCAGAAGCGGCAGCGGCTCGAGCGAGAGGCGCAGAACCGGCGTCGGCCCGCGGCGGCACGCTCGAGGACATCTCCCGTGCCCTCAAGGAAGGCGAGATCTCGCAGCTGCCGATCATCATCAAGGCCGACCAGGGCGGTCCGGCCGAGGCGCTGGCCGACGCGCTCGCCCAGCTCGGCACCGACGAGGTTCGGGTGGACATCGTCCTCCGCGGTGTCGGCCAGATCAGCGAGAGCGACATCCTGCTCGCCAAGGCGTCCGGGGCGATCATCCTCGGGTTCCACGTGCGGCCCGACTCCAACGCGCGAGCGGCCGCCGAGCGTGAGGGGGTCGACGTGCGTACCTACCGCGTCATCTACGAGGCGGTCGAGGATGTCCGCAATGCGCTCGAGGGCCTGCTCAAGCCGGAGCAGAAGGAGACCGTCCTTGGCGAGGCCGAGGTGCTCGAGCTGTTCAAGGTCAGCAAGGTCGGCACCATCGCCGGTTGCATGGTCACCAGCGGGATCATCCAGCGCAGCGCCAAGGCGCGGGTGGTGCGCGACGGGGTGACCGTCTATACCGGAGAGTTCGGAGCCTCAAGCGCTTCAAGGACGACGTGAAGGAAGTCCGCGAGGGGCTCGAGTGCGGCATTGCGGTCGAGAACTTCAACGACATCAAGGTGGGCGACCGGATCGAGGCGTTCGAGCTGGAGGAGATCAAGCGGACCCTTGCAACCCCACCGCCCAGCAGTCGGAGTAGCGAATGGCGGGGAAGGGCCCGTCGCGCCGGCCGGAACAGGTCGCCGAGGCGATCCGCACCGTGCTCGCCGAGGCGCTGGTGCGCGGCGAGGTGCGCGACCCGCGGGTCGGGCTGGTGACGGTGAGCAGCGTCGAGGTGACGCGCGACCTCTCGGTGGCGCGGATCCGGGTGGCGCCGCACGCCGACGACGAGGCTGGCCGCGAGGCGGCGATGGAGGGCCTCCAGAGCGCCGCCGGGTACTTGCGGGGGATGGTGGCTCGGTCGCTCACCACGCGGACCGTGCCGGAGTTGCGGTTCGAGCGCGATCGCGGGATCGAGCATGCACGGCGGATCGACGCCTTGCTCGCCGGCCTGCGACGCGAGGAGGATCCCTCCTGACCGGGGGGCTGCTCATTGACAAGCCGGCCGGCTGGACCTCGCACGATGCGGTCGCGATGGTGCGTCGACGCCTCGGCACCCGGGCGGTGGGGCACGCCGGTACGCTCGACCCGTTCGCGACCGGGCTGCTGGTGGTCCTGGTCGGCCGGGCCACGCGCCTGGCGCGATTCATCGAGGCAACGGCCAAGCACTACGAGGCGGTGGTGCGGTTCGGGACCGCGACCGATACCGACGACGCGACCGGGACCGCCGTCGCGACCGTGGCGCCCGGCGCCTGGCCCGACGATGCGGCGATCGACGCTGCCCTGGCCGGGTTCCTCGGGCCGATCGCCCAGCGACCTCCGGCATATTCTGCCAAACACGTCGCGGGGGAACGGAGTCACCGGCTGGCGCGCGGCGGGATGGCCGTCGAGTTGCCACCGGTGACCGTGATGGTGCACCGGCTCCAACGGTCCGGCTGGACGCCACCGGATCTGGCGATCGACGCAGAGGTGGGGAAGGGGACCTACATTCGTGCCCTCGCCCGTGACCTCGGGGAGCGGCTCGGCATCCCGGCGCACTGCCTCGCCCTGCGTCGGACGACGGTCGGGCCGTTCACGGTGGCCGGGGCGGTCGCGCCCGGGGTGGTCGAGCCGACAATGCTCCGAGCCCCGGCGATGATGGTGGCGCACCTGCCGCGCGAAGTGGTCGACGATGTCGGGGTCCGCGAGCTGAGTTTTGGCCGGCCGGTGGCCCGGACGGTAAGTGACGACGGTCCCGCGGCACTGCTGGCGGAAGATGGTCGCCTGGTGGCGATGGCGACCGCGTCGGGTGACCGATGGCTGCCGACGGTGGTGTTGGAGCCGGCCGGATGAGTTCGCTGGCCCTGACCGACGCCGGCAGCGTGGTGACCGTCGGCACCTTCGACGGCGTGCACCGGGGGCACCGGGCGGTGCTCGACGAGATCGCGGGCCGGGCCCGTGCGGCGGGGCGGATGAGCGTACTGGTCACCTTCGAGCCGCATCCGCTCGCGGTGGTCAATCCGCCGGCCGCACCGGCCCGGCTCACGACGGCCGACGAGCGCCTCGAGGCGCTCGCCACCTGCGTGCTCGATCGGGCGGTGGTGATGCGGTTCGACCGCGCGATGGCGGCACTCGAGCCGGAAGCGTTCGTCGAGAGGGTGCTGGTGAAGCAGTGCCGGATGCGTGACCTGGTCATCGGTCACGATCACGGCTTCGGCCGGGGTCGCCGTGGCGATGTCGCCATGCTCCGGGCGATGGGTGAGCGGCACGGCTTCGGGGTCGACGTGGTGGGCGAGGTGCGGGGCATCACCGGACAGCCGGTGTCGAGCACCGCCATCCGCCGGGCCGTCGCCGGCGGTGACCTGGCCACGGCGGCTCGACTGCTGGGGCGGCGCTACACGGTGGCGGTGGCGGTGGAACATGGTGAGCGGCGGGGACGCACGATCGGGTTCCCGACCCTCAACCTCGCCATCCCGTCGGACAAGCTGCTCCCGCCCGATGGGGTCTGGGCAGTGCGGGTGGAGACCCCCGCCGGTCGGTTCGGCGGGATGATGAACCAGGGGCACCGACCCACGTTCCACGATGGTCGGCGCCTGCTCGAGGTCCACCTCTTCGGGTTCGAGGGCGACCTCTACGGGCGGCAGGTGCGGATCGAGTGGGTCGAACCGCTCCGGGCGATCCGGACGTTTGATGGAGTGGCAGCGCTCCGGCGACAGCTGGAGCATGATGGGAACCGCGCGCGGGCCATCCTGGCCGCAGCATCCGAACACCTTGATGCGCCGCTTCCGGCGCCCGAGTGACGATGTTCGCTTCGATTCGCAATCGCATGTTCGTGATCGTGGGGCTCGTCGCCCTGTCGCTCTTCTACCTGTTCCCGCGCGACGTGAAGGTGCGCGAGCAGGCCGAGACCGGCCGTATGCGCGACACCACCATCACCCGGGTACCGCTCAAGCTCGGCCTCGACCTCCAGGGCGGCATGCACCTGGAGCTTGAGCTCGACCAGTCGAAGCGGGTCTCCGATGACCCGGGACGGGACATCGACCTGGCGCTCACCGTGCTCCGCAAGCGGATCAACGAGTTCGGCGTCACCGAGCCGCTGATCCAGAAGCTCGGTGACGATCGGATCGTCGTCGAACTGGCGGGTCTCACCGATCCTGCCCGGGCCCGGGGGATCGTGAACCGTGCGGCGCACCTCGAGTTCCGGATCACCGACAAGACCAACGCCTTGGACAACGCGCTGCCGGCGATGGATCGCACCCTCGCCCGGCTCGGGGTCCGCAGCGACGAGCCCGCCCCGGTGGCCTCGCAGGTGGAGCAGCTGCTCAGCGGCGGCGACACCGGCAAGGCCGTCGGCGTCGACTCCACCGCTGGCGACACCGCGACGGCGGCCGCGCAGGACACGACAACGGCACCGGCGAACGCCGGTCCGATCCTCCAGTCGCTGATCCAGGTGACGGGACAGCTCCAGGGACAGTACGCGGTTCGCGAGTCGGCCTTCGTCCGAGTCGATTCGCTGCTGCACATCCCCGAGGTGGCCCGGCTCCTGCCCCGTTCGGTGGAGCTCTACTGGGCCGGGCAACCGGTCGCCGTCGGCGCGGAGCAGGTGCGCTATCTCTATGCCCTCGACGCCGACCCGATCATCACCGGCGAGCGTCTCGAGTCGGCCAACGCCCAGATCGACCCGATGACCAACCGGCCGGTGGTCGCCTTCTCCCTCGATCGGAGCGGCGCGCGCCGCTTCGGTGCGGAGACCGGGCGGCACGTCGGTGACTTCATGGCGATCCTGCTCGACAATTTCGTCCAGGGGATCCCGCCGGTCATCCAGTCGCGCATCGACCGCCACGGCCAGATCGAGATGGGCGGCCGGACGATCCAGGAAGCCCAGGACCTCGCCCTCACGCTCAATGCCGGCGCGCTGCCGGTGCCGCTCAAGGTGGTCGCCGAGCGCGAGGTCGGAGCCTCGCTCGGCAAGGACTCGATCGACGCCGGGATCACCGCGCTGGTGGTCGCCACCTTGCTGGTGGTCGTGATCATGATGGCCTACTACCGGATGGCCGGCGTGCTCGCGGTGCTGGCGCTGGGGCTCTACATCATCTTCACCCTCGCCGGCCTCTCCGCCATCGAGGCGACGCTCACCCTGCCGGGTCTCGCCGGCCTGGTGCTGTCGATCGGCATCGCGGTGGATGCCAACGTGCTGATCTTCGAGCGGATCCGCGAGGAACTCCTCGCCGGGCGCACGGTGCGCCTCGCCGTCACCGAGGGATTCCAGCACGCGATGAGCGCCATCGTCGACTCCAACGTCTCGACGGTGCTCACCGCACTCTTCCTCTTCCAGTTCGGCACCGGCCCGGTCAAGGGCTTCGCCGTGACCCTGATCATGGGCATCGCCGCATCGATGCTCACGGCCATCTTCGTGACCAAGACGTTCTTCCTGATCTGGCTCGATCGGAAGGACGCCCAGGCCACCACCCTGAGCATCTGACGGGCCAATGACACGCATCTTCGCGAACGCCAGCTACGACTTCATCGGCTTCCGCCGCAAGGCGATCATCGCCACCGCCGTGCTCTTCGCACTCGGCGTGGTGGCACTGCTCACCCGCGGTGGGCCGGCCTACTCGATCGAGTTCACCGGCGGCACCCTGGTCGATGTCCAGACCACCACCGGACAGCCGTTCCAGCTCGAGGCCGTCCGTTCGGCACTCATCGCCGAGGGACTCGATTCCCCGGAGATCACGCCGTTCGGCGATGGCCGGGAGATTGCGATCCGGGCGCGCACCGCCGTGAAGGGCGGCGACGCCGAGAGCACCGAGACAACGGCGGCGGCCGTCGGCCGGGCACTCGACCAGGCGGTCGGGGCCGGGCAATGGAGCCGCAACTCGGCCCAGGCGGTGAGCCCCAAGGTCGGTGGCGAGCTCCGCACCCAGGCCTTCCTGGCGATCTTCCTGTCGTTCTTCGCAGTGCTCGCCTACCTCGCCTACCGGTTCGAATGGCGATTCGGGCTCGCCGCGGTGGTGGCCACCGCGCACGATATCGTGCTCACGATCTGCTTCATCTCGATCCTCAACCTCGAGGTCGGGCTGGTGGTGGTCGCGGCGGTGCTGTCGATGGTGGGCTATTCGCTCAATGACACGATCATCATCTTCGACCGGGTGCGCGAGAACCTGCGCCGCAACAAGCGTGACCAGCTGATCCCGGTGCTCAATCGCTCGATCAACGAGACGCTGCCGCGCTCCGTGCTGACCCACGCCACCACCCTGGCGGCGCTCACGGCGCTGATCGTCTTCGGCGGCCCGGTGATCCGGCCCTTTGCCCTGGTGATGGCGTTCGGCGTGTTCACCGGCACGTTCTCGTCGATCTTCATCGCGGCGCCGGTGCTGCTGATGATCGAGCAGCGGTGGCCTGGAGTCGACGCCCGCGGCGTGCGGAACCCCGCCGCCGCGCGCCGGAGCTCGCCGCAGACCACGTGACCACGCTGGTCGACACGCACTGCCATCTCGGCGACCCGGCGTTCGCGGCCGATCGTGACGAGGTGATCGGGCGGATGCGCGCGGCCGGGGTCGGTCGCGCGCTCGTCGTTGAGAGTGACCTCGACCGCCTCGAGGCCACTCGCGGCTGGCTGGTCCGCCATCCCGACCTCGCACTGGCCACCGGCTGTCATCCCCACGACGCGACTCGCTGGGACCGCCACCTCGGTGATCGGCTCGCCGAACGCTGGCGCACGCGTGAGGCGGTCGCCGCGGGCGAGATGGGGCTCGACTACCACTACGATCATGCCCCCCGCAACATCCAGCGGCGGGCCTTCAGCGAACAGCTCGCACTGGCCGTGGCCTGCGGCCTTCCGGTGGTGATCCACGCCCGTGAGGCCGATGACGACGTCGTGGCGATCCTCCGGGAACAGCCCGGGGCCACCGTCGTGCTGCATTCCTTTTCCAGCGGCACGGCGCTCCGGGATGCCGGACTCGAGCATGGCTGGTACCTCTCGTTCAGCGGCATGGTCACCTTCCGCTCGTGGACCGATTCCGGCTCCGTGCGCGCGGTCGCATCGGACCGGCTGCTGGTCGAGACCGACTCACCGTACCTCGCACCGGTCCCTCATCGCGGTCGCCGCAACGAACCCGCCCATGTCACCGAGGTGGCACGCCGGGTGGCCGAGCTGCGCGGGGTGTCGTTCGACGACCTCGCCAACACCACCACCGCCAACGCGGCGCGACTCTTCTGGCCGTCCGGAGACGGGGCCGGGCAGTGGGGTGCGTGAGTCCCGCGCTCCCGCCGGACTCGCTACTTTGCGGCTGTCCACGCGGCTGTCCACGCGGCTGCCCGCCGATTGTCCGCTGATACCGACTCGAGGTGATCGTTCCATGAAGACCGTGTCGACCAACGCCGCCCCCGCTGCCATCGGCCCCTATGCCCAGGGGATCGTCGCCGGGGGCTTCCTGTTCACGGCCGGTCAGATCGCGCTCGACCCGACCACCATGGAAGTGGTCGTCGGTGGGGTTGCCGAACAGACCGAGCGCGTCTTCCGGAATCTCGAGGCGGTGCTGGCCGAGGCCGGCCTGACCTTCGCCGACGTGGTCAAGACCACCGTCTTCCTGCGGGACATGGCCGACTTCCAGGCGATGAACGCGGTCTACGCCCGCTTCATGGGTGACCACCGACCGGCCCGCTCCACCGTGGCCGTGGCGGGGCTCCCCAAGGACGTCCGGGTCGAGATCGAGCTCGTGGCCGCGCAAGTCGGGGGGCACTCGACCGATCACGGAACCTCGCGGGATGGAACCGCTCCGCCAGCTGCTGCGGCGCCTGCCGCGTCCGGCGCGTCGGCTCGTCTATGCGCCGGGGCGGTTGGCCAGCGGGTGGTGGGACCAGTTCGTCGACTGGTTCAACGGGCTCGACATCTCCGAGAACGCGGTCCTGCTCGGCTTCGCGGTGCTGGTCGGCATCGCGGGCGCCTTCAGCGTCGTGGGTCTCTACAAGCTCGTCGACTTCGCGTACTCGATCTTCTTCAAGTGGCCATCGACCTGGCTCCCCGCCTTCGGTCCCTACTTTACCCGGCCGCTGATCACCGGCTCCGCCCTGGTGGTGGCGTGGTGGGTGATGCGTCGCTTCGCCCCGGGCGAAGAGGGGATGACCGTCCCGGACGTGCAGCGCCGCGTGGTCCGGTCGGGCGCCCGGATTCCCGCCCGTCCCGCCCTGGTCCGGACCGCCGCGGCCGCCGCCACCCTGGGCGGCGGCGCCTCAGCCGGTTCGGAGGGGCCGGTCGCCGTCCTCGGCTCGACCGCCGGCTCGGCGCTGTCCCGTCTCTTCCACTTCGGCACCGAGCGCACCACCCTCCTGGTCGCCGCCGGCGCAGCCGCCGCGATCAGCGCGGCATTCAACGCCCCATTGGCCGGAGCCTTCTTCGCCATCGAGGAGATCCTCGGTGGCCTGTCGGTGGCGGCCTTCCCGGTGGTGGTGGTCTCGAGTGTCGTCGGCGCGGTGATCTCCCGCGCGGTCTTCGGCAACCAGCCCGCGTTCCACCTCCCGGGCGGCAACGAGTACACCTATCACCACATCCTCGAGGTCGCGGTCGCCTATCCGCTCCTGGGGGTGATCGTCGGCATCACCGGCGCCCTGTTCGTGCGGATCTTCTTTCGGCTGCAGCGGCAGGAGGTGACCGCGGCACGGGCATTGATGGGCGGCGGGCTCGTCGGCCTCCTGGTGGCAGCCTCGGGTGGCTTGCTGGTCGGCACCGGCCACCTTGCCATCCCGCTCGATGTGTTCGGCACCCTGGCCTGGTGGGCGATCGCCCTCCTGGCGATCGGCAAGATCCTCGCGACGGCGCTCACCCTTGGCTGGGGCGGCTCCGGCGGCCTCTTCACGCCGGCGCTCTATGTCGGGGCTGCCACCGGCGGGGCCTGGGGTGCCGGCCTCGCATCGCTCTTTCCCCAGGCCGCCCTGCAACCAGCCGCCTACGCCGTGGTCGGCATGGGCGCGATGGTCGCCGCCGCCACGGGGGCGCCGATCACCGGCATCCTGATGGTCTTCGAGATGACCGACGACTACGCCCTGATGCTGCCGCTGATGGTGGCGACGGCGGTCGCGATTGTCGTGGCCCGGCGGATCGAACGCGATGACCTCTACAGCGGCTGGCTCCGCCGTCGCGGCGTGCACGTGGAGCACGGTGTCGACCGCGACACCCTTGGCGGCCTGACGGTGGCGGATGCCATCGACCGCGACGTGGTGGTGGTCGGAGCCGATGAACCGGTCCGCTCACTGCTCCTCCGGTTCGCATTCGCTGAACAGACCGTCTACCCGGTGGTCGATGCGCAGCGCCGCCTCCTCGGCATCGTGACCCACCGGAGCCTCGGCGAACTCGCCAAGGACAGCGAGGCCCCGCCGGAGACCCTGGTGGCCCGTGACGTGGCCCAGGCCACCGAGGCGGTGACCCTCGACGTCTCGTTGCTCGAGGTGGCGAGGCGACTCGGCAAGCTTGGCATCGCGGCCCTCCCGGTGGTCGACGCACCCAGTAGCCGGGTGCTCGGGACCGTGGGGCGTGCCAGCATCGTCAGTCGCTACGGCCGGGCGCTCGCCGACCGCACCGGATGAGGTGGCTTGGGGTTTTCCGCCGGTCCGGCGAGCTTTCCGTCATGCGTCCCGCCGCCGTTGTGCTCCTCCTGCTCGTCGTCTGCCGACCGATCACCGGGCAGGCGCCGGTGCCTCCGGTCACGCCGCTGAGGCCGGATGCCGCGCGACCCGCACCGCTCAACTACTTCGCTCGCTCGCTGCTCCTCCCCGGCTGGGGCCAGGCGTCGCTCAACCGGAAACTGACTGGCGGTCTCTTCATGGCCTTCGAGGGGGTGGCCCTCGGCATGGCGCTCAAGGCCAACGCCGAACTCGGCTACCTGGAGCGCACCGGTTCCGACCGGGTCGAGGACAAGCGGCGCGAGCGACAGGACTGGTTCGTGCTGATGGGCGCCAACCACCTCTTCAGCGGGCTCGAGGCGTTCGTGTCCGCGTACCTCTTCGACTTCCCGGGCGACCTCCAGGTCCGCGCGCTCCCCGGCGGCCGCACCGGAATGGGCCTCTCGCTCCCGATGCCGCGATGAACCGCGCCCCGGTCGGGATCTTCGATAGTGGCATCGGTGGTCTCACCGTCGCTCGGGCGATCTACGAACTCCTCCCCGCCGAGGACACCATCTACCTCGGCGACACGGCCCGGGTCCCCTACGGCCCGAAGTCGCCAGCTACGGTGCAACGCTACAGCCACGAGATCCTCGACTGGTTGCTCACCCAGGGGGTCAAGGCCGTGGTGGTGGCCTGCAACACCGCCACCGCCCATGCACTCGAGTCACTCAGGGCGGTCTCGCCGGTGCCGGTGATCGGCGTGGTCGAGCCCGGCGCCCGGGCCGCGGTCGCCGCGACCCGGACCGGTGCCGTGGGGGTGATCGGCACCGCGGGCACCGTGGCTTCCGGGGCCTACCGACGGGCGCTCCTCGTCCGGGCTCCCCAGCTGCGTATCGTGGAACAGCCCTGTCCGCTCTTCGTCCCCTTGGTAGAGGAGGGGTGGTTCGGCCATCCGGCCGCCCGTCTGATCGCCGAGGAGTACCTGGCGCCGGTGCGTGCAGCCGGGGTCGATGCACTGGTGCTGGGATGCACCCACTACCCGCTGCTCAAGCCGCTGCTCGGCGAGCTTCTGGGAGCCGGGGTCGTGCTGATCGATTCGGCCCAGGAGACCGCTCGCGACCTGGCCGGTGTGCTGGCAACACACGACCTCGCCACCGATGCCGGCGGCGCGGGGAGCCACCGCTGGGCCGCCACCGACGATGTTGCCCGGTTTGCAAGGGTCGGGACGCTCTTCACCGGTCGGTCGCTCGACGCGGTCGAGCTCGTGGAGCTCGGTGCCCCGGCGGTCAGCTGAACTGGTGGAGCGTCACGCCGGATGCGTCGAGGGTGGCATAGCGCCGGCCATCGAGCCAGGCACCCGGGTTGAGGTACCAGCGACCCGGGGAGACTTCCACCGACGCCTCGCGGTGGGTATGTCCCATGATGACCGCCCCGAGTGTGGGGTCGCGTTCCAGTGCTCCAACCGCCCACTTGCGCTGCCGCGCGGCGGCGGCCGCGACGATCTCCGGGTGCGTCACGCCGTAGTCGAGGTTGTGTCCCATCTTGTCGGCGATCCAGAAGCCGACGTCGGGGTGCAGGAAGCGATAGATGGCGATCACCATCGCCGAGCTCGTGGCACGGTGCATCCAGGCAGCTCCCGGGCGCTCCTCGTGGAGTCCGTCGCCATGGATCATGAGAATCTGGCGGCCGTCGTGTTCGAGTCGGAGCTGGTGTGGATCGAAGGCGAGTCCGGCGTCATCGCGCCAGAAGGTGTCGCCCCAGCGGTCGTGGTTGCCGCCCACCATGGCCACGGGGAGCCGGCGAGCCAGCGTTGCCAGGGCGGCAGCCACCCGGAAGTTGCGCCGGGGAATCAGTCGGCGGTAGCTGAACCAGTAATCGAAGATGTCGCCGACAAGGAGCAGCTGGTCGCCGGGGCGGGGAACCGTATCGAGGAAGGCGAGCAACGCCTCCTCGTCCTCCACGGGCGCCGCGCCGAGGTGGGCATCCGCCAGGACCACCAGTCGGGAAGCGCTCACGGCGCGAAAGGTGCCAGATGACGCCAGCGGAGGCAACTGAAGGGCCCGGGGTGGGGATCACCCGCCATCGTGTCAACTACGCGGAAACCGATCAGATGGGCGTCGTGTACCACGCCCGCTATCTCGAATGGCTCGATGTGGCGCGCACCGAGCTGCTCCGCACCACCGGCATCAGCTACCGCGACCTGGAGGAGATGGGGCTGCGCCTGGCGGTCTCCGCCCTGCAGGTGCGCTACCGGCGCTCGGCCCGCTACGATGACCCGATCCTGGTGCGCTGCTGGATCCGGGAGCGCGCCTCTCGCAAGGTGACCTTTGGCTACGCGGTCGAGCACGAGACGAGCGGCGAGCTCCTCGCCACAGCGAGCACCGACCTGCTGGTGCTCGACGCGCAGTTCGATTTCGCCCGGCTTCCGGATGCGGTGGCCGAGCGCCTGGTTCCTCTCCCCGACCCGGTGCGGCTCTGATGCGTTCAATCTGTCTTCTCGCGGTGCTCCTCCTTCCCGGCATCGCGCGGCAGGCCGCCGCGCAGGATCCGGCGTTGGTCGGGGCGATCGCGCCGATCATGATGACCGAGGACCGTCGGGTGCTCGACGTCGGGATCCTCGGCCCGGCGCTCGAGCATCCCGACCCGACGGTCCGTCGGGCCGCGGTGATGGCGATCGGAAGGATCGGCGTGGCCGATGGCGCCACGCTGCTGCTGCCCCGGCTCCGCGATCGCGACCAGGGAGTGATCGCCGATGCCTTCTTCGCGCTGGGGCTTCTCAAGCAGCGTCGGGTGGTCGGCGACATCCTCGAGCGGTTGCGCCTGAGCGACAGCCTCAACGACCAGTCGCTGCGCGAGGCAGCCACGGCCCTCGCCAAGATCGGCGGCGACGAAGCCGCGCGGATCCTCGCGGATGTGCTGAACGGGAGCGGTGCACTCTCCGTCGATCGCCGTGACGGGATGCGTCCCACCGCGATGCTCGACGCCTGGCGATTGGGATCCCTTGCCCCGGTCGACGCCCTGCTGCCGTTCACGCGCGATACCGGAGCCGACTTCCGCTGGCGTTCGGTCTACGCCCTGGGTCGCCTCGGGGCACCGGCGGCGGCCGAGGCGTTGCTCACTGCGCTCCGCGACCAGAACGCGCTGATCCGGGAGACCGCTGCGCGCTTCCTCTCGCGCCGGGTGGTCGACAGCGCCGGCCTCGACACCAGGGCCACGCTCGATGAGCTGCGCCGGTTGCTCGATGATCGCAGCGCCGGAGCTCGGGTCAATGCCGTCGGAGCGGTGGCGACCTTTCGCGACACCACCATGACACCTCGAGTCGCGCGACTCCTTGGTGATCCCGACCGCAATGTCCGCGTCGCCGCGGCAACGGCCCTCGGTGCCATCGGGGGTGCTTCGGCCGCGGCGGCGCTCGATCAGGTCCTCGACGATGCCAGCGGCGAATGGGCGGTGCGGCGCGCCGCGTTGCTCGCCCTGGCCCGGGTCGACAGTGGCGACTTCGAGGCACGAGTCAACCCCTGGGTCCGCTCGGCCGACGTGGCCGACCGTCTGGTGGCGATGGCGGCCTGGGGTCAGCTTCGGCGAGCCCCGGCGGCGCCGTTCATCGCCGGACTCGGCGACGCTGATGATCGGGTTCGGACCGCCGCACTCGATGGCTGGCACCGGGCGGCGGGCGCCGAAGATGTCGCGCTGCGCGACGCCGCGCGAGCACGACTCGGCAGCGGTGCGCCGCTGCTTCGCGCCAGCGCCCTGTCGATCCTGGCCGATACCGCCAGTGACGAGGTCCTCGACATGATCGCCAACGCGTGGCGGTCGGGGCCCGACGAACTCCGACTTGCCGCCCTTTCCGCGCTGATCGGCCTCGGTCGCGACGACTCCACCCTAATCGGCAGGCTCGGTGCCCCGAGTCGTCGTGTGCTGCTCACCCGTCCCGACGATCCCGTGCTCCGCCAGATGGCAGCCCTGGGACTGCCACAGCTCTCGGCTCGCTGGGGTGGCGTTCCGCCGATCGAGACTGGACGTTCGCTGCAGGATTATCGCGAGCTCACCGGGCGCTTCTACCTTGCCTCCACCAACCCCCGGGTCGTGGTTGATGTGGAGGGCCGCGGCAAGGTCGAGCTTGAACTGCTGGCCCACGAGGCCCCGCTGACGGTCGCCAACTTCCTCCGGCTGGTCGACCGCCGCTACTTCGACAACGTCCGTTGGCACCGGGTGGTCCCCAATTTCGTGGTCCAGGATGGCGATCCCACCGGCACCGGCGAGGGCGGCCCCGGCTGGTCGATCCGCGACGAGATCAACCGCCGCCACTACGACGTACCGATGGTCGGAATGGCCCTCTCGGGACCCGATACCGGCGGGAGCCAGTGGTTCATCAATCTCGCTCCCCAGCCCCACCTCGACGGCGGATACACGATCTTCGGGGCCGTGGTGGGCGGCCAGAATGTCCTTCGGAGAATCCTCCAGGGCGACACCATCCGCTCGATCCGTCGGGCGGGACCGTCTTGAGTCGGGCCCTCCGAGGGAGCAAGTTCCGGTGATGCGAATGCGTGCGGTGCCCCTCATCCTGCTCCTGAGTGCCTGCGCCGGCGGTAGCTTCGGGCCGCCGATGCCGGTGGGGCTGGGGTCGGCCGAACCCGGGGCGATCGACAAGTGGGTGGCCGCCACGGTGACCACCGAGCCGGTCATGATGCGGTTCCACTGGAAGTATCGCGACGAGAAGGGCGATGCCGGCGGACGCGGATCGGCGATCATCATTCCGCCAGACTCGCTCCGATTCGACTTTTCCGGCCCACTCGGCAGTGGACGCTCGGCGGCCATGGTGGTCGGCGACTCGGGACTCTGGGCGGTTCCCGAGGACCAGGTCGAGAAGTTGGTCCCCAACTACCCGATACTATGGGCCATGCTCGGCATGGCGCGCTTTCCCGGACCCGACGACACCCTGCGGGCGCTCGAACGTGGCGACCTCACCGCCTGGCGGTATGCCAGCGGCCCGGACACGGTGGACTACATCCGGACCTCGGGTGACACGCCACAGCTGGTGGTCGAGGTGCGCGCCGAGGGCCGTCGGGTCGGACGGGTGGTCACTGACCTCGGTCCCGGGGGACAGCCCCTTCGCTCGCGGCTCAGTGTGCCTTCGAAACCGGCCCGGGTTGACCTCGAGTTCTATCGGCATGAACCGCTTTCCGAACGCCCGGAGAGTCTCTGGGTGAGGCCGTCCGATGAACCGTAGCTCCGCGATGATGGCCGCCCTGCTCCTCGGTGGCTGCGCCTACGGCTTCGCCGGCGGTGGCCTGCCCAAGGGGATCGAGACCGTGGCGGTGCTGCCGTTCGAGAATGCCACCACGGATCCGACCGTGGCCCAGGAGGCCAACCGCAGTGTCCGCGAGGCGCTGGAGCAGCGGCTCGGGCTCCGCAACGCCACCGAGGCGAAGGCCGACGTGGTGGTCCGCGGCACGGTGCGCGTCTACGAACCCGACCAGCCGGTCGGTTATCGCGGCACCGGGGCGGGTGCGGGGCAGCCCCGGGGAGGGCAGGTCGAGGTGAGCAAGCGACTGCTCCAGGTCACGATCGACCTCGAGATGATCCAGCAGTCGAACGGGAGGAACCTGCTGCGCCGCAAGTCGTTCTCGGTCGATGCACAGTACGATCCCGGTCGTGAGGCCGACGGACGCAAGACTGCCTTCTCCCTCCTGGTGGACAACATCGTGAAGGAGGCGCAGTCGCAGTGGTGAATCCCGCCACCAACCGCCACGGCCGGGGCATGTTCGGCTGCCTCGCCCCGCTCGCCCTGCTGGCACTGCTGCTCTTCCTCGGCGTCAAGTTCGGGCGACCGTGGTTCGCCGACGAGCAGTTCCAGGACGAGATCCGGTCGACGGCGAAGTTCGCGAGCACGCTCTCCGATTCGGCGATGCGGGCCCGGATCACCGCGCGCGCCGACTCGCTGCACCTGCCGAAGGCCGCCAAGACGAATCTCCGGATCAACCGGTTGGACAATCCGCCCCGGGTCCTGGTCGAGACCCACTACGAGGTGCTGGTGGTCCTGCCGTTCATCGATCCGGTGACGATCAAGTTCCAGGCGCACGCGGAGGATGGACTCTGAGCGCGCTCCCCAGCGCCGCCAAGATCCGTTCGCTCGACGAGGCCGTGGCGTGGCGTCGGACCGCCCCGGCGCCGGTCGTCTTCACCAACGGCGTGTTCGACCTGCTCCATCCCGGCCATGTGGCGGTGCTCGAGGCTGCGCGCGGCGAGGGGGCCTCGCTCATCGTGGCCATCAACAGCGATCGATCGGTGCGCGACCTGGCCAAGGGACCCGACCGGCCGGTGATGCCCGAGGCGGCCCGGGCACGGGTCATCGCGGCCTTCGGGTGTGTCGACTGCGTTGTCCTCTTCGACGAGTCCACCCCCGCCGAGCTGATCGAGCGCCTCGAACCCGATGTGTTGGTGAAGGGTGGCGACTATGATCCCGACACCGTGGTCGGCGCCGACGTCGTGCGCCGCCGCGGCGGCCGGGTGGTGATCGTCCCGCTCGTTGCCGACCACTCGACCACCCGCATCGTGGAGCGCCTGCGTGCCGAGACCTGATGACCGAGCCAACGGGGAACTTCGCCCCACCGTACTGGAGCGCCGGGCCAACCCGTTCGCCGAGGGATCCTGCCTGATCCGCACCGGCGGCACGCTGGTCCACTGCACGGCGAGTGTCGAGCAGGGCGTGCCACCGTTCCGGAAGGGAAGTGGCACCGGTTGGGTCACCGCCGAGTACGCCATGCTCCCCCGGGCCACCAACACGCGCACCTCGCGTGAACGCAACGGCCCCGGCGGCCGGACCCAGGAGATCCAGCGGCTCATCGGCCGGTCGCTCAGGGCGGCGATGGGCACCTTCGCCTTCGGCGAGTACACCATCAAGATCGATTGCGACGTGCTGGTGGCCGACGGCGGCACCCGGTGCGCCTCGATCACCGGCGCCTGCGTGGCGCTGCACGACGCCTGCGCCTGGCTGGCGGCCGAGACCGGCCAGCCGACCCCGTTCGGTCGGTTCGTCGCGGCGGTATCGGTCGGCAAGATCGCCGGCGAGCAGCGCCTCGACCTTGCCTATCTCGAGGACCGCGACGCCGAGGTCGATGCCAACGTGGTCATGCTGGAGCCCGACGCCTTCGTCGAGGTGCAGGGCACCGGCGAGCAGGGCACCTTCGACCGGCGCGAACTCGACGCGCTGCTCGACCTGGCGCAGGGCGGCCTGGCGCAGCTCTTCGCGTTGCAGCGCGCCGCTCTCGCCGGGTGAGGCTGCTGGTCGCGACTCGCAGCCGTGGCAAGCAACCCGAATTGCGGCGGCTCCTCGCGCCGCTCGGCGCGGAGATCGTCTTCCCACAGGACCTGGGACTCGACGCCGACCCGATCGAGGAGACGCTCGAGCGGTTCGACAGCTTCGAGGCCAACGCGCGCGCCAAGGCCAGCCATTTCGCTCGGCGGAGCGGGCTCACCACCCTGGCCGACGATTCGGGCCTCGAGGTCGACGCCCTGGGCGGCGCACCCGGCGTGCACAGCAAGCGCTTCGCAGGCGTGGAAGGCCCGGATCACCACGTGACCGCTGCCAACAACGCCGAGCTGTTGCGGCGGCTTGCTGGCGTCGCGCGGGCGCGACGCACCGCCCGCTACCGCTGCGTGCTGGTGATGGTCGAGCCCGATGGGGTCGAGCGCGTCGCCGAAGGGTCAACCGAGGGGACGATCCTCGACGTGGCGGCAGGTGGCGGTGGGTTCGGCTACGACCCGCTCTTCTGGAGTGCCGACTTGGGCAAGTCGTTTGGCGAGGCGACCCCGGCGGAGAAGGCAGGAGTCTCGCACCGGGGCCGGGCGGTCAGCTCCCTCGTGGAGCAACTGACCGGCTAGATTGTTCCCCCATCGGGGCGTAGCGCAGTCCGGTAGCGCGTCCGCTTTGGGAGCGGAAGGTCCCGGGTTCGAATCCCGGCGCCCCGACTGAACGCGACAGGCGACGCATGATCCGCATGTCGCCCGTCGCCTGTCGCGTCAGTTCCCGCGCGCGCTGACCACCCACGCCGGCAGCTCGGTGCTCGCCGGGTCGAAGATCGAGGGAGGCAGCGCCATGCCCGTCTTGATCGCTGTGTACTCTTCGTGCATCGCGAACTTCCCGTTGGAATGCATCCGGATGTCGCTCTCCACGAAGCCGTGCCCAGTGTCGGTGAAGCCGCCCACGTGGATGTCGCTGCGCTGACCGCCCTGTCCCACCTGGATCACCCGCACCACCACCAGTCGGCCGTTGTCCACCCAGAACTGGTTGCTGGTACTGTCGCCGGCAACGGCGCCGACCACGGTCACCGCCTTCCCCTCCCAGGTCGCGTCGTGGGTCTTCGACAGGTCGAAACCGCTCTGCCTGAGCTTGGCGACAGCGGCATCGATGTCGCCGACGTGGATGTCGTGCAGCAGGACCAGCAGGGCGTGCACGAGGGGACGTCCGGGCCGCGCCTGGCCGTCGACAATCGGGTACAGCGAGTCGTTCCGGAAGATGAGCGACTGGAAGATCTTGCCATCCTTCTCCCGGTCGAGCCGCAGCTTGCCGGGCCGGTCCATCGACTCGTACCAGGTCTCGTCCGGCTGGCTGCCGTCGGGCCAGCTGCTCCGCTGGACAAAGGTCAGGGTGGTGAACCACGTGGCCTTGTGGGCTGCGTTGATGCGACGGAGCAGGGCCTCGCCGTCGTCGGGGCGGGGGCCGGGCGCGATGGCAGCGAGCAGCAGGACGGCAGCCAGCATGCGGGAACCTCTGGGTTCGGGGAGGGTCGTCGGGGCCGAGCGCACATACGAAGCCCACGGGGCCGGGGTTTCCAGTAGATTGGTTCGGGTGAGCGGGGATTCCCCCCGTACCCGGTCTCCCATTCACCATTCACCATTCACCAACTCCCTCAGGAGTCGTCATGGCCATGATGAAGGAGTTCAAGGAATTCGCGCTCAAGGGCAACGTGATGGACCTCGCCGTTGGCGTGATCATCGGTGCTGCCTTCGGGAAGATCGTCACGTCACTGGTCGAAGACGTCATCATGCCGGTGGTCGGCACGATCTTCGGGGGGTTCCGTTTCGAGGACTTCTACCTGCCGCTGGCCGAGGTGCCTGCCGGCACCGAGCACACCCTCGCCGCGGTGCGCGAGGCCGGGGTGCCAGTGCTGGCGTGGGGCAACTTCGTGACCGTGGCGATCAACTTCATCATCCTGGCCTTCATCATCTTCCAGATGGTGCGGATGATGAACAAGCTGAAGCGGCAGGAAGCCGCGGCCCCGCCAGCCGCCCCGCCGGCACCGCCAGAGGACGTGGTGCTGCTCCGCGAGATCCGCGACGCACTCAGGAAGTGATCGGTGTCGGGCTCCGGCACCAGCCGGGGCCCGACATTAGTTTCGGGGTTCCCGACCCCCGTAGCTCAGCTGGATAGAGCATCGGCCTTCTAAGCCGCTGGTCGCAGGTTCGAGTCCTGCCGGGGGTATCACCCGCATCAAGGTGCCCATGCCCGACGAATTCTTCGCTTCACAGCGCTCCCGCCTCGTCACCCTCCTGCTGGCGTTCTTCCTGGGTGTCTTCGGGTTCCACCGGTTCTACGTGGGGAAGGTCCGCACCGGCATCCTCATGCTGTTCACCCTCGGTGGCCTGGGGCTGTGGTGGCTCTACGACTGCGTCCTTGTCGCCACGGGATCCTTCCGCGATGCCGAGGGACAGCTGGTCTCCGATTGGGAGCCCGAGCATGAACGGCTGATCCCGGCCGGCACGGCCGCGTCGATTCTCGACGAACTCGACCAGTTGCGCGCCGAGGTGGTCGATCTCAATGAGCGCGTCGACTTCGCCGAGCGCCTGCTCGCCGATCCGAATCGGCTCACCGACCGGGCGGAGTGACCGCCGGGCGGCCGAACCACCGGAGCACTCTCGGAACGCTGCTCAGCCTGTCGTTGCCGATCGTCGCGGTGTCAGTCGGGATGAACCTGATGGGGACGGTCGACACGCTCATGGTGGGGCGGGTGTCTGCCGAAGCCCTCGCCGCGGTTGCCATCGGCAATGTCTACTTCTTCGCCCTGGCAATGCTCGCCCTCGGGATCACGCTCGCGCTCGATCCGGTGATCGCCCAGGCGCTTGGCGCCGACGACCACGAGGCCGTGGCACTCGGACTGCAGCGCGGACTGATCCTCGTTGTGCTGCTGGGCATTCCCCTGTTGGTGCTCCTCGCCGTCGCCGAGCCACTCGCCCGGGCCCTCGACCAGCCGGCAGCAGTGGTGCCGCTGGTCGGGACCTACTGCCTCATCCTCGCCCCGAGTGTCTTCCCGTTCCTGGCGTTCAGCGTCGGCCGCCAGGCACTCCAGGCAATGCATCGAGTGGCACCCGTGGTGTGGTCGATCGTGATCGCGAACCTCCTCAACATCGTCCTCAATCAGTGGTTCATCTTCGGCGGGGTCGGGCTGCCGGCACTCGGCGTGGCGGGGTCGGCCTGGGCCACCACCGTCTCCCGCACCGTCATGGCGGCCCTGGTCTTCGCCCTTGCGCGGCACGAACTCGGGCAACCCCTCCGGCCGTGGCGCCGCGATGCGCTTCGTCTCGCGCCGCTCTGGCGACTCTTTCGACTCGGCCTGCCGATCGGGCTGCAACTCGAGATCGAGATGGGAACCTTCGGTGCCGTGGCCCTGATGATGGGCGCGTTCGGGACGCTCCAGGTGGCCGGACACCAGGTCGCGCTCAACCTCGCGTCGCTCACCTTCATGGTCCCGCTGAGCGTCGGGATGGGTGCCTCGGTGCTGGTCGGGCGCGCGGTGGGACGCGGCGATCCACTGGCGCTTCGCGCCGCGGCTCGCGCCGCGCTCGGGATCGGGGCCACGTTCATGGCCGGCACGGCATTGCTGCTTCTGGCGGCACCACGATTCCTCGCCGCGCTCTACAGCACCGATCCCGGCGTGGTCGACTTCGCGGCGACGCTGCTCCCGATCGCCGGGGTCTTCCAGGTCTTCGACGGGCTGCAGGTTGTTTCGGCAGGTATCCTGCGCGGGCTCGGCGATACGCGCGCGCCGATGCTGATCAACCTGGTGGGCTTCGTGGGGATCGGGATGACCGCCTCGGTGCTGCTGGCGTTTCACACCCCGCTCGGGGCGGTGGGGCTCTGGTGGGGCCTGGTGCTGGGGCTGGCGTCGGTCGCCCTGATCCTGCTGGTCCGGGTGCGGACCGCCCTCTCGCGACCGCTCAGTCGGGTGATGGCGTGAGGCCTCACTCGCCCACCGGCCGGGGCGAGGCAGCGTAGCGATCCTCGGCTCGCCGCCGACTGGCTCGGTCGCCGAAGATCTTCTCGCCGTCGAACCGGCCGTTCTCGATGAAGACCTCGGAGATCCGCCGGCCCGCGGCCACACTCCCGGCCAGGAAGAGCCCCGGGACATTCGTCTCCAGCGTCCCCGGGTCGAGCGCCGCCTTGCCGGTCTCCGGGTCGAGCGTGATTCCCAGCCGCTCGAGCATGCCGAAATCGGGGTGGTACCCGGTGAGCAGGAAGACCCGGTCGGCCGGGATCTGTTCATCCCGACCGTCAGGTCCGACCACCGTCACCGCATCGGGGCTGATCCCGGTGACCCGGCTCTCGAATCGTGCGGCGATCTCCCCGGCGTTGACCCGGTTCTCGAAATCGGGCCTCAGCCAGTACTTGACGGTCGGCTTCAGCTCGCGACCGCGGTGGATCAGCGTCACTGTGGCCCCCGCGCGCCAGGCCAACAGCGCCGCCTCGATTGCCGAATTCTTGCCACCGACGATCACCACCTCCTGCCGGGCAAGCCGGTGCGGTTCATCAAACCAGTGCTGGACGTGTGGCAATTCCTCACCCGGCACGTCAATCAGGTTGGGATGATCGAAGTATCCCGTGGCGAGCACCAGCCGATCGGCCAGCACGTCGGCCGGTCCGTGCGCCGTTTCGAGGTGGGCCAGGAACTGGTCATCGCGGCGGGTGGCGCCGACGAAGCGCGTGTAGGGGCGCACATCGAGGCGTTCGGCCCGAGCCACGCCGCGGTAGTACATCAGCGCCTCTTCGCGAGTCACCTTGGCACCGGCGCAGGTGATCGGGTGGTCGCCGATCTCGAGCCGCTCGGGAGTGGTGAAGAAGGTCATGCCGACCGGATACTGGACGATCGAATTGGCGATCGCGCCGGCATCGATCACCAGGGTCTCGATGCCGCGGCGCCGAGCGGAAATGGCCACAGCCAGCCCGATCGGGCCGGCACCGACGATCAGGACAGGAATGCGTTCCGGAAGCTTCATCCCGGGAATATGACCCGGTTCAGGACCCACCGCCGCCCGGCCGGCAACCACCGGTGTCGGCCGGGCATCATTCAGGGGAGGTCCAAGCCTCCGCTCACAGCACCACCACGGGAAGTGCCTGATGGCTCGATCACTCGCCAGCCACGATCGATGCTGCGTCGCGGAACGCTCTGCACGGGGCGGCATCCCGTCTCGGCCCCGATCCCGCTAATCTGTACCGGTGCAGAACCCCGACCCGTTTGAGGTCCACCCGGTCACGACAGGGCAGCGAAACTGGCGGGCGCTCATCGTCAGCGTCATCGCGCACCTGCTGTTGATCGCGCTCATCCTGATCAAGCCGCTCCCGGCGCCGGAGGCCGGACCGGTCGAGAAGGACGAGAACGCGACGCCGGTGACCCTGGCCCAGCGTCTCCCATTCCAGCAGCCACGGGAGCAACCGCGCGCCCAGCCCCAGGTGCCGGAACGGCCGATTCCGCTGGGACCGAACTCCAAGCGTCCCGACGAGGCCCCGAGAGAGGCCAGTCCCCAGACCCCACCGATCGAGGAGCCGGATCCCACCAGGGAGCCGCCTCCTCAGGTCGATCCGGAGCCCCAGCCAGCGCCGAGCGAATCCCAACCTGAACCGAGCCAGCGGATTCTCACCCCCAAGGACATGATCGCCAACGGCAGTGTCCTGGGGCCGCCCACGTCGCCGTTCGGCCGTCCCACCACCGAGCGGATCGGTGCACCGACCGGATCGGCCTCATCCGGTCGATCCACGGCGGGGGCCATGGGCCGCACCGGGTTCAGCCAGTCGGACACCAGGGCGTGGCGCGAATCGTTCCCCGAGGCTGCCGGTCAGTGCGTGGAGATCCCCGACCTGGGCAGGAATCCTGACGGGACTCCGGTCCTGGCTTCGGTGAGCGGCATCGTGCGTGACGACCGTGGCCGCCCGCTCCCGGGGGCACACCTGCAGATCGTGGGACAGGCGTTCGCAACGTTCAGTGATGGCCAGGGGGCCTACCGTCTGGAGTTCGACCCCTCTCTCCTTGAGCGGTGCCGGGTGCAGATCGTCCGGGTCTCCGCACTCGGCTATCGTGACGCGGACCTGCATCTGGCGGTCGGACGCAACGCCCGCAGCGACGACGTGCTGCTACGACGGAGGTGACCGGATGAACGACGGTGACCGGGTGTGCTGGCGTCCGGATCCTGCACGGCGCGACGGCTCGGCGATGGCCCACTTCATCACGGCGCGCCGCGCCGCCGGCGCCGACCTCCCCACGCCCGACGATCCGGCCGCATTCGCCGCCTTGCATGCCTGGTCGGTGAGCCATCGGCCGGAGTTCTGGGACGCGATCTGGGACGAGCTCGGTGTCGAGGGCGTCAGGGGCACGGGGCCGACGGTCATCGGCGGCGACCTGATGGGACCGCCCCCCGGGGAGGGGCCGCGGTGGTTCCCCGAGGCGCGGGTCAATTTCGCCGCCAACCTCTTGCGCCACGGCGGTGCGTCATCCGCCATCATCGCCTGGGACGAGCGCGGGCACGTGCGCGACGTCTCCTTCGATGCCCTGAGGTTGGCGGTGGCCACCGCCGCCCAGGGACTTCGCCAACTCGGCGTTGGCCCCGGTGACCGGGTGGCGGGGTGGTTGCCCAATATCCCCGAGGCGGTGATCGCGATGCTCGCCTCGGCCTCGCTCGGCGCGACCTGGACCTCCTGCTCCCCCGATTTCGGGGTCGAGGGAATCGTCGATCGCTTCGGGCAAACCGAGCCCGTGGTGCTGGTCCTTGCCGATGGCTATCGCTACGCCGGCAAGGATCATACGTGCACGCCGCGCGCGCTCGAGCTCCTCGAGCGACTGCCGTCGGTGCGCAAGGCGGTGATGGTCCACCACCTGGGCGACGGCCGCCTCCCCGCCGGTGAGCGGTGGATGCGCTGGGAATCGCTGGCGGCCACCACCACGGCGATGGTCTTTGCGTCGCTGCCGTTCGACCACCCGCTCTACATCTTGTACTCCTCCGGCACCACCGGGCTGCCCAAGTGCCTCGTGCACGGCGCCGGGGGCACACTGTTGCAGCACCTCAAGGAGCACCGCCTCCACGTCGACCTGCGACCCGGCGAGCGACTCTTCTACTTCACCACCTGTGGCTGGATGATGTGGAACTGGCTGGCGAGCGCACTGGCCGGTGGCTCCTCGATCGTGCTGTACGACGGCGCGCCGATGCCCCCGACGGAGCCCGACATCCTCTGGCGGCTCGCCGAAGAGTCGGCGGTCGATGTCTTCGGCACCAGCGCCAAGTATCTCGCCCTGGCGGAGAAGACCGGTCTCGAGCCGCGACGCGGCAGGACGCTGGGCGCGCTCCGGGCGGTGCTCTCCACCGGCTCGCCGTTGGCGCCGGAGTCCTTCGACTGGATCGGCAAGGCCGTCGGGCCCGACATCCAGGTTGCCAGCATCTCGGGGGGCACCGACATCGTGTCATGCTTTGTCCTGGGGAATCCCCTGCAGCCGGTCCACCGTGGTGAGATCCAGGGCCCCGGCCTGGGAATGGCCGTCGAGATCGTCGGACCCGAGGGCCGCCCCGTGCCGGTCGGCACCCCGGGAGAACTGGTCTGCACCGCGCCGTTCCCGGCGATGCCGGTCCGCTTCTGGAATGATCCCGACGGCCGTCGCTACCGCGAGGCGTACTTCGACAGCTGGCCGGCCATCTGGCGTCACGGCGACTGGGCCAGCCGCACCAGCCACGGTGGATTCGTGATCACCGGCCGGTCTGACGCCACGCTCAATCCTGGCGGGGTCCGGATCGGTACCGCCGAGATCTACCGCCAGGTCGAGGCGATCGAGGAGGTGCTCGAATCGTTGGTGATCGGGCAGCGGGTCCGGGAGGGCGGTGGGGAGGACGTTCGCATCGTGCTCTTCGTCCGACTCCGCGACGGGGTCATCCTCGGCGACGAACTCCGCGAACGAATCCGGCACCAGATCCGGTCCGGGACCTCGCCACATCACGTGCCCAGGGCGATCCTGATGGTGCCCGACATGCCCCGGACGCGGAGTGGCAAGCTCTCCGAGATCGCGGTCCGGGACGTGGTCGAGGGACGGGTGGTGAAGAATGTCGGGGCACTGGCCAATCCAGGGGCGCTCGAGCACTTCCGCGGCCGGCCGGAGCTGCGGGAAGGGTGAATGGTGAATGGGGGGATGGGACCATCACCCGGGAGGCAGAGTCTCCCAAGCACCCCATTCACCATTGACCATTCACCATTCACCCGCTCACCGTATGCGGTTATGTTTCAAGGAGTTGAGTTCCGTCAGGAGGCATGCATGACTGGCACCTCCACATCCGATGCGATCCCGATGGGGCTGACGACCACCCGGTCGCCGTTCATCGAGCAGGCCCGTATCCACGGGCAGCTCTACATCGACCAGCCCTACCAGCTCTACACCGACGCGAACCACGACGTCTGGCAACGGCTCTATGCCAGGATGGGCGAGCGCTGGGAGCGCTATGCCAACCGCCGCTTCCTGGAGGGGCTCGCGACGCTGCAACTTGCCCCCGACCGGGTTCCCCGACTGGAAGAAGTGAACCGGTTCATGGCGCCGCTCACCGGTTTCCGGGCCAAGGCCGTGAGCGGCTATGTCCCCGCCTACCGCTTCTTCGATTGCCTGCGCCAGCGGGAGTTCCCCACCACCATCACGATCCGCGATGGCGAGGTGCTCGACTACCTCCCTGAGCCCGACATCTTCCATGACATCGCCGGGCACGTGCCGATGCACACCGACCCGGCGTTCGCCGACACGCTGGTCCGCTTCGGCGAGTGCGCCCGGGCGGCTGCCGAACGCGCTGCGGCGCTCCCGGCCGACGGCCGGATCCGGCGGCTCACCAGCGTGATCAAGGCGATGGCCCGCTTCTTCTGGTTCACCATCGAGTTCGGGCTGATGCGGGGAACCGGCCCGGGCGAGGTCAAGGCCTACGGCAGCGGCCTCCTCTCGTCGTACGGCGAGCTGGCCCACTGCATCGACGCGCCGGAGGTCCAGCGCTGGCCGTTCCAGCTCGAGTGGGTGGTCAACCAGTATTTCGAGATCGATCATTATCAGCCGCTGCTCTTCGTCGTCGATTCGTTCGACCATCTCTTCGCCGAGGTGAACCGCCTCGTCGAGTGGGTGACCGACGGCCGTCTGGACAACGTGGCTCCGGGCGAGCCCGAGATCGGCGAGGCCGACCTGGCCTCGTTCCTCGAGGCCCCCGGACTCGGCTGAGCGCCATACCGGAGGAATCATGACCTCGACCGTACCCGCCACCGACCCGTCCCCGCCCGAGGCGCACGACGCCTTCCCGATCAACGGCACCGACTACGTCGAGTTCTGGGTCGGCAATGCCAAGCAGTCGGCCCACTACTACCGCGCCGCCTTCGGCTTCGCGTTGGTCGGCTACCGCGGCCCGGAGACCGGCGTTCGCGACCGCGCCTCCTACCTGCTGGTGCAGGACAAGGTGCGCTTCGTGCTGACGACACCGCTGGGCCCGGAGGGGGAGGTGTCGGACCACATCCGTCTCCACGGCGACGGGGTGCGCGACATGGCGTTCTGGGTTGACGACGCCCGCACCGCGCACGCGGTGGCCATGGAGCGGGGCGCCGAGAGCGCGCGCGACCCCGAGGTCCTGCGCGACGACAACGGGGAGATCGTCGTCGCCGCGATCCGCACCTATGGTGACACGATTCACTCGATCGTCGAGCGAAGGAATTATCGCGGCCTCTTCCTGCCCGGATTCGAGGCGATCAACTCGCCCTACCGCCCGGCCGGGACCGGGCTCAAGTACGTCGATCACTGTGTCGGCAACGTCGAGCTCGGCCGGATGAATCCCTGGGTGAAGTTCTACGAGGACGTCCTCGGCTTCACCAATATCCTCACCTTCGATGACAAGCAGATCAGCACCGAGTACTCGGCGCTGATGTCCAAGGTGATGAGCAACGGCAATGGCCGGATCAAGTTCCCGATCAACGAGCCCGCCCAGGGCAAGAAGAAGTCGCAGATCGACGAGTATCTCGAGTTCTACCGCGGCCCCGGGGTGCAGCACATCGCCATCGCGACCGACGACATCATCACCACCGTGCGGGAGCTCACCGCGCGCGGCGTCGAGTTCCTCACCGTGCCACCCAGCTACTACGACATGGTCCCCGATCGGGTCGGTCACATCGACGAGGACCTCGCCCCGCTGCGCGAACTCGGCATCCTGGTCGATCGCGACGACGAGGGCTACCTGCTGCAGATCTTCACCAAGCCGGTCCAGGACCGGCCGACACTCTTCTACGAGATCATCCAGCGCAAGGGCGCCCGTTCGTTCGGGGCGGGGAACTTCAAGGCGCTCTTCGAGGCGATCGAGCGGGAGCAGGCCCGGCGCGGCAACCTCTGAGACGATCGATCGTCGATGGCTGATCGTCGAGGGAAATCCCCGGGCGATCGGCTGCGGACGATCGACCATTGACCATCGACCATCGACGGATACCAGGCCATGCCTTTCTACCACACGCTCGGCAGCATCCCGCGCAAGCGGCACATCGTCTTCCGCCGCCCCGACGGCGGCCTCTATGCCGAGGAACTGATGGGCCACGAGGGTTTCGTCGGCACGTCGTCGCTCCTCTACCACGTGCATCCGCCCACCACGGTCAAGTCGGTGCGCCGGGTGCGCGAGGAGCGCTGGGAGGCCGATGAATCCACCTCGCTCAGGCACCGGCACTTCCGCACCGCCCGGTTGCGTCATGGCGGCTCGCCCACCCTCGACCGGATCCCGTTGCTCTTCAATGCCGACATCGCCATGTCCTACGTCGGCCCCGACCAGCAGGACGCGCACTTCTGGCGCAACTCGCAGGCCGACGAGGTGATCTACGTGGTGGAGGGCACCGGCGTGCTCGAGTCGGTCTTCGGGGACCTGCCGTTCCGCCCCGGCGACTATGTGGTGGTCCATCGCAACATCACCCATCGATGGCGGCTGGATCTCGGCGGCGAGCCGGCCAAGTTCGTGGTGTTCGAGAGCCGCGGCCACATCCGCTACCCGACCCGCTATCGCAACGATGCCGGCCAGCTGCTCGAGGGTGCCCCGTACTCCGAACGCGACATCCGTCGCCCAGGCGAGCTGCACACCCACGACGAGCGGGGCGAATTCCCGATCTATGTCAAGCAGTACGACGCCATCAACGAGCTGGTGCTCGATCATCATCCCTTCGACGTGGTGGGCTGGGACGGCTACTTCTACCCGTGGGCGTTCAACATCCACGACTTCGAACCGATCGTCGGCCGGATCCACCAGCCGCCACCGGTGCACCAGACCTTCCAGGGCGACGGGTTCGTGATCTGCTCGTTCTGCCCGCGGCCCTACGATTTCGATCCCGAGGCGATTCCGGCGCCGTACAACCACAGCAACGTCGACTCCGACGAGGTGCTCTTCTACGCCTCCAGCGAGTTCATGAGCCGCAAGGGGATCGAGTACGGCAGCATCACGCTGCACCCCGACGGGCTGCCGCACGGTCCCCATCCGGGCCGGGCGGAGGCCAGCATCGGCGCCAAGCACACCAACGAGCTGGCGGTGATGATGGACTCCTTCCGGCCGCTGAAGGTCGCCAGGTCGGCGATGCCGGTGGAGGACGAGGCCTACCACGCCTCGTGGCTCGAGCAGCAGCACGGGGAGTTCAACCCGCCTACCTCGTGAGCCCTGGGCCCCGAGCCGGGGGGAGGCTCTCCCCATGGCCCCGGGTCCGGCGCCCCCGAGGCACACCGGCTGACCGATGCCTGCCTTCTTCCACGCCATCACCGAGGGACTCCGGGTCACCGCCAGGCCCCGCTTCGTCCCGGCCCAGTCGCGACCGGCGGCCCGGCACTGGGTCTTTGCCTACCGGATCCGGCTCGAGAACGTCTCCGCCGAGCCGGTCCGGCTCCTGGCGCGCCGCTGGCGAATCGTTGACGGCAGTGGCCGGGAGAGCGAGGTGACCGGCGACGGGGTGGTCGGGGAGCAGCCGACGATCCCGCCAGGCGGGGTCTACGAGTACCAGTCCTTCTGTGTCCTCGAGGCGCCCCGGGGCACGATGGAGGGAAGCTACCGTCTGGTCCGGGCCGACGGCTCCCATTTCGAGGCCCTGATCCCCCGCTTCACGCTCGACGCGGACACCCCGAGCCGAGCCGGATAGCGGGGTGCGGTGGCTGCCCCGGGTCGACCTGCTCCCCCTTGCGCCAACTCAGCGTGGTACCTACACTTGCCGTCCCCCTGCCGGCCGCAATATTGGCGGCGGCGGGGCATTGGCTGGGCGATGTCGACGGCTTTGTGACGTGGCCTTGACCAGACAGAATGACAGTGCTAATATTGTGGGCTGGCGACGATCCGTGTCGCCTGATGAACCAAGGCTCTTTGACAAGTGAAGGTTTGGGAGAAGTCGACAAGTGCGGACCCTGTGAGGTCGCACCGGTTCAGCGGTGTGATCGAGGGTTTAGAACTGAACGACCAATCCGGACAACTGTAGAACCAGTTTGTTCGGTCTTAGAGCTGTATCGAAATCTCCATTGGAGAGTTTGATCCTGGCTCAGGACGAACGCTGGCGGCGTGCTTAACACATGCAAGTCGAACGGGACCAGCAATGGTCCAGTGGCGAACGGGTGCGTAACACGTGAGGAACTTGTCCATCGGCGGGGGATAGCCGGCCCAACGGCCGGGTAATACCGCGTACGTCGGTTGCGGCGCATGTCGCGACCGGGAAAGCAGCAATGCACCGATGGAGAGCCTCGCGGCCTATCAGCTTGTTGGCGGGGTAATGGCCCACCAAGGCGACGACGGGTAGCTGGTCTGAGAGGATGATCAGCCACATTGGGACTGAGACACGGCCCAGACTCCTACGGGAGGCAGCAGTGGGGAATATTGCGCAATGGGCGAAAGCCTGACGCAGCGACGCCGCGTGCGGGATGACGGCCTTCGGGTTGTAAACCGCTGTCGGGGGGGACGAAGATCTGACGGTACCCCCAGAGGAAGCACCGGCTAACTCTGTGCCAGCAGCCGCGGTAATACAGAGGGTGCGAGCGTTGTTCGGAATTACTGGGCGTAAAGGGCGCGTAGGCGGTTCGGTAAGTAGGGGGTGAAATTCCACGGCTCAACCGTGGGACGGCCTTCTAGACTGCCAGACTTGAGCACGGTAGAGGCAGATGGAATTCCCGGTGTAGCGGTGGAATGCGTAGAGATCGGGAAGAACACCAGTGGCGAAGGCGGTCTGCTGGGCCGTTGCTGACGCTGAGGCGCGACAGCGTGGGGAGCAAACAGGATTAGATACCCTGGTAGTCCACGCCGTAAACGATGGGTACTAGGCGTCGGGGGGAGCGACCCTCCCGGTGCCGTCGCTAACGCAGTAAGTACCCCGCCTGGGGAGTACGGCCGCAAGGCTGAAACTCAAAGGAATTGACGGGGGCCCGCACAAGCGGTGGAGCATGTGGTTTAATTCGAAGCAACGCGAAGAACCTTACCTGGGCTTGACATGCACGGGAAAGCCGGTGGAAACACCGGGCCTCCTTCGGGACTCGTGCACAGGTGCTGCATGGCTGTCGTCAGCTCGTGTCGTGAGATGTTGGGTTAAGTCCCGCAACGAGCGCAACCCTTGTCCTTAGTTACCAGCGGGTCATGCCGGGAACTCTAGGGAGACTGCCGGTGTCAAACCGGAGGAAGGTGGGGACGACGTCAAGTCATCATGGCCCTTACGTCCAGGGCTACACACGTGCTACAATGGCCGGTACAGCGTGTCGCCAACTCGCGAGAGTGCGCTAATCACGAAAAGCCGGTCTAAGTTCGGATTGCAGTCTGCAACTCGACTGCATGAAGCCGGAATCGCTAGTAATCGCGGATCAGCTACGCCGCGGTGAATACGTTCCCGGGCCTTGTACACACCGCCCGTCACGCCATGGAAGCTGGGGGGACCTGAAGTCGGTGGGCTAACTCGCAAGAGGGGCAGCCGCCAAAGGTCAATTCAGTGACTGGGGCGAAGTCGTAACAAGGTAGCCGTAGGGGAACCTGCGGCTGGATCACCTCCTTTCTGGAATGCCTCGTAGGCATCCGCCTCGGCGGATGCGCGATAGGCTTCTGGTGTCGCCCGTGCTTGCCGGCTCCCCTCCCAAACCTTCGCTGCTCTTTGACAACCGAAGGTGGAATGATGTGCGGACGTGATCCTCGTGATCGCGTCCGGGGAAGGAATCACACCGAAAGTTCCAGAACAACAGAACCAAACGAATTGAGATCAAACGCAATAAGGCACACGGTGGATGCCTTGGCATCGAGAGGCGATGAAGGGCGTGGTAAGCTGCGATAAGCTTGGGGGAGCTGCACACGAGCTGTGATCCCAAGATGCCCGAATGGGGAAACCCGGCCGGACGCGAGTCCGGTCACCCGAAAGGGAGCCAACCCTGGGAACTGAAACATCTCAGTACCGGGAGGAACAGAAATCAACCGAGATTCCCTCAGTAGCGGTGAGCGAACGGGGAAGAGGCCAAACCCGGGGAGCATGCTCCCTGGGGGTTGTGGGACCACGACATGGGATGTACGACGCGAGGGTGAAGCGGCCTGGAATGGCCCGCCAGAGACGGTGACAGCCCGGTAACCGGTTGCGTACGACCCCTAGTGGTATCCCGAGTAGCGTGGCGCACGTGGAATGCTGCGTGAATCCGGGGGGACCACCCTCCAAGCCTAAATACTCCTCGATGACCGATAGTGCACGAGTACCGTGAGGGAAAGGTGAAAAGCACGCCTGGTGGCGAGTGAAAGAGAACCTGAAACCGTGTGCTGACAAGCAGTGGGAGGGTCCGCAAGGGCCTGACCGCGTGCCTTTTGCATTATGATCCGGCGAGTTACTCCTCACGTGCAGGTTAAGGCCCTCAGGGCCGGAGCCAGAGCGAAAGCGAGTCTGAACAGGGCGCACGTACGTGGGGGTAGACCCGAAGCCGTGGCGATCTACCCTTGAGCAGGATGAAGCCGCCGTAACAGGCGGTGGAGGTCCGAACCGATGTGGGTTGAAAACCGCTCGGATGACTTGAGGGTAGGGGTGAAAGGCCAATCAAGCTCGGAGATAGCTGGTTCTCCCCGAAATATATTTTGGTATAGCCTCGGGAAATGAGTTCCTGGGAGGTAGAGCTACTGGATGGGTCCGGGCGGCTTATCGCCGTACCTCCCCCAACCAAACTCCGAATGCCCATGGAATGCTGCCCGGGAGGCAGTCGCAGTGCGCTAATGTACTGTGGCGAGAGGGAAAGAACCCAGAACGACTGCTAAGGCCCCGGAGTGGTGGCTCAGTGTAGCAAAGGATGTGATCCTGCTGTGACAACTGGGAGGTTGGCTTAGAAGCAGCCATTCCTTTAAAGAGTGCGTAATAGCTCACCAGTCCAGCGGGGTTGCGCCGATAATGGTCGGGACTTAAGCCACCCGCCGAAGCATCGTCTTCATGCCTATGCATGAGGGGTAGGGGAGCGTTCCCAGAGCGACGAAGCCGGGGCGGAAGCCTTCCGGTGGAGCGATGGGAAGTGAGAATGCCGGATTAAGTACGCGATAAACCATGTGAAAACCATGGTCACCGTAAGCCTAAGGTTTCCTGAGCCATGTCGATCAGCTCAGGGTCAGTCGGTCCCTAAGGCGAGGCCGAGAGGCGTAGCCGATGGAAAACGGGTCAACATTCCCGTACCGATTGCAGGCCGCTATGAGTTCGAGGAGGGACGCAGGAGCAGGGTGTCCGACGGCTAGTGGATGTGCCGTTGCAAGGTGGTAGGCGTTGCCCGGTAGGCAAATCCGCCGGGTTAGCCGAGAACCGATGCCGAAGGGTCCCCAGGGACCCGCCAAGGGATGCTGACGCATGCTGCCGAGAAAAGCTTCGCGAACCAGGACTGCAATCGACCGTACCGTAATCCGACACAGGTAGGCGAGGCGAGCAGCCTAAGGTGCTCGAGTGATTTACGGAAAAGGAACTCGGCAAAATGACCCCGTAACTTCGGGATAAGGGGTGCCGGCAGTACCTGACCTAATCAAGGGAAGGGGAGACCGGCCGCAGAGAATCGTCCCAAGCGACTGTTTAGCAAAAACACAGGAGCGTGCCAAGGCATATTCCAAGCCCACGTATACGCTCTGACTCCTGCCCGGTGCCGGAAGGTTAAGGTGAGATGTCAGCCGCAAGGCGAAGCATTGAACCGAAGCCCCGGTAAACGGCGGCCGTAACTATAACGGTCCTAAGGTAGCGAAATTCCTTGTCGGGTAAGTTCCGACCTGCACGAATGGAGTAACGACTTGGGAGCTGTCTCTTCCGTAAGCTCGGCGAAATAGAAGCATCGGTGAGGATTCCGATTACCCGCGACAGGACAAAAAGACCCCATGCACCTTTACTACAACCTGTCATTGATTGTCGGTATGCGCTGCGTAGCATAGGTGGGAGCCTGCGAACCCGTGGTTTTGGCTGCGGGGGAGGCAACAGTGAAATACCACCCTTCGTTTACTAACAATCTCACTCCGCCGGCAACACCGGCGAGGACCGTGGCAGGCGGGTAGTTTGACTGGGGCGGTCGCCTCCTAAAATGTACCGGAGGCGCGCAATGGTTGGCTCAGTGCGGTCGGTAATCGCACGATGAGTGTATACGCAGAAGCCAGCCTGACTGCGAGCGCGACAGCGCGAGCAGGGACGAAAGTCGGTGTAAGTGATCCGGTGGGACCGTGTGGACGGCCCATCGCTCATCGGATAAAAGGTACGCTGGGGATAACAGGCTTATCGCGCCCGAGAGTTCACATCGACGGCGCGGTTTGGCACCTCGATGTCGGCTTATCGCATCCTGGGGCTGGAGAAGGTCCCAAGGGTCCGGCTGTTCGCCGGTTAAAGCGGTACATGAGCTGGGTTCAGAACGTCGTGAGACAGTTCGGTCTGTATCCGTCGTGGGCGTGGGAGTGTTGAGGGACGTCGTCCTTAGTACGAGAGGACCGGGACGAAGCGACCGCTCGTGTACGGGCTGTTCCGCCAGGGGCAGCGCCCGGTAGCGATGTCGCGCGGAGATAACCGCTGAAAGCATCTAAGTGGGAAACTCTTCCCAAGATGAACACTCCTGAGTCTTAAGACTCCTGAAGGGCCCTGGGAGACTACCAGGTTGATAGGCGGCAGATGCACGGCGCGCAAGCGCTTCAGTCGAGCCGTACTAATCGCCCGTGAAGTTTGATCTCTCCCAACTGGTTTCGGTGCCTTCCCTTGTCACATCATTCCGTCCTTCCGTTGTCGCCATAGATTTGGCTGGCGATTAGCGCGCGGGGGCCACACCCGTTCCCATTCCGAACACGGCAGTTAAGCCCCGCAGCGTCGATGGTACTGCCACTGAGAGGTGGTGGGAGAGTAGACCGTCGTCAGCCACCCCAAGATGCCGGCCCTCGTTCGCGAGGGTCGGCTTCTTTTTTGGAGGACGGAGCGACGGAACGACCGAGGACGGAGGCAGTCAGCAACCCCGCTCGTGCCCGGTACAACCTCCGTCGTTCCGTCCTCCGTCGCGCCGTTCTCGGCTATCTTCCGCCATGACCACCCGCTGCGGCACCGTTGCGCTGGCCGGCCGACCCAACGTCGGCAAGTCGTCGCTCATGAACGCGATCCTCGGTGTCGACCTCGCGATGGTCTCGCCCAAGGCGCAGGCCACCCGGCTCCCCGTCACCGGGATCCACACCAGCGACGACACCCAGATCGTCTTCCAGGACCTTCCGGGACTCCTCGACCCGGCATACCCGCTCCAGGCCGCGATGCGACAGCTCGCCCTCGACGGCCTCGCCACTGCCGACGTGGTGCTCCACCTCCATCCGGCCGCCGAGGCGCCCGCGCCACCCCTCGCACAGCTCCTCGGCGAGGCCGTCACCCCGCGCGGTCCCATCCTGGTGGTCTACACCAAGGCCGACCTGGTATCGGCTGCGGTCCGCGACCGGCTGCGCCAGGAGGAGGCGCTCACCGTGTCGACCGACGACCCCGCGTCGATCGCCACCCTCCTCGAGCAGGTCGGCAGCGTCCTCCCCCGGGGACCGTTTCGGCACGACGCCGACGAGATCGGCACCCAACCGCTGCGGTTCTTCGTCGGCGAATACCTCCGGGAGGCCGCCTTCGTGCTGCTCGACGAGGAGCTCCCCTACGCCATCACCGCCGAGGTCGACGAGTTCCGCGAGGAGCCCCGTCCCGTGTACATTCGTGCCACGCTGTACGTCGAGCGGGACTCCCAGAAGGGCATGGTGATCGGGAAGGGCGGGGCGGTCCTCAAGCGGATCGGTATCCACGCCCGCGCTCGCCTGGAAGCCCTGCTCGGCGAACCGGTCTACCTGGAAACCTGGGTCAAGGTGCTGCCCAAGTGGCGCAAGAGTCGCGGCGCCCTGGCCAGGTTCGGATTTCCGCTCCCCGATGGTGAGGAGACCTGAGTGCCCGTGCCACCCGAGCTGCTCGATTTGCTGGTCTGTCCGCAATGCAAGGGCGATCTCGAGTACCGCACCGAGCCGACCGAGACGCTGGTCTGCCATCGCTGCCGGTTGGTCTACGCCGTGGAGGATGACATTCCGATCATGCTGATCGACGAAGCCGCACCCCTCGACTGACGCCGGTGCCCACTCTCGACGCCCTCCGCGCCGCCGCCATCGAACAGGCGGCCGCGATGTCCTCGGATTTCATCGGTACCGAGCATCTCTTCCTGGCATGGCTCACCCACGCCCGGGGACCGATCCTCGACGCGATGAGCGCCGCCGGGCTCACCCCGGACGCCTTCCGGCAGGTGCTTGCCAAGAGCGCCAAGCGCGGTCGCGGCCGCCGGGGACCACAGGGCCAGGAGACCGGTGGCCTGACCACCCACGCCCAGCGGGTGGTGGACCTGGCCACCCAACGCGCCCACGAAGCGAACCGCGAGGAGCCGAGTGCCGACGACCTGGTTCTCGCGATCATACATGAGCCGCGTGGCGCGATTGCCCGCGCACTCACCGAGTTCGACATCAAGCCGTCCCGCCTGAAGTCTCTCGCCAGCGACCGCCCCACGGCAAGCCGTCGCGCCGAACGCGAACCGCGCCCCGACCGGTCGACCAGGAACGAGCGTTCCGAGCGTCCTGAACGCCCCGAGCGTACCGAACGGCGGCCCAGGCGCGAATCCCCGGAGGCGCCGGTTCGCGATCCCGAACCGGTACCAGAACCCGAGGCCGAAGCCGAGGGGCGGAGCGCGCCGCCGCTCGATGTCGAGACCCGCGGGGGCTTCTCCTGGTTGACACCCCTCTATCTGGCGGTGCCGGCGGCGATCGTCCTCTGGTACCTGCACGCCGAGCCGATCTGGCTCTTCGTGACCGGCTGCCTCGGGGTCCTGCCGCTCGCGGGCCTGATGGGGGATGCGACCGAACAACTCGCCGAGCGCACCGGCCCCACCCTCGGTGGGCTGCTCAACGCCACCTTCGGCAACGCCGCCGAGCTCATCATCGGGATTGCTGCGCTCCGGGCCGGCCTGGTCGACCTGGTGAAGGCGTCGATCACCGGATCGATCCTCGGCAACCTGTTGCTGATTCTCGGTCTGTCGCTGATGGCCGGCGGCAGCCGTCGCTCGATGCTCCGCTTCAACCGCACCAACGCGGGGATGAGCTCGGCGATGCTCACCCTGGCGGTCGCGGGCCTCGTCTTCCCGACGCTCTTCCATGCCTCGCACCCCGCCGCCGCGGAGGTCGTGGAGCTCCACTTCTCCGAGATCGTCGCGGTGGTCCTCATCGTGACGTACCTCCTCTCGCTGTGGTTCGTGCTCCGGACCCATCGGCCACTATTCGGCGGCGGCCGCATGGAGCACCACGAGCTCAGCGGCACCTGGTCGGCTCCCAGGGCGATCGGCCTCCTCCTGCTGGCCACCGTCGGCGTCGTCCTCCTCTCGGAGATCCTGGTCGAGGCGGTCCGGCCGGTGAGCGAGGGGTTCGGCGTCTCCGAGGCCTTCCTCGGCCTGATCCTGATCCCGATCATCGGCAACGCCGCCGAGCACGGGACCGCGATCACCGCGGCCCGACGGGGCCATACCGACCTCGCCTTCCAGATCGCCCTCGGCTCGAGCACCCAGATCGCGCTCCTCGTGGCACCGATCCTCGTCTTCGTCGGGGCGGCACTCGGGGTGACCGGGATGCAGCTCGTGTTCCCGAGCTTCGAGGTGGTCGCCCTCGCCCTGGCCGTGATCACCTCGGCCATCATCACCCTCGACGGCGAGTCGCACTGGTTCGAGGGGGTGCAGCTGGTGGCGCTCTACGTCCTGATCGGCGCGGCCGCGTGGTTCATTTGACGCCCCGGGCGGGGTCGCCTACGTTGCGGGATCACCCCTGGCAACGGGAGGCCCGGCGTGGCCCCGCGGCAGATCATTCTCTACTGCGGCGCTCCTGACCGCCCGCCACCCGAGCTCCTGGTGCGCTGGGCCGGGGAGCGCGGCTTCACCATCGAGACCTATGCCGATCCGGCCGAGGTCGAGACCCTGGTGCTTCGGGGCCGGGGCGCGATGGTGTTCGTCGACGAGGCACCCGGCCTGCCACCGGCACTCGAGCCGGTCCGCCGACTGAAGGTCGATCCCTTCACTGCCATCATCCCGGTGACGATCCTCACCACTACGCACGATGCCCGCGCGGTGGAGGCGTGGTACGGGGCCGGAGCCGACGAGATCCTGTCGCCGCTCTTTTCGCCCTCGGAGCAGCGGGCCCGACTCGACGCCCTGCGGGTCCGTACCGAGCGCAACGTCGCGGTGCATCCGTCCACCCGGCTTCCCGGCACGACCGAGATCGAGCGGGAGATTCGCCGCCGGCTGGAATCCGACACCCGGTTCGCGGTCTGCTATGCCGACCTCGACCACTTCAAGGAGTTCAACGATCGCTACAGCTATTACGACGGCGATCGCGTCATCTACCTGCTGTCGCGGATCCTCCACGACGTGGTGCGCGGCCTGCTCGGTTCGGACGGCTTCGTGGGCCACATCGGTGGCGACGATTTCATCTTCATCACGCCGTTCGAGGAGTATCCGCCGGTGTGCGCCGAGATTCTTGCCGTGTTCGACGAGCTGATCCCGCTGCAGTACAGCGACCAGGACCGGCGCGCCGGCTACTTCTTCGGCAAGGACCGCCGCGGCCAGCTGCACCGGGTGCCGCTGATGACGCTGTCGATCGGGGTGGTGACCAACCAGCATCGCCGGTTCTCCCACCCCGCCGAGGTGAGCGAGCTGGCGACCGAAATGAAGAGTTACGCCAAGTCGCTGCCGGGATCGGTCTTCGTGGCCGACCGGCGACGTGGCGACCAGGAACTGCGCAGCGGCCCAGGTGGGCGCGACGCGCGCAGCCCGTGAGGATGCCATGAACGTCTCCTGCCCGACCTGTGCCACCGTGTTCCGGGTTGACCCGGCCAAGGTCCCCGAACGGGGAGTCCGTGCCCGCTGCAGTGTGTGCGGCGGCCTGATTGCGGTCCGCCGTCCCGAGCCCGCGGCGCCGGTGGTGCCGACGCCGGATCCCGTGACGGCGATCCCGGCCCCAACCCCGCCTCCACCGCCAGCCGAGACGGCGCACCCGGCCCCGGCGCCACCCGCGTCGCCGGTGCCGACACCCTCGCCACCGCTGGTGACCCCAGCGGTGCCGCTCAGCGCCCTCCCCAGCGAGGAGCGCCTCGCCGACGCCGAGCCCGAGCCGACACCGGCTCCACCGCCCGCCCCGGCAGCCCCGAGCGGGGGCGGACGGTTCAACAACCCGTTCCTGCAGCAAGATCCCTCCACCCGGGCCCGCCGTCTCGCCCGGGCCCTGGTCTCGGACCTGGTGGTCTACCACCCCGAGAAGCGCCAGCGCGGCCTCGCCGAGGGCAACCTCAAGGAGCTCTTCGCCGAGGAGATCCGGAAGAGCTGGGAAGAGTACGTCGAACAGATCGGCGAGGATCTGGCGAGCACCACGCCCTACTTCACCGAGGCGCTCAACGAGATCCTCGCCGAGGGGCAGCCGCTCTTCGGTTGATCCGGTCGCACCCGGTGGCTGGCCGGGCTATCTTTCCGGCTTCATTCGGGCCGTTCGCCGCCGCCATCCGGGGCGGGCGAGCGGCCCGCGGGCTGACGGAGACGGCGATGGCGGATCTGAGCGAACGGGTGGCGGCGCTGAAGCAGCGGATGGTCGAGCTGCGGGGGTTTCTTTGACCTCGATCATCGGCAGGCCCGCCTCCTCGATCTCGAGTCGCGCCAGAGCGACCCGGCCTTCTGGGCCGACTCCGATCGCGCCCGGGAACAGGTCCAGGAAATCAAGCGGCTCAAGGGGTGGGTCACTCCCTTTCTGGAGCTGACCACTCGACTGGACGACGCCGGCGGGCTGATCGAGCTGCTCGAGGCCGAGCCCGACGAGGCGATGGCCGTCGAGCTCGAGCGCGACCTGGATCAGGCCACCGCCTCGATCGGCCGCCTCGAGCTCCAGACGATGCTCCAGGGCCCGGACGACCGCCTCGACGCGATCCTGACCATCCACCCCGGCGCAGGCGGCACCGAGTCGCAGGACTGGGCCGAGATGCTGATGCGGATGTATGTCCGTTGGGCGGAGCGGAAAGGGTTCGGGATCAAGGTGCTCGACCTGATGCCCGGCGAGGAGGCCGGGATCAAGTCGGCCACCATCGAGATCACCGGCGAATATGCCTACGGCTTCCTCAAGGCCGAGAAGGGCGTCCATCGCCTGGTGCGGATCTCGCCCTACGACGCGCAGAAGCGGCGCCACACCTCCTTCGCCTCGGTCTTCGTCTATCCCGATATCGACGACACGATCGAGATCAACCTCCGCGAGGAGGATATCGAGATGGACGTCTTCCGGGCCTCGGGCGCCGGCGGTCAGCACGTCAACAAGACGTCGTCGGCGGTCCGCCTGACCCACGTCCCGACCGGGACGGTGGTCTCCTGTCAGCAGGAACGGTCGCAGTTCAAGAATCGCGAAGTGGCGATGAAGATGCTGCGTGCGGCCCTCTACCAGCGCGAGCTCGAGGAGCAACAGGCCGCGCGTGACGTGGTCGAGGCAACCAAGAGCGACAACTCGTGGGGCAACCAGATCCGTTCCTACGTGTTCCAGCCATACACGATGGTCAACGACCACCGCACCGAGCGAAAGATCACCGACGTCCAGGCGGTGATGGACGGCGACCTCGACGGCTTCATCGAGGCCTACCTCAAACGCTTCGGGGAACGGGCGGCATGAGCGACGATCCGCTGCTGGCACGGACCTATGTGGAGGAAGCGCGCCGTGAGCGGCGCGCCGAGCTCGCGGCCCTGGGCATCGCCCCGTACGCCTACGCGTGGGAGCGGACCCACACTGCCGCAGAAGCGCACTCGCTGTCACCCTTCACCGACGACCAGCCCGGCGCCGAGGTGTCGGTCGCCGGGCGACTGGTGGCCTGGCGTGGCCAGGGCAAGACGGTGTTCGCCCATCTCGAGGACCAGACCGGTCGGATCCAGCTGCACTTCCGCCGCGACGAGATCGCCGACCAGTGGCCACTCGTGCAGCTGCTCGACCTGGACGATCATGTCGGGGTGCATGGACGCGTCTTTCACACCCGCACCGGCGAGCTGACCGTCCGGGTCGAGTCGGTGTCACTGCTGGCCAAGTCCCTGCGACCCTTGCCGCGCGGCAAGACCGAGCGTCTCGAGGATGGCACCACCGTCACCCATGGCGGCCTGGTCGATCCCGAGGTCCGCTACCGGCAGCGCTACGCCGATTTCGCGGTGCACCCCGCGTTGCGCCGCACCTTCGTGCTTCGCGCCCGGGTGATCGCCTGGATTCGCGCCTTCCTCGACGAGGAGGGGTTTCTCGAGGTCGAGACGCCGGTGCTCCAGCCGCTCTACGGCGGGGCGATGGCCCGCCCGTTCGTCACCCATCACAACGCCCTGGACATGCCGTTGTACCTGCGGATCGCGGACGAACTCTACCTCAAGCGCCTGATCGTCGGGGGGTTCGAGCGGGTCTACGAGATCGGGCACGACTTCCGCAACGAGGGGATGGACCGGACCCACAACCCCGAGTTCACCATGCTCGAGTGGTACGAGGCGTATGCCGACTACCACGTGGTCCGTGAACGGTTCGAGACGATGCTCTCCGGCCTGGTCAACGCGGTGCTCGGCACCACCGCGATCGACCGCGGTGGCCACGCGCTCGACTTTTCGCCGCCGTTCCGGCGGGTGACCTTCGTCGACGCCGTGCGCGAGGGTTCCGGCCTCGACGTGCTCGAGGCCGGTGACGATGCGATGCGCGCCTGGCTGCGGGGCCGGGGCGTGGGCGCCGACGAGGTGGCCGGGATGGCCGGCGGCCGCCTGCTCGACGAGATGTTCAAGCACGCGGCCGAACCGTCGCTGGTGCAGCCGACCTTCGTCTTCGACTACCCGCGCGCGCTCTCGCCGTTGGCCAAGCCGCATCGCGCCGACCCGCGCCTCACCGAGCGCTTCGAGTTCTTCGTCCTCGGTCGGGAGCTGGCCAACGCCTTCAGCGAACTCAACGATCCCGACGACCAGCGCAGTCGGTTCGAGGACCAGGTGGTCCAGCGCGCCGCCGGCGACGAGGAGGCGCAGCAATTCGACGCCGACTACATCCGCGCGCTCGAGTACGGCATGCCGCCCACCGGCGGGATCGGCGTCGGGATCGACCGGCTGGTGATGCTGCTGGCCGCCGAGGAGTCGATCCGCGACGTGATCCTCTTTCCCGCGATGCGCCCCGAGGGCGACGGCCGCCCCGCCGCCGATCGGTGACCCGATGAGCTGGTGGCCCTCGGCGCTCGAACGGCGGATTGCGCTCCGCTATCTCCGTGGGCAGCGCGGCACACGGAGCGCGTCGCTCCAGACCCTGGTGGCCATCGGGGGCATCGCGGTCGGCGTGATGGCCCTGATCGTCGTGCTCGGGGTGATGAATGGCCTCCGCAACGACCTCCGTGAGCGAATCCTGATCGCCTCGCCCCATCTGCGGGTGCTCACCTTCGGCGACAACCTCGTGTTCCCGGACTGGGAGGATGCGCTCGATCGCATCCGGGAGGTTCCCGGCGTGGTCGCCGCGGCACCCGAGGTGATTTCCCAGACGCTGGTCATCAACCACGACAATTACCCCGTGGCCGCCAAGGTCGCCGGCCTCGAGCCCGGCACCGGCACCCGCGACGTGACCGGGCTCGACAGCGCGATCACCGAGGGCACCTTCCCGACCGACAACGCGCTTCCCGATTCGATCGATGCGGGTGTCTTGCTCGGCGCACGCCTCGCGCAGAACCTCAACGTCTATCCGGGTGACCTGCTGCGCATCGTGTCACCGCGCTCGATTCGCACCTCGCGGCTGACGGGTACCCCGGTCCCGGTGTACTGGAGCGTGGAGGTGACGGGGATCTTCGAGACCGGTCTCTACGTCTACGACAATGAATTCATGGTCATGTCCCGCACCGCGGCGCAGCGGTTCACCGGGCTCGATCGCCAGGATGCGGTCTCGGCCATCGGCGTGAAGGTCGCCGATCCATGGCAGGTGGACCAGGTCGCGTCCCGACTCGACTCCACGCTCGGTGGGTACCGGATCGATACCTGGCAACAGACCAATGCCCAGCTCTTCGGCGCCCTCAAGCTCGAGAAGCTGGCCATGGGACTGGTGATCTTCTTCATCATGATCGTTGCCGCGTTCAACATTGTCGGCACGCTTTCGATGGTGGTCGCGTTCAAGACACGCGAGATCGGGATCCTCGAGGCGATGGGGATCGAGCCGCGTGGCATCGGACGGATCTTCCTGGCCCAGGGGGCGATCGTCGGGCTCACCGGCACCGGGATCGGGCTGGTGCTCGGCCTGCTGGTGGCGCTTGTCGTCGACCGCACCGGACTGATCCGGATCGACCCGTCGGTGTACTTCATCGACCACCTGCCGATTCACGTGGAGCCGCTCGACGTCGGCATCATCCTGGTCGCCGCGATCGCCCTGGCCGTGGTGGCGACGATTCATCCGGCCCGACAGGCGGCGGCGCTCGATCCGGTCGAGGCGGTGCGGGCCGAATGACCGCGATCCTCGAGGCGAGCGGACTCACCCGCCGATTCGTGGGCGGCGATGGCCGGCCGTTCACCGTGCTCGACGATCTCGCCATCGCCGTCGCGCCGCGCGAGTTCGTGGCGATCGTCGGTGCCAGCGGCTGTGGCAAGAGCACCCTGCTGCACCTGCTCGGCGCACTCGATCGCCCCGACGCGGGGACGATTTCCCTCGAGGGCATGCCCTACGCCGGCCAGTCCGCGGGCGCCCTGGCGCGGCTGCGAAATGCGCGGCTCGGCTTCGTCTTCCAGTTTCATCACCTGCTGCGCGACTTCACGGCCGTGGAGAACGTGGAGATGCCGTTGCTGATCGCGGGGGAATCGCGAGCGGTCGCACGGGACCGGGCTCGCGAACTCCTGGCCACGCTCGGTCTCGGTCCGCGGGAGAGCTCGCGGGTGACCGTGCTCTCCGGCGGCGAGCAACAGCGGGTCGCCCTGGCCCGGGCACTCGCGCACCGTCCAGCGGTGCTGCTGGCCGACGAGCCGACCGGCAATCTCGATCCGCCGACGGCAGGCGCGCTGCACCAGCTCCTCGCCGAGCTGCCGGCCAGCCAGGAGACCGCACTGGTGGTGGTGACCCACAATCGTGACCTCGCGGCGCGAGCGGGGCGGATCCTCGCCATGGAGGGTGGCCGGCTGCGTCCCGCCGAGGCGGGGGGGACGGTGCCGTGACCACCTGCCAGTCGTGCCACGAGCGCGAGGCCGTGGTTCACCTCACCCAGGTCGTCGACGAGCAGGTGACGACGGTGCATCTCTGTGGCAAGTGCGCGGCGGAGCGCGGCATCGCCACCGAGATCGAGGCGAGCGCCAGCCCGCTGGGGTCGTTCCTCGCCGCGCTCGGACCGGCCACGATCGCGCCGAGCGGGGTAACCCCCGAGAGCGAGGTCTGTCCGGAATGTGGTGCGACCATCGCCGACATCCGCGCATCGGGACGTCTGGGATGTGCGACCTGCTGGGTGACCTTCGCCCGACCGCTGCGCGACCTGGTGCGCCGGCTCCACGGGGCCACCCGGCACGTCGGCGAGTGGTATGACGATCCGGCCAGTGCCGACTCCGAGGCCGGCGAGCGCCGCGTCGATCACGAACGAATCCGGCTCCGGGAGGCGCTCCGCGATGCGGTGGATGCCGAGGCGTTCGAAGTGGCAGCGGAGCTTCGCGACCGCCTCAGGGAGCTGGGCGAGGGATGATCGATGGGCCGCAGCTGCCATGGCTGGCCTCGGTGGGGCCACATGCCGACCTGGTGATCTCCAGCCGGGTCCGGCTGGCGCGCAATGTCGCTGGCCGGCCGTTCTGGGGGCGCAACACCGCTCCCGATCGTGACCGGGTGGTGCGGCTGATCGAGGCGGCGGCCACCGACGTCCCGGCCCTCGAGCCGGGGACGTGGTATCGGCTCGACGACATGCCGCGGCGCTCGCGGCTGTGGCTCCACGAGTGCCAGCTCGCCTCGCGGGAGCTGGCGGGACTCGACCCGGCGGGTCGGGTGCGAAGCGGTGCCGCGGTGCTGGTCGGGCGCGACGCCGCCGTGATGTGCAACGAGGAGGATCACCTCCGGATCCAGGCCTTCGCGCCGGGCTTTGCGCTCGACCGGGCGTCGCGCGCGGCGGAGGAGGTTGATGGCGGGCTGGGACACCGGATTTCCTTCGCCTTCCACCCGGAATTCGGCTATCTTACCGGCTGTCCGACCAACGTTGGCACGGGTCTGCGCGCGTCGGTGTTGATTCACCTGCCCGCGCTCGTCCTCACCCGCGAGATCGGCAAGGTGCTCCAGGGGCTGGCGCAGGTCGGGCTGACCCATCGGGGGCTCTGGGGCGAGGGGAGCGAGGTGCGCGGCAACCTCTTCCAGCTCTCCAACCAGACCACCCTGGGCAAGACCGAGGCGGAACTGCTGGAGCACCTCGGGCGTCTGGTGGTCGAAGTGATGGGCCACGAGGCGCGAGCGCGCGACGTGCTCCGCCGCGACGCCCCGACGCTGGTGGAGGATCGGGTCTGGCGAGCCTGGGGGCTGTTGCGGCACGCCCGGGTGCTGGCGTTCGACGAGACGCTCAACCTGTTGAGCGGGGTCCGGCTCGGTGTCGGGATGGCCATCCTCCCGCCGCTGGCATGGACCACCCTGAATCGGCTGCTGATTGCCGCCCAGGATGCCCACGTGGCCCTCGAGGCGGGAATCGACCTCGACGATGAGGCGCTGTCGGCGCACCGCGCAATGCTGGTGCGTCGGATGCTGGAGGAGGAGGCAGGACCATGAACGGTTACAACTTCACCGATCGAGTGCGGAAGGTGCTCCAGATGGCGCGCGAGGAGGCGGCGCGGCTCCATCACGAGTACGTCGGCACCGAGCACATCCTCCTGGGGCTGATCCGCGAGGGCGAGGGGGTCGCCGCGGCGGTGCTCACCAACCTCGGGGTCGACCTGGAGGACATCCAGCAGAAGATCGAGGAGACCGTCAAGAAGGGGAAGGCGGCGGCGGCCACCGGCCCCGAGCTCCCCTACACGTCACGAGCCAAGAAGGTGCTCGAGTTGGCCATGCTCGAGGCGCGCGAACTGAGCCATTCCTACGTCGGCACCGAACACCTCCTGCTCGGCCTGTTGCGCGAGGAGAAGGGGATCGCGGCCCAGGTGCTCACCGATGCCGGGGTCACCCTCGAGCAGGCGCGCGCCGAGACGCTGCGGCTGCTCGGCAGCGACCTCGCGCCCGGGCAGCAGGGGAGCGGCACGGCCCCCACGAGCGGTGGGTCGGGCGCGCCCCAGAATGTGCCGCCCAAGGCCGAGAAGAAGTCCAAGACGCCGGCGCTGGACCACTTCTGTCGCGACCTCACCGTGCTCGCCGCCGAGGGCGAGCTTGACCCGACCATCGGCCGGGCGACCGAGATCGAGCGGGTGATGGAGATCCTGGCGCGCCGCAAGAAGAACAACCCCGTGCTGATCGGCGAGCCCGGTGTCGGCAAGACCGCGATCGTCGAGGGGCTCGCGCTGCTGATCGCCAGTGGCCAGTGCCCCGACGTGCTGCGCGACCACCGGGTCCTGTCACTCGACATGGCGGCGGTGATCGCCGGCACCAAGTATCGCGGCCAGTTCGAGGAGCGACTCAAGGCGGTGATGAACGAGATCGCCCAGAGCAAGAACGTGATCCTGTTCATCGACGAGCTGCACACCCTGGTCGGCGCGGGGGCGGCCGAAGGGGCGATCGATGCCTCCAACATGCTCAAGCCGGCGCTGGCGCGCGGCGAGCTGCAGTGCGTTGGTGCATCGACGCTGAACGAGTATCGCAAGTACATCGAGAAGGACGGCGCGCTGGAGCGGCGCTTCCAGACGGTGATGGTCGATCCGCCCTCGGTCGAGGAGACGGTCCAGATCCTCAAGGGCCTGCGACCCCGCTACGAGGAGCACCACCGCATCTCGCTGCCCGACGAGACCCTGGTGGCCGCTGCCGAGCTCTCCGAGCGCTACATCACCGACCGGTTCCTCCCCGACAAGGCGATCGACGTGATCGACGAGGCGGGCGCCCGGGCGCGGCTGGCGTCGCAACATCCGCCGGCAGAGGTCGGCGAGCTGAAGGGCCAGCTCGAGCAGGTGACGGCCGAGAAGGAGGAGGCGGTCCGCGACCAGAACTTCGAGAAGGCGGCCGCGCTGCGCGACCGAGAGCGCGAGTTGCAGCAGCAGATCCGCACCGTGCAGGAGGAGTGGGAGCGGGAGCGCCAGACGCGCCGCCCCGTCATCGACGAGGAGGCGATCGCCTTCATCGTGGGGCGCTGGACCGGGATCCCGGTCACCCGGCTCCAGGAGGCCGAGGCCGAGCGGCTGCTGCGCATGGAAGACGAGCTGCACCTGCAGGTGATCGGCCAGGACGAGGCGATCCGTGCCGTGTCGCGGGCGATCCGTCGCTCGCGCGCCGGGCTCAAGGACCCCTCGCGGCCGATTGGCTCGTTCATCTTCTCCGGGCCCACCGGGGTCGGGAAGACCGAGCTCGCCCGCGCGCTGGCGCATTTCCTCTTCAATGACGCGTCGGCGCTGATCCGGGTCGACATGTCGGAGTACATGGAGAAGTTCTCGGTCTCGCGCCTGATCGGTGCACCGCCGGGCTATGTCGGCTACGAGGACAGCGGGACACTCACCAAGGCGGTGCGCCGCAAGCCGTACAGCGTGGTCCTCCTCGACGAGATCGAGAAGGCCCATCCCGACGTGTTCAACATCCTCCTCCAGGTCCTCGACGAGGGCCACCTCACCGACAACTACGGCCGGGTGATCGACTTCAAGAACACCGTCGTCATCATGACCTCGAACGTCGGCGCCCGCGACCTCCTGCAGGGCAAGTCACTCGGCTTCCACTCCGGCGACGGGGCACGGACGTTCGAGAAGATGAGCGAGACCGTCAAGGAGGAGATCACCAAGGTCTTCAATCCGGAGTTCCTCAACCGACTCGACGACGTGATCGTCTTCCACCCGCTCGACCGGGAGCACATCGCCCGGATCGTCGAGGTGCTGCTGCGCGAGATGGCCAGGCGACTGGGCGACAAGATCCGGCTCACCCCGGCGGCGGTCGACTTCCTGGTCGACCACGGCTACGACCAGGCATATGGCGCCCGGCCGCTCAAGCGGGCGATCCAGCGCTGGATCGAGGACCCGCTCAGCGAGCGGATTCTCGCCGGCGAAATGCATGGCGGCGACGAGATCGAGGTCGACGTCGCTCCCGAGAAGGACAAGCTGGCGTTCCGCGCCCTGACCGGGACGAGCACCTGACCTCCTCTCTCCTCGGCGCCGCCCCCGGGCGCCCCGTCCGCTGCTTGCTGCTCTCGCTGGTCCTGGTCCTCGCCGCCACGTCACCGTTGGCGGCCCAGGACCAGCCCGCGCAACCGCAGTCGTTCCCCCGGGTCGACAGCATCACCGTCGAGGGGAACGCGAGGCTCTCGAGCGAGCAGATCGCCACGGCGGCCGGGATCGTCCTCGGCACCGAGGTCACCTTCCGCGACGTCCAGCGCTCGATCCGGAGCCTCTTCGCCACCGGACAGTTCGACTCGGTGCGGGTCGAGCAGCGCACCGCCGACGGCAAGGTGGTGCTGGTGTTCGTGGTGGCCGAGCGACCGATCCTCCGCGGCTGGGACCTCACCGGGCCACGAGCGATCCCGGCCCGCGAGGTGCGCGACCGCGTCACCCTGGTGTCGGGCCGACCGCTCGACCGCGCGGCCCTGGCCAAGTCGGCCTTCGCGATCGACTCGATGTACCGCAACGCCGGCTACTACGGGGTGCAGGTCTCGACCACGACCGACGAGGTCGAGGACGGGGTGCATGTCACCTTCGACGTCCGCGAGGGAAACCGGATCGTCATCTCCCAGGTGCTGGTCGACGGCAATGCCCATTACTCCGACCAGGACGTGGTCGGGCGCGATTGCGTCGAAGCCGGAGGGATTTCTCTGGTTCCACAACGGCAAGTACGACGACGACCGGATCGACGAGGACATCCGGTCCCGGTTGCCGGCGTGGTACGGTGATCGGGGCTTCGTCGACTTCCAGGTCACCGACGACACCCTGCTGCCCGACCCGGAGACCGGCAAGGCGGTCCTCAAGCTGACGGTCGACGAGGGACAGCAGTATCGCATCGGCACCGTCGAGGTCGTGGGCAACTCGCGATTCTCCACCGAGGAGATCGCCGCGAGCTTCCCGTTCGCGCTCCCGGCGCAGGTCAACACCGGCGAGGAGATCGGCACCGTCTTCAAGCGGAGCGACTGGGAGTCGGCCCGCCAGAAGGTGGAGGACCGCTACGCCAACAACGGCTACATCCGCGCCGCCGTGGTCGCCCAGGAATCGCGACGCTCGGCGGCGCCGGGCGACTCGCTGGCCCGGCTCGACCTCCGGATCAGCATCAACGAGGGGCTGCCGGCCTACATCAACAAGATCCGGATCGTCGGCAACGACGTCACCCACGATCGGGTGATCCGCGAGGCGATCATCATCCTCCCGGGCGAGCTGTTCAATCGCGAGCGGCTGATCCGCTCGTACCAGAACATCTCCAACCTGAACTTCTTCGAACAGCCGCTGCCGGTGCCCGACATCCAGCCGCTCGACAACGGCGACGTCGACGTCACCTTCACGGTCGCCGAGAAGCGCACCGGCAACATCAACTTCGGTGCGTCGGTGGGGCAGGGGACCGGCCTCGGCGGCTTCCTCGGCCTCGAGGAACCGAACCTCTTCGGTCGTGGCAAGCGGGGCCGGCTGCAGTGGCAATTCGGCCGCAACATCAACGACTTCCAGCTCAGCTATTCCGATCCGGCGGTGCTCGGGTCGCGGGTCTCGAGCACGGTGTCGCTCTTCAACTCGCCGGCAGCGGTTCATCGTCGGCGACCTCGGCCGCCGCCAGCAGGAGGGCGGCTCGGTCCAGGTCGGACTGCCGTGGCTCGGCTCGCGCTACTCGCGGGTGTTCGCGTCGTACGGCTTCCAGCGGATCCGGTTCACCGAGGGATCGGCCGACCTGCAGGCCCGCTACCAGTGCTCGCCGTGCTCCCGCTCCACCATCGGCCTGTCGTTCCTGCGGGACAACCGCATCGGCCTGCCGTTCCCGATCGGCGGTTCGCTGGTCAACGTCGGCGTCGAGCAGAACGGTGGCATCCTCGGCGGCACCGGCGACTACCAGAAGGTCGACCTCGAGACTCGCTGGTATACCCCGCTCGGTGGCGCCGGTGGCACCCGCGGCTTCGGCGGCGGGGTCCAGTTCACCCTCGGGATCACCGCCAAGAGCGGCTTCATCTTCGGCAACCCCGGCGGCTTCTTCACCGAGCTCTACTCGATGGGTGGCGTCCAGTTCGGGGTCCCGCTGCGCGGGTATGACGAGTTCTCGATCACACCCAAGGGGTTCGATCCCTACTCGGCCTCCTCCCAGGCGAGCGCCGATGCCTTCGGCAAGTCGTATGCGGCGTTCACCGTCGAGGCGGGGATGCGGATTTCCCAGTCGGTCTACCTCAACACCTTCTTCGACGCCGGCAACGTCTATGGCAGTGTGCGTGCATGGGACCCCACGCGTCTCTACAGGGGCGCGGGTGTGGGCGCCGCGTTAGTTTCCCCGCTTGGCCCGATCGGGGTCGACCTCGGCTACGGGTTCGACAAGACGGATATCCAGGGCCGTCCGGCGCCGGGATGGAAGCTCCATTTCCGGCTCGGCAACTTCTTCTGACCCCCTCCGGGGGCCAAGGCAGCACTGATGAGGATCAGCCGCATGACTCGTTTTCGCATCTGCCTGACCGCCGTCGCGGCGGTCCTCGTGACCACCATCGCCCCGGGGCGCGCATCGGCCCAGGGGGGCCAGGCGCCCACCGGCCGGGTGGCCTACGTCGCCGTCCAGGCGGTGCTCCAGCGCACCCCGGGCTACGCCCAGGCCGACTCGATCTGGACGCAGGAAGCTGAGGGCTATCGGCGCCAGCTCACCGGCCTGCAGGCCCGGATGGACTCGGCCACCGCGGCGTTCGACCAGCAGTCGGTGATGCTCTCGGCCAGCCAGCGGACCGCCGAGCAGAAGAAGCTCCAGCAGCAGGCGGCCGACCTCCAGCAGCAGGTCACCGAGCTCCAGCAGAAGGCCAGCGATCGTCAGCGCGAGCTCCTCGACCCGATCGAGCAGCGGGTCATGGCGGTGATCGAAGGGCTCCGCGCCGAGGGCAACTACGCGATCGTCTTCGACGTGAGCGCCCAGGGGAGCAACATCGTGGCGGCGGACAAGTCGCTCGACCTGACCCAGAAGGCGATAGCAAGGCTCGGGACGGCCGCCGGCGCCAGTGGCGGCACGCCGGGGAACGACTGAGGCAGGTGTCCGGGCAGACGCTCACCGCACAGGCGGTCGCCGAGCTGATCGGTGGCCGCCTGTCTGGCGACCGGGAGGTGGTCGTCAGGCGGGTCCGTTCGCTCGAACGGGCTGGCACCGGCGACCTCGCGGTATGCTCCACCAAGCGCTACCTCGCCGCCATGGCCACGACCGGGGCCAGTGCGGTGCTGCTGATTCCATCCTGCGCCGACGCGCCGGGGCCAGCCACCCGGATCGTCGTCGATGAGCCGATGCGGGCCGTAATGGTGATTGCGCGCCATCTGGAGGGGGACCTCGACGACCCGATCGGTGTCGACACGTCGGCCCGGTTGGGCACCGGCGTCCGGATCGGGCAGGGGGTCTGCATCCGAGCCGGAGCGGTGATCGGTCGTGACGTGGAGATCGGCGATGGCTCGGTGATCGGGCCGCTCGTGGTGATCGAGGATGGGGTGCGGCTTGGGCGGGACGTGCGGCTCGAGGCGCGGGTGGTCCTCCATCGCGGGACCGTCCTCGGCGACCGGGTCCACTGCAAGGCCGGCGCGGTGATCGGCGGCACCGGCTTCGGCTTCCTCACCTCCGCGGAGGGCGCCACGACCGGGTCCCCCAGCCTGGTGGCTGCATCCTCGAGGACGACGTGGAGGTCGGAGCCAACAGCTGCATCGACCGGGGATCGCTCGACGACACGGTGATCGGCAGCGGCACCAAGATCGACAATCTGGTCCACGTGGCCCATAATGTCCGGATCGGCCGCAACTGCCTGCTGATGGCCGGCGTGGGGGTCTCGGGCAGCACCCGGCTCGGTGATGGGGTGATCCTGGCCGGTCAGTCGGGGGTGATCGGGCACGTCGCGCTGGGCGACGGGGTACGCGTCGGTGCCCAGGCTGGAGTGATCTCCTCGATCGAGGCCGGTGCGACAGTGTCGGGATTCCCGGCGCGCAATCATCGCGAGTTCCTGCGCGCCCAGGCGGCGCTCTATCGGCTCGCACCGCACGTGGCGGCGCTTGAGGCACTGCTGCGCAGGGAGGACGATGCCTAGGCGGACCCTGGCGGCGGAAGCCACCACCCACGGCCATGGCCTGCACACCGGCGCGGAGACCACGACCGTGATCGGTCCCGGGGAGCCCGGGCTCGGCATCCGCTTTCGGCGCAGCGACCTCGAGGGGTCGCCGCAGGTGTCGGCGCGGGTCGGCAACGTCCGCGCCACCGAACGGCGGACGGCGCTCGGCATCGACAGCACCGAGATCGACACGGTGGAACACCTGCTGGCGGCACTGCTTGCCAGCGGTCTCGATGATGTGCTGGTCACTCTCGACGGCCCCGAGCCACCGATGCTCGATGGCTCGTTCCTCCCCTGGCTCGAGGCGGTCGATCGCGCCGGCATCGTGGAGACCGACGGGGAGCCGGCCCGGGTGCGGGTCACCGAACCGTTCACCGTCACGGCGGGCGAGGCCCGCTATGTCGTGTCGCCCGACGCCGGCCTGCGGATCACTGCCACGATCGAATGGGCCCATCCGATGATCGGCCGCCAGACGCTCGAGGTGGCAGTGACCCGGGAGGAGTTCCGCCGGGAAATCGGCCCGGCACGCACCTTCGGCTTCGTGCACGAGGTCGAGGCGCTCCGGCAACGGGGGCTGTTGCAGGGGGCCACCAGCGACATGGCGGTGGTCCTCACCGACACGGGACTCGAATCGGGGGCGCTGCGCTGGCCCGACGAGTTCGTGCGGCACAAGATCGGCGACGTGGTGGGCGACCTCGCCCTCCTCGGCGCGCGCGTGGAGGCGCACATCATGGCGGAACGGCCGAGTCACCAGGGGAACGTCGCGCTGGCGCAGGAAATCGCCCGTCGCGCCGAGCGACGCGACCCGAGCGGGATGGACATCACCCGGATCATGGAGGTGATGCCGCATCGATATCCCTTCCTGCTGGTCGACCGGATCATCGAGATCGAACCCGACCGGCGCATAGTCGGCCTGAAGAACGTGACGATCAACGAGCCGTTCTTCCAGGGCCACTTCCCGGGACACCCGATCATGCCGGGCGTGCTCATCGTCGAGGCGATGGCCCAGGTGGGTGGGATGCTGCTGATGGACCACTTCGACGACCCCGACTCGAAGGTGGTCTACTTCATGGCGATCGACGGTGTGAAATTCCGCCGCCCGGTGCTCCCGGGCGACCAGCTCCGCTTCGAGCTGGAGATGCTCCAGTTCCGGGGACGGACCTGCCGCATGAAGGGACAGGCGTTCGTGGAGGGCAAGCCGGTCTGCGAGGCGGAGATGATGGCCCAGGTGGTGGATCGGTGACCCATCGCATCCATCCCACCGTGCTGATCGATCCGTCTGCCGAGCTCGGCCACGATGTCGAGATCGGTCCGTTCAGCCATCATCGGCCCCAATGTCGTGATCGGCGACGGCGCCCGGATTGCCGCGCGGGTCACGCTCGAGCGCAACGTTCGCCTCGGCGTCGGCGTCCATGTCGGCGCCGGTTCGATCCTCGGCGGCCCACCGCAGGACCTCAAGTTCGCCGGCGAGGAGACCTGGGTCGAGATCGGCGATCGGACGATCATCCGCGAATACACCACCATCAATCGCGGCACCACCGCCTCGCGCCTCACGAGCGTCGGCCGCGAGTGCTTCATCATGACCTACGTGCACCTGGCCCACGACTGCCACCTGGGCGACGGCGTGATCATCGCCAACGCAACCCAGCTCGCCGGCCATGTCACCATCGAGGATCGCGCCATCCTGTCCGGCCTCGTGGCGGTGCACCAGTTCGTGAAAATCGGGGCGCACGCCTTCGTCGGAGGCGCCACCCGCGTCAACCAGGATGTGCCACCCTACGTGAAGGCGGTTGGCAACCCGGTGGAGCTCTACGGCCTCAACTCGATCGGGCTCAGTCGACACGGCATGCCGCCCACCACCGTGGCGGCACTGAAGCGGGCCTACCGCCTCTTCTTCAATTCCGACCTCAACCTCGGCCAGGCGCTCGAGCGGGCCCGGACCGACCTTCCCGACCTGCCCGAGGTGGGCCACTTCATCGACTTCGTCTCGTCGTCGCAGCGGGGCGTCCCCGCGTGACGATCGTCCCGGTCGGCGTGGTCGGCGTCGGCGCGCTCGGACGGCACCACGCACGCCATTTCGCCGCGATGCACGGCACCGAGCTGGTGGGCGTCCATGACGTCGATCGGCAGCGCGCCGGCCAGGTCGCCGAGGAGGCCGGTACCCGCGCGTTCGACCAGCTTGCCGATCTTCTCGGTGCGGTACAGGCAGTGGTGGTTGCGGTTCCCACCGTCGTGCATCGCGAGGTGGGACTCGAGTGCCTTGGCCGAGGGGTCTCCGTGCTGATGGAGAAGCCCCTCGCCACGAGCACCGCCGAGGCGGACGAACTGCTGGCCGAGGCGGCGCGACACGATGCCATCTTCGCCGTGGGGCACATCGAGCGGTTCAACCGGGCCGTGCGGGCAGCCATGGGATTCCTCGAGCGCCCGATGTTCCTGGAGGGGATTCGGCTGGCCCCGTTCCAGCCGCGGGGCACCGACGTGGCCGTGGTGCTCGACTTGATGATTCACGACCTCGACCTCGCCAACCACCTCGTCGGCGGCGCGGTCGCCTGCGATGTCCGGGCCAGCGGCGTGTCGGTGCTCTCGCCGCATCTCGACATGGTCAACGCGCGGGTCGAGTTCGAGGGCGGCACGGTCGCCTCGGTGACCGCCTCGCGGGTGGCACGGGATCGGGTGCGTCGGCTGCGCATCTTCCAGCCGTCCGGCTATTTCTCGCTCGACCTCGCGGAAGGCACCGGCACCTTCATGCGGCTCCGCGAGGGCTGGCGCCCCGGCACCGGCACCTCGATCCAGGAGATTGTCGAGACCGTGGAACTGCGAGCCCCCGAAGCCGACGCGATGGGGCTCGAACTGGCCGCGTTCATCGGGGCGGTCCGCGGCAATCCGGCGGCCATCGTCACCGCCGCCGAGGGTCGTGCGGCGCTCGCGCTCGCCCTCGAGGTTTCCGCCGCCGTGCAACGCACGCCGGTTCCCGCCCTCGGACGATGACCCCTCGCATTCTCGTCACCGCGGGGGAGCCTTCGGGTGACCTCCACGGCGGTCGCGTCATCCGCGCCATCCAGGCGAAGTTTCCCACCGCGACGATCTTCGCCGTGGGCGGCGATCACATGGCCGCCACCGGTGCGATCATGCTGCGGGCCATCGATGATCTCGGGGCGATCGGCTTCGTCGAGATCGTCCACAAGATCCCCGCCCACCTCGCGCTCCTCGCTCGCCTGAGGCGCGACTTCCGCGCGGAGCGCTACGATCTCCTTGTCACCGTCGACTACCCTGGCTTCCATCTTCATCTCGCGGAAGCGGCCCGACGGCGAGGCGTCCCGGTGCTGCACTACATCGCCCCCCAGCTCTGGGCCTGGCATCCGGAGCGGGCCGACCGCTGGGCGCGAGCCGTCGACCGGCTCGCCGTGATCCTGCCCTTCGAGCCCGAATTCTTCGGGCGGCACGGACTCGACGCGACCTACGTCGGCCATCCGCTGGTTGATGAGGGAACCGGCACCGACCGCGTCATGGCACGGGCCGAACTGGGGATCCCCCCCGCGGAACGGGTGTTGGCACTCTTCCCGGGATCGCGACGCGGCGAGATCGCCCGGCTGTGGCAGTTCTATCGCGATGCCGCGCTGGCGCTCCGGCGTGAGGGACGCTGCGACCGGGTGATCGTGGCCGGAACCTCCTGGGGTGACTATCCGGGCGCCGAAGGGATGCAGGTGATCCGCGACCGCCCATCCACCACCCTCGCCGCCGCCGACGCCGTGCTCGCCAAGTCGGGGACCACCACCCTCGAGGCGGCGATCGCCGACGTCCCGATGGTGGTGGCGTATCGCATTCATCCGATCACCTACCGGCTGGCGCGACGGCTCATCACGGTACCCTGGGTCTCGCTCGTGAACCTCGTGGCGAGCCGGGAGATCGTGCCAGAACTTGTGCAGGCTGCGGTGACGACCCGCGAGCTGGTGCGTCGGATCGGTCCGCTGCTCGATGCCGCCAGTCCCGAGGCCCGCGCCCAGCGTGCCGGCTTCGCGGAGGTCCGCCGACGCCTGGGTGGGCCCGGCGCCTCGGCCCGGGTCGCCGCCCTCGCCGTGGAGTTGCTGGCCAGGTGAGATTTCCCCTCCCCAGGACGATGGTCCGGCTCCTCGGAACGCCGATCGTGACCGGCTTGGCCAGGTCGTGGCGCTTCCAGACCCTCGGCGAAGAGCGCTGGCAACGGGTCGCATGCCAGCGCGAGCCGTATCTCTTCCTGCTCTGGCATGAGGCGTTCTACCCCCTCCTCTGGCGCCATCGCAACCTCGGGATCGCCATCGTCGTGAGCCTGGGGCGTGAAGGTCAGTACCTCGGTGACTATGCTTCACGGCTTGGATATCGCATCCTGCCCGGCTCATCATCGCGTGGCGGCGCCAGGGCGCTGCTGGGCGCCGTCCGGGCCCTCGGGGAGGGATCGCCAGTGGCGATAACGCCCGATGGCCCCAAGGGCCCATGGCGCTGCCTCAAGCCCGGCGTGGTGCAGGCTGCCCAACGGGCCGGAGCCTGGATCGTGCCACTGCATGCCATCGCGACCCCGGCGTGGCGCCTGGGCACCTGGGATCGGCTGGTGATTCCCAAACCTGGCGCGAGGATCACCGTGGGCTACGGCGAGCCATTCCGGGTCGCTCCGGGGCCCGAGGCGCTCACCGAGGGAATCAGCAGGGGTCGTGAGGCGATGCTCGAGCTCGAGACGGAGATGCAGGCCGGATGAGCGGCCGGCGCCGTGGCGATGGGCATCGCTTCGTTCGGTGGCTGTGGACCTCCAGGCGACTCGATGCCAGGGCGGCCCGCGCCTTGCTGGTTCCTGCCTCGGGACTCTGGGCCGCTGGGATGGCCGTACGTCGCCTGGCCTACCGTCGTGGCTGGCTCGAGACGCATGACCTGCCGCTGCCGACGGTGGCGGTTGGCAACCTCACTGTGGGGGGATCGGGCAAGACCCCGATCGCCGGATGGGTGGCAGCTCGGTTCGCCGCGAGGGGACTCACCCCCGGGATACTGCTCCGGGGGGTCGGTGGCGACGAGACCGAGGTGCACCGGGAGGCGGTCCCCGGGGCGGTAGTGGTGGCCAACCCCGATCGGGTGGCCGGCGCGGCCGAGGCGGTCGCCAGGGGGGCAGAGGTGCTGGTGCTCGACGACGCCTACCAGCGGCTCGATGTGCGCCGCGACCTGAACCTCTGCGTGGTGAGCGCCGAGACGTCGCGGGCGGTGGGCTGGCCGCTGCCGGCCGGTCCGTGGCGGGAACGATGGCCGGCGCTCCGACGGGCCGACGCGGTGGTGGTGACAAGGAAACGAGCCGATCACGAGGTGGCCGAGCGACTCGCGGAGCGGATCCGTCGCCTGGTGGACGGGCCGGTGGCCATCGCCCGGCTCGACCTGGGTGATCTTCGGGGGCTCGTCTCGGGACGACGCCATGATGTTGGCATGCTTCAGGACCGGCGGGTGGTGGTCGCCTGCGCCATTGCCGATCCGGCGGCGTTCGTCTCGCAGGTGAAGCGGCTCGGTGCGCAGGTCCAGGTCGCCACCTGGAAGGACCATCATGCGTATCGGGATGAGGACGTGGCCTGGTTGGCGCATGCGACGCGCCGGGCCGACCACGTGGTGCTGACGGCGAAGGACGCCGTGAAGTTGCGGGATCGTTGGCCGGCCTCGGTGCCGGAACCGCTCGTCGCCATGCTCTCGATCACGTTCGAGGCCGGCGAAGCAGCCCTAGGGGCGTCGATCGACGCGGTCGTCGGCGCGCCGGCATGACTGACCCGGACCCCTTTGGTCCCTGACGGACCGGAGCTACGCCAGGATGTCGAATCCCAGGACGCGCCGCGGCGCGCAGACCATCATCAAGCCGGATCGCGATCGGCGCTTCGTCACCGAGGACAATCCGTTCGAGGCGATGATGTCGCGCTTCGACGATGCCGCCCGGCGACTCAACCTCGAACCGGGGCTCTACAAGGTCCTCCGGTCTCCCGAGAAGCAGATCATCGTCTCCGTGCCCATCATGCGCGACAACGGCGAGATCGAGGTGTACACCGGCATCCGGGTGCTCCACAACACCTCGCGCGGCCCGGCGAAGGGTGGCATCCGCTTCGACCTGGCGGTCACGCTCGACGAGGTCAAGGCCCTCGCGGCGTGGATGACCTGGAAATGCGCCGTGGTGAACCTGCCGTTCGGCGGCGGGAAGGGCGGGGTGATCTGTGACCCGACCACCATGTCGGTCGCCGAGCTCGAGCGATTGACACGCCGCTACACTGCCGAGATCATCGAGACGCTCGGTCCTGACAGCGACGTCCCGGCGCCCGACGTGAACACCAACGAGCGGGTGATGGCCTGGATCATGGACACCTACTCCATGCACAAGGGCCACACCGTGACCGCGGTGGTCACCGGCAAGCCGGTGGAGATGGGCGGCTCGCTGGGCCGACGCGACGCCACTGGGCGTGGCTGCCTGGTCGTCACCAAGCAGGCGCTCACCCGCCTCGGCATCCCCGTCGACCAGGCCACCGTCGCCGTCCAGGGCTTCGGCAATGTCGGCTCCACGGCGGCGCGCCTGATGGCCGCCGAGGGAATGCGGATCGTCGCCGTGAGCGACAAGAAGGGCGGGATCTACGACCCCAAGGGGCTCGACCTCCCCGGCGTCCTCGCCTGGGTCAGCGAGCACCGGTTCCTCGAGGGATTCCCCGGTGCCAAGACGATCAGCAACGAGGAGCTGCTCACCCTCAAGTGCGACGTGCTGGTGCCGGCCGCGCTCGAGAACGTGATCACCAGCAAGAACGCCGGCGCCGTCAAGGCGCGGATCATCTGCGAGGGTGCCAACGGCCCGACCACCGCCAAGGCCGACGCGATCCTCGACAAGAAGGGGATCTTCGTGATCCCCGACATCCTCGCGAATGCCGGCGGCGTGACCGTCTCCTATTTCGAGTGGGTGCAGGACCGCGGCGGGTACTTCTGGGATGAACCGACCGTGAATGAGCGGCTTGAGAAGATCATGTCGAGCTCGTTCGACGAGGTCGTGGCGATGGCCGACCGCCACCAGGTGAGCATGCGCATCGGCGCGTACATGTTGGCGATCGAACGGGTCGCCGCGATGCACCGCATGCGCGGGCTGTATGCCTGATGCGCCTGGTGCTCCTCGCCACCGGCCGGCTCCGGCCGTCGCTGCGCGAGGTCGCTGACGACTACCTCCGTCGCCTGGGGCGCCACCAGCCGATCGAGGAGCGGGAAGCCCGCGAAGCCTCGCGGGCACCGCACCCGGTGGCGCGACGCGAGGAGGAGGACCGCCGGCTGCTGAAGCTGGTCCCCGAGGGCGCCGCCCTCACCCTCCTCGATCGACGTGGCGAGGGCTGGACCAGCGAGGCGCTCGCCGCCCGCCTCGATCGCTGGCGCCTCGCGGCCCGCGACCGCGTCCTCCTCATCGGGGGGGCCGAGGGGGTGGGTGAGATACTCCGGCAGCGAGCCGACGAGCGATGGAGCCTCGGCCCGCTCACCTTGCCCCATGAACTCGCCCGAATCATCGTCCTCGAGCAACTTTATCGTGCCGACGCGATCCTGCGTGGCACACCCTACCATCGAGGCGACGGTGACAGGTGAGGCGCACGGCCCCCAGAGAGCACGGTGATCGGTGACCGGTGAAGCGGCCGTTCATGTCCTCTCGCATCCGGTGGCCGGTGCGCTGCCTGCGCTGGCCCCCCGCGCCGGGGAAGTCGAACCACGCTTGATCGAGGCCTTCCTTCCCTCCGCGGCCACCGACCGACTCCGGCTTCCCGGCGCGCTGGCCGTCACCACGGGTCAGCAACCCGGCCTCTTCGGCGGCCCGATGTACGTGGTGCACAAGGCGCTGGCTGCCGCGGCGGTGGCCCGGGAACTCGAACAGGCATGGCAACGCCCCGTGGTGCCGGTGTTCTGGATGGCCGGCGACGATCATGACTGGGCCGAGGCGACCCGCACCGCCTGGTGGACCGCGGAGGGCGACGTGGTGCAGTGGTCGCTGTCGCCCCGTCCCGACGGGGCGCCGCAACTGCCGATGGCCAGTGAGCCGGTTCCCGCCGCCGCGCGTGCGGCGCGCGATCGCCTGGCCGAGGACCTGCCCGCCGGCCAGGATCGTGACCGGGCGATTGCCTGGATCGACCGACACTGGCAGCCCGACCGCACCCTGCAGGCGGCCTTCGTCGGGGCCGTCGGAGAGCTGCTCGCCGACCGGGGGGTCGCCTGCCTCGACGCCACCGCCGGTCCGCTCAAGCGGGCCCAGACGCCGCTGATCATGGCCGCCCTCGAGCAGGCATCGTCGCTCGATGCCACCCTCGCCACAGTCGACGATGCCGGCACCGGAATCGGCGCCGGCGACGGCGCGACCCTGGTGTTCTACGTCGGCGCGGCCGGCCGGGATCGTCTCATCGCCGACGGCGACCGATTCCGCACCCGGCGCGGTGGCGAGCAGTTCACCCGAGCCGAGATCTTCGGCCTCCTCGACCAGCATCCCGAGCGCTTCTCGGCCAATGTGCTGCTGCGTCCCGTGGTCGAAGCCGCCCTGCTCCCCACGGTGGCCTATGTCGCCGGCCCGGGTGAACTCCGCTACCTCTCCCGGCAGGCCTCGCTCCTCTATCCACCGCTCGGCGTGACAGCGCAGCCCCCGATTCCGCGCTGGGGCGGCACGGTGATCGACGCGGTCTCCACCCGCTTGCTCGGTCGGCTCGACCTGACGGCCGAGCAACTGCTGGCCGACGACGGCACCCTCGGTCGCGCGGTACTGCGGCGCGATCTCGCCCCGGAGATCCCCGCTGCCATCGCCCGCCTCCGGGACAGCATCGACGAAACCGCCACCGACCTCGGTCGCGTCGGTCAGCTGATCGATCCGGTGCTGGCTCGCGCGATCGAGTCGCGGCGGCGGCGGCTCGGCTTCGTCGCCGAGGATCTCGAGCGACTGATGGAACGGCATCTCCGCAAGCGGGACGACATCGCCTACGCCCAGTATCGCCGTCTTCGACAGCGACTCCGTCCGCTCGATCAACCGCAGGAGCGGGTCATCGGTGTCGCCGCGGCGCTCGGTCGTTGGGGGGATCGCTGGCTGGATGCGGCGACGGTGGCGGCCGACAGCTGGGCCCGCGACTTCGTGCCGCGGATGATCGGCGAGGAGTCACGATGACCATCGTCGGCCTCGCGCTGCTCGTGGCGCTCTGCATCCCGATCGTGGCGATCCTGAGCGACTCGCCGATTGGCCGCGCCCTCGCCGAGCGGCTCCAGCGCAAGGGCGCGAATCCGGAACCGCCGCTCGAGGCGGCCGAGGATCTCGAGCGCCGGCTTCAGCTGCTCGAGGGCGACGTCGAGCTCCTCCAGCACGCCGTCGACGAACTCAAGGAAGAGAACGAGTTCCTCCAGCGGCTGCTCGAGGAGGGACCTCGAGGCACCCAACTGCCGCCGGGCGGGGCGTGAGCGGCCGCAACTCCTACCTGGTCGGCGCCGGGATCCTGCTGAGCCGGCTGAGCGGCCTCGTGCGCCAGAAGGTGCTGGCGCACTTCCTCGGGCTCGGGGACGTGGCGGATGCCTTCGCGGCCGCGTTCCGGATCCCCAACCTCCTCCAGAATCTGTTCGGCGAGGGCGCGCTCTCGGCCTCCTTCATTCCGAGCTACTCGCGCCTGCTCGGCGAGGAACGCGAGGAAGAGGCCCGTGAGCTCGCCGGTGCCGTGCTGGGGTTGCTGGCAGTGGTCGTGGCAGTCGTGGTGCTCGCCGGCCAGCTCGCCACGCCGCTGATCCTCGACCTGCTGGTGGGCGATTGGACCGGCGACAAGCGGGCCCTCACCGAGACGCTGGTCCGGATCTTCTTTCCCGGTGCCGGACTGCTGGTGATCTCGGCCTGGTGTCTCGGCGTGCTGAACTCCCATCGACGGTTCCTGCTCTCCTACGCCGCGCCCGTGGTCTGGAATGCCACGATGATCATCGCCATCCTCGTGGCGGGCGCGGGAGGGGCTGCGACGCGGATCGCGGTGGTGGCCGCGTGGGGCTCCGTCGTCGGGTCGTTCCTCCAGATCGTGGTGCAGTGGCCGGTGGTCCGCCGCGTCGGGGGCCGGATCGTGATGCGGAGCTGGCGGGGGGTGGCAGAGGTCGGCATCGTGGTGCGCACCTTCCTGCCGACGATGATCTCCCGTGGAGCCAATCAGCTCTCGGCGTTCATCGACCTCACGATCGCGGCCTACCTCCCCGGCGGAGCGGTGGCCGCGATCGCCGCAGCCCAGGTGCTCTACACCCTGCCGGTGTCGCTCTTCGGAATGGCGATCTCCGCGGCGGAGCTCCCCGAGATGGCGCGCGAGAAGGGTGACGCCGAGACCGTTGCGATGGCGCTCCGGGTCCGCCTCGACGCCGCCACCCAACGACTCGCCTACTACATCGTCCCCAGTGCGATGGCGTTCCTGGCGATCGGTGGTGTCCTCGCCGGCGCGGTCTATCAGGGCGGCAAGTTCACCGCCGACGACACCGCCTATGTGTGGCTGGTGCTCGCCGGCGCCGCCATTGGCCTGCTCGCGGCGACGCTCGCCCGGCTGTATGCCTCGGCGTTCTATGCCCTCCGGGACGCGGTGACTCCGCTGCGCACCGGCCTGGTGCGGGTCACCCTCACCGCCATCCTCGGCGTGCTCGGGGCACTGGTGGTGCCACCGTTGCTGGGGTTACCGTCGCGCTACGGCGCGGTCGGCATCACCGTGAGCGCCGGTATGTCGGGGTGGGTCGAGTTCGTGCTGCTGCGCCGCGGCCTCTGCCGTCGACTGGGCAATTTCTCGCTCCCGTTCGTCGAGCTGGCCAAGCTGTGGGGCGCCGCCGTGGTGGCCGCGGCCGTGGCAACCGCGGTGCGTCTGGGCACGCCGGATCTCAAGCCGATCCTCCAGGCGCTGCTGGTCGTGCCGTGCTACGGCGGGATCTTCGTGGCGCTCACCTGGTGGCTCGACGTGCCCGAATCGGCGGTCATCGTGCGTCGCATCCGTCGCGGGCAGTCGGGGCGGGGATGAACGAGGCGCTGGAACGGAAACTCGAGACCCTCCCCGATGGCCCGGGCGTGTATCTGTGGAAGGACGCCGACGGGACGGTGCTGTACATCGGGAAGGCCAAGAACCTGCGCGTCAGGGTGCGACAGTACTTCGCCCCCGATCGCGATGGGGGCTACACCCGCGACCAGCTCGTCGCACGGATCGCCGATGTCGAGACGATCGTGGTGCCCGACGAGGCGCAGTCGCTCCTCCTCGAGAACAACCTGATCAAGGAATACCAGCCCCGCTTCAATGTCCGGCTCAAGGACGACAAGAGCTATCCATCGATCGCCGTGACGATGGCCGAGCCGTTCCCCAGGGTCTTCGCCACCCGCCGACGCGACATCGCCGGTGCCCGCTACTTCGGCCCCTTCACCGACGTGGCCGAGATGCGGCGCACGCTGGGACTGGTGCGCCGGATGTTCACGGTCCGGTCGTGCCTCGACGACATTCCACGCGAGCGACGGGAGCGCCCCTGTCTCGACTATCACATCGGACGCTGCAAGGCGCCGTGCGTCGGCTGGCAGGGTCACGCCGAATACCGCGCGATGATCGCCGAGGTGCTCGGCTTCCTGGAGGGACACACCGTCGACCTGAGGGTGCGGATCCGCGAGATGATGCACGACGCCAGCACCCGCGAGGACTTCGAGCGGGCCCGCGACCTCCGCGACACGCTCAAGTGGCTCGAGCAGGTCGAGCGGCCACCCGCCGTCGAGGTGATCGGAACCGGCGACGCCGACGTGATCGGGTTCGCGCGTGATGGTGCTGATGCGGTGGCCGCGTTCTTCAGGATTCGGGACGGGAGGGTGGTCGGCCGTGAGCATGCCTTCCTGGAATGTGGTCCCGACGACACCGACGCCGACGCCCTCAGTGCCTACCTCGTCGGCGCCTACCACACCACGGAGGGACGCACCCGCCGCCTCGTGCTCCCCTTCGCTCCCGCGGACCTTCCCGCGATCGAGGAGCTGTTCGGAGATTCACGCCTGACAATTCCGCTCCGGGGCACCGCCGCGCGCTGGCGCGAGTTGGCCGACCAGAACGCACGCCACCTGCTCGAATCATTCCGGATGGAGTCGTTCGAGACCGAGGAACGCGCCGAGGACCCGGTATACGCCCTCGGCCGGGAGGTCGGGCTGACCCGGGTACCGCGCACGTTCATCTGCGTCGACATCTCGACCTCCCAGGGTCGCGACACCGTCGGGTCATTGGTGACCTTCGAAGCGGGACGCCCCCGCAAGGCCGAGTACCGCCGGTTCAGGATCAAGGGAATCGGCCAGCAGGACGACTTCGCGGCGATCCACGAGGTGATCACCCGCTACTTCCGCCGCCGCCTCGACGAGCAGAAACCATTTCCCGACCTGGTGGTGATCGACGGCGGCCGCGGTCAGCTCAATGCCGCGATCGCGGCGATGGACGCACTCGAGGTGCGCGACGTGCCGGTGATCTCCCTCGCCAAGCGTGAGGAGGAGATCTACCTTCCGGACCGCGAGGTGCCGCTGCGGCTGCCGCGGCGCTCCCCGGCGCTCCGGCTGCTGCAACGGGCCCGCGACGAGGCCCATCGCTACGGGGTGGCCTACAACCGTACTCGTCGCACGGCACGAACGGTCACCTCGGCACTGCTCGACATTCCGGGCGTCGGACCCAGTCGGCGTACGGCGCTGCTGCGAACCTTCGGCTCACTGGCCGGTGTCCGGGCCGCCTCCGTCGCCGACATCGCCGCGGTACCCGGCTTCTCGACCACGCTCGCCGAGCGTGTCCTTGAACACCTCAAACACAACTGAGTCCCATGGACTGGCACCTCGAATGCAGCAACTGCGGCACCAACTACCCTCCCGACGGGCTGATGGGCGTCTGCGCCAGTTGCGGCAAGCCGCTGCTGGTGCGCTACCCGCTTCGCACTCACGGCATGAAGGAGCGCGCCGAGGTGCGGCGGGGAAGCGGCATGTGGCGCTATCGCACCTTCCTCCCGCTCGAGGCCGGCGAGGAGCCGATCACGCTCGGCGAGGGTGACACGCCGCTGCTGCCGGCCCCGCGGCTCGCCTCGGCGCTCAACCTCGGCGACATCTGGCTCAAGGACGAGGCAGCCAATCCCACCGGCTCGTTCAAGGCCCGCGGACTGAGTGCCGCCGTGACTCGCGCCGTGCATGCAGGCGCCACCGGCTTCACGCTGCCCACCGCCGGCAATGCCGGGGTGGCCGCCTCGGCCTATGCCGCGCGCGCCGGCGTGCCGGTCCGGGTCTTCGCTCCACGCACCACGCCGCTCACGATTCTCTCCCAGATCGTTGCCTTCGGCGGCGACCTGGTGCTGCTCGATGGTCACATCGGCGACTGCGGCAAGGCGTCGCGCGCGTACGCCGCCGAAACCGGCGCGGTCGACCTGAGCACCCTGCGCGAGCCGTATCGCATCGAGGGGAAGAAGACCCTGGCGCTCGAGATCGCCATGCAGCTCAACTGGGTCCTCCCGGCGGCGATCATCTATCCCACCGGCGGGGGCACCGGCCTGATCGGCATGTGGAAGGGCTTCCAGGAGCTCGAAGCCGCGGGCTGGGTCACCGGGCCGCCGCCGCGGATGTACAGCGTCCAGGCGGAGGGATGCGCCCCGATCGTGCGCGCCTACGAGGCCGGAGCCGACCACGCCGAGCCCTGGCAGGATCCGCGGACTGCTGCCAGCGGACTCCGTGTCCCGGCCGCGCTCGGGGACGCCCTCATCCTCCACGCGATCCGGGAGAGCGGTGGCAGTGCGGTCGCGGTGGCCGAGGAGACCCTGATGGAGCTCGCCAGTTTCGCCACCCGGCAGGAAGGGGTCGACTGCTCGCCCGAGGGCGGGGCGGCGATTGCCGGCGCACTGGAACTCAAGCGTCGCGGATCGATCGCCGACGACGAACAGGTGATCGTCTTCAACACCGGCGCTGGGTGGCTGTATCGCGATCCGACCCAATTGCCTGCGACGACGCCCTGAGGGATATTTGCGGGCTGATGCCCAACAGCCACCGGATCGCGATCATCGACCCAGCGGCGGGCGCCTCGGGCGACATGCTGCTGGGCGCCCTGGTCGCCTGCGGGGTGCCGGACGAGCTGATCCGCTCCCTTCCCGAACACTTGGGGCTCGGCGACCGGGTGGTGGTCTCCGTGGAGCGAGTGAACCGCGCCTCGGTGGCCGCGACCAAGGTGACCGTGGCCGTCGATGGCGAGGTGGAGCTGCCCGGCCAGGGGCGACACCACCACCACGGCCATGGGCCACATCGCCACGTGGCGGAACTGATCGACCGGATCACCGCAGCACCGCTCAGCGACTGGGTCCGCGACCGAGCCGTGGCCGCCTTCCGGCTGCTCGCGGAGGCCGAGGCCCGAGTGCATGGGACGACCCCTGAACTCGTCTCCCTGCACGAAGTTGGCGCATGGGACGCGCTGGTGGACGTGGTGGGCGCCGTAGCGGGCTTCGAACGGCTGGGCGTGGGGGCTGTGTACCATCGACCGCTCCCGCTCGGCTCGGGATGGGCCAGCGGCTCGCACGGGGCCATGGCGGTCCCGGCCCCGGCCACGGCGCTGCTCCTCGAGGGGCTCGAGGTGTCGGGCAACGGGCCGGTCGAGGGCGAGGCGGTGACCCCCACCGGGGCGGCACTCATCCGGGTGCTGTCGTCGGGGCCGCCCCCCGAGCGGTGGCGCCCGGTGGCCCAGGGCTGGGGGGCGGGGAGCCGCGATCCGGCAGGCTATGCCAACGCGCTCCGGTTGTTTGTGGCGGAGGCGATCCCCGAGGCGAGCGAGATCGAGTTGCTGGCGGCCGACCTCGACGACCTGTCGCCCGAGTATGTTGAGCCGCTTCGCGAGGGGTTGGTGGCCGCCGGGGCGGTCGACGTCCAGGTGTGGGCCACCCAGATGAAGAAGGGTCGGCCGGGGATCCGGATCGAGGCGCAGTGCCCGGCGGGGAAGGTGGATGCGGTGGAGGCGGCATTCTTCCGCCACAGCACCACCGCCGGCGTCCGCCGACTCAGGGCCACCCGGACGGTGCTCGCGCGCCATGAGATCACCGTGGCGCTCGAGGGCGGCACGGTTCGGGTCAAGGTGCTCGAAGGGCCCGACGGCCCACGTTACAAGCCGGAATTCGACGATGTCACCGCGATTGCCCGTCGAACAGAGCTCCCTGCGCTTGCGGTGGCGCAGCGGGCACACGAACTCGCCCGACAACGGAACGGGGCGGGGCGCAACGAGGAGCAGCAATGAGGACGACCGGAATCCTGGTACTGACGGGCTTGGCGATCCTGAGTCCCCAGACCGCATCGGCCCAGCAGCGGGTGGCCAGCGTCGCCAAGGCGATGGGTGTCCGCTACGTGGAGCCGACCTGCGACCTGAAGTACGGGCACTTCCTGGTTTCCAGTGCCGCGACCTACCTCAAGAGCGGCATCGAGGCCTCCGACCCGGTGAAGACCGAGACCCTGCTCCAGAACTCGGTCAACACCGCCACCAAGGCGATCGTCGAGGCCGACCAGGGAGAGAACGGCGCCGCGTGGTATCTCATGGGCCGCTCCTATCTCCAGCTTGGCGACATCGCCGGCGCAGATTCGGCGTTCACCAAGGCAACCGAGTACGCACCCCAGTGCAGCGAGGACATCAAGGCCTGGCGCCAGCGCGCCTGGCTGCCGCTGATGAACCCCGCCACCAAGTTCTCGCAGGAAGGCAACGCCGACTCGGCGCTGGTGCTCTACCGCCTGGCTGCCACGATCTCCCGCTCCATGCCCCAGGGCTTCTACAACATGGGCGTGCTCTTCGCCAACATGGGCCAGACCGACAGCGCCCTCGCCTACTTCAAGAAGGCGCAGGCCGTGGCGGCCGCCAATCCGAAGGATTTTGCCAAGGACCGCAACGCCGCCACGTTCAACCTGGCCGCGATGTACCAGCGGGCCGGCGACCATGCGCTCGCAGTCGAGGAACTGGAGAAGTACGTCGGCTGGGATCCCAACGACACCGATGCCAAGCGCGCGCTGGCCACGTCACTCAGGGCCCTCGGCAAGAACGAGGAGGCGGCGGCCCTCGACAAGGAAGTCCTCGCAGCGGCCGCGGCCAGCGGCACCATGTCGACCGGAGACATGATGTCGATGGGGATCAACTTCTTCAACGACAAGAAGTTTGCGGAGGCGGCTGACGCCTTCCGCCAGGTGCTCGCCAAGCAGCCCTACAGCCGCGACGCGATGTACAACCTGGCCAACGCCTACTACGCGCTGGAGCAGGGGGATTCCCTGGTGGGCACCGCCAGGAAGCTGGTCGAGATGGAGCCGCTCAACGAGGATTCCCGCAAGCTGCTCGCCCAGGGCTTCCGGCTCCAGGCCGACACCGCCTCGCTGATCAACACCGTCACCGAGCTGGTGGCGATGCCGACCTCGGTGAGCGTCGAACGCTTCGCCGGACGGGCGGGCGGCGTGACCCTCGGCGGCACGGCCGTGGGCCGCCAGACCGAGAGCGCGACACCGGCGCCCAAGACGATCACGGTCGAGTTCCTGGCGGCCGATGGGTCGGTGGTGACCACTAAGGATGTCGAGATTCCTGCGCTCGAACCGGGAGTCAAGTTCGAGTGGTCGGCCGATGGCGATGGCGAGGCGATCGTGGGGTGGCGTTACAAGGTCAGAGTAGGCGCGCCGCTGGCGGCGCGCACGGCTCGATCTGGCGCTGTCCAGGCCCTCCGGGTCCCCGTCCGTTGCCGGGGTTCCGGGGGGCCGCTATCTTCAGGCCCGATGCGGGTGTAGCTCAGTTGGTAGAGCATCAGCTTCCCAAGCTGAGGGTCGCGGGTTCGAACCCCGTCGCCCGCTCTCGAGAACCGAAAAGGGCGCCCTCCGAAATGGAGAGCGCCCTTTCGCGTGTCACCCCTCGCCGCCGCCTTACCGCACCGTGAAGACCCCCGAGCGCACCGTCTCCTGATGCCCGTCGAGGAGTGCCTGGAAGGCGATCCGGTAGCTGCCCGCGGCTCCGGGCGAGTCGACGGTGAAGGGGAGGTCGTAACCCTGCTCGACCACGACGGCCAACTGAATGCAGAGCCTGGTCGAGACCAGGGGAACCCACGCATCGCCATTCCGGCGCTCCAACCAGGCGGTGCACCCCAAGGCACCGACCGTCACCGGCTGGCCGCTGCCGTTGTGGAAAACCACCGGAATCGGAGCGCTCCGGCTGTAGGCCGATTGCGGAGTCGCGGCACTCAAGCCCTCGGGCCAGTGCCAGGTGATGTTGCCACCACCGCCATCGGGGTCGCTTGGGGACGGCGGAGTGCCGCCGCAGGCGGCGACGACCACGAGCGCCAGAAGGTTGGATCGAACCAGACTCGACATGACAGTCTCCGAGGAGGAAGCAGCCCTCTCCCAAGATGACCCGGTCACCCCCGCCGTGGTCATCTCAGGATTGTAAGAGGGACGGCGGCCCTGTCTGGCGGTAGGCCTGGGAGACCCGCCGGGTCAAATCGAAATCGATGGAGCGTTGGGGATGGATACACAAAGGGCGCCCCAGATGGGGCGCCCCCTTCGTGCCTCCCGTCGCCCTACGCGGCTGGATTCCGGCGCCGACGCCGGCCCGCGGCGCCGAGCCCAAGCAGGCCGGTCGCGAGGAGGGTCATAGTGGCCGGTTCGGGAACCGTCTCGGTCGGCGTACCTGGGAGCTGGAAAAGGAATTCCTGGTGCACCTGGCGCAGGTCGGTCACCACGGCCCAGCGCGCTGGGTCGACGCTACCGAAACTCGCCGCCAGCTGGGTGAAGTTGTCGACCTTGGCTTGCGAGTAGCCGCCGTAGTTGGTGACGTTGAAGCCCATCGCGCTCCAGATTGCATACTGGATGTTCGCGAGGTCATTACTGCCCCAGCCACCGCTCCCGTTGGTTCCCATGAGCGCGGCGATTTGGGCTGCCGCGAGATACTGGCCGGGGGCGTTGGTGTAGCCGCTGTTGCCGGGCTTCTGACCAGTGCCGTTCAGCAGGTGGCTCACGTCGGTTGCACTCAACGGGGTGATCCAGGCGTTGCCATAGATCTCATTGTTGTAGACATACTGAAACGGCTGGACGCAGAAGACTTGGAACCAGAACCCGCCATTGATCTGGCCGCCGTAGTCGTCATAGCTCGACCCACCGCTCAGCTGGAACTGGAAGTCACCCTGGTAAGGTGCCTGGGCGGCCGCAGGACTGGCGAGTAGCAGCAAGGAAGCGGCGAGGATCAGGGGGCGGCGCATCAGTGGTGCTCCTCAATAAGGTGGAGGACTCGGGACGCTCCAAACGGGCGGCCACCTCCCCGATTCTGGCAGACGTCGTGCCGTCCCGCCGGCCGCCCAGCCGCCTGCCATGCCTAAGCGACTGTGGCACAACAACTTAGAGGTGACCCAGGCGAGCTTGGCTGCGCACCGACCACCTCATGGCGAGTACCGCCTGATCAGCGGGTGCTGCTTCGATGCTGCAGATCTGTCCGGCGATGCCACAGCGGTCTTGCCATCGTGAAGGCGCTTGAGGTGACATCCGCTAACCCTTGTTCGGATAGTGACATAGCGCCATATTGGCTCCGTGCCAAACCACACCATCGCATGATCAGGGTCACCGGGGTCGAACCCGAGTCGATCGGTGCCGGAATCGGGCTCGAACCCGGTTTCGAGCTGCTCACCGTCGGCGGTCGCGAGCTGGAGGACTTCCTCGACTGGGAGTACCTCACGGCTGACGAGCAGTTCACCCTCGTCTATCGCGATCCGGCCACCGACCAGGAGTACGAGGTCGAGGTCGAGCGACCGATCGAGGAGCAGCTCGGCGTGGCCATCGAGCCACCCCGGATCCGTCGCTGCGCCAATCGCTGCGACTTCTGCTTCGTCGACGGCAACCCCGAGGGGGTCCGCCAGGTCCTCTACATCCGCGACGACGACTATCGCCTGTCGTTCCGTTACGGCAACTTCGCCACTCTCACCAACCTCAAGCCCCACGACACCGCCCGGATCATCGAGTACCGGCTTTCGCCGCTCTACGTCTCGGTGCATGCCACCGACCCGGTGATCCGCCGCTGGGTGCTCCGCAATCCGCAGGCGCCGGCGGTGCTCCCGCAGCTTCGCCACTTCGCCGACCATGGGCTGGAGTTCCATACCCAGATCGTGATGGCGCCCGGCGTCAACGACGGCGACGTGCTGCGCCAGTCGCTCGACGACCTCTGGGCGTTCGGCCCATCGGTCCTGTCGGTCTCGGTGGTGCCGGTCGGCCTCACCGAGTTCAGCAAGCACTCCCTGGTGCGGGAACCCGACGAGGTGGAGTGCCGCCGTGCCGTGGAGATCGTCGAGGCGGCCTCGGCTCGCGCCCTGGCCGAACGGGGTGCCACCTGGGCGTTCGGCGCCGACGAGCTCTATGTGCGCGCCAATCTCGAGCTGCCACCCGCATCGACCTACGACACCTTCGACCAGGTGGAGAACGGCGTCGGTTCCGTGCGCTGGCTCCAGCAGCAGGTGAGCGAGGGCGCCCGTGAGCTCCACGGGTGGCAGGGCCGCCGTATCGCGGTGCTCACCGGCACCTCGATGGCCGCGCTGATGCCCAAGGTGCTCGCGCCACTCACGGCGGCCACCGGCGCCCGGTTCGACCTTGTCGCGGTCGAGAACGACCTCTTCGGGCCGCGGGTCACTACCGCGGGCCTGCTCTCCGGATCGGCGATTCGCGCCGCACTGGCTGCGGTCGAGGGCGCCGACCTGGCGCTCCTCCCCGGCGAATGCGTCAACGACGACGGGCTGTTCATCGACTCGATGCCATTCTCCGAGGTGGCCGCGGCGGCCGCCTTCCCACTGCGGCTGTCGAAGACCTTCGTCGACGCCCTTGCCGAACCGTTGGCTGCATGACCAAACCGACCGTCGCCCTGGTGGGCCGCCCGAACACCGGCAAGTCCACCCTCTTCAACCGGCTGATCGGCGGGCGCGAGGCGATCGTCTCCGACAAGGCGGGCACCACCCGCGACCGGCACTTCGGCGACGCCACCTGGAACGGTCGCGACTTCTGGCTGGTCGACACCGGTGGCCTGGTCCCGGATTCCCAGGAGACGATGGACAAGGCGATCCGCCAGCAAGTGGAGCGCGCCGTGGCCGAGGCCGACCTCGTGGTGTTGCTGGTCGACGGGCGGGACGGTCTCAACCCGATCGATGGCGACATCGCCAAGCGGCTCAGGCAGTCGGGCCGCGAAGTGCTCCTGGCGGTCAACAAGCTCGATGAGCTGCGCGAGCACGACGCCCGCCACGTCTTCCATGAGCTCGGGCTTGGCGAACCGTGGCCGGTGAGCGCCGCCTCGGGGAAGGGAACCGGCGATCTGCTCGATGAAATCGTCAAGCGCCTCCCGGACAAGGATGCGGGCGAGGACGAGGAGGCGATCCACGTGGCGGTGATCGGCCGCCCCAACGCCGGCAAGTCGTCGCTGGTCAACAAGCTGATCGGCGAGGAGCGTCACGTGGTGACGCCGATCGCCGGCACGACCCGCGACTCCATCGACTCCGACCTGTCATACCACGGCCGCCGGCTGGTCGTTCGTCGACACCGCCGGGCTGCGGCGCAAAGCCAAGGTGGCCGAGGACCTCGAGTTCTACTCGGCAATCCGCACCGAACGCTCCATCGGTCGCGCCGACGTCTGCGTGCTGGTGGTCGACGCCGAACGGGGACTCCACAACCAGGACCTGAGGATCGCGACCAGCGCCTGGGAACGTGGTGCCGGGTTGGTCATCGTGGTCAACAAGTGGGACCTGATCCCCGAGAAAGACGCCAATACGGCCAAGCGCGGCGAGGAGATGCTGGTCAAGAAGGCGCCGTTCCTCGAGCACGTGCCGTTCATCTACGGCTCGGCGCTCACCGGCCAGCGGATCCGCAAGGTGCTCGACCTGATCCTCGAGGTGGCCGAGGCGCGCGATCGCCGAGTCGGCACCGCCGAGGTGAACGAGGTCCTCCAGGCGCTCCTCGACAAGAACGCGCCGCCGCAGCAGGCGGGCGAATCGGTCAAGCTTCTCTACGCCTCGCAGATCAGCGTCCGTCCGCCGACCTTCGCCATCGTCACCAACCGTCCCGATGGTGTCGCCGAAGCCTACCAGCGCTACCTGGTGCGAGGCTTCCGCAAAGCGTGGGGCTTCACCGGGGCGCCCGTCCGCCTCAAGCTCAACCGGCGCGGGTCTCGACGATGAGCTGGCCGGCGGTCGTCGCGGCCGTGGCCTCCTACCTGGTCGGTGCGATCCCGACCTCGTTCGTGGTGGTGCGCGCGGTCAAGGGCGTCGATCTCAGGACCGTCGGCAGCGGCAACCTCGGCGCGACCAACCTCTACCGGTTGCTCGGCTGGCGGTACGCGATACCGGTCGGGATCTTCGACATCCTGAAGGGCGCCATCCCGGTGGCAGTCTTCGGACCACTGGCCGGGCTCGGCGCCCTCGGGTCGACGGCCCTCGGCGTGATCGCGGTGGCCGGTCACGTCTTCTCGGCCTTCGTGAGCTTCAAGGGCGGCAAGGGAGTGGCGACCGGCGGTGGGGTGATCCTCGGACTCGCCCCGCTGGCGTTCCTGGTCGCCCTGGCGGTCTGGATCGTGGTGGTTCGGGTGAGCGGCTATGTGTCGCTCGGATCGATCCTCTCCGCGCTGGTGCTGCCACCAGCCATCTGGTTGCTGCACCCCGGGCGCCGCGAGATCGTGCTGCCGGTGGCCGTCCTGGCGCTGCTGGTGGTCTGGCTCCACCGTGCCAACATCCGGCGGTTGCTCGACGGAACCGAGAATCGCTTCGGCCGTCGACCGGTGACGGCGAGGGGAGGGACTGCGACATGACCCATGCTGCCGTGATCGGAGCCGGGAGCTGGGGCACCGCGCTCGCCGACCTGCTCGCCCGCCAGGGGACCGCCACGACACTCTGGGCCTATGAGTCCGAGGTGGTCGATTCGATCAACGCCCGCCACGAGAATGAACTCTACTTCGCCGGCCATCGCCTCGATGCGCGGCTGACCGCGACCGACGACCTCGCCGCCGCCATCGGCGGCGCTGACATCCTCTGTTGCGTCACCCCGAGCCACGTGGCGCGGCGGGTGCTCACCGAAGCGAGCAGCGCGATCCGCCCCGGGACGATCCTGGTCTCCGCCACCAAGGGCATCGAGCCGGACACCCTCGACCTGGTCCACCAGGTGGTGGCGGAGACGGTGCCGCAGGCCACCTTCGTGGCCCTTTCGGGGCCCTCGTTCGCGCAGGAGGTGCACGAGGGGCAGCCGACCGCAGTTGTGGCCGCCTCCGACGATGACAGGGCCGCCGAGGTGACCCAGCGGATCTTCTCCTCACCCACCTTCCGGGTCTACACCCAGCACGACGTGGTGGGGGTCGAGCTCGCCGGGTCCCTCAAGAACGTGATGGCGATCGCCGCAGGCGTGCTCGAGGGGCTCGGGATGGGGCACAATCCACGGGCCGCGCTGCTCACCCGGGGACTCGCCGAGATCGGCCGACTGGGTGAGGCGATGGGTGCCGATCCGCTCACCTTCGCCGGACTGGCCGGGATGGGCGACCTGATCCTGACCTGCACCGGCGGGTTGTCGCGCAACCGCAAGCTCGGCATCGACCTGGGACAGGGAATGTCGCTCGAGGAGCACCGGGCCGGCGTGCGCACCGTGGCAGAGGGCGTGAACACGGCGCTGGGCGCGTCGCGGCTCGCCGCACGGCACGGCGTGGAGATGCCGATCACCGAGCAGGTCAAGGCGGTGCTGTTCGACAATGTCTCACCGGCCGACAGCATTCGCGCCCTGATGGAACGGACCCTCAAGGCGGAGTCGTGGGGATGACCCTTCCCAATCCCGTCCAGCAGTTCTTCTCGATCGGTGACGTCTGCCAGCTCACCGACCTCAAGCCGCACGTGCTGCGCTACTGGGAGAGCCAGTTCCGCTTCCTGAACCCGGCCAAGAACCGCTCCGGCAATCGCGTCTACAAGGCGCGCGAGGTGGAGCTGATCATGCTGGTCAAGCACCTGCTCTACACCGAGAAGTACACCATCGAGGGAGCGCGGCTGCGGCTGGATCACTACCGACGCACCGGCGAGCTCCGCGGTCAGGCCTCCGCCGCCATGCGGGTCGAGACCGTGCGCGAGATCGCCCGCGATCTCGCCGAGATCCTGGCGGTGCTCGAGGGCCGGACGCCGGTGATGCGGAAGAAGGGCGTGAATGGTGAATCGTGAATGGTGAGTGGGACCCACCGCCGCCCCCATTCACCATTCACCATTGACTATTCACTGGTCGGTCTCGCCCCCGGTTAGGATTCGGCCATGAACATTCTCGTCACCAACGACGACGGCATCCTCTCGCCCGGACTGCAGGTGCTCGCCGCCGGGTGTCGCGAGGTGGGCGACGTCACCGTGGTCGCTCCCGACCGCGAGCAGAGCGCCCAGAGCCACGCCCTCACCATGACGCGGCCGCTGCGCCCGGTGCGGCGACCCGACGGCACCTGGCAAGTCGACGGCACCCCCACCGACTGCGTGTTGCTCGCCATCGAGGGACCGCTGGTCCCGCATCGACCCGACTTCGTGTTCAGCGGCATCAACCACGGCCCCAACATGGGCGAGGACGTGCTCTACAGCGGCACGGTCTCGGCCGCGATGGAGGCGGTGGTGCTCGGCATTCCCGGGGTGGCGTTCTCGTTCGCGAGCCGACGCGATGACCTGATCGCCGACTATGCCGACCTGGTCGCCAACCTGGTGCGCCGGATCGTGTCCCTGGAGGACATCCCCCCGGCGACCCTCCTCAACATCAACCTGCCGGGAATCCCGGTGGACGAGGTGAAGGGCGTCCGGGTGGTGCGGATGGGGTCGCGGTTTTTCCAGAATTCGATGACCAAGCATCAGGATCCGTGGGGCAGGGAGGTGTTCTGGATCGGCGGCGGCACCACCACCTGGACCGGTGAACAGGACACCGACCACGCCGTCGTGCGCGAGGGCTACGTGGCGATCACGCCGCTGCATCTCGACCTGACGGCCCATGCCCAGTTGGAGACCGTCCGAAGCTGGGCGTTGGCACTCGAGGACGGATGAGCGACGGCTATGCCGGCTACCGGAGCGCGCTGGTCGAGGCCCTGCAGAAGAAGGGGATCCGCGACATGGCCGTGCTCCGGGCGGTGGCGACCGTCCCGCGGCACAAGTTCGTCCCCGAGCATCTGTTGTCGCGCAGCTACGATGACGTGGCACTGCCGATCGGCCAGGGACAGACGATCTCGCAGCCGTACGTCCAGGCCCGCTCATGCGAGCTGCTCGAGCTTCGGGGTCACGAACGCGTCCTGGAGATCGGCACCGGCTCGGGCTACCAGACCGCACTGCTCTCGATGCTCGCCGAGTCGGTGTTCTCCCTCGAGCGACTACCCGACCTGGCTCGCCGGGCGCGTGAAGCGCTCCGGGAGACCGGATTCGAGAACCTCTCCGTGATCCACGGCGACGGAACGATGGGGTGGAAGCCGAATGCCCCGTATCACGCCATCGTGGTGGCGGCCGGGTCGCCCGAGGTGCCTCGGCCCCTCGTGGAGCAGCTCCTGCCGGGGGGGCGGTTGGTGGTCCCGGTTGGTCCGCAAGATGCACAGGTGCTCACGCTGGTCACCCGGCACCTCGAAGGGCCGGGTCACGACGAGACCCCGATTTCCGATGTGCGGTTCGTTCCCCTGCTCGGCCAGTTCGGCTGGGCACCTCCGGAAAGCTGAATGGACCTTCTTCGCCAGTTCGTCGACTACTTCCTCCACCTCGACCATCACCTCGGCGAGCTGATCCGCAGCTACGGGACGTGGACCTACGGAATCCTCTTCCTGATCGTCTTCTGCGAGACCGGCCTGGTGATCCTGCCGCTCCTGCCGGGCGACTCGCTGCTCTTCGCGGCGGGAACCTTCGCCGCCCTGGGCGACCTCAACCCCTTCGTCCTCGCCGGGCTGCTGATGCTGGCGGCCATCCTGGGCGACACCGCCAACTACTGGATAGGGGCCCGGATCGGCCCCCGGGCGTTCTCCGGGGAGATCCGCTTCCTCAAGCAGGAGTACCTCGACCGGACCCGAGCCTTCTATGCCCGCCACGGCGGCAAGACGATCATCCTGGCGCGCTTCGTCCCGATCGTCCGCACCTTCGCCCCGTTCGTGGCCGGGGTGGGCGAGATGGACTACCTCCGATTTCTCAGCTACAACGTGGTCGGCGGGATCGCCTGGGTCTCCCTCTTCACCGGGGCAGGGTACTGGTTCGGCAACATTCCGGCGGTCAAGGAGCGGTTCTCGCTAGTGATCATGGGCATCATCCTGGTGAGTGTCCTCCCCATCGCGATCGAGATGCTGAAGGGGTGGAGACAGCGCCGCCTCGAACGGACATGACCTTGTTCTCAACAGAGCAAAAACCACTGCGGCACAATATGTTGCGGCGTTGCCATAATGTATCGCATGAGGTCCATCTTGCCGCCATTCTCAATGGCGGCGTGGTTCAGGGATGACCCCGATGCCGGGTCCCACCACCAACCCCGGCAAGGCCGGAAGGATTCTCCACTTCGCGAAGGCTGTGCTTCCAGGCCTTGCCGCCCTGCTGGTGGTCGGCTGCGGGGCCTCGGCAGCCCATCCTCGGAACCAGTTTGCTGTTCCGGCCGCAGAAGCCGGTCACCTGGCCCGCCTCCGGGGCCATCTGGCCTTCATTCGCTGTGGCGGCCCGCCCGACACCCTCTGGATCGCCGACACCGAGGACCATCAGGTCGACAACGCCCTCGCCGATTTCGGCGATGGCCCATTGCCGGCGGTGATCCGGGCCGATGGTGGGGTGGTGACCGCCGTCCGCTACGTGGCCCCCGAGGGCCCGGACTGTAGCCAGCTGCTGCCCGATGCAGACCTGTCCGCCCGGGGCAATGAGCCGTTCTGGCACCTGTCGATCACGGCGGACTCGGCGCGGGTGACCACTCCCGACGACATGACCGGGCACCGCTTCGACACCGGCAACTGGGATCGGCTGGCTGACTCCGGCTGGCGCTTTCGTGCCGTCTCCAGAGCGGGGGGCGACACGCTCACCCTGGTGCTCTCGGAACGGCGGTGCTCCGACGGGATGTCGGCCGCCAGGTACCCGTTTGCGGCTCGACTCGACTGGGGAGGCCGGCGGCTCTCGGGCTGTGCCCTGGAAGGAGTGCGGGCGCTGTCGCCGTCGACCTAGATTGCGGGGTACCCTCTCCCCGAGGACTCCGTGCGCGCCATTCTCCGCGCTCTCGCGCTCGTCACCAGTCTTGCCGCCGGGCGGCTCGCTGCCCAGGACGCGACGACCTTCCGGGTCGACAAGTGCCGGTCCCCCACCGAACCGATCGGCCTCGTGACCGCATCGGGACGCGTGGCCTTCCTGTTGGGGACCGATGGTCACCCCGACACGGCCTCGATCCGGGTCATCGAGGTCGAAACCGTCTCCCCAGCGGCCTATCGGAGCGTCGCGGCCCGATTGCTTTCGGCCTGCCGCTTCCGGGTCCCCAATGAGGTCACCGTCGCACCGGTCCCGGTGTCACTGACGCTCGACCTGAAGGGGAGCGCCGAACGCCCGCCGGACGCGGTCCTGGAGTCGGCGTTGCCCGAGGGTGTCGAGCTCGGAGCCGTGCTGCTCCCGACCGAGGGTCTCCCCCTCTCGTGGGACGACGGCCGCCTGGAGGAGTATCCCGTCGCCGCCCGCAACTGCAAGGCGGTCTTCGTGGGTGGGCCGCCGTCGGGGATCTACACTTCCTTCACCAACTTGCAGGCGGCGATGAACGCCTGGGGCCGCCGCCGCCATGCCCGTGTCACGGTCACCCTCGAGGTGCGGCGCGACGGCAGCGTGCCGATCGAATCGATCCGGTTCGAGCAGGCGGTGAACATGGGCGACAGCGCGAAGCTCGCCGCCGAGCTGTCGCGGTGTTCCTTCGTGCCGGGAAGAATCGGCGGTGAGCCGATCGACGCCGAGGCGCGGTTCCGGCTCGGCAACCTGGGCGTGCGGTGACGCCCCCGGCACCGGCGTTCCGGGTCGCCCGGGAGGGCGACGAGGCACTCCTGGACCAGGTCGCCAGCGGCGTACTCGATCACCCAGTCAATCCGGGGCTCTGGCGCGAGTTCCTCGCCGATCCTCGTCACCACCTCGTGGTCGCCATCGAGGACGGCGTGGTGATCGGGGTGGCCAGCGGCGTCCACTACGTTCATCCCGACAAGCCTGCGGAGCTCTTCATCAACGAGATCGGGGTGGCGGCCGCACGTCGGGGCGAAGGCATCGGCCGCCGGCTGCTCGATGCGCTGCTCGAGGAGGGACGCGTGCTCGGTTGTCGCCAGGCGTGGGTCCTCGCCGACCCCGGCAACGCAATGGCCGAACGGCTCTATCGCGGCGCGGACGGTCAACCGTCTGCCGCGGTGATGTATACCTTCCCCGTCGCCTGACAGGAGCCCGTGGGCCGGTCGTCCGGGTCAGGCGGCGACTGGCACCGACCCGATCGCCGCGCTAGGATGAGGGGTCGGCAGAGGTTGCCGACTCTCCGGAAGGTCCCCCCGTGCCCGACACCACACCCCCGAGGCCTGATTCTGCACCCGACGCCACCCTGGCGTCGGACGCGCAGGACCTGCTGCAGCAACGGCTCCGCGCGGCCACGGTGGGCGAGTACGACATCTTCGGCAAGCTCGGGTCTGGCGGGATGGCCAGTGTCTTCCTGGCCCACGACCTCGCGCTCGATCGTCGGGTCGCCATCAAGTTGATGTCGCCGGACATGGTGTATGGCGCCGGACTGGTCGAGCGATTCCGTCAGGAGGCGCGAACCGCCGCGGCACTCAGCCACCCGAACATCATCCCGATCTATGCGGTGCGAGAAACCGACGGGCTGCTGTACTTCGTGATGAAGGTGGTCGATGGCACCTCGCTGGATGCGGTGCTGGGTGAGGCGGGTCCGCTGCCGATTCCGATGGTCCGGGCGATCCTGTCCCAGGTCGGAGGTGCCCTTGGCTACGCCCACCGGCACGGGGTCGTGCACCGTGACGTCAAGCCCGCGAACATCCTGCTCGATGAGGAAGGATGGGTGGTCGTCACCGACTTCGGGATCGCCAAGGTGATGGATGCCAGTTCACTGACCCTGACCGGTACGGCCGTCGGGACGCCGACCTACATGAGCCCGGAGCAGTGTGCCGGCGACGAGATCAGCGGGGCATCCGACCAGTACTCCCTTGGCGTCGTGGCCTATGAGATGATCACCGGCAGGCCGCCATTCACCGACAAGAGCATCCCGGCGCTGCTGCTCGGGCACACGGCGCGCCAGCCACCAGCCATCACCCAGCTGCGGCCAGATTGTCCGCAGTCACTCCGGTTGGCCGTCGAGCGGATGCTCGCCAAGGACCCCGCCGAGCGCTTCGAATCTGTCGAGGCCGCCATCGCGGCGGCGGAGGCCGGGCCACTCGCACCCGACGACCCCACCCGAAACACCATGGTGGCACTGGCTCGGAATGGGAGCACCAGGCAGTTCATCGCCCAGGTGCGCACGCCGCGGAGCCCGGTGCCGCTGCTCCGTCGCGCCCGAACCGATCCCGCGACACCGACCGAGGCGTCGTCCCGGCGGAGTGGGATGCTGGTGGTCGCCGGCCTCGCCACCGGGATTGTCCTCGCGACAATGGTCTCGATGCTGCTCCTCCGCGACCGTGCTCCCATGGTGAGCGATGATTCGCCTGCCACGGTGCAGCAGGTGGCGACGCCAGCGCCGGCCGGCGACCCCCCACTGCCAGGCCCGGTCGAACCTGCTCCCCGTGCACCCCAGCAGACGGCCGCGATCGTGCCATCGGGCGCACCCGCTCTGCCGCTCCCAACAGCGCCCGCTCCATCCAGCGGGTCCGGCCGCGACCCCTCGGGTGCAGGCCAGACGCGTACCGCGCCGGCAACACGTCCTCCCGAGTCTGCGGTCGCCACCCGGAACCAACCCGCGCCGACCGAACCGGCAACCGTCGTCGCGTCACCATCGCCGCCGGCCGATTCCAGCTCGCCGCCACCCGCCACGGCCCTCGCGCCACCACCAGTGGCCGACCCGCGCACCGAGATCGAGGCAGTGATTCGTGACTACGCCAGCGCACTGGAATCGGGCCAGATCGAGCACGCGGTGCGAATCTTCCCATCAATGCCCCCCGGGCAGCGCGGCGGACTGGAAGCCTTCTATCGTGACGGCGGGTCGATGAAGACGCATTGGCGGATCGGCGACCTCGTTGTCAGCGGGTCGACCGCCACCCTGCGCATCTCCGGCACCAACACCGTCACCACGTCGCGCTCCTCGGCGACGGCCACGCCGGTCTCGCTCCGCGCCAGTCTCCAGCGCGGGACGGACGGGTGGAGGCTCGTGGCACTGTCCAACTGAGTTCCGCCGCCGATCCCCGATCCCCTCCGACGGAGTGCTCGTGACCCGATTCCTCGTTGGCTCCGCCGTCATGCTTTCCGGCTTTCTCGCACCCCTCGCCGCCCAGGGATCGAGTCTCCGTGACCGGATCGGAGACCTGTTCACTTTCGGGGTGTGCGACAAACCCCTCTGCCTCGACGGTTCGGTCAACGCGGCCAACGGCCATGGCGATCACTTCCTCCCCGACCTCGCGGCGGGGAACGCCGCGATCATCTCCTTCCTCACGGGCTCGATCGCCGACAACACCAGCAGCGTGCCCGCCACGGCGAGCGGTGGCGGCATCACCTACAAATTTGTCGGTGGCCTGCCGGTGCGCACCTCGGAGTCGGTCGGGCCGATCTTTGCCGAACGGGCCCAGACGCTCGGTCGCGGGCAACTGTTGGTGGGTGCCCGCTACAGCACGGCGACCCTGCGGACGCTGCGAGGTGTACCGCTCGACGGGGTGATCCTGAACTTCACCCACCAGGACGTGGCACCGGAAGGACTCGGCGACCCGCTCCTCGAGAACGACGTGCTGCAGGTGGACCTGGATCTCGACGTCGGACTCGATGTCACCAGTGTGTTCGTCACCTACGGCATCTCGGACCGATTCGACCTGAGTCTCGTGGCACCGGTGGTGCACACCACGCTGCAGGCAAGGGCCTTCGCAGAGATCACGCCGTTCGGCCCGACAGCAGTGCACTTCTTCTCCGGCACGCCCGACAATCCTGAACTGACGGCGCGGTCAGCCACCTATGGATCACACACCGGACTCGGTGACATCGCCGTGCGGGGCAAGGCCGCCCTTCACGCCGGCGCCCAGTATGCATTCAGCCTGCTTGGCGACCTGCGACTGCCGACCGGAGACGAGGCCAACTTCACTGGCGCCGGAGCCGCGAGCATGCGCGCGCTCCTGGTCGGCTCGGCGCGGTTCGGGACCTTCACCCCCCACGTGAACCTGGGCTACCAGCTCCGGGGTGGCGACGGCAACAACGACGTGATCCTCGCCACCGTCGGCTTCGATCAACCGACAGGAGGCTGGGCCACCATCGCCGGCGAGCTGGTGAGCGAATGGCAGCCGGGCAAGAACGGCGTCTCCCTACCGGGCACGGTGACCTACACCAAGCCGTTCCACCGGACCGTGGAGCCGACCAACATCCCCGACAGCAAGGACCACCGCGTCCTGGGATCGTTCGGGTTCAAGTTCCGGACTTCGCCCGATGGACCCATCCTGCTGGCCGACATGCTGGTGCCGATCGTGCGGGGTGGCATGCAGCCCACCGTGATGTGGACAGTTGGCCTCGACATGGGCCTCTGACCCGGTCGGGGCCGACTCCGGCTCCTCCAACCGTCTGCCAGGATCCCCACATGCGCATCCCGCGACCGACCCAACACGAGTACCCTCGCTACTATCGCCGCTACGTCGACCTGGTCGCCGATGGCGACATCCTGGCTACGCTCACCAGCCAGATGAACGAGACCCAGGTGCTGCTGGCCGGCGTGCCACCGCATCTCGAGGAGCATCGCTACGCGCCGGGCAAGTGGAGTGTCCGCGAGGTGGTCGGTCACTGCATCGACACCGAGCGGGTATTCGTCTTCCGGGCATTGTGGCTTGCACGAGGCGCCACCGGGGGACAGCCGGGGATGGATCAGGACGAATGGGCTGCCACCTCCAACGCCGGACGCCGCACGCTGACCGCATTGGCCTCGGAGTGGGCGGGGCTCCGGCGCGACACGGTCACCATGCTCGGTTCGCTGGACCCTGAGGGACTCGCCCGGGTAGGGACCGCCAGCCGCCGGAAGTTCACCGCGGCGGCCTTTCCCTGGATCGCGGCAGGCCATGAACTGCACCACCGGCAACTGCTGCTGGACCGCTACGGCCTCGAATCGGCGACCGGCTGAGGTCGCCTCGCGCGGTCCCGCGGAATCGCCTAGCTTTCGACCCGCGCGCCTCCGTAGCTCAGGTGGATAGAGCACCGGTTTCCTAAACTGGGGGTCGCAGGTTCGAGTCCTGCCGGGGGCACTCCTGCCCGTGCGCTCCACTCTCCCGTCCCGAAACCCTGGAGCTCCGATGCGACCCATCGCCGCTGCCTCGGCTGCCACCATCGCGGCCCTGATGATCCTCGCCACGCCCGTCCATGCCCAACTCGGACTCGGTGCCCGCTATGCCAGCCCCGCCGGCGACTTCGGCAAGGCGCTGGACACCGGCTACGGTGGCTACGCCAAGTTCGAGGTCAACGCCCTCCTGATCGGTGTGGCGGCGGAGGGGAACCTGACCCGGTTCAGCGGGGCGGGGGGACTCCCCTCCACCACGGTGGTCGGTGGTCAGGTGGGGCCCCGGCTGGGGCTTGGCCTGCTCCGGCTCGGGCTCGATATCGGCTGGTACAGCAAGGTCGAGAAGGTGGGCTACTCCCCGAACATCTCGATCGGACTCGGCCCGCTCGACGCGGGAGCCGGGATCACCTTCTTCAAGGGCGGCCGCTGGGTCTATCTCCGTGCCGGATTGGGGATCTGAGCCGATGCTGAGCCGACTCCTCGCCGCTGCCGCCCTCGCCCTCCTGCTCGGTTTCGCCGTGACCCGGTGGCGCCTGGCCCAACTGCACACCAGGATCCTCCTCGGTCTCGGGATCGGCGCCGCCGCCGGCATCGCCGGCAAGCTCTGGTTCCCGGGCGCCCCGTGGCTGATGTGGGTGGTGGACAACGTCGCCAATCCGGTGGGGCAGGTGTTCCTCCGGATGCTCTTCATGATCGTGATTCCGCTGATCTTCGGCTCGGTGACGATGGGTGTCGCCTCGCTTGGCGACCTGAAGAAGATCGGCCGGGTCGGCGGCAAGGCGTTCGGGTTCTTCTTCCTGACCACGGCGGCGGCAGCCACCATCGGCCTGACCCTGATGAACCTGATCGCGCCGGGACGCCGGATGGATCCCGCGGTCCGGGCCGACCTCCTGGCCCAGTACGGCGGCGAGGCGGCCCAGCGGCTGGGTGGCGGGATCGACTTCGGGGTCAACACCTTCGTCAACATCGTCCCCCGCAACATCGTCGACACGATGGCCCGGATGGACATGCTCGGGTTGATCTTCTTCTCGATCATCTTCGGCGTGGCGCTCACCCAGATCCCCAGGGAGAAGGCCCAGCCGATCATGGCGATCCTCGATGGCCTGGTCGAGGCGGTGAGCAAGATCATCGACTATGCGATGCGACTGGCGCCGTACGGCGTGGCCGGCCTGATCTTCGCCGTCACCGTGCGCTTCGGCACCGAGGTGCTGCAGTCACTCGCCTTCTACGTCGGGACCGTGATGCTGGGGCTGATCCTGCACCTCACCGGGGTGATCGGGCTGCTGGCGAAGTTCGTGGCGGGGATCCCGTATCGGGTCTTCTTCCGGAAGTGCCGGACGTTGATGGTCACCGCCTTCTCCACCTCGAGCTCCAATGCCACCCTGCCCGGAGAACATCAAGACGGCGGAGGAGGAGTTCGGCGTGCCCAAGGAGATCGCCTCCTTCGTGCTGCCGCTCGGGGCCACGATGAACATGAACGGCACCGCGCTGTTCGAGGGAATGACGGTGCTCTTCCTGTCGCAGGTGTTCGCCCTCGGGCTCAGCATCCCGAGCCAGATCGCGGTGGTGGTGCTCTGCGTGATCACCGCCGTCGGCGCAGCCGGGGTGCCCGGCGGCTCGATCCCGCTGCTCGCGCTGATCCTCACCACGGTGGGGATCCCCGCCGAGGGGATCGCCCTGATCCTCGGGGTGGACCGGATCCTCGACATGAGTCGCACGGTGCCGAACGTGATGGGCGACCAGCTCACCGCGCTGGTGGTGGCGAAGTCGGAGGGTGTGGCGCTGAAGACGAGCTAGGCCGACAGGGGCCGGGGAATGCGAAACGGCGGCCGGGGAATTCCCCGGCCGCCGTTCGCAGATCAGTGCTTGCGTTGCCGCTTACTTGATCTTGACGACGTTCTCCGCGGCCGGGCCCTTCTGGCCCTGCACCACGTCGAACTCGACCTGCTCACCCTCGGCCAACGACTTGAACCCGCTGCCCTGAATGGCGCTGTGGTGGACGAAGCAGTCCTTCTGGCCGTCGGCCGGGGTGATGAACCCGAAGCCCTTGGCATCATTGAACCACTTGACCGTTCCGGTAGTACGCATTCCAAACTCCTGATGCTGCGATGCTCGTTGGAGTCCGGATTGTCCGTACTCACCGACCGTCGCTGTTCCGCGGCAAGGTCCCCCCGCGTAGGGGGCGGGTCACTGGCCACAAAAAATGGACCGGAACACGAATGTCCAGGTCCAGCAATCGGGCTGGTCCGGGTCGCCCCGGGTTGACTCGCTGGGAGGAAAGCTGTGGTCTCGGCGGCCATTGCGCAAGCCCCCCGTCACAAAAAGGGGTTATGATTCGTTCATGGTCTACCCGGCGCCCCCCTGGCGCCGCCCACCTGGGAGACACCCTGACTGCTTGCCCCTCGTTCCCGGTCCGCGACGGGAACTGCTTCCTGACCGAGGTCCGCACCGCGGTCGAACAGCACTTCGCCGAGCGGGGCACCAGCCCCCGGGCGACGTCGGGGATGGTGCTGAAGACGGTAGTCCTGCTGGCGATGACCGTGGTCCCCTACCTCCTGATCCTGACCGGGGCCGTCCCGCCGGTGGCGATGCTCCCCCTCGCCGTGCTGCTCGGGCTGGGGATCGCCGGGATCGGCTTTGCGGTGGCCCACGATGCCCTCCACGGCAGCTACACCGACTCGCCCCGGATCAACTCGGCGATCGGGTCGACCATGGACCTGATCGGGGGGAGCAGCTACCTCTGGAAGGTCACCCACAACGTCATCCATCACACCTACACCAATATCCACGGCACCGACGAGGACCTGGCCGTCTCGCCCTTGCTGCGGCTCTCACCCCATGCCCCGCGCCGCTGGTATCATCGCTGGCAGCACTGGTACGCGCTGGGGCTCTACGCCCTGACCACCATCTTCTGGGTCTTCATCAAGGACTGGAAGTACCTCTTTGCCCGGGACCTGGGGCCGTACAAGAACCGCAGCCACAAGCGCGGCGACGTCGTCGGCCTGGTGATCGGCAAGGTGGTCTACTACACCTGGTCGCTGGTGCTCCCCTTCGCGCTGATCCCCCTGCCGTGGTGGCAGATCGGCCTGGGGATCCTGCTGGTGCATCTGGTGGCGGGTCTGACCCTTGGGATCGTCTTCCAGCTCGCCCATGTGGTCGAGGAGACCGCCCACCCCGAGCCGGATGCCACCGGCGCGATGCCCCAGAGCTGGGTGGTGCACGAGATGGAGACGACCGCCAACTTTGCCCCCCGGAACAAGGTGCTGAACTGGTACGTGGGCGGCCTCAACTTCCAGGTGGAGCACCACCTCTTCCCCCGGGTCTGCAGCGTCCACTACCCACGGATCGCGCCGATCGTGCGGGAGGTTGCCTCACGCCACGGCGTCCCGTATCACAGCCACCCCACCTTCCGGGCGGCGGTGCGCTCCCACCTCGCCACCTTGCGACTCTTCGGCCAGCAGGCCTGACCCGCGCGGAGGCCCCTCACCCTCGGCCGGCGTCCCCGTGACGCCGGCCTTGCAGTTGCCCCTCGAGCTGACACGGCGCCCCAACGCGCATCACGGCTGATGCGTAGCACCAGCGATCCCCCCGCCAACCTTCGGAGACCGAACATGCGGATTCTTCCCGCGTTCCGAGCCGCCGCCCTGGCGGCCCTGCTCACCGTGCCCCTGACCGTCCAGGCCCAGGAGAAGGTGGACATTGCCACCATCGCCCGGATCAAGGGCGAGGCGATGGATCACTCCCAGGTGATGGATATCATGAGCTGGCTGACCGACGTGCACGGCCCCCGGCTCACCGGGTCGCCGATCACCAAGGCCGCCGGCGACTGGGCCATGACCACCATGAAGGGCTGGGGCCTCCAGAACGTCCACGAGGAGACGTGGGGCCCGTTCGGCCGCGGCTGGACCGCCGACCGGGTGAGCGCCAACATCATCGCACCGCATCCGTTCGCGATGATCGCCTATGTGGGGGCCTGGTCGAATGGCACCAACGGCCCGGTGGCGGGACCGGTGGCCCGGATCCGGATCGATTCGATGGCCGACTTCGACCAGTACCGCGGCAAGCTCCGCGGCAGCTGGGTGATGATGGCTGACCCGCTGGAGCTGGCGCCCAAGTTCGACCCGATCGCCTCGCGCCTCAGCGACGAGCAGCTCGAGAAGATGGCGGCGGCCGCACCGCCGGAGCCGCGTGTCGGCCGCACGGGTCGTCGCGGTGGTGGCGCGAGCGTGGCGCAGGCGCGGAACCAGTTCCTGGTCGACGAAGGCGCGCTCGGCGTGCTGCAGCCAGGCCGGGGCGCCGACGGGACCGTGTTCGTGTCGGCCACCGGTTCGCGGGCCGTCGACGCGCCGCCATCGGTGCCCACCATCGTGCTGGCCGCCGAGCACTACGGCAAGATCGCGCGGATGCTCGAGCGCGGCGTGCCGGTGCAGGTCGAGATCGATGCCCGGGTCTCGTTCTACAATGAGGACCTCAATTCGTTCAACGTGATTGGCGAGATCCCGGGCACCGATCCGGCGCTCAAGGACGAGGTGGTGATGATCGGCGGTCACTTCGACTCGTGGCACGCCGGCACCGGTGCCACCGACAACGGCGCTGGTTCGGCCACCATGATGGAGGCGATGCGGATCCTCAAGGCGCTCGGCCTCAAGCCTCGCCGGACGATCCGGATCGGGCTCTGGACCGGTGAGGAGCAGGGACTGCTCGGGTCGAGGGCCTACGTGGCCCAGCACTTCGGCAGCCGCGACTCGACCGGCCTCCACCCGACACCCGAGCAGGCGAAATTCGCCGCCTACTTCAACGTCGACAACGGCACCGGCAAGATCCGTGGCGTCTACGAGCAGGGCAATGCTGCCGTCGCGCCGATCTTCGACGCCTGGATGGGGCCGTTCAAGGAGGGCGGAATGAAGACCCTCACCATCAGCAACACTGGCGGCACCGACCACCTCTCGTTCGACGCAGTCGACCTGCCGGGATTCCAGTTCATCCAGGACCCGGTCGAGTACAGCACCCTGACCCACCACTCGAACATGGATGTCTACGAGCGGATCCAGCCCGACGACATGAAGTGGAACTCGGCGGTGCTGGCAGCGTTTGCGTGGCAGGCGGCACAGCGCGACCAGAAGCTGCCACGGAAGCCGATGGAGTAACGCGAGAGCGCCTGAAGGCTGCAGGGACCCGCCCCGGACGGCCGCAACTGGTCGTTCGGGGCGGGGCGTGTCCGGGGCTCACCCTCGCATCTCGACCACGATCGAGCGATGTTGGGGGATCCACACCAGCCAAGCCCGAGCCATGTCCTTCCCGTCGCCGACACGCCTGTGCGCCACCGCGCTCATGCTCCTGGCCTCAACCGCCGGGGCGCAGGCGGCCCGGATCAGCGAAACCACCCGGACCATTCCAACCTACGCCTTTTCGGAACCCGATCGCGTGCCGATGCTGGCGCGCGACGAGCGGCTCTACCCCTACCACGCCTTCGATGGGTACGCCGCAGTGGCCGCTCCGCACGCCTGGCGGGTGGTGACCCTCGAGAACGACCTCATCGCGGTCGATGTCCTTCCCGAGGTCGGCGGCAAGGTGTGGGGGGCGACGGTCAAGCAGACGGGGCGCGACTTCATCTACCGGAACCACGTCCTCAAGTTCCGCAATGTCGCCCTGCGCGGACCGTGGACGTCGGGTGGCGTCGAGTTCAACTTCGGCGTGGTCGGCCACACCCCCTCCACCGCGACGCCGGTTGACTACCGGCTGCTGCACAACGCCGACGGCAGTGTCAGTTGCGTCGTCGGCATGATGGACCTTCCCTCGCGGACCCAGTGGCGGGTGGAAATCCGGCTCCAGCCCGGGCGCGCGGCGTTCGAGACCAACGTCCTGTGGTACAATCCGACCCCGCTCGAGCAGCCCTACTACAACTGGATGACCGCCGCCGCACCGGCGCGACCCGACCTGGTGATGACGATTCCCGGCAATTCCTTTCTGGGACACCCGGGTGACGTCCATCCCTGGCCGATCGATTCGGCCGGCAGGATGCTCGACGAGTATTCGGCCAATGCCTTCGGGGGGAACAAGTCGTACCATGTGGTCGGTGAGCGGGCGGATTTCTTCGGCGGCTACTACCGCGCCGCTGGCGTCGGCTTCGGCCACTGGGCGCCCTACGACCAGATGCCGGGCCAGAAACTCTGGCTGTGGGCCCTCTCGCGCGCCGGCGGCATCTGGGAGGACCTGCTCACCGACACCGATGGCCAGTACGTGGAGTACCAGGCGGGTCGCTTGCTGGTGCAGTACACGCCGAGCGGTGCAGTCAATCCTGTTGCGCAAGCCGGCTTCGATCCCGGAGCCACCGATCGCTGGTCGGAGAGCTGGTTCCCGCTTGAGCAGTTGGGCGGCCTCACCGCGGCGTCTCGCGACGGGGCGATCCATGCCGACACCGCCGACGGTCGACTCCTGGTCACGGCGGAGGCCTTCGAGGCGCGCACTGATACCCTCGAAGTCTCGGGAACCGATGGGATCGTCCATCGTGAGACCCTGGTATTCGCGCCGCTCGTTCCGATCACCCGGACACTCCCCTGGCCGGCGGGCCAGCGGTTCCGGGTCCGTTTGCCCGGCCTCGCCATCGACCACGACTCCGATCCGGGTGGCCGGGAACTCAGCCGGCCGTGGGTAACCGACTCCGCCGCCGTGGCCACGACGCCAGAGACGGGGCGCTGGGACACCGAGGCGGCGCAACTCGCGCTGGGTCGACACTACCCGGCCGCCCGGGCGCGCTACCAGCAGGTGCTCGACCGGGAACCCTGGGATCACGACGCGCTGCTCGGCATGGCGCAACTCGAATACCGTCGCGGCCGGTATCGCACCGGACTCGACCTCGCCCGGCGGGCCCTGCAGCTCGACGGCTACGATGCGCAGGCGAACTTCCTGGCGGGGATCTTCCATCAGGCGCTCGGCGACCGTGCCGACGCGCTCGACGCCTTCGGATGGGCTGCCCGTTCGCTCGGCCTCCGGGCGGCGTCGCAGCTCCGGATGGCCGAGGTGGAGCTGACGGCCGACAAGCCGGCGGCGGCCCGGCGACACGCGCTCGCCGCCCTCGACAACAGCCGCCATGATCTGCCGGCCCGCGAACTGCTGGCGATGATTGCCCACCGGATGGGGGATAGCGTCGAGGCCGCGCGACTCGATGCGGAGATGCTGGCGATCGATCCACTGCACCACTTCGTGGCCGCAGAACGATACCTTGCCGCCCCCACGGGAACGGCGCGACAGTCGTTCCGCGCGGGGCTGCAGGGTGAGTATCCCGACCAGGTGATCCTCGAACTCGCGATCGACCTCGCACGGCGCGGAGCCACGAGCGACGCCATCACCCTCCTCGGCGCCGGGGAGGGGCCGATAGTCGAGGCGTGGCGAGCCTACCTGAGCGATGACCCGAAGCTGGTGGGCGGGGCGGCACCGCTCGATTTCGTCTTTCCGTATCGCCCCGAGACGATCCCGGTGCTGCGATGGGTCGTCGACCACAACACCGACTGGTCGTGGCGCTACCTGCTGGCGCTCAACCTCTGGGCGTGCGATCGCGCAGGGGAGGGCGCCGACCTGCTCCAGCCGCTCGACGGGATCGACTTTGGTCCGGCCCTCGTCGCCCGCGGCCTCCTCCTCGCCTCGGCCCGCGGTCGCGACCCCGTCCCCGACATCCGCCGGGGTGTCGCCATCGCACCTCGCGACCGGGAGCTCCGCGTCATTCTCGCTCGCACACTCCTCGATCAGGGCGACTGGACCGGCGCCCTCGCTGCGGCCGACTCCGGTCGCCGCCGGTTCCCCGGCGACTTCAACCTCGACCTGCTGGCGGTCAAGGCGCTGGTGCAGCTCGGTCGCGCCGACGCCGCGCTGGCGATCCTTGATCACACCCGCGTGCTCCCCTCCGAGAACGCCCGCGACAGCCACCAGCTCTACGTGCAGGCGCAGACCATCGCCGCTCTCGACGCGATCACGACCGGTCGCATCTCTCGGGCACGAACACATCTCGTCGCGGCGCTCGAGTGGCCCGAACATCTTGGGCAGGGCAAGCCATACGATCCCGAGGAGCGCCTCACCCGGTACCTCCTCGGCGAGGTGGCGTTTCGCGCCGGCGATCGGACCGGGGCCCGCGCGGCATGGGAGGCCGCGGCGCGGGCGCCCGCCAGTTCAGCGCCCGCCCTGGCGCTCGTGACGGCGATGGCTCGCGCGCGACTCGGCGAGATTCCGTTCCCGACCGCTCCGACCACCGGCCTCGATGACCTCGACGGGCGCCTCGTGCTGCGCGCCATGGACCTGCCCCGATGATGATGATCGCCAATGCCCTGACGCTGCTCACCCTGCTGGCTGCGGGACCATCGGACACGACCCAGGCGGCGTCGCGCCTGTATCGCGCCCCCGCCGTCAACGACACGGTCGACGGCGTGGTCTGGGCGGCAGGCAACTGGACGCCCTGGTTGGCGGCCGGTGCCAAGGGCGACTCCTGGGGCAACCATCGTGCGGTGGTGCGGCTGGGTGGTGCCGGGGGCGATGCGGTCGCGGTCACCATTCCGTGGCGTCGTCACGACGCGCATCCCGAGACCAAGGCGGTGGTGGTGCTCGACGCGGCCACCGGCGAACCGGTCAACTCGCTGGTGCACCGGATCAGCAACGCCGAGGGAGAGATCGTCTTCGAGCCGCGTGCGGGCTCCGACACCTACCATGTGTACTACATGCCGTGGCGCTCGACCGGCGGCTACTACCCGCAGGTCACCTATCCGGCGGTGATGCATCAATCCGATGCGGCCTGGACGGCGCGGACCGCGGCACGGGCCTTCGCGTCACTGCCAGAGGCCCGGGTGACCCGGATCGAGTCGGTGAACGCCTTCCACTCGTTCTTCCCGATGGAGGTGATTGCCACGCCCGAGGAGACGGCACGGTTTCTCGACGCCGCGGGCGGATGGGCAGTGGTCGCCGAGCACCGCGACTATCCGGTGCGGATGCGGACCTTCATTCCGCAGCACTGGGTGCATCGGAGCGTGCCGGCAGTGCTCGAGAGCAAGGTCCTCCGCGGCGAGTCGTTCACCTTCCAGGTGGCGGTGGTGGCGGGCAGCGGCGATCGCGACTCGCTGGCGGTGCGGTTCGAGGGATTCCCCGCAGGTGTCGCGGCGGCGATGACCTGCTACAACTGCGGCGGCATCGACGAGAAGGGCCAGCCGTTCTCCAAGACCGTGTCGGTCCCCGCCGGCACGGTGCAGCCACTCTGGATCGGGTGGATCGTGCCAAAGGACCAACCGGTCGGCACCGTGACCGGGCGGGTGGTGGTGACGCCCAGGGGGCAGGCACCACGATCGGTGCAGGTGCGACTCCAGGTGCTTGCCGACCCGGCGGTCAACCACGGCTACGACGAGCCCGAGCTGATGACCCGGTTGCCGTGGCTCAACTCCACTCTCGGCAGCGACCCGAATGCCATCATCGCGCCGTTCACCCCCGTTCAGGTGAACGGGCACCGGCTCGACATCCTCGGCCGCCAGATCACGCTGGGAGCCAACGGGCTCCCCACCCAGATCGAGTCGTTCTTCACGCCCACGGTGGAGGCCGCCGACGGTCCTCCATCACCGATCCTCGCGGCGCCGATCGACCTCGAGGTGGTGACGGGAGGGCAGGCGGAGCAGATCCCGGCGCGGGCTCCGTATCGCGTGGTGCGCGACGGACGGGGCGCGGTGCACTGGGCGGTCGATCGGCAGTCCGACGCCGTGGCGATGCGGGTCGAGGGGCGCCTCGAGTACGACGGGATGCTGAGCTACCGGATCCGGGTGACGGCGCGGCGCGACTTGGGCGTCGACGACATCCGCCTGCCGGTGAGCTACCGCCCCGACGCGGCCACCTGGATGCTGGGGCTCGGCAGGGAAGGGGGCCTCCGCCCCGACTCGCTCGACTGGAGCTGGGACGTGACCCGGCACCAGGAGGGACTCTGGCTCGGCGGCAGATCCAAGGGGCTGCAGTACGTGCTCCGCGACGACGACTACCTGCGGCCGCTCAACACCAACTTCTACCAGAACCAGCCGCTCCGGATGCCGAAGGGCTGGTTCAACGACGGCAAGGGCGGAATCAGGATCCGCAGCTCCGACGATGCGGTCAGGGCGATCAATCTATTCCGGCGCGCGGACGCTGGCGGCGGGCGACACGCTGGAGTTCAACGTGCGCTTCCTGATCACCCCGTTCAAGCCGATCGACACCCGGCAGCACTTCCAGACCCGGTTCGTGCACCAATACGTGCCGGTGGACAGCGTCAAGGCGCTCGGCGGCACGGTGGTCAACATCCATCATGCCAACGCCATCAATCCCTACATCAACTATCCCTTCTTCAACCTCGACGAGCAGAAGGCGTACATCGAGGAGGCGCACGCCAAGGGGATCAGGGTCAAGCTGTACGACACCATCCGTGAACTCACCTACCATGCGCACGAACTGTTCGTGCTCCGGAGCCTCGGCGACGAGATCATCAACGACGGCGAGGGCGGCGGCCACTCCTGGCTGCAGGAGCACCTGGGCGATCACTACCACGCCGGCTGGCACGCCTACGGGGTGGACGACGCGGCGGTCCTCGACAAGGGGACCAGCCGCTGGACCAACTACTACATCGAGGGGCTGGCCTGGCTCGCCGACCACCAGAAGATCGACGGCCTCTACCTCGACGACATCGCCTTCTCCCGCGAGACCGTCAAGCGGCTGCGCACCGTGCTGCAGGCCCGCCGCGACACCGTGATCATCGACCTCCACTCGGCCAACCAGTTCAACCCGCGCGACGGCTTCATCAACAGCGCCATGCTGTACATGGAGCACTTCCCCTACATCTCCCGGCTCTGGTTCGGGGAGTACTTCGACTACAGCAAGCCGCCCGACTACTTCATGACGGAGATCTCGGGGCTGCCGTTCGGGTTGATGGGCGAGATGCTGCAGGACGGCGGGCAACCGTGGCGCGGGCTGGTCTACGGCATGACCTCGCGCTTCTGGGGCGAGACCGACCCGCGGCCGGTGTGGCAGCTGATGGACGACTTCGGGATCGCCGACAGCCGAATGCTGGGCTACTGGCTGCCGACGCCTGGTGTGACCACCGGCAACGATGCCATCAAGGGCACCGCCTACGCGCGGGGCGACTCGATCCTGGTGGCACTCGGCTCGTGGTCGAAGCAGGACGAGACGATCACGCTGCAGGATCGATCCGGCGCTCACCCGGGGGTGGACCTCGATGACCGCGACCGCGCCGGCGGTGGAGGGGCTGCAGGCCGGCGGACCGGTCGAACTGGCGCACTTGATGGTGCCGGCCGACAAGGGATTGTTCGTGGTGGTGCGTAGGGGGCGGTGAACGGTGGCGCAGCCCGACTCGCTTGCGAGTCGGCCATGGGGTGATCGCACCGACACGCCATGCTCCGACCCCTTCTCGCAGTGCCGCCTGGCCGTTCGGCGGCGGCGGGGTCTCTCGAAAGTGCTTCAGGTGAAGTGCGTAAGCCCCCCCCCCCACATAGCGAGTTACGGCGCGACTAGGAAAAACCCTAGTGGGGTTTAGGGGTTGCCGAGAACTTGCCCATCTGCGGACCGGCACATACCGTGTGAGAGAAAGGCGCGCTGCAGTGGCTGTCGTTGGGTGCGTGTAGGGTCGTGGCCCAGTCGGACTGCATCAGCAGTACTCAACTGACCGAGCCTCCGGACAACCCGGGACGATCCACTCCATTTTCAGGCTCACGACTAGAGCAGGAGACCTTCCCCCGTGTCTCTCGAACTGTCAGCGCGCTTTCGTTGCGATATCGCCTTCTCGAAGGCCCGCTCGATGCAGGTCCCCGTAAACTCTGCGGCCGCTTTCCCTCCGACTAGGCCACCATCCCCAAGTTCGCTTCAGCCCCGCCTCACGCACCTCAGATTGCTTGTCGTTTCAGTGCTTGTCATACTGTCGACCTACGGTGCGGCAGCCCAATCCCCTGCAATTGCACTCCACACGACGCCGAATCGCTCTACCGTAGTGGACGGAAGCGACGCGGTACTCGATGCGGTCAGGTGGGTGACGGTGACGCCGGCAGGAGACGTCCTGGTCAACTCAGCCGGCAATTACGCCGTGCAGGTGTTCGCCTCCACCAACGACCAACGGCCCCCATTTGGTCGCCGCGGGGAGGGGCCGGGGGAATTCCGCTCTGCCGACATCGTTGGTTGGACCGGTGATTCGCTTTGGATAGGCGATAGCGGGCTCCGCCGTACATCGTTCTTTGATTCACATTATCGATATCTTGGGCAGATTGTCTGGCCCGTTGAACTTCAGCCGGCCCCTCTCGTATCTCCCAGCGGGAAACCGATCCAGTTTCCGATATTCCCGCGCGCTTGGCATGGGAACACGTTCCTGACGCTCGTTGGTGCCTACGGCCAAGCGAGAATCGCTGACCTCCCGCCGGATAGCCGCGCAGTCGCGGCTATGGTCAGGGTGTCGGCGAAGAACGGCACCATGATGACCCGCATTCCGCTCTTGAACGCCTCGAATCGGAGTTGTTCCAAGGTAATCGGAGAGGGGAATGGTCGGCTAACCATCACGGTTCCGTTCTGTCCGACGTTCGCAAGCAATTTCTCAGACGATGGTCAGCTGTTCGCCTGGCTTACCCAAACCGATCGCGACGAGGCTGTGGGGCAGTACCACCTCCTACTACTCGGTAGCGATGGCGCTGCGCTTATCGATCGGATGATCACAACCGAACGAGAACTGATTCCAGAGAATATCCGGCGAGAGAAGGTCGATGCCGTCCTCAGATCAATTGCTCGGTACCGACCCGGACTTGCGCCCCCCGCGATCGATGTACCTCGCCACTTTCCCACCGCGGATGCGCTATTTGTCGCGCGTGATTCGACTGTGTGGGTGAGATTGCCCCAAACCCGCCGGGACATTGCGATCTGGCAGATTCTTCGTCCAGGCAGATCTCGAATTTCAGCATGGGTTGGCGGAGCCACCTTCCGCGCATTCGCAGTGCGGAATAGATCCCTGTATGGCGTTGAGACCACCGACGATGGGGTTGAGAGCATCGTTCGTTACGATTTCTCAGAGGACTGGTAGGACACGCAATTGGTATCGGTGGGACAATTCTGAGTGCCGGCAGACAAAATACGACCAGGATCCTCCCTCATGAACCTGTCCTTTGAGCGGCTCTCCACTGGAGCATTGATGACCTGCGCGATTCTGGTTACTGCGGTTGTCGTCAAACGGGAGGTCTGGCCGGCGAATGCGCGTCCGAGCAGTGCTTCGTTTGAACCACGCGACACCCTGGCTGATTGGCGTGCCTACGTGAACAGCGGAGAAGTACTCGGCAATCCGGACGCGAAGTACCAGGTTCTCGTGTTCTCAGACTTCCAGTGTCCTGGATGCCGAGCCTTCGCGACCGGGCTGCTTCCTGCACTTCGACAGAAATATGGCAACCGACTCGCGATTCGGTTCCGGAACTGGCCTCTCGCCTACCATCCTCAAGCATACCCGGCTGCGCTCGCAGCAGCCTGTGCGGGAAGACAAGGCTACTTCGAGGAATTCCATGACTACGTATTCGCTCATCAGGAGTCTCTCGGCATAGTGAGCTATGGTCGCATCGCGTCCCGGGCGGGTGTTCCCGATACAGTGGCCCTCACCGACTGCATGCAGTCACAGTGGGCCGACTCTATCGTGTCGAATGACCGTAGAGCAGCGGAATCAGCTAAGCACCATGGAACGCCGACGATTGTATTTGAAGGAGTACGGTGGACCGGGGTGCCAGACAGCTCGGAGTTATTCGCCGAGATTGACCGCATCGTGAACTAACCTGCCATTTGACACTCCAACACGACCATCTGAGGCCATTTGCCGCGAGCAAGCCCAGAGAGTGAGGCGGGTGGAGGCTGAAACCCGCCGTCTCACGCGGGGGCTCCAAAGAGGGGCACCCGCACATCCTTTCACCTTGATCGGAGGGAACCATGTCGAAGTACCTCAAGCTCAACCTCTGTTCCGCAGCCATCATCGCGGCTGCGTTGGCTGTTCCCGGCACCGCCCATGCAGCGCGCACAGATGGACAGGGGTGTATCACGGTGGGCCCGAATCCCGACTGTCCCGCCGACCCTGGCTACGTTTGCTCGTTCTTCGGCCAAGGACCGTGGCTCGCGTTCTGCCTGCCAGCACCCGGTGGAGACGTGGTTAACGGGCCTTGGATTCTTTACTGCTGCCCCCAGGCCTAACCCCGAACCATCCAATCTCGAGACTAGAGGTCGTTTCCAGACCCGCCTCAACGGCCAGAAGGCCCCGTCAGATGGCTACTTGCTGAGGCCAAGACCGGGTTTGGAAAAGACTTCTAGTCATCGGGAGGCGGGTTGCCAGTCTCGAGATGGGCCTGTCCGGCAGTGGAAGGCCTACCCGGCCTGACTCGCTTACCACCCCAATGCCCTCCACAGCCTATCAGAGGTCCTCTCTGGGGGTTGTGTAGCCCAGTTCCCAGTTTGTAACCGACTCCCTCGACACCCCGATCCGCTCGGCCAGTTCGCACTGGAGGAGCCCCAGGTCGAGCCTCCTGGTACTGATCTCATCGCCCAAGTGCTTGATCTGCTTGGGGTAACCTGGCCTCGGGGCCGGGGCCTTGAGGGTCCATGGCACTTTGGCAATGAACCCCTGAGGTTGCGTTGCGAGCGCAAGCCTGAGTTCGTCCCCGCTACCCCTCCTCCCCGAACGGATCGAACGGCGGCGACGGCAGGGCAGGGGTGATCGGTGGCGCCTCGCGGTCGTCGAGCCAGCGGCCCAGGTCGCGGGCGATGCCGAGCCAGTGGGCCCGGACGGCGTCGCTCCCCGGCGCGGTCGCACGACGAACGGCCTGGGTGCGCAGGGCGACCAGGCGCAGCTCGAGCCGGTCGCGCACCTCGGTGGCCACGTCCCGATCGGCAGCGACGCCGAGCATCCGGTCGATCACGGCGCGCTGGGCGATCCGCCGGAGCGCGGCCTGATGCGGGTCGTCGCCGGACCGTGCCGCCGTGGTCGCCATCAGGGTGTCGACCACCTCGCCGATACCCAGCGCCGTAGCGTCGTGGCTCGCCTGGGTCGCGACGCGCGCCAGCCGTTCCGGCTGCAGCACCTCGTCGATGATCAGTTGCGCCAGGGTCCGGGCCGCGCCGAGCTCATCGAACATCGGCGAGGTGCGCGAGCGGAACGCCTGAGACCGATCGCCGATCCCCGACGGCGTCGGGGCCAGCAGGGTGAGCACGGTGTCGGGAATCGCCAAGGCGGCCGGCTGCGAGCGTGGCGGCCAATCGGTGCAGGGCGTCGCGCTGCTGGGCCGGCGGCAGCGCCCGGACGGCGGTCTGCCCGTCGCCCTTGACGGCGAACTGGTACTCCATCCCGCCGATCGCCTTGGCGATCGCCGCCAGGGCGTAGCGGTGCCAGAAGTAGACGAAGCTGAACCGCTCCTGGAGCAGCGCCACCGGCTCGCCGTCGCGGATGTTGTCGAGCCCGAAGTGCGCCATCGCCACCCGGCGCACGGCGAGCTGCCGATCGAGGAACTGCGACGGCGTTGGCCGCGTCGTCCCACAGGTTGGTGCGCGGGTCGGCGGCCGAGTCGGGACGGGCATCGTCGTCGCTCAGGAAGAGGTAGCCGTGCTGCAGCCCGTCGGCCACGATCGCCCGGAGCGAGTCCTGCTCGGTGCCCGGCGGGAAGACGCCGTAGCCCCAGTGGATCGCCCAGACGTCGTACTCGCCGGGGCCGGTGGCGTAGGCGTCCGGACAGGTCGATGCGGCCGTTCGACGACCCGCGCGCGCGGCGCGGGATAGTCCATCACCGATGCCCGGTCGTAGGTCGAGGCGATGTAGTTGTGCGCGAGGCCCAGGGTGTGGCCGATCTCGTGCGCGGTGACCTGGCGCACCCGGGCGAGGATCATCGCGGTGTCGGCCGCGGTCGGCGCCGCACCCATCGAGGGCCGCGAAGATGTTGTAGTCGGTGCGGGCCCGGTGCGAATCGAGCCGCGCCATTCCCTTGAGGATCTCGCCGGTGCGCGGGTCGGTGAGCGAGCCGCCGACCGACCAGCCGCGCTCGTTGCGGTTCTCCCAGGTGACCACGTTGTAGCGGGCGTCCATCGGGTCGGCACCGGCCGGCAGCCACTCGACCCGGAAGCCGCCCGCCAGCCCGGCCCGTGCGAACGCCTCCTCCCAGAACTTCGCCCCCTCCATGGTGGCGTGGCGCACCGGCTCGGGGATCCCCGGGTCGATGTAGTACACGATCGGATTCACGAACGGCGACTACGGATCGGACGGGTCACGACGCACCAGCCGGTGACGGTTGATCACGTACTGCTCGAGCCGACCCTGCAGCGGCTGGAAGAAGTCCTTGGTGCCCACTGGCCAGTATCCGATGCGCGGATCCCAGGCGCGGGGCTGGTAGGCATCATCGGGCAGCGGCAACAGCGTCACGTGCTGGCGCAGCGTGATCGCCCCGCCATCGGGAGCCACCCGGTTGACGATGCCCCCGGGCTGACTGCTCGTGAACGTGAGCGCCAGGTCGATCTCGGTGTTGGCGGGGAAGGCCGCGGTCCGCGCCGGCTCCACCACCGTGCGGTCACGGGCGAGGCTGTAGCTCCCTTGTCCGGTCTGCCTGAGGGTGCCGATCACCCCGGTCCAATCCTGCACCACCAGGTCGCCGGCATCGACCATCACCCGGCCGTCGCTCGCCGCCACCACCGGCAGCGATGCCACCGTCGAGGTGGCGAACGACTCCCGCACGGTGCGCTGGTGGAGCGAGTCGCCCGAGCTGCGGTAGCCGGTGTTCTCGAAGACCACCAGCATCCGTCGGCCAGCCGGAACGAAACGGACCACCTGGGTGGCGGCGCTGGCGCCGCGGTCGATCCCGATCGGGTTGGAGCCGAGCCCGCTGGCTTGCGAGAGCAGGAAGAGCGCCTCGAGGCCGGAGTCGGGGAGCACCAGCCGCACCTGGCGGCGGTCGGCGTCGACCAGCACTGGCACGAAGCCGTCGTGACGGTTGTAGCCGATCGCGGCCGAGTCGATGGACGGCAGGGGAGCGGGCCGGGCCGGCTGCTGCGCGGTGATCGGCAGGGCGAGCAGGAGGGCGGAGACGGCCAGTGGCAGGCGGCGAGGCATCGGTACCATTCGGGAGAGGAAGCTCCGAATGTGCTCCAGACCGGCGCCGGTCACAACCGTGCTGCAGCCCGGAACTGGCGTTCCGGCGCCCCACCGGCCATTTTTCCGGGCTGGACAATGCCATGGCCCCAGGGCCGGGACCCCACACTCAGCGACAGGCAGCATGGCCACCAACGCCGATCCATCGACCCCACCCGACGCCACCGGTACCGACGCCGCAGCGGAAGCGCCGTTCCTGACCCCGCAGCGGCTCCGCCTCTTCGGCATCATTGGCGGCGCCCTGATCATCGTCGGCCTCGCGGCCTGGTTCATGATCACCGCTGGCAAGCGCAAGGAGTCGTTCGCGGCCCGGGCGCTCGAGGCGGCACGAAGCACCGCGGAGCAGGGCAACATCGGCGAGGCGGTGCAGCAGTTCCAGCAGGTGGCCACCACCTATTCGGGCACCTCGGCGGCCTATGACGCCGTCCTCGGCATCGCCCAGGCCCGGATGATTGCCGGACAGACCGAGCTGGCGATCTCGACCCTCGAGGACTTCCTCGGCAAGAACCCACCCAAGACCTATGCCTCGCCGGGCCATGGGCTGCTGGGCACCGCGCTGGAGAATACCGGCAAGTTCGCCGACGCAGCCACGGCCTACCGGAAGGCCTCCGACGAGGCCGACATCCCGTTCCTCAAGGCGACGCTGCTGCTCGACGCCGCCCGGGCCTCGGGGCTCGCGGGGCAGGCCGACCAGGCTCGTGCGGCCTACCAGGAAGTGCTCGACAAGTACGGCGAGACGGCGGCCCGGAGCGAGGCCGAGGTCCGGCTCGCGGAGCTCGAGGCGACGCCGGCGAGCTGACGCCAGCGGAGTGACTGCTTCAGGCCCGGTCCCCAGGTGGGGGTCGGGCCTCTTTTCGTTCTCAGGCGACAAGGCAGGCGCGACAAGGACGGGCGACAGGCGACAGGCGACAGGCGACAGGGGTGTGCCGGTCAGGTCCAGGGCGCGGATCGTGGCAGCTGCGTCGGCGGATAGAGTGCTGCGGATGGGTGGAATCGTGCATGATCGCGTTGTGGATGCGTGTTGACTGAAACCACAACGCGCTGAGCAGCAATGACTTGAGTGCATGTCGGCAGGTGGGTTCTTGCGCCTGACTCTAAATGACGTATAAGATGTATTATGTTAAGTCCACCGGTGGAAAAGTGTGGGAAACCGGTCCAAACCACCCCAGTTTCCCACCTCGCCCCCCAGCGCCTGCCCCGAGCCCACCACCCACGTCTCAGGACTCAGGACTCAGGACTCATCCCAGCCAGATCCCTCGCGCCACGATCCGCCCCTCGCCCGCCAGCCAGATGTCGGTGGCCCGCGTCCCCGCAATCTTGGCGCTGACGCTCAACACCTTGCCACTGGTCGACCGGAACCGGAGCGGCAGCTCGGCCTTCCCCTGTACCGCGAGGGCCAGCGCCGAGGCCACCGTCCCGGTGCCGCAGGAGAGGGTCTCGGCCTCGATCCCGCGTTCGTAGGTCCGGACTGCCCAGGTTGGTGCCGCCGGGTCACCTCCAGTTCCAGTGGAACTGGAGATCGGTGAATAGAAATTGGCGTTGGCTCCGCCAGGTCCGATCGCCTCGTGGAAGCGAAGCACCCGACCCCGCCTCGGCAGGTCGACTGCCGCCACATCATCCACCAGGGCGACGAGGTGTGGCACCCCTACCGTGGCGAGATGGATCGCCCGCTCCCCGGGCTCGAGGTCGACCGGCAGCGCCACCGGGACATCGGTGTCCGGGAGGTGGAGCTCGGCCATGTGGCCCTCCCCCACGCAGCGGGTGTGGAAGCTCCCCGCCCCGGTCACCAGGGTCATCCCGGCCGGGTCGGCGAGTTCCAGTGCAGCCGCGAGCCGGGTGCTGCAGAGGGCGGCGTTGCCGCACATCGGTGCCCGCGATCCGTCGCTGTTGAAGTAGGTCATCCGGACGGTGTCGGGCTCCGGGGTCGCATCGACGATCACCAGGCCATCCCCTCCGATGCCCTGGCGCCGGTCGCAGATCGCCGCGATCCGCTCGGCCGGCCAGTCGGCCTCGGTGGTGGTCCGACCGTCGAGCATCACGAAGTCGTTGCCCGAGCCGGTCAGCTTGTGGAACACGACCGTGCTCATCCCAGCCTCCCGAGGATCCCCTGGAAGCGGAGCCACCAGACCATCCAGACGGCCTCGCGCACGATTCGCTGGTTCATCTTGCTGGTGCCCTCCACCCGGTCCACGAAGACGATCGGTACCTCGGCAAGGCGGAAGTTCTTCTTCCACGCCCGATAGCTCATCTCGACCTGGAAGGCATACCCATTCGACCGCACCCGGTCGAGCGGGATCGCCTCGAGCACCCGACGTCGGAAGCACTTGAAGCCACCGGTGGCATCGGTGAGCGGCAAACCGGTCACCCACCGGACATACTTGTTGGCAAACCAGCTGAGCAGGAGCCGGCTCATCGGCCAGTTGATCACGTTGACCCCGCGCGCGTACCGCGATCCGAGGATCAGGTCGGCATCCTGGGCGGCGGTGAGCAGAGCAGCGAGGTACTTCGGGTCGTGGGAAAAGTCGGCGTCCATCTCGAAGATCCAGGCGTAGTCGCGTTCCAGCGCCCAGCCGAAACCGGCCAGGTAGGCGCGCCCCAGCCCCTGCTTCTCGGTGCGGTGCAGCACGTGGATCCGGGGTTCCGCGGCGGCCATCGCGTCGGCCAGCGTGCCGGTGCCGTCGGGCGATCCATCGTCGACGACCAGCACGTCGAATCGCGGGTCGACCGCCAGTGCCTTCGGCACGATCCGCGGCAGGTTCTCACGCTCGTTGTAGGTCGGGATGACCACCAGGCCACGATCAGGCATCAACACTCCGCTTTCGCTGCCACCACCCTGCCCCGATCAGCCCGAGCGACCCGAGGAGTGCCACCAGCGTGATCCATCGCCCGGTGTGGTACGAGGCCATGTCGAACACCAGCTCCACGTTCTTCGCGCCGGCCGGGAGCGCCACACCCAGCATCGCGGCGTTGGCACGATGGGTGGCCACCTGCTGGCCGTCGACCGTGGCGTGCCAGTCGGGATACCAATTCTCGGCCACGAGCAGGTAGGTGGTCCGGGTGTCACTGCCGTCGAGCGCAACGGTCATCCGCCCCGGCTCCCAATCGGTCAGTCTCGCCGTGACCGCTGTCGGGTCGGGTATCGCGGCCGAGGCCATCGCACCCGGAATGCTCGACGTGTCGGGATAGAGTGCCACCGCATCGACCGGATAGCCGGGATCGGCCACGGTGGCGGCAATCTTCTCCTCCGGGGCCTTCACCGCCCCCGGCACCACCCGCACCCATGTCGCGGCGGTATCACGCTGCCAGAGATACCCGGCACCCACCCGGGTCCGGTCGATCATGTTCGGGAACGACACCGGGCCGAGGACCTTGTGGTACCCCGGGAGTGACGGGACATCCTGATTGAGCGTGACGTATTCGACCCCGTAGAGGTTCCAGAGCGACGGCGACAGCTGGTTGGTCCAGTCGTTCTTGGTGCCGAACAGCTCGTCGAAGTACTTGCTCTCCATCCCCTGGTAGCCGAACAGCGTCGGCACCCGGTGCGCCATCAGCACCGATCCCTGGTACACCGCTGCTCCGCTCATGCGATCTCCGCTCGGGTCGTAGACCCGATACGGCAACGAGTCCCGGCGGACGGTGTCGATGATCTGGTCGCTGGCGTAGGTCACCGGTGCGGGCGGCAGCCACGTGGCGAAGTGCTTGAGGATCGACCAGTTGTCGCCGGCGACGACCACCACCAGCGCCGCGGCCGCCGCCATCCCCCGCAACCGGCCGGCGCGGATCGCGAGCATGGCGCCGCCACCGACCAGGAGCACCAGCAGGAGCCGCACACTCCCGGTCCGCAGTGCGTCGGCATTGGCAACCACGAACTGCATCCGTTCCGGAATGGCGAGCCCCTCCGCCACGCCCTGCAACAGCCCGGAGGCCCCAAGGAAGGCAAACCCGGCCAGGGCTCCCAGTGGCCACCAGAGCAGCGCGGCGTGGACCTCGCCCCGGAGGAGCCGCTCGGTGCCCAGCGCGGCCCAGACGCAGATCGGCAGCGCACAGAGATAGAAGGCCATCCCTGCGGCTCGCACGCTCTTCATCATCGGCATGTGCCACCAGAGCGCGTAGAACGGCGTGTCAGCACCAATCGAGACGAAGAAGAAGAGCAGTGCGATCACGCCGAGGCCGAGCAGCAAGCCACGTCGCCTGGCCGGACCGATCCCCAGGATGGCGAGAATCACCACGAGGGCGCCGAGGTACTCGGTGTGGAGCTTGATCGGATTGGCACCCCAGTAGTTCTCCAGGATGCCGTTGAACTGCGGCAGGATCAGCGTCGGCAGTTCCTTGAGGTGATAGGAGTAGCCAATGGCGTAGTCCCATCCCACCGAAGGTCCACCCGCACCCCGCGGCGTGTAGGCGATGTGGGTGAAGATCGGCAGCATCTGGATCATCGAGATGCCGATGCCGAGCCCAACGGCGAGCGTCGCCATCGCCATCGGCCGGATCGGCGAGCGCTCCACGGCCCGCTCCGGATCGTAGAACACGAGCCACAGCGTCCAGAGGCCCGATGCCACCATCAGGTAGTAGGCCATCTGGACCTGCGGCGACAGGATCGCCAGACCGATCACCAGGGCGAAGGCCCCGTACGCGGCAAGCCGGTGATGGCGGATCGCCTTGAGAAGCGCCAGGAAGGCCAGCGGCGCGAGCGCCGAGACAAAGAGCTTGCCATCGTGCCCCGGGGAGATCTGCGAGGCGACCATCCCGCTGAGCTCGTAGGCCACGCCACCGACCACGGCGGCGGTCCAGGAGAGCCGGAGTCCCCGGAGCAGCGCGTACATCGCGCCACCGGCGATCACCAGGTGGACGAAGAAGCCGAGGGTCATCCCGAGGTCGGTCGGGACGAGCCAGCGGAGCCAGGCCGTGGGGTAGAAAATGTCGCCGTGCCCGATCACGCCGAAGAACGGCAGTCCCCCGAAGAGGAACGGGTTCCACTGCGGGATTGCGTGATGCGCCCGGAAGTAGGCGGCGCCGAATTCCCGGAAGCCGTAGCCGGCCAGCACCTGGTCGTCACCGCCCAGGAACTGGCCGGTGAGCATCGGATAGAAGAGCGTGAGGGCAACGAGGACGAAGACGAGCCAGGCCCACAGGGCGGCGGGTCTCGGTGCCCACGACGGGGTCGGCTGCTCAGGTGGGGTCACGGGAAGATCCTCGGGTCAGCAGGAATGGTGTGGCCGCACCGACCTGATTGATGGTCAGCATGAGTCGCGACGCGATGACCAGGGCGGCCGCAGCCGCGATCCCGATCGAAGGCGCCAACAGGGCCGAAAGCAGAACCTCCCTGACCCCGAGCCCCCCGGCGGTGAACACCGCCAGGTATCCCACGATGTATGACACGGCGAACGCACCCACCGCCACACTGATCGGCATCGAGAGGTCAGGCAGGATTCCCCGGGCGAGGGTCCAGAAGGCCAGTCCGTAGCCGATCCAGGCCACGGTGTTGATCACCACCGCGCCAGCGAGAACTCCCCAGCCGGGCGGTGGCGGTGGTTCGCCGTCGCGACCGGTCAGGCGCCAGATCCAGCGGAGCATCCCGCCGTGTCCCACCACCAGGATCGCCACCAGGATGATCGCCCCGAGCCCCGCCATCGCCACGCCGATCTGGGGATGGAGCCGGCGAAGCGTCGGCCCCACCGCCAGTGCGGTGATCCCGACACCGGTGCCGATCGCCAGCACCTGCATGACGATCGCGGCGGCCATCGCTGCACCGGCACGCACCCCCACCCGCTCGCTCATCTTCGCCATCCCGGCGATCCCCCAGACCCGGCCGGGGATCAGCGCGATGAGTGAGGCGATCGTCCAGATCCGCGCCGCCGGGAGGTAATCGAGCTGTTGCCCCCAGCCGGTGACGATACGGCGCCAGCCCTCCACCAGTGCGGCGTACATGAGCCAGGTGATCGCCAGCGAGGCGACGAGCCACAAGGGGCGGAGCGTGAGGCTGAGTGGCACCGCGGTGATCTCGTCCCAGTCGTGCCGGAGCCGGAGCACGACAATGACGACCACCACGATCGCCAGGACGCCCTGGGCCCATCGCAGCCAGTGCCTACGCATCGAGCGCCCGCCGATACCACTCGAGGCAGCGTGCGGCAACGAATCCCGGGTCGAGGCGCTCGCGCCACTGCTGGCCGGCCTGCCAGGCCCCATCGCGCTCGGCGGGAGAATCGAGGATCTCGGCCACGGCATCGGCGATTGGCGCAGCCTCGGGGGCGACCACGCGGCCTCCTGCGCCCCGCGGGACGACGTCGAGCACGCCGCCCCCGTCGTGACACGCCACCACGGGCACGCCCTGCATCAATGCCTCGGCCGCCGCGAGACCGAGCCCCTCCTGTCGAGCGGTCATCAGCAGGCAATCGGCGGTCACCAACACGCCGGGCACCTGCTCGGGGGCAACCTCACCCACGAAGACCACATCGTCGCCGAACCCGGCGGCCACCGCGTGCTCCTGGAGTCCCTGGCGTGCCGGACCATCGCCCACGATCGTGAGGCGCGTGGCGATACCGCGGCGCCGCAGTTCGGCGATGGCGTCGAGCGCCAGCTCGATCCGCTTCTGGCCGCTGAGCCGGCCGAGCACGACCACACCCGCGCCGCCGGTGGATCGCGGCCTGTCGACCATTGCCACCGGCATCGGCTGGATCATCGCCTCGGGAATCTCGCGGCCGGTGCGCTTCGCGATCACGCCGGCCATTGCCTCCGAGACGGTGGTCACCACCGCCGCGCGCCGGAGCACCCGACGACCGAGGCCGCGGACGAACGGATTACCCTCCAGCAGGCGGACGTCGGTGCCATGGCAGGTGATCACGGTGCGACGGTCGGAAGGCGCCGCGATCCCGGCCGGTACCCACCAATGCGCATGGAACACCGTCTCTCCCGCGGTGCTCGGCCTCCTCCAGCGCGCCACGACGCAGCGCCCGGATCATCCCCGCGAGTGCCACGAGGCCTCCCGGGGAGCGCAGGGCATCGGTCATCCGACCGGTGTAGGCGAGGGTCTCGCGGTCGGCGGCGGCGTAGCGCACCCGGCGGACGGGGACATCGTCGAGCGTGTCCGCCTCCGGCGTTGCCGCGATCGGCCGGGGCCACCACCCGCACGTCGACATCCCGGTCGCGGAGCGCACGGGCGAGGGGGTGCAGGAAGCCACCGGCCACGTCGCCGGCATGACGCGGGTAGTTGTGGGTCAGGAAGACCACGCGCATCCGGTCAGTCGCGCCGGTCCTGGAGCATCCGGGCCAACTCGCGCTGCTCCTCGCGCATCCCGGCGACCAGTTCGCCCACGAAGCCGAAGCCGAAGAGCACCGTGCCGGTGATCACCATCGTCTCGACCAGGTTGAGCAGCGGACGGAACCCGATTCCGTAGCCGAACCGCAGCACCAGGGCCACGATCCCGGCGACGAAGCCCACCAGGAAGAGGAGCGCCCCGGCGATGCCGAAGAAGAGCATCGGCTTGCGCCCGAAGCGAAGCTGGAACCAGACCGACACCAGATCGAGGACACCAACGGGAATCCTGGTCCAGGTGAACTTCGATACCCCGGCGCGGCGAGGATGGAGCGGCACCGGCACCGCCGTGAGCCGGTGGCCGTCGGCGGCGGCGATCACCACCATGAAGCGGTGCCAATCGGGACGCAGCGGCACGCCGGCCATCACCTCTCGCCGGTAGGCCTTGACCGAATTCAGGTCGGTCACCCGCACGCCGAAGAGCCATCGCGACAGGCCGTTGTAGACCCGCGACACGAAGGCCTTCTCGTACTTCCCCTGCTTGGTGCCGGTCACGATGTCGGCAGCCCCGTCCAGGATCGGCTGGACCAGGCGGGGCACGTCCTCGGGGAGGTACTGCAGGTCGGCCGGGTAGAAGACCAGGATCTCCCCGTGCGACGCCTCGGTCGCGTTTCGGAGCGCGTCGGCGATGCCGCGCTGCCGGCGGTGGGTCACCACCACCAGCCACGGATGGTCGCGCTGCAGAGTCGGCGAGCACGGCGGCACTGTCGTCGGTGGAGCCGTCGTTGACGATCACGACCTCGAAGGGAACACCCATCGCCGGCAGCGCCTCGCCACAGAGCCGGACGAACTCCGGGAGGTTCTCGGCCTCGTCCTTGGCCGGGACCAGCAGTGACACCCGCACCGGATCGGTCATACCCGCTTGCGCATCCGGGCGGGGAGGATGCCCAGCTGGTCGCGATACTTGGCGACCGTGCGCCGGGCGATCTGGATCCCCTGCTCCTCGAAGAGATGGACGATCTGCTGGTCGGTGAGCGGCTTCGCCGGATTCTCGTCGCCACCAGCTTCTCCAGCTTGGCGCGGATCGACCGCGCCGAGGCATCCTCACCGGTGGCGGTGGAGAGCGCGCTGGAGAAGAAGAACTTGAGCGGCAGCACGCCACGCGGCGTCTGGACGAACTTCTCGTTGGTGACCCGGCTCACCGTCGACTCGTGCATCGAGATCACCTCGGCGACCTCGCGCAGGGTCAGCGGCTTGAGGTACTCGATGCCCTTCTCGAAGAACTCGCGCTGCCGGTCGACGATGAAGTTCATCACCTTGAGCATGGTCTGGCGCCGCTGCTCGATTGCCTGCACCATCCAGGTGGCCGAATTCATTCGTGACGCGATGAAGTCCTTGTTCTCCGCGGTCATCTTGGTGCGATCGCGCGCGATCTCCTGATAGGAGCGCGAGAGCCGCAATCGTGGCACCCCGGTGTCGTTGAGGAAGACCTGGTAGCGACCATCGATCTTGTCGACGATGAGGTCGGGGATGATGTATGCATCGCCGCGATCGGCGTACTTGAGTCCCGGCTTGGGCTCGAGCGACGCGAGCGCATCGGCGGCCTCCTGCGCCTCGCGGGCCGGGACCCCGAAGCGCCGCGCCAGGTCGTTCCACCGATGCGCCTTCAGGTCGTCGAACGCCTCGTCCACCATGCGGTAGGTCACCGTGCCGGCGTCGCCCGCCTCGCGGAGCTGCAGCAACAGGCACTCGCGGAGGTCCCGCGCCCCGATCCCGGGGGGGTCGAGCAGCTGGACGACGCGGAGCGCCTCCTCGGCCTCCGCCATCGTGAAGAGGGTCACTCCCTCGGGAAGCTCCGGCACGACCGGCTCCGCCTCGGGTTCCGACTCGGAACCGATCTCGTCGATCGCGAACGGATCGATCTCATCGGGCTCGGGTGCACTCGCACCGGGGAGGTTGGAGAGGATCCACTGATTGGCCGACCGGACCACCTCGTCGAGCGGGCAGCTGAGATACCCGTCGTCGCCGATGTTGCCGATGATCTCCTCGCCGAGCATCCGGATCCGGGGCGGCAACTCGAGCATCTGGAGCTGCTCGCGCAGGTGATCGGGCAGGTCTGCAGTGGCCACGCTCTGGGGCTCGACGTATTCGGTGGCCTCGAACTGCTCGCGTGGTCCACCGACGTCGAATCCATTGAGGAGAATCTCCTCCCAGTCGACCTCGTCGTCCTTGGCCGCCTCCTCCTGCTCCTCCTCGGTCGTCTTCTCGGGGAGCTCCTCCTCCTCGGGTTCCTCCAGCTCGAGGAAGGGGTTGCTCAGCAACTCCTGTTGCAGGTGCTGCTGCAGGTCGAGCATCGGCATGTACAGCATGTCCATCGCCTGGTAGAGGCGTGGATTGATCCGCAGCTCCTGCCGGAGCCCGGTATGCTGTTGCAGGCCGGTCTTCACGCGAGCGGCTCCATGCCCTTGCGCAAGCGGGCGGTGAGGGTCGGCCCAAGATACAACTCGGCGACCCGATCATTCCAGACGAGTTCGCGCACGGTGCCCGACGCCTGCACCGACCCCTCGTGCATGATGTAGGCCCGGTCCACGATCTCGAGCGTCTGCTCCACGTTGTGGTCGGTGATCAACACCCCGATCCCCCGGTCGCGCAGCGACGCGACGATGGTCTGGATGTCATGGGTCGCGATCGGGTCGACGCCGGCGAACGGTTCGTCGAGCAGCATGAACTTGGGGCTGGTGGCCAGGGCACGGGTGATCTCGAGGCGGCGCCGTTCCCCACCGCTCAAGGTATAGGCCCGGGCGTCGCGCAAGCCGCCGAGCCCGAGCTCGTCGAGCATCACCTCGAGGCGGGCGAGCCGCTCCTCCTTCGGCAGCGGCAGCGTCTCGAGGATCGCCAGGACGTTCTCGGCCACGGTCATCCGCCGGAAAATGGACGGTTCCTGGGCGAGGTAGCCGATGCCGCGCCGGGCCCGCTTGTACATCGGCTCACCGGTGATGTCCTCGCCGTCGAGGTGAATCCGGCCCCGATCGGGGCGGATCAGGCCGGTGATCAGGTAGAAGGTGGTGGTCTTCCCCGCCCCGTTGGGGCCGAGCAGTCCGACGATCTCGTTCTGGCTGAGCTCCACGGCGACATCATCGACCACCGCCCGACGGCGGTAGGCCTTGCGGAGCCCCTCGGCGTGGAGGAGGCTCACGGCCGGCCCTCCCGGCGGATGTCGCGCTCGGTGGCGACCCGGCGCTCGAGCGACGCCCGCTCCAGCTGGAGGCCATCGACGTTGCCGAAGGCGCGCACCTCGGCGACTCCGGTGGTGTCGCCGGTCTTCATGACCACGATGATGGTGTCGGCCCTGGTGTAGTTGATGGTCGGCGAGGGCTGACTGTCGCGCACCACCTGCCGGGAGAAGAGCGAGGTGGCGCTGCCGATCGCCACGATGTCCACCAGCCGGGTCCGGGTCGTGCCCGCGGAATCCCAGTCGATAAAGCGTGCCGTGATCTGGTTGCCGGTCATCGTGTTGCGGACAGCGGCCCCCGAGCTGTCGGGGACCCCTGACGTGTCCGCGACCGGTGGGGTGGTCGAATCCTCCGGCTCTCGCAGCAGGCCGCGATCGAAGACCCGCAACTCGCGGAGACGCTGCCCGGGGGTGTCGATCGCGACCGAGTCTCCCCGGACATCGTAGCCCTCGGCCAGCACCTGGGCTCGGTTCTCGCGGTCCCAGGCCAGGGTGCCGACCAGCACGCCATCCTCGAAGGTGAGGTCGGTGCTGTCGGCGATGATCTCACCGGCTCCGCCGATGACGTGACCACTGCCGAACGCGCGGACCCGGCGGAGCGCTTCGCCGGCGAGCCCGAGCTGCACCTCGTGGCCCGCCACCGAGAAGGAGTCGCTGCCGCGCCGCACCAGGGTGGCGGGAACCCCGATCAGTGTCGCGAGATCCTCGGGCCCCTGGTCGTACACCAGGGAATCGCCCCGGCCCGCCAGCGAATCCCGATCGACCGTCACGTTGCCCCAGCCAATCAGGTGCGATGACCCCCGGCCGCGCAGGCCGTCGGCGACGATCACGTACGGCGCCGGGTCGACGGTGTCGCTCGCCTGGCGCGCCACCTGGTAGCGCACCGTCGGACGGCCGATCGCGATGGTCTCGGCGCTGTCGCGGATCCCCGTCACCGCGCGGAGGTAGTCGACCGACGGCCCCTCCAGCGTGGAGCCGTTGGTGTGATTGACGATCCGCACGTTCTGGCGCGCCTCGAGTCGTTCGAAAGTCTTGTTGTACACCAGGGTGTCGGCGTCGATGGTGACATCCTCATCCCGGTACTGGGCCGTGGTGATCAACCGGATGTACTGGCCACCATAGGACTCGAGCGAGTCGCCGTGGAGCCGGATCGCCTGGTTGACGCAGCGCAGGAAAACGCCGCCGCCGCCGAAATAGTTGACGTTTCCGGCGAGGCGCTCATCGCGGACCCCCTCCCGTCCAATCGAGTCGACCTGCACCAGGCAGCGTCGTCCCGCGGGCTTCTGGGCGGCGAGCGGCACGGTGGCAAGGCAAGCCAGCAGCAACCCGGCAAGCCGGCTCATGGACGGGTCCCCGTGGTGTCCTGGCCCGGGAGCAGGAAGCCCTCGCCCTTCTGGCGTCCCTTGGGCTGCCAGCTGCGGAGCAAGTGGAAGTCGGGGTCGGTCTCGAAGCTCTTCCCCGACCCATTGCCGTTGGCCGACGTGAAGGTGTAGGCGCTATCGGACCGGATCAGCCGGGCGGTCTTGTCGAAGATCAGGTGCTCGGTGTTGAGCGTGCGTGAATCGGGCGCCGGGGTAACGGCCACCACGTGGCCGAACGCCTCGAGCGAGCCATCGCGGGTGGCATAGCTGCCGCTGTCGGCCGTGACCGTCGAGGCGACGCCGCCGTGCTCGTCGTAGAAGATCATGGTGACCTTCTTCATGTCGGTCACCTGGCTCGGGTTGTACACCCACGCCGATTCCGCGATCACCTTGGAGACCCGCACCCCGCCCCTGGTGACCTCGGTCTCCAGGTTCTGGATCACCTGGTCGGCACTGTCGGACACGGTGCCTCGGTCGGGTGTCACCCCCCGCTCGGCGCACGCGGTGGTCTGCGTCACGACGACGCCGAGGACGAGGGTGAGCAGGCCCCTCATGCAGCCCCGGCCCGCAGCAGGTCGTGGAGATGGACCACCCCCACCACCGTCCCGTCGCCATCGAGCACCGGCGCCGAAATGATTCCGTACCGCTCCATCTGGCCCACCGCACCGGCGGCCAGCTCGTCGGCCGCGAGGGTGCGGGGACCTGTGGTCATGACTTCGGCTGCCGTCAGGCCGAGATAGTCGTGGGTGCGCTCAGCCAGGCGGGTCAGGTCGCCGGCCGTGATCACCCCGGCGAGTTGGTGACCGTCGAGGATCGGTGCGATCCCGCGTCCGTGGGCGAGAGCCACGATCACCTCGGCCATCGTCGCCGCGGGCGGAAGGGTCTGCTCCGCCGGCACCATCACGTCGGACACCCGCAACAGCAGCCGCCGTCCCAAGCGCCCCCCGGGATGCAGCGCCGCGAAGTCCGCGCGCTGGAAACCCTTGCGCTCGAGCAAGGCGACCGCCAGGGCATCGCCTATTGCCAGCGCGACGGTGGTGCTGGTGGTCGGGGCGAGATCGTGCGGGCAGGCCTCCTCCTCGACCGAGGCATCGAGCACCACCCGGGCCGCCCGCCCCAGGGTCGATCGCCGTCCACCGGTGATCGCCACGATCGGGACCTCGAGTCGCGCCAGGGCCGCGACGAGACCGAACAACTCCTCGGTCTCGCCACTCTTGCTGAGCATCACCGCCACGGTGTCGCGCGAAACGATGCCAAGGTCTCCGTGGAGCGACTCGACCGGATGGAGCCAGTTGGCCGGCGTCCCGGTGCTGGTGAAGGTGGCGGCGATCTTCTGCGCGATCGAGCCACTCTTGCCGATACCGGTGACAATCACCCGACCCGCACCGGCCAGCAGGTCGATCGCCTGCTCGAAGGAATCATCGACGCGACCGGCTGCCGCAAGCACGGCGCGCCCCTCGAGTTCGATCGTCCGTCGAGCACTCGCCACCGCGGTCACGAGGGGATTCCCGGCCGGGTCAGGTAGCGGGCGACCGCCGCCTCCCACGCCCCACGGTGCTGCAGCAGCATGTCGATCACCTCGCGCACCGCCCCGTGTCCGCCGGCGGCCGTCGTCACGTACATGGCGTGCGCCTTGATTTCGTCACGGGCATTCGCCACTGCGATCGGCAGCCCGACACGCTCGAGGACCGGCAGGTCGGCCAGGTCATCACCGACGAACGCCATCTCGTCCCAGTTCAGTCCCCGCGCGTCAAGGAGTCCCTGGATCGCGGCGACCTTCGCGCCGTGGTCCACTTGCAGCACCTCGGTGACACGCAGTTCCGCCCCGCGCAGCGAGGTTGCGGAGGAGTGCCGGCCGCTCACCCACACGACCTCGATTCCGGAGTCGGCGAGCAGGCGGTGTCCCAGGCCATCCTGGATGTCGAACCGCTTGAACTCGACGCGCCGACCATCGATCTCGCCGACGAAGATCGCGTTGTCGGTGAGCACGCCATCGACATCGAGGCCGAGCAGCCGGATCCGGGAGATCGCCGCGCTGGGATCAGGCACCGGAGGTCTCCAGCGCGGCCTCGCGTACCGCCAGCGCCCGGTCGATCAACCACTCGAGCCGGTCGAGTGGCCACTGGGTCGCCGCATCGGACAGCGCGACCGACGGGTCGGGGTGCGTCTCGATGAAGAAACCGTCGGCCCCGGCAGCCGCCGCCGCGAAGAGCAGCGAAGGGATGAATTCGCGCAGTCCGCCGCTGGCCCCGCCGGCGGCTCCACCGGGTTGCTGGACACTGTGGGTCGCGTCATAGATCACCGCGGCTCCGGTCGCCTCCCGCAGTCGCGTCAGGTTGCGGAAGTCGACGACCAGGTCGCCGTAGCCGAAGAAGCTGCCCCGCTCGGTGACGGCCACGTCGGGGCTACCGGCGGCGCGGACCTTGTCGACGGCGCCGGCCATCGCCTCCGCCGACATCCATTGCCCCTTCTTGATGTTGACCGGGAGGCCGGTCTCCCCGGCGGCGACCAGCAGGTCGGTCTGGCGGCAGAGGAATGCCGGGATCTGGAGGACATCGACCGCTTCAGCCACCACGGCGGCCTGTGCTGCCTCGTGGATGTCGGTGAGCACCGGCAATCCGGTGCGATGGCGCACGCGGTCGAGCGCGGCGAGCCCTGCCTCGAGACCCGGGCCCCGCGGGGCATCGCCGCGGGCCCGATTGGCCTTGTCGAACGATGCCTTGAAGCAGACCGGCAGGTGGTGTCGCGCGGCGATGCCCACCAGCACCTCGGCGATGCGGGTCATCACCGCATCCTCCTCGACGGCGCAGGGGCCGGCGACGAGGAACGGTCCGGGCCCGAACGCGAAGCTGGTCATTGCGAGGAGGTGACCCGCGCATCAGCCACTGGCTCGTCGGTGCCGGCGAGCTGGTGCCCGGCCGCGGCACCAATGAACGCCGCGAAGAGGGGATGGGGCCGGGTCGGGCGCGACTTGAGCTCCGGGTGGAACTGGCAGCCGACGAACCACGGGTGTTCGGGGTACTCGATCATCTCGACCAGGGAGCCATCGGGGGACTGGCCCGAGAGCCGCAGGCCGTGTTCGGCCAGCACGTCGCGGTAGGCGTTATTCACTTCCCAGCGATGGCGGTGCCGCTCGGAGATCTCGGTGGTGCCATATGCCTCGGCCGCCCGCGACCCGGGACGCAGGCGCGCGGAGTACGATCCGAGGCGCATGGTGCCGCCGAGGTCGGTCACGTCGCGCTGCGACGCCATCAGGGCGATCACCGGATCCGGGCACTCGGGCACGAACTCGGTCGATGTGGTGTCGCTCATGCCGCACACGTGGCGTGCAAACTCGATGATCGCGACCTGCAGCCCGAGGCAGATCCCGAAGAACGGAAGTCGGGAGGTGCGGGCATGCTCGATCGCCACGATCATCCCGTCGATGCCGCGATTGCCGAATCCGCCGGGCACCAGGAGGCCATCGTAACCCGCGAGCAGCTCCTCCGGGCGTGCGTCCGGCTCGACGAAGCGGTCGCTGTCGATCCAGTCGATGTCGACCCCGACGTCGTGCTGGATGCCGCCATGCAGCAGCGCCTCGCCGACCGACTTGTACGCGTCGTGGAGCGCGGTGTACTTGCCGACCACCGCGATGCGCACCCGGCCGTGGGGGCGGAGGATCCGCTCCACCATCGCGCTCCACTTGCCGAGATCGGGTTCACGCGTCTCGAGGCCGAGGCGCGCGCACACCTCGCGGTCGAATCCCTGCTCGTGGAACCGGAGCGGCAACTCGTAGATGCTCTCCACGTCGGGACTCTCGATCACGCACGAGAAGTCGACGTTGCAGAAGAGCGCGATCTTTCGCTTGATGTCCGCGCCGAGCGGCCGCTCGCTTCGGCAGATGAGCATGTCGGGCTGGATCCCCACCTGCATCAGGTCGCGCACCGAGTGCTGGGTGGGCTTGGTCTTGAGCTCGCCCGCGGCGGCGATCCACGGCACCAGCGTGAGATGCACGAAGATCGCGTTCTCACGTCCGATGTCCTGGCGGAACTGGCGAATGGCCTCGAGAAACGGCAGGGATTCGATGTCGCCGACGGTGCCGCCGATCTCGACCAGCACCACGTCATGGCCCGGCCCGAGACGGCGAAGCGCGTGCTTGATCTCGTCGGTGATGTGCGGGATCACCTGCACCGTCCCGCCCATGTACTCGCCACGACGCTCCTTGCTGATCACCGTCTGGTAGATCCGGCCGGTCGTCACGTTGTTCTGCTGCGAGAGCGAGCGATCGATGAAGCGCTCATAGTGCCCAAGGTCGAGGTCCGTCTCCGCCCCATCATCGGTGACGTACACCTCGCCGTGCTGGAACGGCGACATGGTACCGGGATCGACATTGATGTAGGGATCGAATTTCTGCATCGTCACCGACAACCCGCGCTCGACGAGCAGCCGGCCCAGGGACGCGGCCGCGATCCCCTTCCCGAGCGACGAGACGACCCCGCCGGTGACGAAGATGTACTTGGTGGTTCGGGACGATCCGGTCATGAGGTTGCCTCGGCAAGGTCGGGCCAGCGTGCCTCCGCAGCGGCCAGGTCATCCGGGGTGTCGATCCCCGGCAGGGCGGGACGGTCGAGCAGCGCCACCCCGATCGGCAGGCCGGCCTCGAGCGCGCGGAGCTGCTCGAGCGCCTCCGCGCGCTCGAGCCGCGACGGCGGCAGCGAGGCGAGCTGGAGCAGCGCATCGCGGTGGTAGGCATAGATCCCGAGGTGCTGCCACCACGAGGTCTCGCCGGTCGACTCGGGGTCGCGCAGGTGCGGAATCGCGGCCCGCGAGAAGTAGAGTGCGTGCCCCTGGGCGTCGCAGACCACCTTGACCCGGGCCGGGTCGTGGCGGAGTGCCGGTTCGAGTGGCGCAGCAGCCGTCCCGATCGCGTCGCCGGCGCTCACCCGCGCCAGTGCCCCGGTCACGGCGGCCACGGGCAGGAACGGCTCATCGCCCTGGACATTGACCACCAGATCGTAGCCCACGAACTCCTCGCGGGCCGCCACGGCGGCCACCCGGTCGGTGCCACTGGCGAATTCGCCCCGGGTGAGCACGGTCTCGACCCCGGTCGGAGCCAGCGCCTCGACCACGGCCTCGGCATCGGTGGCCACGACGAGCCGATCGGCGCCGGGAATCTGACGGACGCGCTCGACGACACGGGCGATCAGGGGAGCCCCGCCCAGGAGCTGGAGCGGCTTGTTGGGGAGTCGCGTCGAGCCGACGCGGGCCGGGACGACAATCAGGACAGGCACGATACAAGCTATCTGGTGACTGCCGCGCTGTCAAAATGCGTGCCGGATCGGAGAGCCGGGCGATAACTGCTTGACAAACAACCGATTAGCGTGCTACCCCGGTGGCGATTCCAAGGAAATTCATGAGCAGCCGCTTTCCTTCCGGAGTCCCGACGGACTCGGGGTGGAATTGGACCCCCCAGACCGGGCAGCTCCGGTGCCGGAGTGCCATGATCTCCTCGCCCGGAGCACGATCTCTCGACCAGGCGGTGACCTCCAGATCGGCCGGCAGGCCTTCGGGCGCGACCACCAGCGAGTGATAGCGCATCACGGTGAGCGGATCGGGCACCCCGGCAAAGAGCGCCCGGTCGCGGTGGGTGACCTCGGTGGTCTTGCCGTGCATCAGGCGACCGGCACGGATCACCCTCCCTCCGAACGCCACCCCGATCGCCTGGTGACCGAGGCAGACCCCCAGCAGCGGGATCCCCTCCCCGGCGGCCGCCCGGATCAGCTCCACCGAGATCCCTGCCTCGGCGGGGGTGCATGGACCAGGTGAGACCACGATGGCAGCCGGACGGCGGGCGATCGCCTCGGCCGTGGTGATCCGGTCATTGCGGATCACGGTCGGGTCGGCCCCCAGCTCGCCGAGCAGCTGGGCCAGGTTCCAGGTGAAGGAGTCGTAGTTGTCGAGCAGGAGGAGCATCGCCGCCAATATAGTGGCGGGCCACTCCGGCCTGGCGTGGGATCGCCCTATCCCCTGGGGTGGAACTTTCGGTGCACCGAGCGGAGGTAGTCCCGGTCGACGTGGGTGTAGATCTGGGTCGTGGCGAGGTCGGCGTGGCCGAGCATCTCCTGGACCGCCCGCAAGTCGGCCCCGCCCTCGAGCAGGTGGGTCGCGAACGAGTGCCGGAGCGTGTGCGGCGTCACCCGCCGGTTGATTCCCGCCTCGCGGGCGCGGCGCTTGACGATCCCCCAGGCCCCGACGCGCGAGAGCGGTTCCCCCCGGGCATTCAGGAGCACCCGCTGCCGCGTGGCACCGCGGTCGAGCTCGGGACGCAAGGTGTGGAGGTAGGTCGAGACGGTGGAGAGCACCGTCCGGCCGATCGGGACGAGGCGCTCCTTGCGACCCTTTCCGAACGCCCGGACCAGCCCCTCTCCGAGCACGAGGTCGCCAAGTCCCAGGTCACACAGCTCGGAGACCCGGAGGCCCGCGCCATACCCCAGCTCGAGTAGCGCCCGGTCGCGCCACGCCAGCCGGTCGTCGAGGCCAGGCGCCTCGAGCAGCCGGGTGACCTCATCCACCGAGAGCACTTCCGGAAGGGTGCGCCAGCGCTTGGGGGTCTCGAGGCGGTCGCTCGGGTCGCGATCAACGAGTCCTTCCCCGGCGAGAAAGGCGAACCAGGTCCGGATCGCCGAGATGTTGCGTCGGATGGTGGCGCCCGAGAGCCCCAGGTCCTTGAGCAGGAAGACGAAGTCGCGCAGCGCCGGGGTATCGAGGTCGCCGGGGGAGCGAATCCCGCGAGTCACGGCGAAATCGAGCAACCGGGACAGGTCCCGGGAGTACGCCTCGATGGTGTTGGGACTGTGTCCCGCCTCGAGGGAGAGATGATCGCGGAAGGCCACCAGGTGAAACCGGGCGACAAGTTCGGGATCGCGTTCGAGCGCGCTCACGACGACTTCCTGTCGGCGGCCCGACGGCGGCGCACCCGACGCACACCCCAGCCCACGAGCGCCACCAGCAGCGCCAGCGCGACAAATCCGAGGGTCCGATTGATGCCGCCAACGATCGAGAGTACCCGGTCGAACTGGTTGCCGAAGCTCGCCGCAAGAAAGACCAGCCCGCCATACCACAGCGCCGAGGCGAGCGCCATCGGAATGCCTGCCCGGATCGGGCCGACATGGATCAGGCCGGCAAAGGGAGCAACGACGGCACGGAAGCCCGGCAACAGCCGCCCGAGGAAGAGACCGGTGAGCCCCAGCCGGCGATACTCCCGCTGCACGAAAGCCAGCCCTTCTTCGGGAAGGAGTCGCCTGGCGAGGCGGGACCCGAAGAGCGCAGCGGAGTGCCGAGCCGCCAGGAAGTACATCGCCATGGCGGAAGAGATGTTGGCGACCCACGTCACCAGGAACACCGTCCACGGCTCGGTGACACCGCGGTGGGCGAGGAATGCGCCGAGGGCAATCGCGGTGTCGGCGGGGAAAGGCGGGAAGATGTTCTCGATCATCGCCATCACGGCGATGACGCCATACACCGCCACCGGTGGCAACCCGGCCAACCAGTTGATGAGGCCGTCAACCATGGTGGAGGATCAGTGCAGTGGGGCGGCTGCCGGGGCCCCGTCGGCGGCGCGCAGGGTGGCGACCGCGATGACCGCGATCCCCTCCCCGCGTCCGATGAAGCCCATTCCCTCGTTGGTCTTGCCCTTGATGCCGATGTCGCTCACGGCCACGCCGATGACCGGGGCGAGGCGTGCCCGGATCGCGGGGAGGTGGGGCGCCAATCTCGGGGACTGGGCGATCACCGTGATGTCACACTGGATGGCCTGCCAGCCGCGCTCGCGGATCCGGTCCATCGCCGTGGCAAGCAACCCGATCGAGTCGGCGTCGCGCCAGGCGGGATCGGTATCGGGGAAGAGCTCCCCGATATCACCGAGGGCCGCCGCGCCGAGCAGCGCGTCGGTCAGCGCGTGGGCCACGGCATCGGCGTCGGAGTGGCCGGCGAGCCCCTGCGGATGCGGGATGTTGACGCCGCCGAGGACCAGCGGACGGCCGTCGACAAAGCGGTGCGAATCGTAGCCGATACCGACGCGGATCACGCCACCGCCGCCACCGGGGCCTCGATCATCGAGTAGTCCTGGCGCCGGCGGCCGGCCTGGAATCCTGCGTCGGTGATCGCCCGCTCCATCTCGCCGATCGTGGCGCGGTGAGTCGTGCCCGCGGCCGAGACCACGTTCTCCTCCATCATCAAGGAGCCGAAATCATTGGCACCGAACCGCAGTGCCACCTGTCCCACCTTGAGCCCCATCGTGACCCAGCTCGACTGCAGGTTCGGCACATTGTCGAGGATGATCCGGGCCATCGCGAGGGTTCGCAGGTAGGTCACCGCGTCGGTCTTGACTCGGTCGGCCATGGCCGTCCCCTCGGGCTGCAGCGGCCAGCAGATGAACGCGGTGAAGCCGCCGGTCCGCGCCTGGACCTCGCGGATCCGCAGCAGGTGCTCGATCCGGTCCGCGGCGCTCTCGCCCAGGCCGTACATCATCGTCACCGAGGTCTTCATCCCCTGCCGGTGCGCCTCCTCCTGCACGCCGAGCCACTCCTCGGTCTGGGCCTTCTTCTTCGCGACCCGCTCCCGGACGGCATCGACCAGGATCTCGCCGCCCCCGCCGGGGATCGAGTCGAGTCCCGCCTCCCGAAGCTGGCGCACCACCTCGGGCATCGGGATCCGGAACCGCTCGGAGAAGAACACCACCTCCGACGGCGAGAAGCCATGGATGTGGATCGAGTGATGCCGCTTGATGTAGCGCATCAACTCGAGATACCACTCGAAGGGGATGTAGGGATTGTGGCCGCCCTGCAGGAGGATCTGCACCCCGTCGAGCGCCTTGCACTCGTCGATCTTGGCGCCGATCTCCTCGTAGGAGAGGACGTAGCCCTCGCCATCCCTGGGCCGCCGATAGAAGGCGCAGAAGGCGCAGTCGGCCACGCAGACATTGGTGTAGTTGATGTTCCGGTCCACGATGTACGACACGACGGGGTCGGGATGCAGCTGCCAACGCATGGCGTCGGCCCGCGCCCCGAGCTCGAGCAGCGGCGCGCGTTCGTAGAGGTCCAGCTATCCCCGGAACTCCGGCGTGGTCCGGTCGATCGTCATCTCAGGCCGCCGTGAGGAAGGTGAGCGAGCCGCCCGGCACCAGACCATCGCGTTCGAGGCGGCGGAAGAAGTCGGTCAGGCCGGCGAGATGCCGGTCGGAGAGATCGTAGTCGAGGTTGCCGAGGTAGGCCCGGACCGTGGATCGCGGGATGCCGGTCCGCGCGGCGGCCTCGTCGGCCAGCAGGTCGAGGTGCGCGATGCCCCATTCGCGCGCAGTCAGCAACTGCCGGTGCAACGCCAGCGCCTCGCCTCGATCGGTGTCGCGCCGCGCCGCCCAGACGGCGAAGACGAACGGCAATCCGGTCCAGTCTCGCCAGGCGGTGCCAAGGTCGGCGAACACGGGATAGCGGTGACTGGCACGGAGGTGCAGCGCGGCATCGCCGATCACCAGCACGGCGTCGTGCGGCAGTGCCTCCAGCGACGCCAGGTCACCGGGCTCGGCCCGCGCCGTGGCGAACCTGGGCGAGATCCCCCACACGTGGGTGCAGAGCAGCTCGAGCAGCAGCACGGAGGTCCGGCTGGAGGCGGTGCGCAGCACGGTCGCCCCGTCGAGCTCCTCGAGGGGCGGCGCGAGAAGAGCGCCACCGAATGCACCGGGCCGTCGGAGGAGATGGCCAGATCCGGGCAGCAGGTGGTAGGCGCCGGCGTTTCGGGCGTATTCGACCGCCGAGACGACGCTCACGTCGAGCTCACCCGCCGCGAGCAGGTCGTTGAGCTCGGCGGCCGTGGCCGAGACGACGGTGTCGGGCGCCGGTACCACGCCGCGATCCATCGCCGCGTTGACCGGGGCGGCGTTGATCCAGGGAATCCGCCCGAGTCTCATGCCGCGTGGACCACCGGAAGGGCCGGACGCACGTCGCCGCCGCGCGGCATGTCGAGGTCGTTGAAGTCGCTGCGCACCAGCCGGTAGAGCGAGTCACGCTCCATCGGGATCTTGCCAGCATCACGGATCATCGCGACCAGCGCGCTGTAGGGCAGCCCCAGCGCCGTCGTCGCCCCGGCATCGTGATAGATCCGCTCGAAGACGACCGTTCCCTCCAGGTCGTCACAGCCGAAGGCGAGCGCCACCTGGCTCATGAACGGGGTGACCATCGGCCAATGGGTCTTCACGTGGGCGATGTTGTCGAGGAAGAGCCGCCCGACCGCGATGTTCTTGAGGTCCTCGAATCCGGTGGTCGCCGTGCCGACCCGGCCCAGCTCCTCACCCAGCTCGTTGTGCTCGGGATGGTAGGCCAGCGGAATGTAGGTCAGGAAACCGCCGGTGTCGTCCTGCTGCTCGCGGAGCATCGCGAGGTGGCCGATCCGATCCTCGGCGGTCTCGACATGGCCATAGAGCATGGTGCAATTGGTGGGGATGCCCAGCGCATGGGCTTCGCCGTGGACCCGGATCCACTCCTCGCCGGTCAGCTTCCGCTCGGCGATCGTGGCACGCACCGCCGTGCTGAACACCTCTGCCCCGCCACCAGGCATCGAGGTGAGCCCGGCATCCTTCAGCGCCTGGAGGACCTCCACCGTGGAACACTGCTCGACCCGGGCAAGGTGGGCGATCTCGACCGCGGTGAGCGCCTTGATGTGGACGTCGGGGTGTCGCTCCTTGAGGCCGCGGATCATGTCGGTGTAGTACGCCAACGGCAGCTTGGGGTGGAGCCCGCCCACGATGTGGAACTCTCGGGTCGGCGCGCCGCGCGCCTGTTCGGCCTCGTGGTACACCTCGTCGAGCGATCGGGTGTAGGCGCCCTCCTCCTTCGGCATCCTGGCGAAGGAGCAGAAGGTGCAGGTGTTGCGGAGGATGCAGACGTTGGTCGGATTGATGTGCTGGTTGGCCGAGAACCAGACCCGGTCGCCGTTGCGGCGTCGGTTGGCCAGGTCGGCCAGGATGCCGAGCCCGATGAGGTCGGTGGTGGCGTAGAGCGCCAGCCCGTCCTCGCGATCGAGCCGCTCCCCGGCAAGGACCTTCTCGCCGATGGCGCGCAACGCGGCATCGCGGATCCGGGAGGGGTCGAACGCGACAGGATGCAACAGCGGGGCGGTGTCGACGGTCATCCGTGCAATCTACCGGGGGGTCGGGACGAGGGGTACCGGCCCCGGAGCCAGACGGCCCCCCGGCGCCATCGGGACGCCGGGGGGCCGCTCGAGCACCGGGCCGCCCGCGGTCAGGGCCCGCGCACCGCCAGCGTGGCGTTGTGGCCGCCGAATCCGAACGAGTTCGAGAGCGCCACGTCGAGGACCCGTTCGACCGCCTTGTTCGGGGCACAATCGAGATCGCATTCGGGATCGGGTGTCTCGTGGTTGATCGTCGGCGGGATCCGGCCGCTGGTCACGGCGAGGAGCGTCACCACGAATTCCAGCGCCCCGGCGCCGCCGAGCAGGTGGCCGGTCATCGACTTGGTGGAGCCGAACACCAGCTTCCGGGCCTGCTCAGCCGAAGACCGCCTTGACCGCCTGGGTCTCGGCGATGTCGCCGAGCGGCGTCGAGGTGCCGTGGGCGTTGATGTAGCCGACCCGCTCGAGCTCGATGCCCGGTCCGCAAGGCAATCGCGCATCGCCCGCTGGGCGCCCTCGCCCTCGGGCGCCGGCGCGGTCATGTGGTAGGCGTCGCCGGTCAGGCCGTAGCCGATCACCTCGCCCAGGATCGTGGCGCCGCGCGCGAGGCGTGCTCGAGGCTCTCCAGCACCACCGCCGCACCGCCGTCGCCGAGCACGAAGCCGTCGCGATCCTTGTCGAACGGACGGCTGGCCTGGTTCGGCTCGTCGTTGCGGGTGGACAGCGCCTTCATGTTCTGGAAGGCGGCGACGGTGAGGCCGGTGATCGCCGCCTCGGAGCCGCCCGGCGACCATCGCAGTCGGCCATCCCCGTCGCGGATCATCCGGTAGCTCTCGCCGATGGCGTGGGCCGAGGAGGCACAGGCCGAGACCGGGGCGAAGTTCGGTCCCTTGAGGCCGTAGCGGATCGAGACGAGGCCGGCGGCGATGTCGGGAATGAACATCGGAACGAAGAACGGGGAGACCCGATCGGGGCCCTGCTGCGAGGAAGAGCGGCACAGTTGTCCTCGAAGGTCTGCATGCCGCCGATGCCGCTGCCCGATGACCACGCCGGTCCGGTCGGGGTTCGGGGAGCGGCCTGTCCAGCCCGGCCTGGGTGACCGCCTGGTGCGCTGCCGCGAGCGCGAACTGCGCGAAGAGGTCGAACCGCCGGGCTTCCTTCCGGTCGATGTACGGCAGCGGGTCGAACCCCTTCACCTCGCAGGCGAACCGCACCTGGTGCCTGGAGGGATCGAACTTGGTGATCGGGCGCCGCGCCGGACTGTGCCGGCGAGCAGATTCGTCCAGGTCTCCTCGACGGTGAGCCCGACCGGGGTCACCAGCCCGAGGCCGGTGACGACGACGCGACGCGTCACGCTACTTGCCCAGCTTCTCGTGGAGGTACTTCATCGCGTCGCCGACGGTGCGGAGCTTCTCCGCCTCCTCGTCGGGGATGTCGATGTCGAACTCCTTCTCGAAGGCCATGACCAGCTCGACCGTGTCGAGGGAGTCGGCGCCGAGGTCCTCCATGAAGCGCGCCTCGGCGGTGAGCTTCTCGCGCTCCACGCCCAGTTCCTCGACGATGATGTCCTTGACCTTCTCCTCCACGTCGCTCATCTGCTGCCTCTCACGACAAGTGTGAACATGCTCACCGCTCAGCCGATCATCCCGCCGTCCACCACGAGCACCTGGCCCGGTGACGTAGGCGGCCGAGATCGGAGGCCAGGAACAGGACCGCTGCCGGCGACGTCCGCCGGCGCCCCGAGGCGGCCCAGCGGAATCGACTCCAATAACGCCGCCCGTGCCGCCTCGGGCAAGGCGGCGGTCATGTCGGTCTCGATGAACCCGGGCGCGACGCAGTTGGCGAGGACGCCGCGGCTGGCGTACTCCTTGGCCACCGACTTGGTGAAGCCGATCAGCCCCGCCTTGCTGGCGGCGTAGTTGGCCTGGCCCTTGTTGCCGGTGATCCCCACCACGCTGGTGATGTTGATGATCCGCCCGGCGCGCCGCTTCATCATCCCCTTGATGCACCGCCTGGGTGGTCACGAAGGCGCCCCTGCAGGTTGGCATCGAGGACCTCGTCCCAGTCGGTCTCGCTGAGCCGGAGCAGCAGGTTGTCCCGGGTCAGCCCGGCGTTGTTGACCAGGATGTCGACGGGCCCGAGGCTCGCCTCGCACGCGGCGATCGCGGCGCGGATCGTGGCGGGGTCGGTGACGTCGCAGGCGAAGCCGCGCGCCCGGTCACCGAGTTCGGCGGCCACCGTCAGAAGCGACTTCCGCCGATCGGCCCACCACCGCCACGCTGGCGCCCGCCTCATGCAGGGTGGCCGCGATCGCGCGCCCGATGCCGCGGGTGCTGCCGGTGACGAACGCGACCTGGCCGGTGAGATCGACGGCGATGCTCATTGGCGAGGAAGGCCTCCACCTCGTCGGCGGTCCCCAGTGCAGTGCAACTCGCTCCCGGGACGATCCGCCTCAGCAGTCCCCCCAGCACGGCACCTGGCCCGAGCTCGAGCCATCGTGCCTCGGGCCACCGCTGGTGCAACTCGCGCATCGAGGTCGACCCAGCGGACCGGTGCCGTGAGCTGTTCGGCCAGCAGCGCCTGGGCCGTGCCCTTATCGTCGACCAATTCGGCCGTGGCATTGGCCATCACCGGGAAAGCCGGATCGCCGAACGGTGTGGCCCGCAGGGCGTCGCGCAATCCCTCGACCGCCGGCTCCATCAGCGGCGAGTGGAAGGCCCCGCTCACCTTGAGCGGCAGCACCCGCTTGGCGCCCGCCGCCTTGCAGCCGGCACTGGCTCGCTCCACCGCCGCGGGGTCGCCGGAGATGACCGTCTGGTCCGGGGCGTTGAGGTTGGCCGCCACCACCACCTCGTGCTTGCCGGCCACTGCCTCGGCACAGGCGCGCTCGACCGCGTCGAGGTCGAGCCCCAGCACCGCGGCCATCGCTCCGGGGCGCTGCTGCCCCGCCTCGAACATCAGTTCCCCGCGGCGACGGACCAGTCGCGCGGCCGCCGGCGCCGAGAGCGCCCCGGCGGCGACCTAGGCGCAGTACTCGCCAAGGGAGTGGCCGGCGGCAGCGACCACGGCTTCGCCGAGACGCTCCCCGATCACCGCCAGCACTGCCGCGCAGTGGGCCAGGATCGCCGGCTGGGCGTTGTGGGTCGCGGTGAGGTCCTCCTCGGGGCCTTCCCACATGACCTGGGTCAGCGGGGCGCCGAGCGCCGCATCGATGGCGCGAGAGGGCATCGGCCGCGGCCGGGAATCGCTCGGCCAGGTCGCGGGCCATCCCCAACTTCTGGGCGCCCTGACCCGGAAAGAGCAGGATGGTCACCACCGCAGCACCACGCTCCCCCAGGTGAAGCCGGCACCGAACGCCACCAGCATCACGATCATCCCGGGCTTGAGGCGCCCCTCGGCCTCGGCCTGCACCAGCGCCAGCGGGATGCTGGCCGAGGAGGTGTTGCCGTAGCGATCGACGTTGACCATCACCTTGTCCATCGGGATGCCGGCGTGCTTCGCCGTGGCGTCGATGATCCGCAGGTTGGCCTGGTGCGGGACCAGGAGGTCGATCGCATCCGGCGAGAGTCCCGCGCGGCGGAGCGCCTCGTCGGTGCTGCGGCTCATCGCGAGGACGGCCGCCTTGAACACCTCGCGTCCGGCCATCCGGATCAGGTGGCGCTTCTCGCGAATCACCGTCTCGTTGAGGGGCTCGGCGGCACCGCCCGACGGGGATGTAGAGCAGCTCGGCGAGGTCGCCGTCGGCACCGAGGTAGGTCGCCAGGATGCCGCGACCATCGGCCCCGTCGGTGCGGCGGAGCACGCGGCCCCTGCCCCGTCGCCGAAGAGGATCGCGGTCGATCGGTCGGTGGGATCAGTGATGCTGGAGAGTTTCTCCGCCCCGATGACGAGGATCGTGTCGCCCTGCCCGGTGGCGATCAGTCCCTCGGCCACGGTGAGGGCATAGACCCAGCCGGGACAGGCGGCGACCAAGTCGAATGCCCAGGCACGCTTGGCGCCCAGCAACGCCTGCAGGTCGCAGGCGGCCGACGGCAGGCGGCGGTCGGGAGTCACGGTGGCGAAGACGATGGCGTCGAGGTCGGCCGCCTCCACACCCGCCTGGCGCATCGCGTCGCGCGCGGCCCTGGCCGTGTACGACACCAGCGATTCGTCGGGGGCGGCGATCCGGCGCTCGCGGATCCCGGTGCGCTCCACGATCCATTCGTCGGAGGTGTCGAGGTACCGCTCGAGATCGGCGTTCGTGAGGACCCGTTCCGGGGCTGCCGAGCCGATGCCGGCGATCCGGGCGAAGGGGCGGGTCACGGTCATGCGGCGGGAGGGGCGGCGTGGCCGGCGAGTTCGTCGGCGATGTGCTCGGAAAGGTGACCCTGCACCGACTCGATCGCCTTGCGAATGGCGTTCGGATCGCGTTGGGTCGTGACGCCCCGTGGCAGATGATCGGCACGCCGCGCACGCCGAGCAGCGGCGCGCCGCCGTACTCGACTGACGTCGAGGAACCGCATCAGGGGTCGCATCTCGGGCATCGTCAGCAGCCCCGGACTGTCGCGCTCGAGCAGCAGGCGCACCAGGTCTCCCATCGATTCGTAGAACTTGAGCACGACGTTGCCCGACGAATCCGTCGGTGACCACCACGTCGATCCGGCCGTGCGTCGGGTGGGGAACCACGATGTCGCGCCCCTCGATGTTGCCGACATAGTTGAGGTGCGGCTCGTCGCGGAGAAGCTGGTGGGCCTCGCGGACCATGGCGTTCCCCTTCTCGTCCTCCTCGCCGACGTTGAGCAGCCCGACCCGCGGCGCAGGTCGGCCGATCACGTCGCGCATGTAGACGCGTGCCGAGATGGGCGAAGTTGACGAGCTCGCGGGCGGAGCAGTCGACGTTGGCACCGGCATCGAGCACCAGCACCGGGCCCTCGGCGGCCGGGAAGAGCGAGGCGACCGTGGCGCGCTCGACCCCATCGTGCAGCCCGAGCAGCAGCGTGGCGCCGGCGAGCATCGCGCCGGTGTTGCCGGCGGAGACGAAGGCGTCGGCCTTGCCGTCGCGGTGCAGGCCCAGGCCGACGACGAGGGAAGAGTCGCGCTTCTGGCGGACCGCCTGCAGCGGCTTGTCCTCCATCGTGATGACCTGGCTGGCCGGCACGATCTCGATCCGCGAGCGGTCGAGCCCGGGATGCCGGTCCAGCCGTTCGGTGATCACCTCGGGCTGGCCGACCAGCAGCAGCTGGAACCCCGGCGCCAGCTCGCGCAGGGCGAGCGCCGCGCCATCGACCTCGGCGGCCGGCGCCTCATCGCCGCCCATCGCGTCGAGCGCGACGCGGATCACGGCTTACTGGTCCTCGACCTCGAGCCGCTTCTTGCCGGCGTAGTAGCCGCACGACGAGCAGACCCGGTGCGGCAAGCGCGGCGCGCTGCAGCGCGGGCAGGCCTGGGGAGGGATCCCCTGGGCCGTGTGATGTCCGCGGCGCAGTCGCTTGCGGGACTTGGAGAGCTTTCTCTTGGGTACTGCCATCGGTGCCTCAACTGGTCGAGCCGGGCGCCGTGCATCCACACGGTCCGGCGTTCAGGTCCGACCCGCAGGTCGGGCAAAGCCCTTGGCAGTCCTCCCGGCAAAGCGGGAAGGCAGATGCGCGCAGGGCCAGTTCCTCGCGGACCGCCGTGGTCAGGTCGATGACCGACGGGTTCGGCGGCAACGCATACACGCTCGGGTCGTCGGTCAGGTCGGGGTCGCTCGAGAAGAGCACCTCCACCAGGTCGTCGATCCGCTGCTCCACCCGGCCGAGACAGCGCCGGCACTCCCCCACCACCGTCGCCCGGAGCTGGGTCCGCCAGAGGAAATCGTCCCCCTCGGTCGCCTGCAACCGGCCGTCCACTTCGACCGGACCCTCGAGTGCCAACTCGAGCCCCGCCATCGCCGGGTCATCGGCTGCCACGGACCCTCGGGTCTCGACCCCGCCACTGGCAAGGAGTCGGGCTTCAACGCGGAGCATAGCCCTCAAATTTACCCGTCCAGCGCGGTGCTGGTCAAGCGGGGAGCGCCACGGCGAGTTGGGCTAACTCACGCTCCGGAAAGAAGAAAGCGATCTCCCGGAGGGCATTTTCGTCGCTGTCCGAGCCGTGGACCGCGTTGCGGCCCTTCGATTCCGCGAAATGCTTCCGGATCGTGCCCTCGGCCGCCTCGGCCGGGTCAGTCGCACCGATCGCCCGGCGCCAGCCGGCAACTGCGTCGTCGGCCTCGAGCGCCAGGGCCACCGCGGGCCCGGAACTCATGAACTCCACCAGTTCGGGGTAGAACGGCCGGCCCCGGTGCACGGCATAGAACGCCTCGGCCTCCCCCTGGGAGAGCCGCAGCTGGCGCATCGCCCGGATGGTGAATCCTGCGGCCTCGACTGCCGCCAGGATCCGGCCGGTGTTCCCCGACGCCACGGCGTCAGGCTTGATCATCGCAAAGGTGAGGCGGCCTGCCATCTCGATTCCCTGTTGTCAATGGTCGATAGTCAACGGTCGATGGAGTGGCCAACACGTTGTGGCCATTGAACATCGACAATTGACCTAAAGTATCACTTCAACTTGGCCTTGAGCAGTTCCACCACATCCACCGGCCGGCGCATGATCCCGATTCCAGCGGCCTCGAACGCCTGGAACTTCTCCTCGGCGGTACCGCTCGAACCCGAGATGATGGCGCCGGCGTGTCCCATCCGGCGTCCCTTGGGGGCGGTCTGGCCGGCGATGAATCCGACCACCGGCTTGACCACGTGCTGCTTCACGAAGTCGGCGGCCTCCTGCTCCGCGGTGCCGCCGATCTCGCCGATCATCACGATCGCGTAGGTTGCCGGGTCGTCGTTGAAGGCGGCCAGGACATCAATGAAGTTCGTCCCGACGATCGGGTCGCCGCCGATCCCGACGCAGGTGCTCTGCCCCATGCCGTTGCGGGTCAGGTGGTGCACCACCTCGTACGTGAGCGTCCCCGAACGGGAGACCAGCCCGACCGGCCCCGGGGTGACGATGCTCCCGGGGATGATGCCGACCTTGGCGGCGCCAGGCGAGATCAGCCCGGGACAATTGGGACCGATCAGCCGGACGCCTCGTTCCCGCAGGAACGGCATGACGGTGGTCATGTCGAGCACCGGGATGCCCTCGGTGATGCAGACCACCAGCTCCACGCCGGCGTCGGCCGCCTCGAGGATCGCGCCAGCCGCCATCGCGGGCGGGACATAGATGACCGAGGCATTGGCGCCAGTGCTGGCGACCGCCTCCGCCACCGTGTGGAAGACCGGCACGGTGCCGTCGAATTGCTGGCCGCCCTTCCCCGGCGTGACGCCGGCGACGACGTTGGTGCCGTACTCGATCATCTGCCGGGTGTGGAACGAGCCGTCGCGGCCCGTGATCCCCTGCACCACCAGGCGCGTGTCCTTGTCGACCCAGATACTCACGCCGCCTCCTTGGCCAGCTGGACGGCCCGTTCCACCGCCGCGTCCATGTCGTTCATCGCCGGCATGCCGACGCCCTCGAGGATCCTGAGCGCCTCCTCCTCGTTCGTGCCGGTGAGCCGGATCACGATCGGGACCTTCACGTCGATCTGCTTGGTGGCGGTGACGATGCCGTTGGCGACATCGTCGGTGCGGGTGATGCCGCCGAAGATGTTGAAGAGGATCACCTTCACGTTGGGATCGCTGGTGATGATCTTGAGCGCGCTGACGACCTTCTCCGGGTTCGACGACCCGCCGATGTCGAGGAAGTTGGCGGGCTCGCCGCCGTAGTACTTGACCAGGTCCATCGTCGCCATGGCGAGTCCGGCGCCATTGACGACGCAGCCGACATCGCCGTCGAGCTTGATGAAGGTCAGGTTGGCCCGGCGCGCGGTCACCTCGCTCGGCTCCTCGGCCGACTCGTCGCGAAGCACCGCGAGATCCGGCCGGCGGTCGAGCTCATTGTCATCGATGACGACCTTGGCGTCGAGCGCCAGGACGCGACCGTCGGGGGTCGTCACCAGCGGGTTGATCTCCGCCAGCGAGGCCCCGTTGGCCATGAACACCTTGTAGAGCTGGTTGAGCACCTTGATCGCGCTCTTGACGTGGTCCCACTCGCTGTAGAGCGCGAGGGCGAGGGCGAGGGCCTGGTGCGGCAGCAGGCCGTACCGTGGGTCGATCGGAATCCGGGTGATCTTCTCGGGGGTCTTCGCGGCGACCTCCTCGATGTCGACCCCGCCCGCCGCCGAGACCATGAAGACCGGCAGCTGGGTGGCCCGATCGAGGATCAGTCCCACGTAGCTCTCGGTCGCGATGTCGGCGGCGGGCACGACCAGCACCTTGTTGACGATCAATCCCTTGATCGTCATGCCGAGGATCTGGGAGGCGCATTCGCGAGCCTCCGCCGGATTCCTGGCGAGCTTCACCCCGCCGGCCTTGCCGCGACCGCCGGCATGGACCTGGGCCTTGACCACCACGGTGCCGCCGAGCCGCCGGGCGATCGCCTCGGCCTCGGTCGGCGTGGCGGCCACGTCGCCATCGAACATCGGGACCCCGGCGGCCTTCAGGAGGTCGCGAGCCTGATACTCGTGCAGATTCACGCTGCCTTGCCTCTCTCTCGTCGAGCGCGGAACGGATCGACGCCCGCTGCGCCTCGTGGCGCGGTCGCGGGCCGGGAACAGCCCGCAAAACTAGCCCCGACCGCAGGCGATTGCTACTCGCGGGACGGCTCCACCAGCAGTCCCCGCAAGGCCTCCCAGGCCCGTCCGAACGCGGTCATGTCGCGACGTGCCAGCGCCGAGTCGGCCCTGAGGATCCAGCCCCGGATCGCCTCGAGCCGGGCGCTGGCGTCGACTGCCCCCACCCCCGACCCATCCACCCGACCGGCATCGAGCGAGCCCCAAGCGTCGGCCGGCCGCCTCCCTCCGCCTCGCAGTCCCGCCCGGGCCGTCCCGATCCACAGCACAGCCGGCGACCCTCTTCGGCCACCACTCCGGAACGGCTGCCACGCCGCGAGGCCGATGGTGGTCTGTTGCCAGCGGACCGGCCCGGCGAGGAGGGTGTCGCCAGCGGCCCGAACCGAATCGCGCAACCGGGCGAGCCCGGGCGCCCGGCTCCACGTCCGGCCGAGCTCTTCACCCCCGGCGCCATCATGCGCCTCCAGGCGATCGACGCTCAACGTGGCCACCCCGCGGCGGCGGCTCGCCTCGATCAAGGTGGCCGGTGCCCCCCGGGACGGATCCTCGAGCATCGCCTGGAGTACCGGGCCGGTCGGTTCCCATGCCGTCCCGGACGGTGCGGAGGTGGCAAGGCCAGAGCCGGTTGGCCGGTGGCCAAGTCCCCATGTCGGATGCTCCAGGACCTCGAGCTGGCACTCCAACCACGTGCCCGGATAGGGAAGATCAGACCGCAGCGCAGCCGGCATGGCCTCATCGGGTTCGACCATCGGGCGGTACACCGCAGCCCACGCGCGTCCGAGGGAGTCGGCACTCGGATCCACGAAGACACGGACCCCACCATCACCGGCCCGGATCGCTGCCATCAGCGCGGGGACCACACCCGCCACCTCGTCGCCCTCGAAAGTCACCCGGGTGGTGAGCGGCGCATGGGAGATGGTGGCGAGGCCGCTGACGAGCCACGTCGGCTCGCCGTCGACCACGGTCAGGCCGACGGTTCGCCAGTGGAGCCCCGGCATCAGTCGGGCGATGCGGTCGCGGGGATCGAGTTCCCAATCGATCGAGGCGCTGCCGGTCACCCCGAGGATGCCGGGGGCCTGCAGCGCCCAGGCGAGCGCCAGGCGCCGCAACGGTCCGCCGAGCCTCACCGCGTTCTCGGCCGGCCGCCAACCGGAGTGACCGGGCACCACACGGGGGTGGTGCACGATCGGCCGGGCCGCACTGTCACTGGGGGGTGACTGGGGCACCCCGCCCGGGCCGACGGTCCCAGCTGTGACGACTGTGAGTTCGAATGCATCGGGGAAGCCGGTGGCAACCAACCATCCCGGTGCCGGAGCGATCGTCGGCGTGGCCGCGAGGAGGGTGCCGTGGCGGGACGCCGACCAAGTGGCGAAGGAGGCTTCATCCCAGAGTGCGGTGACAACCGGGAGCGAGTCGGTCGGGGTGGCCGGATCGACAACGTGCATTCCGTAGAAGAGCGACTCGAGGCGGCGCACCTGGCTGTCACGGTCGGCCACCAGCCCGCCCTCGGCCACGAACGCCGGCACGATCACCCGCTCGCCGACCGCGGCGAGCGCCAGCACCGCCCACCCTGCCCCGAGCATCGAATGGCGGGGTCGGAGTGCCCAGAGGAACGACATCACTGCGACGGCGATGGCGGCGCCGGCCGCGGCCTGCGCCGCCAGTACCCTTGTGGTGGCGGCAGCCGGCGCCAGGGGAACGTCGAGCCCGACCGCGAGCCGGTAGGGGGCGAGGAGGTAGCCGACGGCGATGAGCAGGCCGAGGAGCGCAAGCAGCCCGCCGAGATGGCGGCGGGCATCCGGGTGGAGCTCGAACCGGCGCTCACGACGACGAATCGCCCCGATCCCGGCGTAGAGGATCGTGGCGAACGCCAGACCGAGCAGCACCAGCGTCAGGGCGAACTGGTGCGCGAGGCGCCAGACGGGGTACTGCGCGACAAGGATTCCGAGATCGACACCGAGGAGCGGGTCGGTGACGCCGTAGTGCACCCCCTGCCAGGCGAGCGCCAGCGGCGCCCGCCAGGCGCGGGCGCCCGCCCCGGTCAGCAACCCGAGCATCACTCCGGTCGCCACCGCCCCGGCGATCAGGAGACGGGTCGGCACCGCCTCGCGCACCCGCAACTCGCCGATGCGGCGCTCGACTTGCACCGACCCGATTGCCCTCGCCACCAGGAGCGCCTGCCCGGCAAACCAGCAGGAGGCGATCACGATCGCGCCAACGTCGAGGAGCAGGCCGAGGAGATGCCAGCGGGTGACCACGGCCGATGCACCCGGAGCGAGCGCCGCGGCCCACCAGCGCGCCGCGAGGAACGCGACGACCCATCGTCCGGCGAGGAGCAGCAGGACCAGCGCGGCGGCCACCGCCAGCCACCGCCGCGTACGGGTCGTCATGGCCTCAGCCCTTCACGCCCCGCTCGGCGAGCCAGGCCATCACGTCCGCCTGGTGGGCATCGCGGGCCTCGGCGGTGGTGGCCTCGAACCGGAGGACCAGGACCGGCTGGGTGTTCGAGGCGCGGAGCAGACCCCAGCCATCGGGCAACGAGATCCGCACGCCGTCGATGGTGTTGACCGGGTACCGCGCGGCGAAGTATTCGGCGGCCTCGGCGACGATCGCGAACTTGCGCTCGTCGTCGCAGTCGACCCGGATCTCGGGCGTGGCGAACGTCGGAGGCAGGTCGGCGAGGAACGCGGGCAAGACCACGCGCTGCGCGCTGCGACACGATCTCGAGCAGCCGTGCGGCGGCGAAGAGCGCGTCATCGAAGCCGAACCAGTCGCCCCCGAAGAACATGTGGCCGCTCATCTCCCCGGCCAGCGGCGCGTGCTCGACTCCTTCATCTTCGCCTTGATCAGCGAGTGCCCGGTCTTCCACATCACCGGACGGGCGCCCGCCTGCTCGAGCGCGACGCGGCAGCAGGTCGGAACACTTGACGTCGAAGATGACCGGCGCGCCGGGACCGAAGCGGCGCACGGCGTCGCGGCCGAACACCACCAGCAGCTGGTCGCCGAAGATCGGTCGCCGGTCTCGTCGACGGCGCCGATCCGGTCGGCGTCGCCGTCGAAGGCGATGCCGAGCTCCGCCCCGCGTGCGCCGGACCGTCTGCCTGCAGGTCCACGAGGTTCTCCGGCACGGTGGGATCGGGATGATGGTTGGGAAACGTGCCGTCGCGACTCGCAGAAGAGCGGCGTGACCTCGGCGCCGAGCGCCCGCAGGGTCGTCGACGGCGATCAGCGAGCTGACGCCGTTGCCGCAGTCGACGACCACCCGGACCGGCCGGGCGAGATGGTGGCGCGCGACGATCGCCTCGCGATAGCGCCGAGCACGGATCGTCGGCATCACTCGCCTGTGCTCCGGCACCGCTGCGCACAGCGCTCGGCGATGATCCGTCTCGTACAGCTCCTGGATCGCCTCGCCGTGCACCGCCTCGCCGGCCGAGCACCATCTTGAAGCCGTTGAATTCGGGCGGATTGTGCGAGCCGGTGACCTGCACTCCGCCGTCAGCCGCGAGTGCGTGCGACCGCGAAGTAGAGCGCCGGCGTCGGCAGCTCGCCCACGTCGATCGCCGTGGCGCCCGCTGCGACGATTCCGCCGGCGTACCGCCGCGGCAAGGGCGGACGCCCGAGGGCCGGTTGTCGCGCCCGACGGCGAGACGGGGCGCGCCCCGAGACGCTCGATCGCGACCGACGGCGAAGGCCCGGCCGAGTTGTTCGGCGAATGCCGGGGTCAGCTCGCTCGTCCGACCAGACCGCGGACGTCGTATTCCCGGAAGATGGAACGCGGGACTTGCACGGCGCCTCCCGGCAGCTCAGCGAGTGACGGATCGGCGTCGCCACGTGGCGCGAGCTGGACCGCCTCCTGCGTGGCAAAGTCGAGCACGGTCTGCGGCCAGACTCCGAGCACCAGCAGGGCCGCCACACAGAGGGCGACGGCCAGTTGCGCTGGCGTGCGGGAAGCGGATCGTCTGGTGCGCCTGGCGCGGTCCGGGTCGGCTTGAGTGTCATCGCCAGGACCACCGGCAGGTAATAGCCGATCGAGATCGCCGCTCGCGAGCACGCGACCACCGGGAGGACCACCTGGCCCTGGCGCCAGCGGTGCAGCGATCAGGTACCACTTGCCGATGAACCCGAAGGTGCCCGGGAAACCCGAGCAGCGAGAGCATGCAGACGCTCAGCCCCAGCGACGGCGAACGGGCGCACCGCGTCCAGCCCCTCGAGATCGCGAGATCAGCACGGTGCGCGCCCCGGCCCGCTCGAGCGACGCGAGGATCCCGAACGCCGCCAGCGTGGTGATGCGAATAGGCGAGCAGGTAGACCAGCACCGCGGCGGTGCCGGCGTCGGAGTGCGGCCCAGAGCGGCGAGCAGGAGGTAGCCGGCGTGCGCGATCGAGCACTGTAGGCGAGCATCCGCTTGATCGACCGCTGCGCCAGCGCGATCAGATTGCCGACCAGCATCGTGGCGATGGCCAGCCACGAAGAGCACCGGCTGCCAGAGCGCGACGCACGACGGGAACGCCTCGCCACAGCACCCGGGCCAGCGCCAGGAACGCCGCGGCCTTCACGCCGGTCGCCATGAACCCGGTGATCGGGCGTCGGCGCGCCATCGTAGACATCGGGCGCCCAGGCGTGGAACGGCACCGCCGCCACCTTGAAGGCGAACCCGACCAGCAGCAGCCCCAGGCCGAGCCCTCGCCATGAGCGGTGGGCTCGGTGGCGGCGAGCTGCGCCCCGATGAGCGCGAAGTTGAACTGGCCCGGTGGCGCCGTAGATCAGCGCGATGCCGTAGAGCAGGAACCCCGACGCGAACGCGCCGATCAGGAAGTACTTGAGCGCCGCCTCGGCCGAGAGCGCGCCGGGTCCGGTCGTAGCCCGGCGAGCACGTACACCGAGACCGACATGACCTCGAGCCCGAGGAAGAGCATGATCAGGTCCTCGGCGCCGGCGAGCAGCATCATCCCCACGGTGGCCAGCATCAGCAGGACGTAGTACTCCGGCGCCGAGGATGCCCTCCCGCTCCAGCTAGCCGCAGCGACAGCATCGTCACCACGGTGGCGATGGCGAGCAACAGAGGCGTCCCCGGCGTAGCGGAAGCCGTCGAGGGCGATCATCTGCGGCAGGCCCTCGGCGCCGGGCACCGCGCCAGGCGAGCCAGCCGGTGGCGAGCAGCGCGAGGACGATAGCCGACGAGGGCCAGCGCCGCCGGCCGGCCGGGAGTCGTGCCGCCGAGCGGTGCCGCCAGGCGACGACCAGCAGCACCACCAGCGCCCAGCAGTGAGCAGCAGCTCGGGCAGCAGCGCCAGAGTGGCACCGCCCGGCGTGCCCGGATCGATCGGCATCATGGCACGCCTCCCGCCACCTGGACCGGTCCTGCCTGGCTCGGCGGCAGGTAGCGGCTGGATCATCTCGACATAGCGACGCGCCGCGCCCTCGGTGCGGCGCAGGATCGGCCCGGGATAGAGCCCGATCCAGAGCATCGCCGGCGATCAGCGGGCACCAGCACGGCGAGCTCGCGCGGCGTGAGGTCGCCGATCCCCTCGTTGAGCGGATTGGTCGAGCGGTTGAAGACACGCGCTGCGGTCGCCCAGAGCAGGTAGGCCGCGGCGAAGATCACCCCGGTGGTCGCCGCCGCCACCAGCCACGGGATAGCGACCGAAGCTGCCGAGCAGCACCAGGAACTCACCCGACGAAGCCGTTCAGCCCCGGCAGCCCGATCGAGGAGAAGGCCGTGATCACGAACGCCGTGGCGAACAGCGGCACGACCCGGGCCAGGCCGCCGTAGTCGGCGATCTCCGGGTGTGGCGACGCTCGTAGAGCATGCCGATCAGGAAGAACAGGGCGCCGGTCGAGAGGCCGTGGGAGATCATCACCATGATCGCGCCCTGCACGCTCTGCACGCGTGCTGCCCCAGATCCCCAGCATCACGAAGCCGAGATGGCTGACCGACGAGTAGGCGACCAGCTCTCTTGAGGTCGGGCTGCACCATCGCCACCAGGGCGCCGTAGATGATGCCGATGACCGCCAGCCCCGCCATGATCGTTGCCGACCGTCGGGCTGACAGCGCGAACGCCGGGAAGAACGGGATGGCGAACCGCAGGAAGCCGTAGGTGCCCATCTTGAGCAGGACGCCGGCCAGGATCGACCGAGCCGGCGGTCGGCGCCTCGACGTGGGCGTCGGGCAGCCAGGTGTGGAACGGGAAGATCGGCACCTTGATCGGCGAACGCCAGCGCGAACGCCCCGAACAGCCAGGGCGCCCCACGGGCGCCATCGCCTGCGCGTTGTCGAGCAGGTGCTCGTAGGCGAAGCTGGACGTGCCGGTCGCCGTCGCCGACCGTCTTCACCATCACGAGGATCGCCACCAGCATGAGCAGCGAGCCGACGAAGGTGTAGATGAAGAACTTGATGGCGGCGTACAGCCGGTTGCTGCCGCCCCAGATCCCGATCAGGAAGTACATCGGGATCAGCATGCACCTCCCAGAACACGTAGAACAGGAACAGGTCGAGCGCGATGAACACGCCGAGCATGCCGGTCTTGAGCGGCCAGCAGGAGCGCGTAGAAGCCGCGCTCGCTTGGTGTCGATGCCACGCCAGCTCCCCAGCACGCAGAGCGGCATCATGATCACCGACAGCAGCACCATGAACAGCGAAATGCCGTCGATCCCGACCCGGTAGCCGATCCCGAACTCGCGGCATCCACGGCACGTCGGTGACGAACTGCAATCCCGGTCGCGGCGGATCGAACGCCCACCAGAGCCCGAGCCGAGACACCGAACTCGATGAGGGCGACGACCAGGGCGATGCCACCGCGCCGCGCGGACCGGCGCAGACCAGCACCAGCGGCATCGCCGAGCAGCGGGCAGCACCAGCAGGACATGGAGGATCCAGTGGTCGTATCCGATGAGGTCGAGGAAGGCGGTCATCGGCTCAGCCCATCACCGGGCGCGGAGGATCAGCACGGCGCCCACCAGGAAGAGGGTGACGTAGACGCCGACCTGGCCGGTCTGCAGCCGCGTGCCGAGCCAGCCGAGCCCCTGCGCCAGCCGGGCCGTGCCGCCGACCCCGACCCGATCCATCAGGCCCTGGTCGAACGCCTCGCCAGAGCACGGTCCGCGAGAACCAGCACCAGCGGGCCGACGATGACCGCGCTGGTAGAACTCGTCCACGTAGTACTTGTGGTAGAGCACCCGGGCGAACCCGCGTGTCGGGAGGCGCCTGGCGGCGGCGGTCGGGATCGGCCGCGACGTCGTGGTCAGCCACCAGGCCGATGGTCAACCCGGCCAGCGCGATGAGCACCGCGCCAGCGAGGAGCAGCAACTCGGTGCTGCCGTGGGGCACCGCCAGCGGGGTGAGCAGCGCCTCGGCCGGTTCGATCACCGGGGCGAGCCAGTGCTCGAGCGCGGCACCGCCACCGGCGAAGGCCGGCAGGTTGATCAGCGCCGCCGCGCGACGGCTGAGGACGCCGAGCACCACCAGCGGGCCGGTCATGATCGCCGGGGCCTCGTGGAGGTGCTGCGCTCCGCTCTCGCCGCTCCGGATACGCCCCGAGGAAGGTCATCGCCATCAGGCGGGCCATGTAGAACGCCGTCAGCAGCGCCGCGGCGAGCCCCAGCGCCCAGCACACCAGGTAGACCGGGTTCGCCGCGCCCCGCGCGAAGGCCGCGGCCAGGATCTCGTCCTTGGAGAAGAACCCGGCGAACGGCGGGATCCCGGCGATCGCCAGCGTGGCGATGCAGCATCAGCGCGAAGGTCCACGGCATTGCGCCGGCGCAAGCCCGCCCATGTTGCGCATGTCCTGCGCGTCTTCGTGGCGAGTGGGTCGCGTGATAGGCGTGGTGCATCGCATGGATCACGCTGCCCGCGCCGAGGAAGAGCAGCGCCTTGAAGAAGGCGTGGGTCACCAGGTGGAAGATGCCGGCCGTGAACGCGCCCGTGCCGACGGCCAGGAACATGTAGCCCAGCTGGGAGACGGTCGAGTAGGCCAGCACCTTCTTGATGTCATACTGCCGGAGCGCCGATCGTCGCGGCGAAGAGCGCCGTGAGCGCGCCGACCCCCGCCACCACCTGCTGGCGACCGGGCGCCAGCGCGAAGAGCACGTTGGTCCGGGCCACCAGGAAGACGCCGGCGGTGACCATGGTGGCGGCGTGGATCAGCGCCGAGACCGGCGTCGGGACCGGCCATCGCGTCGGGCAGCCAGGTGTAGAGCGGGATCTGGGCCGACTTGCCGGTGCAGCCGAGGAAGAGGAACAGGGTGATCAGCGGTGACCGTCGCCGCCCGCGGAGGGCAGCACCGACGGGGCGCGCATGGGCGATCCCCTCGTAAGTCGAGGGTGCCGAGCGACCACCAGAGGAGGAACATCGCGACCAGGAAGCCGAAGTCGCCGATCCGGTTGACGAGGAAGGCCTTCTTGCCGGCGTCGGCGTTGGCGTCGACCTGGTACCAGAACCCGATCAGCAGGTAGGAGCAGAGCCCGACGCCTTCCCAGCCGATGAACGACACCGGCAGCGAGGCACCGAGCACCAGCACCAGCATGAAGGCGACGAAGAGATTCAGGTAGGCGAAGTACCGCGCGTAGCCCGGGATCCTCCCGCATGTAGCCGACGCAGAACAGGTGGATCAGGCTCGCCGACCCCGGTGACCACCAGCAGCATCACCACCGAGAGGTGGTCGACGCTGGAGCGCGAGATCGATGTGCAATCGCTCGGTCACCGGCATCCAGTGCCAGAGCGTCACCCGGATCGCCGGCCTCGGGCGTCGGCGACACGTCGAGGAAGATGCCGACGGCCGCCGCGAAGGCGAGCGAGCAGCACCCCCGGGCCGATCAGCGACACGGCGGTGACTTGGCCGCCGGCCGCCGGAGCGCCAGGGCGCCGTTGAGCACGGAAGCCAAGCGAGCGGCAGCAGCGACGGCGAGCCAGAGCGTAGGCGTGCCACGCTCAGCCCTTGAGCAGGTTGATGGTCTTGAGGTCGACCGACTGCGGTGTGCCGGAAGATCGCGAGGATGATCGCCAGTCCCACCGCCGCCTCGGCGGCGGCCACGGTCATCACGAAGAACACCATGATCTGGCCAGCCAGCGCCGTGGACCTGGGCCAGCGCGACGAACGTCAGGTTCACGGCGTTGAGCATCAGCTCGACGCACATGAAGACCACGATCGCGTTGCGGCGGATCAGCACGCCGGCCACGCCGATCGCGAAGAGGATCGCCGAGACGCGAGCGAGGGTCCGAGCAGCATCAGAGCCTCCGCTTGGCCAGGACGACGGCGCCGATGACCGCGGCGAGCAGCAGCACCGAGGTGATCTCGAACGGGACCAGGTAGGACTGGAAGAGCGGCCGCGCCACCGCCCCGACCACGCCCGTGGGTCGCCGACGGCCTGCGCGGCGGCAACCCCGTCCGGGAAGACCAGCACCGGATCGGGCGATGGCATGGTGGAGATCTCGTTGGCCAGCCGTTCGGGCGAATAGTGCCGGAGCGCCACCAGCTGCGCCCCGAGGATCGCGCTGACCCCGACACCGAGCACCCAGACGGTACCAGCGGTTCCAGTCGCGGGGGGCCGACTCCAGGTTGAGCAGCATGATCACGAACAGGAAGAGCACCATCACCGCCCCGGCGTAGACCAGGACCTGGATCGCCGCGATGAACTGGGCCTGGAGCAGCACGAAGATCGCCGACCAGCGCGAACATCGTCGAGACCAGCCAGAGCGCCGAGGACATCGCGTTGCGGCGCGAGATGATGCACAGCAGCGCCGAGAGCACGGCCCAGGCGGCGAAGAACCAGAAGACGGCGGTGGTGAGATCCACCTACTCGCCCCGCGGGTCGGCCGGGTCCCAGAGCGTGGACACCGGGTGGGTCTGGGCGACCAGGCGCTCGAGGTCGTACACGAACCGGTCGCGCGAGTACTCGGCGTTCTCGTAGTGCACGCCGACGTGGATCGCCTCCTCCGGGCAGACCTCCTGGCAGTAGCCGCAGAAGACGCAGCGGAACTCGTCGATCTCGTAGATCAGCGGATAGCGGTTGCCGCGCTCGTCCTCGCCCGGGACCAGCTTGATGCAGTTGGCCGGGCAGATCTGGGGACAGAGGCCGCACGCGACGCACTTGGTCCGGCCCTGCTCGTCGGTGAGCATCCGGTGGGTGCCGCGCCAGCGCGTGGCGATCCGCCAGTCATCGGCTGCTCCGCGCCTCCGGATACTGCATGGTGACCCGCGGCTGGAGCATGTGCCGGAAGGTCAGCGCCATCCCCTTGAGGGTGGCGCGGACGTAGCGAGACGCCTGCTCGGGACGCTGCATCACCTTCACGCCGATGGCCATCTCAGACCCTCCATCCGGATGACGGCCCGGCGTCCGGGCCCCGACGCCGCGGACCACGTGGCCACGGTCGAGCCGGTAGAACACCAGCCCAGCCGATGACCAGGTTGACGCGCGAACAGCACCGCCGCCTGGACCGCCTCGCTCGCCGTGGGGAAGAAACGCTGCCCGGCCCATGATCGTCCCGGCGATGACCATGATGTACGCCAGCGCCAGCGGCAGCAGCACCTTCCACCCCAGCGCCATCAGCTGGTCGTAGCGGAAGCGCGGCAGCGTCCAGCGGATCCACATCACGAAGAAGATCCAGAAGAACATCTTGGCGAAGAAGAACAGGTGGGTGACCACGGTCTGCAGCACCCCGCCCTGCTGGTCCCAGGTCGTGAACGGGATGTCCCATCCGCCGAGGAAGAGCGTGGCGAGCATCGCCGCGATCGGTCACGATGTGCGCGTACTCCGCGATCATGAACATCGAGAACTTCATCGCGCTGTACTCGGAGTGATAGCCCGCGACCAGCTCCGACTCCGCCTCCGGCAGGTCGAACGGCAGCCGGTTGGTCTCGGCGAATCCCGACACGAGGAAGATGAAGAACGACAGGAAGAGCGGCATGACGATACCAGAGGCCGGCCTGCTGCCTCGCGACCAGCTCGCTGAAACCGACGTTGCCCGAGAGGAGCAGCACCGGGATCAGCGAGAGCCCCATCGCCACCTCGTACGAGATCATCTGGGCGCTGGCCCGGAGACCGCCCAGCAGGGAGTACTTGCTGTTGGAGGCCCAGCCCGCCAGCGCGATGCCGTAGACGCCCAACGATGACATGCCCAGGATGAAGAGGAACCCGATCGGCAGGTCGGCGACCACCATCGGCAGCGGCCCGTGATACACGACCCGGCCGATGAGCGGCAGCGTCCAGTCGACGTCGAGCGGCAGCGGCGCCGCCAGGGGGATGACCGCCATCAGCGTGAGCGCCGGGATGAAACCGAGCGCCGGCGCGAGCAGGAAGAGCCCCTGGTTGGCGCCGGCCGGGCGGGTCTCCTCCTTGATGAAGTTCTTGATCCCGTCGGCGGCCGGCTGGAGGATCCCCCAGGGGCCGACGCGGTTGGGCCCGGGCCGGTTCTGGATCCAGCCGGCCAGCTTGCGCTCCATCAGGGTGAGCAGCGCGACCCCCACCAGGACCATGGTGAAGACGACCAGCAGCTTGATGATGCTGAAGAGGAGGAATCCCTTCACCTCCGGGGTCATCGTTCCCCTCCCGCCATGACACCCTCGACAACCCGGCCATGCCAGCCGAGATCGCCATGGTCGAGGCCGCCGAAGGCCGGCAGTTCGCTGAACGCCTCCGAGGCAGTGGCAGGCACCGCGCGCTCGGCCCCCAGTCGCGCCCAGGCCGAGGCCGCCACCCACCAGCCCGGTCGCGCCATCCCCGGCGGCGTCCGAGCCGGGAGGAAGCGCTGCGCCCGGCCATCGCGATTGACGTAGACACCCTGCTCCTCGGCCATCGTGGTCACCGGCAGCAGCAGCGCGCCGGCCAGCCGCCGATCGGGCACGGTGGCCAGGTGGATCACGGTGCCGACGGCGGCCACCGCCGCGGCCTCGGCGTCGTCCAGCTCCACGTCGACCACCACCACCATCCCCGCCGTCGCCAGCGCCTCGATCGCCCCGTCCCACCCGGCCGAGACGCCGAGCATGCGTGCCCCCTGCAGATTCGCCGCCCGTTCGCGCCGCAAGCCAAGACCGGGCACGCCAGGGAGCGGTGCCTCCGGACCAATGGGCACCCGCATCGCCGCGAGGATGTCCCGCCCCTCGAGGAGCCGGAGCGTCCATCCGATCGTCTCACTCGAGGCCCGCCCGCCGAAGAGCACGACCACGGCTCCCTCGGGAGCAGCCACCACACCAGCCAGCGCCGCGAGTGCGACGTCCCAGTTGTCGGTGGCACCGCCCTCGCCGGCGAGCACCGGCGCCTCGCACCGATCGCCACGATTCATCCAGCGGTAATCGGCGCGGCCCGCATCGCACATGAAGTACTGGTTGACCGAGGGATTCACCCGCGGCCGGAGCCGGACGACCACCTCGTCACGCGCCTCGATCGTGACATTGCACCCCTGGGTGCAGCCGGGGCAGATCGCGGCGGTCTTGTCGAGATCCCAGGCGCGTGCCTTGTGGAGGAAGTCCTTGGACACCAGCGACCCGACCGGGCAGAGATCGACCACGTTGCCCGACCAGGGGTGGTCGAGCCGCTGGTCGGGATCGATGCCGATGTAGGCGCGGTCACCCCGCTCCGAGACATTCAGGACCTCGGCTTCGGCGACGTGGTCCATGAAGCGGACGCAGCGCGTGCAGAGGATGCATCGGTTGGGGACGTAGAGGATGTCCGGGCCGAAGTCCTCCACCGGGTTGAAGCGCTTGGCATAGTCGCCGTAACGACTGCCTGCGCGCCCTTCCTGGAAGACGAAGTCCTGCAATTCGCACTCGCCGGCCTGGTCACAGATCGGGCAATCGAGCGGATGGTTGATCAGCAGGAACTCGAGCACGCCGGTGCGGGCCTTCACGGCCTCGGGCGCGTGCACGTTCACCACCTGGCCCTCGGCCGCGCCGGTGACGCAAGCCGGCACCAGCTTGGGGAGCTTCTCCACCTGCACCAGGCACATCCGGCAGACCGCCGGTGAGGGCAGCGATGGGTGATAGCAGTAGTGCGGCACGACCACGCCCGCCTCGCGGGCGGCGTCGATGAGCATGGTGCCCTTGGGCACCGTCACCGAGAGGCCGTCGATCGTCAGGGTCACCATCTCGTCGGCCATCGGGTCAGGCCTCCGCCAGCACGGGCTGCCGCGCGCCGTCGAGGTAGGCCTCGAACTCGCCGCGGAACTTGGCGATGCCGCTCACGACCGGTGCGGCGCACGAGTCAGAGAGGACGCAGATCGTCTTGCCGGTCATGTTGTCGGCGAGATCGAGCAGCAGGTCGAGGTCCCGGGGGGTCCCCTCGCCCCGGAGGATCCGCTCGAGGATCCTGGTCGTCCACGCCGTTCCCTCGCGACAGTTGGTGCACTGGGCGCAGCTCTCGTGGGCGTAGAATCGCGCCAGCCGCATGACCTGGAGGACCATGTCGGTCTGGTCGTCCATCACGATCATTCCCCCGGAGCCGAGCAGCGACCCCTTGGCGGCGATCCCCTCGTAGTCGGTGACGCACTCCTCGACTTCAGCGGCGTTCATGATCGGCACCGAGGAGCCACCGGGGATCACCGCCTTGAGCGTGCGACCGTCGTGCATCCCGCCACAGCAATCGTAGATCAGCTCGCGCATCGGCAGGCCCATCGTGATCTCGTAGGTCCCCGGTCGCTTCACGTGGCCGCAGACCGAGATCAGCTTGGTCCCGGTGCTCTTCGGGTTGCCGAGGCACAGGCCGGCGTACCATGCCCCGCCGCGGTTGAGGATATGGGGAACCGCCGCCAGCGTCTCGACGTTGTTGATCGTCGTGGGCAAGCCGAAGAGGCCGGCGACCGCCGGGAAGGGCGGCTTGATGCGCGGGTTGCCGCGCTTGCCCTCGATGGCGTTCATCAGCGCAGTTTCCTCACCACAGATGTACGCCCCGGCACCCCAGTGCACGATCATGTCGATGCGCTTGCCACTGCCGAAGACGTTGTCACCCAGCGCTCCGGCCTCGTACGCCTCCCGAATCGCCTGCTCGAGGATCCGCCCGGGTTCGGTGTACTCACCGCGGACGAAGATGTAGCAGGTCTCGGCCCGGATCCCGAGGCAGGCGATGGCGCAGCCCTCGATCAGCGCGTGCGGTGTCCAGCGAAGAATCTCGCGGTCCTTGAAGGTGCCGGGTTCCGACTCATCGGCGTTGCAACAGAGGTAGTGCGGCTTGCCGTCGTCCTTGGGCATGAACGACCACTTCATGCCGGTCGGGAACCCCGCCCCACCGCGGCCCCGCAGTCCGGAGGCCTTGACCTCGTCGACGATGGCCTCGGGGGTCATCCCCAGTGCCGCGCGCAGCGCCTGGTAACCGCCGCGGGCGGTCCAGCCGGCGTAGTCGCGGGCCTCGGGATCGCCGAAGTGGAGGGAGAGGAGCGGCGTCTCCTTGGGGTGGCTCGGGTGCGGATAGCCCATCAGGGATACCGGGCGAGGAGTGCGGGGACGGTGTCGGGGGTCACCGACTCGATGAAGTCGTCGTCGATCAGCATCGGGGTCACGAAGGCGCAGGCGCCGAGACACTCGGTCTCGATGACGGTGAAGCGGCCGTCGGGTGATGTCGCGCCAAGCTCGAGACAGCCGCTCTGCTCGAGCAGCGCGTCGACCACGTCCCCCGCCCCGCACATCCCGCAGGGCGAGGTGGTGCAGACCTGGATCACATGGCGGCCGACCGGGTGGGTGTGATACATGGTGTAGAAGGTCACGACGCCGCGCACGTCGGCGGGCGTGAGCCCCAGCTCGTTCGCGATCTCGTCGATCGCCTCGGGGGAGATCCAGCCATGGGCCCGCTGCGCCATCCAGAGCGCCGGCAGCAGCAGCGCCTGCCGGTTGGGATAGCGGGCGGCCAGTGCCTCGAGCTCGGCCTTGCGCTCGGTGGTGAACACCGGCCCGGTCGGGGCGGCGTGTCCGCTCATCGGTCCACCTCGCCCATCACGATGTCGACACTGGCGTTGATCGCGATCACGTCGGACAGCAGCGCCCCCTCGCAGAGTCGCGGCAGCGCCGAGAGATTGAGGAACGACGGCGGCCGGATCCGCCAGCGAACCGGCTTCGAGGAACCATCGGAGACGACGTAGTACCCGAGCTCGCCCTTGGGATTCTCAACGGCAAGGTAGACCTCGCCGGCCGGTGGGCGGACCCCTTCCATCACCTGCTTGAAGTGGAAGATCATCGCTTCCATGTCGCTCATGGCCCGTGACTTCGGCGGCAGGATCACCCGGGGGTCGGCCACGTTGACCGGGCCGGGCTCGAGACGAGCCAGCGCCTGTTCGAGGATGCGATTCGACTGCACCATCTCCTCGAGGCGCACCCGGTAGCGGTCGTAGATGTCGCCGTGCTCGCCGATCGGGATGTCGAAGTCGAAGTCCTCGTAGCCGAGGTAGGGCCGGTCCTTGCGGACGTCGAACGGCACCCCGCTGGCCCGCAGCATCGGGCCGGAGAGCGACCAGTTGACGGCGTCGGCCGCCGAGATGACCCCGACCCCCTGGGTCCGCCCGATCCAGATCGCGTTGCGGGTGAACATCGTGTCCACCTCGCGCAGGGTCGCCGGGAAGCTGCGAACAAACTCGAGCAGCCCCGCCTCCCAGCCGTCGGGCACGTCGGCGAGCATGCCGCCGACCCGCGCGACGCTGGTGGTGAGCCGCGCCCCGGTCCAGGCCTCCTGGAGGTTGTAGATCCGCTCGCGCTCCTGGAACATCCACAGGAAGGGGGTGAACGCCCCGAGATCGATCCCGGTGGTCCCGGCCCAGACCAGGTGCGAGATGATCCGGGACATCTCCATCGCGATCACCCGCAGCAGTCGGCAGCGCTCGGTGACCTCGATCCCCATCAGCGCCTCGACCGCCATCGCGAAGGCGATGTTGTTCGCCATCGGCGAGAGGTAGTCGGTCCGGTCGGTGAGCGGGATGATCTGGTTGTACTGCCGGTATTCCCCGAGCTTCTCGAACCCCGAGTGGAGGTATCCCACGTGGGGGATCACCCGGCGGACCGTTTCGCCCTCGAGTTCGACCACCAGCCGCAGCACGCCGTGGGTCGCCGGGTGCTGCGGCCCGATGTTGACCAGCATGTGCTCGGCGCCGAAATCCTCGAGCACCGCCTCGGAGGGCCGCCGGGCCACGCCCAGCGGAGCGGTCATCAGGCGGCCACCACTGTCGACCCCCGGCGTCCGCAGCTCCAGCTCCACGGTGCGCCGGCTCATGGCGCGCCCTCCCCGTCAAGCTCGGGGGCGAGGCGCTCGCGGACATCCCTGGGGAGTTCGCCGTAGGCGTCGGCGATCGACAGTTCCTCGAGCGAGTAGTGGGCCTCGGGATTGGCAGAGAGCGCCCGCCGGGTCTGCTCGCTCCGCGACAGGTGCCCCCGCAGCGGGAACGACTTCCGGAGCGGATGCCCCTCGTCGTAGGTCTCCCACATCAAGATGCGGCGCAGGTCGGGATGCCCCTTGAACCGGACACCGAACATGTCCCATGCCTCGCGCTCGAGCCAGTCGGCGCCGGCCCAGAGCTCGGTGACCGTGTACACCTCGAGCGGGCCATCGGGATCGAGGGGGATCTTGAGCCGCAGGTCGGCCGAGCGCGCCAGCGAGCGGAGCTGGTAGACCACTTCCAGCGGCCGCTCGGGATCGCGGTACTCGACACAGGTGATGTCGGCGAGGTAGTCGTATTGCTGTTCAGGATCAGCGAAGAGCCAGGCCAGGATGGCGCGGGCTCGCGCCGGCTCGACATCGACCATCACCTGGCCGCAGCTCTCGTGGACCCGGCGGATGCCGTCGCCGAAGGTGGCCTGCAACGCCGCCACTGTGGCCAAGGCACCGACCCGACCGTCGCCGGCGCCGGTGGACGCGCCCGGATCGCGCGCGATGGCCAGGCTCGCCCCCACCATCCCGCCGGTGGCGGCGACGTCGTCGCTCATGCGCTCCTCGTCTGGGAGACCGAGTTGCCGAACGGCTCGGAGACCTCGTCGATCTGGCGCGGCCGGCGGAAGAGCCCGTCGGGACCGACGAGATGCTCGACCCGGAGCGACGTGTCGGTCATCGACTCGCCCTTGATCTTCTTCTGGAGCAGCATGATGCCGTAGATCAGTCCCTCGGGCCGCGGCGGGCATCCCGGGACGTAGACGTCGACCGGGATGATCGTGTCGATCCCCTGCACCATCGCGTAGTTGTCGAAGATCCCCCCGCTGGACGCGCAGGCCCCCATCGAGATCGCCCACTTCGGCTGCGGCATCTGGTCCCAGATCCGCCGAATCACCGGGGCGAGCTTGAACGGCAGCCGGCCGGCGCAGATCAGGACATCGGCCTGCCGCGGCGAGAAGCTCATCCGCTCCATCCCGAAGCGCGCCAGGTCGAACCGCGAGGCGGCGGTGGCCATGAACTCGATGGCACAGCAGGCGGTGCCGAACGGCATCGGCCAGAGGGAGTTCGACCGGGCCCAGTTGGCCAGGAAGTCCAGCCGGGTGGTCACCCAGTTGGGGGAGATCGTGTCGACGGCGCCGGCGTGGGCGCCGGGTCCGGGAGGAGGGATCAATCCCACTGCAGTGCGCCCCGCTTCCAGAGGTAGATGTAGCCGACGGCCAGGATCAGGACGAAGGTCAGCATCTCCAGCAGCAGCACCCCGCTCATCTCCCGGAGCTGCTGGAAGGCCACCGCCCAGGGGATCATGAAGACGGTCTCGATGTCGAAGATGATGAAGAGCATCGCCACCAGGTAGAACTTGACCGAGAACCGCTCGCGCGCGTCGCCCAGGGCGGGCATCCCCGACTCGTAGGCGGCGTCCTTGACGGCCGTCGGCCGGTAGGTCTGGAGGAGATGCGAGGCACCGAGGATCAGGACCGCGTTCGCAATGACGAAGACGAGGAGAAGCAGCACCGGGATGTAGGGCTGGAGCACGCGCGACCCCCGCTCGTGAAAACTTTCACTAACGGCCCAAACCTACCGTCTCACGGGGGCGATTTCAACTCGGACGCCCGGTCCCCTAAGCTCCGTCGGGCCGGACACTTGCAGCCCGGTCGCCCGGCCGGCGGCGGCCGGGGGGCGCGGTTAGATTCCCCCCCAACTGTTCCCATCACCCGAGAGCTTCACGATGTCGATCAAGTCCGATCGCTGGATTCGCCGGATGGCCACCCGAACACGGGATGATCGAACCGTTCGTCGAGAACCAGGTCCGGACCGGGACGATCTCGTACGGGGTCTCCTCCTACGGCTACGACATGCGAGTGGCCAACGAGTTCCGGATCTTCACCAACGCCCTCTCTGCCATCGTCGATCCGAAGCACTTCGATGACAAGAGCTTCGTCGAATTCGAGGGCGAGGTCTGCGTCGTCCCGCCCAACTCGTTCGCCCTCGCCCGGTCGGTGGAGTACTTCCGGATTCCCCGCAACGTCCTCACGATCTGCGTGGGAAAATCGACCTATGCCCGGTGTGGCATCATCACCAACGTGACGCCGTTCGAGCCCGAGTGGGAGGGGCACGTCACCCTGGAGATCAGCAACACCACGCCGCTCCCGGCGCGCATCTATGCCAACGAGGGGATCTGCCAGGTGCTCTTCTTCGAGGCCGATGATGACGACATCTGCGAGACCAGCTACCGGGACAAGTCGGGGAAGTACCAGGCCCAGCGCGGAGTGACGCTGCCGAGGCTGTGACGATAGACGATAGACGATAGACGATAGACGCTCGCCGCCCAGGCATCGCGATCAAGGGCCGGTCCCCTCTCAGGAGCCGGCCCCTCGCGTTCGTCTATCGTCTATCGTCTATCCTCTATCGTCTATCGTCACTGGAACTGCAGGTTGCGCTCGAAGTCGGCCGGGGATGTGGCGGCGTTCTTGGCCACGTCGAGCGACAGCATCTCCTTCTGGTACAGCTCCATGAGATGCTGGTCGAAGGTCTGCATCCCGTACTGGACCTTCCCCTCGGAGACATGATCGCGGATTTCCCCGGTCTTCTCCGGATCGGCGATGCACTCCGAGATCGTGGCGGTATTGCGCATCACCTCGACGGCCACGACCCGCCCCTTGCCATCGGCCCGGGGGAGGAGCCGCTGCGAGATCACCGCCTTGAGCGACTCGGCCAGCCGCAGCCGGGTGGCGGCCTGCTCGCTCGCGTCGAACACCGAGACCAGCCGGGCGATGGTCCGCAGGGCGTCGGTGGTGTGCACCGTGCTGAAGACGAGGTGACCGGTCTCGGCGGCCTTGAGGGCGATGTCGATGGTCGCCCGGTCGCGCATCTCACCGACCAGGATGATGTCGGGATCCTGACGCAGCGCGGCGCGGAGCGCCGCCTCGAATGAATCGGTGTCGCCACCGATCTCGCGCTGGATCACGTTGCACTTGTGGTCCCGATGGAGAAACTCGATCGGGTCCTCGATGGTGATGATCTTCCCCGCCTTGCGCTCGTTGATGTAACCGACCATCGCCGCGAGCGTCGACGACTTCCCCGAGCCCGTGGTGCCGGTCAGCAACACGAGTCCGCGCTCCTCCATCGCGATGTTCGAGAGCACCGCCGGCAGCCCGAGCTGGTCGAACGACGGGATCTGGTCGGCGATGCTCCTGAGCACCGCCGAGATCGACCCCCGCTGGCTGCAGAGGTTGACCCGGAAGCGGCCGACCCCTTCCAGCGAGTACGAGCAGTCGATGTCCTTGAGCCCGTCGAGCATGCCCGGCAGCGTCTCCTCGTTCGCCTTGCGTGACCGGAGGAGGATCATCCCGGCGATCGCGCGGGTGTCGGCCGGGGTGAGGTTGGGGACCCCGGCCACGGGCATCATCGCACCGGTGACCCGCATCCGGAACGGCCCACCGGCGCAGACGTGGATGTCCGAGGCGCCGATCTCGAGCGCCTTGCGCAACAGGGCGTTGAACGACTCCACTGGGGCCATGGGGCGGTGTCTCCAGACTGGGATCGTGACCGACCCCCTCGCACCCTGCGAGGGGATATCTCCCGCTGACCCGGTCCGGGGCGTCACCAAATGCAACACTCGCCGGAAATTTCCCGGGCAGGGGGCGATTCCATGGGTCAGAAGCGCAACCTGTATGCCGGTCAGCCAGCCTGAAGCCGTCGGGTCGCCGCGGCGGCATGCCAGGAGCCGAGTTCTCCTTCCATGCTCCGGGTCATCTCGGCCGCGATCTCACCAACCCCCCCGAGGTCGACCGGGTCGAGCCGGTCGAGTTGGCCCGCCAGCTGGGCGAGTCGACCCTCGATCTCGGCGCTGCGCAATGCGCTGCCCTCGAAGTCGGCGGTGCCAAGGAAGCCGTGGATGCCGGCGGCGAGGGCGGGAAGCGCTGTCCCCACCGCGGCGAGCGCGATCCCCCACTGCGGCCAGTTGGGTACGGTGGTGGGTTCAGCCCGACCGGCCGATAGCTCCCCCAGCCACCCCGCCAGATCTGCCACGCGCAGTAGCGCCAGGACGAGCGCAACCACGATCAGCGCCTCCGCGAAGTGTTCCAGCGGTTCGCTCAGGTGACCGAGCCGCTCGCGACGTCGGCGATGGAACTTCCTCTGGTCCTCGGCCTCGATCCGGCGGACCAGGGTTCGCGCGGCCTCGGGGTACGAGCCATTGAGCTCACCGGGGACCAGACCGGCCTCCCGTGCCTTGGCACGAAGGAGCCAACCGACCCAGCCGAACCGCGGGTCGGTCGGAACCGGCTGCTGGGGAATCCGGACCAGTGGGACCGTTCGGGCAAGCGGCCAGAGGGTGCCAAGGTGCCGGGTGCGTTCGGCAAGCGAGCGGTAGTCGAGCCAGCGCTCATGAAGGGAGGCCCGGCGCCCGCGGCGGACCATCAGCAGCATGACCGCCAGCAGCGCCGGTTCAAGGCACTCGAGCAGCGTCCCCGCGACCTCCCACTGAGGCGGCAGTTCGAGGTGGAGGAGGCCACCGGCCAGCACCGAGGCGGCCGCCAGGAGGTAGATCGCGGTGAAGGTGCTCCGGAATCGTGCGGCGTACCATCGTGCCAGCTCGTCGGCCCAGCCGGCCTGCTCGGCGAAGTGCGATGCAACCCGATCGACGGTGGCATCGGGCAGCTCGGGCCAGGCGGCGCACCAGCTCCTCCGACGGGAGTCGCCTGGGTTCGCCGGAATCGGGTCGGGACGCGGGGGGACGAGACGACGCCCAAACCCCGAGCCGAATCCCCCCAGGAACGCGACCGCCCGGTCGTAGAGTCGCGACGGGCCACTCGACGGCACCCGCTCGGCGAACCAGCGACGGGCAGGCGCCGGATCGACCGGCGGCCGGAGCAGCAGGTCGAGTCTCCCGGCCAGGCGTCCAAGCCCCAGGCGCCGCCCTTGGTCGGCATCGGCGAGGTCCTCGAGCCAGACAGCCACCTCGGGCTCGGCCGCGATGCGGACCACTGGGACATCGCGTCGCCTCGCCTCCCGAACCATGTTGGCCGTACCTCCAGGACCACTCGGATCGGCGCCGTCCCACACCGCGACCAGGAGGTCGGCCATCTCCACCATCGTGGTGGCGAGCGGGACGTAGGCGTCGAATCGTCCGGGTCGCCCATCGAGGATGGTGGTGGCGGTGGCAAGGCCGAGCTGGGTGTGGAACCGTTCCAGGGACGAGGGCTCCCGTGCGATCGGAGGCAGGAAGTCGCGCTCGTACTCGGTGATGCCGAACGGGAGGACAGCGTGCAGGGTCCACCCGCCGCGTCCAGCCAGTGCATCGACCGCGAGGCGGTCGGCGCCCTCGGCCAGTGCCGAGTAGAGCGTGAGCCGCGGCGGGGCGGATCGGTAGAGGTCGGTCGATCGTTCGAGGTGCGAGGTGACCGCGCCCGCCGTGACGTCGAGCACGGCACCGATCGCGGCGATGATGTCGCGGTCCGCCTCCATGGAGAGCTTGTCACGGCGGTGGCCGATCACGGCCACGCGAAACGCGGCGCTGGGCTTCGGAGGGGTGGGTGGCGACACCCCCGGATATGCCTCCTGTCGTCGCCCTCCGCAAGAGCCGGTTGCACACCCGACGGGGTGTGCTATCGTACCACGTCATCTCGCCGGGCAGCCCATGGCACACGACGTCTTCCTCTCCTACTCCAGCAACGACCAGCAGGCGGCCCTTGCCGTGCTGCATGGCCTCGAGGCCGCCGGCGTCCGCTGCTGGATGGCGCCCCGCGACATCCCTCCCGGTGCGATCTGGGCCCAGGCGATCATGGACGGCATCGGTGGCAGCCGGGTCCTGGTGGTGGTCTTCAGCACCAATGCCAACCGTTCATCCCACGTGCTCACCGAAGTCGATGCCGCGGTCCGCAAGGGGGCTGTGATCGTCCCGTTCCGGATCGAGGACGTGATGCCCGACGGGGCGCTGGAGTATCACCTCCGCTCTCGCCATTGGCTCGACGCCTTGACCCCCCGTCTCGAGGATCACGTCGGGCGGCTCGCCGAGCAGCTGCGGGCGATCCTGGCGACCGACCGGCCGCTCGAACCGGCGACCCAGCCGCCCCGACCAATGCCCGCCGACCTGCCACCCCGCCGGCGTCGCGCGCGCCGATCCCGAAAGCGCCTGCTTCAGGTGGTCGGCGGCGGCGCCCTGCTCCTCGCCGCCGGCGGCTGGTGGTTGAGTCGACCGCGAGTGCTCGATGCCGCCACCTTCACCGTGCACGAGGTGTCGGCCGGCGGCGGGAACGAGACCACCCTCCGCGTCCAGGCCAGGGGGGTGCGGTTCTTCGAGGGTCCGGGGGACAACGCGGGGATCACGCAGCGCGAGTACCAGACCGTGTTCCGACGGGGAATCACGCGCTTCATCAAGACCGAGATCGCGCTCGGCTACGATCCACCCGGCCGCGTGGTCCGTTTCCCCTTCGCCTGCATCCTGCGGCGTGAAGGGGCACAGATCATCACCACGCTCGCCCTCACCGCCACGGTGCAACCCGATTGGCACGAGTCGTATCACACCGCAGGGTGGGGTGCCGCCGATCCGGGCAGCTGGGAACCAGGCCGCTACCGAGTGGAATGCCGCTACGGCACGGAGCTGGTGGCTCGCAACTGGTTCACGGTGGAGGACGGCGGCCTCGAGGCGCCGGCCGATGCGCCGGTGGCACAGGCGCCCCCACTCGCCGCGTTGCATGCCCGGATCAAGGCGATCCAGCTCTTCGAATCGGACCTGGGAACGACCGAGCGCAATGCGAGGATCTACAGCCATCGCTTCCCCGCCTCGGGCACCCGGTACATCAACCTTGAAGTGACGCTCGGTTTCGATCCGCCGGTCCGACCAGTCTCGTCGACGCTCACCTGCCGATTCCTGCGCGACCGGCGGGAGGAGATCGGGCGCGTGACGCTCAGGTACGAACTCGCGCGCGGAGAGACTGGCCGGTGGTCATCGAGTGGCTGGGGCAGGCATGAACCTGGAAGCTGGCAAGCGGGCGACTATCTGGTGGCCTGTGATGACGGAGTGACCACGCTGGGCCAGGCCGGCTTCACCGTGGAGTGAAGCCGGCCCGGGCCGCCGCCACTCACTTCTTCTTTCGTGACTTTCCCGCTCCGCTCTTCCGGGCCACCGCGACGCCGGCGGCGACGATCGCAGCGGTGCCCACCGCCGCCGCGACACGGGCGCGCTTGACTCGCTTCTTGTCCTCCCCGGTCACCTTGTCCTTGATCGCCTTGACCTTGGCAACGGCCTTCTGCTCTGCCTTGGTGACGGCCTTGCGAGTGCGCTTGCCAAGCGACTTCGCCGTGGCCCTGGCCGATTTCGACGCCGATGCCGCCGCCTTCCCTGCCGCCTTCTCACCCTTCCGGACGGCCTCCTTCACCGACTTGCGGACCGCCTTCTTGACCGACTTGCTCGTGGTTGCCATCGTCTGCTCCTGCGTTCGAGAGGGAGTGTGATCTCGGTCACTGCATCGGGAAACGGTGGGTGCCCTCGACTCGCCAGCCCCCCGTGCCATCGGGGACCAGCCAGGCGACCATGGTCCGGCGACAGCCGGGACCGCAGTCCCAGATCATCCCCACCAGTGCCGTGCCGCCTCCCGCGGTGTATGCAACAGGGGTGAGGTGCACCACGCCGGTCGGCACCCGCACCCGGCGCCGCAAGGCGCGCCAGTCGCCGGCCCAGAGCAGCGCCGCGCTGCTGTCGTCGAGCACGGCGAACCCCGACGGGAGCCCGAGCCGGGCCACTGGCTGGGGAGTGATGCTGAGCGAGTCGAGTCGCTCCGGCAACCCCACCGGAATGGCGTCGAACTGCGCCAGCCGCTCGGCGACATCACCACCCCGCATCACGACCGTGTCCGGAAGGGCAAGCCGCACCGAGAGCGGACCCACCATCACAGTCTCGGGGGCCGCCTTTCCCAGCATCGCCGCGACCGCCTCGCGATAGACGATCGGATCAAGATTCCTGGCCTGCGCCACGGCAACCGACGGGGCCACCACGGCGGTGCCGAGCCCGAGGAGAAGATTTCGCCAGATCATTGGACCTCCCTGCCGAGTCGATGACATCCACCCCGAGGAGACGATCCGGGCGCCGCAGCGTTCACGGCTCGGCTCGGCTCACGGCAGTGCCGCAGTGGCTCGCATCACGAAGTCGGCCGCCGCGTCGACACGATCCCTGAGCTCCGTCGCGGCCGCCCGTGCCCCGGGAATGTTCCCGGCACGCAGCGCCTCGACGATGGTCGGGAACTGGACGTTGGCGTAGCCGTTGTCCCGATCCGACGCGAAGACCAGGTTCCGAATCCACGGCCGACCCTCGAGGCCACCGGGGCGCACCAGCTGCCGCTCGACCTGACGGAGCAGCGCGTTGGCCGGGTCGAATGCCGCCGCAGGCGCCCCACTGGCGAGTGCCCGGTCGCGTGCGACGAGGAACTCTCCGCCCCGCGCGCCGAAGGATCGTGCCGCGTCGGCCAGCTGGTCGAGTTCGGTCCCGATCGCGTTGGAACCCGTCTCGCGCCGCGTGCGCTCGACCAGCGTGTCGAGATAGCCGCCCAGGTCGGCGTAGTTGAATGGCGCCACGTCGGCGTTGGCGAGCCGGGCCATGAGGACCGCACCGAACTGCCCGACGGCGCGTTGCGAGAGGTAGCCCGGGTCGGCGAATCGCTCGACGAAGCTCCAGGTGTCGTAGGCGGAGTGATAGACGCCACCCCGGCCGCCGAATCCCCACTCGACCGCCGGAATCCCCAGATGGGTGTAGAAGCCCATGAAGTCGGAGCCGCCGCCCAGGTCACCGAGCTTCGGCTCGTTGCCGCTGCGGGAGGTCCAGGCCTGATAGACCGTGACCGTGTCACCCGGCTGTGTGATCGTCCGGGCCACGTCGCGCACCAACGCCTGCAACGATACCGATCCCCCAGCGCCAAACGCCCGTCCCGTCGCGATCATGTCCTGGTTCAGGTAGGCCACCGCCTTGGCCTCCAGGGTGTCCGCCATCTGTTCCACCCACTCCGTGGAACCGATCAAGCCCCACTCCTCGGCGTCCCAGGTCGCGAACATCAGGGTGCGGGCCGGACGGCGGCCGGCCGCCGCCGCGGCACCCCAGGCTCGCGCCGCCTCCAGCACACTGATCGTGCCCGACACGTTGTCCTCCGCGCCGGGGCCCCAGGCATCCCGATGGCCACCAATGATGACCAGTTCGTCGGGCCGCCGCGCACCCCGGAGCACCCCGACGGTGTTGACGATGGTCTTGTACCCGGCCTCGCCGTGCTCTCCCCACACCGCGACACGAAGCTGCAAGGCGCCATCACCGAGGTGGTAGCGGAACCCGAGTCCACCCTGCCAGGGGTTCGGCACGGAAGCCCCCCCGAGCCTGCCGAGGATCTTCGCCGCGTTGCCGTAGCCCATCGGAACGACGGGAATGTGGGGCACGGCCATTTCCGCTTCGGCGATCCGGCGTGCTCCCTCGACCGATGGCCAGAGCGGCGTGCTGGGATCGCCCTCGCCGTTGAGCAATGATCCGCGCTGGACGCCGGCAGCATTGCGCATCGGTCCATCCGGATAGACCTCCCCCACCGTGTAGCCGTCGTCGGAGGGGTCGCTGTAGAGCAGCAGCGCCCGGGCGCCGTGCGCCTCGGCCTCGCGTGCCTTGATGCCGCGGAACGACCGCCCATATCTGGCGATCACCACCCGCCCGGTCACGCTCACCCCGAGGGAATCGAGCAGCCGGTAATCGACGGGGAGGCCGTAGTTGACGTAGACCACCCCGGCGGTCACGTCGCCGGTGCCGCTGTAGCCGTTCATCGTGGGCCACTGTGGCAGGCTGCTGGTGGGATCGCCAGGGACGGGTGGCTCTTCGAGCCGCAACCGCTCCACGGCCGGGGTCACCAATTCGACCACACTCGAGTCCTGGAACGGCATGAACACGCGGTAGGTAGTGCGCATCGTGTCGAGGCCCCATCCGGCCATCTGGCGCAGCACATAGTCGGCGGTGGCGACCTGCCGGGGCGTCCCTGCGACGTGGCTCTGGCCGGCGAGCTCATGACTGTGCCGGCGGGCGATCGCCGTATCGGGCATGGCCCGCAATTGCGCCTCGAGTGCGACCTCGCGCGCGGCCGCGGCAGGAGTGAAGCCGGCGACCTGCTGCGCCGACAATGGCATGGCACAGAGGACGACGGCCGCGACAACACGATGCATGGTGGATCCCGGGATGGAGGATGCCGGAATATGGCGCCAACCCGGGTCGTGTGTGAGGGGGAGATACCCGACCGGCGGGCCGTCGTGGCCCGCCCGCACGTCACATCGCGCCGCCGAGGGAGCGCTCGGCTCCACGGAACCCAAGCTCGGCGCGGAGGAAGTCGCGATTCATCCTGGCGATGCTCTCCAGGGAGACCTGCTTGGGACAGGCGGCTTCGCACTCCCCGAAATTGGTGCAGCCACCAAAGCCCTCGGCATCCATGGCCCGCACCATCGCGAGAACCCGGCGCTGCCGCTCCGCCTGGCCCTGCGGGAGCCGGCCGAGGTGGTCGACCTTGGCCGCGGTGAAGAGCATCGCCGAGGCGTTCGGACAGGCCGCGACACACGCCCCGCAACCGATGCAGGCTGCGGCGTCCATGGCGAGGTCGGCGTCGTCCTTCCCCACCGGGATCGCGTTGCCATCGGGAGAGCTCCCGGTCGGCGCGGTGATGTAGCCCCCGGCGGCGATGATCCGGTCGAAGGCACTTCGGTCGACGACCAGGTCACGGATCACCGGAAACGATCCCGCGCGCCACGGCTCGACCACCAGTTCGTCGCCATCGCGATACTCGCGCAGGTGCAGCTGACAGGCCGTGGTCGCCTTCCACGGCCCGTGCGCCTGGCCGTTGATCATCACCCCGCACGCCCCGCAGATCCCCTCGCGACAGTCGTGGTCGAAGGCGATCGGCTCCTCGCCACGCTCGATCAAGCCCTCGTTGACCACGTCGAGCAATTCGAGAAACGACATGTGCTCGTTGGCCTCGGCCTGGTAGACCCGGAACGCGCCGGGCGCGTCGGGGCCGGGCTGGCGCCAGATCTTCAGTGTCAATCGCATGAAACGTCCTCGCCCCGCTCGGGATGAGTGGCCAGGCTCCGTGCACGACCGAGAGATCCCTCGCCCCGCTCGGGATGAGCGGCCAGGCGCCGTGCATGACCGAGAGATCCCTCGCCCCGCTCGGGATGAGCGGCCAGGCGCCGTGCATGACCGAGAGATCCCTCGCCCCGCTCGGGATGAGCGGCCAGGCGCCGTGCACGACCGAGAGATCCCTCGCCCCGCTCGGGATGAGCGGCGCCGGTGGGGGCAGGATCACGACGCCGCACGCAGGCGCCGCTCACTTGTACGACCTCGTGGCCAGCTTGACGAACTCGAACTGGAGCTGTTCCTCGTGGCGCACCGGGACCCGATCCGGGCCGGCGTATTCCCACACCGCTGCATGGGCGAAACGCGCATCGTCACGGAGCGCCTCGCCGTCGGGGGTCTGGTACTCGGTGCGGAAGTGGCCGCCGCAGGATTCCTCGCGCTCGAGTGCATCGCGACAGAGGAGCTCACCGAACTCGAGGAAGTCGGCCACCCGGCCGGCCTTCTCGAGCGACTGGTTGAGGGTCGCCGCGGATCCCGGGACGCGCACGTCGCGCCAGAACTCGGCGCGCAGCTCGGGGATCCGCCGGAGCGCCTCCTCGAGGCCGGCGCGGTCGCGGGCCATGCCGCACTTCTCCCACATGATGTGACCCAGCTCGCGGTGGAACGAATCGACGCTCCGGGTCCCGCCGACCGCCAGCAGCGACGCGAGTCGGTCGCGGCATCCCTGCTCCGCCGCCGCGAACGCCGGGTGCCCGGCGTCCACCGGCACCCGCGGCACACCGGCCAGGTAGTCGCCGATCGTGTAGGGCAGCACGAAGTAGCCGTCGGCGAGACCCTGCATCAGCGCCGAGGCACCGAGACGGTTGGCCCCGTGGTCGGAGAAGTTCGCCTCGCCGATCACATGCAGCCCCGGCAGGTTCGACATCAGGTTGTAGTCGACCCACAAGCCGCCCATGGTGTAGTGCACGGCGGGATAGATCCGCATCGGGACCCGGTACGGGTCGTCGCCGGTGATGCGCTCGTACATCTCGAAGAGGTTGCCGTACCGCTCCGCGATGGTCTCGGCCCCGAGCCGCTCGATCGCCGAGCGGAAGTCGAGGTACACCCCGCGGCCGCCCGGGCCGACCCCTCGCCCCTCGTCGCAGACCTCCTTGGCCGCCCGCGACGCGATGTCGCGCGGCGCCAGGTTGCCGAACGACGGATACTTCCGCTCGAGGTAGTAGTCGCGGTCCTCGTCGGGGATGTCGTTGGGCGGCCGGGTGTCGCCGGCCCGCTTCGGGACCCAGCAGCGGCCGTCATTGCGGAGTGACTCCGACATCAGCGTGAGCTTCGACTGGTAGTCGCCGCTCTGGGGAATGCAGGTGGGGTGGATCTGGGTGAAACAGGGATTCGCGAAGCCGGCGCCCCGCTTCCAGGCCCGGAACGCCGCGGTGACGTTGCAGCCCTTGGCGTTGGTCGAGAGGTAGAAGACGTTGCCGTAGCCGCCGGTCGCGAGCACGACCGCATGGGCGGCGTGCGACTGCAGCTCGCCGGTCACCAGGTCGCGGGTGACGATCCCGCGGGCCTCGCCGTCGACCACCACCAGGTCGAGCATCTCGTGACGCGAGTACATGCGGACGGCGCCACGGCCGATCATCCGTTCCAGCGCCTGGTAGGCACCGAGCAGCAGCTGCTGCCCGGTCTGGCCGCGGGCGTAGAACGTCCGCGACACCTGGGCCCCGCCGAACGAGCGGTTCGCCAGCATGCCGCCGTACTCGCGCGCGAAGGGCACGCCCTGCGCCACGCACTGGTCGATGATGTTGTTCGACACCTCCGCGAGGCGATGGACGTTCGATTCGCGGGAGCGGAAGTCGCCGCCCTTGATGGTGTCGTAGAACAACCGCCAGACCGAGTCGCCGTCATTCTGGTAGTTCTTGGCCGCGTTGATGCCGCCCTGGGCGGCGATCGAGTGGGCGCGGCGCGGCGAATCCTGGAAGCAGAAGCACGAGACCTGGTAGCCGAGCTCGGCCAGCGAGGCCGCCGCCGACGCGCCGGCCAGCCCGGAGCCGACCACGATCACGTGGTACTTGCGCTTGTTGGCTGGCGACACCAGACGCAGGGCGTTGCGGTGGCGCTGCCACCGGGTGTCGAGCGGGCCGTCGGGAGAGTTGCCGTTCAGCTGCATCGCGTGTCGTGCCTCAGTGCGGCGGCCAGGTGAGCACGCCGAAAAGCGCGCCCAGCGGGATCGCGAGGAAGCCGCCGGCCACCACCAGGGTCAGGATCACCACCGTCGCACGGCGGGTCCGGTTCCAGTCGGGATGGTTGACGCCGAGCGTCTGGAAGACCGACCAGATCCCGTGCCAGAAATGGGCGCCGAGCGCCACCATCGAGACGGCATAGAAGAGCGCCACGGGGATCGGCTGCAACCCGGTGATCAGGTTGCGGCCCACTTCGCCCTCGTGGAAGTCGGGGTGCAGCGTGCCGAAGGTCAGGTGCAGCAGGTGGAACACGATGAACGCCAGCAGGAGCACCCCGCCCCACCGCATCGTCCGGGCGGCGTAGGTGGCCACCTGGCGCTCCACCTGCTGGTAGCCATCCGGCCGGGCCGCGCGGGCCATCGTGGTCAGCTGCCACGCCGCGGTGATGTGCAGCACCGCCATGGCGATCAGCCCCAGCCGAGCCACCCAGAGCAGCGGTCCGAGCGACCGGAGCCAGCGGCCATAATTGTCGAGATGCACCGGGTCGAAGAAGACGGTGACGTTCGAGATCATGTGGGAGATCAGGAACAGCACCAGCACCACGCCACTGACGGCCATCACGATCTTCTTGCCGATGGCGCTCCGCCAGAGGGCGATCACCCGGTTCATCGGCTCCTCAGACGATCGCCTGGACCGAGCGGACCGCCTCGGCCGAGGTCACCAGTGCGGCGCGCTCCGCGTCGGTCAGCTCGATCTCGACGATGCGCTCCAGGCCGTTGCGTCCCAGGAGGCAGGGCACGCCGCAGTACACGTCATGCAGTCCGAACTCCCCCTCCAGCCAGGCCGATGCCGGCAACAGCCGCTTGCGGTCCAGGACGATCGCCTCGACCATCTCGACCGCCGCCGCACTCGGGGCGTAGTAGGCCGAGCCGGTCTTCAGGTGGGCCACGATCTCGGCACCACCGCTGCGAGCCCGGGCCACGATCGCGTCGAGGGTGGCCTTGTCGAGCATCTGGCTGACGGGAATGCCCGACACCGTCGTGTAGGAGATCAGCGGCACCATGGTGTCGCCGTGCCCACCGAGCACCATCGCCTGGATGTCCTTGACGGAGATGCCGAGCGCGTCGGAGAGGAAGGTCCGATAGCGAGCGGTATCAAGCACGCCGGCCATCCCGATCACCCGATGCTTGGGGAACCCGGTGGCCCGCCGCATGACGAAGCACATCACGTCGAGCGGATTGGAGACGACGATGACGATGGCGTTGGGGGCGACTCGCTTGATCTGCTCGCCGACCGACTGGACGATCCCGGCGTTGGTCTTGACGAGGTCGTCACGGCTCATCCCGGGCTTGCGGGCGATGCCGGCGGTGACGACGAAGAGTTCCGAACCCTCGGCCAGGTCGTAGCTGCTCGACCCGAGCACCCGGGTGTCGAATCCCTCGACCGGCCCCGACTGCCACTGGTCGAGGGCCTTCCCCTCCGGGATCCCCTCCGCCACATCCACCATCACGACCGTGCGCGCCAGGTGCTTCTCGGCGATCCGCTGCGCCGCCGTCGCGCCGACATTGCCGGCCCCGACCACCGTGATCTTCTCGAACATCGCTGTTGCCGCTCCCCTGGTGCTGGGCGCCGTCCGGCGCCGAATCTGCCTGGCGTGAACGGTGGGTAACGTAATCGCCCCGTGGGGCGCACCCAAGCGCTCAGCGGCGCGCGCGGCCTCGGCCGTAGCGCATCGGCGTGCTTGGCGTGGTCGGCGCCGCCGGCTCCCGTGCGGCGGCCAGGCGTTCGGCGGCCGTCTTGAGCAGGAGCTCGGCCGAGAGGGCGATGTCCACCTTGCGCTTCCTCGGGGGCATCGGCAGCCGGAACACGCGCTGGGGATACTTCTCCCGGATCCGGTCGGGGAGCGCCCCCGCCTCGTCGCCGATCACCAGTACGCTGTTGGGCCGGTACGGCGCCTCGGCGGGATCCCGCTCGCCGTCGACCGCGAAGTAGAGGCAGCGATCCCGACTCATCGCGTCGCGAAAGTCCCGCCAGCCCGGATGGACCCACCAATCGAGGGTTGCCCAGTCGTCAGGCCCGGCCTTGCGGAGGCCATCATCGCCGGCCTCGAAGGGGAGCGGACCGACCAGGTGGAGGGAGGCGTCGACAATGGCGCACTGGCGAGCCAGGGCTCCGACGACTGGCGGCGTGACGGGTTCGAGCAGGGCGACGTGCAGGGCCATCGACACTCCCGGCGGGCTGGGGATGTCCAATGGATACGCCAATCGGCCCCGTGACGCGAGTCTTTGCGTCACGGGGCCGATGGCTGGACCGCCCTCAGGCTACTGCTGGCAGCGACCGTAGGGATCTGGCAGCGGCTGGTCGACCTTCACCTTGTGGTCGAGATTGGCGACCTCGACCGCCAGGTCGTGGACCAGCTGATCGACGCGGGCCATGTGCCGGTACTGGATGTACTGCGGCTCGTCGGTCACCTGGTGGTAATCCGCATGGCCGCCGGTGGTGAAGAAGATGATCGGGATGCCGTAGCGGGCGTACTCGTAGTGATCGCTGCGGCAGTAGATGTTCTGCGGATGCCCGTTGGCATCGAGCGCGTAGTCGAACTTCAGATTGTGGCCCTTGGCATTGACCGCCTCGGCGAGGTCACCGAGCTCGGTGGAGAGCCGCCGCGAACCGACCAGCTGGACGTAGTCGTCGTTGCCGTGGATCAGGTCGCCGTCCTTGGTCTGGCCGGTGATGTCGGTGGCGGCGCCGCGGCCGACCATGTCCATGTTGAGCTCGGCAACGATCGACCCGCGCGGGACGGTCGGATGATCGGTGAAGAAGCGCGAGCCCCAGAGTCCCGCCTCTTCACCGGCGTGCCAGATGAAGAGGATGGAGCGCTTCGGCTTGGTTGGCGCCCTGGCGAATGCCTCGGCGATCTCGAGGACCGACACCGACCCCGTGCCGTCATCGTCGGCACCGTTGGAGATCGAGTCCTCCCGCGCCGGCTCGATCGCCCGCAACGAATCCTTGACCTGATTGATGCGTGCCCACTGCTCGGCAGTCGGCTCCCCGAGCCCGCGCGAGTCGGCGCCCTGGACCCGGAAGACGATGTTGAAGGCCTTCAGGGAGTCATGCTCTGCCCCACCCTGCCGGAAACCGATGTGATCGTTGTGCGCCCCGATCGCCACGTACTCGTTGCGGAGCACCGGATCGGAACCGGGAAGGATCGCCACCACGTTGCGACCGGGAGCCGATTCCTCGTTGAACCGGATGTGGAGCGTCGCCTTGCCTCCCGACGCCCCCTTGGCCATCCCGTCAATCGACCGGCCCAGCAGGGCCTGCGCCAGGGCGGTCGTGCCGGTGATCGAGGCGGTCGCGCCTCCCCCACCGTTCGACGGCTCGGGAGAGTTGGGGTCGGCGTAGGTCGGGCGTCCGCCACCGAACCCGAAGCCACCCCGTCCCTGCGGCAACTCGTCGCCGGCGATCGTCACGATGGCGACGGCACCCTCCAGGGAGCGCTGGTATGCCTGCATCGCCTCGGAGGGCGCGCCGCGACGGAACCGACCGCGGAACCCGCCATTGCCCGCGGGCGCCTTGAGGACCACGATCTTCCCCTCGGCTGTGCCTGGGGCCATCACGTCGGTGGTGTCGAGTACCTCGCCACCGTAGATCACCGCCACGTTTGCGACATCCAGCGCCGTGCCCGAGATGTTGGCCGTGAAGTCACGGCCCGCGACGGTGGTGCCTCCGGCCGTGATCGACGAGTTGGCCTCGTCGTAGCCGCGGGTGAAGATCGGCAGCTTCTGGAAGAAGGTGCCGTTGTCACCGGCCGGCTGCAGGCCAAGTTTCGCCACCTCGGCTGCGATGTAGTTGGTGCCGATGTCGTTGTAGATCGTCCCCACCTGACGCCCCATCATCGAATCGTCGGCGAAGATGTAGAGTCGGGTCATCAAGTCGCAGGGCGAGATCGCGGCACCGGTGGCCGGGCCGCTGTACTTGAGTGGCATCGGACCATTGGTCGCGGCGGGGCAGCTGGCGCCCTGGGCGGCGAGGGTGGTGGTCAGGGAACCTACCAGCATCAGGCTGCCGGCAAGACGTGAGAAAGTGGTCACGGTACCCATGGCTCGTCGAGGGGAATGGTTGGGAACGGGACAGGCACGCACAACACAGGGGGTACGCGGCAAGGGGGCCCGGCGTTGAGGCCGGCCCCCCACGCTCCCCGGGAGGGGTGGATCGTCGCTGTCCTACTGCCGACAGGTCGTGGCTGGCATCGGATCCGGCTTCGGATGATCGACCACCAGTCGGTGGTCGAGGTTCGCCGCCGCCAGGGCCACGTTGAAGATCAGTGCATCGACCTGTGCCATGTGCGGGTACTGGATGAACTGCGCCTCGTCGGTCACCTGATGGTAGTCCGCGTGCCCACCCGTCGTGAAGAAGACCACCGGCACGCCCCACTTGGCATAGGACCAGTGATCGCTGCGACAGTAGATGTTCTGCGGGTGCCCGTTGGCGTCGATGTTGTAATCGAGGTGCAGCCCCAGCCGCTTGTCGGTGTTGACTCGCTCGACCAGGTCACCAAGCTCGGTCGAGAGACGCCGCGAGCCGACCAGCTGCAGATACCCCGGTCCCCCGTGCAGGATGCCACCATCCTTGCCCTGTCCCGTCACGTCATTCGCAGCCCCCCGCCCGACCATGTCGATGTTCAATTGGGCCACGATCGAATCGCGCGGCACCGTGGGGTGGGCCATGAAGTAGTCCGATCCCCACATGCCACGCTCCTCGCCGGCATGCCAGACGAAGAGGATCGAGCGTCGCGGCTTGACCGGCCCCTTCGCGAATGCCTCGGCGATCTCGAGGACCGAGACGGTCCCCGACCCGTCGTCGTCGGCCCCGTTCGAGATCGAGTCCGGCCGCGGCGGGTAGACCGACCGCATCTCCCTGATCCCCGCGTTGATGGACGCCCACTCCTCCGCGGTCAGCGGCGTGGCCCGGCCGCCTTCGGCGCCGGCCGGGTGCCCGATCGCCCCCCAGACCTTCAGTGAGTCACGCTCTCCACGCGAGCCCTGCGAGAACCCGATGTGGTCGCTGTGCGCTCCGATGGCGATGTACTCCCCCCGGAGCTTCGGGTCCGTGCCGGGAATGATCGCCACCACGTTCCGGCCGGCCGGGGCGGCGGTGATCGTCGTGTGGAACTCCGACGAGAGGGTGTTCGGCGCGGCCTGGTTGCGCCGAATCGCGTCAACCGAGCCGCCGAGGATCTGCCCGGCCACCGAGGCCGGCACGATGATGGTCGGGAAAGCCCCATTCCCCGCCGATTCCATCGGGTCGGTGCGGGTGAGCTGGGGCTGGCCGAAGAAACCCCTGAAGGTCGGCAGCATCGAATCCGGGATCACGTTGATGACGCCGAGGGCTCCTCGCCGCGCCGCCTGGTAGGATCGATAGGTCGCCGAGGCGACGAGCGCGCGCTGGGCTTCGGGCGACATCGGTGGCGTCGGCATCAGGACCAGCAGCTTGCCCGCGGCCGCCGTCGAATCGAAGAGGGTGGTTGTGTCGGTGAGCATCCCGCCAAAGACAAGCGCGGTGTTCTCGAGCTGCTTCGTGGTGTTGCCGGCCAGCAGGAAATCCTCGCCGAAACGGAGTGTCCGTCCCCCGACCGTCATGGTCGACGCCGCGTTGGGCCCCACCTCCCAGAGTGGGAAGTCCTGGTAGTACCCGCCGTTGTCGCCCGCCGGCTTGAGCCCCAGCCGCCGGACCTCGCTCTCGACGTAGGCGACCGCGCGGTGATGGTATTCGGTCCCCACCGAGCGGCCCATCATCGAATCGTCGGAGTAGATGTAGAGGCGGGTCATCAGGTCACAGGGCGTGATGGCCGCCACGGTGGGCCCGCCGACATACGCGAGTGGCAAGCGCCCGCTGCCGGTCGCGGGGCACTCGTTTCCCTGCGCGGCGAGCGGTCCCGTGGCACCGAGCAGCAGGACCACGAGCGCAGCATTTCCGGATCGGAGCAAAGCCATCACCATTCCTGTGGTTGGGGTGGATGCACGCGTCGGCTCCCCCTGGGACCCGGCCGGCAGTTGCCCGTACTTCGGAAAGTCCGGAGGCGGAGTTTCAGTGCCCGCACCCGCCTCCCCGCCGCGGCCTACCCCCCTCGGACGTGCATCTCCAGCCCGGGATCCTCCCGGAGCCTGGTGAGCGGCACGAGGACCCCGCGCGCGGGCATCGCAACCCGCATCTCGGCGCCACGGTCGGTCCGATCGGTCCAGGCATCCCCGAGAAGCCGCAGGATTGCTTCGTCATCGGCGCCCTCGCGCAGCGGCCCGGCGAGGTCGATCCCGGTCTCGGCATAGAGGCAACGGTACCATCTGCCGTCGGCGGTGAGGCGGCTCCGATCACAGTCGCGGCAGAATGGTTCGGTGGTGGAGCTGACCACACCAACCACTGTGCCATCGCCGAGTCGCCAGCGCGTGGCCGGTGCATGCGGATCATCGCCCCGGGGGACCGGCACGGCCCCGCCGAAGGCTGCCGCCAACCGGGCAACGATCTCCGCCCCGGGCACGACCGCTCCGGCCCGCCATTCGGTGGCTCCGCCCACGTCCATGTACTCGATGAATCGCGGTTCGATGTCGCGCTCGCGGGCGAACGCGACGATCGCCTCGAGCTCATCATCGTTGGTGCCGCGCATCACCACCGTGTTGAGCTTGAGAGTGGTGAACCCGGCGTGCCGTGCCGCGTCGAGCCCGTCGATCACGTCGGTCAATCGGTCGCGCCGCGCCATCGCGCGCATCCGGTCGGGTCGCAGGGTGTCGAGGGAGATCGTGATGCGGTGCAGTCCGGCGCGCCGGAGCGCCCCGACCTGGCTGGCCAATCGGGTGCCGTTGGTGGTGAGGGCGATGTCGGAAAGCCCCGGGATGGTGGCCAGTGCGGCCACCAGGTCGGGGAGCCCGGGCCGGAGCAGCGGCTCACCACCGGTGATGCGCAACTTGTGCACACCGAGCGAGGCAAAGAGCCCCGCGAGCCGGAACATCTCGTCGAAGGAGAGCAGTGAGGCCGCGGGGAGCCAGCGGTAGGCGTCGGCCGGCATGCAGTACTGGCAGCGCAGGTTGCAACGGTCGGTCACCGACAGTCGCAGTGCGCCGAGCGGCCGTCCGAGGCGATCGGTGATCACGGAGTCGCCGGCTCGCTCGCGGTCGGATCAACCCAGGTACTGGTGCCGTCGGCGTACCATTCGCGCTTCCAGATCGGCACTCGCGCCTTCAGGGTGTCGATCAGCCACCGGCTGGCTGCATACGCCTCGTCGCGATGTCCCCCTGCCGTGACCACCGCCACCGCGATCTCGCCCACCTCGAGGCGGCCCAATCGATGAACGATCGCCGCCCGGATCGGCCAGCGCTGCTCGCCGCCGGCAAGGATCGCCCGACAGGCCTCCTCGGCCATCGGACCGTAGCAGGAATACTCCAGCGCCTCGACCCGTCGGCCCAGGTGGGTGTCCCGGACCCGGCCGACGAAGACGACGACCCCACCGAGTCCCGGATCGTCGAGCGAAGCGATCAGCGCGGCCGGGTCGATCGGACCAGTCACCAGGTGGGGCATGCATCAACCCCCGGCCAGGGGCGGGAGCAGGGCGAGTTCATCACCGGCCGCGACCGGGACGGTTGAGCTGGCGAGTTCGAGGTTCACGGCGATCAATGGGGTTACAGGAAGTGAATCGCCCCCCGGGAGTCTCCGGAGGGCGCTGATCAGGTCGGCCACCGTGGCGGGCTCTGCCAGTTCGACCTCGAGCATCGCCGATCCCATCACCTCCGCGTAGCTCGCAAAGGTGAGCACACGGTGGCGAGTCATCCGCCCGAGGACGACAGAGGACCCTCCTCGGCGTCGGCAACCAAGGTGCGCAACTCCTTGCTGGGCTTGAACACAGGCACCGGGCGCGCGGCGACCTCAACCGGCTCACCAGTCCTCGGGTTGCGCGCCATCCTGGTCTTGCGACGACGGATCTTGAACGTCCCGAAGCCACGGACCTCGATGTTGTGCTGTTCCTTGAGTGCCAGCTTGACGGCGTCGAGGAAGGCGTCCACCACGCGCGCACAGTCCTTTTTGGAGATCATCGGACCGGATGTGCGGGCAATCGCTGCGGTGACTTGCTCGACGAGATCGGCCTTGGTCATCGACCCCCCGGGGAGACGACTACGGGGCCCGGATACGGCGCCCCATCGGGCCGATAGTTACGCCCCTTAAGCGTTGCCTGTCAAGAGCTTGCGGCCTTTTCCCCCCGGATCGCCTCGAGGAACTCCCCGAAATGGGGAAAGGCGTCGTGGGGTCCGGGGGCAGCCTCCGGGTGATACTGGACCGCGAAGACGGGGAGGCGGCGGTGCCGGATCCCTTCCACGGTGCCGTCATTGAGGTTGACGTGGGTCACCTCAAGTTCTGCAGCACCTGGGACGCCATCGAGCCCACCCTCGACCGCGAATCCGTGGTTCTGGGTGGTGATCAGGACCTTCCCGGTGGCCAGCTCCTTGACCGGGTGGTTCCCTCCCCGGTGACCGTAGGGGAGCTTGGTGGTGCGGCCCCCGAAGGCGATCGCCAGGAGCTGATGGCCAAGGCAGATCCCGAACATGGGGGTGCCCGACTCGGCGAGCGCCCGAATGGTGGCGGGGGCGTACCCGATGGCGGCCGGATCGCCGGGACCATTGGAGAGGAAGATTCCCGCCGGCTCGCGACGAAGCGCCTCTTCGGCCGTGGTGTTGGCGGGGACCACCTCGACCCGGAGTCCGGTCGCCTCCAACATCCGGACGATGTTGCGCTTCATCCCGAAATCGTAGGCGACAACGGTCGGACCTTCGCCGGTGGACCACGCCTCGGCGACCGTCGCCCTGGAGGCAAGATCGAGCCCGGACATCGACGGCGAACCGGCGAGTCGCTCGCGGATCGCCTCATCCGGCTGTTCGCCCTCGGCGATCACCCCGCGCATCGCCCCCTTCTCACGGATGTGTCGGGTGAGTCGCCGGGTGTCGACATCGGTCAGGATGGGGATACCGGCTTCGCCGAGCCACTGGGGGAGTCCCTGCTGGCCACGCCAGTTGGACCAGTGGCTGGAGAGCTCGCGCACGACCACTCCGCTCACCTGCGGGTGACCAGATTCGTCGTCGGCGGGGGTGACGCCGTAGTTGCCGATCATCGGCGCGGTCATCACCACGATCTGGCCGAGATAGCTGGGGTCGGTGAAGGTCTCTTGATAGCCGGTGAGATTGGTGGTGAAGACCACCTCACCGAAGGCCGGAGTGCCGGGACCGACCAAGCGACCGGCGAACCAGGCGCCGTCCTCGAGCAGGACGAAGGCGGGACGCTCCGTCCCGCCCGCCGGCTCGGACGCCACTACGGCGTGGTCCCTGCGGAATCACCGCCGCCGGCCGGAGCCGGGGTAGTTCCCTGGATCGGCGCAGCCGGAAGTGGCGCCTGGGGCTGGATCTGCTGCTGGAGCGACCGCTGCACGTCGGACTGGGTCGCGCCGGCGCGGGTGTGGACCACGCTGAGCAGCAGCGAGAGTCCCATGAAGATCCCGCCGGTCCACCAGGTCGCCTTGGTGAGGAGCGTGGTCGCGCCACGACCGCCGAAGACCTGGGCCGTGGTGCCGCCACCGAGCGAGGCCAGACCGCCACCCTGGCCCGCCTGCAGCAGGACCACGACCGAGAGCAGGATGGCATCGAGCACCAGCAACGTGAGCAGAAAGCCGAACATCGGGAATCCTTGGATTACGGGGCCTGACCTAGCCCTGAAAGGTAAAGGGTGGGGCATGATGGGTGAAGGGGAACCGGTCCGGGGACCGTGATCCGCCAGGGGAGCCGGCCTCGGGCCGGCAGGCGCGCTTCACCCGCCGGCGCAGATCGCAGCCCAGCTCTCCGGATCGAGCGACGCCCCGCCCACCAGCACCCCGTCGATTTCGGCCTCCGCGAGCAGCCCCGCCACGTTGTCGGGCTTGACCGACCCGCCGTAGAGGACCCGGGTCTCACGCGGGAGGCCCAGCCCGGCCAAGGCCTCACGGATCGTGCAGTGGACGCTGGCTGCGTCGGCGGGCGTCGCGTTGCGGCCGGTGCCGATTGCCCAGACGGGCTCATAGGCGACCACCAGGTCGGCGTGCGGCTCCACCCCGGTGAGTGCCGCGGTGAGCTGTCGCCTCACCACCGACTCGGTCGCCCCTGCCTCGCGCTCCTCCAGCTTCTCCCCCACGCAGAGCATCGCCATCAGGCCACCGTCGAGCACCGCGCGCACCTTGCGGGCGGTCTCGGCGTCGGTCTCGCCGAAGACGTGACGGCGCTCAGAGTGCCCGACCAGCGCCGAGCCCGCTCCCGCCCCCCGGGCCAGGGCGACCGAGGTCGCACCGGTAAAGGCCCCCTTCGGCTCCCAGTAGATGTCCTGGGCCCCGACGAGGTAGTGCTCATGTTCGCGCAGCGACGTGGCCACCGCCTCGATCGAGACCGCGGGAGGGTAGAAGGCAACGGTGCGCCCGGCGCGCGACGTGTCGAGCCTCAGGAAGCGATCGAGGAAGGTGCGGGCCTCGCCCGGATGCATCTGCATCTTCCAGTTGGCGGCGAAGAGCAACGGTCGTGGCATCAGGCATCATCCAGGGCGGCGACGCCCGGCAGCGGCTTCCCCTCGAGGAACTCCAGCGAGGCGCCGCCGCCGGTGCTCACGTGGGTGACCTGGTCGTCGAGATTGGCGGCACTGATCGCGGCGGCCGAGTCGCCGCCGCCGACGATGGTGGTCGCCCCGGCACGCGTCGCGTCGGCGAGCGCGCGCGCCACGCCGAGCGTGCCGGCGTCGAATGGCGGCGTCTCGAACACGCCCATCGGGCCGTTCCAGAGCACCGTCTTCGCCGCGGTGATGATCCCGGCGAAGTGACGCACGCTTCCGGCGTCGATGTCGAACATCGCCCAGCCGGGAGGAATGGCGTCACGCGCGACCTCGCGCGTGGCGGCGCCGGCCGCCAGCCGCTCGGCGATCACCGCACCGGTCGGCAGGACCAGCTTGTCCCCCGCCTTGGCCACAAGCGCCTTCGCCATCTCGAGGCGGTCGTCCTCGACCAGGGACTTCCCCACTTCGAGTCCCATCGCCTTGAAGAAGGTGCACGCCATCGCCCCGCCGATCAGGATGTGATCGACCTTGGGGAGCAGCGCCTCGACGAGGTCGATCTTCCCGCTGATCTTGGCGCCGCCCAGGATCGCGACGAACGGTCGCGCCGGGTGGTCGACCGCCCCGCCGAGGAACGTGAGCTCCTTCTCCATCAGGAATCCCGCCACCGCCGGCTTGAGCCGATGCGCGATCGCCTCGGTCGACGCGTGCGCCCGATGTGCGCTGCCGAAGGCATCGTTCACGAACATGTCGCCGAGCGCGGCGAACCGGTCGGCGAGCGCCGGGTCGTTCTGCTCCTCTCCGGGGTAGAACCTGGTGTTCTCGGCCAACGCCACCCCGCCTCGCGGCAGGTGACGCGTCTCGGCCACCGCCGCCGCCGAGACTCGGATCGGGCAGGAAGGTCACCGGGACCCCCAGCTGCTTCTCGAGCTCCCGTGCCACGGGCCGGAGCGAGTACTTCGGATCGGCGGTGCCCTTGGGACGACCAAGGTGCGACAATAGCACCACCCTGGCCCCGTGCTCGCGCAGGTAGCGAATCGTCGGCAGTGACGCGCGGATCCTCGTGGCGTCGGTCACCTGACCGTCGGCGAGCGGGACATTCATGTCCACCCGCACCACGACCCGCTGACCGGCCAGGTGCTCGGCGTTGAGATCGGCGAGCGTCCGCTTGGTCACAAGGCGGCGCCGACGTGCCGGATCATGTCGACGCAGCGGGCCGAATAGCCCATCTCGTTGTCGTACCACGACGACACGTGCACCATGGTGCCATCGAGCACCTGGGTCGAGAGCGCATCGACGGTGCTGGAGCTCAGGTTGCCGACGTAGTCGACCGACACCAGCGGCTCGTCGCTCACCGCGAGCACGCCCTTGAGTGCGCCGTTCGCCGCAGAGCGGAACGCGGCGTTCACCTCGTCGACGGTGGTCGTCCGGTCGACGATGCAGGTCAGGTCCACCAACGAGACGTCGGGGGTCGGCACGCGGAGGGCGACCCCGTCGATCTTGCCCTTGACCTCGGGGATCACCAGCGCGGTGGCCTTCGCGGCGCCGGTGGAAGTCGGGATGATCGACATCGCGGCCGCGCGTGCACGGCGCAGGTCCTTGTGCGGCAGGTCGAGGATGTTCTGGTCGTTGGTGTAGCTGTGCACCGTGGTCATGTAGCCACGCTGGAACCCGAACGCCTCACGGATCACGTGGACCACCGGCACCAGGCAGTTGGTGGTGCACGAGGCATTCGAGATCACGTGGTGGGTCGCCGGGTCGTAGTCGCGGTGGTTGACACCGTACACGAACGTCTTGTCCTCGCCCTTGGCCGGTGCGGAGATGATCACCTTCCGGGCCCCGGCGGTCAGGTGCTTCGCCGCGTCGTCGCGGTTGGTGAAGTGGCCGGTCGATTCGAGCACGATGTCGACCTTGAGCTCGCCCCAGGGGAGCTTGGCGGGATCGCGCTCGGAGAGGACCCGCATCGCGTCGCCACCGACGTCAAGCCCGGACGCGATGGCCCGGACGTCGAGCGGGAAGCGACCATGCACCGAGTCGTACTTGAGCAGGTGGGCCAGGGTTGCCGTGTCGGTCAGGTCGTTGACCGCCACGAAATCGATGTCGGTGATGCCGGCCGCCTTGGCCGCCCGCACGACGTTGCGGCCGATCCTGCCGAATCCGTTGATGCCCACGCGAATCTTCGCCATCAGGTCCTCATGCTTCCCGCTGAAGGGGTGGATGGAGTCGCCGGGAGACCGCCATCAGGGGCGGTTCGGCCCGGGCGAACGTCAGGGCCGTCACCCGGGTCGCCCCGGCATCGAGACAGGCCGTTGCCGCCGAAAGTAATGTGGCCCCCGTCGTGAACACATCGTCGACCAGTATCACGGGGCGCTCACCCGGGCTCGCGACGAAGACCTCCGCGAGGTTGGCCCGCCGCTCCGCGGCGCCGAGCCGGGTCTGGCTGTCGACCTCGCGAACCCGCCTGAGCCGCCCCACCGCGAGTCGGCGGCCGGAGATCCGGGCCAGCGCCGTGGCCAGGTCCTCGGCCTGATTGTAGCCTCGCCGGCGCCGGCGCCGATGGCTCGACGCGATCGGCACCAGGTCACCTGGGCCTGCCTCGGCGAGCAGCGGAACCATCGCCGGGGCCATCGCCGTGGCGACGCGGCGCCAGCCGTGATACTTGAGCTGATGCAGGAGCCGACGTACCGGTGCGTCGAGGAGTACGGCGCTCCTGGCGAGTGCGAAATCCCTCGGCCAGTCGAGGCATTGTCGGCAGGCGAGACCGAGCACCACTGGTTGGCCGCAGCGCTCACAGTGCGGATGGGGCACAGGACGCCAGCGCGCCCGGCAAAGCCGACAAACGAGCGGCTCGGCGGGATCGAGGACAGCCCGGGCACAGAGGAGGCACTCGGCTGGGAGGAGCCACGACTCCACCGTTCGCCAACGATCAGCCCAGGGTCCCCCGGAGTGCGGCACGCATGACCTCCTCGGGCGGCTCGACCCCCGGGAACCACCAGTTCCACGCCGCCATCCCCTGGATCAGCAGCATCTCCCGCCCATCAGCCGCAGCGAGCCCTCGCGCGATTGCTGCTGTCACCAACCGGGTGGTGCCCTGGTGGTGATAGGTCAGGTCGGCCACCGCGGCGAGTGTCGGCAGCTCATCCAGCGCCACCGGGAGCGGGTCGTCGTCGTGCAAGCCGACCGGGGTCGCATTGACCAGGACGACGCACTCCTCCGGCTCGGCCGACTCGACTCCCCGGCTGGCGGCCCAGGCGAGGAACTCCCGGGCCCGCTCGGGCGATCGTGAGCGAACGGCGATCCGGCTGCCGCGCTCAAGGGCGGCGCCCACGGCGGCATGGGCGCTTCCACCGGTCCCGAGTACGCACCATGGGCCCGCGGGGGCGTCGAGTCGGTCGAAGAGTGCGAGGAGGCCATCGACGTCGGTATTGCCCACCAGCAGCTCCCCCTCGAGCGATCCGAAGACGTTCGCCGCACCGAGCAATTCGACCCGGGGATCGCGCCGACCCACGGTGGCGGCCACCGCCTTGTGCGGAACCGTCACATTGCCACCCCCCCCGCCCGCGGCGAGGCTCCGCATCACGCCGGGGAGGTCCCCCGCATTGCAGGCGAGTGCGACATACACCGCGTCGATGCCGGCGGCGCGGATCGCTGCATTCTGCATCCGGGGAGAGAGCGAGTGGCGCACCGGGTCGCCGAGCAGTGCGAAGACCCGGGTCCTCGCGGTGGGTTTCACCGCCGTGCCTCACGCCGCAGGCGTGCGACGATCGGCTCGAGCAGTCGCTCGAGCATGTCGGCGGTGTCGCGGTACGCCGAGACGTCTCCGCCGAACGGATCAGGGATGTCAGCGGGGGCATCCGCCACCTGGGCGAAGCTCCCCCAGGTGTGGACTTTCTCGGCGCCGCCGAGATCGGCAACGCGGTGCGAGTGGGCGTCGGACATGGTGAGCACCAGCTCCGCCCGCTGGACCAGGTCGCTGGTCAGCATCCGGGCCCGGTGGGTGCTCAGGTCGAGTCCGCGCTCCAACGCCACGAGATACGCCCCCTCGGAGGCCGGGGAACCGTCCCACGCAGAGGTGCCGGCGGAGGAGACTTCGATCGCGGCCAATTCGGGATCGGCGGCGAGTCGTGCGGCGAGCATCGCCGCCGCCAGCGGCGAGCGACAGGTGTTGCCCGAGCAGACCACCAGCACCCGGTTCGGTGCGTTCACGGTGCCATGCTCCCGGCCCGGCGACGCAGTTCATGGCGCGGGATCGCACCCTCGCGCACCATGCGAGGCAGCGGCGTGGTGCAATCAACGAGGGTGGACGGTGGCACGTTGCCGAGCACCCCGCCATCAAGGACCAACAGGGTGCCGTCGGCGATCGCATCCCCGAACAGGGTCACGATGCCGTCGACGCCGGGTGCGGTCGCCCCACCGGGTCGGTTGGCACTGGTGGAGGTGATCGGCTGGCCGATCGCCTCGATCAGGGCGGCGAGGGGACGATGCGACGTCCAACGGACCGCCACCCCGCCTTCGGGACCGCGCAACCGCGACGGCAGCGTTCCCGTGCCGCCTGGCAGCACGAGGGTGAGCGGCCCCGGCCAGAACTCGCGCGCCAGTGTCCGCGCACTCGGCCCGAGCTCGAGCCCGGTGGCCTCGAGCATCGCCAGGCCGCTGACCAGCAAGAGGAATGGCTTGGCGGGTGGGCGACCCTTGAGAGCCGCCAGGCGATCGAGTCCTTCGGTCGTGGCGAGGGAGCCGAGTCCATACACCGTCTCGGTGGGATAGCCGATCACGCCCCCGCCGGCCAGGTGTTCGGCCACCGTCGGCGCGGCCTGCCGGGCCCCGGCCTCATCATGCAGCGGGAGGATCACCGTCGCTCCACGACCCAGGTGGCGAATTCGAGATCCTCGGCGGTCGTGACCTTGATGTTCGCCATCGAACCCGGAAGGAGATCGATCGAGCCACCGACCAGTTCGACCAGCATCGCATCGTCCGTGGCCGGCCTCTCCATCGCCGGCGCCGCCGCATGGCCTCGTTCGAGGAGGTCGCGCGGGAAGGCCTGCGGGGTCTGCGCGCGCCAGAGACCCTCACGCGGCACGGTGCAGATGACCCGACCGAAGTCATCGGCTCGCTTGATGGTATCGGCCACCGGCAGCGCGGGTACCGCGCCATGACCCTGGCGCGCCGCGGCAATGCCGGCATCGATGGCATCGCGGGGTGCGAAGGGCCGCGCCCCGTCGTGGATGAGCACCACCCGGCAGCGATCCGGGAGCGCCGCCAGCCCGGCCGCCACCGACTCACGTCGCGACGCCCCGCCGGCGATCACCCGGAGCGACTCGCCGAGCAATGGTTGCAACCATTCGGGCGGCCGGGCGGCGTGCACTTCCGGCAGGGCGATCACCGTGCAGGCGACTTCGGGATGCGAGGTGAACGGTCGCAGCGTGTGGAGCAGCAGTGGTTGTCCGGCGAGCGGGACGAACTGCTTCGGGACCTCGCCACCGAACCGGGTGCCCCGCCCCGCGGCCACGATCACGACGCCGACGTCACGCGGCAAGGGATCGCACCAGCTGGTCGACGTGATCGAGGCCGCGGTGGCGGATGCCACTCACCTCCACTTTGGCGCGCGCCGATCCGAAGACCTGTCGGAAGCCCATGCGTGCCGCCTCGGCCAGGCGTCGCTCCGCCCCGCCGAGCGGCCGGACCTCACCGCCGAGCCCGAGCTCGCCGAGATAGAGGGCATCGGCCGGTGTGGGCCGATCGCGAATCGAGGAGACCAGGGCCGCGGCAACCGCGAGATCGGCCCCCGGCTCGGTGAGTCGCACCCCAGCGGTCACCTGCACAAACACGTCGACGGTACCGAACGCGATCCCCGCGCGACGCTCGAGTATCGCGAGGATCACCGCGAGGCGCCGGGGATCCATCCCGGTGGCAACCCGCTGTGGGGTGCCATACCCCGATGGCGCAGCGAGCGCCTGCACCTCGACCAGCACCGGTCGGGTTCCCTCGATGAGCGCCGTGATCGCGCTCCCGGCGGTGCCCTCCGATCGCGCAGCGAGGAAGAGCGCGGACGGATTGAGTACCGGCACGAGGCCGGCGCCGGTCATCTCGAACACGCCGAGCTCGTCGACCGAACCGAACCGGTTCTTGGTGGCCCGGAGCAGCCGATAGTCGAGTGCGGCGTCACCCTCGAAATAGAGCACCGTGTCGACGATGTGCTCGAGGGTCTTGGGGCCGGCGATGCCGCCCCCCTTGGTGACGTGTCCGACCACCACCACCGCGATCCCCGTCTCCTTGGCGAATCGCATCAGCAACCCGGCGCACTCGCGCACCTGCCCGACGTTGCCCGGGGCGCCCTCGAGCGCCTCGGTGTAGACGGTCTGGATCGAGTCGAGCACCAGCACCCCCGCCCCGATCGCCGTCGCCGCGGTGAGCACCGCCTCGAGTCGCGTCTCACCGAGGACATGCACCGCACCGCTCGACCCGCCGAGTCGATCGGCGCGCAGTCGCAGCTGCTCGGCCGATTCCTCGCCGCTGGCATAGAGCACGGAGCGTCCGGCGGCCTCGAGGAGACCCGCAGCCTGGAGGAGCAACGTCGACTTGCCGATCCCCGGCTCTCCGCCGATCAGCGTCATCGACCCAGGCACGAGTCCCCCGCCGAGCACGAAATCGAGTTCGGCAAGCCCGGTGCTCCAGCGGATCAACCGGTCGGCCTCGACGTCGCGCAGGCGACGGACGGTGGGCGGGGTGGCCGCCGTGGCGGTGCGCACGCCGCGTCGTGCCGTGACCTCGGGCTCCTCCGCCAGGGTGTTCCATTCTCCGCATCCCTCGCAGCGTCCGGCCCACTTGGGGTGCGCGTGGCCGCATTCGGCGCAGCGCCAGACCGACCGCGCTCGCGCCATCTAGGCCTCCCGATCGGTGCGGTTGTCGAACCGGGTGAACTGCTTGTGGAAGTGGAGGTCGACGATCCCGGTCGGCCCGTTGCGGTGCTTGGCCAGGATGATGTCGGCGCGACCCTCGATCGACTCGCCGGCCTGCTCGGCCTTTTCGCGGAGGTCGCGATACATCTCGGGCCGGTGGATGAAGATCACCAGGTCGGCGTCCTGCTCGATCGCACCGGAATCGCGCAGGTCGGAAAGCAAGGGATGCCGGTCGCCACCGCGTTGCTCGCTCGCCCGCGACAGCTGCGACAGGGCGACGACCGGCACCTCGAGCTCGCGCGCGAGTCCCTTGAGCGACCGGGAGATGTCGGAGATCTCCTGCACCCGGTTGTCGGAATATTCCGGGCTGCGCATCAGCTGGAGGTAGTCCACGATGATCAGTCGCACATCGTTCTCGGCGCGCAGCCGTCGTGCCTTGGAGCGCATCTCGAGCAGCGTCAGCGCGGGGGTGTCGTCGATCCAGACCGGGGCGGTCTGCAGGATCCCGGCGGCCCGCGCCAGGCGGGTGAAGTCGGTGTCGCGCAGCGTGCCGCGCCGCACCGCCTGGGAGTCGACCCGGGCCTCGGCGCAGAGCATCCGCTGCACCAACGAGTCCTTCGACATCTCGAGCGAAAACACCGCGACGCCGTGGCCCTCGATGGCCGCGTGGGTCGCGACGTTGAGGCAGAAGGCCGTCTTGCCCATCGACGGGCGTGCGGCGACGATCACCAGTTCCGAACGCTGGAAGCCGGTGGTCATTTCGTCGAGGTCCGCGAACCCGCTCGGCACCCCGGTGAGGGCGCCGTCGCGACCCTGGAGCGTCTCGATCCGCTCCATCGTCGGCCAGAGCATCTCCTTGATCCGGGTGAAGCCGTCCTCGCGCCGCGTCTCCGCGATGCGGAAGATCTTTCCCTCGGCGGCGTCGAGCAGCTCGGCGGCACTCTGCTGCTGCTGGTAGGTCTCGGTGATGATCTCGGTGGCCGCGGCGATCAGCCGACGCTGGATCGCCTTGTCGCGCAGGATCCTGGCGTGGTACTCCAGGTTCGCCGCGGTGGGCACCGCGGTGACCAGTTCGTCGAGGTACTCGACCCCACCGATCGCCTCGAGATCGCCGCGGCGCGCCAGCTCGTCGCGGACAGTCACGTAGTCGACCACCATTCGCTGTTCGACCAACGCCCGCAGCGCCCGCCAGAGCCGCCGGTGCGACTCCTGATAGAACGCACCGTCCTCGAGCAGCTCCGCGCCGCGCAGTGCGGCGTCGCCGTCCAGCAGCATCGCCCCGAGGACCGCCTGCTCCGCCTCGGCGCTCCACGGCACACTGCGCCCCTGGAACGGCTCAGTCACCGAGGTCGAGGAGCTGTCGGGCGATACGGATGTCATCCCAGGCGGGTCGCTTCCAGTTGGGGTTCCTGAGCAGGGCTGCCGGATGGTAGGTCACCACCAACGGGATCCCGTCGAACCGATGCACCTTGAGCCGCACTTCGCCGAGCGGCTTGCGGACGCCAAGCATCGCCTCGGCGGCGGTGGCCCCCAGTGCCAGGAGCACCCGGGGCCGCACCAGGGCGATCTGCCGATGAAGATACGGCAGGCAGGCCGCACGCTCGTCCGGCAGCGGCGCCCGGTTCCGCGGTGGCCGGCACTTCACCACGTTGGCGATGAAGACCTCGGGACGTGGAGTTTCGATGCTTTCGAGGATCTTGTCCAGCAACGCCCCTGCCCGCCCGACGAACGGCCGGCCCGACAGGTCCTCCTGCTCCCCCGGTCCCTCGCCCACCACCATCAGGCCGGCAGCGGGATTCCCCTCGCCCGGGACCGCGTTCGTGCGGCCCTTGCAGAGCGGGCAGCGGGTGCAGCCCCGGACCGTCCCGGCGATCGCCTCGAGCGACGACCAGTCGCCTGCCGGCCTCGAGCAGCGCGGGGACCGGGGTGGTGACGGTGAGCCCGGGCCCCGGGATCGGCGGGGCGCCGACCAGCCAGGCCGGCTCCTCGCCCGGCGGATAGTGCTTCACGCGGAGTTCCTTGGCCGGCATCCCGGGGAGCGGGACGACGGCTGGCGAGTCCGGCACCGCCGGGCGATCGGTGGACGGCACCAGCGGCGAGTCGAAGTAGACCTCGTCTCCCCCGAGGTCGCGCTGCAACTCGAGCCAGCGGCGCACCGCGTCATCCACGATACGCCTCGATCGCATCGAGGATCGCCTCCGCCACGTCACGCTTGTCGCGCAACGACACCCGGATCTCTGCGCCCTGCACATCGAGGATGGTCACCGCGTTGGTCTCGACCTCGAAGCCGGCCCCGGGTTCGAGCGCGTCGTTGACCACGATCATGTCGAGCTGCTTGCGACGGAGCTTCTCGCGTCCCTTGGCCGTCGCGCCACCGGTCTCGAGCGCGAAGCCGACCGTGGTGAGCCGCGGATGGCGCTCGCGCAGCGTGCCGAGCAGGATGTCGTCGGTCGGCACCAGTTCGAGTCCGATGGTGCCGTCGCGCCGGGGCAGCTTGGTGTCGCTGGGCGCGGCCGCCCGGTAGTCGGCAGGCGCCGCCGCCATGACCAGCACGTCGGCGGTCGGCAGATGCCGACGAACCGCATCCTCCATCTCGGCGGTGGTCTCGACGTGCAGCAGCGTGACGCCGTGGGGCGCCGGCTCGCTCGAGGGTCCGGAGACGAGGATCACCTCGGCGCCGCGGCGCCAGGCCGCCTCGGCCAGTCGGTAGCCCATCTTGCCGCTGGAGCGGTTGGTGATCACCCGGACCGGGTCGATCGACTCACGGGTCGGCCCGGCCGTGACCAGGATCTTGAGCCGGTGCAACGGCCCCTCGCCCGCGAGGATCCGCTCGGCGTGGGCGACGATCGCCTCGGGCTCGGCCATCCGGCCGGGGCGGTCGCTGGGTCCCTCGGCGAGCGGACCGACCACCGGTCCCACGGCGTGCCATCCCCGTCCCCGCAACAGGTCGAGGTTGGCGGTCGTCGCGCCATCGGCGAACATCTGGTCGTTCATGGCCGGGGCCACGAGCACGGGAGCGCGGGTGGCGAGGAGCAGGGTGGTCAGCAGGTCATCGGCGATGCCGGCCGCGGCCCGACCGAGCAGCGACGCCGTGGCCGGAGCGACGATCACCAGGTCGGCCTGTTCGCCCAGCGTCACGTGATCAAGCGCGGTGCCCGGCTCCCAGAGCGAACGGCGCACCCGCCGACGGGTCACTGCCTCGAAGGTCACCGCCCCGACAAATTCGGCGGCGCCGCGAGAGAGCACCACGTCCACCTGCGCGCCACGCATGGTGAGCACGCGGGCGAGGTGGACGCACTTGTATGCCGCAATTCCCCCGGTCACCCCGAGGACGACCCGGCGGCCCCGCCACATCTCAGGCCTCGGTGCGGCGCCGGCGCAGTTCGCGGAAGGTGAGCTCGCCGCTGGTCAACTTCTTGAGCGCCAGCGTGGTCAGCTTCTTCACACCCTCGGCCCGCTCGAAGTTCGCCACCGCCTCGCGGGGAAACTCGTTGAGGTATCGGGCGAAGCGCGCGGCCACCAGCACGCCCCGGTACTTCGAACCGGTGGTGCGGGCGACTTCCTGCGGAGTGAAGACTTCCATGATGTTCCTCCTGAATGGTCTAGGTCGAGGCCGTGCTGCGGGCGATCTCCGCCGCCACCTCGGCCCTGAGCCGGTCGAGCATCACCTGCGTGTTGCGGAGCCGACTCATCCGTCGCGACTCGACGTCGATGATCTGGCCGACCCTGGTCACCGCTTCCTCGAGGTCCTCGTTGACCACGACGTAGTCATACTCGACCGCCGCGGCGAGCTCCTCCAGCGCCTGCTCCAACCTGCCCTGCAGCGCAGCCTCGTTTTCGGTGCCGCGTCCGCGCAATCGTTCGATCAGCACCCGCCCGCTGGGCGGCAGGAGGAAGATCAGGACCGCATCAGTGAAGCGCTCGCGCACCATCCGCGCCCCGGCCACCTCGATGTCGAGCAGTACGTGCTTGCCGCCCTGGGTCACCTGGCGCACCTCCGACTCGAGGGTGCCATAGCGGTGCCCGTTGTAGAACGCGTGCTCGAGAAACTCGCCCGCCTCTACCCGCCGCTCGAACTCCGCGACAGTGAGGAAATGGTAGTCGCGGCCATCCACCTCACCCGCGCGTGGCGCCCTGGTCGTCGCCGAGACGGAGTAGCCGACGTCGCCGCGCCCACCGAGCAGTCGTCCCGCGATGGTCGACTTGCCGCCACCGGAGGGAGACGAGAGCACCACCAGGAGAGAGGTCACTCGAGGTTCTCCAGCTGCTCGCGCACCTTCTCCAGCTCGCCCTTCATCGCCACGACCTCATGGGCGATCGCCACGTCGTTGGCCTTGCTGCCGACGGTGTTCACCTCGCGACCGAGTTCCTGGGCAAGAAATCCGAGCTGCTTTCCCACCGGACGGTCGGAGGCCACCGCCTCGCGCGCCGCGGCCACGTGCGCCCGGAGTCGCACCAACTCCTCCGTCACGTCGAGCCGGTCGGCGAGAATCGCCACTTCCTGCGCCACCCGATCGGGATCCACCTGGACGCCACCGGCCAATGTCGACACCCCCTCACGGAGCCGCGACACCTCACGCTCCAGTCGACCGGGCAGGCGGGCGGCCACCGCGGCGGCACGACCCTCGATCGCCGCCAGACGCTCCCCGAGCTCGGTCGAAAGTGCGGCGCCCTCGCGACGCCGTGCGGCGAGGCATTCGTCGAGCGTGATGTCGACCAACGGCTCAAGCGCCGACCACTCGACCGTGGTCGACTCACGTGCCGAGCCGAGCACCTCGGGAAAGCGCATCACCTGCTCCACCGACAACTCGGCCGACAACCCGAACCGCTGCTGCACCTCGCGGAGCAGCGCCACGGCGGCCTCGGCCCGAGACCAATCCACGGCGGCACCGACGAGCGGCGCGTCGACCCAGGTCATCGTCAGCGTCACATGTCCCCGGTCGATCCGCCGCTTGAGCGCCTCGCGCACCTCGCCTTCCAGGCCCGCGAGGTCCGGCGGCAGCCGGACCGAGGCGTGATGGAAGCGATGGTTCACGGTCCGGATCTCGAGCCGGGCCCGCCGCCCGCCGACGTCCGCCTCGGCCGATCCGAACCCCGTCATGCTGAGGGCCACGAGCTGGGCTCCCGGTCGGGGGTAGCTGGGAAAGATAGCCCGGAACCAGGCGGGAGGGGAGGCGATGGTCGAGATCGGAGATCGGAGACTGCCGGGGTGGGAAGAGCTGTTCCCGGAGCCCCGCCCGCCGAGATAGCCCGGGAGCCGGGATCTCGATCAGTTCGTGAACGTCCAGCGGATCCCGTAGCTGCTCCCCAGCGAGAGAATCGGGTAGCCGGGGACGTGCCCCTTCTTGGTCGCCTGGAAGTTGACCCGGTCCCAGTAGGCCGTGAACGGCCCGAGCTGGAACTGGATGATCCCGCGGACGAACGTCAGCCCGGGCAGGTCGATCGCCTCGCCGTCGGCATTGCGCCCGATGATTCCCGGACTCCACGTCTCCACCACCCCCTGCACCTGGAGCCGGAAGATTCCGCTCGGGAAATTGTGCAGGAAGCGTGAATTCACCGTGGCGGTGGACCAGGCGTGGTGCGGCGGCACTCCGTCGGGGAGGGCGCCGCTCATCGGATGTTCGTAGTTGGTGGCCAATGAGAACCAGTTGTTCGGTGCCAGCCGGGCTCGCATCGTGAACCACTCGGTCCGGGGTTGACGGTCGAAGGCGACCACGGTGGGAAACGCCCGGTAGGGGGCCGCATGCCACGCGTCGGTGCTGAGCCAACGCCCCTCGGCGGTGAGCCATCCGGCGTCAATCGCCGCCATCAGCTCGTAATCGGCGAAGGACTCGGCCGCGAGGTCCGTGATCGACGGAATCGTCACCCGGTCGCCATGACTGGCGGTCCCGCCAACCCGCAGCCCCACCGGGATCCCCAGCCCCAGCAGCGGGAGATGACTCCCCCGCGGAATCGTGAGTCCGATCCGCGCGGTGGCGTACTTGGTGATGCGGTCGCCTTCGTGGCGCTGGTAGACGCCCTCGATCGCAGCGGCCAGGCCGGCGCTCGGCGTCCACCCCATGGCGAGCCTCGAATCGAGACCGGTCCATCGGGTGTGATGCAGCGCCTGCAACTCGCCCGACCAGGTGGGCTTGCGATAGCCGACCATCGCGCCGAAGGTGCCGACCTGGGCGTCGAGCAAATCACTGCGCCAGGTGGTGCGAGCCGCCCAGGCATCGCCGTGCCAGCCGGTTTCGCCAGCGGCGCTCCGCAATGACACCCGGAGCTCGGCGTCGGTGCGATTGCCGTTGATGCCGGGGTCAATCGTGTCCGTCGCCGCGATGGCGAGCAGCGGATCGCGTCGCGGCGCCTGGATCATCACCTGCGCCTGGGCGCCCAGCCGGGCGCTCGGGCGCCAGGAGAGCTGCGCCCAGCCGTTGGTGAGGTTGGCCGCGCCCGAGCCGCCGTCGGGAGCGTTCACGCCGGTGTAGTCGGCGGCCAGCGAGAGGCCGAAGCCGCTGGGATAGCGTTTCTCGAACGAGCCGAAGTACTGGGAGAACCCGCGATCGCCGGTGGAAACCGCGATCGCGGTCCGTGGCGCGAGCCGATCGTGAGCCCGGGTGAACAGGTAGACCCGCAGCTGGGCCGGGGCTCTCTCGATCTCGACCCGATCGAACAGTTCCAGGGACCAGAGCGAGGGATCGATGGCGGTGGAGTCGGGGCCGATCGCGAGCCACGGTCGGCCGTCCACCACGTAGCTCACACTCTCGGCGCCGTGGCCGAGGAGATTGGGGAGCTCCGGTCGGGCACGCCAACCACCGCGCCAGAGGTACACCGGAGACACGGCCGCGAGGAGTTCCGCCACCGTGCGCGCCGGTGCCCAATCGATCGAGTCGCGGGTGAGCACGATCCGGCTGCCGGCCGGCTGGACCCCGCCGTATTCCACCCTCGGCATGGTCGCCAGCCGCACCCCGGCCTGGCCCTCGACCGCCAGCAACCGCTCGGTCGAGGAGGAGTCGGCCTTGGTGCTGTCGGCCGCTGCGGCGCTGTCGGGTGGCGGCACCACGTCCTGGCCACGCGCCACCACCGGCGCGACCAGGAGGAGCGCGGGCAGGACGAGGCCGGACCACCGCAACATCACGGCGTCAGAGCCGGGCGAGCAGGAACTCGCTGAAGAGCCGCACCGGGACACCCATCGGTCCCTTGCCGTGCATCGCCGACTCCCGATCGGTATAGGCGGTGCCGGCGATGTCGAGGTGCGCCCAGGGATACCCCTCCACGAATTCACGCAGGAACCAGCCGGCGGTGATGCTTCCCGCCGGGCGCCCACCGGTGTTCTTGACGTCGGCGATGTCCGACTTGATCAGGTCGCGGTATTCGTCCCAGAGCGGCAACTCCCAGCACCGCTCGCCCGATGCCTGCCCGGCGGCGATGAGCTGCGCCACCAGCTCGGGATCGGTGCCCATGACCGCGCTGGCGGTGTGGCCGAGGCCGATCACGACGGCACCGGTGAGCGTGGCGCAGTCAACCACGGCGGCGGGGTTGTAGCGCCGGGCCCACGAGAGCGAATCCGCGAGGAGCAGCCGTCCCTCGGCGTCGGTGTTGAGGACCTCGATGGTCTTGCCGTGATGGCTGCGTACCACGTCACCGGGACGATAGGCGGAACCCGACACCATGTTCTCGGCACTGGGGACAAGCCCCACCACGTGGAGCTTCGGCTTGAGCTGTCCGAGCATCTCCATCGTGCCGAGCACGCCGGCGGCACCCGACATGTCGTACTTCATCTCCTCCATCCCCTGGGCGGGCTTGATGGAGATGCCCCCGGCATCGAAGGTCACCCCCTTGCCGACCAGCACGACCGGGGCACCCTCGGCGCCTTCGTACTCAAGGGCGATGAAGCGTGGCTCGTTGACGCTGCCCTTGGCCACCGCGAGCAGCGCATGCATTCCCTCCTTCTCGAGCGCCGCCTGGTCGAGCACGGTGAGCTTCATCCCATGTCGCGCGGCAAGCTCCTTCGCGCGCTCGGCGAGGAAGATCGGCGTGCAGGTGTCGGCCGGCAGCACCTGGAGGCCACGGGCAAAGGCCTGCCCGGCGGCAATGGCCCGGCCCCGCGCCAGCCCGGCGTCGTGGCCCGGATCGGCGGCGGTGGCGATCAGCTCGATCGCCGCCACGGGTGGCTTCGGTGGGTCGGCCGGCATCTTGAGTTCGGTGTAGTGCCAGGCGCCGAACGCGGCACCCTCCGCCAGCGCCTGCACCGCCCGGTCAGCGGCAACCGTCGTGGCGGGGATCGCCAGCGCCGCACGCTCGACGCCGAGCGTCCGGGCGCGCTTGCCGCCGATCATCGCCGCGCGCCGGAGGGCGGCCGCGTCGACCTTCGTGGCGTCCCCGATCCCGACCAGGAGGAGACGGCGCACCGACCCCTTCGGATAGCAGACGAGGGTCTCGTCCCGCTTGCCGGTGAAATCGGTGCTCGCCCAGGCCGCGGCGATGGTGCCGCCGGCGGAGCCGTCGAAGGCGCGGAGGGAATCGGGAACGGCATCGCCCACGGGGACCGGGACGATCAACAGCGGCGTGTCGAGCGCCGCCGGATCGGCAACGCGCAGCGAGAGCTCAAGCGACATGGTCATCCGAGGGATCAGGGAGTCTACCGGCAGCCAGGAACGCGGTCCGCAAGATAACCGGCCGTCGCGGCCGTTCGGGTCGCGAGCCGGTGATGCCCGAGGTGGGAGTCGAACCCACACGGGGTTGCCCCCTGCGGATTTTGAGTCCGCTGCGTCTGCCATTCCGCCACACGGGCCAAGACGGGAAGGATCGCCTGACGACGGATGCGGGGCAACCCGGTGCGCCGCCATCCGGGGGCACTCCCCGCCGAGCGGCTCCACCCTTTACCCTTCTCCATCCACCCCTTCACAGGCCTCGACGTGATCTCGCCTCGCCCGTTCCACCCATGGCACGACATCCCCACCGGCAGCCACCCCCCCGAGCGGGTGACCGCCGTGATCGAGATCCCCGCCAACGAGCGCAACAAGTACGAGCTCGACAAGGTACTCGGGGTCTTCCGGCTCGACCGGCTGCTGCACAGCTCGGTGCACTATCCCGGCGATTACGGCTTCCTGCCGCGCACCCTCGCCGATGACGGCGACCCGCTCGACGTGCTGGTGATCATGACCGAGCCGGTGTTCACGGGCTGTCTCGTCGATGTCCGGCCAGTGGGCGTCTTCAACCTGATCGATCGCGGCGAGAACGACGAGAAGATCATCGCCGTGCCGATCAACGACCCGTTCGCCGAGCAGATCCACGACCTCGGCGACATCCCCCGACATGCCCTGCGCGAGATCGAACACTTCTTCCAAGTGTACAAGGACCTCGAGGGGACCCGCACCGAGAGTCGCGGCTTCGAGGATCGCGCCGCCGCGGAGCGACTGATCGTGGCGTCGATGGAGCGGTACGAACGGGAGATGAGTCCTGCGTCCTGAGTCCTGAGTCCTGGGTCGTGGGGGGGAGTGGCGAGGGCCGGCATCAGTGATCGATGTCGGCCCCTTCGATTCCCCCCACGTCTCAGGACTCAGGACTCACTGCTCATCCCGCATCGACACCGGCTTGCCGAGCACCTCGTTCCAGATCAGCGCCTGACGCAGCTTGCTGGGATGTGCCGCGGCGACCGGCTTGGGCGCCTTCCGGCGGATCAGCGCATCGAACGCCCGGTGATCAGCTGCGGTGAGGCCACGGTTGCGGGCCTCCGCCTCGTTGTACCGCCGCCGCACCAGCGCCTGAGCCTCCTGGTCGCTGTCGACCACGACCCGCGATTGGGCCGGGGCCGGCAACTCGCGCGGGACCACCACCGGCACGATCTCGAGCGATTCCCGTTCCTCGACCTCCTCGGCGCCGGGAAGCGGCAGGTGGCTGCGGCGCTCGTCGGCTTCCTTGGCCCGCTCGAGCTGGCCGCGCATCTCGGTGAGCAGCTCGTCGAAGGTGGTCGGCGGTCCGCGCTCCGGGCGGCGCGGAACCGGCACCTGCGATTGCCGCCGGGCACCCCCCTTCTGGGCGGCCTTGCCGAGCATCGACAGGAATCCCCAGACCAGGGCGAGGAGGATGAAGAGCCCGAGATCCATCGCCGGCTCAGCGCTCCTCGGGCGCGATCGGCTGGTCGCCAGCCGCGATCGAGCGACGCATCTCCGTGTCCGCCTCGATGTTGCGGTACTTCTGGTAGTCCATCACGCCGAGATTGCCGATCCGGAAGGCCTCGGCCATGGCCAGCGGAATCGCCGCTTCGGCGGCGATCAGCTTGGCGCGCTGGTTCTGCGCCTCGGCCTTGAACTCCTGTTCCATCGCGACGGCGAGCGCGCGACGCTCCTCGGCCTTGGCCTGGGCGATCCGCTTGTCGGCCTCGGCCTGGTCGGTCTGCAGCTCGGCTCCGATGTTCTTGCCCACGTCCACGTCAGCGATATCGATCGAGAGGATCTCGAACGCCGTGCCCGCGTCGAGACCCTTGGCGAGCACCGTCTTGGAGATCATGTCGGGATTCTCGAGCACCGCCTTGTGGCTCGAGGCCGAGCCGATGGTGCTCACGATCCCCTCCCCCACGCGAGCCAGGATCGTCTCCTCGCCGGCCCCGCCGACCAGCCGGTCGACGTTGGCCCGCACCGTCACCCGCGCCATCGCCAGCAGCTGGATGCCGTCCTTTGCCATCGCCGCGACCTTCGGCGTGGTGATCACCTTGGGATTCACGCTCACCTGCACCGCCTCGAGCACGTCACGCCCGGCGAGATCGATCGCCGTGGCCTGCTTGAACGAGAGCGCGATGCCGGCCTTGTCGGCCGAGATCAGCGCGTTGACCACCCGTTGCCACGTTGCCGCCGGAAAGGAAGTGCGCCTCGAGGTCGTTGATCCGGAGTTGCAGGCCGGCCTTGGTCGCCGTGATGAGCGGGTCGACAATCCGCGCCGGATTGACCTTCCTGAGCCGCATCCCCATCAGCGTGACAAACGAGACCCGCACCCCGCTCGCCGCCGCCCGGATCCAGAGCGCGACCGGGATGAACCGGAAGAAGATCACCAAGACGAGGAACGCCAGCACGCCCAGCACCAGCAGCGTGGCAAGCCCGGCAGAATTCTGATCCATGGACGAACGACTCCCCTCAGACCGTGTGCGATTCCACGGGGTGCGCGGGGCGCACCACGTGACGATACCCCTCGGCGCGGAGCACGGTGATCGCCGCTCCGGCCTTCACGAACCCTCCCTCGGTGACCACGTCGACCCGCTCACCCTCGACCTCGGCCGTGCCCGAGGGACGCAGGTCGGTGAGTGCCACGCCGACCTTCCCGACCAATTCGTCGTGCGCCGGCGCGGAGAGATAGCCCTCGCCGCGGTGCACGCTGTCCCGGAGCAGCAGTCCGCTCCAGCGCGTCGAGTTGGGCAGGTGCCGCAACCAGGCAAAGGCCACCGCCGCGGTGATCGCGATCGAGCTCCCCAGGATGCCGAGTGCGATCATCACATCTCCACCAGTGGGGGTCGCGCCGAGCATCGCCAGCACCACCGATCCGCCGATCAGCGCCAGGCCGAGGATACCCGCGACGCCGAAGCCGGGCAGCACGAACAGCTCGACGGCGAGGGCGATGGTGCCCGCGCCGAGCATCACCAGTTCCTGCCACCCGGCGAGACCGAGCATGAACGCGGAACCGAAGAAGAGGCCGAGCGAGGCGACCGACACCAGTCCGCCGATGCCAAAGGCACCAGCCTTGAGCTCGAGCAGCAAGCCGAGGATCCCGACCGACAACAGCAACGGCACGACGATCGGGTTGGTGAAGAGATGCACCAGCAGGTCGACCCACGCGGGGGAGATGGCGTGGATCGCGACGCGGTCCTGGGCCGCGGCGACTCGCGGCGCCCCCAGGGGGGCGACGACCGCCAGCGCCGCGATGATCCAGCGCCGTCCCGTCTCCTCCGCACGCATCACCATGCGGCGGAATCTAGCGGGATGGCGCCGGGTTGTCGTCCGTTACTGGGCCCCGGGGCGCACCGGACGACCCGGCACGGGGCGCTGGTCCTGCAGATCCTGGACGCGGCGGAGCACCTGATCGCGAAGCCGCATGAACTGTGCACGCTGTACCGGGGTGAGCATCGGCGCGAGGTCGCGCATCTCTCCCTGGAACGACTGCGCGTACTCCACCCGGTTCTGCAGCAGCCGATCGATGACCCGGGTCACCGAATCGCTGTTGGCGGCGACTCCCGGACGAAGCTGGCCGTCGAGCGCCTGACGCAGGCCGCGCTCCTCGTCCTCGAGCCCGCGGCGCTTGCTGCCCCAGTCGGTGAGCACGGCACCGACCTTGTCCATCTGGTCGGCGCTGAGCCCCAGCTCCTGGCGGAGCCGGTTGGCAAAGACCTGCTCGATCCGTTGCCGGACCGCCTCACCACGCACCGGTGGGGGACCCTGAGCCACCAGGGTGAGCGGCGCGATGAGCAGTGCGCCAAGGACGAGGCCGCGAGTTGAGCATTTCATGATCCCTCCACCTGTTCAAGCAGCACTTCGAGTTCGGTATCAGACAGGTCACCGATCCGGGGCACCGACCCGAGCGGGTCGATCGGTTCGGGTTCGATCGAGGCCAGCACCACCTCGAGCTCGGACTCGAAGAGTCGGTCGAGCTCGGGAAGCATCGTCGGTTGCCGGGTCGGAGCCACCGCCAGTTCCGGGCGCCCCTCCCACGGATGCCAGAGCCCCAGCGTCAGCGCCAGCGAGGCGGCAGCGGCGAGCCCGATCGCCGCTCGGCGCCAACGATGGCGGCTGTCGAGCGCGATGACCGGCACGTCACCACGGAGACGGGTGAGCACCCGAGTCGCCACCTCGGCGACATCGACCGCGGGAGCCGGGGGGGCCGCGGTCGCCACCATCGAGACCAGCCGCCACTCGCGCCGACACGCCGGGCAATCCGCGAAGTGGGCCTGCTCGGCGACCGTCCATTCGGCGGCCCCGTGCACCACGTCGGGAATCCGATCAGTGAGATGAGCCTGGTTCATTGCAGCCGCTCCTTGAGCCGCCGTACCGCATGGTGGTAATGCACCCGTGCCGCCCCCGCCGTCGTATCCAGGGCCGCCGCGATCTCGGCATACTCGAGCCCTTGTTCCACCCGGAGCAGGAACACCTCGCGCTGCATTGGCGAGAGCCGTCCCAACCCGTCGGCGATTCGCCCGGCCGTCTCGTCGGCGATCATCTCCACTTCCGGGTCGGCATGATCCACCCGGTCGCCGTCGGACAGCTCCACGTAGACCCGCCCTCCGCTTCGCCTGAACCGGTCGTGGACCAGGTTGGCCGCGATCCGGAAGAGCCAGCCTCGAAACGGGGCATCGCCTCGCCAGCCATCGAGCCCCCTGAACGCCCGGAAGAAGGTCTCCTGAAGCAGGTCGTCGCAGTCGGCGCTGGTGGCACCCCGCGCAACGAGGTACCGTCCGAGCACGGCCGAATGTCGACGGACCAGGGTCGCCGCGGCGGCTTCGTCGCCGCCCCGCCACGCAGCAACCAGCTGCACATCGGTCGGATGGTCCGGGGCAACGACCGTCATCGGCGTGAAGGACGGGGCATGGGGGGAAAGGTTAATGGAGGACGGAGCGACGGAGGACAGAGGACGGAGCGACGGAGGACGGAACGGCGTAGGGAGGACCGACCACCTCCGTCCTCCCTCCTCCGTCCTCCGCCCTCCGTCCTCCGTTCTCCACATACCACACAAATACATGTCAACATTGATGATAACTGATGTGACTTCACGTGATATACGAGCTATCAACAGTCTCTCCACACCACTCCGCACCGGGTAATCCACCAATGTCGAAACCCCTGCTCATCGCCCATCGTGGGGTCACCTCGGTAGCCATCGAGAATTCCATCGCCGCCTTCGAGGCGGCTGTGGAAAACCCCGGAATCGGGATCGATGGGGTTGAGCTCGATGTCCACACTACCCGGGATGGAAAAACCGTCGTTCATCACGACCCTGCCCTCCCCTCCGGGCGGGCGATTGCCGACCTGACCCTCGCGGAAACCCGCAAGGAGCGGCTGGCCGACGGCTCGCCGATTCCCATGCTCGAGGAGGCGATCGCGGCGCTCGGTGGCCTTCGGGTCTTTGTCGAGGCCAAGGGGGTCCCACCCCAGGGCGACCGCGACCTGCTCGAGATCGTCGGGGCGCCAGGGCTCCGCGACCGATGTCAGGTCCATGCTTTCGACCACCGCGTGATCGCCCGACTGGCGGCCCTGGCCCCCGAGCTGGGCTATGGAGTCCTGTCGGCCAGCTACCCGATCGACCCCGTGGCGATGGTCCTCGCCGCCGGGGCGCGGACCCTCTGGCAGGAAGCCCCGATGATCGACCGGGAGCTGGTGACCCTCTGTGCCGCCGCCGGCATCGAGATCATCGCCTGGACGGCGAGAACCCAGGAGGAGCGGCAGCGGTTGGTGGAGCTGGGCGTGGCGGGGGTGTGTGCGGATCTATGAGGTCGATGGTCAATGGCTGATGGCCGGTTGCTGAATACATGAAGGGCCGGCCCCCATCAGCAGAGCCGGCCCCTTCGATCGACTATCGACCATCGACCTTCAGCCTGCCGGATACACCGACACCTTCATCCGCTTCTTGTCCTTGTGCTCGAACTTCACGACTCCGTCGATGTGGGCGTGGAGCGAGTCATCCTTGGCCAGGAAGACGTTCTTGCCGGGGTGGAACCTGGTCCCCCGCTGCTTGACGAGAATGCTTCCCGCGGTGACCGATTCGCCGCCGAAGTGCTTGACGCCGAGGTACTGCGGGTTGGAATCGCGACCGTTGCGGCTTGAGCCGACGCCCTTCTTGTGTGCCATGGCTTACCTCACCCGACCATCACGTCGGTGATCTTGACCTCGGTGTACTTCTGCCGATGGCCGGTCTTGCGGCGATAGCCCTTCCGCCGCTTGAACTTGAACACGAAGATCTTCTTTTCCTTGCCGTGACCCACCACCTCGGCGGTGACCTTCGCCCCGGCAACCGTGGGGGTGCCCGCCGTGATCGTGTCGCCATTGGCGGTCAGGAGCACCTCGTCGAAGGTCAGGGCGTCACCGGCCTGCTTCTCCTCCATGTAGGGGAGCTGCAGGGTGGCACCCTTCTCCGCGCGGTACTGCTTTCCGAGGGCCTTGATAATCGCGTACATGTCTCTCTCGTCTCGTCCGGTGTTTCGGGACCGTAGCCCCCAAAGCTAGCCAGCGGGCCCCACTTAGGGCAAGCGGGCCACCGTGGCGGGGAGCCGGGGGTCCAGCGGCCGCTGGAGGGCGGCCTAGGCCAGACAGGAACCGGCTGGCCGGACCATCGGTTCGTCGCGGACCAGGGTGGCGGCGCCCTCCGAGCCCACCCATTCCTCCCCGGGCCGCCACTCGAACCGCAGGCTGACCTCCTCGCCATTGACCGTGCCCATCAGCCGTGCCGGGGTGCCGATCGCGCCTCCCCAGGAGGTCGCGGAGATGGCACCCTGCAGTTCGAAGCTGCCGTCCGGAGCGACCCGCATCGGTTCGGGAAAGGAGGCCTTCATACAGGCCAGTTGGAGGTGCACCGTCCGGCTGGAGGCGGTGAGCAGCAGTCCGTTCCCACCGAACGATCCGGTGACCAGGTCCGACTGGACGGCTCCGCAGCCTGCCAGGACCAGCGCGGCAATGACTGACATGGGACGCATCATGGCAACCTCCTCGGTAACAGTGACGGTTGCCTGAACGACTCACCGACGGTTCGGGGGGGTCACCTACGCCTCGTTCGCGGTTCCCGTTCCCGTTCGCCCTACGCCACCGCGTACAGCTCGGTCACGTCCCGCCCCGCCGGCCGGGAGACCAGCCGGAACTCGTCGAGCGAGAGCATCGGGTCGTCGCGGACCTCGAGCTCGACCTCCCCCTCCTTGGCCAGGGTCTTGACCAGGCGGGACTCTTCCTCGAGGAGGTAGATCGCCACCTCGGGATGGATCCGGATGGTGAGCCGACGCTCCTTGTTCTCATGGGCGAGCCGCTTGAGGGCCCGCTCCAGCCGCCGGGTCACCACCTCCGGCGAGAACACCCGACCGGTGCCGTGGCAGGTGGGGCAGTCGCGGGTCATCGAGGCCCAGAGTGACGCCCGCACCCGCTGGCGGGTCATCTCCACAAGACCGAGTTCCGAGACGGCGAAGGCGCGGGTGCGGGCGCGATCGCGACCGAGATGGGTGCGGAGCTCCTGGAGCACCCGATCGCGGTTGCCCTTCGACTCCATGTCGATGAAGTCCGCCACGATGATGCCGCCCACATCGCGGAGCCGGATCTGGCGAGCGATCTCGCGGGCCGCCTCCACGTTGGTGCGGAGAATCGTCTTCTCCGGGTCCTTCTTGCCGGTGTAGCGGCCGGTGTTGACGTCGACCGACACCAGTGCCTCGGTGGGCTGGATGATCACGTAGCCGCCGGTGGGAAGCTCGACCCGCTGCTTGAAGAGATCGCGGATCTCCGACTCGATCTTGAAGTGATCGAACAGCGGCTCGGGCTCGTCGTACAAGTGCACCCGCTCCAGCAGCTCCGGATCGATCTGCTCAAGGTACTGGGTGACATCGTTGAGCAGCTCGCGGGAATCGACCCAGAGGCCGTCGACCTTGGCGCTGAACACGTCGCGGACCAGGGCGCGGGTGAGCGAGGCCTCGCGGTGCAACAGGGCCGGTGCCTTGCGAACGTAATGCTGCTTGCGCTTGACCTTGCGCCACACGGCAAGGAGCGACTCGACCTCGCGCCGGAAGTGGTCCTCGGTGACCCCCTCGGCCACGGTGCGGACGATCATCCCGCCGGCATCGGCCGGCAGGTGCTTGGACACCATCTCGCGGAGCTTGGCGCGCTGCTCGCGGCTCTCGATCTTGCGCGAGACGCCCACCTTGGAGGCGTAGGGCATGTACACCAGGAATCGTCCGGCCAGCGAGATCTGCGCGGTGACCCGGCTCCCCTTGGTGGAGATCGGTTCCTTGGTGACCTGGACCGGGAGGGTCTGGCCCTTCTTGAGCATCTCCCCGATGTCGGGGACCGCCCGCCGGGCGCCGACTTCGCGTCGGCCGCCTTCGCCCCGACGCTTGGCCGGTGCGGTCACCGTGGCAGCGCCGCCGCCTTCCTCCTCCGCGAGTTCGGCGGTCTCGGCCGCCTCGGGAGAATCGGGGACGTCGGCATCGTCGGCGGGCTCCTCCGGTTCCTCCTCGTCCTCGGGCTCGAGGAGGTCGGAAGCGTGCAGGAAGGCCGACTTGTCCAGGCCGATGTCGACGAACGCGGCCTGGATCCCGGGCAGCACCGCCTCGACCCGGCCGAGATAGATGTCGCCTACGCTACGACGATTGTCCGGGCGATCGACCAGCAGCTCGACGAGACGGTCGTCCTCGAGAATGGCGACACGCGTCTCGCGCGGGGTACTGGAAATCAGGATTTCGCGCTTCACGGGAGATCCGAACAGGGAGACGTCGCAACCGGCGACGCTCGCCCGATGGCAAGAGGGATCGCGATCGCCGTCCAGGGTGACGGTCGATCAGCCGACGGCGTGGCGTTCCGGGGTCCACCGCGGGGCGGACGGGCATCGTCGCCGAAAGCGCCGGCCAGCCGGTGACCCGCCGGTCGACATGGGACGGGCGCGACGATTCTGCGTCGCGGCCGCCCGATGGCGAGCCGTGGTCGATCGGTGGACGGGGCTGTCGGATGTTGTCGTGGCGATGCGAACCGAAGCGGGTCACGAATCGGCAGGAAATGTGCAACAGCAGCGATGCCAGCAGCCCGGGGCGGCTCGCCCCGGCCACACGGTCGATTCCAGATGGAACAGGAACTGATGGCATGATGGAAAGCTATGCTGCGGGAGAACTTACGGCAATGCGCAGCGACCCAGATTGCGGTCACCGCGAGAGCCCTCCTGGCGATCCCACGGGGGTCCTCCCGCTGCCCGACCCGGCCAGATTCCAGACAGCGGCATCGACGCGGAGGCCCACGCTCCGCCCCTATATTCCGCGCAGTAGCCACCCCGGAGAACCGTGACCGTGCCGACTTCCCCCCTCCCCTGCCGCTCCGGTGCTGGCCGCGTCCTCGCGGTCGCCATGCTCGCCGCCCTGGCTGCCTGCGGCGACTCGGGCACCACTCCACCGGGGCCCCCGAACGGTCTCACGGTCTCGGCGGGCAACAACCAGGAAGGCACCGTCGGAGCCACCGTGCTGGTCACCCCGGCCGTGCGGGTGGCCGACGCCGGCGGCCGTGGCGTTCCGGGGATCAGCGTGCGGTTTGACGTTCTGAGTGGCGGGGGCAGCGTGACCGGTGATTCGGTGGTGACCAACAGCGATGGCATCGCCACCGTCGGCTCGTGGCGACTCGGCCCGATTCCCGGCACCAACCAACTCAGGGCCCAGGCCCTCGGCTACCCGCTCCTGCTCACGATCACCGCCACCTCGGAGCCGGGCGCACCCTCCTCACTCCAGATCGTGACCGGGGGCGCATCGCTCGCGGCCGTGGTGGGCCAGCAGGTGCTTCCGCTGCCTTCGGTCCGGGTCCGCGACGCCTTCGGCAACCCGATTCCCGGTGCGCTCATTACCTGGCAGGTGATCCAGGGCGGCGGCACCCTGGTGGGAGCGAGCCAGACCACGACCGATGCCGAGGGCCGGACCACCGTTGGCGGCTGGATCCTGGGTGGGACGCAGGGCAACAACCAGCTCCAGGCCCGCACCGCCAACGGGCTCACCACCACCTTCAACGCCCAGGGGATCGGGATCCCGACCGGCATGAGCGCCGTCTCCCCGACCTCGCAGAGTGGGTTCACCTCGTTTGCCGTGCCCAAGACGGCGAGGGTGCTCGTGGTCGGCAACGACGGTCCGGTCATCGGTGTGCCGGTGGTCTTCAGCCAGACTGCCGGCGGCGGCACGATCAGCGGGGCGACCGTGGTCACCGACCTCGACGGGATCGCCGCCCTCGGCGACTGGCGACTCGGTCCCGACGGCGCCTCGACGGTGACCGCGACCGTTCCGGGGTTCACCGGGGCCCCGGTGACGTTCACGGCCACCGGCTCCCCGACGCCGTTCACCATCGACGTGCGCTTCCTCACCGAGACGCCGGCCGACATCCGGGACGCCTTCATCGCGGCGGCGATGCGCTGGATGACGGTGATCACCGGCGACTTGCCGAGCCAACAGGTGTCGCTCGCCGCCGGCTCATGCCAGTCGGGACTCTCTCCGGCACTCAACGAGTCGATCGACGACATGATCATCTGGGCTTCGATCATCCCGATCGACGGCGTCGGCACCATCCTCGGTCAGGCCGGGCCCTGCGTGGTGCGCAGCAGCTCGAAGCTCACGGTGGTGGGCAACATGCAGTTCGACATCGCCGATGCGGAGAGTTACAGCAAGACCGGCCAATTCAAGGACATCGCGCTGCACGAGATGGGACATGTCCTCGGCTTCCTCGGCGACCAATTCACGCGGCTCAATGTCGCAACCGGGATCGGCGGATCGGACCCCCACTTCACGGGGGCGATGGCGCTCGCAGCCTGGCCCTCGCTCGGGATCAGCTACGGAGGAAACCTGATCCCGCTCGAAGACCAGTACGGCCCCGGCACCAGGGATTCCCACTGGCGCGAGTCGATCCTCGGCGATGAACTGATGACCGGCTTCATCGAGAACGTCGGGACACCGATGCCGCTCAGCGCGATCACGGTCGGGGCGATGGCCGACCTGGGATATGCCGTCGACCCATCCAAGGCCGACCCGTTCCTGCCGGCGCTCCGCGCCGCCGTCCCGCAGGGCGAACGCGTGAAACTCAACGAGAAGATCCATGATGCGCTCTACGAGGTGCTGCCGAACGGAACGGTGGTCAGACGATAGAGGAAATAGACGATAGACGATAGACGAGTGTGACGCCCGGCTCTCATCGGGAGGATGACTCCCCACATCGGAACCGGTGCGAACAGACGTCTATCGTCTATCGTCTATCGTCCATGGCCGCACACATCACAGCCGCCGCATCGCCGTACCCGCTCCCCGAACCACTCCAGCATCGATGCCCGCCGACAGCGACGCGCCTCGGCGTAGCGGCGAATCGCCCGCAGCCGCCGCTCCGCTTCCCTCCGCCGTCGCCGGACAGGACCCCAGTCGACCGCACCGCGCTCGGGCCTGAGCTCGGCGGCCAATCGGTCGGCAGCCGCCACGATCGCCTCGGGATATCGTGGCCGCGCGGTCGGGTCGCGCCAGAGCGCCTCGACCACGCGCTCCTCGGGAAAGGTCGTCTCGATCTGTCGCCTGGGGTGCCGCTCATCGCTGGGGTGATGGAACATCAGGCAGCGCGCCGGCCGTCCGTCGCGGCCAGCCCGCCCCGCTTCCTGATAGTACGACTCCACCGTTGACGGCATCGCCCAGTGGGCCACCACTCGGACGTCGGGCTTGTCGATCCCCATGCCGAATGCGCAGGTGGCCACCACCACCCGGATCCGGTCGGCGAGGAAGCCATCGAGGACCCGGCGCCGCTCATCCGGTCGCATCCCGGCGTGATAGGGCGCGGCCACCACGCCGCCGTCGACCAACATCGTCGCCAGTCCGTCGACCAGGCCCCGGGTCGGCGCATAGACCACCACGGCGCCGCGGGTGGTGCGAACCAGCACCAGCATCCGCGCCAGCCGATCGTCGGCACCGTGCACCCGCTGCACCTCGAAGCGGAGGTTCGGTCGGTCGAACGATCCCACCACTTCCGCCGCTCCGGGTGGGAAGCCCAGTGCCTCGCGTATCGCCCGACGCACCGCCGGTGTCGCCGAGCCGGTGAGGGCGATGCAGGGAGGCCGGCCGAGCGACACGCGCGCGGCACGGAGGCGGCGGTACGAGGGCCGAAAGTCGTGTCCCCATTCCACGATGCAGTGCGCCTCGTCGACGGCCAGTCGGTTGATCGTGGCGTCGCGCCTCCTGAGGTCGTCGACCACCCGCGGCAATCGCTCCGGGGACACATAGAGCAACCGAATCTCCCCCCGCGCCGCCCCGGCGAGGATCGCCGCCTGCTCGGCGCGGTCGACCTCGCCACTCAGCGTGGCCGCACCCACCTTGTGGGCCCGGAGCCGGGCCACCTGATCCTGCATCAGCGCAATGAGCGGTGAGACCACCAGCGTGACGCCCCGGCCGTGCAGCGCAGGGACCTGGAAGCAGAGTGACTTGCCACCGCCGGTGGGGAGCACCGCCAGCACGTCACGGCCGGCCAGCACCGGCTCGATCACTCGCCGCTGGAGCGGCCGGAAGTCGGCGAATCCGAAGGTGCGCTGAAGAAGGTCGGTGGCGGCGGCGAGCATGGCGGAGGTTGGTGCCGCCGACCGGCCGGCTGGGGACCGGGATACTGCGGCATGGGACGTCTCGTCCCGATTGACCCTACTCCGGCGGTGCCTCGCCCTCGGACTTCCCCCTCCCGAGGAATCGCATCGCCACGCTCACGGCGAGCGCACCGATCGCCACCCAGGTGAGCCGGGTGTCGTTGAAGGCGATCGCGGCGATCGCCAGCAGCAATCCGGCAAACGAGAGCCCCAGCTTGACGCGCCGGTAGGTCACTTGTCGAGGAACTGGGCCACGGCCCGCTTGAAGTCGTCGGTGGCGCGCGACAGGGCGTTGACCCTGGCGCCGAGCAGGATGCCGTCGCCGAAGCCGCGGTTGTCGAGCTCCACGAAGAGCTGCTTGGTGAGCGCGAAGGCCGTGGCCGAGCGATCGGCCATGTGCCGGAGGAATTCCGCGGCGTCGCGCTCGAGGGTGGCGTCGTCGAGGATCCGGCTCACCAGGCCGAGCGAGAGTGCCTCGTCGGCGTCGACGATGCGGCCCGTCGCCACCAACTCGAAAGCGCGCTTCTCCCCCACCGATCGACGCAGCATCGTCATCACCATCGCCGGCACGAAGCCACGCTGGATCTCGGGATACCCGAACCGGGCGGACCGACCGGCCAGCACCAAGTCGCAGGCATTCGCCAACCCCGCCCCGCCGGCCAGCGCGCGGCCGTGCACCACGGCCACCACCGGCTTCGGCAACCGCCGCATCGCGAGGAAGACCTCGCCCAGCCTGAGCGCGTCGCGCTCGTTCTCCTCGAGGTCCTGCCCCACCGACGCCAGCAGTTCGGCCAGGTCGGCTCCGGCGCAGAAGTCCTTTCCCGCCCCGCGGATCGCCACCAGTCGCACGCCGGCTTCCACCTCGGCGCGGGCCAGCGCATCGGCCAGTCCGCCGATCATGGCCGCCGTGAGCGCGTTGCGCTTGTCGGGACGGTCGAGCGTGACCGTGAGGATCCCCTCCTCGAGGGTGGTCAACAGGCCGTCGCTCATGTCGCCGCCTCCCTGGCACGCCTGGCCACCTTGCGGGGCACCTCGATCTCCATGCGGAGCAGCGCAGTGGAGAAGACCTTGCCCTGGGCGTCGGTCTTGAGCGACATGGTGCCGCCGCCGTCGAGGGCGCCATGCAACATGAAGTTGAGCGCGTTCAGGTTGGGAAGCTCGAAGCGCTCGACCGCGCTCACCATTCCCTTGAAATGTCGGGCCACCCGCTTGGCCGTGACCTCCTTGCGGAGCAACTCGTACCATTCGGGGTCAAGGGCGATGAGTCCCACATTGGCGGCGTCGCCCTTGTCGCCCGATCGGGCGTGGGCGAGCCAGCGGAGGGCAATGGTGCTGGTGGCCATCAGAGCATCTCCACGGCGACGTGCGGTTCGATGAGTTCGCGAGCGACCAGCGCCGGCCAGTAGGCGACGATCTCCTCGACCTGGGGCCTGCCGCCGGCGAAGCCGGTGACGCTGGGTGGCCCGGTGAGCACCAAGGGCGCAATCTCGCGGGTGAACCGCTCGACCGGCGCCCGGTCGCGGCTGCGCACTCCGACCCGCAACATCACCTCGGCGATGTCGGGGTCGGGCTCGCCCGCCAGGCGACCGTGGGTGGCATCGACACCCACGAACTCGGTGAGCACCTGGTCGAACTCAAGCCCGAGTGTCTTGAGCCGCTTGCGCAGGATCCGGTCGGCGGCCTTCGCCTTGTCGAGCGCATCCGGCCAGGCATAGACGAGCGTGCCGACCGCCTTCCACCCCCAGCCATAGGCGATCGAGACCTTGAGCATGTCGGTGCGCGGGGCACCATGGATCCCCGAGACGCGCACCCGGTCCTTGCCGGTCTGGTGGAGCTGGATGGTCGTGAAGTCGGCGATGCCATCGGGGGTGATGTAGTTGTGGGGATCACCCATCTCGTAGACCAGTTGCTCGGTGACCGACGCGACATTGACCACCCCGCCGGTTCCGGGGTGCTTGGTCACCGTGAACGACCCGTCGGCCTCGGCCACCGCGATCGGGAAGCCCACATCCTCCAGCTTGCGTACCTTGCGCCAGTCCTTGAGCAGGTTGCCACCCGAGCTCTGGGCGCCGCACTCGAGGATGTGGCCCGCAATCGTACCGGCCGCGATCCGGTCCCAGTCGTCGTGCGACCAGCCGAATTCGTGCACCAGCGGCCCCAGGGTGAGCCCGGTGTCGGTCACCCGGCCGGTGACCACCACGTTGGCGCCGCGGTCAAGGGCCGCCACGATCGGGGCCATGCCCAGGTAGGCATTGGCGGCGCGCACCTGGTTGCGCACATCGCTGAGCGGCCGACCGGTGTCCATGTTGGCGAACGGCTCCCCGCCGGCGGTCAGCTGATCAAGTTGCGGCAACAGGTCATCCCCGCTGACCAGTGCGATGCGCACCTTCTTGCCGACGCCGGCCTTGTCGGCCGCCGCCCGCAGCGCGGCGGCGCAGGCTCGAGGGTTCACTCCGCCGGCATTCGAGATCACACGCACGCCGCCGTCGGCGATCTCGGGGAGGATCTTCTCGACCGTCGTGACGAAGTCCCGGGCGTAGCCCATTGCCGGGTCGCGCGATCGCTGCTTCTGCAGGATCGACATCGTCACCTCGGCGAGGTAGTCCATCACCAGGTAGTCGATCGGCCCACCTCGCACCTGCCGAACGGGTGCCTCGAGCCAGTCGCCCCAGAACCCCTGGCCGCTGGCGATTCGCACGGTCTTCGACTGACTCACGGCATTCCCTTCTGCGGTGTTGGCATGGCGATCTCCCGGGTCCAGACAGCAGCATCGCCCTCGAGCGCGATCAGGGTGAAGAGCGGCCACCACCCTCCGGGAAGCTGCACCGACGGCCCCTCGATCGGAAACCGGGCCCGCCCGGTGGCCCCGGGGTCGAGAGTCGTTCGCGGGGTGCCGCCACGATCGATCGCCTGTGGCTGGGCGAGGTAGAACCGGGCATCGGCGATCACGGTCCATGGCGTGGCCGGCGAGTCCATCGCCGCGGCCGGCGAGAGCACCAGTCGAAGCGTGTCGCCCCGCACGTCATCGGGGAGATCGATCCGCATCCGACCGAAGGCATAGTTGAGCGGTGACTCGGCGAGAAGCCGACCGTCGCGACGCCGGAGCGAGACCCCGAAATCAGTGAACTTCGACCAGTCGCCCTCCGGCATCGACACGTCGACGACCACGGACGTGGCCCACGATGGCACCGCCAGCAGTTCGGCGAGCGGAGTCGCCCGGTCTCCGGTCAGGTGCCGCTGCCACTCCGCGCCGGTGAACGCGGCGCGCAACCGGATATCGATGCGCTGCGCGGCAAGATTCCGGGCCTCGACGGTCATCGCCGCGCTGTCGAGCCGGGCCATGAGCCGCACCGGGCTGCGGCGCACCATCGCTCGCGCCGCCACCCCGCTGGTCGGTGGGGCCACCACATCGAGCTCGTACCAGCCCGGCTGGGCATCGCGGGCATCAACCTCGAGCAGGCCGGCGCCGTCGCCGTGTCCGGCCGGCGCGAGCGGAATGTCGCGAAACGGCTGGCCTCCGGGCTCGTGCAGCGCCATCAGGGCGAGTCCGTCGGCAGCGAGGGTCGCGACCTCGGCCCGGAAACCTCGCCCACTGTCGGCCCGGAAGAAGAACCGCCCCACGTCGCCGGCGTGGACCTGGACCACGCCGCTCGCCTCGCCGTCGTCGGGCAGGGGAACTCGCACCGTGACCGGCACCCGGACCAGCGTGCCGAGCCCCTCGTCCTCAGCCGCTTCAACAAGCATCGCCCCGATCCGCACGCCCGGCGTGCGCAGTGCCGCAGCATCGAGCCGGAGGTAGATGGCCACGCCCTCCGGGCCAAGCGTCCGGAGCGACGGCCCCTCCACGCTGAGCCACGGCACCGTCGTGCGGATTCGCACGTTCAGCGGAGCGCCACCGTCGGCCCGGCGCAGGATCACCTTGGCCGAGGCCGGGGCCGCACCCACCGGCAGCCAAATGGCATCGTGACCCGGATCTCCCTCGACAGTGATCGCGAGGCGGGGCAGCGCGTCGTGCAACTCGAGCCAGCGCGATGCGGCGAAGATGTCGGGGACCCCGCTGCCCTGGTCGAGCACCGTCGCGTCGGTGATCGGACGTGCGGTGGCCCGGAGGGCCTGGATCACCAGTTGTCGGCGCGGCGGTCCGCCGATCCGCGGGATGCTGAGCAGCCGGGCGACGACCCCAGCCATGTGTGGCGAGGCCATCGAGGTGCCGCTCTTCTCCTCGTTGCCGGCATCGAATCGCGGCACCACAGACCAGGCGGTACCTGGAGCCAGCAGATCCGGGCCGGCGCGCTCGCCACCCCGGCTCGAGAAGATCGCCACCGGGTCCGGGGTCGGGTCGTCCGGCGGCAAGCCGGAGAACACCAGGGGCTGGGTCGCGCCAACCGACAGGACCTCGGCGGCGCTCGCCGGGAAGCCAAGGGTGCTGAGTCCCGGGCCCGTCGTTGGACGCGGAGACGGTCATGACCACATCGGGATGCGCATCGAGAATCGAGTCGACCACTCGATCGATGCGGGCGGTGCCCTCCCGCTGGTTGCCGACCCCGTACGAGAGGTTGACCACCAACGGCATCCGCCGCTCCGCGGCGAAGGCAATTGCCCAGGCCAGTGCGTCGCGCATCGAGCCGGTGGTGGTGACTCCACCGTCGGCGTTGTCGGCGATCTTGAGGCCGAGCAGGCGAGCGCCGGGTGCCACGCCGTCGAAACCGGTCACGCCGAAGAGGTCGTGGCCTGCGGCGATCCCGGCCACGTGCGTGCCGTGTCCCGAGTTGTCGAAAACCAGGTCGAGGACCGGCGTGCCGGCGCTATCACCGAGGTTGGCCGCCACCCCGATGGTCGGGGTACCACGTGCCGACCAGCCGAACGCCTCGTGACCGATCCCGAAATCGCGCACCGGCTTGTCATCGGCGAGCGAGCCGTCGCGGCGGCGATCGGCAAAGAGGAGCCACGACGACCGCCCGCGCGCCACCACCACCGGCAGGGTGTCCGCAATGCGGCCATTGGCGTCGAGGTCGGCGGAGGGATCGTTGCCGTAGCGGACCTCGGGCACCAATCCACCCCAGATGGTGCCGCCGGCCATTGCCAGGACGCGACCGGCACCGGCGAGCGGATGCCCCTGCACCCAGATGGTGTCGTTGGCGACCCGGGTGCGGGCGAGGGCGATGCGTCCCTCACCGGAGAAGTCGCGCAGGTCGAGCAGTTTCGGGGCGCCGTCGCTGGTGGTGCCGAGACCGTCGGTGAACGGATCAATGCCGCTGTCGAGGATCGCGATCAGGACCCCGCGGCCGTCGTGTTCCGGTTCGAGCTGGGCGAACTGGTCGACCCGGGTGGGATGGAGCGGCATCAGCCCGGCCCGGTAGGCGGCGATGGCGGCCTCGCGGCGGTCGGGCACCTGTCCCGGGGTGAGGGCCGCAGCACCCTCCATGCTGATCACTGGCGTGGGTGGCGCGGGCTGCGGGGCCACGGGCACCTCGGCCGGGGCGGTGACCGGGACCGGTGGCGCCGGCGGAGGTGGCGTGGCACACCCGGCGACCAGCGCCGAGAGCAGCACCCGGCGGATCATGCGATCCCGTCGAGCACGAACGGCCCCAGATGGGGGCCGGCATGGCAGTCGGCCACCCGGAGCAGGAAGGCCAGCACTTCCCGGGTCTCCTCGGGCAGCACGATCGCATCGACGAAGCCGCGGGCCGCCGCGTACGTCGCACCGAGCTGATGTTCGTAGTCCTCGCGCATCGACGCCACGGAAGCGGCCACGTCGGGTTCAAGCGGGCGACGCTCGGCCTGCGCGCGCTGGATCGCTGGACCGTGCACCGCCATGACGGCACTCTCGCCTTCCATGACCGCCATGCGGCCGGTGGGCCACGACACGATGAAGTCGGGGTCGAAGCCCTGCCCCGCCATCGCGTAGTACCCGGCGCCCGAGGCGTGGTTGACGGTCAGTACCAGCTTGGGGACCAACGCGGTGGCCATCGCCTCGACGAAATGCGCTCCGGCGCGGATGATCCCCGCCTGCTCCGCCTCGGGTCCCACCATGAACCCCGACACATCCTGCACGAAGAGGATCGGGATCCGCTCGCGATTGGCGGTATCGATGAAGTACGCCACCTTGTCGGCGCTCTCGGCGTACACAATCCCGCCGAATCGCGGTCGCTCACCCTGGCGACCCTTGATCAGTCCGCGCTGGTTGGCGATCAGCGCGACCGGATGGCCATCGATCCGGCCGTGGCCGCAGAGCATCTCGCCGGCAAGGTCAGGCTGGAACTCGTCGAGGCGACCCTCGTCGAGGATCGTCTCGAGCACGTGGCGCATGTCATACGAGAGCCGGTGGTCGTGCGGCAGGATCTGGTAGAGCTCGGCCGGATCACGCGAGGGCCGCGCTGCCAGGTCGGCGTCCCGCCGCCCGGCGCCGGTCGGTCTCGGCAGCCGTCCCACATACTCGCGGATCCGTGCGATGCAATCGGCGTCGGTGGGGGCCATGTAGTGTGCCACGCCACTCACCGAGGTATGCATGCGGGCACCACCGAGCGACTCGGCGTCCACCGTCTGGCCGGTTGCACCCTTGACGAGGTTGGGTCCACCGAGGCCCATGAACGACGTGCCCTCGACCATGAAGATCACGTCGGAGAGTGCCGGCAGGTAGGCGCCACCTGCGATGCAGCTCCCCATCACCGCCGCCACCTGCGGCACGTGGAGGTAGCGTCGCATCAGCGAGTTGTAGTAGAAGATCCGGGCGGCGCCGTACTGGCCCGGGAAGACACCATCCTGATAGGGAAGATTCACCCCGGCGGAGTCGACCAGGTAGATGATCGGAATGCGCTGCCGCATCGCGACCTCCTGGGCCCGGAGAATCTTGGTGATCGTCTCCGGCCACCAGGCGCCGGCCTTGACGGTGGCGTCGTTGGCGACGACCACCACCTCGCGACCGGCCACGACCCCGACGCCGGTGATCACCCCGGCCGCCGGTGCCTCGCCGTCGTAGCGGTCGTGCGCCACCAGCAAGCCCACCTCGAGCCATGGTGTGCCGGGATCGCGCAGGGCGTCGACCCGCTCGCGCGGCGCGAGTTGCCCCTTGGCGTGCATCTTCGCCACCCGCCGCGGACCGCCGCCAGCCCGCAACCGATTGGCGAGCTCGCGATAGTCGTCGGTGAGCTCCCGCAACCGGCTGCGGGTCGTGCCATCCGCCTCGCTCATCCCCGGGTCACGGCCGGAGGTTGGCGTGGGCCCACTCGCGGATGTACTCGACGAGGTCGCCGGTCGGGGTGCCGGGGCCGAACAACCGCCCGATCCCCTGTGCCGAGAGTGCACCGGCATCATCCTCCGGAATGATCCCGCCCCCGGTGACCAGGATGTCGGGACGTCCCTGCGCGTCGAGCAGGGCGCGAACCCGCGGGAAGAGGGTCATGTGCGCCCCCGACAGGATCGACAACCCGACCACGTCGACATCCTCCTGCACGGCGGCACTGGCGATCATCTCGGGCGTCTGGTGCAGCCCGGTGTAGATCACCTCCATCCCGGCGTCCCGCAGCGCGGCGGCAACGACCTTGGCGCCGCGATCGTGTCCGTCGAGTCCTGGCTTGGCCACCAGGACACGCACGGGCCGCGGCAGCGGCGGGGCTTCGGCGGCAACCATCATCGCGTGTCGTCTCCGATCACTTGAAGCGGAGCAGCGCGGCCAGGCCGTCAATCGCGGCCTGCGCGTCGCTCGTCGTGGACCACGTCGAGCGCGACCCGCTGGCGGAGCGCCTCCTCGATCGCATCGTCGATCACGTCGAGGGTCGGCACCACCTCGCCGTCGGACTTGAGCTCGACCGCCCCGGCCGCGAGCCGTCCGGTCTTCATCGAGCGGAAGCCGTGCTGGGTCGCCTCGCCATCGACAAGCAGGGTGCGGACCTGACCCTTGCCGAGCGCCTCCAGGGTCGCCTTCACGCCGTTGACCGCCCAGCCGGTGCCGAGTCCCTCGGCGAGTTCCTCGATGTGACGGTTCTCGGAGGCGCGCGAGTGCGCCTCGCGCACCTCCATGGTGAGCTGGTGCACCGCGGCGGGGGTGGCATCCTTGGGCGCCATCCGCGCCACGCCGATCAGCCGGTCGGCAAGGTAGCTGTGGAGGAACGGTTCCAGCGCCCCGGCGTCGTTGCCGGCCCCCGCCAGCACGATCTGGTGACCGGGGTTGCGGCGATCAATCTCGAACAGCGCCCGGGCAATCGCCTCGAGGTGGCGCTTCTTCTCGTTCTGGATGCGGTTCTGGTAGGTGTGCTCGCCGGTCAGCGCATAGCGCGATTCGGCATGGAAGCGGCCGCCACGGGTCACCGCCGTCTCCACCTTGCGCAGCATCCTGGCGTCGAAGGCGGTGACCTCCCAGATCAGCGCGCTGGCGCGGTCGAGCACCACGGTGAAGAGCTTGCCGAATTCCTCCTCGCTCGCGGCAAGTTCGCGCACCAGCGGGGTACGGTCGACCACGAGGCGCGAGCGGTGCACCCGCGGCAGCGGCCGCACCTCGAAGAGCTTGCTTCCCTTGGAGGCGAACAGCGCCACTCCCTGGGTGGCCGGCAATCGGGTGGCGTCGGCCAGCCAATCGACGATCCGCTTGAAGTCGGCCTTGACGGCATCCTGGTGCTTCTTTTCCCAGCCCAGCGAGGGCAGGGCGTACTCCAATTGCTTGACGCGGTTCTTGACCTTGGTCAGGTACTTCTTCCGGCTTCGGTCGCGGGGCTCGAGCTTGAGGTAGCAGGTGACAACCGGATGAGCACCAGGCTTCATCCGGAGGAGATCGCGGTCATTGGGGCTGCTGCGAACGGCGGGCATCAATGGATTCCTTGCGCGTCAGAAGAAGACGGGTTCCCGGTACGATCCCCAGACCTCCTCGAGGACGTGCCGGATCTCGAACAGCGTGCAGTAGGCGCGGGCACAATCGAGCATCGCGGGGATGACGTTCTCCCCGCCACGGGCCGCGGCGCCGAGCGCAGCAAGCCGCCCGGCCACCAGCGCGTCGTCGCGCTCGGCCCGGAGCCTGGCCATCCGCTCGCGCTGGGCTCGCTCGGCGGTCTCGGTGACCTTGAGGATCTCGATCGGCTCCTCGTTGGCCTCCACATACGCGTTGACCCCCACCACGGTCTTGTGGCCGGTCTCGACCTCGGCCTGGAAGCGCGCCGCCGAGGTGGCGATCTCACGCTGGAACCAGCCGGCCTCGATCGACGGCACCACCCCGCCCTGCTCGGCCACCGCATCGAAGATCGCCTCGGCCTCGGCCTCGAGCTGGTCGGTCAGCGCCTCCACGTACTACGAGCCACCGAGCGGATCGGCCACGTTGGCCGCGCCGGTCTCGTGGGCGAGGATCTGCTGGGTGCGCAGCGCCACGCGCACCGAGGTCTCGGTGGGGAGTGCCAGCGTCTCATCGAGGGCGTTGGTGTGGAGCGACTGGGTGCCACCGAGCACTGCTGCCATGGCCTGGTAGGCGACCCGGGCAACGTTGTTGAGCGGCTGCTGGGCGGTGAGCGACACGCCGGCCGTCTGGCAGTGGAAGCGCATCTTGAGCGAGCGATCGTCGCGGGCGCCGTAGCGCTCGCGCAGGTGCCGAGCCCAGATCCGCCGGGCGGCGCGGAGCTTGGCGATCTCCTCGAAGAAGTCGTTGTGGACGTCCCAGAAGAAGGACAGCCGCGGCGCGAATTCGTCGACGTCGAGGCCGCGGGCCAGCCCACGCTCGACGTAGGTGAAGCCGTTGAGCAGCGTGAACGCCAGCTCCTGCACCGCGGTGGCGCCGGCCTCGCGGATGTGGTAGCCGGAGATCGAGATGGTGTTCCACTTGGGCGTGTGCTCGCTCCCCCACTCGAACATGTCCACAATCAGCCCGAGCGACGGCTCGACCGGGAAGATCCAGGCGTGCTGCGCCACGAACTCCTTGAGGATGTCGTTCTGGATCGTTCCCTGCAGCTTCTCGATCGGCACGCCCTGCCGCTCGGCAGCGGCGACGAAGAAGCAGAACAGGATCGCCGCCGGGCCGTTGATCGTCATCGACACCGACACCTGGTCGAGCGGGATCCCGTCGAAGAGCGTCTCCATGTCGGCCAGCGATGAGATCGCCACGCCGCACTTGCCGACCTCGCCCTCGGAACGGGGGTGGTCGCTGTCATAACCCATCAGCGTCGGGAAGTCGAACGCCACGCTCAGGCCGGTCTGGCCGCGCGCGAGCAGGAACTTGTAGCGCCGGTTGGTGTCCTCCGCCGTGCCGAACCCGGCAAACTGGCGCATCGTCCAGAGGCGGCCGCGATACATCGTGGGGTGGATGCCGCGGGTGAAGGGAAACTCCCCCGGCAACTCGGGCGGGCCCATTGCATCGACCGGCGTGTACACCGGCTCGAGCTCGCGCCCCGACAGCGAGGTGAAGTCGTCGTCGCGATGCGGCATCGTTGCCACCGCGGCCCGCCACCTGCCGATCTCCTCGCGCAACCGGGCCAGCTCTTCCTCCCGGGCAGCGAGCTTGTCGAGCAGGGCCTCACGATCGGTGATCGAGGTCATACGCGTGACTCCTCGCGCAGCATCGCCACCACACCGGCAGCGACTTCATAGGGTGACGTCTCGCCCCGGGCGACGGCCTCGAGCCGTGCCGCAACGAATTCCTCTGCCGGCCCATCGGTCCAGAGCCAGCGCTCCACGGCACGGGAGACGACCGCGCGTGTCCGCTCGGCGAGCCGGGCTCGGCGCCGCTCGGCGAGCGCCCCACTCGCCTCGGTGGTGTCCCAGTGTCGGTCGAGGTCGGCGATCACCTCGGCGATGCCCTGATCCTTGAGGGCGATCGCCTCCACGACCGGCGGCCGCCAGCCCCCGGGTTCCTCGGTGGCCCCCGACTTCGCCGCACGCTTCATCGCGCCGTGATGTGCCGCGATGTTGCGGGTGGCCTTGCCGACACGGAGGTCGAGTGCCAGCTCGATCTCGCGACGCATCTTCGGCGCGCCGGGACGATCGGCCTTGTTGACGACGAACAGGTCAGCGGCCTCCATCACACCCGACTTGAGCGCCTGGATCCCGTCGCCCGACTCGGGGACGAGCACGAGCACGGTGGAGTCGGTCATCCGGGCCACGTCGAGCTCCGACTGGCCCACCCCCACCGTCTCGACGAGGATCCGGTCGAACCCGGCGGCGTCGAGCACGTCGGCCACCTCGCGAGTGCTGGTGGCGAGACCGCCCAGCGAGCCCCGGGTTGCCATCGATCGGATATACACGCCGGGGTCGAGGGCGACCCGTTCCATCCGGATCCGGTCGCCGAGCAAGGCGCCACCCGTGAAGGGTGAGGTGGGATCGACGGCGATGACGCCGACCTTGAAGCCGGCCTCGCGCCAGGCAAGGACCAGCCGCTCGGTGAGGGTCGACTTGCCGGCGCCCGGTGGGCCAGTGATCCCGATCCGGCGGCCCCGACCCAGCCGGGGATGGATCGCACTGAGGAGCGCCTCGAAGCCGGGGCGACCGTTCTCGACCACGGAGACGGCGCGGGCCACGGCGGCCACGCGACCCTCGAGCAACGGCTCCAGCAGCGACTCATCAGCCATGCCCGAAATCTAACCCCGGACGGGACTTAGGGCAGTTGCGCACGGGTCGACGGCCGCCGCGGTACGGGGGGCCGTCGGGCCGCCGATCGTGACGTTGCCGGCTACTTCTTGACCAGCACCTTCTTCACCCATCCCTCGCCGTCCGAGCCCTGGACGTGCAGGTAGCCAGCCTGCTCCTCGCCGAGATAGATGAGCTGGGCGCCGGCGGCGAGGGTGGCGACCACCCTGGCCCCGTCCTTGGCCTCGGCAACCACCTTCACGCCGGCGATCTTGGGCTGGAGGACATCGCCCTCCGCGAACGCCCCGGCCTCGACCTGGTCGCCCTCGAGCCCGGTGGGCTTGAACCGCTCGGCACGCGCCATCATCCGGGCGTCGCCCTTGAGCGCCGTCACGATGTTGTTGAAGTTGTCGAGGTACGAAGCGGCGATGACCTTTCCCTCGGCGGTGTTGGAGTAGCCGCCACCCGCCACCGCGCCACCCCCCATCCACGCAAAGCCGCCGACGGCGAAATCGGTCTTCTTCGCCTTCCCCTCGGCGGCGGCGACCTGGATGCTGGTCCGCGCGTCGGCAACCAGCATGCTGGTCTGCGCCTCCTTGAACTTGAGCCCCCCGGCCACCGCACCGGCCCTGCGGCCGAGCAGCCCTCCCACCGCGCCACCCACGCCACCCGCGTTCGGATTGTCGAAGACCACCGCCGGGGTGAGGATGAAGTCGGCCGCCTTCATCTGGCCCTTCCCCATGTTCTCGTCGGCCTGCATCTCACCGGAGCTCGCCAGTGTGCGCTCCTGCATCATGTTCTGCATCGCGGCGCCACGCTCGACCACCAGGAAGCAGTTGGACTGCTGCACCATCATCCGGATCAGCCCCGAGGGCGACCCGAGGCCATAGCGCTGCAGCGAGGCGATGTACTGCGACTGGGGCTCGACCACGGCCAGGGTGCCGATCGGCTTGTCACACTTCTGGAGTTCGTCCTTGCCCTTGTCCTGGGCGGCGAGGGGGATCCAGGTCCCCACGAGGAACAGGCCGAGCCCACTGGCCCGGCGGAACGCGGCATGACGCATCGGGAATACCTCGGATGGATGGGGAGCAGGGCTCCCTTGACGATGTCGCTCATCCGACCGTTGCGTAAGAGGGGCCGCCGGGCCGTCACGGCCCGACCCCGACGGCCCGCCTCAGCGATCCAGGACGGTGAGGTAGGCCCGCCAGGGCCCGACGGCGTCACGCTGTTGCCGCGCCATCACCCGGACGATCTGGGCAATGTGACCGAGGTCGTGAGTGACCCAGGTGGCCAGCAGCTGGCCCAGGGTGACGGTCCCGAATTCAGGATGCTCACCGGTAAGCGCGAGTTGCACCTCGGTCAGCTTCCACCCGTCCAGTGTGGCCAGGTTCTCGAGTCGCCACCGGGCGAACTCATCGAGCAACGTCTCCAGCGACGCACCGCCACCCTCCCGGCGCATCGCCTCCCGATCGAAGGGTGCAAACCGACGGTCTTCACCCTGGGCCAGGATGATGCGGGCCCGCGGAATCCAGTCGGTCCGCTCCCCATGGATCAGGTGGCCGATGATGTCGTATGGGCTCCAGCTGCCCGGCCCCTCGGTGGCATCGGTCCAGCGCTCCGGGAGTCCGGCGAGGAGGGCGCGCAGCGTGGCTGGCGTACGCTCGAGCACCGGGCAGATCTGGCGAAGGTCGGGTGACACGGGGCGACTCCGGGGCACAAGGAGGCGCGAAGCCTATCCCACCCGCCCGTCGCGGTCGAGATCGGTCCCCAGTCGCTCCTCGAGCCGCCGGATCACGTCGTGGAGCAGCTGTCGGGTGAGCCGCAGTTCCTGCTCCAGGTTCACGACCCGCGATTCGAGGGTGTCCGCGCGATGCGAGTGATCGCTGATCTGGCTCTGCTGCAGGAGATCCCAGAAGAGGCCCACATGGTCCTCCGTGGTGAGGGAGATCCCGATGGGCTGACGTCAGGCGACGCCGGCCACGGGATGCACCCGGAAGGTACTCGCGAAGCCGATCGGGAACAGCCCGTGTAGCCGGTCATCCCGAACGGGATCCCGGCCGCTTCCGGCCGGTGGTCAGAAGCTCACTGTCACGTCGACGATCATCCCGGCAAATCGACTCTGCACCGCCGAGACCTGTGACCCTGCCCCACTCGCCGGTCCGGTGCCTCCCGTCAGGAAGAAATTGTAGTTGGCGCCGTCGGCACCGAGGTTCACGCCACACGACGGGGACTGCGCGGGAAATGGCGGTGGCCCGAAGGTCCGCGTGATACTCGCGCCCCAGAACGCACTGTCGAAGAAGCCGTGGGCCCACATCGCGTAGTGCATGCCGTCGGTCACCAGGGGAAAGGTGATGTAGGCGGCGATGCAGACCCGGGGGTTTCCCGCCGCGTCGCTGAAGAACTCCTGGTGGTACTGCCAGCTGCCCGAGATCGTGATCGGCTGCCTCGGCTCGACGGTCACCAGCGCGGTGGCGGTCCCGAGCGAATCACCGGTGTCGCCGAACACATCAACCCGCACGGTGTCGGTCCCATCGGTCCCGGGCAGGGCAGAGTAGGTCGCCGTCTGCGTGCCGGTGAGCGTGCCGGGCGCCGGGAAGATGGTGCCGAAGTGCCCGGTGTTCGACCACCGGAAGAAGAGCCCGGCTCCCTGATAGGCGGGCGTGATCACCGTCGTCAGGTTGGTCGTCCCGCTCCCCGGGATGCTCACCGACGACGGCGAGAGGCTCACGTTGTAGTAGTAGGCCGGACCATTCACCGTGACCTCCGCTTGTCCGACGTTTTCTCGTCCGCCGGTCACGGGGATCACGCGCTTGACATCGACAGTCACGACGTCGAGGGGACCCAACGGAAGTTGCGGGGTGGTGGCGATGTACTGCGCCTGGCCCGTGGGGCCGCGCGTGGATCCACTGGGGTCGTTCACCGACACGTCACCGTTCTGGCGCGTCGAATGCCACGTGAAGATGAATTCGTCGTTGGGGAAGCCGTCGACCGAGGCCGTGAAGATGATCGAGCGCTGGTTGGCGGTGATCTGGCCCGGGTTCGGGGTCACGGTGATGTGGGGTTCCGTCACGGTAAGCTTCCACGACTCTCCCGGCGCGGAGTTCTGGAGATGGTAGATCACCGCTGCCACATCGGGTGCCGACAGCGCCACCTGCACCGCGACGATGATCGCCGCGGCGGAGGCTCGGGCGGCCAGGCGCGCCTCGATCTGGGCGGCCTTGGCCTGCTGGGCGATCCCCACCGGAAGGGCGTCCTTGGCCACCGCGATGAAGTCGAGCGGGTACGAGCCCGCCAGCAGTTCATCGAGGACAAGGGTAAGGGCCTGGGCGTAGCCTCCATCGGCTCGCAACAGGATGCCGAGGCCCTGGAGCCGCGGGTTCGCGATGGCGCTGATACCATCGACGAAGCCCTGGCGGTTTGCTGCGGGGATCGCCCCGACCTTGCCGAAGGCAAGGGTCTCCAAGGCCCCGGCGGCGAAGCCGTTCCAAAACAGCTCCCGTTGCTTCGTGTCGATGATGCTGTTCCACTCGCCCGCGAACCCGTAGAAGCGCGAGTCCTGCATGATGGGGACCGGCGAGACGAAGTCGAACGACGGTCCCAGCAACACCGCCTCGAGGAAGGTCTTGTTGGCGCCGTAGACCGGCGGAATCGGAATCGAGGCACTCTGCACCGGGGCGAACGGCGCATTGCCGGTGAGGACGTCGCCGATCGCCGTCAACAGGCCCAGGCGCCCCGTCGGGGGAACATCGACCGGGCCGGCGACCAGCACCGGTGTCGGTTCCGGCGTGACCTGCCCTTGGGCGTCCTCGATCGCGGTGCGATAGACGAGCACCGCGGCGGGCCGCCGAAAGTGGTTCTGCGCCACGATCCCGTCACCAGCCATGTTGTGAAGCAACTCGACTCCGCTCTGGGTTCCCTTCTGCTCGATGGACAGGGAGAGCAGTGGCATCGATGCCCGGCTCGCCGCGCTCATCGAGGGCCCCTCGACGATGCCGGCTTGCACGGCACCCAGGACGTCGTCCCGTGCCTGCTGGATCGCCGCCGCCAGTTGGGCATCGCCAACGGCCACGACGAGCGGGTTGACACGCATCCGGTCGGCGAGCAACGCGGCGAGCGTCGCCACCGCCGGATGCTGGGCAATCAGCGACATCGCCGTGTCCTGATTGTCATCCGGAAGGCCGAACGCACCGAGCGCATAGTAGATGAGCACCTGCGCCGTGGTCGTGACCGACACGTCGATCCCGGTGCCCGCGGAATTCACCAGCCCGATCATCACGAGCTGGCCTGACGCCGTCATCAGGTCAACCTGAGCCCCCGGTCCGGGAAGCACCTCGAGATGGAACGCCCCTGACGCATCGACATGTCCCTCGCCTGCACTCGACACCATCCTCAGCCCGGTGGGATCGAGTGCCACGCCGCTCGGGATCGAGAGCTGACCGAGGATCCCGGCTTCCGTCACCGTGATGGAAGCCGTCGCGGTCTTCCCCCCGGCCGCCGCCTGAATGGAGGCGGTACCGGGCTGCCGCGCCGTGACCAGGCCGCCGGAGCCGACGGAGGCGACCGCCTCGTCGAGCGATGTCCAGGTTACCATCTGGCCCTGGAGGACCTCACCGTCCCCGTTCGTGACGGTGGCATTCAGCTGTCGGGTCTCCTGGGGGGCCAGGGCGGCCGTGGCCGGAGTCACCGTCACCTTGGCCACTTTCGCCGAAGGGTCGGTGGGGCTCTTGCCGCCGCAAGCGGCGGCGAGCATGCCGAGGCCGCCAAGAATGAGGGCCACCGACCGGATGGATCGGGGCCTGCCGCGGGATGGGAGCTCAGGAGCACCGCTCCGAGGCCGAGGGAGGGCGGCCTCGGCGGCTGGTATGGCCGGGAGGCCAGGACGGGAATCGCGGACAGGCATCGGGGGCCTCCAACGGGGGCTGATACCCGACACGCGGCATCGGACCCCACTGGGGCTCATCGCCGGGAATTCGTCAGGCCATCCCCGCCATCCCGTTCCCTGGCAAGCACTCGGAGCTGGGGGCCTGGGGTCACCTTTCGGCGGATTGGTCTTGCTAGCTGCCCACCCGCTCGAACCGGATCCCGGCCACCTCGAGCGCCGCCGCCCTGCCATCGCGAACCGTGAAGGTCCCCACCATCCCGGAGCCGGCACTGATCTCGAATCGGACCTGCTGGCTTGCCACGTCGTAACCCTCGATCGCCGAGTGGATCTGGCCGAGCACCAGGCGGAGGCTGTCGCCCCAGCGGACGATCCGGAGCTCGCCGAGCTCTGGTGAGTGGTACTCTCCCACATACGCGTCCATGGGCAACGGCAATTGCTGCGGGCGCGCGGCACGCCGCTCACGGTCGGCCCGGATCCGCTTGATCCGTGCCGGGAAGGTCGCGACCACGGAGTCCGCGCGCGCCTGCTCGCGGGCGATCGCCTTGGCATCGCCCGAGGCGACCGCATAGGCCAGCTCGGCCAGCAGTTCCATCGACTCCACATCGAAGCCGCCGTTGACGAGCACCACCACGCCAGTCCCTCGGTGGGGCTTGAACGAGATGTGCGCCGCGTATCCGGCGAAGCCGCCGAAGTGGTGGATGAGGGTATCGCCGTTGACCAGGCCGGTGTACCAGCCGAGTCCGTAGCCGACGCGGTCGATCTCGAGGAAGTCGATCGAGAAGCTGCTGCGAGGACGATGGGTGTCGTCGATCACTGCCGCCGGAAAGACCTGCTTGCCGTCGATGCGGCCGTGATCGAGCTGCACTCGCACCCAGCGTTCCAGATCCCCCACCGTGGTCACGATCCCGCCGGCGGCGTGCATCGTGTTGTCGGTCTTCTCCATCGCACTTCGCGCCAGCCCGTCGGGCTCGCGGGTGTGCGGCATCGCGAGTTCCTCCACTGGCACGTCGCTCATCCGCGCCGTGGTGTGGTGCAGCCCGAGCGGTGCGAAGACCTTGTCGCGCAGCACGTCCTGCCAGGGACCGACGATCGAGTCGATCGCCAGCGAGACGATGTTGTAGCCGAGGTTCGAGTAGGCAAACGCGCGACCGGTGCTCGCCGGGCCGTGGAAGGCGAGTGATCGCAGCATGTCGGGACGGTCGATGTCACCGGTGTACGCCGCTCGGATCACCACCGGGCCGTTGTTGTCGAGACCGCTGGTGTGGCTGAGCAGCGCTTCGAGGGTGATCGTGCTGGGATCGATCTCCCGATGCCACTCCGCACCAGGGAGGTACTTCGCGATCGGGTCGGTCAGCTTCCAGGTCCCCTGCTCCGCCAGCATCGCCGCCGCCAGCGCGGTGAACGACTTGGTCGACGACGCGATGTAGAATGGCGTCTCGACCTCGACCGGACGATGCGAGTCGACATCGGCATACCCGGCGGCCAGTTCGTGCAAGGTGCCGTCACGATCCACGGCCGCCAGTGCAACCCCGGGAATGAAGTGGCCGTCGATCAGCCGCTGCGCCAGGGAGTCTACCACGCTCCAGGGACGGGCCGCCTGGGCGGTCAGGGGGCCAGCCAGCAGCGGCAGCATCATGAACAGGGCTCGGCGGTGTCGCATCGGGGCCTCCTCGCGGGTCGGGTCACACGGTTGCGCTGGGAGGATAGAGGCGATGGAGCCGGGGAGATAGAACAGATGCAACCCCGATCGGGGTTGCCGTGGCGGAGGCAGTTGCCGCACCAGGCGTGAGCCCGAGATAGCGCCGGCAGACCCGGGAGAGGTGGCTCTGGTCGCTGAAGCCCCCGCTTGCCGCAGCCACCGCCAGGGGCGCACTCGCCACCGTCGCGGCCCGAAGTGCACGGCCGAGCCGGAATCGCTGCAATGCCTCCGACGGCGGCATCCCGTAGTGGCGACGATAGCTTCTCGACAGGTGCACCGGATGGACGCCAGCGCGGGTCGCCACCTCGGCCACGGTGACCCCTTCGTGGGCGCGATCGGCCAGCTCCTCGTGCGCCTGCCGGAGCCAGGCCGGCGGAAGGCCATCAGTCGCTTCCGGGTCGGCGTCGGGGACGAGCTCACGGAGGCGGTCGATGACCTCCCCCGCGGCTCCCGCGCGCGCGAGGCCCACCGCTGCCAACAGTCCGGCAGCCATCCGCCGGCACGCCAACCACCGCCATCGGACCGACTCGCCTTCTTTCGGGAAGAGTCCCGGGGCCTCCAACCTCAGGACGATCGACTCGCGGTCGAAGCGGGTGCGATGGACCGCCTGTCCGGGCTTGACCACCGACTGCCCCGGACCCGCAGAAATGGTCGTGCCGCCACACTGCTCGGTGAGCCGCCCTGCGATCACGACCGAGAAGGCGTCGGTCACATCGATATGGTCGCCCTGGCCCCATCTCGCCGGGTAATGAGCCACGGTCACCGTGAGTTGCATATCGGAACGCATGGTTGGCATGACGGACACCGGACGCAGGAAGTTGCAGGTCGACAGGTTTCCCGCACGGCGGTTCGAGGTTAGCGTCGATGGCCCGCCGTTCGGCCACCCCACCCACATCGAGCTCTCCGATGCGATACCGCGCCCTGCCTCGCCTCCTGCTTGCCCTCACGCTGCCCGCGGGGGTGGCGCACGCCCAGGTCACTGCGATCAAGGCGGGTCGCGTCGTCGATCCTGATGCCGGCACGTCGGCCGTCAACCAGGTGATCCTCGTCGAAAATGGCAAGATCACGGCGATCGGGGCCTCCGTGGCGATCCCGGCCGGCGCCCGGGTGATCGACCTCTCCGGCTCGACGCTTTCGCCGGGATTGGTCGACGCCCACACCCATCTCTGCATGGAGGTGCAGCCGGGCCGCGATGCTGGCAGCTACTACCTGACCACACTGCGCGATCCGGAGGCGTTCCGCGCCATCGAGGGAGTGGTCAACGCCCGGACGATGCTCGAGGCCGGCTTCACCGCCGTCCGCGACATCGGCAACGAGGGCAACTACGACTGCGTGCAGGTGCGGCGCGCGATCCTGCAGGGGATGATTCCCGGCCCGACGATGCTCACCGCGGGCCGGATCATCGCCCCCTACGGCGGACAATTCCACCTGCAGCCCGACAAGCAAGGCCTCGCCGAGCCCGAGTACTTCTTTGCCGACACTCGTGACGAGATGGTCAAGGCGGTGCGCGAGAACATCCATTACGGTGCCACGGTCATCAAGATCGTGGTCGACGACCAGCAATACATCTACTCGGCCGATGACATCCGGTTCATCAAGGACGAGGCGCATCGGGCCGGGCTCAAGCTCGCCGCCCATGCCTGGACCGGTCCCGGCGCCCACAACGCCGCCGAGGCGGGGGTCAACTCGATCGAACATGGCTTCACGATGAGCGACGCCGACCTGCAGCTCGCCAAGAAGAACGGCGTGGTGCTGGTGGGCACCGAGTACCTGGCACTTGGCTCCCCCAAGGCCGCGCACGACAAGTGGGTCGACCGGCTCCGGCGCGCCTACCGCATCGGGGTGCCGCTGGTGTACGGCACCGACGCCATCGCTCGGAAGGCCGACACCACTCGCGGCCAGGACGCGATCAACGGCATCGACCCATGGATCGAGGCCGGGGTCCCCGCGCCGGCCATCCTCAAGGCGATGACCACCGACGCCCACCGGCTGCTCGGTCTCGACGACGAGCGAGGGTTCCTCAAGCCCGGGATGTGGGCCGACCTGATCGCCATGCCCGACAATCCGCTCGACCACATCGACGCGCTCAAGCAGGTCTCGTTCGTGATGAAGAACGGCAAGGTGGTGCGCGGGGCGAATCCGTGACATCACGACGCGACTTCCTGGGCCAGAGCGCTCTTGCGGCGGCCGGCATCGCACTGCCGGTCGCCCACAGGGGCATCGCGCCAACCGCGCGATCCAGCACCTTCCTCGACCTGATCCGCCCGCCCGACACGGTCACCGTTCACCTTGCCTCCGAGGCGACCCGGCTGTCGACAACCATCGCCGGTCGCTGGGAGGGCGGCGGCGTGACGGTCACGGCCCGACCCGATAGCGACCGCGTCCCCGTGACGATCGCGGCGCCCGGCTCGGCCGTCGAACGGATTCACCTTCGCTGGCGCGGCTCGATCGCCGGCGTGCAGCGAATCCTCGGCGATGCGTGGGAGCGAGGCTATGGCGACCTCGAGTGGCGCGGCTTCGTTCCCGATCGGGTGATGCCCTGGTACGCGGCGACCTGGGACGGGTCGGCGACCCATTGCTACGGCGTGAGCACCGACCCCGCCGCGTTCTGCAGCTGGCAGGTCGATCTCGACGGGATCTCGCTCTGGGTCGACGTGCGCAGTGGGGGCAGTGGCGTGCAGCTTGGTGGCCGCACGCTGGCGGCGTGCGAGGTGACCTGCCGCGAGGGAAGCGCCGGCGAGTCGCCGTTCACGGCGGTCCACCACTTCTGCCGTCAGATGTGCCCCGCCCCGCGCCTCCCCGACACTCCCGTCTACGGCGCGAACGACTGGTACTACAACTACGGCGACAGCAGCGAGGCGAAGATCCTCGCCGAGACCGGCTTGATCGTGGAGTTGTCGCCGACCGGCGGCAACCGCCCCTTCTCGGTGATCGACGACGGCTGGCAACCGGAACGCGGCGAGAACGCCGACCGGTTCACCGGCCAGTGGGATCGCGGCAACGCCAAGTTCCCCGACATGCAGGGCCTCGCCGCGAGGATCCGGCGGGAGGGTGCCCTCCCCGGCATCTGGATCCGGCCGCTGCTCGCCACCACCGATACCCCCGAGAGCATGCGGTTGCCGCGTGACCGCCGGGTGCTCGACCCCACCGTCGACGGCGCCCTGGAGAAGGTGGCCGCCGACATCGCCCGTCTCCGCGCGTGGGGTTATGAACTGATCAAGCACGACTACTCCACCTGGGACATCTTCGGCCGTTGGGGTTTCCAGATGGGGGCGGCACTCACCAAGTCGGGCTGGACCTTCGCCGCGGGTCCGACGCACACCACCGCCGAGGTGATCAACCGGCTCTATGCCACCATCCGCACGGCGGCCGGCAGCGCCGGGATCATCGGTTGCAACACCGTGAGCCATCTGTCGGCCGGCCGCTTCGAGATGTTCCGGATCGGCGACGACACCAGCGGCACCGAATGGGCCCGCACCCGGCGGATGGGCGTCAACTCACTCGCCTTCCGCGGAATGCAGCACGGCGCCTTCTACGCCGCCGATCCCGACTGTGTCGGCGTGACCGGCAAGATCCCGTGGCACTTCAACCGGCAATGGCTCGACCTCGTGGCCCGGAGCGGCACCATGCTCTTCGCGTCGCTCGATCCCGCCGCCGTTGGTGCCCCGGAGCGGCGCGACCTCAAGACCGCCCTCGCGCTCGCGGCCACGCCGCAACCGATCGGCGAGGCAACCGACTGGCAGGTGAACAGCTGGCCGGACCAATGGCGGCTCCTGGATCAGCCGCGGGCGTTCGACTGGATCGGTGCAGACGGGCTGGACGCGGTCGGTTAGCGGTACCGAACCCGCCAGCGCACCACCCCGCCCAGTTCGCTTTCCAGCCGGACGAGGCGGAGTCCGTGCTCGATCCGCACGTTAGTCACTCGTGCCCCGGTCGCCTCCGCCACGAGATACGGATGCGCCGGGTCCTCCGACAGATAGAGGGTGTACGGATCGCCGGCGACCAGGTCACTGGTGCCGCTCAACGTGGTGCCGGTCCAGTCGAGCGCTTGAAGATCCTGGCCCCCGCATGTCACGTGGCGGTCGGTCGCCACCAGTTGCGGATGCGCCAGCCGGGCCCGGAGGCAGATCACCTGCACCTGGTAGCGCGGGTCGATCGGACCGGGCCGGAGCGTGTCGCGCACCACACCCAGTGAGCGTTTGGTCCAGAACTCGAAGCCGAGGTAGTCGGCCGCCGGCATCAACCCGAGTTCGGCGAGCGGAATCACCGCCGGCGCATCGCTCGTCCGGCCCAGCACCGTCCACCGGTCGAACGACCGGGCAATATCGAGCTGGTAGAGCGAGACCGCCTCACGCTGGTCGGCGTCGAACGGCCGCGGCCCAGATCCGCTCACCTCCGCACCAACCATGGCGAACAGCGACGAGCGGGAGGGGTCCACGTCATAGACCTGTCCGGGGCGCGTGAAGAGCACCGGTGCAGTCCGTCGCGCCGCCTCGACCCGGTCGGTGCGGTAGACCTCCGGCTGGTCGGTGAGCATCAGCACCGACCCGGTGAGCGAGGTGAGGGTGGCGGCCTTGTAGCCGTCGGACCGGTGGATCTCGATGTGGTCGGGATCGTTCCGCCAGACCACGTTGTTGAACGAGTTGTACTGGGCGAACGAACCGTAGCCGAAGCCGTCGTCGCCGACCCGCATCGCATCGACCAGGCCGATCAGCTCGGGGCGGATGCCCCAGCACGCCAGCAGGTAGGCCTCGGGGCCGATCGCTTCGCGCACCCGCTGTACCACGCGCCGGAAGACCGCCTCCCGGTCGAGGCCCTGCGCCGTGAACCACTCGGCGTGACTGTTGTACCCCTCGTAGCGAAGGTGCCGAAGGGCATCGAGCTTGAAATAGCTCCACCCCATCCGTCGCAGCGCGGAATAGACCGGCGTGATCAGGGTGTCGTTGGTGGTGGAGCCGCCGTTCATCACGTAGCCGACCCAGTTGCCGTGCGCCGGCGTCCCGTCGGCGTCGCGCACGAACCAGTCGGGGTGCGCCTTCGCGGCATCACCATCGGCGAAGGCGACGTTCGTCCAGATCCCGGGCTCCAGCCCCCGATCACTGATGTAGCGGCTGAGCGCCGCGATTCCATCGGGAAACTTGTTGTTGGCCGTGAGCCAATGACTCGGGAGCCCGATCGGTGACTGCTGGTAGCCGTCATCGATCTGCAGGTAGCGATAGCCGTACGGTGCCAGCTGCTCGGCCAGTACGTCGGCCGTGCGCTGGATGTCGGCGGCGGTGACCTTGTCGAAGAAGGCATACCACGATGTCCACCCCGCCACCGATCGTGACCACGGCCGGTACTCCCACGGCCGATACTCGGCGAGCCCACGGTGCCGCTGGTAGAATAGCGGCCGGAATCGGAGCGACAACTCGCCACCGCTGGCCCGAAGTCCGTAGCCCACCCCCGGCGTGACCTCGGGCATCGCGAGCAGCTCGACCCGTGCCGGTTGGTCCACCGACAGCAGCCAGTCAAGGTGCCGGTCGTAGACCGCCCGATCGAGTCGATTCATCGCCGGTCCCACCTGGTGACGCACCACCCGAAGTCCATCCTCGCGTGGCTCCGCCTCGACGGCGAACGCCTGGTCCGATCCGCGGATCGTCCCCCGCAGCACCAACACACCATCGCGGGCGGTCCACTTCAGCACCTGCGTCACCCGATCACCGGTGGTGTCCACGAGGCGCACCAGGGTGGCGCCGCCCGGCGCGTGGATCTCCCCCGAAAAGACCAGCGCACCGCCGTAGTGGAGCTCGACCGTGGAGTCGGTCACGACGACCCGAGCCGGGGTGTTGGCCGGCGCCTGGCCGGACAGCACGGCGGGCAGGAGGAGGGCGATGGCGAGCAGTCGCATCGGGAGTGGTTCCAGAGGTCGCTGGTGGAACTTGTGTCCGGGAATGCGGTGGAATCTATGACGATAGCGCGCGTTGCCCCGCATCGGTCGGCCCGCCACCTTCGTAATGTCTGGTCTCCCTGTCCCCTGTCCGCCGGTCCCCCGTCACCCGAACCCCGTCCCTCTCCAGCAGTCACCATTCACGAGTGACCATTCACCATTCACCGGATTCCCCATGCCCGACCGCGCCAGCTTCAGCCAGAAGGACGACGCCCTCCGCGCCGACGTGCATTTCCTCGGCGCGATGGTTGGCGACATGATCCGCGAGCAGGGCGGCCAGGCGCTCTTCGAACGAGTCGAGGCGGCCCGGCAGGCCGCGGTCGCCCGGCGCGCCGGCAACGATGGCGCCGAGGCCGAGCTGGAACGGATCCTCGGGGGCGGCGACGTGGGCGACACCGCCGAGCTGGTCCGCGCGTTCTCGACCTATTTCCGGGTGGTGAATCGCGCCGAGCAGGTGCACCGGATCCGGCGGCGGCGCGACTACGACCGCACGCCCGAGGTGGCGCCACCCGGCAGCGTCCGCGAGGCGCTCGAGCAGCTCCGCGATCGTGGCGTCGACGCAGCCACCGCGGTCGCCCTCATCGAGCGGATCTGGGTCGAGCCGGTCTTCACCGCCCACCCCACCGAGGCCACCCGGCGAACGATCCTGGTCAAGGAGCAGCGGATCGCGCGCTGGCTCCTCGACCTGGCCGACAGTTCGCTCACTCCCCCCGAACGGGCCACCATCCTGGCGCGGATCCGGATGGAGATCACCACCACCTGGCAGACCGCGTTGCGCCCTCCCGCCCGCCCAACGGTTGAGGACGAACGTGAGCACGTGCTCTACTACCTACTGGGCCCGCTCTACGAAGTGCTCCCCGCCAGCTACGAGGCGATCGAGTCGGCGATGCGCTCCGTCTACGGCGAGAGCTCGTTCACCATGGAGGCGCGTCTGCTGCGCTTCGGCTCGTGGGTTGGCGGCGACATGGATGGCAATCCCAACGTCACCGGCCGGACGATCCGCGAGGCCCTCACCGCCCAGCGTGACGCCATCCTGGCCCGCTATCGCCAGGAGATCCGGGTCCTCGCCGACCTCCTGTCGCAATCCGCGGCCCGGATCGCCGTCTCGTCCGCCGTGACCAGCCGGGTGATGGAATACTCGGCTCGCTTCCCCGACGCGCTGTCCGCGGTGCCTGCACGGCATCAGAACATGCCGTACCGGGTGCTCTGCCGCTTGATCGATGCCCGTCTCTCCGCCACGGAGCACCATCGCGTCGAAGGCTACACCGAGTCGCCAGGGCTGCTCGGCGACCTCGAGGCGATCGCGGCGAGCCTGGCCAGCAACCACGGCGAGCATGCCGGCCTCTTCGCCGTGCGCCGCGCGATCCAGCGGGTGCGCACCTTCGGTTTCCACCTGGCCACCCTCGACGTGCGCCAGGACTCGCTGGTGCACCGGCAGGCGGTGGCCGAACTGCTGGACGACGAGGCGTGGATGGCACGACCGACCGCGGAGCGCACCGCGCGCCTGCTCGAGGTGCTGGCGGCGCCCCCGCCGGATCAGGCGGGGTTGTCCCAGGTCACCACCGCGACCATCGACGTCTTCCGTGCCATCGGCGAGTGCCGCGAGCATCATGGGGCCGCGGCGATCGGGCCGGTGATCATCAGCATGGCGCAGGGCCCCGACGATGTGCTGTCGGTGCTCTACCTGGCCCGGGTGGCGCGGGCTCGTGGCGGGCGACGGCAGCGTGCCGCTCGACGTGGCGCCGCTGTTCGAGACCGTGACCGACCTGGAGACCGCGCCCGGCACTCTCACTGCGCTGCTGGCCCTGCCCCACCTACCGCGACCACCTGCGCCGCCGCGAGCGACGAGCAGATGGTGATGCTCGGCTATTCGGACAGTGCCAAGGACGGCGGGATGGCAGCGTCGCGACAGGCGCTCAACGCGGCGCAGGCCACGCTGGCGATGGTTGCACGCGACGCGGGAATCGAGCTGACCTTCTTCCATGGCCGTGGTGGCTACGGTGGGTCGCGGCGGCGGCAAGACCTATCGCGGCATCCTCGCCGCTCCACGGGGTACCGTGGCCGGGCGCTTGCGGCTCACCGAGCAGGGCGAGGTGATCGACGCCAAGTACGGCCTCCGGGGCATCGCGTTCCGGACACTGGAGCGGAGCACCGCGGCGACCCTCGCTGGCCACCGCCGCCCCACCGGCCGACGACCCGCGACTCGGCCAGTGGGAGGCAATACTGGCCGACCTCGGCGCCGCCAGCAGGCGGGCCTATCGTGCGCTGGTCTACGAGCATCCCCGATTCACCGACTATTTCCGCCATGCCACGCCGATCGACGTGATCGAGCGGATGACCATCGGTTCCCGGCCCGCCTCGCGTCGCTCGGGTGCGGGGGTGCAGGACCTCCGCGCCATTCCGTGGGTCTTCGCCTGGACCCAGAGCCGCCACATGCTGCCGGGGTGGTACGGGGTGGAAGCGGACTCGATGCGGTGATCGCCGAGCATGGCGAGGCCAGCGTGTTGACAATGGCGCGGGAGTGGCCGTTCCTCGCCACGATGCTCGAGGATCTCCACATGGTGCTCGCCAAGAGTGACCTGCGGATCGCGCGACGCTACGCCACGCTGGCACCCGGATCCGGCGACGAGGTATTCCCGCTGATCGAGGCGGAGTACCACCGGACAGTGGCCCGGGTGCTGCAGCTCACCGGCACCAACGAACTGCTCGCCAACGACCCCACCCTGCAGCGGGCGATCCGGCTCAGGAATCCCTATGTGGATCCGATGAGTTTCCTGCAGGTGGGACTGCTCGAGCGCTGGCGGGCAGGCGGTTCGCCCGACGGCCCCCAGCTCGAAGCACTGCTGGAAACCGTCAATGGCATCGCGCAGGGGCTGCAGAACACCGGGTGATCGGGCTCATCCGCCGGAGGCGAAGGCGGCGTCGAGGCTCGCCTTCAGTTCCCCGGAGGCCTCGAGCTCGAGCATGGCGGCGACGGCCTGCGGGTCCCACCAGCCCTGGGCCACCTCTGCCTTGAGCATCTCGACGGCCTGCGCCACGGGAAACGCGATCTTGTAGGGGCGTTCCGTGATCAGCGCATCAAAGACATCGACGACCTGAAGGACCCGGGCCGTGTGCGGGATGGCGTCGCCCGCGAGTCCGTCGGGATATCCGCTGCCGTTGTACCGCTCATGGTGATGCCGGATGATGGGCCTGACCGATGCGAACGAACGGATCGGGGCGCAAATCTCGTCGCCGATCACCGGATGCTGCTCCATCACCCGACGCTCCGCCTCGGTGAGCGGCCCCGGCTTGAGCAGGATCGCATCGGGGATCGCCACCTTGCCGAGGTCATGGAGCACGCCGGCCGTGCGAAGGGCCGCCTGGTCATCCTCGTCGAGGCCGAGTCGACGCGCGAGCGCCACGCTGACGGTGCTCAGGCGCTCGCAGTGCCCGCCAGTATAAGGGTCCCGTGACTCGATGCTCCGCCCCAACACCAGCAGCACCGCTGCCGCGTCCTCCAGCTGGTCGGTGTACGATTTCAACCGGAGCAGTGACCGGACCCGTGCCACCAACTCGCTCCGGTCGAATGGCTTGCTGAGGAAGTCGTCGGCCCCGGCCTCGATCCCGAGCAGCCGGTGTTCGGCGTCGCCATGCCCCGTCAGGATGATCACCGGCAGCAGCCGCGTCTCCGGCCGATGCTTGAGCCAACGGCACACCTCGAGCCCGTCGATGCCCGGTAGCCCGACATCGAGCAGCACCAGGTCGACGCCGGCCCCGGACAGGAAATGCTCCAGGGCGGCCTCGCCGCTCCCGAACGACGTGACCTCGATCCCCTCGGCGAGCAGGATCCGCGACAGCACTGATTGCAGCTGCGGATCATCCTCGACGATCACGATCACGGGAGCCTTCATGGCGACCCCACCGCAGGCGGAACGGGTGTTCGGTCCGATCGATCCCGGACGGTCGTGTCGCCGGGGCACCCGGAGGCACGCCGGGGTGCGGTCGGCGAACTATCTGCCGGCATCGGCATTGGTCTCCCCGTCGATCACTCGCCGGATCATGCTGAGCAGGTCGAGCGCCGAGAACGGTTTCAGGAGGAAGCCGCGCACATTGGCATGCGGTCCGGTGCCGACCACCGCCGATGCATCGAGTCCGCTGGTCATGATGATCCGGACTTCGGGCTGGATCGACGTGATCGCCACCACCAGTTCCATCCCGTCGATCCCTGGCATCATCATGTCGGACACCACCACGGCGATCTGCTCACCATGACGGGTCATCAGGTCCAGCGCCTCCCCACCATCCGCGGCGAGCATGGCACGATAGCCGTTGGCCTCCAGTGTTCGCCCCACCACGGCACGAATCGACGGCTCGTCGTCGACCACGAGGATCTGCTCCCCGCGACCGCGAGGGATACCCTGCGGAGCGTCGTCCGACTCGCCCTCCAGATCGACAGCGGCGGGCAGGTACACACGGAACCGGCTTCCCCTTCCCGGTTCGCTGTACACCCGGATGAACCCGCCGTGACTCCTGAGGATCGCCATCGAGGTGGAGAGCCCCAGGCCGGTCCCGGCGCCGATCGCCTTCGTGGTGAAGAAGGGTTCGAAGATCCGGTCGAGGACCTCAGAAGGCATTCCCGTGCCGCTGTCCGAGACCTCGAACACCACATAGCGTCCCGGCACGGCCTGTGGCTCCAGGCCGGCATTGCCATCACCCAGCTCGACGTGACGAAGGGCGAGCGTCAGCAGGCCGCCCGAGGGCATCGCGTCCCTGGCGTTCACCGCCAGGTTGAGCAGTACCTGATGCAGCTGGGTCGTGTCGCCGAGGACCGGCCATGCCACCGGTGGCAGGGTGCACTGCACCTCGATCTGCTTGGGGAACGTCTCCTCGATGATCTTGCACAGGTCGACCAGCAGCGCCCCCGGGTCCACGGCCTCCCGCCGTCCCTCCACCCCACGCGCGAAGGTCAGCACCTGGCGGACCAGGTCGGCTCCTCGCCGTGCGCTGGCTTCGATGCCATCCATCATGGCACGACGGTCCGAATCCGGCTCGGCCTGCCGAAGCAGGTCGATCGAGAGGAGAATCGGGGCGAGGACGTTGTTCAGGTCGTGGGCGATGCCGCCGGCGAGGGTGCCGATGCTTTCCAGCCGCTGAGTTCGGAGCCTGTGCTCCTCGGCACGCCTCCGGTCGGTCACGTCCTCGAGCACGGCCATCACGCCGTCCGGCCAGCCCGCCGCTCCCCTCAAGGAGGCCGCACTGATATTGGTGAGCAGTCGACTGCCATCCTTCCGCCATCGTTCCACCAGCATCCCGGTTGCGGGTCCGTCGCGCATCACTTGCTGGAGCATCGCCTCGTACGCCGGCCGGCCATCATCCGGGATCGTCGGGCAGTATCGCCCGATCGCCTCATCGGCATTCCATCCGAACATCCGGGTCGCACCCTCGTTCCATTCGGTCACCTTGCCACCGGTATCGTACGCCACGATCGCGAGGGGGGAGGCGTCGACCAGCGTTTGCAACATCTCGCGCGACGCGCGGAGATCGGCCACCACCCGTTTCCGATCGGTGATGTCCTCCACCATGCCGAGGAGCAGGCGAGTGTCGGTCGAGGCATCGTGCACCAGGGTACCGGTCAGCAGGCCGACCACCTCCCGGCCATCGCGATGTCGATAGCGCTTCTCCATCGCAAACCGCGTCCGTGCCCCACTCACCAGTTCGTCCACCAGGCGCCGATTGAGGGCGAAGTCCTCAGGCTCCGAGATGGACTCGATCGTCCTCCCGCGGAGTTCCGCCACGGTGTAGCCGAGCATGCCGGCCAATGCCGGGTTGCAGTCTCGGATCTGCAGCGTGTCCGGATCATCGATCGCGATCCCGATGCCCGCCTGCTCGAAGACCGCATGGAACCGGGTCTCGCTCGCCCGGAGCACCCGGGCGGCGGATTTCGTCTCGCTGATGTCCCGGGCGATCTTCGACGCGCCGACGATCGTGCCCCGCTCGTCGATGATCGGCGAGATCGTCACCGAGACGTCGATCAGCGAGCCGTCCTTTCGGCGGCGGACCGTCTCGAACGAGCGAACACGTTCTCCGCGGGCGATCCGAGCCGCGATCTCCGCTTCCTCGTGGACTCGGTCGGCCGGGAACAGCGTGAGCAGCGGCTGCCCGATCGCCTCGGCGGCCGAATAGCCAAAGATCCGCTCCGCCGCGGGGTTCCAGCTGGTGATGATGCCATCCAGCGACTTGCCGATGATCGCGTCGTTGGATGACTCGATGATTGCCGCGAGGTGCGCCCGTTCTGCGCTGCCGAGGGGGCGTGGAGGGCGAGTTTCGGCAGAAGGCGAGTCGGCGGGACTCACGGACACTGCCCCGGCTGGGCGATGCCCCCGGCCCGAAGGCTGGAGGGCAGCTTGACGCCGACCTGTGTCGGCAGGTTGGAGAACCCGGTCGTGGCGAACACGACAGACCATGGCTCCGCCTCCGCGGAGGGAATTGGCGCCCGGTGGACGTTCCTCCGCTGCTGGGGCGGAATATACCACGGAATCCCGAACGCAAGAGCCGGGTCAGATGATAGGTCGGTATCATCCAAGGAGGGCACTTCCTACCCAGCCACCGAATGGCCATACCCGACCCTGACTGGCTTGTTCCGGTACCGGGAGGTAGGCTCATGCGCAGCCTCCTCACCACCTCCGAGGGACCCGTGTCCATTCGCCACCGCTTGATCGCCAGCGCCCTGCTGGCGGTAGGCTCGTTTGCCCCCACCATCCTCCACGCCCAGATCGACTCCGGGCGCGTGCCGCTCCAGACCGCCATCTCCGAGATCTTCAGGCTCCGCGAGTCGTACGCTGAGACGTACAATGCCAAGGATGTGGCCGGCCTGATGGAAAAGTACGACGAGAACGCCACCGCGATCCTGCCCAACGGCATGGTCGTCACCGGACGGGCAGCCATCGCCAAGAGCATGGGCAATCCGGCCGAGCTGCCGCACATGGTGATCACGTCCGACTCGCTGGCAGTCTGGGGCAATACCGCGGTCGACCGCGGGACCGTCAAGCAGCATCCCGCCGCCGGCGGCGAGATCGTATCGCGCTACCTGGTGGTGTTGCGGCGCGGGATGAAGGAGTGGAAGCTGGTCTACGCCGTGAATGTGCCGGTGGGCGACGGCGACGACTGATGCTTGCCTGACGGGTGAATGGGAAATGGTGAATGGTGAATGGGGAGGTGTCCCAATCACCATTCACCATTCACGTTTCATGGTACGAACGCCACGATCCTCAGCGGCCCCCCGCTGCCGTCCTTGATCTTCATCGGCAACGCCACCACGTAACTGCCGGTCGCCGGCAGCTCACCGAGGTTGGCCACATTCTCGAAGCCGGGGATGTTGGCCCCGTACATGATCACGTGGACCCGGTAGTCGCTCGACTGCCCGTAGTCCACGCTCGGTGTGTCAAGCCCGAACGCGTCGATCTTCCGGTTGTCGACCAGCCACTGCGCCACCTCGGGCGAGAACCCCGGGAAGTGCAGCGCCGGGACCGCCTCGGGGCCGTCGAGATCGGTGCCCAGGTACGCGGTCCGATCGCCGTAGTGCTTTCCCCACCCGGTGTTGACCAGCAGAATCGCCCCGTCGGGGATCCGGCCGTGCGCGGCCTCCCAGCCGGTGAGGTCCTCCACCGAGATCAGGTAGTCGGCGCTGGCCCGATCCGAGACGTCAACCACCACCGCCGGGCCGATCAGGGAGCTGAGTGGAATCTTGTCGGCCGTCTCACCGGTCGCCGAGAAGTGGGACGGGGCGTCGAGGTGGGTGCCACCGTGCTCATTGGCGCCATAACGAAACGAGGAGTAGAAGTAGCCACCCGGCGTGGGTCCATAGGCCGTGGTGTCATGCCGGAAGCCCATCGTGTCGGTGGGCCAGTAGATCGTCGAGTCGGAGAACGGGTGGGTGAGGTCGACCCAGTGGCCCGCGGTGCCGTTGAAGGCCGACGCGACGTCGGCGGACTTGTTTGGTGATGTCGAGCAACCGAGCGAGAGGACAACGCCGGCAACGGCAACGAAGCGGTGCATGATCGACTCCCGGCAATGTGAGGTGACTTCGATGAACCTACCGCCGCGTCCCGGGAAGGCAATCACGGTGAGAGTGCCGTTGGTCACCACCCACGGGAGCGGCGAGAGCCGCTCGTAGTCGGCAGCGCACCAGAGGAGGATCACGCGGCAGATGCCGACCCGGAGGCTGGTGGACATGCGTGCTCCGAGGATGCCACGGCCACCTCGCCACCAGGCTCAGCGCCTGCGATCGACGAACTCTCGCGGTGACGCTGCCTGGCCAGGGAACGCCTTGAGCAGTTCCCGGTCAGCGGTCACCAGTGGCACCCCGAGATCGACCGCCAATGCCACGTACTCGCAGTCATAGGCCGAGCACTTCGAGCGTGATACGAGGTCGAGCACCTGCTCACCTTGCACGAGGAACTCTCGATCTCCGAACAGGGCCGCCGCCAGGTCGTGGGCACGGTCGGCATCGGCGAGCGTCAGTCCCTTCTGGCGCATGTGCGCCGCGAGGATGCTCCGGAACTCGCTGCGCCAGAGGACGGGAGCGGCCCAGAGCTCGTCGTGCGCCAGCACCTCCTCGGCAAGCCGCGCGTTCGGCCCACCGAGAATCAGGTAGGCCACCAGGTTGACATCGGCGACGATCACGGGCGGCCGGAGTCCCGTGCCGTCTTGAGCTCCTTGTCGGTCATCGGCCTGCCGGTCCGTTCGGCGCGGAACGTCCTGGCTCTGGCGAGCCAATCGGCGGGGTCGAATGGGGCGGCGTTCACGGCGCGCTCCAGGCAGACTATGATCTCGCCATTGAGGCTGCGACGGTTGGCATCGGCGCGGGCCTTGAGACGGCGATAGACCGGCTCGGGAAGGCCCTTGATCGTCAGGGTCGGCACGGCGGGCTCCATTGTGGTACCGTTTTGGAACCTAGTGCCCGGGCCGGCGCCGATCAAGGATCCGCGGCCACCGGTCCTGACGATCGCCGGGCGCTGTCATCCAGGTAGTACCATTCCGCTATCACCCTTCCCCCGGATAGTGCGATGCCCCCTCGTCCCATTCTCGTCATTGCCACACTGGTCGGCCTGCTCTCGGCCGCCTGCGGCCCAGCAGACAGCGGCCCGGTCACCCTCGACGGGGTCACTCGCCGGGACAGCGCCGGAATCGAGATCGTCGAGAACCGCTCCCTCCGGGAAGCTGCCAAGGTGGTCTCCTTCGACAGTGTGTTTGCCTGGGACATCGGCGGGCTGAGCGATGATCCCCGCGAAGAACTCCTCGACGGGATGTTCACCTTTCGACGGCTCCCGGATCGATCGATCGTGATTGCCGCCACATCGCCGGGGCGGATCGACCTGCGCCACTACTCCGTGAACGGCGAGTTGCTGCGCACGATCGGCCGAAAGGGTGACGGTCCCGGAGAGTTCGGCGGCGCCGTCTGGTCGGTCTGCCTCATCCCGCCAGACACGCTTCTCGTGCTCGAAGTGCCCAAGCCGAGAATCGAGATCACGACCCTGGCATTCGACTCGCTCTGGACCGAGACCCATTCCGGCCGCGCCCTCTCCACCGGCTGCATGCCTGACGGCTTTCTCGCCGCCGATGGTGTGCTCACCGGGGAGGCGTACGGACTGACCCAGACCCCACCGACCGAGGCAGCACTACGCCGTGATCGGGAGCAACGGTCGGCCGTTGCGGCATGTGGGCGAGCTGCCCATCGGGCTCACCAGCGGCGTCTTCGGGCACGATGCGTTGGTCGCGGGCTCACCGGTCGGCATCACGGCCGGCGATGCCACCAGCTACGAGTACCGGCAGTATTCCCCGGACGGTCGCCTGCGACGCATCGTCCGGACCGCAGACACGATTCGCACCGCCTCTCCGGCAGACATCCAGGCGATCATCGCTCGACGGCTCGGCAACGCACCAGCCAGCGCACCTGCCCGTCGGATGCCTCCCTCCGACGATGCGGCGCCTCGCACTCCCATCCCTGCCTACTCCCGGCTTCAGGTCGATGACGCGGGGCGCGTCTGGCTCGCCGAGACCGGCTCGGTCGCTGGCGTCTGGACCTCGGCCGAGAACTGGGAGTCCCGACAGAGGGGGCGCTGGGCCGTGTTCGACTCCACTGGCATCCTGCTGGGCGTCGCAGACCCATTCGATTCACCGGCACTTCCCGATGGATGGAAACTTCTGATGCAGTGGAACGCCGAGGAGGCAGTGTTCACGTATCGTGACGACGACGGGGCGCCACACGTGGCCACCCTGCGCTACCGGATCAGCCAGCGACTCCGGGAACCAGCGGCGCCCTGAACCGATACAGCACGTGCTGCAGCTCGGCGTGCACCACGTCGCGCTCGTGCACGCCACCGACTCGCTCCATCACCCGGCGGGACGCGAGATTGTCCGGGAGGGTGAGCGCCACAAGGTCGCCGAGCCCGAGTCGGGTGCGCGCCAGCTCCACCATCGCCCGTGCCGCCTCCGTGGCATACCCCTGGCCCCACCGCTCCGGCACCAGCGCCCACGCCAGCTCGAGCTCGTCGCGCCCCTCCACCTCCAGATGCCGGATAGCGCAGCGTCCGACGAAGATCCCGTCGACCAGGGTTCGCAGCATCCAGACCCCGAAGCCATGACGAGCCCAGTGCTCCATGTTGACCCGGAGGTACTTGCGAGTCTCCTCGTCGCTCCGCACGCCGCCCAGCGTGGCCATCACCAGCGGATCACGGTGCATCTGGTAGAGGGCCGCGAGATCCGCGGGTCCCAACCGCTCGGCTCGGAGTCGCGCAGTCTCGAAACGGTCCGCGGCAGTCATCCGGTCACCAGCTCCACAATGGGGCAGATCGTCCGCTCCCTTCCCCGTTCACCCCGCCGCCCGCCCTGCACCCGGGGGCGGGCTGACCCTTCACCGCCCCTTCGCCACCTCGATCGCCAGCCGCACGAACTGGCTATCCAGCGCCACGCTCGGCGCCGAGGCCGGGCTCCGGCCCACATGCATGGTACCGACGTTGCTCACTACCGCCACCACCACGTCGGTCCCCTCGACCCAGTAGAGCGCTCCCGGTGAAGCCGAGCACGCTGCCGGTGTGCTCGATCAGCACCGGCTCGCCCGGGCGCGCCAGGCGGAAGAAGTTGTGGCCCACACCGAGCCGCTCGTTGATCGGGAACCAGTCGGTGAAGATCGCCATGCTCGGCGGTGAGAGCAGCCGCCCGTCACGCAGCGCCTCGCCATAGGCGGCCAGGTCGCGCGCCGTCGCCACCATCCCTCCGGCGGTCCACTCGACCGAGAGGTTCGACCCGGTGGCGTCGAACAGGTCGGGTCGCACCTGATGGAAGGCAGCGTTGACGCCCGCCGTCTTCCGGAAGGTCGTCCGTGTCCCAGTGGTAGCGGTGCGGCACCCGCTCCTCGGGCACCGGCTCGAACCCCTCCAGCCGGATGTCCTTGAGTCCCAGCGGGTTCAAGATCCGCGTGTGGATCTCCTCCACCGCCGTGTGTCCGGTGACCTTCTCGATCACCATGCCGAGCAGGGTGAAGTTGGTGTTGGCATAGCTGTACTGCTCGCCGGGGGGCGCCAGCGGCTGGTGACCCTTGATGTACTTGAGCGTCTCGTCCTTGCCCCAGATGTGTTTCACGTCGAGGGCGCTGCCCCGCCCCTCCCGGATCCACACCGGATCGTCCTCCCAGCTCGGCACCCCGCCGGTGTGGTTGAGGAGCTGGAGCAGGGTGGCCTTGTCGGCGTTGGGGACGCCGGCCACCGCATCGCCCAGGATGTCGGCCGCCGTGGCGTGGAGGTCGAGCCGTCCCTCCTGGGCGAGCTGCAGGATCACCACCGTCGAGAACGACTTGGTGATGCTGCCGATTCCGAAGAGCATGTCGGGGCGCACCGGTGTTCCCGCCTCGAGGTCGGCCATCCCCGCCGTGCCGGTCCACACCACGCCGGTGCGGTTGGCGACCGCGGCCGAGATGCCCGGGAGCCCCTTGGCGACGCCGGCATCGAGCAGGGCCTGCAGCTGGGCGGCAGCGGGACTGACGGCCGGTGTGACGGCAGGACGAGTCGGGGCGCAGGCCAGGATGGACAGGACGGTCGCAAACGCGGCAATCGATCTCACTGATCCGCCTCCAGGTTCAACAGCGCCTTCATCTTCACCACCAACTCCGCCACCGGCGCCGACACATCGAACGGCGTGCCCAGTTCATCGCCCGCCGCCGCCAGTGCGTGCCGTTCCTCGGCGAGCGTTCGCATCTCGAATTCGAAGTCATCGCTTTCCCGCCCTGCTGCCCGACGGGCGATCCGTTGCAGGTTCTCCTCCTCCGGCAGTGTGAGTCGGAAGCAGCGAATATCGGCGTCGAGCGGCTCGAGTTGGTGGCAGAGGTCGGACAACTCGCTCGCGGTGCCCCAAAAGTGTTCGATCACGAAGTGGCGATAGCCAAAGGAGCGATGGTGCTTGAGCAACAGCACGATGCCAGCGTGCAGGTGCTTCAGCGGATCGTCGGGTGCCGGGTTGACGGCGGTGAGGCGGTCACCATTGACCATCGCGAACCCCTCGCTGGTTTCAACGAGGGCCTCCGCGAGGGTGCTCTTTCCCACCCCCAGCGGGCCGTTGAGGAGGAGAATCAACGGCCCGGTGTCCGTTGGTTCACGCGATCCACCCCTGCGCCTTGGCCTTCCGCGCCAGCATCACCAGCGCGATCGAGACCACCAGCACCACGCCTTGCATCGCCATGCCGGCCGACATCGCTGCGCCCCCGGTATCCATGGTGAACATCCCGATGTCCTGCACCACCAGCCCGACCAGGGAAAGGGTCAGCACCGGCACCGCCCACCCCTTCTTGATGATCAGCGCCACGCAGCCAAGCGCCCCGAACCAGACGGCGATCGCCATGCCGGCCACGGCCCAGACCGGGAAATTGTTGTACATCGCCTGTTCCGACGCTGGTAGCGCCGCGATGTCCTCCGGCTTCATCATCACGTTCATCAGGTAGGCATAGACACCGAACAGGTTCCAGAGCAGGGCAACGACCGCGACAGGCGTGAACCACTTGGGAGCGGGAGTCATGGGGCCTCACGGGACGGAGTTCGGAGTTCGGAGAACGGAGATCGGAGAACGGAGGGACCACAAAAGGTGCGTCCTGAATCGTGGTTGCGCCACTCCCACCGACTGAGTGCCGGGCTATCCCAGCAACAGTTCGTGGTAGGCCAGTGGGGTACCCCGATAGACGGCACTGCCACGACCAGCATAGCCACAGCGGGCGTAGAAGCCTCCCGCCCCGGCAGCGCTGGCGTAGGAGTCGAGCCGAATGGCCCTCGCCGGCCACGCGAATGCCACCATCCGCGCATCTTCCATGGCCAGCCGGCCAAGTCCCTGCCCTTGATGTTCTGGCGACACGGCCACGCCCGTGATGTACACGGCCTTCTCCACCGGCGTGAAGTACGCGAGGTCGATCGCCCAGGGCTTCTTCGACTGGAGGCGGACGACGCTCACGACCTCCCCGTCGATCACACCGAGCCGGACCCGAACCCGTCGAGTATCCTCGGTCCTCGTGCTCGGCCTGACATGGGTCGACCAGCCCCCGATGCCGTGCCTGGCGGTGAGCACATCGGCCACCGCATTCAGCAGCGTGGCGATGGCGAGGGCATCGTCACCAGTCGCATCACGGAACGTGGGGGCCCCGGTTGTCGCCATCTTCCTCACCCCCAGTACGGCCCGAGGTCCTGCAGCATGGCCGGCAGGGTCATCCTCGGCTGGCGAGCGACATAGATCGGCACGTCTTGCTCCTCGTCGACACCCCATTCGCTTCGGGCCCGCGCTGCCTCGGTGACCGCACCGAAGTATCGCTGCCACTGCTCGGCGGTGCCGCCGACGATGATCGTGACTGCCCCACTCTGGCCGTTGGCACCCCAGAACCAGAAGTCGCCGTGGCGCCCGACCGGATATGGCAGGGCGAACTCCTCGTGGTAGAGCGCCACCGCCCCGATCCGGCCGTAGTTGTTGCCGAGGATCGAGGTCACCGCCCGGTCCTGAGGGGAGAGGTCGTGGAACACCCTCGCCACGGTCGCGACCTGATCGTGCCAGCCGGTCATGTCGGCAAAGTCCTGCGGCAGCGGCAGGTGCCCGCCATAGTTGGTGCGACTGTCGCCCTGCCCCAATCGCTGGGCATAGGCGGCCATGCGAGCCGGCGGCAGGATCGGCACCCCGAGCGGCACCAGCAACACGCCGAGCGCCGTGACCAGCAGCGTGATGGTGAGCAGCGCCCAGCGACGGCCGGGGCGGTCGAGCCAGCCGACCGTGAGCACCGCGGCGGCCGCGATCAGCACCACGTGCACCGGACCGAAGTAGTAGGCCTTGCCGCCGGCCACGAGCAGCACCACGAACACCGTGAGCGCGAGGGCCCCGAGCCCCCGGAAGCGCCGGAGCGACGGGGCAACGAGGAGTCCGACCAGTCCCACGATCCAGACCGGGAAGGCGTGCGCCTCGGCGAGGAACTGGCCGACCACAAAGTCCTTGTGGTTGAAGTTGCCGAGTTGGTGCGCCTTGAGCGCAGCCGCCTGCGCGAAGAATGGCCAGTCCCACGCCATCTGCCCCAGCAGGGTCGGCAGGGCCAGCACCGCCGCGAGTGCAGCCGCGAGCCAAGGCCACCGGGTGCGGAGGTCGGGGCGGAGCGGCGAGAGGAAGACCGTCGCCATGACACCCACCAACAGGAAGGCCACGCTGAACTTGGTGAGCGCGGCGACGCCGATGGCGGCACCCGCCACTAGCCACCAGCGGCGATCGCGCCCGGCCAGCAGCGCAGCCAGCGCGAGCAGCGCCACGGCCCACGCCACGTGCTCGAAGATCACCGGCTGGAAGAGGGTCCCCGAGCGGAGGAAATGCGGCGAGAGCAGCACCACCAGGCTGGCGAGCAGCTGGGCCCGACGGTTGCCGCCGAGCTCACGCGCCAGCATTGCCACGAGGACAACCATCGCCGCGTCGGCCAGCGCCGGCAGCAGCCGCACCGCTGCCAGCAGCGGGATCGGCAGCGCCCGTGCAATCTCGCCGAGGATCGCGATCATCGGCGGGAACGACATCCGGAGGAGGTGAAGGTGATCGGCCATCGCGAGATACAGGAACTCATCGCGATGGAAGGCGTATCCGGGCTGCGGCAGCAGGTGGATGACCACCGACAGGATGGCCAGGAGCCATACGCCCCTGGCCAGCCGTGTCGAGCTCAGCCCTACGTGTCCACGAGGCAGGACTACTCCTTGATGCCGAGCTTCGTGCGCGCGAACGGCTTGGCGAATGCCGCCGGCGGGTTGTGGGCGGTGGAGCCCTCGTAGGCCTTGAGATATTCGGCCCGGGCGTCGTCGGCCCTGCCCTGCTTCTCGTAGACCATGCCCAACAGCGCGTGCTGGAACGGATCTCGTCCCGCGCTCACCTCGACCGCCTGCTTGATGTTGGTCTCCGCGGTGGCGAGGTCACCAAGGTAGAGGGCCACATAGCCGACCAGATAGGGGAAGTACCGCTCCTGCTGCGCGGCCATCGCCGAGTCGCTGTCGAGCGCCTGGCGCGCGAGGGCGATCTGGTGCTGGGCCTCGGCCCGGTCGCCCTGGCGCGCGGCGATCCGCCCCAAGGCGTGGGCCAGCCGGAAGTCCCAGAGAGACTTCGGGTGAGTCCGCGGCGCCGGCTCCTTGTTCCCCAGTTCGTAGCCGAGTCGGTAACCGGCCTCGGCAGCGTCGAGATCGCCGGCGTCGATGCAGACGCGGGCCCCTTCGTCGGCCATCTCACCCTGTTGGTAGAAGGCGTTCTGCGGCTCAGCGGCCTCGCGGGTCTTCCAGTAGTCGATCACCATGTGCTCGTAGCGCATCGCGTTGGCGCAGTCGCTGTCGAAGGCATACGACATCGCCATCGCGCGCTGGGCAGCGGCGCGGTCGGCCGGCGAGATGGCCGAGTCGATGATCGAGCGGATGATGACCCGGGCGCGGCTGGTGTTGCCGGCGAGGTCGGCCTGGATCGCTTCCCGCATCGGGCCCGACTGGCCGCCCTGCGCGGCGAGGGGGATGATCGGTATCGTGAGGCATGCGACCAGGACGCGGTGACGGAGCGACGGAAAGGGCATCAACAACCTCCGGCGGGTGTGGTGCGACTGCGTTGAGAGATAATGCACGCGACCGCCCCGCGCGACGGCCCAGCGCGCTATCCCACCACCGTCTGCTGGTGGAACGCCAACTTCCAGTCGCCACGATCGGCCACGTAGCAGCTGCTCACCAACGCCTCGTAGGTCTCATCCTCTCCCTCGCGCTCGGCGCTGGCGCGGTACGAGAGGAGCATCGCCTCGTCGGAGACCGGGGTTACCTGTTCCTCGGTCATCGTCACCTTCGACCAGCGCGGTCCGTCGGCGATCCCCTGGATCACCTCGGGACGCGAGAGAAATCCGGCGCCGGGCAGCGCCATCCGGCAATCGCTGGCGAGTCGTTCGCGGTAGAAATCGGCGTCGCCGGTCCAGAAATCATGTTCAAGCTCGCGAAGGGTTTCGAGTTCGGTCATCCCTGCTCCGGTGTTGAATGAAGATGGCTGGCCACCCGGCATGGTTGGGCCGTCACCCGGTGGGACGAATGACCGAGGCTCAGGGTCACGTCGTCGGTGGAGTTCTCGCTGCGATGCCGAGGGCATGGACCGCCGCGAGCCACGCCGCCAGGCTCACCACGATGCGCACTCGATTCCACCTTACCCATCGCTGTACCGTGTTGTCGATCTCGCCGCTCGACATCCCGGCACCGTGTCCCGCGAAGAGCCGCACCAGCGTGGGACGGAAGTACAGAAGCGTGGCGGCGACGACGAGCAGTTCACCGCCAGCCGCTACCGTGCGCCAGAGCCGTTCCGGTTCTGGGGTCCCCAGTCCGAACACCAGCGCGAGCGCCGCAGCCAGGGCGACCGCCGAGGTGACGTAGGCCCAGAAGCCCGCGCCGGCATTGATGGCGACCCGGCCGTAGGGATTCCCGTCGGCAAGCGTCTCGGGGATGCCGCGCGACCAGAGCGGGACCACCACCCGGGTTTCGTAGATCCCGGCGCCGATATCGAGGCCGAGGAGGATGACAAGAAGCCAGAGGGTGATGCGTGCCATGGCGGCCTCCGCTGGTCGACCGGCCGGCAGCGGTCACCGGCCGATCGAATCGCTGCAATTGCATCGTCCCGCCTAGCGCCTGGCGCTGCGCTCCGCGCCCGGCGGGCCTTCCACGCCGGCGGCCACCAGCCTGAGGAAGTAGTAGTACCGCCGTCCCGGCAGCGCCGATCGATCGAGGTAGCCCAGCGTGGCCGCCGGAACCTCGGTGAGGCGCTCCGGCTCGGCCCCACCCTGGTAGCGATAGATGCGCACCATCGCCGTGCTGTCGACGACCGGGTCCCACTCCAGCACGACACCGGCGGTGTCGGTGCCGGCGCGAAAGCCCGAAGGCGCTGCCGGCGGGGTGACGGTCCGGTGCACCTCAACCGGCTGCGACATGGCGCTATGCAGGCCGGCGAGATTCACCGACACGACCGCGTAGCGCCAGACGCCGCTCCGGGCCGTGGCGTCGCGATAGCGATTCTCCAGTCGTCCCAGGGCCTTGGTGGTCAGCGTATCCCACGTCCCGCGCGCCGCCGGCCTGCCGCAACACGAGGTAGCCATCGACCAGCGGATCGAGGTCGGTCATGTCCTGCCACCCCAGCACCACGCCATCGGCATCGGCGTATCCCGATACGCCGGTTGGCACTGGCGGCGGAGCCACAACGGTGCGCGACGCGGTCGCTGGATTGGAATACTCGCTCTCGAGGCCGCCCGGACCGACGGCCTTCACGGCCCAGGTGTACTGGCGCGCGGGTCCCAGCGCAGCCGAGCTGTCGACCATCGTGCTGTCGGTCGGGGCCAGCAACGGGCTGATCAGCTGCATCGGGGTGGCATCCGTCAGCGAGTCGACAGGGGCATCGGTGCGATAGACATGGTAGCCCGAGAGCTGACCGTCGCCGGCCGGGGTCCAGCGGATGCGGAATCCCGTTGCCGCGGTATCGGCCCGTACGGCGAGCGGCGGTGTTGGCGCAAGGGCCGGGCGGAAGTAGGCGAAGACGGCCGCGCTACGCGGTGAGGCCGCACTCCGCAATCCGCTCATCCCCAGGCGATAGTAGTAGAGCTGCATCGGATCGACCTGGACATCGACGAAGCGACCGGCGTCGGCCGGAAGCTCGGCAACCTGCACAAAGCCGGAATCCTGCTCGTGGGAGCGGAAGACCTGGATGGTGCGGATCGGCGTGTCACTCGGCAGATGCCAGGTGAGCACGATGCCCAGCGTATCGACGCCCTGTGCCGCGATCGAGTCGGGCAGCGCCACGCGCGCCAGTGGTGCGGTGTACAGCGTGACCGTGTCACTGGCCGGGCCGCGGTTGAAGAAGAGGTCGCGCGGCACGGCATAGTACTGGTACATCGCGCCCGGGGTCACGCGGCGATCCTCGCTGCGTGCCAGCAAGCGAGTCGCCCGACAGGGTACTGACCGCGACCGAGTCGATCAGCGTGAAGTCTCCGGTCCGGCCTGCCCGCCGCCAGATGTCGACCGCCTTGGTTCGGGTGCCCCGCTTGCCGACATACCACCAGGCAATGGTGAGCGAGTCGGCCTCCTCGCTCCGCGCCACCGCGACCGGATCGAACGCGACTGCCGGCGGGAAGCTCACGGCGTTCGACACGACCGGATTGGTGGCCTCGCCATTCGCGCGCGAGGTCACTCACCCGGTAGATCCATGTCTCGCCGCTCCGCGGTGCCGGGTCGAGGCCGTAGATCCCCAGCGCAAGCCGGACGTCGTCGTTGCCTAGGATGGTCGACAACGCGCGGGCCTGTGGCGCGCTTGACGATCTGCTCCCACGCCGCCGCCTCGCTGGTCTGCTGCAGGGCATGCACAACCGCACGGGCGGTGGCCGAGTCGAGCCGGGCGAAGAATTGCGCCCCATCGGGCACCGCGCTGACATCGGCCACCTTCTCCCATTGGCCGCCGGGTCGTGCACGCTCCAGTCGGTGCGCCACCACGCCATCCACCGGATGGGCCGGCGACACCACCATTCCCTTCAACCAGACGTACGCCCCCCGTGGACTGGCGAAGGCGATGGTGTCGGTTCCGGCCACGGCGCTGCGCATGCAGTGCGGCCGGCGCTGCACCCAGCACCATCAGCGACATGGCGAACGCCGCGCGCGCCACGGTGTTCACTTGAACCACACTTTGGTATGTGGCCCGATCGCCGCCGCCCAGTCGTATCCCAGCTGGGCCTCGGCCCCGAGTCCGATGCTGATGCTCTTGCTGTCGTCGAGACAGATGTCGTCGAGGCCGACCCCGTACGACGCGCTGCCGCGCAGGTCGATCGATGCCTGGCCGCGGGCATACCACGCCCCGTCGCTGCGATAGGCACCCTCGCCATCGAGGAGCGCCTTGACCTCCGCGGACACGTGCACACACAGCCCCATCCCGATGCCACCCTTCACCCCGGCATCGATCTCCGGCGCCGATACCGATCAGATAGGTGTTGGCCTTGTCGAAGCTGGCGCCCAGCCGGACATCACCGGTCACGTTGCACCACACTTCCACATCGGCCACCCCGATGTCGAACGTGCCGTTCGGACAGACCGGTACCGGGATCGATGCCGCCCCCTCGAGGAAGAAGCCATGGACCGTGTGGAAGACCGCCGGCACGTCGCGCGTGCCGTACTTCCGGAAGCGGCCGAGCAGGTCGGCGTCGAGAGTGGCGTCACCGATCAGCAGGGCAGCCGAGCCCGACAGATGGGGGGTCTTGAGCGCGAAACCCGCGCCGGTGAAGAGGTACCAGTACCGCTGGGCCGGATCGCCGCTGATCACCATCTCGCTGGTGCCCTTCACATGGGCACCCGCCGCAATGTCCTTCTCCATCTCGACCGAGCCCTCAAGCCGTTGCTTCGGGAAGTTCATGGTAATGGCCATGTTCCCGAACGGCGTCGGGATGTTCTTGACCGCAAGCCCGCCGGTCCCGGCGTTCACGTCGGTTCCCTGCACCCCGATCGCCAGGTCGCCCGAGACCTGACCACCGACATCGAGATGCCCCTGATAGTTGGTGGCCCACTTGCCGCCGGCCACCTTCGCCCCACCCTGCAGCGAACTGATGGCAATCTGGCCCACGTCGAGCGTGGCTCCGGATTGAGGCAAGGCCTGGACCTTCTCGGCGGGGCCCAAGGGCGAACGGAGGAACGCCGACTTCACCACGAACTTCTGCGGCACCTCGACCGTGCCATCACCATGGAATCCCGAGGCATCGAGCGTTCCCTGATGCACCGAGACCAGCGGCCCACCGATATCGAATGGCGCGATGTCGATCGGGTTGAACTTGAAGACCGGCGGCGCACTGCCGACCGGGCGGGTGTAGTCGATCACGGCCGCCTGGGGGGCCAGTCCGGGGATGTGGAGATCGAGACCGCCGGCGAAGCTGACCGTCGATTCGGTGATGCCCATGGTGGAGAGAGCCATGTCGCCGGTGTGGTAGAGCTGCACGTGGCCGCCGGGTTCCATGGAGAAGTGCTTCTCACCATTGGACATGAACCGCCAGCTCTGGACGCGGATTTCGTCGCCCGCGGCCATGCCAGGGAGGGCGGCGATCTGCCCGCCACCGCCGAAGAGTTTCCACGGGCTGGTCGGGGTATCGCGGAGGAACGAGATATCGCCGGCCACCGAGAGCGGCACGAAGCCGCCGAGCAGGATCGGGCCACCGCCGAAGTGGCCGCCCTCGAGCGACGTGGGCGTGACCGACATGCCCGTGAACGGGAAGTCGATCACGCTGGCCGGCTTGCCGGCCGTCATCGGTACCCGCACTGCTCCCTGCACCAGGGCCAGGTGTCCCTTGCCGAGCGACCAGGTCGGTGCGTTGAGAGTCCACTGCCCCAGGGTGAGCGAGAGCGGCTGGTCGCCCTTGGCGTCCTGCAGTCCCGCGCCAGCCCCGGTGCCGGGCGTGACGGTGAGGTTGCCCACGTGGATCGCCAGGTCGGCGAGCCCGGGGATGGCAGTGTGCAGCGTGGCATCGAGATGCAGCGCGTCGGCAGTCAGGTGGGAACCTGATGCCGCGGCGTCGGCCGGGAAGCCGTCGACCGTCAGCTTGGCATCGCCACCCTGGACAGTGCCGACGTTGTAGCCGGCCGCCGGTGCCGTGGAGACGCCACCGGCGGCCAGCGTCGCGATGCGCGTGCGCGCCGCTCCCGACGCGCCGGGGTCGAGGAGGTGGAGCGAATCGAGGAACACCAGCTCCGCCGAGGTGACCGCGAACGACCCGGGCAGCAACGCCACCGGCCCCTTGATCGCACCTTGGCCACCGCCCTGGTCGGTCACATCGATGCCACCGTGCTGCTGCTGGCGCACGAGGTACTTCCCGAACAGGACCAGGGGCAAGTCGCTGTCGGTGAGGTGCACGCTGCCACCCACGGGGACCGCGTTCCCGCCGCCGCCGCCCACCAGCACACTGTCGAACTGCAGTGTCCGGCCGGATTCGGTCGGCGCGAAGTCGGAGTTTGTCGGCAGCGAAACGAGATGCCCGCTCAGCACGGCACCCTGCCCGCTCTTCCGGTAGCCCTGGACCTCGACGGTGAAGCCGAGCAGGGTGACGGGGAGCCCATCGGCCACGGCGGTGAGGTGGAAGTCGCGGGTCGCGGCGTTGCCGACGGCGGTCGTCACCTGGGCCGAGTCGCCGACGTAACTCGAGGCGGCCATGGCGGCTCGTACCAGGTGAGTGCCCGAGGGCGCACCATGGAGCACATAGTGTCCCTTGGCGTCGCTCACGTCGGACAGCTCCCCACCACCAGGCCCGGCACCGGCCAGGAAGACGCGCGCGCCGGCGAAGGATCGAATCAGTCCCAGCACCGGCGTACACCGTCCCCTGGATCGTCGCGCCCGATGCGAGGCCCAGCACCGACATCGACGGGGTGCGGCTCTCCGGCACGGACACCTGCGGCGAGGCAGCCAGGAAGTCCGAGCCCGGTGGTGGTGTGATCGCCACGGTGACCTGCTCGAAGGAATCCACCGAGGTGGCCTTCCACTCGAAGCTCACCATCCCGTTGGCGTCGGTGGTGGCCGACGGACGACCGGGCTCATCGGCAGCTGCACGGTCGCCCCCTTGATCGCGGGCGCGGATTGCCCAGGGGCGATCCGGATCACCCGCGGCTGCCCCACCACCGTCATCCGCCGTCCCGCGGGCGGGGCGGCCTTCAGCGCCACCACCTTGACCTTCAACCGGCGCATCCGGAGGTAGACCATCACCTTGCCGAGGTCCGACCGCGCCCTTGGGGATGGTCATGGCGGTGTCGGTCGGGAAATAGTCGGGCCCGGCATCGACATGCACCACTTGCTTCCCCGAACTCGCCGGCACGGTCACCCGCCAGGCGACCAGGCGCAGTCCCTCGGCCGTGGCATTGGCCGCCGCGCCACTCATCTGCACGCCTGCCCCAGCCCGGGCCTGGCCGCCGGCGGCCCGGGCCTGGCCGCCAGTTGGCTGTGCCGGCTGGCCACCACCCCCAGGCGCAGACCAGGTCAATCGGTTGCCGATCGGCATGAGTTGCTGACCCTGGTCGTTGCCGAAGACCGGTTGGGCGTCCACGCTCTGCCCCGCACCGACATTCACCCTGCCCGGCACGGGAGCTCCGTGCTCATCGACCAGCGAGAGGGTGACGCTCGCCTCGGGCTGGAGCTGATGATCGAATTGGTTCACCACCCCCGAATCGGCGGTGAACACGTTCGAGTCCGGCCGGAAACCCGGTGAGTGGACCCGCACCACGTACTGGCGGTTGGCCTCGAGGCCAGTGATCACGAACTTGCCGTCATCGTCAGGCTTCACCGCGTGCAGGATCATCGTCCCGCCCACACCGGGCTGAACCAGCACCATCAACGCCTCGGGGACCGGCTTCCGGGTGTCGGCCCGGATCACGGTTCCCGCATACATCGGTGGTTTCGGCGAGACGGGCACCTTGGCCCGGTAGACTCGACCGCCCTGGTAGTCCTCGTTGAAGACCGCATTGTCCCAACCGAGCGGGTCGTCGAGCAGCATCTGATGGCTGACCGACATCGTGGCCTGGTAGTAGTTGGCCGTCGGGTTGTTCGGATCGCTGAAGACTCGCAGTGAGTAGCGATCGGCCGCGCCGACGTTCTTGACCAGGTGATGGAAGGTCACCGTGCCGTCGTTACCGGTGACTCCGTCGCCAATGATCTCGAACAAACCGTACTTGCCGTGGGGGACCGGTGCCGTCCCTTCGTTGGTCGGGATTCCCGGGGCACGGAACGGCCGCAGCAGCTGCACCCGAAGTCCCGTCTTCGTCGCCTCGGTTCCGGCCCGCACGGCGGTCACCTGCAGCGAATAGCTTCGCACCAGCGACACCAGGGTGCCGACATCGCCGCTGCCAGTGCTGCGCACCAGTTCATCCGATGGGCTGGTGAAGTGCGGATCGCCAACCTCGACGGTGTAGAACCGGACCAGGTTGGCGCCACTCTCGTGGTAGGCGAATTCGTTGCTGCCACTCGAGACGGTGGTGTTCAGGGCCAGCAGGCCGGTGGGAAGATCGTCCTGGAAGAGGAAGGTGAATCGGCCGTCACTCGCGGTCGTGGTGCTGGCAACGACCCGGCGATTGTCGTCGTAGGTCTTGCCGGCGGCCGAGAGCGTCGCGTCGCGAATCCATGAACGTGCCGTCCGGTAGCGCACCACCAGACGTACCGTCACCCCGGCGAGGGGATCGGTGCGCGGGGCTTCATCGAGATGCAGTGGCCCGGCGGCGGGCGGCGGTGCGTTGCCGCCGTTCCCCGGCATCGCCTTGCCCTGGCCAGCCTGCCCCTGCAGCTCGAGGGTGTGGCCGGTCGAGGCCCCGCCGAGATACGCGGCAACCCGGCGGGGCTTTCCCACGCCGTTCGGCTGGAAGGTGTAGACCAGGCGGCCACTCAAGGCGGCGTTGTACAGCAGGCCCGGGTTCCCGGAGGCTTCGGCCACCGGGGGTGCCTGTTGTGCGATGCCGACCTTGGGCCGCCGGAAGCTGTAGACCTCGCTCAGCCCGTTGTTCCTACCGACCGGCTTCACCGCACCAACCTCGGCGCGGGGTGCCTCAAGCGCCTGCACCTGCCACGCGTACGTCTTGCCGGCCTCGAGCGCCGGGGCCGAGGCCGGGTAGGCGAAGGTGGTCAGCCCGATCACCTCCCGCTCGACCATCGGGGTGCCGGTATTCAGGGCCTGCTCCGGTGTTTGTCCGGAGAGCACTTCGGCGATGCGCAGCAGGTAGGTCGGTCGCGACACATCCGGCGCGACGACCGGCGTCCATTGGAAGGTCGGATGCGGCTGGGAGATCTCGGCCCGATTGGCCGGCACCAACAGGTGCGGCGGCGGCGCCGTGATCGTCGCGGGCCGGACGGCCAACGGCGTCACTGCGGGTGCGGTGAGGGCGAAGCTGGCGCAGCGGTGGATCGCCATCAACCGCACCGCCACGTCGGCGCCGGCGGGAGGTGGCTGGATGTCGAGGCAGAGCTGGTAGTTGCCGGGTGACAGGGTGCCGCTCTGGGCCACAGCCTGGGCCGCAGGCCGCCAGTTCATCCGGCTCCACGATGCGAGCTGCGGTGTCCTGATCAGCCGGGTGCCGGCCGGAAGCTGGTCGATGTTGGCCGGTACCTCGCCGAACGGCTTGCCATCCTTCAGGAGTGACATGGTGGAGTGGACACTGATCGGCTGCTTGAGCGTGGTCTGCACCACCACCAGTGCGATCGCGGGATCGGTGTCCCAACTCTGCCACTTGGCCGTGGGTTTCGGCACCGTGACAGTCACATTGATGACTGGTGTCTGCTGCGAGGCGGCGGCCGGGGCAGCCAGGATCACCGCGGCCGCCAATCGGCACGCTGGCCCGGCAAGCTTTCGCATCAGAAGGTGTACTTCCACGTCAGGTTTCCGGTGGTCTCGTCGAACGAGCTTCCCGGCATCGCATCACCGAAAGCGTAGTGCCGGCGCGAGAACTGGAAGGTGAGCTGCTGGCGCGGGGTGACCGTGAACGACGCGTTGACCTGGGGATAGATCTCGTGGTCGGCGGCGGTTCCGGAGACGCCGCTCGAGGTCCATTGCACGCCCAGCGTCGACTGCAGTCGACCTTCGAAGGCCGGGAACGATAGCGCCGGATAGATCGTGGTCAGGTTGGTGCTGATCGCGGCGACCTTCACTTCGGTCACGGTCCCGGTGGCGTTGAACGACATCGCCCGACGCGAAGGTCAGCGTGTAGGCGAGCATGCCGCTCCCGGTGCGGGTGTCCTGCAGCCCGGGGATCCCCGGTGAGGTGTTGTCGGCGGTCTGCCATGTTCCCGAGGCGACCAGGGCCTGCTGGGCGGTGCCGGTATGCCAGGTCAGTCGCGGGGTGAGGACGTAAGAGGCGTTCACGTTCTTGAGCGCGAGGAGCGGGTCGGCGCTCTGGATGTCACTCACGACGTTGCTGGCACTGCCATCTACCCCGAACACGGATGAGGCCTGCCAGCTCGCGGTGAAGCTGTAGATCCCCCGCACCTTGGTGGTGCTGGGAAGGTCGTTGTCGAGGTTGTCCTGTTGCACCCCGGCCTGGAGCCCCAGCGAGACGGTGCCCCGGTGCCATTGTCCGGTGGCCTCGTAGCGGACCTGGTCCGACTGCAGCTGCGTGTTGCCGAGTGCGCGGTAGTCGGGCCCGACGTAGGTGACCTTGGCGCCGGCGGATCCTTCGGGGACCTCCCACGACAGTGCCGCCGACCCGGCCGTGCCATTCACGGCCGCCAGGCCGGTCCGCGTGTCGGCCCGGTAGCTGGAGCGGTCGCCCTCGACCTCGAGCCAGAGGCGCCTTGCCGCGAACGGCACCTTGCCGTGAATGCCGAACACCACGTTGTCCTGCGGCAACGCAGTGGTGGTGCTGCCAGCTGCGCCCAGTGAGTTCTCCCGGTCACTCGCCTGCACCACCGAGGCCTCCAGCAGCAAGCCGCTCGGTGCCTGCCACCCGAGTCGACCGATCCCCATCCAGCGGGCGAATTCCGGTTGGACCAGCTGTCCGGGCGCGGGCAGGATGGCGCGGCGGGCACGACCGTAGCCGGCGTCGAAGCGGAGTTGACCCGGGTGGCCCTCGAGACCGCCACCGAGGAGCGTCGCATCGCCGAGCGTCAGGTCGGTGAAGCGCGGCGTGTACTGCCCGGCGTGCAGGGTGTAGTCGCGCCAGGTCGGGCTGATCCCGATCTGGTTGATGTTCTGGCGGAAGCTCACCTGATCGGTGGAGAGCAGCGCCTGGAGCGGGACCTGCACCTGACCGTTGGCGAAGCCGAGGGTGGTGTTCACCTGCAGTCGTCCAGTCTGATCGGGGCGCGCGGCGGTGCCACCGGTCCCGGTCAGGTTGTACAGCTCGCCAAACGCGGTGATGCTGCCGGTGGCGGTCATCCCGCCGGCCGCGGCGGGATACCATCCGCGCGAAAGTCCCGCCATCTCCGACGCCAAGCCGTTCCCATCCCGCGCGTCGATTCCGATCCCGAAGGCCGTGTCGCCGGCGCGCTCCACCGACTCGCGCCGACTCAGTGCCGTCGCGGGAGTGAGGGCCGCCGACTCCGGCGGTCGATAGCAGAAGGTGTAGATCCGGCTCCGGCCCTCATTGTTGCCGACGGGGACGGCGATCGATTCGAGGTCGCTCCCCTGCACCGTGATCGCCTGCACCTGCCAGGCATAGCATTGCCCGCTCCGCAGCGGATACGCGGCAGCGGAGTACAGCAGGGTCGTCTGTTGGTAGAGGTTCGCCTCGAGCACCGGCCGGTCGCTCTCGAGTGCTTCGCGAGGCGTCTGGTTGCCGATGATCGCCACCAGACGGAACCGGTAGGAGGCGTTGTCGACTCCCGTGACGGGAGTCCACTGGAACACTGGGGTAGGCAGCGTGATGTTCGACCGATCAGCCGGGAAGAGGAGCTGGGGGGGCGGCGGGTAGCGGATCGCCTGGGTGGGGGCCGTGCTCTGGGCCGGACTTCTTCCGGGTGTTGCGGTGAGCAGCACTACGGGGACGGCACCCGCGCGGATAAGCCAGGAGACGCGTCTCCAGAGCCTGAACATGAGTGTGCCTCAATCGAGGGAGGAGGGACACCATTCTGCCACTTCAATTGTCGGCAGGGCCACCGCCACTGCCAAATCGAGGTTAGGGCAGCCAAGACATCCGCGTCAAGTGCCGCCGTCGCGTCTTGCGATCAGACTGTATCACTTTTCGTTGCAGGCCAGCGCACTACTCCGCCCACACGCCCAGCTCATTGCCGCTGGGTCGGTAAAGTGGAACCGTCGACCACCGGGAAAGTCGAATGGCGCGGCGGTGATCGTGCCGCCTGCCGCCTTCACGGCCTCGAGCGTGGCCGGCAGATCGTTGGAGAAGAGCACCACCAGCACGCCGCCGGGCTTGACCGGGATGTCCGAGCGGAGGCCGCCGATCTCGGTGTCGCCCCACTTGATCCCGGCGTAGTCGGGGCCGTAGGCGGTGAACTTCCAGCCGAAGGCGTCGTGATAGAACTTCTGCGCCGCCTGCATGTCGCTGACGGTGAACTCGAGATAATCGATCGCGTGGTGGGTGTGGCTGCCGGTGGACATGGAGGGCTCCTGGTGGGCTGAACAGACGGCGAGATACCGAAGACAAACCGAATATCGGCCGTCCCGCAACTGGCGGCTGCAATACGAGTCCGCCCCTCGGGCCCCGGAGGTGCTGCCGGCGCTCCAGGGCGCGCACGAATCGCCACGCCAGGTAGAGCGTCCCGAAGAACGGGGCGGCGACCACCAGGAGCACCATGATTTCGGAGAATCCGAGATTCGGCACCTCAGCCCCCGGACTGCACGTCGTTCAGGTGGTAGACCAATCGCCAGATGAACAGGAGCACCAGGGTGAGGACGAGAACGAACACCACCGGTCGCATCGATGACGCATTCAGGTCACCCCCGATTATTCCCGCCGCCACCAGCACGAACGGCAAGATGATGAAAGCACGCCATCCAGAGAACGAAGAACCGGATCGACAGCACCCAACTCAGCGCCAGGAGGCGCCCTGCCAGGTCGTGTCCCTCCGCCCGCCATTGGCCCGATAGGCAAGCCACAGCCCACCAAGAGTGACCAGGGTGAGTAGCGCGACGATCGCCAGGTCGCAGGATGAGGTCCGGCGGCAGACCGTGGGACAAGATTCGACACAATCCGCAGCACGATCAGGCCGGCCACGTAGCCGAGCGTGTCCCGAGCAGGCAGCGCGCCGGCGCGCAGCTGCGTCTTGAGGTCGTCGATTCGCCAGAAGTACACTCAGCCTCCCTGAGCGGCCACCCGTGAACTCACGGCACGTTGATCCCGGCCGGCACGGGCGAGGTCGGCGTCAGTGATCCAGCGGTCGAGGCCGGGGGTGACTTGCTACCAGGCTCCCTCGTCATCACGGCCCCGCCGCCCCGCCTCGCTCTGCCGGCACCAATCCGATCACCTTCCAGCTTCCGCACTCCACCCTGACCCAGCTGCTGGCCAGGCCATGCTCTGGTCCGGTGGGGATCCTGGCGTAGTCCCCGACTTGCTCCCAGACGGGCGTCGATCCAGCAGCCGTGGCCGAGTCGACCCGTCGGGAGACTTCGTGACGGATCTGGTAATCCACACCGGTCAGCGAGTCCCTGATTCGGAGGGCGCACGCGCTGGCTGGCCGACCAAGCGAGTCGTTCGCCTGTGCGGACTCGGAGGTATCCCAGATGATCGGAACCATCCGGGCCTGGGCAAGCTCGGTGCTGAGCGGCTGCTGATCCCGGCATGCCGACAGACGCAATCATCAAACCCACCCCGATGAGGAACCTCGTCACGCCCTCCCTCACGGCCCGCTCAACCCGATCGGCACGCCGCCCGGCGCCCTGACGATGGCCACCGTGACTCCCGGCATGACCGGCGTGACCGGCATCATCATCTCGGCCCCCTCGGCCAGTGCCTTGTCGAACGACTCCTGGCAACTCGCCACGTGGATGTAGGGAATGCTTCCCGGTTGCTCGGCACCGCCGAGCGGCCGGATCCCGCCGCCGCCCTGCGCCGAGTAGGCGAACAGGTGGATGGTGCCCTCCGGGCCGGGGAGTTCCATGGTGAATGTCCAGCCGAGCACCTTGGCGGCCCACGCCTTGGTGGCCGACGGATCGGCACTGGCGAGATCGGTGTGGGTGATCCAGCCGTCGAGGCCGGGGGTGAACTCATGACTGGCTGCGTCGTCGGGAGGCATGGGGGATGCTCCGAGAGGCGGGGTGGGAGAGATCAGGCTCCCAGAAGTGTACTGTCACTCAACAAATCCCGGGAGCCGCGGCTCCGCTCCCGGCCTACTCTCGCTGCATGGTGTGCCCACAGGCGACCGACTCAGGTGAGTCCGGTGTCCCGTAGCTCGCTCGCAGCAGTCGCACCGGCGCCCCGGGCGCCAGCTCGACCACGAAGATCGTCGCGTACTCGGCGTCGCAGAGGTCGCCAACCTTCGGGCCACCCAGCGCCCCGATGATCGCACCGAGGGTGTTGGAGTGTCCGACCACCAGCGCCGCCGACCCGGCGGGCAGGTCCCGGATGGCTGCTGCCGTGGCTGCCGCCTGGGCCGCCACACCGCTGCGGACCGGCACCACCACCGGTGTCAGGTGGAGCGCCGCCGCCGTGGGGTCGGCGGTCTGCACAGTGCGGCGATACTCCGACACGAAGATCGCCTCGACCGGGAAGTCGGCGAGCACCGCCTTGAGCGCCTCTGCCCGCTGCCGCCCGACCGCCGACAGATCCGGATCACCCGACTCGGCCATCTTCTCGGCGTGGCGAACCAGGATCACCGTCGAGGCCTGGGCGCTGAGTGCGAATGGCGCCGCAGCCATGAGCACGACCACGGTGCGCAAGAGGGCTCGAAGGTTGGTCATCGGTCACCTTGTCCAGTGTGGAGCCTGCATTGTCCCGGTCTCAGTCGGCGATCGGGATGTACAGGTCGGTGATCAGCGCCTCGGGCGCTGCCGTCATCGGATTGTTGGGGTAGAGCTCATACCCTGCCCCGTCGCCCCGGCGGAAGTCGCCGCCCTCCTGCAGCAGCTGCCGGAGGGCGGCCCAGGCCGCCGGCAGCCCGGCGTAGGGGCCCACGTGGCGGAGGTGGAGGTATCGCCCCGCCGGGAGCTCCACCAGGTCGAGGCCGGCGGGAGGGTCGACATCTGAGGGAATGACCACGCCGGCATCGGAGCGCAACTCGGCCGCTGGCGTGACCTGCGGGTTGTCGTGGAAGACCGCGGCCAGGATCGCTGGTCCCGATGGCACCGCGGCCTCGGCGATGATCGCCTCCAACCGGGCGAACGCCGATCCGATCTCGTGGTATGGACCGACATGTCGAACGGTCGCGAGGCGGACGGCGGGACGGTCGATGAGGTCTGGTGTCATGGCGGCATCCGCAGGGGAGGCGGGAAGTGATTGACGAACCGAATCGATAGCCAAGATAGCGCCACCACGCGACGAGTCCCGAACGGGCCGGCACCCGGGGACCGGCATGCCGGACATCGGGCCGACCATTCCGTTACACTGATGCTGTTGGTTGTCGGGAGTCCCAGCCACTTGATCCACGACATCCTGTCGAGAGAGCCGATGAGACCGCCTGCCACCGGCACCGCACTGATCCTGCTGGCACTCTGCAGTCCACAGCTCGCCGCCCAGAGTCACCCGTTCGTCTTCTCGCTGGCGCCGCGTGCGTCCGACGCGCCGACCTGGACCGGCTTCAGCGATCTCGCCTACGGCCACCACGTATTCGCAGCCGTCGGTCAGGAGAATGTCGAACAACGAATGGGCCTCCAGGTCGCCCTCGGCTCCAGGCTGAGCGTGGTCGCCCAGGGTGGCTGGATCTACGAGGGCGACGACGCACCGAGCCAGCTGAGCGGCCAGGTGGAGCTACTGGCCGACGTGGTCTCGTCGCGCTCGCCGACCGGGGCGATCCTCACCGTCGGGGTGGGCGGGATGCGCGACTACACTGCCACAGGCGTGGGACTCGGTCGCCTGATCGCGGGCTGGCGCTGGGCGCGCAGCCTGCTGGTCGCCAACGTGCGCCTGGAGCATCCGTTCAACCGCGGCGACTCCGACCAGTTCCGCGACGCGCTCGACCTCAACACCACGCTGGGCTTCACCCACGAGATGACACCGGGCGTCCGCCTGGGCGTCGAGTCGGTCGCCGAGGACCTCGAGGGACTGGTCGAGTCGGACGAGGCCGAGGGCGGCGCCAAGGTGATGATCGGCCCCAGCCTGGGACTGGGGCGGCGCGACGCCCGGCTCGGGCTGCTGATCTCGGGCGGACCGGTGCTGCGGCTCAGCAACTCGACGATGAACAGCGGCGGCGCGATCCGCGAGGTGGGCCAGCCCGGCGGCTTCATGATCCGGACGTCGCTGACGTATCAGTGGTGACGAGCAGCCGGGAACGGGGATCTGAGTGACCGACGACGGCGCGGAAGTCGTGGCGGGCTGTGGCGTGCGTCGTCACGGCAGCGCGGTCGCCACCGTTCGCGGCTGCCGTGTCAGCGCCCCGATCGGGCGGCGCTACTTGATGGTGCACCTCACCGCCGACGGGCTGGTGACCGACTTCGACGTGGCGGCGCAATAGGCGCACCCGGTCACGGCGCTGGCGATCCGAACACCGGTCGCCGCCAGTGACCATCTCCTCCGTGTTGCAATGCGCCTGTGGCGAGCGCTCGAAGGGACCCTCCCATGCCGCCCGGACAGTCATCGGCCGAACGTCGTGCGCGACGCGGACAGCATCGATTCCACGGACGTCACAGTCGGCGACGGAGATAACTCGCAGGGCCGACAATCGGCGCCGCAATTCGATGAAACCCAACCACCGCCTCCCGCGTCGGATCCCTGCCCTCACTGGCGGAGTCATCGTGTCGCTGTCGAGCCTTGTCCTTGCCACATGCTGCCTCATCACCGCTCAAGCACCCGGTGCTGGACCGGGTCCGCGGGTGGGTCACACCATGACGTGGGATCCGTCGAGCCAGATGGTCCTGCTCTTCGGTGGTGAGACGAGCGACCCGGCGGAGGCCTTTCCGGCCACGCTCTGGGGATGGGATGGGAACACCTGGTCGCTGCTCGCCAGCGACGGTCCCCCAGGCCGGCGAGACGCCGAGTTGGGCTATGACGCGGCCCGACGGCAGGTGATTCTCTATGGCGGCCGGCGGATCGAGGACGGCAGGCCGCAGGCACTGACCGATACCTGGGCGTGGGATGGCGCGCGCTGGCACGAGCTCAGCGGGACCGATGCCGGGATGCGGATCCACTTCTCCATGGCATCGGGGATTGGTTCCGACTCCGTGACGCTCTTTGGCGGGGCAGACGACGACAGTCCCATCGGGCAGCGTCTCACCACCAACGGTTGGGCCGGTTCGAACGCTGCGCTGCCGGGCGATCGCTTTCCGATCGCCATCACCTCCAGCAATGCCGATGGCGCCCTGCCGCTCCTGCTCGCGGGCGCCAGCACCAATGATGGCATCCGGGCCGAGGTGTGGGAATGGCGGCAGAACGAGTGGTCGCGACGCGACAGCGCGGGTCCGCAATTCTCGCCCCGTGGGGCAGCGGCCGCGACCGCCGATGGCCTGCTCTTTCATCTGGGGTGGGAGGAACACGATGCCCCGGCGGCGACATGGCTGTGGAGCGCCGAACGCGGATGGCGGCAACTTGCGGGCAACGGTCCTGGTCGACGACGCGGCACGGCCATGGCATGGGACGCCGAGCGAGGCCGCACCATGCTCTATGGCGGGGAGGATGCGGGCGGGCTGCTCGGTGATCTCTGGATTTTCGACGGCTCGACGTGGCAGAGGGTCCGCTGATCATCGACGACCCGGTTGGATCCGGACCAACCCGGCGCCTTCACGATCCGGACGCCGGTGGCGCCTGACCGGGACGGGTGACGGGGGACCGGGGCCGTCAGTAGATGCCCGGCAGGAACCGCTTCGTTCGGGCACAGTACTCGCGGTACCGGTCGCCGAAGGCCTGCACCAGGACCTTCTCCTCGGCACGTCCCCGCAGGTCGCTCCCCAGCACCATCAGCACCACACCGAGCCCGGTGAAGAGGTTGGGAATCCACACCGCCGACCCGAGCGCGAGCAGGTCGAGGCCGAGATAGATCGGGTGCCGCACCAGGGCATACGGGCCGCCGGTAGCCAGTTCATGGCCCGCCTCGAGGGCGGCCCGAAACCGCCACGAACGGAAGTGGAGCAGCGACCAGCACATCATCCACGCCCCGGCGGCGATGATCAGCGTGGCGACGATGCGCTGCCCGGGCAGCCACTCCAGCACTCGCGCCTGCCTGCCGAAGACCGCCGCCCCGATCCCCATGTACATCACGCCGAAGGCGACGAAGTGCACCGCAAGCACGGCGCGGGAGAAGCGTGCCGTCGCCGGCGACCCGGTGGCGGGAGCCGCATCGGGACTGGCGGCCCCGGCCCCGACAAACTGCTTGACGATGCCGAACGACGCCCAGAAGCCAGCGTGCACGGCGTAGAGCAACAGGTCGCGTCGAATCATGATCGGGCAGTGCGAAGGAGGGTCCGCATCGAGTCCTTGCGCGGTTCAGGAATTCGCGGCAGCCAGGTCGCCGTCGCCCAGTCAGGGCATTTCACTCGTCGAATACGAGCCGCAGTGCCTCGACCAGCTCCATGTGGGTGAATGGCTTGCCGACGAACGCCCGGACACCGAGCTTGAGCAACGCTCCCCGTTCCCGCTCGCCGACCAGGCCACTCATCACCATGATCCGGATCTCCGGCGATCGGCTTCGGAGTCCTCGCACGAAGGCGAGTCCATCCAGCTCCGGCATGTGGAGATCGGTGATCACCGCCGACAGCTCGGCACGGTGCTCAGCCACCTCATGCAGCGCCGCGGTCCCGTTGACGGCGGTGAGCACCTTGAAGTCGAGCCTGGTCAGCACCTTCCGCAGGATCTCGCGCACGCCGCTCTCGTCATCGACCACCAGGATGACCCGACCCTGCCCCTCGAACCCGGCGGTTGCGATGGCTGTCGGTGCCAGCTCCACGCCATCGGTGGCGTGGACGGGCAGGAAGACCCGGAACGTGGTGCCCCTTCCCGGAACCGAATACACCCGGACGAAGCCGCCGTGGCCCTTGATGATCCCCAGGCTGGTGGCGAGACCGAGCCCGGTGCCCTTCTCGGCGGACTTGGTGGTGAAGAACGGATCGAAGATCCGGTCGAGCACCTCGGGAACCATCCCCTCACCGGTGTCGGTGACCCGGAGCACGACGAACCGCCCGGGGGCGACATTGTACGCCATCAGTCTCCTCGGTGGCCCGCACTTCCACGACCCGTGCCTCGATCGCCAGGGTGCCCCCATCGGGCATCGCATCCCGGGCATTGAGACAAAGATTGAGCAGCACCTGATGAAGCTGGGTGGCATCACCGAGGATCGCCGGCAGTTCCAGCGGGCATTCCAGTTGCAGGGTGATGTTCTTCGGGAAGGTGCCGTGGATCAGCCGTTCCACTTCGTCGAGCAATGGTCGCAGCTGCACCGGCAAGCGATTGCCCTCGGCACCCTTGGCGAAGTTCAGCAACTGCTTCACCAGCGCCGCGCCCCGCCTGGCCCCGGTCTCGATCAGGCCGAGATCCTCGGTGGCGGCCGCCGGGACCATCGGCCGCATCAGTTCGGTGGCCATCAGGATGGGAGCGAGCGCATTGTTCAGGTCGTGCGCGATGCCACCGGCGAGCGTGCCGATGCTCTCCAGTCGCTGGGCACGACGCAACTGGGCTGCCAGTTGCTCCTGTTCGGTCACGTCGCGCTTGACGGCCACGAAGTTGACCGTGGCCCCGGTGACATCACGCACCGGAGAAATGGTGGCGTCCTCCTCGTAGAGCGTGCCGTCCTTGCGTCGATTGGTCAATCTGCCACGCCAGATGCGCCCATTGCTCAGTTCCTCCCACATCCGTCGATAGAACTCCGCATCGTGAGCGCCGCTCCTGACGAGGTTAGGTTTCCGACCGATGGCCTCCTCACGACTGTAGCCGGAGGTCGTCTCGAACGCCGGATTCACGTCGATGATGATGCCGTGGCGATCGGTGATCTCGATCGTCTCGCCGGCCTGCTGCACCGCCATGGCCAGCAGGGCCTCGGCCCGTTCCGCCCGCTTCAGGGGTGTGACATCCATGTAGGTGCCCAGGATCCCGGACACGGCTCCGGTCGCATCCCGGAGCGGCACCTTGCTGGTCAGGAGCGTGATGGTCTCGCCGGATGGTGTGGTCTGCGGTTCCTCGAACAGCAGCCTGGGCCGACCGCTCTCGAGCACCTGCCGATCGTCGGCCTGATACGCGGCGGCCTCGGCGCGCCATCCCATCTGATGATCGGTCCTTCCGATGACGTCGTGCGGCTGGTCGAAGCCGGCATCGCGGGCGAATGCCACATTGCAGCCGCGGTAGGTCAGGTTCGTGTCCTTCCAGAACACCCGGATGGGGAGCGCGTTGATGATTTCGCGGGTGAAGTTCTCCGACATCTGGACCGCCGCCGCAGCCCGCTTCGCTTCCGTCATGTCGCGGATGTTGCACTGGATGACCTGCTGACCCTCCACCCGATAGGCGTTGCTGACGAACTCGACGTCGACCCTTCGCCCGGTCTGTGTCACCAGCGCCCGATCGTCGTAGCGGATGTAGCCCTCCTCCCGCAATTGCTGGAAGGTGTCACGATTGGCGATGATGTCGCCGAGGGCTCCCAGGTCCCACACATGTTTCCCGATGAACGGCGTCCCGTGAGAACTCGAGCAACTCGATCAGGTACGGATTCGCATCGACGATCACCCCGGTCTCGGCATCGAGGATGAGGATGCCGTCCTTCGCGGACTCGAAGAGCCGGCGGTAGCGCAGCTCGGAGACACGGATCGCGTCGCGATCACGCTCGCGGTCGTGTCGCGCCCGCAAGGCCGACACTCCGAACGCGATGTCATTGGCCAGCTCGGTGAGCAGCGCCACCTCCTCCGCATCGAACGCGTCCGGCTGGGTGGCGTACAGGAGCAACACGCCGGGCACCCGTCCGTCGATGGCCAGCGGAAGGGCAATGCCCGCGGCGAAGCCGCGCCGCAGTCCCGTGGCGCGCCACGGCGCGTAGGATGGATCGTCCGCCAGCGAATTGATGACGACCGGACGATTGGTGCGGATGGCTCTTCCCGCCGGACCTCGCCCTCGCTCCGTGTCGGCCCACGTGATCGCGGCCGTCTCGAGGTAGCCGTCCTCGAAGCCCGACTGGGCGACCGGCAGGACCCGCTTCTCCTCGTCATCCTCGACCGACCCGACCCATGCCATGCGATAGCCACCCACTTCGACCGCCAGGCGGCAGATTCCCTGGAACAGCTCTCGTTCCTCCCCAGCCCGCAGTATCTCGAGATTGCACTTGCTGACGAGCTGGAGGGCGCGATTCCTGGCCTTCAGGGTGGACGCGGTCCGGGTGTGTTCCTCCACGGCCGCCGCGAGGAGCAGGATCGGCGCAGCGAGCACGCCGATGGTGAGTTCCATGTCGAGCAGGGGGCTCAGCACGTCGGGTGGGAGGGTCAGGGTCTGGCTGCCGGAGCTGGTCACGACGGAGATGGTCACGGTCGCCACCCCGGCCAGTACCGTGGCCACTCCCCGCACCCCGAAGCGGAGCGCTCCCCAGATCACGAACGGCAGGACCGCCCCCGCGGGCAGGAGGGCGAACACGTCCTGCTCCGGCTGCCGACTGACGACGAGGAATCTTGCCAGGGACGCGAGGACACAGACGACCATCAATTCCAGGTTGCCGGCCCGCACAGCCGGATCGGATCGGCTTCTCCACCATGTCACCCAACTCACGATGAGCGGCGTGACCAACAGGTTCCCCACTCCGGCGGGAAGGGCCGACCAGAGCCACCGCGGCCAGAGCGCTCGGGTCGCCGGCCATCGGCGCCGCGGCCAGGGCCGGCAGCAGTGACAGCAGTCCGTTGCCGATCACCACCGACACCAGCAGCCAGGCAGCGACCTCGCGCACGCGCTGAAGCCTGATCGGTTCGACCACGATGCGCCGCAGCCACCAGAGACTCAGGACCGCGGTGCCTGCCACCGCGAAGCTGGCGGCCATGGCGAAGTACACCGGATCGCCAAAGGCGATCCGGGCGCCGACGTCCGCGAGGGCGAGCGCCCCGACCAGCCAGGGCCGCAGTCCTTGGCGGGAGAGCAGGAGCGCGGCCATGAAAATGCCGGCCGCGGGCCACACGATGATGAAGATGGCCTGGCTCCGACCTGAGCGAGAGGCTGAGCGATGCCACCGCCAGGTAACCCAGTGCGGCAAGCGCCACATGCGAACCGTTCGCGCGGCGTGATGGGCGACATCAGCCGGTCGAGTCCTGCGATTGCGCTGGCAGTCATCGACCGGAAGCGATTCGGTGCGACTCGATCGAAACGCGGATAGGTGCCTCGGGCCAGGGCGGCGACAAGGGAGCAAAGCCGTCGGGATTCGGCTGTGCCAAGTGCCGAGGCAACAGGGTTCGCAGATCGCCCTGCGGGAGCCAGAACGTGGTCAAGCGGCGAGGGGACCGTTGGCCCATCCTCGTAAGGGGATTCCCAAGACTCTCCCCGGGGGACCACCGCAGTCAAGGGGAGTCGTCGAGTCACCGAGATTCTATCTTCAAGCGATTGCTCCGTGACCATCTTGACCCACACCCCCACCGCGGACTGCCGCTTGCTCCTGCTTCCCATCCTCGCCATCCTCGCCCAGGGACCCGACTCGACGCTGGCGATCGATGCGGCAGGATTCCACCTGCGGCTCGACGCCGCGACACAGCTGGCGGTGTCGCTGGCACCGATCGGCGCCGAGCCGTTCGACTTCCTCCCCGCCGACCGCGACTCCGCTCGCCAGGGCCCCGGCTACTACCATCTCGGCGACTTGACCCTTGCCTGGCGCACGAGCGGCGAGACGACCTGGCATCGGGTGAGCACGGTCAACTCCCGCTCGCCGGTGCGACCGATCGTGGGTGGGGCTCCTTGCCGCCGCCGACCTCTCCGCCGCCCTGCCGGCCGAGCTGCCGCTCACGGTGCGGCGCTCGTGGGTGCTCGACGGCGACGACCTGGTGCTCCGCTTCGACTTCACCAACCGCTCAGCCGCCCCGGTCGAGATCGGCTCGCTCGGCATCCCGATGCCGTTCGACAACATCCTCACCGATCGATCGCTCGACGAGGCGCACGCCCTGGCCTCGTTCACCGATCCATCGATCAGCAGGGATGCGGGTTACGTGCAGGTCACCCGGCTGAGCGGCGCCGGACCGGCGCTGGTGGTGGCGCCATGGGGCACGACCCCGCTCGAGGCATGGAGCCCGCTCCTCGACGAGAAGACACCGCGAGGGATCACCTTCGAGGGGTTCTACCAGTGGCTTGCCCACAGCCGGGCCGAAGCCGACTCGGCGTGGCGGGATGCGAAGCCCTGGAACCCGCCCACCCGCGAGACGCTGGCGCCTGGCGCTACCCGAAGCTGGGGGGTGCGGTTCCTGGTAGCCCCCTCGATCCGCGACATCGAGACCACACTGTCCGGCGCCGGAAGGCCGGTGGCCGTCGGGGTTCCCGGCTACGTCTTGCCGCAGGATCTCGACGCACGCCTCTTCCTGCAGCACCGTGCCGCCATCCGCGACATTGCCGTCGAGCCGGCGGGTGCGATCACCATCACGCCCGAGAGTGCGGCACCGGCGGGTTGGCAGCGGTTCACGCTCCGGGGGGTGCGCTGGGGCCGGGCCCGGGTCACCGTCTCCTGGGCCGACGGCATCCAGCAGACGATCCACTACAAGGTGATCCGTCCCGCGCGCGACGTGGTGGATGACCTGGCTCACTTCCTCACGACCACGCAGTGGTTCGAACGGCCAGATGATCCGTTTCGCCGGTCGCCGTCGGTCATCTCCTACGACGCTGACACCCATACCCAGGTGACCGAGGAGAATCGTGCCTGGATCGCCGGGCTCGGTGACGAGGGCGGTGCAGGCTCATGGCTCGCCGCGATGATGACCCAGCTGATTCGACCCGACTCGGCCGAGACCGCCAAACTGGAGCGATTCGTGGATGGGGTGCTGTGGGGCGGACTGCAGTACGCCGATGGTCCGCTGCAGTACGGGGTGCGGAAGAGCCTGTTCTACTGGCAACCCGACTCGATGCCGGCGGGCACCTACAGCGACAGCGTCCACTATGGCGGCTGGTCGAGCTGGAACCGCGAGCACGCGATGACGGTGGGCCGTTCCTACGACTATCCCCACGTGACCGCGGCGTACTGGGTTCTCTACCGCAACGCCCGGAACCATGTGGGACTGGTCACCAACCACGGCTGGCAGTGGTCCCTCGACCACGCCTGGCGCACCGCCGAGGCGATGGTGCGGCTGGCCCCGGAGTATGCCAAGTTCGGCCAGATGGAGGGGACGGTGTTCGTGCTGCTGCTCACCGACCTCAGGCGTGAGGGGTGGACAGCACAGGCCGACTCGCTCGAGGCGCTGATGCGCACCAGGGCCGAGGCGTGGCGGGCGATGGGCTACCCGTTCGGCAGCGAGATGCCGTGGGACTCGACGGGTCAGGAGGAGGTCTACGCCTGGTGCCGCTACTTCGGCTTCGACGACAAGGCGCTGGTCACCCTCAACGCCATCCTCGGCTACATGCCCACGGTGCCGCATTGGGGCTACAACGGCAGCGCCAGGCGCTACTGGGACTTCCAGTACGCCGGCAAGCTCAGGCGAGTGGAGCGGCAGCTGCATCATTACGGTTCTGGGCTCAACGCCATCCCGGTGCTGAGCGAGTACCGGCTCCACCCCGACGACCTGTATCTGCTCAGGGTCGGTTACGGCGGGCTGCTGGGCGCAATCGCCAACGTCACCGAGGAAGGGTTCGGGCCGAGCGGTTTCCATTCGTGGCCCGGCACACTCCGCATCGACGGCTACTCGGGCGACTACGGGCCGGGCTTCTTCGGTCACGCCGTCAATGCCGCGACCTATGTCACCCGGGACTCGACGTTTGGCTGGCTGGCGTTCGGTGGCAACTGGCGGGTAGCGGGCGACACGGTGACCGTGACGCCGCTCGACGCGGCTCGCTCGCGGTTCTTCATCGGCCCGCTGAACCTCTGGATCACGCTCGATGCCGGGACGATCGAGGAGGTGGAGGTGACGGGTGACCGGGTACGGGTGACGCTGTCGCCGGCAGACCGGTTCACGCCGGCGGCGCGGCTCCGGGTCGAGGGGGCGGCGAAGCCGGTGGGCACCTACGCGGTGGAGCGGGGCGCCTGGGTGATTCCGCTCGGCGCCACTGCCACGACAGTCGAACTTCGCTAGGGCGCCTCGTTCGCACGAACCATCCGAACCCCGAACAGCGCGGCCACCCGGCCACCGCGGGGAGCCTGGAAGCGGACGGTCACCTTCTTCATGCCACGAATCAGTTCTGCGGGGATCGGATAGCGCACCTCGAAGAACCGACTCGGGGCCTCGAGCCGCATCACCGGCGAGGCGATCGTGGTGCCGTCGACCAGGATGTCGAACCGTGCCGGCAGCGACCGTCGATCGGCATTGTACCAGGTTGCCACCAGTGCCATCGCCTTGTCGGCCTCGACCGGCAGCTCGAACGAGAGCCATCCCCCGGTACGCCACCCGGGGCGACCGACGACGTAGTTGAGGCCGGCTTCGGTGCTGCCCTGGAAGTTGGCCGCCTTGATCGACGCCTCGTCCCCCGGCAGCACACTCCCGACCGTCGCCGCCTCGAGCCGCCGCTGGTGCTCCGCGGCCGCGGTCCATTCGGCACGCTTCGCCTGCCACTGCTCCGGTGAGTAGAGGTCCCAGTAGATCCCGTAGGTCCGGCGGTGCAATCGGTAGAACGGCGCGAAATCGACCGGGTGCGGTGCGCTCATGGGATCGGGGTCGAAGGCCGCGTCGTGGGTGCGGAAATGCCCCGGTGCGTCGCCCCGGCGGAGCCATGTGTGGGGATCGCGATCGGCCGACACCAGTACCGGCGCGGGAGCGGGCGGGTCGATCCGTTCCTCCTCGTCCTGCCCCCGGGCACCCTCGGCGCCGAGGTCGCCGGCGAGGACCAGGGGCCCCCAGAGGATGGCGGTGCGCTCCGGCATGTCGGGCGTGGGCTCGAGCCGCAGCTGCTTGGGCAGCCGGAGCTCGACGCGGTCACCGTCGTGCCATTCGCGAGTGATGCCCAGGTAGGCGCTGCTCGGGAGCTCGTTGCCCTGCCCCGACGACTGCGCTTGGACGAGCCTGACCTTCGCCTCGGGGTCGGGACTCACCGTGATGCCGAAGCCTTCGCCACTCCAGTGCGGCCTCCGGAGCAGCAGCTCGAAGCGGCGAGGCGTCCGGAGCCGCAGCGTGAGCGTTGCCGTCTCCCCCTCGGGGAAGTCGGTCTCCATCTCCAACCGCGCCCCCGCCTCGCGCCACTCGGCGGTGGAAGGTGCGTACTGGTTGACCCACAACTTGTCGACCGCGGTGTAGTAGAGCCCCAGGCCGTGGAGGGCATGGTTCTCCATCCCGGTGCCGACGCAGCAGGTGAACGCCTCGTACGGGTCCTGGTACTCGTGCTGCACCCCGCGGCCCACCGGCACCATGTAGCACATCTGGCCATCAGCAGGATTGATCGACGCCAGCGCGTGGTTGAAGAGCGCCCGTTCGTGGAAGTCGGCGTACCGGGGATCGGGCCGGAACTCGAAGAGCCGCCGAGTAAGCTTCAGCATGTTGTAGACGTTGCACGACTCGGCGGTCCGGCCGTCGACCCGGCCGCCGATCACGTCGGCTGGACCCCAGTACTCGTCGGTGCCATGGCCGCCAGTGGCGAACGAGTGATGGTACACCACGCGATCCCAGAAGAAGGACGCGGCGAGCAGGTCAGTGCCTGTGTCGATCGCGGCATGGCGATCAGCCGACCCGATCAGCTTGGGGATCGACATGTTGCCGTGGACGTTGTCGAGGTCGTCCTCGTGACGAGCCAGCGGATCGACGAACGCCCGGTCCTCGAACTTGTACGAGAGCGCCATCCAGCGGTCGTCGCCGGTGTCGCGCGCCAGGTCAACCAGCACCTCGTTCATCCCGCCGAACTCGGTACGGAGCATCTGCTGGATCTGCGCGTCGTCGAGCGGCGCGAGAATCGCCTCGGCCCACTGCGCGAATCGCATCTCGATCGCCAGCGCGGTGCGGTTGCCGGTCTGGCGCCAGGCGTCGCGGAGCCCCGCGAACAGCTTGTGCAGCGTGTACCAGGGCGACCACTCGCCATTGAGCGAGAAGCTCGACGCCCGGATCGTCCCCTGGCGGAGCGCCTCGAACGCCTTCCTGCCGCCCTCCAGTGCCACCAGCGAACCGTCGCCGCTGGCACGCTGCACCGTGTCGAGCTCGCGCACCATGTAGTCGGCGCGCTGCCTGAAGCGCGCATCATCGGTGGCGGCGTACATCAGCGAGATGGCCGAAAGATGATGGCCAGCCATGTGGCCGGTCAGGTTGCGGCCGCCGCCGTCCCAGCCGCCGTAGGGCTCGGCCCTCTGCTCCATGCCGGCACGGACCCGGAAGTACGCCAGCATCCGGTCGGGGTCGAGCGAAAGGAGATAGCGGGCATCGGCCTGTTGCGCCTCGCGGAGTGGCCCGCCGGTGAGCCGGACCCGCTCGAGCGGAATCGGCGACGCCAGGGTGGGCGCGGCGGCCGCGAGATCATCGAGCGCCCAGGCACGGGCGCGGCGGGTGAACGCCGGCACCGCACTGGCGGCGATGCCGAGTCGGAGGAGGTCGCGGCGGGAGAGGGTCATGGCGGTGAGATCCGAGGTACGAGATACGAGATCAGATCACCGGCTTCGGAAAGGCGAGCCGGGCCAGCAGCCAGATGAGGATCCCGCCGAGCGCGACAAGAAAGCTTCCGAGAATCAGCCCCACGCCGCTCACCACTGGTGCAGCAAACGAGAGCGCCGCACCGAGCGGCCACCCTTCTGTCGGATGCCGTCGGTGCCAACCGGCGTTGAACATCCACGCCGATGGGATCACGAGGGCGATCATCAGGAGACCGAGGAGCATCAGCATGGGGGCCTGCCGGGGTTGGAGTGCGATGGTATACCAGGGTCTGCGGCCCGGTCGTCGATACCCTCGCAACGAATCACCACTGACGGTCGCTACCCCACCTCCGGCTCCACCAGCGGCAGCAGCCGCGAATCGACGAGCGCCGCGGTCCGGTGCCCGATTCCCTTGAGGTATTCCGCGTCGGAGGCGAACGCCAGGAACGCCTGCGGGCTCGCCTGCTCCACCAGCATGGCGGCGTCCCACCGCTCGCCCTCGGGCCCGATCAGCCAAGGGCCACCAGTGCCGAAGAAACGCACCCGTCCGCCCGACCTGTCGAGGAACGGCTGGGTGAATTCCATGTAGCGGCGATACGCCTCCTCGCCGCTGATCGGTTCGGGCGGTGCCAGCTCGGGGCTGGCCGAATAGTCAGCCACGTCGCGGTAGCGGAGGAGGTTGAGCATCACCACCGGAGCGGTGATGCCGCGGGTGAAGAACTCGCGGCCAGCGGCCTGGGTGGGTTCGAGATGTGAGGTCATCGGCTCATCGACTCGCGACACTGGAAGACGTTTCCCTCGGGATCGAGTCCATCACAGACCCGCTGCCCATTGAACGTCCACTCCTGTTCCACGGCATTGAACTCGCCCCCCCATTCGGCTGCGTCGGCGCGAACTGCGTCGAGTGATGGCACGACAAACACCAGCTTGATGGCGGCATCGGCACGGCGCACTGGCGGATCGGCGATCGCGATCGTCGCGGCGGTCTCTTCGGGGATCCGGAGCACCACCAGCTGGAACGCCGGCGTCTCGAGCCTCACGTGCTCGTCGTCGCGGTCCACCGGGCGGAAGCCAACTGCCGCCACGTAGAACGCCGCGACCCGGTCGGCGTCCTTGGCATAGAGCACCGCACCGGCGGGGGGCGAGTGACTCATGGTCCGTGTCGCTCCCCGAACCAGTAGCAGAGCCCGTCGGGCGCCGTCACGAAGAAGACCCGGTAGGTGGAGTCATCCCGCCGCTCTTCGCGGACCTCCGACAGCCCCTCCCCGAGCCCCTTGGCCTGGAACTCGGCCCGCAGCGCATCGAGGCCAGCCACGTGGAAGGCGCAGCCATCCTGGCTCGGGTCCTCACCGTTCACGGCAAGACCGATCTGCACCTTGTCGCGAGCCAGTTGCGCGGTGGTCCCGCCCCGGAGCACCAGGTCGAAACCGAACACTTGCTGGTAGAACGGCAGCGCGGCATCGAGGTCGGCAACCGGGAGGTGCATCGCATCGCCCCGGTAGCCGAAGACCCGCTCGAGGGTGGGAGTCATGAACCGCCGCCCATCTGTCGGGCGAGGTCGGCGGCATCGTAGTGGCCCTCGGAGTGGAGGATCTTGCCGTCGGGACTCATCGTCCACTCCTCGTAGCCGCTGAAGCGCACCGTGTGGGGCAGCGAGTCGGCCCCGGTGCCGGTGCCGGTCACGGTCCAGTAGAAGCGTGGGCGCTCGCCGCTGGTCACCAGCGAGTCGAGCGCGACGACCATGTCGGGGAACGCGGTCATGAAGCCCTGGGCATCGGCGGCCACCGCGGCGCGGCCCACCGACGGCGGGGAGCCGTTGATGTTGATCGACCCGCTGTCGGCGTAGAACGCGGCGACGCTGTCGGAGTGCCCGCTCGACCAGGCGGCGGCGTAGCGGGCGGCGAATCGGGTCAATTCGACGGTATCCGACGGTCGCTCGCTCCGGGCGCAGGCGGCGGCGCCGAGCAGCACGGCCGCCGTGAGGCTGATGCGCATGGTTCGGCCTCCTGGCGATCGATCGTGAATGGTGAATGGTGGACGGGCCCCTCTGTCCTACTCCTCCCCGATGTCCTCGTTCCAGACGTCGGGGTGCCGCTCGATGAACCCGGCCAGCAGCTCGCGGCACTCGCGATTGTCGAGGTCGATCACTTCCACACCCCGCTCGCGGAGCCAGTCGATCCCGCCCTGAAAGGTCACCGACTCGCCGACGACCACGGTGCCGATGCCGAACTGTACCACCAATCCGGAGCAATACCAGCATGGTGCCAGGGTGGTGACCATGATGGTGTCGCGATAGCTCCGCTGGCGGCCGGCGTTCCGGAAGGCATCGGTCTCACCGTGGATGCTGGGGTCGTTGTCCTGGACCCGGCGATTGTGGCCGCGTCCCAGCAACGTCCCGTCGCGCCGGAAGAGGGCCGCCCCGATCGGCACGCCGCCCTCGGCGAGGCCCTGGCGCGCCTCGGCGATGGCAATGTCGAGCATGGCGATGAAGTCTGGCACGGTCCCCTCATCCGTCGTCAAAGGTGAATCGTGAATGGTGAATGGGCGATCCCACCCCATTCACCATTCACCATTCACCATTCACCACATTCACATCAACACCGCCGTGGCGAGCCCCAGCAGCAGGCCGAAGCCGCAGACGTCGGTGAAGGTGGTCACGAAGATCGAGCTCGCCACGGCCGGGTCGATCCCCATTCGCTCGAGCATCACCGGCACGAACGACCCCGCGAATCCGGCCACGAAGAGATTGAGTGTCATCGCGAGGAAGACCACCGCACCGAGTCGCCAGCTCTCGCCAAGCAGCACGGACACGGTGGCCACCACGATGCCGATGGCGGCGCCGTTGATCACGCCGACCAGGATCTCCTTGCCGATCACGCTGCGGAGGCCGGTGGCCGGCACCTGCCCGAGCGAGAGGCGACGCACCGTGACCGCCAGCGCCTGGGTTCCGGCGTTGCCACCCATCCCGGCGATGATCGGCATCCAGATGGCGAGGGCGGCCATCTGCTCGATCGAGCTCTTGAAGAAGTAGACCACCGCCGCCGCGAGGAAGGCCGTGAGCAGGTTGACGTAGAGCCAGGGGAGTCGCGAACGGATCGCCATCGCCGGACCGGCGCCGAGTTCCTCGTCGGGCGAGACACCGCCGAAGCGCAGCAGGTCCTCGGTGGCCTCGGCCTCGGCCACGTCGATCACGTCGTCGTAGGTGACCCGGCCGAGGAGCCGTCCCACGGCGTCGACCACCGGCACCGACGGGACGTTGTAGCGGGCCATCAGCCGGGCCACTTCCTCCTGGTCGACATCGGCGCCGACGCGAATGTCGGCGTCGTCCATCACCTCGCGCACCAGCCGGTCATTGGCGCTCACCACCAGCTGCTTGAAGGTGAGGATCCCGGCGAGGCGCCGCGCCGTGTCGATCACGTAGATCTCGGTCACGTCCTCGACGTCCTCGGCCTGGCGGCGGACCGCCTCGAGCGCGAAGGCCACCGTGTCGAGATCGGTCACGGTGACCACGTGGGTGGTCATCAAGCCACCGGCAGTCTCCTCGTCGTAGCGGAGCAGCCGATCGACGTCACTGCGGTCGGCCACCTCGGCGAGGATCCGCTCCTGCTGCTCGGGTTCGAGCTCACCGAGGATGTCGGCGGCATCGTCGTCCTCGAGCTGCTCGACGATCTCGGCGGCCTGGGCCGGCGTCAGCGCCGCGAGGGTCTCCTCGGCGTGCGCCTCGTCGGGCATCTCGATCAGCGCCTGCGACGACAGCTCCGCGGGAAGGACCCGGACCAGGGCGATCCGTTCCTCGTCCTCCAGGGCGGCGAGCACATCGGCGAGGTCGGCCGGTTCAAGGTCGGTCGCGCGCTCGATGAACGCCTCGGTGCGCCCCTCGCGGGCGAGGGCGACCAGCTCGTCGTGGCGATCCTCGATCGGGGTGGTCATCCGTCCTCCCGCTCGAGCCGGATCGCCGGGGGTGTGCCGCGGCGCACCACCAGCCGCTCGATCCGGACCGCGGTGGCGACCGTGACGTCCACATCGAGCCCCGCGAACCGGAATCGCTCGCCCGGCAACGGGATCCGCCCCAGTCGCTCCACCAACAGCCCGGCAAACGAGGTGCTCTCGCCAGCCGCCACCGCCAGTCCGAAATGCTCGGCCACCTTGTCGGCCGGCGTGGTGCCGTCGATCCGGAGGAAGTCGGCGGCCACCGGTGGCGCCTCCACGGCGGCATCATCCTCGTCGGCGATCTCGCCCACCAGCGCCTCGAGCAGGTCCTCCAGCGTGACCACACCTGCGGTGCCGCCGAACTCGTCGAGCACCACGGCGAAGTGGCGCCGGTCGCGCTGCATCTCCAGCAGCAGGTCAGCGGCCGGTCGCGATTCCGGCGCATGGGCCACCGGGCGGACCGGCAGCGGGTCGTCGGGCTCCAGCTTGAAGAGGTCGAAGGCGTGGACCATCCCGACGATCTCGTCGAGCGTGTCGTTGTACACCGGCAGCCGGGTATAGCCGCTGCGGGCGAAGGTCGCCAGCACGTCGCCGCGCGAGGCATCGGCCGGCACGGCCACCACGTCGGTCCGGGGGGTCATCATCTCGCGCACCGGGCGCTCCGCGAAGGTGACCACGCCACCGACCATGGCCAGCTCCTCGCCGGTGCCGAGCCCGCTGGCGCTCCCCTCCCGGGCGATCGCCTGGACCTCGTCGCTCATCGACCGGTCGCCGCTGGGGAGCACCACCTGGAGTCCCGAGCGGATCGCCGAGAGCACCGGCCGCAGCACCGGCACCGATCGGGATGCGCGTGGCACCGTGAGCCAGCGAGGCAGCAGGAAGCCGCCCAGCAGCACGGCCGGCACCACGAGGAAGATCAGCAGCAGGGCGAGCTGCGGGAGGGTCGCAGCATCGAAGATCCCCGGGATCGCCGCCCCGACCAGTGCGACGCCGAGCGACGCGGTGGCCATCGCCACCACCACCAGGCTCTCGGCGTCGGCGAGCCACTCGAACGACTCTCCCGAACCGCGGAGCCGTCGGGTCACGGCGTCGGCGAGCTCGCGCCGCGCGGCGGTGAGCAGCGCGGCGGCCCCTGCCGAGCCGAGGCTGGCGAGGGCCAGGCCGAGGAGGAGGATGACCCACCTCATCCGCCGCCCTCCTCGAGATCGTGATCGCGTTCCTCTGGCGGTGGCCACACGGTGACCCGCCGCACCCGGCGGCGGATCACCAGCTCCACCACGAAGCGCCACTCGTCGACCTTCACCGACTCGCCGGTGCGCGGCACCCGGCCCAGTTCGGCGAAGACCAGCCCGCCCACGGTCGCAATGTCTTCGCGTTCGAAGTCGTGCTCGATCTCCGACTCCAGGTCGGCCAGCGCCACCCCACCCTGCACGGTGAGATGCCCGTCGGGGTGGCGGGTGAGCGGGGCCACCTCGTCGTCGTACTCGTCCTGGATCTCACCCACGATCTGCTCGAGGATGTCCTCGAGGGTCACCAGGCCCGCGGTCCCGCCGTACTCATCGACCACCACCGCGATGTGCCCGGGACCGCGCTGGAAGTCGCGCAACTGGCGTTCAAGGGTCTTGCCCTCGGGCACGAACGCGGCGGGACGGATCAGCGACTGCCACGGCGCGCGGGCCTCGTCGCCGTCGGCGAGCCGGGGCAGCACGTCCTTGGCGTAGACGATCCCGATCACCGCGTCGAGGTTCTCGCCGGCCACCAGCAGACGGGCGTGCTCGCTCCGACGGAGCGTCTCCATCACCGTCGCCTCATCGGCGTCGTCATGGACCGCGATGATGTCGATCCGCGGCGTCATCACCTCGGCGACCGTCATCTCCTTGAGCGAGAAGACTCCCATCGCCATCTCGTGGGTGGAGTCGGCACGGCCGCCCTCGCGCTCCGATCCTGACGCCTGCGCCCCGAAGTCAAGTCGGCGGGCCATCCAGAGCAGCGGCGCGAAGATCGGTGACACCGCCAGCACCGCGCGACGCACGTGGGGAACCACGTCGGGTGCAAGCTCGGCGAGGAGTCGAGGGACCAGGTCGCCGATCGCCCAGACCAGCAGTGCCACCAGCACCACCCGAAGGAGTGCCATGGTGGGATGGAAGAGCCACCATCCGGTCCAGGTCCCGGCCACCGCCGCGGCGAGGGTGAGCGACGCGAAGTGCATCACGTGGATGGTGCGATCGGGAGTGAGCGCATCGCGGCGCGGCGGTGCGAGCACCTCCGCCCGAATGTTGCCGCCGCCCTGCCCGGCGATCGCCACGATGCCGGCCCAGATCATCAGCAGGCCGACCAGCGCCGGCAGCGCGCCCTGCATGAGGGCGATCATGCCAGTTCCCGCACGTAGCGCTCCTGGCGCCGCCACATCGGCGACCGTTCACGGGCCGCCGATGCCGGGTGGTCGTGGCCGAGCACATGCAGCGTGCCGTGGACCACCAGGCGGAGCAGTTCCTCGCGGAGCGGGACCGCATTGGCCCGCGCGGCGCGGGCCGCCTCCCGGCGGCAGACGTAGACATCGCCGGCCAGCGATCCGTCGGGGAGCGGCAGGGCGAACGCGATCACGTCGGTGGGGCGGTCGTGCTTCAGGTGATCGCGATTGAGGCGCTGCATCGGTCGCGGACCGAGAAAGGTGACCGACACCGCGGCGTGCCGCCGCTCGCCGGCGAGCACGTGGCGCACCGCGTGCCGCACGGTGCGCACCGGCAGGGCACCGGTGCCGCTCACCACCACCGGGTCGGTCATCAGCCGGCCTGATCCTCCGCGTAGGCGCGGATGATCTCCTTGACCAGCCGATGCCGCACCACGTCGGCCTCGGTGAAGTAGTGAAAGCGATTCCCTCGATGCCCGGCAGGATCCGCTCGATCTGCACCAGGCCGGAATCCTCGCGGCTCGGCAGGTCGATCTGGGTCTTGTCGCCGGTCACGACCACCTTGCTGTTCACGCCGAGCCGGGTGAGGAACATCTTCATCTGGGCGCCGGTGGCGTTCTGCGCCTCGTCGAGGATGATGAAGGCGTCGTTGAGCGTCCGGCCGCGCATGTAGGCGAGCGGCGCGATCTCGATGATCCGCGTCTCGAGCGCCTTCTGCACCCGGTCGTAGGGCATCATGTCCTCGAGCGCGTCGTAGAGCGGGCGCAGGTACGGATCGACCTTCTCCTGCAGGTCGCCGGGGAGGAAGCCGAGCGACTCGCCCGCCTCGACCGCCGGCCGGGCGAGGATGATCCGGCGCGACCCGCTTGCGCGCCAGCGCCTCGACCGCCTTGGCCACCGCGAGGTAGGTCTTGCCGGTGCCGGCCGGTCCGATGCCGATCACGATGTCGTGGGCGGCGATCTGGGCCGAGGTACTCGCGTTGTCCGGGCGTCTTGGGGACGATGGCGCGGCGCATTCCCGGCAGCACGATCTTGATCTCGTCGCCGGGAGTGCCGAGGTCGCTGGGCTGGAAGCCCTCGGTGGCGTAGCGGAAGACGTCCTCGGGCGAGATCGCCTGACCCACACGGGCGAGGTCGATCAGGGCCTCGACCACGGGAGTCGCCTTCTCGATCTGCTCGGCGGTGCCGCCCACGGTGATCTGGTCACCTCGCTGGCTCACCCGCACACCGAGCGCACGCTGCAGCTCGAGGAAGTTGACGTCGTTGACCCCGGCGAGCAGGAGCGGATCGGCTCCCTCGGCGGTGAACTGCTGACGAACCTCGTCGGCGATCATGCGGACTCCGGCGACAGGCGCTTGAGGTGCAGGGCGGCGAGATCGCCGTCGGGGACCCGGACGGGGGCGCCCTCGAACAGCGCCCGGGCCTGGGCGGTCTTGGGAAAGGCGATCACGTCGCGGAGCGAGGTCGGCGCCGGAGAGGAGCATCGCGATCCGGTCGAAACCCAGGGCGAAACCGCCGTGGGGCGGCGCGCCGGCGGCGAGCGCATCCAGCAGGAAGCCGAAGCGGTCGTGCTGCTCGGCGTCGTCGATGCCGAGGAAACGGAACACCTGCTGTTGCAGCTTCGGGTCGGTGATCCGGATCGAGCCGCAGCCGAGTTCGTTGCCGTTGTACACCGCATCGTAGTGCAGCGCACGGCAGCGGCCGGGGTCGCTCTCGAGGTGGTCGCGATCGTCGGGGTGCGGCGCGGTGAACGGATGGTGGGTGAAGATCCACGCGCCACTCCCGGCGTCCTGTTCGAAGAGCGGGAAGTCGACCACCCAGAGGAAGGCGTGGGCGGTGCGGGGCTCGACGTCGGGTCGTGCCGCGAGCGCCATGCGCACCGCATGCAGGGCCGGCGAGGTGACGTGATCGGGGCCGACCACGGCCACGAGGAGGTCACCTGCCTCGACCGCAATCACATCGAGCGTCGCCGCGCCGAAGGCCTTGACCCCCTGCCCTTCCCAGACCTGCTCGCCCCGGCGCGCCCAGAGCAGGCCGCCGGCACCGGCGGCTTTGGCCACCGCCGTGAGCCCGTCGAGTTCCTTGCGCGACAACCCGGCAAGCCCGGGCGCATGGATGCCGCGGAGCCGGCCGCCGGCAGCAATTGCCTCCTGCACGAACGGAGCGGCCTCCTCGGTGACCTTTCCGGTCCAGTCGATGATCTCCAGGCCGTAGCGCAGGTCGGGCTTGTCGATCCCGAAGCGCTCCATCGCCTCGCGCTAGGACAACCGCGGGAACGGCGTGGCCACCGGGTGCCCCGCCTCGGCCCACAGATCGCGAAGCACCGCCTCGACCACCGCGATCACGTCGTCCTGGTCCACGAACGACGCCTCGAGGTCGATCTGGGTGAATTCGGGCTGGCGGTCGGCGCGCAGATCCTCGTCGCGAAAGCAGCGGGCGATCTGGAAGTAGCGATCGAAGCCGGCGACCATCAGCAACTGCTTGTAGATCTGCGGCGACTGCGGCAGCGCGAAAAATTCTCCCGGATGCACCCGACTCGGCACCAGGTAGTCGCGGGCGCCCTCGGGGGTCGGCTTGGTGAGGATCGGCGTCTCGATCTCGAGGAATCCGAGCTCGCTCAGGGTGCGACGGGCCCGCTGCATCAGGCGGTGGCGCAACACGATTGCGCCTGCAACTCGGGCCGACGGAGGTCGAGCACCCGGTGCTGGAGGCGCATCTCCTCGGAGGCAAGTTCCTCCCCCTCGCGACGCCCGACCGGGATCGCCGGAGTCTGTGCCGGGCCGACCACGGTGAGCGACGCGACGCGCACCTCGACCTCGCGCGAGCGCATGGTGGAGTCGCGGCCGGGATCCTGGCGCCGCTCGACGGTCCCCTCGACCAGCACCACCGACTCGGTGCCCACCGCGGCGGCCTGGGCGATCACCGCCGCGGGGGTCCAGTCGGGATCACAGGCGAGCTGCACCAGGCCGTCTCGGTCGCGCAAGTCGATGAACACGATCCCGCCCAGGTCGCGGCGGCGATGCACCCAACCACCAAGACGCACCGCCTGGCCGATATCGGCGGCGGTGAGGGAACCACAGCGGTGCGAGCGGAGAGCGGTCTGTGCCATCGATTCGGAGTCGGGTTTCGGGGCCGGAAAGCTAACGGGAGGGCGGCGGGCATGAAAGCGAGCGCGGCCCCCGGAGGAGCCGCGCAAGTGGCCGATCTGCTTGGACTTCCGGACCTGTCCGGGTCAGCAGGTGGCGCTCGCCGGTAGCGGCTGGGACCGGGGGACGTGGGTGACCACCCGGTAGCCGGTGTAGATCAGCAGCAGGCCGAGCAACTCGGTCACGTAGAGGACCTCGACGTGGCCAAAGCGGGTGAACGACCCACCGATGCCCGGCAGGATCGCGCCGAGGGCGATGGCGATGTTGCCCCGAACGCGATTCTCGGCCCCTGGTGTGGCGCGGTAACGCCACGCCGACAGTGCCGCCCCGCCCACCAGCATCACGAAGGCGTAGCTGTTGATGAACGGGCTCACCGCCCGCAGCCACTGCCAGCCGAGCGCGGCACCGGAGAGCCGGTGCGGCTCCACCGCGGCGAGGTCGAGCGGCGAGAGCATCACCAGGATCGCGGTGGGGAGGACCAGTGTCATCAGCACTGCGGTGAGGCGGTTGGCGGTCTTCCGTTCCAGGATCAGGTAGGCGGTCCCCTGGGCGAGCGGCATCCCGCCGAGCAACGCCCCGGCGATGTACCAGAGCCGGAAGGTGAGCGGATGCCAGCCGAGCAGCGTGGTGAGCGACTCGGTGAGGGTGCCGACTCCGTAGAGAGTCACGCCGAGGCACCACCACCAGAGGTGGGGCGCCGGGCGCTTCTCGCGCCAGCGGCGATAGAGCTGGGGCGCGAACCAGACCGAGAACGCGGTGGTCACGAGCGGGATGTAGTGCACGCCGTCGCCCATCAGAACGCGGTCCGCCAGGCGAGGAGGAGGCGGCGGCTGGCGGCCGGCCGGAAGAAGCCGGCGTTGCCCGCCTCTGCGTAGAGTGCGTCGGTCGCATTCTCGAGGGTGGCCGTGAGCACGCTGGCGGTGCTGCCGAGCTGCAGCGGCAGCAGTCCGAGGTCGATGTCGAGCACGTCGAAGCCCGGGGTGGTGGCGCCCACCAGCGATGATTCGGCGGCGGAGCTCGGCCGACTCCCCTGGTGCCGGTACCGGACGCCGGCCCACGCCCGCCCCGACGGGATCCGGTAGCGGGCGCCGAGCACCAGCTTGCTGCCGTAACCATCCCCCACCGGCTCCAGCGGACGGTCGGTGTCTGTCTGGCTGAGGTTGGTGTAGTTGGCGAGCAGCGTGGTGCCGGCAAACGGACTCACGGTCCCCGATGCCTCGAAGCCGCGGATGCGGAGCCTGTCGACATTCACGTTCTGGTACTCGGGGAATCCCATCACCGTGTCGCCGGTTGCCGCGATGCGGATTCCGTCGCGCAGCCTGTTCTGGAACGCGAACGCCTCGAGCGACCACCGCCGGCGCTGCACCCGCACGCCGAGGTCGAGGTCCACGCTGGTCTCGGGGCGCAGATCGAGGTTGCGCGACTGGAATCCGCTCCCCTCGGGGGTCACCCCGTTGTAGTAGCGCTCCACCAGGTTCGGGCTCCGGAAGCCGCGACTCGCCGCGGCAATCAGTCGCACGTCGTCGGTGAGCCGATAGAGCGCGTTGACGGCCCAGACAGTGGCGGCGTCGGTTGCCCTGGCCGGCAGCTGATCGAGCCCGGCGGTGGCGTAACTCTGGGTGCGGTTGTCCTGGTGGCGACCGCCGATGATCAGCGACAGTCTCGCGGAGGCACGGATCTCGTCCTGGGCAAAGAATCCGAGCGAGCGGAACGAGGCGTCGGGCAGTGCCGGCGTGGTGCTGATCTCGGTCTGCGGCGGTCCGAAGCCGGTCACCGTGCTGGCACTCGAATCACTGCCGTCGGCGCGGTCGCGCGAGAATTCGGCCCCCCAGGTGATGGTGTGGTTGCGGCCCAGCGAACGCGCGGCCTCGAGCCGGGCGCCGGTGGTCTTCACGTCGGTGAAGTTGCGGGTGACGACCGCCACGCCGGCACCATCGGGCGTGCCGGGACCGAAGGGGACGAAGATGTCCTGGTCGAGATCCCGCGAGTTGCCGGAGCGATAGATGGCGATGTCGACCCGGTCGGCGAGGCCGAGGTTGAGCCTCTCGCCGTGGTACCCGAGGGTGCCGCGCCGGACCTGCTGAAGCGGGTAGCGGATGTTGACCGACGGCTGGTACTGACCCACGAGCGATGGATCGATGAAGCCGAAGCCGGCGTCGGTGGCGCGGTAGTCGGTGTACCTGGCGAAGAGCTGCTGGCCGGCGGCGATGTCCACCGCCGCATGGCCACGGAAGTGGCGATCCGCGACGCCACTGCCGTTGACCGTCACCGGAGCGTCGAGGGTGAGGTCACCGAATGTCCCCGATGGCGCCTGGTACGGATCGGCCTTGCGATAGTCGGCATCGAACCGGAAGGCGACGGGCCCCTGGCGCATCGCCAACGCGCCCGAGGGCTGCGCGGTGGCCGCCGCCCCGCCGGTGTAGCCGAAGCGCAGGTTGCCGTGGAGTGCGTTGCCGCCCATCGCCGAGGGCAGGTCGGCGCTCACCATGTTCACCACCCCGCCGATCGCATCGGAGCCATAGAGCACCGACGCCGGGCCGCGGACCACCTCGACCCGCTGCAGGGAGGCCTGATCGACCAACGCCGGCAACTCACCAAAATCCTGCTGCCGCCTGGTGTTGTTCACCCGGAGGCCGTCCTCGAGCAGCAACACCCGCTGACCGGAGAAGCCGCGGATCACCGGGCGTCCCTGGTTGGGGCCCACCCCGGTGAGGTCGAGCCCCGGCAGATCAGCCAGGAACGAGATCACCGAACTGGTCGGACGGCGATTCAGGTCGGCGCTGGTGATCACCGACACCGCCCCGGGCACGTCGAGCACCTTGCGCGGGCCCCGGGTGGCGGTCACCACCATCGGGGCGAGTGCCTGCGCGGGTCGGCTGAGGGAATCGGTGGCGGAGACGGTGTCGCGCGGCGCGGATGGCGACTGGGCCTGCAGGGTGAGGATCGGGAGGGCGACGAGGGCGAGGACCGCAGAGCACAGCACCAAGGCCGGACGCATCAGGGTCTCCTGGGAGACGGTCGTGGAAACACTCGGGTGAACGCCATCGAGACTAGGCGATTCCCGATTTGTTCGGCATCCGGTCGATTCCGGTCGGGACAACTACGTAGGCGATTCCACCGCTTACATTCACGGCATGAGCACCGCGCTGAATCTGCTCGACCTGGCTCCGGCCCACGCCGCGACCCATCTGCAGGAATGGGTCAGCACGGCTGGCCTCCCGGCCTACCGGGCCGAGCAGCTGGCGCGGCGACTCTGGGTGAACCCGGTGGGAACGTGGGCGGAGGCCACCGAACTCCCCCAGGCCCTCCGGCTGGAGCTCGACCGGGTGATGCCGCTGGCGCGGCTCGAGACCGAGGTGGTGCAGACGTCGGCCGACGGCACCCGGAAATACCTCTGGCGGCTCCCCGACGGCGAAAAGGTCGAGTCGGTGCTGATCCCGACCCGGACCCGGCGCACCCTCTGCATTTCGTCGCAGGCGGGATGCGCGCTGGGGTGCGTCTTCTGTGCCACCGGACTGATGGGATTCCGGCGCAACCTGCACGCCTGGGAGATCGTGGCGCAGGTGCGCGAGGTGATGCTCCGCAACCCGGCCGACAAGCCGACCAACATCGTCTTCATGGGGATGGGCGAGCCCTTGCTCAACTGGCCGGCGGTGGATATCGCACTGACCACCCTCAACCACCCCGACGGCCTGGGGATCGGGGCGCGGCACATCACGGTGAGCACGGTGGGGATCGTGCCGGGGATGAAGGCGCTCGCGGCCAGGCCGGAGCAGTTCCGGCTGGCGATCTCGCTCCATTCGCCGCACCCCGAGTCGCGGCTGGGACTGATGCCGATCGAGAAGAAGTACCACCTGCGCGACGTGCTCGAGGCAGCCGACGACTTCCGGAAACGGATCACCTTCGAGTACGTGATGATCGCCGGCCGCAATGATCGCGATGCGGACGCCGTGACCCTGATCGGGCTGGCGCGCCGACTCGGCGCCCACGTGAACCTGCTGCCGTTGCACCCCGGCGGTGACCCGGCGCTGACCCCGTCACCGTCGGCGCGGATCCGCGCCTTCCAGGAACAGCTCACCGATGCCGGTGTGGAGGCGGTGGTGCGCCGCAGCCGGGGCCTCGACATCGACGCCGCGTGCGGTCAGCTGCACGTGAAGATGGCGCGGAAGTCACGGCGAGCGGACACGGCCAGTGCATGAACAGTGAATGGTGAATGGTGAATGGGACGGCACCACCCGGCTTCACCCTTCACGCTTCACGCCTTCCTGCCCTCCGCTTCCGGGTCCTTGCTCCACACGAGATACGAGTAGATCACCGAGATCAGCACCGGCAACGCCACGCCGATGGCGATGGCCCACCAGGGCAGCGTGCCGGTGATCGCCGAGGACACCAGCACCAGCAGGCCGCCCAGGAGCAGCAGTCGTCCACCGAGCCGATGGGTCTGGCGCCAGGAGCGCTCGCTGCTGAGCGTCCATGGAGTGCGGATGCCCAGGAACCAGTTCTGGCGAACCCGACTGAGGAAGTTGCCGAGCACCATCATCAGCGCACCGATCCCCACCCCGATCACCATCGTGACCGAAATGCCCCACCCCAGCGCGTTGCCGATCAGCGCCAGGTGCAGCAGGGCGGTGAATGCCACGATCACATTGGTCAGCAGCCACCACGCATCGGCGTGCAGCGGGAAGTTGCCCCGCTTGGGATCGAGCCGGGGCACGAAGGCCAGCAACACGCCGAGCCCGAGTCCGATCAACGGCAGCATCACCACGATCAGGCTGCGGCTGCTTGTTCCGTTGGGCTCGCCCGCGGCGTTCCAGTGACTGGCGACCATCGGGGGGAGGTCGCCAAAGCGCAGCAACCCGAAGACGGTGACGGCGAGCAGGAGCAGCAGCGAGGGCCAGAGTTTACGCATCGGACGACTCCCCGGCGGCGATGCCGCCGATCTCGAGCAGGTGTTGCAAGGCGTCCTGCACGACGGTGGTGTTGAGCGAGTAGATGATGTGCTGCCCATCACGGCGCGAGAGCACCAGTCCGGCCTCGCGCAGCACCTGGAGGTGGTGCGACACCGAGGCCCATGCGATGTCGAAATGCGAAGCGATCTCCCCTGCGGCAAGATCGCCGTCGCGGAGCAGCGCCAGGATCCGGCGGCGGCTCGGATCGGCAAGCGCCTTGAAGCTCCGGTCAAGCATAGATGCTAAGATGATCATCTAAATACTCGCCGTCAAGGGACGGCCGGCTCGCTGCCCCGGTGCCCGTGCGCTAGGCGGGCGGCGCCACCAGATCCTCGGGGGTTCGGCCCGCGAAGCACGCCTCCAGGTTCGCGATGGCGCGGAAGCCCATCTCCTCGCGCCCCTCGCGGGTGGCGCTGCCGAGGTGGGGCAGCAGCACCACCTGTTCCATCCCCAGCAGGCGGCGGTCGACCTGCGGCTCGTGCCGATAGACATCGAGGCCCGCCCCGCCGAGGTGCCCCGCCAGGAGTGACTCGACCAGCGCGTCGGTGTTGACCACCGCGCCGCGGGCGGTGTTGATCAGCACGGCGCCGGGTCGCATCAGTGCCAGTTGTCGGGTGGCGATGAGGTCTCGCGTGCCGGCACCACCGGGCACGTGCAGCGAGACCACGTCGGCCTGGCCAAGCAGCGCCTCGAGCGACGGCATCGCCTCGACTCCCTCGCTGGCCAGCTCTTCGGTCGGCGGCATCGTCCGACCCCAGGCCAGCACGCGCATGCCGAAGCCGCGCCTGGCCCGACGTGCGACTGCCCGGCCGATGCGGCCGAGACCGACGATTCCCAGCGTCCGGCCGGTCACCCGGCGGGCCATGAGGTGGGTCGGTCGCCAGCCGGTCCAGCGGCCACCGCGCAGTTCACGCTCACCCTCCCCGGCCCGGCGGAGCGCCATCAGCATCAGCGTCATCGCCAGGTCGGCGGTGTCGTCGGTAAGCACATCGGGCGTGTTGGTGACGACGATCTCATGCGCCGCCGCTGCCGGGATATCGATGTTGTCGGTACCGACACCGAAGTTGGCGAGGATCCGGCAGCGGATCGGATACGCCGCGAGCACCTCGGCCGTGAAGCGGTCGGTCACGGTGCAGAGGACGCCATCGGCCTCCGCGAGGGCGCGCTGGAGGCCCTCGGCGTCGAGCGGCCGATCGTCGGTGGAGCAACGCGCGTCGAATCGTTCGGAGAGTGCCGCCTCGACTGCGGATGGAAGGCGGCGGGTCACGACGATGCGAGGCCGGTCGCTCATGGTGCCTCGGTCCAGGTGCGAAGTGCCGCGCCACCGCCGGCGCCGAACGGCACCCGGGCGCCGAGGTCGGAGAGCGCCAGTTCGACCAGGCCGAGCGCGCCGAGCAGCATCCCCTCGTTGAGGTCGCCGAGGTGACCGATCCGAAAGGCCCGACCGGCAAGACGACCGAGACCGGCGCCAAGGTCGAGGGCACGGGCACGATGGGCATGGGCCACGAAATCCTGACCGTCGATTCCGGGCGGCAGCATCACGGTGGTCACCGTGTCGGAGGCGTCGCGCCAATCCTGGCAGCAGAGATCGAGGCCCCACGCCTCGACCGCGGCTCGCACGCCGTCGGCGAGGCGGTGGTGCCGCGCCCACACCATCTCCAGCCCCTCCTCGAGCAGCATCGTGAGCGACTCGCGCAGGCCGTGCATCATCGGTACGGACGGGGTGTAGGGGAACCATCCATCGGCATTCGCGGCAAGCATCGGCCGGAGGTCGAAATAGCCGCGCGGTCCCGAGACGGCCTCCACCAGGCCTTCGGCGCGAGGCGAGAGGGCCAGCAACGCGAGTCCGGCCGGAAGCATCAACCCCTTCTGCGATCCGGTGAGTGCCACGTCGACGCCCCAGGCATCGTGATGGTAGGGAATCGACCCGATCGCGGAGACCCCATCGCTCATCAGCAGGGCGGGATGTCCGGCGTCCTCGATCGCGGCACGGATCGCTGGCAGGTCGGCCGTGACACCGGTGGACGTCTCGTTGTGGACCACCAGGACCGCGGCGATCATCCGGTCGGCATCGGCAGTGAGTGCATCGCGGAGTTGGTCGGGAGGCGGGGCATTGCCCCATTCCATCCCCGGGAGGCGATGGACGACATGTCCCAGCCGGTGCGCCAGGTCGCACCAGAGATCGGCGAACTGCCCTGCCCCGGTCATCAACACGTGACTGCCCGGCTCGAGCGTGTTCTGCATCGCCGCTTCCCAGCCGCCGGTGCCGGTGGCCGGGAAGATCGCGACCGTCCCCTCGGTGGTGTCGAAGACCCTGGCAAGGTCGCCGAGGATCGGCAACGTGAACTGGGCGAAGTCGGCGGCGCGATGATCCTCGGACGCCCGGTGCATGGCACGCAGGATCCGGTCGGGGATGTTGGTCGGCCCGGGAACGAAGAGATGGCGGCGACCCGGCATCGGACCTCATGGTGCGAGTTGGGGGATGCCGGAGTGTAAGTTGGCTGCGTCCCCACGGCGAGGCCCGATGAGCCGTTCCCCCCAACCCCTCGATGATCGCGCCGCCCTCGAGCGGTGGTTCGCTGCCGCGGTCGCCGCGGTCGATCCGGTTGCCGCAACGCGTCGCGCACTGATGGAGGAACCGATCCCCGCGGCGGCGCCGGTGGTGCTCGCCTTCGGCAAGGCAGCGATCGGGATGGCCCGTGGGGTCGAGGGGTGGCTGGCCGAACACCGCCTCGCCCCGAGTGGAGGCCTGGTGGTCACGCACCAGGAGGAAGTGGGCGGACGGCTCTCCCTGCCGGTCGTGACCGGCGACCATCCGGTGCCGGGGCCCCGATCGCTGGCGGCGGCTGATCGCCTGGCCGCGACGATCGCCGCGATCCCCTCCGGTGTCCCGGTGCTGGTGCTCATTTCCGGTGGCAGCAGTTCGCTGCTTGGTGCGCCACTCGAGGGAATCTCTCCCGATCAGCTGGCCACGGCCTTCGGCATCTTCCACGAACTCGGTCTCGACATCCATGCGATGAACGCGCTGCGCCGCCAGCTGGTGCGGTGGAGCGGCGGTCGCCTCGCGGACGCACTCGGCGGACACGAGGTGCGCGCACTGGTGGTCTCCGACGTGCTCGACAACGACCTCGCGGTCATCGGTTCGGGCCCGCTGGTGGGCGGCGCCGTGTCACCCGACGCCGTGCTCCAGATCCTGTCGCGTCCCGACCTCGTGGCTCGGCTTCCCGCCCCGGTCACCATGGCACTCGGCGCACCGGCACCTCGCACGACCCGGCGACTCCCGCATCGCGTGGTGGCCGACCGCAGCATGGCGGTCGAGGCCGCATTGGGCGAGGCGCGGGCCGATGGGATTGCCGTTCGCCATCACCGGGCGCCGCTCACTGGCGACGCGACGACCGTGGCGGATGACCTCGCCATGTGGCTGGCGATGGAGATGCGACGGCACCGCTTGTCGTCGGGCGACGAGACCGGGATCTGGATCACGCCGACGCCGCGGGTGCGAGTGCTCCACGTGTGGAGCGGCGAGCTGACGGTGGCGCTTCCGGCAAATCACGGCCTCGGGGGCCGGGCGCAACAGTTCGCCCTGGTCGCCGCCCGGGCGCTCGAACGATTCACTGCCCGCCTGGGCTTTCCCGCCGACGCAGTGCTGCTCGTGGCGGGCACCGACGGCCGCGACGGCCCGACCGATGCGGCCGGGGCAGTCGTCGATCACCGAACGGCGGGGAAGCTCCGTGCCGCCGGGATGGACATGGAGGCCGCGATCGCGCGGTGCGACGCGCACCCGGCGCTCGACGCGGTGGGGGCACTGATCAGGACCGGGGCGACCGGCACCAACGTGGCCGACCTGGTCCTGGCGCTGACGTGGAATTGGTACTGAGACGGCGGTGCGTTCAGGGTCCTGAGAAGTGACCGCTGTGTTGCTCGAGGCCCCGGACTCCGCCCTCAGTCCTCGTCATCGCGCGGCACCACCACGGTGAGGTCCACCAACCGGGTCGGGTCAGGGGCGTCGCGCACGTCGGCCGACCCGAGCACCTCGGCGATGCGCCCGGTGCCGGCGGTGTCACCGGTGCGGAGCAGCACGCGCACGGTGGCGCTCGTGGTGTCGCGCAGCGACTCGGGGGCGTTGCCCCAGGCGACCACATCGAGACCGCCACGTCGGAGCCGGAGCGCCGCATCGCGCGCCTCACCCGGCGTACCGCCACCGTTGAGCACCTCGACCGTGATCCGGCGCGGGAGCGGCGGCCAGGTGGGCTCGGCCCATGGTGTGTTGGCGGCCGCGGCGCGATGGGTGAACCGCCACCCCACGAAGAGCAGCACCGCGGTGCCCGCCACGCTTCCCGCGATGACCACGGCGCGCCTCATCCCCCCACCGCCTCGAGGAAGGCGAGGGTCTCGGGGCGCGGCTCGCGCCCCTTGCCGGCGTGGAAGATGATTCGCCGCTTGATCACCTCGCGCAGCACGGCCTCCGGGTCGTCGGGGAAGCGACTGGCGAGCGCCGCACGTTGCTCGCGATCGAACGGACGTCCCGGCTCGAGGAAGTCGGCGGCATAGAGCGCCCGGCCGACCTCGGCCCAGCCCGGCCAGCCAAGGGTGTGATGACGCACCGCGCTCAGCACGTCGTCGTCGTGCTCTCCCTCCAGCGCCGCCCGCGCCGCGGCGGCGGGGCCGTGCAGCAGGGCCCGGGGACCGTCGACCGTCGGGGCCCAGCGGTGCAGCTCAGCGTCGGGCGCGTCGCGGAGCGCGTCGTGGAGCCAGCCGGCGCGCGACCAGCGGTCGCGCTCGACCCGATCGATGGCCCGGGCATCCGCCCAGTGTTCGAGCAGGGCGACGACCCGAGCCACGTGGGCGGCACGCTCCGGCGTGACGACGGCCCAGGACGGCAAGCCGCCCTGGGCCGCCCGGCCCTCGCCGGCGCTCATCGCGTCACGACTCCATGGCGAGCGGTGGCCTGGCGATGTGGTTCTGCGCGTCGACGAACACCACCGCCGGCCGATGGTCGCTCAGCTCGGCGGCGTCGAACTCACCATAGGCGATCAGGATGACGGTGTCGCCCGGGAGTCCGAGCCGCGCCGCGGCCCCGTTGAGCTGGAGCACGCCGCTCCCCGCCTCGCCCGGGATCACGTAGGTGGTGAAGCGCTGGCCGTTGTTCACGTTCACCACGTGAATCTCCTCGAAGTCGACGAGGTCGGCGGCCTGCATCAGGTCGGTGTCGAGCGTCAGCGATCCCTCGTAGTGCAGGTCGGCCGAGGTGATCGTGGCCCGGTGGATCTTGGACTTCATGAGGTGGCGCCGCATGTCAGACGTCCTCCTCCCCGAGAATCGTGTTGTCGATCAACCGGGTCGCGCCGACGCGGGCCGCGATGGCCACGACGTCGCCCTCTTCCGCCGTCTCGACGGGGGCGAGGCGCTCCGGATCTGCCACGGCAATATAGTCCGTGACGAGTCCGGGGGCGTCGGCGAGCACACGGTGTCCGGTCTCCAGGAGCACGGCCGAGGAGCGCTCGCCACGGCGCCAATGGTCGGCGACCGCGGCCAGCGCCGCGGGAATCGCCAGCGCCGCCTCGCGCTCGGCCGGATCGAGAAAGGCGTTGCGCGACGAGAGCGCCAGGCGATCGCGGTCGCGCACCGTGGGGACGACCACCAGCCGGATCGGGAAATCGAGTTCCTCGACCATCCGCCGGATCAGGGTGGCCTGCTGCAGGTCCTTGCGGCCGAAGCAGGCCACGTCGGGCTGGATGATGTGGAAGAGCTTCGCGACGACGGTGAGCACACCCTCGAAATGTCCCGGGCGGAATTCGCCTTCCCACCGCGCCGCGGTATCGCCCGGCGTCACCCGGATCTCGTCGCCGCTGCCATACATCTCGCTCACGTCGGGGGCGAAGAGGATCGCGACGCCGCGCGCCTCGGCGAGCGCCGCATCACGCTCGAGCGGACGGGGATAGCGGGAGAAGTCCTCGCCCTGACGGAACTGAAGCGGATTGACGAAGACACTCATCACCACGAGGTCGGCATCGTGGCGCGCGGCATCGACCAGGGCGAGGTGCCCCTCGTGCAGGGCGCCCATCGTCGGCACGAGGCCGATGCGCTGGCCGGCGGCCCGGGCGGCAGAGAGCCGGCGGCGGACGTCGGCGATGGTGGTGAGGCGTTCCATGGATCAGTCGAACGAGTGAGCGTCGTCGGGATACCGGCCCTGTCGCACATCGTCGGCGAAGCGTGCCGCGGCGTCGCGCACGTCGCCTCCCAGTTCGGCGTAGTGCCGCAGGAACTTTGGCGAGAACCCCTCATTGAGCCCCAGCATGTCGTGCAGCACCAGCACCTGCCCGTCGCATCCCGGGCCGGCGCCGATGCCAATGGTCGGGACGACGAGTTCGGCCGTGATCCGCGCCGCCAGGCCACGGGGCACCAGCTCGAGAACCACCGCGCAGGCGCCCGCCTGCTCCAGCGCACGGGCATCGTCGAGCAGTTGGTCGGCGCCGCGCGTGTCGCGGCCCTGGACCCGCGCCCCGCCGAGGCCGTGGACCGACTGCGGGGTGAAGCCGAGATGCCCGATCACGGGGATCCCACGATCGGTCAGGGCACGTACGGTGGCGGCGATCGGTGCACCGCCCTCCAGTTTCACGCCGTGGCAGTCGGTCTCCGCCATCACCCGACCGGCGTGACGGATCGCCTCCTCCACGCTCACCTGATAGCTGAGGAACGGCATGTCGACCACGACCGGGGTGCTCTCCGCCCCGCGGCGCACGCTGGCACCGTGGTAGATCATCTGGTCGAGGGTGGCCGAGAGGGTGGAACGGTGCCCCGCGAGGACCTCGTTGACCGAGTCGCCCACCAGCAGGAGGTCGACCCCCGCCGACTCGAGGAGCCGGGCGAAGAGAGCGTCGTAACAGGTGAGCATCACCAGGCGATCACCGCGTTGCTTGCGCGCGGTGAGCCCGGGCAGGGTCAGCCGTGATTCAGCCATGGAACTCCAGCTGGGCGATCTGACGGGCCCAGAATCCGCGATCGCGGAGGCCGGGATGCGGCAGGGTGAGGCCGGGTCGGTCGCAGAGCACGCCTTCCACCCGGACCAGATCGAGATCGAGGGTGCGCGGAGCCCAGTGATGTTCCCGATCGCGGCCGGCGGTGGCCTCGATCGCATGGCAGGCATCGAGCAGCGTCTCGGGGAGACCATCCCAGGTGGCGCACACCATCGCGTTGAGGTAGTCGGGCTGCGCCATCCCCCCGAGCGGCGGGGTCTCCTCCGGCGGTGTGGTCGCCACGACGGCGAGGCCGTCGACGCTGCGGAGTTCTCGCAGCGCAAAGGCAAGCCATTCGGCCCGATCGCCGAGATTGCTGCCCAGGGCGATGAAGGCGCGCCGGGGGATCAAGTCGTGTCCACGGCATCGCGGAGCGACCGGAGCAGCGTCGCCATCGCCTCGGGACCCCCGTGGTCGAGCGCCGCGACCAGCGCACTGCCGACGACCACGCCGTCGGCGAGCCGAGCCACCTCCCGCGCCTGCTCTGGCGTGCCGATCCCGAAGCCGGCGGCGATCGGCAGCGGCGTTGCCCCGCGCACCGTCGCGATCGAGTCGGCAAGACCGGTATCGAGTCGCTGCGAGGCGCCGGTCACACCCAGTCGCGCGACGAGATAGACAAACCCCTGCGCGTCGCGGACGGTCTCGCGCAACCGCTCGCCGCGGGTGGTCGGCGCCACCAGCCGGATCAGGTCGAGCGGCGAATCCAGCAGCGAGCCTTCCACCCCGGCATCCGCGCCGGCGGGGAGGTCGGTGAGGAGGATGCCCGACACGCCGATCGCCGCGGCGTCGGCGGCGAGCCGTTCCACCCCGTACTGCATGACCGGATTGAGGTAGGAGAAGAGCACCACCGGCACCGGCGAGGCGAGGGTGTCGATCAGTTCCAGGGTGCGCGCCAGGGTCATTCCCTGCGCCAGGGCTCGGAAGGTCGACGCCTGGATGGTGGGGCCGTCGGCGAGCGGGTCGCTGAACGGCACCCCCACCTCGAGGATGTCGGCATGGCCGGCGGCGAGGCGCAGCGCTTCGAGCGAGGTGGCGAAGTCGGGAAAGCCGGCGGTGAGGTATGGCACCAGGGCCCGACGCCCGGCGAGCCGGAGGTCGTGCCAGGTGCGATCGAGGCGTGACTCAGATGAAGTAGTCACCGATGACCAGGCCATAGCGATCCGGAGAGGTCACCTTCACGATGGTCCGGGAGTGCGAGCCGTCGGCCCGCGACTGGGCGAGATCGATGAGCTGGCCCGGAGCCGGGACCCGCGAGCCGCGCGCGTCGACCGCGATTCGCACCATGGGACGGTGCAGCTGGTCGGAGTCGGAACCTGGCCCGGCGACGACCGCGACCTCGAACGAGTCGAGGATCACGACGGTGCCGACCGGATAGATCCCCAGCAGGTTGATCAGCGCCTTGACCAGCACCGGGTCGTAGCCGCGGCCAGGGTTCATCCACATCTCGCGAAGCACCGCGGCAGGTTCCCACGGGTCCGACTGGTACGAACGCCTGGTGGTGGCGGCATCGTAGCCGTCGGCCACCGCGACCAACCGCGAGAAGAAGCCGAGTCGCCTCGGTCGCACCGGACGCGGGTAGCCACTGAGGTCCACCTTCATGTGGTGCTCGTGCGCCGCGAGGATCGCGCGGTAGGGCAGGTCGTCGCCATCCCGCATCTGGAAGAGCGTCAGCGTCCCGAGCCACGGGTGGGCCTGCATCCGTCGCCATTCCTTCTCGTCGAGCGCCTCTTCCTTGTTGAGCAAGGCCAGGTCGATGCGCGACTTGCCGATGTCGTGCATCAGCGCGGCGAGCCCGAGATCATAGAGTTGCAGCCGGGAGAGGCCGAGCCGTCGCCCCAGGGCCACGGCGAAGATGCAGACATTCACCGAGTGGGTGAAGGTGTACTCGTCGTAGTCGCGCAGCGTGGTGAGGCCGGTGATCGAAAGCTCGTTCTCGAGCACCTGGTCGACCAGCAGCTGGACGGCGCGCTTGAGTCGACGCGTGTTGGGTGCGCGGCCCATGCGCACGCCCTGGACCACGTCGCGCGCCGCCGCCACGCCGTGGGCATACGTCTGCTTGGCCCGCTCGAGTGCCTCGTCGCCCCCGGCCTCCTGGTGCTCGGACTCGCCACCCACGTCCACGTCGAGCGACACGATGTCGGCCTGCTGCATCCGCTGGCGCAGCGAGGCGAGCCGCTCCTCGGGAAGTTCGTCCACCGCGAGCGTGCCGATCACCGACAGGAAGGCCTGCCACTCGCGCCGGGTGACGCCCTGCTCGACTCGCAACACGCCGACGCCAGCCTCCCGCATCATCCCCACGAAGCCGCTGAACGACGCGAAGTTGTCGAGGCCAAGCCGCAGCCGGGTCTGGTTGACGAAGATGAAGTCGCCCGAGAGCCGGATCTCGATCTGTCCCTCGACCCGGAGGAGCCCCAACCCGGCGGCCACGAGGTCGTCGAGGGCCCGTTGCACGGCGGTGTTCTCGAGCGGATAGAGCCGCAGCGCCCGGGCCGCACCATGAATGCTGAGCAGCAGGCCGCGGCCCGACTGGCGGATGTGGGCGTCGTCGGTCGGTGGCCCGGCGGATGTCATCATGGCCGCCACTCGCGCAGCACCGTGTTGGCCGCCGACCGGACCACCGGTTCCTTGTCGCCGGTATACTGGTCGACGACCATCCGTGCCTCGAGGGTGCCGAGCCGCGCCAGGGCGTAGATGGCGCAGGCCCGGGTCTCCGCCGGGGCAGTCCGTCGGAAGATGCCGCGCGGCGCGAGCAGCTCCTGGAGTCGTGGCAGGCACGACGGGCCGGAGACCTGGGCATACGCCTCGAACAGCGCGCGCCGCTCGCTGCGATCGATCTCGAGTTCGTCGACTCCGACGAACAGCAGCTTTTCGAGCTGCGCCCCCGCCCCGCCGCTGCCGCCACGCTCGAGGATCGCGCCGAGCGCGGCCTGTCGTACCGAGCGGTCGGGATCGACGAGGGCGCCCTCGAGGGCATCGACCGCAGTGGGTGTCGCGAGCTGGGCGAGTGAACGCACCGCGGCGAGCCGTACCGGGGCATCGCCGGTCCGCAGCTGGTGCACCACCTTGGGGAGCAGCGGCTGCATCCGGAGCCGCGCGACGACCTCCAGCGCGGCCTCGATCGCCTCGGGTGCCCCGTCGTCGAGCACGGCCGCAAGCAGCGCCGGCTGGGTACGGGCCAGGGCGTCGACACTCCCCGCGAGGATCCGGCGCACCCCGGGATCGAGCGAGCGGCCGAGATGGCCGAGGATTGCGGGCAGGGCGGCCGGCTTGAGCTCGCGAAGCACCGCGCCGACGTCCTCCTCCGACCCGCCCCGACCCTCCTCGAGCGTGCGGAAGAGCTGCTCGAGAATCTCGGGCTTGCTCAGGCGCTCCTCGAAGGACAGCAGCGAGTCGTGCAGCGCCTGATCGAGGCCCGGAACTCGCGCCACGACCACCCGCAGCTCGCGGAGGATGTGCGCCACCGCCCCGAAGCCGCCGGAGACCAGCTGGGTCGGCAGGACGTTCTCGAGGAGGGAGACCACCTCGCGCCGGACTTCGGCATCGGAAACCGTCTCGAGGATGTCGAGGAGCGCATCGATCGCCGCGTGCCGGATGTCGCGGCGATACTCCTCCTCCAGCTCGCCCTGGATGAAGCGGACCTCGGCCTCGTCGAGGAAATACGGCGTCGAGTCCGCGTCGTCGAGTTCGACGAGGCCTTCCGGCGGTGGCGAACCGGAAGCCGCCTCGGCCTGCGCCGCCCCCGGCGAGGGCACGACCTCGCGAATCGGCGACTCCTGGAGGAACTCGATCCCGTCGCCCAGCACCTCCACGAAGGTGTACGAGATCAGGACGAACTCCTGCTCCCAGAGCAGGGTCAACAGGTCGTCGGAGGCGTCGGGGGCCAGTCGGCGGGCCCGGTTCACCGAATCGAGAAAGCGGACGATCTCCTCCGACTCCGCTCCGGGCAGCATGGTGAGACGGCGCAACCCATCCTTGTAGAGCAGCCACGAAAAGGAATCGCCCTGCGCCGAGGCGGTTCCCGACTGCACCGACGCCCCTTCCCAGGTGATGTCGTTCTCCTGGATCTCGAGCACCAGCCGGCCAGTTGTCGCCCAGACCGGTGCGAAGGCCTCGGCGAGCTGGCCGAGCGTGCGGTGATAGACGGGATTGTTGGGCAGGTACATCTGCAGCGCCCGGAGTCCCTTGCCGAGGGCGCGCACGAGGCCCTCGACCGCGCGGACTTCGGTGGCGTCTGGCGGCGCCTCAATCGGTGTGTTCACCGGGCCCCGTCGAGCAGCGCGGCGACGTGGGCCACATCCTTGTCGCCGCGGCCGCTCAGGCAGAGGAGGACCACCTGGTCCGCCGACCACCGGTCGCGCTCGGCATCGATCCAGGCGATGGCGTGCGCGGTTTCCAGCGCGGGAATGATTCCCTCGAGGCGGGTGAAGCGCTGGAATGCCTCGAGAGCCTGGGCATCGTCCACCGCGCCGTAGCGAACGCGACCGCTGTCGCGCAACCACGCATGTTCGGGCCCGACACCGGGATAGTCGAGTCCGGCGGAGACAGAATGGGCGGGCGACACCTGTCCATCGTCGTCCTGCAACAAGTAGGAGAGGGCGCCGTGGAGCACCCCGGGGCGGCCGGCACTGAGTGTAGCGCTGTGCGCACCGGTGGCGATCCCTTCGCCCGCTGCCTCGACGCCGACGAGGGCGACCCCGGCGTCATCGAGGAATCCCGCGAAGATTCCCATCGCGTTCGATCCACCGCCCACACACGCCACCACGGTGTCGGGGAGGCCGCCGGTGCGCTCGAGCACCTGACGGCGGGCCTCGCTGCCGATCACCGCCTGGAAGTCACGCACCATTCGGGGGTACGGATCGGGCCCGACCACCGACCCGATGATGTAGTGGGTCGTCGGCACGTTGGTGACCCAGTCGCGGAGCGCCTCGTTGGTCGCGTCCTTGAGGGTGCGCGTGCCCGACTCGACCGGCACCACGGTGGCACCGAGCAATTGCATGCGGAAGACGTTGAGTGCCTGCCGCCTGACATCCTCCGCACCCATGTACACGACGCACTCGAGACCGAACCGGGCGCAGATCGTGGCCGTGGCGACGCCATGCTGCCCCGCCCCGGTCTCGGCGATGATCCGACGCTTGCCCATCCGGCGAGCCAACAATGCCTGTCCGATGGTGTTGTTGATCTTGTGGGCGCCGGTGTGGTTCAGGTCCTCTCGCTTGAGGAGGACCCGGGCACCCACCCGCTCGCTGAAGCGGGGTGCCTCGGAGAGCGCCGAGGGTCGGCCCACGACATCCACCAGCAGCGCGTGATACTCCCGCCAGAATGCCTCGTCCCCGCGCACGCCATCGTACAACCCGGCCAGCTCGTCGAGCGCCGCGACGAGCGTCTCGGGGACATAGCGGCCCCCGTAGGGACCGAAGCGACCGTCACGGGTGGTGGCGGGCGGCGGGGCGAGCGTCACGAACAGCCTCCAGGAATTGCCGAAGCAGCCCGGGGTCCTTGACCCCGGGGGCGGATTCAACGCCGGAACTTACATCCACGCCGTCCGGAGCGACGAGCCGGATCGCCTCCGCCACGGTGTCGGCTCGGAGCCCGCCGGCGAGCACCATCGAATGTCCCCGAAGGGCAGTGCGAGCCGCCTGACCGATGGTGGTGGCCAACGGAATCCCTCGCCCCCCCGATTGGCCGGTGACCCGGGGCTCGACCAGCACCGCGTCGGCCTCCTCGGCCAGCGACCGCAGGGCATCGACCGGAGCGAGTGCGGTGTCGAGCGCGGCAACCCGCCAGACCTCGAGACCGGCGCGACGGAGCGCGGCCGCGACTGCGGTCCCGGAGCCGCCGTGGAGCTGGAATCCTCGCACCCCGGTCGCGGCGGCGAGATCGGCCAGTTGCTCCGGATCGCTGGTCGCCACCACCGCGAGCACCGGCACTCCGTTGGCTGCCGCCACGATCTCCTCCGCCTGGGCCACCGTGACGACACGCGGCCCCCAGGCGAAGACGACACCGAGCCGCGTCGCTCCGAGCCGCACGGCGAGCTCGGCATCCTCCGGCCGGGTGATGCCGCAGATCTTGGCCTCAACGGCCACGACGGGAGACTCCACACAGTTGGCGCGTGCGCGCCACCGGGTCGGCGGCAGCGGCGAGGGCGCCACCGACCAGGACGGCGTCGGCGCCGGCGGCGGCGGCGCGCTCGACATCCTCGCGCGATCCCATGCCGCTCTCCGCCACCGCCACGATCTCGGCGGGAAGCGATGCCAGCAGCGCGAGGGCGCGGTCGATATCGATGGTGAAATCGTCGAGATCGCGGGCGTTGACGCCGATCACCGTCGCCCCCGCCTCGAGGGCCCGATCGCACTCCCCGGCAGTATGGACCTCGACCAGCGCGTCGAGCTCGAGGCTGCGAGCCTCGGCCAATCGCGCCACGAGGTCACGCTGGGTGAGCGCGCGAACGATCAGGAGCACCGCCGAGGCGCCAGTGGCCCGCGCCTCGACCAGCTGGATCTCCTCGAGAATGAAATCCTTGCGCAGCACCGGCACCGAGGTGGTGGCGGTGACCCGTTCGAGGTCGCCGATCGATCCGCCGAAATGGGTCGCGTTGGTGAGGACCGAGATGGCCGCTGCTCCGCCCGCCACATAGTCGGCGGCACGGGCCACCGCGTCGAGCTCCTCGTTGATGACCCCGGCACTCGGCGAGCGGCGCTTCACTTCGCTGATGACCCCCACGGTCGGCCGGCGAAGGGCGGCGGCGAAATCGGGCGGTGGCACCCGGGTCGCGGCGGCGCGGCGCAGGTCGGCAGCGCGGTGTCGAACCTCCGGCAGGGCCGCCCGGGTGGCGGCGAGGATTTCTTCGAGGATGGCCATCTTGCGGTTCGGGTTCCCTTCGGGTAGGTTCACTTTCGGGTTCTCTTCGCCACGCTGGAGGCTTCGTGCCACTGACCCGCAGGCAGCGCGAGATTCTCGACCACCTCACCAGCACCATCGATCGGCAGGGGTTCGCCCCCTCGTTCGAGGAGATCGCCGAGCACTTCGGCTACACCTCCCTGGCCACGGTCCACGAGCACCTCAGCAACCTGGAGCAGAAGGGATACATCCGCCGCTCCTACAACCAGAGCCGATCGGTCGAGGTTCTTCCCCCACGAGGGAGCATCGGCGCCAGCGAGATTCCCTTGCTGGGCACGGTGGCGGCCGGGATGCCGATCGAGTCGGTGATGGCCGGCGAGGTGGTGGCGGTTCCCGACGAGATGTTGCCCCGCCGGGGCCCCAACTATGCCCTCAAGGTTCGCGGCGACTCGATGATCGACGAGCAGATCGCCGATGGCGACATGGTGGTGGTCAACGGCCGTGAATCGGCAGACAACGGTGAAATGGTGATCGCCCTCGTCAACGGCAGCGAGGCCACCGTCAAGCGCTTCTACCGCGAGCCAGGCGGCTGGATCCGGCTGCAGCCTGCCAACGCGGCGATGCGGCCACTCCGGTTCCAGGAGAGCGACGTCCTGATCCAGGGTGTGGTGGTCGGAGTCATCCGGAAGTTCTGACCGCCGCCACGGCTCGGCGGAGTTGGCCGAGCCGCTCGGCGGCCGCGCCTTGTTCCAGCGCGATTCGGGCCTGGTCCAGCGCCGGGCCGAAGCCGGGTGCCGTGCCAGCCACGTAGATCGCCGCCGCCGCATTGAGGAGCACCGCGGCCCGAAGGGCGATCGGGGCATCGGCCGGTGCCTCCAGCAGACTGGCGATCGCCTGGGCGTTCTCCACCGGATCTCCTCCCTCGGTCCCCGCCATGTCCGGAGTGTCCAGCCCGTGGTCGGCCGGGTCCAGGCACCACTCCCCGATGACTCCGTCGCGGACCTCCCAGATGTCGGTCGAGCCCTGTGGGGCGATCTCATCGATGCCGATCGCGGCGTGGACCACCAGGGCGTGAGCCGCGCCGAGCCGTGCCAGTGCCGCGGCGACCAGGGACCCGTGGCGCCGGTCGGCGACGCCGATCACCTGCCGGGTGACCCCGGCGGGGTTGGCGAGTGGGCCGACGAGGTTCATGATGGTCGCCACGCCGAGTTCACGCCTGACCGAGGCCGCGTGTCGCATCGCCGGGTGGTAGGTCGGGGCGAAGAGGAAGACGAGCCCGGCGGCATCGAAAACCGCCCGGGCGGCGTCGGGTGGGAGGTCGACCGGGACATCCAGCGCCTCGAGCACGTCGGCCGAACCGGACCGGGAGGTGAACGAGCGGTTGCCGTGCTTGGCGATGGGGACGCCCGCCCCGGCGGCCACCAGCGCCGCCGCGGTCGAGATGTTCAGGGTCCGCACCCGGCCTCCGCCGGTGCCGCAGGTGTCCACCAACCGGGTGGGATCGGGGAGCACCAGGCGATGCATCGCGACACGGAGCGCCTCGACCGCGCCGGCCAGCTGGTCGGCCGTCTCGCCGTGGGCCCGTATCCCCAGCAACAGTGCGCTGATGGCCGCCGGGGTGGCCTCACCCGCCATCACCACCCCGAACGCCTCCCGGGTGGACTCGAAATCGAGCGGCTCACCAGCGGCGAGGCGCTCCAACGCGCGGGCCAGGGGAGAAGCGGTCGGCATGGCGGGCAAGCGTATCGAGCGACGCGGCCTTTTGTCAATGCTCACAAGGGTTTACGTGCCTTGCTGCCGTCCCGGGACCGGACTATTTTTCCGGGCTTCATGGGCCGCGCCTTCTTCCTCACGCTGCAGTTCGACGGAACGGCGTATTGCGGCTGGCAGCGCCAGCGCGAGGGCGCGTCGGTGCAGGCCGCAGTCGAGTCGGCACTCACGCGGCTGGCCGGTGGTCCCACGAAGGCGGTCGCCGCCGGCCGTACCGACGCAGGTGTGCACGCGCTCGCGATGCCGGTGAGCACCACGATGCCGGAGCGCTGGACCGCCGCGGAGCTGCTCCGCGCCACCAACGCCCTGCTGCCCGACGCGATCGCGGTGTCCGCCGTGCGCGGGGTGCGAGCCGGCACGGATGCACGGCGCAGCGCTCTCGGGCGGCGCTATCGCTACGACGTCGGACTCGACGCGGCGAGTCGGTCGCCGTTCCGACGGCGCACCGAGTGGCCGCTGGGGCGCGCGCTCGACTGCGGTGCACTGGAGCGGACGGCAAGCGTCCTCCCGGGCGAGCACGACTTCCGTGCCTTCGCCGCGACGGGCGAGCCGAAACCGCACTATCGCTGCCGGGTGCTCGAGGCCGGATGGCGGGTGCTCGAGCCCGGACGACTCCGGTTCACGATTGCGGCCGATCGTTTCCTGCACCACATGGTGCGCTTCCTGGTGGGCACCATGGTGGAGGCGGGACTCGGCCGACGCGAGGAGAGCGAGATGGCTGAATTGCTGACCCTGGACCACAACCAGCGCACCGCCGCACCGGCTCCCGCGTCGGGGCTGGCGTTCGAGGCGGCCTGGTACCCCGACGAGATCTACACCGGTGAGGTGGCGACATGGTGATGCGGCCGATGCGTGTCGCCCTGCTCGCCCTGCTCCTTGCCGCCTGCATGGCCGACGATGCCGCCACGGCACAGGACCCCGGCGCCGGCAGCCTCAAGCCGGCGGCCGCACAGCACCCGGCCGCCGTGCCACTCGATGCCTCGCGCCGCACCGCGATCGTCGATGCCACCGCCCGGGTCTCGCCCAGCGTGGTGTCGATCCGGACGCTGGTCCGGCAGCAGGCACCGATGTCCTCGTTCGACGCGGTCTATTTCGGCCCGCGCGAGCAGACCACCCAGACATTCGGCACCGGGTTCATCATCCGCGGCGACGGGGTGATCCTCACCAACCAGCATGTGGTGGCCGGCGCCGAGCAGATCACGGTCACGCTCGATGATGGCAGCGACATCGAGGGGCGGGTGCTCGGCGAGGACCCGCTGACCGACATCGCCGTGGTCAAGATCAACCGCGACCACCTGCAGCCTGCCCCGATCGGCCGCACCACCGACCTCGAGATCGGCGAGTGGGCGATCGCGCTCGGCAATCCGTACTCCTTCCTGCTCGGCAACACCGAACCGACGGTGACCGCCGGGGTGATCAGCGCCAAGGATCGCAACATCGTGCCGAGCGGCGGCGTGTCGGGACGCTACTACGACATGATCCAGACCGACGCCGCGATCAACCCCGGCAACTCGGGCGGCCCGCTGGTCAACGCGCTGGGCGAGGTGATCGGTGTCAACTCGTCGATCCTCAGCAACACCGGTGAGTCGGTCGGCGTGGGGTTCGCGATCCCGATCGAGCGCGCGATCCGGGTGGCTGACGAGCTGATCAAGAACGGCAGCGTGCGCCGTGCCTGGGTGGGACTCGAGGTGGTCGGGCCGGAGCGGATGAGCGACTGGAAGAGTGCCGGCGGCGTGCCGGTGAGTCGGGTCGTCCCGGGCGGCCCGGCCGATCAGGCGGGGATCAAGGCACTCGACGTGCTGGTGCGCGCCAACGGCCGGCAACTGCGCAACTATCTCGACTGGGAGGCGGTGCAACTCGACCTCCACATTGGTGACAAGGTCGAGGTGACGGTCAAGTCGGGCGGCCGCGAGGTCGAGCGCGAGATCGTCCCCGCCGACCTGCCCAGCGTCACCGCCGAACGGGTGCGGCTGCGTGGCCTCGACCTGGTGACGCTGACGCCGGGGATCGCCGCGGAGCTCGGCTCCAAGGCCCGTTCAGGGGCCGCCATCGTCTCGATTCCCGACGAGACGACGCGGTTGACCGGCTTGCGCCAGGGCGACGTGGTGTACCGGATCGACTACTACGACGGTGATCGCCACATGGTCCAGGCGCCGATCACCACGGCACGCGACATGGTGAAGATCCTCGACGACATCCCGCGCGGACAACCCTTCCGGCTCTACTACGAGCACGGCGGCCAGACCATCTACGTGGACCTGACCAACTGATGGCCGCCGAGCGGTGGCAGTCGCCGCTGGCGGGGCGCTATGCCTCGCCGGCGATGCTCCGGCTCTGGAGCGAGTCGCACCGCATCGGCCAGTGGCGCCGCGTCTGGCTCGCCCTGGCCGAGGCCGAGCGGGAGCTCGGCCTCGAGATTCCCGACGCGGCGATCGACGAGCTGCGTGCGCACCTGGATGATGCCGACCTGGAGCGAGCCGCCGAGCTGGAGCGTCGCTTCCGCCACGACGTGATGGCGCACGTGCATGCGCTTCGGTGAACAGGCCCCCGCGGCGCGCCCCTACCTCCACCTCGGGGCCACCAGCGCATTCGTGACCGACAACGCCGACGGCCTGGTCATTCGCGACGCACTGCGGCTGGTGCTCGGCCGGCTGCTCGAGGTGGCGGCCGCGCTGCGCACCATGGCAGAGCAGCACGCCGGGCTCCCCTGCCTCGCCTACACCCATTTCCAGCCGGCGCAGCTCACCACCGTGGGCAAGCGCGCCACGCTGTGGCTGCAGGACTTCGCCCTCGACATCGAGGCGCTCGTGTCGCTCCTCGCCGACTGGCGACTGCGCGGCTGCAAGGGAACGACCGGCACGCAGGCGTCGTTCCTGGAGCTGCTCGGCGGCGACCACGAGCGGGTCCGACGCCTCGAGCGCGAGGTGGTCCGACGCCTGGAGCACGAGCGGGTGTTCGCGGTGACCGGGCAGACCTATCCTCGCAAGGCCGACGCCCGGGTCCTCGACGCGCTGAGCGGCATCGCGCAGAGCGCGGCGAAGTTCGCCACCGACATGCGCCTGCTGCAGCACGAGGGGGAATTGCTCGAACCGTTCGAGCGCGACCAGATCGGCTCGAGCGCCATGGCGTACAAGCGCAACCCGATGCGCGCCGAGCGGATCGGTGCCCTGGCGCGTCACGTCATCACGTTGCAGCAGAACACCGCCCACACCGCTGCCGCGCAGTGGCTGGAGCGCACCCTCGATGATTCGGCCAACCGCCGGCTCACGCTGCCGGAGGCGTTCCTCGCGGTCGACGCGATCCTCCTCCTCGCGGCGAACATCGCCGGGGGCATCGAGGTGCGCGAACCGGTGATCGCTCGCCATGTGCAGGCCCAGATGCCGTTCATGGCCACGGAGCGGTGGCTGATGCTCGGTGTGCAGGGCGGCGGCGATCGGCAGGCGCTCCACGAGGTGATCCGGGGTCACGCGCTGGCCGCCGCCGACCAGGTCGCCGCCGGCGGCACCAACGATCTCCTCGACCGGTTGGCCGACGACCCCGCGTTTGCCGTGATCGACCGGGATCGCCTGCAGGCGGAGCTGACCCCGGCCGCTACGTCGGCCGGGCGCCGGCGCAGGTCGGTGAGTTCCTCCATGAGTATCTCGATCCACTCCTGGCACGGGCCCGACCCGCGGCGGCGGTGGCCGATGATGCGGAGCTTCGGGTATGAGCGCCCCGCTGCTCGCCAGCGAGCTGCCGCTCACGCTCTGGCGTCGGGGCAAGGTGCGCGAGGTGTATGCGGTCGACCATGCCCGCCTGTTGATGGTGGCCAGCGACCGGGTGAGCGCCTTCGACGTGGTGATGGCCGAGCCGATTCCCCACAAGGGTCGCGTGCTGACCCAGCTCTCGGCGTTCTGGTTCCAGCGGCTCGCCACGATCACCCGATCCCACTTCCTGACCGCCGATACCGACGCGATCCTGGTGGAATTGCCCGCATTGGCGCCATACCGCGACCAGCTCGACGGGCGCGCGATGCTGGTGCGACGCACCGCCCCGGTGCCATTCGAGTGCGTGGTGCGCGGCTACCTCGCGGGATCGGCATGGCGTGAGTATCGCGAGCAGGGCACGCTCGCGGGCGAGCCGCTGCCGGCCGGCCTGCGAGAGTCGACGGTGCTGGAGCCGCCGATCTTCTCGCCCGCCACCAAGGCAGAGAGCGGCCACGACGAGAATGTCACCTTCGCCGCGGTTCGTCACGAGCTCGGCCCTGACCTGGCCGAGGCGCTGCGCGATCTGTCGATGGCGCTCTATGCCGCCGGCCGGCTGACCGCCGAGGCCCGCGGACTGATCATCGCCGATACCAAGTTCGAGTTCGGTCTCGATGAGACCGGCCACCCGATCCTGATCGACGAGGTGCTCACCCCCGACTCGTCACGGTTCTGGCCCGTCGATGGCTACGCGCCGGGACGGTCGCAACCGAGCTTCGACAAGCAACCGCTGCGCGACTGGCTGGCAGCGGAACGGGTCGCGGAACGATGGAACGGCGAGGCACCGCCGCCGCGACTTCCAGACCAGGTGGTCGCGGCCACGTCGGCGCGCTATCTCGAAGCCTACCGGCGGATCACCGGCACCGAGCTGGGGCTCGCCTGATGCGGATTGCCCCCGAGGGCCGGCCGTTCATCATCGCCGCCTGGCTGGTCGGGCTGGCGTTGGCGGTTGCCGGCTGGTGGATTGCAGCGATCGCCTGGCTGCCGATCGCGATCTGGGTGGTCGCCTTCTTCCGCGATCCCGTGCGTGAGGGACCGCGCGGAGACCGGTTCGTGATCGCGCCGGCCGACGGCAAGGTCGTGAGCATCATCCCGATCGACGAGCCGACGGTGATCGGGGGCAAGGCGACCCGGATCTCGATCTTCATGAACGTCTTCAATGTGCACGTGAACCGATACCCGTCGAGCGGCATGGTCACCTTCCGGCAGTACCAGCCCGGGCGATTCTTCAATGCCGCGGCCGAGAAGGCGGCCCTGGAGAACGAGCAGAGCAACGTCGGCCTCGCCACCCCCAATGGGCCGGTGCTCGTGCGCCAGATCGCGGGACTGATTGCTCGCCGGATCATTACCGACGACGAAGTCGGCCATCCCGCCGCGCAGGGCGAACGGATGGGACTGATCCGCTTCGGATCGCGAGTCGATGTGTTCGTTCCCGAGGGGACACCGGTGCGGGTGGCCCTGGGCGAGATCACCAAGGCCGGCCACTCGGTCATTGCGGAGTGGCCATGAGAGTGGAGCGCAGCGGCAGGCACGGGCGGATGCGGCGGGTCGTGGTGGTGGTCCCCAGTGCGTTCACCCTGGGCAATCTCTTCTTCGGGATCTGGGCGATCGTCTCGGGACTGAATGGCAACTTCCTGTGGGCCGGGTGGTTCATCGTCTTTGCCGGCGTGCTCGACATGCTCGATGGTCGGATCGCCCGGCTCTCCAACGCCGGCTCACGCTTTGGTGCCGAGCTCGACTCGCTGGTCGATCTCACCTCCTTCGGCGTCGCCCCGGCGCTGCTGATGTACATGCAGGAGTTCAGCGGTGCGGGCCGGTTTGCCTGGCTGATCTGCTACTTCTACGTGATGGCCACGGCGATCCGGCTGGCGCGGTACAACGTGATGTCGGGAGCGTCGCACGGTGCGGTGGGCTGGTTCACCGGACTGCCGTCGCCCGCCGCCGGGATGACACTGGCCACCTACTACGCCTTCTCCCGGACCGACTGGTACGACACCTGGTTTGCCGGCGTGAACGTCGAGCACCAGGGGGTGGCAATCCTGATGCTGCTGCTCTCGGTGCTGATGGTGAGCAACGTCCGCTACCCACGCTGGCCGGCGGCCGGCCTCGGCTCGGCGCGACGACTCGCCGGACTGGCGATCTATCTGCTGATCCTCGCCGGCGGCGTGCTGGTCCCGGAGCACTTCCTCTTCCCGCTCGGCGCGGTCTACATCGGCTTCGGGTTGATCCGGTCGGTGTGGCTGGGACTCACCCGCAACGACGATGACCACGGTCCCGATGACCGACCCACCCGGCGGCCTGGCGGCCGTCCCGAGGAGCATCCCGCATGAGCTTTCGTGTCCACGTTCGCGTGATTCCCCGGCCCGGCCTCCTCGACCCGCAGGGTCAGGCGGTCGAGCACGCCCTCGGCTCCCTCGGCTTCGCGGGACTGCACGAGGTGCGAGTCGGCAAGGCGATCGAGCTGGGCATTGATGCCCCGTCGGCCGCCGAGGCCGAGGCGGTGGTGCGGCGGATGTGCGAGCGACTGCTCGCCAATCCGGTCACCGAGGACTTCGTCGTGACGGTGGACGGCTGATGGCGCGAGTGGCGGTGATCCGATTCCCCGGCAGCAACTGCGAGAGCGAGACGCTCCGTGCCGTGGCGCGTGCCGGAGGCGAGGCGATCCTGCTCGACTATCGAGCCACCAGCCTCGATGGCGCCGCGGCGGTGATCCTTCCCGGCGGATTCTCCTATGGCGATTACCTCCGCAGTGGCGCCATCGCCCGCTTCGCCCCGGTGATGAACCCGATCCGGGCACTCGCCGAGGCCGGCGCACCGGTGCTCGGCATCTGCAACGGCTTCCAGATCCTTTGTGAGGCACACCTTCTCCCCGGCGCACTGCTGCACAACGGCCAGCAGCGGTTCACGGCCCGGCCGGTCGATCTCCGCATCGAACGCACCGACACCGTGTGCACCGGCCGCTTCACCCGCGGTGAAGTGATCCGGGTGCCACTGGCGCATGGCGAGGGGCGTTACGTCGCCGACGAGGCGACGCTCGACACCCTCGAGGCCAGCGACCAGGTGGTGCTCCGCTACGTGACGGTTTCCGGCAGCGACATGCCAGCCAACCCCAACGGTTCGGCACGCGACATCGCCGGGATCTGCAATCCCGGTGGCAACGTGGTCGGCTTCATGCCCCACCCCGAACGACTGGCCGACCCCCTGCTCGGGAGCGACGTGGGACTGGGCTTCTTTCATTCGCTGATGGACCGCCTCACCGACGCGGGGGTGGCCGCATGACGGCGGTGCTCACGCCGCAGCCGTTCCCGGGTGAACGCCCGGTCACCGACGAGGTGGTGCGCGAGCACAAGCTCACCCCGGCCGAGTACGCGGCGATCCGGGCACTGCTTGGCGACCGCACCCCGACGCTGACCGAGCTCGGCATCTTCTCGGCGCTCTGGTCGGAGCACTGCTCGTACAAGCATACCCGACCGGTGCTTCGCACCTTCCCGGTCGACGGTCCACAGGTCCTGCAGGGCCCCGGAGAGAACGCCGGGGTGCTGCGCCTCCCCGACGGCTGGGCGGTGGCCTTCAAGATCGAGTCGCACAACCATCCCAGTGCGGTGGAGCCGTATCAGGGCGCCGCCACCGGCGTTGGCGGCATCCTCCGAGACGTGTTCACGATGGGGGCCAGGCCGGTCGCCCTGCTCAACTCACTGCGCCTGGGGCCGCTCGATGATGCCCGCAACCGCTACCTCTTCGCCGGCATCGTCAGGGGCGTCGGCGACTACGGCAATTGCATGGGGGTACCGACACTGGGTGGCGAGGTGCGCTTCGGGCCGGGCTACAGCGGCAACCCGCTGGTCAACGCGATGGCGGTGGGGTTGCTGCGCGCCGACGACCTGATCACCGCGCGGGCGCATGGCGTGGGCAACCTGCTGATGTCGGTCGGCGCCCGCACGGGCCGCGATGGGATCCATGGTGCGTCGTTCGCATCGGAGGACCTCACCGCCGAGAGCGAGGCTCGGCGTCCCCAGGTGCAGGTGGGCGACCCGTTCACCGAGAAGCTGCTGCTCGAGGCATCGCTGGAACTGATCCAGGGCGACTACATCGTGGCGATCCAGGACATGGGCGCCGCCGGGCTCACCTCGTCCTCGGCAGAGATGGCTGCCCGCGGCGGCGTGGGCGTGGAACTCGACACCGGCGCCGTGCCGACCCGGGAGCCCGGCATGACCCCCTACGAGATCATGCTGTCGGAATCGCAGGAGCGGATGCTGGTCGTGGCCGAACCGCACCGGGTGGACGAGATCCGGGCGGTCTGCCAGCGTTGGGAGCTCGACGCGACCGTGGTGGGACGGGTGACCGACGACGGGCTCTTCCGGGTGGTGCACGACGGGATCACGGTCGCGGCGATCCCGGGACGCGAACTGGTGGAGGACTGTCCGGTCTACCATCCCGAGGCGATCGAGGGCGACACAGCGGTGACCCGCCGGGCCCTGCAACCGAGCGCGACGGCACCCGATCCGGTCACCGCCCTCGAGCGACTGCTCGACGTGCCCACGATCGCGAGCAAGCGCTGGGTGTACGAACAGTACGACGGCACCGTGCGCGGTCGCTCAGTGGCGACACCCGGCGGCGACGCCGGGCTGCTGCGGGTCGAGGACACCGATTTCGCCCTCGCGATGACGGTCGACTGCAATGCGCGACATGTGCTGCTCGATCCCTACGAGGGCGGCAAGGGCGTGGTCGCCGAGGCGGCACGGAACATCGCCTGCACCGGCGCGCGGCCGCTCGGGATCACCGACTGCCTCAACTTCGGCAATCCGGAGCGACCCGAGGTCTTCTTCCAGTTCCGCGAGGCATGCCGCGGGATCGCGGAGGCCTGCCGCGCGTTCAACACCCCGGTCACGGGCGGCAACGTCTCGCTCTACAACCAGTCCCCGCTTGGCGCCATCGACCCGACCCCGACGGTGGGAATGATCGGCCTCCTCGACGACGTGACCAAGGCGGTGCCCAGCGACTTCCAGTCGGCCGGGGATGTGATCGTGCTGCTGGGAAACACCAAGCGGCCATCTCGGGGGAAGCGCCTACTGGGCGGAGCTGCTCGGATGCATCGGAGGGGCGCCGCCGCCGATCGACCTGGCCGCGGAACGCGCCCTGCAGAATGTGTTGCACGCGGCCGCGGCGCGACGGCTGTTCGCCTCCGCCCACGACCTGAGCGACGGCGGGCTGGCCGTGGCGCTCGCCGAATCGTGCATCGGTGGCCCCTGGGCGACCACGAGCCTCGGCGCCGAGGTGGACCTGGCCCGGCATGCCGACCTGGTGAGCGACGAGGCGTGGCTGTTCGGGGAGGACGCAGGCCGGGTGCTGGCGAGCTGCCCGCCCCAGCACGTCGCGGCGTTGCAGCGGCTCGGCGCCGAGCATGGCATCGCCGTCCACTATCTCGGCCTCGTCGGGACGCCGGGCAGCGATCTGGTGATCCATCGTGAGGGACGCATCTGGCAGTGGCCGGTATCCCGCCTTCGCAGCCTCTATCACGAGGCGATTCCCCGCCGGATGGCCGCGCCCACCAGCGCGGCGGAGGACTGACCGATGTGCGGCATCATCGGCGTGTCGGGACTGGATGGCGCGGCGCGCATCGCCTACCTCGGGCTGTATGCCTTGCAGCACCGCGGCCAGGAAAGCGCGGGCATCGTGGCCGTGGACACCACCGGCCACGCCCGGATCCACCGCGGGATGGGACTGGTGGCCGATCTCTTCGACGAGCCGACGTTTCGGCAGCTGGAGGGCGACGTGGCGGTGGGGCACACCCGCTACTCCACCGCCGGCAGCACGGTGCTCGCCAATGCCCAGCCCTACCTGGTGAACTATCACGCCGGCCCGCTGTCGCTGGCGCACAACGGCAACCTGACCAACGCCGCCGAGCTCCGTGAGGAACTCGCCCAGGAGGGGGCAATCCTGGTGTCGAGCTCCGACACCGAGGTGCTGATCCACCTGATCGCGCGGAGCAACGCGCCGACACGCCGAGGGACAGATCCGCGAGGCGCTGGAGCGGGTCGACGGCGCCTGCACGATCATCCTCTCGGTGGGGCGGACCATCTATGCGGCGGTCGACTCCCGCGGCTTCCGCCCGCTGGTTCGTCGGACGCATCGGGCAGGGCGTGGTCGTCGCGAGCGAGACCTGCGCCTTCGACCTGGTCGGTGCCACCGAGGTGCGCGAGCTGGACCCGGGCGAGTTCGTGCGGATCGAGGATGGCATCATCACCGACCTGGCGCCGCTCACCCCCCGGCACGAGAGCCGCTGCATCTTCGAGCTGGTCTACTTCGCGCGGCCCGATTCCACGGTATTCGGCCGGTCGGTCGATCACGTGCGCCGCGAGCTCGGCCGCCAGCTGGCGCGGCACCATCCGGCACCGGGGGCCGAGGTGGTCTTCTCGGTGCCCGACTCGGCCAACGTGATGGCGCTCGGCTACTCCGAGGTGACGGGGGTCAAGCTCGAGCACGGCCTGATCCGCAACCACTACGTCGGTCGCACCTTCATCAACCCGACCCAGGCGCTGCGGGTGGCCAAGGTGAAGATCAAGTTCAACCCGGTACGTGACGTGATCGAGGGTCGGTCGGTGGTGGTGATCGACGATTCGCTGGTCCGGGGCACCACCAGCAAGGGCCTGGTGCGGATGATCCGCGCACGCCGGTGCCCGCGAGGTGCACCTCCGGCTCGGCTCACCGCCGATCATCGGGCCGTGCCACTACGGGATCGACACGCCGACCCGCGAGGAGCTGATCGCCGCGACCCACAGCCGCGACGAGATTCGCGACTACCTCGGTGTCGACTCACTGGAATACCTCACCCTCGACGAGATGGTGGCCGCGGCCGGGACGGACGGCGCCTGGTGCCATGCCTGCTTCTCCGGTGACTACCCGACCGTGGTCCCCGATGACGTGTCCGCCAACCGGCACTCCTCACCACCGATCGCGACGGCCGTATGACCGACACCTTCCAGCAACAGCCGCTCGTCTACTTCTTCGGCCAGGGACGCGCCGACGGCACATCGGCGATGAAGGACCTGCTCGGGCGGCAAGGGGGCGGGGCTGGCGGAGATGACCAACCTCGGCATCGCCGTGCCGCCGGGCTTCACGATCGCGTCGTCGCTCTGCCAGACCTGGCTGGAGGCACGGTCGTTTCCCTCGCGGCTTCGTCGCGAGGTCGACCAGGCGCTGCAGCACATCGAGGCGGCGACCGGCAAGGAGTTCGGCGGGGACGAACAGCCGCTGCTGGTGTCGGTCCGCTCCGGTGCAGCGGTGTCGATGCCGGGGATGATGGACACGATCCTCAACCTCGGGCTCAACGACCGGACCGTCGAGGGACTCGCCCGCCAGAGCGGCAACGGCCCCTTCGCCTGGGACTGCTACCGTCGCTTCGTGCAGATGTACGCCGCCGTGGTGCTTGACCTCCCCAAGACGCCGTTCGACGAGATGGTCGACGAGACGCTCGCCGCCCACGACGCGGTGCGGGCGATCGACCTGCCGACCGCCGCGCTCAAGTCGCTGGTCGCCCGGTTCAAGACGCACGCCGCCGAGACCTCCGGCACGCCCTTCCCCGAGGAGCCGATGGAGCAGCTCTGGGGGGCGATCGCCGCGGTGTTCGACAGCTGGAACACTCGCCGGGCGATCGACTACCGCCGGATGCACGACATTCCCGACACGCTCGGCACCGCGGTGAACATCGTGACGATGGTGTACGGCAACCTGGGGGACACCTCGGGGACCGGGGTGGCCTTCACCCGCAATCCCTCGACCGGCGAGGCGCAGCTCTACGGCGAGTTCCTGCGCGACGCCCAGGGCGAGGACGTGGTCTCGGGCGCGCGAACCCCCGAGCCGATCACCAACCTCAAGGAGCACCTGCCCCGCGCCTTCCAGGAACTGGAGCGGATGGCCCGCACCCTCGAACGCCATTTCCGCGACGTGCAGGACATGGAGTTCACCATCGAGGACGGCCAGCTCTTCATGCTGCAGACTCGGCGCGCACAGCGCACCGGCCAGGCGGCGTTCCGGGTGGCGTGCGAGATGGTGGACGAGGAGCTGATCAGCGAGGAGGAGGCGGTCGCCAGGATCCCGCCCCAGGCGCTCGAGCAGCTGCTCCACCCGACAATCGACCCCAAGTCGGACCTCGACCGGCTCGTGAAGGGACTGCCCGCCTCGCCCGGCGCCGCCTCGGGCAGCATCGTGTTCACTGCCGACGAGGCGGCGGCACGGGGTCTCCAGGGCGAGGCGGTGATCCTGGTGCGACGGGAGACCTCGCCGGAGGACTTCCACGGGATGGTGGCTGCCAAGGCGATCCTCACTGCCCGCGGCGGGATGACGTCACACGCCGCGGTGGTGGCCCGGGGGATGGGCAAGCCATGCGTGGCCGGTGCAACGGGCCTCGAGGTGGACGAGGCGGCGGGGACGGTGCGGAGCGGCGACAGGACGCTTGGTGCCGGCGACTTCATCACCCTCGACGGCACGACCGGCGACGTCTACGTCGGCAAGGCGACGCTGCTGGCTCCCGAGCTCAACCAGCACTACACCCGCCTGATGGAGTGGGCCGACCGGATCCGCCCGATGAAGGTGCGGGTCAACGCCGACACCCCGGCCGACGCCCATCGCGGCCGCGACTTCGGCGCCGAGGGCATCGGCCTCTGCCGCACCGAGCACATGTTCTTCGAGGGCGACCGCCTCACCGCCGTGCGCGAGATGATCCTGAGCACCACCGACGAGGAGCGCCACCATGCCCTCGACCGGCTGCTGCCGATGCAACGCGGCGACTTCGAGGCGATCTTCCGCGCGATGGAGGGCTACCCGGTCACCATCCGGTTGCTCGATCCGCCGCTGCACGAGTTCCTCCCCGACGCCGATGACGAGATCGAGGCGCTGGCCACCGAGCTGCAGCGCGATCCCGCACGGATCCGGGAGGTGATCGCCTCGCTCGAGGAGCAGAACCCGATGCTCGGGCTCCGCGGCTGCCGCCTGGGGATCATCCACCCCGAGATCACCCGGATGCAGGTGCGGGCGATCTTCGAGGCGGCGTGCACGGTCGCCGCCCGCAAGGGACGGGTGCAACCCGAGGTGATGCTGCCGCTGGTCGCCTCCGTGGTGGAGTTCCGCCGTCAGGCGCTGGTGGTGCGCGAGGTGGCGGAGGCGGTCTTCCGCGAACGCCAGCTGACGGTCCCCTACCTGCTCGGCACGATGATCGAGCTGCCGCGGGCGGCGCTCACCGCCGACGAGATCGCCCGTGAGGCGCAGTTCTTCTCGTTCGGCACCAACGACCTTACCCAGACCACGTGGGGGCTGTCGCGCGACGACTCCAACCTCTTCCTCCCCTACTATCTGGAACACGGGATCATCGAGAACGACCCGTTCCAGACCCTGGACCAGGCCGGCGTCGGCAAGCTGGTGCAGATGGCCGCGGAGGCGGGACGGAAGACCCGCGCCGACCTGAAGATCGGCATCTGCGGGGAGCATGGCGGCGACCCCGCCTCGATCGCGTTCTTCGAGAGGCTCAAGATGAATTACGTCTCCTGTTCGCCGTTCCGGGTTCCGATCGCCAGGCTGGCGGCCGCCCAGGCGGCGCTGGCGGTCCGCGGCACGGTCGATCGCACCAGGGCGACGGTATGAGCGACGCGCCACTGGTCGGCATCGTGATGGGCAGCGACTCCGACTGGGGGGTGATGCAGCACGCCGCCCGACGGCTCGCCGACTTCGGTGTGGCGCACGAGACCCGGGTGGTCTCGGCCCACCGCACACCGGGATTGCTGTTCGAGTACGCCGATGCTGCTGGAGAGCGTGGGCTCCAGGCGATCATCGCTGGTGCCGGTGGGGCAGCCCACCTCCCGGGGATGCTCGCCGCCAGGACCACGGTCCCCGTGCTGGGCGTGCCGGTGCCGAGTCGGCACCTCAAGGGCCTCGACTCGCTGCTGTCGATCGTCCAGATGCCCGCCGGCGTGCCGGTGGCCACCTTCGCGATCGGCGAGGCCGGTGCCCACAACGCCGCGCTGTTCGCGGTGGCGATGCTGGCCCGCGGCGACGCCCGCTTGGCGAAGGAGCTGGCCGCGTATCGTGCCGCCGAGGAGGCCCGGGTCCGCCACCTCACCCTCCCCGCCCCGGAGTGATCCCACCCGGCGCCACGCTCGGACTGCTCGGCGGCGGGCAGCTGGGCCGGATGTTCGCCGGCGAGGCGGCGCGGCTTGGCTACCAGGTGGTGGTGGTCGATCCCGACCCCCATGCCCCGGCGGCGCAGCTCGCCTCCCGCCACCTGGCCCGACCGTGGAGCGATCCGGAGGTGCTCGGCGAACTGGCCCGGCATGCCGCCGCGATCACCACCGAATTCGAGAATGTCCCCGCCGACGTGCTGCGGGCACTCGCGGCCCATCTTCCGGTTCGACCCTCCGGAGACGCAGTTGCGGTGGCCCAGGACCGGGTGGTGGAGAAGCGCTTCCTCAACGATCATGGCATCGCCACGGCCCGCTGGCAGGCGGTGCCGAACGCGGTGTCGGCTGGTGACGCGTGGGACGCCCTCCAGGCCAGCTCGGCGATCCTCAAGACCAACCGGCTCGGCTACGACGGCAAGGGCCAGGCGCTGGTTGGCTCAACCGACGAGCTGGAAGCGGCCTTCACCCGGTTCGGCGAGGTGGCCTGCATCCTCGAGGAGCGGATCGACCTCGCCACCGAAGTCTCGGTGATGGTGGGACGCGCGGCCGATGGCGCCGTGGCGACGTGGCCGGCTGGCGAGAATCGCCACGTGCACGGGATCCTCCACACCACCGTGGTCCCGGCGCGCGTGGATCCGGCGATCGCCGATGCCGCACGCGAGATCGCGGTGCGGACGGCGACGGCGCTCGAGTACGTGGGCGTCCTCGGGGTGGAGTGTTTCGTGGCCACCGACCGGCGGGTGCTGGTCAACGAGATCGCCCCCCGACCCCACAACAGCGGCCACTGGACCCTCGACGCCGCGGTGACGAGTCAGTTCGAGCAGCAGGTCCGGATCCTGGCCGGGCTGCCGCTCGGTGACACCAGCCAGCTCGCCCCCGCCGCGATGGTCAACATCTTGGGCGACCTGTGGCGCGATGGTGATCCGCCCTTCGAGCGCGCCCTGTCGTTCCCCGGCGTGCGACTCCACCTCTACGGCAAGCGCGAGCCGCGGCCCGGCCGCAAGATGGGCCACCTGGTGGCGTTGGCGGCCAGCGCCGACGCGGCGCTGGCGCTCGGGCTCGAGGCGTGGCGGGCGATCGGGGGACGCGAGGGGTGATCAGGGGAGGGCGAGACGGACCGGCTCCGTCCCGAGCATCACCAGCAGGAACGCATGGTCGGTGGCGATCTCGCGAAGTCGATCGTAGCGCCCCGACGCGCCGCCGTGCCCCGCCCCCATGTTGGTGAGCAGCAGCAACGGGTGGCGATCGCCCTGCAGCTGCCGCAGTCGTGCCACGTACTTGGCGGGTTCCCAGTACATCACTTGCGAGTCGTTGAGCGAGGTCCGCACCAGCATCGGCGAGTGCGGTCCGGGGCGCAGGTTGATGTAGGGATCGTAGCCGCGCATCCAGCCGAACTCTTCGGCCACCTCCGGATTGCCCCACTCCTCGTATTCGCCCACGGTGAGCGGCAGCGAGGCATCGGACATCGTGTTGAGGACGTCGACGAACGGCACCTGGGAGAGCACCGCCGCGAAGCGAGTCGGGGCCAGGTTCACCACCGCGCCCATGAGCAACCCACCGGCGCTGCCACCCTCGATCGCGATCCGGTCCGGGGCCGCCTCCCGCTCCGCCACCAGCACATCGGCCGCCGCGAGGAAATCGGTGAAGGTGTTGCCCTTGTGGGCCATCCGTCCGGCGTCGTGCCAGCGCTTGCCCAGTTCGCCGCCGCCGCGCACATGGGCGATCGCCACGGTCACCCCGCGCTCGAGGAGCGAGAGCCGGTTCGACGAGAAGGTGACGGGGTATGGGTACCCGTAGGAGCCGTAGCCGTGCAGGAGGCAGGGTGCACTGCCATCGACCGGGGCATCAGCCCGACGCACCAGCGTGACCGGCACGGCGGTCCCATCGGGTGCGGCGGCGTGGATCCGCCGCGACACGAAGCGTGACGGATCGTAGCCACCCTTCACTTCCTGCTGCTTGAGGAGCATCCGCTCGTGACGCTCCATGTCGTAGGCGTACACCGAGCTCGGCGTGACCATCGACTGGTAGCCGAAGCGATAGGTGGTGGTGTCGAACTCGGGATTGGCGTGACCGTAACACTCGTAGGCCGGCTCTGGGAACGAGATCCGGTGGCTGGCCGCGTCGGCCATGCGGCGAACCACGATCTGCGGCACGCCGGCCTCCCGCTCGTGCACCACCAGGTGGGCAGCGAAGCACTCGTGCCCCTCGAGCATCACCGTCTCGCGATGCGGGAGCACCTCCTCGGCGTCGGCCAGGGTGCCGCCGTCGACCGCCAGGCGCACCAACCGGAAGTTGCGGCCGGTGTCGTTGATGCGGACGTAGAAGTGGCCACCATGGTGCGACAGGTCGTACTCGATCCCGGGACGTCGCGCCAGCAGCATCCGCCACGGGTCGTCGCTGCCGGCGCGACGCACCCGGGCCTCGCTGGTGGTGTGGCTGCCCGACTGGATCACCAACCACTCGCGACTCCTGGACCGACCGACGCCGACGTTCATCGTCTCGTCGTCTTCCTGGAAGGCGAGGACATCGTCGCCGCTGTCGCCGAGTCGATGCCGCCAGATCTGCCAGGAGCGCTTGGTCTGCTCGTGCTCGACACCGTACCAGAGGGCCTGGTTGTCGGCGTCCCAGGTGACCGAGGTGACCCGCTCCCGCCGCAGGTCGAGGTCCAGGCCGGTGCGGAGATCCCGGACCGCGAGGGTGTACTGCCGGAAACCGGAGTCATCGGTGGTATACGCCAGCAGCCAGCCGTCGTCGCTCACCGCGAGGTCGCCGAGTGCCATGTACGGCTTCCCGGCGGCGAGCGCGTTGACGTCGAGGATCACCACTTCGTCGCCGCTCTCCATGCTCCCCGCGCGCCGGCAGTGGATCGGGTACTGCTTCCCCTCCTCGGTCCGGCTGTAGTACCACCAGTCGCCCTTGCGATAGGGGACCGTGAGATCGGTCTCCTTGATCCGGCCGAGCATCTCGCGATAGAGCCGCTCCTGCAGTTCGGCGGTGGGCGCCAGCACGGCCGCCGCATGGGCGTTCTCGGCCTCGAGGTACTCGCGCACCGCCGGGTCGCTCCGGTCGCGAAGCCAGGCATAGTCGTCGGTGAAGGTCTCGTCGTGCCGCGTGACGGTGACCGGACGGCGGGGTGCGGTGGGGGGCGTGGGCATTGGTCCGGGGGAAGGAGGCAAACAGCGAACGGCTAACGGCGAACGGCGAACGGCGAACGGCGTCGGCGAGTTGCCCTCGCTGTTCACTGTTCGCCGTTCACGGCAATGGAGGCGCAGGGAATCGAACCCTGGTCCGAATCAGCGTCCGGGACCGCGTCTACGTGCGTAGGCTCCGCTTCCCGCTTGGCGTCGGGCCGGCACGGAGCCGTCCTTCCCGACGTTGACCTCCTGAAGTCTCGCGCACGGTGTCGGAGGACCACCGCTTGCCAGTCCGGATTATCGACCCGATCGAGGCGCCCCGGACGGGCCCCTTCCTCGGGGGTGCGTCAAGCGAGCGTTAGCTCAGCTTACGCAGCCAGTGCCAGTTCAGAGTTGGCAGGTAAATCAGTTCCGAAGGGATTATCCAGGACCCCGGACCTGGGCACGCGGCGATGCCTTCTACCAACCCGTCGAAGCCAGTCGCCCCCGTGCCCCAAATATACACCGAAGGAAGGGCCGGTTCCAGTGAGGAGGACGGAACGACGGAGGACGGAGGACGGAGGACGGAGGACTGAGGACGGAGGTTCTCCGTTCTCCCTCCGTCCTCTGTCCTCCGTCCTCTGTCCTCCTGCTACATCCACCCCCTCCGCCGGAACCAGACGAAGATCCCCATCGCCAGCAGGAACATCCCGGCGAGGGCAAGTGGATACCCCAACCGTGAATCGAGTTCCGGCATGAAGTGGAAGTTCATCCCGTAGACCCCGACGATGAAGGTCAGCGGCAGGAAGAACGCCGAGAAGACGGTCAACACCCGCATCACCTCGTTGGTGCGGTTCGAGGACATTGCCAGGTGGGCCTGGAGGAGCTGGTTGACCTCGTCGAGCAGCTGGTCGACCCAGAAGAGGTAGCCCTCGGCGGCCTCGCGCAGGTCCTGGTAGAGCGGCTCGGCCCGCTCCGCCGGCGGCACCAACTTGTGGAGCACGTTGCTGGTCTGCCAGAGGATCCGTCGGGTCAGTGCCACCCGGCGCTTGAGATGGAATGCATCGCGAAGGCTCGGCTCCGGGACATCGTCGTCGAAGACCCCGGCCTCGAACTCGTCGAGGACGTTCTGGGCGCGGTCGAGCGGCTTGTCGTAGCTGTCCAGCGTGGCAAGGATGATCGCCACGAGAATCGCCAGCTGCCCGGCCTCGACGTCGCCCTCGAAGCGCTCCCGGAGGCCCCGCAACTCGCCGAGGTCGGTGCGATGCACGGTGAGGAGGAGGCCGTTGTGCATGAACACCGCCACCTTGCGCGTCAGTTCCTGGATGGTGGACGCATCGTCCGGCGCCGCATGGTCACGGGCCCGGAGAATCAGGAAGGTGGCGTCGCCGATCCGCTCGTACTTGGGCAGGTGCTCCGGATCGAGACAGTCCTCGACCACGGTGGGAGGGAGGGCGAACTCCCGGGCGAGCTCGAGGAGTTCGTCACGGCTGGGGCCGACCACGTCGATCCAGCGACAGTCCTCGCGTCCCACCACGTCGTAGCGCATCATCCCTCCCGAGTTCGCAGCTGCCCGAGCAGGCGATCCGCGGCCATTGCGGCCCCGAACCCGTTGTCGATGTTGGTCACGGTGATCCCGGCGGCGCACGCGTTGAGCATCGCGAGCAGCGCCGCGAGACCACCGAACGCTGCGCCGTAGCCGACCGACGTCGGTACCGCGATCACCGGGGCGGCCACCAACCCACCGACCACCGAGGCCAGCGCCCCCTCCATCCCTGCCACCACGATCACCACCGCCGCCGCGCGCAGTCGGTCCTCGCGAGCCAGCAGCCGGTGCAGCCCGGCCACCCCGACATCGTGCATCGCCTCGGCGCGGTGGCCGAGCGCCTCGAGGGTGGCCAGTGCCTCGCTGGCGACCGGGAAATCGCTGGTGCCGGCGGCGACCACCAGCACGAGCGGGTCGTCGCTGCCGGGTTCCCGATGTGCCGGGCCGGGGAGCCAGGCCGTCCGGGCGAGCGGGTCGAGACGCACCGCCGGCAGTGCAGCGGCGAGTGCGTCGCGCTGCGCGGGTGTGGTCCGGGTCGCAAGCATGCCGCCACCAGCGGCCACCAGTCGCTCGGCGATGGCGGCCACCTGCTCGGCGGTCTTCCCCTCGGCGAAGATCACCTCCGGACGGCCCTGCCGGAGTGCCCGCTGGTGGTCGATGGTGGCAAACGGGAGCAGTTCGGCCGGAAAATGCGCGAGGCGCCGGAGCGCCTCGTCGATGGTCACTTCGCCGCGCTGCACAGCGGCCAGCAGGTCGGTCAGCGCCTCGCGGGTCACGCCGCGGTCGCCACGGCCTCACGGGCGAGGTAGTCGGCGAAGATCGCCTCCGCCTCGGCCATGGTCTCGACCTGGAAGAGCCGGCCGCGAAGCGTCGTCGCGCCGCGGAGTCCCTTGGTGTACCAGCCGAAGTGCTTGCGGAACTCGACCATGGTGCGGCGCGAGTCGCCCTGCAGCGCGAGGGCGAGCCGCGCGTGTTCGAGCGCCACCGCGAATCGCTCACTTGCCCCTGGCGCCTCGGGCTGGGTCCGGTCGTCGAGCAGCGCCCGGGCATCGCGGAAGAGCCAGGGATTGCCGAAGGCACCCCGGCCGACCATCGCCCCGGCGCATCCGGTCTGGTTCCGCATCCGGACCACGTCGGCACCCGTCTCGAGGTCGCCGTTGCCGATAACGGGCACGTCGAGCGCCTCGACAACCCGGGCGATCTCGTCCCAGTTCGCCCTGCCAGTGAACATCTGTGACCGGGTGCGGGCATGCAGGGTGAAGGCGCTCGCGCCGGCATCCTGCATCCGGAGCGCGATCCCCACCGGGTCGCGGCTGTCATCCGACCAGCCCGATCGGGTCTTCACGGTGACCGGCAGGTGCGTCGCCGCCACGCAGGCGCGGATGATCCGCCCGACCAGGTCCATGTCGCGCAGGCATCCCGAGCCGCCGTTGCGGCTGACGACCTTCTTGACCGGGCAGCCGAAGTTGATGTCGATGAAGTCCGGTGCGTAGTGCTCGGCGACCAGCGCCGTGGCCTGGGCCATCGCCTCGACGTCGCTGCCGTAGATCTGGATCCCGATGGGCCGCTCCACCTCGTCGAACTCGCATCCCTCCAGCACCCGGCCGATCCGGCGCCGGATCCCCTCCGAGTTGAGGAACTCGGTCAGCACCACGTCGGCCCCCATCCGCCGGCAGATGCGACGGAACGGCGCCTCCGAGACCCCCGCCATGGGGGCGAGGAAGAGCGGAAAGTCCGAGCCGGTGGGATACGGAAAGCGCATGGAGACAATTTAGGTCGCCGGCGGCCCGCCCGGGAGAGCGCACGACGGGGCCGCGTTGTCGCTCCGGCCGGTCGTGCTTACGTTCGGGCCCATGCGGCTCAGCGACTTCCTCGCCTCCAGCTCGGTCGAGCTTGACCTCGTCGCCCGCGACCGGGACGCGGTGCTCGAGGCGATGGTGACGCTGCTGGGGCTCGGGGAACGGCCGCGCGCCACCCTGCTCCGCCTCCTGGCGCGTCGTGAGCTGCTCGGCTCCACCGGAGTCGGCCGCGGGATCGCGATCCCGCACTGCCGCTCGCTGGTGGTGCCACGGGTTCGCCTGGCGTACGGCCGGCTCGCCAGCCCGCTGGCATGGAGCGCGCCCGACGCCGAGCCGGTGCGCCACATCTTCCTGATCGTGGCCCCACCGGTGGAGGTGAGCAACCAATACCTCCCCACCCTGGGTCGCCTGGCACAGCTGGCACGCCAGCCGGCGTTCCGCGCCACCCTGGACCGGGCGAAGACCGCGGAGGACGTGGTGGCGGCGCTCGGGGCGTAACGGACTCGACCGCCCCTGGCGCGGGCCGGCCAATGCCGGTGTGACGGAATGATCGACCGCGGCGCGAGCGCCGCGGCTGCGGTCTCGGCCCCCGCCTTCCCGATCAGTCGGCTATTCCCACTCGATCGTCGCTGGCGGCTTGCTGCTCACGTCGTACACCACCCGGTTCACTCCCTGCACCTCGTTGGCGATCCGGTTGCTGATCGTGCGCGAGCACCTCGGGCGGGAACGGGAACCAGTCCGCCGTCATCCCGTCGCGCGACGTCACCGCGCGGAGGCCGATCACCTGGTCGTAGCTGCGGAAGTCGCCCTGCACCCCGACCGACCGGATCGGCAGGAGCACGGCGAACGCCTGCCAGATCTGGTCGTAGAGCCCCGCCGAGCGGATCTCCTCGATGTAGATCGCATCGGCCTGGCGCAGCAGGTCACACGCCTCCCGACTCACCGCACCGAGGATCCGGATGGCAAGGCCGGGTCCCGGGAACGGGTGACGGCCGACCATCTCCTCGGGCAGCCCGAGTTCGCGCCCGACCTGGCGCACCTCGTCCTTGAACAGCTCGCGGAGCGGCTCGATCAGCGCGAACGGCAACTGGTCGGGGAGTCCGCCGACGTTGTGGTGTGTCTTGATGGTGACCGACGGGCCGCCGGTCGGTGAGAACGACTCGATCACGTCGGGATAGAGCGTTCCCTGCACCAGGAACCGCACGTCGTCGCCGACCGCCTTCGCCTCGCGCGCGAACACCTCGATGAATCGATGGCCGATCAGCTTCCGCTTGCGCTCCGGATCCTCCACCCCCTCGAGGTCAGCGAGGAAATCCGCCGACGCGTCGACGGTGCGCAGGTCGATGCCGAGGTTGCGACGAAACGTCTGCTCCACCTGCCCGCGCTCGTCGAGACGCAACAGTCCGTGATCGACGAAGATGCAGGTGAGCCGGTCACCCACGGCGCGGTGCACGAGTGCCGCGGCGACCGAGGAGTCGACCCCGCCGGAAAGCCCGCAGATCACCCGGGCGTCGCCCACCAGCTCACGAATCCGGGCCACCTCGGTCTCGACGAAATGCTCGGGGGTCCAGTCGGGCTCACAGCCACAGACGCCGAAGAGGAAATTGCCGACGATCTCGCCGCCACGCGGGGTGTGGGCCACCTCGGGATGGAATTGCACGCCGTACAGCGGCCGGCTGTCGTGCTCGATCGCCGCGACCGGCGAGTTCTCGCTGCTGGCGGTCACCGACCATCCCGGCGGCGCCTCGTCGACGTGATCGCCATGGCTCATCCACACCGGCGTGGTCGCCCCGGGCGTGAAGCCGAGAAAGAGCTGGCCGCCAAGGATCCGGACGTCGGCGCGACCGTACTCGCGGCGCGCCGCCCCGACGACCCTGCCACCGGAGAGGTGCACCAGCAGTTGCATCCCGTAGCAGAGCCCGAGCACCGGGATGCCCAGTTCGAGCAGCTCGGGCTGTGCGGTCGGCACGCCGGCACCGTACACCGAGTTGGGGCCGCCGGAGAGGATGATCCCGCGAGGGTTCCACTCGCGGATCCATTCGATGGTGCGTGACGGTGGGTGGATCTCGCAGTAGACGCGCTGCTCGCGGACCCGCCGGGCGATCAGCTGGGTGTACTGTGACCCGAAGTCGATGATCAGGATGCCATCGTGATGATTCACGGCTGCTCGTCGGTGAAGGGATCGGGACGTTCGTCGCGGAAGAGGTCGCCCAGTCGCTCGCGCGGTCGGGCCACGCCCCAGCGGCCGTCGTCGACCAGCACCTCGGCCGGGCGGGCCCGGGAGTTGTAGTTCGATGCCATCGCGAAGGCGTAGGCCCCAGCGCCGAGCACCGCCAGCAGCCCTCCGGCGGCCACCGGGGCGAGGGGGCGCTCGAGTCCGATGAAATCGCCGGTCTCGCAGACCGGGCCGACCACGTCGGTGGGCACCGGAGCAGCGTCGATCGACTCCACCGGCACGATCTCGTGCCACGCCTTGTAGAGCGAGGGGCGCAGCAGGTCGTTCATGCCGGCATCGACGATCGCGATCTCGCGACCGCCGGAATGCTTGCGATGGACCACCCGGGTGAGCATCACCCCCGCCGGTCCGACGAGGTAGCGCCCCGGCTCGACCTGGACCAGGCAACCGGTGGCGGCCAGCGGCGCGCGCAGTGCGTCGAGCCAGCTGGCCGGTTCCATCGGCTCCTCGTCGTGGTAGCGGATGCCGAGCCCGCCGCCCACGTCGAGCGACGGTCACCGCATGACCGCGCCGGCGCGCCTCGTCGAGCAGGGTCCGCAGCCGGTCGATGCCGGTCGATCCACGGCGCCGGCTTGAGGATCTGGCTGCCGAGGTGCATCGCCAGGGCGCCGAGCCGGAGCGACTGGGATTCGTCGAGGATCGCGAAGACGCGGTCGAACTGGTCAAGCGGGATCCCGAACTTGAGGCCTCCCTGGCCGGTGGAGATGTAGGGATGGGTCTCGGCGGTCACGTCGGGATTGACCCGGATGCCGATCGAGACGATCGCACCCTGCAACTCGGCGAGAATCGACAGCCGTTCGAGCTCCGCGAGCGACTCGACATTGATGTGTCCCACCCCGGCCGTGATCGCGGCCTGGAGCTCCTCGTCGGTCTTCCCCACGCCGCTGAACACGATCCGGTCGGCCGCGAAGCCGGCGGCGAGGGCCCGCAGGAGCTCGCCCCCCGAGACGATGTCGGCGCCGGCACCGAGCCCGGCGAGGAGCCGGAGCACGGCGAGGTTGCCGTTGGCCTTGACGGCGTAGCAGATGCGATGGGGCAGGTCGCCGAATGCGGCATCGAGTCGCCGGTATCGCTCCCGGATCGTGGCCGCATCGTAGACGAAAGTCGGGCGTGCCGACCGCTGCCGGCGATCCCGGTCAGCGGGACGCCTGCCCATGCACAGGGCACCTTCGGCATCGCGGGTCAGCCCCGCGTCGGTGAGCAGCGGCGTCAGTATGCCCGCGCCCACATCGCCTCCACCGTGGCCGGGCGACCGGTCCAGATGCACGTGGTCGGCGCCTCGGCCGATCGGAACTCCGGATCCGGGAGGCAGCGGATCGTCGCCTTGGTCTGCTCCTTGATCTCCGCCTCGACCGCCGGGTCACCGCAGAATCCGGCGTAGACGAAGCCACCGTCGCCGCGTCGAGGAATTCGATGAACTCCTCCTTCGACTTCGGGCCACGAAGCGAGTGGGCCTCGCGGCGCGCCGTGCGCGGCCTCGAGCAGCGCCGCCTGCATCGCGTCGAGCTCCGCGACGCATCGTCGCCGCGAGTCGCCTCGAGCGGCACCGCCTCCTTGCCGCCGGTGCGGCGCGCCAGCATCGCGCTGCGTGCCGCGAGGTCGCGGGGGCCGAGCTCGAGGCGCAACGGCGTGCCGCGCGCCTCCCACTCGAAGTATTTCGCACCCGGCTTCATGCCATCGCGGAGGTCGGCGGTGGCCCGGATCCCCGCCGTCGCGCAGCTCGGCCACGACCGCCTCCGCCGCACCGCAGGTCGCGTCGCGCTCCTCGTCGGAACGCCAGATCGGGCACGACCACCACCTGCCACTGGGCCAGTCGCGGCGGGCAGACCATGCCGCGTGTCGTCGCCGTGGGTCATGATCAGCCCGCCGATCATCCGGGTCGACACGCCCCACGACGTGCTCCAGACGTAGTCGAGCCCGCCCTCGGCGGTCTGGAACTGGACCTCGAACGCCTTGGCGAAGTTCTGGCCGAGGTTGTGGGAGGTGCCGGCCTGGAGCGCCTTGTTGTCCTGCATCAGCGCCTCGCAGGCGTAGGTCCGCAGCGCGCCGGCGAACTTCTCGCTCTCGGTCTTGCGCCCGGTGACCACCGGCATCGCCATCCACTCCTCCATGAAGCGCCGGTAGAGCCCGAGGATCAGGAGCGTCTCCTCCTGCGCCTCCGCCTCGGTGGCGTGGGCGGTGTGGCCCTCCTGCCAGAGGAACTCGGTGGTGCGCAGGAAGAGCCGGGTGCGCATCTCCCAGCGGACCACGTTGCACCACTGGTTGATCAGCAGCGGCAGGTCGCGCCAGCTCTGGATCCACTTGGCGAACATCGCGTAGATGATCGTCTCGGAGGTGGGCCGCACCACCAGCGGCTCCTCGAGCTCCTTGCCGCCGCCGATGGGTGACGACCGCGGTCTCGGGCGCGAAGCCCTCGACGTGCTCGGCCTCCTTCGCGAGGAAGCTCTGCGGGATGAAGAGCGGGAAATAGGCGTTCTGGTGGCCGGTGTCCTTGAACATGGCGTCGAGCGCCGCGCTGCATCTGCTCCCAGATGGCGTAGCCGTTGGGGCGGATGACCATGCAGCCGCGCACCGGCGAGTAGTCGGCCAGCTCGGCCCGCTGGATCAGGTCGTTGTACCAGGCGCTGAAGTCCTCGGCGCGAGGTGTGATGCCTTTCTCTGCCATCGGTCAGTCCGTCGAAGAAAGAATGGCGCGACAGCGCTCCACCAGCGCATCGCGTGGCACGGCCACCTGGGTCTTGGCGGCAAGGTCCTTCAGCTGCATCTCGCCGCGTTCGCGGTCGTCGGGTCCGATCACCACCGCCAGCCGGGCGCCCCGCGCATCGGCGAGCTTGAGCTGCTTGCCGAGGGCGGCGCCGGCGACCAGCGGCGTACTCGACGGCGATCCCCGCGTCGCGCAGTCGGTGCGACCAGCGGCGAGCACCGCGGGCATGTCGTCGCGCCGTCACGCGCGGCCACGAAGCAGTCGATCGGGGCCGGCGCAACCGGGCCGGAGGCCGCGGTCCTTGAGCAGCTCGCCCAGCACCACATCGCCCAGTCCCGAAGCCGACGCGCCGGCAAGTCCACGCCGCCGAGCGACGCGAGCAGCGCGTCGTAGCGTCCGCCGCCGCAGATCGCCCGGAACTTGCCCTGGCGTCGAAGAGCTCGAACACCGTGCCGGTGTAGTAGGCCAGACCGCGCACGATCGTGGGATCGAGGTCGAGGAAGTCGCCGAGGCCCCATCGCGTCGAGGCACTCAAGCACAGCGCGGAGATGCAACGGCCTGCATCGGCCGCGCCGAACGCTTCGGCCTCATGAAGGCTTCGTCGATGTCCTCGCAGCTCTGCGAAGTCGAGCCAGACCGTTCGTGCCTGCGAACGCGAGAGACCGGCCAATGCCGTCGCACGGCAGTGTCGCATCTCTGCCGATCTTCTCGAGCGTGTCGATCGCCTGCGAGGCAGTTGCACCTGATCGCTCTCGGTCCGACCTCGCTCGAAAATCTCGGTCGCAACCCGCCGGTCCGACAGCCGCACCTTGAAGTCGGCCGCCGTGAGTCCCAGCTCCCGGCAGACATCGATCGCCAGCGCGATCATCTCGGCGTCGGCGCAGCGGCCCCGGCTCGCCCATCGAGGTCGCAGTTGAGCTGGAAGTGCTCGCGCAGCCGGCCGCGCTGCTGCTTCTCGTAGCGGAAGAGCTGCGGGATCGGAGAACCAGCGGATCGGCTTCTGCATCGCCCCGGCGCGGGCCGAGACCATCCGGGCGAAGGTCGGCGTCATCTCGGGCCGGAGCGCCACCTCGCGGTCGCCCTTGTCGGTGAAGTTGAACAGCTGGCCGACGATCTCCTCACCGCTCTTGGCGGTGTAGAGCTCCAGTGGCTCGAGCGGCGGCCCGTCGTACTCGTCGAAGCCGTAGCACCGGGCCACCCGGCGCCAGGCGGCGAGGATGTGGGCCCGGAAGGCGAGGTCGTCGGGCGGGAAGTCGCGGAAGCCCGGGAGGGCCTGGAAAGTCATGGCACAAAATAAGCGGTCGGCGACCGCCCCTCGCCTGCAGCACGTCGCCCACCGTGTGGAAGGATCCCGTGACCAGCACCGTCCCGGCACCCTGTTCCACCCGGTGGAGTGCCTCGGTGAAATCGGGGACCAGGTGCCATTCGGCGCTCGCGGGCGGCCGGGCCGGGTCGGCCAGCCAGCGCTCCAGCCACCCCAGGTCCCAGCCCCTCCCCGCGGCGGTGGGGGCAACAGTGAGGATTCCCACGTCGATGGCCCGATCGAGCTCGACCAGCATCTCCGGCCAGTCCTTGTCACCCAGAATCGAGACCAGGGCGTGGATCGGCCGGGGCAGGTCGAGCTGCTCCAGCGCCGCGGTGAGGGTCCGCATCCCGTCGGGGTTGTGGGCCACGTCGTAGAGCCAACGGCCCCTGCGGTCGAGACGACCGGGAACGTGGGCCGCCGCGAACGCCGCGGCGATCTCATCGTTCGAAGGCCGAATCGGCTCCGGCAGGGCCCCCAGCGTCGCAGCGGCCACCGCAGCGTTGCGCCGCTGGTGGGGGCCCAGGAGTCCCAGCGGCCCCTCCCAGATGGCCTCAGGGGCCACCTGGACCACCGGGAGCGGCTCCTGACCCGCCGCCGCCTCCGCCGCGCGGCGGAGCACCGCCGCCACCACCGGGTCGCGCTCGCCAATCACGAATGGCACCCCCGGCTTGGCGATCCCAGCCTTCTCCGCGGCGATCGCCTCGAGGGTGTCGCCAAGGTACTTCTGATGGTCGAGGGCGATGTGGGTCACCACGCTGGCGAGCGGGGTGATGACGTTGGTGCTGTCGAGCCGCCCGCCGAGCCCCACTTCAACAACCGCCACCTCGACGCCCCGGGCGGCAAAGTCGGCCAGGGCGATCGCGGTGGTGATCTCGAAGAAGGTCGCCCCGGTCGCCTCGATCACCGGCCGCAGGTGGTCGGTCCACGCTACCACCGCCGCCCGCGAGATCGGTTCACCATCAACCCGGATCCGCTCCCGGAACGACACCAGATGGGGCGAGGTGTAGAGACCGACCCGGAGCCCGTGGGCCCGCAGCGCCCCGTCCAGCAGCGTGGCGACGCTCCCCTTGCCGTTGGTCCCCGCCACGTGGATCGCCGCGAACTGCTGCTGGGGATCGCCGACCGCGGCCAGGAGACGGCGCGTGGTGTCGAGCCCGAACTTGATGGTGGTGAGTGCGTGGAAAGAGGAAGTCAAGCGCGGCCTGGTAGGAGCGAACGGCTGACGGCGAACGGCGAACGGCGGAGGATACCTCGCTGTTCGCTGCTCGCCGTTCGCTGTTCGCGTTCTTCGTCAGGCTGCTGATTCGGTCTTGGGTGTGCTCCGGCGACGCCGCATGTGCCGCAGCAGGCGGGCCGTGGTCTCGCGCAGCGCCCCGCGGGGCACGACATCGTCGATCTGCCCCTTCTCGAGCAGGAACTCGGCCGTCTGGAATCCCTCGGGGAGATCCTGGCCGATCGTCTGCTTGATCACCCGCTGCCCCGCGAAGCCGATCACCGCGCCGGGCTCGGCGAGAATCACGTCGCCCTGCATGGCGAACGACGCGGAGACGCCGCCGGTGGTGGGATCGGTGAGGACGGTGAGGAACGGGACCGCGAAACGCTTGACCTGGGCGATGGCGGCGGAGGTCTTTGCCATCTGCATGAGGGAGAGAGCGCCTTCCTGCATCCGGGCGCCGCCGGAGGTGCACACCAGCACCATGGGAATCCGTTTGTCCGCCGAGCGGCGAGCAAGTCGGGCGATCTTCTCGCCGACGACCGAACCCATCGACCCGCCCATGAATCGGAAGTTCATCACCCCAGGTGGAGGGGCTGCCCCTCGAGGCGCGCCAGGCCGGTGTAGATGGCGTCGGAGGCGCCGGTCTTCTTCCGGGCCGCCTGGATCCGCTCGGCGTAGTGCTCGAACTGGAGCGGGTCCGCCGACTGCAAGTCGGCAAAGAGCTCCTTCCAGCTGCCCTCATCGGTCAGCAGCTCGATGTACTCCTCGGCCGTGAACCGTTTGTGCATCCCGCACTCGGGGCAGACCGACAGGGCGCGCTCGAACTTGTCGCGGAGGTCGACATGCCCGCAGCCCTCGCACTTCTCCCACGCGTCGGCGGGAATCTCCCGTCGCTCGCGCGGTGCAGTGCGCGGCTTTCGCTCCTTCTTGAACCACGCCATTACGGTCATGGGACCTCAAGTTGCGGGTCGCCCAGGGGAGGCGCCACGCGACCATTGAACGTGCCGATCCGCGGGGCGGAGCGCAAGGCCCACCACCGCAAACCGTTGTCAGGTATCGAGATAGCTTGAGGCTCGTCCCTCGCGGGCGGTCCGATAGGCCAGGCCGACGGCGATCCCGTTGGCCAGCAGGAACGAGCCGCCGTATGAGAAGAACGGCAGCGGGATGCCGGTGATCGGCATGATCGCCACCGTCATCCCGACATTCTCGAAGACATGGGTGAAGATCAGGCCGACGAGGCCGAAGACCACCAGCGACGCGAACGGGTCGGCGGCGCGGCGGGCGATCTGGACCATGACCACCAACAGGGCGAGGAACAGTCCCAGCGCGGCAACGACCCCGAGGAAGCCGAATTCCTCGCCCAGCACCGAGAAGACGAAGTCGGTCCAGTGCGCCGGGATGAATCCGGCCCGCTTCTGCGGCCCGGAGGTGAAGCCGGCGCCGATGAGTCCGCCGGAACCGATCGCGATCTTCGACTGGATCGCCTGATAGCCACGATGCAGCGGGTCGGCCTCGGGATTGAGGAAGGTGAGGATCCGGCTGCGCTGGAAGTCGCTCAACCGGTTCCACACGACGATGGCGAGGACCCCCATCGCCGAGTTGGCGAGATAGACCGCGATCGACTCGAGGATGAATGGCCGCCAGTAGAGCAGCAGCGCGAAGAGCAGCACCATCCAGACCGACCAGAGCACCGTGCTCCAGGCCAGCAACAGCGAGATCACCGGCGAGAGCAGGAAGAGCAGCAGCATCGGTGGGACGCCGGCCCAGTAGAAGGTGGCGATCATGATTCCGCCGAACACCATGGCGCTGCCGAGGTCGGGCTGGCGGAGGACCAGCAGCGCCGGCACCCCGGCGATCAGGATCGGCGGGATGAGGCCGCGGAGCGTCTCGGGCGGCTCGCGCCGCGCGCTGAACCAGCGGGCCAGCATGAGGATCGTCGCCAGCTTGGCGAACTCCACCGGCTGGATCTTGATCGGGCCGACCACGATCCAGCTCTTCACGCCCTGCGCGGTCGTCCCGCCGGATCCGATCACCAGGGTGGCCGCCAGCAGGACCAGCGAGAATCCATACAGCCACGGTGCCCCCCACTCGAGCATCCGGAACGAGATCCGCGACGTGACCGTCGCGGCAATCACCGCCACCACGAGGAAGACGAGCTGCCGCTCCCAGATCCCGGCGGCGCCGGTCGTGACGTCGGTCTGGCCGGCCGAGTAGAGCACCAGCAGGCCGTAGATCACCAGCAGGGCGACGACGACGAGCAGGGCCCGTTCGAGGCGGCGCGTCATCGGGGCGGACGGAGCGGCGCGCGGGCCGAGTCAGGCAGCACGGAGTCGGCTCCGGCCTGGTCTCGCGTGCCGAGGTTCTCGGTGATCGGCAGGTTGATCGGCTGCCGGAGCACGGTGGTATCGGGACCGAACAGGAAGCGCCGAATCGTCTGCACCACATAGGGAGCCACCAGCGATCCGTGGATCCCCTCCTCGACCAGGATCCCGACCACGATCTGCGGCGTGGTGCTGGCGGGAGCGAAGCCGATGAACCAGCCGGCGTCCTGCTGTCCGCCGGACATCTGCCCGGTGCCGGTCTTGCCGGCGACATCGAAGGCGGCCCCACCCGAGGCGCCGGCCGTCCCCTGATTGACCACATCGCGCATCGCCTGGCGCAGTCCGTTCAGCTCGGCCGGAGAGAGGCCGAGGTCTCGCGGGGGCACGCTGGGGTCGGGTGCCACGAGGTAGGGCGGTCGCCGGATCCCGTCGGAGGCCAGCGCGGCATAGAACGACACCATGTTCACCAGGGTCTGGGCGTTGGCTCCCTGGCCGATCGCGAGATTGAGGGTCTCGCCCGGGTTCCACGCTCCCCGCCGCTTGACATATTCATCGAGATCGTGAAACAGCGTCGGCTGCTGCTCGCCGGGAAGATCGATTCCGCTGACATCGCCGAAGCCGAAGTCGTGGGCGTTCTCGAGGATCTTGTCGGCGCCGAGCTTGAGCCCGAGCTGGTAGAAATAGACATCGCATGAGGTCGCGATCGCTCCGCGCAGGTCGAGCGAGCCGTGTCCCTCCGGCTTCCAGCAGCGGTAGCGTCGCCCGCCGAAGACGTACGACCCGGTGCAAGGTTGCGCCATGTGGGTGTCCATCGTGACCAGGCCCCGCTTGAGCGCCATCGCCGCGATCGCCAGCTTGAACGGCGAGGCCGGCGGATAGGCGCCGTAGATGACCCGGTTGAGCAGCGGCTTCTCCGGGGTGCGGAGCCGGGCGTAGTTGGCGGTGCTGATGCCATCGACCCACTCGTTGGGGTCGAAGGTTGGATGCGAGTAATAGGCGAGCACCGCCCCGTCAGGGCGCATCGCCAGCAGCGCGCCGCGCTTGTCGGCGAGGAAGGGATTGGCCCGCCACATCGAGTCGACAAATCGCTGCAACGGGAGGTCGATGGTGGTTCGCAGTCGCTGCCCGGGAATCGGCAACGCCGCCCCACCCTCCCCTGGATCGTGCACGAGGCGGTTGTTGGCGCTCACCTCGACGAAGCGCACCCCGGCTCCGCCCCGCAGCAACGAGTCGTATTCCAGTTCGAGCCCGGAGCGACCGACCTGGTCGCCCATCCGGGCGTTGCGATAGTGGCCGCTCTCGAGCTGCTGGGCATCGATCTCGCCGATGTAGCCCGCCAGGTGTCCGACCAGCGCGCTGTCGGGATAGACGCGTCGCGGCTCCGACGCGATCACCAGCCCCGGCAGTGCGGCGCGGTGCTCCTCCAGGCGGGAGACGAGCGAGAAGTCGCTCGAGCCGTAGACCAGCACCGGCACGAACGGCGCCGCGCTCCAGCGGTCGACGATGCCGTCGATGTCGATCGACCGCGCCGGCAGCATCGAGTCGAGCCGGATGAGGAGCCTGCGCAGGTCGCTGCTGCTGGAGGCGAGGATGCGGATCGAGTAGCCGGGGGCGTTCTCCGCGATCGGCCGCCCCTCGCGATCGAGGATCTCGCCGCGCGGGGCCGGGAGCGGGATGGCGCGGAGCCGGTTGGACTTCGAATCGAGGCGGTATTCGGTCGACCGGAGCACCTGGGCCCTGAAGAACGCGCCGATCAGGAGGACGAACGCTCCCGCCAGGACCCAGCGCGCTCCGGCCGCTCGGCGGGCCACCGACCACGAAGCGAAGGCGCTCACCGCTCGATCCGGATGGCGAGCCAGTCGCGGAAGAGGATCACCACCACGACGCCAACCGCGGCGGTGGTGAGCCCCTGCAGGGGCGACCAGAAGACTGCCTCGACCCCGAGCTGGGAGAGCGCGGTACCACTCAGCAGGAGGACGAGCATGTTGCGCAGCCAGGTCCCCATGAAGAAGAGGCCGGCGTTGACCGCCAGGTTGTCGGCGAAGAACACCGCCCTGCCCCACGCCGCCCCGGAACCGAGCATGACGTGGGCCAGCATGTTCGCCCCGAACCGCGCCGGCGAGAGGACGTCGATGATGGTGCCCACCACCAGGCCCATCAGCGCCGCGGTGCCCGGACGGAGCCGCAGACAGAGGAGGAGCAGCGCCAACAGGAGGAAGTCGGGCATCCCGCGTCCCTCGACGAGCGAGGGTCGCAGGTAGAATTCGAGCAGCAGCAGGATCGCGATCACCAGCGAGATCCGGAACCGATCGCTGGTGCGCCGCCGCCGTGGCCCCTCGCCCGTCCACACGTTGCTCATGGCAGCGAGTCCTCCCTCGGCGACGGTGCGTCGGGGAGATGCATCACCAGCACGTGACTCGCCATCGCCGGATTCGCGAACGGCGCCACGATGTAGCGCCGCTCATAGCCGAGCGGATCGGTGCCCTGCCCGATGATCCGGCCGACCGGGATCATCCTCGGGTAGACCTCGCCGAGTCCCGAAGTGAAGACGAAGGCACCGACCGGCAGCGAGTCCCGGAGCGCGACCCCGCGCAACTCGAGCAGCGACTGGTCGCTGCTCCCCACCACGATCGGAGCGAGGATCCCGAGCACCGTGCCGTCGCCGGTCACCGCCGAGGCACGCCAGTCGGGGTGCATCCAGGTCAGCACCGCGGCGGAGTGCGGACCGACATCCCAGATCACGCCGAGGAGGCCTTCGGGCGTGAGCACCGGATCGAACCGCCGGATCCCGGCATCGCTGCCGACACCGAGCAACAGCGTTCGTGCATCCGTGGGAGTCGGCCGGTGGATCACCTCGGCCGGCGTCCAGCGCGGCACCGGTCGGGGCCGGACGGCCAGCAGCGCGCGGAGCTCGGCGTTCTCCTGGTGCACGGCGGAGTCGGCCAGCGCGATCAGCCCGAGCGAGTCGCGCTCGGCCTCGATCGCCTCGAGTCGGAATCGGGCGGTGCGGTCCCGGGTGGCCCGGGCGCTCAGGGCGACCACCGGCCGGAGCGCGGTGGAGCGCATCGCGACCACCACGTCGGCAGCCCATGGGCGTGGCAGCGCATAGGCCAGCAGCGCCACCAGCAGGCAGCCGGCGAGCAGGAGGAGGTCGCCGCCCGGCGCGTCCCGTCCCCCGAACTCGCGCATCGTCAGGTGGTGAGGACGGAGCGGAACTTGTCGAAGTCGTCGAGGATCCGACCGGTGCCGCGCACCACGCAGGTGAGCGGATCCTCGTCGACGTGGATCGGCAACCCGGTCTCCTGCGCGAGGAGCAGGTCGAGGCCGCGGATCAGCGCGCCACCGCCGGTCATCACGATACCGCGGTCGACGATGTCGCTGGCCAGCTCGGGTGGGGTGATCTCCAGAGCGCGGCGGACCGCGTCGACCACCGCCTGCACCGGCTCCTGGACCGCCTCGCGAATCTCGGTGGAGTGCACCGTCACGGTCTTGGGAATGCCGGAGACGAGGTCACGTCCCTTGACCTCCATCTGGCGCTCCTCGCCCGCCGGATAGGCGGAACCGACCTTGATCTTGATCAGCTCGGCGGTGGGCTCGCCGACCAGCAGGTTGTAGTTCTTGCGCATGAACATCACGATCGCCTGATCGAGTTCATCGCCGCCGATCCGGATCGACGTGTCGGACACGATCCCTGACAGCGCGATCACCGCGATCTCGGTGGTGCCGCCGCCGATGTCGATCACCATGTTGCCGGTCGGGGTCTCGACCGGGAGCCCGACGCCGATCGCGGCGGCCATCGGCTCGGCCACCATCAGCACCTGCTTGGCCCCGGCGGTCTCGGCCGAGTCGCGCACCGCGCGTCGCTCCACCTCGGTGATGCCCGACGGCACCGCCACGATCACCTTCGGCTTCACCTTGAAGAAGTGCTTGTCAATGATCGTCTTCAGGAAGTAGCGAAGCATCTTCTCGGTCACATCGAAGTCGGCGATCACGCCGTCCTTCAGTGGCCGTACCGCCGTGATCCCCTCCGGAGTGCGACCCAGCATCCGCTTCGCCTCGAGGCCGATCCCCTTGATCCGACCGGTCGACTTCTCGATCGCGACCACCGATGGCTCGTTGAGGACGATTCCCTCGCCCTTGACGTAGATAAGGGTGTTCGCGGTGCCGAGGTCGACGGCGATCTCGTTGGCGGGGAGGAACGACCCGAACTTGAACAGGTTCACGTCACGGCTGCCGGCGCTGGAGACGATGGATGGCGAGGACTGGGCATCCGTAAGGTGGCGGAATGTGACGCTTTTCCGCAACAGCTTGCCAGCGGCGGATTTGGGACCGATACGTGAGCGCGTGCTCACATGAGATGTCGAGTGAGCGGCTGCTCACATCGAGGGATGATGGAGGACGGAACGACGGAGGACAGAGGGCGGAGGGCCTCCCTGATCCCGAGCGAGCCTGGAGGTGGCCAATCGGCCTACTTCAGGCCGTGCACCTCCAGCCGCTGCTCGCCGTTCTCATCGGTGGCCAGGATCAGGACCCGGTCGCGGCCGATCGCCAGCAGGTCGCCGGGAACCGGAAGGGCGACGGTCCCGAGCAGTCGGTGTCCGTCGGTCAGGGTCCAGGTCTGTGCCCCGGCGGAAGGTGCCGAGGTGAGGAGCCAGACCGGGCCGGCCGGGGAGGAGCGCATGTCGCGGTAGCGCGGCAAGGTCGCCGGAGTCGGCACGGGCTTGAGCGCCGCCGCAGCCCGGTCGCGGAACGATTCCGGGACCAGTTCGAGCCAGTCGGCTTCCGCCGCTTGCCGGTCCTCGGCGGTGGCGGCGACGGGCGGCAATGGCAAGACGCGAACGGACTGCTCGCCCAGGTGGACCACCCGGATGGTCGAATCCGCACCGGTGCCCAGCAGGAAATCGGGGCCGAGGCCGGCGTAGGAGAGCATCGGACCGAGGGGCCGAGGCACCCCTCCGCCCCCGGCCATCACCATCTCGAGTACCGGACGGACGTTGATCGCCAACCGATTGGCCCCGGCGCTGTCGATCACCACGAGGCGACCATCCATCGGAACCAGTGAGGGCATCGCTCCGTCACCCGGGCTGGGCCGCAGTCCGGTCACACCCACCACCGCCCCTTCGGCGACACAGGTGACCGGTGTCATCGCCACCAGCGGCTCGCTGAGCGGCAGTGCGTCGAGATACCGTCCCTTCGGCGAGTATCGATTGAGGCGGGCAACGCTCAACTCGTAGCCAAGTACCCGGCCACCACACACCTCGACTCCCCAGAGCTGCTTGAACTCGCCCGGTCCGGCACCGGTACCGCCAGCCCGAGTGCCGAGCTTCCCGTCCGCACCGAAGAACAGCACTTCATTCGATGCTCCGTCGGCCACGACCACACCGCCGTCGGGCAGCAGGTCGGCATCCTTGACCTGCCCGATCACCGGTGTGCCATCCGCAGCGGTCGCGGCAATCACCACCATCGGCTTCGGGTCCACGCGGGGAACCTGCGCAGCGATCACCGGGTGGACCGCGAGGAGTAGGGTCAGGACAGGGAGGGTGACCCGCATGCGAGGCTCCAGGTTTGGGGGAACGGTCACCTTCACGATGCCAGCCGGAGATTGCAGCGGCGTGTCACGGCGACGACAGGGTCGAGTCGTCCTCGCTCCGCCAGATGCGGCAGAGCGGGTTCTGGACCGAACGTTCAAGCGGATCTCGGGTCTCTGATCTCGGATCTCTGAGCTCGGATCTCGGGAGCTACCGTCCGGTGCTGCCGAACCCGCCGCTGCCGCGGCCACTCTCGGGAAGGACCTCCACCTCGCGGAAGCTTACCGGCTCCACTCGCTGGACCAGCATCTGGGCGATGCGATCGCCGCGGGCGACCTGGAACGGCTCGGTGCCGAGGTTCACCAGGATGACACGGATCTCGCCGCGGTAGTCGGCATCGATGGTGGCAGGGGTGTTGGGGAGGGTGATGCCGTGCTTGAGCGCCAGCCCGGAGCGGGGCCGGAGCTGCAGCTCGTACCCCTGGGGGACCGCCACGGTGAGGCCGGTGGGCACCAGCATCCGCTCGCCGGGGGCGATGGTGAGGTCGACCGCGGAGACAAGGTCCATCCCGGCCGAGCCGGGGGTGGCCCGGGTCGGCAGCGGGAGCCCCTCGCCGTGCGGCAGGCGCACGACGAGGAGTTCCACCGGATCGCTAGAGGACACTGTCGACGGGCGTGCACTCCATTCCGAACGCCTCGGCAACGCCGGCGTAGACCACCTTGCCGCCGACCACATTGAGGCCGAGCTTGAGCGCGCCGTCCTGCTTGCAGGCCCCCTGCCATCCCTGATTCGCCAGCTTGATCGCATAGGGGAGCGTGGCGTTGGTGAGCGCCAGCGTCGAGGTGCGCGGCACCGCGCCCGGCATGTTCGCCACGGCGTAGTGGAGCACGCCCTCGACGAAGTAGGTCGGGTTCTCGTGGGTGGTCGGCTTGATCGTCTCGACGCAACCGCCCTGGTCGACCGCCACGTCGACGATCACGCAGCCATCGGGGATCTGCTTGAGATCCTCGCGGGTGATCAGGTGGGGCGCCTTCTTGCCGGGCAGCAGCACGGCACCGATGATCAGGTCGGCGTCCCTCACCGCGTCGAGGATGTTGTGCCGGTTCGAGAAGACGGTGTCGACGTTGGCCGGGAGCACGTCGTCGAGGTAGCGGAGCCGATCGAGCGAGGTGTCGAGGATCGTCACGTCGGCGCCCATCCCGGCCGCCATCTTGGCCGAGTTGATGCCGACGACGCCGCCGCCGATGATCACCACCTTGGCAGGCTTGACGCCCGGCACGCCGCCGAGCAGCACCCCGCGACCGCCGAAGAGCTTCTCGTTGTACTTGGCCCCCTCCTGCACGGCCAGGCGGCCGGCCACCTCCGACATCGGGGTGAGCAGCGGCAGGTGACCGTTGGGAAGCTGCACCGTCTCGTAGGCGATCGCGATCGCGCCCGACGCCATCACCGCCTGGGTGAGCTTCTCGTCGGCAGCGAAGTGGAAGTAGGTGTACATCACCTGCCCCTTGCGCATCCGGGGCCACTCCACCGCGATCGGCTCCTTGACCTTGATGATCATGTCGGCCTTGGCCCAGACCTCGTCGGCGGTGGCCAGGATGGTGGCGCCGGCGGCGGTGTACTGCGCATCGTCGAAGCCGCTCCCCTCCCCCGCTCCGGCCTCGACGAAGAGCTGGTGCCCCTCGGTCACCAGCGCGGTGACACCGGACGGCACCAGGCCGACACGATTCTCGTTGGTCTTGATCTCCTTCGGCACGCCGATCAGCATTGCGGACTCGCTTGCGCGCTCATCAAGCGCGCCGTGAAGGTCTACCGGTTGGGTCCGAGTCGGACCGCGGTCATTCGCTCCGGGGCGAGGAACTCGGCCGCCACCTGCGCGGTCTCCTCGGGGGTCACCGCGTCAACGAGCCGGAGGATCTCGTCGAGCGGTCGGTACGGCTCGTCGTGCAGCAGGTGCGAGGCGAGCCGGGACATTCTCGCCGTGGTGCTCTCCAGCGCCAGCATCAACTGCCCCTTGAGCTGGCCGCGCGCGTCGGCCAGTTCGTCGGCCGGAAGCCCCTCGTGCGCCACGCGCGCGAGCTCCGCCTCGATCGCCGCGACCGCTTGGTCGGCCGTGCCCGGCTGGGTCCCCACGTACACCCCGAAGGTGCCGCCCGCGCGATAGGTGGCGTGCCACGCATAGACGGCGTAGCAGAGCCCGAGTTCCTCGCGAATCCGCTGGAAGAGTCGCGAACTCATCCCGCCACCCAACGCGGTGCTGAGCAGTGCCATCGTCCAGCGTCGCGGGTCGCCCACTGGGAAGGTGTCGATCCCGAGCACCACGTGCACCTGCTGCAAGTCGCGGTGCACCACCTCCCGGTGGCCGCGGCGCGCCGTGACCGGAGCCACCGGCGCCATCGGGGCCCGTGCCGCGCCCTCGGCCCAGCCGAGTCGCTCGAGCTCGGTGAGCACCGCGTCGTGCTCCACGTTCCCGGCCACGGCAATCACGCAGTTGCCGGGATAGTAGCCACGGTCGTGGGCGTCGCGCAGGTGGCCGGCGTCGAGCCCGCCCACCGTGTCGGCGGTGCCGAGAATCGGCCAGCCGTAGGGATGGTCGGGGAAGAGCGCCGCGCCGAACAGCTCGTGGACCAGGTCATCGGGTGTGTCAGCGACGCCGTTGATCTCCTCGAGCACCACGTTGCGCTCGAGCGCCAAGTCGGCATCGCGGAGCAGTGGCCGCCGCACCAGGTCGGTGAGGACGTCGAGCGCCAGCGGCAGGTCCTGGTCGAGGACATGGGCCTGGTAGGAGGTGTGATCGCGCGATGTGTACGCGTCGAGCGAACCGCCGCGAGACTCGAGCGAGAGGGCGATCTCGCGCGCCGAGCGGCGCGCGGTGCCCTTGAAGACCATGTGTTCGAGCAGGTGGGACACGCCCATCACCGGCGGCGACTCATGGCCGCTGGCGGAACGGACCCAGATCCCCGCGGCCGCGGACCGAACGCCGGGAAGGCGTTCGGTCACGACCGCGAGGCCGTTGGGAAGATCGGTGCGGTGGAGCGCCGTATCGAGCTCGGTGGTACGCACCGGTGCCTCGATCACTCGGGCTTGGGGATCAGCGCCTTCCGCGACAGCCGCATGCGGCCGCGCTCATCCACCTCCAGCAGCTTGACCTGGACGATGTCGCCCTTCTTGACGACATCCTCGGTCTTCTCGACCCGCTTGTGGTCGAGCTCGGAGATGTGGAGCAGCCCCTCGACGCCCGGGATGATCTCGACGAACGCCCCGAAGGCGGTCACGCTCTTGACCGGACCCTCGTAGACCTTGCCCACCTCGGGCTCGGCGACGATCGCCATGACCATCTCCTTGGCCTTGGCGCCGGCCTCGGCGCCGACCGCGGCGATGGTGATCAGGCCGCTGTCGTCGATGTTGACCTTGGCGCCCGACGCATCCTGGATGCCGCGGATCGTCTTGCCCTTGGGGCCGATCACGTCGCCGATCTTGTCCGGCTTGATCTGGATCGTGATGATCCGCGGCGCCCACGGCGACATCTCCGGGCGGTGCGTGCCGAGCACCTTGTTCATCTCGCCCAGGATGTGCATCCGACCCTTGTTGGCCTTGTCGAGCGCTTCCTTCATGATGTCGAGCGAGAGGCCATCGATCTTGATGTCCATCTGGATCGACGTGATGCCGGCCTCGGTGCCCGCCACCTTGAAGTCCATGTCGCCGAGATGATCCTCGGTGCCGAGGATGTCGGTGAGGATCGCGACCTTCTTCCCTTCCTTGATCAATCCCATGGCGACGCCGGCGCAGGGCGCCTTGATCGGCACGCCGGCATCCATCAGCGCCAGCGAGCCGCCGCAGACGGTCGCCATGGAGCTCGAGCCGTTCGACTCGAGGATCTCCGAGACGATCCGGATCGTGTAGGGGAAATCGGCCATCGCCGGGAGCAGCGGGTGAAGCGCCCGCTCGGCCAGCGCCCCGTGGCCGATCTCGCGCCGCGACGTGCCCCGGATCGGCTTCGCTTCACCGGTGCAGAACGGCGGGAAGTTGTAGTGCAGCATGAACGACTTGTGGGTCTGGACCGGGCTCTCGATCGACTCGATCCGCTGTTCGTCGTCGGCGGTGCCGAGCGTGGCGGCCACCATCGCCTGGGTCTCTCCGCGCTGGAACAGCGCCGAGCCGTGGACCCGTGGCAGCAGGCCGGCCTCGATCATGATCGGCCGCACGGTGTCGAGGTCACGACCGTCGACCCGCTCGCCCTTGTCGAGGATCTTGGCGCGCATCAGCCGGTACTCGATGTCCTCGAGCACGCTGCGGATCTCGCGGCCACCCTCGGGATACTGCTCCGCCAGTGCCGCCTGCACTTCCTCGTTGACGGCGCCGAGCGCGGCGGCCCGGCCGGCCTTGTCCTTGCCGGCCATCGCCTTGGTGATCTGCTTGGTCGCCATCTCCTCGACGGCCTTGATCAGCTCCTCGTTCCGGGCGGGCGCCTCCCACTTCATCTTGGGCTTGGCTCCCGCCTGCTTGACGAGGTCGTTGACATGGCCGACCAGCTCCTTGATGCCGGCCTGGGCCACCTTGAGGCCCTGCAGGACCTCCGCCTCGGAGACCTCCAGCGCGCCACCCTCGACCATCATGATCGAGTCGGCCTTGCCCGCGACGACCAGGTCGATCGCCGAGTAGTCGAGCTGCTGGAAGGTCGGGTTGAGGATCCAGTTGTCCTCGACCTTGCCGACGCGCGCGGCGGCGATCGGACCGTCCCAGGGAATGTGCGACAGCGACAGCGCCGCGGAGGCGGCCAGCACGCCGAGCACGTCGGACTCGTTCTCCTGGTCGGTCGAGAGCACCAGCACGAAGACCTGGGTCTCGTGGCGGAAGCCCTCCGGGAAGAGCGGCCGGATCGACCGGTCGATGATCCGGCAGTTGAGGATCTCGTCGTCGGAGGGCCGTCCCTCGCGCTTCAGGAACCCGCCCGGAATCTTGCCCGCGGCATACTGCTTCTCGCGGTACTCGACCGTGAGCGGGAAGAACGGCAGGTGGCTGATGTTGGGAGAGACGGTGACGGCGGCGAGAACGACGGTTTCGCCATACTGGATCAGGCAGCTTCCGGCCGCCTGCTTGGCGAGGCGCCCGGTCTCGATGACCATTGGACGTCCCGCGAACTGCGTTTCGATGCGATGCACTCTCATTCCTTCACGGCGTGAGCACCCTGAATGGCAAAGGCGCCCCACTGTGCTCGCGTGGGGCGCCAGGCAGCATCAATCGCGCTCAGTTGCGCAGGCCGAGCTCGGCGATCAGGGCACGATAGCCCGCGAGATCGCGGCTCTTCAGGTAATTGAGGAGTCGGCGCCGCGTGCCGACCATCTTCAGCAGGCCCTGCCGCGAATGATGATCCTTCGCGTGGGTCTTGAAGTGACCGGTCAGGGAATTGATCCGCTCCGTGAGCAGTGCCACCTGCAACCTGGTCGAGCCGGTGTCGGTGGCGTGGGCACGGTGCTTCTCGATGACGGGCTGCTTGTCGATCATCCTCGGTCCTGTCCTGCGGGTTCTGAGTCTGCTGCGTGACTTGGTTTCGCTTCTTTTCTAGCCTCCAAGAATAGCTGGCGCAGGGGGTTGGGGCAAGACAGGGGGAGGACGACGGAGGACGGAGGACGGAGGACGGAGGGCGGAGGACGGGAGGACGGAGGGCGGGAGGACGGAGGGCGGAGGGCGGGAGGACGGAATGTCGCTTCCACATGAGAATCGGCTCCCATAAGGCTTGCTGGCAGCTCGGCACCCTCCGCCCTCCGTCGTTCCGCCCTCCGCCCTCTTACCACGCCACCATCACGATCGCGGTGGCCAGGGTGAGAGCGCCCAGCCCGATTCCCGCCTCCCGGCGGAATCCCCCCCGCCCCACCACCAGCGCGATGCCCAGCTTCACCACGGTGTTGGTGATGATCCCCACGGCGATCCCCGTGGCAGCAAGCCCCACCATCCTCGCCTCCCCGGCGCCGAGGCGGGCCATCGCCAGGGTGAGGGCATCGAGGTCGGTCAGCCCGAGCACCACCGCCGTGGCCACCACCCCGCTGGCACCCCAGGCCGCCCGGAGCCAGTTGATGCCCGCCAGTGCCACGGCGAAGAGGGCCGTCATGCGGATGGCGGCGAGGAGGCCCAGCGGTGAGCCCCGGATCACCCCATCGGTCCCCGACATCTCCCGGCGCCGGAGCCCGAGCGCGACCAGCCCGACCCCGACAACCAACGGTGCCGCGAGGTACGGCAACGCCCGGAGGGCAACGGCCGGGGCGAGCAACAGCGCGACCAGGCCGACCCGGGCCGGCAGCACGGTGCAGGCGGCGATCACCCCCAGGGCGAGCGCCCCGCCGTGTTCCGGTTCGTCCCGGCTCCTCCGGGCGAACTGCAGGGTGACCAGCGTCGAGGAGATCAGTCCGCCGAGGGCGCCGGTGAGGGTATAGCCCCGCTCCGCACCGACGGCATGACGGGCGATGTAGCCGGCAAAATTGATCCCCGAGAACAACAGGACCAGCGCCCAGAGGTCGCGTGGCGACATGCCACCGAGCCAGGGCAGCTTGCCGGTGGGCAGCAGCGGCAGCACCACCAGGGCGAGCACCGCGAACTGGAGCGCCGCGTGCAGCTCGTCCTCGCCGATCCGCTGCACCAGCCAGTGAAGCTTCTGCTTCTCACCCAACATGAAGACGACGATCGCCACCCCACCGGCCGCGAGCGCCAGCTGTCCCAGGCCCGCCAGTGCGCCCAGCGCGACGACGACCAGGGCCGCGGCCTCGGTGGTGGCATCGAGTGGCTCGCCGGGGCGCCGCATCGCGACGACGAAGGCGGTGGCCACCAACCCGGCCACGCCGAGGAGGAGCGCGGCGCCGAGCGGCGCCATGTCACTGATGGTGAGCAGGCCGGCGGTACCGCCGGCGACGCCGAAGAGGAAGAAGGTCCGCAGCCCCGCGAAGCGGGTCGAGGCCCCCGGCGCGTGCCCGGACCACTCGCGCTCCACCCCGACCGCGAGCCCGACCAGCGCCGCGACGGCGAGGCGGACCCCGGCATCGAGGGTGGAGGCGGGTACCGAGAAGAGAAGGTCGGCCATTGATGAACGATAGCCGTGAGCCCTGAGTCCTGAGACGTGGGGGGAGTCGATTCCCCACGTCTCAGGACTCAGGACCCACGGCTCGACTACCGCCCCAGCAGTCGCCCGATGTCGTTGCTGAAGGCCAGCACCATCAGCAGCACCACCGCGATCAACCCGATCACCTGCACCGCCTCGCGCAGGCGCAACGGGATCGGCCGACGGATGATCGCCTCGGCCACCAGCATCAGGAACGCGCCGCCGTCGAGCACCGGGATCGGCAGGATGTTGACGACGGCGAGGTTGACCGAGATCAGCGCCATGAAGCCGAGCAACACGTCGATGCCTGCCCGCGCCGACTCGGCGGCGAGCTGCCCGATCAGGATCGGCCCGCCGACTTCGCTCGAGGCGATCCGGCGGGTGAGCAGCCCCCGGACCGTGCGCACGATGGTACCGGCCGCGACCCAGGTCGCCTCGGTGCCGGCGCCAATCGCACCGGCGAGCGAATAGGGGCGGTGCACCAGTGGCAGCTGCTGGGCGACGCCGATCCGGCCGACGATCGGCGTGGTGGTGTCGCCGGGAATGGCGCGGTCGGCGCGCGGCGTGACCCGCAGCGTCCGCTCGGCCCCGTCGCGCATCACCGTGACGGAAATCTCCTGCTCCGGATGTGCCTCGATCAGGTCGACGGCATCGCTCCAGTGTTGCACTCGCTGACCATCGATGGTGAGCAGCGAATCACCGACGGCGAGGCCGGCGCGCTCGGCCGGGGTGCCGATGCCGACCAATCCCAGCACTGCGGGGTGCATCGGCCGGATCGCCGCGGCCAGCTGGCCGCGTTCCACCAACTGGTCGCGATGCAGGGGCACCGCCACCGGTGGGTGCCGGTCGAAGGTGAAGGTGATGGTGTCGGAACCGCCGCTGCCGATCGCCCGGGTGACATCGTCCCAGGAGGTGACCGCCCGGCCGTTGACCGTCTCGATCCGGGTGCCGGGTGCCAGGTCGGCCAGCGGCGCGGCGGCGGCCGGCAGCGCCTCGGCGCGCACCCCGCCGACGACGGTGGTGGGATCGTAGGAGTTGCCGTTCTTGAACGCGAGCCCGCAGAAGACCAGCCATGCGAACACCATGTTGAGCGTCACGCCGGCGCTGATGATGATCATCCGCTGCCACACCGGCTTGGCCTCGAAGACCCGGTCGGGTGGCACCACGGCGTTCTCGGCACCGCCCTCGAGCACGCTCGACGACGGATCCTCTTCCCGTGAGGCCATCTTGACGTAGCCGCCGAGCGGCAACCAGGCGATCGCCCACTCGGTCTCGCCGCGGCGGAACGAGAGGCGCTTGATCGGCGGCCCCATCCCCACGGCGAAGCGGTGCACCCACACGCCGAACGCCTTGGCGGCCCAGTAGTGCCCGAGTTCGTGGATGAAGACCAACACGCCAAGGACGATGAGCAGGATGACCACGGTATAGAGCACGCCGCCCATCAGGCCACCTCCGCCGCGTGGGCGCGCGCGGCGCGATCGGCCTCGCGCACCGCGTCGAGCGAGTCGGCAGCCGCCCCGGCATGGCGCGTGAGGGCATGCTCGATCACCGTGGCGATCCGCCCGAACGGGATCCGCCGCGACAGGAAGGCGGCGACGGCCACCTCGTTGGCGGCGTTGAATGCCGCCGGCGCCGTGCCCCCGGCCCGGCCGGCGGCCACGCCGAGCCCGAACGCGGGGAAGCATTCGTGGCGCACCGGCTCGAAGGTGAGCGGACCGGCGGCCACCGGGTCGAACCGGGTGGTGCCGTCGTCGTCGAGGCGATGCGGATGGGTGAGGGCGTACAGGATCGGAACCTCCATCGTCGGGAACCCGACCTGCGCGAGCACGCTGCCGTCGGGGAACTCCACCAGGGCGTGGACGATGCTCTGCGGGTGCACCACCACATCGATCGCGTCGTAGCCGAGCCCGAAGAGGAAGTGGGCCTCGATCACCTCGAGCGCCTTGTTGGCGAGCGTGGCGGAATCGATGGTGATCTTGGCGCCCATCGACCAGGTCGGGTGATTGAGTGCCTCGTCCACCGTGGCCGCGGCGAGCCGGTCACGCGGCCAGGTGCGGAACGGTCCGCCGCTGGCGGTGAGCGTGACCCGGCGTGCCGGCGTGGTGGCGGCGGTGAGGCATTGCAACACGGCGCTGTGTTCCGAGTCGATCGGCACCAGTTCGCCGCCCCCGACCCGGGCGGCCTCGGCCACCAGCGGCCCGGCCATCACCAACGTCTCCTTGTTGGCGAGCGCCACCCGCTTGCCGGCGCGGAGGGCGGCGAGCGTGGCGTCGAGTCCCGCTGCGCCCACCACCGCGTTCACCACGACGTCCACGTCGTCGCGGGTGGCGGCCTCGACCAGTGCCTCGGGGCCGCGGGCGAAACCGTGCGCGCCCCGGCCGTGCACCACACCGGCGAACGCCGGTTGCCACGCGCGCACCTGCTCGGTCAGCTGGTCGACATTGGACCCGGTGACCAGCGCCACCAGACGAAAGGCATCGCCGATGGCGTTTCAGCACGTTGAGGGTGCTGGTGCCGATCGATCCGGTCGAGCCCAGCAGGGCAATGCCGGTCACAGCAGGCCGACGATCCTGTAGCAGAGCGCGGCCACCGGCAGCACCACAGTAGAGGGCATCGAAGCGGTCGAGTACGCCACCATGCCCGGGAATCAGGTTCGACGAATCCTTGACCCCCGCCTCGCGCTTGAGCAACGACTCCACGAGGTCGCCGAGCTGGCCCACGACCGCAAGCGCCGCCGCGATGCAGAGCGCCGGGCCGAGTCGGAGCGCGACGCCGGTCACCGGAAAGAGCCAGAGGGCGAACAGCGGTGCGATCGCCATGCCACCCAGCAGGCCGGCCACGCCACCGACGCGGGTCTTCCCGGGCGAGATCACCGGCGCGAGCTTGGGCCCGCCGAAGGCCTTGCCGGCGAACATCGCAGCGGTGTCGCACACCCAGACAACCGTCAGCGGGAAGAAGACCAGCACGGTACCGGCCCACGATCGCGGTCCGTGACTGCCGTGCCGGATCCAGAGCAGGAACGCCGGCAGGGCCGCCGCGTAGCCGACCACGAAGAGGGTGATGCCGATCGCCGCGAGCGGTCGCTGGGTGGGAGCGCGCTGCAGGAGAAGCGCGCCGAGCCAGAACACGAGTCCGATCCCGAGCAGCAGCGGCCATGAAGCGTCGACCCAGGCGGCCAGGGCCGGGATGGTCAGCGTGGCCTGCACCGCGAGCGGCAAGGCGGCGGCGACCACCAGCGCGTCGAGACGCAGTGGCCGGTTTCCCTGGGCCTCGGCGATGCCGAAGCAGCTCGCGCACCCCGAGCACCGCGATGGTGCTGACCAGCACGGCGAGCGGCCAGCCCGCCGCTCCACACCAGCAGCAGGGCGAGCGGGATCGCGACGGCCGCGAAGGCCACCCGACGAGCCATGTTGGCGTCATGATCGCCTCAGGCGCTGACGCGACCGAAGCGCCGGTCGCGGCGCTGGAACTCGAGGATTGCCGCGAAGAGATCCTCGCGGGTGAAGTCGGGCCAGAGCACCGGCGTCACGTGGAATTCCGCGTAGGCAACCTGCCAGAGCAGGAAGTTGGAGACGCGCATCTCGCCGCTGGTGCGGATGAGCAGGTCGGGGTCGGGCGAAGTCGGCGGTGTAGAGCTCGGCGGCAAACGCGGCGTCGTCGATCGCGGCCGGGTCGAGTTCGCCCCGGGCCGACCCGCTCGGCGAGATGCCGCGCGGCACGCACGATCTCGGCGCGGGCGCCATAGGAGAGGCAGACGTTGAGGGCGAGCGCTTCCCCGCCCGCGGGTCGAGGACTCGATCCGGTCGATCGCCTCGAGTGCCGATGGAGAGAGCGGGGCCAGGTCGCCGAGCATCCGGACCGCGACACCCTCGCGCCGCAGCTCGTCGGCCTCCTTGGCGATGTACTCCTCCAGCAGGGCCATCAGCGCGTCGATCTCGGCGGGCGGGCGCTGCCAGTTCTCCTGCGAGAACGCGAAGAGCGTCAGCACCTCGACCCCGGCCTGCAGGGCGCCCTCGACCGCCTCGCGCACCGCCCGAGCGCCGGCCTGGTGCCCGGCCGGCCGCGCCAGGCCGCGCTCGCGCGGCCCAGCGCCCGTTGCCGTCCATGATGATGGCGACATGGCGAGGCACGGCGCCGTGGAGGCGCACCTGGGCCAGGGCGGAGGCAGGCGTCGGCTGGCTCACACCTCGAGGATTTCGGCTTCCTTGGCCTTGAGCGCCTCGTCGACCTGGCGCACCGCATCGTCGGTGTGCTTCTGCACGTCCTTCTCCGAGCGGGACTTCTCGTCCTCGGAGACGTGCTCGGTCTTCTTGATGCGGCTCATCGCGTCGGTGCGCGCCTGGCGAACCGCGACCCGCCCCTCCTCGGCCAACTTGCCACAGATCTTGACCAGCTCCTTGCGGCGCTCCTCGGACAGCATCGGCAGCGGGACCCTGATCATGCCGCCCTGGGACTGGGGATTGAGGCCCATGCCGGCGTCACGGATCGCCTTCTCGATCGCCTGGCTGAGTCCCTTGTCGAACGGCTGCACGGTCAGCATGCGCGGCTCGGGGGCGGAGACCATCGCCACCTGGTTCATCGCCATCGGCGACCCGTAGGCCTCGACACGCACGATGTCGAGGAGGTGCGGGGAGGCCTTGCCGGTGCGAATCGCGGAGAGTTCGCGCCTGGTGTTCTCGATGGCCTTCTGCATCCCGGCGTGGGCCTGGCTGACAATCTCGGATAGGGTCATCGGACGAGGGTGCCGACACGGTCACCGGCAATCGCGCTGGCGATCGCGCCGGGCTGGTTGATGTTGAGCACGACGATCGGCAGCCGGTTGGCCTGGCAGAGTCCGAACGCGTTGGCGTCCATCACCGCATAGCCGTTGACCAGCGCCTCCTGGAACGTCAGCTCCGGGATGTGGCGCGCAGCCGGGTCCTGGCGCGGGTCGGCGGTGAAGACGCCGTCGACGTTGGTGGCCTTGAGCACCACCTCCGCCTCCATCTCCAGGGCGCGGAGCACGGCCGCGGTGTCGGTCGAGAAGAACGGGTTGCCGGTGCCGCCGGCGAAGATCACCATGCGGCCCTTCTCGAGGTGGCGCATCATCCGGCGGCGGATGTACGGCTCGGCCAGCGACTCCATCCGGATGGCGGTGAGCACCCGGGTCTCGACGCCGCTCGCCTCGAGCACGTTCTGCAGCGCCAGGGCGTTGATCACCGTGGCGAGCATGCCCATGTAGTCGGCCGAGACGCGATCGAGGCCATGCTGCGAAGCCATCGCGCCGCGGACGATGTTGCCGCCGCCCACCACCAGGCCGAGGGCAACGCCGGTGGCATGGACCGCCTTGATCTGGCGTCGCCAGCGACTCGATCACCTGATAATCGAGGCCGGTGCCGCGCTCCCCGGCGAGGGCCTCGCCGGAGAGCTTGAGCAGGGCGCGGCGGTAGGCGGGCATCAGGCCTCGCCGACCTTGAATCGCGCGAAGCGGACGATCGTCGCACCCGGGACCGCGGCCAGGAGCTGCTTGACGGTCTTCGACTCGTCCTTGATGAAATTCTGCTCCACCAGCGCGCGCTCGGTCGCGAACTTGCGCACCTTGCCGTCGATGATCTTGGCCTTGAATCGCCTCGGGCTTTCCTTCGGCGGTGACCTGCTCCTCGGCGATCCGCCGTTCGCGCTCGAGCAGCTCGGCCGGGATGTCGTCGATCGACACGGCGAGCGGATCGGCGGAGGCCACGTGCAGCGCGACCTCGCGGGCCAGCCCGAGCGCCTCGGCACCGCTGGCCCCCTCCACCTCGACCAGCACACCGACCTGCGCGTTGAAGTGGCGATACTCGCCGACCAGCCCGACCGAACTTGGCGATCCGCTTGAGCGTCATCGCCTCGCCGGTCTTGCCGGAAGCCCGCTTGACGATCTCCTCGATGGTCGCCCCGTCGATCGTCTCGGCAAGGAACTGCTCCCGGGTGACGCCCACCGGCGAGTGCGCCAGGGCGTGCTCGGCGAGTTGCTTCGCCAACGACTGGAACTCCTCGTTGCGGGCGACGAAGTCGGTCTCGGTGTTGAGCTCCACCATCGCGGCGGTGCTGCCATCGGCCGAGGTCTCGATCACGACCAGGCCCTGCGCGGCGTTGCGGCCGGCGCGCTTCTCGGCCTTGGCGATCCCCTTCTTGCGGAGGATCTCGCCGGCGAGCGCCATGTCGCCGCCCGCCTCCTCGAGTGCCTTCTTGCAATCCATCATCCCGGCGCCGGTGCGGGCGCGGAGTTCGGCAATGTCCTTGGTCGTCACGGTGATGCTCATCGCTGGTCGTGCCTGTCGTCTAGGGTTCCGTGTGTGCAAACCGCCGTCCGTGGCCCGGGAAGGGCCGGCGGACGGCGGCAAGGCGCTGGCCGGCCGGAGCCGGGATCAGCTGCTTGCGTCGCCCGTCTCGCCGGTCGCCGCATCGCTGGTCTTCAGCCGTGCGGCGATCGCCTCGGGACGCGCCTTCCGCTTGCGGCGCGGACGGCGACGCTTGCGGTCGTCGTCGGTGGCGCCGTCGCCCTCGCCGGCCGAGTAGGTCTCGGCATCCTCGTCGAGCGACCATCTCGCGCACCGGCATCTGCGACCGCGCCTCGCGAATCGCATCGCAGAGCGCGGCCGTGATCAGCGACACCGAGCGGATGGCGTCGTCGTTGCCGGGAATCGGGACCGTGATCATGTCGGGATCGGCGTTGGTGTCGACGATCGCCACCACCGGGATGCCGAGCCGATTGGCCTCCTGGACCGCGATCTTTTCCTTCTTCGCGTCGACCACGAAGAGCGCGCCGGGCAGCCGGCCCATATGCTTGATCCCCTCGAGGTTGCGCGACAGCTTCTCGCGCTCCCGGGCGAAGAGCAGCTGCTCCTTCTTGGTGTAGTTCTCGAAGTCGCCCTCGGCCGACCCCTGCTCGAGGTCGCGCAGCCGGCGGATCTGCTTCTTGATCGTCTGGAAGTTGGTCAGCGTGCCGCCCAGCCACCGCTCGGTGACCCAGTGCGCGCCGGCGTTGCGCGCCTCGGCCTCCACCACGGCCTTGAGCTGCCGCTTGGTGCAGACGAAGAGGATGTTCTCGCCCTTGAGCGCGACCGACTTGAGCAGCTCGGCGGCCTTCTCGAGCTGCTTGAGCGTCTTCTGGAGGTCGATGAGATAGATCCCCGACCGCTCGGCGAAGATGAACTTGCGCATCTTCGGGTTCCAGCGGCGGGTCTGGTGGCCGAAATGCGTTCCGGCGTCGAGCAGGTCCTGCAGGGACGGCATGCGCCACGTCGGTGTTGCTCCTGATGATGGTTGATGCGTCCGCCTCCGTCACCTGCCGCTGGCGACCCCGCAGGGCACCGGCCACCGCCATCGAGAGGCGTGCGTCTCCGCCGCTCGCTCGAGCGGGGTGGTATCGTGCGGCCGACCTCGCGGCGGCTTTCCCGGTCCGACGCGGCGAGGCGCGACTACCGCTTGCTGAACTGGAACCGCTTCCGGGCGCCCGGACTGGCCGGGCTTCTTGCGCTCGACCATGCGCGGGTCGCGGGTCAGCAACCCGTCGGCCCGCAGCTTGGCGCGGTGCTGCTCATCGGCCGGCCACCAGCGCGCGCGCGATCGCGTGCCGCATCGCGCCGGCCTGGCCCGGCCACGCCGCCGCCATCCACGTGCGCCTTGACGTCGAACGCGCCGAGGGTGTCGGTGGCGGTGAACGGCTGCTGGATGTGCTGCACCAGCGAGGGCGCGGGAAGTAGTCGCCCAGGGTGCGGCCGTTGACATCCCACTTGCCGGTGCCGGGAGTGAGGTAGACCCGCGCCACGCTGGTCTTGCGGCGGCCGACGGCCTGCCAGCGGAACTGCTCGGTCGTCGTGCTCATGCAGGCGGCCTTCGCGGTGGCAATGGTGAAGGGCTTGGGCTGCTGGGCCTCGTGCGGATGCTCCGCGCCACCGTAGACCTTGAGCTTGGTGCGCAGCTTCTGCCGCGACGAGCGAGTTCTTCGGCAACATCCCGAACACCGCCTTCTCGATCACCCGATCCGGGTGACTTTGCGAGCATGTCGCCGGCCGGCGGTGTGCGGTTCGTGTCCCATGTAGCCGGTGTGCTTGAAGTAGGTCTTCTGGTCGAGCTTGTTGCCGGTGAGCCGGACCTTCGAGGCGTTGACCACGATGACGAAGTCGCCGCCGTCCATGTGCGGGGTGAAGGTCGGCTTGTGCTTGCCGCGGATCAGCTGGGCGACCGCGGTGGCCAGACGGCCCAGCGGCACGTCCGACGCATCCACGACATGCCAGTCGTGGGAGATGTCGGTCGGCTTGGCGCTGAACGTCTTCATGCCGGGTCTTCCTGCCGCAAGGGGCGGCGAGTCATCGTTTCGGACACAGACCCCAAAGATAGACCAATGAAGGGGTTGGCGTCAATTGCGGAGGGGCGCCCCGGTCCCGACTCCGGTCGCGGTGTCCGGCCTCCCGCCGGCACCCACCCGACCCCCCGTCCGCTCGCTGATTCCCGGTAACCCGGTCCTTGGTAACGGGTTGCTGGGACCCGGCGGCTCCACCTGCGACCTCCCCTGCCGGAACGCTCGCCCGCCACGGGGGTGTATCGGGGAGGGTGAAGACTGCAAGACGTGGCACCAGACCCGAAGAGGATCACGCCATCCGGCGTCTCCCGGCAGTGGCCCGGCGGTCGTTCGCGTGGCTGCCCGGAGCGCTGATGGCGATTGCTGCCTGCAGCGCTCCCGCGCCGCGACCCGACCGGGCGATGGCCGCCAGGGGTGCCGCCGCAATAGAGCTGCGCGGCTGTGGCAGCTGCCACGTGATCCCCGGCATCGAGGGTGCCGAGGGTCAAGTCGGCCCGTCGCTGGCAGGGCTCGGCCGACGGGTGTTCATCGCCGGCCGTCTGCCGAATTCCGTGGACAGCCTCGCTCGTTGGATCATGGATCCCCAGTACTATGCCCCCGGGGTCGCGATGCCCGATCTCGATGTCGGTGAGGCAGAGGCAATGGCGATTGCCACCTATCTCGATGCCCGGCGGTGAGCGCCCCCCACCGATTCCCGCACGGCCGCGCCACGGCCGGGCGTTGTTCAGCCCGATGGCCGCCCGCCGCTTCCGTCGAGCGCTCGGCGCCGCCCTCCTGCTCCCGATGCTGCTCATCGGCGGCCTGATGGCGTGGGTCCGCACGCCCGCGGCGACCGGTGAGGGTCGTGCACCGGTGCAACCGGTCGCGTTCGACCATCGGATTCATGCGGGAGCGCTCGCAATCGATTGCCGCTATTGCCACGCCGAGGCCGCGCGGTCGGCCACGGCGGGGCTCCCGCCGAGCTCGGCATGCGTCGCCTGCCACCAGCCCGCGCTGTTCGCGAGCCGGATGTTCGACCCGGTGCGCACCAGCCTCGCGACCGGCACCCCGATCGTGTGGCGACGGGTCAACCGTCTCCCGGACTTCGTGTATTTCGACCACGCCGTCCACGTCGGCAATGGCGTGGGGTGCGAGACGTGTCATGGACGCGTCGACCGGATGGCGAGGGTCCGCCAGGCCACGCCCCTCACCATGGCTTGGTGCCTCGACTGCCACCGGGCACCGGAGTCGCAGCTCCGGCCGCTCGACGCGATCACCCGGATGGGGTTCCAGCCCGGGGATCATCCCGACTCCCTCCCCGGCGTGCGCCATCCCGTGCACTGCACCGCGTGTCACCGATGAGCGCGGGACCGCCACATCGCAGCGGCGCCGCCGTCGGCGCGCTCGGACACGACGGGGACTGGAGCCGCCGCGATTTCGTGACGCGACTGAGTGGCGCGATCGCCCTCGCGGGCCTCGAGGCCTGCACCCGGATGCCGGCGGGCACCATCCTGCCCTATGCCGAGCAGCCGCCGGAGCTCACCCCCGGCCGGGCGCAGTGGTACGCCACATCGCTCGTGCTCGACGGACTCGCAACCGGGGTGCTGGTCGAGAGCCGGGACGGCCGACCGATCAAGATCGAGGGCAACCCCGACCATCCCGCATCGCTCGGTGCGGCCGGGATCCTGGAGCAGGCAGCGGTGTGGCAGCTCTACGATCCCGATCGGGGACGGCGGCCGATGCACGGGGATCGTCCCTCGGCGTGGCCCGAGATCCGTGCCGCGATCCGCGCGGCAACCGACGCGAACCGGGTCGGCGCCACCGGCAGCGGACTCGCGCTGCTCGCCGACCCGACCAGCTCGCCGACCGACGCGCGCCTGTTCGACCAGCTCCGCGATCGCTTCCCCAACGCCGGGGTCCACTTCCATGCGCCGCTGCTGGCGCCCCACACCTGGCACCGGGACCACGCGATGTCGGGATTGGTGACGCGACCGGACTTCGCCGCCGCGCGACGAATCCTCGCGATCGACAGCGACTTCCTCGCCGAGGGCCCGTTCCGGCTCCGCCACGCGCACGACTACGCAGCCGGTCGGGCCGCCGGCGACGACCATCGACTCTACGTCGCCGAGGCCTCGGTCACGGTCACCGGTGGCGCGGCCGACCATCGTTTCACGATCGACCCCCGGGCGGTGCCCCGTCTCGTGATCGCGCTCCGCCGACTCGTCGAAGGTGGGATCCAGGATCCCGCCGCACCAGCCTGGCTCGGCGCCGTGGCACGCGACCTCCACGCCGCGCGTGGCGATTCGCTGGTGGTGCTCGGCGACAACTATCCTGCCGCCCTGCACGAGGACGTGGTGGCGATCAACCGGGCCCTCGGCAACGAGGGCCGGACGGTGCGGTATGCCGGCGCGCCTTGGTACGGCGCCGGCGACCCCCGGCACGAGGTCACGCCGCTGCTCGAGGCGCTCCGCGCGGGGGCCGTGGCGGCCCTGGTGACGATCGGGGGCAATCCGGCCTATGCGCTGCCGGGCGAATCGGGCTTCGCCCGGCTGATGGCGTCGGTGCCATGCACCATTCACGCCGGCCTCTACCGGGATGAGACCGGGCAGGCGGCGGAGTGGTTCCTGCCGCTGGCACACGACCTCGAGCGCTGGGGGGACGCGCGGGCCCTCGACGGCACGGCTTCGGTGGTCCAGCCGCTCATCGCCCCGTTACATGACTCGCTGCCGGTGACCTCGCTCCTCGCGATCCTCGCGGGCGCATCGCTGCACGACAGCCATGAACTGGTGCGAGCAGAGTGGCGCCGTCGACTCGGCGCTGCGGATTTCGACGCCGCGTGGGACGAGCTGCTCCGTCGGGGTGTGCAGGCCGCGAGTGAACAGCCGGCGACCGCCACGCCTGCCCCACGGTCCCCGCCGCCGTTTCCCGCTGTCGCCACCGACCTGGGTGGCTTCACCGCCCTCCTGGTGGCCGACCCGGGCACTCACGACGGCCGCTTCGCCAACGTGCCCTGGTTGCTGGAGCTGCCCCGACCGATCACCACCCTGACCTGGGGGAATGCCGTACACCTGAGTCCGGCCGACGGGGCCCGGCTCGGGGTCCGTTCGGGCACGCCGCTCCAGGTGCGCCACGAGGACCGTGAGGTTGTGATGCCGGCGCTGCTGGTGCCGGGGCATGCCGAAGGGTGTGTCACACTGCCGCTGGGCTTCGGGCGTGGTGGTGGGGAGCGGGCGGCGAACGGCATCGGGACCGCCGTCCTCCCGCTGCAGCCGGCGTCCGGGGAGCGGCTCCTGGAGGGCGTCACGATCGAGGCCGTCCCGGGTGGGGCGCCGGTGCCGCTGGCGCGCACCCAGGATCACCGCGATACCGCCGGACGCGATCCGGTTCGCATGGTGCCGATGGGATCGCGGGGCGACGGCCCACCGGCGAGCGAGCCCAGCCTGCACGCCGGGGCCGTCGCCCTCGACGCCACCGTGCCGCAGTGGGCGATGACGATCGATCTCGATCGTTGCACCGGGTGCAGTGCATGCGTGATCGCCTGCCAGGCGGAAAACAATGTCCCGGTGGTGGGGGCGGAGGAGGTGCGCCGCGGCCGTGCCATGCACTGGCTGCGCATCGACAGCTACCGGCCCCACGGCCCCGACGGCCCGGCGGCGCTGGTGCAGCCGATGCTCTGCCAGCAGTGCGAGCACGCCCCATGCGAGTACGTGTGTCCGGTCGAGGCCACAGTGCACTCGCCCGATGGCCTCAACGAGATGATCTACAACCGCTGTGTCGGCACCCGGTTCTGCTCCAACAACTGTCCCTACAAGGCGCGCCGCTTCAACTGGTTCGACTACACCGGCAACGCCCCGGACCTGGTCCAGCTCGCCCGGAATCCCGACGTCACGGTGCGGGCCCGAGGTGTCATGGAGAAGTGCACCTTCTGCGTGCAGCGGATCCGCGAGGCCGACATCACCGCCTCGGTCGACGGCCGGTCGGTCGGGGGCAACGACGTCCGCACCGCCTGCCAGCAGGCCTGCCCCACCGGCGCGATCGTCTTCGGGTCGCTCACCGATCCGGCGTCGCGCGCGGCGCTCGACCGCGACAGCGATCGTGCCTACGACGCGCTCGGCGAGCTGGGCACCAGGCCGCGGGTGCGCTACCTGGCGAGGCGGCGCCATGCCAACCCCGACCTGGGCCCGTCCGCATGATGGCCCCGGTCAGCGGCCCGGGGCCCGACGATATCGCGGTCGTCGACCACCTGATCGCCCCGCCATGGGTCCACGGCATCGGGTGGAAGGTGCTGGTGGGGGTGAGCGGCGCGCTCACCCTGCTGCTGATGGCACTGGTGGGCTACACGGTGGCCACGGGCATCGGCAGCTGGGGCAACAACATCCCGGTGGCCTGGGGATTCGCGATCACCAATTTCGTCTGGTGGATCGGGATCGGCCACGCCGGCACCTTCATCTCGGCATTCCTGCTGCTCCTCAACCAGCACTGGCGCGCCTCGATCAATCGCCTGGCCGAGGCGATGACCATCTTCGCGCTGGTCAATGCCGGGCTCTTCCCGGTGCTCCATCTCGGCCGGCCGTGGTTCTTCTACTGGCTGGTTCCCTACCCGGCGCGCATGGGCGTCTGGCCGAACTTCAAGAGCGCCCTGCCCTGGGATATGGCCGCGGTCTCCACCTACTTCACGGTCTCGCTGCTCTTCTGGTACCTCGGCATGATCCCCGACCTTGCCACGGCGCGGGATCACCGCCGGTCGCTGACGGTGCGGCGGCGCTACGGGCGCCTCGCACTGGGCTGGCGCGGGGCGGCGAAGCACTGGCGCGGACACCGCGCAGCCTACGCCGCGCTGGCCGCGCTCGCGGCGCCGCTTGTGGTGTCGGTGCACAGCGTGGTGAGCTTCGACTTCTCGATCGCGCAACTGCCCGGCTGGCACTCCACGATCTTCCCGCCCTACTTCGTGGTCGGCGCGATCTACTCGGGCTTCGCGATGGTGCTGGTGCTGGTCGTGCCGCTCCGGCGCGCGATGCGCCTCGACGGCCTGATCACCGAGTTGCACCTCGACCGGATGGCCAAGCTGCTGCTCACCATGGCGATGCTGCTCGGCTACGCCTACCTGGTGGAGCACTACCTCGCCTGGCTCGATGGCGACCGCGTCGAGCGCTACCAGATCTTCATCCAGCGTCCAGCCGGCCAGTTCGCCACCTCCTGGTGGATGATGATGGCGTGCAACCTGGCGGTACCACAGCTCCTCTGGTCGCGACGCATGCGACGAAGCCCGCTGGCACTGATGATGGTGGGACTCGCGGTCCTGGTGGGGATGTGGCTCGAGCGAATGGTGATCGTCATGGCCTCGCTGGGGCGTGACTTCCTGCCCTCGAGTTGGCACGGCTTCACGCCCACCCTGGTGGATCTGGGGATCCTGGCCGGGAGCCTGGGATTGTTCGCCTTGCTGCTGCTGCTCTTCCTCCGCATCGTGCCGGCGGTCGCGATCCACGAGGTACGGCGGCATCCCGACGCCCAGCGTCCCCACGACCCGTGGACCGACCATGCCTGAGGGCGAGTGGCGGCACGGCGCGTGGCTGGCGGAGTTCGTCTCGGCGGATGCGGTGGCGAGCGCGATCGATGCCCTGCATGCCCGTGGCTTCGCCGGCGTCGCGAGCTACCTGCCGTGGGACGCCAGCCAGGTCACCGAACGCCTCACCGACCGGCCGCCCTCGCTCCCGCGCTGGGTCTTCGTGGGGGCGGTGGTAGGGGCCTTGGTCGGCTACCTGGTCCAGTGGTATGCCAACGTGGTGAGCTACCCGCTCGACATCGGCGGCCGGCCGGCCCACGCGGTGCCGTCGTTCGTCGTTGCGACGTTCGAGGGCGCCGTGCTCGCAGCGTCACTGACGGCGTTCCTGGGCTGCCTGGCGTCGATCGGCCTGCCGGCGCTGTGGCATCCGGTGTTCGAGGTTCCCGGTTTCGAGAGCGCCACACGCGCCGGCTATTGGCTGGCGGTCGACGCGGCCGACGCAGCCCTGACCGGCCAGGACGCAACGGTCCTGCTCCGCAGCGTGGGTGCGCACTCGGTGAGGCACCTCGAGGGCTGGACCCGGTGAGCCGGCGTTGCACCACGATCCGCACCGCGCTGGCGGCGATGGTCCTGCTGGGAGCGTGTTCCCCACCGACGGACCGTGGCGGGTTCGACTTCGCGCGGATGCGCCAGCAGAGCCGTCGTGGCACCTGGGATGCCGACACCTTCTTCGCCGATGGCATGGCGATGCGCACACCACCGCCGCACATCGTGACCCACCAGCCTCGACCCCCCGGTGTCGAGGTGCTGACCGCCTGGATGCGGGACTCCGCCCATCTCGACCGGGGCCGGCGCCAGTTCGCCATCAGTTGCGCCCCGTGCCATGGTGACGCGGGGTTGGGAGGCGGCCGAGTCGCCATCAACCTGCTGCCGTACCCGCCGCCGTCGCTCCGCACCGCGGCGGTCGCGGCGATCAGCAACGATTCCCTCCTCCGCATCGTGACGCGAGGGCGTGGCCGGATGCCCTCCTTCGGCTGGCAGCTCGACGCCACCCAGTGGCTCTCGGTGCTCGCATGGGTGCGTCATCTCGCCACCCAACCCCTGGCCGACTCGCTGGCCGTTGCCGATTCGCTTCGTGCAGCCGGGGTCGGCCAGGCGATGGCTCGATGGCGGGCGCTCGACTCGCTGCGGCGCAGGGAGCCCGCCCCATGAAGCGATCGACCGCAGTTGCCAGCGTGGCCGGGTTCGGTGGTGCCGCGCTCATGGTGCTGGCGGCCCGGATGGCGCCCGGGCGGGCACCGTGGTCGTGGCTGGTGGCCTATGCGACGGTGACCACCACGGCGCTGGGGGCGCTCGCACTCATCCTGCTCGCCCGGGCGACGGCCGGACGCTGGTACCTCCCCTTCCATCCGCTGGTCGCGACCATCGCCACAGCCCTGCCGGCGCTCGTCGTCCTGTTCCTGCCAATCCTCGGGTGGGTGCGAGTGCTCTATCCCTGGGCGCACCCGGCCGCCCTGCCGCCCGCCGATCAGGCGCTGCTCCTCCGGGCCGGGTGGTGGCTCGGCGTGCCGGCATTCACGATGCGGGCCATCGCATGCCTGCTCACCTGGGCTGGCCTGGCGGTCGCAGTCCGCCGCTTCCCGCGGCAGCGACCCCGGTTGGTCATCGCCGGACTGGTGGCCTTCACGATCACCATCACGATGGCGTCGTTCGACTGGCTGATGGGGACGGCGGCACCATGGCACTCCTCCATCTACCCCGCCACTGTGTTCGGTGCGGCGATGATCGGCGGGCTGGCACTCACGGCCCTGCTCCTGCCGGCGGCGACACGGCACGGGCTCCTCCGTCCGGTGGCCGCCTCGCACCGCGATGCGCTGGGTCGATTGCTGCTCACCTTCATCCTGTTCCGGGCCTACACCGGCTATTCGCAACTGAACATCATGTGGAGTGCCGATCTCCCGCGCGAGGTGACCTGGTACCTGCTGCGAATCCGGGGCGAGTGGCAGGTGATCGCGACGGTGCTCCTGGGTGGCCATGTGGTGGCATTCCTCGCGCTGCTGATTCGCCGGCTCCGGCGCGATGCGCGGACGCTGGCCGCGATCGGTGGTGGCCTGCTCGTCCTGCACGTCGTGGACATGTACTGGCTCCTGATGCCCGATGGCGCCCGGGATCGTGCCACGCCGGCATGGCCCGACCTCGCGGCGTTGCTTGCGACGGCAGGCCTGGCCGCACTCGGGGCGCTCCTCTGGCCCTCACCGCCGCGTGCGATCGCGGAGGCCCCGTGACACGGCCGACGGGCTGCTGGTGCGCCACCCTGGCGCTGCTCGCGGGCTGTGGCGGCGGCCCCGGCATGTTCTCGCCGGCCGGGGATCCGGGTTCGGCCATCGCGCCATTGGGGATCGGCCTGGGCTCGGTGGCGATCGTCATCACCGTGGTGGTGTGCGGTCTGCTGGCCATCGCACTCCGACGGGCGATGCGAAACAGCATCGAGCCAGTCGAACGACCCCGGTGGGAGCGTCGCTGGCTGCAGGGAGGGGTGGCGATCACGGTGGCCATCCTCGTGGCGAGCTATGCATTCACCATGATCGTGCTGGGACGCACGGTGCACCCCGATCGCCGGGCCGACCTCACCATCGACGTGATCGCACATCAGTGGTGGTGGGAGATCCGTTACCCGGAATCGGGCTTCACCACGGCCAACGAGATCCACATCCCGGTGGGCCGGACCGTCCGGGTGCGGCTTCGCTCCGGCGACGTGATCCACTCGTTCTGGGTCCCCGCGCTCAACGGCAAGACCGACCTGGTGCCGGGCGAGTCCGCCACGACCTGGCTTCGCGCCGACCATGCCGGCCGCTATCAGGGGCGCTGCGCCGAATACTGCGGACTGCAGCACGCCCACATGGCATTCGTGGTGGTGGCGGAATCGCTGGCGGCGTTCGAGGCATGGGCCCGGCACCAGCGCGAGCCAGCGGCGACGCCCGTCGAGGCCGATCCGGCCGCGGGGAGGCGCCTGGTGGAGGCGCGGTGTGGCAGTTGCCACACGGTGCACGGCACCGCGGCCACCGGCCGCGTCGGCCCCGACCTCACGCACCTGGCCAGCCGGACGACGATCGGCGCCGGGGTGGCCGCCAATACGCGCGGGCACCTCGGCGGCTGGATCGCCGACCCGGCCGGGATGAAGCCCGGGGTGCTGATGCCGCGCGTGCCGCTGGCCGCCAATGACCTGCTCCGCATCGTCAGCTACCTGGAGATCTTGCAATGACGGATGGCGCTCGGCAGGAGGGTTTCCGGCGGGCGGGAGGGGTCGCCGCGCTCGAGGCCCACTGGGGAACCGGCCCGCGACTGCGCGACCGGCTGGCAACGGTCGATCACAAGATCATCGGCATCCGCTACCTCGTCACCGCGATCGGCTTCCTCCTGCTCGGGGGGCGTCGAGGCGCTGCTGCTCCGCGGCCAGCTCGCCCGTCCCGATGCCGGCGTCCTGTCGCCCGGCACGTACAACCAGTTCTACACGATGCATGGCGTCACGATGATCTTCCTGTACGCTGCGCCGGTGCTGTCGGGATTCGGCAACTTCATCTTCCCGATCGTGCTCGGCGCGCGCGACATGGCCTTCCCACGGCTCAATGCCCTCAGCTACTGGGTGTACCTCGCGGCGGGGGTGTTCATCTATGTGTCGCTGCCGCTCGGGATGATGCCCGACGATGGTTGGTTCAACTACGTGCCGTACGCCGGCCAGCTCTTCTCCCCCGGGGCAGGGATCGACTTCTACGCCCTCGGGCTGCTATTCCTCGGCATCTCGACCACGGTGGGTTCGGTCAACTTCATCGTCACGTTGGCGCGCTGCCGAGCGCCGGGAATGACCCTCTCCCGACTGCCGATCCTGGTCTACGGCACGCTCACCGCCTCGATCTCCAACCTGCTGGCGATCCCGTCGCTCACGGCGGCGCTGGTGTTCCTCTGGCTCGACCGCCACGCGGGCACCCGGTTCTACGACGCCGCCCACGGCGGCAGCCCGGTGCTCTGGCAGCACCTCTTCTGGCTGTTTGGCCATCCCTGGGTGTACGTGATCGTGCTGCCCGCCATGGGCCTGGCCACCCAGATGATCGCCACCCTCTGCCGGCGGCCGATCGCCGGCTACTGGTGGGTGGCGATCGCCACGATGGCAACCGGAGTGTTGGGGTTCATGGTCTGGGCCCACCACATGTTCAGTGCCGGGGTGTCGATGGCGGTGATGTCGGTGTTCGCCGCCAACAGCATGCTGATCGCCGTGCCGACTGCGGTGTCGGTGCTGGCGTGGCTGGCGACCATCTGGCATGGCCGGGTCCGCATGGACAGCTCCTTCCACTTCCTGGCCGGCTTCATCGTCCTGCTGGTGATCGGCGGCGTGAGCGGCGTCATGACCGCCGCGGTGCCGTTCGACTGGCAGCTCACCGACAGCTATTTCGTGGTCGCCCATCTCCACTATGTGCTGCTGGGCATGAATGTCTTCCCCGTCATGGCGGCCCTCTGCCACTGGTTCCCCAAGTTCACCGGGCGGCACCTTGACGAGCGACTGGGTCGGCTGGCCTTCTGGCTGATGTTCACCGGCACCAACGTGGTCTTCTTCCCGATGCACATCCTCGGGCTCCTTGGCATGCCGCGACGGATCTACACCTACGCGCCAGACGAGGGCTGGTCGCTGCTCAACCTGCTGGAGTCACTCGGCGCGCTGGTACTCGCTGCCGGGGTGCTGGTGATGGTCGTCAACGTGCTCCGCAGCCGGCGTCGCGGTGCGCCGACTGCGGCCGATCCGTGGGATGGTGCCACCCTCGACTGGGCCACGCCGTCGCCCACCCCACCCTACAACTTCGTGGCGACGCCGCGGGTCGCGTCGCGCCACCCGCTCTGGGAGGCGCGCCTGCTGCCCGATGGCGCGGCCCGGAGCGAGGTGCCCGACATCCCTGAGCTGGTGACCGGCAGCAGCATGGTGATCACGTCGTTCCGCGACGCGGCACCGGTGGCGGTGGTCCGCATGGCGGAGGAATCGCTCTGGCCGCTGGGGCTGGCGCTGGCGCTCGCGACGGGCTTCACTGGCCTGCTGCTGGAGTGGTGGTGGCTGGCTACCCTCGGCGCCCTGGCCGTGCTGGCGTCGCTGCTGGGATGGCTCTGGCCGGGCACCCGCACCGATCCTTGCGAAACCGAGATGACCCGCTTCGGTGAGCTCCCGATCGACGGCCCGGGGCGCACCGGCCTGGCGTCGTGGGGAATGTCATGCACCATCGTGACCGAGGCGGCGCTGTTTGTGGCGATGTTCTTCGCTTACGGCTACCTGTTCGCGACGCGACCGCCACCCTGGCCGCCGGAGCCCCCCCCCGAGCTCACCCTGGCGACGATCAACACGGCGATCCTGGTGTCGAGCAGCGCGCTGCTGGTGTGGGCGCACCGGCAGTTCCGCCGCGGCGCGCTCCGCCGGCCACCCCTCGGCCTGTGGCTCACGCTGCTGTTCGGCACGATGTTCCTCGGCCTCCAGCTGGTGGAATACGGCCACCACCGGACCTCGCCGGCCGTCGATGCCGCGACATCCCTGTTCTTCGCGATCACGGGGCTGCACGGGGCGCACGTGGCCGTGGGATTGCTGATGCTGCTGGTGGTGGCCGTTCGCGGGCTCCGGGGACCGTTCGGCCCCCGCCACAACGTGGCGCTTCGGGTGGCGTCGTGGTACTGGCACTTCGTCGACGCCGTCTGGCTGGTGGTGTTCACCGTCGTCTACCTCGTGCCGCGACTCCGCTAGGCCACGCTACGGGAAGATGCCCCTGTCGCGGTAGGCCACGGCGATCTTGTCCAGCGCGGTGATGAAGGCTGCCGTGCGGAGATCGGCCCCTGGGTGCTTGCGGCTCACCGCTTCCAGTCCGTGCCAGGCGACGGCCATCGTCTCCTCCAGCCCGCTGTTGACGATGTCCTCCTCATCGGCCCCGTGCGCCAGGCGCTTGCGGTCCTCGGCCGAGAAGCGGTTGTGGTTGCTGGACTCGATCGCCTCGAGCAGGCGGCCGAAGGCCCCCTCCTCGAATCGCTTCTCCATCCGGCCGAAGCGGACATGCTGCAGGTTCTTGAGCCACTCGAAGTACGACACGGTGACTCCGCCGGCGTTGAGATAGACATCGGGCACCACCAGCACCCCGCGTTGGTGGAAGACGGCGTCGGCCTCGGTGGTGGTGGGTCCATTGGCGCCCTCGGCGACGATCCTGGCCCGGATCCGCGGGGCGTTGTCGGCGGTCAGCTGGCCCTCCAGCGCGGCGGGAACCAGGATGTCGCAATCCAGCTCGAGGGCATCACGGTTGCTGGCGAGGTTCCCGGCGCCGGCAAAGTCGAGAATGCTGCCGCTGTCTCGCCGGTGGGTCATCAGCGCCTCGAGGTCGAGGCCATCCGGGGCGTGGATGCTGCCCTCCCGCTCGGCCACCCCGACCAGGACGGCCCCACCATAGACCAGGAACCTGGCGGCGTGATATCCGACGTTGCCCAGCCCCTGGACCACGAACCGCTTGCCGGCCAGGCCCCGTTCGAGGCCGAGGTCGCGCATCCGGTCGCCCTGGTCGCAGACCTCGCGCAACCCGTAGAAGATGCCCCGGCCGGTCGCCTCGGTCCGACCGCGGATGCCGCCATGCGGCACCGGCTTGCCGGTGACGCAGGCCACCGCGTCGATCGCGTCGGGATGGAGCTGCTGATAGGTGTCGCAGATCCACACCATCTCGCGCGCGCCGGTGCCGTAGTCCGGTGCCGGGACATCGGCGCCGGGACCGATGAATCCCTTGCGCACCAATTCGAAGGTGTAGCGGCGGGTGATCCGTTCGAGCTCCGCCACGGAGTAGCGGCGGGCGTCGATCCGGATGCCGCCCTTGGCACCGCCGAAGGGGACGTCCACCACCGCGCACTTGTAGCTCATCAGCGCCGCGAGTGCCTGGACCTCGTCCTCGCTCACATGATCGGCGAAGCGGATGCCGCCCTTGACCGGGGTGCGATGGTGCGAGTGCTGCGCACGCCACGCATCGACGATCTCGAGCCGACCGTCGTCGCGCCGCACCGGGAAGCGGATGTGGTAGATCGCGTTGCAGGCCTTGATCTGGGCCAGCAGGCCGGGATCGTGGTCGGTGAAGGTGGCCGCGCGGTCGACGGCGGCGTTGACGGCGGCGAGAAAACTCTCGGTGGGCACGGCGACTCCATCGGGGTGAGGAACAAGGATGACAAGCTATACCCGTCCGACCCCCGGTCGTTCATCCCTCGCGCAGAATCCCCAGGGAGAGGGCGAGGCGGACGTAGTCGGGTCGGTGGGCCAGCCCGGCCTTGTCATGGATCCGCTGCTTGTAGGTGTCCACCGTCTTGGGCGAGATGTCGAGCCGGGTCCCGATCTCGGGGGCGGTGAACCCCTGGGCGACGAGCAGGAGCACCTCGCGCTCGCGCGGCGTGAGCCGCTCATAGCGATCGCGTTCGTCGGAAGGCTCGGCGCGACGGCGGCGCTCCCCCGCCAGGACCTGCGCGGCCGCGGTCTGGAGATACACGTCGCCGTTGGCCACCGCGCGCACCGCGTCGGTGAGTTCGCGATCGACGGCGCTCTTCTGGAGGAACCCTCGCACCCCGGACTCCAGCAGCGGCACGAGGTGCTCGTCGGGTTCGTGCATCGTGAGCAGCAGGATGCCGGTGGGCGGTCCGTCGGCCAGCAGCTGCTCGGCCACTTCCGCACCACCGAGCTGGGGCATCGAGAGGTCGAGAATCAGGACCTCGGGTTGCAGTCGCCGGACCATCGCCACCGCCTCGAGCCCGTTCGACGCCTCGCCGACGATGTCGATGTCGGGTGCCGGCCGCAACAGTGCCTTGACCCCGGCACGGACGACAGCATGGTCATCGGCGATCACGACACGAATCCGGTCGAGCGACATGGCTGGCTCCTGGCCTGCATGGGGTCCGGGTCCCGACAACCGAATCCCTGCGGAGACATCGCTGCCGCTCCCGAACGCAGGGGGAACATACCGCCGAACCCGCTCGCGGCAACCGGGCGGATTTCCGATCGGTTCGCCGGGGATTCCCCCCGACAGCACGAGGCCGGTGCTGGCGCCCGTCGGGGGATCCGCCTACTCTGCGGGGCCACTGCCCTGCGGCGAGCTGGGCCACGTCCGAGAGGCGCCCATGCCCGATCACGACCCCATCCTGCCGCCGGACTCGATGCGCGCGTCGCTTGCGACCCTGATCGACATCGTCGCCGACGGCGTGATCGTGGTCGATGCCAGCGGAACGGTGCGCTACCTCAACGAGGGAGCGGTCCGGCTCTTCGGCCATCCCGCCGGGACGATCATCGGCCAGCCGGTGGAGCGACTCCTCCCCGGCCATCTCGCGGCGGTCCATCGCACCCACATCGGCAATTTCGCCGCCGGTGACACCACGACGCGGTGGATGAACGAGCGCGCCCCAGTCACCGGGCGCCGGGCCGACGGCAGTGAATTCCCGGCCGAGATCACCATCGCCAAGTGGACCACTCCCGATGGCCTCCTCCTCGCCGCTGTCGTGCGCGACATCACCGAGAGGGAACGGCTGCACCGCCGCGAACGACTGCTCGCTCACGCCGGCGAGCGACTGGCCGAGACCCTCGAGGTGGACCAGACGATGGGCGCCGTGGTGGAAGCGACGGTCCCGACACTCGGCGAGTGGGCGATGCTCGACCTCAGCGACACAGCCAGCGGACGACACGGGTTTCGGCGCCGCACTTCTCATCACCATGACCTCCGCCTGGAGGGCGCCCTTCGCGGGCTCGAGCGGCAATCGCTCGACCCCGATGCGCCGTCGCCCGTGATCGACGTGCTTCGCACCGGGCAACCGCGCCTCATCGACCCGGTCGACGATGACTGGCTCGAACGACACTCGGGGAGTCCGGAAGAGCTCACCCTGCTGCGGCAGCTCCAGCCCAGCGCGCTCCTGATCACCCCGGTGCCCGGCCATGGTCGCGTCATCGGGGCGCTGACGATCGGCGTGTCGAGTCCCGGTCGGACCCTGCCGAGCGACCTCGGTGAGGCAGCAGAGGCGCTGGCGTCGGTTGCCGGGCTCGAGCTCAGCAATGCGGTGCTGTACCAGGCCGCCGAGCAGGCGCTGGTGGGGCGGGACCGCGTGCTCGAGATCGTCGCCCACGACCTGCGGAACCTGTCGAGCGCCTCGCGCATGTGCGCGATCGCCCTCGAGGGCGACCCCGATGCCGATCCGGCGGTGCGTCAGGAGCTGTACGCCACCATCCGCGAATCCTCGGATGCGATCCATCGCCTGGTCGGCGACCTGCTCGACCTCGTCGCCATCGAGGCCGGGAGGCTGACCGTCCGCCTCGAGCCGGCTGCCCCGGCCGCCATCGTCACCACGGCCGCCAGTCTCTTCCGCGAGCGAGCGGCAGCCATCGGGATCACCCTCGTCACCGACCTGCCGTCCTCGCTGCCGGTGCTGGCGCTCGACCATGACCGCCTCATCCAGGCGCTCGCCAACCTGATCCACAACGCCCTCAAGTTCACCAATGCCGGCGGGCGGATCACGATCGGGGCCGAACTCCGACCCGCAGCCGTGGCGATCACCGTCACGGACACCGGGATCGGCATCAAGGAAGACGCCCTGACCGCCCTGCTCCAGGCCGAATGGCGGGCGGCGGCCGGTCCTGGCGGTTCGGGCCTCGGCCTGCCGATCACCAGGGGGATCGCGACCGCCCACGGCGGGACCCTCGAGGCCACCAGCGAGCCGGGCCGCGGCACCACCTTCCGGATCATCCTGCCCCACCAGCCCTGAGCCCCGATGTCGGGGTCCTCCCGACAGGGAGCCGGTGGTTCACCGACTCCGCCAACCCGCTCGCCCTGCGATCGTTGAGGTGCCTCCCAGCCCTCCAACGACACAGGAGCTCGCGATGCAGGCCCGCGACCTGATGACCTCCGATCCGAGGTTTGTCACCGCCGACGATTCCATCGTCCATGCAGCGGCCGTCATGCAGCAGCTCGACATCGGCATGCTGCCGGTTGTCGACACCCCCAGGAGCCGTCGGCTGGTCGGAATCATCACCGACCGGGACCTCGTGGTGCGCTGTGTCGCGGAGGGTCACACCGGCATCTGCATGCTTGGTGACCACATGAGTACCGAGCCGTTGGCCACCGTCACCCCGGACGCCACGGCCGAGGCCGTGGTCGACACCATGGCCAGGTATCAGGTTCGCCGCCTGCCGGTGCTCGATGCCAACGGCACGCTGCTGGGGGTGATCACCCAGGGCGACGTGTCCCTGAAGATGGGCCCGGTCCACCCGACGCTCGTCGAGCGGATGATCGAGCGCATCTCCCACCCAGGCGCCCTGGTCCCCTGAGCGGTGTGCCCCACCGCAACCGGCCGCCCGGCGGCCTGGAGGAGGCGATGAAGTCCGGCATCAGGATCCCGAAAGGCGTGATCGATCGGATCGTGGTGGACCAGCCGGGCGTCTCGCCCGACGGGGTGAAGCGGCGCATCGGTGACGCCCTCCGCCGGAGTGCGACCGTGGACCCGGCGCACATCACCGTCGAGGCGATGGATCGCCAGGTGACACTGCGCGGCACGGTGCGCTCGTGGGCGGAGCTCGAGGATGCCGAGGTGGCAGCCTGGGCGGCGCCAGGAGTGGTCGCGGTCGAGGACTTCCTCACGGTCACCCCATGACCGAACGGTTCACCGATCGCCACGACGCGGGACAACGGTTGGCCGGCGAACTGCGCGCGTTCGCCGGTCGCCCCGACACCCTGGTGCTCGGCCTCCCGCGTGGTGGTGTTCCCGTGGCGGCCGAAGTGGCCCAGGCGCTCGGGGCGCCCCTCGACGTCTTCGTGGTGCGAAAGCTCGGCGTTCCGGGGGCGGAAGAGATGGCGATGGGTGCCGTCGCCGCTGGGTCGGCGCCGGTCCTCGATCACCGGCTGATCGCCGAGATCGGCATCGCACCCACCGCGGTGGAGCGGGTGTTGGCACACGAGCGCGCCGAAGTCGATCGCCGCGAGCGACAGTATCGGGGCGGCCGGCCACCCATCGCGCTCGCCGGCCGACGGGTGATCCTCGTCGACGATGGGATGGCCACCGGGTCGACCATGCTCGCGGCGGTGCTGGCCGTGCGGACCCATCGGCCAAAGGCGATTGTGGTGGCCGTCCCGGTGGCCTCGGCCGAGGCCTGCCATCTGCTGCACGACCACGCTGATGCCTGCCTGTGCACCAGGACGCCGACCCCGTTTCACTCGGTCGGGGAGTGGTATCGCGACTTCACCCCGACGAGCGACGCCGAGGTCGAACGGCTGCTGGCCGCTGTGGCGCCGGCCGCGACGCTCCACCATGTGGATCCGTGACCGGCCGAGTCGCATCGCGGTGACCCGGGCGGCACCGCTTCACAGGAGGCTGCATGACGATCCCTGAGCCGCTCGTGGTTGGGGAGCAGAGCCTCGAATTCGCCGTTGACCAGGCGACGCTTCGCGGTGATCTCGCAATCCCTCCCGATGCGCACGGGCTGGTGATCTTCGCCCACGGCCGTGGCAGCAGCAGGTCGAGTCCCCGCAACCGCCAGGTGGCGGAGGTGCTCCACCGCGCCGGGTTGGCCACGCTCCTGTTCGATCTGCTCACCTTCGAGGAGGAACGACAGGACGCCCGCACAGGGCACTTGCGGTTCGACATCTCCCTCCTGACCGAGCGCCTTGTCACGACCACCGAGTTGGTGACGGCGATCCCGGCGCTTGGTGGACTCCCACTCGGCTATTTCGGCGCGAGCACCGGGACCGCCGCCGCGGTGATCGCCGCCAGCGGCCGACCCGATCGAGCCCGCGCCATCGTCTCGCGCGGCGGCCGGGTGGACCTGGCGGGCTTCGCACTTCGGCGACTGCGCGCCGCGATCCTCTGCATCGTGGGAGAACGGGACACCGAGGTGCTGGCACTCAACCAGATGGCGCTGGCGCGGATGACCTGCCCGAAGCGGCTCGCCGTTGTTCCCGGCGCCAATCACCTGTTCGAGGAACCGGGAACGCTGCACCTGGCCGCCGGCCTCGCACGCGACTGGTTCCTCGAGCACCTCGACGCGGCAACCTGAGCCCCGCGGCCCAGGTCGCCATCGCCTTGTTCAGCGGGGCCAGAGCCAGCCGAAGATGCCCGCTGTCAGCAGTCCGTAGACCAACCCGTCGATGGCGGAGCGGAGCGTGGTGCCCCAACGACGCCTATACCAGATCGAGCCTTGCGCCAGACGCCCCGGCGAAGCCGAGGAAGCCCACGACGCGCACCATGCGGAAGACCATCGGATACGATGCATCGACCGGCAACGCCCGGCCCGCCACGTACGCGCAGAAGAAGCCCGACCACCAGCAGGTAGAGGAACCACTGGGCCAGGCGACGAACCCATGCTGCCGGTCCATTGGGCATCACCGTCATCATCATCACCGGTCCCTGGCGCATCTTCTCGAGGAATTCGGGCGACCGCATCTCCTGCATCGAATTGCAGCGGGGCACCATGTAGTCACCGGGGGGAATCGCCAGCGGGCGCAACGCCGCCATGACCTCCGCTTCGCGGGGCACCGCCGGGTAGTCGCCGCGGTGCCACGGCAGCACGGTGTGAATGATGTAGCTCGCGAAGAAGACGACGACGGCCGAGAGAACGATCGGCAACCAGAGCGCGCTGAGGGCGACCATCTGTTCCTCCGTGGGACGGTGGCGAACGGGAGTCCCACAAGGGTACCCCACAATCCCGGGCGCGAAAGGGGACGGCTCGCCCTTCCCTCTCCCGCGCCTCCGGTCGATCTTTGCCGCGTGCCGACCCCGAATCCGAACCACCCGACCCTGGCCGTCGCGCTCTCGGACGCCGCTGGTCCGCGCCTCGTGCGCCGAGTCGACCCGCGCGGAGCGTGGCGCTGAGCACCCCGAGTCTCCGCGAGGCGCTGATCATCGGCAGCGGGTTCGGCGGAGCGATGGCCGCCTGGGCCTTGGTCGACGCGGGCTGGCGGGTGACCGTCGTCGAACGCGGCGGCTGGGTGCCCCGCGGCCCGGAGAACTGGCAGGCCGAGTCGGTCGGTACGCTCGGGCCACACTACACCGCCACCGACCTCTATCAGGCAGGCGATGGCTCGTCGGCACACTCAGTGGGCGCGTTCCATTGTGTCGGCGGCCCGTCGGTGTTCTACGGCGGTGTGTCGCTGCGATTCCGGGAAGCCGATTTCGAGCCGACGCCGACAATCGACGCGGGGAGCGATGCGGCCTGGCCGTGGCGGTATGCCGAGTTGGAGCCGTACTACGCCAAGGCGGAGGCGCTGATCGGCGTGGCCGGGAGCCAGGGGACCGACCCCACCGAACCGCCGCGGAGTGGGCCCTTCCCCGCAGCACCGCTCCCGCTGGCGCCGGTCTCGATGCGGATCGCGGCGGCCGCGAGGGCGATCGGGCTGCAACCGTTCCCGCTCCCGCTCGCCATCAATACCGGCGAGCGTCCCGGGCGGGCCACCTGTGTGGCGTGCCCGACGTGCGACGGGTTCGCATGCGCGATCGAAGCCAAGAACGACCTCGCCACCACGATCCTGCGACCGTTGGTGACACGGGGGCTCGACCTGCGCACCGACACCGTGATCACCGACCTCGAGGTGCGCGAGGGCCGGGTGGTGGCGGCAACGGGGACTGATCGACGCCGCGGGTCGCCGGTGCGCCTTGAGGCACCCCATGTGATCCTCGCTGCCGGCGCGCTGGCCACCCCCCACTTGCTGCTCGCCTCGGGGCTCGATCGACTCAACCCGGCCGGCCAGACGGTGGGCCGATACCTCATGCGACACAAGAACGAGATCCTGCTCGGTTTCTTCCGTCGCCAGCCCGATCCGGAGCATCGCTTCCACAAGCAGCTCGGCATCCACGATCTCTATTTCGGCGATCCATCGGGACGCGGTCCCGCTGGCCCGATCGGAGCGCTGCAGCAGTTGCCGACCCCGCCGGTCTCCCTCGCTCGCGACGGCCTGCCGCGCGCGCTGAAGCCGCTGGCCGGTCTCGTGAGCCACCTCACCGGGCTGCTGGTGATCGCCGAAGACCAGCCGCAGGCCGCCAATCGGGTGCGCCTCGACGGCGGGCACGATCGCGACGGGATGCCACGGCTCCGGATCGAACACCGCTACAGCCCGCGCGACCTGGCCGCCACCGCGGTGCTTCGCCGCACGGCGCGCCGGGTGCTGCGCCGGGCCGGGGCGCTCTTCGCCTACCGACATGTGATCGATACCTGGTCGCACGCACTTGGCACCGTCCGGATGGGCCTCGACCCGCGCACCGCCCCGCTCGATGGTGACGCCCGTTTTGGCGGGGTGACCAACCTGCTCGTGGTCGACGGGAGTGCCCTGCCGCGATCGGCCGGCGTCAATCCGTCGCTGACGATCGCCGCGAACGCCCTTCGGGCCGCCGACCGCCTCGCCGCCCGCGTGGCAGCCTCCTGAGGTGCCCATGGCCGAGACGCTGACGATCGCTTTCCTGGGATGCGGCCGCATCGCCGAGCGGCACGCCCGCACCGTCGCGAAGCTCCCGGGCATCCGGGTGATGTTCGCGAGCCGCGACTCCGACCGTGCTGCCGAGTTCAACCGGCGCCTCGGCGGTGCCGGTGCCTTCGGGAGTTACGAGGCGGCCATCGCCGACCCCACGGTGGACGTGATCGTGGTGGTGACCCCGCCTGACTCCCATCGCACGCTCGCCCTCGCGGCGCTCGCCGGCGGCAAGGATGTGATCGTGGAGAAGCCGGCGTTCCTGACCGTGGCCGAGGCCGACGAGGTGATCGCGGCGGCTGGCGTGGCCGGGCGGCGCGTGCTGGTGGCCGAGAACTACCACTACCGCCCGCTGCTGCGGGTGCTGCAACGACTGCTCGCCGAGGGTGTGATCGGCGAACTGCGGCTGATGCAGATCGACGCCGTGAAGCACCAGCGTGCCCCGGCGTGGCTGGACCGCCCGGGGATGCACGGGGCGCTCTGGGAGGGCGGCATCCACTGGGTGCACTTCCTCGCCTCGGTGGGCCCGGCGGTGCGCAACATCCGCGGCCTGGTCGCGGGTGACCCGGGCACGCCGGAACGGACCACCCTGGTCACCGCGGCATTCGTCGGTGGCGCGGTCGGCTCCCTGGCACATTCCTGGGAGGTGCCGACCCCGCTCAAGGGTCTGCGGATGTCGCATCTCTACGGCACCGAAGGGGTGATCGCATTCGAGTCGAACGGCCTGTTCGTGCGCGTCTCGGGCCGCCGATCGCGACTGCTCCTCCCGGGCTTCCGTGACATCAGCGGATTCCGGGCGATGTTCACCGATTTCGTGGCGGCACTGCGCACGGGGCGCGAGCCGTCGATGACCCTGGCGCTGGCGCGCCGGGACCTGGCGCTGGTCGAGGCCTGTCACCGGCCGGCGGGGACGCCGGCGGCTCCGGAGGGGACATGACGTTGGGGATCGCGATCGTGATCGGTCTGCTGGCCGGCACCCACGCATCGATCTGGGGGATGTACAAGGATGCCCCGCACGAGGGATTCACCTGGACGACGTTCATGCGCAGCATGCTGGTCGCGACCGTCGTGGCCCCGGTGGTGACCCGCCTGTTCGCGCTGCCGCTCGATGGTCCGGGCGACTGGGTGGTGCTCTTCGGGGTGACCTACGCCATCGAGCGAGCGCTGGCCGAGGTCTACAAGACCTTCATCCGGATCGAGGACCAGTCCAAGTACTTCATCCCGATGCAGCTGTCGGTGTTCGGCAAGCCGGTGCGGAGCCATGGCGCCCGGCTGCTGGTGGGCGCCTGCTACGTCTCGATCCTGGTGGCGGTGGTGTACGGCGTCAACCGGCTCGACGCGAGCGGGACGCCGATCCCCTGGGGGCTCAAGGTGCTGATCGCCAGCGCGTTCGGCTGGATCAGCGCGTTTGGTGGCGCATGGAAGGACGCTCCACTCGAGGGATTCGAGACCCTCAAGTTCTTCCGCAGCCCGGCGATGGCCGCAAGCTTCGCGGCGGCGATGACGCTGTTGACCGACCGCCTGTTGCTGATCACCCTCTGCGCCATCGGATTCACCATTGCCACCACCGAGAGCTACAAGACCTTCTTCCGTCTCCACGTCCCGCGCGGGAAGTTCCAGGGCAAGCCGGTGACCCACCCCGAGATCCTGACCTGGCGACAGCGGTTCGTGCCGGTGTACGTCGCGATCTGGCTGCTGGTGGTCGGCTCGTACGCCGCTGCGGTGCTCGGCTAGTTGGTTCCCACCTGCCACCCGGGCCCGCGCACGATGCGGCCCGGCGTGGCACCGGTCAGCTCCCCGGCACGCAACACGGCCTCGCCGTTCACGAACACCTCGGTGACCCCGGTGGAGAACTGGTGCGGCTCCTCGAATGAGGCGTGATCGATGATCGACTTCGGGTCGAAGACCACCACGTCGGCGAGGAAGCCGGGAGCGAGCGTGCCCCGGCGGGCCAGGTGGAAGGTCGTGGCCGGCAGCGAGGTCAGTCGCCGGATCGCCTCCTCGACCGGCACCAGCTTCTCCCCCTCGACGTACCGGCCGAGCAGGCGGGCCACATTGCCGTAGGCCCGCGGGTGCGGATGCGACTTCAGGAACGGGCCCTCCGGCGCGAGCGAGGCCGCATCGGAGCCGAACATGACCCACGGCAAGGCGATCTGCCGCCGCACATTGTCCTCACTCATGAGCTGGTAGGCGACGCCGATCCGCGAATGGTCGGCGATCACCAGGTCGATGATCGTCTCCTCGGGGGACTCGCCCCGCTCCCGCGCCACCGCCCCGAGTGTCCGCCCGATCAGCGGCTTCAGCGAATCGGTGCGGAACGAGAGCAGCAGCACCAGGTCTGGCGAGCCGGCGGCGAGGTAGAGCGATTCCCACTGATCGGAGGGGGTGCGCATCTCCCGAATCACCCGGCGGCGAATGGCGGGATCGCGCAGTCGCCGGACCCACGCATCAATGCCCCCCTCCTGCACCCAGGGCGGCATCGCCGCATCGAAGCCGGTGGCCCCGGCGGTGTAGGTGTACATGTCGGCAGTGATCGCGTCGCCAGCGGCGCGCGCCGAGTCGATCTTGGCCAGTGCCTCGTCGAGCAGCGGCCAGTTCTCCGCGCCAGCCGACTTCAGGTGGTAGATGTGCACCGGGAGCCCCGCCGAGTCGCCGATCTCGAGCGTCTCGTCGATCGCCTGCAGCAGCCTGGCGCCCTCGCTGCGGATATGGGCCGTGTAGACGCCGCCGTACCGCGCCACCACCCGGGAGAGGGCGATCAACTCGCCGGTCGAGGCGAAGGTCTCCGGCGCGTAGATCAACGCGGTGGTGAGACCGAGCGCTCCCTCGCGCATTGCGAGGTCCACCTGCTGCTCCATCGCCGCCAGTTCCGCGGCGGTCGGGGCCCGGGCCACCTGCCCCATCACGAAGTCCCGGATCGTCCCTTCGCCCACGAACGAGGCGACGTTGGTGGCGATGCCGCGACTCGCGAGTGTGTCGAGGTAGCCGCCAAGGGTCGCCCAGGTCACGTCGTACTTGATGTCGCCCTGCTGGGCGCGGACCTCCTGACGCATCCGGTCGTTGAGCGGCCCCATCGAGCTCTCGCCCAACAGCTCGACGGTGACGCCCTGGCGGATGTCGCTCGCGGAACGGGGATCGGCCAGCAGCGAGACCTCGGAATGGCTCAGCGTGTTGATGAAGCCGGGGGCGACCACCAACCCGGTCGCATCGATCTCGGTCTCGGCGGTCGCGCCCTTGAGGTCGCCCACCGCAACGATGCTGTCGCCGTCGATCGCCACGTCGGCCAGCCGCCCGAGGGCGCCGGTGCCGTCGACGACGGTCCCCCCACGGATCAGCACGTCGTGATGGGCGGGAGCCGCACAGGCGGCGAGAGAGACCAGGGTGATTGACAGAAGGAATTTCATCATCGCGATCACGGAAAGGTGAATTCGATGGCCACCTGAGCCGGCACCGCACAGTCGCGGTAGACGGCGGGCCAGAAGGTGTGCTCAAGCATGCGGGCTCGCAGGGCCTGCCGGTACCCGGGGTCGGCATCACCCCGGATCCGCAGGGAGTCCACGGTGCCACGAGCGGAGATGTAGAAGTCGACCGACAACCGGCCGCGACTCGGGGGCGCGGGATCGAGCGGTGGCATCACCATCGCCCGTGGTACCGCCGACCGGTAGCCGTGATCGAGCGAGACATTTGCGGCCGGGAGGAGCGAATCAGGGCAGGCGACGGGCATCGTCAGGTCGGCAAGACGCGAGGCGCCCGATGCCGACATCTGGGCCGTCAACCACCCGGGTCCCAGCGCCGTGAGGATCACCGTGGCGAGCAGCACGACCGGTGGCCGCCGGTGAGCTGGCAGACCGGGTGCCGTCATGTGCTCGTGGCCGCCAGCTCGACCAGCACCGTCCCCTTGTCCACCGCCGCCCCTACCGTCGCGCCGATCGCGGTGACCACGCCGTCGGCCGGGGCCTTGAGTTCGTTCTCCATCTTCATCGCCTCGAGCACGACCAGACCCTGCCCCTGGCGAACCGAGGCCCCGACCTCGACGAGCAGCCGCACCACCAGCCCCGGCATCGGTGCCTTCACCAGCCCGCCACTGGGGCCACCACGGGCGTTGCCGGTCAGCGAGCGGATGTGCCTGGTCCGCTCGTCGACGGCAGTGACGACATGCAGGGCACCGCGATCGACCAGTGCCCATCCCTCGTCGTCGCGGCCAGCCACGGCGATCGAGTGCCGTCGTCCGTCGAGATGGAGCACGACCTGCGGCGTGTTCTCCACCCACTCGAGCCGCGCCGCCACCGGAGCGCCGTCGACCTCGACGCGGTCGCCATCGATGACGACCTCGAGCTCGCGTGCACCGACAGTGACGAAGTACCTCATCACGACTCCAGGGTGGCGACGCACTCAAGATGCGCCGTCTGCGGGAACTGGTCGAACGCGGTGAAATGTGTCAGGTGGAACTGGTCTCCGAGCCGGCGGAGGTCGCGCGCCAGCGTGCCGGGATCGCACGATACGTACACAATGCGACGAGCCCCGCTCCGCGCAAGGGCAGCGGTCACCGGCTCCGCCATCCCGGTCCGGGGCGGATTGGTGAAGACCAGCTGCGGCCGGGGCAGCCGCCCGATTCGTACGGCCACGTCCCCGGCGAGACGGACCGGCCCCTCGGCGCCAAGGCTGCCGGCCAGGGCCACAGCCCGCGGGTCACGCTCCACGCTGGTGACGTCGAGTCCGGCAGTGGCGAGCAGGGTCGTCGCCTCGCCGATCCCGGCGTAGAGGTCCCAGGCCACCGCCCCCGCCGGCGCCGGGTCGTCACCGACCAATTCGGCGATGGCGTGGCGGCGCACAGCGTCCGCCACCGGCGGATTCACCTGCTCGAAGACCGTGGCCGGCCACGGGGCTCCGCTGCCGGCCATCGCCCTCGCGGCCCCCGTTGGCGGTTGCCACCAGACCACCACCTCACCGCCGAGTGCCGTGGCGAGGTCGGGACCGCCGTCCCAGGCCCGCTCGGCGGTGCCGCGGATCAACAGGTGCAGGCCGCCTTCGGCGTCGCGGCGGAGCACCACCTGTTCGGCATCGTCCGGGAGGAGGTGACGAAGTTGTCGGAGCCGCCGGTGCAACGCATCGAGCCCCGGCTCCAGCAGCAGACAGCGCTCGACCTCGAAGACGTGACCGGCTTCACCCAGACGGTGAAAGCCGATCGTGCGCCCGCGAATCGCGAAGGTGACCTTGCTGCGATAGCCAAGCATCGCCGGGGCGGCGACGATTGGCGGGTCGTCGCGGTCGAGCTTCGCGATCCGCCGCATTGCATCGCCGGCAATACGCCGCTTGGCGGCGAGCTGGGCCTCCGCGTCGAGGTGCATCAGCTGGCAGCCGCCGCAGCGATCGGCGATGTAGTGCGGACACGGGGGCGTCACCCGATCCGGGGAGGCGGTCACCACCTCGGCCATGTCGGCTCGGGCGAAACGGGCATGCAATCGCAAGTTGTGCAGGGTGACCCGGTCGCCCGGAGCCGTGCGGGGGACGAACACCGTTCGGCCGTCGGCGAGGGTGCCGACACCCTCCCCACCAGCCGCGATGCCCCGAATCGTCACCACCTCAGGACCGGTCACCGCCGCGCGTCGAGTCGCGCCGCCTGCCGCCATCGGGAGGCGCCGTCGGCGACCGGTGCCGCGACGGTGATCCGCCGGCTCTGGCGCCGGTCGTCCTCGAGCAGCGCCGCGGCGATGGCGAGCCGACGCACCGTCGCCTCGTCATTGGCGGGCGCGAGCAGGTCGGGGCGTCGTTCGAGAAACTGGATGTCGATCGCGCCGGACCGAAAATCGGGGTCGGCCAGCAACGCGCGATGGAACGCCACATTGGTCGAGACACCAACGATGGCGAGTTCGTCGAGGGCGCGGGCCATCACGGCGAGCGCCGCCTCGCGGCTGGCGCCGACTGCGATGAGCTTGGCCAGCATCGAGTCGTAGTGCAGCGTCACTTCGCTGCCGGTCTCGACACCGGCATCCCAGCGCACGCCCGGGCCCGACGGGGCCCGGAGCCAGGAGATGTGCCCCGCACTCGGCAGCAGACCGTTGGCGGGATCCTCGCTGGTGATCCGGCACTCGATCGCCCAGCCTCGCGGCTCACGCGGCTGTTCGGGGATCGACATCGCCTTGCCGCCGGCGATCCGAAGCTGCTCGCGCACCAGATCCACGCCGTACACGAGCTCCGTCACCGGATGCTCGACCTGGATCCTGGTGTTCATCTCGAGGAAATAGAACGAGCCGTCGGCGGAAAGGAGGAACTCGCAGGTGCCGGCACCGCGATAGTCGACCGCCCGGGCGGCGGCGACGGCGGCTTCCCCCATGCGCGCGCGGAGCGGCGGATCGACCGCCACCGACGGGGCCTCCTCGACCAGCTTCTGGTGGCGTCGCTGGATCGAGCACTCGCGCTCACCGAGATGGATCGTGCGGCGGTCATCCGCGAGCACCTGGATCTCCACATGTCTCGGCCGCTCGATGAACTTCTCGAGATAGACGCTGCCATCCCCGAACGCCTTTTCCGCCTCGCGGGTCGCCGAGTCGAGCGCCGCCGCAAGCGCACCGGGCTGGTGCACCACCCGCATCCCCTTCCCCCCGCCACCGGCGGCGGCCTTGACCAGCACCGGATACCCGATCGATTCGGCCAGCGTCTGTGCCTCGCCGGGATCGGTGAGCGGTGCCACGCCGCCCGGCACGATCGGCACCCCGGCGGCGGCCATCAGGCGCCGGGCCGAGGTCTTGTCACCCATTGCATCGATCGCCGCCGACGGCGGGCCAATCCAGGCGAGCCCGGCCTCCTCCACCGCCCGGGCGAAGGCAGCTCGCTCGGCCAGGAAGCCATAGCCGGGATGCACCGCGTCGGCCCGGTGAAGGCGTGCGGCATCGAGGAGTGCCTCGATGCGGAGGTAGCTCTCGGTGGGGGCGGGCGGCCCGATGCGCACCGCGAAGTCGGCCAGGCGCACGTACGGGGCATGGCGGTCGGCGTCGCTGTAGACCGCGACCGCCTCCAGCCCCTCGTCATGGCAGGCCCGGATGATTCGCAGGGCTATCTCGCCCCGATTGGCGACCAGGACCCGGCGAATCACTCTTTCGGGCAGGAGGCGATGGTCGGGAGGTTGGGTGTGAGATCGCTGCCGGCGAGCAAGGTGCGACAGAGTTCACGATTCCGCCGGGCGGCGAGATCGTAGACGTCGCGAGCCGCCTCGCTCCAGACCGAGCCGGCCAGTCCGGTGATCGCCAGCTGGTGCACGCTCATCATGCCGCTATCGCCGGGAGGCGCGTGGTCCACCCCGGCGGCGAGGACCAACCGAACCGGTCGCCACGCGAGCGCCGGCGTGGTGAGGGAATCGACCGCCGGCGTCAGGCAGAGCGGCCGGTGGGTCGAGACCTGGACCAGTGCCTCGGGAAGCGGCAGCTCGATCGGCACACCCATGGCTGCGGCCATTCGCACCCGGTAGCGGGCGTCCCACGAATACATGTCCGGGCGGAGCAGGATCTGGTCGCTGTGGCGCGGCTGCTCGAGGAGCCAGCGGCCCCACACCGCCGCCAGCTCGACCATCGAGCCAGTCACCAGCACACCGTTGGACGGGCAGCTGCCGAGCAGATTGTCGCCGAGCTCCGCGAGCACCGGCGGAAGCGGCAGTTCCTCGGGGGTGAAGCTCATCGAGGCCAGCGAGCCCCAGCCATCCGACTCGACCCGGTTGGTGGCCCGCTCCGCCCCGACCAGGACCCGGTAGACCGTGCCGCTGTCGGCGAGGAGATGCTGGGCCTGCTCGAACGCCGCGCCAGCGAACTCGAGGAGCATGCCCCCCTCGGGATCGCCCTCGTGCCCGGCGCGGTGCCAGCGCTGCGCATCGGCGAGATGAATCCGGCCGAGGTAGTGCCAGGCCCGACCATCGGTGGGGTGTTCGGAGAGCCAGCGTCCCAGCACGTCGGCGGCGTCCTTGCGGCGACCGTCGCGCAGCAGCGCCTCGGCCAGCGACATCGCGGTGCTTCCCGCCGAGATCGGCCGCACAACGGGGACCTGCTGCGCCACCACGGGGGTGGCGACCGCGAGGGCACCGAGCAGGCCGAGCAAGTGGAGACGCGACAGCGACATAGGGGACCTCACCTGCGCCGGGAGGGCGGGTGGCAGGGTATCCTCAAAGGTAACGACCCAATGGCCCGGGGGAAACACTCCTCAGAGCGGGATGCAGCCATGCTTGCGGGGCGGGTTGCTGTCGCGCTTGCCGGTGAGGGTCTCGAGGGCATCGATCAGCCGGGGACGGGTGTCCCGCGGGTCGATCACGTCGTCGACGTAGCCCCGACCGGCGGCCTGGTACGGATTGGCGAAGGCCGCGGTGTACTCGTCGGTCCGTCGGGTCGTCTCGGCCGCCGGATCATCGGCCGAGGCGATCTCGTCTGCGATAGAGGATTTCCACCGCCCCCTTCGGCCCCATCACGGCGATTTCGGCGGTCGGCCACGCCAGGTTGACGTCCCCCCGGATGTGCTTCGAACTCATCACGTCATACGCCCCGCCGTAGGCCTTGCGGGTGATCACCGTGAGCTTCGGAACGGTCGCCTCGCAATAGGCGTAGAGGAGCTTCGCGCCGTGCCGGATGATGCCGCCGTGTTCCTGGGCGACGCCGGGGAGGAACCCTGGCACATCCTCGAAAGTCACCAACGGGATGTTGAACGCGTCGCAGAAGCGAATGAAGCGGGCCCCCTTCACGCTGGCATTGATGTCGAGCACTCCCGCAAGCACCGCCGGCTGGTTGGCGATCATCCCGACCGGGCGGCCGCCGAGGCGGGCGAAGCCGGTGAGGATGTTGCCGGCGAACGGCGCCATCACCTCGAAGAACTCCCCATGGTCGACCACCGCACGGATCACCTCGTGCATGTCGTAGGGGGTGCTGGGGCTTGACGGCAGCACCGTGAGCAGGCGTTCGTCGCGCCGATCGGCGGGATCGTCGAGCGGTCCACGTGGCGCATCGTCGAGGTTGTTGGCCGGAAGGAAGCCGACGAGGCTCCGGATCGCCTGGAGCGTCTCGGCCTCGGAATCGTGGACGAAGTGCGCCACGCCGCTCGTCTCCGCGTGCGTGTCCGCGCCCCCAAGGGCCTCGAAGGTGACCTCCTCGTGGGTCACGGTCTTCACCACGTTGGGGCCAGTGACGAACATGTACGAGGTCCCGCGCACCATGAACACGAAGTCGGTGATCGCCGGCGAATACACCGCACCACCGGCGCACGGCCCGAGGATCGCCGAGATCTGCGGGACCACCCCGCTGGCGAGGGTGTTGCGCAGGAAGATGTCGGCGTAACCACCGAGCGAGGCGACACCCTCCTGGATCCGGGCGCCGCCGGAGTCGTTGAGGCCGATCACCGGCGCGCCATTGCGCACCGCGAGGTCCATCACCTTGCAGATCTTGGCGGCGTGGGTTTCCGACAGCGAGCCGCCGAAGACGGTGAAGTCCTGTGAGAAGACGTACACCAGGCGACCGTCGATGCGGCCCCACCCGGTGACCACGCCATCGCCGAGCGGTCGGTCGGCCTCGATCCCGAAGCCGGTGGCGCGATGCACCACGAACCGATCGAGTTCCACGAAGGAACCGGAATCGAGCAGCAGGTCGAGTCGCTCCCGGGCGGTGAGCTTCCCCTTCTTGTGCTGGGCAGCAACCCTCGCGGGGCCGCCGCCCTGCTCGGCGAGCGCCTGGCGGTGATGCAGGTCGGCAAGTTGGGCATCGATGTCGGACATGGCCGGAATCTACTCGGGTCCCGGATGGAGCGGCCGGGCCACCGTGGGGCCTGGACACCCAGAACCGATGGAAGCCGAGAAGGGCCGGTTCCGCATGCGGAACCGGCCCTCTCGTCGCTCACGGCGTCGCGGTCACGCCTCGACGGGTGGCTCGTCGTCCTCGGCTTCCGAGGCCTTCGCCTCGGCAGCCTTGGCTTCGGCGGCGGCCCGGGCGGCCGCGACCTGTTCCGGCGACGGGATCCCGTCCTCGGGATACTCGATGATCGCCACCACCACCCGGTGATGAATCGGGTCGACCTCGAGGATCCGGGTGATGACCTGCTGGCCCTCGACGACCGCATCCTCGGGCTGCTGCTCGGGCCCGATCCCCATCTGGGACACCGGCGCGAATCCCTCGATGTCGTCGCCGAGGTCGACGACGATCCCCTTGTCGACGGGGCGAAGCACGGTGGCCCGCCGCTCGGTGCCGACCGGCAGCGTCTCGCCGATGGTGAGCCACGGATCCTCGGTGGCCTGCTTCAGGCCGAGCGAGATCCGCTTGTTGTCGGCGTCGATGTTGAGGATGATCACCTCGACCGTGTCGCCCTTCTTGACCACTTCCGACGGATGCTGCACCCGCTTGGTCCACGACATGTCGGAGATGTGGATCAACCCGTCGATCCCCGGCTCGATCTCCACGAAGGCGCCGAACGAGGTCAGGTTGCGCACCTTGCCGGTGATCCGGGTGCCGACCGGGTACTTCAGCGGCAGCACCATCCACGGATCCTGCTCGGTCTGCTTCATGCCGAGCGAGATCTTCTCCTCGCCCTCGTCGACCTTGAGGACCACCGCCTCGATCGTCTCGCCGATCGACACGATCTTGGACGGGTGGCGGACATTCCGGGTCCAGCTCATCTCGGAGATGTGCACCAGGCCCTCGATTCCCGGCTCCAGCTCCACGAAGGCGCCGTAGTTGGTGATCGAGACGACCTTGCCCTGGACGCGGGCGCCGACCGGATAGCGCTCGGCCACATCCTTCCAGGGGTAGCTCTGCAGCTGCTTCATCCCGAGCGAGATGCGCTCGCGCTGCCAATCGATGTCGAGGATCTTGACCTCGACTTCCTTGCCGATCGTCACCAGCTCGCTCGGGTGCGACACGCGCCCGTAGGACATGTCGGTGATGTGGAGCAGGCCGTCGACGCCGCCCAGGTCGATGAAGGCGCCGAAGTCGGTGATGTTCTTGACCACGCCCTTCCGGACCTGGCCCACCTCGAGCTCCTTCATCAGCTTCTCGCGCTTGCCGGCGCGCTCGGTCTCGAGGATCACCCGCCGCGACACGACGATGTTCCGCCGGCGCTTGTTGAGCTTGATGATCTTGAACTGGTAGGTGGAGCCGAGCAGCTCGTCGATGTTCGGCACCCGCCGCAACGCGATCTGGGAGCCGGGCAGGAATGCGTCGACGCCCATCAGGTTCACCACCACCCCACCCTTGATCTTCTTCATCAGGGTGCCCTCGACCGGCTGGTCGCTCTCATGGGCCTGGCGGATCTTCTCCCAGACGCGCATGAAGTCGGCCTTCTTCTTCGACAGGACGACCGCGCCCTCCTGATCCTCGAGGTGCTCGAGGAAGACCTCGACCTCGTCGCCGACCTGGAGGTTCTGGGGATCCTTGAACTCGTCGAGCGGGACCGATCCCTCCGACTTGAACCCGACATCGAGGATGACCGCGTTGTCGGTCACCCGGAGCACCTTGGACTTGACGATCTCGCCCTCGGCGATCTGCGACATCGTCCCCTCGTACAGCTCCAGCATCTTCTCGTACTCGTCGTCCGAGTACTCGTCGTCGTAGAGGTCGGGACGGACGCGCAGGCCGGTCACCGTGGCGAACGGCATCCCGGGCACCTCGGTCATGGCAAACACGGGCGGCTCGTCCCCGGTGGTCTCGGGGGCGGTCTCGGTGGCTTCGGTCTCGGACATGGGAATCCTGCGGGTGGCAAGTCGCCGCGCGGGGGGCCGCGGGTTGAGGGTGAATCCTCTGGCCGGCCCGCCTGATTGCGGACCAGCCATGAAGAATACCAGCCCGTCAGGGCCCTGACAACCCGCGCCCACGCGCCCAGCCGACGATCGTCGCCACCTGCTCGGTGAAGCTCAGGGCGGTGGTGTCGAGTACCAGGGCGTCGGGGGCCTGTTGGAGCGGGGCCACCGACCGGCCCGCATCGAGGCGGTCGCGCTCGGCGAGCGCCGCGGCCTCCCGAGCCACCTCGTTCGGGTCCCTGCCCCGCCTGTCCTGGGCCAGCCGACGGCCGGCCCGGGCGTGGGGCGAGGCGGTCAGGAAGACCTTGAGGACGGCATCGGGAAAGACGACGGTGCCGATGTCCCGACCGTCCATCACTCCGCCTCCCCAGTCGGCAACGGCGCGGCGGAGCCGGTGGTCGACCCAGTGCCGGACCGCCGGCATCGCTGCCACCTCGGAGACCCTGGCGGTGACCGGTGCCGCCCGGATCGCCGGCTCGGCCGACTCGCCAGCGATGGTCACCTCGAGCGAGGTCCCCTTCCGGACCAGCGCCACCGCACCCGCCTCGGCCGCGGCGACGATCTCGACAGGCCGTTCGGCCCCTGCCCGGATCGCCAGGAGAGTTGCGGTCCGGTACAGGGCGCCGGAGTCGATGTGCACCAGACCAAGGCGCTCGGCCACGGCCTGGGCGGTGCTCGACTTCCCCGAGGCCGCCGGTCCATCGATCGCCACCACCGGGAGCGACCGGCTCATCCTGAGACCTCCCGCCGGACGGCGGCGAGCGCCTCCCAGAAGCCGGGGAACGAGACCGCCGCGCACGCCGGGTCGTCGATCTCGATCGCCCCACCCTGGCCCAGCACCCCGAAGGCCATCGCGATCCGGTGATCGCCCCCGGTGGCCACCCGACCACCGAGCGGCCGGTCGGTGCCGAGCACGATCAGGTCGTCGCCTTGTGCCTCGGCCTCGACCCCGACCGCGCGCAGGTTGGTGGCCAGCAGGGCCAGCCGATCGCTCTCCTTGACCCGCAGCTCACCCAACCCGGCAAATCGCGATTCCCCCTCGGCCCGAGCCGCCAGCACCGCCAGGATCGGCAGCTCGTCGATGATGGCTGGCACCAGTGCCGGCTCGACCCGGACCGCCCGCAGTGGGGTTGGGGCGGTCAGGAAGTCTGCCACTGGCTCGCTGGCGGCCTCCCCGACGGGCTCGAGGCCGATGACCGCCCCCATGCGGGCGAGCACCCCCAGGAATCCGGTCCGACTCGGATTGCATCCCACTGCGGCGATCCGCACCAGTCCCCGGCGGCCCAGCAGCGCCGCGGCCAGCAGGAACGCCGCCGACGACGGGTCGCCGGGAATCTCGAGATGCAGCGGACGGAACTCGCCCGTCGGCTCGAAATGGAGCCCGGTCTGGGTCGTGGTGATGGTGTAGCCGAGACTGGAGAGGAGCCGCTCGGTGTGGTCCCGAGTCGGCGCCGGCTGCTCCAGCGTGACGGCGACCCGTCCAGCCGCCCCGGCCAGCAGCAGTGCGCTCTTGACCTGTGCCGAGGCCACCGCGACCTGGCCGTGGAAGGGGCGGAGCCGACCCCCCTGGATGGTGAGCGGCAGGCGCCCCTCCCGGGCCGTGATCCGGGCACCCATCGCTTCGAGCGGATCGGTGACCCGAGCCATCGGGCGGCGCCGGAGTGACCGATCCCCGGTCACCCGGGCCTCGATCGGGTGTCCGGCGAGGAGGCCGAGGAGGAGCCGCGCCGTGGTCCCGGAATTGCCGCAGTGGAGGTTTCCAGACGGACGGGCGAATCCCCCTCTCCCTTCGATCGTGACCACCGCTCCGGTACGCAGCGGCGAGATCCGCGCGCCGAGGAGCCGCAGCACGCTGGCGGTGGAGCGGGCATCAAGAGCGGTGAGCGCTCCGGTGAGCCGCGAGCGGCCGACGGCGAGCGACGCGAGCATCAGGGCACGGTGGGTGATCGACTTGTCACCGGGGACGCGGTGGCTGCCGCCGGTGGTCGAGCCGGGATGGGGCACGCCGCGACACTCCAGACGATGGGGAGGGACAATGCAAACGAATCGCGGAATCGTATCTTTTTCGGCATCGACGAACAACGTCTGCCCTTCCCCTGCCTTCAACCGACCCACCATGGACGGCCGATGACGCCTCCCGGCACCCCGTTCCCCGACGCCTGGCTCGGCGCCTACCTGGTCGAGTTCGGGCTTGCCGATGCCGCCCGCCTGGTGGCCCTCGCCGGCAGCGGCGCCCCCACGCTCTGGCAAGCTGTCGTCGAGGACGGACTGGTCTCCGACTCCGACCTGGTGGCCGCGCTGGCCAACCGGTTCCGGCTGCCGGTGGCGGCCATCGCAGGTGCCGACAAGCGGGCGGCCGGGGTGGTGCCGGAATCGGTCGCCCGCAAGCACCACGTGGTGCCGATCGCCCTCGACGAGCGTTCGCTCACCGTGGCGACCAGCGATCCGCGCGACCTGACCGCGGAGCAGGAGCTCGAGTTCGTCGCCGGACGCCAGGTCAAGTACGCGATGGGGAGTCCGATCGAGATCGCCGAGAAGCTCGACGAGTTCTACCGTCCCGAGAACAAGATCAATCGCCTGCTGCAGGGTCTGGCCCCCGCCCCCGCGCTCGACATCGAGGGACGGGGCCCGGAGGGCGAGGAACGCGACCCGGCGTTCGACGCGCCGATGGCCAAGCTGGTGGACGCGCTGATCACCGACTCGGTGCGCGCCGGGGCGAGCGACATCCACTCCGAGCTCGAGGCCCACGAGATCATCGTCCGCTACCGGGTGGACGGGATCCTGCGCGAGGTCATGCGTCTCCCGGAGGCGGCGGGTCCGTCGCTGGTCCGACGGGTGAAGATCGTCGCCGGTCTCGACGTGACCAACTCGATGACGCCGCAGGACGGCCGCTCGACCGCCCGTGTCGATGGCTCGGTGGTCGACCTCCGGGTCGCGACCGCGCCGGTGGCGCGGCGGGGCGAGAAGCTCGTGATCCGGATCCTGAACAAGAGCAACCTCAAGACCTCGATCCCCGACCTGGCCCTCCCGCCCGAGGAGGAGCAGGTCCTGATGCGGATGCTGGGACACCGCGAGGGGATGCTGCTGGTCACCGGTCCCACCGGCTCCGGCAAGACGACGACCCTCTATGCGGTGCTCAACCACCTCAAGACCGGGCGGGTGAACATCGTCACCGTCGAGGACCCGGTCGAGTACGACGTCGACGGCATCTCGCAGATGCAGGTCAATGAGGCGCAGGGCTTCACCTTCGCCACTGCGCTGCGCTCGGTGCTGCGCCAGGACCCCGACATCGTGCTGGTGGGCGAGATTCGCGACCTGGAAACAGCGACCACGGCGATGCAGGCCGGCCTCACCGGACACTTCGTGTTCTCGACGCTGCACACCAACGACGCCGTCTCCGCGGTGACACGGTTGCGCGACATGGGTGTCGACTCGTTCAAGATCGGCTCGGTGATCAAGGGGATCATGGCCCAGCGCCTGGTGCGGCGACTCTGCGAGCGCTGCGCCGAACCGGTGCCACCCGAGGAGATTCCCGAGGCCGCCCGGCCGCCGGCCGATTACGACGGTCCGTTCGCGCCACGCCGGGCCCCCGGATGCAAGGCGTGCGGCGGGAGTGGCTTCAAGGGGCGCGTCGCGGTGATGGAGATGTTTCCCGTCGAGGGAAAGGTCGCGCGCCTGCTGGAGACCGGGGCGCCGCTCGGCGACCTCGTCGAGGCCTCGCGCCCCTTCGGGATGCGGACGCTCTGGGAGAGCGGTCTCGCGCGCTACTGGCGCGGGATGAGTTCGTTCGAGGAGATCCGTCGGGTCCTCGGGGAGTTCCAGGCCGCCGAACCGGACATCGCCGCGGCCGCGACAGCGACACCGGTGGCAGCGGGTCCGGCGCACGAGCGCGCCGAGGGGGAGACCTACATCCTGCTTGCCGACGACGACTCCGCGATGCGACGCCTCCTGCGCACGGTGCTCGAGCGCGAGGGGTACGTGATCCGCGAGGCGACCGACGGGCTCGAGGCACTCGAGGTGCTGGACACGCAAGCGGTCGACCTGGTGATCCTCGACCAGGACATGCCCAACCTGACCGGACTCGGCGTGCTCGAGGAGATGCGTGCCCGGGTGAGTCTCAGCCAGGTGCCGGTGATCATGCTCACCGCACGCACGGACGACACCGAACTGGAGGCGCTGGAGCTCGGCGCCCAGGACTTCCTCACCAAGCCGGTCCAGCCGCGCTCGTTGGTCGCGCGGGTCAAGGCCGTGCTCAAGCGCAATCGCATGGAGTGACCGTGGCCAACATCCTGATCGTCGAGGACAGCCCCGACAACATGAAGCTGTTCCGCACCCTGCTGGAACTGAAGGGGCACGCGGTGACCGGACTCCCGGGGGGCGAGACGCTCTTCGCGACGATCGAGGGCGGCCGACCCGACCTGGTGCTGATGGATATCCAGATGCCGGGGAAGGATGGCTTCGCCCTGCTGGCCGAACTGCGCGACTCGGCGTTCGCCGATCTCACGGTGGTGGCTCTGACGGCCCATGCGATGGCCGGCGATCGCGACAAGGCGCTGACCGCCGGTTTCGATGGCTACATCACCAAGCCGATCGACATCCGCCTCTTCCCCGAGCAGGTCGCCGACGCCCTTGGCGGCAATGTCCCGCGGCAGGCGTAACCGCAAGCGCCCCGGCCCGACCAGCGCGCCGAGCCCGGATGCAGGCCAGATCGAGTCGGGCATCGCGGAGCCCACACCGGTTGGCCACTTGTCGGCACCGCTGGCCAACGGCACCGAGTGGGGTGCCGACGGCCCGGAGCTCGGGGCGTTGCTGGCCGATGCCCAGCGCGCGGTCCTCGATCGCGAGGAACGCCGGCTGGCCGAACGCCGGCAGGGTGAACGCCGAGCATCGGAAATCCGGCCGGCCATCGACCCGGTCTGGCTCACCATGGCGTCGATTTCCTGGCTCGCGGTCATCCTCGCACTGCTCTCCCCGCCCGCCTTCATGCAGGCCCCTTCCCCGGCCCCGTTCGCGCCCGCGGCCGGGGCGCTCGAGCCATCGCTGCGCTACGGACTGTGGCTGGCCAGGAACCGGGTCGATGCCTTCAGCAAGCGGGAGGGACGCCTGCCATCATTCCTCGGCGAAACCGGGATGCGCGACGATGCGCTTCGCATGGAGGTCGTCGGGGAGCGGAGTTACCGGTTGGTGGCGAGTCTCGGCGAGCGGCCGCTGGTGCTGACCGACCGGATGGCGGCCGACTCGTTCCTCGGTGGCAGCCTCGACCGGCTCCGGGCCGGGGAGTGACCCTGGGCTACCAGCAGGCGGGGACTCCCGGTTCGAGCACCGCGCGGTGTGGTGCGGTGGCCGCACGCCCGAGGAACACGCCGCATGAGCGGGGCGGCGACAGCAGGCCGGGGTCGGTCGCGACGGCACGCCAATCCTGGTCGTCGTCAGCCGTGAACTCCACCCTCAGGTCGGGCGGCGTCGACCAACCCGGCAGCGAATCAAGCCCAGTGACATATCGGCCACTCCGCGCATATTGCTCCTGCTGCAGCGCGACGAGTTGGGCGAGCGTGCTCCGCAGGGCGGCGTGCCGCCGATCGAGGTCGGTGCGGTCGGCCCTGGCACGAATCACCATTACCAGCAGCACGAAGAGGGCGAGCCCCGTGAGCAGCTTGAGCCGAAAGCTCCAGGCAAGACTCGGTGTCGGGTCGGTCATCGGACCGGAATGTTCGGGGGCTGATGCCGCACCGCAATCCCCCGCGAGGAATGGATGAACGAGGCCGAACGCCGGCAACGGCTCCAGGAGGCATTGCGCGACGCCGTCGCCCCGCGCGAACCGACCCCCGCCGAGGTGCGCACCGCGGGGCGGAACACCGGGCGGAACCGCGGCTGGATGCTGGCGCTCGTGGTGGTGCTTGGCTGGATGTGCATTGCGTGGATCTGGCTGGCGCGCCCGGCCTACTTCTTCGGCCCACCGCCACCGCCAGCACTCTCTCCGGCCCGACAGGAGGCGCAGCTGCGTTTCGCGATGTACCTGCAGCAACGGAGGGTCGAGGAGTACCTCGCCACGCACGGTCGGCTGCCCAGCACCCTGTCGCAGACCGGCGCGGTCGAGGACAGTGTCATGTGGCATCTCACCGATGGGGGATACGTCATCACGGGACGCTACGGCGACCTGACCCTGGAGCTCCCCAGCGGGGCCGATGCCGACCAGTTTCTTGGCAGCAGCCTCGACAAACTGCAACAGTGAGCGGTCACCGGATCAGTAGCAGGTGATGACGCCCGGCCGGGTGACCGATGCGCTGGGCGAGTAGCTGGGATCACCCACGAACACCCCGCATTCATCGCGACTGGGATCGGTCACCCCAGGATGGGTCGCGACGGCGCTCCAGCCCTCGCCCTTGCTGTTGCTGGAGTGCCACGTGACGGTGATCACGACCCCCGGGCTGGGAAGCAGCGTGGCGCGCCCCGACCCGCCCATTCCTGGCACCTCGGCACCGGGCGTGATGCCGCCGGCATAATCACCGTTGACCGAGTAGAACGCCTCCTCCGCGCTGACCAGATTGTGAAGGTCAGACAGCATCGAGGCGATATAGGCACGCTGCTTGAGGTACGAGTAGCGCGGGACGGCAATCGACGCCAGGACGCCGATGATGGTGACCACCGCCAGCAGCTCGATCAGGGTGAAGCCTCGCCTATCGGACATCGTCACTCCGGGCAGGGTGCCAATACGAGTGCTCGGGGCGGGACTCGAACCCGCATGGGGTTGCCCCCGGGGTGTTTAAGACCCCTGCGTCTGCCATTTCGCCACCCGAGCCCCACTCAATATGCCGGATCCCGGCCTCGGGCGCTCGGCCGGTCCGTCTCTTGCACCAGACCCCCCTGTCAGGAGCTCGCCAACCCACCTCGATTCCGGAGGAAGCCGTGAACGATCAGCAACGCCGCGAGGCCCTCTACGAGGCAGTGCGGGAGCTCGTCTCCGACGGGGAGCCCGAGGCCGATCCGGTCCCGCCGCCACGACGGTCCAGCCGGGCCCTCCTGGCCCTGGCGTTCGGGTGGATGTTCCTGGGTTACATATGGATTGCGCGGCCATCGTGGATCTTCGGCGAGCGGATCGATCCGGTGCTGACCGCCGAACGGCGCGATGCGGCCCTGCGCTTCACCCTGTACCTGGAACAGGGCCGGATCGAGGAATTCGCCGACGAGAACGGTCGCCTCCCCAACGACCTGGCCGAAGTCGGGCCGGTCGAGGAGGGCGTCTCCTGGCGGCATGATGGGGACGGCTACGACCTCACCGGGGAGCTGCAGGGGCAGACCCTGCGGCTGAGCCGCCAGATGGATCCCGATTCGTTCCTCGGCGGGGCGCTGGGCGTGCTGCGGCGCTGACCCCGCGCGACCCGATCACCAGCAGGCCACCATCCCCGCCGAGGTCACCGCCTTGTTCGGCGAGAAGTTGTCCGCTCCCATGTACACGCCACAGCGGTCCATCGTCTTGTCCTTGATCAGGGTGTGGCGAACGACGGCGTTCCAGCCAGTGCCGAGCCTCCGGTTGCTACGGTACCGCAGCCGAACCAACTCGACATCGGGACTCCAGGAGAACGCCAGCGAACCGGAGCCGTTGGTACCGGGAACATCGGTCCCTCCAGAGGAGATCGCACCGGCGTAGTCATCGTAGGTGGCGAAGTAGCCCTCCTCCGCGGTCACCAGGTTGTGGAGGTCACTCGTCACAGCGGCCAGGTAAGCCTTCTGCTTGAGATAGGCGTACCGGGGCAACGCGATCGAGGCCAGGATGCCGATGATCGTGATCACCACGAGCAATTCAATCAGGGTGAAACCGTTCTGCCGACGCATCGACGGCTCCCTTCGAGGATCCGGGTGGTCGAATACCGGTGGGGACCGATCGCAAGCGACGGGTCCGCATCCGGAGGGTGCGTCATTCCAGGGCTGCCAGAACCATGCCACTCGGGCGCGACGCGGTCCCCCGCTACCTTTCGGGCCATGTCCCGTCGCCTGGTCCTTGCCGCCGCCCTGAGTGTGGCGTGGTCGCCGCTTGCCGGCCAGCTGCCCTACCTCACGGCGCCGCGCGGCACCCTGCGCATCGAACTGGGCGGCAGTTTCGGCCCGGCCAGCGAGGAGTTCGCCGACGGCACCCGACGCGGATTCGGTGATCCGGTCGCTGCGAGTGCGTTGACGGCGAGCCAGTCGCCGATGGTGGCCGACCTCGAGCGACAACTCGCGACGCTCCTCGGCACTCCAGCGGGGGGCGGGTCGCTCGGCGCACTCGAGGCCGACCTGATGCTCCAGCACAATGTCGGCACGATCGGACTGGCGGTCGGAATCACCGACCGGCTCACGGCGTTCGTCTCGCTGCCGATCGTCTCGACCCGTACCGAGGCGACGCTCACCCCGGATGCAACCTCCGCGACGCTCGGCCTCAATCCCGCGCTCCTCGGCGACCAGTCGAGCAGCCAGTTCCTCGAGCAGTTCCAGGCGGCGCTCGACGAGGTCGCGGCCCACCGGGACGCCGGCGACTATGCCCAGTCCGCCGAACTCCAGGCGCTCGCCGACCAGGTCCTCGCCGACGGACCGGTCTTCCACGATGCCCTGGCCGCCTTGCTGGTCAACGGAGCGAGTGCCTCGCCAGTGCTCCCGCTGGGCGACTCGCCGGACGGTGCCGCGCTGTTGCTGGCGGTGAGTGGCTACGCCGATCGCTTCACCAATCAACTCGGTGTGGCGGCCCCGACCGTCGGGCCTGCGCTCCCCGCCAGCGCGATCACCGACTCCGACTTCGGTGCGCTGCTGACCGCGTCCGATGCCTTCGACCTCGCGACCTTCGACGAGCAGCCGCTGGTGGGGCTGGGTGACGTCGAGATGGGCATGACCTGGCAGCTCACCGCGCGACAGTCGACCGAACACCATGCCTGGTTCGGCGCGTGGATCACCGGCAGCGTGACGTTGCCCAGCGGGACCCCACCGCGGGCCGATCACCTCCGCGATGCCGGCACCGGCGACGGCCAACTCGACCTGCGGCTCGGGGGCACGGTGGAGACCGGCCGCGGGCGGCTCGGGCTGCGGGCCTCCGCCGATTGGCGCAACCAACTGGCGGGGACGCGCGAGGCGCGTGTCGGCGGGCGCGACGAGTTCCTGCTCCCGGCTTCGCGCCTCGCCTCGCTTCGCTGGGATCCCGGGAATCTCCTCACGATCAGCGCGCGCCCCTACTGGCGGCTCGCTGACCGACTCGCGATTGCCGGTTCAGCGACCTGGTTCCGACGCGGCGAGGACCGCTGGACGCTCCCCGCAGGGGCACCGGCGCCGCGCTTCGGCGACGTCTCCGCGATGGGTCTCGGCACGGCGGCAAGTGCGGTTCGCCTCGGCATCGGACTGAGCTACGCGCACGATGGCAGCCAACCCGATGGCACCCGTCGGATGCCGGTCGAGGCCGGCCTGGCCCTCGAGCGCACGGCGACCAGCCACTCGGGATTGGTGCCGGCGGCACTCACCACGCGACTCTGGTTCCGGGTGTACAAGAAGCTCTGGTAGGACGCCCGCTGATGCCCGTCTGCCGACCAGGCGGGTGAGAGTCCCCGTGCGACACACCACACACCACCGATTCGCTATCGACGCTCAGCCTGCTTCGCCATCGCCGCCGCCAGGCGTCGCGCGTGGGCGTCATCGGGATCACCGAGCATGCGGGCCACCTCGATGATTCGGTCCTCACCGTGGAGCACCACCACGTCGCTGGTGGCGATCCCCTCCCGCGTTCCCTTGGCCACCCGAAGATGGCGGTCGGCTCGCGAGGCGATCTGCGGCAGGTGGGTGATCACCAGCACCTGGTGCCGTGACGCGACCCGCTCCAGTGCCGTGGCCACCTGGGTGCCGGTCTCACCGCCGATGCCCTGGTCGATCTCGTCGAAGACGAGCGTGGGGGTGTCATCGTGACGGGCAAGAACCACCTTGAGGGCGAGCATCAAACGCGACAGTTCACCACCTGACGCGGCGGTCGCGATCGGGCGTGCGGCCATCCCAGGGTTGAGGCGCGCGAGGAAGGTGACCGACTCGGCCCCGGTGGCCGAGATCGTGTCGAGCGGCTCAAGGCGCACCTCGAGCCCGGCCCCGGGCATGCCGAGACCCGGCAGCATGCGGGAGACTTCCCCCGCCAGCCGGTCGGCCGCGGCGGTGCGCACCGAAGTGAGTTCGGCGGCCCGGGTGGCGAGGCCGGTGGCCGCGACCGCGATGCGGTGCTCGAGCGCGCCCAGGTCGAGCGCCGCTCGATCGACGAGATCGAGTTCCTCGGCCGCCTCATGTCGGGTGGCGATCACCGCCTCGAGTGAACCGCCATGTTTGCGCTTCAGCGTGTGGAGCTGCTCCCGGCGCCGCTCCAGCGCGGTCAGGCGGTCGGGGTCCTCGGTCACCGAATCGGCATAGTCGCTCGCCAGGCGGCCCAGCTCATCGAGCCCCGACCATGCAGCGTCGAGGAGCGTGCGCCACTCGGCCACCGGGGGATCGAAACGGCCCAGCTGATCGATCGCCCGGGCAAGCTTGGCGAGCCGGTCGCGGACCCCGTCCCGTTCGCTGTCGAGCAGCTCGGTGATTCGCCGGGCCTGTTCGCCGAGCGTGCCGGCCTGCGCCAGGCGGTTGGCCTCCTCCGCGATGGCGTCGTCCTCTCCTGCCACCGGCCTGGCTTCGTCGATCTCGCCCACCACATGTCGCAGCCAGTCGGCGCGACGGAGCGCCTCGTCCCGTCGCATGGCGAGCGTGTCGCGCTCCTCCTGGAGCAGGGAGAGCTCGCGGTGCGCGGCGGCGACCGACGCCACAACCGGCGCCGCATCCGCCCAGGCATCGAGCAGGTCACGCTGCACGCCGCCGTGGGCGAGCTCGATGGTCTGGTGCTGGCCATGGAGGTCGGCCAGTGCGGTGGCCAGCGAGGCGAGCGTGCCGATGGTGGCCGGCGACCCGTTGACCCACGCCCGCGAACGACCCTCGGCACTCACTTCACGGCGGATCACCAGGCGGTCCTCTGTATCGAGCCCGGCCTCCCGGAGCAGCGCGTGGAGCAGCGGGCCGCCGCCGTCGAACTCGCCGTCGATCACCAGGCGACTGGCGCCGGGCCGGACCGCGGCGCGATCGGCACGATCACCGAGCAGCAGGGCGAGGGCATCGACCAGCATCGACTTCCCGGCCCCAGTCTCACCGGTGAGGACATTGAGCCCGCCCCCGAGCTCGAGCGTCACGTCGCTCACGGTGGCGAGGTCGCGCACCCGCAGGGAGCAGAGCACCTATTCGCGACCCGAGAGATCGCCCCAGTGAAGCTTCTCACGCAGCCGCGCGAAGAATCCGAAGCCCGGAAACCGTACCAGCACCACCCGATCGGGCCCGACGCGCACCGTGAGCCCCTGGTCGGGACCGAGGGCACGGGTCTGCTGGCCATCACACGAGACGAGCAGGTCGTGGGGATGCGGATCGAGCGGCTCGACCCGTACGGTCGCGGTGCCGGGGAGCACCACCGGGCGGACCGAGAGCGAGTGGGCGCAGATTGGCGTGACCAGCATCGCATCGATCGACGGCACCACCACCGGGCCACCCGCGCTCAGGGAATAGGCGGTGGAGCCGGTGGGCGACGCGACCACCAACCCGTCGGCGGAGACCGGTCCGACGATCTCCCCGTCGATGCTCAGCTGGAAGCGGACCACCCGCGCGACACCACCCTTGTGGAGCACCACGTCGTTGAGGGCAGTCACCACCTCTTCCCCGCCACCCTCGAGCGGTCCGACCGTGCCCAACAGCGTGGTGCGCGACGAGAGGGTGTAGTGCCCCGCCGCGAAGAGGTCGAGCGCCTCGGTGGCGCGGTCGCGCGATACGGCGGTGAGGAACCCGATCCTGCCGAAGTTGATTCCGAGGACCGGCACTGGGCGACCGCCCAGTCGCCTGGCGCCACGCAGCAGGGTGCCGTCGCCACCGAAGGTCACCAGCAGGTCGAGCTCGGCGGGATCGAGCGGATGGAAGGGATGCGAGAGCGCTTCACCGAGATCCTCGTCGGCGAAGACGCGCCAGCCACGTGCGTCCATCCCCTCCACCGCCTCGCGCAGGATACTGGCGAGGTCGGGGTAGCGCGGGTTGGCGATGATCCCGACGCGCAGCGTCACGTCAGCGCACGGCGGGCTCGCGGCGGACCGCGCGCACCTGATCGGCGATCCCTTCCGCCGTGAGACCGAACATCGCCAGCTGCCGGCTGCGAGGCGCCTGGGGGATCAACTCGTCGGGTACCCCCATGGTGAGCACGCGGACACCCGGATGCGACCGCTCAAGGCGACCGGCCAGCATCGCGCCGAAGCCATTGACCACGGTGCCCTCCTCGACGGTGACGACGAGACGGCACTGCTCCAGCAGCGAGGCGAGCATCGCCTCGTCGAGCGGCTTCAGGAACCGGGCGTTCACCGCGGCCGCATCGATTCCCTCGGCGGCCAGCTGCTCGGCGGCGGCAAGCGCCGGCAGCGCCATCGTGCCGGCACCGAGGATGGCGACCTCGGTGCCGGGACGCAGCAGCTCCCAGGTGCCGTAGGGCACCGCCGGGACGCTGCCGACCGGATTGGGATCGCCGGGCGCCTTGTCGCGCGGGTAGCGCGTGGCGAACGGTCCGTCGTGGTCGAGCGCGGTGCGCAGCAGCCCGACCAGTTCATCGGCATCCTTCGGCGCCGTCACCGTCATCCCCGGCACCGCCAGGAGATAGGCGATGTCGTAGAGACCCATGTGGGTGTGGCCATCCTCGCCCACCAGCCCAGCGCGGTCCATGCAGAAGGTCACCGGCAGCCGCTGGATCGCGATGTCGTGGATGATGTTGTCGTAGGCGCGCTGCAGGAAGGTGGAATAGATCGCCACGACCGGTCGGATCCCCTGGGTCGCGAGTCCGCCCGCGAAGGTGACGGCGTGTCCCTCGGCGATCCCGGTGTCGAAGAATCGCTTCGGGAACTGCTTCTCGAAGATCGCCGTGCCCGATCCGCTCGGCATCGCCGCCGTGATCGCCACGAAGTCGTCGCGCTCCTCGCCGAGGGCGGCGAGGGTGTTGCCGAACACCTGGGTCCAGGTGGGCGGGCCGCTCGGCTTCTTTCGCGCCTCGCCGGTCACGGGGTCGTAGGCGGCCAGTCCATGCCACTTCTCCCGATTCGCCTCGGCGAAGGAAAAGCCCTTCCCCTTGGTGGTGAGGACGTGGACCACCCGCGGGCCGCCCAGGCCGCGCACGTGCGCCAGGGTGTGGCAGAGCTTGTCGAGGTCGTGTCCGTCGATCGGGCCGAAATAGCGGAAGCCGAGCTCCTCGAACAGCATCCCGTTGCTGAAGAGGTTCTTGACCGACTCCTCGACGTTCCGCGCCAGCGACACGACGCTGTCGCCGAAGACGTCGCCGAGCCGGAAGGTGACCTTCTTGATCCGCTCGCGGAGCCGATCGGTGCGCGGGTCGGCGACGATCCCGCCGAGCAGCTTGGAGATCGCGCCGACGTTGGGGGAGATGCTCATCCCGTTGTCGTTCACGATCAGGATGATGTCGCGATCGGAGTGCCCGCCGTTGTTCATCCCCTCGTAGGAGAGCCCACAGGTGAGCGCGCCGTCACCCACCACCGCGATCACCTTGTTGGTCTCGCCCAGCAGGTCGCGCGCGGTAGCCATCCCGAGTGCGGCCGACATCGCGGTGCCCGCATGTCCAGCGCCGAACTGGTCGTGGGGCGACTCGTCGCGACGGAGGAAACCGGAGATGCCGCCCTCGGTGCGCAGGGTGTTGAAGGCCGCGTTGCGCCCGGTGAGCAGCTTCCAGGCGTAGGCCTGGTGACCGACATCCCAGAGCACCTTGTCGGTCGGTGAGTCGAACTCGTAGAGCAGGGCGATCGCCAGTTCCACGACGCCGAGCGAGGCCCCGATGTGACCGCCGGTGACCGAGACGCACTCGATCAGTCGATCGCGGACCTCCTGGGCCAGCTCGGGGAGCTGGTCGCGGGAGAGTCGCTTGAGGTCCTGGGGACCCTGGATCTGTTCGAGGAGGGACATTGGCGCTCCGCGCGCGGGGGACAACCCCGGGGTGGGGCCCCGATGGCAGGCAGGCCACCCAGACCGTACCGTCAGGCGTGCTTCACGAACTCCGTGTCACAATATACCGAGCCAGGGTCGCCAGGGACCCGCCGCCCAGCCCGGCGCGGTCCAGCGCCGCGAGGGCGAGTCCGCAGTGCCGCTCGGCCTCCTGGCGCGCCCCGGCCACCCCGAGCAGGCCCACGTAGGTGCTCTTGGCGTACTCGGCGTCCTTCCCGGCGGTCTTGCCGAGCTGGTGCGAAGTGGCTGTCGCGTCGAGGACATCGTCGGCCACCTGGAACGCGAGGCCGATTTCGCGACCGAACCCCCGGAGGGCCTGCTCGGCTTCTGTCGAGGCTCCGCCGGCGATCCCCCCGAGCATCACCGCCGCGGTGATCAGTGCGCCGGTCTTGCCCCGATGGAGCGCCATCAGTTCAGGAAGATCGAGGCGATGTCCCTCGGCGGCCAGGTCCAGCCACTGGCCGCCCACCATCCCGCGAATTCCACCAGCTTCGAAGAGCTGGCCCGCGAGCCGACCGATCACGGCGGCGTCGAGCCCGATCTCCCGCCCGGCCAGCGAGAGCTCCTCGGCGGCAACAGGCACCAGCAGGAATCCGACCCGCGTCGCCGTCGCCACGTCGTACGCCACATGGGTGGTGGCGCGCCCGCGGCGCAGGCCGTCGTCGTCCATGCACGGCAGGTCGTCGTGGACCAGGGAGTAGGTATGGACGATCTCGACCGCGGTGGCGAGGCCGGCGAGGCTGATGCCCTCTTCGCCGCCAACGGCACGATGCGCGGCCATCAGCAAGGCGGGGCGGACTCGCTTTCCCGGCGAGCGGAGCGCATACGCCAGCGCCTCCCCGAGCCGACCGGGGTGTTCGCCGAGCATGCGCTCCGCGACAGCAGAGAGACGGGCATCCGTCACGCGCCTCGCCTCGTCGAGGATCACGCGGGGATCCTCGGACCGGAGGTCAACCATCCAGTGGTTCAATCCTCGGCTGGTCGGTGTCGGCATCCCGGAGCACCTGCATGACCCGGGTCTCGGCCTGGGCCAGCCTCGCCTGGGCGTGCTTGAGGCGGCCGACCCCCTCCTCGAAGAGCGCCAAGGCCTCCTCCAGGGCCAACTCGTTGTCCTCGAGTCGACGGACAATCTCCTCGAGCCGGGACAGGTCGTCGGCGAGGGTCGGGGTGTCCTTGCTCATGCCTCCTCCACGCGGGCGGGAATGGTGCCGTCGCTCACGCTCAGCGTGAAGCGGCTGCCGGGGGTGAACTGCCCGACGCTGCGCATCACGCGTCCATCGGCGTCGCGTGGCAGGGCGTAGCCACGACCGAGCACCCGGAGCGGCGAGAGTGCATTGAGTGCCGCGGCGAGGCGCCCGGTCTCGGCCGAGGCGGCCGCGATTGTCCGATCGATCGCGGGGCGAAGGCGGTCGGCGACGCGCGCCAGCCGCTCGCGCGGCTGACGCACATGTCGCTCGAGGCCCGGGACGAGCGCGGCGGACGCTCCGTGCAACCGGCGCTCCACGGTGCGAAGTCTTGCGAGCAGCGCGTTGCCCATCCGCTCGCGGGTGCGCTCCAGCCGTTCGGCACGTCGTGCCAGGCGTTCGCGGGTGGTGCGGGTGAGCGCCGCGCCGGCGGCATCGAGTCGGATGATCACGTCGCGCTGGTCGGGTAGCGCGAACTCGGCCGCTTGCGACGGGGTGGCGGCTCGCACGTCGGCCACGAGATCGGCGAGCGTCACGTCCACCTCGTGTCCCACCGCGCTGATCACCGGCACCGGGCAAGCCGCGATCGCCCGACAGACCGCCTCGTCGTTGAAGGCGGCGAGATCGTCCTTCGATCCCCCGCCGCGCCCCACGATGCAGCAGTCGATTCCCATGAGGCGGCCCACCGTCTCGAGCGCCGCGACGATCTCGGCCGGTGCGCCATCGCCCTGCACCGTCGCCCCCACCACGAGCAATTCGACCGCCGGCCAGCGACGGCGGGCCACGGTGATCACGTCGCGCACCGCCGCCCCGGCGACCGAGGTCACCACGGCCACCCGCTCGGGATACGGCGGGAGCGGTCGCTTGCGTGCCGGGTCGAGGAGGCCGTCGGCGAGCAGCCGCTGCTTGACCTGTTCCACCTGCTGGGCGACGGCACCGACCGCGGCAGCCGGCAGCACCTGCACCACGTTGAACCGCAGCGCGGTGCGCTCCTCCCAGACGTTCGGGGTGCCGAGGGCGAAGACCTCGCTGCCATCCTCCAGCGGTCCACGCAGCCGGGTCGCCGCGGAACGCCACATGGTGCAGTCGACCTTGGCGAGCTCGTCGGTGAGCGAGAAGTACCAGTGACCCGACGGGTAGCGCTTCACCCCGGCCAGCTCACCGCGCACCCAGATGCTCGGAAAGTCGGTCTCGACCCGTTCCTTGAGGGTGCGGGCGAGTCGCTGGACCGTCCACGCCGCGTCGGGTGCGCTCACGCGATCCCCAGCTGCAGCTCGACTCCCTGCAGCGTGTTGCTGAGCACCATCGCAATGGTCATCGGCCCCACCCCACCGGGCACCGGGGTGATCGCCCCCGCGATCGCGCGCACCGCATCGAACGCGACATCGCCGACCACGCGATATCCCTTGGGCGCACTGGCATCGGCCACCCGGTTGATTCCGACGTCGACCACCGTCGCCCCGGGCTTCACGCCGTCGGCCCCGATGAAGTCTGGCACGCCCGATCGCGACGACCAGGATGTCCGCCTCGCGGCAGATCGCCGGCAGGTCGCGGGTGCGTGAATGGCAGACGGTGACGGTGGCGTCGCCGCCGGGTCCCGACTGCATCAGCAGGTTGGCCATCGGTCGGCCCGACGATGGTCGACCGCCCGACGATCACGGCCCGGGCCCCGCGGGTCTCGATCCCCGACCGGCGCAGGATCTCCTGGATCCCGGCCGGCGTGGCCGGCCGGAACGCGGTCGGATCTCCCAGCACCAGCTTGCCGACATTCATCGGGTGAAAGCCGTCGACATCCTTCAGCGGATCGATGCGGCGCATCACCTGGTCGGGATCGATGTGGGGTGGCAGCGGCGTCTGCACGAGGATGCCGTGGGTGTCGCGATCGGCGTTGAGCCGGTCGATCACCGCCAGCACGTCGTCGGCCGCGGTGTCTGCCGGCAGGAGGATCGTCTCGGAACGCATCCCGGCCTCGCGACACGCCCGGCCCTTCGATCGGACGTACATCTGCGAGGCCGGATCGTCGCCGACCAGCACGACGGTGAGGCCCGGGACGATCCCGCGCCCGGCGAGGACGGTGCACCGCTGCGGCCACCTCGGCGCGGATCTCGGCGGCGATCGCCTTCCCGTCGAGCAGTCGAGCGGTCACTTGGCCACCTCGGTGGCGCGGGTCTCTCGAATCACGGTCACGCGGATCTGCCCCGGGTATTGGAGTTCCTGTTCGATGCGTCGGGCGATGGTCTCCGACAGCACCTGCGCCGCCTCGTCGCCCACGTCCTCGGGCTTGACGATGACCCGCACCTCGCGGCCCGCCTGGATCACGGTGGTCTTCTCGACCCCGGGATAGCTGCAGGCGATCTCCTCGAGCCGGCGCAGCCGCTTCATGTAGCTCTCGAACGCCTCGCGGCGGGCGCCGGGCCGCGAGCCGCTGATCGCGTCGGCGGCCTGGACGAGCACCGACTCGGCGCTCTCGTGCGGCACATCGTCGTGGTGCGCCTGGATGGCATTGAGCACCGGTGGCTGTTCGCCCCAGCGGCGGGCCACCTCCACCCCGAGTTCCACATGGGTGCCCTCGTGCTCGTGGGTGAGCACCTTGCCCACGTCATGGAGCAGGCCCCCACGGCGCGCCAGCGCCACGTCGAGATGGAGCTCGGCGGCCATCATCCCGGCGAGCCAGGCCACTTCCTTCGAGTGCTCGTAGAGATTCTGGCCGTACGAGGTGCGATAGCGCATCCGCCCGACCAGCTTCATCAGTTCGGGATGCAGTCCGTGCACCTCGAGTTCGTAGGCGGCGCGCTCGCCGAGCTCCGACAGCTCGGCCTCGAGCGAGGTGTGGGCCTTCGCGACCAGCTCCTCGATCCGCCCAGGATGGATGCGGCCATCCTCGACCAGCGCCTCCAGTGAACGGCGGGCCACCTCGCGGCGGATCGGGTCGAAACATGACACCACCACCGTGTCCGGGGTGTCGTCGATGATCACGTCGACCCCGGTGGCCAGCTCGAAGGCCCGAATGTTCCGCCCTTCGCGCCCGATGATCCGGCCCTTCATCTCGTCACTGGGCAGCGCCACCGCGGCAACGGTCGACTCGGCGGTGTGCTCGGCGGCGAGCCGCTGGGTGGCGATGGCAATGATCCGGCGCGCATCACGCTCGGCATCGCGCTGGGCCTGCTCCCGGATCTGGCGCGCCTGGGCCTGCCCGGCGGCCCGCGCCTCGTCCTCCACCGCCTGGCGCACCTGACGACTGGCCTCCTCAGCCGAGAGCCCGGCGATCGCCTCGAGCCGGCGAGCGGCCTCCGCTTCCGTGCCGGCCAGCGCCAGGTCGCGCTCGCGGAGCGCCTCCTCCCGTCGACGGTTCGCCTCGCGCTGTCCCGCGACGGCAGTCTCCTCGGCATGGAGCCGCTCTTCCCGCTCCTCCAGTCGCAGCTCCCGTTCGGCGACCCGCTGCTCGAGCTTCTCGACGTCGCCCCGTCGGCGCGCCAGTTCCTCGACCGCGTCACGGCGCAGGGTCGCCGCCTCGTCGCGGGCGAGCCCGAGCTGGCGCTCGCGCTCGTGGATCGCCTCGTGCTCGGCGGTGGTGCGGAGGGTGGCGGCATCACTCCGGGCCTGGTCGGTGAGCGCACGCAGCGATCGGCCACGCGACGCCTGCACCACGCTCCAGGCGGCGATGCCACATCCGAGACCGAGCGCGGCGCCGATGGCGGCCGCGACTGCGGGAGAGAGGTCCATCGATCTATCCCCTCACCGGCGCCGGACGCCGGGTTGCGGTCAGTCGGTCACGCCGCTCCGCTACCCGCGCTTGGCGGGCGGCAGCAGCCGCGCAAGATCATCGGCGAGCACGCTCATGCGCGACGCCACCTCGGCATCGGTGCGACGCGCCCGGAACAGTTCATCGGTCACCGCCAGCCCGGCGAGGATCGCCGCCTTCTGGGCCTCGAGTGACGGCATCATCGTCCGGATCCGACGCAGCGCCTCGTCGAAGTACGCCGCCACCTCGCGGGTGTACTCGGGCGGCAGCTCGGAGCGCACCACGAGTTCCTCACCGCCCACCGTCACCCGCACCGATTCCTTGCTGCTCATCCGATCCCCTCGTCGCCGGGCGACTCGGCCACGAACGCCAGGCGTTGCTGAAGCCGGCCGAGCATCTCGCGAGCGCGGTCGAGCCGGGTCTCCAGTTCGAGGTTTTCGCGCTCGAGGTCGAGCAGCCGGGTCCGCAGCCGCACCAGCTCGTCGCCCGGCACCATCCCTTCCTTCCCCTTCACCGACTGCAGCTCCGCCTCGGCCTTGAGGCAGCGCCGGCGCCAGCCGCCGAGCTCGTCGCCCAGGTGCGCGAGCACCCGTTCGAGCTCGTCGAGGGCGAGGAGATCAGGTCGTGCGTAAGGTGACGTCAAGCTCGCGCTCCAGCATCGAGACCAGCCGACTGACTGCCTTGTCCACCTCGGCGTCGGTGAGGGTGCGATCGGCGGCGCGGAACACCAGACGGAACGCCACGCTCCGACGACCCTCCGGCACTCCGGCACCACGGAACTCGTCGACCACCGCGACCGATGCCAGTGCCAGCCGCTCACCGCGCGTCTCCAGCAGCTCGAGCACCTCGGCCACGCGACGACCATCGCCCAGCAGCAGCGCCAGGTCCCGGCTCACCGCCGGGTGCACCGGCGATGGCCGATAGGGCGGCGGCGGACGCAGCTCGGTCACGACGCGAATCTCGCCACCGAACAACGGCTCGGCCCAGGGCGGCATGTCGGCCTCCAGCGCGCCACACCAGCCGAGCGCATCGCCCTCGGGTGAACGGGCGACCCACCGATCCCCCTCAACTTGGACCGAGGCGGTGGGATTTGCCAGCGCCACGAGCCGCTCGAAGGTCCAGCGGGCATCCCAGCGATCGAACGCCGGTGGCTCGGCATCGGTCCAGTGGGCCGGGTGGCGGGCCCCACTGAGGACGAATCCTGCGTGCAGTGCCTCGTCGGGCCGGGCGCCCCCTCTCGCGCGGAAGACCGTCCCCAACTCGAAGAGCCGGATATCGCGAGTGTGCGCCGCCCAGTTGGCCTCCGCCTGCTCGACCAATCCGGGCACCAGCGCGTGGCGCAGGTGACCGTGTTCTGCCGAGACCGGATTGAGGATCGCCGGGGCACCCGGATCGTCGGCCGGGCGCATCGCGAGGGTGACCACCTCGCGGAGTCCGAGGGCAGCCATTCCGGTGCGCATCCGATCGGCGGCATGCCACGCCGGATCATCATCGCGGGCGCCGGGCCGAAACGGCGAGAGCTCGGTGGGGATGTTCGCGTAGCCATGCACCCGCGCGATCTCCTCGATGAGGTCGATCTCGCTCACCAGGTCCGGACGCCAGCCGGGGACGTCCACGGCGATCCGTCCGTCATCGGGCTTGCTCACCACGGTGGCCCCGACCGCCACCAGGCAGCGCTCGATCTCGGGCCAGGTCAGCTCCACACCCAGGACCTGCGTCACCCGCGCCGGGCGCACGAAGATCCGCGGCGGATTGACCGGGGTCGGGAAGCAGTCGGCGGTCGCCTCGACCGTGCCACCCGCGACCGTCACCAGCAGCCGCACCGCGCGGCGGAACGCATCGACCGCTCCCCAGCGATCGGTGCCGCGCTCGAAGCGCTGCGACGCGTCGGTGCTCAGTGCCATCGCGCGGCGGGCTGCGCGCACCCGCGATGGTGCGAACCAGGCGCACTCCAGGAAGATGTCGCGCGTCGCGGCGCTCACCTCGGTGTCGGCGCCGCCCATCACGCCGGCGATGCCGATCGCCCGCTCGGCGTCGGCGATCAGCAACGCCCCCTCGGGCGCGCTGCGCTCCTGGCCATCGAGGGTGACGATCGGCTCGCCGCCGGCGCGCGCCGGTCGGACGATCACCGCCGGCCCCCGAAGGGTCGCGGCATCGTAGGCGTGCATCGGCTGGTTGAGCTCGAGCATCACGTAGTTGGTGACGTCGACCACGTTGTTGATGCTGCGGAGCCCGACCGACTCCAGTCGCTCGGCCAGCCAGCGCGGCGACGGCCCGATCGACACGCCGCGGATCATCGCGCCGAGGAAGCGGCCACAGCCGCCACGATCGATGATCGCCAGTCGCACCCCGCCGACGGTTGCCTCGTCGGCATATCGCGCCGGCGCTGGCAGGTCGAGATCGGCCTCACCGGGGATCACCGGGAGTCGATACGGGGCCTGGAATGCGATCCCCAGCTCGCGGGCGATTCCCTTGTGGCCAAGCAGGTCGGGGCGGTTGGGGGTGACGTCGATCTCGAAGCGGTCGTCGCCGAGGTCGAGCACCTCGAGCAGCGGCGTTCCCGGGGCGCGCGTCGGTGTCGAGGGTGTGGATCCCGTCGTGATCGGTGCCGAGCCCCAACTCTCGCGCCGAGCAGAGCATCCCCTCGGAAGCAACGCCGCGGAGCTTGCGCCGCTCGATCACCAGGCCGTCCGGCATGGTGGTGCCGAGTGGCGCGAACGGGTACTTGTGCCCGGCAGTCACGTTCGGTGCGCCACACACCACGGTGTGGATCGTGCCGCTGCCGTCATCGACGGTGGTGACCTTCAACTTGTCGGCGTCAGGGTGCTGCACGACCGTCGTGACCAGCCCCACCACGAACGGCTCGAGTTCCTTGCCCACCGGCTCGATCGCATCGACCGGTGCCCCGAGCATGCCGAGGCGATCGGCCACCTCGCGGGGGTCGAGCGGGCGGCGCAGGAACGCCTCCAGCCAGCGGCGCGACGCCTTCATCCGGCGAGCCCGCCGAATTGCTCCAGGAATCGCATGTCACCGCCGTAGAGCAACCGGATGTCGGTGAGCCCGAAGCGCTGCATCGCGATCCGGCCGGGGCCCATCCCGAACGCCCAGCCGGTCCACCGTTCGGGGTCGAGGCCACAGTTGCGGAGCACCTGTTCATGCACCATCCCGCAGCCGAGGATCTCCATCCAGCCGGTTCCCTTGCAGGGACCGCAGCCGACCCCGCCGCACAGTGTGCAGCCAACATCCATCTCGGCCGACGGTTCGGTGAACGGAAAGAACGACGGCCGGAAGCGGACCGTGGTGTCGGAGCCGAGAAAGCGCCGCGCGAAGTGGGAAAGGGTCGCCTTGAGGTCGGCGAAGGTGATCCCTTCGTCAACGGCGAGTCCCTCGATCTGGGCGAACCCCGGCGCGTGCGACGGGTCGAACGGGTCGTTGCGGTACACCGTGCCGGGGATCACCACCCGGTAGGGCGGCGGCCCCTCGCGCATCACCCGGATCTGCACCGGCGAGGTGTGGGTGCGCAGTAGCAGGCGCGCCCCTTGGGGCGCGCTCCTCTCACCTCCATCGAGATACAGGGTGTCGTGCATGTCCATCGCCGGATGGTCGGGCGGAAAATTGAGGGCGTGGAAGTTGAGCTCCTCGGTCTCCACCTCGGGACCGAGCGCGACGCTGAAGCCGAGGCCGCGGAAGATCGCGACGATCTCGTCGACCACGACGGTGACGGGATGGCGCGAGCCGATCCACCGCGCGCGGCCGGGCATCGTGAGGTCGACGCCGGCCTGTTCGGCGGCCTGCGCACTGCGCTCGAGTTCGGTCCGCCGGACCGCGAAGGCGGCCTCGAACTCCTGCTTGAGTTCGTTCAACGACGCGCCCGCCTTGCGGCGGTCCTCGACGGGAATCGAGGCGAGCGCCTTCAGGCGGGCGGTGAGTTCGCCCTGCTTGCGGCCCAGCACCGCGATCTCCTCGGCCTCGAGGGCCGCGGCATCGAGGGCCGGGATGGCGGCCAGCCGGGCGCGGAGCGCGCCGAGATCGTTGGGATCGGCCACGGCCGCCGGCTACTGCTGGGCCTTCGCCACCTCGGCCAGCTTGGCGAAGGCATCCGCATCGCGCACCGCGAGGTCGGCGAGGACCTTCCGGTTGATCTCGACGCCGGCCTTCTTGAGCCCCGCCATCAGCCGCGAGTACGACAGCTCGTGGAGACGCGCCGCGGCACCGATGCGGGTGATCCAGAGCCGGCGGAAATCGCCCTTCTTCTTGCGGCGGTCGCGGTAGGCATACGCCAGGCCGCGCTCGACGTTCTCCTTGGCGGCCTTGTAGCGCTTGCTGCGGGCGCCGACGCCGCCCTTGGCGGCGGCCATGATCTTCTTCTTGCGCGCGTGATGCGCGACGCCATTCTTGACGCGAGACATGGGTGCGTTCTCCTCAGCCCTGCAGCAGCCGGATGGTGCGCGGATAGTCCGCCGAACTCACCAGCGCGGACTTGCCCAGCTTGTTCTTGCGGGCGGTGTCCTTCTTGGTGAGGATGTGGCGCAGGTTCGCCTTGTTGCGCTTGATCTTGCCGGTCCCGGTCAGCGTGAACCGCTTCGCCGCCGCCCGCTTGGTCTTCATCTTGGGCATCTGTCTCTCCAGCTCCCCGTCGGGCCCGGCCTATTTCGGCGCGAGCACCATGATCATGTTGCGGCCGTCGAGCTTCGCTTCCTGCTCGATCTTGCCGATGTCCGCGAGGTCGTTGGCGACCCGGTCGAGCACGGCCTTGCCGAGCTCGGGGTGGGCCATCTGCCGGCCGCGGAACATCATCGTCACCTTCACCTTGTTGCCGTCACCCAGGAACTCCCGGGCGTGGCGCGTCTTGAAGTCGAAGTCGTGGTCGTCGATCCCCGGGCGGTACTTCACCTCCTTGAGGTGAATCACGTGCTGCTTCTTCTTCGCCGCCCGGGCCGCCTTCGCTTCCTCGAACTTGAACTTGCCGTAGTCCATGATCTTGACCACGGGCGGCCGGGCCATCGGCGCCACCTCGACCAGGTCGAGTCCCCGCTCCTGGGCGGCGGCGAGTGCTTCCTCCACCGGCAACACCCCGAGCTGCTCACCTTCCGCGGTCACCACCCGAACCGGCGAGATGCGAATCTGCCGGTTCACCCGTACGCGCCGTTCGCGATCGAAACTGGACAGTGGCTCGGTCCTTTCGTTGGGGCCTGAAACACGAACACCCCGCCGGTATGGGCGGGGTGTCCGAAGAGGCGCACCGCAGCCCCGGAGGGCTGGATGCTTATGTCTCTTGGGACCCGGTTGCCCGTGACGCTGGCTCGGGGTGGAGCGGCTATCCCGCTCTCTTGGAACAGGGGGATCTTAGTGGGTCAAGGTGCCCGAGTCAAGGGGTACGCGTTACCAGCTGCAACGCGACCCCCACCTCAGCCCTCGACCCGATACACCTGCAGCTCGTAGGGCACGTCAGCCTCGGGGTTGCCTTTGCACTGCAGGGCCAACCAGCCGGCAGCAAGGGAAATCCACTTGTCGGGGTGATAGCACGGCAGCGCCAAGCGACCGAGGTATCGTTCCCCAACGAAGAAATCGACCTTGGTCGAATCCCCCCGGTCGCTGAAGACCCACAACCGTCCACCGTCGTCGAACTGGAGTCCTGGCCAGGCAAACCAAGGCAGGTGCTCCCGTTCCAGCGTGTCGAGTCGCTCGCGAACGGCGGGATTCGCGCGCGACCCCGCCGCGCCCGGGGGGGGCGATCGATGGAGGACCGACTCCAACGTGGAGCGAGTCTCCGCCAGTCCATGAGGTCCTCGCGTCGGCGCCTCGCCGGGCACCTGAAGCGCGTACGATGCTCCCCCATCACGGATCGTGATCGACCCGGTTCGTGGATTGCCGATCGCGCTCCGAGTTCCACGCACAGCAAACACCGGAATCGGTAGGCGACCGGACGGGCGCGAAGGGTCGGGCACGATGGCGTCGACGAAACTCCGATCACCCTCGCCCAGGAAGATCGAGCTGACACCCGAGCCCAGGATGTGCTCGACAATGGCGGGAGGCTCGCGCTTCAGCGGTGCGTCCTGATCAATCGTGAACAGCCGGTCACCATCAAGTGCCAAGGGAAAACTCAGTGCGTCCAACCTGAACTCCCCCCGCGCTCCCCCATCAGGTCCTAACAGCACGACCGCTGCCTTCCGCGTGTCGTAGATGGCCAGGGTGTCCCCGGTTGACAGCAGAACGCCGGCCCCCGAAATCTCTCCGGGGCCTTCCCCGCTTGGCCCAAACCGGTCTGTGGCAAGCCCCATCGAATCCAGCCTCGTCAAGAGCTGCACACCCGCTGTCTGACCATAGTAGTACAAGCCGCCGCGCGGATCTGCGGCTATCGGTACCTTGCCGAAGGGAGCACTTGTCGAATCAGGATGGAAGGCCATCCGAGTGAGTTTCGGCATGGCCTCATTGGGTGCCGATGGCATCTGAACATCGCGTCTCGAATCTCGGGAAGCCCCACATCCGGCAATCCCCGCGCAGAACAGCAGCCCCAAGTAGGGAGCGAAGGCAGTCAAGCCGAGCATTTTCAACTCGCTAGTCACGAAGGCGCAAAAAGTGGGATGCAGGGCGAACGCGATTCGCTACGACTCCCGTGAAGGTGCGAACTCAGCCACAGCGGTAGTCGACGTCGATTCCATTCTGCCACTTGGTGAGCGGGTCGCAACCACTCCGGGTCGTACCGCTCGGCGTAGCAGCATCATCCCAGAGTTCGCATCCCCCACCGGCGCACAGCCATGGGTGGAACGTGCCCCAGGATGGGTAGCCCTCACCGTTCGAATCAGCGGCGGAAAGCATGGTGGGTGCGGCGAACAGGGCCAATAGAACGGTTGCTGCAAATCTGAGTGCTGAGCGACGCATGGTTTTGAACCTCACTTTAGGGGGACATCTAACAACAATGAGACTCTTACTGACCCGCCGGCGACGAGGGGCCGCATCTCGAATCACGACTAGATATGGACCGCAGTCGACGCGCGAGGGGCGCCACACAATCGTGATCGCAACTCACCATGCGAAACGCATCGTGTCAGCACAACAACTGAAGCCGCCTAGGGCTTCTCCTAGTGGGCACGTAACTCAGCCTAGGGGGGGAGATAGCAGCTTCACTTCAAGGAATTTCCACGCGGACTGTTACACAGCACCGCGCTCGAAATCGGCAAGGTCCTCGTTCCAATCCTCGAACCGACGTAGCTCAGTCCCCCACCCGCACCACCTCGTCCAGCTCCACCCCCTTCTCTCCCTCCACCAGTCGCCCGCCCACCACCCGGGCGTCGTGTTCGAAGACCACCCGCCACCGCTCGGCGACGCCGCGGGTGTAGAGCGCCCGCTTGCTCTCCAGTGTGCGGAGCGGCTCCACGTCGTAGCCCATGATCCACGGCAGCGGCAAGTGGGCCGCGGTCGGGATCGTGTCAGCCGGATAGAGCAGGGTCTCCCCTTCGCTCTCCAGCAGCACGCTCCAGTGCCACGGCGTGTGCCCCGGCGTGACCAGCACCCGCACGCCCGGCACGATGGTGCCGGCCGGTCCGTCGAGCATCTCGACCCGGCCCTGCTCCACCAGCACCCGCCAGTTGTGGTCGAAGTAGCTCCCCTGAGTCCGCTCGTTGGCGTGGGTCGCATACTCGTACTCGCGCCGGTGCATCACGTAGCGCGCCTTGGGGAAACTGGCCTGCACCCGCCGCTCCGGATCGTCGGGTGCCACGAAGGTGTTGCCGCCAGCATGATCGAAGTGCAGGTGCGTGTCGAGCACCGTCACGATGTCATCGGGGGCGTGCCCCAGCTCGGCGAGGGCGTCCTCGAGTGCAGTGCGGCCGTCGGCGCCGACGTTCTCCACTCCGTAGATGTCGTGGAACTTGGCCGCCTCCTTGTTGCCGAGTCCGGTGTCGATCAGCACGAGGCCATCGGGATGCTCGACCAACAGGGGACGCATCGCCAAGGTGATCCGGTTACGCTCGTCGGGTTCGATCCGCCGCTGCCAGAGTGGCTTGGGCACGATGCCGAACATCGCGCCGCCGTCGAGCCGCTGGTGCCCCGCCTCGAGGGCGTGCACGGTGAGCTGGCCGACGGTGAAGGTGGTGATCCTGCTCATGTCGGCACCTCGCGGATCGGCGTGCGATGCAGCACCTCGAGATCGGCCAGGGTGCGCGCACCGCGTTCGCGCGCCGCACCCATCAATCGTTCCAGCAGCATCCCCGTCACCATCGCATCGCCGGCGGCGCGGTGGCGCGCCGGGAACTCGAGTGCAAATCGGTGGGCGAGTGCATCGAGACCGTAGCTCGTCTCGCCGCGATAGAGACGCCGCGCCAGGCGCACGGTACAGAGTCGCGGACCGTCGAGCACCAGGTCGCGTGCCCGGCGCACCTCATGGCCCACGAAGCCCCAGTCGAACCGCGCGTTGTGCGCCACGAACACCCGGCCCGCGAGCGCGGCCAGCAGCTCGTCGGCGATGTCGCTGAACGATGGCGCGGTCTGCACCATTGCATTGGTGATCCCGGTGAGTTCGCAGATCCGCGAGGGAATCGGCCGCCCCGGGTTCACCAGTGACTCGAACGCCAACTCGCGACGGCTCCCCTGTACCACCACCACGGCGATCTCGGTGATCCGGTCGTCGTCGCCGGGACGCATCCCGGTGGTCTCGACGTCGACCACCGCGAAGGCGCACTCCTCCAGCAGCGGCGACCCCTGCGCCGCGGTGACCAGCGCCCAGCGGCCATCGGCCTGCTGCCGCACCCGCGGGTCGGCGCCGAGAAGCGCCGCGGCCAGCCGCTCGGCGACCGCGGGCGGCGCCGCCGGGAGCCCCATCACCCGGGTGGCCACGGCCACGGCGTCGAGCGGCCCCTCGGCGAGGAGTGCCAGCGCCTTCTCGATCAGGGTGCCCGCGGGGTGCGGCGTGAGGCCGATCACGCCTCGTCCCGGTGGGCCAGCGCATAGGAGAGGGTCTCGAGTTCGACAGCGAGGTTCACGTTCTTGACGTCCACCCCCGGTGGGACGTGCAGCTGCACCGGGGCAAAGTTGAGGATGGCGGTGACCCCGGCCTCGACCAGTCGATCGACCAGCGCCTGGGCCGGGTCGGCCGGGGTCACCAGGATCCCGATCTCGACCTCCTCACGGTGGACGATCGCCTCGAGATCCGCAACGTCCTCGATGGTGAGTCCCCCGGTGGCGGTGCCGACCTTGGCGGGATCCTTGTCGACCACCGCGACGATCTGGAAGCCGCGCGCGCTGAAGCCGGCGTACTGGACCAGCGCCCCGGCCAGCCGACCGGCCCCGACGATGATCACCTTGTAGCGGTGACCGAGCCCCAGGATGGCGCGCAGCTTGGTGGCGAGCGCGTCCACGTCGTACCCCAGCCCGCGCTTGCCGAACGAGCCGAAGAACGAGAGGTCCTTCCGCACCTGGGCCGAGGTGGTGCCGGCACGACTGGCCAGCGCCTCCGAGGAGATGGTGTCGCGGCCCTGCTGCTGGAACTCCTCGAGGAACCTGAGGTAGATCGCGAGGCGTCGCACCGTGGAGTCGGCGATCTTGCGCGGGAACATGTTGTGAAATGTTTCACAAGGCGCCCCCGGAGGCAAGCGGGCAGCTGCCGGGGGCAATGGTCGATGGTCGATCGCGGATCGTCTATCGTCTATCGTCTATCGGCTATCGTCTATCGTCTCTCGTCTCTCGTCTATCGTCCCAAGCAGCCGCACGAACTCCTCGACAGTCACCACTTCGGGCCGGACATCAGGGTCAATCCCGGCCTGAGCCAGCAGGGCGCCGGCGGCCTTGGCATCGAGCCCCAGCGCTTCGCGGACCGCCCGCAGCATCCGCTTGCGACGATAGGAGAAAAGCGACACCACCAGTCGTCGCAGATCGCTGACCCGCTCCGGGGCGATCGGCGGGGCCGGGTGGGGCACCAGGTGCACCACCCCCGAGTCGACCTTCGGCGGTGGGGAGAAGGCGCCGCGATTGACCGTCATCGCCAGGTCGGCGCTCGCCGCCGCCGCGATCCCGACGGTCAGGGCGCCATAGGCCTCGCTCCCGGGCTGGGCCGCGAGCCGGCGGGCCACCTCGAGTTGCACCAGATAGGTGACCGACGCCGGCATCGGCGCGGTCAGGGCCTTCTCGAGGAGCGGCGACGTGATGTAGTACGGGATGTTGCCGGCGACCCGCCAGCTCGCTCCCTGCGCGGTCCAGGGCGCCACCAGCGCCGGCCAGTCGAGGTCCAGCGCATCACCCTCGACCAGCACCAGGGGGCGATCGGCGAATCGTCGGGTGAGCGCGGCGCCCATCCGGGCGTCGCGCTCGATGGCCACCACCGTGGCGCCGCGATCGAGCAGGGCCGCGGTGAGCCCACCCGTCCCGGGGCCGATCTCCAGCACCACGTCACCAGCGGCCGATTCCGTGACGGCCGCGATCCGCGCCAAGAGCGCCGGATCGTTGAGAAAGTGCTGGCCGAGGCCCTTCCGGGCGCGCACCCTAGACCCGGATCACCAGCAGCGTGCAGTCGTCGCCGGTCCGGGCGCCGAAGGCGGCCAGGTCGTCGCGCACGAATTGCAGCAAAGCCTCTGGCGCAAGGTCACGACCCGCTTCCAGCCGGGCGAGGAGGCGTTCGGCGCCGTAGCGAGCGCCATCCTCCCGCGCGCCATCGGTGAGGCCGTCGGTGCAGAGCACGAGCAGGTCCTCCCCGGCAGCCCAGGGCACGCTGGCGGCGCCGAACTCGCCGTGCTCCACGAGGCCCAGCGGCGGCGCCGTGGTGGCCAGGCGCTCGGGATGCCCGTGCCGCGACACGCGGAACGCGTAGGGGTGCCCGGCGTTGGAGTAGCAGAGAGTGCCCGCCGCCGGATCGAACATCGCGTACACCAGGGTGAGGTACATCTCGGTGGTGGCAAGCTCGTCCTCGAGCGCGTTGCGGATCAGCGCGAGGGTGCGATCCGGGGGGGTGTCGGCGTTGACGTGGATTCCGGCGGCGGCCATCACCTGCGCCGCAATCAGCGCCGCCGAGAAACCGTGCGAGGAGACGTCGCCGAGCATCACCCCGATGCGGCCGTGGCCGAGTCGCGCGAAGGTGTAGAAGTCGCCACCAAGTGTCTCCGCCGGCACGCTCCACACGGCGACCTCGGCCTCGCCCCGCAGGGCGGCCGGGGTGGGCATCAGCTTCACCTGGAGGTCATGGGCGAGTTCGAGTTCGCGGGTGACACGGTGCTGCTCGCGCTCCGCCGCGGCGAGGCGGGCGTTCTCGAGGGCCGCACCGACCTGGGTCGCCACCGCGGCCAGGAGCTTGGTCTCCTCGCGGGTGAACGAGCCGCCGCCCGCCCGGTCGGCCAGCGCCAGCGTGCCGACGACCCGCGGCGGCTGGCCACTGGCGGCGTAGACGATCGGCACGGCGAGCACCTCGCCCTCGACCCAGTCGGGCTGCACCCCGGTCTGCACCCGTCGGGTCCGAACCGCTCGCGCGATGACCACCTCATCGCTGCTATCAATCGACACCGCGGCGGGGATGCTCCCCTCCCTGCCATCACCGACCAGCGCCACCAATCGCAAGAAGCCGTGCTCGTCGAGCACCCGGAGCCCGGCTCGTCGCGCCCCGATCACGGCGCTCACCTCGCGCAGGATGTGGCCGGCCACCGCCTCGATCGGATGGGACCGACCGAGCAGCTCGCCGATCGAGTAGAGCAGGTCGATCTCCTCGTAGCGGGAAGCCAGTTCGCTGGTCAGTGCCATCTGGCCCTCGTCGGCGTGCAGCACTGCCTCGACGATCGGCAGCAGCCGGGCTGCGAGTTCGTCGGCGAGTCGATCGTCGCGGGGGGTGATCTCGAGATAGAGCTCCTGGCTACCGGGGATTGCCACGAAGGCGGCGGCCTGATGCCCTGGGTCGCGCGGGGCGCGCGGGGCGGTCGCCTCGGGACCGGCCCGGAGCCGCCAGGTGGTGCCCTCGAGCCGCCAGAGCCGGACCGTGGCCCCGGCGAGCGCGCCGAGATGGGGCACCAGTGCTCGCAACGTGCTCAGTGTCGGGGCAGTGTCATCCAGATGGTGTTTCCTCGGTCGTTGAAGACGACCTGCTCGGCGAGCCGGCGGATCATGAAGAGCCCGCGACCGCGGGTGGCTTCGTGGCACTCGTGGTCGTGCAGGTCGCGCACGCCGGCGTGGTCGAAGCCGTCGCCCTCATCTGCGACCGCGAGGACGATCCGATCGAGATGCACCTCGACCTCGACGAGGACCCGCCGGCCAGGATCGTTGTCGTTGCCGTAGGTCATCGCATTGACGATCGCCTCCGCGGCGACCGTGCGCAGCCGGAAGCGGACCCGGCCGGTAAGCGGCCCCTGGGCGCGGCAACAATCGACCACCGCCTCGACCGCCTCGCCCACCTGGGCCAGGTCGGTCGGCAGCACCAGTTCGAAGCGGGCGGCACCGAGCGACGGTGCCGGGACCCGGCGTGCGGCGAACCCCATCGCGGGCCTCAGAAGCCCGCGAGGGCCTCGTTCGCGGTCGGGGCGATCGCGAACAGGGTATCGAGCTTGGTCAGCTCGAACAACGACCGGAGATCCTCGTTGAGTCCGGCCAGACGGAGCTCGCCGCCGGCCTCGCGGACTCGCTTGTTGATCGAGACCAACGCGCCGAGGCCCGAGGAGTCGATGTAGGCGGTGGCGGTGAAGTCGAGCACGAACTTGCGCGCGCCGGCCTCCACCGCGTCCTGGATCACCTGCTTCAACTCCTGCCGGTTCGCCACGATGAGCTGGCCTTCAACCGTCACCACCGTCACCCCGTCGGGCGAACGCGTCGTCGTGATGGACATCGTCGTCAACGCTCCTGGAGAATTCCCGGGCGACCCGCGGCCTGCAGGGCCACCAATGCCGCCACATCCACAATATCGTCGGAGGAGGCCCCCCGCGACAGGTCGGACATCGGTCGTGCCAGTCCCTGCAGCAGCGGACCGGCCGCCGTGGCCCCGGCAAGCCGCTCGGTGAGCTTGTATCCGATGTTCGCGGCGTCGAGCGACGGGAACACCAGCACATTGGCACGGCCACCGAGCGGTGACCCCGGACACTTGCGGGCGGCAACCTCCGGAACCAGCGCCGCGTCGGCCTGGAGTTCACCATCGGCGACGACGCCCGGGCGCAGGGTGCGGAAGTGGTCCAGCGCCTCGCGGACGGCCGAGGTCTCGGCGCAGTCGGCACTGCCGTGGGTGCTGAAGGAGAGGAACGCCACCATCGGTTCGTCGCCGATCAACGCACGGCGATCGTCGGCGGCCGCGACGCCGGCCTCCGCGAGCTGGGTCGGCGTTGGCGACGGCACCACCGCCACGTCGGTATAGGTGAGCACCCGACCGTCGGGCAGACCGTGGTACATCGCCGCGCTCACCGACCCGATGCCGGCCCGGGTGCCGATCGCCCACAGCGCGGCACGGAGCACCTCGGCGGTGGGCATCACAGCGCCGGCAACACAGCCGTCGGCCTCGCCGAGACCGACGAGGGCCGCAGCGAACCGGAGTGGATCGGCGGCCAGGTCGAGGGCGTGCAGGCCGTCACGCACCGCCTCGGGCCGTCGCGCGCGCAACAGGTCGGCCGCCGCCTGCAGCACCGGATCGTCGGCGGCCGGCCGCTCATCGTGCCGCAACAGCCGCGGCTCGGCGATGCCCAGCGCGGCGAGTGTCTCCGCCGCCGCGACGATCCGCGGATCGTCGCCCTCGGGGAGCACCAGGCGCACCCCGAGTCCTGCGGCGCGTTGCCGGAGCCGGTCGCGGAGGCTCATCCGGGAAAGCGTGCCGCCAGGGCGCGAGCGACCTCGGGGTGCACCAGTCCATCGAGGTTGCCGCCGAAGCGCGCCGCCTCGCGCACCAAGGATGAGGAGAGGTAGGTGAGGTCCACCGCGGGGACCATGAACACCGTCTCGAGCTGCGGATTGAGGCGACGGTTCATCAGCGCCATCTGAAACTCGTACTCGAAGTCGCTCACGGCGCGCAGCCCTCGCACCGCCATGGTCGCCCCGCGATCCTGCGCGAACTTGGCCAGCAGCCCTGAGAACGAGGCGAGCTCGATGCGCGGCTCGTCGCCGAGGGCGACCTGGAGGAGGCGCAGCCGTTCCTCGACCGAGAAGAGCGGCTCCTTGACCGGGTTGATGGCGACCGCGACGACCAGCCGGTCGCAGAGGGCGAGGGCGCGCCGGGCCAGGTCCTCGTGGCCGCGGGTCGGTGGATCGAACGAGCCGGGATAGATGGCGATGCGCGTCATGGGGCCCGCAGGAAGGTGACGGCCACGTCGCCCCAGCGGCGTGTCTCGCCGCCGTCGATCGTGACCTTGGGAGAATGCTCCACCGCGAGCAGTGGCGCAAATGGCGCCGCCTGCCACCGCGCGACAAGGCGGGGCGCGAAATCGATCGTGAACGGCGGATCCGCGAGTACCACGTCGTAGGTCCCCGAGGCGATCGTCTCGAGGAACCGCATGGCATCGCCGCGCCGCACCGTGGTCCGCTCGGCTGCAGCAAGCGCCGTGATGTTGGCCGCCAGCGCGTCGAGGGAGGCGCGGTGCATCTCGACGAAGGTGGCATGCGCGGCGCCGCGCGAGAGTGCCTCGAGCCCGAGCGCACCGCTGCCGGCGAAGAGATCCAGCACCGTGGCACCCGACAGGTCGGGGGCCAGGATCGCCAGCCAGGCCTCGCGGACCCGTTCGGCAGTCGGTCGCACCCGAGCGTCGCGCGGCACCGTGAGTCGGCGCCCGCCCCAGGTGCCACTCACGATCCGGGTCACCGGTCGGTGGGTCCCAGGGCCAGCACCCGTGCCTGGAGGGCGGATCGGCCATTCCATGCGTTGCGCTCCAGCCGGAATGCCACGTCGACCGGCTCATCGAAGAGTCCCGCGGCCCGATCGGCCCAGTGGAAGGCGATCGCGTCGAGGCGGCGGCCCTGCGCCTCGAGGGTGGCCTTGAGGTGGTTGCTCCCGACGGTGCGGGCCCCCGTCAGGCGGGCAGCCCGCAACCCGAACACCGGGGCCGGATTGCCCATCCCGCACGGCTCGAGGTGCCGACCCCAGCGCTCGAGGTCGTCGGTGACATCCTCGGGACCGAGCTCGAGATCGACTCGCTGCTCCGGACCAAGCTCGTCGGCCCCGAGCCGTGCGCGCGCCACGGCGGTGAAGCGCGCGCGAAACGCATCGACCTGGTCGCGCCGGATGGTGAGGCCGGCCGCCATTCGATGCCCACCATATCGTTCCAGCAGGTCGGCACACTCGGTGAGCGCCGCGTGCAGGTCAAAACGCTCGACACTGCGCCCGCTCCCCTTCCCGATCTCGCCGTCGAGACCGATCAGGAAGGTCGGTCGGCCGAACCGCTCGACCACCCGCGAGGCGACGATGCCGACCACCCCCGGATGCCAGCCGTCACCAGCGAGCACGATGGCGCGATGTTCCTCCGGATCGGCGTATTGCGATTCGACCACCGCCAGGGCGTCCTCGAGGATCGCCTGGTCGATCGCCTGCCGTTCGCGGTTGAGTTGCTCCAGTCGGCTGGCCAGCGACGCCGCCTCGACCGGATCGTCGGTGAGCAACAACCGCAACCCGTCGCTCGCCTCGGCGATCCGCCCGGCGGCGTTGAGTCGCGGCGCCACGATGAAGCCCACCTGACCGGCACGGACCTCGGTCCGCTCGACGCCGGATGCCTCGAGCAGCGCGCGGAGCCCGACCCAGCGCGACCGGGGCAGCAGTCGCAGGCCGTGCTTCACGAGCACCCGATTCTCTCCCACCAGCGGCACTACATCGGCCACGGTCGCCAGCGCCACGAGGTCGAGGAGATGCCAGGGGAAGTTTTCCGGCAAGCCGAGCGGCTCGCGGAGCGCCTGGGCGAGCTTGAACGCGATCCCGGTGCCGGAGAGCGCCGTGAGCCCCGAGCGGTCGTCGGGACGCTGGGGATCGACCACCGCCTCCGCCGCCGGGAGGACCGGCCCGGGCAGGTGATGGTCGGTCACGACCACCTGGAAGCCCGCCGCGCGTGCCGCCGCCACTGTCTCGACCGCGGTGATACCGCAATCGCAGGTGACGATCAGCCGGGCGCCGACCCGCTCCGCCTCCCGGAGACCGGCCGGCCCGAAATCGTAGCCGTCGCGGAGCCGGTTGGGCACGAAGCCGTGCACCGGCACCCCGGCGGCCTGCAGCGTGCGCACCAGCAGCGCCGTGGCGCATTGGCCATCCACGTCGTAGTCGCCGTGCACCAGGATCGGGTCGCCAGCCGCTGCGACGCGCACGATCGTCGCGACCGCCTCGGCCATGCCGGCGAGGACGAACGGATCACTCAACGTGGCAAGATCGGGACGCAGGAAGGCGCGCGCCGCCTCGGGCGAGGCATGGCCGCGCTGCACGAGGATCGCGGCGAGCGGCAACGGCAGGTTGAGGGCGGCGGCGAGGGCACGCGCCGCCTCTCGGTCGGGGACCGGGGCAAGGCGCCAGCGCGGTGTCGGCGCCAACCCGGTACCCGGAGGGACGGTCAGGCCGTCACCTCCTCCAGGTAGAGCAGTGCCCCGCACATCTCGCAACCTTCGAGCAGCAGGCCCTCGGCCTGCAGCTGACCGATCCGCGAGCTGGGGATGGCGGTATAGCACGCGGTGCAGATCGCGTTGTTGGCGGGCACCAGCACCTCGGTCTTGCGCGAATTGCGCAGCCGGTCGTAGCGATTGCGCAGCGTGCGGTTGAGCTCACTCGCGGCGATCTCCCGCTCGGCCTTCGCCGCGTCGTGCTCCGCCGACGCCTCGTCGATCTTCCGGTCGAGCTCCTGCCGAACCTCCGCCTGCTCTGCCTCGACTTCCACGAGGCGTGCCTCGGCGGCACTGACCGCGGCCTCGCGCTGGGTTGCTTCCTCGGCGAGACGGAGCCACTCGCTCTCCTCCTGCGCCAGGATGCTGCGCGCCAGTTCCACGTCGGCCATCAACTGGGCCGCCACCCGCGGGTTGCGCTCCTGTTCCAGCCGCTGCCGGCGGCGCTCCTGGTGCACCCGCTGTGCCTCGAGCTTCTGGGCCCGTTCGTCGCGTCGGGTGGCGCTGTCGGCCAGCGCGCGTCGCGCCGACTCGATCTGGGTCTGCGCCCCCTCCAGCGCCGCGTCCAGGGCAGCGCGCTCGGTCGCGAGCGTCGCGAGGCCGGCGGCCAGTTCGGCCAGCCGGCGGTCCTTGCCCTGGACCTCCAGCAGCTTGGGCAGGTCGGGATGCATCAGGTGTCACTCCTCGGAAACGGTTCGGCCGGCGGCCGCTGGGACCGGCGGGTGGTAGCAAGATACAACCGGAATCGGTGTTGCCCCTCTGGACTGAGCGCCCGCCAGCGACGATTCATCTCCATCGGATCGGGCTCGGCGGCGATCTGCGGGAAGGTGTGAATCTCCTCCAGCGCCTCCAATGCGCCGACATATTCATGGTCCGCCCCGGGGCCGCTCAGCGCCTCGTCGCTCCCCGCGAGACGCTGCCACACCTCGCGCGACCGGCCGTCGAGGCCGGTCAGGGCGTCGCCGACCGGTGCCCCCTCGGGGAGCGCCACCAGGGCGTCGAAGATGGCACGAAAGCTCGGTACCGCGAATCGATCGGGCGCGATCTCCCCCCGGGCCCGTTCGAGCCACTCGGGACGATGGAGCAGCAGCCGCAGCAGCTTGCGCTCGATTTCCGCACCCGGCGTCCGGGGAACGCGGTCCCCAGCCACCTCGGACCGTCGCGGGGCCGTCTCGCGCCGCGGTGGCGCAGGGGGCAGCGGCCGTGCGCGAACCGCTTCCGTCTCGGTCGCCACCACGTCCCGGGGAATCCCCAATCGTTCGGCCACCCGCGACACATAGAGCTCCCGGGTCACCGGATCACTCGCGGCCCGGAGGGTGGGGAGCAGCTTGTCGAGTGCCTCGCGGGCCTTGTGCACGTCGGTGAACCAGCCGTGCCGCTCCAGGAGCTGCAACTTGCGCTCGAGCACGTCCACCGCATCGCCGAGCAGCGCCTCGACCGCCGCGGCCCCGCCCCGGCGCGCCACGTCGTCGGGGTCCTTCCCCTCGGGCATGGTGGCGACCCGCACCCGCATCCCTTCGGCCAACAGCAGGTCGCCGGCGCGGAACGTGGCGCGCAGCCCCGGGGGGTCGGAGTCGTAGCAGAGGATCACCTCACCGGTGTAGCGGTGGAGCAGCTTCCCCTGCGCCTCGGTGAGGGCGGTGCCGAGCGGCGCCACGACGTGGTCGAGCCCGACCAGCGAGAGCCGCAGGGCATCGAAGTATCCCTCGACCACCACCGCACACTCCGCCTTCCGGATGGCGAGCTTGGCGACGTGGATGTGGTAGAGCTGCTCGCCCTTGTGGAAGATCGGTGTCTCGGGCGAGTTCAGGTACTTCGGCTCGCCGGGGCCGAGCAACCTCCCGCCGAAACCCACGACGCGACCGCGCAGGTCATGGATCGGAAAGAGCAGCCGGTTCCGGAACCGCGGGAAGGACGAACCGTCGTCACGCCGCTGGATGAGAGCCGCCTCCTCGAGCACCGCCTGATCGATCCCGAGTTCGTGCATCGCCGCCAGGAACCCATCGCCCTTGGGTGCCCAGCCGAGCCCGTGTTCGGCCGCGGCATCGAGCGAGAACTCGCGACCCAACAGGTAGCGGCGCGCCGATTCGGCGTCGGGAGATTCGCGCAACTGTCGCGCGTACCACGCCTGCGCCGCGTCGCACGCCTGGAAGAGTGGCTCGCGCGGGTCCGGCCCGGCGCGCTCGGCCTGCTCGGGGATCACGATCCCCACTCGCCGGGCAACCTCCCGCACCGCGTCGGGATAATCCATGCCGAACCGCTCGCGGTACCAGGTGAAGACATCGCCGGCCGCATGGCACACAAAGCAATAGTAGAGGTTCTTGCGGGGGATGACGGCGAAGTTGCGATGGGTGCCGCCATGAAACGGGCAGGGTCCGCGCCAGTCGGTCCCGGTCCGCTTGAGTTGCACCGACTCCTGGACGATCTCCAGCAGGTCGGCGGCATCACGGACCTGCTCGATCACCTCGTCGGGGATCCTGGCCATCAGGCGAGCACCGCGATCGTCACGCCGGTGCCACCCTGCTGACGGGGGGCGAAGTCGAACGCCGTCACCCGCCGGTCACGGCCAAGCACCTCGCGCACCACCTCTCGCAACACTCCGGTTCCCATGCCGTGAATGATGCGCAGGTGCGGCTGCTCCGCCAGCACCGCCCCGTCGAGGGCCGCCAGGACGGTGCTCTCCGCCTCGTCGGCCCGCATGCCACGCAAGTCGATCTCCCATGGCGCCTCGTGCGCCGGCCCATCGGGCACCCGGACAGCCGGTCGCACGCTCGCGGTCGATTCGTGCGGCTTGAGGCGACCGAGCGTGCCGGCCTTCACCACCAGCCGCATCGCGCCCACTTGCACCACCGCCCGGCCATCGCCACGCAGCTCCACCAACGCGCCTGCCGCCCCGGTCGAGAGCTTGACCCGGTCGCCCACCGTGAGCCGGCCCGGATCGGCCAGCTCCTCGGCCTCCCCCTCGTCGAGGCGGGCGGCCACCTGCCGGATCCCCTCCTCCACCAGGCGGCGGGCCTCCTTCGCCGCGGCCTCGTCGGCGGCCCCCTTGGCGAGCGACAGCGCCTCCTCGACCCGGCGACGGGCCTCCAGCAGGTACGCCTTGGCCTGCCGGGCCCGCTCGCGCTCGGCGTCCTTCTCCTGGCGGCGCAGTTCCGCCTCCCGGGTCGCCTGATCCCGCTCCCGGGCCGCGACCACGGCCTCGCGTCGGTCGGTCTCGACCGTGCGTTCGATCAGGGCGTGCTCGTCGTGACGCAGCTCCTGCTCGCGTCCCTCGACGCTCGCGAGCAGCCGATCCAGTTCGCGCTCGGCCTCGGGCACCAGCGACTCCGCCGCATCGAGCACCTCGCGCGCCACGCCCAGGCGGCGGGCGATGGCGATGCCATAGGAGCGCCCGGGAAGTCCCTTGGTGAAGCGGTAGGTCGGGGAGAGCGTGGCAGCGTCGAACTGCAGCGAACCGTTGACCACGCCGGGGACCCGCGTGGCCAGCGTCTTGAGTGCCCCGAGGTGCGTCGTGGCCAGGGTGAGCGCGCCGCGACGGGTGAGCTCCTCGAGGACCGCCATCGCCAGCGCCCCGCCCTCGGCGGGGTCGGTGCCGGAACCGATCTCGTCGAGGATCACCAGTGACGATCGCTCGGCGCCATCGAGAATGCGGCGCAGCTCGGCCACGTGGGCCGAGAAGGTCGAGAGGTCGGCTTGCAGCGACTGGTGATCGCCGATGTCCACAAAGACGCGCGTCACCAGCGGCACCCGTGACCCGCTGCCGACCGGGGGGATCACTCCGCTGGCCGTGAGGAGCATCACCAGGCCGACGGTCTTGAGGAGTACCGTCTTGCCGCCGGTGTTGGGACCCGAGATGAGCAGCGTCCGTTCGGCCGGCTCGAGCACCAGCGTGAACGGCACGACGGCGATGCCGCGCGCGAGGAGGAGCGGATGCCGCGCTTCATGGAGCGCGAGCTCGCCCCCGGGGCCGGTGAGTTCGGGGCACTCCGCGTCGCAGTCGAACGCCCAGTCGGCGCGCGCCACCAGGGTGTCGACCGTCACCGCCATCTCATGCAGTGCGGCGATCGCCTCGCGTTCCGGCCGGAGCGACTCGGTGAGCGCCCGCAGCACGGCGAGCACCTCGCGCTCCTCGGCGATCACCGCGGCCCGGAGTGCGTTGCCGAGGGCGATCGCGGCGGTCGGCTCGATGAACAGGGTGCCAGCGGAGCCGGACTCGTCGTGGATGATGCCGTCGGGTCGGCCACGCGCGTCGCGCCGGACAGGGATCACGTAGCGGCCGCCGCGCATCGTCACCGCACCGGCCCCGCCACTGTCGAGATCGCGGAGCATTCCCTCCAGCCGCTTGACGAGTCGCTCGCGGGCCGCGTGCACCTCGCGCCGGGCCGCCGCGAGGGCTGGGCTGGCGCTGTCGAGCAATTCGCCGTCGTCACCGATCGCCCGTTCCAGCGCACGCTCCATGGCCCGGTCCGCCGGTGGGATCCGGAGCGCGGCAACGGAGGGCGCGGCCTCGGTCACCCGCTCGAGTTCGGTGGCGATCATCCGCCCGGCCACGAGGGTCCGCTGGACGTCGGCCAGCTCGCCGAGTTCGAGCACGCTCCCCTCCACCCGCAGGCGGGCGAGGGCCCCGTGCAGGGCAGGAACCGCCGACACCTCGAGGCGCTCGCCGCGACGATGGAGCGCGAGCAGCTCGGCGACCTGCCGGAGTTGTGCGGTGATGGTGGGCGAATCGTGGCCCGGGCGAAGTGCGCGAAGCCGGCCGGCGGCGACCTCACCCGCGGCGCGACCGGCGATGACCTCGAGGACCGCGGTGAACTCGAGCGAACCGAGTGCCGCCGTCGACTCGGCGGCGGTCATCCCTGGCCGAGTGCCTCGCGGGCGATCCGGTTGACGGTCTTGCCGTCGGCCTTGCCCTTGAACTGTGCCATGAGGCGACCCATGAGCTTGCCGAGGTCGGATGCACCGGCGGCGATGGCGGCCTCGGCGGCGGCGCGAATCTCGGCCGGATCGGCCTCCGGCGGCAGGTAGCCCTTGAGGGCGTCGAGCTCCGCCTGTTCGCGATCGGCCAGGTCGGTGCGCTTCGCTGCGGTGTACTGCTCCACCGAATCGTGCCGCTGCTTGATCTGCTTGCGCAGCACCTCGACCACGTCGTCGTCGGTGAGCTCGCGTCTCAGTTCGATCTCGCGGTTCTTCAATGCGGCAAGGACCGTCCCCAGCAGCAGGGTCCGGTCCTTGTCAGTGGCCTTCCGCGCGGCGACCTGGTCGCTGCGCAGCGTGGCGAGGAGCTCAGGCACGGGAGCGTCCACGACGGTTCTTCCGCTGGGCCGCGTTCATCTTGCGCTTCTTCTTCTCGCTCGGCTTTTCGTAGTGCCGATGCTTGCGAAGATCGGACAGGATGCCCGCCTTTTCGCACTTCTTCTTGAAGCGCTTCAGCGCCCGCTCGAAGCTCTCGTCATCGTGGATGATGACTTCCGACATTCCGTGAATCACCCCTCTCGAGCCCCCGGCGAGGGGGCGGTTGGTGCATAGACCTTCAAATATAGGGCTGAGTGGCGGTTGGGGGTAGGGTGGATCGGCCGCCTGTCGGGTGCTCCCGGAGCCAATAGCTTTCCGTCTCCCCCCGTCCCCCGAGCCGCCATGCGTCCCCTCTTCCTGCTTCTCGGCCTCCTCGACCCGATCATCGCTGGCCAGGCCCAGACTCCTCGCATCCCCCCGCCAGTCGGCTCGGCGGTCACCTGGGTCGGCCACGCCACCGACACCTCACGCGGCAGCGGTGGCTCCGGACTCCCGATTGAGGGGATGGCTATCGGGGCGGGGTTGCTGGCGATCCCGGCAATCATCTGCGCAATCGATGGCAAACCCGACGGGGATTACGTCGACTGCGACCTGCGCCTCATCGTGGCGTCGGCAGCGATCGGGGCGCTGCTCGGCGGGCTGGCTCAGGGCCTGCTCTCCCCTGCCCACCCGCGGGACAGCACCAGCGCCTGGATTCCACTGGGTCGTCCCGGCCAGCGTCTGTGGCGCGCAGCCCATGGCCTTCCCTGGCAGGGTACCGTGGGCGGGTGGAGTGCTCGGCTGGGGGCTGGTGGCGGCGTTCTGTTCCACCGAAGACCCCAGCGATCACTGTGGTCGCCAGAAGCTCCAGGTGGCGCTGTTCGGCGCGGCGATCGGAGCCACCATCGACCTGTTCGTCAGAGGCTAGGGCGCCGGGTCGGGTCCGCGACGGCCGTCGGGCTCGCCGTCCCTACGCCCGGGATTGCCCTCACGCCTCCACGTGGTTGGCCACCCACCGCGCGGAGGTCCCGCAGATCGAGCAAGCGGCCTTGCCGTCGCCATAGAGGACCATCTCCGCCTCCGCCTCGCAGGTGGGGCAGGTCGCCGTCACGGTACGGAGTCCCTCGGTCGGCAGGCCGAGCCGGACCAGCCGGGCAACCATCGAACTGGGTGCGGCCGCGCCGATCGGGCACATCGCCCCGGTGCATTGCTCGCCGATCTCGAGGCAGACCACTTCCTCGTCGTGCAGGGTGGCCTGGCCGTCGTGGGCGGGAGCCTCGGAGATCATCACCCGTACCTGCCGGTCACATGCGGAACAGAAGACCTTGGTGCCTTTCATCGGTCCCTCCGGGTCAGAACATCGGGCCTGTCGTGGTCAGGCAAGCGGCAACACCTCCGCGCCCGGCACCAGCCGCCGCACCAGTCGCTCGGCGGTGGCACCGCCGAGGCCGAAGACGGCCGTAGCCGCCGCATCGGCGTCGATACAGTGGTCGGCCTGCACGGTCACGCTGTGGAGCGGTCCGCTGCGCGGGACCGCCGTGGCGGGATCCATCAGGTGGTGGTAGCGGCGGCCGTGCCATGTGAAGTACTGGGCGTAGTCACCCGAGGTGGCCACCGCCCGGTCGGCGATGTGGAGCGTGGTGGCGAGCACCCGTTCGTCGTCCGGCGAGCGGACGCCGACTGCCCACGGATCGCCATCCGGGGCGTGCCCCAGCGCGTGGAGGTCGCCCCCCACGTTGACGATCGCCTGGGTGACTCCATGATCGCGCAACGCGGCCACCGCGCGATCCACGCCGTGCCCCTTGGCGATTCCGCCGAGGTCGAGCCGCACCCGGGGATCGGTGAAACGCACCGCGGCGGTGCGGCCGGCATGGCTGAGATCCACGTGATGCCAGAATCCCCGCCCTGCCAGCGGTCGGACCGCCGTGGCCGGGGGCGGCTCGTGGCGATTGGCCACGTCCCAGAGCTCGATCACCGAGCCAAGCGCAGGGTCGAACCGTCCATCGGTGGCCGAGGCCCACGACAGTGCCCGCTCGAGCACGCCGGCGGTCTCCGGCGCGATCGGGATGCCGTCGCGGGCTGCTCCAGCGTTGGCGCGGCCGACGTCCGAGCCGGCACTGAAGCGGGTCATCTGCCGTTCCACGCGCCGCAGCTCGGCGATCGCCGCGTCGATCGCCGCCTCGGCGCGACGGGTGTCTCGATCGACCACGGTGAGCTCGGCCATCGTCCCCATCAGCGGCACCGACCGCCGCACCACGAGGCGGCGCCTGGTGATCGCCAGCGGCAACGCGGCCAGCACGAACACCCCGACCCCCACCCCGAGGAAGCGGCGACGGTCCAGACGCGGTCTCCCGTTCTCCTCAGCCGACACGATCATCCTCCTTGCGATTGGCACAGCCACCGCCGCATCCCGGGCAATGACCGTCACAGCCCCGGCCACCGACGAGGCCGTAGGCCACGAACAGCAGGGCCATGGCACCGATCCCGATCGCGGGCGCCATCAGCCCGCCCCGAGACCGGCGAAGCCCATGAAGGCAAGCGACAGGCAGGTGGCGATCATCAGTGTGAGCCCGAATCCGCGCGCCGAAGCGGGGATCTCCCCCAGCTCGGTGCGCTCACGAATCGAGGCCATCAGAACCAGCGCCAGGGTGAGTCCCATCCCCGCCCCGAGGGCGAACGCGAGCCCCTCGAGCAGGGTGTAGCCGCGGTTGGTCTGGAAGATCGCCAGTCCCAGGATCGCGCAGTTGGTGGTGATCAGCGGCAGGTAGATCCCCAGTGCCCGGAACAGCGCCGGCGAGATCTTCTTGATCGCCATCTCCACGATCTGCACCAACGACGCGATCACCACGATGAAGGCGATGATCCGCAGGAACGGCGCTGCCACCAGCACATAGGCGTTGAGCAGCCAGACCGCGAGCGCGGTGATCACCATCACGAAGATGTTGGCCATCCCCAGCCGCAACGCCGTGGCCACCCGGCCGGTGACACCGAAGAACGGGCAGAGCCCGAGGAACAGCGTCAGGGTGAAGTTGTTCACCAGCAGTGCGGAGATGAGGATCCACGAGAGGTTCTTCATGCGGCCTCCAGCGCACGGCGCTTCGCCGTGCCGCGCCGACGGCGCTCGACCCGCCAGCCGAGCACCAGCATCAGGCCGCCGAGCGTGAGGAAGCCGCCGGGGGGAAGGACCATGATCACCCAGGGTTCGAAGCGCGGGCCGAGCAGGTCCACACCGAGCAGCGCCCCGGTGCCGAGGAGTTCGCGCACCGCACTCATCAGGACCAGGATGACCGTGAATCCCGCCGCGGTCCCCAACGCGTCGAGCGCGGAGCGGCCCACCGAATTGCGCGACGCGAACGCCTCGGCCCGGCCGAGAATCATGCAGTTGACCACGATCAGGGCCACGAAGGGCCCAAGCTGCTTGTGCACGGTGGGCACCATGGCCTCGAGCAACATGTCGGCAATCGTCACGAAGGTGGCGATGATCAGCACGTAGGACGTGATCCGGACCTCGTGCGGGATCAGCTTCTTGAGCGATGCTACCAACACGTTGGAACCGAGGAGCACGAACGCGGTGGCTCCGGCCATCGCCAGGCCATTGGCCACGCTGTTGGTGACCGCCAGCGTGGGGCAGAGCCCGAGCATCTGCACCACCACCGGATTCTCGCGCCAGACGCCCCGCAGGAAGTCGTCGAAGGTCGCCGGCTGGGCCGCGGCGGTCATGGCGTCCCCCCCTGCAGGTAGGCCTGCAGCAACGGCTGCCATCGCGCCGTGGCGTTGTTGATGATCCGGAGCACCGCCCGCGACGAGATCGTCGCCCCGGTGATCGTCTGCACCTGGTCGGAATCGGTGGCCGCCGCCTTGACGCCCCGCACCGGCGTCGTGACCCCAGTGAACTCGTCCATGAATGCCGGCCGGTCGATCTTGTCGCCGAGCCCGGGCGTCTCCTTGTGACCCAGGATCTTCATCCCCAGCAGCATGCCGCTGGTGGGATCGATCCCGAAGATCAGCGAGATCACGTCGGAAAACCCCGGCTCGGCTGCGGTCACCGCGGCACCGACGAGCGTGCCCCCGGCGTCATAGCCGAGAAACGCGCGCTCCAGGCCACGGCCATCGCTGCCCGCTGGCGGCGATGCCCGAAGCACCCCGGAATCGAGGTAGACGGTGTCGAGCCGGGCCGGCTCCTTGAGCACCTCGCGCACGGCGCTCTCGACCAGCGCTGCCCGGTGTGCCTCGATCGTCGGCAGCGTGCGGGCATAGACCGTGACGATGAGGCCACCGGCCAGTGCACCGGCGAGACCGAGGGTGGCGAGCAGGCGCCAGGACGAGACCTTCGGCGGCGTCTCGGTGCGCGGTGGTCCGCCGTGCTGGTGACCGTCGGTCATCCCCGCACCCTCCGGCCGGTGCCGAAGACGCGCGGCTGGGTCGCACGATTGATGAACGGCACCACCGCGTTCATCAACAGGATCGCATACATCACGCCCTCGGGAAGCCCGCCCCAGATGCGGATCACCACCACCAGCACGCCGATGCCTGCACCGAAGACCCAGCGCCCTGCGTTGGTCACCGGCGAGGTGACCATGTCGGTGGCCATGTAGACCGCTCCCAACATGAGCCCACCCGAGAGCAGCATGAATGACGCCGATGGCCAGTCGGGATCGGCCATGTGCAGCACCGAGGCGAGGGCCGCCGTGGTGGCCAGCACACTCACCGGGATGCGCCAGTTGAGGTAGCCGCGCCAGGCCAGGTAGGCGCCGCCCAGCAGGATCACCACCGCGGCCGTCTCCCCGAGTGACCCGGCGGTTTTCCCGAGCAGGAGGTCAGGCACCGGCGTGAGCCGTCCCTCGAACTTGAGGAGCCCGAGAGGAGTCGCCTCGGTCAGTGCATCGGTGATCCCGTGCGTGAACGGCAGTGCGAAGGTGCCGCCCGCCAACGTCCAGAAGCCCTGCCCCGGGCTCGGCCAGGTGGTGATCGCCACCGGGAACGCCGCCTGAAGGAAGGCACGACCGACGAGTGCCGGGTTGAAGACGTTCTGGCCGAGTCCGCCGAAGACGATCTTGCCGATCCCGATCCCGACCATCCCGCCAAGCAGGGCCATCCAGAGCGGCATCCCGGCCGGCAGGCAGAGCCCGAGCAACAATCCGGTGATCATCGCCGAGCCATCGGCCAGCGTCCGCTCGTTCCCGAGGAATCGCTCGGCGAGCAGCGCGCCGACACTCGCGGCCGCGATCACCAACAGGGCACTGATGCCGAAAAACCATCCGGCCACCGCCACGACGGGCACCAGGCTCAGGACCACATGCCACATGATCCTCGGGGTCGAGTCGGGTCCCTTGAGGTGAGGCGAGGCGGTGACGACCAGCGCGGGATCGGTCATCGTCATGCCGCCCGGGCGCGCCGCAGCGCCGCCTTGCCGACCTGAAAGAGCTGCGAGAGCGGGATGTTCGACGGACAGACGAACGAACAGGAGCCACAGAGCATGCAATCGGCCAGGTGCGCCTCGGCCATCTCCTCGTAGCGGTTCACGCGAGCCAGGTCGCCGAGCAGGGACGGATTGAGAAACACCGGGCAGGCATCGAGGCAGCGACCGCAGTGAATGCAGGGATAGACCTGCTCGCCCCGGGTCTCGTGCCGCGACAGCACCACTACCCCCGTGGTCCCCTTGGTCACTGGCGCATCGAGGTTGGCCTGGGCCAGCCCCATCATCGGCCCGCCAGCCACCACCTCGGCGGCGTCGGCCGTGAGCCCGCCGCAATGCGCGAAGAGATCGCGCAGCCGGGTGCCGACCGGCACGATCAGGTTGGCCGGCTTGACCAGGCCGTGTCCGGTGACCGTCACGATCCGCTCGATCAGGGGCAGGCCGGTCTCGAACACTTCCGCGATCGCCGCCGCCGAGCCGACGTTCTGCACCACCACGCCGGCCGTCACCGGCAGCTTGCCCGAGGCCACCTCCACGCCGGTCACGGCATGGATCAGCATCTTCTCCGCTCCCTGCGGATACTTCACGGTGAGCGGCAGGATCGACACGTCGAGGTCGGCCGGAATCGTCCGGGTCAGCGCCTCGACCGCGTCGGGCTTGTTGCGCTCGACGCCGATCACTGCCCTGGTCACCCCGAGCGTCTGCATCATCACCCGGATCCCGAAGTGCACCCGCTCGGGATACTCCACCATCGTGCGGTGATCCGAGGTGAGGTACGGCTCGCACTCGGCGCCGTTGATGATCAGGGTGTGGACCTGGTGATCCCTTGGCGGCGCGAGCTTCACATGGGTGGGAAACCCGGCTCCCCCGAGCCCCACCACGCCCGCCTGCTGCACGGCCGCCACCACCTCCGCCGTGGAGAGCCCTTCCCAGCGGGCGATCAGCCGAGGTCGGGGCACCTGGGGTGCGTACCGATCGACCGCGATGCGCACCGCGAGCGCCATCGAGCCGTCCGGGTGCGGGGCCAGCTCGATCGCGGTCACGATGCCCGCGGCCGAGGCGTGGATGGGCACCGAGATGTAGCCATCGGCCTCTCCCACCTTGTCGCCTCGTTCGACCCGGTCGCCGACCTTCACGCAGAGCCGCGCCGGGGTGCCCGCGTGCTGCCGCAGCGGCAGCACGATCTCGTCGGGGAATGGCATCCGCCGGATCGGGAGCTGGTTGGTCAGCCCCTTGGCCTCGGGCGGGTGAACCCCGTGCCGGAATCCCGTGCCGAACCGCATCAGGCGAACCGCTCCGCCCGCTTGACCCACTTGGCGAGGTCCTTCTCGCTGGGATTGAGCGGCGTGCCGGGATGAATCAACGACACCGGACACCGTTCCGCGGCGAGCACCAGTTGCTGGAACGTCCCGGCGGCGGGGTCCTTGATGTACGCCTGCTTGTCGTCGTTGTAGGCGAACATCCGGTTGTTCAGGTTGGTGCACTCGTTGCACGTGGTGCAACGCATCGTGTCGATGTACGCCTCCAGCGCCAGGGCATCATCGTCGTCCACCTCCGCGCTCGCCGCCGCGGAGGCCGGAGCGGGAGCAGGAGTGGCAACCGCTGGCGCAGCGGCCGTGTCGGCGACCGATGCAACCGGCGCCGGCTCCGGGGCCGCGCTCACCGTGACATGGCCATTGCCCGCCACTGGGGCGGTCGCGACACCGGGAAGCGAGGCAAGCAGTTCGGCGATCGCGCCGCCGCCGCCCTGCTTCACCAGTGACTCAACCAGGCGCCGGGCGATCTGGCGGGGATAGCTGGCCCGCATCGTCGCGAGTTCGGCCTCGAACTCGGCCCGGAGCGCCGCTTCCCGGCGTGCGTAGTCGGCGTCGAGGTCGCGCGACACGATCTCGCGCACACTGTCGCCGACCTGGATCCCGGCGAGTTGACGCAATTGCGACCAGAACTCGAGCCGCTCCCGGGCGAGGGCGACGATCGTCTCCGAGACCCGGATTCGCCGCAACCGGCGCTCGGCGTTCACACTGTGCACGAAGGGGATCTTCCCTGCCCGGTCCTCGGGTGACATCGCCAGGTAGTCGTGGAATGCCACCATGTCGTCGGTCCAGGCGTCCCGGGGCACCTCGGTGAATTGCGGCTTGAACCGGGACTCCGTCGCGGCCCAGTCGGCGATCGTGAGCGGCAGCGTCATCACCTGCTCCACCCCGTCGTCGTCCACGTAGGTGAGCGCGTACTCCGGCCAGTCGGTGTCCACCGACGGGTTGCCCTCGAGGCTGAGGCAATCCGCCAGGGTCGATCCCCCGTCGGGATCGTAGGTCAGGAACGGGAACGCACGGCTCTCGAGCGACAGTCGGGCAGCGTGCTGGGCCCAGTCGTCGGCCAGGCCATGCTCCACCGGACATGGCGTGTAGATGTTGAACACGGCAGGCCGCCGCTTGCCGAGCCCCTTGAGCACCCCGGCCAGCAGGTGCGACGCCGCCGCCTGGGACGACTGGTGAACGAACACGCCGCGGTGGGCGATGGCCAGCAACCCCAGCTCCTTGCGCACCTCGGTCTTCCCCGACTGCGCCTTCCCGAACGCCGACATGTCGGCGACCTGGCCGGTGTAACCGCTGGTGCAGGCCTGACCGCCGGTGTTCGAGTAGACCTGGGTATCGAGCACCACCACCCGGATCGGCTTCCCCGACGCGAGCAGGCGGGAGAGGTTCTGGAAACCGATGTCGAGCATCGCCCCGTCGCCGCCCATCGCCACCATCGGGGGACAGAGGGCGAACTCCTCGTCGGTGAACTCCTGCCAGTCGAGCGAGTCGTGCTCACCCGCCACCGTGGCCGGCGGCTCGCCACCCTCGGCGAGCACTCGGGCGCGACGGACGACCAGGAAGCCGTCGGCCATCTTCCGCATCTGCGCCTCGAAGATTCCGATCGCGATCGATGGTGCGTCCTGGAAGAGGTGGTTCACCCACGGGAACGGATACGGGTTGTAGGGATAGGTGCTGCCCCAGACCGACGAACAGCCGGTGGAGTTGGCCATGCCCAGGAGCGCGCGGCCCTTGCCACTCGGTCCCTCGATATAGCGCCAGCGCAGGTCGCGCAGGTCGCGCAGCGAAGCGGTGAGGGCCGCCAGTTCCTGGTGGGCCTCGCTGTCGACCGGCACCGCCACGGCCGTTTCGGCCGCCGCGGCTGCCTCGAGATCGACTCCACGGCCCACCAGCTCCCGGGCCCGGCTCTCGAGCGCGGCAATGAGGCGGTCGAGCTCGAGCACGTGGCGCTTGACGCGCGGGGCCATCTGGGCGTGGATGGCTGAAACGATCAGGTGCACCGCCGTCTTCTCGCCGCAGCCCATGCAGGCCCCATCCCCGCCGACCATCGAGCGATAGGCCTCCTTCTTGAGCAGCAGCGTCGGCAGCACGCCGATGCCCTCGTCGATGTCGTGGATGTTGACGAAGCGGTCATCGGTGTCAGGGAGGCGGTTCCACAGCTCCCAGTTGCGCCGCAGGCGCGCCAGGATCTCCTGATCCTGACGGACCGTCACCAGTGCACCATCGGGACAGACCTCGACGCAAAGATTGCATCCCTTGCACGCTTCGGGATTGATCGTCACCGACAGCAGCCCGCCGGCACCCTTCTGCTTCGCCTCGTGGGCCGTGAAATAGGGCGCGGTCCGGGCCAGCGGGAACTCGTCGAGCCGGGCCTGGATCACCACCTGCTCGGCGTCGACCGCCGTGCGCCGTTCGGCGTCCCAGGGCATCTTGTCGGCCACCGTGCGATAGGCCTGCGCAAACGCCTCGGCCACCGGTGGGGCGCCGTCTCGGGCAAGCACCTTCTGGGTCTCGCGGGCCCAGTGCTTGACCACCGGGCGCAGTCCCTCGAACCGCGCGCCATTGGTGGAGGCCCGAATCGCCGCGTTGAGGATCTCCTCCGGCGAGTTCACCAGTCCCGGGATCGCCGAATCGGGACACTGCACCCAGCACTGGGCGCAGCCGGTGCAATTGGCCGCGACGAACGCCGGGACCTCGAGCCGGACTCCGCTCATGTCACGGATGCTGCTGGTCACCGCGGGGATCGCACTGATCGCGGCGAACGGGTCGGCGATGCCATCCTCGCCCAGCTTGCAGAGGGCGCAGACCTGTTCCCAGAAGCGTCCCTCGTGGCCGATCCCCTCGGCCGCGTGCGCCGCCTCCATGAGCACCGGCATGTGCGGCACCTCGCCCGGCTCGTCCGGCTGGTCATCCACTTCCGGTGCGACCTCCCGGAGTTCGCCGTAGCCACGCCGGATGACCCGGAGGTTGTCGTCGACCACGTGGGCCCCGCGATGCCCGAACTTCTTCTGCAACTGCTTGGTGATCCCGGAGAAGAGCGCCTCCTCCGAGACGCCTTCCCGCTCGAGCAGCGGCGAGGTGCGGAAGAAGGCCCCCATGAACGCCGCACCCTGCATCCGGTAGCGCAGGTCGGCATCGGACGCCTCCGCCATCGCGATGGCGAAGGCGTCGAGGACGTGGAGCCGGATCTTCCGATCGCGGATGGTGCGGCGGGCCTGTGCAGGGAGCGTCTGCCAGAATTCCTCCGGCGTGAGCTCGCTCTGGATCACGAACACACCGCCCTCGGCAAGACCCTGCAACGGGTCGCTGTGGCGGAAGACGTTCGGGTCGGGCGACAGCACGACGTCGACATGGCGGAGTTCGCAGTTGAGCCGGATCGGCTCGTGCGCCAGCACGGCGTAGAAGGTCGTCGGCTGTCCCTTCTTCTCCGAGCCATACTTGGGATTGGCCTTGATATGGAGCCCGAAGAGCTCGAACGCCGTCATCGCGACGTTCTTCCCCATCGTGATCGCACCCCAACCGCCGACCGAGTGGATCCGCAGTGCGGTCGAGCCCGCCGGGAGAAGGTTCACCGGCGCAGCAGACGCCAGCGAGAGTCCCGCCAGGTGCGGATAGCTGTCGGCCAACTGCTCCTGCCAGATCTGGAGCTTGGGCACCCGGGTGCCCTGGCGCAGGAAGTCGATGCCGAGATAGAACTGGCGCCGCCCTGCGCCGGTCGGCAGCATGTTTTCCACGGCCGCGATCAGGTCGCCCGGCTGGAGGTCGCGGCTCCCGAGCCCGAAGCAGCCGCTGTAGAAATCGGGCACCGCCTCGGGTCGCAGCGGGGTGACCCCCGGATGGGCTTCCGGGCTGCGGTGGTTCTCGACTCCCTGGGCCATCGCCGCGCGCAGCTCGCGCAGCAGCGGGGCATCGACGGCCAACGGCTGGTCGACCCGCTCGAGCACCACCACGGCGCGCTTGCCCGCGAGCAGGGCAGTCACCAGGTCGGCGGGGAACGGTCGGAACATCGTCAGGTTGAGCACCCCGACCTTGAGGCCACGCCGCTCACGCAGGTGGTCGACCACCGCCTCGGCGTTGGACACCACCGACCCCTGTCCCACGATCACGTACTCGGCGTCGTCGAGCCGGTATCCCGACGCCCTGGCGTAGTGCCGTCCCGTCAGCGTGGCGAACTCCTCGATCGCCTGGTCGGTGAGCGCCATGATGTGGTCGAAGTAGAACGGCCGCTGGGCCGCCACGCCCTGGGCGTAACTGTCCTGGTTCTGCACCGTGCCGAGCATGGCCGGGTAGTCGAGGTCGAACATCTCCGGGATGCGCCGGCGCCGCTCGCCGAACACCAGCCGCTGGGCGGGGGTCGGCGACGCGATCTGGTCCGCGGGATCGCCGAGATATGCCTTGATGAGCTCCCGTTCGGGAAGCCGCACCGACTCGATCACGTGGGAGGTAAGGAAGCCGTCCTGCGCCACCAGACCGGGGTTGAGCGACAGCTCGGCCACCCGGTGGGCGATCAGGTTCAGGTCGGCGCACTCCTGGACATCCTTGGCGAAGAGCTGGAAGAACCCGGTGTCGTCGACGGCGTGGTAGTCGTCGTGGCCGGCATGCACATTGAGGGCGTGCTTGGTCATCGCCCTGGCCGCGACGTTGAGCACGTAGGTGAGGCGCTTGCCGACTGCGGCGTAGAGCGACTCGTGCATGTACGCGATGCCCTGGCCGCTGGAGAAGTTCGTCGCCCGCAATCCGGCCATGCTCATCCCGGCGGTCACCGCGGCCGCAGCGTGCTCGCCCTCCGGTTCGAAGAAGAGCAGCCGCCTGCCGTTGACATTGCGTCGGCCATCGGCCACTGCGGCAGCCCAGCCTTCGCCCATCTGGGTCGAGGGCGTGATCGGGTAGGCCCCGGCCCCCTCACTCGCCGCGGTCTCCATCGCGACGACGGCTGCGCTCCCGTCCATCGCGCGCAGGCTGCCGGGAAAGCGGGGGGCGACCGGCTGCGTGCCGGCGCGCTTCGACATCCGTCCGGGGAACTTCATGCTGCCTCCGTCCCGGCGATCGCTGGCGCGCGGGTGAACTGTCCGCCCGTGAGCCACACGATCGCGTTGGTGGGACACCGCCCGACTGCACGCTGCTCGGCAGCGGCGGCCAGGTCTGGGTTGATCACGGCGACACCGGTCTCCACGCTGATGAGCCCCGGTGCGCCATCGACCACGCACTTGCCGCATGCGGTGCACGCCACGCGACACTGGCGCAACACCTCGTCACCGACCAGCAGGTTGCGACACTGCACCAGGAGCGGCTGGTCCCCGGGCAAGAGGGTGAACAGGTCCTTGGGGCATGCCTCGACACAGTCGCCACAGGCGGTGCAGGCCACCGGGTCCACCACCGGGAGCCCCACCTCGTTCATCGCGATCGCGCCGAAGTCACAGGAGCGCTCGCAATCGGCGAGTCCGAGACAGCCCCAGACGCAGCCCTTGCCGCCGGCGGCAACCGCCGAGGCGGCGCCGCAGGTGGCCACCCCCCGGTACTCCGCCTGTTGCACCGCCACGTCGCGACCCCCGGCGCAGCGCAACCGGGCCACCCGCTTCACCGCGGAGCCGACCTCGACGCCGAGATAGTCCGCGATCTGGGAGCGGATCGCGTCGGTGGCCACGCTGCATTCCGCCACCTGGATCTCGCCGGCCACCGCCCGCTCGGCGAACGCCCTGCATCCGGGAAGGCCACACGCACCGCAATTGGCGCCGGGCAGGATCGCGCTGACCACGCCGATGCGCGGATCCTCCCACACCGCGAGCCGGGCGTTGGCCACCGCGATGAGGATGCCGAACACCAGGCCCACGCCACCAAGGACCAGGATCGCGTCGAGGACCATTGCTCCCCCTGCCTCAGCCGCCACCCGGCAACCCGGCCTGCCCGAGCAGCCAGTCGGTCACCCGGTCGATTGCCTGGTCGGCTCCGATCGCCGGAGTTCCGCCACCGAGCCGGTCCGGGACCGTGAATGGAGTCCGCGCCATGTCGGCGAGCAGCCGGAGGTCCTCCGCCATCTGCCAGGCACTCGTGCCGCCGAGGCCGCGCGACGGTGCCTCGGGCATGTGGCCGACCACGATCCGCTGCCACGGCTCGTTGCCGCGGCGCGGATCGTGGCTGAACGTGGCGCACCCCTCGGGGACCATGGCGACGATCGCCGGGCCCTCGAACGCGGCGACCTGATCCAGCCCGCTGCCGTCGCTGCTCTGGACCACCAGCGTCCCGGGGGTGATGCAACGCACCAGGGGCGCGGGGGCCGAAGGACCGCGCACCACAAGCAGCAGCTTGGCGCGCCCGTCGGCGAAGTCGGTGAGTGCCCCCGAATGCAGATCCGCACCGTCGAGCAGCACGATCAGCGGCGGGGCGAAGCGGCGTTCCACCCGGTTCCACTCGAGAAACGCGATGGGGTCGAGGAGTCGGTCGTGCTGGGCGGGCCGATAGGCCCCGGCCCGCACCAGTTCGGCCAGGACGATCGCCCCGAACGCCCGACCGGCCTCGCGCAATGCGGCGTCGATCGTCGCACCGAGCTTGCGACCGTCGCTCACCTCGGCGATGAAGAGCTGCTCTCCCCGAACCGCCACGTCACGGAGCACCTCGACGGCACGCTCGATCGCGGCGATCGACGTCGGATCACCCTTGCCGACCGGCGGGAAGAGGGCGGCGAACCCGGCAGGATCGATCCGGCCTCGCGCGAAATCCCCCAGTTCCGCGGCGGCGCGGTCGCTGCGCAACTCGTCGCTGGCGCCGTGTGCCGCGAGGAACCCGTAGGCCTGATCGAGGGCGCCCTCGACCTCGGCCCGGAACTCGGCGATCGGCCGGGCCAGCGCTTCGAGGGCCACGGCAACCCGGTCGTCAGACGGCATAGCGATCAAGCTCCTCGTCGAGCAGCACGGCACGCTCGGCTGGGGTACGGGGGGTGGTGCGGCGGGTCTCCTCATAGCGCGGCCGGGTCGGATCGCGGAAGAACAGCCCGAGGTGGATCCGGTCGTCGGCCTCGGCGTAGTGGCGTGCCGCCGCCAGGTCGCGCGGGTCGTGGTGGATCTGCGTGGTGTAGAGCTTGGTGAGCTCGGGGACGACCACCCCGTCGTCGTGCACCAGCAACGCGATCCGCGACGGGTCCTGCACCGCCGCCTGGAACACATCCGGGGTGTAGACCGGGCAGCGCTGCAGGATCCGGACGAACGAGGTGCCCTTGTGCCGATAGGCCGCACGGAGCGTGGCATAGAGGTGCGCCGGTACCCACTCGGCCGTCTGGGCCACGAACGATGCGTTGGTCACGCCGAGGGAGACCGCCAGCGGATTGAGCGGCGGAAGGAAGCTGCCGCGCGGCTGGGTATTGGTCGGCAGGCCCTGGGGGGTGGTCGGCGAGGTCTGCTTCTTGGTCAGCCCGTAGATCCCGTTGTCGAGCAGCAGTGCAGTGATATCGAGATTGTACCGGAGTGCGTGCACCCAGTGCGCTGCGCCGATCGAAGTGCAATCCCCGTCGCCCATCACGGTGAACACGTGCAATTCGGGACGATGCAACTTGACCCCGGTCGACACCGGCAACGCCCGGCCGTGAATCCCGTGGAAGCCGTAGGTGCTCAGGTAGTGCGGGAAGCGGCTGGAACAGCCGATCCCGGAGACGAACACGGTCTCCTCCGGCGCGAGCTGCTCCGCAGCCAGCAACCGCTGCACCGCCGTCAGCACCGAGTGGTCTCCGCAACCGGGGCACCACCGGGCGCGCGCGCCGCCGTACTCTCCCATCTCGTAGCGTGCATCCTCGTCGCGGCTGAGGACCTGGAGCAGCTGGCATTGCAGACTCATGCGGCACCTCCGGCAGTCAGCCGTTCACGGATCACCGAGGCGATCACGCCCGGTCGCAACGGTTCGCCCGGCACGCGGGTCCAGCTGTCGACGTCCACCAGGGTGGCGGCACGCAGCAGCCACGCGAGCTGGCCGCGACGGCGATTCTCCACAGTGATGTACGGCGCATCGGGTGGATCGGAATAGTTGATCTCCACGGCGACCACCTGACCGAAGCGGCGCATGATCTCGGTGAGCCCCGGCTCCAGCGGCGAGAGAAACCGCAGGTGCATCGAGGAGACCTTGTGCCCCTCGTCGCGCAGTCGGTCCACCGCTTCCTCGATCGCCCCCTTGGTGCTGCCCCAGCCGACCACCAGCAGGTCCCCGGTCGGGTCGCCGTGCACCGGGGGCGGCGCCAGCAGCGACTGGAGCACGGCCAGCTTGCGGCTCCGCATCGTGGATGAGTGCTGATGGATGCCCGACGAATACGCCACCTTGCTGCGCTCGTCATGCGACAGGCCGGTGAGGGTGAACATCCCGCCGGGCTGGCCGGGGACGAAGCGGCGCGACAATCCGGTCTCGCCATCCCAGGCGTAGGGATGACTCCCCTCGCCGATCGGGGCGAGGTCGATCGGGGCCGCCTGCCATCGGGTGTCGACGGTCGGCCGGTCGAACAGGGTGACTCCTGTCGCGAGGTTGGCGTCCGAGAGCACCATCACCACGGTGCGGAACTGTTCGGCGATCCGCCGGGCGGTGACCATCACGTGGAAGCACTCCTCGATGGTCGCTGGGGCGATGACCACATGCGGTGCATCGCCTGGCTGTCCGAACAGCGCGGCCAGCAGATCGGACTGTTCCACCTTGGTGGGCAGGCCGGTGCTCGGGCCGCCCCGCTGGACGTCCACCACCACCAGCGGCGTCTCGGTCATGATCGCGAGGCCGAGGAACTCGGTCTTGAGCGCCAGCCCGGGTCCCGACGTGACGGTGAACGCCACCTTCCCCGCATAGGAGGCGCCGATCGCCACCCCGGCGGCGGCAATTTCGTCCTCGGCCTGGTGCACCATCCCACCGAATCGCTCCATCACCTCGCTCAGGTAGTGGGAGACCGAGGTGGCGGGGGTGATCGGGTACATCGCGCAGAGCTCCATCCCCGCGGCGATCGCCCCCATCCCGAGGGCTTCATTGCCGTTCATCACCACCTGGGGTCGATCCACCGGGGCCAGGGCCACGTCGACCCGCAGGTCGAGGTGCTCCTCGGCCCAGCGATGCCCCAGTTCCAGGAGTGCCACGTTGGTGTCGTAGACCTTCTCGCTCTTCTTGCGGAAGGCAATGGCGATCTGCTCCCGGATCTTGTCCATGTCGCGACCATAGATCGCGGCGAGGATGCCGAGCGCGAACATGTTCTTCCCCTTGCGGGGATTGTCGACCAGCGTGAGGCACTGCTCCTGCATCGGCACCGGGATGATCCGGTAGGCTCGGCTCTCGAGTTCGGCCATCCCCGCCTGCCACGCCGCCACGATCGCCGGATCGTCCGACGTGGCCCACATGTCCTCCACCAGCAGGATCGCCTCGTCGGCGAGGGCGCCGAGTCGGTGGCGCGCCAGCAGCACCTGTTCGTTGAATGCGATCACCAGGTCGGTCTGATCACCCCAGTTGGTGACCGGTCCGGTGCCGATGCGGATCCGGTTGCCACTGGCACCCTCCGGAACGCGCGGTGGCGGCTGCACCTCCGCTGGGATGATCTCCACCGTCCAGACGCCATTGCCCATCTTGGCGGACACCGCGGCGAAGATCTGGCCGCACTTCTGCGCACCCTCGCCCGAATCGGAGACGATCTCGATCGTGTGCTCGCGCAGGTGGAGTCGGGTCGGCGCCGCGACTGGCGCGCGGGCCACGACATCGGCAGTGGCTTCGGACATGCTCACCTCGGGCCTCTGGTGTCACGGGAACAACAACAACGCCCCGACCGAAATGCGGCGGGGCGTGCAAGCGGGATCGTGAGGACGGGCGCGTGGCCACGCCGGGGGTCGGGCCAGACACAGACGTGCCCTCCACGCCCGAGCAGGCGATGGGAGATCGCCATGTCGCCACTCGCGCGCGGTGCCTGGAATCGCATCTCGACATCCCTCCGGCAGGGTCGTCCGACATGGAGGACCGTGCCAACAGGGCGGAGAATACCGACTCCGCGACTCCTCGAAAAGCGCGAACGAATCGGTCCCCTTTGTCAGCGGCAAAGCCGCACGACAAGAGGGTTTGCCGACCAGCGCAGCAGCCAGCGACGGCTCGATTTCCGACTGAATCATCGGGGATTCGGAAGCGACGGCCCGGCTTCTGGTTAGCCCAATGCCGACCGGTGTGGTCCGGAATGCGGCCGCTCGGGTGCGGACGAGAATCCGGGCGCGGGACTCGACGACGCCCTCCGATGATCGACGGCCGATCCGGGGCACGAACGTCGGAATGAACTCGCCCCGGGAGGTCGGTGCGACGTCCCGTGCAGGGTCGCTACTCTGCCTTCGGTAGCTCCGGGCGGTCGCGCATCTGCACCAGCAGTCGCTCGGAGAAATCGAGCCGCTCGTGCACCTGGTCCAGCTCCTCGCGCAGCTCGTTCACCTCGCTGCGCAGCGCCTCGAGCTCACCGACCCCCACGCCATCAAGCAGCCCGGCCCTGGCGCGCGTCTCGTCAAGTCGCATCCGGGCGGTCTTCTGCCAGGCGTTCGCCACGACCGCCACGATCGGGATCATGAGTGCAAGGATCGGGATGAACAGCACCAGCGCGTGTCGGTCCATGCCTCAGTCCTTTGGTTCGCGGAGTTCCTCGAGCGCCTCACGCGCCAGCGCGGCATCCCCGTCGGCCACGCGCAGCTCGACCGGCCCGGTGATCGGATTGTACCCGAAGATGGTACCGAACCCGAACAGGTTCTGGACACCCTCACCCTGCACCAGGTACGGGATCCCCTCCGCCTCGAGCAGGACCTTGGCCACGGCGAGTTCGGCCAGGTCGCCGGTGGAGTAGATGGTGATCATCGCCGGATTCCTCCTGCCGCGGGTGACAGAACCGGGACTGGCACCGGTCAGACCACGAGTGTAGGGTTGGGCATGGCAGGTCACCGCTGGATCGCCCGCTCGCTCGCCGCCCGCGTACTGCTGAGAAGTCTAGCAGTGCTGGCGCTCGGCGCGCAGGCGTCCGCCCTCGCGGCACCGCTGCTCGATGTCTCTCCCGCCCCGAGCCAGGCCGCGATTTCGCAGGCGCAGGACTCCGGCGGCACGCTGGCCGAGTCGGGCACAACCAGGCACCAGCACAACCCGGCCACCTGCGCCGCCTGTATCGCCCAGTCAATTGTCGCGATCAGCTCCGGCCCGCCCGCCCGGGTGGCCGTGCTGCCGGCGGCCAGCGTGGTCACCCCAACCGACGCCGTGGTCCTGCTCCGCGCAGGTTCCGTCCGGATCGTCCGCTCCCGAGGCCCACCCCAGATCAGCTGACCCTCGTGGCGGCCGCCCTCCCCCCCGGGCGCGCCCTGCACCAGTACCCAAGGGACAGCATGCGCACCATTCTCACAGCCATTCTCCTGGCGGCGTGCACGCACGCGGCCGGGGCCCAGCAACCGGTCCAGATCGTCGGCGACACCGTCGCGGCCGCCCCACCGGGCTGCCATGTCGATGCCTACTCCAGCCGATCGGACACCCTGTGCCTGCGGCGCGATGACGCCGTGGCGAGGGCACTGACCGGGAATCCCAACCTGCGGGTCGCCGCGGCGCTCGCCTCCCAGGCCCGGGCCCGCCGCGTACAGGCGACCGCGATCCCCGATCCGCAGTTCAGCGCCGAATGGGATGAGTCCCGCGGACTCTTCGGCCGCGGTGGCGCCAGCGCCAAGGCGGTCGGCGCGAGCCTGACGATTCCCTTCCCGGACAAGTTCCGGCAACAGGGACGGATCGGGACCGCCGACGTGCGCGCCGCCGAAGCCGATTCGGCGCTGACCCGGCAGAATCTCGTGGCGCTCACCTCCGCAGCGTACGACGGCCTCCTGGCCGCCCTGCGACGGCGCGGTGACCTGATCGCCATCCGGGCCCTCGCCGAGGACTTCGTCGAACGCACCCGGGGACGGCTCGAGGCCGGGACGGCGGCGCGGCTCGACCTGCTGAAGGCACAGGTGGATGCCCGCCAGGCCGAGAACGACCTCATCGCCGCGGAACGCGACATCACCACCGCGCGCGCGTCGCTCAATCGCTTGATGGGCCGGCCCCTCGACGCCGGGGTGCTCACGGCCGACACGCTCGCCCTGCCGCCACCACTTCCCGAGCTCCCCGTGGTGCTCGCGGCCGCGCTTCGTGACCGACCCGAGATCGCCTCCCTCGAGAGCCAGCGACTCGGAGCCCGGGCCGCCGCCACCCTCGCCAAGGAGTTCTGGCTCCCCGACCTGACCCTCGGCATCGGTCGCGACTACGCCGATCCCGGCCCCGGCGTCCTGATGACGGGGATCTCGCTGCCACTGCCGCTCTTCTACTGGCAGCACGCCAAGGGCGAGATCGCCGAGGCCCGGTACCGCGAGCGTGAACTCGATGCCTCCGCCAGCGACCTTGTGGCCGCAATCGGCGAGGAGGTGCGCTCCATCTATGCCGCGGCAGCGGCGGCGGTCCGCCAAGCGGCGTTTCTCGGGGCAGAACTCGTCCCCGCCGCCCGGGAGGCGCACCGGATCGCAGCCGCCAGCTACGCTCTCGGCGGGTCGTCGGCACTCGAGGTGCTCGATGCTCGCCGGAGCCTGCTCGACGCCGAGCAGCAGTACACCGACGCCCTTCTCGCGGCCAATCAGTCGCGAGCCGACCTCGAACGGGCCGCGGCCACACCGCTCGCGTCGCTCGGCACTGGAGTCCCCAATGACCGCTAAGACCCACCGCCTGATCGCGCTGGCCGTGCTCACACTCGTCTCCAGCGGTTGTTCCAGGGAGGCCGAGCCGACCAACCCGCCCGCGGGCCCGACGAGCGACGGCGTGACGCTCGACTCGACCCAGCTCACCGCCATCGCCACCGCCCCGGCCGAGCGCACCGACTTCGCCCCCATGGTGCTCACCACCGGCACGGTGCACTTCAACGGCGAGCGGTCGACCCAGGTGATCGCCCCGATCTCGGGACCGGTCTCGCGCCTCGTCGTGACGCTCGGCGACCGTGTCTCCGCCGGTGCGGTGCTGGCCACGGTGGCATCGGCCGACTTCGCCCAGGCCGTCGCCGACTATCGCAAGGCGAACACCGCATGGCACAACGCCAAGCGGATCGACGACCTCAACGAGAAGCTGCTGACCACCGGCGCCCTGCCCCGCGCCGAGCGCGACCAGTCGGCGAGCGACCTGGCCGAGGCAACCGCCGATCGCGAGGCGGCGCTCTCGGCGATGCGATCGCTCGGCTTCGATGATTCGACACTGGCCGCGATTCTCACCGATGGCGGCACCGGGGCGGTAACCCCGGCGATCCGGGCGCCGATCGCCGGCACGGTGGTCGAACGGCTGATCACGCCCGGACAGCTCCTCGAGGCAGGCACCACCCCGGCGTTCACGATCGCCGATCTCGGCACGATGTGGGTCGACGCAAACGTCTTCGGCATCGATCTCGCCAATGTCCGCAAGGGCGACCGCGCCGTCATCTCCACCGAAGCCTCGCCCGACTCCCTGCCCGGGCGGGTGGACTACGTGGGGGCGCTCGTCGACCCCGATACGCGGGCCACCGCGGTGCGCATCGTGGTGCCCGACCCGACCCACTCGCTCAAGCAGAACATGCTGGTCCGCGTGACGATCACCAGTGGCGCGCACCGCGAGGCGGTGCTGGTGCCGGTGCAGGCCGTGCTGCGCGATGACGAGAACCTCCCCTACCTCTTCATCCGGACCGGTCCGGGCACCTTCGCCCGGCGCCGCATCACCGTCGGGGCGCGCTCCGGTGACCGCTACGAAGTGACCGACGGCCTGGCCGGAGGGGAAGAGGTGGTGGTGCGGGGCGGGCTCTATCTCGCCGAGACGGGGTCGGTATGACCGACCATGAAACGCCCCAACCGGCCACGTCGCCGCACCGCGACGGAGGCACGTCGAGTTCGTCGCGCTCGGTGGTCCACCGCATCGTGCAGGTGGCGCTTGGCCAACCCTGGCTGGTGCTGCTCGCGGCGGTGGTGATCGCCGCGGTCGGCATCTGGTCGTTCACCCGTCTACCCGTCGACGCCTACCCGGATCTTGCCCCGCCAGTGGTCAGCATCGGCACCCAGTGGCCTGGGGAGGCCGCCGAGGAGGTCGAGCGACTGATCACCGTGCCGATCGAGACCGCGATGAACGGCCTGCCGAACATCGCCGTGGTCCGTTCGGTCTCGCTCTATGGTCTCTCCTCGATCGACCTGACGTTCGAGGATGGCACCGACAACTACTTTGCCCGGGAGCAGGTCTTCGAGCGCCTCCGCGAGGTGTCGCTCCCCGACGGGATCGAGGCCGATGTCGAGCCACTGTCGTCGGTGTCGGGTCTTGTCTACCGCTACGTGCTGGAGAGTCCCGATCGCACCCCGATGGAGTTGAAGACGATCCAGGACTGGATCCTCTCGAAGGCCTATCGCGCGGTGCCGGGCGTGGCCGACCTGTCGGGCATCGGTGGCCAGACGATGCAGTACCAGGTGGTCCTCGACCCGACACGCCTGGCCGGGGTGGGCCTCTCGGTCCCGGACGTGGTCGATGCGCTGGGCAACAACAACGGCAATGCCGGCGGCGGCTTCTACTCCGAGGGAGGGCAGTTCTACTATGTCCGGGGACTGGGACGCCTCGAGACCCCGGAAGACATCGGCAATGTGGTGCTCGCGGTGCGCGATGGTGCACCGGTGCTGGTCAAGGACGTGGCCCAGGTGAAGATCGGCAATGCCCCGCGGCTGGGGCAGTTCGGCTTCAACGACCAGGACGATGCCGTCGAGGGCATCGTCCTGATGCGGGTCGGCGAACAGGCCCAGACCGTGCTGCAACGGATCCGGGCCACGACCGACGAGCTCAACAGCACGGTCCTGCCGAGGGACGTGCGGATCCACCCCTTCTACGACCGCAGTGACCTGATCGACCTCACCACCCGCACCGTCGAGGAGAACCTCCTCCGCGGGATCGTGCTGGTGGTGATCGTGCTGATCTTCTTCCTCTTCGACGTGCGGGCCGGCCTGATCGTCGCGGCGACGATCCCGCTCTCGCTGCTCTTCGCGTTCATCTGCCTCGACCTGCGCCACATCCCCGCCAACCTGCTCTCCATCGGCGCGATCGACTTCGGGATACTCGTCGACGGCGCCGTGGTGATGGTGGAAAACATCCACCGCGCGCTGGCCAGGCGACACGGGACTGCCCATCGGATACGAGACGTGATCGCCGAGGCCGCCGCCGAGGTCGACCGCCCGATCGTGTATGCCGTGGCGATCATCGTGGCGGGGTTCCTCCCCATCTATGTCCTGTCGGGCCCCTCGGGCAAGCTGTTCCGGCCGATGGCTGACACGACCATCTATGCGCTGGTGGCCTCGCTGGTCCTTGCGCTGACGGTGCTGCCGGTGCTCTGCATGCTCCTGTTCCGCACCGGTGTCCGCGAGCGGCGCAACCGGGCATACGACTGGGTGCAGGCTCGCTATGCCCGGCTGCTCGATCGATGCCTCGCCCTGCCCCGGACCACCGTGGCGGCCTCGTGCGGCATCTTCGCGGCGTCGCTGCTGCTGGTCGGCGGGATCGGCTCGGAGTTCATGCCGCACCTCGACGAGGGTGCGCTCTGGGTCCGGGCCACCATGCCCGCGACGATCTCGCTCGACGAATCGGCCCAGCTGGTCCCCCGGATCCGCGCGGTGCTCCGATCGTTTCCCGAGGTCACCGATGTCGGCTCCGAACACGGTCGGCCCGACGACGGCACCGACGCCACCGGCTTCTTCAACGCGGAGTTCTTCGTGGGGCTCAAGCCCTACGACCAATGGACCGGTTCGTACCGGTCCAAGCCCGACCTGGTCGCGGCCATCAATGCCAAGTTGCAGCAGTTTCCCGGCGTGGCGTTCAACTATACCCAGCCCGCAGAGGACAATGTCAACGAGGTGGAGACGGGGCTCAAGAGCTCGCTGGCGGTGAAGATCTTCGGCAACGATCTCACCGTGCTCGAGGCCAAGGGCCATGCCATCGAGGATGTCCTCGCCGGAGTGCCCGGGATCAGCCGGATCACCCTGGTGCACGAACTCGGGCAGCCGGCACTCTCGGTCGCGCTCGACCGGGAGAAGCTCGCTCGGCACGGCCTCAACGTGGCCGACGTCAACGCGGTGATCGCCTCGGCGATCGGTGGCGTGGCGGCCACCCAGGTGGTGCAGGGCGAGAAGCTCTTCGACCTCGTCGTCCGGCTCGAGCCGCGGTACCGGGAGACCCCGGAACAGATCGGCGCCATCCTCGTCGCCACCCCGGACGGTCACCCCGTGCCGTTGCGGGAACTGGCGACGATCTCGGTCACGAACGGGGCGTCGTTCATCTATCGCGAGGGCAACTCGCGCTATATCGGCGTGCAGTTCGCCGTGGAGGGCCGCGACCTCGCCGGCGCGGTGCAGGAGGCACAGCGGGCCGTGGCGGCAGCCGTGCCCGTCCCGGCCGGCTATCGCGTCGTGTGGGGCGGCGAGTACGAGCAGTACACCGCCTCGCGCGGGCAGCTCCGCCTCGTCCTCCCGCTCACCATCGCCCTGATCCTGGTGCTCCTCTTTGCACTGTACCGCAATCTCACCTTCCCGTTCATCACCATGGTGGGCGTGGTGCTGTCGGCGCCGGTCGGCGGATTCCTCGCCCTCGCGCTCACCGGGACGCCGTTCTCGGTGTCGTCGGGGATCGGCTTCCTGGCGCTCTTCGGCGTCTCGGTCCAGACGGCGGTGGTCTACATCTCGTATGTCAACGAGCTGCGACTGGCCGGCCTCGACATCGCCGCGGCGGTGCGCCAGGCGGCACTCCACCGGCTGCGTCCGATCATGATGACGGCACTCGTGGCAGCCCTCGGCCTCCTCCCGGCCGCGCTGAGCACCGGCGTGGGGTCCGATTCGCAGAAACCGTTCGCGCTGGTGATTGTGGGAGGGCTCTTCTCGCGGCTGCTGATCAGCGTCTTCCTGATGCCGGTGCTCTACGCACAGACCGCCCGCGAAGGCGACCGGCTCGAGGTGTAGCGCCGGCGCCCGTCGATCCCCGATCCGTCAGGGACCCTCGCCGTGCAGCAGGTCGGCATAGCGCGCGGCAAGCCGTCGCGAGATCGCGATCGCGTCGCCCCGCGGCTCGGTCGGGAAATCGCCATGCTGCCGTGACCACTGCTGTTCCCAGTCGCACATCGCCGCGGCGAACGGCGCCCGGTCGAAGGGCACCCCGGTCTCGAGGGACCGGTCGAGCGCCGTGAAGAACGCCCGCCAGCGCGGCAGGAAATACGCCGAGAACATCCCCTGCCATTCCTTGTAGGCGTAGAGGTTGAGGTCGTCGTTCTGCCCCTCGGTGCACTTGGTGCCCCAGAGGGTGATCAGGTTGCGGGCGTTCCACTCGTACAGGCGGCGCTCGGTCTCGGTGGTGCCCCAGCGGCGGGCATCGGCGATCCACCGCCCCAGCAGGAACTCCGGTCGAGTGCCCACCAGCGTATCGAGATCCTCGAGCAGCCCGATCACCCGGTTCTCGGCCGCCTGGAGCGCGACACGGTCGCCCGCACGATAGGCGGCCTCGACCCGATTCACGAGCGGCACCGCCAGCTGCCCGAGTGCCTGCCGGGCCAGGTTCACCACGTCGTAGCGGTAGGCATCCTGATCGCCGAGAGCCGGCGCGGCACCCAGCAGGGTATCGAGCGCGGTGGCGAGGATCCGTCGGTCGTACGGGGCGATCGGTTCGCTCCGGTAGGCAGTGCCCTTCACGTAGAAGCCGGGCCGCTCGGCGAGGAAGTTGCCGGTCTGCGCCGCCGACCGGAACGTGCTGCCAAGGAGCAGCCGCCACGCCGCCCAGGCCGACGTGTCGCGGCGACCGTAGCGCCGGGCGACATATGCAGCGGCCCAGTCGGTGATCTCCGGTACCGCGCGCCGCCATGTCTGGTCCATCACGAAGTCGGGAACGATCGGATTGGTGCCAAGGCCCTCCATCATCATGCCCAGCCCGGCGAGACGTCCGCGGGCCGGACTCTGCAGCACGGTGTCGAGGTTTGCAGCGATGCTCGGCAGGTCACCGTTCACGTTCACCTTGCCACCGAAGTTGTACAGCACGTTCCAGATCCAGGGCTTGCCGTAGAATGCCTTGCGCTGCCGCCAGACCGGGTGGCGATCGCCCCAGAGATCAAGGAGCACCATCCGGTCATCGGGCACCGCCCCGAGCATCGCGCGGGCCTGGGGTTCCTGCCAGAACTTGGCCTGGTAATAGAGGAACCACGCCTGCATCACCCACGTCGCCTGCGGGTCGGCGGCCTGCATCGCCGAGTAGATCGCGGTCCCCATGCCCGCCAGGAAGGTCGAGTCGTTGGACGGCGGATCGATCTCGTTGAACGGATCGGCAGCGTACAGATGGTCGGTGCCGAAAAGCTCGGTCTGTCGTTCCACGAAGCGCCGGCCGATCCGCGCAAAGAGCGGATCGAGCGGATCAAGGAACCAGGTGCCGCTGAACCCCGCCGACCAGTCGCCGGTCCGGTGGATCGCCGCCTCCGGGTGCACCAGCCGGATCGACTCGGGCACATGGCCGGTGAATCCCTGGAGCACCGGCGTCATCCCCAGCGACCGCTCGCGAGCCAGGATCTGCCGCTCCAGCTTCACGTGAGAATCGATCCACGAGTCGGGCAGCGGACCACCGAGCCCGTCGATGTTTCCCATCCATCCCCAGGGCAGATAGGCGGGGCCGACCAGGAAATCGGCCACCTGCTGACGGGAGAAGCCGAACTCCTGCAGCACTGAACGCCACACCGCCTCCTGACCCGTCACTGCCAGGGGCATGTTGATCCCCTTCAGTGCCATCCAGTCGATCATCCCCTGCCAGTCGTCCCAGTCCCACCACGCCATCGAGTAGGAAAAGGTGCAGTAGTTGAAGAAGTAGCGGAGACGGTACGGCGTGTTGACGCGCGCGGGCGTGGCGACGCGAGGCAACCGGGCGAGGCGGACCGGGACAAGCGGGAGCGACACATTCACGCCGGCGACCTGTTCCAGGTACCAGTTGAGCGCCGAGGCGATCGCCACGCCCGACGAGCCGCGCAGGACCAGGGTGCCCCGCACCTCCTCCACTTCGAACACATCAAGGCCGGCACGGTCGGTGATCGCCTCGACGCGGAATTCCCCGGTGTGGCCCGGCATCACGCGACTGACCAGTGCTGCGGCGGCCTCGAGGTCGACCGGACCCGACCCGGCCTCGACGGCCGCCGGAGCGGGGAGACTGGCCTGCGCAACAAGCGGCCGACCGCCAAGGAGTCCGGCGAGCGCGGCCACACCTGCCACCCGGCGACACCACGGGCGCCATCGGCCGGAGCCGGTTGGTGTCAGGGGCATGCTCACCCCGGTGGCCAGTGGAGCTGTCGCCCACCGAGCAGGTGCAGGTGAAGGTGATCCACGGTCTGGCCGCCGAGGCGGCCCGTGTTGATCACGAAACGATAGCCGTCGGCCTCGAGGTTCAGCTCACCAGCCACCTCGACGGCGAGCCGGAAGAGTTCCTGGATGATGGCGTCACCGTCCTCGAGATGGGTTGCCTCGGCGGCGGTCGCCACATGTTCCCGCGGCACCACAAGCACGTGTGTCGGTGCTTGCGGGTTCACGTCGTGGAACGCCATCGCTCGCGGCGATTCACCCGCCCGGCGCGACGGGATCTCGCCCGCGATGATCCGACAGAAGATGCAGTCCATCAGTGCCTCCTGGCACGGCTCGACTCGCCCCGCGCCCGGTCGGTGATCACCGCCGCGGCGATCGCGGCGGTCTCGTATCGGAGGATGTGCGCGCCGAGCCGGATCCGCCTGGCCCCGAGCCCGGACTCGGTCTCGGCCAGCTCGCGCCCGGTGAATCCCCCCTCGGGACCGATGAGCCAGCCCACCGGCTCCTGTCCCCCGAGCACGGGCAATTCCTCGCCCTGCGCGTCGGCAAGGAACCATCGGAGCCCCGGCGCCACGTCGCCGAGATTCTCGAGCGGCGTGAGCTCGGCGACTTCCGGGAGCCAGGCGTTGCCCGACTGCTTGCACCCGTCGCGCGCACGGCGCCGGGCCCGCTCGAGTGCGCCGTCACGAACCCGCGTTGCCACGCTGCGAGTCAGCTCGGTCTCGAGCGGCACCAGCCGCGTCACCCCGAGTTCGGCCGCCTTCTCTGCCACGGTGAGGAACCGGTCGCGGTCGCCGGCCCCGACCGCCAACACCAACTCGGCGGGACGCGGCGTGATCACGGCGATCTCGACCTCGACGAGCCAGCTGCTGCTGCGGTGCACCAACCGACCCATCCCCAGGCTCCCCTCGCCGTCGATGGCGTGCACCGGTCCATCGACGGCGGCCCGGCGCACGTCGAGATGGTGGGCCTCCTCGGCGTCCAGCGCGATCGTCGCACCGGCGGTGATCGAACCGGGAGGAACCAGGACGTGGATCACGCTGGTCGCCCTGCCAGCACCGCCCACCACTCGCCGTCGGTCGTCTCGTCGCGCACCATCCAACCGCCCTCGGCGAGGACCGGGAGGAACAACTCGCGCTCGGTCTCCTCCATGCCGCTGAAGACCGCAGCTCCGCCCGGGCGGAGCGCCTCGGCGATCGCCGGCAGCAGCAGCTGGTTCACCAACCGGAGGATGTTGCTGCAGACCAGGTGAACAGGACCGACCAGCCGGTGCAGCTCGCCGGCATCGCCGAGGAGGAAGGTCACCCGATCGGCCACCCCGTTGCGCTCTGCGTTCGCCTCGGCGATCGGGATGGCGGTGTCGTCGACCTCGATCCCGACCGCGCTCTCGGCACCGAGCTGCACCGCGGCGATGGCGAGGATTCCCGAACCGCTGCCGAAATCGAGGACACGCTGGCCGGAGAGGAGGTGGCGCTCGAGCAGGGTCAGCGCCGCACGCGTCGAGCCGTGCTCGCCGCTGCCGAAAGCCGTCTCCGGATCAAGAGTGACGACCGCCTCGCCCTCAACACCGACCACCGGGAGCCAGGACGGCGTGAGCACCAGCCGCCCGAACCGCCGGGTGCCCAGGCCATCGCGCCAGCGCACCGTCCAGTCCACCGGCTCGAGTTCGGTGACGCTCCCCTCGAGACCGGCGAACCGATCGGCCAGTGACCCGACCAGTGCCTTGGCGTCCTGCGCGGTGGAGAGGGCTGTGGAGAGCACGCCGGGCTCCGGCTCCTCGACCCCGTGACCCGTCGCCGTCACGATCGCGGCAGCGACGGCATCGGTGTCCTCGGGGCGGCAACTCACGGTCAGGTGCCACCATCGCGCCGTCACGCCCCCAGCGCCTCCTTCAACTTGTGCCAGAAGCCGCCTTCGTGCTCGGGCCCCTCCGCCTCGTGCTCGGCAAGCTGGGAGAACAGCCGGCGCTGCTCCTCGCCGAGATGGCGCGGAGTCCAGAGCTGGACCCGCACGTTGAGGTCGCCGGTGACCGTGCTGCCGAGTCGCGGCAAGCCCTTGCTGCGCAAACGCAGGACGGCACCTGACTGGACCCCGGCCGGCACATCAAGCTCCTGGTCGCCCCAGGGGGTCGGCACCTTGAGGGTCACGCCGAGCGCGGCCTGGGAGAACGCCAATGGCAACTCGAGCCAGAGATCGTCGCCGTCGCGGGTGAAGCGTTCGTCGTCCTTCACCTCGATCAGCACCACGAGGTCACCCGACGGGCCGCCACGCGGACCGGCGGCACCCTGACCGCGCAGGGTGATGTAGTTCTGCGTGGCGACGCCCGGCGGAATCTCGACGCTCACCGTCCGCTCGGATTTCACCCGTCCCTCGCCGCGACAGACCTCGCACGGCGTGCGGATCACCGAACCCTCGCCACGGCAGGTGGGGCATGGTCCGACTTGCACGAACTGGCCAAAGATCGAGCGCGCCGCGCGGCGCACCTCGCCACTGCCGTGGCAGGTCCCGCACGGCACCGGCTTGGTTCCCTTCCCGGCCCCGCTGCCCCCGCACGATTCGCAGGCGGCGAGCGTCTTGAGCTTGATGCTCCGCTTGGTGCCGGTGGCAACTTCCTGGATCGAGAGCCGGACCGTCACGCGCACGTCCTGGCCGCGACGCGTGTCACCACCGCCGCGCCCGCCGCCGAACAGGTCACCCAGGCCGCCCATCCCCCCGAAATCGCGCATGAAGATGTTCAGCGCCTCGGAGAGATCCACGTGCTGGAAGCCACTGAAGCCGCCGCCCGCCGCGCCGGGTGCGCTACCGAAGCGGTCGTAGTGGGCCCGCTTCTGGGGCTCGGCGAGCACCTGGTACGCCTCGCTCACCTCCTTGAACTTGGCCTCGGCCTCTGGCGAGTCATTGCGATCGGGATGGAATTCCATCGCCAGGCGCCGGTAGGCCTTCTTGATATCGGCGTCACTCGCATCGCGGGTCACACCGAGGGTCTCGTAGTAATCGCTCACTGCAGCAGTCCTTCGATCAATCGGGAAGTGTGTTCGACCAGGCCGAGAATCTTGTCGTAGGGCATCCGGGTCGGGCCGAGCACGCCGATCACGCCGGTCGCGCCGGCCCGGCGGTAGGTGCTGGTGACCAGCGTGAAGTTCGCCAGCCCGGGATCACCGTGCTCGCCCCCGATGGTGACCATCAGCCCCTCCTGTCGCCGCTCGGCCAGCGCCTCGCGCAGCAGGTCGCGCCGTTCGGTGATCGACAGCAACGACCGGATCTGCTCACTGCTGGCGAACTCGGGCTGGTCGGCCAGCAATGATGCACTGCCGAGCAGCACCGGCTCGGTGGCGCCCTGCAGATCGAAGATCCCGTCACCCTCGGCCACCACGATATCGAGCAGGTGGCCGGTTCCGTCGCTGGTCGCCGCATCGCGCAGCCGGTCACCGAGCGAGGCGCGAATCTCCTGCAGCGCCAGCCCGCCGAGGCGCTCGTTGAGGATCCGCTGGACCTCCTCGACCTTGCCGGGCTCGACCGCCACCGGCACCCGCACGTAGATGGTGCGGACGATGCCGCTCCGGAGATTGAACACCAGCAGCAGGCGCTCCGACGAGACCGGCACCAGGTCGATCCGCTCGAGCACGATCTCCTCGAGCGCCGGCGCCACCGCCACCCCGAGCTCGGAGGTGAGGATCCCGAGCACCTGGGCGGCGCGGCGCAGCAATTCCTCGCTCGCCACCGACGCGGCAGTCAGCTCGGTCTCCAGCGTCTCGCGGGAGCGCGAATCGGGGGGGCTCTGCCGCATGATCGCGTCCACGTAGAAGCGGTAGGCCCGATCGGTCGGAATCCGGCCCGCCGAGGTGTGGGGATGGTACAGGAACCCCCGCGCCTCGAGATCGCTCATCGTCGAGCGGATCGAGGCGGGGGAGATCCCCAGCGCCGACCGGCGGGCAATCGTCTGGCTCCCGGCCGGTTCGGCGGTGGCGATGTAGGTCTCGATCACCGCCTCCAGGACCCGCCGTTCACGGTCGCTGAGCGACTCAAGTTCTGCCATCCCTGAAACTTAGGACCCCGCGGCCACGGTGACCAGCGCGTCGAGCCGGAGCCACCCCTCGGGGGTCAGCCGGATCCGCGTGCCCTCCTCGACCGCCCAGCCGGCCTCCTGCCACTGCCGGGTCAGGAGCTGCGGGACATCGGCAGCAGCGACTCCGTGGTCAGTACGAAGCCCGAGATACCACTCCTCGAGTCGCCGCTGGGCCGGGTCGAGCGCCTCGCGTCCCGCCTCCACCGGCCCCTCCGCGGCACGCCGCGCATAGGCGACCCATTCGCGCTCGTTCCAGGATCGCACCCCGGACAGGAACGAATGGGCACTCGGGCCGAGGCCCAGATAGTCTCGCCCGGCCCAGTAGGCCGCATTGTGCTCGGCACGATGCCCGGGCCGTGCGGCATTGGAGACTTCATAGTGCTCGAAGCCCGCCCCGCGGAGCCGGGCGTGGGCGGCCAGATACTCGGCAGCGTAGCGCTCGTCGGGCGCCTCGCGGGCAGCACCCCGGGCAGTCCAGTGTCCCAGGGGTGTGTGCGGCTCGACGGTGAGTCCATAGAGCGACAGGTGGCTGGGCTCGAGCGCCAGCGACAGTTCGAGGTCACGTTCCCAGTCGCGCCGCAACGCCTCGGGGAGCGCGAAGATCAGGTCGAGTGAGAAGTTGTCGATTCCTGCCACGCGGAGTGCGTCGACCGCGGGGGCGACCTGTTCGACCCGATGGGTGCGGTGCATCCAGGCGAGCACCGCCGGGTCATGGCTCTGCACCCCCAGCGAGATGCGATTGACCCCGGCGGCTCGCCAGCCAGCGGCCCGCTCCGGTGTCACATCATCGGGGTTGGCCTCGATGGTGACCTCGGCGCCAGGGGCGAGGGATCGCCACTCGGTGAGCAGGCCGATCAGCTCGGCGATCGCCTCCGGATCGAGTCGCGATGGCGTGCCGCCGCCGAAGTAGATGGTATCGAGCGTCGCGGCCGCCACGATCGAGGGGTGGTCGCGACGCCGCTGCCATTCCGCCCGCACCGCCGTCACGAACTCGGCATCGGGGGTGCGCGACCGGACCGCGATGGCGAAGTCGCAGTAGGAGCAGCGTCGTCCGCAGAACGGGACATGGATGTAGGCGTGCATCAAGGACTGGCAGCGATCTTCACGCCCAGATATTCCCCGGCGCCATCAGCCCGTGCGGATCGAGGGCCTGCTTGATGCCCACCATCACGGCGCGCTGGGCCGGTGAGAGCTGCAACGGCATCCACTTTCGCTTGAGCTTGCCGATGCCATGCTCGGCGGCAACCGTCCCGCCCATGGCGATGACCTGCTCGAGGGTCTCCCAGATCACCCGCTCGACCACCTCGACCTCGGCGTCGTTGCGCGCCACGTAGTCCTGGTGCGGATGCCCGTTCCCGGAATGCCCGTAGACCGTGGGCAGCGCCACGCGGTGTCGCTCGGCCGCCTCGCGTGCGACGCCCAGCGCGCGCTCGAGCAGCGGGTACGGCACCGCCCAGTCGGTGGCGATCCGCCGGCCGCCGTCGGCACTGAAGGCGTTGCCGCGTTCGAGCATCGTCACCGGCACGGCGTGGCGCACCAACCTGGCGGTGCGGATCTTGGCGTCGTCGTCGAAGACCAGCACATCGTCGGTCAGCGCACCGTTCGCCTCCGCCAGCTCAAGCCAGATGTCGAAGTCGAGCTCGACGTCGCCGGCGTGTTCCTCCTCGGTGTACACGAACGCCTCGCCGAGCCAACCGGAGCCGCCCTCTTGCGCCCGCACGATCTCGAGCGAACGCACGTCGAGGAACTCGAGGCACCGCGGCTGGATCCTCCCCGCATCCATCGCCGCGCGTGCCGCGCGAACGAACGCCAGCGCCTCCGCCTCCGCGGGGAACGGAAAGCCGAGACCGGTGACCCGCTCGGGCAACGGCAACAGCGACAGCTCGGCCTCCACCACCACACCGAGCGTCCCCTCGCTCCCGACGAACCAGTCGACCGGGTCCTGGATCGCGGCGTAGCCCACCGTGTTCTTCTCGACCCGGCTCCGGTGCACGGTGAGGAACTCGCCATCCGCCATCGCCACCGTGAGGCCCGCGACGTGGCGTCGCGTGGCTCCGTAGCGAAGCGACCGGGCGCCCGAGGCGTTGCACGCGATCGCCCCACCGAGGGCTGCCTCCTCCTCGCTGGTCGGGTCGATCGCGAAGAGGAACCCCTCCGCGGCGAGCCGTCGCTTGAGGTCGGCCACGCCGATCCCCGGCTCGACCCGCGCCGTCATCCGCTCCCGGTCGAGGTCGAGGATCCGGTCCAGCCCTCGCACCGAGAGGATGGTCCCGTGATCGCAAATCGGCCCCGCGGTCATGCTGCTCATCCCGGCCGCCGGGGTGATCGCGGTGCGCCGGTCCCGTGCGTCGCGCACCACGTCGAGCAGCTCCTCGCGCGTGGTCGGTCTGGCCACCGCATCGGGCATCATCGTCAGGCCGGAGGCATCGGCGGCGTACGAGCGCCTCACCGCCTCGTCGCGGGTGATCACACTGGAGGGTCGCTGCGTCTGGGTCATCCCGTGGAATATGGCGTCAGCGCCGGCGCGGGGCGACCGGCGCGTGCCTGCGATGGCCACGGCGGCGGGCTCACCGCGTCCGCAGGCGGAACTGCGAGCCCGGCAGCTGTTCCACCAGTCCACCGAGCTCGAGACCGAGCAGGGTGCCGAGCAACGGACCGATCGGGAGCCCGACCTGCATCGCCAGGTCGTCGAGCTGCAGCGGGTTGGGGCCGAGCGCGTCGAAGACCCGCGCCTCGTCGGCGGTGAGGGTGCATGGCGGCGTGGGGGGGCCTGCCGGTTGCTGCTCGCGCGCGAGGCCCAGTGCCGCCAGCAGGTCCTCGGGTTCGAGGATCGGCGTGGCACCGTCACGGAGCAAACGGTTTGTACCGCGAGAACTCGGTGCGGTGATCGGCCCCGGAACCGCGAAGACATCCCGCCCCTGTTCAAGCGCGCAGTTGACGGTGATGAGTGTCCCCGACCCTTCGGCAGCCTCGACGACGACCAGGGCATCGGCGAGCCCGGAAATCAACCGATTGCGGCGGGGGAAGGCGCCCCGATGGCCGGGATCGCCAGGGGGATGCTCACTGAGCAGCAGTCCCTGCCCCACGATCCGTTCGAAGAGGCTGCGGTTCTCCATCGGGTAGATCCGGTCCACCCCGGTGCCGAGCACCCCGATGCTGGTGCCACCCGCCCGCAATGCCGCCCCCTGCGCCACAGCGTCGAGCCCGCGGGCCATCCCGCTCACCACCACGGCTCCGGCTGCGGCCGCGACCTCGGCGAGCCGCCCGGTCACCTCCGCTCCGTAGCGCGAATGTGCCCGACTGCCCACGATCGCCACCGCCGCTCGCCCGAGGACCGCGAGGTCCCCTCGGGCGAAGAGCACGGGAGGTGGATCCGGGATGGAGCGGAGTCGGGCGGGAAAGCCCGGATCGGATGGCACCAGGACTCGCTGGCCGGAGCGCCGCGCCCGATCGAGCAAGCCGGCCACCTGCCGGCGATCGATTCGGCCGATCCGATCGAGCGTGCGCCTGCTGATCCTGGGAAGTCCGGCGAGGCGATGGGCCGGGACCGTCAGGACCGCAGACGCGCTGCCGAAGTGCTGGACAAGGGTGGCGATGCTGCGGGCGCCGAGGCCCGGCACCAGGGAGAGTGCCAGCCACGCGGCCCGTTCCTCCGGATCAATCGTGTCCCGGGTCGGTCTCTCCCCAGTCGAGGTCCCAGTCGCCATCGGTTGCATCTCCTCCGACGGGGGGATCCTCGTCGTCCTCGGCGGTGCGCAGCGTCCGCACCAGTTGCCAGAGTGTTTCCTGCAATCCATCGATCCCGCGACCGGTCACCGACGAGACCACCAGGGTGGGGCGCGCCTCGGGCGCATCGATCGCTGGCAGGTCGGCGTCGTCGGCCAGCAGGTCGCGCTTGCTGAGCACGACCACGAACGGCTTCGCCGCCAGCAGCGCGCTGTACCGGGCCACTTCGTGGCGCAACTGGTCGAAGGTGCCCTGGGGATCCTCGCTGTCGAGCGGGACCAGGTAGGCCAGCGCCCTGGTGCGCTCCACGTGCTGCAGGAACTTGAGCCCCAGTCCCTTCCCTTCGTGCGCCCCCTCGATGATCCCGGGAATGTCGGCGACCACGAAAGTGCGCGACCCCGACAGTCCGACAACGCCGAGGTTCGGCTCCAGCGTCGTGAAGGGATAGTCGGCGATCTTGGGACGGGCGGCACTGATCACCGACAGCAGGGTGCTCTTTCCCGCGTTCGGCTCGCCGACCAGGCCGATGTCGGCGATCAGCTTGAGCACCAGCGCGACCCGGCGTTCCTCACCCTCGCCACCCTCCTCCCATTCCCGGGGGGCGCGGTGAGTGGCGCTGGCGTATCGGGCGTTGCCGCGACCGCCACGACCGCCGCGCGCCAACCGCAGCGTGTCGCCGTGGTGCAGCACCTCGCCAAGGAGTTCGCCGCTCTCGGCGTCGTGCGCCTCGGTCCCCGGCGGCACCGGGAGGTACACATCCTCGGCGGTGGCGCCGGTCATGTTCTTTCCCTTGCCATGGACGCCACGGTCGGCGCGCCAGGTCGCCCGATAGCGATAGTCGAGCAATGTCGAGAGGTTGTTGTCGGCGCGGAGCCAGACCGATCCGCCATGGCCTCCGTCGCCGCCGTCCGGACCGCCCTTGGGCTGGTACTTGAAGCGCGCGAACGAGCACGCTCCGTCCCCTCCCCGGCCGCCGTGCACCTCGACCGTCACCCGATCGACGAAGCTCACGACAACGGGCTCCAGCTGTCCTGCACCTGTTCCCAGAGCTCCTTGATCGCCTTCCAGTCATCGTAGGTCACGAAGCTGTTCACCTCGGCGAGGGCCGCGTCGACGATGGCCACGCCTGCCCCGGCGTTGAGCGCGCCGCGCAGGTGCGAGTGGAGCTGACGGGGGGTGTTGAGCACCGCCGTCTGGGCGATCACGCAGAGCTCGCGCCGCATGAGGTCGAGTCCCGGGCGCGACATGGTCCGACCGTATCCCTCGGTCAGCATCCAGGCATCGAGCGCCGGGTGCAGTTCGCGCACATTGTGGCGCAACTTGGCGTAGTTGTCACCGTACACCGTGCGGCAGGTCGCCTCGCCACGGCGGGTCCACTCGGGGTGGTCGGCGTAGTGCAGGTCGTCATCGCCCCCGGTGGGCGGCACACCGGTCGCCTTCCGCCAGAGCGCCGCGGCCACCAGGGTGCGGGGCCAACCGACCATCAGCACCGACTGCAGCAGCAGTTCGTCGCCCCAGACCGGTGACACGCCAGCGGCGACCGCTTCCGCCACGCGATCGCGCACCTCCGGCTCCTCGCCCTGGGCGATGGCCGCCGCCAGCGCCACCAGGGCACGGGTGGCGGGGTCAAGCGGTGGACGGGTCGGGTCGGTCATCGCGTCGCTCCCGGGTTCAGGTGATCGCCAGACCGCCGCGAAGTTCAGTGCGACCGGTCTCGACCCCTCGCGTGTTGCGGATCGCCGGCTGGTTCCACCGAGCGACCGCCTCGAACGGCCACTCGCGATCCGGCGCAACCTCGGCGACCAGCCGCTCGAGGATCGCCACCAGGGCGATCGCCGCAGCACGCATGTCGCCGTCCTCGACCTTGAGCGCCACCCCGAGTCGCTGTTCCGGCAGCGCGGCAGCGTAGACACCATCCGCCCCGACCTTGACCACGATCCGGCCCGGCCAGGCAGCCATCAATGCGGTGTCGAGCCGACCGCTACCCGCCACCAGCTCAGGATGGGACATCATCGCAGCACGGATCACCGCGATCGACGGATCATGGTCGGCCCCGAGCCGTGCCCAGGCCAGCGCGAGCCGGTCGAGCGGGGTCGCGACCGCCGCCGCCGTGCATCCGTCGACTCCCCAGTGCAACTCGTCAGCATCCAGATCGGTCCACCGAGCGAGCGAGGCGGCCACCGCGTCCTGGACCGGGTGACCCAGCGCCTGATAGCCGGCAATGGGCCAACCCTCCATCACCGCCAGCGCCAGCATCGCCGAGTGCTTGCCCGAGCAGTTGCTCCAGAGCGGCCCCGGCTTCACCCCATCGCGGATCATCGCCTCCGCCACGGTCGGCGAGAGCGAAGGATGCCCGCCGCAAGACAACGCCTCCTCGCCGAGCCCGAGAACCTCCAGCCAGGCCGCCACCAGCTCCCGGTGCATCGGCTCGGCGTTGTGCGAGGCGCAGGCGATCGCCAGCATCCGCTGGTCGAGCCCGAAGCGGGCCACCCCACCACCATTGACCAACGGCCAGAGCTGGAATGGCTTGGCACAGGAGCGCCAGAAGATCGGCTCGCCGCCCTCTCGGTTGCCGGCCACGCGCCGCCCGGTCGAGTCCACCACGGAAAGGGCGATCCGATGGCGGGACTCGATCCGGTCGCCGCGCAGGTCCACCACGACAAGGTCGGTCATCGCGGGCCAAGATACCCGGAGGCAGTCGCGCCCGTCACCTCGGCGGACCTACCTTCAAGCCATGACAACGACGATCGCCGAACTCTCCCTCCACCGGGTGACCGACCTCCTCGAGCGGATCGAGGGACTCCGGGCCGCCGTGGTCGGCGACGTGATGCTCGACCGATACCTCCTCGGCGATGTCGAGCGGATCTCGCCGGAGGCCCCCGTCCCGGTGGTTTCGGTGACCGAGGACTGGTCCACCCCCGGCGGAGCCGCCAACGTCGCTGCCAACGTCGCCACGATGGGCGCCACCGCCGACCTGGTCGGCGCGATCGGCGATGACGATGCCGCCTCGCTCCTCCGTGACTCGCTGGGCTCCCTCGGAATCGGCGCAGACGGGTTGGTGATCGTGCCCGGCCGGCCGACCACGACCAAGACACGACTGATCGCCCGCGGCCAGCAGGTGGTCCGCATCGACCGCGAGGTCGACAATCCGCTCGCCGATCGCCACCGCGACGCCCTGATCGAGAACGCCCACCGAGCGATTGAGCACGCCGATGTCCTCATCCTCGAGGACTACGACAAGGGGGTCCTCGACCCCGCGACGATCGCCGACCTGATCGCCGCCGCCAACGCCCAGGAAATCCCGGTGGTGGCCGATCCCAAGGAACGCCACCTCCGCCACTTCGCCGGCGCCACGGTCCTCAAGCCGAACCGACGCGAACTCTCCCAGGCCGTCCGGGTGCGGCTCTCTGGTGAGGGCCCCGACCTCGCTCAGGCGCGGGCAGAACTCGATGTGGACTACCTGCTCCTCACCCTGGGTGCCGAGGGAATGGCGCTGGTCACCGACGACGGTGTGACGCGTCGCACTCCGAGCATCGCGCTGGAAGTCTTCGACGTCTCCGGCGCCGGCGACACCGTCTCTGCATGGGTGGGGATGGCACTCGCCGCGGGAGCCACGATCGACGAAGCGGCATGGCTCGCCAACCTCGCGGCGGGTGTGGAAGTCGGAAAGCAGGGGACCGCCACCGTCTCGCCCTCCGAGATTCGCGAGGCCTGTGAGCGCTATCACGACGGCTGAGTTGTCAACATCCGACTTTTCAACATTCAACCCAATCTGTTGATGTTCAGTTGGTTGTGGTGAATGTCCACAATGCGAAACGGCCGCGATCCTGAAGATCGCGGCCGTTTCAGTTCCGGTCCGAGCCAGCCCGGGAGGCTCCAACTCACTGACTGACTCGGCGACCCTCTCCACCCAGCGGGATGGTTCGGGGCGATGGGCGATGAGGGACTTGAACCCCCGACCTCGCGCATGTGAGGCGCGCGCTCTAACCAGCTGAGCTAATCGCCCGCTCGAGCGGGAGCGCATCATACCACCCTTCTGAAGGACTGACAAGCCAGTGGCCCCGGAGGGGTTCGAACCCTCGACCCTCGGATTATGAGTCCGGTGCTCTAACCACCTGAGCTACGGGGCCTAAGCGCATTTATTACAGCTATTTACAGCACACAATTCAAGTAACTTGTTTTCCACATCCGGAATACGACATACCCCCACCCCCATCCCGGCTGAGGCCTGCGAAGCCAGATCGATACAGTGCTACGGCCCGCGGACCCTGGCGTAGAGGTCGAGGTGCGCCTCGGTCATCCGACCGACGGTGAATCGCTCCTTCACCCTCGTCCTCCCCGCCCTGCCGAACTTCTCGCGGAGGTCGGGATCGTTGGCCAGGAGGCGCATCGCATCGGCGAGCGCGCGCGGGTCACGAATCGGGACCTCGAGTCCCGTCCCGGCAACGACGTTCACCTCGCGCACCCCGGAGGGCACTGCGGTCGGTGATCACCGGCCGACCGGCCGCCATCGCTTCGAGGAGCACCATCCCGAACATCTCCTCGACGCTCACCGAGGGCAGCACGAGGAAGTCCGCATCCGCCATCCGGCGGGGCAGGTCCTCGTCGGGGTATTCGCCCCAGAACTTGACCCGGTCACTCGACTGCCAGGGCATCGGCGAGGGTCCGCAGCCGGTTCCGCTCCGGGCCATCGCCCACGATGTCGAGACGGAGCTCGGGAACCAGCTCGAGGGCCCGCAGGAGGAAGTCGACACCCTTCCAGTGCACCAGCCGGCCAATGAAGATCGCCCGGGGCGGATTCCCCGGCGGCGGGGGCGGCACGACCTCCCAGCGCCGTTCGTCGATACCGAACGGGATCACCTCGACCTTGTCCTCGAACCCCTTGAGCTCTCGCGACAGGGCGATGTGGGCGCGGCTCGGCACCACGATCGCCTCCGCGCGCTTCAGGGCATACCACCCCGGCAGCTTGTACTTCACGCTGGGATAGTCGGCGTGCTGCGTCACCACCAGCGGCGCCAACGACGGCCGCAGCGCATAGGTCACGTCGGCCAGCGAATGGGGATGGTGGAGGTGGATCACGTCGGCCCGCCGCCACGCCGCCGCGATGTAGGCCGGCGCCAGTTCCTGGGAGCCGACGGGCGCGAACGACCAGGCCCGCTTGACCGAGGCGCGACGCTTCTCGCCAGGGCGCGGATCGCCGAAGGCAGTGACGGCCACCACCTCGACTTCGTGCCCCCGCTCGACCAGCCCTTCGGCCAGTCCTTGCACCACCCGCTCCATCCCTCCGGAGTGCGGCCAGTAGTACTTCGCGAGTTGGAGGATCCGCATGGGGTGGAAAGTAACGGCTGCCGGGGCATCTTTGTGCCGTGCGCGTGATGATCCTTGCCCCCGAGCCGCCGCCCCGCGGTGTTCTCCATGCCCTGGTCGCCCTCCAGATCGAGCCGGTGGTGGCCCGGGCCGGAGGCGTGGCGGAAACCGATGGGTTGGTGCGCTACGAACGGGTCACCGCCCGGGGAAATCCCGGCGACCCCATGGACCTTCGCTGGTCGCGAAAGGCATTGCGGACCCTGTTGCGCGACCTGAGACCCGACCTGCTCCACCTGGTCGGCGACCCCTGGACGCCGACCGCCGAAGCGGGTGCCGCAGCCGCTCGCGACCTGAAGATTCCCTATGTCCTGGTCGGCACCTCGAGCGTCGGTGGCCCCAAGGGAGTGACGGCCCGCTGGCAGTCGAACCGCGTCCGCGACGGGGCGGCAGCGCTCGCCGGGGTCACCAAGCCGGCGCTCGACCATCTCGCCCGCGAGGCCGGAGCGGTGCCCCGTGGGGTGCTGCCCCAGCCCGGGATCGAGATTCCCACCGTCCTGGAGCCCCGCCCGGTTCCCGACTCGACCACCTTCGGCGTCTTCGGCCGCCTTGTCCCCGAGCGAGGGATCGACCTGCTCTTCGACGCCCTCGCCGAGGTCTATGGCGAGTGGCGGGTCCGGATCGTCGGCACCGGGCCGAGTCAGGTGGAGCTGGAGGCGCAGGCCCAGCGTCTCGGGCTCTCCTCACGCCTCGAGTGGCTCGGCGGATTGCCACGCAACGAGGTCGCCGCCCGGTTCCCCGAGCTCGACGCAATCGTGGCACCTTCGCGGTCGACGCCAACCTGGGTCGAGCCGACGGGGTCGTTGGTGATGGAGGCGATGGCCCACGGTCTCGCCGCGGTCGTGAGCCGCTGCGGCGCCCTTCCCGACGTGGTGGGCGATGCGGGGCTGGTGGTGGACGAGGATGACCGAACCGCGCTCACCCGCGCCCTGCAGCGCCTGGTCGAGGAGCCGGCCCGGACCCGCGAACTCGGCGTCCGGGCCCGGCAGCGGGTGCTGGAATGCTACGGCAACGGACCGGTCGCCGAGCGGATGGCGGAGCTGTGGCGGAAGGCGGAGAGTCGTGAGTCCTGAGTCCTGAGAAGTGAGGTTCGTGCCGCCGGAACGTGCCGACTTCCTCCCACGTCTCAGGACTCAGGACTCACGACTCATTCCACCCCGTAGAACTCCTTGTACCAGGCCACGAACCGGCCGACGCCCTCGTCAACCGATGTGCCCGGATGGAAGCCCACGTCGCGCACCAGGTCATCGACATCGGCCCAGGTCGCCGGCACGTCGCCCATCTGCATCGGCACCATGACCTTCTCGGCGCTGCGGCCGAGATGGCGCTCAAGGGAGCCGATCAACTCCAGCAGCGGGGTCGGGCCGCTGTTGCCGATGTTGTAGAGCCGGTACGGCGCCGACGACGTCGCCGGATCAGGGAGGTCGCTCGACCAGTCGGCGTCGGACGTGGCCACCCGATCGGAGCTGCGCACCACCCCCTCGACGATGTCATCGATGTAGGTGAAGTCGCGCTGCATGTGGCCATGGTTGAAGACCTCGATCGGTCGGTGCTCGAGGATCGCCCGGGTGAAGATGAACAGCGCCATGTCCGGGCGACCCCACGGGCCATAGACCGTGAAGAACCGCAAGCCGGTGGTGGGCAGGCCGTAGAGATGGCTGTAGGCATGGGCCATCAGCTCGTTGGCCTTCTTCGTCGCCGCGTAGAGCGAGACCGGATGGTCGACGTTCTGGTGCACCGAGAAGGGCATCGCCGTGTTCATTCCGTAGACCGACGAGGTCGACGCGTAGGTGAGATGCTCCGCCCCATGGTGCCGGCAGCCCTCGATGACGTGGAGGAAACCGGTCACGTTGCTGCTCACGTACGCGTGCGGATGGGTCACCGAGTAGCGCACCCCGGCCTGGGCCGCGAGGTGGATCACGCGGCGGAACCGTTCGCGGGTGAACAGCCCCTCGATCGCCTCGCGGTCGGCAAGATCGAGCTGCGCGAAACGGAACCCTGCATGCCGCCGCAGGCGGTCGAGCCGGGCCTGCTTCAGCGACGGGTCGTAGTAGGGGTTCAGGTTGTCGAGCCCGACCACCTCGTCGCCACGAGCCAGCAGTCGCTCGGCCACGTGATAGCCGATGAACCCGCCGCGCCGGTCACCAGATGCTTCACGATGCACTCCTCATGTGGGGCCAGTCCTCGTCCCGGGGCTCCACCCGCGATCCCGTCGCGCCTGAGCTGCTCGGCCCGCCAGGGCTCCAGCCGGACGTCGACCGCCAGCATGCTCCCATCGAGCGCCTGGCGGATCACGTCGCCGTGCTGGTGCATCTGGCCGAGCCGCTTCCCGTCTGCAGGATCCAGCAGGACCCGTACCACGGGCCGCAGCGCCTCGGCCCGGCCCCGGAGGGCCGCCTTGAGGGGCACCAGGCCGTCGGTTCGCATGGTGCTCGTGAAGATCGCCTCGGGCCAGAGGGCGAGGGCCCGCATCGCGAATCCGGCTGGATCCGGCAGCACGTCGAGCTTGTTGAAGACCACCAATTGCGGCCGGTCGCCGAAGCCGAGCTCCACGAGGACCTCGGCCACGGTGTCCATCTGGTCTTCCCATTCCGGGTGGGAGGCGTCCACCACGTGGAGCAGCACGTCGGCCTCCCCGGCCTCCTCCAGGGTGGCCCGGAACGAGGCGACCAGGTTGTGCGGCAGCTTGCGGATGAACCCGACGGTGTCGATCAGGCGGACCCGGAGGTTCTCGCCGAGGTCGACTTCCCGGGTCAACGTGTCGAGGGTCGCGAAGAGCCGGTTCTCGACGAGGATCGCGTGTTCCCCCGAGAGCGCGCGCAGGATGCTCGACTTGCCGGTGTTGGTGTAGCCCACGAGAGCCGCGGTGAGCATCCCGGTCCGGCCAGCACGGATCGTCTCGCGATGCCGTGCCACGTCGGCCAGCTTGTCGCGCAGCAGCGTGATCTTCTGGCGGATCATGCGGCGGTCGGTCTCCAGCTGGGTCTCGCCGGGTCCCCGCAGTCCGATGCCACCGCGGATCCGCGACAAGTGGTTCCACATCCTGGTCAGCCGGGGGAGGAGGTACTGGAGCTGTGCCAGCTCGACCTGGAGCTTCGCCTCGTAGCTGCGTGCCCGCGTCGCGAAGATGTCCAGGATCACCTCGGCTCGGTCCATCACCCGGGTGTTGAGATGCTCCTCGAGGACCTGGCCCTGGGCAGGACTCAATTCCTCGTCGAACACCACCAGCGTGGCGCGCGCGTCGTGGATCACCCGGGCCAGTTCCTCGACCTTTCCCTCGCCGATCAGGGTGGCGGAGTTTGCCGAGGCGATCTGCTGGGTGAGGGTGCCCACCACGTGGGCACCGGCGGTGTCCACCAGGGAGGCGAGCTCGTCGAGGTGGTCCGCCATCTTGAGCACATCGGGACTTCCCTTGCGCGGAGCCGCCACCAGGATGACCCGCTCCTCGGGCGGGGCGACGTCGATCAGTTGTCGAATGTGGGACCTCGCGATCGAAGATCGGGAACCGGGATGTGCGGACCCGCGGGCCTAGGTGTCGGCATCCGGCTCCCCGGGATCGGCCCGTCCCTCGCGTCGCGCCCGCCACCAGGCGAGCCGCTCGGCGATGCGGCGTTCGTGACCGAACGCCCCGGGCACGTAGAACGCGGTGCCGCGCAATTCGTCCGGAAGGTACTCCTGGGCGATGAACGCTGCCGGGTCGTCGAACGCGTAGCGATACCCCTCGCCGTACCCCAGGTCCTTCATCAGCTTGGTCGGCGCGTTGCGCAGGTGCAGGGGCACCGGAGCGGCCGGAGTCTCCTCCGCCGCACGGCGGGCCGACCCCCACGCGGCGTAGGCGCGGTTCGACTTCGGTGCCGTGGCGAGATAGATCGCCGCGCCGGCGAGCGCCAGCTCACCTTCCGGGGAACCCAGGAACTGGTAGGCGTCGCGCGCCGCGATCACGTGGGCCACAGCCGAGGGATCGGCGAGACCGATGTCCTCGGAGGCCATGCGAACCAGTCGCCGTGCCACGTAGAGCGGGTCCTCGCCGCCCTGGAGGATCCGGGCCATCCAGTACACCGCCCCCTGCGGGTCGCTGCCGCGCACCGCCTTGTGCAGTGCCGAGATCAGGTCATAGTGCTGCTCGCCGCTCTTGTCGAACGGTGGCACCCGGCGCGCCAGCGTGTCGGTCACCACCGTTGTCGTGATGACACCGCCGGTGCCGACGTGGCTCGCCGCGGCCTCGAGCACCGAGAGGGCGCGTCGGGCGTCACCATCGGCCACCGTCGCGAGCAGCTCGCGCGCGTCGGCCTCGAGCCGGACGGTCCCGCCGAGGCCACGGCTGTCGTCCAGCGCGCGGTCGACCAGCGTTCCGAGATCATCAGGGCCGAGGAGCTCGAGCACCCAGACGCGGGCGCGGGAGAGGAGCGCCGCGTTGAGTTCGAACGAGGGGTTCTCGGTGGTCGCGCCGATCAGTGTCACCACGCCGCGCTCCACCGCGGGCAGGAACGCATCCTGCTGGCCGCGATTGAACCGGTGGATTTCGTCCACGAAGAGGATCGTGCCGCGGCCGAGGGCCAGCCGCTTCTCCGCCTCGGCGATCACCTCTCGCACCCGCGCCACGCCATCGCTCACCGCCGAGAACGGCACGAAGTGCCGATCGGAGGTGGTCGCGATCAGCCGCGCGAGGGTGGTCTTGCCCGAACCCGGCGGCCCCCAGAAGATGCTGCTTCCCACGTCACCGCGGCGGATCGCGTCACCGAGCGGCTTGCCGGTCGCCAGCAGATGGCGCTGACCGACGAACTCGTCGAGGCTGCGCGGTCGCATCCGTGCCGCCAGCGGTTCGGCTGGCGCGAAGAGCCCGGGCTCGCTCATCCCGGCTCGCCGCGCGCCAGCGCGAGCAGTCCTTCACGGGTGTTGCGCGACGGTTCCTCGAGCACGGTGGCGAGCAGTCGGTCGAGCAGGGCGCCGAGTGCGGGACCCGGTTCGACAATCCCGGCCTCGACCAGGTCGGTGCCCGAGACCGCCAACCCGGCCCGGGTCACCGCATCGCCTCGGGCGGCCACCTGGCGCCAGATCTCCACCCAGGCAGGCTCATCGCCATCGGCCACGGCAAGGGTCACCAGGTCGGCCGCGGCCCGACCCACGGCGGCCATCCAGTGTCGGACCGCCGCCGGCGCCGCGCTGTCCGGCGCCGGCGGCCCACGATCGATCGCCCGACCCCGCGCAATCTCGGCGCCGCTCGCCTTGAGCTGCCGCAGGATCGGCTCCACCGGCGAGCGCCAGAGCGCCAGCACCAGCACCGGATCGCGAGCGACCGCGGTAGGTACTGACGGCAGCGCGGTGTGCCGTGGTGCCCCGCCGGAAAGCCACACATCCGCCACGCCAACGTCCCGCCACAGCCGCATCAGGGTGCCCGGATCGCGTGCCGAGCCGATTCCCTTCCACCATTCCTCGCGAACCCGCTCGGCCGACAGCCGGGCCGTCTCGGTCACCTGGGCGCGTGCCGCCTCCCAGGTGGCCTGCTCGATCGTGAAGTCGAATCGGGCCGCGAAGCGCAGCGCGCGCAGGATCCGGAGTCGATCCTCGCGGAAGCGCTCCCGGGGGTCCCCGACCGCCCGTACCACCCTGGCAACGACATCATCCCGGCCGTCGAAGGGATCACGCCACTCATGGCGGAGTGGATGCCATGCGATCGCGTTGATGGTGAAGTCGCGACGGGCGAGGTCCTCCTCCAGCGACACCCCGAATTCCACTTCGGCGCGCCGGCCATCGGTGCGCACGTCGCGCCGGAAGGTGGTCACCTCGTGCAGCACGCCCTCGGCATCGAGCACCCCGATGGTGCCGTGCTCGAGTCCCACCGGGACGGTGCGGCGAAAGAGCTGTCGCACCTCGGCCGGGAGAGCGGCCGTCGCCAGGTCGACATCCACCTGGGGATCGCCGAGCAGCGCGTCGCGGATCGCCCCACCGACACACCAGGTCTCGTGCCCGGCCGCCTCGAGTCGCTCCAGGATCTGCAGGACCGGCGCCGGGATCGTGATGTCGCGGGCCGTCGGCACATCGGGAATCATGCGCGAAGCCGCCGCTTCACCGCGGCAGGATCCTGATGTTGCGCAGGGAAAGCTCGCCGTTGTGGTCGCCCTGGATGGCGATGTGTCCCCGGGCGGCGAGGCCGTACTGCGGCCAGTCGGCGAACTTGCTCGCGTTGACCTTCTCGAGCCAGTCCGGACTGCGGAGCTCGTAGGCGACCAGGCGAGTGCCGTTGAGCCAGTGTTCCACGTGATTGCCCTGCACGATGATCCGGGTGGTGTTCCACTCGCCCGCGGGATGCTCGACACCCGACGGCGACGGATACAGCCCGTAGGCGGATCCGACCGACGTGAGCCGATTGCGGCCGTCGGGATGGTTGGGGTCGTCGAGCAACTGATACTCGGGTCCGGTCCAGTACACCTTGGGATACTCCTCCGTCGCCCGGTAGAAGATCCCCGCGTTGCCGCCGTGCTCGATCTTCCAGTCGAGATCGAGTTCGAAGTCGCTGAACTCCTCGCGGGTGATGATGTCGTTGGTGCTGCCCGACTTCACCAGCACGCCCTGGTCGGCATGCCAGCCCGCGGGCATCGAGTCCTCGTGGTAGCCTCGCCACTGGGCGGTCGACACGCCGTCGAACAGCAGACGCCAACCCGCCGCGATCTCGTCGGAGCTCAGGGTGTTGATCGCCCGGCCCTGGGCGTGCAGGGAACCGGTCCCGGCCAGGGCGAGCCCGACCAGCAGGGCGTTGCGCAGGGCGCGAATCGTCACGATGTCCTCCGGAAGATGATGGTGGCGGAAATCAGCGAGGCGGGACGAGTCACCCGCAGAGCACGCTGCCGCCGTTGACGTTCAGGATCTCCCCGGTCACGTGGCGTGCGAGATCGGAGAGCAGGAAGAGGATCGGCCCCGCCACATCCTCGGCGGTGGCAATTCGCTGCAGGGGGATCCCCGCGGCGACACGTGCGCGCCCCTCGCCGGCATAGGCGGTCGCGCTCATCTCGGTATCGACCCACCCCGGCGCGACCGCATTGACGGTGATCGCGGGAGCACACTCGATGGCGAGCGACTTGACCAGCGAGATCATGGCACCCTTGGTCGCCGCGTAGTCGGCGTGGAATGCCTCGCCTCGCTGTCCGGCGGTGCTCGACACCATCACCACGCGACCCCCGGGCCCGAGCAGCCCCAGTGCGGCGCGCGCGACGAGGAAGACGCTGTCGAGATTGGCATGGATCGTCCGGCGCCATCGCTCCGGCGCCATCCGCGCCAACGGCGTGTCGGTGACCGGCCAGATCCCGTGATTGATCACCACGCCATCCAGCGCCCCGAACGCGGCCTGGACCTCGCTCATCAGCTGTCCGACCCGCTCGGCCTCGCCCAGGTCGCCACCCCCCACGTAGGCGCGGCGGCCCAGCGCCCGCACCTCGCGGGCGACCGCCTCGGCATCGGTCCGACGCGAATGATAGAGCACCCCCACGTCGGCGCCCGCCCGGGCGGCAAGCAGTGCCGTCGCGCGGCCGATCCCGCGCGACCCACCCGTCACGACGATCCGCCGACCCGCGAGGGAGATCATCGATCGAACTCCCGAGTGAGGAGCGAGGCGATCTGGTGCTGGACGGCCAGCTGGACCTCCTGGATGTGGTTCACCTCGGTGCCGGGCACCACAAACGCATGATCGACCAGTCCGCCCAGGGCCCCACCATCGCCGCCGAGAAGTGCCACCGTCGTCACCTCCAACTCGCGCGCGGCCTCGACCGCGACCACCAGGTTGCGGCTGTTGCCGCTGGTGCTGTGGATCACCAGCACATCGCCGGGACGCGCCAGTGCCTCGAGCTGCCGGGCAAAGACCTGCTCGAATCCGAGGTCGTTGCCGGCCGCAGTGAGCGCCGATGAATCGGTGGTGAGCGCGATGGCCCGGAGCGCACGACGCTGCCCGGCGTGATAGCGAACCACGTACTCGGTGGCGAGATGCTGGGCGTCGGCCGCCGAGCCGCCGTTGCCCGCGAAGAACAGCGTCCCGCCGCCGGCGAGGCAGCCGCGCATCGCCGCGATCATCGGGGTCAGCTCGGCGGCGCGCGTCGCGGTGGTGCCGGCCAGTGTCGACAGCCGTTCGAGTCCGGCCGCGACAGCGCGGGCGTCAGCGCTCATCGGCGGTCCAGAGCCGGCGCACCTTGCCCCAGAGTGAGTCGCGTAACCGCAGGGGATCCACCTCGTAGAGCGCGCGGTCCTCGAGGATCGCGCGGGGATTGGTCTCGAGGAGCAGCACCGCCTGATCGGCGCCCTCGTGCTCCGACAGCCAGTCGACCGCGGTGGCGACCGTGCGGCCATCGCCGTGATTGTCGGCGGCAAGGATGTCGGCCAGACCGGCACGCACCAGGTCGCGGGCACGGTCGCCGCGGCCCTTGGGCATGGTCAGCGTGGTGGCATCGACCTGGAGCACCGCACCCATCTCGCGCCAGGCCCGGGCGGCCTCGACCGAACAGCTCGAGTACCGCTCCGGGTGCGCGAGCACCGGCACGAGTCCCAGTTGCAGCACCTCGCCGAGTGCCCGACCGACGATTTCCGCCGCGACCATCCGTGGAAACTCGACCAGCAAGTATCGGGTGCCCGCCAGCGTGACCTCACGCGAGGCGACCTCGGCCGGGAGCGGCCGGTCGAGCATCACTTCCGCGCCGCGATGGACGGTGATGCCGAGCGGGATCTCGGGAGTGAGCCGGGCCCAGGCCGCCTCGTAGGCCTCGGGAAGTCCGGCGGCCGCCTTGGAGGCAAGCAGATGGGGGGTGGCCGCCACGTCGGTGATCCCCTGGGCCTTGAATGCCTCGAGGACGCGCACCGACTGCGCCACGCTCCGCGACCCATCGTCCACCCCGGGGAGCACGTGCGAATGGAGGTCGATCACTTGGCGCTCGCGGCTTGGCGCCGGAGGCGTGCCGCATCCTCGGCCAGGGTCGCCGGCGTGCGGTCGGCGAGATCCAGCAGGGTCAGGGTGATCAGCGCGTCGGCCGCGAGCAGGTCGAGGGCCGCCTCGCGGCCGACGCCCGCCGACTCGGCGGCGTGCAGTGCGGCGGAGCCCGCCACCGCGCACCGATCGGCCGGCGTCGCACCCGAATCGCCCGAGAGGTAGTGACGTGCCCGGGCCGCGAGCACCGTCGGGGCCCCCGCCACGTGCCGGTCGAACCAGGCGATGACCGCGGTCATTCCCGGATCCATTCCCGCAGCATCGGCGCGAGTTCCTCCGTCGCCACCCGCTCGGCACCGGTGGCCAGCGACCCCGACGCGAACGTCTTGCGGCCCCCGCCACGGCCGTCGAATCGCGAGGCGAGGAGCTTCATCAGGGCGTTGGCGTCCTTGCCTCGCGCCACCAGGTCATCGGTGACCGCCACCGAGATCGCGTTCGGGGCGGTCGGATTCACCAGCGCGAGCACGCTACCCTCCCGCTTCGCGGCCCGGAACTGGTCGGCGAGCTCACCCAACTGGGCGCGATCCTCCGACACCGTGGGGCTCACGTACAGGGTGACCGGGCCCGCCTCGATCCGCTGCTCCTCCGCCTGCGCCCCCGAGCGTGCCACCTGCTCCAGCTTCGCCGCGAGCTTCTCGCGCTCGGCCAACAACCCCTCGAGCTTCCGCTCGACCTGGTCGGGCTGCGCCCGCAACGTCCCGGCGATCGAGGCGATGCGCTGGTCGAGTTCGCGCACCCCGGCGTAGGCGCCGTGCCCGGTCGCCGCCTCGATCCGGCGCACCCCGGCAGCGACCCCGGTCTGCGCCAGGAACCGGAAGAGTCCCACCTGCCCGGCGCTTCGCACATGGGTCCCGCCGCAGAGCTCGATCGAGTCGCCGATCCGCACCACCCGCACCACGTCGCCGTACTTGTCGGCGAAGAACGCCATCGCGCCCAGCTTGAGCGCGTCGGGATACGCCATCTCACGAATGTCGACCGCGGCGTTGTCGAGCACCAGTTCGTTGACCTCGGCCTCGAGCTCGGTGAGCTGCGCCGCGTCGATCGGACCGTGATGCGAGAAATCGAACCGCAACCGTCCCGCCTCGACCAGCGACCCCTGCTGACGGACATGGTCGCCGAGTCGGCGCCGCAGGACCAGGTGCACGAGGTGCGTCGCCGAGTGATTGCGCTCGATGTCGCGACGGCGCGCGGCATCGACGGTGGCCTGCACCGGGCCCGGGACGAAGGTGCCCTCGAGCCGGCCGATCAACCGCTGCGCGAAATCGGGATCTTTCTGCACGTCCTCGACCACGAACCGCCAGCCATCCCCGGTCACCTCTCCGGTATCGGCGACCTGGCCGCCGCTGGTGGCATAGAACGGCGACTCGCGAAGGACGAGCACACCAGCCGCGGCCGCCGTCGCATCGGTGAGCGGCACCGACTCGGCCTCGAGCTCGCCGTAGCCGACGAAGTGCGACCGCTTCCGACAAGCAACTTGCCGCTAGATGGCTCGCCGACCGCAGCCTTCCCGAAGCCCTCAGTTCGAATGTCGCGGTATCCGCTCGCCGTCACACCCTGATCGCTGAGCCGCGCGGCTCCGCTCGCGCTGTTCCTCCAGCGCCTGCTCGAAGCCGGCGAGGTCGACCGCGACCCCCTTCTCCGCGGCGATCAACTGGGTCAGGTCGATCGGGAAGCCGAAGGTGTCGTAGAGGGTGAACGCCTCCTCGCCGCCGATCTCCCGCACCCCCGTCTCGAACAGCTGGTCGAGCCGCGCGAGTCCCGCCTCGATGGTGCGCAGGAAGTTCTCCTCCTCCTGACGCACCCAGGTGGTGATCGTCTCCTGCTTCTCGCGGAGGCCGGGATAGGCGTCGCTCATCAACGCCACCACGGTGGGGATCATCTCGGCGAGCGTCGGCTCGCGCCGCCCCAGCAACCAGGCGTGACGCACCGCGCGGCGGAGGATGCGGCGCAGCACGAAGCCGCGTCCCTCGTTGCTCGGATAGATCCCGTCGAGCAGCAGGAAGCTCACCGCCCGGGCGTGGTCGGCCAGCACCCGATACGACACGCCGGTGCCCTCCGGGCCACCGGGATATGGCGCACCCACCAGGCGCTCCACGTCGGCAATCAGCGGCCGGAAGAGGTCGGTGTGGAAGTTGTCGTCCTGGCCCTGCATCACCGCGGCGATCCGCTCGAGCCCGGCGCCGGTATCCACGCTCGGCTTGGGGAGCGGTGTGAGTGTCGCATCGGCCGAGCGGTCGAACTGCATGAACACCAGGTTCCAGATCTCGAGGAATCGCCCCGACTCGGCGAGCCGCTCGAAGGTGGCGGTGTCGATCGACTCCCCGGCGGAACCCGGCGTCCATTCGAGATCGACGAAGATCTCCGAACAGGGGCCGCACGGGCCGGTGTCACCCATCTGCCAGAAATTGTCGGCGTCGCCGAGGCCGTAGATCCGGTCCTCGGGCAGGCCGGTGACCTCGTGCCAGAGCGCCCGTGCCTCGTCGTCGGTGTGGTGCACCGTGACCCGGAGCCGCTCGGCGGGGATGCCGAGCCACTCGGGCGACGTCACGAATTCCCAGGCGAACGCGATCGCGTCGCGCTTGAAGTAGTCGCCGAACGAGAAGTTGCCCAGCATCTCGAAGAAGGTGTGGTGCCGGCGGGTGAGTCCCACCTGCTCGAGATCGTTGTGCTTGCCGCCGGCCCGCACACACTTCTGGCAGGTCACTGCCCGCGAGTAGGGTCGCGGCTCCTGTCCCAGGAAGGTGCGCTTGAACTGGACCATCCCGGCATTGGTGAACAGCAGGGTGGGATCGTCCCGAGGGGCGAGCGACGACGACGGCACCTCGGTGTGGCCCCGGGTGACGAAGAAGTCGATGAATCGGCGGCGGATCGTGGCGGCGTCCATAGCCCTGAAACTTAACCGGGAATATCGGCCGGGGGTGGGGATGCAGACGGTCCGCCGCGGGTGCCGGACCGCCCGGTGGCCCCGGCCGGAATCCCGCCCAGTCAGTCCGGGAGGTCAGTCACCGGCAAGGCGATCGACCGCCTCGCGGGCCTCCTCACCGGTGAAGCCGCGCCGGGCGAAGAATGCCGTCAGGCGCCTGAGGCGCGTCATCCGAGGCAACTCGGCCATCCCCGCCGCCCGGCGCATCGCCTGCTCGAGGGTGCGCGCCCACGGATCGGGCACGTCTTCCCGCTCGATCGCTCCCAGCGCCTGCTCGATGATCGCCGGGGCCACGCCGAGCTCGCGCAGGTCGCGACGAAGGCGGGCGGGCCCACGGCCCCGCCCCGCCCGGGCGGCCACGTACGCCTCGGCGAAGGCCGCATCATCGAGCAGCCGGAGCGAATCGAGTCGGGCCAGCGCTGCCGTCACCGCGCTGTCAGCGTGCCCCTTGCGACACAGCTTCCGTTCCAGCTCATGCCGCGAATGGGCCCGGCGCTCCAGCAGCCGGAGGGCAGCCCGCAGCGCGCCCTCCTCATCGGCGGCCCGGTCGAGCTCCTCGACCGCCGGCCCCGGGACCGGCCGACCCACCGCCAGGGCGAGCCGCGCGATCACGTCGGCCGGGACCGTCCAGGCCGCACGACCGTCGACCTGGACCCGGGTGCTCCCCGGGCGACGCGGATCCGGCGCGAGACCGTCGACGATCACTCCTCGCCACCCTCGTCGTCCTCGGCACCCACCGCAGCCGTCACCGCCGGCGGGGTGATCCCGATGGCCTCCTTGACCTTGGCCTCGACCTCGGTGAGCAGCGTCGGGTTGTCCTTCAGGAAGAGCTTGGCGTTTTCGCGGCCCTGGCCGATGCGCTGGTCGCCGTAGGAGTACCACGCGCCCGACTTCTGGATGATTCCCGTCTCGCTGGCCAGGTCGACCACCAGGCCGGTGTGCGAAATCCCCTCGTCGAACATCACGTCGAACTCGGCCTGCTTGAACGGCGGCGCCACCTTGTTCTTCACCACCTTGACCCGCACGTGCGAACCGATCACCTGGTCGCGCTCCTTGACCGGCCCGATTCGGCGGATGTCGAGGCGCATCGAGGCGTAGAACTTGAGCGCCTTGCCACCGGTCGTCGTCTCGGGGTTGCCGAACATCACCCCGATCTTCTCGCGGAGCTGATTGATGAACACCACCGCGCAGTGGGTCCGGTTGATCGCCCCGGCAAGCTTGCGCAGTGCCTGGCTCATCAGCCGGGCCTGGAGCCCCATGTGGCTGTCGCCCATCTCGCCCTCGATCTCGGCCTTGGGAACCAGCGCCGCCACCGAATCGATGACCACCAGGTCGACCGCCCCGGAACGGACCAGGATCTCGACGATCTCGAGCGCCTGCTCACCGGTATCGGGCTGCGACACGAGCAGGTCGTCGACGTTGACACCGAGCTTCTGGGCATACTCGATGTCGAGCGCATGCTCGGCGTCGACGTAGGCCGCCACCCCGCCGCCCTTCTGGACGTTGGCCACCAGGTGGAGGCAGAGGGTCGTCTTGCCGGACGACTCGGGACCGTAGATCTCGGTGATCCGCCCCCGCGGCACCCCGCCAATCCCGGTCGCGGCGTCGAGGTTGAGCGCCCCCGTCGAGATCGCGGGGATCTTCACCCGCGGGGTGTCGGCACCCATCCGCATGATGGTCCCCTTGCCGAGCTGCTTCTCGATCTGGGAAATGGCAAGGTTGAGGGCCTTCTTGCGGTCGTTGTCGGTGGCCATGGGGACCTCAAAAAAGAAAGGGGGATGCGTCGTGAGAGATGTGAACCTGTCGATGTGTAGCATTTCGCTCCACACACCGAACACCAACCAAAGTACACCCGAAATCATCCCGAAGCAATAGCAAAAAGTGTAGCGTTTTACTCCACATAGATACCTGTCAGCGCCATCCTGGTCGCCACGCATCCTCGAGGTGGCTGATTCGGGCGTCTCGCCCGGGACGATCGAGGGTGATCACGTCGAACCGGTAACGATCGCCGCCCAGGCCATGGCGCAGGATCCAGCTCCAGGCCACCCGTTCGATCGTGGCCCGCTTGCGGCGCCCCACCGCCTCCACCCCGTCACCGCAGTGGGCGGTGCGCCGCAGCTTCACTTCGATGAAGGCAACGAGGTCGGCCTTGCGGGCGATCAGGTCGAGGTCATGGTGGCCGAGGGCCCAGCGGTGGGCCTCGATCCGCCAGCCGCGCTCCGCCAGCCAGCTGGCGGCGGTCTGCTCGGCTTCAAGTCCCATCCGGTGGCGGGGGTCGGACCAGTCCTCGGGGTCGCGGCGCATGCGACAGGATGTGGAGGATGGCCGCCATGGCGAGTCACGCGAGACCGCGTGGAGGTACGAAATGTCGAGATGAGAGATCAGCGAACGGAGACCGGAGAACGGAAGCCGGAGACTGGATCTCTGATCTCCGATCTCCGATCTCCGATCTCGCTAGGCGTACTCTTCCAGCTGCGCGATCCCGATGTTGACCTCCCGCGGCTTGCTGCCGTTGGGTGGGCCAAGGATGCCAGCGTCGTGCAGCTGGTCGATGATCCGTGCGGCCCGGCCGTACCCGATGCCGAGTCGGCGCTGCAGGAGCGACGTGCTGCCACCCTGGTGCTGGATGCAGAGCTCGGCCGCCTGGCGGAAGAGGGTGTCGCGCTGGCCGTCGTCGCCGCCCCCGCCGCTGCCACCGTCGCCATCGCCCAGTGCGGCGCGCCCCGCGGCGACGATGTCGGGCTCGAGTGCCAGTCCCGCGGCGATCGCCTCCTCGCGCTCCCGGTACCAGTCCATCAGCCGTTCGGTCTCGTCGGTGCCGATGTAGGCCCCCTGGATCCGCACCGGTTCGCTTCGCCCCGGTGGAATCCACAGCATGTCGCCGTTGCCCAGGAGCGCCTCGGCGCCGTTCTGGTCGAGAATGGTGCGCGAATCGACCTTGCTCGCCACCCGGAACGCCATCCGGCTCGGGAAGTTCGCCTTGATCAATCCGGTGAGCACGTTCACGCTGGGACGCTGTGTCGCCAGGATCAGGTGTATCCCGATCGCGCGCGCCTTCTGTGCCAGCATCGCCAGCGGCTTCTCCACCTCACCCTGCACCGTCATCATCAGGTCGGCCAGCTCGTCGACGATCACCACGATCATCGGCAGCTCGCCGTCGGTGTACTCCTCGCGCCATTGCGCCTCGCCGGCCGGTGCGCCGCTGTCACCGCGCGCGATGGTCGAGAGGGTCGGCCGGCTGTTGGGCGGGTTGCGGAGCGCCTGGCCATCGCGGACCTTGCGATTGAAATCGCTCAGCTGCCGCGCACCGTTGGCCTGCAGCAGTTCATAGCGGCGGTTCATCTCGAGCACCGCCCAATTGAGCGCGTTCGCCGCGTCACGATTGTCGGTGATCACCGCGTGGCGGAGATGTGGCAGCCCGTTGTAGATCGACAGCTCGACCATCTTGGGGTCGATCATCACGAAGCGCAGCAGTCGCTTGGGATAGCGATAGACCAGCGACGTGATGATGGTGTTGATCGCCACCGACTTGCCGCTGCCGGTGGCACCCGCCACCAGCAGGTGCGGCATCCGGGACAGGTCGCCGATCACCGGCTTCCCCTCCACGTCGAGCCCCAGCACCACCGGCAGGGTCGACTTGCTCCGACCCCAGGCCTCGCTCTCGAGCAGTTCGCGCAGCGTCACCATCCGGGCGTGGGGGTTGGGTATCTCCACCCCGACGGCGCCGCGACCCGGCAGCGGCGCCACCCGGAGCGACGGGGTCCGCATGGTGATCGCCAGATCATCGGCCAGCGCGACGATCCGGCCCGCCTTCACGCCGGCTGCCGGGACGACCTCGAACTGGCTCACCGATGGCCCGGTGGTGCGGCCAGCCAGCGAGCCGTCGACCTTGAAGGTCCGCAAGGTGTTCAGCAACAACTCGCCGAGCCGGTCGAGCTCCGCCTCGTCCTCGGCATCGTGGGCGTGGCTCGGCGGGACGAGCAGGTCGATCGGCGGCATCACCTCGTCGTCGGCGACCGGTGGCGGCGGCTCGGCAGGTGGTTCCACCGCCACCGGTTCGAGCGGTGCGGGCAGCTCCTCGACGGTCGTCTTGCGGCGCCGCGGCGCGCGGGCTCCGCGGCGACGCGACTTCCCCGGGTTCCGGCTCGGCGACCGTTGCCTCCGGATCGCGTGGCCGGGGGCCCTCCTCGAGCCGCCGGAGCGGGTGCCACGCGAGCGTGGCGAGCGTGGTCCCGGTGAGCGCCACGAAGCCGGCGATCAGCCCACCGGCGACGCCGATCGAGTCGAGCGCCGCCCGCGCCAGGAAGCCCGGAAACCAGCCACTCAGCCGCGCCGCCCAGCCCCACTCCTCCGGTGGCGGCAGGAACGCCGCCTGGTCAACTCGCCCCAGCACCCCGATCACGTAGGGAATCAGCAGCGTCCCGGCGATGGTCAGGATGGCGCTGCGCCTGGGATCGAGGCTCCCGCAGGCGGCCGAAACCCGGCCAGGCCGAGCGAGGATGCCGAGCAGCGGCAGGCCCACCGCGCCGATCCCGAGCGCGTGCCAGAGCCCGGGGCCGAGCAATCGGCCCAGCGGTCCCGTGAGGTTGATGGGGAGCAGCGTGAGGGCGACGAAGACCCCCGCCGCCAGGGCCAGGATCGCCCACAGACGCCGGCGGTTCTCCGTGGTCACGTCCTGGCCGCCTGGCCTCCGCCGAGCGTCACCCGGCGGTCGTGGAAGACCGGGACGACCGGGTGCCGGTCGATGGTTGCTGCCCAGGTCACGTCGTCGCGGAAGCCGCAGCGAATCAGTTCGCGGCCGGCGCGGGACAGGCCCAGCACCCGATCGAGCCGGTCGCCGTAGCGGCGCACCAGGTCGACCGCGGCGATCGCCGCATCGTTCAGCCCCTTGCGGGTGCGGCGGCCACCGAGGGCGCCGCATCACCACCCGACCGGCGACGTAGGCGTCGTCGATCCCGAAGCCGCTGTCGCGCCCGCCGCAGAGCACCAGCAGCTCGCCGGTCTCCTCGAGCAGCTCGCGCGCCCGCGCGCCCGCGGCAGAGAGGTTCACGCCGGCGGCCACGATCACCGTGTGCGCGCTGTTGGTCGCCAGGAGCGCGCGAGTCCCGTTGGTGGTGGTCATCACCAGCGTCTTGCCCGCCACCCGCTCGGCGGTCATCTCCGCCGGCGAGTTGCCGAGCTGGAAGCCGGGAATCGGCTCGAGGTTGCGCTCGCCGGCCAGCAGCACGTCGCGCTTGTCGAGCGCCTGCGCGAGCCGGGCGGCATCCTCGATGTCGGCCGCGGGAATCACCGCGCGGGCGCCGTGATCGAGCGCGGCACAGATGGTCGTCGTGGCCCGCAGCACATCGATCACCACGACGGCTCGCCCGGCGACATCGGCGGCATCGACGTCGTTCGGCGCGAAGGCGACATCGATCATGCGGCCCCGGCGGTCTCGGGGCGCAGCAGCTGCGGTTCGCGCTCGAGGAACTTGGTGTCCACGTCGCCAGCCATGAACGCCGGGTGGCGCATCACGCGCGCCAGGAACGGGATCGTGGTCGTGACGCCCTCGAGGATGAACGAATCGAGCGCCTGGGCGAGCCGAGCCAGCGCCTCGGCCCGGTCGCGTCCGTGCACGATCAGCTTGGCGAGCAGCGAGTCATAGTACGGCGGCACGGTATAGCCGGCATAGACGTGCGTGTCGACCCGGACCCCCGGTCCGCCCGGTGGGTGGTAGGCGGTGATCAATCCCGGCGACGGCTGGAAGTTCTTGTAGGGATCCTCGGCGTTGATCCGCACCTCGATCGAGTGCCCGCTCAGCACCACCGGGTCGTCGACGCAGCGGCTCGCCCGCCGCCACCCGGATCTGCTCCTTGACCAGGTCCCAGCCGGTCACCATCTCGGTGACCGGATGCTCGACCTGGATCCGGGTGTTCATCTCCATGAAATAGAACGAGCCGTCCTCGTCGAGCAGGAACTCGATCGTCCCGGCACCCACGTAGTCGATCGCCGAGGCCAGGCGCACCGCCGCCTCGCCCATCTGCTCGCGCAATTCGGCCGTGAGTGCGGGCGATGGCGACTCCTCGATCAGCTTCTGGTGCCGTCGCTGCACCGAGCAGTCGCGCTCGCCGAGATGGATCACGCGACCCTGCGTGTCGCCGAGGACCTGGATCTCCACGTGGCGGGGGCGGGCGAGGTACTTCTCGACGTACACGTCGCCGTTGCCGAACGCCGAGAGCGCCTCGTTCTGGGCCAGCGAGAAGAGCTGGCCGAACTCGTCGGCGTCACGCGCGATCCGCATTCCCTTCCCGCCACCGCCGGCCGTCGCCTTGATGATCACGGGGAAGCCGATCTCCGAGGCGACCTCGAGCGCCGCCTCGGCGTCCTTCATCACGCCCGGCGATCCGGGCACCGTCGGCACCCCCGCCTCCTTGGCGAGCCGGCGCGCGGAGGCCTTGTCGCCCATCGCCCGGATCTGGTCGCCGGTGGGGCCGATGAACACCAGGTTGGACGCCTTGCAGGTGTCGGCGAACTCGGCGTTCTCGGCGAGGAATCCGTAGCCGGGGTGAATCGCATCGGCGCCGGTCACCTCGGCCGCGGCAATCAGTCCGGGAATCCGGAGGTAGGAGAGCCGCCCCTGGGGCGGCCCGATGCAGATGTCATCGTCGGCGAAGCGGACGTGCAGCGATTCGCGATCAGCCTCGCTGTACACCGCCACCGTCTCGATGCCCAGCTCGCGACAGGCGCGGATGACGCGCAGCGCAATCTCGCCCCGGTTGGCAATCAGGACCTTGCGGAACATCAGCGTCGGCCCTTGTCGCCGATGTCCTCGAAGGTCCGGTCGCTCGCGGCGCTGATCCCCGACACCCGGAGCGCGAACTCGCTCGGGTTGGTGGCGTGGAAGACCGCATCCTCGTAGGAGATCACCCCGTCGCTGTACCAGCGCATCAGCGACTGGTCGAACGACTGCATGCCGTAGGTGGTGCCGCCCTCGGCGATCAGCTCGGGGATCGCCGAGCGCCTTCTGGGTGTCGCGGATGTTCTCGGCCACCGCGGCGGTGTTGACCAGCATCTCGCAGGCCGGCACCCGGCCCTTGCCGTCGGCCCGCGGCACCAGCCGCATCGAGAGCACCGCCGCCAGCGCGGTCGACAGCAGCATCCGGATCTCGCCGTGCTGGTGCGGCGGGTAGAACGACAGCACCCGCGAGATCGTCTGGGTCGCGTCGGTGGTGTGGATCGTGGACAGCACCAGGTGGCCCGGTGTCGGCCGCCTTGAGCGCGGTGTCCATCGTCTCCATGTCGCGGATCTCGCCGATCAGGATCACGTCGGGGTCCTGGCGGAGCACATGTCGGAGGGCATGACCGAACGAGACCGTGTCGCTGCCGACCTCGCGCTGCGACACGTTGGCGTACTGGTCGCGGTGGAGGAACTCGATCGGGTCCTCGATGGTGATGACGTTCACCCGCCGGTGCCGGTTGATGTGCTCGATCACCGCGGCGAGCGTGGTCGACTTGCCGCTGCCGGTGATGCCCGTCACGAGCACCAGGCCGCGGGGCCGCATCGCCACCTCCTCGAGCACCGTCGGCAGCAGCAGCTCGCGGATGGTGCGCACCTCGTAGGGAATGCCGCGCAGCGCGAACGCCACCGTGCCCCGCTGCTGGTACACGTTGGTCCGGAAGCGGCCGATGCCCGGCACGCCGATGCCGAAGTCGGCCTCCTTCGTGTCGGCGAAGTCGCGCAGCTGCCGCGGCGTCATCAGCGACTCGGCGAGCGTCTTGAGCTCGTCGGGCCTGAGCGCCGGCATCTCCAGCATCTTCAGCTGGCCGTTGACCCGCACCGTCGGCGGGCGGCCGGCCTTGAGCAGCAGGTCGGACGCACCCTGGCGCACCATCTCGACGATCGCCGGACGGAACTGGAAGCCGCCGGGTCCCTCGACCGCGGTGGCGTCGGGTGGCGGGACCGCGCCGTCGTCAGCCATTCGGGATCGACGCGGTAGAGGACCTGACCGTACTCGATCGGCGACGCGTCGTCGACGCACACCTCACGGACCACGCCGGTCACCTCGGCCTCGATCTCATTCATGATCTTCATCGCCTCGATGATGCAGACCGTCTGGCCCGGTCGCGACCCGGGTGCCCACCCGCACGTAGGGCTCGGCCCCCGGCTCGGGCTGGGCGTAGAACGTCCCCACCATCGGTGACTTGATCTCCTTCAGCGAGGCCGCGGCGGTCGCCGGAGGCGGCGCCTCGGTCGCGGCCGCGATCGGTGGCGGCGGCGCGCCGGCGGGCGGCGGCGCGGGCCACGAGGGCATCGCGACCGGGGCCGGCTGGCCATGCGCGGTCCGGCTGATCACCACCCCGGTGCCGAAGAACCCCTTCAGCTCGATCGGCGCCGATCTCCGGATGGTCATGCAGCAGCTGCGCCAGCCGCCGGACATCGCGCAGGTCGATGCCCTTGAGGCCGGGCACCTTTTCCATGGCGCGGGCGAGATCCTGCATTTCGTCAGGTGTCATACGCGGGTCAGGTATTTGTCCTCGCGTCGGTCGACGCGGATCACAGTGCCGGGTTCGATGAAGAGGGGAACCTGGACGACCGCGCCGGTCTCGAGCTTCGCCGGTTTGGTCCCGCCGGTGGCCGTATCTCCCCGGATGCCAGGGTCGGTCTCGACGATCTCCAGTTCCACGAAATTGGGCAGCTCGAGCAGGATCACCTGCTCGTCGTGCACCAGCCCGGTGCACTCCATCCCTTCCTTCAGGTACTTCAGCTGCTCGGCGCCGATCAACTCGGGCGGTGAGCATCACGTCGTCGTAGGTCTGCAGGTCCATGAAGTGGTAGAAGTCACCGTCGCGATAGGAATAGGTCATCGGCCGGTGGCTGAGATCGACCGTCTCGAGCCGCTCCCCGGAGGGGAAGGTCCGGTCGAGCACCGCCCCGGTCCGCACGTTGCGCAGCTTGGTGCGCACAAAGGCGCTCCCCTTGCCGGGCTTCACGTGCTGGAAATAGCTCACCTGCATCAGCCGGCCCTCGAGGGCCAGCACCAGGCCATTGCGGATGTCCGCCGTCGTTGCCAAGCGCGCTCCCGCCGTCAGGCGTCGAGTTCAAGTAGTGCGGTCCGGCCATCGGTCAGGAGCACCGGACCGTCGGGCGCGAGCCAGACGTCATCCTCGAGACGGACCCCTCCCCACCCCGGAAGATAGATTCCCGGCTCCACCGTCACCACCGCACCGGCCGGGAGCGGTGCCTCCACCGTGGCCGCAAGTCGCGGTCCCTCATGCACCTCCAGCCCCAGACCGTGGCCCAGTGAGTGGCCAAAGGCATCCCCGAACCCCCGGGCGACGATGACGTCGCGAGCCAGGGCATCGGCCTCCCGGCCGGTCATCCCGGCCCGGATCTGCTCCCGGGCCCGCTGCTGGGCCTCGCGGACCAGCTCGTAGACCGTCCGCTGCCGCGGGTCGGCCGGCCCCAGTGCCACGGTGCGGGTCACGTCCGCACAATAACCATCGACCTTCGCCCCGAAGTCGAGGAGGAGGAACTCTCCCCTGCCCAGCACTCGCGCGCCGGTCCGGGCATGCGGCAGCGCCGCCCTGGGCCCCGAGGCGACGATCGTCTGGAACGGATGCCACTCACTCCCCCGCCGGCGCAGCGCGGCCTCGAGCCGGGCCGCGACGTCCAGCTCCCGCTCTCCCGACCTGACCGTGGGCAGCACCTCGTCCAGCGCGGCGAGCGCCAGCTTCCCGGCAGCCTCGATCGCGGCCACCTCACCACTGTCCTTCACCTGCCGGAGTCCCTCGATCAGCTCCGCCACCGGTTCGACCCCCGCCAGACCCGACCCCGTCAGCCGCGCGGCATCGCGAACCGACGTCACATGACCCTCGAACCCGATCCGGCCGCCATGCTCCGCCAGGAGGCGAGCGACCCGCGACCAGACACTCGACCGCTCGATCAGCACCTCGACCGTCGGACCGGTCTCCTGGGGAGCCTGGACGGCATACCGGAAGTCGGTCACCAGCGTGAGCCGGTCGCGGCCGACCAGCAGCATCGCGGCCGACCCTGTGAAACCGGTGAGCCACCTGACGTTGGGAAGGTGGCTCACCAGGAGGGCATCGAGTTGTCGGGCGGCGAGTTGGTCGCGGAGCGCCTCGGTCCGCGCCGCTCGGGGATCAGCCATCGCCAACATGGGTGACCAGCGCCTCGAGGCCGAGGAGGTAGCCCTGCGGACCGAAGCCGGTCACCATCCCGATCGCCAGGTCGGCGATCAGCGAGTGGTGTCGGGCCTCTTCGCGACGGAAGAGGTTGCTGAGGTGCACCTCAACGAAGGGGATCGGGGCCGCGAGAAAGGCATCCCGCAAGGCCAGCGAGGTATGAGTGTACGCCCCCAGATTGACCAGCGCCCCCTCGGCCTGGCTGGCGGCGCGCTGGACAATCTCGACCAGCGCGCCTTCATGGTTCGACTGCTCGAAGGCGATCGCCGCCCCGAGCTCGTTCGCCCGGCGAACGAGCATCGCCTCGAGATCGGCCATCGTGGCGCTGCCGTAGAGCTGTGGCTCGCGACTCCCCAGCAGGTTCAGGTTGGGGCCGTTGATCACCAGGATCCGGGTCATCGGGCCAGCTCCTCGAGCCAGCGCTTGAACGCGTCGAAATCGGCGCCGGGATCGGGGCGCGGCGCCGGCGGGGCCGGCGGCTCGAAGAAGGCGTCGAATGAGGCCGGCCGGGGCGGGGTGCTGGGTCGGGCGGCCGCCACGGCGCCGAGCCAATCGGCGACCGATCGGCCGCCGCTCTGCCGGGCATCGAACGGCAGCGGACGGGAGGCGGCCACCTCGCGCTCGACCGCCCGGTGCCGGGCCACCAGGTCACCGTTCCCGGGATCGCGACTCACCAGCTCGGCGTAGGCCGCCAGGGCCGCCTCGAGATGCCCCTGGTGGTGGTAGAGGGCCGCCATCGACTCGGTCAGGAACTCGGGCGCCTCGTCGGCCGGTTCGCCACCCGCGCCGACGCCGTCCGGCGCGGCGCCAACTGGCTCATCGTCGGTGAAGATCAGCGGTCCGGCGTCGTCTTCCACACTGGCCGCCCGGGGGGCCAAAGCGTCCGCGAGATCGCGGGCGAGCGGATGCCCGGGGTCGCGCTCGAGCGCCTCGGCCAGTGCCAGCCCGGCCAGCGCCACGTCACCCCGATCGATCGCAATCCGGGCCTGGACCACCAGCCCCGTCAGCTGACCCGGAAAGCGCGCCAGTCCGGCCGCGACCACCCGGGCCGCCTCCTCGAGGTCGCCACGCTTGCGCAGGGCATCGGCAAGCGGGGCGAACACCCCCGCCTCGGGACGGGCGGCCCAGCGGGCGGCGAGCGCATCAAGCGGTGAGTCGAGGGACATCCGTCCGGTCGTGTGGAAGGCGAGGAGCGATGGGGAGGGCAAGACTATCCCGCGGCCCGGCGGGGTGTCAACCGCCCCAAAAAGCTCCAACTTGAGCTTCGGCCGCGCGCGGTCTAGCTTTCCGGGCTGTTTTCACCCTGCAGGGGACGGTCCTGAATCCATGATGCAAGCCTTCCGCAACGCCGCCAAGCCGGTCGTCATCCTCATCACCGTCACCTTCATGATCTGGATGGTGGTCGACCTGAGCGGGATCACCGGGAGCGGCGGGATCTTCAGCCGCACCAGCGTCGGCTCGATCAACGGCGACGCCGTCGACCTGCGCACCTACCAGCAGGCGGTCCAGAACGCGACCACCGAGCGCCAGCAACAGATCGGTCGCTCGCTCACCCTGGAGGAGACCCAACAGGTCCGCGACCAGGTGTGGGAGGGGTTCATCCAGTCGTCGGTGCTGCACGACGAGATCACCAAGCGGAACATCTCGGTCACCTCCGACGAAGTGGCCCAGTTGATCGCCGCGGTGCCGCCGCCCGAGGTCCAGCAGGCGCCCGACTTCCAGACCAACGGCCAGTTCGACCCGACCAAGTACCAGGCGTGGCTCGGCTCGGCGGTCGGCCAGCAGTACATCCCCTATCTCGAGGCGCGCTACCGCGACGAGATCCTGCGGGCCAAACTGCTTCGCAACGTCACCGCCGACGTCTACCTCTCCGACCCCTCACTGTGGGAGCGCTGGCGTGACCAGCACGAGACGGTCACGATCGCCCTCACCCCGCTGGTCCCCAACCGGGTGATCGCCGATTCGGTGGTGCAGGTTGGCGCCGACGAGGTCGATGCCTACTACAAGGCGCACCGCGACGAGTTCGACCGTCCGGCGACCGCCTTCCTCTCCTACCTCGCCGTTTCGCGGGTGCTCGACGCGTCGGACAGCGCTGCCGCGCTGGCACACGCCCGCGACCTCCGGGCCGAGATCCAGGGCGGCGCACCGTTCGACGAGGTCGCCCGCCGCGAATCGTCCGATCAGGTCTCGGCGCCGAAAGGCGGCGACCTTGGCACCTTCGGTCACGGCGAGATGGTGAAGGAGTTCGACGAGGCGGCCTTCTCGCTGCCGCTCAACACCCTCTCGGATCCGGTCCGATCCGACTTCGGCTATCACCTGATCGAGGTGACCAAGCGCACCGCCGACTCGGTCACCGCCCGGCACATCCTGGTCCCCTTCGAGCTGGCCGGGGCGCACCGCGACCTGGTCGATGCCCAGGCCGACTCGCTGGAACAGCTTGCCGCGGACCACCTCGACCCTGCCGTGCTCGACACCGCGTCGCGGGCGCTCAAGCTGCCGATCGGTCAGGCAGCGCCGGTCCAGAAGGGCAGCCAGGTCGTCGTCGGCCAGGAACTGCTGGCCGATCCCGGGATCTGGGCGTTCCAGGCCCAGGTGGGCGAGACCTCCCCGGTGATCGAGTCACCCGACGCCTTCTACGTCTTCCGGCTCGACTCGCTGCACGAGGCGGGGATTCCGCCGCTCGAGAAGATTCGTGACGGGGTCACCGCGGCGGTGATCGAGGCGAAGAAGGACACCCTGGCGCTGGCCGAGGCACAGGCGCTGGTGCGTCGGGTGCTCGGCGGCGAGACGCTCGCCGCCGCGTCCGAGGCGATGGGACTCCAGCACCGCGAGTTCCCGGCCTTCACCCGGATCCAGCCGCCGCTGCCGAACCCCAAGCTGATCGGCACCGCGTTCGGGCTGCCGGTCGGGGCGCTCAGCCAGCCGATCGTGACCAGCGAGGGGATCTACGTGATCCGCATCCTCGCACATGCGCCGGCCGACTCCGCCGCCTTCCGCGAGCAGCTCGACCAGTTCCAGGCGCGCGAACTGCGCACCGCCCGGGATGACCGCGTCCGCTACTTCCTCTCGTCACTCCGCGATGCGGCGAAGGTGAAGGACGAGCGCGGGGAGGTCTTCAAGACCAACGCCCAGATCGAGGCCGACTCGCCCCAGCAGCCCGCGACGAGCAGTCGGTAGCAGCGCGCGCCGGAGCGGGGCGCGATCCCGACCCGCTCAGCGAACCCGGCAAGCGAGACGCCCCGCGTCACATGGTGACGGGGGGCGTTGTCGCATCTGGCTGGTGACGCGCCGGTCTCGGCGCGACTGACCGTACCGCGAGCGGCACGAACTATGGGAAGCGCGCCGCGAGCGGCGCGACTACTGCGACAGGCGCTTCGGCTCGCCGCCAGTCGGCGCACGCTCGTTCTCGGGGGTGCGGCCGCCATCGAGCATGCTGCGGCTGGGCAAGTCGTCGCGCATCACGGCGTCCTGGGTCTCCTTGAACGAGTTCTTGAACTCGCGGATGCCCTTCCCCATCGATGAGCCGATCTCGGGCAGCCGCTTCGCGCCGAAGACCAGCAGGATGACCACCATGATGATCATGATTTCCGTGAAGCCAAGATTCGGCATCGGGTGCTCCAGGATTCAGAACAGCGATCGGGCCGCGTAATAGGCGATCACCACACCCACGACTGACATCAGCGAGACGTGGAGGGCGACCGGGCCCAGCGTGAAGGATACCACCAGCAGGTCCACCGAGACAGGGCCGAGGCTGGGAGTGACGGCATAGGTGAAGAAGCTGCGGGCGGCGCTATCGGGGAGGAATCGCTCCAGCAGGGCAGAAAAGAGCCCGCCGACCACGAAGCCGCTGGCAAGGACACCCAGGTAGAAGGCGGGGCGGCGCGGACCGACGGCCATCAGCGGCGCCGGTCCAGGACGTAGCCAAGCGAGGCGCGCAGCGTCTCCCGGGCATCGCTCGGGGGAAGCAGCTGGAGGGCGTCGTCGGCCTCACTGATCAACCGCTGGGCCCGGGCCCGGGCATACTCCAGCCCCCCCGGGCCGCCACCGCGCTCACCACGTCGGCGATCTCCGCCTCGCCCGGCTCCGGGTTGTGCATCAGGGCGGTGACCAGCTGGCGCTCCGCCGGCGAGAATCGCGGCAGGGCATGGATCAGTGGCAGGGTCACCTTGTGCTCCCGGAGGTCGAGTCCCGACGGCTTGCCGGTGTCGCGGGCGTCGGCGGTGTAATCGAGCAGGTCATCGACGATCTGGAACGCCATCCCGAGTCGCTCACCGAAGGTCGCCAGCGCCCGGCGCATCTCGGCGCCCGCACCGAGGCCACCCACCTCGCACGCCCCCGAGATCAGCGAGGCCGTCTTGGCACGGATCAGCAGGTCGTACTGCTCCTCGGTGAACGCGAGCGGGTCGTGCGCCAGGAGCTGGCGCATCTCGCCGACCGTCATCTCGTTGGTGACCCGCGCCAGCACCCCGAGCGCGTCAAGGTCGGCCAGGCGCACCAGCTCGACCACCGCGCGCGAATAGAGGAAGTCGCCCATGATCACGCTGATCTGGTGCGAGAACAGCGCGTTGATCGTCGGCATCCCGCGCCGCAGGGTGGAATGATCCACCGAGTCGTCGTGGACCAGCGTGGCGAGGTGGATCAGCTCGATCACCGCCGCGAGGGTCTCGCCGCGCGCGGACGGCGACTCGGTGGCTTCATCGGCCAGCAGGACCAGCGTGGGGCGGAACATCTTGCCGCGCATCCGCAGCAGATGCTGGTTCACTTCGGTGATCAGCGGGAAGTCTTCCTCGATCAGGCGGCGCATCTCCAGCTCGACCCGGCCGAGGCGCCCGAGGACCGGTTCCTGCAGGTCGTCGAGCGTCACCGGATCGAGCTGGGGCAGCGTCATCACTCTCCCCCGCCAAGCGCGCTGAGGCGGTCGCTGGCATCGGCGAAACCGACGTCCACCGCCAGGACACGCTCGTAGTAGCCACGAGCATTGCGGGTCTTCCCCTGCGCCTCGAGCGCCCGACCGAGCCAATAGAGCACGCCGATCTTCTCGGCGTCGCCCTCTTCGCCCCGCTCGACACTCTTGAGCACCGCCTCCGCCACGGCCGGGCGCCCCTGATCGAAGAAGCACTGGCCGAGTGCCTCGCTGGTGCGCAGTCGGCCCTCGGGCGAGCGGATCGCCTTCTGGAACTCGCCGATCGCCTCGTCGAGCAGTCCCATCTCCTTGAACGCCAACCCGAGGTCGTAGTGGGTCTGGTGGTCCTCGATGGGCAGGTTCTGGTCGAGCGCCCGCTTGAACTCGGCCAGCGCCTCGCGGAAGGTCTCGTCCTCGTCATCGGAGATCGTCGTGGTCTCGGTCCGCATCCGGGTCGAGCGCGGACCGGCATCATCGATGACCATCGCTCCGAAGTCGATGAACCCCTCGGACGATTCCGTCCCGGGTGCGTCGGGCGCCATCTGGCGCAGCGCGCGGCGCGCCGCCTCGTGATGCTCGTCGAGTTCCAGCACCCGCCGGTACACCGCGATCGCCTTCTCGCTCGACCCCTCGCGCACCAGGGCCTCGCCAAGTTCCATGTAGGAGAGGCAGAGCCGCTCCACATCGCGCATCCGTGCCGCGACCTCGACTCGTGCCTGGTACCGGGCGATCACCTGGGGCTCGGCCTGGATCAGCTCGGTGGCCACCTGCCACGCACGGGTCCAGTCCTCGTCGCGCTGGTAGCCATCGAGCGCCGACTCGAGCGAAGCGATGGCCCCGCTCCGGTCGCCGTGCTCGAGCAGCGCGTGTGCCGTGGCACGGTCGCCGAGTGGATCCTGGTCTCCCGGTGCGGCCGTGCTCGCCTCGTCCGCCGACGCCTCGGTGTCGAGGAAGACGATCCCCTCGCTGCCGGCCGGGGTCGCCGAGTCGGGACCGAGATCGACTTCCTGGCTCGACTCGATCGGCGGGACGTCGAGGCTGGTCGACTCGAGCCCGTCGAGGGTGATCGTCTCGGTGGTGTCGACGCTGGCGCTGCCGGTCGACGGCGTGACCAGCCCCTCGATCCGCTCGGGCGAGCCGACCGCCTCGGCGGTCCGCTCGAACTCGATCATCCCCGACGGCTCGTCGGCATCTTCGGGGGTGGGCGACTCGAGCGAAACCGTGGGCTCGAGCCCCTCGGTCTCCTCGACGACCGGGGTGGCCCTCTCGGCCATCGAGGTCGGCTCGAGGACCAGTGGTTCGTCGGAGACGGCGGTCGGGGTAGCCGCCGCGGCGCTGGCCTCCGCCGCGGCCGCCCGTCCGGCCTCCACGTCGAGGAAGACCAGGCCACTGCCCTGCGGACCATCGCCGGTGGCGACGCCCGACTCCTCACCGGCGTCGCGGCCGAGCAGCTCGTCGAGCAGTCCGCGGAGGTCCTTCCACGAACCGAACTCCTGACCGAACCGCGTCATCTCGGCGACTGCCTGCTCGCCCTCGCCCCGCGCCAGCATCTGGTCGTGGTAGATCCGCAGGTTCTGGCCCACGTCGTAGATCACCCGCTTGCGGGCCTGGAACCGTGCCAGCTCGAGGTAGGTCCGCAGGCGGGTGGGATCGAGACGGAGAATCTTGCCGCACAGCGCGATCGCGTTGTTGAAGAATCCCTGCTCGCCGTATCTGGCGGCCGCCTGTTCCCATGCCTCGCAGGCGGCCCGGTCATTGCCCGCCTTCTGCTCGAGGTCGCCGATCCGGTTGTACAGCGACGGATCGGCGACATCCTCGCCCCCCTCGGCGGCCCGGATCGCCTGCCGATAGAGGTCGATGGCAGCGCGCCACTCGTCCCGCTGTTCGTGCTGTCGCGCCGCGACTTTGAGCTTGTCAAGCGTCATGACCGACCGGGGTGGGAGAAGTGGCTCAAGTTGGTACGGTGCTTGAGCTTGAAGTCTAGGCCGCGGGAGGGGGTGACACAAGCCAATGCCGGAGATCGGAGGACGGACGGCGGCGGCCCTCCGTCCTCCGTCCTCCGTCCTCCATCCTCCATCCTCCATCCTCCGTCAAGTATCGTCCGGCGGTCAGCCTGCCCGCAGCAGCTCGGGATTCCCGGGATCGTCCTGAAAGGCCCATTCAAAGATCAGGTGATCCGACCCGGCCCAGGTCACCCGGAGCGCCCCGAACCGCTTGTAGCCATCCGGGCCCGCCATCTCCACCACGTAACCCCACCCCGGCACCACCTCGATCGCGTCGCGGGTATAGCCATCGATCGGGGCAACGTCGATGTCGCTGAGCGCCGCGATTGGCGCAGTGCCCCAGATCGCGATCCTGGTGCCGGGCCGTACCGGATCGAAGAACAGCGCGCCGTCGCCGCCGCGCACCACGGCAAAGTCGACTGCCCCACCACCACCCTCGACCCACGCCAGTTCCTGCCGCACAGCGCGGTGATCGCCGTCGAGATCCCGCCAGAAGCGGAAGCCGGCGCGCGCGTCGTCGGTCTCGCGGGCAAAGAGCACGGCGTTGTCACTCTGGAACCGCGGCGTGTCGAATCGCGCCTCCGACATCGGCGACTCGATCCCGTCGTGCGTCTCGGCGCTGATCCGGAAACAGCGGGGCACGCCATTGTCGAGCGCACCGACCACGAACGAGGGGGCGACGGTGGTCCCCTCGACCTGCCAGGGCGGGAGGCAGCGATCGGCGTCGAGATCGTAGGCCGCGCTCCAGACCCGGTAGAGGAGGAAGCGCGACGGGTCCCAGCGGTAGGGATCGTCCGACCACGCCAGTGCGACCTGACCATCGAGCGAGGTGCTCGACAGCGAGGTCGGCGCCGGCGGGGCCTCGGCCACCGGACCGATCACCAGCGACTCGCAGGCGCCCAGTAGCGGCAGCAGCAGGAACAAGGGAGTGGTGCGCACGGTCGGCTCCGGTCGGGGTCGCCGGGAGAAGGCGCAGCACCCGTGCCGCCCGCAAAGCCGCATTCCACCGCTCCTGACCCGCCCCGGCGCCCTCTGATCTGGACGCCGGGTGTCCACGATCGTGGACGCTCAGGGCTGCAGGGTGGTCTGGTTGTAGTCGAACTTGAGGTCGGGCAGCGAGATCAGCTGGATGTTGAAGTACAGCGCGAAGTTGCCGTTGGCGTTCCGGCTGAAGTTGAAGGCCGCGCGCCAGTCGTGCAGGTCGCGGGTCAGCTGGATCTGGTGCGACTCGAAGCGACCGTCGGTGATGTTGTACTGGGTGTTCCACGTCACCGACCAGAACGTCGTCGGCGCGAAGCTCATGTTGAGCCCGATGTTGCTGCGCGCCCCCTGGAACGTGGGGGTGACCAGCGGCAGGCCGCCAAACGGATCGTTGTTGAATTCACCCGGCCCCGGCGTGGTGGTGGGCTGGGGCACCGCGCCGGGGGTCCGCTGCCGCGAGAGCGAGTAGGTGATCCCGGCGCTGAATCCCCGCACCCGCGGCTGCATCAGGGGACTCGCCGTGGCGAACGATCCGGGGCGGAAGCGGCGGTCCGTGCCGGCCGAGAACCGGGTCGTCGTGGTGTCGGGACGCCGGTTCGGGTCGGGTGCGCTCCCCAGCCCGACCAGTGACAGCAGCGATCCGATGGTGCGTCCCGTCATGGTGAAGTTGGCCGACACCGACTGGAGGAACGGATTGAACCGCGCGGTGTCGCTGCCGACGGTGCCCTCCCAGAGATCGTGCGTCAGCGAGAGGGTGAAGCCCTGCACCAGGTCGCTCTGCAGCGAGTTGGTGATCGCCTGGGTGGTCCAGCCGGTGCGTCCCGGCAGCTTGGCCTGCTCGAAATCGTAGCCGATCGGCGACGTGGTGATCGACAGCAGCGTCACCTTGGGGACGTTGCGCGGGTCGGTCGTGGTGTCGCCGGGGGCGGGGCGCGGCTTGGCCTGGAAGTTCTGGGTGAGCCCGATCCGGAGTTCCTTGCGCGACGGCGCCTTGGCCCCGGTCGACCGACCCCCCAGTGCCGCCGCGTACTCCTCGGGGACCTGTGCCTCGGGTGACAACTGGAAGGTGAAGCTCGGCGTGACCTGATGGCGGAAGCCGGCGTACGGCCCGATCGCGGTGTTCAGGAACCCGTAGAAGTCCGGGCGCGCGGAGAGCCCGAACTCGACCCGCTTCGACTGCTGCACCCACCGACCGTCGGTGCGGTTGTTGCGCAGCCGGAACGGCCCGTTGGTGGAGTTCACGATCGACACCGTCGGCTGCAGCTTCCAGGAACCCCGGAAGAGCTGCGGCAGGTTGATCCCGGTGTCCCAGTTGAGCCCCGACTGGAAGGTGCCTCCGGTCACGGTGAACGTGGTGGTCGAGTCGTTGGGATCGGCGGTGGAGAGGTCGGGGACCCTGGATGTGGTCACCGTGCGCCCGCTCTGCTGCTGGTCCTGATAGGTCACCTGGTTGCGCCAGGTGAAACGCCCGAAGGTGAACGGCGTGTCGAAGCGCAGCGAGCTGCTCCGGGCGCTCCCGGTGGCGGTCAGCGAGTCGATGGTGCCGCCGCCGACCACCAGCTCGGTGGCCAGCGGCCGCTTGAACTGGAGATCATTGGTCGCCGACATCGTCGGCGCCCAGGATACCGATCCGCCGAGCGCGATCGGGGACGGCGTCACAGTGAGCGACGGGAGCGTCATCTGTCCCGAGCCATCGGAGACATTCTGCCGACGGGTGCCGCCGATCGTCACGTTGCCCCAGCGGAAACGCTTGGTGAAGTTCGCCGAGCTCGAGATCTGCTGGGTCGAGAGGATCGGGTCGACGGCGTTGCCGGAGAGCACCCGCGAGTCGGTCACGTAGTTGGCACTCAGCTGCAGCCGGGTCGTGATATTGAATTCCTGCGAGTGGTTCCACTGCAACTGGGTGCTGCTGGAACCGCCCACCTCCACCTGTCGGTTGACCGCGAGGGCGCCGTTCAGGAACCGGTTGCGCCAGCTGTAGTCGAACTGGCCGCCGTACTGGATGTAGCGCGACGAGAACCAGTCGAACCGGAAGGTGGCGCCGAGGTAGTCGTTGGGGGCCCAGTAGTAACCGATGTTGGTGACCTGCCGGTTGTAGCCACGGGTGGGCCGGACGATGTCGTTGAAGCCGAACTGCGGCACCAGGATCCCGGAGCGCCGCCCGGGCTTGGTGTCCTGGAAGAGGAACGGCAGCCAGGCTATCGGCACGTCGCGCACGTAGAGCACCGCGGGCCGGGCCACCAGGTACGACTGCGACACCCACTTCACCTCGCCGGCCTTGAACTGGTAGTGGGGCAGCGGCAGGTCGCATGAGGTGAACTCGCCGCCCGACGCGAAGAGCCGTGAGGCCGAGGAGTCGACCGCCAGGTTCCCCCGCACGAACCAGTTGTCGCCCAGCTCGTCGAAGGTGGTGAACGCCTCGGTGAATACTCCGCGGTCGTTGCAGGTGTCGAACTTGAGCACTCGACCGATGGCGATCTTCTGGTCGTCGAAGAGCCGCGGCTCGCCGCTGGCCAGCAGCTCGCAGCGGTGGTCGTCGTAGACGATCCGGCCCGCCTCCATCACCGCGCTGTCGCGCGACGTGGCCGCGTGCCCGGAGAGGATGATCCGCTGCGAGTCGGCCACCAGCACGGCCGAATCGCCGAGGTAGCGGGTCATCGCGAAGCCGGGGCGCGCCAGGAGCGCCGCCATCACCGAGTCCGGGCCCGGAAAGGTGCGGCTCGGCTTCGTGGGGAGGCCGAGCCGCTTGGCGGTCGCGCTGTCCATCTGCTTGGCGGGCTGGATGCCGCGTCCCAGCGAGTCGCGGCCGCCGCCGAGCACGCCGCTCAGCCCGCCGGTCCGGGGTGGCGGCCGGTCCTGGGCCGCCAGTGGTGCGGTGGCGAGGCCGCCGACCAGCACCAGGAGGAGGAGGCTCGCCACCAGGCTTCCGCCGCCGCCCGTCGGCGCCGCCGGCGGGGGAGGATCGTCATCGTCCCGGCTCGCGGCCGGCCGCCGGCGGGCCCGTTGGGCCAGCAGTGCCCCGGCCACCCCCAGCTCGTAGAGCAGGATCAGCGGCACGGTGACCAGCATCATCAGGAAGGCATCGCCCCCCGGGGAGAGCAGCGCGCCAGCCACGAACGACAGCACGATCGCGAAGCGGCGAAACTTGTTCCAGCGGCGCGCCTCCACCAGCCCGATCGCCGACAGCATGATCATCACCAGCGGCACCTCGGCGGAGATGCCGAACGCCAGCATGATCTGCAGCACGAACGAGAAATACGAGTCGTAGGTGATCAGCTGGTTGAACGAGCCGGCCTGGAAGCCGAGCATGATCGGGATCGCCTTGGGAACCACGAACTCCCAGCCGACCCAGGCCCCGAGCAGGAAGAGTCCGAGGCCCACCAGCAGCGACGGGATCATCGTCTTCCGCTCGCGTTCGTACAGCGCCGGCGAGAGAAACGCCCAGAGCTGGTAGAGGATGATCGGCGAGGCGAGCACCAACCCGACCACCGCCCCCAGCTTGAGGGTGATCATGAACGGCTCGGTCACGGCGGTGACGGTGAGCTTGCCGTTGGGCACGTACGCCGCGATCGGCAGCTTGAGCCACTCGAGCACCCCGAGCTTCAGTACCGCCCACAACCCGATGCCCACGCCGATCACGATCGCGGCGAGCGACTTGAGGATGCGCGAGCGCAGTTCCTCGAGGTGATCGAGGAACGGCATCTCGCCGGTCGTCTTGATCATGGGCGTGCCGCGGTGTGCTACGGCAGCTGGCGCAGTCGGTCGCGCGCCAGGTCGTACTCCGCGGTGCCGCGGTAGCGGTCGTCCACGATGCGCGTGAACCACTGCTTGGCCCCGGCGAGGTCGCCGGCCTTCTGGGCCCGGTCACCGAGCTTCCACATCGCCGACGCCGCGCGGGGCGAGTCGGGGTAGTTCCGCGCCACCTCGCGATAGTAGGCGACTGCCGAGTCGGGATTGGTGCTGGCGTACGTCTCGGCCAGCCCGAAGAGCGCATCGGGAACAAGCGGCGAGAGCGGGTGGCTCACCAGCAGCTGCTGGAACGCCGCCCGCGCCGTCCCGAAGGCGCCGCGGCGCAGCTGGGTGTTGCCGGCCTCGAGCATCTGCACGGCGGTCGCCCCGCCGGCCCCGCCGTCGCCGGTCATCGCGGTGGTGTCGCTGTCAGAGGCCGGCGGCGGCTGGGTCATTCCCACCTGCCTGGCGTCGAGCTGGGCCAGGAAGTCGCTCATCCGCTGGCTGTTCTGCGACATCTGCTCCTGGAGATTCAGGATCTTGCGCTGCAGCTCGAGGGTCTCCGCCGAGGTCTCGCCCTTGGCGAGCGAGACCTGTTGGCGGGTGTTCTCCAGCGAGTCGAGGGTGGCCTGCTGGACCCTCAGGATGTCGCGCAGGATCGAGGCATTGACCGAGTCGCGCCGCTCCTGATCCCGCTGCTGCACCGCCAGCTGGGTCTCGATGCGGCGGACCTGCCCCGGCGTGGCGCACGCCGCCCCGCCGGCCACCAGCAGCAGGAACAGCGACCGGACGCCGAGGGTCACTGGGGCGCCCGGAGCGTCTGGGCGCCGGCGATCACCTCGAACTCGTCACGGCGGTTCATCGCCCACGCGGCTTCGTTCGATCCCGGGTCGAGCGGCACTTCCTCGCCGAGTGATGCGGTCTCGATACGACCCGCCTCGACGCCGAGTCGCATCAGGTAGTCCTTGGCCGAACCGGCACGGCGCATCCCGAGGGCAAGATTGTACTCGTCGGAGCCGCGCTCATCGGCATTGCCCACGATCCGGATCCGGAGCGCCGGGTTGGCGCGGATGATCGCCGCCTTGCGGTCGAGCAGGGCGCGATCCTCGCTCCGGATGTCGAACTTGTCGTAGTCGAAGTGGATCAGCGTGGCGACCTCGTTGACCAGCGCCGCGCGATCGGCCTCGGCCTTCTGGGCGGCAGCCGCGGCGGCGGCGGCAGCAGCGGCCGCGGCGGCATCAGCCGAATCCTGATTGAACCGCTGACCCATGTCGGTCTGGGTAGGCGTCGGGGTCGGGGTCACCACCGGCTCTTCCTTCTTGCCGCAGGCGGTGACCAGGATCGCAAGACCAAGAAGGGCAGTGAGGCTGCGGGACATCGATCGACTCCAGTTCATGGATGGGATCCGGCAAACGACGGCGACCAGGCCGGCAACCTGGCTCGTCCGTTGACGTTGGTCAGTTGGCGCGTCATGCCACTCTCGAGGTCGAGCACCCAGAGTTGCTCGCCCGCAGACCGGGTCGACCGGAAGACCAGGTGACGCGAATCGGGGGCCCAGCTCGGGTCCTCGTTGCGTCCCACCGAGGTCACCGCCGTGGCGCGTCCCGAGGCGAAGTCATAGACCATCACCTGCCGTCCGCCAGCGATATCGCGGTGGAAGGCCACCCGTTCGCCATCCGGCGACCAGTCCGGCGCGAACGACGCTCCCGTGTCGGTGCCGTCGAACGGCACCAGGGCCCGCTGGTTCGCCCCATCCTGGTCCATCACGTAGATCTGGGGACGACCCGGCCGGGTGCTCATGAACGCCACCCGCCGACCGTCCGGAGAATACGCAGGTGACATGTTATCCGCCAGCTTGCCGCTGGCCGTCAGGGCCAGCACACAGCACATCCGGGCGACATCGGCTCGATAGATGTCCGTCCCCCGGTCGGTGCTCCAGGCGAACATCAACTCGGTGCCCTGGGGCGAGATCGCCGGGGTCAGCCCCATCCCCGCCCCGGTGGTGGTCGGCACCGTCTGCCGCGAACCGGTGGCGAGGTTCTGGATGATGATCACCCCGCCGTAATCCCTCAGCTCGGTGAAGGCCACCCGGCTGCCATCCGCCGACCACGTCGGCGACGTGGCGATCCCGGTGCCCCGCGAGATCCGGGTCATGTTGGCACCATCCCCATCGATCGACCAGATCGCATTGCCGTACTGGAAGAGGATCCGGGTGGCCGCGATCCCCAGGCCGCCAGTCGCGGCCTTGGTGAGCTCATCGCTCAGCTGGTGGATCGGCATCCGTTCGGCGCCCACCGCGCCCGGCATCATTCCCCGAACCACGTCGAGACGGGTCTCACCACTGGGCAGATGGTGCAGCTGGGCCCGCACCCCGCCCACCGCGGGCTGGAGTTCCACGGCCCAGGTGAGTCCCAGCGTCTCGCGGTAGAGCTGCAGGTTGAGCGGGCCGGTGAGCGCCCCAGCCGAATCGGGCCAGAAGGCCATCTCGAATCGATCGGAGAACTGCAGGTCGCGCTCGACCACCTTGCGGACCGAGTCGAGACCCGGCCCGGCGACGACGATCACCCCCGGCCGGATCCCGGGCTGGTAGCGGATCCCCAGCTTGATCGGGTCCTGGGCCTGCAACCGTGCGGCGGGCAGTGCCACGACCGCGCCGAGGGCCACCAGGATCCACAAGCGCCGCTTCACCGGTCCTCCGGCGTGAACGAGAAGGCGATCGGCAGCGACTCGCCATTCCAGCCGGCGGGTAGCGGTCCGAAGGCCGTATCCCGAGCGGCGCGCTCGATCGCCCCCTGGGCCTCGGTGTCGAAGGTGAAGTTGCCCGATCGACGGGCGATGGTGATATCGGTCACGGTACCGTCGCGTTGAATCGTGAAGGCCACCTCGGTCCGGAGTCGCAGGCCGCGCCCCACCGGGTTGGCCCAGCGCTTCTTGACCTGGGTGACGATGTTCTCGAGATAGTCGGGATACGGAAACTTCATCCCCTCCTGCCGGAAGGTGAGCTGGTCGGTGCCGGTGCTCGGCGTCTCGCCCGGCAGCGGGGTGACGTCGGACTTGGTCTGCACCGCCGGTTCAGTTCGCTCCGGTGTCTTGGCCGGCTTGGGCGGGGCCTTCTCGGGCTTGGGGACCGGCTTCTTCTCCGGCGGGGCCACCTCCTCGTCGCGGCGGGCCGGCAGGGCGGCCTCCGCGGCGCGGCGCGGCGCCGGACCCGGCGCCGGTGCGGCGACCAGGTTCACCTCGTAGACGAGCGGTGGGGGCTCACTGGCACGGCGCGCCACCAGGACCAGACCCGCCAGCAGCCCGAGATGCACCAGCGCGCTTCCCACCAGCCCGGCGCGGTTGGCGCCCGGTACCGCGGCAGCGGTCACGGGCGCCCCTCCGGCTCGACCACCAGCCCCACGTTGGTCACGCCGGCCTGCCGCACCGCCGAGAGGACCTGGATCACGGTGCCGTAGTCGGCGCGGTCATCGCCGCGGATGTAGACCCCCTCGGGGTTCCGCACCTTGAGCAGGGTCGGGGCCTGTGCCCGGAACTCTGCCAGGCTGAGCCGGGTGTCGCCGATCGCGATCTGCCCCGCGCGCGTGACGGTGATCGTCATCCCGTTGTGGGCCTCCAGCGGACGGGTCGCAGCGCGCGGCAGCTTCACGTCGACGCCACCCTGCAGCATCGGAGCGGTGAGCATGAAGATCAGCAGCAGCACCAATACCACGTCGACCAGGTTGATGATGTTGACCTCGGCGTTGAGGTGCCGCTTCTGGCGACCGGTCCCGATCCCGCGAAGCGGCACCGCTACAGCCGCCCTTCACGACCGAGAGAGGCGATCTCTGCCTGCGCCGCCCGCTCGAGCTCGCCCTCGTAGCGATCGACCCGAGAGGTGAAGATGTTGTAGGCGATCACCGCCGGGATCGCGGCGCCGAGGCCGGCCGCCGTGGCCACCAGCGCATCGGCGATGCCGGGGGCGACGGCGGCGATGTTGCTGCTCTGGGTGACCGCGATCCGCTGGAACGACTGCATGATGCCGAGCACGGTGCCGAAGAGGCCGAGCAGCGGCGACGTGGCGGCGATGGTGGCGAGCCAGGGCACCCGGCGGCCGGCCGTCTCGGCCTCGGCCCGGACCTGGGTGTCGAGCGCCAGGGTGAGCGCCTCGAGCTGGGTGAGCGACAAGCCGCTCCGGGAGATCCCCTCGCGTTCATTGGCCTGCTTCAGGTCGCCGAGGAAGCTCGCCACGGTGTGCACCAGGTCGGCGAACGGCGACCGGCCGATCGCCGCGAGCGCCTGCGCGCGATCCTCCAGCGAGCGGCGACCCTCGGTGGCGTGCGCGAAGCGGCGCTGCGCCGCGCGCAGCCGCCGGAATTCGACCGCCTTGGCGAAGATCACGTACCACGACACCAGCGAGAAGACGGCGCAGACGAGCAGCACCACCTTGGTCTCGACCGAGGCGCTGAGAACCAGCCCCACCAGGTCGAGCGAGACAGTCGTGGAATCGGCCTGGATCACTTCACCGTCCCTTCGAACCAGCCGGCGAGGGCCGTGAGCCCCTCGTCGAACGACACCTCGGGGCGCCAGCCGAGACCGGCCGCCGCCTTGCTCACGTCGAGGCAGGAGCGCTGCAGCTCACCCAGTCGGGCCGGGGCGAACTCCACCGGCACCTCGCGCCCGATTGCCGCCATCACGAGGCCGGCGAGCGCGTTGACCGTGGTCTGGGTGCCGGTGGCCACGTTGAAGGCGGGGACGTCCAGCCGGTCGCCCCGCGACACGCTCGCCAGCGATCCAGCCAGCAGGTTGGCGCGCGCCACGTCGCGCACGAAGACGTAGTCGCGGGTCTGCTCGCCGTCGCCGAAGATGGTGAGCGGCTGGCCCGCCAGCACCCGCGAGACGAAGATCGACACCACGCCAGCCTCCGACTTCGGGTCCTGCCTCGGACCGAAGACGTTCGAGTAGCGGAGCGCCACCCCCTCGAAGCCGCCGAGTTCACCCAGCACGCGCAGATAGTGCTCACTGGCGAGCTTGCTCACGCCGTAGGGCGAAATCGGCAGGTTGGGAGCCGTCTCGGGGGTGGGCACCAACTCGGGGTCACCGTAGACGACGCCGCCGCTCGAGGCGAGGATCACTCGCTTGATCGTTCCCACCGTCGCGGCACGAAGGAGATTGGCGAAGCCGACCAGGTTGATCGAGGCGTCGGTGGCCGGGTCCTCCACCGAGACCCGCACGTCGATCTGTGCGGCCTGGTGACAGAGCACGTCGAAGCCACCACCGGCGATCACGTCGAACGCCTCGCGCGAGCGGATGTCGGCCTCGACGAACCGGGCACCGGCCGGGACCTGGTCCCGCTTGCCGCGGGAGAGGTCGTCGAGGCAGGTCACCGACCAACCGGCGGCGAGATACGCTTCGGCGATGTGCGAGCCGATGAAGCCGGCACCACCGGTGATCAGGATCGTTCCGCTCATGCAGGCCTCACGGGCGGGCGCCGGGTGGCGCCCGCCTCACTGGGGAAATCGTTGTGGTCGGGAGAGAAAGATAGTGCGGTGGCCGTCACACTTCAGTGTGGCAGCGTCGCGATCCGGACGACCCGCGTCCCGGCGGGGATATCTGCCGACTTGACCTCGATGAGCTTGATCGTGCTGCTCGCGCCGTTGACCGCCACCACCTGACCCGAGGCCATCTCCTCGTCGAGGGTGTCGGGGGCGTTGAGCCGCGGGCCGGCGGTCCGCCGGACCTCGACGAAATCCCCGATTCGCACCCCATCGTCCCGGCCCAGGTCGATGAAGAGGTGGGTCCCGGGAAGCATCAGGTCGCGGGCCTCGAGGGGGGAAATCACCGTCCCGCTCGGACCATCGGGCGTCGGCACCGGCTGGACCTCGTCTGAGGCGGGGAGCGGTCCGGCCGGGAACACCACCTGACCGGCCCGCATCGGGCCGTAGATCTTGAGGACCCGCGACACCGTCTGGCGTGGGCCAACTGCCGTCACCTCGATCAGTCCGGTCGGCTCCACCACGTCACCCCAACCCTTGGGACCCATCCGACGGGTGGCAACCAACAGCGTGTCGCCTGCCTGATAGCTGCCACCGGCCGGCGGCGTCACGGCGAAATTGCTGCCGAGCTCGCTGACCGCCGTGGAGCCGGAGGCTCGCACCTGCGGCGGGGAGGTGGGCCCCAGCGCGCGGCCGAAGGCGATCTCCTGACCCTCGGTGAGGAACCCCGCGGCCCGCACCTCGGCCTGCCGAATCGGTCGGTAGGGCTTGTAGCGGTATGCCTTGAGCGCCTCGCCCGGGGCGATCGGCTTGCGGAGGAAGAACGGGGTGGTGTCCTGACCGGCTTCCTGGGCCGCGAGTGGGGCGGCCAGGATCAGACCAGAAATGAGGAGCAGCGTGGCACGCATCGAGGAGCCTCCGGGTGGCGGCAGATGTCGGTCCGTGCGACACGAACCGTGCCAAACGACCGGGCGCGGCTCGCGCCGCCCCGGACCCTAGTATGGTAACCAGTCTCTCCAGTATCGTCCGCCCCCCCGGCTACAGTGAGCATCTCCCAGCCAGCACGACGATCGGGCCGGCCTGGCTTGCGGACCCACAGCGCCTCACCCCCCCAGCGGCCGGTGACCTGAGCCCGGTAGGGAGCCCGTCGGAGGCAGCCCGCTCACCAGGAGATTCCCACCGGCAGCATGGTGGAATGAGGCGAATCCGGCATCGGACAGGAGTCGCGAGCGGGATCTCAACCGACGGGGATGAGCCCATCCCCTTCCCGGTCGCGCGTGTGGTGCAGCACACTTCCGAAAGGCCGGATCGATGTACCGCCCACAATTGCTTGCCTCCGTCGCGACTTGCCTCCTCCTGGGATGCGCCACCCCTCCGAGCCCGACTGGTTCCACTCCGCCGCCGCCACCGCCACCCCCGCCACCGCCTCCATCGGTGTCGACGATCGGCGTAACCCCCGGTTCCGACGCACTCATGATCGGTGAGACGGCCCAACTCACTGCCACGGCGAAGGCCGCGGACGGCACCCCACTCGACCGGACGATCTCCTGGCACTCCAGCTCCACCTCCGTCGCGACCGTCTCGAACAGCGGGCTGGTCACGGCCGTGGCCGAGGGCACGGCGACGATCACCGCCACCAGCGAGGGGCAGACCGGGGAGGCGACGATCACGGTCTCGGCCCCGCCGGTCGCCACGGTCGAGCTCGCCCCTGACAGCACTGGCCTCGAGCCGGGCGAGACAGTCCAGTTGGCCGCCACACTCCGGGCGGCCGACGGGACGGTACTTGACGGCCGGACGATCGACTGGACCACGAGTGATCCCGGTGTGGCGTCGGTCTCCTCAAGCGGCCTGGTCACCGCCATCGCCGTCGGCGGACCGGTGACGATCACGGCGGCAAGCGAGGGCCACACCGGCAGTGCAGTGGTGACCGTCAGCGTCAATCTGGACTTCGTCACACTCGCGACCGGCTATTACCACACTTGCGCCCTGAAGAGCGACGGTGAGGCATGGTGCTGGGGGCGCAATAACGACGCGCAACTCGGGACGGGCAGCAGCACGACGACCGGCATCGCGACCCCCACGATGGTCAACACCAACCTGCGGTTCGCGAGCATCGTCCCCAGCTGGGCCTTCACCTGCGGCGTTGCGCTCGACGGCATGGCCTGGTGCTGGGGCAACGGATCCCAGGGGGGCCTGGGCCAGGGCACCAGTGCCAGCAGCGCGATGCCAGTTGCCGTGAGTGGAGGCCATCACTTCACCGCACTCCATTCGGGCGATGCCCACGTCTGTGGCGTCGACGATCAGCATCAGGGGTGGTGCTGGGGGCTCAATGGCGACGGACAGCTCGGCAACGGGACCACCAATCCATCGTCGACCCCGCAACAAGTCATTGGCGGACAGGCGTGGGAGATGATCGCCACCGGTGCGCTCCACAGCTGCGGCCTGACCACGACCGGCGAGGCGTGGTGCTGGGGCTACGGCATCGAGGGGCAGCTCGGCAACAACGGCACCATCAGCTCGGCCAATCCGGTCATGGTCGCCGGCGGCCACACCTTCGTCGAGCTTTCGCTGGGCGACTGGCAGGCCTGCGGACGCGAAGCCAACGGCGCCCTCTGGTGCTGGGGGTTGGAACGCGTACGGCCAGCTCGGCAACGGCACCACGAACGATGCCAGTGTCCCGACCCAGGTCGTCGGTGGCGACCAGTTCGCCGAGGTCAGCGCCTCGGGATGGGGCAGTTGCGGGAGGCTGGTCAGCGGCGAGGTCAAGTGTTGGGGCAGCAACTCGGCCGGCGCGGTGGGCAACGGCGGAACGATGGATGAGCTGCAGCCGGTGGCCGTCGATGGAGGGTATCAGTTCGGGAGCCTCGCGGACGGCATCGGCTACCACTTCTGTGGGCGCCGCGTCGATGGTCGGGTGCTCTGCTGGGGATGGAATGCCGACGGACAGCTCGGCATCGGGAGTCTCTCCGATGCGCCCACTCCAACCCTGCTTCCCCAATTCGCCGGGTTGCTCGCCGGGCCAGGGTCGATCCAGGCCTTGGGGTTGGCACCGAGCGACACCCGCAGGATGCCCTACCTCCATCGCCGGCCCCGGTGATCGAGGCGCGGCAACCACCCTCTGGCCGGCAGGACGCCGGCGGCCGGAGGGTGGACCGTGCCCCGCCTCAGAACGGCAGGTCGTCGTCCTCGGCGTCCAGCGCGTCGGGGAAGTCCTCGAAGGAATCGTCCTTCTTGGCGCCACCCGCAGCCGGGGCGCTCGATGCGCCGCGCGAGGCGCGGGACCCGCCACCGCTCCAGGAACCACCCTCGTCGTCGCCACCGCCTCGGCTGCCGAGCAGGATCAGCTCGCGGCAGTTGATCTCGGTGGAATAGCGAGTCTGCCCTTCCTTGTCCTGCCAGGTGCGGTACTCGATCTCCCCCTCCACATAGACCCGCTCGCCCTTCTTGCAGTAGCGCTCGGCGAGATCGGCCAGCTGCTGCCCTCGGGAGGCGTTCCAGCAGACCACCCGGTGCCACTGGGTCTTTTCCTGGCGAGTGCCGTCGGCCCCCTTCCACTGCCGCGACGTGGCGAGTGAGAAGGTGGCCACCCGGCCGCCGTTGGAGGTGGATCGCACCTCGGGATCGGCACCCAGGTTGCCGATGAGGATCGCCTTGTTGAGGGACTTGCTCATGATGTGCTCCAGCCGCAGTTCGGGTATCGGAGTGGAGGGAATCTTACTCGCCAAGCTCGGTCATCGGTGACTCGGCGCGGGTCACCGGTCACCCCGCCGCGGTACCAGCCGGCGCGGATGGAGTGAGCCGCAGGATCAGGGCGTCCTCGGCCGGACGCCGATAATAGCGGTGCCGCACCCCGGCGGCGACGAAACCGGCCGCAAGGTACATGCGTCGCGCGGCCAGATTGGAGGGTCGCACCTCGAGCCAGATCGAGGCGGCGCCCGACGCCACCAGCTCGGAGACCGCCGCGTCGAGCAGTCGACGGCCCACCCCCAGCCGCCGCACCCCCGGCTCCACCGCGATCGTCAGGATCTCGGCCTCGTCCGCCACGACCCGTCCCAGCACCGAACCGACCACCGTCCGGACGCCATCCTCAGCCACCAGCGCCACGGCGCCGGGGGCGGCGAGCGCCTCGGCGATCATCGTGCTGTTCCACGGGTCACTGAACGCGCTCTGCTCGAGCAGCGCCAGCGCCCCGAGGTCAGCCGGCGTGGTGGGTCGAAGCCGGAAGCGGTCGGCCATGTTTCCGTTCCCAGACCGCCTGGGCCTCGGCGGGTCGTCCATAGACTGGTTGCCAGGCCGCCGGATCGGCAACCATGCGGGTGGCCCCCTCCAGGCCGCCGAGCCGGAGCAGCTCGACCGCATCAGGAAGCGCCGGATCACCGACGACCGGGTCCCGCCCCGTCGCCTGGCGCACCGCGTCGAGGAGTCGTTCGGGGATCGAGCCGACCACCACATCGACCGCCGCGAACGCGCCGAGCTGCTCCGGCTTCACGGTGCGTGGTGCGCCGCCAATGGGCTCCACCCGCCCGTCCGCGAACCCCCACGCCCCGGCGTAGAGCTCGCCCCGGAGGGCATCGGACAGCGCCATCACCCGACCGCCTGCTGCTGGCACGTGGCCGGCCGCACGGATCAACAGGGAGGGCGCGGTGCGCCAGGCCACACCAGGTCGCTGCCAGGTGAGCGCCTTGGCGACCGCCGCCGTCACCCGCAACCCCGTGAACGACCCTGGGCCATCGCCGGTCAGGATGTTGTTGATCCCCCCGGCGGTGGCGCCGAGCTCACCGAGCGCCTCGTCAGCCAGGGCGAGGACCGCTGCCGCGTGCCCCCGCGAGCCGTCGAGCGATCGCGACACGACCGTCGTCCCGTCGGTCACGGCGAGCGTCAGTCGCGCCGTGGCGGTGTCAAGTGCCAGCGTGATCACCGGGTCACCGTGACCTGGCGGGTGTCCTCGTCAGCATGATCGAGCCGCACCGTGCAACTCGCCGTCGGCGCCCACGCCCCGGCGCGCTCCGGCCATTCGATCAGCAGGGCATCGGCGGCGGCGAGTCGCTCCCAGTCGAGGTCGGCGGCCTCCTCGGGGTCGCGCAGACGGTAGCAGTCGAGGTGCCAGATCTCGCCACGCGGGGCGTCGTAGCGATGGGCCAGCGTGTAGGTGGGTGACGTGACCGCCGTGGCGCCACCGCGGGCGGCGACGAACGCCCGCGCGAAGGTGGTCTTCCCCGCCCCGAGCGGCCCCTCGAGCCGCAGCACGACCCCGGTCGGCAGCTCGGCGGCGAGCTCGGCGGCCAGTCGCTCCACCCCACCGAGCCCGAGCACCGTCGCCGTCACCGCCGCACCGCCTGCCGACGGACATTGGGCGCCGATGCGGCCCGCAGCTCGTTGAGCTGATCGCGCAGCATCGCGGCGACCTCGAATTCCAGGTTCGCCGCCGCCTCGCGCATCTGCTTCTCCAGCGCTGCCATCGCTGCGGCGCGCTGCGCCGGGTCGCGCAGGTCGGGCGCCGCCTTGGGGGCCTTGCGCGCGTCGGGACGCTCGGTGCGCGAGTCGGCCACCTTGGTCGAGAGTCGCACCTCGTCGAGCGACTTCACGATCGACATCGGGATGATACCGTGCTCGAGGTTGTGGGCTCGCTGGCGCTCGCGGCGACGGTCCATCTCATCGAGCGCCCGGCGCATCGACCCCGTCATCCGGTCGGCGTAGAGAATCGCCACGCCGTTGACATGGCGCGCGGCTCGACCCACGGTCTGGATCAGCGAGCGATCGCTCCGCAGGAACCCCTCCTGGTCAGCGTCGAGGATAGCCACCAGCGACACCTCGGGAAGATCGAGTCCCTCCCGGAGCAGGTTGATGCCCACCAGCACGTCGAAATCGCCGAGCCGCAGGCCGCGCAGGATCTCCACCCGCTCGATCGCATCGATGTCGCTGTGCAGGTAGCGGACCCGCACCCCCGCCTGCTGCAGGTAGTCGGTGAGGTCCTCCGACATCCGCTTGGTCAGCGTGGTGACCAGCACCCGCTCGTGGCGCTGCTCGCGGAGCCGGATCTCGGCCAGCAGGTCGTCGACCTGGCCGGTCACCGGCCGGATCGTCACCTCCGGATCGATCAGGCCGGTGGGCCGGATGATCTGCTCCACGACGGTGCCGCCGGACAGCTGCAGCTCGAGGTCGCCTGGCGTGGCGGAGACATTGATCATCTGCGGCACCAGCGTCATGAACTCGTCGAAGCGCAGCGGCCGGTTGTCGAGCGCGCTCGGCAACCGGAAGCCGTACTCCACCAGCGTGAGCTTGCGGGCCCGATCGCCGTTGAACATCCCGTTGATCTGCGGCAGTGACACGTGACTCTCGTCGACCACCACGAGGTAGTCGGCCGGGAAGTAGTCGAGCAGGCAGGCGGGACGCTCGCCCTCGGCGCGGCCGGCGAGATGCCGCGAATAGTTCTCGATCCCGGCGCAGGTCCCCACCTCGAGCATCATCTCCACGTCGAAGGTGGTGCGCGATTCGAGCCGCTGGGCCTCGAGCAGCTTGCCGGCCGACCGGAGCATGGTGAGCCGCTCGGCGAGCTCGGCCCGGATCCTGGCCACGGCTCGCTCGATCGTCGCGCGCTCGGTCACGAAGTGCTTGGCCGGGTAGATCGCCGTGCGCTCCAGCTGGGCGATCGCGGTGCCGGTGAGCGGTTGGAACCGGGTGATCCGCTCCACCTCGTCGCCCCAGAGCTCGATCCGGATCGCCTGTTCGTCGTAGGCCGGGTAGATCTCGATCGTGTCGCCGCGGACCCGGAAGGTCCCCGGCTCGAACGACGCATCGTTGCGCTGGTACTGGATCGCCACCAGATCCTGGAGGATCCCGTCACGGCCGCGTTGCTCGCCCCGGGCGATCCCCACCATCAGGGCGCGATACGCCGCGGGATCGCCCAGGCCATAGATCGCCGAGACGGTCGCGACGATCACCACGTCCTCGCGCTCCATCAGTGACGACGTGGCGCGCAATCGCAGCGACTCGATGTCCTGGTTGATCGACGCGTCCTTCTCGATGTACACGTCGGTCGAGGGGACGTAGGCCTCGGGCTGGTAGTAGTCGTAGTAGGAGACGAAGTACTCGACCGCGTTGCCGGGGAGGAACTGCTTGAGCTCGCCATAGAGCTGCGCCGCGAGCGTCTTGTTGTGCGACATCACCAGGGTCGGCTTGCCATGCGCCGCGATGGTGTGGGCCAGCGTCATCGTCTTGCCGCTGCCGGTCACCCCGAGGAGGGTCTGGTAGCGGTCGCCACGGGCCAGCCCGGCCGTCAGCTCCGCGATGGCGCGGGGCTGGTCACCAGCTGGCTGGAACGGGGCACGGACCTCGAACGTGGGCATCCGGGCAATATAATCGGGTCTTCGGGATCTCTTCGGAGGGGGGAGGGCGACGGGCGACAGGCGACAGGAGCCGACAGCCGGCGATCCCGTCGCGTATTCCCCGTCACGCGTCGCCTGTCGCCTGTCGCCCGTCGCTACTCCACCCCCAGCTTCGCCAGCAGCTTCCGCTCGGCGTGGGTCACCGGCATCGTCGAGAGCCGGGAGATTCGCACCAGCGGGAACGACTTGAGCGCCGGCACCCCCTTGATCGCCGCGAGCGACACCGGTGGAGCGACCGCGCGCACCGGCACCAGGTCGACCACCGCCAGCCTGGGGTCGTCGTGCTTGGGGTCCTGGTAGGCGCCCCTGACGATCCGGGCGATCCCCACGACGGCCCGCTCCTTCCCCGAGTGATAGATGATCGCCTCGTCACCGCGCTTCATCTGGCGAATGGCGATCAGCGCGGCGGCGTTGCGGATGCCGTCCCACACCGTGCGACCCTCGCGCACCAGGTCATCCCACGAGTAGGTGGAGGGCTCGGTCTTGAGCAGGAACGAGGTCATGACGCTCAGTTCTCCCCCGCCTCGCGGCGCTCCACGGTCGACACGCCCTTCACTCGCCGGATCGCCTTGAGCACCTTCGCCAGGTGCGGCAGGTTGTCGACCTCCACGAAGAGCGTGCCGAATGCGGTGCCGTCGCGGGTCTGCAGGTCGGCGCCCCTGATGTTGGTGCCGCTGCCCGAGATCGCTGACATGATGTCGGCATAGAGCCCGCGCCGATCATCGCCGGTCACCGAAAGGCGCACCGCGTAGGTCTCGCCGCTCTGCTCCTGCCAGTCGATCTCGACCCGGCGCCCCTGGTCAGAGAGGGTGAGCAGGTTGGGGCAATCGGCCCGGTGTATGGAGATCCCCCGCCCCTGGGTCACGTAGCCCACCACCGGGTCACCAGGGACCGGCTGGCAGCACTGGGCGTAGCGGACCATCAGTCCGTCGACGCCCTGGATCTTGATTCCCCGCCCCAGCCGGAATCGGTCGAGCACCCGGCCGAACATCGTCGGCGGCTTTTCGGCCAGCGCCTCGCCGGGGAGCTCGGGGAAGAGGGCGCGCATCACCTGCGCGAGTCCCTGGTCACCGCGGCCGAGCGACACCTGCAGCGCATCGCCGTCGGTCAGGTTGAGCTGACGGCCGGCGGCGTCGAGGCGGGCGTCGTCGGGGAAGTCGAGCCGGCGACGCTTGAGTTCACGAACCAGGATCTCGCGGCCGAGCTGGGCCGAGACGGTCTCCTCCTCCTGCCGGATCCACTGCTTGATCTTGCTGCGCGCCCGGCCGGTGCGGACATGGGAGAGCCAGTCGCGCGACGGCCGCGCCTGGGTGGAGGTCAGCACCTCGACGGTGTCGCCGTTCTTGAGTTCGCGGTGGAGCGGGGCGATCCGGCCATTGACCCGGGCCCCGGTGGTGTGGAGCCCGACGTCGGTGTGGACGTGGAACGCGAAGTCGATCGCGGTGGCGCCCTTGGGGAGCTGCTTGACGTCGCCCTGCGGCGTGAAGACGAAGATCTCGTCGTGGTAGAGGTCGACCTTGAGGAACTCGAGGAACTCCTCCGGGGTGGCACTCTCCTGCTGCAACTCGAGCAGCTGGCGGAACCAGCCGAGTTGGCGACCGAGCTCGTCCTCGGGCTCGGTCGAGGTCTTGTAGAGCCAGTGCGCCGCGATGCCGTACTCGGCGGTGCGGTGCATCTCGCGAGTCCGGATCTGGATTTCGAACAGCTGGCCGCCGGGGCCGAAGATCGTGGTGTGGAGCGACTGGTAGCCGTTGCTCTTGGGGGAGGCGATGTAGTCCTTGATCCGCTCCTGCAGCGGCGTCCAGACGTGGTGGATGATCCCGAGCACGTGATAGCACTCCGGTACCGTGCCGACGATCACCCGCATCGCCATCAGGTCGTAGATCTCCTCGAACGGCTTGTCGCGCTTCTTCATCTTCTGGTAGATCGACCAGAGATGCTTGGGCCGGCCGCTCACCTCGAAGTCGGTGATCCCCGCGCGGCGAAGCTCGTCCTCCAGCGGCGCACGGAGCCGCTCGATCGCCTCCTGCCGCTCGGCGCGCTTGGCCGCCACCTGCTGCGCCAGCGTGACGTAGTCCTCCGCCTCGAGGAACTTGAACGCCAGGTCCTCCAGCTCGGCCTTGACCTGGGCCATGCCGAAGCGATGGGCCAGCGGCGCGTAGATCTCGCGGGTCTCGGTGGCGATCCGGCGCCGCCGCTCGGCCGGCAGGTGTTCCAGCGTCCGCATGTTGTGGAGCCGGTCGGCGAGCTTGATGATGATGACCCGGGCGTCCTTCGCGACCGAGAGCAGCAGCTTGCGGTAGTTCTCCGACTGCTCCTCCGCCGACGAGCGGAAGGTGAGGTGCGAGATCTTGGTCAGCCCGTCGACCAGCGTCGCGACCTCGCCGCCGAATTCCCGGGCGATGTCATCGGTCGAGACGTCGGAGTCCTCGACCACGTCGTGCAGCAGGGCGGCGCAGATCGAGGTGGTGTCGACCAGCAGGCCGGCCAGGATCGACGCCACCGCGATCGAGTGCTCGACGAAGTCCTCGCCGCTCATCCGTTTCTGGCCGCGGTGGGCCGCCGCCGAGTACCGCAGCGCGCGGTCGATCAGCGGGATGTCGAGACGCTCGGCGTACTTCTCCAGCGTGGCGAAGAAGTTCGGCGAAAGCTCGGCGAGGATGGCGGGCGCAGCAGGGGTCACAGGAGTCCGGCGGTGGCAAAGGAGACGTGGCGGTCGCCCGCCACGATCACGTGATCGTACACCGGAAGGTCGAGCAGCTGTCCGGCGGCCACCAGCTGCCGGGTCACCGCGCGATCCTCCGCCGAGGGGGTGGGGTCCCCGCTCGGATGATTGTGCACCAGGATGATCCCGGCGGCGGCCTCCGCAATCGCGGCACGGAAGACCTCCCGGGGATGCACCAGCGAGCTGTCGAGCAGTCCGCGGGTGACCAGCACATCGCGCAGCACCCGCGAACGGGTGTCCAGCGCCAGCAGGTGGAACTCCTCGACGGCCAGGTCGCGGAGCGCCGGTCCGACCACCCGGAGCACGTCGGTCGGCGTGGTGATCCTCGGTGCCGCCGGCCGAAGCTCGCGATCCAGTCGCTGGGCCAGCTCGAACGCCGCCAGCAGCCGGGCGGCCTTGGCCGGCCCGACCCCGCCGGTCCGCATCAGCTCGGCGGGGGGCCGCGCGGCCAGTCGCCGCAGGGTACCACCGGCCGGGTCGAGCAGCCGCCGGGCGAGGGTGAGGGCGTCCCGCTGCCCATCCCCCGTCCCAAGCAGGATCGCCAGAATCTCGGGCGCCGTCAACGCACCGGCCCCCAGTCGCCAGAGGCGCTCCCGGGGCCGGTCGATGTTCGTGGTCATCCCCCAGGGTGCTCCGTCACCCGGCTGGGCCACGGTCCGGGACGCGTCAACCCGGGGCCTCGTGACGCGTCCTCCGTCCTCCGTCCTCTGTCCTCTGTCCTCTGTCCTCCGTCCTCTGTCCTCTGTCAGCCGGTACGCCAAGACCCCCGGCTCCGCGAACGGAACCGGGGGCCTGGCACCGGCACTGGTCAGCCGGTGGAGCTGGCTACCAGATGTACTTGCCGCTCAACAGCAGCTGGTACCGCGTGCTGTTCGCCTGGATGGCATTGAAGCCGGTCATGTTCATCAGGCTGTACTGGCCACGGTCGTTCGTCACGTCGTAGCCGGTCTGGTTGAGGATCGGCTGGTTCTCGAAGAACGTGGTGGCCTTGATCCTGCCCCAATCGGAGTTGATCAGGTTGGGGAGGTTGAAGATGTCCAGCGACAGCTCGAATGACTGGCCACTGAGGGTCGGGAAGACCTTCGTGAGCCGGGCGTTGATGTAGGTCTGCCACGGTCCGCGGCAGGTGTTGCGCTTCAGCAGGGTACCGCGCGCCGCGTCGAGGCACGGGTCGCTGCTGATGTAGTCATCGAGCGTCGCCCAGTCGTCCGGGTTCTTGAGCGAGATGTCGCTGGCGGAGGTGGGGACGTAGATCGGATCGTTGCCCGAGAGCCCGTCGCCGTTGGCATCGTTGTTCACCGTGTAGGTGAACGGGGTGGCCGACCGTCCGGTGTAGGAGAGCGACAGCTGGAACCCGAGCGGAATGTCGACGATCCCCGTCAGGGTCAGCTTGTGCGGGACGTCGAAGCACGATGTGGCCAGGTCGCGGTTGTCGAGCCGACCCTGGAGCACCTGGAACCGCATGTTCGAGTTCGCGATGCTCGAGGTGGTGCACTCCTTGTCCTTGGTGTTCGAGTAGGTGTACCCGGCGGTGAAGGCCAGCCCGTTGCTGAAGTTCTTGTTGACCTGGAACGTGGCCTGGTACGACCGGTCCCCGCTCTCGTTCGAGTTGCGAATCACGTCCCGGAACGAGCTCGAGATCCGCTTCGGCGACACGGTCGAGGCGATCCCTGACCCGTTGGGGGTGCCCGGCGTGCCGTATTGCATCCGGTCGCCCTCGCCGCCCTCGACGCGCTGCACGCCCTGCAGGTTCACGTCATTGAGGTAGAACTGGTTGATCGCCTTGGTGTAGAGCAGGTCCACCGTGCCGACCAGGCCATGTCCGAGGTCGCGGTCGATGCCGAACGCCGCACGCATCGTCTGCGGGAACTTGAAGTTCTGGTCGAAGTAGACAATCGATGGCGTCGGTGGGCTGGGCTCGCCGCCGCCGGCACACGACGTCGGCTGGCTTGCGAGATCCGTCGTGAACGTCGGCAGCTGGGCGCCGTTGCACGACAGGGTGGCCTGGGTGAGTCCCGAATTCGCGAACGCGTTCGCCACCCAGACATACGGTGGCCGGCCGCTGAACACGCCGATGCCACCGCGGACCAGGAACGACCGATCACCGTTGACGTCGAAGTTGAAGCCGAGTCGCGGTGACCAGAGCGCTCCGGTGCTCATCTGGTCGGTCACGGCGTTGGGCACTGACACGCTCTCGCCCAGGTTGTTCTGGGTGAAGTCGACCGCCGCGAGGTCGGGATTCGCATCGGGCTTGGTCGGCAGGTTCGGCTTGTCCACCCGCACGCCGTAGGTCAGCGAGAACCGCGGCGTGATTGCCCAGACGTCCTGCGCATAGACGCCGAGCTGGTTGACCTTGAACTGGGCCAGCGGGCCGCCCGGACGAAGCGGCAAGGCAATCTCGTAGTGATTCGGGGTGCCGTCGAGCAGCGCCTGGCCGTCGGCGAAGCCCCAGACGCCGTACGAGCCCGGGAAGAACTGGTCGTAGAACTTGAAGAACTCGTTGTGGGTACCGACCGTCACCAGATGGTTGCCGAAGCCCATCGTCAGGTTGTCGGAGAGTTCGACCACGTCCTGGCGCAGTTCGTTCCCCTGTGAGAACCGCTCGGCGCCGATGGCGATCGCGCTGCCGGTCCCGACGAAGATCAACGGCGTGTTCATTCCGGGATTCCGCAAGTCGCGGATCCGCTGGTACCCCACCAGCAGTTCGTTGGTCATCGTGCTGCCGAGCTGCTGGTTCCAGCGCACCCGGCCGGTCTGGGTGGTGTTGTTGATGGCGTAGCCGGCGTTGCCGAGCTCGTAGCCGCTCCGGTACCCCGAGAACGACGAGCTGCGGATCAGCGAGCCGTCGCTCGCCTTGACCCAGTTGTACGACACCTCCAACTGTCCCCGGTCGGAAAGCTGGGCGTTGAGCTTGCCGAAGATGTTCTTGTCCGGTGAGTCGCGGTTGACCTGCCCCGCCGTCCCGGCATCCACCAGGTTGGTCGCGGCCCAGTTGGCCACCGTGTCGGCCAGCGCCTGAGTGACGCCGAATGCCGCCTCGTCGATCGCGTCGTCGCCCTGGAGATACTGCGCAAACGGAGCGGAGCGGGTCTTGAGGTCGACCGCACCGAAGAAGTTCAGCCGATCGCGGATGATCGGGCCGCTGATGGTGCCGCCGTACTGGTACTCGTGGAACGTCGACAGCACATCGGTCCCCAGCGCCCCGCGGTCGACCTCCTTGCGGGCCAGCGACTGGTTCTGGCCGAAGGTGAACAGCGAGCCGTGGAATTCGTTGCTGCCCGACTTGGTGATCGCGTTGACGAGGCCGCCGGTGAAGCCACCCTGCCGCACGTCGAATGGCGCGATCAGGATCTGGAACTCCTTGATCGCGGAGATCGAGATCGGGCGGGCGCTGACCTGGCCGCCGGGGGTCCCGGTGGAGCCCAGGCCGAAGAGGTCGTTGTTCACCCCGCCGTCGATCTGGATGTTGTTGAAGCGGTTGTTCTGCCCCGCGACCGACGTCCCGCTGCCGACCTGCGGCGCGATCGAGACCAGGTCGGTGAAGTTGCGGGACAGGGTCGGGATCCGGGAGATGAACGAGTCCGAGATCGTGACCGCGGCACCGGTGCGGCCGCGCGACAGCAGCGGATCCCCCTCGGCAACCGAGTTGAGCTCCTGGAGTTCGACCGCCGTCTGCTCCATCTCGAGTCGGACGGTGACCACCTGCCCGAGGGCGACGTAGATCCCGCTCCGGGAAACTGGTCGGTAACCGATCGCGCGGGCGGAGAGGGTGAACGGGCCGCCAGGCGACACGTTCTCGATGCCGTAGTCGCCGTTCGACCGGACTGTTGCGGTCGTCCGGAACCCGGTGGTCGTGTTGACCAGGGTGAGGGTCGCCCCGGTGACCGGTGCCCCGGTCTGGTCAACCACGTGGCCGCGCACCGCGCCCGTGGTCACGCCCTGCGCGGACAATGAGTGAGTCCCGACGACCAGCCCTGCGGCGCTGAGCGCGCAGATGGTCAGCAACCTTCGCATCACGAACCTCCCCGAACGTGAGTACCACCGGAGACGGGGACCGGTGGCCCGCATGGAGTCGGCGCGAGGGTTCCCCTCGCACCGCGTCCCGTCTCGATCGATCGTGCACATCCCAGCATGTCGGAGCCCGACCGCCTGGGACGGCGGCAAAGGTGCTGGCCGCAGCGAGGGCGGTCAAGCACGTCGGATCCTTGTGACTGGAGAGTTACGCGAGCAGCGGAAGACATCGGCGAGTGCGCCGACCGGGGGCCGGAGCGCGGGGAGCGGAGTGCTCCCCCAGTGAGGTGCCGCGAATCGCCGGGTCTGCATCGTCTGCCGTGCCGGAACGACGACGGCAGTCGCCTTCCGACGCGGCCAATCTGCGCACCGGGACCCCACCTTCGCAAGCGGCGGATTTCCCCCTTGCGCGTTCCGAGCGAGACGGTATCCTCTCGATGCGTCGTGGGACGGGTCTCCTGCGGCGGGGCCTTCTCCCGGGACGCCGGCGGGGGGCGGTCCGGCGGGTGTTCGACCCCGCCGGACAGGTTGTGGGGTCGCTGGCCACAATCGAGGCCCCGGGATCACGGGGCGCCCGTGTCGGGCCCGTCCGACGCGGGGCAAGACCGATGGTCAGGCCGGCAGACGTTCCGCGAATGCCGGCGCCGAACCGAACGACCACCGGCTCACGGCGAGACGAGTCCCCGCCCGATGCAGCAATGCGTCGGCGGGGACTCGGCTGTTGGGGATGCTCAGCTGGTCACGGCCCCGTGGCACTTCTTGTACTTCTTGCCACTGCCGCAGGGGCAGGGATCGTTGCGCCCCACCGGCGGCGCACCGGCCGGTGGCGTCGCGGCTCCCGGGAGTGCCGCCTTGCCGCGCGCATCGGTCGCCTGCACCCGGCCCGCCGGCGAACCGGTGAAGAGTTCGTCAGTGCTGCCGACCGGAGGCGGCGCCGGACGTGGCGGGGGAGGCGGCGGCGGTGCCTGAACGTTCACCTGGACCTTGAGGAACCGGTCGGCGAAGGTGGTCTGGATGTCGCGGAGGAGGTCCTCGAACATCTCGAAGGCCTCCTTCTTGTACTCCACCAGCGGATCCTTCTGGCCGTAGGCCCGGTAGTGGATCGCGTTGCGGAGCTGGTCGAGATCGTAGAGGTGGTCCTTCCACTTCTCGTCGAGCACCCCGAGCATCACCTGCGAGAGGACCTGGAGCTCGACATCGGGGATGCCGACCTTGACCCCGAAGTCCTCGAGGTACGCCAGCTTGCGCGCGAACGCCGCATCGCCCTCCGCGACCACCGCGTCGACCACGCCCTCGAGCGGCAGCGCCTCGGCATCGACGAGCTGCTCCGGGGCCGCGAGGAACTGGAGCAGCAGCGCCTCGCGCAGCCCGGCCCGGTCGAGTTCCGACTCGGGCTCGACCGCGGTGACCCATTCGCCGGCCACCCGGGAGAGCGCGGCCCGGATCATCTTGCGGGCCTCGGCCTTGATCTCGGCGCCCCGCTCCAGCGCGAACAGCCGGGTCGAGTAGATCACCTCGCGCTGCTGGTTCATCACGTCGTCGTACTCGAGCAGCCGCTTGCGCGACTCGAAGTGCTGCAGTTCCACCCGCTTCTGGGCGCTCTCGATCGCGGCGGTGATCAACCGGCCGGTGATCACCTCGCCCTCCTCCGCCCCGCCCTTGTCCATCATCCGCGAGATGCGATCCATGCCGCCGAACAACCGCATCAGGTCGTCCTCGAGCGACAGGAAGAACAGCGACTGCCCCGGGTCGCCCTGGCGACCGGCCCGGCCACGGAGCTGGCGGTCGATCCGGCGGGACTCGTGCCGCTCGGTGCCGACGATGTGCAGCCCGGCCTCGGCCATCGCCAGGTCCAGCTCGGGATCGAGCTTGATGTCGGTACCGCGACCGGCCATGTTGGTCGCGATCGTGATGCCGCCACGGTAGCCGGCCTTGGCGACGATCTCCGCCTCGCGCTGGTGGTACTTGGCGTTGAGGACCTCGTGCGCCAGCCCGCGCCGCTTGAGCTGCCGTGACAGCGTCTCCGAGATGTCCACGCTGGTGGTGCCGATCAGCACCGGCCAGCCATCGCGATGCACCCGCTCCACCTCGTCGATCACCGCGTTGAACTTCTCCCGCCGGGTCTTGTAGATCCGGTCGGGCAGGTCGTCGCGAGCGATCGGCCGGTTGGTCGGGATCACCGCCACGTCGAGACCGTAGATCTGGTAGAACTCGGTCTCCTCGGTCTCGGCGGTGCCGGTCATCCCGGCGATCTTCTCGTACATCCGGAAGTAGTTCTGGATCGTGATCGTCGCGAAGGTCTGGGTCTCGCCCTTGACGGTGACCCCCTCCTTCGCCTCCACCGCCTGGTGCAGCCCGTCGGACCAGCGGCGGCCGTGCATGATGCGGCCGGTGAACTCGTCGACGATCAGGACCTGGCCATCCTGCACGATGTAGTCCGTCTCGCGCTCATAGAGGGCATGGGCCTGCAGCAGCTTGTGGATGATGTGCAGCTGCTCGCTCTTGGCGGCGTAGTCGGCCTCGATCTGGCGCCGGCGCTCGAGCCGCTCGGCCGCGTCGAGGTCGGGGTCGCCGTCGACGGCGTGGATCGCCTCCGAGATGTCCGGCACCAGGAACAGCTCGGGGTCGTTCGGCGAGAGGGCCGCCGACCCGCGGTCGGTCAGGTGCACCGAGTGGCCCTTCTCGTCGAGCACGAAGAACAGCGATTCCTCGATCTCGCGCATCGACTGCTGCTTGATCGGCAGCTTGCGGTCGGCGATGTAGTCGAGCTCGGCGCGCTGCACCAGCTGCTGCACCCCGGTCTCGTTGAGCACCTTCAGGAGTCGCTTGTTCTTCGGCATCCCCATCCGGGCCTGGTACAGCTTGACCGCCGCCTCGCCCCGCGTCTTGTCGTCCGCCAGCAGCCGCTCGCCCTCCGCCACCAGGGCGTTGGCCACCTCGGTCTGTTCCCGGACCAGCTGGGCCACGCGGGCGTTGTGGGTCCGGTAGACGGTCATGTCCTCCTCGCCCACCGGCCCGGAGATGATCAGCGGGGTGCGCGCCTCGTCGATCAGGATCGAGTCGACCTCGTCGATGATCGCGTAGATGTGCTCCCGCTGCACCCGCTGGTCGAGCGAGAAGACCATGTTGTCGCGCAGGTAGTCGAAGCCGAACTCGTTGTTCGTGCCGTAGGTGATGTCGGCGTGATAGGCCTCGCGACGCTCGGGCGACGACGGCGAGGTGTCGTCGAGGCAGCGCACCGTGAGGCCGAGGTAGGCAAAGACATGCCCCATCCACTGCGAGTCCCGGCGAGCCAGGTAGTTGTTGACCGTGACCAGGTGCGCGCCCCGCCCGGGAAGGGCATTGAGATAGAGCGGCAGTACCGCCACCAGCGTCTTGCCCTCACCGGTCGCCATCTCGGCAATTCGGCCCCGGTGCATCGCGATCCCACCGATCAGCTGCACGTCGTAGGGCACCATGTTCCATGGCGTCGGGTTCCCCAGCACCTCCACCGTGGTCCCCACCAGCCGGCGGCACGCCTCGCGCACCGTGGCGAACGCCTCGGGCAGCAGGTCGTCGAGGGTCGCCGCCACAGCCTCGCGCCAGCTCTCCTCGGCCCGGTGCAGCGCATCCTCCAGCTGCTCGCGCTCGACCGGATCGGCACAGGCATGCTTCGCCTCGCGCAGCCGGTCGACCTCGGCGCGGAGTTCGCCGGTCCGCTCGGCCAGGATCCCGCGGAAGCGCGCGGTCTGGCCCCGCAGCGTCGCCTCGTCGAGGTCGACCAGCCGGGCCTCGTGCTCGCGGATCGCTGCCAGCACCGGTTGCAGCTTCTTCACCTCGCGGTCGTGCCGCGAGCCGAAGATCGATTCCACCACCTTCTTGATCATTCCCGTCCACCTTGTGCCTGATACAGGGCCAGCCCGGAAATGTAACCGGCCACCGCGTCGGGGACCCACCCGTGAACCCCGAGACCGGCCTGCAGGCGGTCCCGGATCGCGGTGCTCGAGAGGTCGAGGTCGGGGACCGCAAAGGCGGCACCTTGGGTCGCGCCCGCCCCCCGCCGGAAGACCGCGACGGTGGCCAGGCGCTCGATCGCCTCGGGCTCGCGCCAGTGCGGCAGGTCGGCGGCCGCATCGGCACCGAGCAGCAGGACCAGTTCGGCCCCGGGATGGGCCGCCGCGAGCTCACGCAGCGTATCGACCATGTACGACGGACCGCCCCGGCGAACCTCCCGGCCATCGGCCTCGAGGCCGGGGATCGCCGCGACCGCCAGTTCCACCATCCGCAGACGATCGGCGGCCCGGGCGCCGTGGCCCTGCTTGAGCGGCTGGCTGCCCGAGACCACCAGCAACACGCGGTCGAGGCCCAGCGCCTCACGTGCGAGCTGGGCCACGATCAGGTGGGCATTGTGGATCGGGTCGAAGGACCCGCCGAGGATCCCCAGCCGCACGTCAGGGCGCCGCAGGGTCCCCCGCCGACTTGCCGGCGGTGGCCGCAGGCGCCGGGGCGGGACAACTCTCCGCCAGCAGCGGCGCCTCGGGACGGGTCCGCCGGAAGTAGTCACACGTCTCGGTGACGTCCTCCGCGTAGCCAAGCGTCTGATAGGCGCCGATCAGCCGGGAGAGTGCCTGGGGAACGATCTCGGTGTTCGGGTAGGTCGCCACGAGATCCTTCAGGTAGAGGATCGCCGAGTCGTAGGCCTTGAACTTGAGATAGAACTCGGCAGCCTTGTACGCCTTGATGGCGTACCACTCCTGCAGCCCGGCGATCCGCTGCCTGGCGGTGTCGACGGTCGCGCTCTCGGGATACCGGGTGAGCAGTTCCTGATAGGTGGCCAGCGCCTGGCCGCCGTAGGTCGGATCGAGTTCGGGGCGACGCCAGAGCTTGGCGTAGGCATCGCCGGCCCGCAGCAGGGCGTGCGGCGCCAGCGAATCGGTCGGGTATTCGTCGGCGGTCCGCCGAAATTCCCGCACCGCCTGGAGGTAGCTCTTCTGGCCCATGCGCGCCTCGCCGATCCCCAGCCGCGACGCGGCCTGGCGGCGATCTCCACGGGGAAGCTCCAGCTGGAGGCGCTGATAGAGGACCGCGGCCTTGTCCCAGTCGTGGCTGGTCATGAGGGCCCCGGCCTCGGCCCACAGCGTGTCGAGCTGCTCCGCCGAGACATGGACGGCCGAGGTGGGTGAGGGCGCCGTCTCGGGCTTGCCCGAGCCGCACGCGACGAGGAGCAGGACGGTGGCCAGCAGCAATCGGTTCATCGGGGAAATCAGGGCTCCCTGGTCGAATCGGCAACCGATACGGCACGGAGCCGCTCGAGCGCGAGGTCGGTGATCGAATCGGGCTCTGCCGACGAGGCGGCAGCGGTGCGCCAAGCCAACTGGGCGGCGAAGAGGTCCCCGGTGCGGAGGTGGACGTCGCCGAGTCCCACAAGTGCACGCCGGCCCACGACGCCATCCGGGTCCCGGTTCACGGCGTCCCCCAGCGCGGCCCGCGCCGAATCGAATGCCGCCGCCTCGGTGGCGGCAAGCCCCTGGCGAAGTCGACAGGCCGCAAAGGCGAGACTGGCATCGGCTGCCTGCTCGCCATCGGCGAGGCGCGACAGGGCATCATACAACGGCGCCGCCTGTTCGCACTGGCCGGCCGCTCGCAGGCCCTCGGCCCAGCGTCCGAGCACCTCATCGGCCACATCACGGGCCGGGGCCGCCGCGAGGATCGCGGGTGACAGAGCGAGGACGTCGTCGGAGGCCGGAAATGCCTCCAGCCGCAGCGAGAGCGCCAGGCGACCCACCGGCCAGCCGGGCGCCGCCTTCCGCAGCCCCCGCACCGCGGTGGCCAGCGCCAGCATGTCGCCACCCCGCTGGGCCAGGGCGGCAGCGCGAGCGAGCCCAGTGGCGGCTTCCTCGCGGCGTCCCGAATCGGTCTCGGCCACCGCGGTCCAGGCAACCGCCGCGGTCCCGGCCCGCCCCGCCTCGAGTGCGGCGTTGCCCCGCTTGGCCATCACCGTGGGATCCCGGCCAGCGCTGGCATAGGCGACGAGGGCGTCATCCCAGCGAGCCTCCGCCACGGCGAGGTCGCCGAGCGCCTCTTCACTCGGGTGCGATCGGCAGGCGAGCAAACACAGGCAGAGCAGCGGCCAGCCGCGACGGATCACTCGGGGATCCGCTCGACCATCGCGAGATAGGCGTTGACGCGCTCGAGGTCGGGGCGTTCGCTGAGGCACTGTTGCCAGGTATCGCGCGCCCCCGACACGTCGCCGGCGAGGTAGCGGGCGAGGCCATACTGGACTCTCGCCTCGATCCAGTCGGGACGCGATGCCAGGATGGCGGCCAGTTCCTCGCGAGCCTGCAGCGGATTGCCACCCTCGAGCAGCAGTCGAGCCAGCCGCATCCGGAGGTCGTGGAACGCCGGCCCGAGCTCCACCGCCCGACGGAGCTGGCCGATGGCCTCGGCCACGGCGCCGGCCTCGGCATACATCTCGCCCAGTCGCGCGTGCTCGTTGGCGAGGCGCGCCGCGACCGGGCCGGAGAGCCCCGCCACCGCGGGACCCTCCGCCGCCACCGCTGCCTCGAACGCCTCCGCCGCCTCGGCATTGCGCCCCAGCTGATTGAGCACCAGCCCGCGGTGGAGGTGGGCCTCGACGTAGCGGGGGTTCAGGGCGATCGCGCGGGCGAATTCCCCGAGGGCCTCGTCGGAGCGCTCCAGCATCGTGAGGCAGAGGCCGCGGAGGTGGTGGACGTCGGCATAGGCGCGGGCCGAACCATCGAGATCCTCGAGGCAGAGCAGCGCCCCGTAGTAGTCGCGCGACGCGAACCGCTCGCGCGCCGATCCGATCAGTTCCCGCACGCTGACATTCATCCCACGACCTCGCGGAAATAGTCCACGGTCCTGCCGATCCCCTCGCGCAGCGCCACGACCGGCTCCCAGTCGAGCAGCTCGCGCGCCAGGGTGATGTCGGGTCGCCGCACCTTCGGGTCGTCGGTGGGCAGCTCCCGATGCTGCACCGGCACGTCGTGGCCGGTCACCTCGCGGACCACCTCGGCGAGTTCAAGCATGGTGAACTCGTTGGGGTTGCCGATGTTGACCGGACCCGCGTGCGCCGAATGGAACAGCCGGGTGATTCCCTCGATCAGGTCGTCCACGTAGCAGAACGAACGGGTCTGGCTGCCATCGCCATACACCGTCATCGCCTCGCCACGGAGGGCCTGGACGATGAAGTTCGACACCACCCGGCCATCCTCCGGCCGCATCCTGGGACCATACGTATTGAAGATGCGCACGATCCGGGTGTCGACGCCGTGGCTGCGCCGGTAGGCCATCGTCGCGGCCTCGGCGAAGCGCTTCGCCTCGTCGTACATGCTGCGCGGACCGGTGCAGGAAACGTGGCCCCAGTAGCTCTCGGGCTGCGGATGCACCTGCGGGTCGCCGTAGACCTCGCTGGTCGATGCGAGGAAGCAGCGGGCGCCGTGCGTCCGGGCCAGTTCGAGGGCATTGAGGGTGCCGGCCGAGCCGACCCGCAAGGTGGCCACCGGATGCGCCTGGTAGTCGGGTGGCGACGCCGGCGAGGCGAAGTGGAGCACGCCATCGAGCCGCCCGTCGATCGGATAGGGATCGCTCACGTCCCGCTCCAGGAACGTGAATCGCGATTCGCCGGCGAGGTGGGCGATGTTCTCGGGCCGACCGGTGAGGAAGTTGTCCAGCCCGACCACCTCGTGTCCGTCGGCGAGGAACCGGTCGGTGAGGTGCGAACCGAGGAAACCGGCGGCGCCGGTGATGGCAACCCGCATCAGGCAGTCCCCCGTCCGATGGTCGCGTGCTGGAAACCGAGTTCCGCCATCCGGGCCGGGGCATAGAGGTTCCGGCCGTCGATCACCACCGGCTGGTGCAACGCGGCGCGAATCCGGTCGAAGTCGGGATTGCGGTACTCGAGCCACTCGGTGACGACCACCAGGGCGTCGGCACCGTCGAGCGCCGCATACGGGTCGGCGGCGAAGCGGACCCGCTCGCCCCACAGCCCGCGGGCGACGGTCATCGCCTGGGGATCATGCGCCTGCACCGTGGCCCCGGCCTCCAGCAGGGCGTCGACCAGGACGATCGCCGGCGACTCCCGCATGTCGTCGGTGCCCGCCTTGAATGCCAATCCCCACACGGCGATCGTCCGGCCGGCGACGTCGCCAAGGCGCTCCACCAGCTTGTGATAGAGCACCCGCTTCTGCCGGGCGTTGACCTCCTCCACCGCCTCGAAGAGGTCGGGCACCTGGCCCACCGAGCGTGCGGTATGGATCAACGCCTTCACGTCCTTGGGAAAGCAGGACCCGCCGTAGCCCGGGCCCGGGAAGAGAAAGGCGTTGCCGATCCGGGAGTCGCTGCCGATGCCGCGCCGCACGCTGAACACATCGGCACCGACCCGTTCACAGAGTTCGGCAACCTGGTTGATGAACGAGATCCGTGTCGCCAGCATGGCGTTGGCGGCGTACTTGGTCACCTCGGCGGACGGGATGTCCATGAAGAGGATCGGGGCGCCGCTGCGGACGTACGGTGCGTAGAGCTCGCCCAGCAGCTTCTCGGCCCTCGGGTCGTCGGTGCCGAGCACCACCCGGTCGGGCTTCATGAAGTCGTCGATCGCCGCGCCCTCCTTGAGGAACTCGGGATTCGACGCCACCGCCACCTCGACCACGGTCTCGCCCCGGATCGCCTCGCGCACCTTCCCGGCGGTGCCCACTGGCACGGTCGACTTGGTCACCACCACCGTGAAACGCTCGACGTGGCGCCCGATGGTGCGCGCCACGTCGAGCACGTGCTGAAGATCGGCCGAACCGTCCTCGCCGGGCGGCGTGCCGACGGCGATGAAGATCACGTCGCCGTGGCGGATCGCCTCGCCGAGATCGGTCGTGAAGCGCAGCCGCCCCGCCGTGGCATTGCGGGCCACCATCGGCTCGAGCCCCGGTTCGTAGATCGGCAGCTCGCCCCGCCGCAGCCTGGCCACCTTGGTCTCATCGCGATCGGCGCAGATCACCTCGTTGCCCGTCTCCGCAAGACAGGCGCCCGCCACCAGCCCCACGTAGCCCGAGCCGATCACGGTCACCCGCATCAGGAGACCCGGCTGAGCACGTGGCGGGTGTCCACCACCAGGCGAGCGGTGCGCTTGACCATCGCCCAGTCGATGCTGGTGTGGTCGGTGACGATCAGCACCCCGTCGGCCTCGCGCAGCGATGCCTCGGTGAGCGGCACCGACGCGTAGTCATGACCCGACTCCGAGAAGCTGGTCACGTACGGGTCGTGGTAGTGCACATCGGCGCCGTACTGATGGAGCAGGCCGAGGATGTCGAGCGCCGGCGACTCGCGCAGGTCGTCGATGTCCTTCTTGTAGGCCACGCCCAGCACCAGCACCTTGGCGCCATTGATCGCCTTGCCGGCAAGATTGAGCTCCTCCATCAGCTTGCGCACCCAGAAGAGCGGCATCTCGCTGTTGAGCTCGCCGGCGAGGTCGATGAATCGGGTCTTGTAGTTGAGTCCCCGCATCTTCCACGCGAGGTAGTGCGGGTCGATCGGGATGCAGTGCCCGCCAAGCCCGGGACCGGGGAGGAACTTCATGAACCCGAACGGCTTGGTCGCCGCCGCCTCGATCACCTCCCAGACGTCGACCCCGAGCTTGTCGCAGACGATCGCCATCTCGTTGACCAGGCCGATGTTCACGCTGCGGAAGGTGTTCTCCAGCAGCTTGACCAGTTCGGCCGCCTCGGTGGTGCTCACCGGCACCAGCGTGTCGATCGCGGACGCGTACATCGCGCAGGCGACCCGGACACAGTCGGGCGTGATTCCACCGACCACCTTGGGGGTGTTCTTGGTGTTGAACTTCGGGTTGCCCGGATCGACCCGTTCCGGCGAGAACGCCAGGAAGAAGTCGGTGCCGACCGCCAGGCCGGTGCTTTCCAGGGCCGGCAGGACGATCTCCCGCGTGGTGCCCGGATAGGTGGTGCTCTCGAGGATGATCACCTGGCCTCGCCGCAACGAGTTGCGCACCGCCTCGGTGGCCGCCACGATGAACGAGACGTCGGGATCCTTGTACTTCGAGAGCGGGGTCGGGACACAGATGGAGATCGCGTCGGCCTCACGGAGGCGGGCGCCGTCGGTCGTCGCCTCGAATCGCCCGGAGTTCCGGAGCTCGGTCACCTCGGCCGACGTGACGTCCTTGATGTGGGAGGTCCCGGCGTTGAGGGCGGCCACCACCCGCTCGGAGATGTCATAGCCGAGCACGGTGAAGCCCGCCCGGCCCAACTCGACGGCGAGAGGGAGGCCAACATATCCGAGGCCCACGATGCCGAAGGTCAGGTCACGGCGGTCGGCCCGGGCGATCAGGTCGTCTGCAAGGCTCATGGCGGTCAGTACTCCAAGGGCAGGGCGACCCGGCGACCATCGCGGGCCGCCAGGTAGGTGGCGATCAGGAGTTCCAGCGAGTGCAGGCCTTCCCGGCCATCCGTCTCTGGAAGTTCCGTGCCGCGGAGGGTGGCCAGGACGTTCTCGTAGTAGCCCTGGTGGCCGTGGCCGTAAACCGAGGTGGTGGCGTAGCTTGCGTCCGCCACCCGGGCGTCGTCGGGGTGGTCGTCGGCGAACTCCCAGTGCTCGATGGTGTTGACCGCCACCCCACCCAGCCGCACTGTCCCGGTTTCGCCGAGGATCGTGATCGATCCCTCGAGGTTCCTGGGGTGGGTCAGCATGGTCACTGCCATGGTGCCCAGGGCCCCGCTCCGCCAGCGGATGGCGAGGACCCCCGTGTCCTCGACTTCGATCTGCCGGGAGAGGGTCGCCGTGAAGGCCTGGACGCTCTCGACCGGTCCCACCAGCCAGTCGAGCAGGTCCACGTAGTGGCTTGCCTGGTTCATGAACGCCCCGCCGTCGAACTCCCAGGTGCCGCGCCAGGCGGCCGAGTCGTAGTAGGCCTGGGGCCGGGTCCAGAAGACGTTCACCGTGACCATGTGGATCCGCCCGAAGCGGCCCCCCTCGATCGCCCGCTTGAGGAGCTGGACCGTTGCATTCCGGCGGTTCTGCTTCACGACAAAGAGCCGCACGTCGGCGGCGTCACAGGCCGTGACCATCGCCTTGCCATCCTGCCAACGGGTGGCCATCGGCTTCTCGGTCACCACATGGCGACCGGCCTCGGCAGCGCGGATCGCCTGGGCGGCGTGGAGCCCGCTCGGCGTGGCGAGCACCACCACGTCGGCGTCGGATCCCGCCAACAGCTCGTCGAGGGAGGCAAAGCCGCGGGCCCCCGTCCCGGCCACGGCGGCTTCGAGCGCCGCCGGGTCGCTGTCGCAGACCGCCACGACCTCGCAGTCGGCGGCGTGGGCCTCGAACGCGTCGAAGTGACGCCCGGCGATACGGCCACAGCCGACGACCGCCATCCGGATCTTCCGGCCGGTGATCGGCCGGCCGATCTCACCCGGGCGCCCGCTCATGCGTAGAACTCCCGGATCGCCCCGACCACCATCTCCTGCTGCGAGTCGGTCAACTCCGGATAGATCGGCAGCGAGATGACCTCGGTCATCGCCCGCTCGGTTTCCGGGAGCGACCCCATGGTCATCCCGAGATCGGCGAAGCAGGGCTGGAGGTGAAGCGCGATCGGGTAATAGACCATCGAGGCGATGCCACGCTCGGTCAGGTGCTCGCGCAAGGCGTCGCGCCGCGCCACGCGCAGGGTGTACTGGTGAAAGATCGGCTCGTTGGCTGCATCGACCACCGGGGTCTGTACCGTCGGAAGATCGGCGAGCAGGCGATCGTAGCGGGCCGCCCGCTCGCGCCGGCCGGCACTCCACCCGGCCAGGTGAGGCAGCTTGGCCAGCAGCACCGCAGCTTGCAGCGTGTCGAGTCGCGAGTTGAATCCGACTTCGTCGTGGTGGTACTGACGGGAGCCGCCGTGCAGCCGGAGCCGCGCCAGTCGCTGGGCCACTGCCTCGTCGCGGCACACCATCATCCCGCCGTCGCCCCAGCCACCGAGGTTCTTGCTCGGAAAGAAGGAGATCGTCCCCACCCAGCCGAGTTCCCCGGCCATTCGCCAGCGGCCATCGAGCAGCCGCCGCGCGCCGATCGCCTGGGCCGCATCCTCGATCACCGGGATGCCGGCGGCCTCCGCGATGGGAAGGATCCGCTCCATCGCGGCCATCTGACCGTAGAGGTGCACCACGACGACCGCCCGGGTCCGCGGGGTGATCGCCCGGGCAAGTGCATCGGGATCGAGGTTGAAGGTCGCCGGGTCGATGTCCACGAAGACCGGCGTCCCCCCGGCATTGTGTATCGCCCCCGCCGTGGCGAAGAAGGTGAAGGCTGTGGTGATGACCTCGTCGCCAGGCCGCAGGTCGAGCGCCTTGAGCGGTAGCAGGAGCGCGTCGGTCCCGGAGGCACAACCCACCGCCCACGGGGTGTGGCACAACGCCGCGACGGCGGACTCCAGTTCACCGATCTCCGGTCCCATGATGAACTGCTGCCGTTCGATGACGCTCCCGACCCGGGCAAGCACCGCGTCCTTGATCGTCTCGTGTTGCGCCTTCAGGTCCAGCATCGGCACGTTCATGCCGGGTCACTCCAGGGGTACGGGATGCGGTGCAAACCTAAGCAGTCGCGAAAGTTAGCCACCCGACCCCGGGGCGACAATCTGGCGGAGGGTGTCGCCCTCGAGGCGGTAGCCGGCCCCACAGCCGCCACAGGCCGCCTCGGGGGCCGGCTCGGGAAGGCGTTCCCCGCACTGGCACATCCAGCCGATCCTCCGGGCCGGCACTCCCGCCATCAGCGCAAACGCCGGCACGTCTCCGGTGACCACCGCCCCGGCTCCGATGAAGGCGTACTCACCGAGGGTGGTCCCACAGACGATTGTGGCATTGGCCCCGATCGTGGCACCGCGGCGGACCAGGGTGCGGCGATACTCGTGCTTGCGGGAGACCGCGGCGCGCGGATTCATCACGTTGGTGAAGACGCAGCTCGGGCCGCAGAAGACGTCGTCCTCGAGCTCGACGCCCTCATAGATCGAGACATTGTTCTGCACCTTCACGTTGTTGCCGAGCCGGGTACCGGGCATCACCACCACGTTCTGCCCGAGGTTGCACCGCGCACCGATCACCGCGCCAGGCATCACGTGAGAGAAGTGCCAGATCTTCGTCCCGGCACCGACCTCCGCGCCGTCGTCAACGTAGCTCGATTCGTGGGCAAACCAATCCGGCATCTGGGCCGCTCCGGGCATGAGGAACAGCCCGGAAGATAGGCGGGAGGGCGGGAAGGCTAGGGTCGCAGCGGCAGGCGGAGGAGCACCGGTTGCGGGAAGGGGTTGGCGGGGTCAGGGCTGCCATCCGCCTGGTAGTGCCCCCAGGGCGAGTTGGCCACGTAGAGCAGCGCCCCGGCCACCAGGGTGCCGCCGGTCGGTTCCTCCGCCAGGGGAAGGTGTCGGTCGATGGTGGTCACCCGGGCGACGGTGGTTCCCGAGCCGTCGAGTTCCAGCAGCGCGATCCGCGCCGGCGCGATCCCGTTCTGGATCGCCACAAGGCGACGCGGTCCGACCGCCAAGAGGTCATCGATCCCGAGCAGATAGCCGTCGCCGGCTGACTCGACCGGGGTGACCGTGCCGGTGGCGAGGTCGATCCGGAAGAGCCCGGTGGTCCAATCCGCCACCCAGGCCACCGCGCCGCCCGGGTCGAACGCCAAGCCCTGGAGCGACATCCAGTCACGGTGATGAAGTCCGCTGTCCTCGAGCACGCCACTGTCCCGCCCCTCGGGCACCCGATAGATCGCCGCGGTGCGTGAATCGGTGGCGTACACCCGGCCATCGGCTGCGAGGCTCACCTCGCCGAGCACATGTTCGTTTCCGTCGTTGGGGACAGTCCATCGCCCCTGGGGCACCCCGTCCCGGAGCTCCACGGCGACGATGGCCGCGGGCCCGACGCGCTCGCCCTCCTCTTCCGCCATCGGTGACGTGGCCAGCCAGAGCCGATCGCGGATGGTGTCCACCGCCACCCCAAGCACGGCGTCGAGCGGCAACGCGGCACGGTCGACGAAATCGCGGATGCGACCATCCGGCTCGAGGACGACCACCTTCCGTTGCCGAACGCTGGTCACGAAGACCCGGCCACTGCGGGCATCGAACGCGACCGCCTCGGGGTGCAGTCGCTCGTCGGGAAGGGTGCGGAAGACCTCGCTCTGCACCATCGGGGCCTGGTTGGCTTCGGAGCCACTGGCCAGCTCCCGGAACCCCGAATCGCCGCGCAAGCCGTCGTACGCCGCCACCGCCGTGTTCCACGCATAGCCGGCAGCGTTGAGCCGGGCCAGCAGGTCACGGGCGAGCGACGTCCGACCAGTGGCAGCGGCGAGCCGCGCGGCCATCACCTGGTAGGCCCCCTGGACCGGCCAGGCCCGGGTGGCTGCCACGACACGCTCGAGCGCCGCCGCCGTGTCACCCTGCGTCAGCTGCTCGGAAGCTTCGCGGACCAGCCGCCGGGCGGTCGCAGCCGAGTCGGCACGCTGTGCCGCCACCGGGAGAACCGTCGTCACCATCAGCATCAAGACGCTGTATCGCACCATGCGCATGGGGGAACGGTAGCCGCCCGGCCGGTCATCGCGCGTTCGAATCCGGTCACTTCCACCACGGGCGCGTTCCGCAGCGCAACGGGTTGCCCCGGTGAATCCCGGCCATACACGGTTCGGACACGCCCCTGACAACTCGACGACAGCGGATCACGTATGGTTCGGCGTGGACGAGGGGACTCGTTCACGGATGGATGTGGCGTCCGGTCGTTGAAGGTGCCCCGATTCAGCCGCTCCCGGGGTGCAGTCGGCGGCCGGGCGTTTTTCCGTCCCCCGCATCCGTTCCATCGACGGTGTTGCCTCCCGTCCTGCCTCGAGGCGTCACCGGCAGCTCCGCACCCAACCGCCCCAACGCGGTCAGAGCCCCGTCAGACCACCTCCGCCGCCATGCGCGGCTGCCCGCCGGTCGGTAGATTCGTGCCATGCCTGCGCACCGCAAGCCGCGCCGCCGTTGGCCCCTCGCCCCTGCGATGAAGCACACCGAGCGCCTGGTGATGGTGGCGCTCGTGGTGGCGATCGCGATGGTGGCCTGGGGCGGCTGGACACTCTGGGAGTCGATGGTCCGCCATCGGGCCACCGCCGACGAGACGCTCCGCGATCACGCCGCCTACATGGCCGGACATTACGGCGACCTCTACGGCTCCGAGTCGTGGTACGCCTTCCGGAACCTCTTCCTCGCCGCCCAGAACGCTGCCACATCACCCGGCACCCGCCCCGTCGCCGAGTGGACCACACGGGTCTCGGCCACGCTCTACGAATCCGGACCACCCAGGGTGATGCCGAGGAACCTCTTTGCCGGTGACTCGTCCGGTTGGCGTCTGACGTCGACCGACGGGACGATCGACAGCGCCATGATCGCCCGGGTCGACGCGCGTCTCGCCGACTCGCTCCCGCGCACGGTGTCGTTCCGCGCCACGATCGTGGCGCACGGCAGCGACACCACGCTCGCCGTGGTGCAACCCAATCGAGCCGGCGAGGGATGGATCGGCTTCGAGGTGCCGTTGTACGAGTTCCGCACCGCAGTGCTCCTCCCCGCCCCGCAGCGGACCCAGGCGTTCTTCGAGCTGATGTATGACTCGCTCCCCGAGAAACGCCCCAGCGCCCACATTGTCCCGATCGCGGTGCGGGTGGAGACGGCCGACGGTGTGAACCTGCTCGCCTACAACGAGCCGCTCGAGGGCTGGACGATGGATCGCTGGACGATTCCGGCCTTGTCGGCACTGGTCACGGTCACCGTGGGCCCCGACGCGATCCCCTACCTGATGCCCGGCGGCTACCCGCCCGCCCCGGGTCCCCGCGTGGCGACGGTGATCGGCCTGGCGCTCCTGCTGCTCGCCGGCACCGCGGCGCTCGCCTGGCGCACCCTCACCCTGGCCCGGATGCGCCACGAATTCACCTCGTCGGTTTCGCACGAGTTGCGCACCCCGCTGGCCAACATCCACCTCTACGCCGAAACGCTGATGCTCGAGCGCGTGGTCGAACCGGCCGCACGCCGCGCGGCGCTCGAGACCATCACCCGCGAGGCCCGCCGGCTCGGCGACATGGTGGAGAACATCCTCGCCTCGGCCCAGATGGGTCGTGCCGATGAGCGGCTCGAGACTCAGCCCGAACACGTCGGGCGCCTGGTCGAGGAGGTGGTGGCGGCCTTCAATCCGATCCTCACCGTGCGCCGGATGCGGGTCGAGGTCGACCTCCTCGGACCGGAGACCGCCATCATCGATGGCAGCGCGGTACGCCGGATCCTGGTGAACCTCCTCGACAACGCGATCCGTCATGGTCCCGACGGTCAGCGCCTGAGGATCGTGGTGGACCACCGCGATGACGCCGTGCTGCTGGTGGTCGAGGATGAGGGCCCGGGGATCCCACGCGCCGAGCGCGACCGCGTCTGGCTCCCCTACGCCCGGGGCGATGACGGCGGCACCGGCCTGGGGCTGGCAGTGGTGCGCTACCTGGCGCGACTCCATGGCGGCGACGCGGTGGTCGGTGACCTGGAACGCGGGGCACGAATCGAGGTGCGGCTGCTGGCCGCAGCGGAGGCGACCTGATGCGACGAATCCTGGTGATCGAGGACAACCAGACACTGGCCGAAGGGCTCCGCCTCAACCTGGCCCACGACGGCTACGAGGTGCGGGTCGAGGGCACCGGGGAGAAGGGCCTCGGCCAGGTGCGCCACTGGGAGCCGCACCTCGTGATCCTCGACATCATGCTGCCTGGCATGGAGGGGATCGAGGTGCTCCGCCAGCTCCGCGAGGAGGGTCGCGACGTGCCGGTCCTCATCCTGTCGGCGCGCGGCTCCGAGGCCGACCGGCTCCGCGGTTTCCGGCACGGCGCCGACGACTATGTCGTCAAGCCGTTCTCGCTGCCGGAGCTGCTGGCACGCGTCGCGGCGATGCTTCGCCGCAACGCACCGCCCGACGAGGGGCATCCCGCGCGCGACGTCTGGTGCTTCGGCACGGTCGAGGTCGATCGCGCGACCCACGAAGTGCGCCGCGATGGCGAGATCGTGGCGCTGCGACCGAAGGAGTTCGACCTCCTGGTGGCCTTGCTCCGGCGCGAGGGCCGGGTCGCCACGCGCGCCGAGCTCCTCGACGAGGTCTGGCAGTACGAGCACGACGTCGTCTCCCGCACCGTGGATGTCCACGTCCTCGAACTGCGCCGCAAGCTGGAGGCCGACCCGGCGCACCCGGCCCACATCCTGACGGTCAGGAAAACGGGATATCGGCTGGCGCGATAAAGGAGAGAAGAGAGAAGCGATAGACTCGCGAGGGTCTGCTCCCGATGCGAAGTCGACCCCCGTTGGTGATGCATGATATGCATCGTGGTATCATCTCTGTTCTCTGTCCTCTGTTCTCTGTTCTCTGCTCTCTGTTCTACTGCCCGATGCGTACGTCGAACTGGCCACCGATCACCGCCAACGGGGTCGGGGTCCCGCCGAGCGGTGCCAGCGTGCCGGAGAAGGTGCCGGCAATCCGCTTGGCAGTGATCGAGCTGATGCTGAGCGTCCCGACGTCCCCCGCCAGCCCGCCCCAGGCGTTGGTGGTCCCGGCGCGCTGCACCCGAACGGTCCGGATCGGCACCGCCCCGGCCCCGGTGAGCGGACCACTGTCCGCTCCGGAGAGCGGCCCGGCGGTGATCGTGACGATGTAGTCGTCCGTGGTCGCGGTCACCACTGCGGTCCCCGTCCCGCCACCGAAGCCGACCACGGTCGCACCATTCCAATCGAAGCCGCCGACCGTCGCCGAGACCCACGACCCCTCGTCGTCGGTGGCCGGCGCGGCGTAGCCCGGATTCCGTGGCACGTCGAACTTCCCGTTGGTGATGTGCACGGTGCCGGCCCCACCGGCGAGCGGCCCGAGTTCTCCGCTGAAGGTCCCCGCCACCCGGGTGCTGGTGAGCGACGTGATCGTGATCGTCCCGGCCTTGCCGTTGAGCGGCGTCCACCACGACTGCGACCCGAGGGTCATCGTGAGGGTCCCGCCAGCCGTCGTGCCGGTGTTCACACCCAGCGGATACGTCCCCGGTCCCTTGATCCGGTCGAGCGAGATGATCAGCGACCGCGCCTGGGTCCCGACCGTGGTGCCGGTGAAGATGAGCCCGCCCGGGACGCTGCTGGTGCTCGCCGCGGCGTTGACCGACGCGGAGGGCGCCGACCAGGCCGTTCCATCGATGGACGCCGAGAAGACGTTGGATCCGCCCCCGGGATTGGAGGGACCGGTCGGGGTGCCGCCACCGCCACAGGCAGTCAGGGCGGTGAGCAGGAGGGCGATCAGGGTGCGACGCATGCGGGCTGTACTCCGTGAGGGGATACCCTGCCTTGCGTCGATCGACCGCAAAGACCGTCATCCCGGTCAGGCCGATTCAGGGGATCCGGATCCCTCCGTCGGGCTCGATCAACTTCACCTCGGGCTCCAGCCGCACCCCCCAGCGCGCCTCCACCCGGTCGCGGACCACGCTGCATCAGCGTCTTCACGTCAGCCGCCGTGGCGCCGCCGGTGTTGACGATGTAGTTGGCGTGCATCGGCGACACCTCGGCACCGCCCTCGCGCAGCCCCTTCAGGCCGGTCGCCTCGATGAACTGGCCACTGGTGCGAGGGGCCTCGGCCCAGTCGTCGGGCAGCGCCGGATTCTTGAACACGCTGCCGCAGCACGGCTGATTGAAGGGCGTGCCCTCCTTTCGCCACCGATACAACTCGTCGGTCTCGGCGTCGAGCGCGGTGCTATCGGCCGGATGGAGCACCACCGTCGTTTCCAGCACTACCACATTTCCCAGGGCGCTCCGCCGGTAGGTGAAGCCCGCGTCGGCCGCGGCGACGACCCGGTCGTTCCCGTCGGGATCGACCACCAGCACCGACGCGATCACATCGCGCCACTCGGCGCCGTGACAGCCGGCATTCATCACCACGCCGCCGCCGACGCTCCCCGGGACGCCGACCATCTTGTGGATGCCGCCCCAACCGGCGTGGGCGGTGCGCTTGGCCGCGAGCGGCGCCGGCATCCCCGCGCCGATCCGCCAGCTGTCGCCGTCGCGATCGAGTCGGTCGAGTCCCTTGCCGACCCGGATCACCAGCGCGTCGAGACCGTGATCGGGGAAGAGGAGGTTGCTGCCGAGCCCCAGCGCGAACCACGGAACTCCCGCGTCGCTGGCGTGGCGGAGCGCGAGCGCGACGTCCTCGGCGCTGGCGGGAAATGCCACCGTGGCGGGGCCGCCGATCCGGTAGGTGGACCAGCGCCCCAACGGCTCCGCGTCGCGCACCGCCCCCGCAAGCCGGGCGCGCAGCCCGGCCACGAAGCCGGGATCGCGCGCGGTGATCACGCCGGGGCCGTCTCCCGTGCCATGGCGTGCCATTCCTGGAGCGGGCGCACCTCGCCGCGACGACTCTTGAGCGCGATGATCGCATCGCACGCCGCCGAGGCGGCCGACATCGTCGTGGTGTAGGGCACCCCATGCACCAACGCGGCCCGGCGCATGTTGTAGTCGTCCTGCTGGGTCAGCTTGCCGAGCGGGGTGTTGACCAGCAGGTGGATCTCGCCCGACACGATCAGGTCGATCGCGTTGGGGCGGCCCTCGTACACCTTGAGCACCCGTTCGGCGAGGATGCCGCGCTGGCGCAGGTAGCGGGCGGTGCCGCTGGTGGCCACCAGCCGGAAGCCGAGCTCCTGGAAGCGCCGGGCGATCGGCACGACGGTCGCCTTGTCGTGATCGTTGACCGTGACAAACACCGTTCCCTCGAGGGGCAGCTTGCCGTCGGCACTGGCCTGCGCCTTGGCGAAGGCCATCCCGAAGGAATCGGCAATCCCCATCACCTCGCCGGTGGACCGCATCTCGGGTCCCAGCCGCACATCCACCCCGGCGAACTTGGTGAACGGGAAGACCGCCTCCTTGACCGCCACGTACGGCTGCAGCGGATCATCGGTCAGCCCGAGGTCGGCGAGCTTGCGGCCGGCCATCACCGCCGCGGCAAGCTTCGCGAGCGCCACGCCGGTCGTCTTCGAGACGAACGGGATGGTGCGCGAGGCGCGCGGGTTCACCTCGAGGACGTGGACCACGCCATTCTTGATGGCGTACTGCACGTTGATCAGCCCGACTACACCGAGCGCCTTGGCGAAGGCCCGGGTGTGCTCGCGCATCTCCTCGACCTGGTCCTCGGTGATCAGGTAGGGCGGCAACACGCAGGCCGAATCGCCGGAGTGGATCCCGGCATCCTCGATGTGTTGCATCACGCCGCCGATGATCACCTGTTCGCCATCGCAGATCGCGTCGACATCGGCCTCGAAGGCGTCCTCGAGAAACGAATCGATCAACACCGGGTGCCCGGGGGCGACCCGCGCTGCCTCGTCGAAGAAGCCGGTCAGCTCCTCGGCATCGTAGACGATGCGCATGGCGCGACCCCCGAGCACGTAGCTGGGTCGGACCAGCACCGGGTAGCCGATCCGCTCGGCCACGACGAGCGCACCGTCGAGGGTCTCGGCGGTGCCCGAGGGGGGCTGGCGGACGCCGAGCTCGTTGGCGAGCGCCTCGAACCGGCGTCGATCCTCGGCGGCGTCGATCGCGTCGGGGGAGGTGCCGAGGATCGGCACGCCGGCGGCCTCGAGCCCCTTGGCGAGCTTGAGCGGCGTCTGGCCGCCCAACTGGACCACCACGCCCATCGGTCGCTCGACGTGGACGATCTCGAGCACGTCCTCGAGCGTGAGCGGCTCGAAGTAGAGCACGTCGCTCACGTCGAAGTCGGTGGAGACCGTCTCGGGATTCGAGTTGACCATCACGGTGCGATAACCGAGTTCCCGGAAGGCGAGCGTCGCCCGAACGCAGCAATAGTCGAACTCCACACCCTGGCCAATGCGATTGGGCCCGCTGCCGAGGATCATCACCGTCGGTCGGGTGTCGTCCCCCGGGCCAGCCTCGTTCTCCTCATCCCAGCTGGAGTAGAGGTAGGGCGTGCTCGACGGGAACTCGCCGGCGCAGGTGTCGACGGTCTTGTAGGCCGGCCGCAGCCCCAGGGCGTGCCGGCGATCGCGCACCGTCGCCTCGGGGAGATCGCGCAGGTCGGCCAGCTGGGCGTCGGAAAAGCCGGCCCGCTTGAGCCGGCGGAGGACGCGGCGATCGGCACCGTCGTCGTCGCCGAGCGGATGGGCGATCCACTCCTCCTCCAGCGTCACCAACTCGGCCAGCTGGTGCAGGAACCACGGATCGATCTGCGAGGCCTCGTGCACCTCCTCGACACTGATGCCCGCCACCAGCGCCCGCTTCACCTGGAAGAGTCGCTCCGGGGTGGGTCGCCGGATCGCCCCGAGCAACGTGGCACGCGCGGTGTCGGAGAGGCGATCGTCGATCGGGCCATCGCCGACCATCCAGCCGGCCCGGCCGATCTCGAGGCCACGGAAGCCCTTCTGGAGCGCCTCCTTGAAGGTCCGGCCGATCGCCATCGCCTCGCCCACCGACTTCATCTGGGTGGTGAGTTCCGGCGACGCGGCGGGGAACTTCTCGAACGCGAAGCGGGGAATCTTCACCACCACATAGTCGAGCACCGGCTCGAACGACGCCGGGGTGACCTTGGTGATGTCGTTGGGGAGCTCGTCGAGGGTATAGCCGACCGCCACCTTGGCACCGATCCGGGCGATCGGGAACCCGGTCGCCTTCGACGCCAGCGCCGAGGAGCGCGACACGCGCGGGTTCATCTCGATCACCAGCTGCTCGCCAGTCTCGGGATCGACCGCGAACTGGATGTTGCAGCCGCCCGCGGCGACGCCCACCTCGCGGATGATCTTGATCGAGGCGTCACGCATCTGCTGGTACTCGCGGTCCGCGAGGGTCATCGCCGGCGCACAGGTGATCGAGTCACCGGTATGGACGCCCATCGGATCGATGTTCTCGATCGAGCAGACGATCACCACGTTGTCGGCACCGTCGCGCATCACCTCGAGCTCGAACTCCTTCCAGCCGATGATGCTTCGCTCCACCAGCACGGTGTGGACCGGCGAGAGCTCGAGTCCCCGCTGGAGCATCTGCACGAACTCGTCGCGGTTGTACGCGATCCCGCCGCCCGTGCCGCCCAGGGTGTACGAGGGCCGCAGGATCGCCGGATAGCCGGTCTCCTCCACCGCGGCGAGCCCCGCCTCGATCGAGGTGACGGTCGTTCCCGTCGGCGTGGCGAGCCCGATCCGCCGCATCGCCTCCCCGAACTCGGCCCGGTCCTCGGCGATCCGGATCGCCCGCTCGTTGGCCCCGATCAACTCCACCCCGAAGCGTTCCAGCGTCCCGTCGCGCACCAGGTCCATCGCCACGTTGAGCGCGGTCTGTCCGCCCATCGTCGGCAACAGCGCGTCGGGGCGCTCCCGCTCGATCACCTTGGCGACCCACTCGGCCGTCACCGGCTCGATGTAGGTGGCGTCGGCCAGCTCCGGATCGGTCATGATCGTCGCCGGGTTGCTGTTCACCAGGATGACGCGATACCCCTCCTCCCGCAGCGCGCGAACCGCCTGCGTGCCGGAGTAGTCGAACTCCGCACCCTGGCCGATGATGATCGGGCCGGAACCGATGATGAGGATCGAGGAGAGGTCAGTCCGCTTGGGCATCGACGAGATCCTGGAGCGTGCGGTCGAAGGAAATCCGCGGCACCCAACCGGTCGCCATCGCGAGCCGGGTGGGGTCGCCGATCAGGGTCGGAATATCGGCAGGGCGCACCAGCGCCGCATCCTGCACCGGAATGGCCGACACCCCGACCATCCGGGCCAGGGTGGCAAGGCAGTCGCGCAACCGTTGGCCATGGCCGGTGGCCACATTGTAGCACTGGCCGGCTTCCCCGACGGTCAGCAGCCGCAGGTACGCCGCCACCACATCACGAACATCCACGAAATCGCGGACCACATCGAGGTTGCCGACCGGGATCCGGGTGGCCCCGCTGCGCTTCGCGTCGCGGAGCCGCTCGGCGAAGGCCGGCAGCACGAACCGAGTGTCCTGACCCGGTCCGCTGTGCGGAAATGGCCGGGCGATCACCACCGGGAAGCCGGTCGCCTCCCAGCGGGCCAGCAGCGCCACCTCGGCGGCCGCCTTGCTCTCGGCATATGGCGAGAGCGGTGCGCGGGGCACCGATTCGTCGATCGGCTCCTCGTGGCCGCCGCCATAGACCTCGGCGGTCGAGACGAAGAGGAAGCGCGGCACCTTCGCCCGACGGGCGAGTGCCGCAGCGAACGCCTCCGTCCCGTCGCGATTGACCGCCGCCGCGACCGCCGGGTCGCGCCGGGCCTCCGCGCCAGACGCGATCGCCGCCAGGTGGGCGATCGCGTCACAGTCGGTCCGCGCCAGGTGTGCCACCGCGCCCGGGTCGCGCAGGTCGGCGTGGACGGTGTCCACCCTGGCCAGCGCCTCGGTGGGCAACCATGCCGAGGGATCGGCGCCACCGGGGACGATCGCGGCCACCACGTGCCAGCCCTCGGCCAGCGCGACGCGGACCAGGTGGCGACCGACGAAACCGTCGGCCCCGGTGACGAGCAGGCGGTTCATCCGCCGCCGAGTCGGGCGAGGTCGGCGTCGACCATCATCCGCACCAGGGTCTCGAACGACGTGGTTGGCTGCCAGCCCAGTTCGGTGCCGGCCCGGGTCGGATCGGCGAGCAGCACATCGACCTCCGCGGGGCGATAGTAGCGGGGGTCCTGCACCACGTGCGTGCGCCAGTCGAGGCCGACGTGCTCGAAGGCGATCCGGACCAGGTCCTCGACACTGTGGGTCACCCCGGTGCCGATGACATAATCATGCGGCTCGTCGGGTTGCAGCATCCGCCACATCGCGTCGACGTAGTCGCCGGCGTAGCCCCAGTCGCGCTGCGCCTCGAGGTTGCCCATGCGAAGCTCGGTGGCCATGCCGCGGGCGATCCGCGCCACGCCGTCGCTGACCTTGCGGGTCACGAACTCGATGCCGCGCCGCGGCGACTCGTGATTGAACAGGATCCCGCTCACCGCATACAGCCCGTAACTCTCGCGGTAGTTGACCGTGATCCAGTGGCCGTAGAGCTTGGCCACGCCGTAGGGCGACCGCGGATAGAACGGGGTCTCCTCGTCCTGCGGGGTCTCGCGCACCTTGCCGAACATCTCCGAGCTCGACGCCTGGTAGAAGCGCGCGGTGGGACAGGCCAGCCGCACCGCCTCGAGGATCCGGGTCACCCCGAGCGCCGTGAACTCGCCGGTGAGCACCGGCTGGGTGAACGATGTCGGGACAAACGATTGCGCGGCGAGGTTGTAGATCTCGTCGGGCTGCACCTCGCGCACCACCATGGTGAGCGAGTGCTGGTCGAGCAGGTCGGCCGCCTCGATCCGGACCCGGGGGATGAGGTGATCGATCCGCTCGTACGAGTGATGCGAGGTGCGGCGCACCACACCCACCACCTCGTACCCCTTGGCGAGCAGGTATTCGGCGAGATAGGAACCGTCCTGGCCGGTGATCCCGGTGATCAGGGCTCGTGGCATGCGGCGTTCTCCGCTCTGCGTGGATGGTCGACCCGGTGAAGGGTAAAGGGTGAAGGGTGAAGGGGAAGGTGCCGGGCGGACCCCGCCACCCTGAACCCTTTACCCTTCCCGACCGGCTGCCTATCTTTACTGGCTGTTCTCAACCCAGTCTCCAGGAGTCCGAACCATGGCACGCGTCTGCACCGTCTGCGGCAAGGGGCCGACGACCGGCAACCACGTCAGCCACGCCAACAACCGGCGCAAGCGGCGCTGGATGCCGAACCTGCAGACCGTCCGGGTGGTGGTCGATGAATCGCCGCGCCGGGTCCAGGTCTGCACCCGCTGCATCCGGAGCGGGAAGGTCGTCAAGGCCACCGCCGTCTAGCGGTCGGCCCGGGCCGCACGCGAGGGATCCCTCGCGCGGCGGTTCGCTCCCCACGGGTGGTCGTCGCTCCGACGACCACCCGTTCTGCGTCCGCTCCCGGCAGGTCACAAAAAAGGGGGACCCGAAGGTCCCCCGTGGCTGCGTTCCCTGCCCCGTCGCCGTCGTCACTCGGCGACGAGCTCGATCCGCGCCATCTCGGCGCCGTCGCCCGGCCGGTGGCCGAGCTTGAGGATCCGGGTATAGCCGCCGGGACGGGCGGCGAACCGCGGCCCGAGCTCCTTGAACAGCTTGGTGAGGATCTCGCGATCCTTGATCTTGCGCTCGGCCTGCCGCAGTGCGTGCAGGTCCCCGCGACGGGCGAGGGTCACCAGCTTCTCGGCGTACGGCCGGAGCTCCTTGGCCTTGGCCACCGTGGTGGTGATTCCCTCGTGCAGGAAGAGCGAGGCGGCCATGTTGCGCATCAGCGCGCGCTTGTGCGCCGCCGTGCGCGAGAGCTGCCGTCCCTTGACGCGATGCCGCATGACTCAGCCTTCCTCGTCGGTGCCAGTGGCCGTGGCCGCCGGCGCGCTGCCCTGATCCACGATCCGGAGATCACCCTCGACCTCCTCGAACTGCATCCCGAAATTCAGCCCCTCGGCCTGGAGCAGCTCGGCGATCTCCTGCAGCGCCTTGTCGCCCACGTTCTTCACCTTGAGGAGCTCGTCGCCGCTGAACTCCACCAGGTCGCGGAGCGACCGGATGTTGGAGTTCTTGAGCGAGTTGAGCGACCGCACCGACAGTCCCAGGTCGTCGATCGGCCGGGCCAGCCGGGCCAGCAGGCCGGTCGCCGCCGGGGTCACCTCGGCGGGCTCGTCGGCCACCTGGGGCACCGTGCCGAACTCGACGAAGTAGCGGAAGTGCTCCATCGCCAGCGCCGCGGCATAGGCCAGGGCGTCCTCGGGGGTGATGGTGCCGTCGGTCTCGACCGAGACCGCGAGGCGGTCATAGTCGGTCCGCTGTCCGACGCGGGTCTCGCTCACGGTGAAGTTGGCGCGCCGCACCGGGTTGTAGATCGAGTCGATCCGCACCAGGTCGACCGGATAGGACCGGTCCATCGGGTGCATCTCGCTCTCCACGTAGCCGCGGCCCTTGTTCACGTAGAGCTCGCAGGTGACCTCGCGGTCGTCCTGCACCGTGAAGAGGAGCTGGTCCGGGGCGATGATCGTCGCGTGGCCCGACTCCTGGATGTCACCGGCGTAGACCGGCCCGGGACCCTGCTTGGTGATCCGGAGGATCGCCTCATCCACCCCGTCGGCCAGCGTCAGCGTCAGCGCCTTGAGCCGCTGCACGATCTGATGCACGTCCTCGAGGACGCCCTGGACCGTCTGGTGCTCATGGACGACGCCCTCGAGCCGGAAGGCCCAGACGGCGCTGCCCTGCAGCGACGACAGCAGCATCCGCCGCAGTGCATTGCCCAGCGTGTGGCCGAAGCCGCGCTCGAGCGGCTGCAGCAGGAACTCCGCGATGTTGGGATGGTCCTCCAACTTGGTCATTTCGACCACGTGGGGACGGACCATGCCGGTCAGATCGATGCCCATCGACTCCTCGTCCTTTGGCTACTTCGAGTACAGCTCGACGATGAGCTGTTCCTGGGCGTTCACGGGGATCGCATCACGGGTCGGCAGTTCCAGCAACCGGCCGGCGGCCTTCTCGGTGTCGACCGAGAGCCAGCCCATCGGCGCGCCGCGCGAAGCCTGCTCCAGCGCGGCCATGACCACGACCATCTCGCGATCGGCCGGCGCCACCCGCACTTCCATCCCCGGACCCACCTTGTAGCTGGGGATGTCCACCTTGCGACCGTTGACCTCGACATGGCCGTGCCGCACCAGCTGCCGGGCGGCGCGCCGCGATGCGGCGAAGCCCATCCGGTACACGATGTTGTCGAGCCGGGTCTCGAGCGCCACCAGGAGGTTGGTGCCCTTGACGCCCGGCAGGGTCGAGGCCCTCGCATAGGTGGTGCGGAACTGGCCCTCAGTCAGGCCGTAGAGCCGCTTCACCTTCTGCTTCTCGCGCAACTGCTTGGCGTACTCCGACATCTTGCGCCCGCGGCCACCGCTCTGGCCATGCTGGCCGGGGGCATAGCCCCGGCGATCGACGGCGCACTTCTCGGTCAGGCAGCGGGTGCCCTTCAGGAACAGCTTGGTACCCTCGCGCCGGCAGAGGCGGCAGGCCGGTCCGGTGTATCGTGACATGGCTCAGACCCGCCGCTTCTTGGGAGGACGGCAGCCGTTGTGGGGGATCGGGGTCACGTCACGAATCGACGCCACCTTGAGCCCCACCGAGGCGAGCGCCTGGATCGCCGACTCGCGTCCGCTGCCCGGACCCTGCACCCGGACGTGCACCCGGCGCAGGCCGAGGTTCATCGCCTCACGAGCACAGTTCTCCGAGGCCACCGTGGCCGCGAACGGGGTGGACTTCTTCGATCCCTTGAACCCCGCCTTGCCGGCGGTGCCCCAGGTGATCGTGTTGCCCCGCATGTCGGTGATCGTGATCAGCACGTTGTTGAAGGTCGCGGAGATGTGCACCATCCCCTCGGCCTCCACCGTCTTCCGCGAGCGCTTGGCGCCCGACCTGCCAGTCGTGGGAGCTGTCATCGGTTACTTCTTCGTCGCCTTCTTCTTGCCGGCGATGGCCCGACGCGGGCCCTTCTTCGTCCGGGCGTTGGTATGGGTGCGCTGGCCGCGAACGGGCAGCCCCCGGCGATGCCGGATGCCCCGGTAGCTGCCGGTGTCCATCAGTCGCTTGATGTTCATGGCGACCTCGGTGCGCAGCGCGCCCTCGGTCTTGACCATCCGCTCGATCACCTGGCGCAGCCGGCCGACTTCCGCGTCGGTCAGGTCGCGCACCCGGGTCGAGGCCGGGATGCCCGTTTCCTCGAGCAGCCGCCGGCTGGTCGACACGCCGATGCCATAGATGTACGTCAGGCCGATCGCGACACGCTTCTCGCGCGGCAGGTCGACTCCAGCAATGCGTGCCATGATCAGCCCTGCCGCTGCTTGTGCTTGGGAGTGCGCTTGCAGATGATGCGCGTCACCCCGCGACGCTTCACCACCCGGCAGCTCTCACAAATCGGCTTGACACTCGAACGGACCTTCACGAAGTCATCTCCAGAACCCGGGTTTTCGGGACAGCTTTGAATGATACTGGCGGGGGTATCCTGACGCAACCCAACCCACGGCAACAAGGCGACGGGCGACGGGCGACGGGCGACGGGGGGATCGATCTCGGGGTGGGCGCCACGCGGAGGAGAAGCCACTGTCCCCTGTCCCGCGTCCCCATTCCCCATTCACCATTCACCATTCACCATTCACCATTCACCCTCGCATGGTTTCCGCCTGAAACGCCAGGTACGCCTCGGACGGGTCGGCCGCCGCCGTGATCGGCCGGCCCACCACCAGGTGAGTCGCCCCCGCCGCGACCGCCGCCGCCGGAGTGGCCACCCTGGCCTGATCTCCGGCCGACTCCCCGGCCCGGCGAATCCCCGGCACCACGATCCGCCGATCGCCGACCACCGGGCGAATCAGCGCCACCTCATGCGGCGAGCAGACGACTCCGGCGGCGCCGGCGGCCACCGCCGTCTCAGCCAGGCGGCCAGCCTCCACCCCCAGGTCGTCGACCGGCCGGCCGACCACCGCCGCGAACCCCGCCGCATCGTGGGAGGTCAGCACGGTCACGGCCACCACCCGCGGGCCGTCGTCGCCTGCCGCGGCGACCGCCGCCTCGATCATCGCCCGGCCGCCCAACGCATGCACCGTGACCATCTCCACCCCGAGCGCGCGGGCGGCGAGAACCGCGCCGTGCACCGTGTTGGGGATGTCGTGCCACTTGAGGTCGAGGAACACCGGGTGGCCCCGGTCGACCAGGCCACGGACGAATCCGGTGCCGGCGGCGGTCGCGAGCACCGAGCCGACCTTCACCGCGACCTGGTCGGGCAGGCTGTCGAGCAGCGTCACCGCACTGGGGGCGTCGGTGTGGTCGAGGGCAACGATCAGTTCAGCCACTGGTGCGCTCCAGGGTGCGGATCACCCGTTCGGGTACTCGCGGATCGGCCAGGGCGGCGGTGCCGATGGCGACCAGCGACGCACCGGCGCGAAGATACTGGCGGGCATCATCCGCGGACCGGATCCCGCCAACCCCGATCAGCGGCACCTCGGGAAGTCGGGCCCGCACCCGCGCGGTCGCGAGCACCCCGGTCGCCAGGATGGCCGGCCCGCTCACCCCGCCGAACCCGTTGCCCAGCCTGTGAGCGGCGCCATCGTAGAGCATGCCCGGCATGGTGTTGACCAGGGTGATGCCGTCCGCGCCGGCGTCGACCGCGGCACTCGCGATCGTCGGGATGTCGGCGAGCGCCGGCGAGAGCTTGGCAAAGAGCGGCCGCGCGGTCGCCAGCCGGCAACGGCGCACCACCGCGGCGACCTGCCCGGGATCGGCCCCGAACTCGACGCCGCCAGCGGAGGTGTTGGGACACGACAGGTTGAGCTCGTAGGCATCGTGCCCGGTGAGATCGTCGAGGCGCGCGATCACGGCCGCGTACTCTTCGATCACGAAACCGACCACGTTGACGATGATCCTGCCGGGAAGCGCCATCGCCGCCAACGCCGGCAGCGCCCCGCTCCGCACCGCCTCCACCCCCGGATTGGCGAGCCCCACGGAGTTGAGCATCCCGCCACGGAACTCGGCCACCCTGGGTGGGGGATTGCCGGCGCGAGGGTGGAGGGACACCGCCTTGGTGACCAGCCCACCCAGCCGCCGGAGTTCGACCACGCCGTCGAGCTCACAGCCGTATCCCGCCGTCCCCGACGCCAGCAGGACGGGGTTCGGAAATTCGAGACCGGCCACCCGGAGCGTGGCGCTCAATTGGCGTCCCCCGCGGATCCGGCGATCACCGCCGCCATCCGGTCATCGAAGTAGAACGAGAGCGAGTCCTCCAGCACCGCGAACCGCGCTCCCTCCTCCCCGCGAAGGTGGGCCAGGTAGGGCGAGTCGGTGCGCTGGCCGAGTCTGGCCCGCAGCGCGTCGGCAGAATCCGGCTCGAGCGCCATCCGGATCAACAATGCCTTGGCGAGGTACGGCGAGTCGGGCCAACCGCGCTCGAGGCGTCGCAGGAGCCAACTGGCCAGGCCGGTCGCGGCCAGGGTGTCTCTCGCCACCGACGCGTCGAACAGCATCGCCAGATCGCCGGCCGGTGTACCGGCAGACGTGGTCTCCAGGTCCCCCTCGATCGCCCGACCCCATCGGGTCAGGTGCTGGGCCGAGAAGGTCGCGGCTGCATCGCCGCGGGTGATCGGCTCGAGTCCCACCAGCACCGACCGCAACGAGGCCGAATCGATGGATCGCCCCGATCCGCCGATAGACCAGCAGGTTCCGCCCTTGCGAAGCCGCCGGGACATGCGCTTTCGCGATGAGGGAGTCGAGATAGCGATCGGCCGCCGGGTCGCCGCGGGCGATGAGGCCCTCGGCCGCCGCGAGCAGCCAGCGACCGCGGGCGGTATCGCTCGCATTCCGCATCCCGTCGAGCCTGGCCAGGAGCCCGTCGATCGCGGCCGGCGATGCGGCGGCGACAACCCGGACGAACTGGTCCCAGTTGGCGCTCGAATCGGCCAGCACGATTCGTGGTTCGACTTCGGCAATCGCCGAATCGGCCCGGCCGAGGTGCGCCAGCGCCAGGGCGCGATCCCAGGTGACCTCCGTGTTGCCGTTGCCGTCGAGCATTGCCAGCGCTTCCTCCCACCGCTGGGCCTGGACCAGCGCCCGCCCGGCGACCTGCATCGCCTGGGCACGCAGACGCGCGTCGTCGCTCGTGAACAGCGGTTCGAGCATGGCGACCGCTCCCCCGGCATCACCACCCAGCGCCCGGCAGCGTGCCAGCTCGATCCGGAGCTCGCCGGACCAGTCGCGCTCGCCACCAGTGACGTGGGCCTTCTCGAGTACCGGCAGGGCGCGAAGACAGTCTCCGAGGTGTGCGAGCGCCCGGCCCCGCAACCACAGCGCCTCGGCCGCCCGGCCCCCATCCGGATCCCGCGCGTACGCCGACTCCGCCTTGACCGCGACCTGTCCCCAGAGCGAGCCGGCATCAAACGAACGTTCCTCGCGCTCGGCCCGCTCGGCCGAGGCGGTCAGCCGCCGCGCGTTGTAGAGGGCATTCGACCAGCCACACGCGGCGAGCAACACGAGCAGCCCCACCCCCGCGCGCCTCATGGTGCGCCCGCCGGAGTCGCACCGGTCTTGCGATCGAATTCCCGCAGGTAGCTGACGATCGCCCGGGCGATCGCCCCGGCGAGTTCGCGCTGGCCGCTGCTGGTCGTCATCTGCCGCGCGTCATCCCGGTTGGTGCTGTAGCCGATCTCGACCAGGATCGCGGGGCGCCGCGCCGTGTTGAGCACCGCGAAGTTGGCCTGCTTGACGCCACGATCGCCGCCGCCGTGGACCTCGCCCAGCGAGGACTGCACCAGCTCGGCGGCACGGGCCGCCTCGCGCAGGAACTCGTTGGCCTGCAGGTCCTTGAGGATGAAGTCGAGTCCGCGCACCTGGCTCTCGCTGTCGGCAACCTCATAGCGCAGCGCCTCGTTTTCCATCGCCGCCACCCGGGCCGCGTCGGCCGTGCGCGCCTCGGCCTGGAAGTAGGTCTCGAAGCCCCGCACCGTGGTGTACCCTGCCCGCTTGGGGAGCGAGTTGACGTGGATCGACACGAAGAGATCGCAGGCGTCGCGGCAGAACCGCGGCGCGCGCTGCCCCAGCGCGATGAGGGTGTCGGTGGTGCGGGTCATCGTGACCTTCACCCCGCGTCGCTCCAGTTCGTCACGCACCAGCAAGGACACCGCGAGGGTGACGTCCTTCTCCTTGAGTCCATTGGGAAAGAACATCCCGGGATTGCCGGGATCGGTGCCGCCGTGCCCGGCGTCGATGGTGACGTGGTGGCCGGGCCGCAGCCCCGATGGGAGCCGGGCTCGCTCCTCGGCACCGACCGTCGTCGCAGCCGGTCGGGACACCAGCGGCGATATCGGTGGTCCCTCGGCGATCGTGGCGCTCGAGGCGGTCCAGGTCCAGGCCTTTCGAGCCGGGTCGGCCAGCACCTCGGCCACGAAGGAAAGCGGCACCCAGACGGTGTCGGCGTGGGCCATGACCGGCGCGGGCAGCGACCGCACCTGGTTGCCATCGTCGACCAGCGGTGTGCCGCCGAGGAATCGGAACCTGCCGCTCGGGCTCCGCCACACCACCCACGGGTCGGCGGACTCGATGGTGCCTCCCACGGCATCCACCAGGGGGGCGAGAGGCACCATCGAGCCATACCGCGCGTCGAGTCGGAGTGTGATCCGCTGGACACCGCGCTGGGTGGTGACCTGGAGCCGCTCGGGTGGCCGACCGACCATCGTCGCCACCGCCAGCAGCAGCGCGAGCATCATCGCCGGCCTCGCACCGAGATCTCACGCGCCGCCTCGCGCTCGGCCACCCGGCGCTTGAGCGTCTCCCGCTTGTCGTGGGCCTTCTTGCCGCGGGCGACCGCCAGCAGGATCTTGGCCCGGCCCCGTCGGAAGTAGAGCTCGAGCGGGACGAGGGTGAGCCCCTCACGCTCGACCTGCCCGATCAGCCGTTCGATCTCATGACGATGCAGCAGCAGCTTGCGTGACCGCACCGGGTTGTGGTTGTATCGGTTGCCCTGCTCGTAGGGAGCCACGTGCATCCCCTCGAGGAAGATTTCGCCGCGACTCAGCCGCGCGAAGCCCTCCTTGATCGACGCGCCACGACGGCGGATCGCCTTCACCTCGGTGCCGGTCAGCACCAAGCCCGCCTCGAATGTGTCGAGGATGTGGTATTCGTGGCTGGCCTTGGGGTTCCGGGCGACCGACACGCGCGCCGGCGCTTCCGCGTCCCCCGACCCGGGAGCGTTGCGTGTCATCATACTCGGTGAAAAGTAGTCGGTCGACTCCCCTGCTTGACGCTCCAGCCGCCAGTCCGCTAGGTTTGCCGCCCACGCCGAAGTGGTGGAATTGGTAGACGCGCTGCGTTCAGGGCGCAGTGGGCGCAAGCCCGTGGGGGTTCGAGTCCCCCCTTCGGCACTCTCCCTCCCATCCGGTCCCTTGGCTCAGTATCGACGCATCGCCTGGTCCACCCGAGTGGCCCAGGCCTCGATGCCTCCCGTGAGGTTGCGCACCGCGGCGAACCCGGCCCGGCGCAGCAGTGCCGCCGCCGCCGCGGAGCGGACCCCGTGGTGACACATCGTCACCAGCGGCCGACCCCGCGGCACCTCCGCCAGCCGGGCCGGGAGCTCGCCCAGGGGAAGCAGCACCGCCCCCGGAATCCTCGCCAGCTCGAATTCCCATGGCTCGCGAACGTCGACGAGCACAGGGGGGGCGTCGCCTTGAAGCGCCTCGGCGAGCGAGGCCGGGTCGATTTCCAGCGGACTCTCGACATCGCCCAGCGGCGCCACCCCGCAGAACGCCTCGTAGTCGACCAGCTCGGTCACCGACGGCGACTCGCCGCACACCGGACACGCGGGATCCCGACGGATCGCGATCTCGCGGAACCGGAGCGCCAGCGCATCGAAGAGCAGCAGCCGGCCCACGGCCGGCTCCCCGATGCCGGCAATCCACTTGATCGCCTCGAGCGCCTGGAGCGTGCCGATGACACCGGGGAGGACACCCAGCACCCCGGCATCAGCACAACTCGGCACCAGCTCCGGCGCCGGCGGCTCGGCGAAGAGGCAGCGATAGCAGGGACCGTCCGGGGCGCCGAAGACCGACAACTGGCCCTCGAAGCGGAAGATGCTGCCATAGACCAGCGGCTTGCCCTCCAGCACGCAGGCGTCGTTGACCAGGTAGCGGGTGGGGAAGTTGTCACTCCCGTCGATGACCAGGTCGAACCCCGCGATGATCCCGCGGGCGTTTTCGCGGCCAAGCCGGGTGCGGAAGGGCTCGACGCGCACCTCGGGGTTCAGGTCGCCGAGTCGTGCCGCAGCCGACGTCGTCTTCGGCTCGCCGAGTTGCGCGGTGCCGTGCATCACCTGACGCTGGAGGTTCGAGATGTCGACGAGGTCGTCATCGACAATTCCCAGGGTCCCCACCCCCGCCGCGGCGAGGTAGAGTCCAGCCGGGGAGCCAAGCCCGCCGGCGCCGATCAGCAGCACCCGCGCCGCAGCGAGTCGCTGCTGACCAGCCACGCCAAACTCCGGCAAGGTGAGGTGCCGGGCATATCGCTGGAGTTGTTGGGCGGTGAGTTGTGGAGGCACGGCGCGCTGGTCCTGCCCCCGGCGGGTGAATCGTCAGGAACCGCCGAGGGTGACCAGTTCCTGCACGGCTGCTTCACTTTGCATCAGGTCGGCGATCGACACGCTCCGGAGGAAACCATCGACCCGGTTCTGGAGTTCCGTCCACACCGGTCGGATCGTGCACGACGCCTCTGGTCCGCAGCGCAGCCCGTCGATCCGGTGATCCTCGCAATTCGACTGGAAGGTCTGTCGCTCCGAGGCGGTCATCACGTCGAAGACGCTGATCTTGTCAGGGTCGCGGGCGAGCCGATAACCACCCTTGGCCCCGCGAACCGACGTGACGATCCCGGCCCGGCGAAGCCGGAGCAGGATCTGCTCCACGTAATCACCCGGAAGACGCTCGGTCTCCGCCATCTCGCGGGCGGCGACCGGCACTCCCCCCTCGACCCGACGTCGGGCGAGGTGCAGGGTGATGATCAGCGAATATTCGGTCCATGTGGTGACCCGCATAGACGAAGAATATAGTCGGGGACTCGCAGCGGGTGTCGGGGCTCCCCCGACAACCCTGGGGGATCACGGACGCCGGCGCTACCGCTGCACCGGAGCCGCCTGCCCCCGATTCTCGACCCGCCGGACCGCCCACAACCCGGCCAGCGGGCCCAGGGCCAGGACCAGGAACGCCCAGCGCCACCCCACTGCCGAGGCAATTGCAGGCACTCCCTGAATCGTGGCAATCGTCAGCAGGAACCCCAGCGAAGTCTGGAGGGTGAGCGCGGTACCAACGGCGTGCGGCGGAGCGTGCTCGGTCACCAGTGCCGAGAATTGGGCCGAGTCGGCGATCACGGCGACCCCCCAGAGCAGGGCGACCGCCAGGAGCAACTCCATCGGCGCGTTGTACAGCAGCGGCGAGAGCAGCGCACAACCGCCGCTCACCAGCATCGCCCGCCGGACCACCGTGGCGCGGCCAATCCGGTCAGCCGCAACCCCACCCCACACCGCCCCCAGCGCACCGATCGCCACCACCGCAAAGGCCCAGAGCTCGGCCGGCCCTCCGGGACGACCGTGCGCCGTGTAGGCCGCGGCCAGGAACCCCGGGATCCACGCCCAGAAGGCATAGAGCTCCCACATGTGGCCGAGATAGCCGCCGGTGACCCGACGCACCGTCGGCTCGTGGAGAACCGACGCGACCAGTCCCCACGAGAACGGCCGGGACGGGAAGGCGAACGGCCCATCGCGGTAGCCCACGGCCACCAACAGTGCGGCCACCAGCGCCATGAGCGATGGCGCCAGGACGGCCCAGCGGAGGTCGACCGCGCCGATTCCCTCGAGGAGATAGGGCAAAGCCTTGCCGGCGGTGAGTGCTCCCACCACGGCCCCGATTGCCAACCCCCTGCCCCCCCGGAACCAGGTCGCAGCCATCTTCATCGCGGGCGGGTAGACGCCTGCCAGGGCCGCGCCAGTGAGGATCCTGGTCGCGACCGCCACGCCGAAGGTTGGCGCCAGCAGCAGGGCCCCGTTGGCGATTGCCGCCAGCAACGCGGAGGTCGCCACGTAGCGTCGCGACGGGATGATATCCGCCAGGTTGAGCACCGCCGCGCCGAGGGTTCCGAGGACAAACCCGAGCTGGACCCCGGAGGTGAGCCAGGCGGCTTCCCCTCCCGACAGGGAAAGGTTCGCCGCCAGCGCCGGCTTCACGGCACTCGCGGCGAACCACACCGACATCCCGAGGAACTCGACCGTGGCCAGCAGCGTGAGCTGCCGCCAGCGTCCCACCGGCTCGCTCACCCGCCGGCCGGAGCGCCCTTCCCCTCACCCGGCACCCCGAGCTCGGTCATCGCCCGCAGGTCGAGCACCTCGTCAAGCTCGGCATCGCTGAGCAGGTGCTTGGCCATCACCAGTTCCTTGACCGTCTGCCCGGTCTTGATCGCTTCCTTGGCCAGCTTGGCCGCCTCGGCATAGCCGAGCTTCGGCGCCAGCGCGGTCACCAACGCCGGTGAGCGTTCCAGCCAATGGGCACACATTTCGGCGTCGGCCTCGATGCCCCGCACGCACCGCTCGTCGAACACCCGCACCGCGTTCGCCACGATCTGCAGGGCGAAGACGATGTTGTGGGTGATCACCGGCATCATCACGTTGAGCTCGAGCTCGCCGGCCTTGGCCGCCATCGCCACCGTCGTGTCGAGACCGAGCGCCTGGTAGCACACCTGGTTGACCATCTCGGCGATCGATGGATTCACCTTGCCCGGCATGATGCTGGATCCCGGCTGCACCTCGGGCAACCGGATCTCGGCCAGCCCGGTGCGTGGACCGGAAGCGAGCAACCGGATGTCGTCCGCGATCTTGCAGAGGTCGAGCACGTAGGCACGCAATGCGCCGCTCAGCGTGGCGACGTCGCCCATCGACTGCATCAGCTGGATCCGGTCCTCACTCACTTCGAGATCGAGCCCGGTGATCACGCGAAGGTGCTTCACCATCAGCGCCGGATACGCGGGCTCGGCGTTGAGGCCGGTGCCGACGGCGCTGCCGCCGATGTTCATCGCGTGGAGCCATGTCGCCGCCTGGGCCAGCTTGGCGCGATGCCGGGCCACCGTGTGCCCGTAGGCGGTGAACTCCTGCCCCAACCGGATCGGCGTGGCATCCTGCAGGTGGGTGCGGCCCGACTTGAGGACGTTGTCGAAGGCGCGGCCACGATCGAGAAACGCCGCCGAGAGGCCGTCCATCGCCGCGACCAGCGCCGGCATCGCACCGAGCGCGGCGAGTCGCATCGCGGTCGGGATCACGTCATTGGTCGATTGCGCCATGTTGACGTGATCGTTGGGATGCACCGGGTCATAGCTGCCGCGGGTGCTGCCGAGGAGTTCGTTGGCGCGGTTGGCCAGCACCTCGTTCACGTTCATGTGATGCGAGGTCCCGGCGCCAGCCTGGTAGGGATCGACCACGAACTGGTCGCGGTGCTCGCCGCGGAGCACCTCGTCGGCCGCGGCGATGATCGCGTCCGCGCGCCGGGCGTCGAGCCGACCGGTCTCCTTGTGGGTCAGTGCGGCGGCCTTCTTGATCCGCACCACCGCGTCCACGAACGCCGGCAGCGGACGCAGCCCGGAAATCGGGTAGTTCTCGACCGCGCGGAGGGTCTGAATGCCATAGAGGGCATCGGCGGGAACCTGCTTCTCGCCGAGCGGGTCCTTCTCGGTGCGGTAGGACATCGGAACGGCTGGTCCTGGCTGAGGTTCGCGGCGGAAGCTAGCCGGGCGCTGCTGGCGGGTGAAGGGCGAGGAACGGATTGTGGTGCCGCTCATGACCGACCGTCGTCTCCGGACCATGCCCGGGCAGGATCCGGGTGTCGTCGGGGAGCGTCAGGATCTCGGTGCGGATCGAGCGCAGCAAGGTGTCGCTGTTCCCACCCGGCAAGTCGGTGCGACCGATCGATGCCGCGAAGACCGTGTCGCCGGAGAGACAGAGCCCGTGGCCCAGGAACGCCACGTGTCCCGGTGAGTGCCCAGGAACCTCGCGAACCCGGAACCGGAACTGGCCGAGCTCGAGCGTCGCGTCGTGGCGGAGCGCGTGGTCCGGCGGCCGCAGTCGCCCCAAGCCCGCCAGCCCGAATGCCGCGCCCTGTTCGGGCAGCTGATCGTACCAGTCACGGTCGCCTGGATGGAGCCACACCGGAGCGCCAGTCGCTTCCCGGATGGCGTCGACACCCCAGATGTGGTCGAGGTGGCCATGGGTCAGCCAGATCGCCTCCACCCGCAGGTCACGCTCGCCGATCGCGGCAAGGATCAGGGGTGCGTCCTCGCCCGGGTCGATCACCGCCGTCTCCCGCGTGCCGGGATCGGACACCAGCCAGCAGTTCTCGGCGAACGACCCGTTGGCGATCCCCACCACCAGGGGAGTGGTGGTCACGACCCGCCGGCGCGCGCGATCGACGATTCGGCGGCGGTCTCGATCATCGGCGACACCGCCCCGGCGACATGATGGTGAGCCAGCCAGCGCTCGGCGTCGAGTGCGGCCATGCATCCCGTGCCGGCGGAGGTGATTGCCTGGCGATAGTAGTCATCGATCACGTCGCCGGCGGCGAAGACTCCCTCGACGCTTGTGCAGGTGCGCCACGGTGTGGGGGTCAGGATGTAGCCGGCCGGGGAGAGCTCGAGCTGACCTTCGAGGAAGGCGGTGTTCGGCTGGTGCCCGATCGCCACGAACAGCCCGCCGACCGCGAGTTCGCGGTCCGCCCCGGTCACCGTGTCGCGGAGCCGGAGGCCGGTGATGAAGTCGTCGCCGATCACCTCGGTGACGGCCGCGTTCCACTCGACCCGGATCTTCGGGTTCGCGAGCGCCCGGTCGGCCATCACTTTCGACGCGCGCAAGGCCTCCCGTCGATGGATGACCACCACCTGCTCGGCGAACTTGGTGAGGTAGGTCGCCTCTTCCATCGCCGAGTCGCCACCGCCGACAACCGCCAGCACCTTGTTGCGAAAGAACGGCAGTGCGCCGTCGCAGACGGCGCAGGCCGAGACGCCGCCACCCGACTGCGCCAGTCGCTCCTCGTTGGGCACGTCGAGCCACACCGCCCGGGCGCCGGTCGCCACGATCACCGCCTGCGCTGCGACCGGTGGCCCGTAGCTGGGCCGCAGCACCAACGGCCGACCGGAAAAGTCGACCGAGGCGATCTGCTCGCTCACCACCCGGGTGCCGAACCGCACCGCCTGGTCGCGCATCCGCTGCATGATCTCGATCCCGCCGATTCCCTCCGGGAAGCCGGGAAAGTTCTCGATGTCGGTCGTGAACATCAGTTGGCCGCCGGGGATCATCTCGCGCGACGGCTCGCCCTCGAACACGATCGGATCGAGATTGGCGCGCGCCGCATAGATCGCCGCCGTCCACGCCGCCGGGCCGGAGCCGATGATCGCCACGGTCTCGACGCGGCTGCCCGGGTCCGAGGTGTTGGTCGCGGTTTCTTCACGCATCACGGCTGCTCCACGAATTGGGCCATCAGGATCGGTGCGGTCTGCCAGAAGAACGCCGCGAGCGGCGGGGAGTTCCCGTCACGGGGCGACGGCCACCGTCTCCGCCGTGCAGGCGCCGCCGGTCCAGCGGAACCGCCACGCGCCGCCGGCCACGACAGTGACCCGCCCACCGAGCCGGCGCACCGCGGCGCGCACGGTGTCGGCGAAGCCGCCCGGCGAGTCGGCCAGCGGCCCGCTCAGGCACGCGGTTGCGGCGGTCATCCAGCGTGACCGGGCGAGCATCGGCTCGATGGCGGAGAGCCAGCGCCCCGGATCGTCGCCGGCCGACACCGCGGCCGAATCGAGTGTGACGTCGCGCACCGTCGGGTTGGTCTCGAGCGCCGGCGCGAGTGCAGACGCAACCAGCGCCTCACCCGCGGGTCCCAGCCGACTGCCGAAATGGTAGAGCGTGAGTTCGGGCGGTCCCGTCGGGGGGAGGTCGAGCGACCACCCCGCCAGCGGACCGGCGACCGCCCCGGGCCACACCCGTCCCAGCTCGGCGCCGAGCCGGGATCGCGTCTGCTCGAGCGCCGGGAGCGACGGCCGCTGTGCCTCCGGCGTCGCGGCCGCTCGTGCCAGCGCGGTGGCATCGGGCACGGCCAGCACGCTCACGGTCGGGGCCACCCCGGTGGCGGCCGCGAGTTCGGTCTCGAGCTGCCGCTCGAGGGCGACCGCGTCACCCGCGTCGCCCACCACCACCACCCGCACGGTGATCGCGTCGGGCTCGACGGTGATCGTCTGCTGCACCGCCCCGGGCACCTCCTTCGCGAGGATCCGCTGCACCGCCGAGCGCGCACCGACCTCCCAGGTCACCCGGTCGAGCGCGGAGCGCAGCGGGAAGTAGACCGCCAGGAGGATCAGGAGCGGCACCATGATCCGCGCGGCGAAGCCGTACCGCGACCCGAAGGCCCGCTTGAGGGTCGCCTCGGCCCGTCCCGCGACGCGGTCGAGCCGGGTCTCGCGCGCGGTGAAGAACCGGTCCTCGAGTGTCGAGGCATCGACCTCGTTGTAGCCCAGTGCCAGGAACGCCATCACCGCCAGCACCAGGATCGCGGAGAAGTTGGCGGTGAACAGCAGCGCCGCGCCGCCTGCGATCGCCGCGTCGCCAGTCCCGAGCCCGTACCCGATCACGCAGATCGGCGGGACCAGGGCGATCCCGATCGCCGTGCCGGCCGCCGCCGACGTGGTGTCGCTGGTGCGCCGGACCGTGGTGTATGCCGCGGTGAGCGCACAGAAGACCGCCACCAGGAGGTCGAGCGCGGTGGGCGCAGTGCGCGCCGCGATCTCCGAGGTGATCTCGTGGAACGGCAGCACCATCGTGAACAGCGCGGTGCCGATCACCACGACCAGCGTGCTGATCGCCACCCGCAGCGCGGAACGGATCACCAGGAACGAGCTGCCCACGGCGAACCCCATGCCCAGCTCGACGATCGGCCCCATCAGCGGGGAGACCAGCATCGCACCGATGACGACCGCCGTGCTGCCCAGCACCAGGCCGAGAATCGCGATGCCGGCGGCGAGCGAGAGTTGGATCCAGTATCCCGGCGCGCGGCGCGCGTTGAACGCCAGCATCTGCTCCACCGTCTCGATGCGGGCATCCTCGTCGAGCCCCACCGCCGAGGCGGCCGCGTGTTGCAGCGGCTTGACCAGCCGGCGCATCAGCCGCAGGACCGCCCGCCAGCTTGGCACCTTCGGCGGATCGGGGATCGGCATCGGCTCGGTCATGCGGCCACCCGGAGCACGGCCAGGGCGCCGTGGCAGGCCGACACCGACCCCACCACCAGGTCGGCCTCGCCGTGGGCCGCCACCAGCGCGTCCAGCTCATCCAGCGCCGTGAACGCCTGGGTGACCGGGAACATCCCCACCCCGTGGCTCACGTGGCGACAGGTGAAGAGTGCTGGGCCGGCAGTCGGCCGCTCGCGGCGGTGTGCCTCGGTCCAGCCAGTCACCGTCCGTGACATCTCCCAGCTCCGGGGCGCCCGGATCGCCGGGCACGTGCGCGGCTCGATGCAATGCACCGGACAGGTCCAGTCGGCGTGGGAGAGATAGCGCACCCCGTCACCAGGGTGCAGTTGGTCGAAGGGTGTCCCCGCCGCGGCCGCCGCGGGGACGATCGACACCGACCGCGTGGGCCAGCGCTCGCTGGTCCGGCGCAGCAGCCATTCGGCCATCAGGTGCGGCATGAGCGGTGAGGGCACCAGGCGGTCGTCCTCGCGGCGCGTGGCGCGATCGAGCCAGCGATCGAGGAATGCTCCCCACTCCTCGACTTCGAGCCCCGCATCGGGGACCGATGCCACTCGCTCGGCCGCGGGACAGTGCACCGCACGGTCAACCACCCGAAGCGACCGCCACGTGACGGCGCTCGCCGCGCGCGCACGCGCCAGCTGCTGGAGATAGAACGAGCCGTAGCAGCCACCACCGATCACGACCACCTCCCCGAGCGCGATCATCGCCGGAGCAGCCGTCCGCCGTCGACCACGATCGTCTCGCCGGTGACGAATCCACCGTGTTCGACCAGGTACAGCAGCGCCTGCACCGCATCGTCAGGCGTCCCCAGTCGACCGAGCGGCGTGGTCTCGGCCAGGAATCGACGGTGGGCGTCGTCGGTGTCCTCGGGCAGCAACACGGTCCCGGGAGCGATGGCATTGACCGTGACGTCGGGCGCCAGCGCCGTCGCCAACACCTTCGTGAGCATCACGACTCCGGCCTTGCTCACCGAGTGCGCAGGGTAGTGGCGCCACGGCTCGAAACCGGAGAGGTCGGCGATGTTGACGATGGTACCACCATGGCGGGCGAGATGCGGCGCGGCCTGCTGGGCCAGGAAGAACGGCGCCCGCAGGTTGAGATCAAGGATCGCATCCCACGCCGCGATGGATGTCTCGGCCACGGGGAGGCGTTCCATGACCGCTGCGCTGTTCACCAGCACGTCGAGCCGCCCGAACTGGTCCACCACCCGAGCGGGCAGCGCGAGCACCTGCGCCGCATCGCGGAGGTCGGCGGCGAACGCCTCGGCCTCCCCGCCGGCGGCGCGGATCGCCGCGACCACCTCGAGCGCCTCCTCGGCCGAGGCACCGTGATGCACCGCCACGCGCATTCCCCGGCCGGCGAGCGCCTCGACAAACGCCCGGCCGAGCCGGCGGGCGCCACCGGTCACGAGCGCCACCGTGCCCTCCAGCGGCCGGCTCATGGTGTCGGCTCCGGGCAGCGTGCTTCCAGTGCATCGAGCCACTCCGCGGGAACCGACTGCGAGCCCAGCGCACCGTGGCTCCCTGCCGGGAGCTCCTCTCCATGCCAGTCAGACCCTCCGGTGCGGGCCAGGCCGAGCGCCAGCGCCGCCTCGGTCAGGATCGCCACCCGGTCGCCGTCGTGGCTCGGGTGGCGCACCTCGACCGCGTCGAGTCCCTCACCCTGGAGCGACGCAAGGACCTCGTGAGTTCCGTGCGCCTTGAGGTGCGCCGCCGAGACCACGCCCCCGCGGCGGTGCACCAACTCGGCGACCGCGGCGAATGTCGGCAGGGCCTTGGCCACGAACGCCGGCCGACCGAACCCGATGTAGCGATCGAAGGCGGCCTGGATCGAGCCGACGTGACCGAGGCGGCGGAGGGCGCGTGCCACGTGAGGACGCCCCATCGCCGCCCCGTCGGCCTCGCGTGCCACGTCGCCGTCGCTGATGGCGAGGCCGAGCTCCCGCAGGCGACCGACCATCGCGGCGGCGCGCCGGGTCCGATCCTGCCGCGCCGCGGCAAGGAATCTCTCGATCGTCGGGTCGCCGGGTTCGAGGAAGTAGCCGAGCAGGTGCATCTCACCCCACGGCGCCGCAACGGAAAACTCGCAACCGCCGACCACTCGCACCCCCGAGGCCGCACCGGCCTCGCGCGCCGCGTCGAGGCCGGCGGTGGTGTCGTGGTCGGTGAGCGCGATCGCCGTGAGGCCGGCCGCGTGGGCCGCCGCCACGACAGCGGCCGGTGAGCGCAGGCCATCGGACGCCGTCGAGTGACAGTGGAGATCGATCACCGGATCATTCCGTCCGGTAGCCACCGTCGGGCGAGGTCCACGATGGCTGGGCGGCCGCAAGCAGCCGGCCGAGGAGCGCGTCGCTGGCCAGCTCGTAGGCCCGCTCGGGCACCTTGCTCTCGCGCGGCGAGAAGCGAGCATACCTCCGCTCGGTGGCCCCGTCGCCCACCCGGCGGAACTCCAGCGACAGCTCGTCCCGGCTGTACTGGGTATGGCGACCGCTGAGGGTCACCTCCCACGTGGCGCCCTCGGCATCGGTGATTCGTCGTGGCATTGCTACCCTCCCGTGCTGTCGGCCAACGGCACCTCGAGCCATTCGGCATCGCGAGCCGGGTCGTAGCGGGCCAGCGCCGCGAGCCGGTCGCGCAACGCCGGCTCCACCGCGGGGAGCCCCCCGGCCGACTCGGCGAACTCGAGGAACTCCCCACGACGATCGGCTCCCTCGAAGAGCCAGAAGTGCCCGCCGTGGCGACGGTGGTGCGCCGCCAGGGCGGTCACCGCCTCGAGGTAGGCCGCCCGGTCACCCGGCGGCACCGCGGCCCGTGCTGCCGTCAGCCGGCGCGCCATCGCTACTGGGCCGGCTCCGGGAAGTTGTGCATCGTGGTGCGAACGTCGGCCAGGAAGCGGTCGGCGTCGGCGCCATCGACGATCCGGTGGTCATAGGCCAGGCACCACATCCCCTTGGTCCGCACCCCGATCGCATCGGTCCCATCCGGCATGGTGATCACCGACGGGCGCTTCTCGATCGCGCCGACGGCCAGGATCGCCACCTGCGGCTGGTTGATCACCGGGGTGCCGACGTAGGTACCGAAACCGCCGGGATTGGTGATCGTGAACGTTCCGCGTTGCACGTCGTCGGGAGCCAGTCGCTTGTTCCGCGCCCGCCCCGCGAGGTCCTGGATTGCCCGGGCGATCCCCAGCAGCGAAAGCTCGTCGGCGTGGCGGATCACCGGCACGATCAGTCCCCAGTCGAGCGCCACCGCGACGCCGAGATTGATGTCCCGGCGATAGATGGTGTTGTCTCCCGACACGGCCGCGTTCACCACCGGATGCTTGCGGAGATTCTCCGCGATCGCCTTGGCGATGAACGCCAGGTAGGTGAGGTTGACACCGCGCTCGGCGTACTCGGCCTTGAGCGCGCGGCGGATCGCTGCCACGCGGGTGTAATCGATCTCCATCAGCGAGTTGACGTGGGCCGATACCCGGCGCGAAAGGATCATGTGATCGGCCGTGAGCTTGCGGATCTTGCTCCACGGCTCGACCCGGTCGCCCTCCCAGGCCTCGACCACCGGACTGGGTGGCACCGTGGTCGGCGCGCCCGGCGACGGCGGCGCGGCAGCAGCCGGCGGCGGCGAGGATGCGGTGGCCGGCGCACTGGCGGCGGCGGGCGCGCCGCGGTCGAGGAAGTCGAGCACATCCTGCTTGGTCACCCGGCCGGCACTCCCGGTGCCGGGAATTCGCGCCAGGTCGAGCCCATGCTCCTCGACCATCTTGCGCACCAGTGGCGTGGAGCGCTGCTGCAGCCGCTCCTCGTCGCTGCCGGCCACCGTCTTCGGAGCCGGAGGCGCGGATGCCGGCGGCGGTGCGGCGGGTGCCGCGGTCGCGGCGGCCGGGGGCGTTGCCGGCGGCGGGGTGGCGGGCTCCGGCGCGCTCGGAGCCGGAGTCGGCGCCGCGGCGGCGCCGGCCTCCGTCTCGATCCGTGCCACGACAGTGCCGACAGCCACCGTCTCGCCCTCGTGGACCAGGACCTCGACGAGTGTCCCGGCGTTGGGAGCCGGAATCTCGGCATCCACCTTGTCAGTCGAGATCTCGAAGATCGGCTCGTCGCGCTTGACCGCGTCGCCGACCTGCTTGATCCATTTCGACATCGTTCCTTCGGCGATCGATTCGCCCATCTGGGGCATGATCACGTCGATCCGGGCCATCCCGAGTCCTCTCCGTCGCGTCCGTCAGTAGGCGGCGAGCCAACGGCTCGCGCGCATGATGTCCGATGTCTGCGGGAGGACGTAGTCCTCCAGCGGCGGCGCGTAGGGCAGCGGCACGTCGTGTGCCGCCACCCGCCGGATCGGTGCGTCGAGCCACTCGAAGCACTGTTCATTGATCCGCGCCGTGATCTCGCCGGCGATCCCGCCGGTCACCGTGTCCTCGTGCACGATCAGCACCCGGTTCGTCTTCCGCACCGAGGTCATGATCGCCTCATCGTCGATCGGCAGCAGCGTGCGGAGGTCGAGCACTTCGACCTCCAGGCCATCCTCGACCGCCAGCCGCTCGGCCGCCTCCAGTGCCTTCCACACCGTCGCCGCGTAGGTGACGATCGTCAGGTCGCGTCCCTCGCGAGCCACCCGGGCCCGCCCCAGCGGCACCACATGTTCCGACGATGGCGACTCCGCCTTGGCGCGGCGGTAGAGATACTTGTGCTCGAAGAAGAGCACCGGATCATCGTCGCGGATCGCCGCCTTCAGCAGGCCCTTGGCGTCCTCCACCGTGGCCGGGTAGGCGATCTTCAGCCCCGGCGTGTGCAGGAACGCCGCCTCGGGGTTCTGCGAGTGGAACGGCCCCCCACGAACGTAGCCGCCCGAGGGGCCCCGCACCACGATCGGGCACGGCAGGAACGCGCGATAACGCGCCGTGGCCACGTAATTCGTGAGCATGTCGTAGGCACAGGAGACGAAGTCGATGAACTGCATCTCGACGACCGGCCGCATGCCGTAGTGGGCCATCCCTGCCGCCGCCCCGACGATCCCGGCCTCGCTGATCGGCGTGTCGATCACCCGGTCGGTACCGAAGCGTGCCTGCAGCCCGTCGGTGGCCTTGAACGCGCCACCATAGCGACCGATATCCTCGCCCAGCAGCACCACCGAGGGATCGCGCTCGAGTTCCTCGGCCAGCGCCTCACGAATCGCCTCCACCAGGGTGATCTCAGCCATCGTGGGTCCCCCACGAGGCCGGACGTTCGTGCCGGTCGACCGCACTGGTGCCCGCCCCGCGATACCAGAGCGTCGGCATCGCCGCCGGGTCGGCGTACACCCCCGTCAGCGCATCGGGTCCCTCGCATGGTGGCGACGCCTCGGCCTCGTCGGTGGCGGCATCGACCTGGGCCTGCACCTCGTGGTCGATCGCCAGCAGGTCATGCGAGCCGATCCCGAACTCGCGCAGCAGCCGTTCCACGTAGCGATCGATCGGATCGTTCGTCGCCGCCCAGTGGTCGAGCTCGCCGTCGGGGACGTAGCTCTGATTGTCGTGCTCGGCGTGCCCCTTCCGCCGGTAGGTCATCAGCTCGAGCAGCGTCGGCCCTTCGCCGGCGCGGGCCCGGGCGACCGCCTCGCGCGTCACCTGCAGCACCTCGAGCACGTCGTTGCCGTCCGCGCGGATTCCCGGCATGCCGTACCCGGCCGCCTTGTCGGCCAGCCGCGCCGCCGCCGTCTGCATCCGGGTCGGCGTGGAATACGCGTAGCCGTTGTTCTCCACCACGATCACCAGGGGGCAGCGCTGCACCCCGGCGAAGTTGACTCCCTCGTGGAACGCCCCGGTGCTCGTCGCCCCATCGCCCACGTACACCAGCCCCACCCGGGATTCGCCGCGCAGCCGGAATGTCAGCGTGATTCCCGCCATCACCGGGACGAGGTCACCCAGGTGCGAGATCTGCCCCACGAAGTGGCGGTCGGTGACATCCCCGAAATGGATGTTGAGCTCGCGGCCGCGAGTCGGCGAGTCGCCCTTGGCCATGTACTGCCGCAGCACCTCGACCGGGGTCGCCCCCTTGACCAGCATCGAGCCGAGGTTGCGGATCAGCGGCGAGAGCACATCCTCGCGTTCGAGCGCGTAGGCCGAGCCCACGGCGCACGCCTCCTGTCCGAGCGAGCGAAAGAGCCCGCCGACCACCTTGGTCTGGCGGTAGAGCGCCACCAGCCGCTCCTCGAGGGTGCGGGTGAGCCGCATCCAGCGATAGAGCGCGAGGCGATCCTCGGCATTCACCGCGCTCGGTGCGGCATGTTGGTCGGGTTGGGGGACCGCCATCTGGATCGGTGCGCCTCGCGAGGGGAAGGAATCGGGCGGGGAAAGGTCGGCCCGCCCGCACCACGGGTCAAGCGCCCGGCAGCAGCCAGAAGCAGAGCGCCGCCAGCAGCGCGCTCAGCGGGATGGTCAGGAGCCACGCCCAGACGATCCGGCCGGCGACCCCCCAGCGCACCGCGGCGATCCGCCGCGAGGCACCGACCCCGACAATCGCCCCGGTGATCGTGTGGGTGGTGCTGACCGGCACCCCGAGCGACGAGGCGAACAGGATCGTCAGCGCGCCGCCGGTCTCCGCGCAGAAGCCGCCGAACGGCTTCAGCTTGGTGATCTTCGTCCCCATCGTCTTGACGATGCGCCAGCCCCCCATCGCGGTGCCCGCGGCGATCGCGCTGTAGGCGGCCATCTCGACCCAGAGCGGGATCCGGTCGAGGGTGGTCAGGTGCATCATGCCGAGCAGCCCGCCGTGGCCGGCGAAGAGGTCCTGCGAGGCCACCAGGAGTCCGACGATGATCCCCATCGTCTTCTGGGCGTCGTTCGACCCGTGGGAGAGCGAATAGAGCGCGGCCGAGACCAGTTGCAGGCGGCGGAAGAGGGCCTCCATCGTCCGGGCATGGCGCTTCCAGAGCGCCCACGAGAGCGTCACCGACAGCAGCAGCCCGAGTACCATCCCCAGCAGCGGCGACACCACGATCGCGCCGATCGGCTTGATCCACCCCGACACGATGATCGAGCCGAACCCCGCCTTGGCGATCGCGGCTCCGGCGTAGCCGCCGAGCAGGGCGTGCGACGACGAACTCGGCAACCCGAAGTACCAGGTGACCAGGTTCCAGGCAATCGCGCCGAGCAGCGCCGCGGCGATCACCGTCGGCGTGACGATCGCGGGATCGATCAGCCCCTTGGAGATCGTCCTGGCCACCGCCGTCCCCACCACGAACGCGGCGGCGAAGTTGAACCCCGCCGCCCACGCGACCGCGACCCGGGGCGAGAGCACCCGCGTCGCGACCACCGTGGCGATCGAGTTGGCACTGTCGTGGAAGCCGTTGATGAAGTCGAAGACCAGGGCGATGCCGATCACCGCCAGCACGAAGGTCAGCGACTGATCCATGATCAGGAGTGCTTCAGGGTGACCGACTCCAGGACCCCTGCGGCATCCTCGGCCACGTCGAGCGTGTGCTCCAGGATGTCGTAGAGCTCCTTCCACTTGATCACGGTGAGTGGGTCGGCGCCATTGACGAAGAGCCGCCCGAGCCACTCGTGATAGAGCGCGTCGCCCTCCTCCTCCAGCCGCCGGACCTCGGCGCACGCTGCGAGCACCGCCGCGGGAGGTCCGTCCTCGAGGGCACGGACGGCCCGGGCCACCTCGAGCGTGATCCGGTGGATCACCTCGGCGATGAGCACGGCGCCGTCGGGAGTCTCCTCGGCGCGGAAGATCCGGACCCGCGCCGCGGTGCCGTCGATGTGGTCGATGATGTCGTCGAGCCGCGCCGCGAGTGCGTGGATGTCCTCGCGATCGAACGGCGTGATGAACGAGCGGTCGAGCCGCGCGATCAGCTCGCGGTTGACGTCGTCGGCGGCGCGCTCGAGCCCCTTGATGGTCTCGACCAGCTGCCAGCGTCCGGGGTCACGCCGGGTCAGCAGCTCGGCGAGATGCCGCGCGCCGTCCACGGAATGTTCGGCGAGCGCGGTGAACAGCTCGAAGAACCGCTCGTCGCGAGGCAGCAGGCGCACCGGCATGGCGAGCGCTCCTAGTACGCGCCGCGCAGCGCGTGATCGGGTTCGGCCAGGACATGGACCTCGCCGAGGTAGTGCTTGGCGAGCTTGTCGAGTTCGCTCTCGGCCAGTTGGTCGGTCGTGACCGTGACCAGGGTGTAGTGGCCGCCCTCGGCCGCCACGGTCACCGTCACGGCACCGAGCGCGCCGCTCCAGCCGCGTTGGCGAGGCCCCTCCGACACCGGCGCGAGCCGCGCACCGAAGAGGGCGGCGGCCCGCGCCATGGCGGCGTCGGGCGACACGGTGGTGCGATGGAAGTACTTCACGGCTCCTCAGCTTTCCTGGTAGTACTCCTGCCCCAGGTGGGTGATCATCGCCTCGCCCATCAGCCAGCGAAGCGTGTTCTTGAGCTTCGTCTGCTGGATGAACAGGTCGTGTTCGGGATAGAGCCCCGGCGCGGTCTGCGGGCTCTTGAAATAGAACGAGAGCCATTCCTGCACGCCGTGCATCCCGGCCCGCTGCGCCAGGTCGAAGAACAGCGCCAGGTCGAGCACCAGCGGCGCCGCGAGGATCGAGTCGCGGCAGAGAAAGTCGACCTTGATCTGCATCGGGTAGCCGCACCACCCGAAGATGTCGATGTTGTCCCACCCCTCCTTGTTGTCGCCACGGGGAGGGTAGTAGTTGATCCGCACCTTGTGGTAGATGTGTCCGTAGAGATCGGGGTACATCGCCGGCTGGAGAATGTGCTCCAGCACGCCGAGCTTCGACTCCTCCTTGGTCTTGAACGACTCGGGATCGTCGAGCACCTCGCCGTCGCGATTGCCAAGGATGTTGGTGGAGTACCAGCCGGCCACACCGAGCATCCGCGCCTTGAACATCGGGGCGAGCACCGTCTTGAGCATCGTCTGCCCGGTCTTGAAATCCTTGCCCCCGATCGCCACCCCCTCGCGCTTGGCCAGGTCGATCATCGCCGGGAAGTCGCAGGTGAGGTTCGGCGCACCGTTGGCGAACGGCACGTGCTCCATGATCGCCGCCCACGCGTAGAGCTGCGACGGGGCGATGGCCGGATCATTTGCCGCCATGCCCGCCTCGAACGCCTCGATCGAGGCGTGCACCGCGGTCGGCTTGATGAAGACCTCGGTCGAGGCGCACCAGACCATCACGCAGCGGTCGACCCCGCGCGACGCCGCGAAGTCGCGGATGTCCTGCCGGAGCTGCTCGGCCAGGTCGCGCTTGGTGGCACCGGTCTTGACGTTCTTCCCCTCGAGCCGCTTCACGTACTGCTGGTCGAACACCGCCGGCATCGGCTTGATGGCCTCGAGGAAGTCCCGGATCGGCTCCACGTGCTCGTGCTTGTCGAAGACACCACAATGGAGACACGACCGATAGCCGTCGTCGGGCACCGGGTCCCACGCGCCGAAGACCAGGTCGTCGAGGCCCGCGATCGGCACGAAATCCTTGATCAGGGGGACGCGCCCCTCGGTCCGCTTGCCGAGCCGGATGGTGGCGAGCTGGCTGAGCGAGCCGGTGGGCGAAGCCAGCCCACGCCGGGCCAGCTCCACGCCGGCGATGAAGGTCGAGGCGACCGCCCCGAGTCCCACGCAGAGCACGCCGAGCTTGCCGTTTGCCGGCTGGATCGGCCGGGCCGTCGAGTCCGTCACAGGGTGCGTCCTTTCCGGGTGTCAGGCATCGGGGACCGCTGTCGCCCGATGAATATGAACGAATCGCTGTCCCACCGTGATCAACGAGAGCAGGGTGAGCGCGGCAACGACCGCCGTCAGCACCACGCCGCGGGGTCCGGCCCCGACCAGCGCGGTCGGCAATCCCAGGAGCAGGATCCGCTCGGCCCGCTGGGCCAACCCCACCTTGCAGTCGAGTCCGAGCCCCTCGGCCCGTGCCCGCATGTACGACACCAGCAACGCGGCCAGCACCCCGAGCATGCAGAGCAGCACCGCCTCCTCGCGCCAGCGGGTGTCCGGCGCGTGCTGAAGGTAGGCTGCGATGCCGATGAAGGTCGCGCCGTCGCCGACCCGGTCGAGGGTCGAGTCGTAGAAGGCCCCGAACTTGGTGGCCTGCGCTCCGTGACGGGCCACTTGGCCGTCGAGGGTGTCGATCACCCCGGAGGCGAGGATCAGCCAGCCGCCGAGGGCGACCGCGCCCAGCCCGAACGCCACGGAGGAGGCGAGGATGACCAACGCCCCGACCGTGGTCAGCGTGTTGGGCCGGACCCCGGCACGGACCAGCGCCCGGACCATCGGCGCGGTCGTCCGCAGATACCCCTGTTCCACCACCGCCGGAACCAGCTTGGCCACGCGCCCCCGACCAGTTGTTGACACGGTTCCGCCGCCCCGATGGGGCGGCGGTTGGGGCCGAAAACTTAACGGCTGGAAGGACTTGGAGCAACGTGAACGCGCCGGGAGCCGGCCGTCGCGACTGGCCGCCCGGCGACCTCAGCCCTTCGCGACCAACGGCAGCAGCTGGGTGTCGATCCGGCCGATGTGTTCAATCAGCCAGTGATCGAGCTCTCGCGTGGCGTGATCGGCATCCTGGAGCCGGAATCCCGATTCCGCCTGCGACCGACGAAGCTCCGCCACCATCACCCGAAAGGCTTCGTGACCCACGCGGTTCGCTGCGGCTGCCGGGCAGCGAAAGCGAAACATGCACTCCTCCTCCGCACTGAAGTGCATCCGGCTGTACAACTCCAGCGAGGCGAGAAACTCACCATACACCCGCTCGCCCCGCCCTTCCTCGACGGCAAGCCGGAAATCGTCCACCATCCGGAACAACAGCTGGTGCTGGGCGTCGAGGCGTGGGACGCCGGTCGAGAAGCGATCGCTCCAGAGCATCGAAGGGACTCCGGGGGGGGGAAGGAGCAGGCTGGCACAATCGACGGCGATGGGGCCGCGACCATGGCAGTCTGCCACTTCCAATCTCCGTGACCACCACCCGAGGTCAAGCGGCAACCTCGAACCGGGCCCTCCCCACGCGAGTTGCGGAGGGCGCCTAGTGGTAGAGCAGCATCGGCCGCACCCGGGCCTCGAATTCCCGAAGCCCGGGCTGCCAGCTTGCCACGATCGATGTCGGCTGCTCGCCGCGGAGCAATGCTTCACGAAGCGTCGGGCCGCCGGCCAGCCGATCGAACGACCCGCCGATTCGGATCCGGTCGGGGTGCACCTCATGGATCGCGGCGAGAAGGTGAACCGCCGTGGCCGGGGCGTCGTAACGCCGGCGGTCGGTGATCCGGAGGCGGATGCCCTGGACGGTGGTGTCGGCAAACTTGCCGTCACCAGGCTGGTGGGGCGTGAAGGCGGTCCCTTCGAACACCACCCCCGGCAGCGAGTCGGCCCGGATCCGGGCCAGCACTGCGGCGGTGTCGAGCCAGGGAGCGCCCACCTGATGGAACGGCAGGTCCGTTCCCCGCCCCACCGACAACGCCGTCCCCTCGAAGAGGCAGAGCCCGGGATAGTGAAACAGCGCCTCGAGGTCCTTGAGATTGGGACTCGGTGCGCGGAACGGCAGCCCGGTCGACTCGAAGGTCTCGAATCGGCGCCACCCCACGACCGGGACCACGGTGACGTCGCCACCGATGTCGAGATCGGCCCGCGCCAGCAGCACCTCCTCGCCCAGCGTCAGACCGGTGCGCATCGGGATCGCCAGCGGGCCGACCGCCGAGGCCCAGGCGGTGTCGAGGATGTTTCCCTGAAAGGCCCCTCCGAGCGGGTTGGGTCGGTCGGCGATGATCACCGGGATCCCAGCCCGCGCCGCCGCCCGCACCACCTCCAGCGTGGTACTGACGTAGGTGTAGTAGCGGGCTCCCACGTCAGGGAGGTCGACCACCAGCACGTCGATGCCCGCCAGCATCGCCGGTGTGATCTGCCCGGTCCGTCCGTAGAGAGAGTAAATTGGGATCCCGGTGGCGCTGTCGACTCCGGACGCCACCGATTCGCCGGGAGCGGCGCTCACGGTGAGTCCGTGCTCGGGCCCGAACAGTGCCACCAGCGTCAGCGGGGCGGCACGGAGCCGGGCGATGTCGGAGACGCCCTCGGCATCGACGGCGGCTGTGTTGGTGACCAGGCCGACCCGCTTGCCGCGGACCAGGTGAAGCGAGTCGCTGAGCAGCACCGTGATCCCCGGCCGGACCGCCTGCACCGGGGCACTCGAGACCGCCGGACCGGCACACGCCACCACCAGCGCCACGCCGGCGAGACCGGCGACGGCGAATTGCCTTTTCATCATCTCCACTCCGGACTGTACGTGCACCACGCCTCCCTCACTTCGCTCTTCGCCGTCGCGGCCACCTTGTCCTGCAGCGCGGCGTCCCAGGTCCCCGCCGGGCCCCCGGCACCGCGGGGGCCCGAGGTCACGCCCGTCAGCACCGCCGAGGCAGTTCCGGCCGACACCGTCGCGACCCTGCTGCGGCAACTCACCGTCCGTCAGAAGGTAGCCCAGCTGGTGATGCCATGGCTCCTCGGCGACTCGGTACCCGACAGCGATCCGACGATGCTGAAGGCCTACCGGTGGGTCGATTCCCTGGAGCTGGGCGGCATCATCATGTCCACGGGGACGCCGCGCGACATCGCCGTCAAGGTCAACCGACTGCAGCGACGCGCTCCGCTGCCGCTGCTGGTGGCCGCCGACTTCGAGGCGGGGACCACCCTGCGGATGAAGTCCGGCACCCCCTTCCCCACCCAGATGGGGATCGCCGCCACCGGCAACCCCGAATTTGCCAGGGCGATGGGCCGGATCACCGGGGTCGAGGGACGGGCCGTGGGGGTGCAACTCGCCTTCGCCCCGGTCGCCGACGTCAACAGCAATCCGGACAACCCCATCATCAACACCCGATCGTTCGGCGGCGATCCGCGGGACGTCGCGCGCTACGTGACAGCAACAATCGAGGGGATGCGGGAGGGTGGCATCCTCTCCACCGCCAAGCATTTTCCGGGACACGGCGACACCCAGACCGATTCGCACCTCGCACTGCCCACCATCACCGCGCCGTGGAGCCGGTTCGATACCCTGGAGCTGGTGCCGTTCCGCGCCGCGATCGCCGCCGGTGTCGATGCCGTGATGTCGGCCCACATCGCGCTGCCCGCGCTCGACAACGGCGAGCGACGCGCCGGCACCCTGTCGCCGGCGATCCTCACCGGGATCCTCCGTGACTCGCTCGGTTTCCGCGGCGTGGTCACCACCGACGCGCTCGACATGGGTGCCATCGCCAAGGAGATCGGTCCGGAGGAGGCGGTCGTCCGAGCCTTCGAGGCCGGCAGCGACCTCTTGCTGATGCCGGCCGATCCCGCCAAGGCGATCGAGGCCATGGTCACGGCCGTCGAGAGCGGCCGGATCCCGAGGGCCCGGCTCGATGCCTCGGTGCGAAGGGTGCTGATGCTCAAGCTGCGGATGGGACTCTTCTCCGAGCGATTGGTCGATCTCGATCGGATCGATCAGCTGGTGGCAAACCCCGCGTTTCTCGCCACCGCGCGCGAGGTGACCCAGAAGGCGCTCGTGCTGCTCAAGGATTCGCTCAACGTGATGGAGCGGGTCAGGAAGGGACCGACCGAGCTCGCCCTGATCAGCGTGCGCGACAAGGGCGACCTGGGTGACGCGCTGGCCGACGACCTCGAGGCCGCCGGCTACACCGTGCACCGGGCGACGATCTCGAGCGCGCCGACTCCGGCCGAGCGTGACGCGGTGTTCCAGGCGATCCGCCGGACGCCAGTGGTCATCATCGCCACGGCCGTGCGCTGGGGCTCGTACAAGGGGACCATCGGCATGCCGCCAGACCTGGCCGAGCGGATCGACGCCATCGGCCGGCGCCAGATGACGGTCCTGGTCTCCTTCGGATCGCCGTACGTGATCCAGCAGGTGCCGCATGCGTCGAGCTATCTCATCGCCTGGTCGGCCACCGAGATGGCCGAGCACGCCGTGGCCAGGGCGCTCACCGGCACGGCGCCGATCACCGGTACCGCACCGATCGAGGTTCCCCCGGCATGGCCGATCCGGAGCGGGATCCATCTCGGAGTCGCACCATGACCCGGTCGGTCCCGATGGCCATCACGGCGCTGGCCCTGCTCACGGCCTGTGCGCCGTCGCTGCCGCCCGAGTTGCCGCTGCCGCTGAGCGCCCCGCTCGCCGCGCGCCTGGCGCCGGTCACCGCTGTCCTCGATTCCGCCATTGCGGCCGGGGCGGCGCCGGGCGCCGTGCTGGCCGTGTCGGTGCGTGGCGAGCGATTCACCTACGGCACCGGCGTCCTCGGCATCGGCGACCCGACGCGACCCGACGCCGGCACGATGTACGACATGGCATCGCTCACCAAGGTCATCGCGCTCACCACCCTGTCGATGATGGCCGTCGAGGAGGGCAAGCTTCGGCTCGACGTCCCCGTGGTGAGCTACCTCCCCGACTTCGGCCGTGGGCTCGGCGAAAAGGGCACTGTCACCGTGCGCGACCTGCTGCTGCACGACAGCGGACTGCCCGCGCACCGACGGCTCTGGGAGGAGACCTTCGTCCGCCCGGGGGCCATCCTCCGGGCGATGACCTCGGACCTGAACCATCCCCCTGGTGAGGAGATGGTGTACTCCGATCTGGGGGCAATCACCCTCACGGCGATCCTCGAGAAGCTCTACGGCAAGCGGATCGACCGGCTCTTCGCGGAGCGGGTCGCCGAACCGTTGGGGATGGTGCGCTCACGCTACCTGCCGCCCAGGGGATGGCGCCCGGAGATTGCGCCGACCGAGAACGACCCCTGGCGCGGTCATGTCATCCGGGGTGAGGTGCACGACGAAAACGCCGCGTGGATGGATGGCGTGTCGGGGCACGCCGGTCTCTTCTCGACCGCCGACGACCTGCTGCGGTTCACCGAATGGGCACTCGCCGGGGCGCGTGGGGAGCCCGTCGATGGCGCCCTCCAGCCGCCGGCGGAGTTCGCGACCTGGACCCTCCGGCAGGACCACCCCGAGGGTTCGTCGCGCGGCATCGGCTGGGATACTCCGTCCGGGCAGCACTCCTCCAGCGGCACCATCATGAGTGCCCACTCATTCGGGCACACCGGCTTCACCGGCACATCGATCTGGGTCGATGTCCCCCGGCAGGTGATCATCATCCTGCTCACCAACCGGGTGCACCCCACCCGGGTGACCCCCAAGTTCACCCCTCTTCGCGGCACCATCGCCGACGCGGTCATGACGGCGCTGTTTCCGGGCGCACCGCCTCGGGAGCCGACCCCCTAGGCAACGCCGGTCATTACGGACCTCCACCGCGCCAGCAGGGTATCGAGAGGAATCATCCCACCGAGACCCCAACCACGGAGCCCCATATGGTCCGCACCAGCACTCCGCGCCTCGGCACCTTCCTCGCCCTTGCCACGGCCCTCGTCTTCGCCACCGGCTGCGGCGATGACAATGGCACCGGGCCCGGCAACACCGACCCGGTGGTGGCCACCTGGCAAGTCTCGTCGTTCAGCGACGGGACCACCGACTTCATCACGGCCGGCATGTCGATGAAGATCACCCTCAGCAGCAGCGACACCTACTCGTTCATGGTCACCAATGACCAGGTCGGGACCTGCAGCGGAAACATCGGCAGCAACTGCACCTCGAATGGTCCCTACACGCACACCAGCAGCCAGCTCACGATCGACTCCGGCACGCAGGACGCCGTGACCTTCAACTACACCATCAACGGCAGCACCATGACGTGGACCGGCACCATCGACACCACGCCGGTCACCATCACGATGACCAAGACCAGCTAGATCGACGGATCCCGCATGCACCGCGCCCCCGGCCGCCTGGCGGCCGGGGGCGTCGGCGTATCGGCTGGACACTACCAGCCTTTCCGGCCGTCGCGGCGCGGGAACTCGGTTCGCTCGAAGCGATGCCCTCGCGGCCACAGCAGCCCGATCGCCTCGGCCCGGGCCTGGACTGCCTCCGGAGCGATCCCCTGGTCCTCGACCCAGTCACGCCACTTGGGCACCGAATAGGACCACCAGGGCCACGCCAGTGCAGGGCCGGCGACGAGCCCCACCAGCATGCCGGGCAGGCCACGCGCCAGCCAACCGACCGTCGGCACCAATGCCATGATCAGGAACACCGGCAGGGTCACCATCAGGTGTCCCCGGCGCAGGGCGTCGGCGACGGAGGGAGCTGCCACTGATCGCTCAGCGCTGGACCGGCGCCGAGATCGTGAGCCGGTAGCCGTCCGGGTCGCGCAATCGAAAGATTCGGGCCCCCCACGGCATGTCGGCCGGCTCGGATTCGAGGGTGCCACCGTGACTGCGGATCCGCTGGGCGATATCGTCCACCCGCTGGCTGGTGGTGAAGGTGAGCGACAGCCCCTCGCCCTTCTGGCGGTCCCAGCCGCGGGCGCCGTCGTCCAGGTTGAGCAGGATCCGGACGTTGCCGGCACGGAGGGCTACCGAGCGGAGCACGCCATCGCGCTCCATCCGCTGCTGCACCTCGAACCCCACCACATCACGATACCAGGCGGCACTGCGCTCGATCTCCCTGACCGTGAGCGATGCCATCAGCGCGGTGGCCTGGAAGTCGAGCGCTGGCGTGTGCTGTTCGGCGGTGTTCTTGAGCTGGGGGTGGTCGTCGGCCATGGTGCCTCCTTGCGGCCTCGGGGCCCGGCTTCGGGCCCGAATTCCCTGCCCAGCGATGCTAACCCGGCCGGTCGTGGGGCGCCAGCATGAGCCGACGGCGGGAACTCGACCGCCAAGATCGGCGTTTTCCTCGCGTGGGAGGGGGCGGCGCCCTGCCCCGTGGGGCAACGCCGTGGCTTGCCTCACCGCCGGATCCCGACGATCCTTCCTCGGTAAGCAGACTGTTGGCCCGATCCCGGAGTGACCAGATGACCCAGACCGCGACCCAGGCCCTTCCCGAGGGCTTCGTCCTGAACCTCACCGAGAAGGCCGCTGACGAGGTGCGCAAGTTCCTCGCGGGCGAGGAGATCCCCAAGGACACCGCTGGCCTCCGGATCTCGGTGCTCCCCGGTGGCTGCTCCGGCTTCAAGTACTCGCTCAACATCGAGGACAAGTCGGCCGACGACGACATGCTCGCCGAACTGAACGGGATCCGGGTCTTCATCGACGCCTTCTCGCTCCAGTACCTCAACGGCGTGACCATCGATTACGTCACCTCGATGCAGGGCAGCGGCTTCACCTTCGAGAACCCCAACGCCACCGGTGGTTGCGGTTGCGGGAGCAGTTTCACGGCGTAGGGGGCGACGAGCGACAGGCGACAGGCGAGGGGCGCGCATCGAGCGGGCCCCTCGGTCATTTCCGGGACTAGATTAGTCTCGCCCGTCGCCCGTCGCCCGTCGCCTGTCGCCCGGAGTCGCCTTGGCCGGCCTGGATCTCGCCGTCGTTGCCGTCTACTTCGCCCTCACCCTCGGGCTCGGCCTCTGGCTCTCCCGCGGCCAGCGCTCGAGCAGCGACTATTTCCTGGGTGCCCGCAACCTCCCCGCCTGGAGCGTGCTCCTCTCGATCGTCGCCACCGAGACCTCGGCGCTCACCGTCATCTCCACCCCGGGCATCGGCGCCCGGAGCGACCTCACCTTCCTGCAGCTCGCCGATCGGCTACCTGATCGGCCGGCTCGGCGTCGCGGCCTGGCTGCTGCCGGGCTACTTCCGCGGCGAGCAGGAAACCGCCTACGCCCGGCTCGAGGCGCGCTTCGGGGCCGCCGACCCGCCGCGCCCTCTCGCTGATCTTCCTGGTGACCCGCTTCCTCGGCGACGGGGTGCGGATCTTCGCCGGCGCGATTCCGCTGGCACTGCTCACCGGCTGGAGCATCCCCGCGGCGATCATGGCGATGGGGGCCATCACGCTGGTCTACACCTACGTCGGCGGCCTCAAGGCAGTGATCTGGGCCGACGTGATCCAGCTCGGCATCTACGTGGCCGGTGGGATCGTGGCATTGGTGCCTGGCGATCCGGATGGCGGGCGGAGTCGACGCGGCCCTCGCCGCAGCCGGCGCGGCGGGCAAGCTGCGGATCTTCGACTTCACGCCCTCGCTCACCATTCCCTACACCTTCCTCGGCGGCGTGATCGGCGGGGCGCTCCTGTCGGCGGCGTCGCACGGCACCGACCACCTGATCGTCCAGCGCCTGCTCGCCACCCGCTCGCTCCGCGACGCCCGCCGCGCGCTGATCGGCTCCGGCGTGGCGGTGATCCTCCAGTTCCTGCTCTTCCTCACCGTCGGCACCGCGATCTGGGCCGCGGGCAGGGCCCCGGCGTCGCTGCCCTCCGACCAGGTCTTCTCACGCTTCGTGATCGATGTCTTCCCGACCGGTCTCTCGGGACTGGTGATCGCCGGGATCCTCGCCGCCGCGATGAGCACCCTGTCCTCGTCGATCAGCGCACTGGCCTCGTCGCTCACCCACGATCTCTACTCCTCGATCACCGGCGAACGCGATCCGGTCAAGCTGCTCCGGGTCGGTCGACTGGTGTCGTTGGTGTGGGGGGTGGCACTGGTCGGTGGTGCGCTCGGTTTCTACCTGATGGCCTCGGGCAGCGACACGCCGGTGGTGGTGCTGGCGCTCTCGATCGCTTCGGTCACCTACGGGGCGCTGCTCGGCGTGTTCCTGCTGTCGGGAGCGCGGTCGCGAGTCACCGGGCGGGACGTGATCACCGCCGCCAGCGTCACCGTGGTGGTCATGCTCTCGACCATCTTCGCCGGACGCCTCGTGGCGCTCGGCCTCGGCTGGTTCGAGCCGCTCTCGCGCCTGGCGTGGCCATGGTACGTGCCGATGGGCACCATCATCACCCTCGCCGTGGCGTGGTTGTCGAGCCGCCGCCGACGGACACTCACGCATATGATCGTCCTCGGCGCGGATGTCGGCGGCACCTCGGCACGGGTTGCCCTCTTCCGCGACGGCGACCAAGTCGCCCGCGTGGAGGCGCCCGGTGGGGCGATGCGCTCCGGCGAGGGAACCGCGCTGGCCAGCCGACTCGCCGACCTCGCCCGTCCCCTCCTCTCCCGCGCGAGTGTGGTCCGCGCCGACGCGTTCGTGGTCGGCGCGGCCGGCGCCGGACGCGAGACCGAGCGGAACGAGCTCGAACGGGCCCTCGACCGCCAGCGGCTCGCCTGGAAGGTGCTGGTCACGACCGATGCCGAGCTGGCCCGCTCGGCCGCTTTCGGGGGCGGCCCCGGCGTGCTCTTGATCGCTGGAACCGGCAGCATCGCCATCGGCGTTTCCCAGGATGGGAGCACCACCCGGGTGGGTGGCCTCGGGTGGCGGATGAGCGACCAGGGCTCGGGCTACTGGCTGGGAGCCCGGGCGCTCGAGGCAGTTGGTGCGATGCATGACCGAATCGGCCCGGTGACACACCTGGCCGAATCGCTCTGTGCCGCCACAGGCATGGCCGGGATCGCCGGACTGGTCCGCTGGAGCACCAGCGCCTCCACCGCCGAGGTCGCCGCGCTGGGTCCGGCGGTGATCGAAAGCGCTATCCGGGGCGACCAGGTGGCTGGAGCGATCGTCGAGCAGGCGGTTGACCTGCTGGCCCGCCTCGCGCTGGCCGCCGGGGCCAAGGGCCTCCAGGTGGCGCTCTCCGGTGGACTGCTGGCACCGGGCCGACCGCTTCGTGAGCGGCTTGCCAGGGAACTCGAAACCCGGCATGGGGTCACGGTGAACCGACGAGCTGTCGATCCTTGTACCGGTGCCCCTGGGCTCGCCGCGGCGCTGGCCGGCTGAATCGCAAACGATCCAGAATCCGTAGAGCATCTATCGCCTATCGTCTATCGTCTATCGTCTATCGTCTATCGTCTATCGTACCCTGCCTCCATCGAAAGCCCGCTTCATGCGCCGTCGCACGATCGCTGTCACCGCTCTCCTCCTGCCGGTTGCCCTGGGGGCCTTCCTGGTCGAGTCCTCGCCGAGGCTTCGGACCTCGATCGAGCTCTTCAACCAGGTCTTCCAGCTCGTCGAGACGACGGCGGTCGATTCGCTCCCGGAGGACAAGCTCTACGAACTCGCCGCCCGCGGCCTGATCGCCGAGCTCCATGATCCCTATGCGGACCTGCTCTCTCCCGAGCAGCGCGCATCGTTCGAGCGCAACGCGCTCGGCAACCACTATGCCGGCACGGGGATGACGATCCGCTCCCACCGCGGCAAGGTGAGCGCCTACCGGGTCTTCCCGGACTCGCCCGCCGCGAGGGCGGGACTGCGGGCCGGCGACCGGATCGTCAAGGTGGGTGATGTCTCCGTTGTCGGATGGGAATCCGACTCTGTCACCACGCTGTTGCTGGGCAAGCCCGATACCGACGTCGAGGTCACCGTGGACCGCGCCGGATCACCCGCGCCGATCACCACCACGATCCGGCGGGCGGTGATCCGGGTCCCGGCGGTGCCCTACACGCTGATGCTCGACCATCACATCGGGTACGTCCCGATCCAGCGCTTCAACGACGTGGCCGCGGCCGACGTGGCCCGGGCGGTCATCGTCCTCCAGCAGCAGGGCGCCGAGGGGTACATCCTGGACCTTCGTGGCAACGGCGGTGGCGACCTCTATCAGTCGCTCCGGATGGCCGGCCTCTTCCTCCAGCAGGGTGAGGAGATTGCCAGGGTCCAGCACCGCGGCAAGGACCCCGAGATCTACAACGCCGAGGAGCGGCCGCTGCTCACCGACGCGCCGATCGCCGTGCTGGTCGATGGCGGCACCGCTTCAGCATCGGAAATCGTCTCCGGGTCGCTCCAGGACCAGGACCGGGCACTGATCGTCGGGACGCGAACCTTCGGCAAGGGACTGGTGCAGACCCAGGTGGTGCTCAAGAACGGCTGGGCGGTCCGACTCACCACCGGCAAGTGGTACACGCCGAGCGGCCGTTCACTGCAGGCCGAGCACAAGGCCCTCGGCGATGGCCGCTTCGTCGAGGACACTGCCACCGGCGCCAACCGACCGATCTACCACTCGGCCTCGGGCCGCGAGATCATCGGCGGCGGCGGCGTGACGCCCGACCTGGTGGTCGATCAGGACACCGCCAGTACCGCCGACCGGGTGCTCGCCCGAGCGGCGGGCAATCGTCTCGCCGACCTGCAGGATGCGATCTTCGAGGTCGCTCGCCGGGTCGCCGCCACGCCGGGGCGCGGCACCACGATCGCGCCGGCCTGGCGCGACTCGATCTTCGCCACGCTCAGGGCCGAGGAGATCCCGGTGACGGCGAGTCAGTTCAACGACGCCGGCACGACGATGGACCGGCTCCTCGACGGTCAGGTGGCTGGCCTCGCATTCGGTGACTCGGCGGCCTTCGTTCACCGGATTCCCGACGACCGCGTGCTGCAGGCTGCCGTCGACCGGGTCGAGAAGGCCGGCAGCAGGGTACGGCTGCTGGGGCTGAAGTAGCGACAGGAGACAAGCGACAGGCGACAGGATGAACCACGAAGGGCCGGCTTCCGCTCAGGAGAACCGGCCCTTCGATATGCCTCTCGCTTGTCGCCTATCGCCTGTCGCCTGTCGCCGCTGTCACTCCACGGCCTTCCCCGTCCGCAACACGCTGTGCCGATAGCCGTAGCTGAAGTAGAGCACGATCCCGAGCACCATCCAGATCCCGAACCGCTCCCACGCGGTGCGCGGCAGCCCCTTCATGATGAAGAGACAGGCGGCGGCGCCCAGACTCCCGACCACATAGACGAACGGGACCTTGAACACCCGGCGCCGATCGGGGTCACGACGGCGGAGCACCATCACACCGACGCAGACCAGGGCGAACGCGGCCAGGGTCCCGATGTTGGTGAGGTCATAGATCATGTTCTCCTCGGCGACCAGCGCGCCGAGCCCGACCACCAGCCCGGTGAGGATGGTGGTCACGTGCGGCACGTGCCGGACCGGATGGACCTTGGCCGCCCACTTGGGCATCAGGCCGTCCTTGGCCATCGAGAAGAAGATCCGTGGCTGGCCGTACTGGAACACCAGCAGCACGGCGGTGAGTGCGACCACCGCGCCGGCCGCGACGATCCAGCTCGCGGTGGACAGCCCGGCCAGTGAGAGCGCGGTCGAGAGCGGATCGCTCGCGGCCAGCTGCTGGTACGGCACCAGGCCGACTGCCACCGCACCCACGACCACGTAGATCAGCGTGCAGATGGCCAGGCCGCCGAGGATCCCCCGCGGCAGGTTGCGCTGGGGATCCTTCGTCTCCTCCGCCGCCGTCGAGACGGCGTCGAAGCCGATGTAGGCGAAGAAGACGATCGCGGCGCCCTGGTGAATGCCGCGGAATCCGTTGGGGGCGAACGGCACGTAGTTGTCGGGATTGATGTGCTGGATGCCGACGATCACGAAGAATGCCAGCACCAGCAGCTTCACCACCACGATGATGTTGTTGGTGCGCGCGCTCTCGCGCACCCCGAGATAGAGCACCCAGGTGATCAGGGCCACGATCATGAAGGCGGGGACGTTGAGGATCACCGGCATGCCGAAGAGGTGCGGTGCGCTCTCCAGCAGGCCATGCACGGCGGCGTCGTTCGACAGCTTGGCCTGCAGATAGCCATGGCTCAGCCATCCCGGCAGGGTGATCCCGAAGGCACTCAGCACCGAGGAGAAGTACCCGCTCCACGCCACCGCCACTGCGATGTTGCCGACCGCGTACTCCAGGATCAGGTCCCAGCCGATGATCCAGGCCAGGAACTCGCCCATCGTGGCGTAGGTGTAGGTATAGGCCGACCCCGCCTGCGGGATCATCGACGCCAGCTCGGCGTAGCACAGTGCCGCCAGGCCGCACACCGCCCCGAGGAGCACGAACGACAGGATCAGTGCCGGGCCCGCACCCGCCCGCACCATCTCGCCGCTGGCCGAGTACTCGCCCGCGGCGGCCGTCCCGATCGAGGAGAAGATGCCGGCACCGATCACGGCACCGATCGCCAGCATGATGAGGTCGCCGGCGCCGAGACTGCGGATCAGCCCGCGGTCGTGATCGACGTCGATCGGCTTGGTTCGGAAGAGGTTCATCAGCGCTCAGGGAAGGTCACGGTGACGGTCAGCACCCCGGCCACGGCGCGGCCGTCGGCGTCGCGCGCCGGGGTGAACGTGTAACTGCGCATGACTTCGTCGAACTTGCGGGCGTAGCCGCGGTCGGGCAGTGGTGGGTACTCGAGCGACGTGACCTTGCCGGTCGCGTCAATCTGGAAAGTGAGCTCGATCGTCTTTCCGCGCAACGACTTGGGCACTCCGTCGAGCGGCGGGACCATCATGAACTTGGTCACCGGAGGCGAGCCCTGACGGCCCCCGCCGCCCGTGCCGCCGCCACTGCCACCACCGCTGCCGGGACCGACGCCACTGCCGGTGCCCGGTCCGGTCCCGGTGCCCGCCCCGCCGCCGCTCCCGCCACCGGTCCCGGCGGACTGACCGCCCGCCGGAAGACTGTCGACTGGCGGGGTGGGCGCCGGCGGCTTGAGTTCGGTGCTCTCCTCCAATGGCGGGAGCACGGTCGGGGTCACCACCGGAACCGCCACCTGCTCCGGGGGCGGCGGGGGCGGCGGCGGGGGAGCCAGCATCACGAACTGCGTCCCACCCCTGCCGCCGCCGCCCCCGCCGCCAGCCTGCTGCAGCAGGTCGGTGATCGGGTTGCCCCGGAACTCCGCCCGCTGGAGTCCGGCCCGGACCAGCAGCATGATGATCGCCACGTGGAGCAGGATCGAGAGCGCCACCGCGAGGGGCGATCGGCGCCGCACCTCGTGGGGGAGGAAGCCGCGAACGCGGGCATCCCCGGGGGGGACGCCCGCGTCCGCGGCCGACTGGGAGGCCGTCAAGGCCGGCTCAGTTCGCCTCGATCGGCGTGAAGCCGATGACCACGACCCCGGCGCTTCGGACGATGTCGATCGCCTCGATGACCTCGCCATAGGTCCGGCTCCCCGCCGGCTTGACGAACATGATCTTCGCCGGCCGGTTGTCGTAGATCTGGTGGATCTGGCTGTCCAGCTGGTCGAGCGCGAACGGCTGCTGTCCGTTGATGTCGTAGCTGCCATCCTCGCGCAACTGCAACACGATCTGGGTGCTCGGGGCGCTCGACGTGGCCGCCGCCTGCTCGGGCGGGATCTGGACCTCGATCACCGTCCGGCTCAAGGCATTGACGATCATGAAGATGATCAGCAGCACAAGGAGCACGTCGATCATCGGCGTCACGTTGATGTCGGAGGTGACCCCCCCGGTGGATCCGGTGCTCATCGCCATGGGTCAGTTCCCCTCCTCGGCATCGAAGCCGCCCTTGCGGTCGGTGATCGCCACCAGGACCGCGGCGCCTGCCCGGCGCCCCATCTCCACGGCCTGCTGGATCTGGGCGTAGGGCAGGTTCGCATCCGCCTTGAAGTACAGCAGCCGGTCCTCGGTCCGGGCAGCGAACAGCGACTTCAGCTCCGCCTCCGCATCCGCGGGCGACCGCGCAGTGCCGTTGATGAAATACTTGCCCTGGTTGTCGAGGCCCAGCGTGATCTCGTCGTCGCCCTCGGGCTGCGACTTCGGGCTCGCCGCCGACGGCATCGTGGCGGTGAATCCCGCCGCGATGACCGGCGTCACGATCATGAAGATGATCAGGAGCACCAGCATCACGTCGATCATCGGCGTGACGTTGATGTTGGCATTGACCGAGCTGCTGCCGCCCTCAGCCGTGGAGATGGCCACTGCCACTCACCGCCTTCTGGGCCTGGAATTCCTTGGTGAAGATCGAGCGACCGAACTCGCTCCCCACACTCTTGATCAGGTAGTCGATCAGCTCCTTCGAGGTGTAGGTCATCTCGACGGAGAGATTCTCGATCTTGGTGGTGAAGTAGTTGTACGCCCAGACCGCCGGGATGGCCACGATCAGGCCGAATGCGGTGGTGATCAGCGCCTCGGCGATACCGGCACCGATGCCGGCCAGGCCGCCCGACGCGCCGCCCAGCGACATCGCCTGGAAGGCGTTCACGATGCCCATCGTGGTGCCGAGCAGCCCGACGAACGGCGCCGTGGCGCCGACCGTGCCGAGGATGCCCGACCCGCGCTTGAACTCGGCGAGCACGATCATCATCTGCCGCTCCACCGCCCGCTCGGCCGAGTTGATGTCGGCGGCGGTGATGGTGGCGCGGTCGCGCAGCAGCGGCTTCACCTCGGAGAGCGCGCCGCCCAGCACCCGGGCCACGTGCGAGTCCTTGTTCTTCTCGGCCAGCCCGATCGCCTGGTCGAGGTTCTCCTCCTGGATCGCGCGCGAGAACTGCGGCGCGAACTTGCGGGTCGCCGACTCGCTCTTGCGCACCTTGAGCCACTTCTGCAGCGTCACCGTCAGCGACCAGATCGACATGATCCCCAGGACGATGACAATGCCGCGCGCGAAGGCGCCGGCGTCCGACCACAGCTTGAGAAGATCCATTGGAACACGGCCTTTCGATGGTGATGAGTCTCGACCGCGACACCCGCGGTCCACGGTCGCCTCAGGTGTTCAGCGAGAACCGGATGTTCTGTTCGACCAGCTGGCGCACGGCCTGGCCACGCATCTTGGCTGGCTTGAAGGTCCACTTCTTGATCGCCGCGATCGCGGGCGGCTCGAAGGCCTTGTTGGTGGACGAGACCACCTGGACGCTGTTGCCCTCCACGCGACCGTCGGACCCCACCACGAACCGGAGCCGCACCACGCCCTCGATCCCCACCTGCCGCATCACATCGGGGTAGTTCGGTGTCGGCCCGTTGATCGGCTGCACCGGGTCGTCGACCTCGTCGCTCGTGTAGGTCTCGCCCGCCGAGACCGCGTCGGTGATCACCGGTCCGGTCCCGCCGATCACGCCGGTCGCCACGCCGCCGGCCACGCCCCGCCCGGAGAAGTCCCGGGCGTCGAACTTCTCGTTGAGGTCCACCGGCGGGATCTCCGTCGGCAGGTCCTTGGGCGGCACGATCGTCTGGAAGCCCTGCGGCGGCGGGTTGTTGGTCACCACCGCGTCCGGAGGCGGCGCCTCGGGTGGCGGCGGTGGCGGCGGCTCGGGTGGCAGCAGGAACGACGTTTCCTGCTGGATGATCTTCTGGGCCGTCTCCGCCACGCCCGCCGTTGCCTTGATGGCCACAAGGATCAGCGCCGTGTGCAGCACGATCGACATGACCGTCTGCAGCAGGGTGCGTTCCTTCTTGGGCTTGGACTCGATCAGGTTCTCGAACACTGCGCACTGCCTCCGCGTGAGGAGGGATCCGTTGGTGCTTGTCGGGGAATCTGCAGGGAGGAGATCGCGCCACCCTCACCGCCGGATGACAATTCGATGACAAAGGAATGAACAATCGCCCTCAGGCCGTCGCCTCGGCCTCCGCCGGGGCCGATTCGGCCAGCGGCAAGCGCACCGTGAAGGCGGTGCCCCGGCCGGGCCGGCTCTGGACCTCGATCGTGCCGCCATGCGCCTCGGTGATCCACTTGGCGATCGCCAGTCCCAACCCCACTCCCGGCCGTTCGCCGGTGCGCGACCGGGCCGGGTCGGCCCGCCAGAAGCGCTCGAACACGTTGGGGAGGTCTCCGGCCGCGATGCCGATCCCGGTGTCCCGGACCTGCAGCACCGCCATCCCGTCGTCGGCACCGAGCATCACCTCCACCGCCCCGCCCCGCGGCGTGTACTTGATCGCGTTGGTGAGCAGGTTCATCAGCAACTGGCGGATCCGCCCCGGCTCGACCATCACCGGCACCGGCGCCTCGGGGAGGTCGAACGCCACGATCACCCCCTGCTGCTCGCCGAGCAGCTCGGCGGTCTCGACCACCTCCGCCACCAGGGCGACGAGGTCGGTTGCTGCCAGCACCAGGGTGCTGCGCCCCTCGTCGGCCCGGGCCAGGGTGAGGAGGTTGGTCACCAGTTCAGTCATCTCGTTGACCTGGCCCAGCGTTTCGTCGAGCGCGTCGACCACCTCGCCGGGGGTCTCCGGATGGGTGAGTGAGCGTTCCACCCCGGCCCGGAGCACCATCAGCGGCGTCTTGAGCTCGTGCGATGCATCGGCGGTGAACCGTCGCAGCGCCACGAACGAGCGTTCCACGCGACCCAGCATGGCGTTGAGGTTGGCCCCGAGCCGAGCCAGTTCGTCGCTGCCGGCCGGCACCGCCACGCGCCGGTGCAGCGATCGGCCGTCCTGGATCGCCTCGACCTCCTGGATCATCTGCTCGAGCGGCGTCAGCGAGCGGCCCGCCAGCCAGTACCCGAGCATCGCGGACGCGATCAGGATGAACGGCGCCACCAGCAGCATCGACACCACCAGCTGCGGCGGCCCGTAGAGCGTGCCGCTCGGCTTGGCAGCCACCAGGAAGGCCCGCACCTCCCGCTGGGCGGCGCCGCCGAGGGTGTCGATCAGGAAGCGATGCGGTTCGGGTTCGTCACCGAGTCGGATGGTGCCGCCGCGGGGGACCACCGGCTGCCGAAGCATCGTCCGACGGACCAGGTTGAGCGAGGCTGGATCGATCAGGGTCGCGGCGGGCGAGACATAGAGCAACCGGCCACCGGGATCCATCACGAAGACGATGTCGCTCAGTCCGTCGAGGTAGTAGCTCACCTCCTTGACGAGCGAATAGGTGGTGTCGGCGGGCCGACCGAGCGACGGGGTCGCCACCACCAGCCGCGGCAGCGACCGGGCCCGCTCCTCGATCGCCCGGCGGATCAGCCCCGACTCGAAATCGAGGCGCGCCACGAGCTGCACCTCCCGCTCGCGCTCCGCCGAGCTGCGCCGTTCCCAGTAGAGCGCCGCGCCGAACACGGCGATCGTCAGCAGGAGGGCGACCCCGTAGAACAGCGTCAGCCGCCACCGGATGCTCTGCATCTACCCCTTCACGACGTAGCCCACGCCGCGCACCGTGTGCACCAGCTTCTTGGGGAAGCCGGCGTCCACCTTCTTGCGCAGCCGGTTGATGACCACGTCGACGATGTTGGTGCCCGGGTCGAAGTGGTAGTCCCATGCGTACTCGGTGATCAGCGTGCGTGACATCACCCGGCCCGCGTGGCGCATCAGGTACTCGAGCACCATGTATTCCTTGGGGGTCAGCTCGATCGCGGTGCCACCGCGGCGCACCTCGCGGGCCTCGAGGTCGAGCTCCAGATCGTCCACCGTGAGCACCCGGGCCGGCAACTGCCGGGGCCGGCGCGACAGCGCCTCGACCCGCGCCAGCAGCTCCTCGAACGCGAACGGCTTGGTCACGTAGTCGTCGGCGCCGGCGCGCAGCGCGTCGACCTTGAAATCCACGCTGTCCTGGGCGGTCAGCACCAGGATCGGCACGGCGTTGCCGCGATCGCGCAGGGTGCGGAGCACCTCGAGGCCCGTCATCCCGGGGAGCCGCAGGTCGAGGATGATCAGGTCGTACGGCGCCGCGGCGATCACCTCGAGCGCCTCGGCACCGTCGGCCACCCAGTCGGCGATGTACTGCTGCCTCCTCGAGCCCGCGCTTGACGTACTGGCCGACGGTCCGGTCGTCCTCGACCACGAGCAGCTTCACGTCGCCTCCTGGTGCCGCGCCGGCGGCAGCGCCATGCGGAAACGGTGGTCCGTCCCGGCTCGCTGCGCACGTCGAGACGGCCCTGGTGATCGGCCACGATCCCGTAGCAGATCGCCAGTCCCAACCCGGTGCCGCGGCGGGCCCCTTGGTGGTGTAGAACGGCTCGAAGATCTTCGGCAGCACGTCGGCCGGGATCCCCGGACCGTCGTCACTCGAACTCGGCGACCACCATGGCGGCTCGTGATGGGTGCGGATCGTCACCGTCCCGCGCCCCCCGGTCGCATCGGCGGCATTGAGCAGGATCGCCATCGCGGCCTGGATCAGCCGCTCGTCGTTGCCGAGCACCGCCGGCAGGTCGACGGCCAGGTCGCGCTCCACCGCCAGCCGACGGAAACGCTGGTGATGCTTGAGCAGGAACAGCGTCCGGTCGAGCAGCGCGTTCAGGTCGGTCGGTGCGAAGCCGTCGCCGCTGCGGCCGGCGCGCGAGAAGTCGAGCAGGCCGTCGACGATGTTCGTGCAGCGGGACACTTCGGACTCGATGATCTCGAGGTACTCGCGCACCACCGGCTCGGCGGCGCTCCCCAGCCGCGAGGAGATCGCGGCCACGCAGGCGCCGATCGTCGCCAGCGGATTGTTGATCTCGTGCATCACGCCGGCGGCGAGCTGGCCCACGGCGGCGAGCTTCTCGGTCTGGTGCATGGCCACCTGGATCGCCCGCGTCTCGGTGACGTCCTCGCCGATGGTGATCACGTGGGTCACCGTGGTCCCGTCGAGCCGCATCGGCAGCCGGGTCGTCCGGTAGGTGCGGCGCTCCGTGCCGACCGTCACGTCCTGTTCGGACTCCAGCATCTCGCCGGCCTGGAACACCCGGTCGAACTCGGACTTGAGCGCCGCGGCGGGATGCCGATGCAGCACCTCGAACACCGGCCGCCCGAGCACCTCCGCGCGCCTGAGCCCCTGGGTGCCGGTCTCCCGCTTGCGGTTCCAGAGCACGATTCGGTAGTCGCGATCCACCACGTAGAGCCCCACCGGAAGCGAGTCCACGGTGAGCCGGTGGATTGCACGCTCCAGGGCGACGTGATCGCCATCGTCCTCGATCGCCGGCATCACGGCGGCCAGCAGCCCCGCCACCGTCTCCAGCATCGGCCGGAGCTCGGCCGGGGGGCGCGGCGAGCCGACCGCCTCGAGCACCGCATGGCGCCCCGCTCCCCAGGGGACGTCGACCAGGCACGCCGCGTCCGCCGGGTCCCCTCCGGCCGCCAACCGGTCTCCCCGCCGCTGCCCGGCATGGAGCCGGACCGCCTCGGCCGGGAGCAGGAGACGCAACTGGTCGCAGAGCCGCTGGAACCGATCGGCCGCCGTCCCGTCGGCGGCCAGCGCTCGGGCCGCCGCGGAGATGACGGCCAGCGGAGGAGCCGGGGGACGCGGCTCGGTCACGGCGTCACCCCCGGCAACACCGTGCACCCGGCATGGTCAGGCAAGCGCCTCCAGCTGGGCCAGCAATTCGGCGGTCGACCGTTTCTGTCCACCGTGTTCCTCGACGTGGCGCCATCGGAGGATCCCGTCACGGTCGACCAGGAAGTACGCCCGCTGCGAGCGGAAGCGCGCCTCGTCGAGCACGCCGTACGCCGCGGACACCTCGCGCCTGGTGTCACTCAGCAACTCGAGACCGATGTTTTCGGCTGCCCGGTACGCCTTGAGCGAGTCGACCTGGTCAACGCTGATCGGCAGCACCGCCACGCCGTGACGCTCGTACTGCGCGTAGTCGTCGGTCATCTCGCACAGCTCTGCCGTGCACGTCCCCGTGAATGCCGCGGGGAAGAACGCCAACAGCACGGGCGCGCGCCCGCGGAAGGACGAGAGCGTGACGCGATCGCCCCCGGTCGAGGCGAGCGAGAAGTCTGGAGCCAGACTGCCGACGGCGGGCTGGTCGCTCACCCGGCCGCCTTGAACCGGCGTCCGACCTCCGTCCAGTTCACCACGTGCCACCAGGCGCCCACATAGTCGGGGCGGCGATTCTGGTACTTCAGGTAGTAGGCGTGCTCCCAGACGTCGCAGCCGAGAATCGGGGTGCGCCCCTCCATCAGGGGCGAGTCCTGGTTCGGCGTGCTCTCCACCACCAGCGAGCCGTTGGCGCCGACGCTCAGCCAGCCCCACCCCGAGCCGAATCGGGTGGCACAGGCATCGCTGAACTTCGTCGTGAAGGCGTCGAACGACCCGAAGGCCTGGTCGATCGCCGCGGCGAGATCGCCCTCGGGGGCGCCCGCGCCACCCGGCGCCATGATCGTCCAGAAGAGCGAGTGGTTGGCGTGGCCGCCACCGTTGTTGCGCACCGCGGTGCGCTTCGCCTCGGGCACCTTCCCGAGATCGGCGACCAGTGTCTCGACCGGCAACTCCATCAGGTCGTCGAGTCCCTCGAGCGCGGCGTTGAGCTTGGCGACGTAGCCGGCGTGGTGCTTGTCGTGATGGATCCGCATCGTCTGTTCGTCGATGTGCGGTTCCAGGGCGTTGTAGTCGTAGGGCAGGGCGGGAAGTGTGTGGGCCATGGGATCCGTTCCGGCTGAAGGTGCTTTCGGTGTGAATGAGGTCAGGCGACCGGTGCCGCGCGCCCGGTGCGGGCCGCGGCGGAGGCCAGTCCCCCGGCGAGGAGCGTGGCGAGCACCACCTCGTGTTGCAGCATCGCGACGGCAGTGGTTGCCACCCCGGCTGCGGCAAGCATCGCGACCCACCACTCTCCCGAGAAGGTAACCCGATCCGGCCGCAGCATGTTCCGGTTCGGTGCGGTGACCGCGAACGCCAACGCCGCCAGGATCGCGAGGGCCGCGCCGATGAGCGCGACCACACCGGGCCGGAACGCAACCATGATCGCCGCGGCACCCAACCCCTCGACCCAGCGCCCCCGCCAGGCCGCGATCACGGCGAGCGGGACCAGTGCCATCCCGACGAGCGGCTGCCACCCGGCCAGCACGTCGGGCGCGACCGAACCGGCAAGACGCCAGGTGAGAATCGTCGCGGCCGGGGCGAGCAGCACACCGACCCCGTATCGGTGGAGCGGCCACGGCGCCAGCATCGCCAGCACGAGCACCAGCCCGAGCAGCCCCAGCCATTGTTCGCCCGCGGGCGACACCGGTGCGGCCGCGAAAAAGGTCCCCAGTCGGACCAACGGGTCGCCAGCGATCGTCAGGGCGAGCCAGCCCAGCGCCACCACCGCCAACGCCGCGACAACCGGCAGCACGAGCTGTCGCGGGGCGATCTGCGCGCGGTGCCGGGGGAACGCGCGCCACACCAACGGCACCACGGGCGCCAACAAGACCAGCACGAGCGGCTCGGCGAGCGCCAGCGCGGTCGCCACCAAGGAAAGGGCGAGGGCGGTGATCACCGGGAGTGTCGCCGGCTCATCGCGGGCGTTCGCGGGCGAGCTCGCGGGGACAACCCGGCCGAGCGCCAGCGGCAGCGTGCCGAGGACCGCCCCCAGCAGGTAGCCACCCCAGTGCATCAGGCCAACGACCGGCCAGGCAGTGGCGGCCGCCAGCACCAGCACGCTTGCCCAACTCGGCCACGCCGACCGTCGCCACGGCGACGCTGCCCCGAGCACCAGCCCGGCCGAGAGCGAAACGAAGAGGGCGTTGCCTGCCGATTGCATCGCATAGGCGCGCATCGTCGACGCGCCGAGTTCGCCAACGCCAGCCACCAGGGTGCCAAGCCCGAAGGCCGCCACGATCAAGCGAGTGGCCGCACCACCGCGCTCCCTCCGGGGCACCAGCGCGATCGCCACGAGGGGCGGCAACAACAGCCAGGTCAGCGTGTCGATGGTCACGATGGCCGAAGATCGCGGCTCACTGGGTCGCCGGCAACCGCGCCGCCACGGACCGCCGGTGACCACCCCTGTCTCCCGCGCCCGGGGTTGACGATACTTGGGGCACGCTTCCTCCAGCCCCCTCGACCGGATCCCGATGGCCTTCTCGCTCCGATATTCCCTGACCACGCCGGGTCGTGCCGTCGTGGCACTCGAAGCCGATGACCTCCGGGTCGCCATGCAGGCCACCGACGAGACCGATGCGCTCGGCGACCTCGCCCGCGCCGTCATCGTGCTGATGGAGGGTGCGGATCACGCGTCCCTGGTGCTCGAGGACGCCCCCGGGGTGCACGAATGGACCTTCGAGCGCCAGGAGGAGCTGGTCCATCTCCGGGTCCACAGCTGGGCCGACCGTCGCAGTGGCCACGCCGAGATGACGCTCTCCCAGGAGCGATCGGCGGCCCTCGCCTGCCCGCTTGGTGCGCTGGCCCGCGAGTTGGTCCTCGTGCTTGATGTGCTCTGGATCGGACATGGGCCCGATGGCTGGAAGCGGCTCTCGCCCAAGCACCCCTTCCCGATCCCGGAGCGCCGCCGGCTCCAGCAGTTGCTCGCGGTGCAGGCGCGCCGCCACGCCGAACGCAAGGCTGCCGACGGCTAGAGCCCCAGGGCTGCCCGCACTGCCTCCACCGTCACACCGTCGAGCTCCACCGTCTTCTGCCGCGATCGCGAGCCGTGCACCAGCCGTACCGCGCGGGGTGGAACGCCGGTGCGGGCCGCCAGCCATGCCACGAGGGCCGCATTGGCCCGTCCGTCGAGCGGCGGCGATGCGATCCGCACCTTGAGCCGATCGCCATGCAGCCCGGTCACCTCGCTCACCGAGGCACCGGGCTGCACGTGAAGCGCCAGGCGAACCCCACCGGGGATCGCCGTCACCGTCACGGTGTGCTGTCGTTCACCGCCGCCGGCGGCGCGCTCGCGGTGGTGGTCGAATCGGGGTTGCGACCCTGCCACTTGGTGAGCGCCTCGGCGACAACCACGGCGATGGCGTCGCGGTTGACCGTGATCTCGGCGTCCCGACGGAGCAGGCCGCTCAATGCGCCGGGAAGCGGCCGATACGGAATCCGACCGGCAGCGACCGCCGCCATGAAACCGCGCACGGCCGCGCTGCTGTCCCCGTTGGTGAGCGGGCCACGATACGCCTCCATCATCGCGGCGAGGGTCTGGCGATACTGGGGCGCAAGCGAGGCCCAGGCGTCCGGCGAGACCCGCTCGGGACCCGGGGCCGTGACCTCCCAGGCAAGTTCGCGCTGGGCAAGTTGGCGCAGCAGGATGCCGATCGCCGAGTCGGATGCCACCGGCAGTCCGGCACGCTCCACTGCAGGCGTCACCGCGAGCCACTCACGGACCTCGGCAGGACTGAGGTCGCCCCCGTCCCACGTCGCCAGCGCCGCGCTGCCACCGCCGGTGAACGGTTCTGCGGCCAGCTCGCGCATCCGCAGCGTGGCGTCGCTCGGCACGGCAAGGTGGTGTGCGGTGGAAAGTGAATCGGCCCAGATCGAATCGGCCCGCTGGGCCAGCCGGGGTGCGAGCCACGCCTTGAACTCCGGCCTCGACTCGGCCACGGTGGCGCGCCGCAGGATATGGATCCCCGCCGGCGAGCCCACCACCTCGGTGATCTCGCCGGGCTGCAGTCGCCAGGCGGCGTCGGCCAGGCGACCGGGCGGCAACTCCCGCCGCTCGAGCGGCGGGAGGAATCCGCCCCTGGCCCCGGTCACGGTGTCCTCCGAGACGCGGCGCGCCATCGCGGCGAAATCGGTGCCACCTTTGAGCTCGTCCACCACCCCGCTCATCCGGCGCAGTGCCGTCCCGATTTCGGCGGAGTCGCGCTGGTCCCGGATCCGGAAGAGGATGTGCTGGAACACCCGCACACCGCCGAGACGGGCCACCGAGTCGGCCTGGGCATCGGTCACTGGCGGCATTGCCGCCGCCCGCCGCTGCAACGCGCCGAGCACCTCGCCCCTGACCGCGTCCGGCACCAGTGCCGCGACGACCATCGCCGAGTCGGTGAGCGGGGTGGCCCGCACGATCGCCCGCCGCAACAGCGCCGCGTCGATGAACGCCGACACGTACACGTTGGCGGCTTCCGTCGAGGGCGGGATCTGCGCCGGCGACCCGAGCAGCAACTCTTCGAGGGTCGCCCCATCGAGCGTCACGCCGTTGACCGAGACCACGACGGCCTGGCGCGCCTCCTCGGACGACATCTGGTCGCCGCAGCCAACCACGGCCAGGAGCGCGATCGTGACAAGGGACGCGTGAGCGAGGCGCATGAGACAGTCCACCGTCAGGAGGAGGGGCCGCGGGCTGGCCCGGAGTGTATGGAGCGGATGGGGCTCGAACCCACGACCCCCTGCTTGCAAAGCAGGTGCTCTCCCAGCTGAGCTACCGCCCCGGATGACCGCAAGATAACGAGCGAGACGCGGGGGCGGGACAGCCCCTGACAGGGATCGGACTTGCCCCGGTGCCCGACGGGCGGGAACTTTGCGGGGACCCCAGCCGGCTCACCGGCCCTATTCACCCGGTCCCTCGAGACAACCATGCAGCGATTCCCCGCCCTCTGTGCCCTCCTCGCCGTGGTTGCCTGCGGCGGAGACACCGGCACCGGCGCTGGCGGCGCCACCACGAGCAGCTTGTCGGCCACCGTCGACGGGCTGAGCTTCTCCCCGCCGAACACCGCCATCATCGCCACCAAGAACGGCGGTGCCGTGGCCTTCACCGGCACCCAGACGGTCGGCAACACCACCATCACCCTGACGATCAACCTGCCGAACGTCACGGTACCGGGCACGTTCACCCTCAACCCCAACTCGCCGAGCCAGTTCGGTCGGGTGATCCTCTCGCAGGGATCGGCCGCCACCACCGGCGCGTGGTCGACCGTGCTGTCGCCCGGGACCGGATCGGTGACCGTGACCACCGTCGCCGCCCAGCGCGTCGCCGGCACCTTCCAGTTCACCGGCCAGTTCGATCCGACCTCCAACGCGACCGGCCAGAAGAGTGTCACCAGCGGCAACTTCGACCTGCGCTTCTGAGCGCCGGGACGCCCGCACCCGGGAGCATCACGTGGATCAGGCCTTTCTCGACGACGTCCGTGCCGCCTTCCCCACCGAGCACACCATCACCCTCGGGGCTCCGTTGCGGGCTGGGGAGATTCACCCCGAACCGCTGGTGCGGATGCCGCTCGGGATGCTCAACCGGCACGGCCTGATCGCGGGCGCCACGGGCACCGGCAAGACCCGCACCCTGCAACTGATCGCCGAACAGCTCTCGGCGGCCGGGGTGCCGGTCTTCGTGGCGGACATCAAGGGCGACCTCTCCGGTCTTGCCATTCCGGGCTCGCCGCACCCCCGGATCGACGAACGGGCCGCCGCCACGGGGCAGCCGTGGCAGGCCAGCGGCTTTCCGGTGGAATTTCTCTCGCTCACCGGCAAGCGCGGCGCCCAGCTGCGCGCCACCGTCAGCTCGTTCGGCTCCCTGCTCCTGTCGCGGGTCCTGGGACTCAACGACACCCAGACGTCGGTGCTGACGATGGTGTTCAAGTACTGCGACGACCGCAACCTGCTGCTGCTCGATTTCGCCGACCTGCGGGCCACACTCGGTTGGCTCGCCGACGAGGGGGCCGACGAGCTCAAGGAGTACGGGGCAATGTCGAGCCAGACGGTCGGGGTGCTGCTCCGCGAGCTGGTGGAGCTCGAGGCGCAGGGAGCCGCCGACTTCTTCGGCGAGCCGGAGTTCGCCCTCGACGACCTGATGCAGGTGGATCGCGACGGCCGCGGCGTGATCTCGGTGCTCGAGCTCTCCGATGCGCAGGACAAGCCGGCGCTCTTCTCCACCTTCATGATGTGGATGCTCGCACGGCTCTATCTCGACCTGCCGGAGGTCGGCGACCTGCCGCAGCCCAAGCTCGTCTTTTTCCTCGATGAGGCCCATCTGCTGTTCGAGGACGCCAGCAAGGCGTTCCGTGACCAGGTCGAGCAGGTGGTGCGCCTGATCCGCAGCAAGGGCGTCGGCGTCTTCTTCTGCACCCAGAGCCCCAAGGACATCCCGGCCGACATCCTCGGCCAGCTCGGCAACCGGGTGCAGCACGCGCTGCGGGCGTTCACTCCCGACGACGAGAAGGCGATGCGCGCGGCGGCACGCACCTTCCCCAGGACGCCGTGGTACGACGTCGAGGAGCTGCTCACCACCGTGGGAACCGGGCAGGCGGTGGTCACGGTGCTCACCCGGAAGGGAATCCCCACCCCACCAGTCGCCACCCACCTCCTGGCCCCCGCGGCAAGCATGCAACCGCTCCCCGAGGACGAATTCGCCCGGCGCCTGGCCGTGTCGCAGCAGGTCCGCCACTACGCCACGGCCGTCGACCGCGAGAGTGCCCGCGAGGTGCTCGAGCGCCGGGTGCGAGAGGCCGCGGCACGGGCCGAGGAGCCGATCGGGGTGGAGGCTCGCCGACCGACGCGGAGCCGCCGGGCCCCCAAGCCGACTCCCACCGGTCTCGAGCGCATCCTCAAGTCGCGTACCGCGTCGAACATGGGAAGCCAACTGGTGCGCAGCGTGATGGGGCTGCTCGAACGGAGCCTGCGGGGGAGATGAAGTGGCGAGTCGTGAGTCCTGAGAGGTGAGATAGAGCGACGGGGCCGACATCGCCCTTGGATGTCGGCCCCGCACCGTCCCCCCCACGTCTCAGGACTCAGGAATCAGGACTCCTCTCACGTCTCCGGCTGGCCAGCTACCGCCTGCACCTCGTCGAGCACCCGCAGCAGGTTGCCACTCCAGAGCTTGGCGATCTGCGCCTCGGTGTACCCGCGCCGCACCAGCTCGATCGTGACGTTCGGCGTCTCCTCGGCGCTGCGCCATCCCTCCACGCCACCACCGCCATCGAAGTCCGAGGCGATTCCCACGTGATCGATGCCGATCAGCTTCACGGCGTAGTCGATGTGGTCGACGAAGTCGGCCACGGTCGCCGGTGGGTCGCTCGGGAACCGCACCTCGGTGATCTCCCGCTGGGCCGCGAGGAACGCGTCCCGCCGTGCGGCAGGCATCGAGTCGAGTGCCGCCTGCACCCCGCGACGGCCCATCGCCGTGATCCCGTAGGCCGACCGGAGCGTGTCGAGAGCCGCCTGGCGGGCGGCGTCGCGCGGTGGATTGCACTTCACGTATCCCGAGAACGCCACCAGCTGGGCCACGCCACCGTTCCGGGCCAGCGCCCGGAGCTGCTCATCGTCAAGATTGCGCGAGTGGTCACAGAGCGCCCGCACACCCGAGTGGGAGGCGATGATCGGCGCCCGGGTGAGCGCCAGCGTCTGCATCATCGACTCCTTCGACGGATGCGAGATGTCGATCATGATCCCGACGCGGTTCATCTCGCGGATCACCTGACGTCCCAGCTCGGAGAGCCCGTGGTGGAGCCAGACACCGTCGCGCTCGCCGGTGTTCGAGTCGGAGAGCTGCGAATGTCCGTTGTGGGCCAGGGACATGTAACGAGCGCCGAGTTGCTGGAACCGCGCGACGTTGGTGATATCGGTCCCGATCGGGAAGCCGTTCTCCACCCCGATGAAGATCACCCGCTTGCCGGCCGCGTGGATTCGCCGCGCATCGGCCGAGGTGAGCGCCAGCCCGGCGCGGTCCGGCGCGATCGAGTCCACCAACCGGTGGATCGCGGCGAACTTCTCCATCGCCTGGTCATGGGCCTGCGCGAAGCTCTCCGGCGTGAGCGCCGGGGCCTGTCCGGTATAGACCACCAGGAATGCCCCGCCGAGCCCGCCGGCTTCCATCTTGGTGAGGTCCACCTGGGTGCGCGGCAGCCGGTCGGCGTAGTTCGGTTGGCCCAGCCGGAAATTGGCGGGAGAGATGTCGACGTGGGTGTCCAGCGAGAGCACCCGGGCATGGATCGCCCGGGCCCGGGCCTCGAGGGCGGCATCGGCATCCTGGGCGGCGAGCGGGATCGCGAGGAGCAGCAGCATCGGCAGGGTCGCTGGAAAGCGCATGGTGGCACCGTGGCGGTGATGGGTGATCGGGTTCGGGGTGCGCCACCGAAGCTAACGCGTGGAGGCGCCCGGCGCCCGGCGGAACCCGACGGTTGCCTCGCGGGTGTCATCTCCTAGGTTGCGAGGCACTCACCTGAACCGGAGGATCTCCCGATGGCCATCGCACGAGTCACCGAGCTGGTCGCTGAATCCACCAAGAGCTTCGAGGATGCCGTCAACGAGGGCATCGCCCGAGCCGACAAGACGCTGCGCAACCTGACGGGCGCCTGGATCGAGAGCCAGAAGGTCGTCATTCACAAGGGCAAGATCACCAAGTACCGGGTCTTCATGAAGGTGACCTTCATCCTGGATGACTGATGGCGCTTGATCGAATCTTCTGGGGCAATCCGCTCTCGGCCTGGCTCATCGCTGCCGGCCTCGCCCTCGCGGTGCTGCTGGCGCTGGTCACGATCCGGCGGATCCTGGTCACCAGGATCCGCCGGTTCAGCGACCGGACCGCCAACCAGTACGACGACGTCCTCGCCGACGTCCTCGATGCCACCAAGGTGCTGGCGCTCCTGGCCGGCGCCCTGATCGCCGGGAGCACCTGGCTCGACCTCGGTGAGCGGGCCCGCGGGTTGCTGGGCGGAGCCGTGGTGCTGCTGCTCCTCGTGCAGGCAGGCTTCTGGGCGGGCGCTGCCGCGAACAGCGTCCTGCAGCGGTACCGCGCCCAGAAACTCGAGGATGACCCGGGGGCAGCCACGATGGTCGGGGTGTTTTCCTTCGTGGTCAACCTCGCGGTCTGGTCGGGAGTGGCGCTCCTCGTGCTCGACAACCTCGGCGTGGACATCACCGCCCTGGTGGCCGGGCTCGGGATCGGTGGCGTCGCGATCGCGCTGGCGCTCCAGAATGTGCTGGGCGATCTCTTCGCGTCGCTCGCCATCGTGCTCGACAAGCCGTTCGTGCTCGGCAATTTCATCGCTGTCGGCGACATGGTCGGCACCGTCGAGAACATCGGCCTCAAGACCACCCGGGTCCGCTCCATCTCCGGGGAGCAACTGGTCTTCTCCAACGCCGACCTGCTCTCGTCCCGGTTGCGCAACTTCGGCCGGATGTTCGAGCGGCGCCTGGTCTTCACCCTCGGGGTGACCTACCAGACGCCGCGCGACCAGCTGGAGCGGATTCCCACGATGATTCGGGAGGCGATCGAAGCCCAGGACGACACCCGTTTCGACCGCTCCCACCTGAGCGGTTATGGCGATTCCGCGATCAACTTCGAGACGGTCTGGTACACGCGGAGTCCCGACTACTCCCTGTTCATGGATCGCCAGCAGGCGATCTACCTGGCGATCCATGCAGCGTTCGAGTCTGCGGGCATCGAGTTCGCGTACCCCACCCAGACCCTCTTCCTCGAGAAGGCCTGACCGCTTCCGTCCGCTCAGCCTCCCTCGGGAGCACCGACCTGGGCCGTGCCGTCGGGCCGCAGCTCGGCGTGATGGATCTCACCGCCGAGCAGTGCCGTCCGCGCCAGCACCGCGAAGGCCAGGACGGTGACGCCGACGGCGACCCCGGTCGAGGCGTTGTCGATCGCCTGCCCACGCCTCCGCCAGAGCACCACGAGCCCGAGCAGGCCAGCGATCCCGGTGATGATCGTCGCGAACTCGGCCGACTCCTCGTGCTCGTGGATCCGTTCCTTGGTGATGCCGGGCATCTCCTCGACCACGTCCTCCGCCGGCTCGCCGGTGAGGTAGGTCGCCCCCGCGCCGAGACCGCCCAGCACCAGGAACACGAGCCCCGCCCGACGAACCACCGGAACGGCGGGACGCCAGAGCCCGAAGGCGAGGAACGCCAGGCCGAACATCGTGGCGAACAGGGGAAGGTGATTGATGGCCAGATGCAGTTGTGCGCCGTTCATGCACTCCTCCGCTGGGTGACGACCCCGGCGCGGCGCCGGGACCGTGTCACCATTCTACATCGCGCGGATGAAATGGCGATGGCCGGCCTCACCCTCCGAAGAGCAGCCGGTGGCCCAGCACCAGCCCCACCACGACGACAATCACGACCAGCGCGGTCCGCCATGCCGAGCGCGCCAGGTCGCCGAGCGAGTCGGCCAGTGACCGGCCCGGCCAGACGCCGGGCGGGGTCGTCAGCGCCGCAAAAGTCCGGGCGTCCGCGGCCGAGGCCCGGGGACCAACCGCGATTGCCAGCAGGGTCGCAAGCAACGAGGTCCCGGCGATCCACAACAGCTGCCGCTCGTACACCGTCCCGGCCGCGACCGTGATCGCGGCGGTGACCAGGCCAGTCACCCCGCCGGCAAACTCCGACGCCGCGGTGACCCGCCACCAGAACCAGCGCAGCAGCGTCGGCGCCCCCAGGGCGGCACCGAGGGCTGCCACCCAGCGCCAGGCCTGTTCGATCCGGTCGATCTGCATCGCCACCAGCACCGCCAGGACGGCGAAGACGATCACGGCCAGCCGCGCGGCGCGCACCTGCGCCCGCACCGACAGGTCGGGCCGCGCACGCAGCACCAGGTCGTTGACGGCGTACGAGGCACCCCAGTTGAAGTGGGTGTCGATCGTGCTCATGAACGCGGCGAGGAGCGAAACCACCAGCAGCCCGAACACGCCCGGCGGCAGCAGCGCGACCATCAGCGCGGGATAGGCAAGTTCGCGATCGCCCCGCACCATGGTGGTGAGCTCGGGTCCGAGCGCGCTGGGACCGGTGCCCAGCGGCACCAGCACCAGCGCGGCGAGGGCGACCACGAACCACGGCCAGGTCCGGATCAGGTACTGCATCGCGACGAAGAGTCCCGCCGCCTTCTGGGCATCCTCCTCACTGCGCGACGCGGAGAGGCGCTGCTGCAGGTATCCCCCACCATCGGCGGGGACGTTGGCGAACGCCTGCACCAGCAGGTAGGCCCCCAGGGCAAATGCTCCCAGGCCCAGCGCGGCGGCCCAGCCGTGGTCCAGTGAGGGGAAGAGGGCGGTGAGCTCCGATGCCCGGGACCCGTAGTGGGTCACCAGACCCTCGTGCAGGCCGCGCCGACCCCCCACCGCCCGCCAGGCCGCCACGGCGAGCCAGACACTCCCCAGCAGGCCCAGCGCGAACTGAACCAGGTCGGTGCGCACCACGCCACGGATCCCGCCCAACGACGAGTAGAACGTCACCACCAGGACCAGCACCACGATCGTGATCAGCTCGCTCGGGCCACCAAGGGCGGTGTGCGCCGGCATCAGGCGGCCGACCAGGGCCGCGAGTCCGGGCGTCCACTCGTCCCAGCGAAAGAGCGGATGGACGATCTTGCCCATCGCCCGCAGCACCCAGCCGAGGATGATCACGTTGTAGATGAGGCCGTAGAGCATCGCCCGGAAGGTGCGCAACGCCCCGGTCGCCGCGTCGCTGTAGCGCCGTGAGATGAACTCGGCGTCGGTGATCACGTCGGCGCGCCACCAGCGCCGCGCGAACACGGCCACCACCGCGGCGTGGACCAGGATCCACGAGAGCCAGAGCCAGTTGCCGGAGAGTCCGCGGTCGGCGACGATGCCGGCCACGGCGAGCGGGGTGTCGGCGGCGAAGGTCGTCGCGGCGATCGAGGTGCCGGCCCACCACCAGGGCAGCGAACGATCGGCGAGGAAATACGAGCGCCGACCACGCTCGCTTCCTTCGCGCACCATGAGGCCAATGGCCAGGGCAAACAGCAGGTACGCCCCGATCACCAGCCAGTCGAGCAGCGCCAGCATCGATCAGCGGACCGTGGTCGAGTCGAGCGCCTCCAGGAAACCGCGGCTCCAGTCGTCGACGTCATGCCCCTCGACGACTTCCACCAGCCGGCGCATCCGCTGGCGTCGCTCGGTCTCCGGCAACGTGAGCGCCTGGTGCAGCCCCTCGCTCATCCCCTCGATGTCGTACGGATTGGTGAGCAGCGCCCCGTGGAGCTCCACGGCCGCCCCGGCGAATTCGCTCAGCAGCAGCACCCCGGCGCCATCCACCGCGCCCTGGGCGGTGACGAACTCCTTCGCCACGAGGTTGAGTCCGTCGCGCAACGGAGTGATCCACGCCACGTCGGCCGCCGCGCAGTAGACAATCACCTCCTCGAACGGCAACGCGCGGAACAGGTAGTGGATTGGCGTCCATTCGATCGACCCGAACCGCCCGTTGATCCGGCCCACTGCCTGATCGACCGCCTCGCGGACCTCGTCGTAGACCTCCATCCCTGGCGCCGGGGGCGTGGTGACGAACACCATCGAGATCGCCCCGCGATGCTCCGGATGGCCTTCGAGCAACCGCTCGAACGCCTCCAGCTTCTGCAGCGGGCCCTTCACGTAGTCGAGTCGCTCCACCGACAGCACCAGCCGCATGCCGCGCAGCCGTCCGGAGAGCTCGTCCACCCGGCGCCGGTGCCCCGGATCGGCGAGGACCTCGGTCACCGCACGGGCGTTGACGCCCACCGGATGGGCGCCGAGCGAGAGGACTCGCTCACCGGACCGGATCCTGGTCGGCATCCGCGGAATCGACAGCGCCATGCCGTGGACCCGGAAGCGCGGTGCGCAGGGTTCGACCTCGAGCACCTCGGTCTCCACGTGCGACCGGAGCACGTCGAGGAAATTCGCGGCGTAGCGCGGGATGTGAAATCCGACGTGATCGCACTGCGCCAGCGAACCCATGATCTGGCCAGCCCACGGGATCACGTTGAACACGTCGGCCGGCGGGAACGCGGTATGGTGGAAGAAGCCGATCTTGAGGTCGGGTCGGATCATCCGCAGGTAGCCCGGCACCATCCACAGGTTGTAGTCATGGATCCAGACCAGCGCACCGTCGTCGGCCTCCGCGGCGGCGGCTTCCGCGAAGCGCAGATTCACCCCGAGAAAGTGCTCCCAGTCCGCGACCGAGAAACTCGCCCGGTCCACGAACGAGAAGATCACCGGCCAGAAGGCCTCCTTGGAGAACTTCTTGTAGAACCGGGCGACGTCGCGCTCCTCGAGCGGCACCTTGGCTGCCACCAGGTTGGGGAAGCGGTCCTCGTCCACCAGTTCGTGTGTCGTCCCGGTCGCCCCCGGGGCGTGCTGGGTCGACCAGGCGACCCAGGAGCCGGGGCGACCGCCCTCGAAGCATCCCAGCAGGGTGGGGATGATGCCGTTGGGCGAGGTGTGCCGTTGGCGAATCACCACGCCGTCCTCGAGGCGCTCCTCGTAGGGAAGCCGGTGGTAGACCACCACGAGCTGGGCATCGCCCGAGGGCGCGCCGGCGCCCTGCGGGGCGAACCGATCGCCGGGCACCAGCGCACGCAGTGCCTCGAGGATCCCGCCGGCACCGGCCGCCGCCGCGTGGTGCACGTGCGGCATCCCCCGCGTCGCCTCGACCAGTGCCGCCTCGGCCTGGCCCACGACCACACCGTGATAGCCGGTCTCGAAGAGCGAGAGGTCGTTGAGCGTGTCGCCGGCGACCAGCACCGCGTCCTCGTTCACGCCAAGGTGTGCCACGAGACGTCGCAGCGTCGATCCCTTGCTGGTCCCCTCCGGAAGCACATCGAGATACCGTCCCGCTGACATCAGCACATCCACCGGCAACCCGGCCACGCGTCGACGCACTTCCGCGACCACATCCTCGTCGCGCGCGTAGAACGAGACCCGCCGTTCCTGGGGCACCGGCTGACGCACCAGGCCATCGATCTCCCCGACCGCATCGAGCACCCGCTCCACCCCGATCCAGCGCTCGTCGATCTCCCACTGCAGCGGCGTCACCGGCCGCAGGCCATCGGTGCTTACCACCGTCGCGCCGACATCGCCGATGATGAACTCGGGGTCGGGGATCAGCGGGTCGCCGAGCAGCGGGAGGACGGTCTCGACGCCCCGCCCGGTGACGAACACCAGGCGCACGTCGTCGCCGGCGCGCAGCCGGCGATAGAGGGCCAGCCGGTCGGCCTGGCGGCCTCCGAGGAACGTTCCGTCGAGATCGGTGGCGAGCAGGGTGATGATTGGGCAGCTCCGGATCGGGTCACATCGGGGAAACCCCGGAACCTAGGACGATGCCTCGCTCGTGCAACCCGCGTGGCCCGCCGCTGACGCGGCTCAGGAAACCACGACGCTCTTGAGGTTGACGAACTCGCGGATTCCCTCGCGGCCGAGTTCGCGGCCATAGCCGCTCTCGCCGATCCCCCCGAAGGGCAGCCGGGGATCGGAGGCCACCAACGTGTTGACGGCACAGGCACCCGCCGCCAGCATCTCGCGGGCGATCGTGCGACCGTGCGGCACATCGCGCGTGAACACCGCTGCCCCGAGGCCGAAGCTGGTGGCGTTCGCGGCCCGGATCGCGGCCGCCTCGTCGCGGACCACGATGATCGCCGCGACCGGGCCGAACAGCTCCTCGCGCCAGGCCGGCGACCCGCGACGGACATCGGTGAGCACCGTCGGCGGATACCAGGCGCCAGCCCGCGGTGGCACCGTGCCCCCGAGCAACAGCCGGGCGCCCCTCGCCACGGCCCGCTGCACCTGGTCGTGCAACGCGTCGCGCAGGTCCACGCGCGCCTGCGGGCCGACCTCGGTGGCCGCCATCAGCGGATCGCCAAGCGTGGCATCCCGCATCCGGGCCACGAATCGATCCTCGAAGGCCTCGCGCACCGCGTCCACCACCACGAACCGCTTCGCGGCGATGCAACTCTGCCCGCTGTTGATGAGTCGCGACCGTGCACAGACATCAGCCGCGAGCTCCACGTCGGCATCGGCCAACACCACGTAGGGATCGCTGCCGCCGAGTTCGAGCACCGTCTTCTTGAGCCGCGCCCCGGCCTCCCGGGCCACGGCACGCCCGGCGCCGGTGCTCCCGGTGAGCGTCACCGCCTGGACATTGCTGGAGCGGATCAGGCGCCGCACCGCGTCGGTGTCGATCAGCAGCGTGGTGAAGACTCCCTCGGGCAGCTCGGCCTCGCGGAAGATCCGTTCGATCGCCAGCGCGGTGCCCGGCACGTTTGACGCGTGCTTCAGCAGCATCACGTTGCCGGCCATGAGGGTCGGCGCGGCGGCCCGGAAGACCTGCCAGAGCGGGAAGTTCCACGGCATGATCGCGAGCACGGTGCCGATCGGCTGGCAGGTCACGAACGCCTCGGTGTGCTCGGTCGCGATCGGCTCGTCGGCGAGGTACGCCGCCGCCTGGTCGGCGTAGTGCTCGCACACCCAGGCGCACTTCTCCGCCTCCGCGCGTCCCTGCGTCACCGGCTTGCCCATCTCGCGGGCCATCAGCACCGCGAGCCCCGGGGCCTCCTCGCGCAGTCGCGCCGCCACGCGGCGCATGAGGGTCGCGCGCGACGCGAAGTCACGCCGGCTCCAAGACGCGAACGCCCCGTCCGCAGCGCGGGCGAGGCGTCGCACGTCGTCGGGCGCGTGGGCGGAGTGCCGGGCGATCTCCTCACCCGTCGCGGGATTGATCACCGGGAACATCACGGCCTCCTCCGGCACGTCGCGAAACTCATTGATTGCCATCATCCCCGACGACAGCATGGCCGCCGCGAGCGATCATCATCGCTGCGCCTCGATGGCGGGAGTCGGCGACCTCCCTGACGATCCGCCAACACAAGCTACGCCACTGCAGGACGCGATCAAACCTGGTTGAGTCGGCCCACCACGCGTTCCGCCGCCGCGATGCCCCCCTGCATCACTCCGCCGAGGGCGAGCCCGTCGTGCCAGGCTCCGGCAAAGGCGAGCGCGCCATTCGCCATTTCCACCGTCGCCGCCGCCTCGAGTCGGGTGCGGTGGCCTGCCATCGCCAGCGGCAGCGCCGCCGGCCAGCGGCCGATGGCACCCACCACCGGTTCGCCTCGCACACCGAGCAAGGCACCCAGTTCGGCCTGCACCACCTCGAGGATGGCGGCGTCATCCAGCCCGACATCACCGGGGTGACGCGTGCCACCGATCGTGACGGTGAGCAGCACGTGCCCGGCGGGTGCCCGATCGGGGAAGAGCGTCGAGGTGAACTGCACCCCGAGGATCCGACGGCCCTCGCTCGGCCCCGCCAACACCCCGTGCCCGTCGAGAGGATGCGCCACATCCTCCCGCCGGTAGCCGAGCGCCGCGACCACCTGCGACGCGTGGGGCATCGCCGCGACGGCCGAGAGTCGCGCGCCGTCGACGGCCCCCTGGATCAGCGCACCGACCATCGCGGCGGGCAACGCCACCACGATCGCCTGCACGCGTTGCGAGGCCCCACCGTCGAGCACGACCGTCACCGCATCGGGTTCCACCGCGATTGCCGTGACCGCCTCTCCGGGCCGCCAGCGTTCGCCGAGCGAAGTGGCCAGTCGATCGGCGAGGGCACCGAGGCCGCCATGGCAGCTCCAGCCACCCTCGGCCCGTGGGGCACCCGTCCGGCGCGCCTCACGTGCGGCCCGCATCCGTCCCTTCAGGATCGATCCGGCCCGCCGCTCGAACTCCACCAGCTTCGGGAAGGCAAACTCCGCCAGCAGCAGTTCCGGATCGCCGCCCGATGTGCTCGCGACGAGTGGCTCGAAGAAGCGGGTGGACGCCTCCTCCCCGAAGCGCCGTCGGGCAAACGCCGCCGCACTCTCCTCGACCACGGCGCCCCGACCGATGAACGGTTCGCGGACCATCCGGAGTCGCCCCGAGACCGACAGCAGCGGCGAGGCGATCATCTCCGCCGTGGTGGTGGGCACCGCCATAAGGCGGCCCTCGTGGATCAGGTACCGTCGGTCGCTGCCAGCCGGGGGGCGCGACACCAGCGCGTCGGTCCCCGCCGCCGTCAGGAGCGAGCGCACCGCCTCGGGAGGATCGGCCACCGTGGTCGCACCGAGATCGAGGACCCAACCATCCCTGACCAGGGTGCGCACCTGGCCACCCGGTCGATCCGTGGCCTCGAAGACCACCACCCGGCACCCCAGCGCCTTGAGCCGGTGGGCGGCGGCCAGCCCGGCCATCCCCCCTCCCGCCACAGCCACCAGGGGCTGGTCAGGCATCAGCTTCCCCGCGCCGGTGCTCGGCGGGTGGGGGGTTGGCAACAGGGTCGGGTCACGGAATATTGGCTCTGGGGTACGGGGCAGGAGTGCTGCAACGATATGCCGGAGAAAGACATCCGGTCAATTCGGCGATCCGTGACCTTGGCGTTTCATGATGTTTCAGCTTGTGTCAAGCCCGTGCGGTTTCTAACTTTTGACCTTGACCTCCACCACCCCGTCCCCGTCCCCTACGGGCACCGCATTCACCCGAGCTGCGCGAGGGCCCGTGCCGATCGACACGCTGCAGACCCCGGTGGCACTGTTCGAGAAGTGCCGGCAGTTCACCCAGGCGCGCGAGATCCAGGCCGCCGGTCTGTATCCGTACTTCAAGCCGATCTCCGAGTCCGAGGACACCGTGGTTGTCATCGAGGGCCAGCAGCGGATCATGCTGGGCTCGAACAACTACCTTGGCCTCACCCACCACCCCAAGGTCCTCGAGGCCGCCGGGCGAGGCGCTGCGGCGCTACGGGTCGGGCTGCACCGGGTCGCGGTTCCTCAACGGCTCGCTCGATCTCCACGAGAAGCTCGAGAGTGCCCTGGCCGAGTTCCTCGGCAAGGAAGCGTGCCTCGTCTTCTCGACCGGCTACGGCGCCAACCTCGGCATGATCTCCGGGCTCGTCGGCCGCGGCGAAACCGTCTATCTCGACAAGCTCGACCACGCCTGCATCGTCGACGGTGCCAAGCTGACCTACGGGGAGACCCAGCGGTTCAACCACGGCGACATGGACGGGCTCTCCCGACTGCTGGAGCGCAACACCAGTGGCCGGGGCACCCTGATCGTGGTGGACGGGGTCTACTCGATGGAGGGCGACATCGCCGACATCCCCGAGCTGGTCCGGGTCGCCCGGCGCCACGGGGCGGCGCTCGCAGTCGACGACGCACACGCGCTCGGGGTCCTCGGCCCCCGGGGTGACGGCACCGGCGCCCATTTCAACCTGCAGCACGAGGTGGACATCATCGCTGGCACCTTCTCGAAGTCGCTCGCCTCGGTCGGCGGCTTCGTGGCGGGCGCCGACAACGTCATCCACTACCTCAAGCACAAGTCGCGGCCGTTCATCTTCACCGCTTCCCTGCCGCCGGCCAATACCGCCGGGGTGCTCGCCGCCCTCCAGGTGCTCCAGGATGAGCCCGACCGGCGTGATCGGCTGTGGGAGAACGCCCGCCGCCTCCAGCAGGGCTTCCTCTCGCTCGGCTTCGACATCGGGCCGACCGAGACGCCGATCGTGCCGGTCCTGATCGGGCCGCTCGACACCACCTTCATCTTCTGGCGCAAGCTCTATGACGCCGGGGTCTTCACCAACCCGGTGGTGCCGCCCGCGGTGCCGCCGTCGCAGTGCCGCCTGCGCACCAGCGTGATGGCCACCCATACCCCGGAACAGATCGACTTCGCGCTCGAGGCCTTCGCCCGCATCGGCAAGGAGTTGGGGGTCATCTGACCGCAGTCGCGCCGGTCGTCCGGCGCGTCGAGAGCAAGGGCGACCTCGCCCGCTTCATCGACCTTCCCTATCGCCTCCATCGGCGGGATGCCAATTGGATCCCTCCCTTCAAGGCGGAGGTCCGCAAGCTCCTCGACCGCCAGGCCAATCCGTTCTTCCAGCACGCCGAAGCCGAATACTTCCTCGCCGAACGTGACGGCGTGGTGGTCGGTCGCGTCGCTGCGATCCACAACCGGCTCCACAACGAGGTCCACGGCGACCGCGTCGGCTTCTTCGGCTTCTTCGAGTGCATCGACGATTCCGCCGTGGCCGGACCGCTCCTCGATGCCGCTGCGAACTGGGTTCGCGGTCGCGGCCTCGACGTGCTTCGCGGCCCGATGTCGTTCTCGGTGAACGACGAGTGCGGTCTGCTCATCGACGGATTCGACACACCGAACACGCTGATGATGCCGCACAATCCACCGTACTATCTCTCCCTGCTCGAGACCGCCGGTTTCACCAAGGCCAAGGACCTGATCTGCCTGCAGGGAGGATCCCTCGAGGCGCCGGTCACCCCGCCCGAACGGACCGCCCGCGCCGTCAACCTGATCATGGAACGGTACCACCTGCGGATGCGGCCGCTCGACATGCGGCACTTCACCGCCGAGGTGGAGCTGATCAAGCAGCTCTACAACGCCTGTTGGGAGAAGAACTGGGGCTTCGTCCCCATGACCGATGCCGAGATCGACAACCTCGCCGAGCAGTTCAAGCCCGTGGTGATCCCACGCCTGGTGCCGTTCGTGGAGCGGGACGACGGCACGCCGATCGCCTTCGGCCTCGCCTTGCCCGACCTCAACGAGGCGCTGGCCGGCAACCGCGGCGGTGGGATGTTCCCCGCCGCCCTCACGATGCTGTGGAAGCTCAAGACCCGGCGCATCACCCGCGCCCGCATCCTCCTCCTCGGCATCCTCCCCGAGTGGCGCGGCAAGGGAATCGATGCCGCGCTGTACCACTGGATCTGGAGCAAGGCCGCCGAGATCGGCATCGGCTGGGGCGAGGCGGGCTGGCTCCTCGAGGACAACGCCGGCATCATCCAGGGCCTCTCCAAGGCCAACTTCACGCCGTACAAGACCTACCGAGTCCTCGACCGGCCGGCATGAAGGCGCTCGTCACCGGGGCGACCGGCTTCGTCGGGTCGCACCTTGTCGACCGCCTGCTTGCCCATGGCCACGAGGTGACCGCGCTGATCCGCACCCCCGCCAAGGCCCATGGACTGGCCGAGCGCGGCGTGCGACTGATCCGCGGCGACCTCGCCGACCTCGCGGCCCTGACCGCGGCCGCCGAGGATCAGGCAATGATCTTTCATGCGGCCGCACTGACCGGGGCGCGCGACGAGACCACCTTCCTCGACGCCAACCGTGAGGGCACCCGCAACGTGGTCGCGGCCGCCGGCGCCAGCGGGGCTGAGACACGCGTGATCCTGGTCTCCTCCGGGGCAGCAGGTGGACCCGCCGAGCGCGGCATGCCGCGCGATGCCGATGGCGAGGACCGCCCGGTGACCATGTACGGTCGCAGCAAGCTCGCCGCCGAGGCCGTGGTGAGGGAGGGCGACCTGCCCTGGACGGTGCTACGCCCGTCGGCGATCTACGGACCGCGCGATCTCGACGGATTCCTCCCCGTCTTTCGTGCCGCCGCGCGATTCGGCATCGTCCCGGTGTTCGGCGACGGAACCCAGGAGCTGTCGCTGATCCACGCGGAGGACTTCGCCGAGGCATGCATCGCGGCCGCGGAGTCGCCCACCGCCGCGGGGAAGGCATACTACGTCAACCATCCGGCAGTGATCACCAGCGCCGAGCTGGCACGGGCAGTCGGACGCACCCTCGGCCGCCAGGTGCGGGTGCTGCCGCTGCCGGCCTGGCTCGCGCGCGGTGCGCTCGCCGTGACCGGGAAGTGGGCGGCGCTGACCGGAAAGAAGACGATTCTCCAGGGCGACAAGGCCAACGAGTTTCTCCAGCCCGCCTGGACCGGCGACCCGTCGCGCTTCATGCACGACACCGGGTGGCAGCCGCGCTACGACCTCGCCAGCGGACTCAGCGATACCGCAGAGTGGTTTCGACAGCAGGGGCTGCTCTGACCAACGGCGGCCGCTGGCGCCTCGTCGACCGGATGGTCGCCGGCTATGGCGTGCTGATCGTGGCGGTCTCCCTGACCCGACTCGACCAGCGTGGCATCGGCTGGGTCCTCGCCGCGCACGCCGCCCTGCCCGTGGTGGCGTGGCTCGCCACCCGCACCAGCGCGCAGGGCATCGGTCGCGTCCTCCACGCCGTCTACCCGGTGCTCCTCCTGCCGGCCCTCTACGCCGCCATCGATGCGCTCAACCGCTTCGGCGCCGCCCCGACCCACGACGCGCCGCTGCTCGCCATCGAGCAGGCGGTCTTCGGGATGCAACCGGCGCGTGACTGGTGGCGCAGCGCGCCGTCGGCCTTCTGGTCCACGCTGCTGCACGCCGTGTACTTCTCCTACTACGTGATCGTGCCTCTGCCGGTCATCGCGCTGCTCATCGCCGGCCGTGTCGAGGCGATCGAGCGCTATCTCGCCGGGGTGATCGGGGTGTTCCTCGCCTGCTACCTGGTGTACGTGCTCTGGCCCGTGGCGGGACCCTATTACGAATTCGCGCGACCCACCGGCGCCTTCGTGGCCAACCCCCCCGCCCGCCTCGTGTATGGCGCACTCGCCGACGGCAGTGCCTACGGCGCGGCCTTTCCGTCATCGCACGTCGCCGCGACCGTCGCCGCGACCGTCGGGGCGTGGCGCACCGTGCCGCGACTCGGCTGGATCCTGGCGGTGCCCACGGCACTCCTCACCGTCGGGGTGGTGTACTGCCAGATGCACTATGTGGTCGACTCGGTGGCCGGGCTCGCGGTCGGGATCTTCATCCCCCTTCTCCTCGATCGCCACCACCGCCGCGCCACGGGATGACCTCGTGACCGGTCGCTGCTACCTTGTGGCCGGACCTGCCTCGCTCACGTTCACCGCGGATCACCATGACCCCGCCGCCCTGCCGACGACTCGGCCGCCAGTGCCGCGCCCTCGATGTCACCCTCCGGGTGGCCGTCCTCGAAGGGCAGGAGGACCATGACGGCACCTGGCTGCTGGGTCACGTGGAGCGGATCGAGTTCGGCCGGATGTTCGTCGAGGACGAGGAGCTCTGGACCGAGGTGCGGCTCCATGTCCCCTGTCGCCACCTCGAGGATCGCGGCGACGGCGAGGTCCGCTGCAAGGCGCACCGCTTCCGGGGGAGCGTCCCCGAGCTGGAACGGGTGGACCAGCCTCGCCGCCTCGGCGGCGACCGATTCCGGATCGTGGACAACCGGCGATTGGTGACCCGGACCCTCCCCACCGCTCCCCAGCGGCGCCGGCCCCTGCCGCTTCATCCGGTCGTCCCCGATGCCAACCCCTGTGCCACGGCACCGTGCCGGACCTCCGACCACGTCCGGGGAGCCGCCTGCTGCAGGGACCTCCAGGTGGAGATCCGGTGTAGCACCGAACAGGACCTGCTCGAGGACCTCCTCCGCAACCGCAAGTCGCCCTACCTCTGCAAGGTGGAGCGCGAGGACGACGAAGATGATGTGCTCAACGTCGAGATCCTCTCCGCTTGCGGCTATCTGCTCGAGGATGGCCTGCACTGCGGCCTGCACGGACGGAAACGGGATGATGGCCGGCCCGCGAAGCCGGAACTCTGTTCAAAGTGGCCAGAAAAGAGGACAGGGCTCCACCCGGGCTGTGCCTTCCGTAACCCACGGATTCCACTGTAAGTTGTTTGGCGACAGTTGGTTATGGAGGCGTGTGCCATTCGGCCCGGCCCGTGCGTCTCCAGACTGACGCACCCCTGCCTGGAGGGCAGATGGCGTTTGACCTTGAGGACCTCTACCGGACCACCTATGACGCGGTCGTCCGCTTCCTGTACCGCAAGGTGTGGGACGCCGACCGGGCCGAGGATCTTGCCCAGGAAGTCTTCATGCGGGCGCTCCAGCACCAGCCGGAGAAGCCCCGCTCATGGGTGTTCGCCGTCGCGGCGAACATTGCCCGCGACGAGGCGCGTTCGGCGATCCGCCGCCGGAAGCACCTGACCCTGCTGACCCACGAGCCGATCGCCTCACCGGCCCCGCTCGGGGACGTGCGGGAGGACCTCGAGCATCAGGAGCGGGAGGCCGAGGTGAAGCGTGCCCTGGCAACCCTCACGCCGAGGGATCGCGAGGTCCTGCTCCTCTGGGATGCCGGGTTGTCGTATCCCGAAATCGCCGAACAGACCGGCCTGGCGGTCGGCGCGGTCGGCACCACGCTGGCACGGGCGCGCAAGCGGCTCGTGGCGGCACACGATCTGATGGAACAGCAGCGTGAGGAACACCGTGAGGAGCAGCGTGCGGCCGCATCTTCCTGAAGAGGAACTCCACGCCTTTCTCGATGGCCAGCTGTCGTCAGCACAGCGCGCCGAGATCGCGGAGCACCTGCTCGCGTGCCTGATCTGCCGTGCGCTCGAGGCCGAAGTTCGGATTGTTCGGGAGCGAAGCATCTCGCTCCTGGCCATCGCCACCCCCGCCGAGATCCACGGCATCCCGATGCCGATGCGGGTCCGCGTCCGCCGCCGTCGCCAGCTTCGGCCCGCAGCCGCCGCGGCGGCCGCGCTGCTGGTCGCTGCCGGCACCTGGGCGTTCTCGCGAGGTGGCGGGACGGTCGAGCGCGGGCCGGTGCTCGCCACCGCCTTCGTGGCCCCAGCCATTCTGGCTCGGGTGATCGCACCGGCCGAACCGGTTGCCCCGATCTCCCGTCCGGTCGAGCATCGCTCCATCTCGCGCACCCTGACACTCGCCTCTCGCGCGGCGATGCCGCCGCGAGTGATCCCGATCCGCGAGGTGGCCAACATCGGCCAGGCGGGCCGCCTGCGGGTCGTCGACCCGATGATCGAGACGGCTCCCTCAGAGGACGGGGCGGGCTGGCGCACCGCGACGCTCCAGGAAGCCCGTGACGCCGCTTCCGGTGCCATCGCCCACCTCGACGGCATCCCCGTGAATGCAGTGCGGCTCCAGGCCAGCGGGGCCGGTGGCCGACCCACCGCCATGGTCCGCCAGCTGCTCCCCGACGGCCGGGTGGTCTGGGTGGTCGAAGGCAACACCGATGATCTCGGCCCGGTGACCAGGATGCTCGAGGCCAGCGGCCTCACCCTGTCGTCGGCCCGGCGGGCGATCCCCGACTATCTCGGCACCGACAAGGACCCGGTACGCACCGTCCGGATGGTCACCGTGGCGGCGTACCTGCCGATCGATTCGCTCGAGGCACTGGCGGGCACGCGACTGAAGCTGGAGTAAGCCGCGAGGGGTGAGTCCTGAGCCATGAGGAAATGGGGGATCGGCATCGCGAAGCGATGTCGGTCCCCCAAGTGGTTCCAGCGAGGAAACAGTCGGGGCCGGTCTGCGAATAGGCAGCCGGCCCCAACATTCCCTCAGGACTCAGGACTCAGGACTCAACCCGCCCTCCCTAGTGCCCCGCCTCGCGCTCCAGCGTGATCAGCGACATCCGCGGCGACACCATCGGGTAGGTCCTTGCGAACCAGCCGTAACTCAGGAAGAACAGCCCCAGGAAGAGCAGCGTGGGGCCGAGCTCGGGAATGCCGAAGACCGGACCGTTCTCGGGAGTGACCGTCGGGGTCACCATCAGGTAGCGTTCCAGCCACAACGTGCCCAGCGAGATCGCGGTGAAGAGCCCCAGGGTGAGCCGGGTCTTCTTGGCACCGACCGAGAGCAGCCCGGCGAACGGGATCACGAACATCCCGAGGAACACCGCGCCGCCGATCGGCCGCCACGGTCCCCACAGCCGCGAGAAGACGAAGCCGGTCTCCTCCGGCATGTTGCCGTACCAGATCACCAGGAACTGGGCCCACATCAGGTAGGTCCAGAACACGGTGAAGCCGAAGACCATCTTGCCGAGATCGTGGCGCTGCTTGGGGGTCACGTACTCGTCGATCCCGACCGCCTTCACGCCGTGGAGCATCAGCAGCGCCAGCAGCGTGTGGCCGCCCAGGAACGAGGCCATGAAGAACCAGCCGCCGAACAGGTTGCTGAACCAGTGCGGCTGCAGCGCCATGATTCCGTCGAACGCGATGATCGTCATCACGAACGCGTAGATCACGGCGTAGGCCGGCGCCAGCTTGTAGGTCCGCGTGAGCGTCGCCTCGGCGTCAAAGCCCTGCAGCATCCGGTCGTAGCGCGCCTTGCGGGCGCCGGTGACCTTGTCGCGCACCGCGGCGAGGTCGGGCAGCAGGTCGCACCGGATCAGCGCCATCCCGATCACGTAGAGCAGCCCGAGACCGAGCAGCAGGCGGGCACCCATGAAGGGCCGCGACAGCCAGAGCTGCTTCCCCGGCGACAGGGTGTGCATCTCCTCCTGCATGTGACCGAAGATGTCGTTGTAGCCCAGCGTCAGCACCACCACCAGCCCGAGCAGCGACACCGGGATCATCGCGGCGACGGCCTGCGAGAAGCGGAGGATCACCCCACTCCACTTGGCGTTGGCCACCTTGTACACCGCCGTGATGGCGATCGAGCCGGCGGTGAGACCGGTCCAGAACAGCCAGTTCACGTGGAAGTTCTGCCAGGCCCGGTGCGACCCGTCGCCCAACAATGCCATCACGAAGAGGCCGAGTCCCACGATCGTGAGCGCAGCACCCAGCGGCGTGAAGAGCCGGTAATTGCCGGCGATGCTCTTGTCGGCGAGCCGGGCGTGGGCGGCCGTGGCGTCGAAATGGCTCACGGCTGGCTCCCGGCCCGGAAGGACCTGACATAGTCGACCACCGCCCAGCGATCCTCCGGCCTGGTGATCTTGTCGCCGTACTGCGGCATGATCGCGAAGCCACCGTAGCGGATGTAACTGTAGACGTACCCGTCGGTGAACCCGGCGACTCGGGCCGTGTTGATCGGCGGCGCCCCGATGGGGATGGTGCCGTTGCCCGCCCCGGCCGATCCGTGGCAGGCGGCGCAGAAGGTCTCGAAGAGCTCCGCCCCCCGCCCCGGCGCCACCGGCGGCAGGTTGGCCGGCCGGGGCATCCGGTTGGCGTAGACGCTGTCGAAGCCGTACTTCGGTATCGGCGTCGCCCGCACGTTGCCGGTGCCCCAGTCGGCCTCGGCGCCACCGATCGGGACGATCCCGGCGGGGGTGTTGCGCGGCACGGCGGCGCTTTCGTAGGGATGCACGGCCTTGGTGTAGATCATGTGGTCGAACCACGGCACCGCATGCATCAGGTCGTCGGGCGACGGCACGTCGTTGTACCAGAAGTTGCACCCGGCGGTGCCGAGCAGCAGTGCGGCGGCCAGCAGCTTACGCATCACGCGACACCTCCACCGAGCCGTGTCGCTCGAGCAAGGCCTGGACACCGGCGGCCTGCTCGCCACCGCAGGGGACGAAGATCCCGATCCGGTCGTCGCTGAACTTCGGGTCGTAGGCCCGGCCAGCCAGCGGCTTGCGGGCCGAGAGGATGATGATCCCCAGCACCGTCAGCAGCGAGGCGGTGAGGATCGTCAGCTCGAAGCCGATCACGACGTAGGGCGGGATCGCCGCGATCGCCTTGCCGCCCACCAGCAGCGGCCAGTCGCGCGACATCCAGATCGTCATCCCGAAACCCGCCGAGCAGCCCAGCACGCCACCGATCAGGGTCCACCAGCGCACCGGCGAGATCGGGTCGCCGATGGCGGCCTCGAGTTCGTGGTTCGGCGCGGCGGAGTAGACCGTGAGGTCTCGGTAGCCGCCCTGCTTCAGCTCCCGGATCGCGTCACAGGCGCCGTCGATGTGGAGGAACTGCCCGAGCACCCCGGGCACCGTGCGTGGCGCCGCCATCAGTGGGCCTCCTCCGCGCGGGACTTGAGTCGCGGCATCGGGATCATCTCCTTGATCTCCTGGATCGCCACGATCGGGAAGTTCTTGTAGAACAGCGAGAACCAGAGCCCGAACCAGCCGAACGAGCCGAGCAACAGGCACCAGTCAGCCCAGGTCGGGTTGATCTGGCCCCAGGCGTAGGGCATGAAGTCGTTGGTCAGCGAGCTCACCACGATCACGTAGCGCTCGAACCACATCCCGAGGTTGATGAAGATCGAGATCACGAAGAGCGACGTGAGGTTGGTGCGGATCTTCTTGAACCAGAGCAGCTGCGACACCAGGGCGTTGCAGGTGATCATCGTCCAGCCGGCCCACCAGTTGGGACCGAACGCCCGGCGCCAGAAGGTGGTCTGCTCGAAGGTGTTCCCCGAGTACCACGCCACGAAGTATTCCATCGCGTAGGCGTAGAAGAGGATCGATCCGGTCAGCAGCGTCAGCTTGGCGAGGTTGTCGAAGTGGTAGTCGGTGATCATGTGCTCGAGCTTGAGCACCTTGCGCAGCGGGATCATCAACGTCAGCACCATGCCGATGCCCGAGTAGATCGCGCCGGCCACGAAGTACGGCGCGAAGATCGTCCCGTGCCACCCCGGCACGATCGACGAGGCGAAGTCCCACGACACCACCGAGTGCACCGAGAGCACCAGCGGGGTGGCCAGCGCGGCCAGGTAGAGATAGGCCCGGGTATAGTGCCGCCACTGCGAGTCGGCACCGGTCCAGCCCAGCGACAGTGCCCCGTAGAGCTTCTTCTTCCAGCCGCTCACGTGGTCGCGCACCGCCGCGATGTCGGGCACCAGCCCCACCATCAGGAACGTGCTCGACACCGTGAGGTAGGTCGAGATCGCGAACACGTCCCACATCAGCGGCGACTTGAAGTTGGGCCAGAGGTAGCGCTGGTTGGGATAGGGCAGCAGCCAGTAGAAGAGCCACTCGCGCCCGATGTGCAGGATCGGGAAGAGCGCCGCCGTCATCACGGCGAACACCGTCATCGCCTCGGTCGACCGGTACACCGCCGTGCGCCACGGCGACCGGAAGAGGTAGAGGATCGCCGAGATCAGCGTCCCGGCGTGGCCGATGCCGACCCAGAACACGAAGGTGGTGATGTACACCGACCACATCATCGGCGGGGCATAGCCCGCCAGGCCGATGCCGTACTTGAGCTCCATCACCACGGTGCCGACCAGCACCGCGGTGAGCAGCGCCATCACTCCGACCAGGATGTAGTAGCCGCGGGTCGGCGCGTCGGTGATCGTCCGGACCACGTCACGGGTGACTTCGGCGTGGGTCTGCGTCGGCCGCGAGGGATCGTGCGCAATGACCGCCATCTAGTGCTCCTCCGCCGACGGCGTGGCGGCCGGGTCGAGGTGCAGCACCTTCGCGAGGTAGGTCACCGACGACTGCACGTTGGTCTCCTCGAGGATGGTGTAGCCACGGGGATCCGCCTTCCAGCGGACCACCGCCGCCGCCGGGTCGCGGGTGTTCCCGAACGAGATCGCCCCGGAGGGACAGGCCTGGGCGCACGCCGGCACCACCTCGCCGTCGCGGACCGGTCGCTTCTCGAGCAGCGCCGTGTGCTGGGCGCCGCGGATCCGCTGCACACAGAAGGTGCACTTCTCCATCACGCCCCGGGCCCGCACCGTGACCTCCGGATTGAGCTGCAGGTTGAGCGGCTCGGGGAACGCCATCTCGTTGTAACGGAGCCAGTTGTAGTAGCGCACCTTGTACGGGCAGTTGTTGCTGCAGTAGCGGGTGCCCACGCAACGGTTGTAGACCTGGCCGTTGAGCCCGTCGGCGGTGTGGTACGACGCGTACACCGGGCACACCGGTTCGCAGGGCGCGTTGTTGCAATGCTGGCACATCACCGGCGCGAAGCGGGCCGAGAGTGGCGCGTCGTCGGCGCCCTCGCCGCCCTCCCAGTAGCGCTCGATCCGCATCCAGCTCATCTCGCGGCCCTTGAAGATCTGCTCCTCGCCGACCGTGGCGATGTTGTTCTCGGCGTAGCAGGCCGTCACGCACGCCGAGCAGCCGGTGCAGCGGGAGAGATCGACGGCCATCCCCCACTTCGGCGTCCCGTCGCGGTCGTAGTCGCCCAGCAGCGTCCGCTCCTTGACCCGCTCGGCCCACCCGTCGAGCGCTTCCTTCTCGCGCTCGGTGTTGACCTCGTGCGGTTCATGGCCACGGGCCTGCTGCGACTCCGCCGGCGTCATCCCCGACGCGGCGTGAACCAACGGCATCGCCTCGATGATCCCGCGACCAAGCTGGCGCGGGTTGCCCGCGGTCTTGGCCACCTGGCGATAGTCGCCGGTCTTCCGCAGCGCGACCTTGGTGGCCACGTAGGGAAGGAATCCCTGGCCGTCGGCGGCGCCGAGCAGGTCGAGCGCGTTCACCCCGCGCCCCTTGGCATAGCGGCCGTATTCGGTGTGCCCCAGCCCCAGCGGCATCGCCACGGTGTCCTCGCGGATCCCCGGGAAGACCACCACCTGGGCCCGCACGCTGCCGTGTGGGGAGACGACCTCCACGATCTCGCCCTCGCGCAGATCGACCCGCTCGGCGGTGGCCGGGTTGAGCTCGACCCACGACTGCCAGGTGACCTTGGTGATCGGATCGGGATTCTCGAGCAGCCACGGCTTGTTGGCGCCGCGGCCGTCGTAGTACATCGTCGACGGGTACGGCACGAAGGTGAACTCGCCATCGCCGTCGAACGCGGGCGCCGCAGCGCTGACCCCGGTCGCGGCTCCGGCCAGCAGCGCGGGCACGGCGGTATCGACCGCCTCGAAGACGCCACCCTGGGCCAGCGCGCCGCGCCACCAGCCGTCGGCATCACCGGCCCCGGCCGTCGCCTTCCAGGTCGCCCGGAGGTGATCCTCGAACGAGGCCGCCGCAAGCGCCGGCACCGAGAGCCCCGCCGCCTTCGCCGCCCGAAGCACCACGTCGCCGGTGTGCATCCCGGGGCGGACCGGCTCCATCACCGGCTGCATCACCCCGCGCACGCCGGGCCGGGGCATCAGGTCGTCCCAGCGCTCGAGGGCGTGGAGATTCGGCAGGACCAGGTCGCATGCGGCCGCGGTCTCGTCGAGCACATTGGCGGTCGAGACCTTGTAGGTCACCTTCCCGAATGCCTCGGCGAATCCCCCCTGCTTCGGCAGGGCGTACAGGGGGTTCGCCTCGTGGACCAGCACCAGGGCGATCTCGCCGCGCTGCATGGCGCCGAACGCGTCGCTGATGGTGCCGTAGTCGTCACCCGCCGTGGCGCCGTCGCCGAAATGGACCGTCTGGCCCACGTTGCCGGCGGCGGCGTTCATCAGGTTCACTGCCTGGCAGAGATCGATCGCCCCGCGATGCTGGCCACCGATACCGCCGGCCACCGCGAGCGAGGGCGTCGCCGCCGCGAACTCGTCGGCCAGCCGCTCCAGTCGTGCCGCGTCGAGTCCGGTGACCGCCGCCACCGCCTCGGGGGTGTAGGCCGCCAGCGCGCCGCCAAGGGCCCCGCCGTGGTGCTCGGCGGCGGCCCGGGCAAAGCAGAGCGCCACCTGCACCTCGGTGCCGGCGGGGACCTGCAGGAACTCGTCGGCGTTGGCTGCCGTGAGCGAGAGCCGCGGCCCCACCGCCACGTGCTTGGCCATCTGGCCACCGTTGAAGCCGTGCGCCGCCGCGAACCCGCGCTGGTGACGGACCGTCTCGCCCCAGGTCTCGAGGAAGTCGGCACCGAACGACACGATGTAGCGCGCGGCGGCGAAGTCGTGGCTCGGCAGGTCGGCCCGGCCCCAGGTCCGCTGGTTGGCGGTCCGCTCCGCATCGCGGTTGAAGGCCTGCCAGTTCACCGTGCGGCCGCCGGCGGCCGTCACCACGTCGCGCAGCAGCGTGCTGAACGTCGAGGGACCGTAGCCGTTGAGCGCCACCACCCGGCCGTTGGCGGCACCCAGCTTGGCCGCTAGCTGCGCGATGGCGTCGTCCCAGCTGATCTCGTCGAATCCTCCGCTGGCATTGCGCACCAGCGGCGTGCCGATCCGGTCCGGGTTGTAGAGCGCCTGGAGCCCTGCCTGGCCCCGGCTGCAGAGCGTCCCGCCATTGACCGGATGGTCCGGGTTCCCCTCGAGCTTGATCGCCCGGGCTTCGCGGGTCTTCACGTGGACCCCGCAGCCGCTGCTGCACTCGGTGCAGGTCGAGGCGTACCAGGTGGCCACGCCGGGCACTTGCTGCTCCGACTGCACCATGTAGGGGACCAGCTTGCCGATCCGGTCGGTCGAGCAGCCGCTCAGCGCTGCGGTGCCGACACTGGTCGCGCCCAGCACCTTGAGGAACTGGCGGCGGTCAACCCCCGCGGAGGCGTCGGGGGCGGCGGCGTCGGGGTCGTCGTGGCGTGTCGTCATGTCAGTAGTGGCACGCGGTGCAGTCACGAGTGACGTTGCGCTCGAGGTGACAGTTGATGCAGAAGCCCATGTTGTTCACGTTGTTCACCTTGAACACCTGGGGCATCCGCGCGACGTTGCCGTGGCACGTGGCACAGGCGTTGTTGCCAAGCGCATTGATGTGCACCATGTGCGGGAAATGCACGTGGCGCGCGAGCAGATGGATCCGGGTCCACTCCACCGGCGTCCCCGCGGCCCAGGCATCCTTCAGCTTCTTGATCTCGGCCTGATTGGTCGAGTCGGTCCCGGCCACGATGGCGTGGCAGCCCATGCAGGTCTGCATGCTCGGGATCCCGGGCTCGGTGGAGACCGAGACCGAGTAGTGGCAGTACTGGCAGTTGATCTTGAGCTGGCCGGCGTGGATGTCGTGCCGGAAGAAGATCGGCTGGCGCGGCCCCTTGAGCGACCCGGAATCGGCGGCCGTCAGCACCGCCGGCGGCCCCGCGGGTTGCTGGGCGTCCGACCGGCTCGCGATCGCGACGAGCACCGTCGCGACCGACGCCAACGCAAGAAACCCCACGAAGAACCGCTTGAGCATATCTGCTGACCGCCGATGAGGATCCGGGCTTGTGAACGAATTCACGAACGCGCGTGTCCCGCGAAAAAGGGGAGTCGTGGCCGCGACTCCCTTGCCGGGCGCAAAACTAGTCCGACCCGCGGCTCCGTTCAACTATGGCACCCCGGGACCACCCGGCTCGGCATCCCCGCTTCCGGCCCCATGCCGCGGCGGGAGGGGCGGCAACACCCCCCTGCGACGGAGAAAGTGGCCGATCTCCAGCCCGATCGCCCGGAAGAGCCCCGCCTCCCGGGCGTCGAGTCGGGCCCGGAAGAGCACCTCCCGGAAGCCCCGCATCACCAGCCCGGCCTCCCGCTTCTTGAAGAACTCGATCGCGTGGAGCGATGCCTCCCAGTCGTGGAAGATCGCCTCCAGCTCGTCATGGGAGGCCAGTGGCGCCTTCCGGCGTGGCGGCTTGAAGGGAATCCCGTCGCCTCCCCGGGCCAGCCACGTCTCATAGCAATAGATCCCGGTGGCCTGGGCGAGATTGAGCGAGGTGTAGTCGGGGTTGGCGCTGATGGTGACCAGGGCGTCGCAGCGATCGAGTTCTTCGTTCTGCAGCCCGTGGTCCTCCCGACCCGCGAGGATTCCTACTCGACCCCCCGCGGACTGTTCCAGCAACGCGGTGGCCCCGGCCCTCGGCCGCAGCATCGTCCGCTTGGCGGTCCGTTCCCGGCCGGTCAGCGCCTGGACATAGACCAGATCGGCCATCGCCGCGTCGAGGTCGTCGAACACCTGGAGCGCAGCGATGACATCGCCGGCATGGTGGGCGATCCCCTCCAGCCGCACCGGGTCGAGGGGACACTCCGGCCGGACCAGGCGGATCTCGGTGATCCCGAAATTCTTGGCAACCCGGATGCAGGACGCGAGGTTGACCAGGTCCTGCACCGCCACCAGGACCAGCACCGGGGCCGCGCCCGGGTCGGGCACCCGTCGCTTCACCCGCGCAGCTCCACCCCTGCCAGGCGCTCCGCCGCCGCGATCGGGTCCATGTAGTCGGCGTCCTCGCCCAGCTCGCCCCGCAGGGTCCGATACTGCTCCCGCACGAACGCCAGCACCGGATCATCGGTGCCGGCATCGTTGGTCACCTCGTGGGCGATGCCGATGTCCTTCTCGAGCAGTGCCAGCCGGAAGAGCCGCGGCCAGGTTCCCGACAGCACCCGATCGGGGACCAGCGTCTCGGTCACGAACGACCGACCGCTCGAGGCGTTGAGCACCTCGATCGCCTGGCGCGGGGCAATCCCTGCCTTGGCCAGCGCCACCATCCCTTCCCCGACCGCCAGGATGTTGACCGCCAGCAAGGCGTTGTTGACCGACTTCATGGCGTGTCCAGCGCCGACCGGCCCGAGCCGGATCACCTTGGCTGCGAACGGTGCCACCACCTGCTCGGCCTGGGCCACGTCGACGTCGCTGCCGCCGCACATCACCGTGAGCTGGCCCGTCCTGGCCAGCGGTGGCCCGCCGCTCACCGGCGCATCGACGAAGCCGATCCCCCGCTCACGGAGCCGCTCGGCGATTCGACGCGAGGTGGCCGGGTCGCCCGAGGTGCAGTCGACCAGCAGGGTGCCGTTCGCCAGCCCGGCCAGCAGCCCATCGGGGCCGTCGAGGAGTGCCTCGACCTCGGCGCTGGTCGGCAGGCAGGTGACGATCGCCTCGGCGCCGTCGGCCAGCTCGCGGGGCGTCGCGGCGGCCCGCACTCCGGGATGGTCGATCGCGAACTGCTCGGCCTTGGCACCGGTCCGGTTCCACACCGCGAGCTCGTGGCCATCGGCCAGGCGTTCAGCCATCGGGGTGCCGATGGCGCCGAGTCCTGCAAATCCGATCCGCATTGAGACTGTCCCTGTTCGGTCGTGACCGGGCAAAGATAAGCCGCGGCCGCGATCAGCCTCGCCGGAAACCGTCGCCGGTCCGCCGTCGTCGTGGGCGGACCACCCAGCCGAGGAATCCATGGCTCCGTCACGACGCTTCCCGCTGCTCATCTCGCTGCTTCGCCGCGGGCCTGCGGTGCCACCGACCCGGCTGCCGCCCAGCAGGTCCCTGAGCAGTATTCGACTACGCCCACGGCGCATCGCTCGCGGTCGACTCGGTCCCCGTCAGGCCGATCAGGGAAGCACCCGGATCTATCGGATCGGCTATGCGAGTCCCGGTGGCGGTCGCGTCTCCGGCGTGCTCGCGGTCCCCACCCGCCCGGGCAAGCACCCGGCAGTGATCCTCCTGCACGGGCTTCCCGGCACCGCCCAGGGGGCGATGGGCCTGCTGGGTGTGCCCCTGGCCGGCCGCGGCGCGGTGGTGCTCGCGATTGATGCCCCATGGGTGCGTCGGGGCGGGTTGCCCGACCTGACGGTGCGCGACAGCGTCGAGCAGGTGCAGTTGATGCAGGACCTGCAGCGCGCGGTGGACCTGCTGCGGTCTCGCGACGATGTCGACCCTACGCCGGATCGGCTACATCGGTGGCAGCTATGGCGGGGCGATGGGCTCGCTCTTCGTCGGCATCGAGCGACGACTCCGGGCGGCGATCCTCTTCGTGCCCGACGGCGGGCTGGTGGCGCACTTCACCGATGCCGATGGCACGCCGAACGGACCGCTGGCCCAGCTGGCACCTGCCCAACGCGAGCGATGGCTGGCGGCGATGCGACCGATCGAGCCGATCCGCTTCGTCAGGCATTCCTCCCCGACCCCGTTGCTGATCCAGAGCGCGCGACAGGACCAGCTGGTCGCCCGCGACGACGCCGAGGCATTGCAGGCCGCGGCCGGTGACCCCAAGGAGATCCACTGGTACGACTCGGGCCACGGTCTCGGCTCCTTCCCGGCGGCCCGCGCGGACCGCGATGCCTTCCTGGCTCGGGAGCTCGGCATCCCGATCGAATGAGCCCCGCCCGGCGGTAGATTCGGAAGTCGCCGCCGGGAGCCCGCCTGTCCATCCGCATCATGCACGTCGATCTCGATGCCTTCTTCGTGGAGGTCTGCCGTCGCAACGATCCGGCGCTCCGCGAGGTCGAGTTGCTGGTGGTCGGTGGCCGGCGCGACTCGCGCGGCGTGGTGCAGTCGGCAAGCTACGGGGCACGCCGCTTCGGCGTGCGAAGCGGCATGCCAATCGGCGAAGCGGTGCGCCGCTGCCCCGATGCCACCTTTGTCCGCGGCGAGTTCGCCGAGTACCGCACCGCCTCGCGCCAGGTGCGTGCCGTGCTCGAGCGGTTCGCCCCACTGGTGGTGATGACCGGCCTCGACGAGGGGTACCTCGACATGAGCGGTACCGACCTGCTGCACCCGGTCTCGCTTCTCGGGCTCGCCACCGAACTCCGCACTGCCGTGCACCACGACACCGGCCTCGACTGTTCGGTGGGGATCGGCCCCAACCGGATGATCGCCAAGATTGCGTCCGACTACGCCAAGCCCCGCGGCATCTGCGAGGTCCGCCCCGGGTGGGAACGCGGCTTTCTCGCCGGCCTGCCGCTCAGTGCGCTGCCGGGCATCGGCCCGCAGACCGCCAAGCGGCTCGCCGAACGTGGCCTGGTCGACGTCGCGCAGGTCCAGGCGATGGACCGTGACGCGCTCGCCGCCCTGGTCGGTCGCGAGGAGGCGATTTCCCTGGCGCGCCGCGCAGACGGGCGCGGCGGTGCCGTGCTGCGCCCCCGGGTGCGCGCCAAGTCGGTCTCGCGCGAGACGACCTTCCGCCGCGACGTGGATGATCCGGCCAAGCTCGACCGGGTGTTGCTCCTGCTGGTGGCCCGGATGGCCGCCCAACTTCGCGACGAAGGGTTCGAGGCCGGCGCCCTGGTGCTCAAGCTCCGGCATGGCGACTTCCACACCGTGACGCGGCGCACCACGCTCAAGCCGGCCACCGCGCTCGATGCCCCGCTGCTCGCCGCCGCCCGACGGCTGCTCGCCACGGCATTCGCCGAGGCGAAGGGGCGCGGACAAGCGGTGCGATTGCTGGGAGTGGCGGCCACCTCGCTCACCGGTGCCACCGCGGACGACCTCTTCCCCGCTGAGGAATCGGTGCGTCAGGCGACCATGACTCGGGCGGTGGACTCGGTCAGGGCCCGCTACGGCTTCGACGCGCTCCGGCCCGGAAGGCTGGTCGATCGGCCCCGCCCGCCGGCTCCGGATCGCCCCCCGGAGGACTAGCTTTCCGGGATCACCCATCCGGAGTCCCCCGTGCCCACCGCCGAAGGCCGCACCATCCCCTTCACCGGTCCCGAGGCGATCGACGTCGCCGTGTTGGAGACCTTCCCCTACGAGGGTCCCGACCAGGAGATCGTCACCGAGACCGACGAATTCTCCGCCGTCTGCCCGTTCAGCGGCCTCCCAGACCAGGCGAGACTGACCCTCAGCTACGTGCCGAGCAACCGCTGCGTCGAGCTCAAGTCACTCAAGTACTACGTGATGAGCTACCGCAACGTCGGCATCTTCCAGGAACACGCCACGGCGCGCCTTGCCGAGGACCTGCAGAAGCTGCTTGGCGCCAAGTCGCTCACCGTGACCACCCGCTACAACGTTCGCGGCGGTTTCCTCACCACCTGCAGCGTCACGTTGCCGTGAGACAGCGGAGTCTCCCGGGCGCGGCCGTCTGGCCGCGCGGATCTCCGCGGCCTGACGGCCGCGGCTGAGTCTGCATGACCACCCTCCTCGCGCTCCAGTCCGTGCTCCTCGGCCGTTACTCGGTCGAGCGCGAGCTCGGTCGCGGCGGGATGGCCACGGTCTGGCTGGCGCGCGACCTTCGTCTCGACCGACTGGTGGCCATCAAGGTGCTGCGCGCCGAGCTCGCCGAGCGCCCGGAGGAGCAGGAGCGGTTCCTGCACGAGGCGCGAATGGCGGCACGGCTAGCGCACCCGCACATCGTGCCGATCAATGCGGTGGTCAGTGACGGCGCGATCGCGGCGATCGTGATGGCGTTTGTCGACGGGGAGACTCTCGGAGCGCGGATCCGTCGTCGTGGCCCGCTGGCGGCCGGGGAAGCCGAGCGGGTGCTGCGCGAGGTCGGCTGGGCCCTCGGCTACGCCCATCAGACGGGCGTGGTGCACCGGGACCTCACCCTCGAGAACATCCTCATCGAGCGCGACTCTGGACGGGCGCTGCTCGCCGACTTCGGGCTCGCCGCCGAGACCACTGGCGACGCGGGCGCCCCGGTCTTCGGCACCCCTGGCTTCCTTGCCCCGGAGGTGATCCGCGGCGAGGCCGTCACCCCGGCGAGCGACCTCTACGCCCTCGGAGTGATCGGCTACACGGCACTCGCGGGAACACCACCATTCACCGGCGAGACCACCGGCGAGATGCTGGCGCGTCACCTGGTGCAGCCTCCGCCCGATCTCGCGGCCCATTGCCATGCCTCGCCGCGCCTGGTCAACGCGGTGCTCCGCTGCCTGGCGAAGGATGCCGCCGACCGGCCCGCCGACGCCACCGCGTTCCTCGCCGCGCTCGAGCGCGCCCCGGAACCGGTCGCGATCGCCCCGCCATTGGTCGCATGGTTCTCCCGATGGGAGCGATTCCGCACCATCTACGCCGTCGCGATCCCGATGCTCGCGCTGCCGACCTGGCTGCTCATCTGGGGCTACTTCACCTCGGGCATCGCGGGGTTCGTGCGGGCCGCGACCTTCGTGGTCGCCGCGAGCTTCACGGTCCTCCCAATCGCGGCGCACCTCGCGGCCGAGGTCGTCGAGCTCCGGCGGCTTCGGGGTCGCGGCTTCGGTGTGGCCGACTTGCGCGCCGCCTGGCCACACTGGATCGAGCGACTCGAGCGTGAGCACCGGCGCGAGGGCCTGCCTCCACTGCCGGGTCGGGTGATCTTCGACCTGACGGTGATCGGCGCCGCGGCGCTGCTGATGCTCTACGTCGTGGTGTCGCCGCTCCTGCCGATCCTGATGCCGATCGACACCAACCTCGCCAGGGCCATCCTGATGGACTGGGCCAGCAACGTCTACCTCGCCGTGATGACCGGCATCGGGATCGGCCTGGTCACGCCCGGCGTGCGGATCCCGCCACGGGGACTCTTCCGGCGCCTCACGTCACGGTTCTGGCACTCGCGACTGGCTGGGGTCGTGGGCCGGCTGGCGGGAACCGGCCAGCGCCATCGCCTGGCCGCGTCGAGCACCATCCATCGCAACACCGAGCTGGTGCTCGCGCTCGCCCTCGAGGACCTCTGGAAGGCGATGCCACCCGCGCTCCGCGACGGGCTCGACGATGTCCCCGCGCTCGGCCGGACCCTGCAGCGCTCGGCCGCCGAGTTGCGCGACCTCGGGGCGCGCCTCGCCGAGGCGGAGCACAACGTGGCCAGCCACGACCCCGACGAGGCGGCGCGGGTCCGGTCCGCGCACGAGGCCATCACCGCGCGGCAGCGCGAGACCATCACCATGCTCGAGCGGCTCCGCCTGCAGCTGCTGCGGACGGTGGCCGACCGCCAGCCGACCGCCGACCTGGACGCGCACCTGGCACGGGCCCGCGAGCTGGAGCGGACGCTGCTCGCCGAGCTCGGTGGGCACGCGGCCGTGCGACGGCTGCTCGATCGTCAGCGCAGCGGCCGCCACCGCGGCTCGCCGACACCCTCACCTGCGGTGGCATGATCGATCCGGCGCTCGACCTCTTCGCGCGGCTGCAGGACGCCGTCGCCGGCAGCTGGTCGGTGGAGCGTCAGCTGGGACAGGGTGGCATGGCCACGGTGTGGCTCGCCCGTGACGTCGCCCTCGATCGGCCGGTCGCGATCAAGCTGCTCGATCCCTCCCTTGCCGCAGAGCCCGAGTCGCGTGAGCGTTTCCTCCACGAGGCCCGCACCGGCGCGCGACTCGCCCACCCGCACATCGTCCCGATCTACGATGTGGTCGAGCACGGCGACCTCGTCTTCTTCGTGATGGGACTCGTCGACGGCGAATCGCTCGGTGCCCGGATCCGCAGGGAGGGTCCGCTGTCACCCGGCGACGCGACCCGGATCCTCCGGGAAGTGGGCTGGGCCCTCGCGGCCGCGCACGCCGCCGGGGTGCTCCACCGCGATGTCACGGTCGACAACATCCTGCTCGAGCGGCGAACCGGGCGGGCTCTCCTGGCCGATTTCGGGATCGCCGCACCGCGCGATGCCGGGACCGACGCCGCATTGGTGGGCACACCCGCCTATCTCGCCCCGGAACTGATCCATGGTGCGCCGCCCTCGCCCGCCAGCGACCTCTATGCCCTCGGCATCACCGGCTGGACGATGCTCGCCGGTCGGTTGCCGTTCCTCGATGAGGAGATCGCCCGCCTCCTGATCCGCCAGGTCAGCGAACCGATCCCGGCGCTCGAGCAGGCCGCGCCCGGCACGCCGCGGCGGCTGGTCGGGGCGATCGAGGAATTGCTGGTCAAGGAACCGGCCGAGCGCCCGGGCAGTGTCGAGGGATGGCTGGCCGGACTCGAGAGCTCGGCTCCCACTCCCCGGCTCGCCACCCCGCTGGAACACTGGGTGGAGCTTCGTGCCGGGCTTCGGCCGATGTATGCCCTTGCCATCACCTCGATCGGGATGCTGGGGGCCGCGGGCGGAGTGCTGGCGCTTGCCGACCAGACCAACATCATCGTGTACGCGGCGAAGCTCTTCCTCGGCGTCAGCGCAGTGGTGGCCATCGTGCAGGCGAGCATGGCACTCCGGGCGATTCGTCGCGCCGGTCGCGTTGGCTACCGGATCGAGGACCTGCGTCTGGCGCTCGAGCGCAGGCTGTCGGAGCGCCAGGCCATCGGTCCGCTCCCGCCCCGGACAGCCGGACGGGTGATCGGGATGCTCGGGAACCTCGCCGGCGTGTCACTTGCCGCGATGTTGGTGATGCTGATCAGCGGCGGATCACCGACCGTCCTCCCGTTCGGCGCGCGAATCTGGCTCTGGCGCTCGATGCTCTTCCTGCTGCCGATCGTGTGGGCCGCATTCTGGACGATGCGAGGGCTCGGTGTGGTCATTCCCGGGCGAGCCACGATGCCGAATGACCGACGATCGCGCTGGCGGCGCGCCTTCTGGAAGTCGCGGCTGGGAAGTTGGTGGTTTCGGGCCATCAACATCGGGACCACGACCCAATCGGCCGCGTCGACGCTGCATCGACCCACCGAGATGGTGCTCGGACTCCAGATCGCCGACCTCTGGCGCGCGTTGCCCGCCGGCTCGCGCCTCGGACTCGGCGACCTGCCGGCGACCGCCGACGCGCTCCACCGTCGCCTCGACGAGGTTCGTCATCTCCTCGCCTCGATCGATCCGGTCGCTCCCGCGGCCGATCCCGCGATCGACGACCTCCGCGCCCGGCTGGTGGCCAGGCGCGATGCCGCCCTCGCCGCCCTCGAGGAACTCCGCATCCTCCTGCTGCAACTCGGCGCGGCCACCGCCCCGGCCGGAGAGCTCACCCGGAAGCTCCGGGACGCCCGCGAGGTCGAGATCGGACTGCTCGAAGAACTCGGCGCCCACGGCGATGTGCGGCGCCTGCTGGGAAAGCGACTGAGTCCCAGCCCGGGTTGACGACAGGCGACAAGGCGACAGGGCGACAGGCGACGGGCGATGCGAGATCCGGCTCCGATTCCGCTTGTCGCTTGTCGCCTGTCGCTTGTCGCCCATGCCCGTCGCCCTTCCGGGACGCCGGCCTGCCGATTAACTTGCTACGTGTCCAGCAAGCGGAGGGAGCGATGCCCAGGAGCCGCCGTACCCGTGACGCCGACCGTTCCCGCACCACCATCCTCGATGCCGCCGAGGAGCTCTTCGCCAGCAAGGGCTACCGGGAAACCTCACTCGTCGATGTCGGCGAACGCGCCAGGCTTTCCCGCGCCACGCCGGGCTACTTCTTCGGCTCCAAGCCCGGGCTCTACCGGGCGGTGCTCGACCGCTGCTTCGGCGACGCACTCGCGGCCGTGCGCGCCGGGCGTCTCCGCGCCGAGCGAAGCGGCAAGCCGCCGAGGGAGGTCCTCGCCGGGGCGGTGGCCGACTACGTCGAGTTCGTGACCACCCACCCCAACTTCGTCCGACTGATGCACCGCGAGGCACTCGGCGATGGCCCGAGTGATGCCCCCCAACCTGACGGGATGGCGGTCGGCGCCGAGGCGGTGGCGGCCCTCGCCCACGAGCTCGGCTATCCGGCACGCGACACAACCGCGGTCCGGCACCTGGCACTGTCGCTCGTGGCGCTCACCTGGTTCCCGGAACTGCATCGGCACACCCTGGTGCGGTCGCTGGGTCTCGATCCCGACGGCAAGGCCTTCCTCACCGATCGCAAGCGACACATCACGGCGCTGCTCACCGCCGCGCTGCCGACGTCGTCCCGGAGGCAGCCATGACCGCCCCCCTGACGCCTCCCCCGACCGCACCGACCGAGGCGGAGGCCCGCGCCGTCGCCGAGGAGGCACGCGAGAAGGATTGGGTCGCTCCGAGCTTCGTGCGCGAACTCTTCGAGGGACGCCTCCGGATCGACCTGATCGATCCGTTCCCCGCCCCGACCGCCGAGGACGAGATGCGTGCGGCACCGTTCCTCGACACGCTGCGCACCTTCATGCGTGAGCGGGTCGACAGCGACGCGATCGACCGCACCGGGAAGGTTCCCGACGAGGTGATTGACGGGCTCCGCGCGATCGGCGCGTTCGGGATCAAGATCCCCACCGAGTACGGCGGACTCGGACTCAGCCAGTTGATGTACACCCGGGCGATTGGCATGGTCACCTCCCAGGACGGATCGCTCACCGCGCTCCTCTCGGCCAGTCAATCGATCGGGGTGGCGGTGCCGCTGCTCCTCTTCGGCACCGAGGCGCAGAAGCGGAAGTACCTCCCCCGCCTCGCCGCCGGCGAGATCAGCGCCTTCGCCCTCACCGAGACCGGCGTCGGCTCCGACCCGGCCGGCCTGGCCACGTCGGCGGTCAAGTCCGACGACGGCAGCCACTGGGTCCTCAACGGCGAAAAGCTCTGGTGCACCAACGGCCCGATCGCCGGGGTGATGGTGGTGATGGCGCGGACGGGCAAGAAGATCACCGCGTTCATCGTCGAGGCCGACTGGCCCGGGGTGGAGGTGGTACATCGGCTCGACTTCATGGGACTGAATGCCATCGAGAACGGCGTGCTCCGCTTCACCGACGTGAAGGTCCCCGCCGAAAACGTGATCTGGGGCGAGGGCAAGGGGCTCAAGCTGGCGCTCACCACCCTCAACACCGGGCGGCTCACGCTGCCGGCCTCGTGCGCCTACGGCTCCAAGCGCGCGGTGCAGATCGCCCGCACCTGGGCCGCGGAGCGGGTGCAGTGGGGCCAGCCGATCGGCAAGCATGACGCGGTGGCCCAGATGCTCGGCCGGATGACCGCCGACACCTTCGCCATGGAGGCGGTCAGCGATCTCGCCTCGCTGCTGTCGGATCGCGGCGACGCCGACATCCGTCTCGAGGCGGCGATCGCCAAGCTCTTCAACACCGAGCTCGGCGACCAGGTGATCGACCAGTGCCTGCAGATCAAGGGTGGCCGCGGCTACGAGACCGCCGACTCGCTGCGCATGCGCGGCGAACGGCCCGACCCGGTGGAACGGATGTACCGCGACATGCGGATCAACCGGATCTTCGAGGGCTCGAGCGAGATCATGCGGCTCTTCATCGCCCGCGAGGCGGTGGACACCCATCTCTCCGTGGCGGGGCCGCTGATCGACCCCAAGAGCAGCGGCAAGCAGAAGCTGCAGGCACTGCTCCGGTCGGCGGCGTTCTATCTCCGCTGGTATCCGGCGCTCTGGTGGCCGCTGCGCGGCCTCGGCTTCGGTCGCCACGGCCGGTTGGCCCCGCACCTCCGGTTCGTCGAGCGCCGGTCGCGCAAGCTGGCGCGGGCGATCTTCCACGCGATGATCCGCCTGGGACCGAAGCTCGAGAAGCGCCAGTCGGTGCTCTTCCGGCTGGTGGACATCGGCGCCGATCTCTTCGCGATGAGCGCCGCCGTGAGCCGGGCCACCGCGATGGCCCGGGCAGGGAACGCCGACGCCACCGAGCTGGCCGACATCTTCTGTCGCCATGCCCGGCGCCGGGTCGATCAGCGCTTCCGCGAGGTGTTCGGTCGCGACGACGTGGCCACCTGGAAGACCGCCCAGCGGGTGATGGCCGGCGACTTCGCGTGGCTGGAGGAAGGGATGACGACGGAGGACGAAGCACGATAGACGATAGACGATAGACGAGAGAGGATAGACGTCCTCAGAGCTGGCATTGCGACCGAGGGTCGCCACCGATCAGGAATCCGGCCCCACCACGCGTCTATCGTCTATCGTCTATCGTCTATCGTCCATCGTCCCCGGCACATTCCTCCCGTCCCCCGGGTATCCCAGGTATGTCGCGTCATCGCATGCCCGGCATCCTGCGCCTCCTCTGGATCGCCATCAAGGACTGGTCCGATGTGAGCGCGCCGCGCCTCGGGGCGGCGCTGGCCTACTACACCCTCTTCGCCCTCGCCCCGATGCTGCTGATCGTGATCGCCATCGCCGGGCTGGTGTGGGGCGAGGCGGCGGTGCGAGGCCAGATCGTCGGCCGGATCGACATCCTGATCGGCCACAACGGCGCCGTGCTCGTGGAACAGCTGCTCCGCAACGTCCGCGTCGGCGGCGCCGGACTCACGGCCAGCATCCTCGGCGGGATCACCTTCGTGCTGGGTGCCACTGGCGCCTTCCTGCAGCTGCAGGCGTCGCTCAATCGGATCTGGGGTGTCAAGTCTCGCCCCGGCAACGATATCGTGCGATTCCTGCTCGACCGGCTCCGGTCGTTCGGGATGATCGTGGCGATGGGATTCATCCTGCTGGTGTCGCTGGCGATCGACGCTGGCCTGTCGGCGGCAGCGGGATGGGCCGGACGCTACCTGCCGCCGGTGCCGTGGATCTGGGACATCGCCAACGCGCTGCTGTCGCTGGGGGTGATCACGGTGATCTTCGCGCTGATCTACCGGGTGCTTCCCGACGTGGAACTCACCTGGCAGGACGTGGCGATGGGGGCGGTGATCACCGCACTGCTCTTCGCCGCCGGCAAGTACCTGATCGGGCTCTACCTCGGCCAGGCCACGCCCGGCTCCGCCTACGGCGCCGCCGGCTCCGTGGTGGTGATCATGGTGTGGGTGTGGTTCTCGGCCCAGGTGGTGCTGCTGGGAGCCACGATCACCCGGGTGGCCGTGCGGGTGCGGCATCGCCGGGTGCGGCCAACGGAGATCGCGGAGCCGGCCGACAGCAACTGAGCGGTGGACGACGACTGCTCAGGGCACCGCCGCACCGGTGGCGGGTGCCGCATGGGTCGGACCCGCTGGTCGCACCACAACCTCGTGATCTCCCCCATCGTCGTGCAACGCGATGGCGCCATCACTCGATGCGACGCCGTCGACCGTGGTGAGGGCGCCCTCACGCCCCACCCGTGCCGGCGACTCGACCCGGATCGCGTAGCGGGTCGTACCGTGCCGGTAGTCGATCTCGAACAGCTCCCACCCATCCGGAACCCGCGGATCGATCACCAGTCGATCGCCGCGGCGGGTGAATCCCAGCAGCGACTCCAGGCCGACCCGATACATCCAGCTCGCCGAACCGGTGTACCAGGTCCAGCCACCGCGGCCCGCATGGCCGTCGGCGGTGTACACGTCGGCGGCCACCACGTAGGGCTCCACCCGGTACCGCGCCACCTCCTCGGGGGTCCGGGCATGGGTGAGCGGGTTGAGCATCCGGAAGAGGGCCATCGCCCGGTCGCCGTCGCCCTGGATTGCCGTGGCCAGCACGGTCCAGAGCGCCGCGTGGGTGTACTGCGCGCCGTTCTCCCGGACGCCAGGCAGATAGCCCTTGATGTAGCCGGGATCGAGATGGCCATCGTCGAACGGCGGTGCGAGCAGCATGATCAGTCGCAGGTCGCCGCGCACCAGTCGCGCCTCCACCGATGCCATGGCGCGCCGCTGCCGCTCCGGGGCACCGGCCCCGGAGATCACGCTCCAGCTCTGGGCGATCGCATCGATCTGGCAGGCCTGGCCATCGGCGGTGCCGAGCGGGGTGCCATCGTCGAAGTAGGCGCGACGATACCAGGCGCCATCCCAGCCGTGTTCCTCCACCGCGTGCTGGTAGCCCTCGGCAAGCCCGAGCAGCTCCGCACTGGCGGCTCCGTCACCGCGCCGGTCGGCGTGCGCGGCGAAGTCGCGGCAGGTCCGGATCAGGAACCAGGCCAGCCACACGCTCTCGCCCTTCCCGCCGATCCCGATGCGGGAGAAGCCGTCGTTCCAGTCGCCGGAGCCGATCAGCGGCAGGCCGTGGACTCCCCTGGTGCAGGCGCGCCGCAGCGCCCGCAGGCAGTGCTCATGGATGGTGCCGACCTCATCGGTCACCGCCGGCTGATCGTAGAGTTCGTGCTCGTCGGGGTGCAACTCGCGCATCCGGAGAAACGGGACCTGCTCGTCGAGCACGTCCGCGTCGCCGGTCACCCGCACGTAGTGATCAACCACGTGGGGCAGCCACGCGAGATCATCGGAGAAACGGGTTCGCACCCCGCGGCCGGTGTGCGGATGCCACCAGTGCTGCACATCGCCCTCGAGGAATTGTCGCGATGCCGCCCGGAGCAGGTGTTCGCGAGCCACCGTCGGTGCGGCGTACACGAAGGCCATGCAATCCTGCAGCTGGTCACGGAACCCGTACGCTCCGCTGCTCTGGTAGAGTCCCATGCGGGCCCACATCCGGCTCGACAGCGCCTGGTAGAGCATCCAGCGGTTCATCACGGCGTCGAACTCCGGGTCCGGAGTCCGCACCGTGACCACCCCCAGCCGCTGCTCCCACGCCTCGCAGTTCGCTTCCGATTGCTGCGCGGATCTCGGCGACCGAGTCGAATCGCGCCAGCGCCTCGCGCGCGGCCGCTTCACCGATCGCCGCGCCGAGGAGCACCGCCACCTCGCGTTGTTCACCCGGTTCGAGCACCAATTCCACCTGCAGCGCGGCACAGGGATCGAGTCCCGCACCGCTGCGGCCGTCGAGCGCGCTTCGTCGCAAGGCTGCCGGATCGGCCAGCGTGCCATGGCGCCCCACGAACTCGCGACGGTCGGCCGTGTGCGACCGCACCGGTTCGGTGATGGCAAGGAACGCCACATGCTCGCGGAAGGCCGGGTCGAAGCGGTTGCGGGCGAGCACGGCCCGGGCTGTGGCCGCGTACTCGGTGCGCACCTGCGGCCAGGTCACCTCCCGTCGCACGCCGAGGGTCCATTCGGCGTAGGCGGTGAGTGACAGCGTGCGCCGGGTCTGGCCCCGATTGCTCACCGTCAGCACCGAGAGCTTGATCGCCGCATCCACCGGCAGTCCCACGGTGAGCGAGGTCGCGATCCCATCATGGACATGGTCGAACCGGGAGCGACCCGGCGCGTGCTCCACGTCGTAGGCGCCGGCGGCCCGCACCGGTGCCGGCGTGGCGCTCCAGAGCTCGCCACTGGCATCGTCACGCAGGTAGAGCACGTCGCAGGCCGGATCGGTCACCGGGTCGTTGTGCCATGGGGTGAGACGATAGAAGTAGGCGTTGTCGGCCCAGGTGCATCCCGCGCCGCGCTCGGAGACCAGGAACCCGCCATGGGGATTGGCGATCACGTTGACCCACGGCGCTGGGGGAACCCGGTCGCCGGCAACGTGGATGCGGTAGTTGCCGTCAGGCGTGAGAGTTCCGTGGCCGTTGCCCGCCGCGATCGCCTGGCCCGGTTCGGCCGGCGGCGGCGGAGGCACGGGGGGACGCGGCCGCACCCGTCGCTCGATGTAGTGGGGCACCAGGGCATCCTCGGCCTCGTGGTCGGCGCGCACCACCTCGGGCGGCACGATCCGGTCGAGCGGTCGACCGTCGCAGGGCACGTGGACGCGTGCCGTCGCGGACAGCATCAGGAAGTCGGCGGCGTCGAACGTGTCACGCCGACGGAGGAACACGCCTCCCGGCTGGTCGATGATGGAGGCATCACTGGCGGCGTGCATGGCGGCCTCGATCGCCTGGCGGACCTCCTGCAGGTAGTCGTGCGGATGCGAGATGACGACCACCAGGTCGATGCGCAGCCCGTGTCGACGCCAATAGCGGTGCGCCTCGAACAGTTCACGAAGCGTCGGTAGCCCCTTCATCCCGTCGATCACCGCCAGCAGGATCGGCTGGTCACCCGAGATGCCGTGGGCCCACAGGCGATGCTGGTCGCCATGGTTCCGCTTGACCTCATCGGCCGGCGGTCCCAGCGCCTCGCGACCGTAGAGCAGGTGTCCCACGATCTCCTGGAAGGTCGCCGCCTGCCGACTGCCGATGCCCCAGTCGCGCATGTCGATCTGGGTCGCCATCCAGGCGAGGTCGAGTGCCCGCTGGCCGGCATGGGGATCGCGGTAGCGATCGGCGAGCTCGAACGCCCGCTCGCGCGAGTCGGCGACCAGCGTGGTGAACGCCACCGTGACCGATTCGCCACTGGCCACCCGCACGCGGGTCCGGAGCGACACGATCGGGTCGAGCACCGCGCCGACGGTGTCCGACTGCGGCCCCTCCTGCTCCATCGCCTGCGGCCACCGAATGGTGCGGCCACGCCCGATGAACCGCTCCCGGCTCGTCTCGCAACTCACCCGGCCGATGGTGGCCGGTCCGCTGTCCACCACGTGGACGCACCACGGCGACGGCTCATCGGCCTGCCTCGGCCGTCGCCGCGCGGTGATCGCCGAGCACCAGGCGTGCCATTCGGTCTCGACAAAGAGGGCGGCAAAGGCTGGATGGACGGCGTCGGTTTCCGGCGGGCCCATCACGACTTCGGCGTAACTCGTCAGCTCGAATTCGCGGGCAGCCGGGCCGTGGTTGGTGAGGGTGACCCGGCGAACCTCGGCCGCATCGGCGGGGACCACCACGATCTCGGTGCGCGTCTCCACCGGACCATCGACCCGGTGCAGTGCCACGCGATCCGGGGCGAAGTGGGCGTGATACTCGTCGGGCGCCGCCCCGGTGGGCTGGAAGCCCGCCGACCAGGTGCGCCCGCCGGTGACATCGCGGATGTAGCAGAACTGGCCGGTGTCGTCGGCCGTTCCGTCGGCCCGCCATCGGGTGACCGCCAACTCGTTGTAACGGCTGAATCCGCCGCCGGCGTGGGTCACCATCACCGTGTAGGGCAGGTCACCCAGGAGGGCAACCCGAGGCTGCGGCGTCTCGGGCGAGCGGATCCGACGAACCACCTCGGGCTCCGACGCGGTGCCGGCCTCGGGCAGTTCGGGGCGCGGCCCCGGGGCATCCCGCACCCGCAGCCGTCGCGGCACCCGCTCCTGCAGCAGCAGCTCGGTCGCCCGCACCCGCGGATCACGGTGGAACCGGCGCGGCCAGGGGTCATCACACAGCAGGTTGGTGAGCGCCACGAGGGTCATCCCGGCGTGATGCGCCATCACGGTCCGCACCATCGCGAAGCGGTCACCCGGCGTGGGGCGGGTGAAATCCAGGGCATCCCAGAATCCGTGGGGGCCCAGGGCGTTCTTCGCCTCGAGCCGGGAGAGGTTCGCCATCGCGCTGTTCGGCACCAGCATCGCCGCGAGGGCCGATGCATAGGGTGCCACCACCAGGTCGCGCCCCATGCCCCGCCGCAGCGCCAGCTCCGGCACCCCGAACGCGCGATACTGATAGGTGAGCTGCTGGTCGCGAACGTTGTAGGCGCTCTCGCTCACCCCCCACGGCACGCCGCGCTCGTGCCCGTAGGCCACCTGGCGCCGGATCGCGCCGCGGTCGCTCTGGTCGAGCAACGTCCCGGGAAACGACTTCATCACCAGGAGCGGCATCAGGTATTCGAACATGCTGCCGCTCCACGACACCATCATCGGGACACCATCGCGACGCACGAGGCCTCGCCCCAGCCGGAACCACGACTCCACCGGTGCCTGCCCGAGCGCGATCGCCACGAACGAGGCCAGCCGGGCCTCGGAGGCCAGCAGGTCGTACGAGGAACTGTCGCAGCTGTTGGTGTCGGGGTGGTAGCCGATCGTGAAGAGCTTGCTCGTCTTGTCGAGGAGGAATCCGAACTCCATGGCGGCCACCAACGATTCGGCCTGATCGGCAAGCCGGCACAACCGGTCGCGGGGCACCGCCGAGTCGACCACCTCGCCGGGAGACTGGGCCCGCTCCAGGCACGCCTGCCGGAACGCCAGCAGGTGACCGGCCAGGTTGCCGCTGTCCACGGTCGAGATGTAGCCCGGTTCGAGGACCCGCAGGTCGTCGAGGCCGTACCAGTTGAAGAAGTGACCACGATATTTCGGCAACCGCTCGAGCGTGGCCATGGTCCGCTCGAGCCGTGTGGTCATCTCCTCGAGGCCGAGCAGCCCCAGGTCGTGGGCGCTGGTCGTGGCGAGCAGCTGCAGCCCGATGTTGGTGGGCGACGTGCGCATGGCGATCACCTGTCCCGGATCGGCCTGCACGTTGTCGGGCACCAACCAGTGCGTCTCCGCCGTCACGAACTGGTCGAAGTACCGCCAATGGCGTTCAGCGTAGTCCCGGGCCCGGCGCTGCCCCACGGCGTCGAGCGTCTCGGGCGCAGGCGAACGCCCCAGCCAGGCCGCGAGAAGCGGAGCGAGCAACCAGACCGCGGTGAGCGGCCAGATCGCCACGAGGTAGGGCCACATCCGGGTGTCCGGCGCGCCCGGCATGCCCGCGTACCAGGCCGCGTTGGTCGTCATCACCGCGGCGAGCCCGGTGACCAGCAGCAGCGCCGGTGCCATCGCCCGAAGGGTGGCCTGGGCGGTGTTGCGTGTGGCCCGTTCCACCTGTGCTGCCGCCTGCCACGCGAGCAGGTGGCGGCGGGTGATCATCACGCGGACGAGGGTGCGCACGATCGCGTCGGCCGACAACCAGGCCTGGTGCGGCAGGAACGCCACCGCCAGCCCGAACTGCCGCACCGAATTGCGCGCGTCGGCGGCGAGCGCCTGATAGTAGGCACGCCACGACCGGTCGGCCGGCGGCCGGATGCCGTGCAGCAGCAGTGACACCGCCCAGGGGGCGCCGATGGCACCGAGCCCCAGCAGCGTCCACCGGATCGGCTCGCCGGGGAGCAGTCCCCATCCGGCCACCAGCAGCGCGAGCTGGGCAAGCTCCACCGTGCTGCGACGCAGGTTGTCGAGAATCTTCCAGCGCGAGAGCAGCGGCAGCCGGTTCGGTTCGGTCCCCGACGGCCCGGGCACCCGCGGCCCGAGCCACGGCAACAGCTGCCAGTCACCCCGGATCCATCGGTGCTTGCGGCGTGCATGGGCGAGGTAGGTCGCCGGATACTCGTCGTAGACGATGATCCCGGTGGCCAGCCCGGCCCGGACGAAGTTCCCCTCGATCAGGTCGTGCGACAGCAGGGTGTTCTCGGGGAAGCGGCCATGGGTCGCCTCGGTGAACGCCTCGACGTCGTAAATCCCCTTGCCGGTGAAGCTTCCCTCACCGTAGAGGTCCTGGTAGACGTCCGACACGGCGGTGGTGTACGGATCGACCCCGGGCAGGCCGGCATGGATCGTCGCGAATCGCGACCGACCCGCGCTGGCCAGCGACACGCCGACCCGTGGCTGGAGGATGCCGTACCCGGCCACGATCCGGCCCCGCTCGGGGTCGTACACCGCCCGGTTGAGCGGATGGGCCATGGTGCCGATCAGCTCGGCCGCCGCGCCCTGCGGCAGCATCGTGTCGGCATCGAGGGTGATCACGTAGCGGATCGCCTCGAGCGCATCGGTGTCACCCACGATGCGGCTGAACGCGACCCGGTCACCACCCCGCACCAGGCGGTTGAACTCCGCCAACTTGCCGCGCTTGCGCTCCCACCCCATCCAGCAGCCTTCGCCCGCATTCCAGCGCCGCGGACGATGGAGCAGGTGGAAGACCTCGCCGGCATCGTCGCCGTAGCGCGCATTCAGCTCCCGGACGCCGTTTGCTGCCGCATCGAGGAGTGCGGCATCGTCGGGCATCACCTCGCGCTCGGCGTCGGTGAAGTCGCTCAGGATCGCGAACCGCAGGTGGGCTTCACGATTGGCGAGAAACAGCACCTCGAGATCCTGGAGCGCCGCCTCGACATCGGCGAGTGTCGCGAAGAGTGTGGGCACCACGACCGCCGTCGCCAGCCCGGCCGGGATGCCATCGTTCGCGATGTCGAGACTCGGCAACACCCGAGGCGGGAGGATCGTCGTGACCACCTGGTTGATGGTGCTGATCCCGATGTCCCAGGCGGGGAGGAAGGTGAACAGGAGGACGATCGGCCAGGCGACCCGGGCAACCCCGGCCTCGGCGAGCAGGGCGACCACGGCGAGCGCCAGCACGGTGAAGGTGATCAGCCCGCCCACCAGCACCGTGTCGGGATGGTCACGGAACCAGCGGAGGATCCGCTCGGGGAGCACGGGTACGCTTCCCGCAGCCCGCTCCAGCGCCGGCAGCCCATCGTCGATGAGGAAGTAGCCCACATGGCGACGCCGCTCCGCCTCGGTCGTGCCGGTGGCTCCCCCGGCTGCCATCGTGATGGCGAGGTCGGCGACCTCCACCTCACTCCGGCCGCTCCGCCTGGCGATCCGCTCGACCACGTGCCGGTATCGATCGCGGGTGCCGAACGTCATCCGCGAGTAGTGGCCGGTGGGATCGCGCTGGAGCACCGACTCCATGGCGCTCTGCCGCTCCACGAACTGCCGCCAGTCGCGGCGCCCGATGCTCCGCAGGGAGGTGATGCTGTTCGCCATCATGATCTGGGTGTGGGCCACCCGCTGGGTGGCCTGCGCGGCGGCATCCTCGGGCCGTCGCCCGTCCTCCTCCATCCACCGTTCGAGCCACACCAGCGCCGGCGATGCACCGGTGGCCAGCCGCAGCTGGCCGAGCAGCCGGGAGAGGAACACCGAGGTGTGATGCTCGCGCGACGTCGTCACCTCGGCGAGCGCCTGCGCCACCGCGGAGCCTCCCTGGCGAGACGCCTCCTGGATTCGCTCCATCCATCGATCGGCCAGGGCAAGCTCGTCGAGACGATCGAGGGTGCGGAGCGTCATCCGCCGGACATTCTCGATCAGGCCGAGCCGAAGCATCGCCGGCAACGCCCAGAGTTCGCCGATCACCAGCGGCGTGACCTCCTGGTAGGCTTCCACGAAGAGATCGACATTGTCGAGATCGACCCGTCCCTCGGAGTGCGAGATCAGGGCAATCGCCAGCTCGTACACCCGGGGATACCCGCGGAGGACGCCGTCTGCCAACTCGGGAAGTTCGTGGTAGAAGCGCCGGGGCAACGCCTCCCGCGCCTCCTGCATGTGATCCTGGATCAGGTGGTAGTTGTCGAGCAGCCACTCGCCGGAGGGATCGGGTTCCCCTCCGTCGGCGCCATGGCGACTGATCCGGATGTAGGCATTGTCGAGGAGCCGGCGGGTGCTGTCGAGGCGGGCCGGCAATCGAGCGCGCGGAGTGAACCGACGGCTCGGCGCCAGCACCTGCCCACGGGCCACTGCCCGCGCCCGTTCGGCCAGGTGCTCGGCGCCGAGCAGGTCACCGTGGATGGGGCCGGAGAGGATCTCCTCAACCGGGTCGGGAATCCTGCTCAGCACGGCGCGAAGCCGTCGCTGGATGGTGGTCATGGCCCTGCCGGTCGGGAGGGGACCATCACGCCGGGACCGCGACGCGGCGCCGACGCGAACAGACTTCGGGTACTCGCCCGAAAACTAACGCATCAGCCTCGACCGGGACCGGATGCTCCACCGGGCGGCTACCGCGGGTTGTCGCGCTCCCTGAGCACCACCGCCGCCGCCATCGTGCCGGTCACGTTGGCGGTGGTGCGAAACATGTCGGGGATCGTGTCGACGCCGAGCAGGATCCCGATTCCCTCCACCGGCAAGCCGACCGAAAGCAGCACCGGCGCCATGATCAGGATCGAGCCGCCGGGAATCCCCGGCACGCTGAAGGTGAGCAGCACCGAGGTGAGCCCGATGGTGATGAACTGGGTCGGCTCGAGCACCACGCCATAGAGCCGGGCGATGAAGAGCACGCCAACGGGCAGTGCCACCGCGCCGCCGAGCCGGAAGAGCGACGCCGAGAACGGCAGGAAGAAGCCGGTCATCCGCTCCGAGAGGCCCAGCCCGGTGGCGCCGTCGATGAGCGCCGGGAGCGCGGCGAGCGAAGAGCGCGCCGAGACCGCGATCCCCTGCCCCGGCGCAAGTGCGCGGGCGAAGTCGCCGAGCGAAACCCCGCGCAGTGCCGCCAGCGGATAGCAGAGCAGGATCGCCACCAGCGACAGCGCCGCCGTCACCACCACGTAGGCCGCCACCGCGCCAAGCGCCGTGGTGCCGAGCCGGAGCGCCAACGGCACCGCCAGGGCGAACACACCGATCGGTGCCAGCGCCAGCACGCCGCGCACCACCATGATGGTGACCGAACCAACCGCCTCGGCGGCGCGCTCCAGCCGCTGGCGCGTTTCCGCTGGGAGGCGGGTGGCCGCGGCACCGAACATCAACGTCGCCACGATGATCGGCAGCATCGCCCCCTCGGCCGCGGCCCGCACCAGGTTGTTGGGCATCAGCGCCACCAACCAGTCGCGGAAACTCGGCATCGCCGCGGCCGGCGCGCTGCTCCCCTCGCGGAGCGCGGCGGCCGTGGTCGGGTCGATGTTGATCCGGGCGAAGATCGGCGGGGCGATCAGCAGGGTCATCACCGCGACCACCACCAGCAGCACCACGAAGAAGATCACCCCGCGAAGCCCCAGCGACCCCAGCCCCTGGCCGCCCTGGCTCACCCCGGTGAACAGCAGGGTGATGACCAGTGGCAGCACCACCATCTGCAATGCCCGGGTCCAGAGCGTGCCGATCGGCTCGATCCACGAGGCAATCACCTGCCACTCGGTGGGGAGCACACTTGCGAGTGCAATGCCGAGCGCGAGACCGGCGACCAGACCGAGGAGGACACGCGTAGTCAGTGACATCGGAATCCAGAGGCGGAGGACGGAGCGACGGAGGACGGAACGACGGAGAGGACCCCCGGGGCGAACGCATCAACTACTAGCCATGACCGGTGGAATCCGCCATCCTTCGGGCGTGACTGTTCGCTTCGCCCTCCCGATCTCGCTGGCGCTCCTCGCGGCATGCAGCCCCGATGCCGCGCCGCCGCCGGAGCTGCCGGTCGATATCGCCGCCTACCGCACCGAGCTCACGGCGTGGACGGCTTGGCGCGACTCGATGGTGCAGTCGGCCGCCGGCCCGCTGGCACAGACCGGCCTCTGCCACGTCGACGAGACCGCCCTGCCGATCGCGATGGGGAGCGACTCCGCCAGCGGCTGCGTGCTCTCCGGTTCGCACGCCGCGGCGATCGCGGGCCACCTCGTGGCTCGCGGCGACACCCTCACCTTCGAGCCCAGCGGCGCGTTCGCATGGGGCGGGACACCCGAAGCGGCGGCGGTCGGGATGCTCGCCATCAGGGATCGCCCCGAGATCTACGGTGCGCAGGGATGGCTCGGCCCAGTGCGCTTCACCAGTCGCTGGTCGGACGGCCAGGTCACGGTGTGGATCGTCGACACCCTCGCCGAGGCACGGCAGCGATTCGCGGGGATCGAACGGTGGCCGGTGGACACTGCCTGGCGGTTCCCGGCGCAGTTCACCGCCTCGCAAGGCGAGTGGCGCCGGGTGCCGACGGTGCGCGGCTTCGAGTTGCCGCGCGAGGTGGCGGGCCGGGTGACGATCGACTTCCGGGGTGAGCAGCGCGAGCTCGTCGCCCTCACCAAGGGTCGCAACGCCACCGACATGCTGGTGGTGATCCGTGACGCCACCAGCGGCGACGGCAGCTACCCGGCCGGGCGATTTGTGGATGTGCCGCTGCCCGATTCGCTGGGACGCACGGTGGTCGACTTCAACCGGGCCCGGAATCCCGACTGCGCCTTCACCGACGCCTCGCCCTGCCCGCTGCCGCCGCCGGAGAATCGGTTCACGGTGGCGATCACGGCGGGCGAGAAGGAGTACCACAGGAAACGGTGACGGCGGACCGGGGACGGCGGTGAGATGTCACCCTGAGCCGTTCCCCGAGCATGTCGAGGGGGCAGTGAAGGGGCGAGTCCTGACTGATCGGGATTGCCAGCTATCGTCCGCCCCCGGCACCGGAATCCCGTGGGCCCTGGCATACAGCACGTCGGGGTCGAGGTCGAAGCCGTTGGGCCAGGCGATCGTGCCGGCATCGTGGTCGACCCGCACCTGGGCGAAGTACTCCGGGTCGCCGAGGGCGAGCGAGAGGTTGCGGAGCGGCCGGAGGAGCTCGCCGATGTCGACGACTCCGGTGGTGCCGTCCTTGAAGTCCAATCGCACGGCGAGCGGGGAAACCACCTCGACCGCGCGGATACGCGGGAATATCGGCAGGGTGTGCATGCTGCTACTCCAGGGGTGCGATCCGGTGCGTTGGCTGACGGTGTCGGAGGCGGTCCCAATTCTCCAGCAACTCAGCCTCGTGGAGGGTAGCCCACTCCATCAGCATGGCCAATACTCGCGGCGCCAGACGACCCTCCTCAAGGCCCACCAGGACCTGGTGGGCAACATCTCGGCCGAGACGACGATCCCCGACCTGCGCGCGTTCGTCAAGGCAGGGGCCTACCGATTCGTGTTCGATGCATTGATCAACCAGGAAAGCGAGGACGGGAGAAAGCGGCCGAGCCGGGGGCAGCCTGCCCCGAGCGAAGTCGAGGGGTCCGCCCGCGGTTAGGTGCGCGACACGCGGAGCGTGACGGCCGTTGAATCGCCATCGGTCCGGCCGATGAGGGAGGGGTTGGTGGCCCGGCCTCGGCTCTCGGCGCGGTCGCCCCGCGCGGTGTTCCGGAGACGCCGGCATTCGCGCCCGTCGAGCCGGCCCAGTTGGGCTTGACTGCCGCATTCACGGACACGTATACTCGCTCGGCAGGAGGTTGTATGGGCCTTCCGACGTCGAGACATCTCGACAAGACCGTTAGCCCACCTTACGTCCCCCGTGCTCCCCAATGCACCGGCAGCCGGGCGTGGACCGCCGTGCTCCTATTGCCATTCCTCGCCGACGCCTGCGACGGTGCACCAGCGATCTTCGGGACACACGGGCTGGCCGCTGACCGGATTGCCGCCCTCGGCTGGGTCCTGACGATCACCTCATGCGTCGTCGTCGCGGTCATCACTGTCCTGGTCGTGGTCGCGCTGCTCCGCCGACGCCCCACCCGCGTCGGCGAGGGCAGAGATACGGTTGAACCCGCGGCACAGGCGGTTCGCTGGATCGTGATCGGCGGGGTCGTCGTGCCGGGCATCATCGTACTGGCCACCTTCAGCGTCACGCTGGTCGTTCAGGCGGGGCTTGCCGATCCTCCGCGGCAGCCGGTGGCGACGGTCGAAGTGATCGGACATCGATGGTGGTGGGAAATCAAGTACCTCGACAGTGGGTCAGGCGGGGCGATGGTCACCGCGAATGAGCTCCATCTGCCCGTGGGCGAGCCGGTTCGACTTGAACTGGCATCTGCGGACGTCATTCACAGTCTCTGGATACCTCAGCTCGCCGGGAAAACGGACGTCATCCCGGGGCTGCGGAACACGATGTGGGTGCAGGCAGACGAACCCGGCGTCTACCGGGGCGAGTGCGCGGAGTATTGCGGACTGCAGCACACGCACATGAATCTGGTCGTCGTGGCGGAATCACCAGCGGCGTTCCAGCGCTGGCTGATCCAGCAGCGCCAACCGGCGACGAAGCCGATCGACGCTCTGCGCGCCGACGGGATCGACGCCTTCCGACGGTCCAGCTGCGCAACCTGTCATGCCATCCGGGGTACGGAAGCACAAGGACGCATCGGGCCGGACCTCACCCATCTGGCCAGCCGGAGCCGGATCGGCGCCGGAACGCTCCCCAACACCCCGGGCAACCTCGGCGGCTGGATCGCCGATGCACAGGCGCTCAAGCCCGGCAGTGGCATGCCCAGCATGACGCTTACCGCGCGGGACTTTCACGCGCTGCTCACCTATCTCGAGACCCTGAAGTAGCAGGGAGACACCGCAGGAGGACGGGTGGCTAGCAGCATATCGACAGACCGGCTCACTGCGATCTGGGAGACGAGCCCAGGCCTCTACGGGATGTTGGCAACCGTCGATCACAAGACCATTGGCAAGCGGTATCTGGTGACTGCATGCGCCTTTTTCCTGGTGGCCGGTCTCGAAGCCTCGGTCATGCGCTGGCAACTCGCGCGGCCGAATACGCACCTGCTCGCGCCGGAAGCATACAACCAACTGTTCACGATGCACGGCGTGACGATGATCTTCCTGTTTGCCTCGCCAATTCTTTCCGGATTCAGCAACTACCTCTGGCCGCTCATGATCGGCGCCCGGGACCTGGCGTTCCCTCGGGTCAATGCACTGAGTTACTGGACCTTCCTCATGGCCGGCATCTTCCTGTATTCGAGCGTCCTGATTGGTCAGGCGCCGGACGGCGGCTGGTTCGCGTACGTGCCGATGACTGAGCGCACGTATTCGCCGGGGCTCAACATGGACTTCTACGCCCTGGGGATCGTGTTCCTCGCCATTTCCACGACGATCGGTGCCATCAATTTCATCGTCACGTTCTTCAAGCTGCGCGCACCGGGGATGTCACTGAATCGCGTCCCCATCATCCTGTGGGGCACCCTCAGTGCCTCCGTCATGATCGTGTTCGCCTTGCCGGCGCTGACGGCATCGTGCCTGCTCCTCTATTTCGACCGGCAGTTCGGGATGCACTTCTTCGACGCCGCCAATGGCGGGCAGCCGCTGCTCTGGCAACACCTGTTCTGGATGTTTGGCCATCCATGGGTGTATATCGTCGTGCTACCGGCGATCGGCCTCGCGTCCGACATGATCCCGACCTTCGCGCGGCGGCCACTGGCCGGCTATGCGTACGTCACGCTGTCGACCATCACGACGGCCATTCTGGGCTTCGGGGTGTGGGTCCACCACATGTTCGCTACCGGCTTGCCACAGCTGTCAACCACATTCTTCAGTGCCGCGAGCATGATGATCACGATTCCAAGCGGGGTCGCAGTGTTCGCGTGGATCACGACCCTCTGGTATGGTCGGCCGGTATTCAAGACGCCGCTCCTGTTCATGGCCGGCTTCATCATCCTGTTCGTCATTGGCGGGGTCAATGGAGTGATGACAGCGCCCGTGCCGTTCGACTTGCAGCTCACTGACAGCTATTTCGTCGTGGCGCATCTCCACTACGTCCTGGTCGGCATCAATGTGTTCCCCGTCTTCGGCGCCTTCTACTACTGGTTGCCGAAGATGACCGGCCGCATGCTGAGTGAGCGGCTGGGGCGCTGGGTCTTTGCGTGCATGTTCATCGGGGCCAACGTGGCATTCTTCCCGATGCACATTGCCGGCATGCTTGGCATGCCACGACGCATCTACACCTATCCGGCTGGATCGGGGTGGGACACCGTCAACCTGGTCTCAACCGCGGGTGCCTTTCTCTTCGCGCTCGGGGTCGGGCTCTTCCTCGTGGATGTCTTGCGTAGCCGTCGCCACGGGCCGCCTGCGGGGAACAATCCGTGGGGCGCCTCCACGTTGGAGTGGTCGGTTGCTTCGCCGCCCCCACCCTACAATTTCGCCGTTCTTCCGACCGTTCGGAGTCGCGATCCGCTCTGGGAAGCGCCGCTCGGCGAAGCACCGAGTCCGGTCGGTGTCGCGGCGCCCGTGCTCGACGATGGCCGGGAAACGCTTGAAACATCGGCCCTCGACGCCACCCCGGAGGAGGTCCTCCGCATGCCGGGCGATTCCCTCTGGCCCCTTTTCCTGTCACTCGCCCTCCTGTTCATGTTCTACGGGCTGCTCTTGAGCCTCTGGTGGATGGCGATCGCGGGCGCCACAGGAGCGACGGCTGTGACCATCGGCTGGACCTGGCCCACGGCCACGCCTATCGGTCGGATCGCGCCCGCGGCAAGGGAGGCCTGATCATGTCGGCGACCACTCGGTTGAACCGGATCCCATTCGACGCTACAGATGCAAGATCCCCGGGCTGGTGGGGGATGGTGCTTCTCATCACGACAGAAGCATCGTTCTTCGCATACCTCCTCTTCAGCTATTTCTATCTCGGCTCGCTGACCCGCGGTGGCTGGCCGCCTGCAGGCCCGCCGGCGCTCGAGCTGGCGCTCCCCAATACCATCCTTCTCCTCGCGAGCAGTGGAACGATGTGGTGGGGCGAAGCGGGGATCCGGAATGGCAACCAGGCGCGGCTCCGGCTCGGTCTGTGCGCGACCTTCATGCTGGGCCTGGCCTTTCTCGGTGTCCAGGGCGTCGAATACCTGCACCAGACGTTCACGCCGGCGACAGACGCATACGGATCGCTGTTCTTCACGATCACGGGGTTCCATGGGGCCCACGTCTTGGCAGGACTCCTCATGAATGCAGTGATCCAGGTTCGCGCGTGGTCGGGCCATTTTTCCGAACGGAGGCACCTCGCCGTGTCGACTGTCGCGCTGTATTGGCACTTCGTCGACGCAGTCTGGCTCGTGGTATTCGCCTCGCTGTACCTCACCCCACGTCTGGGCTGAGGATCGCAACCGCCATGTACCACCGTGAGGAGCCCCCGACGTCGCCACCGGCATCGAGCCGTTCCGTTGCATCGTTGACGCATGCCTCGGCGACCGATCCGGCCCCCAGCCAGCACGACGTACCTCTCCGTGCGCTCTGGTTCGGTCTCTTCGGCGCTCCAGCCTTCTGGAGCGTGCAACTGCTCGTCAACTACGCGGCAACCGCCCATGCTTGCTACCCGAAGGACCTCCCGCTGTCAGTACCCACCTTCGGCGGCACGTGGGCGGTCGCGGTCGCGGTGAACGGACTCATGCTGCTGGGCGCGGCGGCAGCAGGCGCCACGGCGATCGCCAGCTGGCGCAGGGCACGCCACGAGATGCGGGAACGGCATGCCGGGTTGCGGCAGGATGGCATGGGACGTACGCACTTCATGGCCTTCGCCGGCATCCTGAGCAGCAGCCTGTTCCTGTCCGCCATCATCATGAGCGCTATCCCGTTGTTCGTTGTTCCGGTGTGCAGCTATGGCGCTTAGCCCTGCGACCCTCTGGCGTGCATGGACGTTCGAGCCGGTCGTGCTCGGGGGCCTCGGAGTTGCGGCAGCGTGGTATGCCTGGGGCGTGCGGTCCCTGTGGCGGGCGGCCGGTCGGGGCCGGGGGATCGGAGACACGCAGGTCTGGGCATTTTGCGGGGGCCTCCTGACGTTGGTGGTGGCGCTCGTGTCGCCGCTCGACGCCATGGGCGATGCGCTCTTTTCCGCCCACATGATGCAGCACCTCCTGCTGATCCTGGTCGCCGCGCCACTGCTGGTCCTCGCCGAGCCGGTCCTGCCCCTCCTGTGGGCGCTTCCTCCCGCGATCCGGCGCCGTGGTGCCCGCTGGTGGAGTCGCGCCAAGGCAGTTCCGGCCCTGGCCCGCGTGCTCAACCGCCCGGATGTCACATGGGCAGCCCACGTCGCTGCGCTCCTCTTCTGGCACCTTCCGGCGCCGTATGGGTGGGCGTCTCGGCATGCGGCGGTGCACGCGATCGAGCACGCGAGCCTGCTCGGCACGGCCTTGCTGTTCTGGTGGGTGGCCTTGGCCCCCATGGGACGGCGGCAGCTGAGCTACGGCATGAGCATCCTGTACATATCGACCGCGGGAATGGTGATGGGCGCGCTCGGAGCCGTCTTGACCTTCGCCAACAGCCCCTGGTTCATCGCACACAGGACAACGACTGCGTCCTGGCACCTGACACCACTGGAGGATCAGCAACTCGCTGGGGTCATCATGTGGGTGCCGGCCAGCCTCGTCTACTTGCTCGCGGCAGCGGTGCTGTTTGTGAAATGGCTAGCCCCTGAAGCCCCGCGGCCCGAGGATCCGCGTCGACCCGACCACGCCGTCGCGGCGGAACACCGATCGGAACGGCATCGGGGACATGCGAGATTGTCGCGCAACAGGAACACTGCAGGCCCCGCGATGCGGCTACTGGGAACAGCACTGGTCGGCTGCCTGCTTGCCATCGGATGCGGACGGGGGAACGGCGGCAGTACCGCAGGCGGGAACACTGGAGGGGGGGAACCGTACCGGCAGGTCGCCGGCGGGGATAGCGATCGGGGAAAGATTGCGATCCGCCAATTCGGTTGCGGGGCCTGCCACCTCATTCCAGGTGTCGCCGATGCACGCGGGATGGTCGGTCCCCCCCTGCTCTCCTTCGCTCGGCGTGTCTTCATCGCCGGAGAGGTGCCGAACACCACCGCGTTCCTGATCCGATGGATCCAGTCGCCGGAATCGATCGCACCACAGACCGCCATGCCCAATCTCGCCGTGACCGAGCGTCAGGCGCGAGACATTGCGGCGTATCTCTACACGCTGAGGTAGTCACACCGCGTCCTGCTCAGGCGGCTCGACCACACTGCCCCGGGGCCCGCCATGCCCACAACCCCGACATCGCGCTGACGGTCGACCCACACCAGTTCGCGCGCTCGCGCAACGCCAACACAGAGGAACGCATGATTTCACGCAACCCCCTCCATGCCCTGGCGCTTCGGGCACTCCCCTTCGTGATGCTTGTGGGGTGCGGCTCTCGCGCCGACCCGCAGCACCCCGCGCAGGAAGCGGCGCAAGAGACTGCCGGGGGCATTGCCAACCAGACGGACGACGGCCAGTGGACCATGCCCGGCAAGAACCACGCGGCCACCAGATTCAGTTCGCTGGCGCAGATCGATGTCGCGAACGTCGGTCGGCTGCATGCCGTCTGGAACTTCTCCACCGGCGTCCTCGCAGGGCACGAGGGACAACCGCTGGTGGTCGACAAGACGATGTACGTGGTGACTCCGTATCCCAACGTCCTCTATGCGTTCGACCTGAGCAAGCACGACTATCCACTGAAGTGGAAGTACCGTCCCGCGGTGGACCCGAACGCCGTCGGCGTGGCCTGCTGTGATGTGATCAACCGCGGGGCGTCCTATGCCGACGGCAAGATCGTGTACAACCTGCTCGACGGACACACGGTCGCCGTCGACACCGGGACCGGCCAGCCGGTGTGGATGACCAAGACATCCGACGTATCTCACGGGGAAACGGTCACCGTCGCGACCTTCATCGCGAACGACCGGGTCATCGTCGGCGTGTCCGGCGGCGAGTTCGGGATCCGCGGGCGGGTAACGGCGCTTGATCTCGAAACCGGGAAAATCGCCTGGATCGGCTACAACACCGGGCCGGACGACGATCTCCTCGCGAAAGCCGGCACGTTCAAGCCCTTTTACGACAAGGGAACCGACCTGGCGCTCAAGAGTTGGCCAGCAGACGCCTGGCAGCACGCCGGCGCGCCGGTATGGGGATGGATGTCCTACGATCCGGAACTCGACCTGCTGTACTATGGCGTGGGCAACCCCGGTCCATACAATCCGGAACAGCGACCCGGTGACAACAAGTGGACCAACAGCGTCATGGCGCGTCGTCCGGAGGATGGATCGCTCGTCTGGGCGTACCAGTTCACGCCGCACGACAACTGGGATTATGACGCGACCGGCGACATGGTGCTCGCCGACCTCACCATCAACGACACATTGCGCAAGGTCCTCGTCCACTTCGACAAGAACGGCTTTGAGTACACCCTCGACCGCGCGACCGGCGAAGTGCTGGTGGCCAAGCCCTATGTCGATGTCAACTGGGCGACGGGGATCGATCTGGGGACGGGACGGCCGCGTTTCATCCCGAGCAAGTTCACGGGCGCGTCCAAGGGAAACGTTCGCGACATTTGTCCATCCTTGGAGGGTGGCAGGAGTCCAGCGTCGTCCGTGTCCTATTCGCCGGAGACACACCTGTTCTACGCCTCCACGAACAACCTGTGCATGGACTATCACGCGGAAGAGGCCGCGCGGCTCGCCGCCACGCCATACATCGGCGCCAGTACCCCCTACCACACCGGCAAGGGTGGCAATATGGGGGCGTTCATCGCCTGGGATGCGGCGACCGGTGAACAAGTGTGGGAGATCCGGGAAGAGTTCCCGGTCTGGAGCGGCAGCGTCGTCACGGCCGGCGGCGTGGTGTTCTACGGCACGCTGGATGGATGGTTCAAGGCCGCCGATGCCAGGACGGGGCGCCCGCTCTGGCAGTCGAAGGTGGGCTCCGGGGTCATCGGCAATCCGATCACGTACACCGGTCCCGATGGGAAGCAGTACGTCGCGATCTACGGCGGGATCGGTGGCGACTGGTTCCTGCTGGCAGGTGACGTCCGGTCCGACGATCCGGCGGACGTGCGGGAGCCATCGGACTACATCAAGGATCTTGCTCGGCACACAAGTCAAGGCGGTATCGTGTGGGTCTTCGGCTTGTAGGGCAAGCTGCACCGCCCATCCACCACACGCGACATGGAGGGCATGATGACGGTCAGGCATGCAGGTCCGCGCTGGTTCATGACCGCCGCGCTCGTGAGCGCGGCGGTCACGGCCGCATGCGACGGCAAGACAGGACACACAACGGACGCGGCGTCTGTCGTCCCGCCAGCGACATCCGTGGAGAGCGCGACGGAAGGGTGGCCCGCCCCCCCGGCGATCCGGAATGGTGACCACGTCTTCGCGGGTGGCATGGCCCCGCCCGGAGCCACCATGCACAATCCCTTCACCGACGACCCGGACGCCGCTGCGCTGGGCAAGACCTTCTTCGCCGCGATGAACTGCGCCGGTTGTCACGGCAGCGGAGGGACCGGCTGGGTAGGTCCGAGTCTATCGGACAGACGCTGGCGCTATGGGGGAGAGGACGGTGTGATCTTCCAGTCGATCTACTACGGACGGCCGCGCGGAATGCCGGCGTTCGGGGGGGTGCTCCCGCCCGACGATATCTGGAGGATCCTGACATACCTGCGCTCGCTACCCCTGCCCGCAGACGTTCCGACGGAGTCGTGGTGATCCCTTCGTGCCTCGACTGCTGGGATTCCTGAGGGAGTTGCCGCATGAAATGGGGAGCAGCTCGGCAGCATTGCGAGCCGTGGCCTCGACAAGTTCCATCAGCCTCCGCGGCCGGGGTCACGCGGTCGATCAGCTCCGGGTGCTTCGGCAGCTGATCCACGAGCCATGACAAGGGACGCGCGCATGCGCAAGGCACTGTTCGACGAACTCGTCACCAGCGTGAAGCAGATGCAGGCGCTGGAGCGGCGGCGCAGCCGACCGCCGGTACGCGGCACCCCCGATGTCGCCGCACTGCGTGCCCGATTCGGCCTCTCCCAGTCGCGGTTCGCCGCCCTGCTCGGCATCAGCATCGCCACCCTGCAGAACTGGGAGCAGGGACGTCGCGAACCCGAAGGCCCGGCGAAGGTGCTACTTCGGGTCGCGGCAGAGCACCCAGACGCACTCCTCTCCGTGGCGAAGGTGGAACGGTAGGGGCCCGAACTCCCCGCCTATCCCCCCGTCCCACCCCTGCCACTGTAGGCCACACCCAGCCTGAACACCGCCCACAATGCCCCGATCAGCGTCGATGCGCTCAGCGGCTGTCCGGATCGGCCCAGCGCGACGGCCGGATCGAATCACCGCCGCAACGCTGCCGGCGCCGCGACCCCCTGGAGTACGAGATCGAGCACCTTCAGGAGATTCTTCTCCAGTGCCGGGGGCGGCTGTTTTGCGTTCGCCCACCGGCAGAGCACTCCCAGGTAGGCGTCGAACAGCAGGAGTCCGGCCCGGTCAGCGTCGGTCTGGCGTGCGATGTCACCACGCTCCTGTCCGGCGCGGATGACGTCGGCAAAGAGGCGTGTCGTGTCCGAACGCGGGCGTGAGGAGGGGGCCACCTGCCTGCAGCCACGCCCGCACCATGCCCCGACCGGTCTTCGGGTCATCCTCGAAGATCCGGGCGAGGGCCCGGAATGCTCGACGAAGCTGGCTCGTCGTGCCGCGCGGTCGCGGCTTGCCGGGCGCGAGCAGACCGGCAAGCTCGGCGCGGCGTCGATCGAACCAGGCGAGCACGAGGTCCTCCTTTCTCGGGAAGTGGTTGAACACCGTCGCGCGAGAGAGGTCGGCGCACTCGCCGATGTCCTCCATCGTGGTGGCCTCGTAGCCGCGGTCGGCGATGAGCGCCGCCGCACACTCGATGAGCCGGTCCCTCGATTCGAGCGCCTTGCGGGCACGCCGCCCGGACACTCTTGACATAAACTTAGACTCCAGTCTAACATTATACCTGCGTACACAATACCCCGGTGGACGCGCGTCGACAAGGGACACCACCGTGCGGGAAACCGTGGCACGTGGGTTCACGCGGTCGACGTGGTGGTCTCGGGCTCCGAGCAGTGGCGCTTCGCTCATGGCACCGAGGAGATGGGGACGGGTCACCCGATGCCAGGAAACCACCTGGGAGGATCTCCATGTCAAAGCTGCGCGTTCCACAACTTCTCGATTTCCCTCGATGGCTTTGGCGCCGGACCTGACCAGAGCCGCGAGACCCCGCTCGGCGTCGGTGGTGAAGACCTCCACGACTGGCTGTTCGGCACACGCATGTTTCACGAAATGCAAGGGCAGGAGGGCGGAACGACGGGTCTCGACAACGATTTCGCCAAGCAGTTCGGGAGGGGGGTCGGCGCGTGGATCATGGGCCGCAACATGTTCGGCCCGGTGCGCGGAGCGTGGCCCGACGATACGTGGCGCGGCTGGTGGGGCGAGAATCCGCCCTATCACGGGCCGGTCTTCGTGCTGACGCACTACCCACGCAAGTCGATCACCATGCAAGGCGGGACGGTCTACCACTTCGAAACCGGGGGAGTGGAGAAGGCATTGCAGCGCGCCACCGCCGCCGCAGGCGGGCTCGACATCCAGATCGGCGGCGGGGTGTCCACGGTTCGCCAGTATCTCGAAGCGCGGCTCATCGACGAGATGCACGTGGCGATCGCGCCACTGCTGCTCGGCAGCGGTGAGGCGCTGCTTGCGGGAATCGATCTGCCGGCGTTGGGCTACGCCTGCACCGAGCACCGGGCCACGCCCGGCGCGACGCACATCGTGATCGCAAAGAAGGCCTGACACGGTGAGCCCCGTTGGGGTCATCGCGTCACATCGCAGACGGGGTCATTCAGATGGCATTGGAGCCTCACGTCGACAACGGAGAATCACGATGGGAAGGATCGTCGTTACCGAATTCGTCTCCCTTGATGGGGTCATGGAGGCCCCAGGCGGAGGCGAGGCTTCAAGCACGCAGGTCGGACCTTCAAGATCGGTCGCGGCGAGGAGGGGGACAAGTTCAAGCTCGACGAAACCCTCTCGTCCGCCGCGCTGCTGCTCGGGCGGGTGACCTATGAGCGCTTTGCGCAGCCTGGCCGGCCATGAAAGGCGAGTTCGCGGACAAATTCAATGGCATGCCCAAGTACGTTGTCTCCTCGACCCTCAAGGAGGCCGCGTGGCAAAATTCGACCGTGCTCCGGGGAGATGTGGTGGAGGAGGTCTCGAGGCTCGAGCGGGAGCTGGATGGGGACATCGTCGTCCATGGCAGCGCCAAGCTCGTGCAGACGCTGGTCGAGCACGACCTCGTCGACGAGATGCGCCTGATGGTCTTTCCGGTGGTCCTCGGGACGCGGCAAGCGCCTCTTCGGCAAATGGAGCGACAAGAAGCGCCTGCGGCTCGTCGGATCGAAGCCGGTCGGTGACGGCGTCGTCATCCTCATCTACAGGCCGTGATTCGAAGGGCCGCTTCCTCGATTCCGGGCTGGACGCACTCGGGGTCGTCAATCCCCCAGGGCGGCGGAAGCGACCAACGGGAACCGCATAGGACCCGGTCGGCGCGGACGACGCCCCGCGGTGTCCGACAAGCTGCGGTCGGCTCATTCCGCAGCTTCTCCCCCTCCGCTCCCTGCCACTGCATGCCACCCCAAGCCTGAACACCGCCCACGCCACCCCGGTGAGCGCCGTGGCAATCAGAAGCAGGGCGAAGTCGGGCTGGAAGAGCCGCAAGGTGCCGATCGGAGGGCCGAAGAGCCCGGGAAAAAGCCGAAGAGGAAGACCACCATCCCCACAACGTCGGGGCCAGCGGGAACCAGAGACTGAACAGCCCGGCCACACCCGACTTGGCCCGGATCGCCCCGCGGTGCCACCAGGCCCAGACGATGCTCACGAGAAACGCGATCGGCAGCAGCGCCAGGCCGATGAACAACGCCTTCCGCGACCAGCGCCCGGCCTCGCCGTCGAATTCACGGCCGAGCGCCAGGGCGGTGATGCCGTTGTAGAGCGGCGGCCGCCTCGCCAAACCCGATGCCACTCCCCCCGTTGACCAGCACCACCCGCCCTTCCCTCGGCCGGGACCATCGTCGCCAGCGTCTCGCCCCGGGGCTCGCCCCGGAATGCCACACGCTCCCGTCGCCGGCATCCACGAACCATCCCAGGCCGTAGAACGGCGAGACATCGCTGGCCGGGCGCATCATCAGCGCCTTGCCGCTGGCGCTCAGCACGTCGTCCTCGCCGTTCATCATCACCTGCAGGTAGCGCCCCAGGTCGCGGGCGCTGGCGATGACCCCGCCCTGCGGCGCGGTGCCGAGGCTGGTCTTGGATGCCTGGCCAGGTTGGGCCGCTTGGTGCCGAACCACGGCCGGTGCCCGGTGGCCATCGCCTCGTGCACCGCACCATCGGCCACGAAGCTGTTGAACATCCCGATCGGCTCGAGGATGTGCCTCTGCCACATACGACGGGAACTCCTCGCCGCCCACCACCTCGACCAGGCGACCGAGGATCTGGTAGTTGAGGTTCGAGTATTCCCAGCGGCTCGCCGGGCTCGTGGGCCGGCGCCAGCGTCGCCACCTCGGCGACTCGGCGCGCGATCGCGTTGCCTGCGCCGACGCTGTCGGCCTGCCACTGCCAGGTATTCCCTTGCAGGGTGGAATAGCCGCTGGTATGGCTCAGCAGCTGCCGGATCGTGAGGTTACGACGCGCCGGAACGGTCGATGAACACATCGAGATAGCGTGACAACCCGGGGCGTCGAGGTCGACCTGGCCGGCCTCCACCAATTGCATAACGGCGAGCGCCGTGAAGCTCTTGGAGATCGAGCCGGTCAGGAATGGCGTGTCGGGTGTCACCGCCTGGTTCTCGCCGAGGCGCATTACACCGCGCGCGCCGAGCGTCGTGGCGGCGCCGTCGCGCACCACGGCGTAGGCACCGGGGCCGGGGTCGGCGTGCGCTCGTCGGTCATCCCCTACGTCACCGACCAGCTGGCCATGGCCCGGCTGTCCCGGGCCACGTTCTCCTCATGCTGGCGCTGCTGCCGGTGTTCGCCACCGTCATCGGCGCGATCGTGCTGCGCCAGCTGCCTACCGTCCGCGGACGATCGCGGGGATCACCCTGGTAGTGCTCGGCGTCGCCCTTCATAAGGTACCAGGAGAGGAATAACCACTGGACTACATTCGGCCTGCGGGATCGGCCGGGCCGCAGCGTCTCCCGGACTCCGCCTGGGCACTGATGAGCTACGGCACTCACGGCCGAACGGGCCTGCGCACCTCGACGAGGAAACAGCGGCCGAGCCAGGTGCC
>CAWKBO010000002.1:0-109480 GCA_963847895.1 uncultured Gemmatimonadales bacterium
CCACCGACAGGAAGAGCCAGCTCGTCAGGGCCCACTTCCGCATCGCGATGATCCACCCGGTGTCGAGCTTGCGCGCCAGCAGCGCGGCGATCCCGAACGCGAACGGCACCGTGAGCGAGATGTAGCCGAGGTAGAGCATCGGCGGGTGGATCACCATCCCCGGGTTCTGCAGCTGGGGATTGAGCCCCCGCCCGTCGGCCGGGGTGAAGCCGAGCCGCTCGAACGGGTTGGCGTGCTCACCGAAGAGCATCACCGAGATGAAGAAGACCGCCACCAGGTTGGTGATCCCCGCCACGTAGGGGAGCAGGTCCTTGTGCCGGTCGGAGGTGAGCAGCTGCGCCAACGCGCCGAAGATGCCGAGCACCACGGCCCAGAAGAGCAGCGATCCCTTCTGCCCCGCCCAGAACGCCGAGACGAGATAGTACTCGGGAAGATTTCGGGAGGTGTAGGAGGCGACGTACTCGATGTTGAAGTCGTGGGCGAAGATCCCCTTCCAGAGGGCGATCGCCGCCACGAGCAGCGCGGCACACACGGCATAGGCGCCGCGCCGCACGGTGAGCGCCACGTCGGGCCGGTCCTGCCACTTGGCGAAGAAGGCCAATCCGGCCGTCCACAGGCCGATCAGGAAGGCGGTCCAGAGCGCGAATTGTCCGAGCAGGGTCATGTCGGGCTCATGCCTGCTTGCCCTGGTCGTCCCACTCGGCCTCGTAGCGCGAGCCGCACTTGGCGATCACGTCAGTGGCGTGAAAGACTCCGTCACGGCCCAGCTTCCCCTCGACCACCACATCGATGTCACTGGCATCGGTGAAGGTGTCGGGCACCAGTCCCACGTAGGTGACCGGGAAGCTCTGGCTGCCGTCGGTGATCGAGAAATCGACCCGCTGCTCGGCCGGCTCGCGCTTGATCGAGCCCTTGACCACCTTGGCGCTCACCTTGAGCCCCACGTCGTGGAACGACGGATCCTGCTCGGTGCGCTGCACCAGCTGGGTCGGGGTGAGGAAATAGGTCCCGGTCTGCTTGATCCCCTGGGCGATCAGGAGCGAGACGCTGCCTACAATGACGATCGCCCCGAGGGCGAACTTGGTGCTGGGCTTCATGGTGCCATCCTCCAGTCGGCAAATATAGCGAATCGAGATCCGAGATCAGAGATCGGAGATTGCCGGTTTTCCCAGTCCGGCGGCGCGGCCGCGCGTCGGAATCTCCGATCAGGACGCTCGGTTTTCCGCCCACGCCACCGCAGCCGCCACGGTGCGCCGCCACGCCGCCCGACGCTCGGCCCGCCAGTCATCCCCCTGGGCCGGCTCGAAGACCGTCATCGCCCCCAGGTCGGGTGCCGGGGGCAATTGCGAGCCGATTCCCATCGCCGCCAGCCTGGCCGCCCCGTAGGCCGTCAGCTCGACCCCGGCCGGCCGGATCACCGGGACGCCAAGGAGGTCGGCCTGGTGCTGCATCATCCAGTCGTTGGCGGCCGCTCCGCCGTCGACGCGGAGTTCGGTCACGCCGCCCATCGCCTCGACCAGGTCGGCGGTCCCCTGGGTGATCGCTTCGAGCGTGGCCCGGACCAAATGGGCGCGGGTCGTCCCCCGGGTGAGCCCGGTGATCGTCCCCCGGGCCTCGGCGTTCCAGTACGGGGCGCCGAGCCCAGTGAAGGCAGGAACGAAGACGACGCCGCCACTGTCCGGCACACTGGCCGCCAGCGCCGCCGTCCCGGCGGCGGAATCGATCAGCCCCAGCCCGTCGCGAAGCCACTGGACGGCCGCCCCGGCAATGAACGAGCTCCCCTCGAGCGCCCAGCCGAGCCCGCCGTCTCGACCGGCGGCGATCGTCGCGAGGATCCCTTTCTCAGGGATCGGCGGCTGATCCTCGCCGGTAAAGCGGAGCAGGAACGATCCGGTGCCGTAGGTGATCTTGGCCTCGCCGGCGGTGTCGCACCCCTGGCCGTAGAGGGCGGCCTGCTGGTCGCCGACCAGCCCGGTGATCGGCAGCTCGCGACCGAACCACTCGGCGCCGACGGTCGCCAGGTCGCCAGCCGAGGCGACCACGCGGGGAAGCATCTGCCGCGGCACCCCGAAGAGCTCGAGCATGGAATCGTCCCACGAGCCGGTGGCGATCCCGGCGAGCATGGTGCGGCACGAATTGGTGCGATCGGAGACGTGGCGTCCTCCCGAGAGCTTGGCCACCAGCCAGCTTTCCACCGTCCCGGCCGCGAGAGTGCCGAGCTCGGCCCGCTCGCGGATCGTCGGGTCGCGGAGGAGCCACTCCAGCTTGGTCGCCGAGAAATACGGGTCGATCAGCAGTCCGGTACGCTCCCGGATCAGGGTCTCCCGGCCCTCCTGCCGCAGTTCCTGGCACCGGGCCGAGGTGCGCCGGTCCTGCCAGACAATGGCGGGCCCGACCGGCTCGAGGCTGTCGCGGTCCCAGAGGACCACCGTCTCGCGCTGGTTGGTGATGCCGATAGTGTCGGGAACGCAACGGGCCTGATCGATCGCCTCGCGCGCGGCGGTGACCACCGAGTCGACCAGCGACGCCGGGTCGTGCTCCACCCTGCCGGGCTCGGGAAAGTGCTGCGGGATTTCTCGGTAGCCTCGACCGAGCACCCGGCCGTCGCCATCGAAGATCAGTGCAGTGGAGCCGGTGGTGCCCTGATCGAGGGCCAGGATGGTGGGCATCGGCAGTTCCGGGTGACGGGTGAATGGTGAATGGTAAATGGGGGCTCCGGGGGGATTCGGGCCACCGCTGCGGGGCGCCCGTTCCCGAGCCCTTGGGCCGACCGGAGGACCCACTCCCATTCACCATTCACCATTGACCATTCACGCCATTTCCTGTGGCGATTCCGTTATCTTTCACTGATGCCTTACACCACCCTCCTTTTCGGGACCGACGCCGACGGGATCGCGGTCGCGACCATCAACCGCCCCGACAAACTGAACGCCCTCAACGCCAACGTGCTCACCGATCTCGGTCTGGTGGCGGACGCGGTCGCGACCGACACCTCGGTGCGGGCGTTGATCATCACCGGCGCCGGCGAGAAGGCCTTCGTTGCCGGCGCCGACATCGGTGAACTCGCGGCGGTGGATGGCGGCGAGGGACGCCAGCTGGCGCAGCGCGGCCAGGCGGTCTTCCGGGCGATCGAACGGCTCCGCAAGCCGGTGATCGCTGCGGTCAACGGCTTCGCACTGGGTGGCGGCTGCGAGCTGGCGATGGCGTGCCATCTCCGGCTCGCGTCGCCCAACGCGAAGTTCGGCCAACCGGAGGTCAAGCTGGGGCTGATCCCCGGCTACGGCGGCACGGTGCGGCTGCCGCGCCTGGTGGGTCGCGGTCGGGCGACCGAGTTGCTGCTCACCGCCCGGATGGTCGGCGCGGAAGAAGCCGAGCGGATCGGGCTGGTGAACAAGGTGGTCGAGAGCGGCACCCTGCTCGACGAGGCACGGGCGATGGCGCGGACCATCCTCGCCATGGGGCCGATCGCCGTGGGGCTCTGCCTCGACCAGATCGATCGGGCGCTCGACGCGACGCTCGACGACGCGATGGCGCTGGAGGCAGAGGCATTCGGCGCCGCCTGCGCCAGCGAGGACAAGACCGAGGGGACCACGGCGTTCCTGGAGAAGCGGGCAGCCGCCTTCCGCGGCCGGTAACGATGCGGGCCGCGTCGCTGGTGGTGCGGGGCTTCCGCAACCTCGCCGACGCGACCCTCGACGTCCCGTCGGGCGGCATGGCACTGCTCGGCCCCAACGGTCACGGCAAGACGAACCTGCTCGAGGCGCTGGCCTACCCGGTGCTCTTCCGATCGCTCCGGGGCGCCCGCGATCGCGATGTCGCCGGGTTCGGCGGACCGGGGTTCCACGTGGCGGTGCGGCGCGACGACGGGATCGAGGTGGCCGCCACCTGGCATGCCGCCGACGGCCGCAAGCGGGTGACGGTGGATGGGGTCGACCACCTGCGGATGACCGACGCACTGGGCACCTGGCTGGCAGTGACCTTCCTGCCGACCGACCTGGCACTGGTGCAGGGAGCCGCCGCCGAGCGGCGTCGGTGGCTCGACCGGATGCTGTCACTGGGGACGAGGGCCTATCTTCAGGCGTTGTTGCGCTACCGTGCGGCGACCGCGCAGCGCAACGCCGCGCTGCGGCAGGGCGATGAGCGAGCGGCGGCGGCGTTTGATCTCCCGCTGGCGGCGGCCGGCGCGGTGGTGGTCGGTGAGCGACTGGGGTGGGTCGAGCGGGCGGAGGCGGCGTGGCGGCAGGAGCTCGCGCGATTGGGTGAGCCGCTCGAGGTGACCCTCCGCTATCGTGGCGACGTCACGCTCGCCGACCTGGCCCGCTGGCCCGAACGGCTGGCGGCGGTGTGGGCCCGCGACCGGCACCGGGGCCAGACCACGGTGGGTCCGCATCGCGACGACCTGCTGCTCGGCCTGGCCGGTCGTCCGCTGCGCGAGTTCGGCTCGACCGGTCAGCAGCGAACGGCGGCGATCGGCCTCCGATTGCTGGAGCACGAGACGCTGGCCGCGAATCGCGGCACCCGACCGGCGTTGCTGGTCGACGACATCTTCGCCGAGCTCGATGCGACGCGTCAGGCACACCTGGCCGCGCGACTGCACGAGGCGGCGGTGCAACTGGTGGTCACCGCGCCGCGGCGCGAGGACCTCCCCGACGCGCTGGAGGCCCCGCGGTGGCACGTCAACGCCGGCATGATTCGGTCGGAGTGAGCGTCCCTGAGCGGCCGGTGCCGCTGGGGCAGGCGCTCGACGGCTGGATCGCCCGGCAAGGGCTCCGCAAGCGGTTCGACCTGGCCGAGGTGGTCGAAGCGTGGCCCGAGTTGGTGGGGCCCCAGATCGCGGCAGCCACCCGGGCACTGGCGGTGACCCCGGACGGCACCCTGTTGGTGCGGGTGGCGACCAACGCCTGGGCCACCGAGCTCGGGCTGATGACGCCCCGGATCCTGACCCGGGTCAATGGCTCCCGGGCTGGCCGGGTGCAGCATGTCCGCTGGCTGGTCGGTCCCCTGGACCGGCCCTGAATTCATCGAACGCGAGGACGCATGGCGAAGGAACGGAAGCCCGGAGACTACGGTGCACAGTCGATCACGGTCCTCAAGGGCCTGGAGGCGGTGCGCAAGCGGCCCGGCATGTACATCGGCTCGACCGGCGAGAACGGCCTGCATCACCTGGTCTACGAGGTGGTCGACAACTCGATCGACGAGGCGTTGGCCGGCCACTGTGACCGGATCGAGGTGACCATCCACCGCGACGGGTCGCTGACCGTGACCGACAACGGCCGCGGCATTCCCGTGGACCTCCATCCCACCGAGGGCCTGCCGGGCGTGGAACTGGCGCTCACCGTGCTGCATGCCGGCGGCAAGTTCGACAAGAACTCCTACAAGGTCTCCGGCGGCCTCCACGGCGTCGGGGTCTCGGTGGTCAACGCCCTCTCGGAGCGGCTCACCGTGACGGTCGACCGCGACGGCGCCCGGCACCAGATGGCGTTTGTCCGGGGTCACACCACCCAGAAGCTCACGGTCATCGGGATGGCACCCGGCACCGGCACGATCATCAACTTCAAGCCCGACCCGCAGATCTTCAGCGTGCTCGACTTCAACTGGGCCACGCTCGCCGACCGGCTCCGCCAGCTGGCATTCCTCAACGGCGGGATCACCATCGTCCTCACCGACGAGCGCCCGGAACAGCCGAAGAGCGAGACCTTCCTGTACAAGGGCGGCCTCGTCGAGTTCGTGCAGTATCTCACCCGCAACAAGAAGCCGCTGCATCCCAAGCCGGTGCACTTCACGGCCAGCCGCGACGACGTCGACGTGGACATCGCGCTGCAGTACGAGGACGGGTACAACGAGAACACCTTCACCTTCGTCAACAACATCAACACCCACGAGGGTGGCACCCACCTCACCGGCTTCCGCTCGGCGCTCACCCGCACCATCAACGACTTCGCCAAGAAGGGCAACGCGCTCAAGAAGGCCGACTTCACGCTGAGCGGCGACGACGTGCGCGAGGGGCTCACCTGCGTGCTGCATGTCAAGGTGCGCGAGCCGCAGTTCGAGGGGCAGACCAAGACCAAGCTTGGCAACAGCGAGGTCGAGGGGATCGTCCGGACGATCGTGAGCGAGAACCTGGCACAGTTCCTCGACGAGAACCCCCCGGTGGGCCGGGCGATCATCGAGAAGGCCGTGAGCGCTGCCCGCGCCCGCGAGGCGGCCCGCAAGGCCCGCGAACTGGTCCGCAAGAAGTCGGGGCTCGAGAACGCGGTGCTCCCCGGCAAGCTCGCCGACTGCTCGGTCGACGACCCGTCGCTCTCCGAGCTCTACCTGGTCGAGGGCGACTCGGCCGGCGGATCCGCCAAGCAGGGGCGCAACCGCCAGTTCCAGGCGATCCTGCCGCTCCGCGGCAAGATCCTCAACGTGGAGCGGGCCCGGATCGACCGGATCCTCGGCAACGAGGAGATCCGGGCGATCATCACCGCGATCGGCACCGGCGTGCGCGACGACTTCACGATCACGGACGCGCGCTACCACAAGATCATCCTGATGACCGACGCCGACGTCGACGGCGCCCACATCCGGACGCTGCTGCTGACCTTCTTCTTCCGGCAGATGCCCGAGCTGATCGAGGCGGGGTACATCTACATCGCCCAGCCACCGCTCTACCGGGTGGCCAAGGGGAAGGAGGAGTACTACGCCTACGATGAGGATGAACGGGCGGCGTTCACCAAGCGGCTCAGCGAGGGAAGCGGCAAGGGGTCCGTCAACCTGCAGCGGTACAAGGGTCTCGGCGAGATGAACCCCGAGCAGCTCTGGCGCACCACCATGGATCCGGAGACCCGGACCATCCTCCGGGTGACCCTCGAGGACGCCGTCGAGGCGTCGAAGCTCTTCGACGAACTGATGGGCGACAACGTCGAGCCCCGGCGCCTCTTCATCGAGGCCAACGCCAAGTATGTGAGCGTGCTCGACGTCTGACGATAGACGATAGACGATAGACGTGTTCGAGGGCCGGTTCCCGGATGGGAGGCGGCCCTCGATCGCAATCACCGATTTGCATGCGTCTATCGTCTATCGTCTATCGTCTATCGTCTATCGTCACATGATCCCCGGCAGTGCCCCACCGCCGGCTCCCGGCCCCCAGTCGTCCTCGTCGAGCGCCTCGTCGATCGGCCGCGCCCCGGCGTCCTCCGCCAGTTCGGCCTCCGCTTCGGCCAGCTCGTCGCGGTCGAGCGGGGTGTCGATGTCGTCCTCCGGCGCCGGCAGCGGACCGCGCTTGCCAGCGCCGACCAGCCAGAGGAGGATGGCGATCAGGGCGACGAGTCCCACCAGCGATCCGGTCACGACAGCTCCCAGGGTGTGGTGCCAGTGATGGTGATCCGCTCGGCGACGAGCGGCAGGGGAATGGCCTGCGCCTCCCAGGCGTGAGCCAGCGTGGCGCGAAGCGTGGCAGCGGCCGCGGCGGCGCCCTCGGCGTCGCGCCCGTGCACCAGGGCGATCACGTCGCCCGGGGACACCCGCTCCCCCACCCCGACCTGCAGCATGATACCGACGCCAGGATCGATCACGTCCTCTGCCACCCGGCGCCCGCCGCCCATCGCCACGATCGCCTCGCCGATCGGCCTGGGTGGTAGCGGTGGCAGCGGACCGCCCTCCAGCGTGGCGACCTCGACGGTGACCGGGGCAATCGGCAGCCCCTCGCCGTCGTCAAGCACCGCGGGGTCGCCGCCCTGGGCCACCACAATTTCGCGGAACTTGGCGAGTGCCGAGCCGTCGGCGATCAGCCCCCGCAAGCGGACCTCCGCGGCGGCCCGGTCCGAGGCCGCTCCGGCGAGCAGCAGCATCTCGCCGCCGAGTGCCAGCGTCACCGCCATCAGGTCCTCCGGGCCGTGGCCGCGCAGGCCCTCGATCGCCTCGCGCACCTCGATCGCATTGCCGAGCGCCCGACCGAGCGGGCGATCCATGGCGGTGAGCAGCGCCACCGTGCGACAGCCCGACGCCTCCCCCACCCCGACCATCGTCCGGGCGAGGGTTCGCGCCTCGGCGGGATCCGGCAGGAACGCACCACTGCCGATCTTGACGTCGAGCACCAATCCGTCGAGCGCCTCGGCCAGCTTCTTCGACATGATGCTCGCCGTGATCAGCGGCACCGATTCGACGGTGCCCGTCACGTCGCGCAGCGCATAGAGCTTGCGGTCGGCGGGGACGATCTCACCGGTCTGGCCGAACATCACGGCGCCGATGGCATCGAGCTGACGTTCGGCGTCGGCGAGCGAGCGCATCGGGGAGAAGCCGGGGATCGCCTCGAGCTTGTCGAGGGTGCCGCCGGTGTGCCCCAGTCCCCGACCCGACATCATCGGCACCGCGACGCCCGCCGAGGCGAGCAGCGGGGCCAGGAGCAGCGACGTCTTGTCACCGACACCGCCAGTCGAGTGCTTGTCGATGCGTGGCGGCCCACCGGGTTGCCGCCCCAGTCGCGCCCCCGAGGCGAGCATCGCTCCGGTGAGGGCGGCAAGCTCCTCGCCGGTGAGGCCGCGGAACATCACCGCCATCAGCAGTGCCGACATCTGGTAGTCGGGAAGTGTGCCGGCGGTGTAGTGCTCCACCAGGGAGCGCCACTCGTCCCCGGTGAGCGCCTCGCCGGCTCGCTTGCGTTCGATCAGGCGCGGAACGACCATTCGTCCTCGGAGGTGTTCAGCCCGTGCAGAAAGGGACCGTGATGCAGAAGTGCCCTTCGTGGTTGCTCGTCGCGATCGCCATGCTTGTCTTGAGCGCTCCCGCCGGGGCGCAGCAGGATGCACTGGCTCGCGGCGTCACGGCGATGGAGCGCTACGACCTGACCTCGGCGCGGCGGCTGCTCACCGAGGCCGTGCAGCAGGACTCGGCCAGCTACGAGGCCAACTGGCGTCTGGCGCACGTCCTGATGGACCTCGGAAAGACGACCCCCGACTCGGTCCGCTCCCCCGCCCGGGATTCCCTCTACCGACTGGCTGAAAGCTATGCCCGCCGGGCGGTGCTCGCGAACCCCGATGGTGCCAACGGCCATTTCGTGCTCGCGGCGGCGATCGGTCGCGCCTCGCTCACCAGGAGCAAGCGCGACCAGATCGAGCGCGCGGTCGAGATCCGCAACGAGGCGCTCAAGGCCCTGGGGCTCGAACCACACCACCCCGGTGCGCTGCACGTGATGGGACGCTGGCACGCCGAGATCAAGCGGCTCTCCTCACTGCAGACCTTCTTCGCCCGGACCTTCCTCGGCGCCGACATCTTCGATGAGGCGTCGTGGGACGAAGCGGAACGGTATCTCCGCCTGGCGGTGCAGTACGACCCCGATCGGATCTTCCACCGGTTCGATCTCGCCGGGGTGCTGATCGACCGGGAGAAGTGGGCCGATGCCGCCGAGCAACTCGCCGCCATCCGCCGGCTCCCTGCCGTGGAGCCGATGGACGCGACCTACCGCCGCGAGGCGGCCCGACTCGAAGACGAGGTGGGCCGCCACCTCGCCCGGCCGTGACCGACCGCGACGCCGCGCGACTGGCGGCCTCGCTCCGGGCCCAACTCGAGCGTGCCAGCCGCGCCTACTACGAACTCGATGCGCCGGAGATCTCCGATGAGGAGTACGACATCCTCTTCCGACGCCTCCAGCAGCTCGAGATCGACCATCCCGAACTCGCCACCGCCGACTCGCCGACCCGACGGGTGGGCGGCGCGCCCGCGGCCTATCTCCCCAAGGTTCGCCACGGCGTGCCGATGTTGTCGCTCGACAACGCGTTCACGAGCGACGAACTGCGCGCCTGGCACGATCGGATGGCCAGGGCCGACGGCCGGGCCGCTTCGGCACGGCTGGCACTCGAGATCAAGATCGATGGGGCGGCACTCTCGATCACCTATCGCGACGGCGCCCTGATCCGCGGGGTGACGCGCGGCAACGGCGTCGAGGGCGAGGAAATCACCGGCACCGTTCGTGCGATCGGCGACATCCCGCTGGTGATCACCGACGATGCGCTGCCCGTCGAGTTCGAGGTGCGCGGTGAGGTGTACATCCCCCGCCGCGCCTTCGCCCGGGTGAACAGCGATCGTGAACGGGAGGGACTCGAGCCGCTGCAGAACCCGCGCAACGCCGCCGCGGGAGCGCTCCGGGCCCTCGACCCAGCCGAGGCGCGCCGTCGCCGGCTGCGCTTCCTGGCCTACCAACTGGTGGTCCTCGAAGGCAACCTGCCGGTCGAGACCCACGAGGAGGAGCTCGTGCTGCTGGACCGCTGGGGATTCCCGGTCGAGCCGAATCACCACACCTGCGATGGCATCGAGGAGGTCATCACCGAGACGGAGGATTGGGCCGACCGGATTCGCGACCTGCCGTTCGACGCCGATGGCCTGGTCGTCAAGATCGACGATCTCCGCCTCCAGGAAGAGCTTGGGGTGGTGGGGGGACGGGTGCCACGCTGGGCGATCGCCAGGAAGTTCCCGGCGGAGTCGGCCTTCACTCGCCTGCTCGATATCGAGGTGAACATCGGCCGCACCGGCGCACTCGCCCCCACGGCGATCCTCGAGCCGGTCCGGATCGGCGGCGTGACGGTCACTCGCGCCACCCTGCACAACGAGGACATCATCGCCGCCCGCGATGTGCGGATCGGCGACACCGTCGAGGTGATTCGCAGCGGTGAGGTGATCCCCAAGGTGCTCGGCCCGGATCGCGACAAGCGCAGCGGAGACGAGGTGCCGTGGACGCCGCCCACCCACTGCCCCTATTGCGGCACCGCACTGGTCCGCCCCGAGGGCGAGGTCAATCGCTACTGCCTCAACCTGGCGTGCCCCGGTCGCTCCTACGAGGCACTGGTCCACTTCGTCTCTCGTGCCGGCCTCGACATCCAGGGGCTCGGCCCGGAGCGGGTCCGGCTGCTCCTCGAGGCCGAGCTGCTGCACGACGCCGCCGAGCTCTATACACTGAAGCCTGAACAACTCATTCCTCTCGAGGGATTCGCCGATCAGTCGGCGGGTGCGCTCGTCGAGGCGATCGCGGCGTCGAAGGCCAGGCCACTCCGTGCGCTCCTCACGGCCCTCGGCATTCGCCATGTTGGCGCCACGGCGGCGAAGCTGCTGGCGCGACGCTACGGCAATCTCACGGCACTCCGGACCGCCACGGCGGAGGAACTCGAGGCACTCGAGGGGATCGGCCCGGTGATCTCCGCCTCGGTCGTCGACTTCTTCGACGACGACACCAACGCGGCGCTGCTCGACCGGCTTGCCGAGCGTGGCGTGGCCCAGGAGGAGGATGGCGTCGCAGCCGACGGTCCCCGCCCGCTCGCCGGCAAGATCCTCGTCCTGACAGGTACGTTGCCGACCCTCAAGCGCGCCGAGGCGGTCGAGCTGATCGAGACGGCGGGCGGCACCGTCAAGTCGTCGGTGTCGAAGAAGACCGACGTGGTCGTGGCGGGCGAGGAGGCCGGTGACAAGCTCGGGAAGGCGGAGTCGCTCGGGATCGAGGTCATCGACGAGGCCGAACTCTTGCGGCGCGTGGGACGCGGGGCGTAGCTTCGCGCTTCTCATGGACGACTTCAGCATCGCCCCCGCCTCGCTGCACCGCCTGCGCCGCGACCTCGACGCCGCGGGCATCGCCACCGCCTCGCGGATCCTCCACGAGGCCGGTTTCGCCACTGGCCAGGCGCTGGACGCCCGCTGGCGCAACCGGGTTGCCCAGCAGACCGGCCTCGATGAGGCAGGCCAACTCGACCTGCGCTGGTTCAGGCCGCTGCTCGACGAGATGTGTGTCGACCTGGGGTGGGGATCGCTGACGGTGAGTGAGCTCGGCGATGACGCCGTGCTGCTGGAGGCCGGCGACTGGGCCGAGGCGCTCCCCGGTTCCGCCGAGGTGCCGGCCTGTCACTTCACCGCCGGGGCGCTGGCCGCCTTCCTGACCGCACAGGCCGGCGCGCCGATCGCCGTGCTCGAGGTGGAGTGCCGCTCCTCGGGAGCCGAGGCATGCCGATTCCTGGCCGGTTCGGCCGAGATGCTGGCCGTCGCGTGGGACCTCCTCGCTGCTGGCGGTGACTGGCGAGATGCCTTCGTCACCACCCGTGGCGGCTGATTCAGCCGCCGATCTGCCCCCGCAAGTCCGGCCTGGTCACTAGCTCGCCCCCCTCCACCACTTCGCGGTCCCACGGCAGGACGATTGCCTTCTCCGTCTCGAAGGCATGGAAGTCCGGCTGCCACTTCCCGGTCTTGAATGACACCGCCGTCCGCACCGCCGCGGGCCGGGTGGCCTGGACCTCATTGAGGGCGAGCTTGAGGGTGTCACCGCTATCGCAGGTCTCGTCGACCAGCAGGACCCTCTTGCCGCGGAGGGAGGGAGGTGGACCAGCCACCAGTTCGGGATCGGCGTCGTCGCTGCTTCTGGTGATCCCGATGGCGACGAACTCGCGCTGGAGGATCGTCGCCACGATTGCGGCGGGGATCACCCCTGCCTTGGCGATGCCGACGATCACCTCGGGATCGAATCCGCGACCCACGTGGACAGCAAGGGCCCGGCAAAGCTCGCCGAAGAAGGCCCAGTCAACCTCCAGGATGTCGCGGGTCGGGGTCGGACGCGGCCTGGGCACGGGGTCTCCGGGGAGGGATGTGGTGGCACGATCCTCTTCGGCAAGCTACACCCGACCGCCCCGGGCGCCAGCCGCGACGTGGGGCGCGTTGCCCGCGACTCGGGCGACACCTAACTTGCTATGAATGGCCCATTTCGCGACCGGTCCCGTGGCATGAGCTGGTGGAGGCGGATTCTCACCGGCGATGACGAGTCTCTCTCGCCCCAGCGCCTCGATTACCTCAACGAGGGTCTGGCGCTGGAGCGGCAGGGCGACTTCGAGGGGGCGGTGACCTCCTACCAGCTGGCCTTGCGTGACCAGCCCCACAACGTCCGGATCCTGCAGTACATCGCGATCGCCCTCTCGAAGACCGGCCGCCTCGAGGAGGCGATCCGGCACTATCGCCGCGCCCTCGAGCTGGAACCCGAGCTCGCCGGGGCGCACTACGGGCTGGCGTTCCTGCTGCTGCGGCGAGGCGATCGCGACCGGGCCGCCGACCACCTCCGGCAGTTCCTCGCCCGGCCACCGCGTGACGCGGAGATGGAGCGTTGGGTCGGGCATGCACGCGAGACGCTGACGCGGCTGGAGGAGACCACGGTCAACGAGGGAGAGTTGCAGTGAGGCACCGGCCTGTCTCGGCCCTCCTGCTGGCCGCCCTGGCCGGCTGTGGCCAGTTGCCGGTCACCGGGGACGGCGTGGTGGCGCTCGAGGTGACCCAACCGGTGTCGCTCACCCTCGCGGCGGGCGCCTCGGTCCAGCTCGAGGCGAGGGCGCTTGATCGCAACGGTGACGAGGTGGCCAGCACCGTGAGCTGGAGCACCCCGGATACCACGGTGGTCGTCGATGCCACGACCGGCCTGGTCACCGGCGTTGCCGAATCGGGTACTGGCCGGGTGCAGGCCAGCGTCGGGACGCTGCATTCCGACCTGATCACCTTCACCCTCACCGCGCCCGACGCGGGTCCATGACCCCGCCAGCGACCCTCAACGAGCTCTTCTTCGACGCGATCGCGCACCATGGCGATCTCCCCGCGGCCCTGGTCAGCCGACGCGACGGACGCTGGACCCCGATGCGCCATGCGGAGCTGCTGACCCGGGTCCGCGCGGTCCACGCCGCGTTGCGGGCGGCAGGCGTGGTCCCGGGCGACAGGATCGCGATCCTGTCGGAGAATCGCCCCGAATGGGCGATCACCGACTACGCCTGCCTGGCGGCCCGTGCCGCCGACGTCCCGGTATATCCCACCCTGCCGCCGCACCAGATCGCCTACATCCTGCGCGATGCCGGCTCCCGGATGGTGTTCTGCTCCGACCGCAGTCAGCTCGACAAGCTGCTCGAGATCCGTGGCGAACTCCCCGCCCTGGAACGGATCATCACCTTCGACGAGGGGCTCAGCGAACCGGGGGTGGAATCGTTCCGGGCGTTCGAGGCCGGGGGACACGCCGCGGAGGACCGCTGGCCCGAATGGGAGGCCGAGGCTCGCCAGGTGAAGCCCAAGGATCTCGCGACCCTGATCTACACATCGGGGACCACCGGCGACCCCAAGGGCGTGATGCTGAGCCACGGCAACATCACCAGCAACGTGGTCGCGGCGCTCGAGGTGCTCGACCTGCGTCCCGGCGATCGCTGCCTCTCGTTCCTGCCGCTGTCGCACATCTTCGAGCGGATGGTGGGACACTACACCATGCTGCATGGCGGGGTGGTGATCCACTACGCATCGGGAATGGATGCGGTCGCCGCCGAGATGATCGAGGTACGGCCCACCCTGATGGCCAGCGTGCCGCGTCTCTACGAGAAGATTTATGCCCGGGTGGTCGAGGCGGCGGCCAGCAGTGGCAGCCTGAAGCGATCGATCTTCGAGTGGGCCCGCGCCACCGGCGAGAAGATCCTCGATTACCGGCTGAAGGAGCGAACCCCGCCCCCCGCCCTGCGCCTGGGTGGCGCGATCGCGGATCGCCTGGTGTTCGCCAAGCTGCGGGCCCGGACGGGCGGCAAGCTGCGATTCTTCGTCTCCGGCGGAGCGCCGCTCAATCCCGACATCTGCCGCTTCTTCCTCGCCGCCGGGCTCAAGATCCTCGAGGGCTACGGCCTCACCGAGACCTCGCCGGTGATCACCGTCAACCCCGAGGACCGGATCAAGCCCGGCACCGTGGGACCGCCGATTCCCGGCGTGGAAGTGCGGATCGCCGACGACGGCGAGATCCTCTGTCGCGGCCCCAACGTGATGCTGGGCTACTACCACAAGCCCGAGGCGACCGCCGAGGCGATCGACGCCGACGGCTGGTTCCACACCGGCGACATCGGCGAGATCGATGCCGATGGCTACCTGCGGATCACCGACCGCAAGAAGGACCTCATCGTGACCGCGGGTGGCAAGAACATCGCCCCGCAACCGATCGAGGCGCTGCTCAAGACCAACGAATTCGTGTCCAACGCCGTGATGATCGGCGACAAGCGCCGCTTCCCCAGCATGCTGCTGGTGCCGAATTTCGATCGCCTGAGGGCCTGGGCCGCACACAAGGGGATCCCCGAGATGCCCCCCGAGGCGCTCGTTGCCCGTGACGATGTGTGCGAGAAGCTCGAGCGCGAGGCCCGCAAGTCGCTCCGCGACCTGGCCCACTACGAGGCACCGAAGAAGTTCCTCATCCTGCCGCGGGACTTCTCGATCGGTGGTGGCGAGCTGACACCGAAGCTGTCGGTGCGCCGCAAGGTGGTGGAGAAGAAGTACCACGACCAGATCGAGGCGATGTATGCCGAACACGGAGATCCGAGGACGGAGGACGGAGAACCGAGCGCCTAGTCTCTCTCCGTCCTCGGCCCTCCGTCCTCAGTCATCCCTTCTTCACCACCCACACCCCGCCCGCCTCGGCGATCACCGCGTCACCCGTTCCCAGCGTCGGCAGCGGCCCCTCCCCGACCACCCTGAGCCCCGGTAGCGCACTTCCCAGCGCCGTCGCCCCATCCACCGCGTCCTCGCCGAGCACCACCCCGCGCATCGCGTGACGCTTGATCGGCCAGGCCGCTGAACGGATCACGCTCACACGGTCGCTCGGCGCGACCCCTTCGGGCGGATTCACCGCGACCACGGAAACATCGGGCAGGAGCGCTGTGAGCTGTCCCGCAAGGGCCCCCGCTCGACCTCCGAGCGCCAGCCAGCCCCCCGGTCCCTCGATGCCGAGCATCGCCAGCGCCGATTCGGCATCGAACGGTGGGGAGGTCGTCGCGGGCTCGGGCGCCGTCCCGAACACCGGCACCCCGTCACCCCAGTCGGTGTTCCACCCGCAGACGGGGCAGCCGAGGTGACCGGCGATCACCCGGCGGCCCTCCATTTGGTCGGGGATCAGCACCAGGAACGCCTCGTCGTGATCCTCGGGGCAGCGCAGGTGGTCGGTGAGCTCGATGTGCACGGCGTCAGGGCCGGAACTCGACCCAGGTCATCAGCCCGGGCGCGACGGTCACGGTCCGCTCCACCCAGCGGTCGCCGATCTTCGCACGCAGGGTGTGCTTCCCCGCCGGTACATCGCTGATCGCGAAATGCTCGCCGTACATCGGACTCGGGTGGTTGCGCGGCCCGTAGGTCTCGGCGAAGGCGAACGGCGTCTCGCGCGGCTCCGGCTTGTGGATCCCGTAGATCCGTGCCTGTGGCACCGCGTTCCCGTCGGCGTCGAACACCTGCCCCGCGATGATCCCGGTTTCCGGCAACGGCTCGATCCAGAGTTCGGGATTGGTGGTGTAGGGCGGGTAGCGCTCGTCGGGGTTCACGATGTAGCGCACCGAATCGGTCGGTGCGGCGTGCACCTCGAGGTGCAGGTGGTCGTTGGTGGCGCGACCGGTGTTGCCGACCCGCGAGATCACTTCACCGCGGGCGACCCGGTCGCCCACGTGCACCAGCAGCGCCGAGTTGTGGTAGTAGACCGAGAAGATGAATCGCGTGCTGACCGTCGGGGAGACGGAGCAGCGAGTCGTGCCGGATGGCGACGGTGAGCGCCCCCGCCTCGGCTGGGCCGCTCCAGGCCACGGTGCCGTCGCCGATCGCATGGACGGGGGTGCCATCGGCGTTGTTGAACTCGACGCCCTGGTGCGGCTGGAAGTTGCCGCCCATGGTGGAGCCGAAGCGGTAGGTCTGGTCGATGTAGGGGTTGGCGTCCTGGGCGATCGGGCGGGCGAAGGCAGGATGCCACGCAGGCATCACGGCGCGAAGGGAATCCGAGATGCGGCGCCAACCGCCGATCTCCGGAGGTGCCGCCCTGCTGACGGAGGAGAGGGCCTGGTCTCACGGTATTCGATCACCGTGTCACTGTCGAGGATGTCACGGAGCGACGATCAGCTGGAATCCCCACAGCGGATCGCGCGGCGGTGTCGCGATCGACGAGCTCCGAGGGTGAACTCCCGAGGGTGCCCAGTCCGAGCAAGTACTCTGTCGGCAGCCCGATCACGGCCCGACCTGCAGGCCCCTTTGCCGCCGGCCCAATGCTGTCGATCACCGCGAGCCAGTGGGCTCCGTCATCGGTCGTCACCTGCAGCCCATCCGCCGTGGCAATCACCGTTGTGTCGCCCACCGTGACGATCCCGCCCGGCGCCACGTACTGCCACTCCGGGCCGAGCTCGTCGTAGGTCCAGTTCTTCCAGGTCCGGCCGTCGTCGGTCGAGAGCCCCCAACCATTGCCGATGGTGCCATACCAGATCTCGCCCCGCGGTCCGAACGCGATCGCGTGCACGAAGTCCCACGACAAAGAGGTCTTGCCGGTGTCGCTCTGGATCCGCCGCCACGGCTGCCGGCCCATGCCGGCATTTCGCACCAGTATGCCGTGGCCGTAGGTGCCGACCCAAATCTCCCTGTCTGGAACGGGTCACCCGGGAGAGCTCGATCACCGGCCAGCCGTCGAGTTCCTGGGGCATCTGCTGGGCGGCGAGGGGAGCCACCGCAAGGAGCCCTGCGACAAGGACGCTGACGGCCGGACCGAACGCCTGTCGCCCGTCGCCTGTCGCCCGTCGCGTTCCTCTCCGGTCTCGCATCTCGGATCTCGACTCTCGGTTCATCCCGGCCCCAGCCGGACGCTCTCGACGTGGCTCCGCACCGGCCGGGTCGCCGCCCAGACGATCGCGTCGGCCACGTCGTCGGGGCGGAGCATCGCCTCACGCGCGAGGAAGCCCTCGCGGGCGTCCGGATCGAACGGATCCCACACCGTGGTGTCGGTCGGCCCCGGCGAGACCAGGCAACACTGCACACCGCTGCCGCGGTACTCCTCGAGCAGCACCTCGTGCAGCCCCCGGGCGCCGTACTTGGAGGCGGAGTAGGCAGCGTTCTCGGGGAAGGCGCGACTGTCGGACACCGAGCCGACCAGGATGTGCCGTCCCGAGCCTCGCTTGCGCATCAGCGGCAGGAAGAACCTGGCGATCGCGAACGGCGCCTCGAGGTTGATCGCCAGCTGTTCGCGGAGCAGCGCGTCGGTGGTGTCCTCCAGCGGTGCCAGCAGGAAGGCGCCGGCGTTGTTGATCACCAGGTGGGGCACGCCGTGCTCGGTGTGCACCCGCTCCAGGAACTCGTCGCGGTCACGCGGGTCGGCCAGGTCGGCGCGATAGTCCACCGCCAGGTCCATCGGCGGCATCGCCGATCGCGCGACCCGGAGCACCGTCGCGCCCAGCGCGGTGAGCCGCACCGCCGTGGCGGCGCCGATCCCGCGTGACGCCCCGGTCACCAGCGCCAGGCGGTCCCTCAAGGCGCCACTCATCTCACGCCCCCTCGTACTCGACGTAGTTGCGGGGCGTCTCCCAGAGCCGCACTCGTCGCAACTCGCCGGCGGGGATCCGGTCGGCCAGCGCTTCCCAGATGAAGACGCGATATTCTCGGCCGAGGGAAGCCGATCGGCAAACCAGGGGACGTCGAGGTTCAGGTTGCGATGGTCGAGCACGGCGTGGATGTGTTCGTCGAAGAGCGCCTTGAGGATCGCCACGTCGAGCACGTAACCCGTCTCAGGGTCGACCTCCCCTTCGACGTGGAGGTCGGCTTCGTAGTTGTGGCCGTGGAAATTGGGGTTGTTGCACGGCCCGAACGCCTGCCGGTTCCACTCGTCGGTCCGGGCGGGATTGTGGAGCCGGTGTGCCGCGTTGAAGTGCACGCGGCGGACCACGGTGGCGCGCGGCATCGGGAGGTCCTCCGGGGGACGGATGCGAAAACGGCGTCGCTTCCGCACTGGCAAGCGGCGCCGCACAACCGTGTCGATGGCGGGGAGGTGTTCTTGAAGCCCGGGGAGAAACGTTCGGCGCCCTCACCCCATCGTTCGTCTTCCCCCGGCCGGGGGCATGACGTCCTGATGAAGCATGCGGGCCCATCCTCGGACATGTTGGCTCAAGTACGTATGGCTCCCCGCCACCGCACGGCCAAGGGAATAATACCGGCCGGGGCCGGGGCAGTCAAACGGCAGGGTGAATGCTGAACCGTAAATGGTGAATGGGGCTTCCGGGCCAGATCGGGCTGGCCCTGCCCCACCCTCCTGCTTGCCCCCATTCACCATTTACCATTCACCATTCACGAACTGATGAGGTGCGCATGCGAGAGCTTGTTGTCGGCCTGCTGCTGCTGGTGGGGTGGGCCGTGCTGCAATTCAGCGTGCAGCCGGCCACCGGCTGGATCCACTTGCTGCTGATCGCGGGAGTGGGACTGGTGATCCGCGGGATCGCCCTGCGCGATGCCGACGGACCGTCGGCAGGCTGATCAACCGACCGCGGCGGCCACCCACGGTGCGGCGGCGCGGCGACAGGCGTCGCGCAGCACGTCGGGTGGAGCGACCATCGAGATCCGCACATAACTGGCCCCGCCCGGCCCGAAGCCGCTCCCCGGGGTGATCACGATCCGCTCCTCGGCCATCAAGCGCTCGGTCACGTCCCAGTCGGTCATTTCCGCGGGCACCGGGAGCCAGAGATACATCCCGGCCTTCGGCGGTGTCACGGTCACCCCGGCGTCGGTGAACCCGGCAATCGCCGCCGCGAACCGGGCCCGATACCCTTCCCGCAGCACCCGCGAGAGCTCCTCGGCGTGCCCGAAGGCGAAGGTCCCCGCCCGTTGCACCACCGTCGGCACCCCATAGCCCACCAGGGTCCGATAGTCGTTGAGCGCCGCGATCACGTCGCGCCGACCGCAGACCACACCGAGCCGCAACCCTGCCATCGAGAAGTTCTTCGAGCCGGAGTGGATCTCCACCGCCACCTCCCTGGCCCCCTCCACTTCGAAGACGCTCGGTGCCACTTCGCCCTCGAGCACAAGTTCGCTGTAGGCGATGTCGCTGATCAGGATGATGTCATGCCGACGGCAGAACTCGACCGCCTCGGCCCAGCGCTCGCGCGTGGTGACCGCACCGGTGGGATTGTTGGGGAAGTTGAGCAGCAGGAACTTCGCCCGCCGGGCGTCGTCGGGACTGACCGCCTCGAGGTCCGGCCAGTAGCCATCGACCTCGCGGACGGGCAACCGCACCAGGTCGGCACCGCTCGCGGCGACCGCGCGCTCGTAAACCGGATAGGCCACATCGGCGATCAACATCGCATCGCCACGCTCGCAGTAGGCCGAGACCAGGTGTGCCAGCGCCTCCTTGGCTCCAGCGGTCGGCGTCACCTCGGCAGGCACCTCGAGGGCGACCCCGAACCGACGCTGCATGTAGGCGGCGAATGTCTCGTGAAAGGCCGGCTCGCCGAACATCATCGGGTAACCGTGGGCGCTGGTGTCGCGCGCTGCCTCGGCCACCGCCTCGATCAGCGCCGGTGGCATCGGCTGATCGGGGGATCCCAGCGAGAGGTCGAGCACGCGGTGACCCTGGGCCTCGATCACCCGCTTCTTGCGGATCAGGGTGGTGAAGACATAGGGCTGGATCGACTGCAGGATCTTGGTCGGACTGGGCACTGCGGGCTCCACGGTCTGGACACCGCAATATGTCCCGGAACGACGGAGGACGGAACGACGGAACGACAGAACGACGGAGGACGGAGGACAGAGGACGGAGGACGGAGGAACTGCAGGTGGGGCGCCGGCGCCCTCGTTGGTCCCAATTCCCTGTCCTCCGCCCTCCGCCCTCCGTCCTCTGTCCTCAGGCCCTCTGCAGGTCCGGCCGCAGTGCGGCCGCCTCACGGAGGTACACATGCCGCGGCGCGGTGCCGTTCCAGGCTCTCCCCACGTGCAGCATCACCCGGAGGCAGCGTGGCATCCCATCGGGGACCGGGATCTCGGTGGTGCAGAGCAGCGGCACCTGCTGCCAGCCCTCGGTGCGGGCGGCCTGGGCCGGGAAGGCACTCACGAGGTCTGGCGTCACGGTGAAAATGGCCGAGATCACCTCCGCGGGATCGAGATCATTGGCGCGACGCAGTTCGGCGAGCAGCTCCGCCACGGCGGCGGCGATGCCGTCGGGAGTGTCGTTCGCCACCACCGTCGCGCCCCGGATCGCACGGACCGACGGCATCGGGAGGATCCGGGCCAGCCATCGGGCGATCGTCATGCCGCCGCCACCCGACCGGTCGCGCGACGGGCCACGACAGCGAAGGTGGTCCGATTGTCGGCGGCGTCGGCAATGTCCCGGGCCAGGATTGCCAGTCCATATCGGGCCGCTGCGTCGGTGGGTGCGATCGCGGCACGGGTCCAGTCGCGATCGGCGGCGATCGCGCGGGCCGCCCCGGCGGTGTCCGGGGTGGCGCGCGGTGCCAGTCGGTGGCCGGAGAGCCACCGGGCACATTGGGCCAGCGCGACCGGATGCGACTCCGCCCAGCGAAGCGAGTCGAGGTCGGCGCCCTCGAGGGCAAGCAGGCAGTGCTCGATGTCGCGATCGAAACGGTCAACGATCTCCAGGCCGGGCGAGGCGGCGAGCACCTCCGTGGCGGCGATCACGTCTCCGACGATCGAGTTCCACACCGGCAGCAGGCCCAGTTCGACGCGCCCGCCTGTCACCGCCGCGGCAACCGCGCCGAAGTCGGTCAGCCCGATCGGACGGGCCTCGGGAATTCGTGCGAGGGCGGCGAGATGGCTGTGGGCGCCCGGGGCGCCCTGATAGGCAATCCGCATTGTCTGCTCCGGCAGGGTGGAAACACGAGCGGCCCTCTCGAGATCGAGAGGGCCGCGGGATGGTCGGTACGCTACGGTTCAGCTATCGCGTGCGTCGACTCCCGGCCCTCTCCAGAAGAAAGGCCGCAAAGGCGAACGGAAAGCGATAGGCGCGAGGCATCGTGGCGGAGAGTACCGGAAACCCGGCTGATCCGTCAAGGTCCCCGGGACGGAGTAGATTCTCCAGTCGCACTCCAGCCCCCCGCCGCTCCCGGGCCGGGGACAGTCCCCTCTCACCACCCGGGCCCTGAGGCATGATGGGCGATCGCAGCCGCCTCGACGCCGCCTTCGTGGCGGCCTACGATGAGCTCCGCCGGCTGGCCGGGCACCTCAAGCGCCGGGAACCGGGGATCACCCTCGACCCCACCGGACTCGTCAACGAGGCCTGGATCAAGCTGTCCCGCTCTCCGGAGCTGGCCGACACGTCGCCGCTGCACTTCAAGCGCATCGCCGCCCGCGCGATGCGGCAGGTCCTGGTCGAGTCGGCCCGGCGCCGGCAGGCCGAGAAGCGGGGTGGCGCCGAACGGGTGGCGATCACCCTCGATGACAATCTCGCCGACCCGGGCGCGATCGCCGCCGACGTCCTGCTCCTCGATGGGGCACTCGAGGAGCTGGAGCGGCGCCACCCCCGCCCCGCCGCCGTGGTCGAGGCACGGTTCTTCGGAGGGCTCACGACCCTCGAGATCGCCGAGTCGCTGGCGATCTCGGAAGCGACGGTGCTGCGCGACTGGCGCACCGCCCGAGCGTGGCTGGCCGCCGAGCTCGCGGGCACCGACTGACCGATGGAACACACCGACGACTGGGACCGACTCGCCGAGCTGTTCGATCGGGCTCGTTCGCTGCCGATCGCCGAGCGCGACCGGATGCTCGTCGCGCTCCGGCGCGACGACCCGGCGCTGGCCGACCGGCTGGCAGCGATGTTGGCCACCGATCCCGGGACCGGTGCCCTGCTCGATCGACCCGACGCGATGGTCGAGGTCCTGGCCCCGTCGGAGCGCGGCATGACCCCGCCGAGCCATGTCGGCATCTATCGGATCATCCGGCTGCTCGGCGAGGGCGGCATGGGGCGGGTCTATCTCGTCGAGCGTGATTCGCTCGGCGGCTTTGCCGCGCTGAAGATCCTCCGCGACGCCTGGATCTCCGACGAGCGACGCCAGCGATTCATGGCCGAGCAGCGCACCCTGGCGCAGCTCAGCCATCCGGGCATCGCCCAGCTGTACGATGCCGGCACGCTGCTCGACGGGACACCGTGGTTCGCGATGGAATACGTCGAGGGCGAGACGATCACGGCGCATGCCCAGGCGAAGGGACTCACGGTGGCGGAACGCCTCGCGCTGGTCCGCGCCGTCTGCCGGGCCGTGCAGCACGCCCATGCCCACGCGATCATTCACCGCGACCTCAAGCCGTCCAACGTGCTGGTCACCCCCACCGGGGAAGTGAAGCTGCTCGACTTCGGCATCGCCAAGCAGCTCGATGTCGAGGGCGAGGGCGCCGAGCGCACCCGGACCGGCTACCGGATGCTCACGCCGTCGTACGCCGCGCCGGAACAGTTCACCGGTGGACCGATCGGCGTGCGGACCGACGTGCACGCGATCGGGGTGATGCTCTACGAACTGCTCACCAACCAGCTGCCGTGGCCGGGGATCAGCGAGACCAGCCAGAATCCGCTCGCCGGACGGAGCCGCGAGGTGACCCGCCCCTCGGTGCTGGCCGGTCGGGGTGCGGTGGCTCCCGGGCGGGCCGGCTGGCGCGAGCTGGACGTGATCATCCAGACCGCGATCCACCAGGATCTCCACCGCCGGTATGCCAGCGTCGAGGCGTTGTCACGCGACCTGGGGCACTATCTCGCGAGCGAACGCCTCGAGGCCCGCCCGGACACCCTCGGCTATCGGTTCGGTCGGCTGGTGCACCGGCGCTGGCGCGAACTCGGGGCGGCCGTGACCCTGCTGGTCCTGGTGATCGCCATGACGGTCGCCTACGCGGTGAACCTCACCCGGGCTCGCGACATCGCCCAGGCGGAGGCCACGCGTAGCTCGCGGATCCAGTCGTTCATGCTGGGACTGTTCCGCGGTGACGAGGCCGACGCCGGCCCGGCAGAGTCGCTCCGGGTCATGACGCTGATCGACCGTGGCGTGCAGGAGGCCGATGCACTGGCCGCCGAACCCGATGTCCAGGCCGAACTGCGCGAGACACTCGGCGACCTGCGCCGTCAACTCGGCGACCTGGCGAGCAGCGACTCGCTGCTCGACCTCGCGCTCACCGAGCGCCGCCGGCTGCATGGCGACCGGTCGGTGGAGGTGGCCCGATCACTGCTCGCGATCGGGCAGCTGCGACTCGACCAGGCGCGGTTTCCCGAGGCCGACTCGATCATCCGCGAGGCACTCTCGATCGCCCGGCCGGGGCTGGCATCGGACCACCCGGTCGTCCTCGATGGCCTCGCCGCGCTGGCCCGGGTGGCGGAGGAGGAGGGTCGCTACGACGAGGCGATCATGGTCGAGGACTCGGTACTCTCGCACCTGCGACCCGACACCACATCGCTCGAATACGCCAACGCAGTGGTGGCACTCGCCAACAGCCACTTCTACGCCGGACACCTCGACACCAGCGACTCGCTGAATCAGGTGGCGCTCACGATCTTCCGCGCCGGGCGCGGCGACCGGCACCCACTGGTGGCCGACGCCCTGATCAACCTCGGTGCCAGCCAGTTCGAGCGCGGCAACTATGCCGAGGCCGAACGGTACGACCGCGAGGCGCTCGACCGGACCGTGGCCTGGTACGGACACGACCATCCGGTCACCGCGTCGGCGCTCACCGTGCTCGGCCGCGCCCTGGTGCGCGAAGGACAGGACGCCGCCGCGGACAGTGTCCTCAACGAGGCTGTTGCCATCCTCGAGCGGGTGCACGGTCCGGTGCATCCCTCGGTGGCCTCCGCGTTCAATGAACTCGGCACCATGGCCCTGCTCCAGGATCGCAACGCCGACGCCGAGCGTTACTTCACCCGCAACCTCGCGATCTACGACTCTCTCTACCAGGGACACCACTGGCTGGTGGGAATCGCGCAGGCCAACATCGCCAGCGTGTGGATGGCGGAGAAGCGCTATCACGACGCCGAGCAACTCTACCGCAAGGCGCTCCGGCAGTTCATCGACAGCCAGGGGCCGACGCATGTCAACACGGCGATCGGCTACATCAAGCTGGGGCGCTCGCTGCTTCGGCAGGACCGCTACCGCGAGGCAGCCGATGCCTCACGCCGGGGCTACGACATCCTGATGGCGATGCCGGAGGCACCGGCGGGATTCCTCAAGGCGGCCCGCACCGACCTTGCCGCCGAGTACGACCAGCTCGGCGACACCCAGCGGGCGATGGAGTTCAAGGCCCCGTAGCCAGGGCCTCAGATCTCCCAGTTGCTCAGCAGCACCCCCCGGGGCGTCGGTTCGGGATGACCTGCCAGCGTCATGCGCAGGTCGGTCCACTGCACCCGCCACCCATCACCGATCAGCGCCGCGTACAACTCCGGCTGGGAGCCCTGGCAGCGGACGGTCACGTGCGCACGGCGGCGGCGCGCGGCCTCGTCCCGTACCGCGGTCACCAGGCGCCGGGCCGTCGCGAGATCGACGGCCACCAGCTTGAGGATCCTGAGCTCGTCGCTGCGGCGTCCCTCGGCCAGTGGCGCCTCGTGCCAGAGTGCGAACCCTGCCAGCTCCCCTCCGGTGCTGCGCGCGAGGTGGAGGTCGCCGAGTCCGAGCTGCAGCGTGAGGTCGCATTCCCGACGGTAGGAGGCGCCGGGGTTCACCTGTTCGGTGAGCGCCAGGCATGCCGTCAGCTCGGCCTCGCGGCTCGCGTCGGCCAGATCGCTCACCCGCACGGTGTCCGGGGCGTTGCCGGACGAGGCATCACCCTGCAGGGTCACCGTCAGGGGACCGGGTCGGAAGCCGATCCGGGAATAGAAGCCGATGTTGTCGACGGTGCGAGGCATCGTCTCGAGCCCGATGGTCCGGGCCCCGGCGTCGCGGAGCCACGCAATGCCGGTCTCCACGATTCGCCGGCCGAGACCGCTTCCCTGATGGTCGAGGCGGACCGCCAGCGGCCCCATCCATCCCTCGCTGGCGCAATGGTGCACCAGGTTGAACGCCGCCAGGTCGCCGCGACCATCGCGCCAGACGAATGCTCCCTCGCCGGCATTGGCGATGGCGTACTGCCACACCGCCGGGTTGAGGTAGGGCACCCGGACACCCGACAGACCGTCGCGACGGTACCGCTCGGTGAACGCGTCGCTGAAGAGGCGATTGAGCGAGGCAATGTCGCGCCGGGTGGCGCGCTCCGCCTCTCCGACCCCGCGGTCAGTCCGCCACACCGGCCAGCTCCGGCACATCGTCGCGCACGGACGTGACCCCCTTCTCGAGGTCGAACGTCACCCGGACCACCCGGTCGAAGGCGTCGCGCATTCCCTCCACGTGCGAGATGAGGATCACCTGCGGGAAGCGATCGGCCACGGCGCGCAGCAGATCCATCACCGCCTGCCGGCGCTCCTCATCGAGCCCGCCGAAGATCTCGTCGAGCACCAGCAGGGACAGCGGCTGGCCGGCCCGGTCGGCGATCATCTGCGAGATCGCCAGTCGGAGCGCAAGATTGACCACGTCCTCCTCGCCGCCGGAGATCACCGGCTTCGCCTCGCCGTCCTCCACGATGGTCGGGACGTAGTCCTCGGACAGTTCGAGGTCGTCGTAGCGTCCCCGCGTCAGTTCCTGCACGAAGAGCGCCGCGCGCTCGCGCAAGTCGGGCCGCAATTGCTGGTTGAGTTCGGTGCGCAGCTCGCCGAACGCCCGGTCGAGTTCGTTCCACCGCTCGATCTCCGCGGCGAGCCGGCGGGCCGTGTCGGCCTTGAGCACCCGGTCTTCCTGCCGGGCCAGCGCCGCGGCCCGGAGACGGGTCGCTCCCTCGACCGCCGCCGCCGCGCTCGCCAGCGCCACCTCGGCCTGCTGCACCGCCTGACGCGCCACCGCGATCCTCCCCTCGAGGATGGCGAACGCCTCGGTGTCCCAGCCCAGGACCTCGATGCGCCGGTCGAGTTCTGCAAGTGCGGACTCCGCCTCGGTGGCCAGTTGCTCCGCCTGTGCCGCCTCGGCGACCAGTGTCTCGGCCCGACCCGCGAGACCACTCAGCTGGTCATGTTCCCGCCGCACCGGCTCGAGCGCCGCCAGTCGTTCGCGGACCACGCGGTGCCGCTCGGCGTCGTAGTCGATGGTCGAGCCGGCGAGTTCCGCCGCGAGTCCCTCCAGCTCGGTCACCACCCGCTGGCGTTCCTCGGCCAGTCGCGTGCGTCGAGTGCGCACGCCCTCGGCCGTGGCCAGCGCCTCGGTGGCGGCGCGCAGACCTGCCTCGAGTTCCTGGCGCTCGGCCTCCATCGTCACCACCTCTTCCGGGGCCTGCCTCAGCTGCTCCACCCGCTGGCGAAAGTAGTTCCCGCTCGCCTCGACCTCCTCCATCTGGGCACCGAGCAAGGCAACGGTCCTGGGAAAGTCGTCGCCGAGTGGCCGCGTGCAGAAGGGACAAATTCCATCGGGGCCGGCGGCCTCGATCGCGGCACGCTGTTCCCGCAATTCCTTGTAGCGATCGCGATAGAAATCGAGCTTGGTCTTGGCCTCCTGCTCATCCTGCTTCCAACGCGTGCGTCGCTCGGCCAGCCGGGCGTCGAGACCGTCGCGAGCGGCCACCGCGGTGGTGCGCCGCTCGACCAGGGCCGCGAGGGCATCGTCATCGGGCAACTCCGCCAGCTCCGCATCGATCACCTGTCGCCGCGCCAGCCCCGCCTCGTGACGCGCCACCGTGCGGCTGCGCGCCGTCACCTCGGCCGCCGCCTTGTCGAGGGCGTCACGCTCGGTCACCAACCCGGGCCACTCCGCGAGAGCCACCGCGAGCGGGGCCAGGCGATTCCGGGCGTCGAGCGCACCAGCCAGGTCGCGATCGAGGGCGTCGAACGCCGCGCGCGCCGCGAGCACCCGCCCCTCGACCACGCGGCGCTCACCGTCGAGACCCTGCCAGGCGGCCCGCCGCTCGGTGGCCCGGGTCCACTCGGGCTCCAGTGCCTGGGCGGCCTCACGTGCGGTGGCGGTCGCGGCATCGGCGCGGGTGCGCTCGGTGCGCGCCTGCTCGAGCGCCTCGGTGGCCTGCGAGAGCGCACCGGCGAGCTCCTCCGGGTCGGCGAGCCCCTGCTCGAGACCGGCCAGCTCGGCGCGCCGACTGTTGCGACGCTCGCGGAGCCGTTCCTGCGCGGTGCGCAGCTTCTCGTGGCCCAGCACCCGCGACAGGAACCGCGCCCGATCGGCGGGTGTCATCGCGGCCATCACCGCCAGGTCCTTCTGGCCGGTGAAGTAGGTGTTGAAGAATTCCTCGCGCGTCATCCCCAGCAGCGCGGTCACCCGGTCGGTCACCGTGCCGGTGCTGTTGGCGATCACCTGGCCATCCTGGGCCAGTTCTGCGTTGGTGAGGGTGCGCACCAGGCGATAGGTATGGCTGCCGAGGGCGAACTCCAGCTCCACCGCGACGCGGGCCCGTGGCGGTGCCCCGCGCCGCTTGATCGTGTCCCGGGTGCCGCGCGCCGCCGCCGTGCCGTACAGCGCCCACGCGATCGCCTCGAGCAGGGTGCTCTTTCCCGATCCGTTGGGACCGACCACGGCCAGCAGGCCGGGGCCGAGCACCAGTTCGGTGTGCTCGTGCTGGCGGAAATTGGTGAGGACCAGCCGGAGGAGCTGCATCTCAGCCCTCGACTGTCTCGTGCTCGACCTCGTCGAGCAACGCGACGCCATCGGCGATGAACCGATCGCGGTCCATCCCCGCAGGCAGCTTTCGTGCGGACAGGAAGCTTTCCAGCTCCTCGGCGAGGGTTCGCCGGGCACCCGGGGCGGCCACACCCACGCTGCGACGCTGCGCCTCGGGCCGCCGGAGGTCGAGCTGGAAGTGCAGCGCCCGGGCCTTCCATTCCCGGATCGCGCCGTGGTCGAGCTCGCGTGCGACGGCGCGAGGCACGTCGCGCACCACCTGCCGCACGACGGCACCCTCGATTCCGTCGCGGACCCCGGCGACCGCGCCGGCGAGCAACCGGTCGAGTTCCGCGGCGGCCATGTCGCCCGCCTCGAGCCACGGCAGGTCGATCACCCGACGCGGGGCCTCGATCGGATGGCGGACGACGGTGTCGGCCTCGAGGTCGGCAAGCAGCCAGCCCTTGCCGGGAATCCGCTCCCGGCGTTCCTCGCGCAGTTCACCCCACGGATTGGGCGACACATAGTCGAGCGCCCCGGCATACCACACCCGGGGAGCCACCTGGTGCTGCACGTGGTAGTGCCCGAGCGCCACGTAGCTCCAGTCGCCACCGGCCAGATCCGCCTCGGTGAGCAGCGCGCCTCCCGGCTCGGCGGTGGTGCGATCCGGACCGAAGAGTCCCGGTGTCTCGCCGTGCAGCACCATCACCTGGTGTCGCATCGCGCCGGCCGGTTCGAGCGCGGGACGCGGCTGGCTGAACAGTGCCTGGTGGGGCACGGCGAGGATGCCCAGGTCGAGCTCCGGAAACTCCAGGCGGCGCGGTTCGACCAGCGCCACGTGCACACCGAGATCATGGAAGAGCCCGAAGATCGAGACGGTGTCGGACGAGCGGGGCGTGTCGTGGTTGCCGGCGATCAGGACCAGCGGCGCCTTGGGGAGCGCCTGCCGCAATCGCGAGAACTGCCGGAAGGCCTGGAGGATCGCCGAGTTGGTCGGTCGCACCGAGTGGAACAGGTCACCGGCGATGATCACCGCATCGGGCGCCGCGGCGATCACGCCGTCCACGGCCCGCGCCAGGGCGAGCGCCACATCGGCCTCGCGCTGATTGTGCCCCCGATCGGTCAGCCGGTGGAACTGACGAAAGCCGAGATGGGGGTCGGCGAGATGGGCGATGCGCATTGGTCAATATGGTGCGAAGGGGTCGTGATCGTCGTGCGCCAGGGGTGGCAGCCCGGGCGCTGGGATGCCCCGATCGGTCGGGATCACCCGGCGAAGGCAGCCCCGGAAAAACGCCAGCACGTCGGCGGGACGTTCGCGGGCCACCAGGCCGAGGGCACGGCGCACCTCGTCCTCGGGACGGCCCTCGATCGCCGAGCGCACCGGATCGCCCTTGATCGACGGGTCGAACCGGCGGAGACGCTCCACCACCGCGTCAGCGAACGGCAGGTCGGGTTCCGGGGGAAACGCGTCGACACCTTCCCGTCCCGACAGCGCGGCGGGCCGCGGAAAGCGCACGAAGACCGGCTGGGTGAAGTGCGGATGGCGCACCAGGAGCTCCCCCTTGGGGAGGGCGGCGAGCTTCGCCTTGACCGCCGGCGAGAAGGTGGCATAGCCGGGCAGCGCCAGTTCATCGCCGTCCATCCGGCCGTAGACCGCGGTGCCGGCATTGCCCACCACGCGGCGGAGCACCTGCGAGCGAAACTGCTGGGCCGAGAAGAGCACCAGCCCGAGGTAGCGACCACGCTCGGAAAGATCGAGCAGCATCCGCTTGACGTAGGTGTCGTGCCCTTCGGCGGAGGCATACTTGTTCAGCTCGTCGACGAAGACCACCACGTGGTCCACGCCGAGATCGCGGCGCTCCAGGTGCTCGCGAAGCCGCGAGATCACCCGGGCGAACACCAGGTCCTGGGCGAGTGGATCCACCGCGGCCACGTCGATCACCGAGACCGACCGGTCGCGGAAGGCGCCCCACGGCAGGTCATTGGCGGTGGCGTCGTCGGTGACCAGCCCCTTCGACCGGGTGGCGATGTTGCCGAGCCGGTTGCGGACCTTCCGGATGGTGGCGACATGGTGCGTCCGCCAGACTTCCGCCCCGCGTGCGTTTGCCTCGAGATGGTCGAACACCGCCCGGAACAGCTCGTCGAGATCGGCGAACGACTCGACGCTGAACTCGGCGTCGCGGAGCTCCGGCGCGTGGAATCGCTTGCCGACCACCCGGTCGGCGAGAAAATCGATCAGCGCGCCGGCCTTGGCGTCGATGTCATCCCGATTGAGCACCACCTCCGCGTAGTCGAGGATCTCCCGGAGTCCCCACACCAGCGGCTCGACCCGGTCGCGGAGCGCAGCGTTGGTGCGGAGCGTGTTCAGGTTCACGCCGTCGGCCTTGTACGGGGCGAACACCGTCACGTCGGTGAACGGTGACGCGACCAGCCCGAGTCGCTGCCAGAGCGCCAGGTCGTCGGCCCCCAGCGGTGCCGGCTGGTCGAGGAAGCAGAGATCGGGGCCCTTCACATTGAAGCAGATCGCCGCGATGCTCCCCTTCCCTGCCGGGAAGCGCTGGAAGATCGAGGAGAGCAGGAAGGTGACGGCGGAGGTCTTGGTGGCGAGGCCCGAGACACCGGTGATGTTGAGGTGCGCGGCCTCCGGACCGAGCAGGAAGTCGGCGTCGAGCTGGACCGGCGCCCCGGTGCCGCCGGCCGCATAGAGACCGATCGGGATGCCGCGCGCCTCGGCGCCAGTGGTGTAGCTGTCCATTCGGAGTGCCACCCCGATATCGGCGTCGTCGGCCATGGTCACCGCCCCGAACGGCACCGGTTGCATTGGCTCATCGGGTAGCTGGCGCAGCACCGCCGCACGCCAGAGCCGGATCTCGGCTCGTCGGGTCGGCTCGTCCTCGACTCGAGCCGGATCGCCGTCGGCGCCGATCACCGCATCGAGTGGCCGGGCAAGGTCGGCGTAGGCGAACGCCTCGGTGACCACGCCGAAGACCACCCTGGCCTCCGCCTCGACTCGCACGATGCTGCCGATGCCGATCGCCACCCCGGCACCGGTCCAGAAGTGGAAGTCGTGGGGGGTGCTGGGCTTGAGTTCGGTGGCGACCACCCGACCGACGTGACTGCTGTTCATGCGCTTCGCACCCGGAGCCAGCGCTCCACGTCGTGAATGCCATAGAGGAGGCGATCCTGGCGGGGATCGCCGGCGAGCGGGGCCCGCTCGGCAAGCAGCCATCGGGCGATCGCGTCGGCGGCTTCGCCCGGATCCTCGCGAGGCGCGGTCTCGACCCGCACCAAGCCGTGAAAGAGGTCGCGACCCGCCCAGGACCAGAGCCGCAGCGCCCACGAGTGGACCGGCGCCACCTGGCGCGTCGGCGGGGCGAAGACCGAGCTGCGCTGTCCCGCCGGCAGGGTCAGGTAGCACTCGAGGTCGGTCCCCTCGAACGGCAGCGTCGCATGGCTCTTCACCACACCCACCATGCGTTGGTCGGTCGCCCAGTCCGGGGAAACCGTCAGGCTGCCATCAATCACCAGCCAGCCCGACGGGTCCTCGCGACGGAACTGACGCGCTACGGCGATTTCCAGCGCGGTGCGCGCCTGGTCGACGGCGGCCCGGGCCCGGTCGAGGTCGCCGACCGGATGGGGCGGCTCGTCATCGTCGATGCACAGCGGCTCGGTTCCTTGGGGCAGCTGGCCCAGCGCGTCGAGCGCATCGCGCCGCGCGACGAGCACGACGCGCTCCAGCGCCACCACACCCCTCGGGATCCGGTCGAGGCGCCGTCGCACACCCGCCGCGACCCGCGCCGCGAGCACCGGCGCGGTGCCGACGTAGCCGAGCAGTTCGGTGTGCTGCACCCCATCGAGAAACGCCAGCGCCTGGTCGAGCCGCCTCGCCGCGCCGGGGTCGCGGTGCCGCAGTGGTGGCTCGATCACCGTGGCAGGACGGATCGCCGGCGCATCGACGCGTCGGCCGGCGGCCTCGGCGGCAGACGTCGCCGGCCGCCCGCCCACCCCCGCGAGCTGACGGCGCAGGGCCTGGATGGCGAGCGACCTCATCGAGCCCGACTCAGGTCGGCGCCGGAAGCGATGGGACCTCCTCGAGCCAGAAACCGGCAAGTCGATGGCTGGCATCGACCTCGACAAGCAGTCGATTGGCCACCCGGACCGGCTCGACCGCGCGGCGCGTGCCGATCCGGAGATGAAAGATCTCCTCGGTGAGATCGGTGGTGACCGCCAGGGCGGTGTCGAACTCGAGCGCGGCGGTGCCGCGCCGGGCGGCGCGCGACGGCACCACCACCATCCCGTCCTGGGCCTCGACCGGTGGCGCGAGTCGGGGCAGCACGACAACCTCGGGCCACACCACCACGTCGAGGCCACAGAGGACGCCACCGACCACGTCGATCACGGCGATCGCCCCCTCCTCGTCATTGAGTTCCACCGTGCCGGTATGGCCTGCCTTTCCCACCCTCGGCGTGAACGATCCCGAGAGGATGTCGGTCTCCGCGTCCCAGCGCCAGCGGAGCTGAGGGACCGGACCAGTGGCCGACACAACATGCAGATCGAGTCCCATCAGGCCGGGCCACCCAGCCCGTCGATGAAGCGCACCAGGCGGTCGACCGCACTCTCCAGCTCGAGGTCGGAGACGCTGTACGAGAGACGGACCCACCGATCGTCGCCGAAGGCCGCACCGGGCACCAGCGCCACTCCTTCCTTGGCCATCAGCTGTTCGCAGAACGGCACCCCGCGCATCGTCTCGCCCTGGCGCAGGCCGTCCACCCGGAAGAGCAGGTAGAACGCCCCGTGCGGCTCGACGAACTCGACGCCGGGGACCTGGTCCTGGAACCGGGCCACCAGGTAGTCGCGCCGGCGACGGAACGCCGCCACCATCCGGTCGACATCCACATCGATCGCCGGGTCACCGAAGGCGGTGGCGGCCGCCCACATCGCCGGATGGTTGGCCCCCGTGGTGGTGTGGCTCTGCAGCGCGGCCATCGCCTTGAGCAGTGGAGGTGGCGCGTAGGCCGCCCCGATGCGCCAGCCGGTCATCGCATAGGCCTTCGACACACCGTAGATCACCACCGCCTGCTCGAGCGCCGCATCGTCGAAATCGAAGAGCGACGGTGCGGGCCCCGACCCGTAGTGGATCCGCCGATAGATCTCGTCACTGAGCAGCCAGAGTCCGTGGTGCGCCGCCCATTCGCTGATCGCGCGCATCTCGGCGCTGGTGTAGACCGCACCGGTCGGATTGCACGGGGAACAGACGATCACGCCGCGGGTCGCCGCGTCGCGGTTTCGCTCCAGATCGTCGACGCTCACCTTGAGTCCCCATTCGGGATCGCCCGGCACCAGCACCGGCTCGGCGCGGCAGAGGTGCACGATCTGCGGATACGACACCCACGCTGGCGACGGGATGAGCACCTTGTCACCCGGCCCGAACAGGGAGAAACAGGCGTTGAAGAGCGCCTGCTTGGAGCCGCTGCTGATCAGCAGCCGGGCGGGATCGACCGGACGATCGGCGCTCATCCGCGACAGCGACCCCGCCATCGCCTCGCGCAACTCCGGAATGCCGATATTCGGCGGGTAGTGCGTCTTGCCTGCCCGGATCGCCGCGATCCCCGCCTCGGCCACCGCCGCGGGCGTCCCGAAGTCGGGCTCGCCGACGCCGAGATCGAGCACGTCCTCGCCGGCGGCCTTGCGACGCTTCGCCTCATTGCTGATCGCGACCGTCTCGGAGGCCTTGAGGTGTTCGAGATTGGCGGAAGGGGAAAACGGCATCGACGGATCCGGTGCGGGAGCGGGAGGATGGACGGGAATGCGGAAAGGTCCGCCGCTCCCCGCCGGGTGTCAACGTTGCCGCGGCTCTTGGCCGCCACCGATCCGGTCGCTACGATTCCCGCGCGCCACTGTGGCGCGGCTTGGCATTGACAATCGAGGGCGGCGTGACGAACGAGGATTGGTGGGGGCTGGCACCGGAGGTGGTGGCCACCCTGCGGCAACTGGGGTGGAACGAGGAAGACGAGGCGATCCGGCAGGTCCTGCCCACGGTCGCTCGACACGGCAACGCCGTGATCGCGGTACCGCCGTCGCCCTCCCGGGGCGCCCCGGCACTGGCGGGGATGATCGCCGCGGTGGCCGCGAGCCGCGGGCGGGGACTGATCCTGGCCTCCCCCGCGATGGTCGCCGCGGTCGGTCGAGCGGTTTCGGCACTCGCCGCGCGGAGTGAACTGCGGGTGGTCACCGCCGCCGGACCGGGCAGGGCCGCGCGCCACCTCGCCGCTGGCACGGTCGACTTGCTGGTCGCCTCGCCCGCCACGGCCGTCGCACTGCTCACCCGGTCGGCTCTCGCCGTCGACAGGATCACCGCGATCGCGCTGGCCTGGCCCGAGGACTGGGACGCCGATGAGGCGCTCACGGTCCTGCTGGCAGACCTCCCCAAGGAATCCCAGCGATTGGTGCTCACCGGCGACCCTCGCTCGGTGGTCGAACTGGTGGAGCGCCATGCCCGCCGCTCCCTCACGGTCGGATTCGCCGATTCGGCGGCCCTGCCGGGCGGAGCGCCGAGATCATTGCGAACCTTTCACACCACCTGGCCCGGCCGGTCGGCCGCCCTGGGCACCCTGCTCGAGCTCCTCGATCCCCAGACCCTCACGGTCTGGGCAGGCGACGCGGGTCAGGTCGAGGAGCTGCAGCTGGCCGTGGCCGAGCTGCCCGAGGCCTCGGTCGTGGTCCGTGATGACCCGACGACGCCGCTGGTGGTCTGCCACGATCTTCCCACCCCGGGCGAACTGGCACGAATCGGCGCCGACCGCGACGTGGTCCTGCTCGTCCCTCCGGGCACCGAGGGCTATGTGGCGCGAATCGCGCCGGGCGCCCGGGCCATCGAGCCCGAGGGTGCCGTCGATCTTCTCCGGGACCAGGATGCCCTGTTCCGCGCGGAGATCGTCGATCAGGTCGAACGTCACGACCTGCGGGCGGCAGGCTACGCCATCGCACCGCTCTTTGACCGCCTCGATCCCCAGGCGATCGCGGCGGCATGCTTCGCCCTCTGGCGTCAGGCCGCGAGTGCCAAGCCGACGGCCAGCCGGACCGGCGAACCGGCCCCCGAGGCCACCACGACCCCGGTGGGTGGGGTGGCGAACGCCAGGCTCTGGGTGGGGGTCGGTCGGCGCGATGATGCCACTCCGGGTGACCTGGTGGCCGTGCTGATCAAGGAGGTGGGGCTCTCCAGGGAGGCGATCGGCCGGATCGAGTTGCGGGAGACCTTCTCCCTGGTGGAGGTGCCGACCGCCGAGGCCGATCGGGTCGCGCAGGGCCTCACCGGCCTCACCATCCGGCGCCGAAAGCTGGTGGCGCGAGTCGATCGTGGGGCACCGTCGCGGAGCGGCGAGCGTGGCGGCCCAGGCCGTGGTGGCGGGCGCCCGCCCCGGCGCTGAGCCCGGGGCAGGAACGCCGACGGGCCGCCCAGCGGGGCGGCCCGTAGCCTGCGAGTCGAAGGTGTAACCGCCAGTGGTGGCGTTACTTGGCCTTGTTGACCATGTCCTTGAAGCCCTTGCCCGGGCGGAACGCGGGCACCTTGGAGGCCTTGATCTTGATCGTCGCGCCGGTCTGCGGATTGCGGCCTTCGCGCGCGGCCCGCTTGCGGACCTCGAAGCTGCCGAACCCGGTGAGGTTGACGCTGCCGCCCTTCTTCAGCTCCTTCGCAATGAGGCCATCGGCCGAGAAGAACAGGTCCACGATCTCGCCGGCATGTGCCTTCGAGGTGTCGAGGGCCTTCGCGACCGCCTCGATGAGCTCCATCTTGTTCACGGGACGCTCCTGGGGTGAAATGGGTGGGACTGGTACCCGGGCCCGAACGGCCGGGGACGCGCGAGAATATGGGGACCGTGCGCGAAACTCCGCAAGATCCCTGAGGATTCCGGCAGTTGGGCCGTGGACCCCTTGCGGGACAAGGCCTCCCGACCGATACCACTTGAGGGAAGCCATGTCATGATGCAGCACCGCCAGGGCCGGATCGAAATTGTGGCCGGCGTCATGTTCAGCGGAAAGAGCGAGGAACTGATCCGCCGCGTGCGTCGTGCGCTGATCGCGCGGCGCCGCGTGCGCGTGTTCAAGTCGCACCTCGATGCCCGCTATGAGGGGCTCCATCGCGTGTCGAGTCACACCGGAATCAACATCGAGGCGGTGCCGATCGATCGTGCGGAGGAGATCCTCCGCCTGGTCGAGGATCCCGAGGCGATCGACGTCGTCGCGGTCGACGAGACCCAGTTCCTCGACGCCGGCGTGGTCGAGGTCGCAACGCATCTCGCCGAGCGCGGTGTCCGGGTGATCTGCGCCGGAACCGATACCGACTTTCGTGGCGAACCGTTCGGCATGATGGGACACCTGATGGCGATCGCGGAAGAGGTCACCAAGCTGCAGGCAATCTGTGTCGTGTGCGGCGACCTCGCCTGCCGCAACCAGCGCCTGGTCGATGGCCGGCCCGCGCCGTGGGACTCGCCGGTGGTCCAGGTCGGTGGCAGTGAGAGCTACGAGGCGCGCTGCCGTCGCTGCTTCCAGTTGCCCCGGCACGACGAGGACCAGGTGCCGCTCCTGTGACCCGGGTCATCGCGCTCACCGGCAACGTGGCCGCGGGCAAGTCGCACGTGGCGCGGCTGCTGCGCGAGCGCGGCGCCACGATCATCGACGCCGATCGGATCGTGCGGGAGGTGCAGCTCCCGGGGCAGCCGGTCTTCGAGGCGATCGTCGCCCACTTCGGCCCCGCGGTGCTCGCGGCCGATGGCACCCTGGATCGCGCCGCACTGCGCCACACGGTGCTCGGCGACGTGCACGCCCGTCGGGCACTCGAGCGGATCGTGCACCCCGCCGTGTCGGTGCGGCGCGAGGCGCTCACCGTGGAGGCGCGGCGCCGCGGTGACCGGATGGTGGTGGTGGACATCCCGCTGCTGTTCGAGGCCGACGATCCCTCCAGGTACGACGCGGTGCTGCTGGTCGATGCCCCGGTGGCGATCCGTCGTCAGCGCCTCATCGACGAGCGCGGGCTTGACCCGGTCGAGGCCGACCAGCTGATCGCCGCCCAGCTCCCGAGTGGCCCCAAGCGGAATGCGGCGCAGGTGGTGATCGACAACGACGGCGATCTCCAGGCGCTCGAGCAACGCGTGGCCGAGGCCTGGGCGGTGCTGGCACGGTGACGGACCGCGTCTGGGCCGATCTCGCTCCGCGCGATGGCTGGCAACAGATGGCGATCGATGCGGCGATGCTCGAGGTGGCCCGAGCCGACGGGATCTCGCTGCTCCGGCTCTACCGATGGCGGGTCGACACCCTCTCGCTCGGCGCGAATGAGTCGGCGAGGCGCACCTGGAACCGAGTCGCCCTGGAGCGCGATGGCGTGCCAACCGTTCGGCGCCCGAGTGGCGGACGAGGGGTCTGGCACGCGGCCAGCGACCTCACCTACGCCTGGGTCGGCCCCAGCGACGGGCCGGCAGGGGCCAGGGAGCGCTATCGCGATCTGCACCGCCGGCTGGCAGGGACCGTCGCCTCGTTCGGTCTCGAAGCCGAGCTCGCCACGGTCGCCGAACGTTCTCCTGGCCTCGTGGGTGGCTGCTTCGATGCCCCGATCGGCGGCGAGGTGCTCGTCGCCGGCCGCAAGACCATCGGCTCGGCGCAGAAAGTGGTCGGCACCACGCTGCTGCAGCACGGCGCGATTGCGCTGGACGATGCAACGATCGCGGCCCGATACCGCCTCGACCGCCGACCGGCGGCACGAACATCGCAGCACGGTGGACTCCCTGAGGCCGCGGACCTGGCCCAGCGGATCATCGGCGAATGGCTCGCAGCTGGTGCCGTGCCAGCCGGGGCCGAGTTGACGTCACGGATCCTGAGCACCAGCGTGCAGCACGTCGATCGCTTCCGCGATCTCGACTGGACCTGGCGCCGCTGACCACCGTCTCCCAGATCGCAGGGGCACCGATGCGCCGATCGATCGTTTCGCTGATGATCCTCGCCACCGCGGGCGCAACCGCGCCGGCACAGGCACAGGCGCCAGCCGGCACCCTGGTGATGGCCCTCCCTGCCGATCCGCGTCCGGTGCCCTATGTCTCGATCCGGGCGACCCACGACGCGGATGTCGCCGACCAACTCTTTCTTCGTCTCGCCGGCCTCGGACCAACGCTCCGCACCACCGGCGACTCGGCAATGCTCCCCGAACTGGCCGAGCGGTGGCATCGCATCGATTCGGTCACGGTCGAGTTCACGCTTGCCGGGGGGGCCCGCTGGCACGATGGCGTCCCGGTCACCAGTCGCGACGTGTTGTTCACCTGGCGGCTGATCCACGAACCGGCGCTCGGTGTCGACCAGGCGCCGTTCGCGCTGATCGACAGCATCACCGCCGGCGATGCACAGCACGTCACGGTGCACTTTCGCCATCCCAGCGCCGAGCAAGTCTACATCGCCGGCTTCCAGCTCCAGCCGTTGCCGGCACACTTGCTGGCCACCATCCCCGCCGACTCCATCGCGACCTCGGCATTCGCCGCACACCCCGTCGGCAACGGACCGTTCCGCTTCGAGCGCAGTGTGCCGGGCCAGCTCTACGAGCTGCGCGCCGTGGTATCGCACTTTCGTGGCACGCCGGGGCTCGCCCGCCTGGTGTTCCGGACGATTCCCGATGGCACTGCGCGCTTCACCGCCCTGCTGAGCGGCGAGACCGACCTGATGGACAACCTGACGCCCGAACAGGCGACCGCCGCGCGGCAACGGCGGGGGCTCCGGGTACTCCCGGTGCCAAGCAACCTGATCATCTACCTGCTCTTCAACAGCCATCTCCCCGGTGACCCCACCCGGCCCCATCCGATCCTCGCCGATGTGCGGGTCCGCCGGGCGCTGGCCCTCGCCCTCGATCGCCGCACGATCGCGCGGACCACCTTCGGCAGCTCCACGCTGGCCCCCGAGGCGATCCGCTCGCAGGCCTGGAACTGGCTCGGTCCCGTGCCGGCACCAGCCGAGGCCCAACCGGCCGCCGCCCGCCGCCTCCTCGCCGAGGCCGGCTGGCGCGACCGCGACGGCGACGGGATCCTCGACCGCGACGGCCAGCCGCTCGAGCTGCACATCATCTATCCCGGCGTGTCAGCCCCGCGGAGCACGATCGCGGTCCAGGCGGAGCGGATGCTGCGAGGCGTCGGGGTCAAGGCGGTGCTCGAGCCACTCGACGGACCGGTCTGGTTCGGTCGTCGCCGCGCCGGCGAATTCGACATCGACATCTCGGCGGTGAACCAGGACCCCACCCCGATGTCGCTGGTGCAGAGCTGGTCGTGCGGCTCGGCCGCGCAGGCCGGCTCGAGCAACGTCGCGCACTGGTGTGACCCCGCGTTCGACCGACTGCTCGCGGCCGCCGACGCCCAGACCAACCCGGTCGCGGGCTATCGGCTCGCGCTCGCCCGAATGGCGGAGTGGCGTCCGGCGATCACGGTCGCGGCGCCGATCAACATCATCGCGGTGCATGCGCGATTCACCAATGTGATGGCACACCCGATCAAGACGTGGACCGATCTCTGGCGGTGGCGGGTCCGACCCGGCGCGGCCCTGCCGCGCGACCGGTGACGTGACCGCCTGGGCGATTCGCCGCTCCCTCGAAGCTGTCCTGCTCACGCTCGCGGGCGCGATCATCCTCGTCGCCCTCGTGCACCTGCTCCCCGGCGACCCGGTGGGGGGAATCATCGGCGATCGAGCACTCGATCCCGGTGTCGCGGCGGCGTTCCGTGAGCGGTGGGGACTCGACCGACCGTTCCTGGTCCAACTCGGGGTCTTCCTGCAGGGCGCCCTGCATGGCGACCTGGGCCGCTCCCTCATCCAGGAACGCCCCGTCACCACGATCCTCGCCGAGCGCCTCGGCCCGACCCTGCTGCTCGGTGGGCTGACACTGCTGATCGACTTCACGGTCGGCCTCGCGATCGGTCTCTGGACCGCCCTCCGGCCCCAGACGTTCGCGGCGCGGGCGGTCGGCGTGGTGACGCTCGCGACCTACACGATCCCGTCGTTCGTGATCGGCCTGGTGCTGGTGTGGCTCTTCGCCGTCCAGTGGGGCGTCCTCCCCGCCGGGGGGGCGAGCGACCCGCTGCTCGCCCTCGATGCGCCGACCATCGCCGTCCTCGGCGACCGGCTGCGACACCTGCTGCTCCCGGTCGCGACCCTCGTCCTCGCGACGATCGCGGTGCCGATTCGCCAGCAGATGAGCGCCGCGACCAGCACGACCAGCGCGGCGTGGGTCACTGCCGCGCGGGCACGGGGCGTGAGGCCATGGCGGATCGCATGGCGACACGTCTGGCGTCCGGCGCTCACCCCGATCATCACCCTGCTCGGGCTCTGGTTGCCGCTGCTCGTGTCCGGCGCGGTCTTCGTTGAGGCGGTCTTCGCATGGCCCGGACTGGGGGCACTGATCGCCGAAGCCACCGCGAGCCGTGACCTGCCGTTGGTGATCGGTGCCGGTGTGCTGTTGGTGGCCGCCGTCCAGGCCGGCTCGCTGCTGGCCGACCTGCTCTACCGGGTCGCCGACCCGGCCCAGCGCGATCGATGAACGCCGCCACCCGACTCGGCGTTGGCTGCGCACTCCTGGTCGCCGCGCTCGCGGTCGTCGGGCCGCTGATCGGCGCCGACCCCTTGGCCCAGCCCGACCTGCTCCACGGCGCGCTGTTGCCGCCGTCTGCCAGCCACTGGCTGGGCACCGATCAGTTCTCGCGTGACGTCTTCGCGCGGCTGGCGCACGGGGCGCAACTTTCCCTCGCGATCGCGATGCTCGCCATCGCGATTGCCGGGGGCCTCGGGACCGGACTGGGACTGCTCGCCGGTGGCACCCGTGGCCTGGTGGCATCGGTGACCGGGCGGCTGGTCGACCTTGCGCTTGCCCTCCCCCGGGTCGTGGTGCTGCTGGTGCTGGTGACCGCGATCGGAGTGCTGCCACCGCTGCTGCTCGGGGTGGTCCTCGGCGTGACGGGTTGGCCGGCGATCGCCCGATTGGTGCGTGGCGAGGCGATGCGACTTCGGCATGCCGATCACGTCACCGCCGCGGTCGCACTCGGCGCCCCACCGGGCCGCGTGCTGGTGCGCGAAATCCTCCCCGGCACCCTGCCACCCGCCCTGATCGCCGCGACCCTCGGCCTGGCCGACGTGTTGCTGCTCGAGGCCGGGCTCTCGTTCCTTGGCATCGGCGTGCGACCGCCGACCCCCACCTGGGGCAACATGATCCTCGAGGCACGACCCCACCTTGCCAACGCACCGTGGCTGCTGCTGGCACCGGGGTCGGCCTTGGTTGTCGCCACCGCTGCCGCCACATTGCTCGGCGACGCCCTCCGCTCCCGTCTCCAGCTCTCCACCCGATGATCCCTCTCCTCGACGTCAGCCAGCTGCGAGTCTCGTTCCCGGGAACCGGGACGGGACGTGTCACGGCAGTCGACGGCGTCTCGTTCGCGATCGGGCGCGGCGAGCTGGTCGCCCTGGTCGGCGAATCGGGATGCGGCAAGAGTCTCACCGGGCTGGCGCTGCTCGGGCTGCTTCCGGCAGGAGCGCGGCTCGAGGCCGGCAGCGCCGTGCGCTTCGGCGACACCGATCTCGCGACCCTCTCGCAGGGAGAGTTGCGCGCCTATCGTGGCGCGAGGATCGCGATGGTCTTCCAGGATCCGATGTCCTCGCTGAATCCCGTGATGCGGGTCGGCGAGCAGATCACCGAGGCGATCCGGGCCCACCGACCCGTTTCACGGGCCGACGCGAGACGCCGGGCAATCGAACTGCTCGGCGAGGTGGGAATCGCCGATCCCGGTACCCGGATCGACGCGTGGCCGCATCAGTTGAGCGGCGGCATGCGCCAGCGGGTGATGATTGCGATCGCCCTCGCCGCAGAACCGGAACTCCTGATCGCCGACGAACCGACGACGGCGCTCGATGTGACGGTGCAGGCCCAGATCCTCGAGCTGCTCGATGCCATCCGCACGGCACGGGGCATGGCGGTACTGCTCATCACCCACGATCTCGGCGTGGTGGCCGGGCGAGCGGAGCGGGTCCTCGTGATGTACGCGGGCCGCATCGTCGAGCGCGCCACCACGCGCGACCTCTTCGCCAACCCGTTGCATCCGTACACGCGAGGCCTCTTCGACTCGCTGCCCCGGATGGACACCGACGACGCACGGCTCCATCCGATCCCCGGCACGGTGCCGCCCCCCGATCGCTGGCCGGCAGGTTGTCGCTTCCATCCTCGCTGTCCGCTGATGATCGACCGGTGCCGCGACCAGGTCCCGCCGCTCGAAACACTCCAGCACGAGCACGCCGCGGCGTGCTGGGTGGCGATGGCGGAAACGGCGGCGGCCCGATGACCACTCCCCTCGTCGAGGTGCGCGACCTCGTCAAGCACTATCACCAGGGTGGCTGGCTGGCTGGCCGCAGGCCACCGGTCCGCGCGGTCGACGGTGTCTCCTTTGCCATCGCCCCAGGAGAGACCCTCGGCCTGGTCGGCGAGTCGGGCAGCGGCAAGTCCACCGTCGGCCGGGCGGTGCTGCGACTCGAACCGCCCACCGCCGGTACGGTGCGCTTCGAGGGTGTCGACCTGGCCACCATCGATCCCGCCGCGCTGCGCAAGCTGCGCCGCCGGATGCAGGTGATCTTCCAGGATCCCCACGGTGCACTCAATCCCCGCCGCACCATCGGCGCCTCGATCGCCGAGGGGTTGGTGATCCACCAGCTGGTGCCGCGCGACCAGCTCGGGGCACGTGTCGCGGCCCTGCTGGAGGAGGTCGGGCTCGATGCGAGCTACGCCGGGCGCTACCCGCACGAATTCTCCGGTGGGCAACGACAGCGGATCGGCATCGCGCGGGCGCTCGCGGTGGAACCGGCGTTCATCGTCTGTGACGAACCGGTCTCCGCGCTCGATGTCTCGATCCAGGCCCAGGTCCTGAACCTGCTGCTCGACCTGCGCGAGCGGCGCAGTCTCGCCTACCTGTTCATCGCCCACGACCTCGCTGTCGTCCGGCAGATCGCACAGCGGGTGGCCGTGATGTATCTCGGGACGATCGTCGAGATCGGCCCCGCCCGCAGCATCATCGCCACGCCGCGGCACCCGTACACGGCCGCACTCGTTTCCGCCGTGCCGCATCCCGATCCCGATCGAGCCACCACGCGCATCGTGCTCGAGGGCGAGCCACCATCGCCAGCGGCACCACCGCCGGGCTGCCCCTTCGAGCCGCGCTGCTTCCATCCGGCCAAGGACGCCCGGTGCCGTGCAGAGCGACCCACCCTGCTGCCGGTCGACGATCGTCTGGTGGCGTGCCACCACGAACGATGACCCTGCCACTCTTCCTCATCGACGCCTTCGCCGACCAACCGTTCACCGGCAATCCGGCGGCGGTGGTGCTGCTCGATGCGCCGCGTCCCGATGCATGGATGCAGTCGCTCGCCGGGGAGATGAACCAGGCCGAGACGGCGTTCCTGCGCAGGACCGAGGCCGGATGGTCGCTGCGATGGTTCACCCCGCGCGCCGAGGTCGACCTCTGTGGACACGCCACGCTCGCCTCGGCCCACGCGCTGTGGACGCACCACGGCGCGACCGCATCGCTGCTCCGCTTCGCGACTCGCAGCGGCGAACTCACCGCCCGGCGCGAAGCCGATGGCGCCATCACGCTCGACTTCCCCGCCATCCCCTCCCGCCCCGCTCAGGCCCCAACCGATCTCGAGGCGGTGCTCGGAAGCCGACCAGCATCCGTGATGCGCGGACGATTCGACCTGATGTGCATCTTCGATGAGCCTGCCACCATCGCCACGCTCGACCCCGATCTCGGTGCGCTGGCGCGCTGGCAGGCTCGCGGCGTGATCGTCACGGCCGCGGGTGGGCCCGACGGAGCGGACTTCGTGTCGCGGTTCTTCGCGCCGGGGCTTGGCGTCCCCGAGGACCCGGTGACCGGAAGCGCCCACTGTGCCCTGGCACCATGGTGGGCAGAGCGACTGGGGCGCGACACCCTGATTGGCCGGCAGTTGTCTCGCCGTGGTGGAACGGTGCGCTGCCGGGTCGCCGGCGACCGGGTGGAGCTCACGGGACGCGCCGTCACGACCGTCGAGGCAACGGTAGTGGCATGAAGCGGTGTGGAACGGTACGGGTGGGGGACGCTCGCGGGGCGGAGCGCCCCGGACCTGCCGGTGGCTAGGGACCGCGCTCGTCGGCGGCCGGGCCACCACCGATCGGGGTGAGCGGTGCACGGGCGCCACCGCCGTTGAACTGGGGCAGCCCCTCGACCGGGGCGAGTTCCACCCGGATCACCGCGGGACCCCGAGTCACCAGCAGATGCTCCCCGTCGGGCCGCACGGCCGTGCGACGGATCACGGCGCGTTGCTCCGGGTCGACCCAGTAGTGCAGGGTCCGACCATCGAGCTGTGCCTGGATCACCCAGACCGGCTCCATGACCATCCCACCGCGCACCACCCGGGGCTGGGTCACCTGCTCGACCACCTCGAACTGCAGCCACCGCATCCGGTCACCAATGCCGGTGACCACTGGCAACGCGCCGCCGGTCCCCGCCCGCATCGGCATGGCGCCGAGGACGACCTCGATCCCGGCGAGTCCATACGGTTCGGCCGTGTGCAGCCCTCGCCAGCTCTTGCGGCGACCATCGGGGGAGATCCTCTCGCCCCGCACGCTGCGTCGATCGAATTCCAGCCGGGTCACCCCATCGGAATCGTGCCGGACGCTTCGAATCGTCTTGAGGGAGAACCGATCCATCCAGATGCTGTCGAGAACCGGCTCGCCCTCGGCGTCCACCGTGTTCCGCGTGACCAGCCAGATCCGCTCCCCCTTGATCCGGGCGGTATCGAGCCGGAACTCACCTTCCAGGACAGCGACGGCGACGGTGTCGCCCTCGGCCTGTCGGCTCACGTGCTCCACCACGTTCACCGGCCGGAGGCGGCCACCATCCGGCGTCGGATTCGCGCCGAAGAAGCCGTAGTTCTGCAGCTCCAGTCCGGCGGCGGAACACCCCGCGCCGAGCACGGCGAACAGCGGTAGCCAGCGGAGGGAAACTCGCAGCGTCGGATCCTCGGGATGACGAGTCAGGAACAGTCCGGTGGCCTCGGAGAGGTGCCGGTGGTACGACAAGCTAGGTGGGCCGGTTGAGCCGTGGTACTAACAGCCGGGGGGAACGGCCGTCATCCGGACATGAGCCACCGATCCCTCCGGCCTCTGGCCATCGCGATCGTGGTCCTGACAAGGACCCTCCCATCCCAGCAATTGGTCACCTCGGCCGATTCAGCCCGCCACGCCCTCAACCGGGTGGGGTGGGGACCCGCTCCCGGTCAGGTCGAGACCATCGCTCGGGGCGGGGTCCTCTCCTGGATCGACCAGCAACTCGCAGTCCCATCGGTGGCAGACCCTGCACGGCGAGTTTGGGAACGCAATCTCATCTCGTTGACGACCTCGACCGGCGACCTGATCCGAATCGAAGCCGAACTCCGGCAGGGGCGCGCCAGACCGGCTGACAGCGCCGGACGCCGCCCTGAAGCCGGCACTCCGGCCCGGGCCCCAGCCCAGGGGCGCCGACCCAACCAGCTCCGGGAGGTGCTCGGCGAGTACGCCGCGCTGACCCTCAACCGGGAGGCGGGGTCGACCAACCAGCTGGCAGAGGTCATGGCCGATTTCTGGTTCAATCACTTCAACGTGCACCAGAACAAGGGTCTCGATCGGGTGCTGATCCGGGATTACGTCGAGGGTGTGATTCGCCCCAACGCCCTGGGGCACTTCGGCGAGCTCCTGTTGGCGACGGCGCGCAGTCCCGCGATGCTCTTCTACCTGGACAACGCCCAGAGTGTGGCCGAAGGCGCCGACCCTCGCGACGCGATCCGCGCCAGGCTACCGGCAACTGCTCGCCGACGGGTCCCCACCACCAACGACCCCCGGCAGGCCCGGCTCCGCGACCGGATGCCCAAGGGACTGAACGAGAATTATGCCCGGGAGCTGCTGGAGCTGCACACCCTCGGCGTGGACGGCGGTTACACCCAGACCGACGTGATCGCGGTGGCGCGGATCCTCACCGGATGGAGCCTTGACCGGCGCACCGGTCGCTTCGTGTTCAACGGGTGGGCCCACGACCGCGGCGAGAAGATCGTGCTGGGTCAGCACTTCCCCGCCGGCGGCGGTGAGGAGGAGGGCGTCCGCCTCTTGTCGCTGTTGGCGAGGCACCCTGCCACGATGCATCACGTGAGCGCCCAGCTCTGCGAGCGACTGGTCGCCGACGTGGCACCCGATGGGTGCATCGACGATGCGGTGCACGCCTGGCAGCGGACCGATGGCGACATCCGTGCTGTGATCGGCGCGATCGTGCATGGTCCCGACTTCTGGGCTGGTTCGGCTCGTGGCACCAAGATGAAGTCCCCGCAGGAGTTCGTGGTCAGTGCGGTGCGGGCACTCGGAGGGGAACCGACCCTCACACCGGTGCTGGTCGCCCAGCTCACCCGCCTCGGCCAGCCGCTCTACCAGCAGAGCGCTCCAACCGGGTGGCCCGAGACCCAGGAGGACTGGGCGAGCAGCGCCGCATTGCTTGGTCGGATGAACTTCGCGATGGCACTGGCGAGCGGAAAGCTGCCGGGCCTGCGCCTCCACCTCGACCGCGTCGTGGCGACCACCGACGATCACGCGCGCCTGGTGGCCGAAGTCGATCGCGCCATCCTGGCCGGTGCGATGTCCGCCAACACCCGCCGGGTGATCCTCGATGAGCTCGCCGACGTGCGCGATCCCGCCGTCGCACGAACCCTTGCCATCGGTCTCGCCATCGGCGGGCCCGATTTCCAGAGGCAGTGATGGCGATCTCCCGTCGAGTCTTCCTGAAGTCGGGGGCCCTCGGGCTGGTATCTCTCGGGGCCGACCCAGTCTTCCTCGATCGGGCCGCCTACGCACTTCGCGGCCAACGGGTTGCCACCGGCAAGACACTGGTGATCCTCTTCCAGCGGGGCGCGGTCGACGGGTTGTCGATGATCATCCCGGCCGGGGACCCGTGGTACTGGAAGGAACGGAGCCGGATCGCGGTGCCGCGCAGCGAGTTGGTGACGCTCGACGACCAGTTCGCCTTGCATCCGCGCCTCGCCGCCCTCAAACCACTCTGGGATCGCGGCATGCTCGCCGCCGTGCACGCCGTGGGATCGCCGTCACAGACCCGGTCGCATTTCGATGCCCAGGACTACATGGAAACCGGGACCCCCGACCGCAAGGCGACGACCGACGGATGGGCCAACCGGTTCGCGACGGCACATGATCGCGAACACGCGGCGACGCCGTTCCGTGCCGTCGCCTTCGGGCCGCAGCTGCCGCGGATCCTGGCCGGCAGTGCCCCGAGCCTGGCGATCGACGATCTCCGCACCTTCGGCGTGCGCGAGGCGCGTCGCGACGGTGATGGGCGACTCACCCGCGCCTTCGAGGCACTCTACCAGGGCGACGCCACCGGATTGGTGGCCACCTCATCGGCCGAGGGGTTCGAAGCGATCCGGATGCTCAAGGCCGTGAATCCCGCCGCCCGGTTGCCGATGCACGGCGCCGAATATCCGCGTGATCGTCTGGGCCAGGCGATGCAGCAGATCGCACAATTGATCGCGGCGGACGTCGGGATGGAGATCGCCTTCGCCGATGTCACCGGCTGGGACACCCACGTCAACCAGGGCGCCTCCGATGGGCAGCTCGGCGCCCGGCTCGACGGCCTGGCCTCGGCGATCGCCGCCTTCACCGCCGATTTGGGCGACAGGATGCGCGACGTGGTGGTTCTCACCATGAGTGAGTTCGGGCGCACCGTGAAGGAGAACGGCACCGGAGGCACCGACCATGGCCACGCCACGGCGATGCTGGTCATCGGTGGGACGGCGAGGGGTGGACAGGTCCACGGTCGCTGGCCCGGGCTGGCCCCCGAGTCGAGGCACGAGGGCCGCGACCTGGCCGTGACCACCGACTACCGCGACCTCTTCGGGGAGGTCCTGACCGGTCACCTCGGTTCCGCCAACCTGGACGAGGTCTTCCCGGGTCACCGACCGGCGGCACCGCTCGGCCTCTTCGGCTGATCCCCCAGGCCGGGACCCCGGTTCGACGAGGCAGATGTGACCTCGGCCAGGTGGCCGGGGTCTCTTGCCTTGACCGAACGCCCCCACCGCGCTGTCCCAGGTACTACCCTTCTTCGCCCCCGATTCCACCGGGGGAGGCCTGCCCCGCTCAGCCCCACCATCACGACCCTGACGCTCGAGCCGCCGATGAAGCCCGCGTGGTTGCCCTCTCTTGCCGCCCTGCTGGTGCTCGCCGCCTGCAGCCACAGCGATCCGTTCCCGACCGGACCGCAACTCGGAGACGGCTCCTTCGACCAGGTCGAGCCGGTCCGCCTCACCTTCAGCACCGGCGACGACGGCTGGCCCACGGTGAGCGCCGACAGTCGCTGGCTGTCCTACCGCTACTCCCGAGGCAGCAACGATCGCGACTTCTGCGCCGGCATCCTGCCATTGCGTGGTGGCCAGCGGTTGGCCAGTCTCTGCGCCTGGGAAACCAACGATGGGGCCCGCTCCGATGACTTCCGCTCGGCGGTCCTCCTCGATGACCAGACCGTGGCCTATACCCGGCACTCCGCGGGCACCGGAAACCAGTCGCCACAGGAGGCGGGGCTCTATGTCGCCCAGCTGAACGCCACCCGCGACGCCCGGCAGGTCCTGCCGCTGCTCGGTCGCCCGGCAGGGGCGAGTGCCAACTACACCTACCTCCTCGATCCGGTGCGCGAGGATGACCACACGATCCTGGCACTGGCCACGGGCGCCTATATCGGCCCGAAGGTCGCCTTCGGTCCGGTCGACACCACGTACCTGGGGATCGAGGTATCGCGGATCGACGTGTCGACCACCCCCGCCACGGTCACCCCGGTCGTCGCGACCCCCAACGCCGTCGCGTGGGCGCTCGACCGCTCGACCCAGATGGTGTACTTCCATCGCCGCTATTACTCGGACCCGCCCGGGAGCGGCGCGTTCTCCGTGGTGGCCGACACGATCTTCCGGGCGCCGCTCGCTGGTGGCGAGGTCCAGGTGGTCTATGGCCGTCCGCACGTGGCAGGGTCGATTGACGAGGGGCTCGACGGCTTCGCCGTGGTCAACGGCCGCCTGTTCGTGTCGCAGCACAGCACCCGGACACTGCCGCCACCGCAGAACGGGGTCGAGACCAGGAGTGATGTCGGCGAGGTGCAGCTCGACGGATCGCTGGACCCGCTCAACACCCGGCTCACCAACACCGGCTCGCTCTGGGCCCGGCTCTCCGCGAGCCCGGACGGCCACACCCTCGTGGCGGCGAGCCTCCTCGCCGGGCAGCGCGACCTCTACCGGTTCGACATCTGATCATGGTGGCGATGCGGTACGCCGCGACCATGCTGCTCGTCGGGTGCGGGCATAGCGCGCCGTTCGCCGGGCCCGGATCGCGAGCCGACGGGGCGTTCGACCAGGCGCCACCGATGCGGCTCACGTACTCGCTGCTCGGCGACTTCGCCCCGGCATTCAGCCAGGACGGCAGCGCGATCACCTACATGTACGAGCGGGCCACCCCTGATCACGATCGCTGCCTCGGCGTGCTCGGGTCCACGGGAGGCCCGCGCCATGCCGACCTGTGCGCGTGGCACCTCGGCGAGGCCGATTCGGCCGACGCGCTCGAGAGCGGCGCCCTCAGGGCCGACGGCCAGATCGCGTTCACCATGTACACCGGCCTGATCGGCAACCCGACCAGCAAGCGCATGGGCCTCTACCTCGGCACCGTCGACTCGATCGCCGGGTCACGGCTCATCCTGCCGCTCGGACAGCGACCGCCGGGAGCGAGCGCGACCTGGAGCGAACTGGTCTCCCCGACCTGGCTGAATGACGACGAGATGCTGGTGCTCGCCGCGCGGCGTCACCTGGTAAACAGCAACGGCTGCGGGACGCCGGCAGAGCACGCCCGCGACTGTGATCGGACCCCGACACGGGACACCATCCCGGTGGGGATCGAGTTCGCGCGGTTGCGGATCGACCCGGCTGGCGCGACGGTGGTCGGCACGATCCCCGCGACCGACGCCATCGACTGGTCACTCGACCGCGACAACGGCCTGATCCACTACATCGTCCAGCGACCCCGCCTCGACCTCGCCGATGTCTTCCACGAATCGCTGGCCGACAGCGTCTACGCCGTTCCCATGGGTGGCGGGACGCCCACCCTGCGCTACGGGACGGCCGGCGGTGACGGGCCCCCGCTCGAACGGCTGCACGGCATCGCCAGCGGGCACGGGCGACTCTTCATCAGCCGAAGCTGGCGTGCCAATGACGTGAGCCCCGTCATCGTGCCGCCGGGAGCTCCGCTGTTCAGCGACATCAGCGAGGTGCTCCCCGACGGGTCGCTGCGTCTTGTCGCCCCGGCGATCTCCTGGCGCTGGGGTCGCATCCGCCTGTCCCCCGACGGCCGTTGGCTCGTCGCCGAGGCGCTCGAACGCACGACGTCAGACCTCTACCTGATCGAGGTGGCCCCGTGACCTCCCTGCCCTTCCGCCACCTGTTCACCGTCCGCCCTCCTGCCCGAGGACGCCCGATGCTTCGCCTCCCGCTTCGCTCCACCCTCCTGCTCGCCGCCCTGCTCCTGCCGGCCGGCGTTCTCGCGGCCCAGGCCTCCGGTGGCCTCGTCGGCAAGGTCACCGATGCGTCCACCGACAGCCCACTCCGCGGGGTCGAGGTGCGCCTCGATGGCGGTCGCTTCCGGGCCACCACCGACCCACTGGGCGAATATCGATTCCGTGGCGTCCCGGCGGGCCAGCACGTGCTGGCCGTCATCTGGCCGGGTTATCGCCCCGCCACCCGCGACAGCGTCTTCATCCGCGCCGGTGAGATCGTCCGTGCCGACATCCGCCTGGCGCCGACCGCGGTGCAGCTCCAGGACCTGACCGCCGTCGGCGTGCAGGATCCGGTGCTCGATCCACTCGCCACCCAGACGGTGCAGCGGATCAGCGAGGAGGATCTGCGCCGACTTCCGGTGTCGTCGCTGGAGGATGCGATCGCCCTGCAGGCCGGGGTGGTGGGCGAGTCGTATCGTGGCGGGCGCACCGGCCAGTCGGCGTTCGTCCTCGACGGTCTCGGCCTCAAGAACCAGCTCGACGCCTCGACCAACGGCCCCGGCATCCGGATCCCGCCCGACCTGGTCACCGAGGCACAGTTGATCACCAACGGCTTCAGTGCCAAGTATGGCCAGGCACTCTCGGGACTCGTCAACGTGACCACCCGCGATGGCGGCGACCACTGGCGGGGTCGGCTGGCGTACGAGACCGACCGGCCGATGTCCGGAGTGGCCGACCTCGGCCTCGACCGCTTCGTCGCCGAGGCCGACGGCCCGCTGGCGGGCCGGGTGACGGTGGTCGGCGTCGTCGACGTCTCGGCGCGACTCGACTTCGACGCGGTGAATGCCCCCACCCCGAGCGATCCCCACGATCCGCGCTACGACACACCGCGACCACTGCCACACAACAGCGGCGAGAGCTGGACGGCCGGCGGCAAGATCACCGTGCCGATGGGCGACCGGGTGATCGGCCGGGTGTTCGGCCTGATGAGCACCGAGCAGCAGTATCTCTTCGACCAGCGCTACAAGTACGAGCCCGACTTCGGTCCGGGTCGCCGCGTCGATGGGCGGCTCTTCTCCGGTCACCTGCAGCTGCTCCCGGGCAACGGGCACACGCCCTTCCTCGGTGACCTGCGGATCGGCTACTTCGATCGCGAGTTCATCCGCGGCGCCGTCGCGGCACCCGACTACACCTTCGGCGCCTTCACCGGTTCGCCGTTCTCGATTCGGGGCGAGGAACTCGCCAAGGCCCAGGACACGGTCAACACCCGCGATCCGATCGCCGGCTTCACCCCGCCCGAGTTCTCCGACCGCACCCCGTGGGGTGTCCCCGGGTTCTTCCTCGGTAGTGCGTCGACCGGTGAGATCTCGTGGAACACCTTCACCGAACTGCGTGGCCAACTCGACCTGAGTGTCGGACTGGGCCAGAACGCCGACCTCGCGTTCGGTGGGCTGTATGCCTCACAGGACGTGCACACCTTCCAGCGGGTCCTCGCGGCCGAGCCAGTGGGGGGCGACGTGCCGCCGCCGACCGCCTCGACGTTCTCGCCGTTGATCAGCGGAGCCTACGTCGAGGCCCAGGCCCGTGCCAGCGACCTCGGCTTCACCGTTGGGGTGCGCTACGACGGCTTCGACCCCGGTGGTGACCTCAACAACGCCACCGTGGGCACCCGCACGTCGATCAACCCGCGTGCGGCGGTCTCGACGGTGCTGCGCGGTGCCACGGTGGTCGGCAGCATCGGCCGATTCTCGCAGGCTCCGGACCTGCAATACCTGGTCGACGCGGCGTTCGACGACACCACGCGCACTGGTCGCTTCCGCCAGGGCAACCCCAATCTCGGCTTCGAGCAGGGAACCCAGTTCGAGCTGTCGGGCCGGATCCGGATCCGGCCCGAGACCTCGCTCAAGATGAACGTGTACACCAAGAACCTCGAGGGCCTGGTGGCCACCGCGCCGCTGGGGGTCAATCCCGACTCGAGCCAGTTCGTCAACGCCGATGTCGGCAACGTGATCGGCGCGGAGCTCATCTTCCAGCGTGAGCGCGTCGACGGATGGGGTGCCCGGCTGGCGATGGTCGTGCAGCGAGCCGAAGGGACCGTGACGGATGCATTCCAGCTCAACCGGCTGATCCGGATCGACCCGAACACCGGCGACACCCTGGCGGCCCCGGCGCGGGCGCAGTTCCCGCTCGACTTCGATCGCCGACTGGCATTGATCGCCACCTTCGACGGCGAACTGAAGGAGCATGCCGGACCCGCACTCCTCGGTGGCCACCCGTTCGGCTCGGTGCTCGCCTCGGCAGTCCTGCGCTACGGCACCGGCCTGCCGTTCTCGCGCACCGATATCACCGGCGATTCGCTCGCCGCGGAACCCAACGGCTCCCGGTTGCCCTCGCAGTGGTCCCTCGACATGCTCTTCCGCAAGCCGATCACCGTGGGCCGATTCAGTGGCGGCCTGTACCTCGACATCCGCAACGTCGCCAATACCCGGAACGTCCTCTCGGTGCGGCGGGACACCGGCAATCCCGACGCCTCGGAGACCTACCTGAGCACGATCGCGGAACAGGCCTACCAGGCCAATCCGCAACCGATCCCGTTCGAGTCGCCGCGCTACCGCCGCTTCGGCGACCTCAACGGCGACGGACGCATCGCCGGACATGACGAGCTCTTCCCGCTCTACCTGTCGGCCGCCCGGGACTACTCGCAGCCCTTGTTTGTGTATGGCCCGCCGCGCCAGATCCGGTTCGGCATGGAGTTCCTCTTCTGAACGCGATCCCCGCGCCGGCGTCTTCTCGGTCCGCTTCGGGATCGGGGGCGGCGTGGTGATCGTCGCGGCCCTGGTGGGCATCGCCAGGTTTTCGATCCACAGGGCCACCGGCACGTCGCTGGTGGCCCTGCTGTAGCCGGTCGGGATCCTCCGGTGCGGCCGAGTACTCGCGCACGGGCAATGTCGACCTGAAGGCCGGCGGGACCATCGCCGTCGGGCACTTCCTCGGAGCCTGGTTCGGCGCCAAGCTTGCGCAACATGTCAACGAAGCCAGAATACAGCGGGGCCTTGCGGTGTTCCTGGTGGTGATCGCCGTGCGGATGTGGATCAAGGCCGGCCCCTGACCCCGACCGCGCCGGTGTCGGGTCCGCCCGCGCAGCTGCGCACCCCAAGCTGACCCGACGTCCAGCGGAGCACCGATGGCCCGATCCTCCCTGCTACCGATATTCGCCAGCGCTGTCCTCGCCACCGTCAGCGGCTGCGGGGCCCCGCCTCAGGACGCGGAGGTTCCACCGGTCGCGGACAGCACCACCGCATACCAGCTCGCCCCGATTCCCGAGGGCCCGCTGGGCACCAGCATCCGCCGCGGTGCGGCAATCCTCCGGGCCACGGCCGACTCATTGCCGGACCACGTGGGCAATGCTCTCAGTTGTTTCTCCTGTCACCTCGACAACGGCCTCCGCCGCGACGGCATCCCGCTGGTCGGGACCTACGGGCGCTTCCCGCAATACAACGGACGTGCCGCACGGGTGATCACCATCGAGGATCGGATCAACGGCTGCCTGCAGCGTTCGATGAACGGGTCGGCGATGGCCGCCGATGATCCGCGAATGCGGGACATGGTGGCCTGGATGGCCCACGCGTCACACGGAATCGCCGGCGGCGCCACCGTGACCGGACAGGGTGTCCCCAAGCCCGAGGCACTCCGGGGCGATACGACGGCCGGCGCCCAGGTGTGGATCACCGTCTGCGCCAGGTGCCATGGCCCCGAGGGTCAGGGCACTCCGCTCGCGCCACCGACCTGGGGCCCTCGATCGTTCAACATCGGCGCCGGGATGGCACGCTTCCGGACCGCCGCCGGATTCATCCGCCACAACATGCCCTTCGACAAGCCCGGCAGCCTCACCGACCAGGAGGCGCTCGACGTCGCGGCATACGTGACCTCGCGCCCTCGTCCCGACCTGCCGGGGAAGGAACACGACTGGCCCGAAGGCGGGGCACCGGCCGACGCCGCGTATCCGGTGCTGTCGATGAAGCGGTAGCCGGGACCCCAGATCGGAGATCCGAGATCGGATCTCAAATCTCTGATCTCAGGTCTCCGAACTCGGCCACCTCCCGGCTCGTCATCACCGCCAGCGGCAAGGCGAGGAGTCGCGCGATCCGACGCTCGAATTCCTCCGCGACTGCATCGAATGCGGCCTGACGCATCGCGGGATCGCCGACCGCCGCCGGGTCGGGCATCCCCCAGTGCAGCGTGGCATGGCCGGGTAGTACCGGGCACGATTCGCGGGCGTCGTCGCAGACGGTGATTACCAGGTCCCAGTCGGTTCCCACCGCGTCGATCGACTTGCTCTGCCGATCGCGCCAGTCGATGCCAAGGCGCCGCAACGTCTCGATCGCCATCGGGTGGGGCCCTGCACCGGGATGGGTGCCCGCACTCGCCGACTCCACCAGGCCAGCCCCGCGGTGCCGGAAGAGCGCTTCTGCGAGCTGGCTCCGGGCGCTGTTGGCGGTGCAGAGCACCAGGATCCGGAACGGGAGCACTCGGCGTGCCATCGCCGTCGCGCTCGCCGGACAGGCGTGGGAGAATTCGTCGGTGGCACGCACCGCGTCGGGAACCCGGTCGCGCTCCACGCGACGGAAGCCGAATCGGCGGAAGAATTCCTCGGCAGTCTCGGTGAGCAGCCAGAGCCTGGTGATTCCGGCGGTGCGGGCCCCCTCCAGCAGCTGGGCCACCAATCGATGACCGATGCCGCTCCCACGTGCCGACGGGACCACCACCAACGACCGGAGCAGCGCGTCGTCCCCGCACCGTTCAAGGCCGCCCACTGCTACGATCCGCGACCGATCCTCGGCGACGACGAAGCCGCTCACCGCGTCGCGGACACCATCGACCGGGAGCGATGCCTCGCGGAGGAGCTGTTCGATGGAAGAGAGATCGGAGTCTCGGGCCGTGCGCAAGGTGGTCATGAGGCACTCATGAAAGAGGGCGGCACCGCCGGGCGAGTTGGCATCGTGGTGGCCATGCCCGGATCATATCAACTTTGGTTGATATTTCAACCCTCCCTTGCGCCGCGGTCGGTCGGGTTGAAGAATCAAGGAGGCTTGTGAAATGTTTCACAAGAATTTTCCGTGACGGATCTCTTCGCGGCTCGGGCCCAGATGGCGACGTCGCTCGCCTTCCACATCATCTTCGCCGCCATCGGGATCGGGATGCCGGCCTTGATGGTGCTTGCCGAGTGGCATTGGCTCCGCACGGGCGACCGGCTCGCGCTGCAACTGGCCCGACGCTGGGCCAAGGGGACGGCGATTCTCTTCGCGGTCGGCGCCGTCTCCGGCACGGTGCTTTCGTTCGAACTGGGGCTGCTCTGGCCCGGCTTCATGGCCTTCGCCGGCGCGATCATCGGGATGCCGTTCTCGCTGGAGGGCTTCGCCTTCTTCACCGAGGCGATCTTCCTCGGCATCTACCTCTACGGCTGGGATCGCATCTCGCCGCGGGCCCACCTTCGGGCCGGCATCCTGGTGGCGGTCTCGGGGGCGGTGTCGGGGATCTTCGTGGTCATCGCCAACGCCTGGATGAACACCCCGACCGGCTTCACGATCGTCGCGGGCGTGCCGACCGACATCAACCCGATCGCGGCGATGGTCAACCCTGCCGCGATCCCCCAGGCGCTGCACATGACGCTGGCGGCGTATGCGGCCACCGCGTTCGGTGCCGCCGGGGTACACGCGTGGCTGACTCCGCCGCGGGCGTCACCTCCGCTTTCATCGCCTCGGGCTCCGGCTATCGCCCTGCAGCTCGGTGTGCCGATGGCATTGCTGCTGCCGTTCTCCGGTGACTTCGCCGCACGGCAGGTGGCCGACTTGCAGCCGGCCAAGCTCGCGGCGATGGAGGCACACTTCACCACCGAGGGTCGGGCATCGTTGCTGATCGGCGGCTGGCCCGACGTCGCGGCGCGGGAGGTGCGCTTCGGCATCGCGATCCCCGGCGGCCTCTCGTGGCTGGTGCACGGCGATGCCGACCGGTCGGTCGCCGGCCTGGACCAGGTTCCCGAGGCGGACTGGCCCAACGTCCCCGTCACCCACCTCGCCTTCCAGCTGATGATTGCGTTGGGGAGCTACCTCGCCGTGGTCGCGGCGGCAGTCGCGGTGCTCGCGATCCGTCGACGCCAGGCGGCCGACCATCGCTGGCTCCGGTGGGCACTCACCGCAGCGACCCCGATGGGATTCCTGGCGATCGAGTCGGGCTGGGTCGTCACCGAGGTGGGCCGCCAGCCGTGGATCGTCCAGGGGGTGCTGCGCACCACGTGACGCGGTGACGCCGATGCCGGGGCTGGCATGGTCGTTCGCGCTGTTCACCGCACTCTACTGCTTCCTCGCGATGGTCGTCGTGGTGCTCCTCCATCGCCAGTTCACTTCCCCGCCGGGGCCCGGATGAGCGACGCGATGCTGATCGACCTCCTCGCCATCATCACCGGCGCCTCGCTCACCGCCTATGTGCTGCTGGGTGGCGCCGACTTCGGCGGCGGGGTGTGGGACCTGCTCGTCTCCGGGCCGAGGGCGCCCGACCAGCGGCGGCTGATTGCCGAGGCGATCGGACCGATCTGGGAGGCAAACCATGTCTGGCTGATCCTGGTGGTGGTGATCCTCTTCACCGGATTCCCACCCGCCTTCGCCCGCTTCTCGATCGCGCTGCACCTGCCGCTTTCCGGCGCAATCGTCGGTATCGTGCTCCGTGGCTCCGCCTTCACCTTCCGTGCGTACGACGACAGCCGCGCTGCGGTCCAGCGTCGCTGGAGCCGAATCTTCGCCATCTCCTCGTTGCTGACGCCGTTCCTCCTCGGGACCGCGGTCGGGACGATCGTGGCGGGGCGGCTCCCCGCCGCCATCACCGACGGCGAATTCCTGACGATCTTCGTCGCGCCATGGCTGGCACCGATGCCGCTGGCCATCGGGGCGATGACGGTGCTCCTCTTCGCGCACCTCGCCGCGATCTACCTCGCCCTCGCAGCCAACGACTCCGACCTGGCCGATGATTTCCGGCGTCGTGCGATGGCGAGCGGCTACCTGCTGTTTGCCGCAGGGGTGGTCGTGCTCTGGCTCGGGTTCGAGACCAATCCGTTGGTGGCCGTGGCACTCCGGCGCCCGGTGGTGCTGGGTGTGGGGGCGGTCGGCGCCGTCGCTGCGGTGGCGACGCAGGTGGCACTCAGGGTTGGCCGGATCCGCGTGGCTCGTCTCGCGGCCGCGGCCCTGGCGACCGCCTTCATCGCCGGCTGGGGCGCGGCGCAGTGGCCCTGGGTGATCCCGCCGCTGCTGACCCTCGAGGCGGCCGCCGCCCCGCGCGCCACACTCGAGCTGCTCCTGCTGGCGCTGGCGGCAGGGGCGGTCGTCCTCTTCCCGTCGCTGGCCTACCTGTTCCGGATCTTCGCGAAGCGGTGAACGGGGAACGGAGATCGGAGAACGGAGAACGGAGAACGGAGTTCGGAGAAGGTACGAGGCCGGCACCTGGAGTGGCTGCCGGCCCTCGTACTCGATCTCGAATCTCGGATCGCTGAGCTCCGATCTCCGTTCTCCGATCTCTGATCGCTGCTACTGCTGTGAGGTCTCCCGCATCATCCGGCGGATCGGGATGATCAGCAGCGCGAGGATCAACGCCGAGCCGAACAGGAAGCCGGCGGTCATGGTGAACAGCTGCGGCATCTGCTCGAGCTTCTCGGGATCGACCCGACCGCCGACCAGGCCGGCAATCAGGTTGCCGATGGCGGCCGCCAGGAACCAGATCCCCATCATCTGCCCGAGGAACCGTCGCGGCGAGAGCTTGGTCATCGACGACAGCCCGACCGGACTGAGGGAGAGCTCGCCGATGGTGTGGAAGAAGTAGGTGCCGACCAGCCACCACGGCGAGACGAGGAGGGCACCGTTCGCGGCGACCACCTTGTTGGCGGCGACGACCATCAGCGCGTAGCCGATGCCCGCGAAGAGCAGTCCCAGCGTGAATTTCGATGGGCTCGACAGGTCGCCTGGGCCCTTCGAGAGGGCGACCCAGACCCAGCCCGCGACCGGCGCCAGGATGATGATGAAGAAGGAGTTGATCGACTGGAACCAGAGCGCCGGCATCTGCCATCCGAAGATGGTCCGGTCGGTGAAGTCGCGGGCGAAGAGGTTGAGCGAGGTCGGCGCCTGCTCGAACGCGGCCCAGAAGATCGACGCGAAGATGAAGAGCACCAGGATCACCACCACGCGCTTCTTGTCGTCGCGGTCGAGGCCACCCCAGAGGAACACGTAGCTGAAGTACGCCAGGGCGATCGCCGAGAGCACCACGAAATAGCTCTCCCCGGCCTTCTGCGCATCGATGGTGAAGAGCCCGAACGCGGCGGCAAGGAACACCGCGGCCAGCGCGCCGACGAGGCCCACGACGGTGAGCTTGACGCGCCGCTCCCGGACCGCCTGCACCGCCGGGTCGGGATCGCGGACGATGTCGAGCCCGAGGTCGCCGAGGGTGCGCGGCGCGAAGTAGCGGAACGACACCAGGCCGAGGAACATCCCGAAGCCGGCGATGCCGAAGCCCCAGTGCCAGCCCACCTTCTCGCCCAGCAGGCCGGTGGCCAGCTGGCCGAGCATCGCGCCGGTGTTGATCCCCATGTAGAAGATCGAGAACCCGGCATCGCGCCGGGCCCCGCTCTCGGGATAGAGGTCGCCGACGATCGCCGAGATGTTCGGCTTCAGCAGGCCGGTGCCGACGACGATCAGCACCAGGCCGAGGAAGAAGACGCTCTTGCCGGGCCGTCCGGGCCCAGCGAATCCGGAGAGGCCGATCGACAGGTGCCCCAGCGTGATCAGCAGCGCGCCGGTCGAGATCGCGCGCCGCAGTCCCAGCCAGTGATCGGCGATCCAGCCGCCCGGCAGCGACGAGAGGTAGACCGATGCGGAGTAGATCCCCACGATCGCCGCCGCCTGGGTCCGGTCGAAGCCGAAGCCGCCGTCGAACAGCGCCGCCGACATGAAGAGGATCAGCAGCGGGCGGATCCCGTAGAAGGAGAACCGCTCCCACATCTCCGTGAGGAAGAGGGTGCGGAGACCGACCGGGTGGCCGAAGAATCCCGTCCTGGGTGCCTGGTTCACGCTCACTCCCGTCCGAGTTTTTTCTTGAGCAGCTCGAGTTGGGCATCGACCACCGCCTCGCGGGCACGGCGGTCGAGCAGCGGATCATCCGGGATCGGCTCGCCGGTTTCATCGGTGAGCCCTCTGCGGGGCGCCTCGCTCGGCAACCCGTGCGCCGCGCGCTGGTAGCGCTGGCGCGTTTCCTCCATCTCCCGCTCGGCGATCACCACCTCGTCGCGCATCACGATCACCTTGCGCTCCAGCAGGTCGACCCGTTCGCGAGTCCGGGTGACGTATTCCTCGGCGACCCGGACCGTCTCGGCATCCCCGATCTCGGCCGCCAGCCGTCCCCGGCGCTCATAGTCGACCAGCTCGCGGCGGGCCCGGTCGAGTTCCGCCTCGCTGCGCGCCAGACCCTCGTGCAGCTGGTCGACCGCCATCTTGAACTCGATCAGCGCTTCGCGCAGCGCCCCGGCCTGCTCACGGGTGGAGCCGGACGGACGCTGGGCAAAGAGCCGGTCGAGGTGGGCCTTGATGTCGTCGAAGCTCATCTGTGGGAGGGCGTGCGGGTGTGGTGGGACCGGGAATGGTAGGCCGCCGTGACACCGCGGGTCAAGCAATCCGCGCGAGGGTAGATTTCGGTCCTCTCCCACGACGGAGGCCCAGATGCACAGGATTCACCCGCCGACCGTCACCTTGTTGCTGGTGCTCGCCGCCTGTGGCGGAGGTGAGCGACCCTCGGCCGCGTGCGGGATCGCGGCGCTCACCGGACCCCTGGTCGCCCTCGAGGGATTCGGTCGCGGTGACGGTCTCGCGGTGGCCCCCGCCGTCCCCCCGACGCTGCCGGCGCGATTCGTCGCGGGGCCGGCCACCAGTGCCCTGGTCAGCCGCAACGACTCCGCCAGGCTCATCGCGTCGGTGGCCGGGGCGCCCCCGGAGCAGGCCCGTCCCGGCTATGGCGTGCTGCTGGTCGATCGCAATGATGCGGCGCTCGGCATCCTGGTGTACGATGGTCGACCGGTGGCCGGCACCCTCGATCTGGGCACCATCGATGTGGGCGACAGCATCCTGCCGCTCTACGGACTTCGGGTCACGCCGTCGACGATCGAGGACCCCCGCTGCCCGCTGTTCGCCAGGCCATGAAGGCCTGGCTCATGCCGCGTCGCGACCCAGCTCGCGCAGCATCCGGTCCGGAGTGACGACCTGCGGGAAGAAGACCCGATCACTCAGCCGGTTGAGGGTGGCACGAATCGCGGGGAAGCTCTCCGCGGCCGAAGCGAGCAGGCCATCGAGTCCGGTCTCCCCGGCCATCGCGTGACCGCTCGCCATGGTGAACCCGTGCCGACCGAGCCGGTCGTAGAAGGTCACATCCGGGCCGCCGCGACGTGCCCATCTGGCGGCGATCCGGTCCGGGAAGAGGCCGGCGAGCCACAGCGCGTAGTTTCCCAGGTGCACGGTCACGAGGAACCGATCGGGGCCTTCACTCGTCTCGAGGGTGGCGAGCAATCCGGTCAGGTAGTCCTGGGGCACCCCGTCGCCCGCCGTCACGTGACGCGCGCGATCGCCCTGGCCGAAGTCGAGCACCAGGGCGGCGAGATAGTCGGCCAGCTCGGGGTCGGAGAAGCCGCTGTCGAGCAGGTGGCGACGCACCAGCACGTAGACGAACAGCGGCGGCGACGGCGCCAGGATGGTGCGCACCGCCAGCAACCGGTCCGCGAGTTCGGGATGGTCGAGCAGCGCATCGGGACCCTCGCGCGCGAGCCGGCGCTCGAGGTCGGCCCGGCGGGTGGCTTGGCCCTGGGCAAGGACGATCAGGACAAGCTGCAGATCGGCCTCGCGCAGACGGCTGCGAGCATTGGCACGGATCATGGCTGGTTCCCGAAAGGATCAACAGGCTGGTGACTCAAGTCTCGACCTCCACGCCCCAGGAATCAACCCGGCTCCACGTGATCCACGTGGCGAGCGGGCGTGAGTGGCGCGGGGGCCAGCGACAGGTGCTGATGCTGGCGCGCGGACTCGACGCCCGTGCTGATGTGGAGACGTCGGTGGTGACCGGCAACGGCACCACCCTCGCCGAGCGGCTGGTGGCCGCCGGCGTGACGGTCCTGCCGGTGCACTGGACCATGGGTCTCGACCCACGCGTGGTCGCCGCGACGCTGGGGGCGATCACTCCCGGGGCGATCGTCCACGCCCACGACAGCCACGCGCACACCCTCGCCGACGCGGCCACGCGAATCCGCCCGGCCCACTTGGTGGTCACCCGACGGGTGGACTATCCGATCCGCCGACCGGGACGCTGGCAGCGGGTCGAGCACGCCATCGCCCTCTCCATGCCGGTGCGGGAGCGGATCCTCGCCGCCGGCGTCGCTCCCGAACGCGTGAGCGTCATTCCGCCGGCGGTCGACCGCACCGGCCTCGAGCCGCTGCCGCCCTGGCCCGCCGCGGTGCCGCCACCCATGAGTGACGCACCGATGATCGTCTGCGTCGCGGCGCTGACCCCCGAGAAGGGCGTCGATGTCCTCCTCGACGCGGCGGCCAGGCTGCACGCCACCCACCCGACGGTGCAGTGGATCGTGCTCGGTGAGGGGCCCCAGCGCGACGCGCTGGTGGCCCGTCGCAAGCAACTGGCGCTCGAGGAGGTCGTCCAGTTCCCGGGACACGTGGAACATCCCGAGGCGGTGGTGGCGCAGGCACGTGTGGCGGTGCAGCCGTCGCGCAGCGAGGGGTTCGGCTCCTCGGTGCTCGACGCCCTGGCGCTCGGCGTGCCGGTGGTGGCGAGCAGCACCGGCGGACTGCCGGAGTCGCTCGCCGCCGGTGGCGGGCTGCTGGTGCCCCCGGGCGAGGCGGGGGAACTCGCCGCGGCCGTCGCCTCCCTGCTCGACGATCCGGCCCAGCACGAGCGACTCTCGGGTGACGGAAGAGCGGCCGCCGAGGGATTCGATGTCGCGCGATTGGTCCGACGGACGCTCGACGTGTATCGTTCGCTCGCCATGACCAAACCCGCCCCATGATCTATTTCTGCATTCCGACCCGCGACGAGGCCACCACCGTCGGCCTGGTGCTCTGGAAGATCCGCCAGGTGCTCCAGGAGTCGCGTCGCGAGTATCAGCTGCTGGTGGGCGACGATGCCTCGAGCGACGGCACGCCGGAGGTGCTCGCGCCCTACGCCGAGGTGCTGCCACTCACCGTGCTGCGGAGCGAGCAACCGATCGGCTACGCCGCGACGATCGAGCGACTGCTCCGCCATGCCCTGGAGCACTCCGACCGGCACAAGCGTGACATGGCGATCCTGTGGCCCGCCGACTACACCGTGGACCCGGCCGAGCTGGAGGACTTCCTCAAGCGACTCGATTCCGGCGCCGACCTGGTGGTGGGTGAGGGGTCGCTGATCGGCGAGCCGGACCGCGGCCGGCGCCTGGTCCGGCGCTGGGCGCCCCGGCTCCTCGGGGGGCGGGTGCGTGTGCCGGGGGTGCGCGATGTCGTCTCCGGAGTGGCGGCCTTCCGGCTCGTCGCCCTCCGCCATGCCTTCCGCGATCGTCCCGATCGGTGGCTCACCACCGAGGGCTGGGCCGCGAACGCGGAGCTGGTGGCCTGGGCGGCGGCCGGGGCGCGACGGACCGAGAGCGTGCCGATCACGGTGCACGCCGACCGGCACCAGCGCCCCAGCCGGATCGAGCCCTGGCCGCTCGCCCGTGCCCTCTGGCGGGCACGTGGACGCCTGATCGCTCCCCCAGCCGGAGCGGCGCCGGCCCGGGAACGCCAGACCCGGGGGGCGTCGCGCAGCAAGGAACCTGTTTCATGATGCTCAGCGCCGTGATTCTCGCCCTGCAGGCCGTCGCCACCCCGCCGGCCGCGCCGGCCGCAGTCCCATTCGGGGTCGGCGAGCGACTCGAGTATGGTGGCAAGTTCACCATCTGGAACGTCGGGACGGCCGAGCTCGTGGTGGAGGCAATCGACACCGTGCGCGGCGTGCCGAGCTGGCGGTTCGCCTTCAACAGCGAGGTGTCGGTCCCGCTCTACAAGCAGCAGAGCGAAATCACCTCATGGACCGGCGTCGGCGACTGGATCTCCCGACGCTTCACCAAGGAGATCACCGAGAACGGCAAGGAACGTCACGAGACGTTCCGGATCTATCCCGACTCGGGATTCTTCCGGCGCAACGACAACGCCGAGACCAAGCCGACCCCCGCGCGACCGCTCGACGATATCGCCTTCATGTACTGGGTCCGGACGATCCCGCTCGAGGTGAAGCAGACCTACCGCTTCAACAACTACTTCCGTGCGGAGCACAATCCGGTCGTGGTCAAGGTCGAGAAGCGCGAGATGCGGGAACTCCCCGATGGCACCAGGGTGCCGGCGTTGCTGCTGCGCCCGATCGTGCGCGAGGAGGGCGGGATGTTCAGCGAGAAGTCGAAGGCGAAGCTCTGGATCACCGACGATGAGCGTCGCATCCCGCTCGAGATCGAATCGACCTATGCCTTCGGCACCGTGAAGCTCTCGCTCAAGAAGATCACCCTCGCCCCCGGCGGCGGATGACCGCCCGCGAGGCCGACTCGTCCCGGTTGCGCACCGTCCCGTTCGCCGGACGGCGCAACAAGGTCGACCCCTCGCTCCTCGCCGCGCCACCGGGCGCCGATCGCTCGGTGGCAGCACTGCTCGCCTCGCTTCCCGACATCCTCGCCGCCCGCGACCTGCGGACGGTGATCGCCCACCTGGCCGCGGCGGCTGGCCGCCACGGTGTGGTCGTGATGCTCGGCGGCCACGTGATCAAGGTCGGGCTCGGCCCGGTGATCGCCGACCTCGTTGCCCGCGGCGTGGTGACCCACGTGGCGATGAACGGGGCGGCGGCCATCCACGACTTCGAGCTGGCCGCCTTCGGCGGCACCAGCGAGGACGTCGAGGCGGGGCTCGCCGACGGCTCGTTCGGAATGGTCGAGGAGACCGGCGCCGAAATGAACGCCGCGATTCGTGCCGCGGCCGGGGCGGACTGGGGTCTCGGCGAGGGATTCGCCAATGCGCTCGCGGCGCGTGGCGAACTCCCCGGTGCCGGTGCCTCGCTCCTGCTGGCCTGTCGCAGCCACGGTGCCGGCCTCACCGTCCACCCGGCAATCGGCGCCGACATCATCCATCAGCACCCGACCTTCGACGGCGCGGCGCTCGGCGCCACGGCGGCGCGTGACTTCCGCCGGCTCGCCGGTGCCCTGCCCACGATCGACGCCGGCGGTGCGGTGCTCAACCTGGGTAGCGCCGTGATGATGCCCGAGGTGTTCCTCAAGGCGCTCACCGTGGCACGCAATCTCGGCGCCGGTCGGCCGCGCGACTTTCTCGCCGCCGATTTCGACATGATTCGCCACTACCGACCACGGATGAACGTGGTCCACCGACCCACCCGCACCGGGGGCATCGGCATCCAGATCACCGGACACCACGAGATCATGATCCCGCTGCTCGCCTGGGGGGTGATCGACGCCCTCGACCGGGTCGAGTCGACCGATGCGTGACGATCTCGCAGCGATGATTGTCGGCGCCCTGCTGCTGGCGGGATGCGGCGGAGCACCACCCCCCCAGGGGATGCCGAGCACCGCGCCGCAGGTGACCACCACCATGGAAGCGCTCGAGGCCGACTCGGTCGCCGATGTCTTCATCGGCCGGCTGGTGGCAAGTGAACGGAGCCTCGAGGAACCCGATACCCTCTTCGCCGATGGCGCCCTGGTCGTCGCCGACGGCGAGCTCCGCGGTTCGGTCCCCAGGTTGGCGGGGGTCGGCCTCGGCGGGACACTGCAATTGGTGACCACCCGGGTCTCGACCCGGGGGGCGTTCGTCTGGGGGGTGGTGGAGTACCGCTGGCTGCCGATGTTCGAGAGTGACGCCGTGCGCGTGGGCGTCGCGACGCTGATCATCGCCAAGCAGCCCGACGGCGCATGGCGGATCGTGCACCTGCACTCATCGTCTCCGACTCCGCCCGACATGCCACGGCCGGAGTCGCCCGATTCCATGGGCGACCCCGGCCGGGGGGAGGAATCCTCTAGGTCAGGCGGTCGAGCTGCGCTCGCCCCGGATGGTATCGCGGATCTTGGCCGCGGTCGTCGGCGAGAAGATCTTGATGACCGTGTAGATCACGAAGCCGATGAACGCCCACCAGACGATGTTGAGGATCAGGGCGATCAGCCCCCCGAACACTGCGGCGAGCATCTTCCAGGCGATCACCGCAATAAAGGCGAAGACCGCGAAACCGCCGACGTTGCGAATCATCTTGCGCTCCCTTGCATCATCTGGCGGCGCCCCGTGCGCCCCCGTGGGTATCGTTACGCTGGAGGCCTCATGAAGGTTTCAAACAGAACCGTATGACTCAGGGTAGCGACGTCCTCGTGGTCGGCGGAGGCGCCGTGGGCGCCTCCTGTGCCCGGGCCCTCGCCCGCGCCGGGGCCTCTGTGACCGTGGTCCGGCCACCGGAAACCCCCGGCGAGGCCTGGCACGCGGCCGCCGGCATGCTGGCCGCCCAGATCGAGGCGGCCCCCGAGGAGCCGATGTTCAACCTGGCCGTGGCCGGCCGCGCCTTCTACCAGCGCGAGGCCGGGCCACTCCGTGAGGCCACCGGAATCGACATCGGCCTCGAGCAGACCGGCATCCTCCAGGTGGCGACCGAGGAGACCCAGGTGGCGGCGTTCAAGGCCAAGGTGGCGTGGCAACGCCAGCAGGCCGAACACGCCGACTGGCTCGATCCGGCAGAGGTGGAGGAGGGCTGGCCTTGGCTCAGGGCAGGGTTGGGGGCGTTCTGGTCGCCGGAGGACGGACTGCTCTCCCCCGAGCGCCTGGTCGCGGCACTGCTGGCCGACGCCGAGGCGCACGGGGCCCGCATCGTCGAAGACCGGATCACCGCGCTCTGGCGGGAGGGCGGTGAGCTTCACGGCGCGAAGGGGAGCGAGCATCAACATGCGGCCGACGTGGTGGTCCTCGCCGCCGGGGCCTGGTCGGGCCGGATCGAGGAATTGCCGCGGCCACTCTCGATCGAGCCGGTGCGGGGCCAGATGCTCGCGTATGACTGGCCTGATGACGCGAAGCCTGTCACCGTCTACGGCGACCACTGCTACCTGCTCCGACGGGGTGACGAGTTGCTCGCCGGTTCCACCATGGAGCACGCCGGGTTCGAAGTGGGCAGTGCTCCCGAGGCCGACGCGGCGATGTTGGCACGGCTCACCGGGCTCTATCCGCCGATCGCTGCGATGACCCCTCGGCGACGCTGGTCCGGGTTCCGACCCGGCACCCCCGATGGACGGCCGATCATCGGGCCGGAACCGCGGCTCGAGGGGCTCTGGTATGCCACCGGCCATGGCCGCAACGGCATCCTCCTCGCCGGGATCACCGGAGAATTGGTGGCCCAGGCGATCGGCGGCGAAGCACTCCCGGCCGAACTCGATGTGGTCCGGCCCGAGCGATTCTGGAACTGGTAGCCGGAGTCGCCTACCGGCGCACCGCCTCGAACCGTTGTAGCCCCCGCGCGTAGATCATCCCGCCGATCGGGGCGAGGATTGCAAGACCGATCAGCCCACCGACCAGCGGCAGCAATGGACCGAGGCTCCCCACCTCACCGATGTCAACCCGGAGCAACGCGGCGCTGGCGACGATCCCCACCCCGAAGATCGCCGCGATCGCCAGCGGCAGGATGAACACCAGGTGGCGTGGCTTGAACCACGCGGCCATCCCGGTCCCGATCGTCAAGCCGCCGGTGAGCAGGCCCCATCGGCCAAAGAGTCCGGTCAGCGAAATGATGTCGCCGTCCTGGGCGTGGATCACCGCAAGACACGCGACCGAGATGGTTGCCAGGATGCCGAGCGCGAGCACGGTGCCCATCACCACGGCCTCGCGGCGAACCGGCAGCGTCGCGATCCCCTCCAGATGGCCCATCATGCGCCCCTGCATCGTTCGCGAGAGCACCCCAGCGGGAATCATCAGCGCGAAGATCGGCAGGTAGATCCTCACCAGCGTCGCCATGCTCTCCGGCAACACCGGGAGCAACACGATCCCGGCCACGAGGAGCGCCAGCAATCCGGGGGCGCGCTCGAGGGCCAGCCGCGCCTGGAGCGCCCCGACCGCGACCACGGGATGCCGCTGTCCCGCGGGATATCGCAGCCGGAACCAGTTCCGCTGCAGGACGCCGAGTCGCGAGGTGGGAGCGTCCCGCTCCTCGGCGGTGGCGATGGCCCAGGCGATCAGCAGTGCACCCACCACGGTGCCGACCACCAGCCACACAACCGCCAGGGCCAGGAGTCCCGCACCTCCTCCGGCCGAGGCGATCTCGAGCGATCGCTGCCCGATCCCTGCGAGACTCTTCGCGATCGCCGTTTCGAGTCGGTCGTTGAGGAGCATCGAGTCGGCCAGCATGAGGTAGAAGGCGATCACGAAGAGTCGACCGAGGGCGAAACGCAGCGCGAGACCGGCGAGCACGGCCGCCAATCCGGCCGCCACCGCCGTCAGGGAGGCCCCCAGCAGCGCAAGCGACCCGGCAGGCGGCAAGAGGGCCCCGGCCTGGTGGGCGGCGATCAGCCCCGGCACCAGGCCGAGTGGCAGCAGGAGGGCACCGCTCGCCGCCGCGAGGCTCCGCCCAGTCGCCAGCACGAGCCTGGGCTGGGGGATGGCGCGCCACGCGGCGACCCGGTGGGCCATCCGTTCGGTGCCGGCCCGCAGGGCCCCGAGACCGATCCCCAGGATGCCCGCCACTCCCGCGATCGTACTGGCAATGAGGCCAAGCCCGCCGTCGCTTGCCGCGGCGATGACGACCCCAGCCACGATCGCGATGACGAGCCGCAGCGCGAGCGACCGCGATCGCTGCCATTCGACCCGGATAGTGGCCAGCAACACACCCGGATTCATCCCGGCTCCCGCGACTCGAGCACATCCGCGACCAGCGCCGTGAGCCGCCCCTCACTGCGCGCGGTGTGCAGATCCTGGCCCGCCACCTCGCGCAGCAGGCGACCATCCCGGATCAGGATCGCTCGGTCGCAGAGCGCCTCGACGTCCTCGAGCAGATGCGAGGAGAACAGCAGCGCCCGATCGGGACTGTCGGTGAACCGTTCGCGCAACAGCGTGATCAGCTCCTGCCGAATCACCGGATCGAGACCGTTGGTCGGCTCGTCGAGCACCAGCAGGGGCGGCCGGCTCGCTTCCGCGATGATGATCGCGACCTTGACGAGGTTGCCGCGGGAGAGCTGTCCGATCCGCTTGTCGGTCTCGACATTGAGCCGGGCAACCAGTGCCTCGGCATCGTCGACCGACCAGCGGGGGTGGACGTCGGCAAGGAAGTCGAGCCATTCGCGGACCCGCAGGGCGGGATCGGCCGCCGGGGCTTCCGCGGCGTAGCCGATTTGTGCGAACCACTCGGGTGAGGTCGCCAGCAGGTCACGACCGAGAATCCGTGCCGCGCCGGTGCGGCGGGGCAGCCGCCCCGCGAGGGCGCGCAGCAGGGTGGTCTTGCCGGCACCATTGGCCCCGAGGAGGGCGACCCGCTCGCCGGCGGCCATGCTGAAGGAGAGGGGTCCCAGCGTGAAGCCGGGAAAGGAGACGGCGAGGTCCGAGACCTCGAGCAGGGGGGTGGACATCGCTGTCCCGCGCTGGGGGTGGGCTTCTGGGAACGGCGTCATCCTCAAGCTAGGCCCCACCGAGCGGCCCCGCTGGACGAATAGCGCCCCCCTCCACGGCCGAGCTATCTTTCCGGGTTCATTCCGACTCGCCCGGAGGAGATTCGGTGGCCGTTCCGCTCGTCCAGCTCACTCGGCAGGCATCCGTGGGTGCCACTCCGTCGCCGTCCGTGGTGCCGATCAGTCAGGCCCGCAAGCCGTCGTGGCTCAAGGTCAAGGCGCCCGGCGGCGGCGAGTACCTTCGGCTGCGACGGCTGATGCGGGAGCTCGACCTCCACACCGTCTGCGAGGAGGCGCGCTGTCCCAACATCGGCGAGTGCTGGGAGCACCGGGCGGCGACCTTCATGATCCTGGGCGACGTCTGCACCCGGAACTGCGCCTACTGCGCCGTCTCGCACGGCACGCCCAAGGCGTTCGACCCGGCCGAGCCGGCGCGGCTCGCCGAGGCGGTCGAGGCGATGGGGCTGCAGCACGTGGTGATCACCTCGGTCGATCGCGACGACCTCGCCAACGGTGGTGCCGAGGCATTCGCCGGGTGCATCACCGAAATCAAGGCCCGGCTGCCGGGGACGTCGGTCGAGGTCCTGATTCCCGATTTCAAGGGGTCGGAGCGGGCGCTCCGGATCGTGATGGACGCCCGGCCCGACATCCTGAATCACAACCTGGAGACCGCCGAGCGGCTCTACCGGCTGGCGCGTCCCGGTGGCCGCTACGACCGCGCCCTGCGCGTCCTGGCAAACGCCCGGGCCATGGATGCCGGCGCGCTGACCAAGTCGGGGATCATCCTCGGCATGGGTGAGGAATGGGATGAGGTCGTCACCTGCATGCGCGACCTCCGCCGCAGCGACGTGAACATCCTCACCCTGGGCCAGTACCTGCGGCCCTCGGACGGGCACCTGCCGGTGGTGCGCTATTACACTCCCGACGAGTTCACCGAGTTGGGGGAGATCGGACTCGCGCTGGGCTTCGCCCACGTGCAGAGTTCCCCGCTGACGCGATCGTCTTACCATGCCTGGGAGCAGAGCGACCAGGCCAAGGCCGCAAGGACCGCTTGATGGGCTCTTCGACCCAGCGCACCACCCGGACCACCGGCGACGCCCCCCACAGCGACAGCTACCGCGACTGGCTGCGGAAGATGCTGCTGATCCGCCACTTCGAGGAGCGGGCGGGTGAGGCCTACGCCGTGGGGCAGATCGGTGGCTTCTGCCACCTCTACATCGGCCAGGAGGCGGTCGCCGTCGGGGCGATCTCCGCGCTCGGCCCCGACGACTGGGTGATCAGCGCCTACCGCGAGCATGGTCAGGCGCTGGCCCGTGGCCTGTCGGCGCGCAGCGTGATGGCCGAGCTCTACGGCAAGGCGACCGGCTGCTCGGGGGGCAAGGGCGGCTCGATGCACATCTTCGACACCTCCCTCGGCTTCATGGGAGGACACGGTATCGTGGGCAGCCAGATTGCGCTGGGCACCGGACTGGCGTTCTCGGCGCACTACCGGCACACCGACCAGGTGGCGCTGACGTTCTTCGGCGAGGCCGCGGCCAACATCGGCGCGTTCCATGAGTCGCTCAACATCGCCGGCCTCTGGAAGCTCCCGGCCGTGTACGTGATCGAGAACAACGGCTACGGCATGGGCACCGCCGTCAAGCGCGCCGCGGCGATCACCGACCTCGCCGAGCGCGCCGGGTCGTACGGCATGCCGGGGGTCACGGTGGATGGCCAGGATATCGTGGCGGTGCGCGAGGCGGTCGACGAGGCCGTGGCGCGGGCCCGGGGCGGCGAGGGACCGACGCTGCTCGACATCATCACCTATCGCTACGTGGGGCACTCGATGTCCGACGCCCCGCACGGCACCTACCGCACCAAGGACGAGGTGGAGGAGCACCGCCACCGCGACCCGATTGCGCTGCTCGCCGACCGGATGCGCGAGCTGGGGATGCTCGACGACGATCGGATGGCGGAGCTCGAGGCCGACGTCGCCGCCGAGGTGGTCGACGCGGTCCAGTTCGCCGAGGAGTCGCCCGAGCCGGACGCCGACCAGCTGTGGACCGATGTCTACGCGCCCGAGAAGGAGAACTCCTAAGGTGGCGACCGTGATCCTTCACTCGCTCCGCTCGCTCAGGATGAGCGCCGCCGGCACGACGCGCACCGGGACGGAGGGCTAGATGGCGACGCTCACGTACCGGGATGCGCTCAACGCCGCGCTGCGCGAGGAGATGGCGCGCGACGGCGACGTCTTCCTGATGGGTGAGGAGGTCGCGGAATACAACGGCGCCTACAAGGTGTCGCGCGGCCTGCTCGACGAATTCGGCCCGCTCAGGGTGGTCGACACCCCGATTGCCGAGCTTGGCTTCACCGGGATCGGTGTCGGTGCGGCGATGACCGGTCTCCGGCCGGTGATCGAGATGATGACCTGGAACTTCGCCCTGCTGGCGATAGACCAGATCGTCAACTCCGCCGCCAAGCTCCGCTACATGAGCGGCGGCCAGGTGCCCTGCCCGATCGTCTTCCGTGGTCCGGGCGGCGCCGCGTTGCAGCTCGGTGCCCAGCACTCGCAGGCATTCGAGAGCTGGTATGCCCACATCCCCGGGCTCAAGGTGCTCGCTCCGGCCACGCCGGCCGACGCCAAGGGGCTCCTCAAGGCCGCCATCCGTGACGACAATCCGGTGGTGTTCATCGAGGGGGAGATGCTCTACAACATGAAGGGCGAGGTCCCCGACGAGGAGTATGTCACGCCGATCGGCGTGGCGGAGATCAAGCGTCCGGGTCGCGACGCCACGCTGGTCTGCCACTCGAAGACCGTGGCCCCGGCCCTCAACGCCGCCAAGTCGCTCGAGGACGACGGCATCGACTGCGAGGTGATCGACCTCCGGACCATCCGGCCGCTCGACACCGAGACGATCCTCGCGTCGGTGGCCCGCACCAACCGGCTGGTGATCGCGGAGGAGGGGTGGGAGTTCGCCGGCGTCGGTGCCCAGGTGGCCGACGTGGTGCAACGCGAGGGGTTCGACGATCTCGATGCCCCGATCCGCCGGGTCCACCAGGCCGACACGCCGATGCCCTACAACAAGCACCTCGAGAGGGCGGCCAAGGTCGATGCGGCGAAGATCGCCGCAGCGGTCCGTGCCGTCTGCTACCGGGACTGACCGATGCCAACCAAGGTGGTCATGGAGGCGCTCTCGCCGACGATGGAGGAAGGGCGCCTCGTCGAATGGAAGAAGGCCGAGGGTGACCCGGTCGCCACCGGCGACGTTCTCGCCGAGGTCGAGACCGACAAGGCGGTGATGGAGCTGGTCGCCCGGGCCGACGGCGTCCTGCTCAAGCGTGTCGCCGCCGAGGGCGCCACCGTGCCGGTCGCCGAGGTCGTCGGCTGGATCGGGGCGGCGGGCGAGGAGGTGCCGGGCGGCGACGACGCACCGAAGCCGGCCGCCGGTGACCGGGGACGCGGGACGGGGATCGCCAAGGAGGAGTCCGCGCCGGAGCCGTCCGCACCGGAACCGTCCGCGCCGCAGGCGGCGCAGCAGCCGGCCGCCCCGTCGCCCGTCACCCGTCCCCCGTCACCCGCCCCCGGCGACCGGGTCAGGGCCTCGCCGGTCGCCCGGCGAATCGCCACGGAGCGGGGGGTCGACCTCGCCGCCATCACCGGGAGCGGCCCCGAGGGACGGATCATCAAGCGCGACGTCGAGGGCGCCGCCCCGGCGGCGCCCTCGACGGGGCCGACGGGTGTCGGCGTGTCGTCGTTCACCGATGTGCCGCTCTCGCAGATGCGCAAGGCGATCGCCCGGCGCCTGATCCAGTCGATCGGCCCAATCCCGACGTTCTACCTGACCGCCGAGGCCGACATGGAGCGGGCCGCCGAGGCGCGCGATGCGTTGCTGGCGCAGGCGCCCGACGGGAAGTTCTCGTTCAACGACATCATCATCCGGGCCTGTGCCAGTGCACTCCGGCAGCACCCATCGGTCAACGCCTGGTGGATGGACGACCACATCCGCCAGTGGCAGGACGTGCATGTGGGCGTGGCGGTCGCGATCGACGACGGCCTCATCACCCCCGTGGTGCGACACGCCGACCGCAAGTCGCTGCGCGAGATCGGCGCCGAAGTGAAGGAGCTCGCCGGCCGGGCCCGGGCCAAGCGGCTCCAGCCCGACGAGTACACCGGGGCCACCTTCTCGGTGTCGAACCTCGGGATGTTCGGCATCGACGAGTTCACCGCGATCATCAATCCGCCGGAGGCCGCCATCCTGGCGGTCGGCCGACTCGAGCCGAAGGCGGTGGTGGTCGACGGGGCGGTCGTGGTGCGGCGCCGGATGCGGATGACCCTGTCGTGCGACCATCGGGTGATCGATGGTGCGACGGGAGCGCAGTTCCTCAAGACGCTGGTGGGCATGCTGGAGAACCCGCTGGCCCTCGTCTGGTGACGGGTGAATGGTGAATCGTGAATGGGAGGCGGCGTTGCACCCATTCCCCATTGCCCATTCACCATTCACCATTCACGATCGTGATACCCGAATTGGAGTGCCCTTCTCGTGGCCAATCATAGCTTCGACGTAGTCATCATCGGCGGCGGTCCCGCCGGCTACCCCGCCGCGATCCGGGCCTCGCAGCTCGGCCTCACCGCCGCCGTGGTGGAGAAGGACAAGCTCGGGGGGGTGTGCGTCAACATCGGCTGCATCCCCACCAAGGCACTGCTCCATTCGGCGGCGCTGCTCCGCGCCATCCACGACGACGCCAAGGCCAACGGCATCACGGTCGGTGAGGTGAGCGGCGACTATGGCGTGGCGATGAAGCGCTCGCGCAAGGTGGCCGACCAGAACTCGAAGGGTGCCGAGTTCCTGATGAAGAAGAACAAGGTGACCGTCTTCAAGGGCACCGGCACACTCACCGCCGCCAACACCGTCAGGGTGGGCGACGACACCCTGACGGCGAAGAAGGCAGTGGTGCTCGCCACCGGCTCGCGCACCAAGGGGATCCCCCAGGTGGGACTCGCGGTGGACGGCAAGGTCGTGATCACCTCCGACGAGGCGCTCTTCCTCGAGCGGGCACCGCAGCGACTGGCGATCGTCGGGGCCGGCGCCGTGGGCACGGAGTTCGCCGACATCTTCCGCACCTTCGGCAGTGCGGTGACCCTCATCGAGGCGCTGCCGCGCATCCTGCCGATCGAGGATGCGGAATCATCCGACGCGATCGCCAAGGCCTACAAGAAGCGCGGCATCACCGTGCTGGCGGGGGTGAAGGTCGTCAAGGCCGACGTGACGTCGGACCAGGCGACACTCACGCTCGAGGTCGGTGGCAAGACCGAGACGGTGACCGCCGACCAGGTCCTGATGGCCGCTGGCCGCGCGGTCAACACCGAGGGACTCGGGCTCGAGAAGGTGGGCGTGAAGCTCACCGACCGTGGCTTCATCCAGGTCGATCCCGCCACGTTGCAGACCACCGTCAAGGGTGTCTATGCGATCGGTGACGTGGCCGGACCGCCGATGCTGGCTCACAAGGGCACGCGCGAGGGCGTGCACGTGGCCGAGGTGGTCGCCGGGCACCAGCCCGGGGCGATCAACTACTCGAATGTCCCGAGCGTGACCTACTGCCACCCCGAGGTGGCCAGCATCGGGATGACCGAGGAAGCCGCCAAGGCCGCGGGGCACGACTATCAGGTCGGTCGCTTCCCGTTCTCGGCCAACGGTCGGGCCCGGGCCACCGACGAAACCGATGGCTTCGTCAAGATCATCCGCGACAAGAAGTACGGCGAGATCCTGGGCGCCCACATCGTGAGCGGCCATGCCTCGGAGCTGATCCACGAGCTGATCCTGGCGCGGACCAGCGAGTACACCGTCGAGGAAGTCGACCTCGCCATCCACGCCCACCCGACCCTCTCCGAGGCGATCGCCGAGGCGGCGCTCGACTCGATGGGCCGGGCGCTGCACATCTGACGATGGCCTTCGGCCAGCGTCATCCCGAGACTGCCCTCGCGTCGCGAGGGCAGTTCGAGGGATCCCTCGAGTCGCCCTGCCGGTGACGGCCCCACCCCGCTCGCCCAACCCGCTCGGCGACGCGGCCGCCACCGTCGACCAGGTGCCGTTGGCGGTGCGGGCGATCGGGGCCGAGCTGGCGACCGCCGTCTGCTGCCTGGCACTGGTCACCTGGGGGACCCTGCAGCTCGCCGGCGGTGAGCTCCCCACCAGCCGCGAACAGATCGATCCCTCCGCCGCCTACGTGAACCTGCTGTTGTTCGGCACCGTCTCGACGCTGCCGATCACCGGGCTCGTCGGTTGGCGACTGATGCGAAGCATCGCCAACAGCTGGCGTCGGACCGGCCTGGTGGCCACCGGGGTGCTCGCCGGATTGGTGGCGGGCATGCTGGCCACCTTTGCCGCGCGCGAACTCGGCGGGGCAGCCGCCCTGCTCGGCCTCGCGCTCTTTGCCCTGATGCTGGCCCAGTGGCTGGCCCGCGCGGCGCGGCGTGCCGCCGCGGCGCTCGACGAGGCACCGTGACGCCTCCCCTCGGGGTGATCGACCTCGGGCGACGCCGATACCAGGACACCCTCGAGCTCCAGCGATCGCTCCGGCTGGCGCGACTCGATGGAACGGAGCCGGACGACCTGCTCCTCCTGGTGGAACACGAGCCGGTTTACACCCTCGGGCGTGGCACGCGGGCCACCTCGCTGCCGTGCACACCCGACGCGCTCCGCGAGCGCGGCGCCACGGTGGCCGAGGTCGAACGTGGCGGCGACGTCACGTGGCACGGCCCGGGACAACTGGTCGGCTATCCGATCCTCGATCTCCGCACTCATCGCCCCGACTTGCATTGGTACCTGCGTCGTCTCGAGCACGCGCTGATCGAGGCCCTCGGCGCGCTCGGCCTCCCCGCCGCCCCCGATCCCGGTCGCACCGGGGTGTGGACCGGCGGCCGCAAGATCGCGAGCATCGGGATCCATGTGAAGCAGTGGGTCACACTGCACGGCTTTGCCCTCAACGTGCATCCCGACCTCCGATGGTTCGATGCGATCGTTCCCTGCGGCCTGCACGGGGTGTCCATGACCTCGGTGGCTCGAGAGCTGGGCGACGCATCGGCAACGCGGTGGTGGGACCCGACTCGCCAGGCGGTGATCCGCGCATTCGGAGCGGCCTTCGACCGGACGCCCGTCGTCCGCGCACTGGCCACTTCCGTCGGACAGTGAGCGGCGCAGCGGTCTTGCGATTCCCACCCGGCCGCGCCACCCTTCCTGCCATGCCTGACGCGCTCGACAAGGATCAGATTTCGGCCGCGGCCGCCGAGACGATCGACAAGATCCTGCTGGCGGCGGCCTCGTGGGCCGCCGAGGCCCCGGTGGCGCTCACACCGGCGATCCGTGCCGTGTGCGTGCGCCTCGCCGAGATGGTGGCCGACCAACGCCACTATCTGGCGCCCCTCCCGGAGCCCCAGGAATCGACCCGCCGCGCGGTCCTGATCCTCGTCGCTGAACGACTGCGGAGCGGCCCGGTCGCGCTCGAGCTCAAGACCCATCTCGATGCCCTCGCCGCACTGGAGCTCCGCGCCACCGGCTCGTGGTCGCTGGTGCCGGCCGCGGTGGCGGAGTGGCAGCAGACCGCCATCGACTATCTCGACCGCCAGGCCGCCGCCCTTCCCGACGATGGTCGCACCGATGAGTACTGGGCCGACGACGTGGTGGCAGGGATCATCGCATCGGTGAAGGGGCTGATCGGGGCCGACGACCTCCACACCAGGATCGAGACCCAGTACGCCAACGGTGGGCGGCCGCGGCGAGAGCAATGAGTCCTGAGTCCTGAGTCCTGAGACGTGGGGGGGAAACCTAAGGGCCGGCATCGATCGCGGATGCCGGCCCTCGTCACTCCCCCCACGTCTCAGGACTCAGGACTCACCCGTCACCCCTCCGCCATCAGCTCGAAGAAGCGGCCGAACACCCGGATGCCGTCCCAGAGCTGCTGCACATCGACCTTTTCGTTGGGTGAGTGCAGCCCGTCGTCGGGAAGGCCGATCCCTGTGAGCAGCACCGGGGCACCGCCGCGACCGAGTTCGGGAACGATCGGGATCGAGCCACCGGCCCGCACCGCCACGGTGCTGCGGCCGACCACCTCCTCGAAGGCGCGATCGAGCTTGGCGAACGCCGGCGCGTCGACGGCGATCTGCACCGGGTCACCACCGTGGAGGAAGCGCAGTTCCCAGTCGGCGTAGTCGGGTGCCACGCGCTCGATCGCCTTGCGCAACTGCTTCTGGACGAAGTCGAGCGGCAACCCCGGGACCAGCCGCAGCGAGATCTTGGCGGTGGCGGCCGCGGGGATCACGGTCTTGGCCCCCTCGCCGGTGAAGCCGCCCCGGATGCCGTGGATCTCGAACGTCGGCAGTGCCCAGGTCCGCTCGAAGACGCTGAACCCCTCGAGGCCGGTCAGCGCACGAGCGGTGACCTCGTCACGCCGGTAGGCCTCCTCGTCGAACGGCAGCGTCTCCCATCCCCGCCGCTCGGCCTTGGTGGGCGGCTCGATCGACTTGTAGAGCCTCGGCACCCGGATCCGGCCGCTGCGCCGCTTGATGTCCATCAGCATCCGGCAGAGGGTCTCGATCGCGTTGGGCGCGACGCCACCGTAGGACCCCGAGTGCAGGTCGCGCTGCAGGGTGCGCACCTGAAGCTCCGCGTAGCACATGCCGCGGAGGGCGGTGTACACCGCCGGCCATCCCGGGGCATAGTAGCCCATGTCGGCCACCAGCACGGCGTCGACCGCGGTGCGTTCCGGCTCGGCGGCGAGCAGGTCGAAGATCACCTGGCCGCCGCACTCCTCCTCGCCCTCGAAGAGGAACCGGACGTTGATCGGCGGGCGGCCCTCGCCATCACGGACGGCCTCGTAGGCCTTGAGCAGGCAGAACACCTGTCCCTTGTCGTCGATCGCACCTCGCGCGTAGAGCCGGCCATCGCGGATCGAGGCCTCGAACGGCGGCGTGTGCCACTCGTCGAGTGGGTCGGCCGGCTGGACGTCATAGTGGCCGTAAATCAGCAGCGTCGGTGCGCCGGGCACCGGCGGGCTCTCGCCCCACACCACGGGATGACCATTGCCCTCGATGAGCTGGACCGTCGGGCAACCGAGCGCGAAGAGTTGGTCGACCAGCCACTGCGCGGCGCGGCGGCAGTCCCCGGCATGCTCGGGAAGGGTGCTGACACTCGGGATCGCGAGAAAGTCGGCAAGTTCCGCCAGGAGGCGGGGCTGTTCGCGCTGGACGAATTCCTGGTCCATCGTCTGGTCCATCCGGTGAGAGTGGGGACTGAAAGCTACTCTGGCGCCGTGCGCGGCGGCGGATGCAGCGTGGCCCGCAACAGCTTCCAGGCCAGCGGGCCGTCGGTGCCCTCCAGCAGCTGGCGCATGGTGTAGACTGCCACCGCGAGATCCTCGCCGTTGCGCCAGTACCACTCCTCGAAGAGATCGAGCCCGGTGCGATACAGACGGACGCCGATCAGCGCCGCGTTGTTGACCGGGCGGGCGGCGAGACGGGTCGGGTCGATTGTACGGAACGCCTGGCCGAACGCCGTCGCCATGGTGTCGCGGCTCCAGGCCTCGATCGCGGCGCGGCCCTCGTCGAGCGCGGCGCCGGAGGGCCGACCGGCGTAGAGCGAGTCGAGACGGGCCAGCAGCCGGTCGAAGTAGCGGCCGAGCAACTGCTCGTCGTGCCAGCGATCGAGCGCCCGCACGGCGAGCACGGTGTCGCCGCGGGCGAGAAAGAACTGCGCTGCCGCCCGGTAGCCGACCCACTGGGCGAAGCTCTCGTTGAAGTCGGTCGCGCTGCTGACCCAGAGCGTGTTGTGGGCGATCTCGTGGAACACCAGCGCGGCGAGCTCGACCGAGTCGCGGGAGATGGCGGTCGAGAGCAACGGATCGTTGAACCACCCAGGGTGCTGAACGCCGCGGAGGGACGCAGGTTCACGTCGTACCCCTTGGTGACATACTGCTCGGCGGCGCGGTCGGCATTGGCTGGCGAGAAATAGCCACGATAGGGCACCCGCCCCACGAACGGGTAGCGCCAGGTCACCGGGCAGAGGCAGTTGCGCGGCGACGCCGTCAGCACCAGCAGCAGCGTGTCGCGACCGACATCACTGTAGGTGGTGTAGGTCTCGCCGGCCTCCAGACCGAGCCGGGTGGCGAAGGCGCGCACCGCCACGACCAGCCCCGCGGCGGCGCGCACCTCTGACGACTGGCTCGAGTCGACCGCCACCCGAACGATCGGCTCGCGCCCGGTGAGGATCCGGGTCTCCTCGAAGCCGGCCCGGGTCAGGTAGCGCACGTCCTCACTGGCCACGTAGGCCGCGCCGAAGCCGAACAGCAGCGTCCCCGCGGCGATCAGCAGTCCCACCCGCCACCTCCTCCGTCTGCGCATCATGGTGTCCAGTGCACCCCGAACAGGTGGACGCTCCGCCCGATCGCGCTGCGCGGCTGGTAGGCGTAGTCCAGCCGTGCCCGGCCCAGCACCACCGACCCGCCGTACGAGGTCTTGCTCACCGACGAGCCACTCGGCTGCCCGCCGTGCCCGATCCGCGCCGACCAACCCGACTCCGCCGAAGACCGCCCCACCTTCGAGTCCCACCACGGTACGCCGCGGCACCCCCTCGGACCAGGTCGTCTCGAATGTCGCCAGCAGCCGGCCGTGCGAGTAGGTGTCGATCAGGTTGAGCGAGAACCCGAGGTGCGTCGCCGAGGGCAGCTCCAGGCGCGGCCCGGTGAGCGGGGTGCGCCCGAGGTTCTCGAACGACAGCGCCGCGGCAGCAATGTCGAAGAACGCGATCGTGACACCGGCGTCCTCGGTGAGGGTCCGGAACATGGTGCCGGCGGAATCCTCGACCGAGACATAGTTGGCGGCAACGCCGAAATGCACGCCGCGGATCCGTGCCGTGAGCGCCCCGACCCATTGCAGGTTGTCGGTGACCGGACTCCCGGCGGGATAGCGCAGATAGCGGTAGCCGCCCCCGGCCCCGACCGGGCCGGTCCGCAGCGCCGCGGCCCCGGTCGTGTACCAACGGTCATCGGGAAGCCTGGAATACGACGCCTCGACGGCGAGTCGCCGGATCGGGCCGATCGCCGAGGGATTGGTGAACATCACCGCGGCATCGCCCGGAAGCGCGACCGAGATGCCGGCGAGACCGGCGGAGCGAACCGACGCCGGCAACTCGGGGAGGGCCGGCACCGGCGGGGTCTGGGCCGGCAGTCGCACGACCAGCACCAGCATCACGACGACGACCGGTCGGATCACCGGATCCGCACCACCGCGATCCGGGGAGTGAGGCCGGCGTCGATCCGCAGCGTGCCGGACTGTCCGGTGAGGCTCACCTGGACCGTTGCCACCCCGGCCGGGACCACCACCCGCAGGTAGTGACCCGAACCGGCCCGGAGCGACCCATTGTGCACCGAGTGTCCGTCGGTCGAGTCGGGAACCAACGGATACGGACGCTCGAAGAGGCCGGGTGAGTTGGCGGCATAGGTCGCCCGCAAGTTCCACGTGCGATACCGCAGCAGGCCGGTCTGCGCGAACCCCGGGAGGTTCTCGGTCCAGTTGGCCAGCAGCCATTCGCCGACCAGGGTCGCGAACGGCTGGCCGGTCGTCGCCGCGACGCTGGTCGCGCCGGTCGTGCTGCTCCCGAGCAGGCCGCGGGTGAGCTGGGTCCCGCGCAGGGTGTCGGCCGAGAAGTGATCGGCGAGCCAGCGGACGAAGAGCCAACCAGCGCCCCGCTCGGCGAGCGTTGGGCCGGCGGTGCTCGGCGCGATCAACCAGCTCGACTCCGGATCCTCGAGGAATTGATAACCATTGGTGATGTTGCCGGTGGAGAACTGACTGAAGCAGCTGCTCGAGTTGGGGCACTCGGCATCGGGAATCAGCCGCCCGCCCAGGTCCTCGGAGAAGTGCGACAGCGCCTCGTTGAGCCACACCGCTTCATCCGATCCACCACGGCGCAACACGTGCTGGTTGAACGAGATCATGTGCTGGAGTTCGTGGATCAGCACCGGGGGCAACGACCGCAGCGCGCCGGCGCGGGTGACCGCCGGACAGGTCGACGTCGACGGCTTCGGCGCGAACGCGAAGAACACTTCGCGCCGGTTGCTGCCTGGGTACGACGGCAACAGGTCGCCCCCGAAGAAGTAGCCCACGACCCGGCCGTTGGTGCAGTCGGGCGTCAAGTCGTTGACCTGGTCGGTGATGACGATCGCCATCTTCTGGTCGGCGTTGATGTCGGAGATGGTCCCGAACGCCGTCGTGTCGATCGGGAACAGATACTCGTCGAACAGCGTGCCCAGCCGGGTGATGTCATCGGCCGTGAGCTGCTGCGCGCCCGCGGGCATGTCGTTGTCGACATAGATCACGCCCTCCGACCCGACGTAGCGCACCGTCGCGGTGACCGAGACCGTGCTGCTGCACGACAGCGCCTTGCAGACGTTGAACTGCGCCTCCTCGCCGATGGTCGGCGGCGCCTGGACAGCAGCTTCCCCGGCGAGCAACGCCCGCGACGCCGCCGCCACCGGACCGGTCGCGAGGGCGTGCTCGGCCAGGCGCAACGACTGGTCGAACGCCAACGGGAAGGACCCCACCCCTCCGCGGGCCGCCGCTGGCGCCAGCAGGGCGCCGCCGGTCGCCGCCGCCGCGGGTCGCTCGCTCCGCAGCTGGAACGACCCCTGGACCCCGGCCGGCGCCTCCTGCCCGGTGCCGGCATAGGGCACCACCAGGTATTCGCGGTCGTCGGGACCGCCTGGCAGGTCGACGCAGTTCGTCTCGGCGATCGGGTCGACCAGCCGCATCCCGCCGATAGCCAGATCGGCCGAGGTCGAGGCACCGCACGACGGCTGGCTCGACGGACCGGTCGTATCGCCGCCACAGGCGGCCGCGACGGCCAGCAAAACGGCCGGGATGACGAGGGGAACACGGGTCATGGGATTCCTCGGAAAACGCCGTCCAGCGAATGCCCTAACCTTAAGCAGGACAAGGACTTTTGACAATCTGGCCGGATCGGGATACGATTCGCCAAGACATGGGTTTCGTCCACCTGCACACCCACAGCGAATACTCGCTGCTCGACGGCGCCAACCGGCTCCCCGACCTGGTCAGGCACGTCAGGGAGCTGGGGATGGATTCGCTTGCCGTGACCGACCACGGCAACCTCCATGCGGCGTGGTACTTCTACGACGAGGCCCGTCGGCAGGGGATCCGGCCGATCCTCGGGTTCGAGGCCTATCTGGCCTTCGGACCGCGGACAGGCTCCAGGCAAGCCCGATTGGGCGCCGGCCAACTACTCCCACCTCGTCCTGCTGGCGCAGAACCGTACCGGCTACCGCAATCTCGTCAAGCTGAGCTCGATCGGCTACATCGAGGGGTTCTACCGCCGGCCGAGAATCGACCGAGAGGTGCTCGAGGACCACGCCGAGGGGATCGTCTGCCTCGCGGCCTGCCTGAGCGGCGAGGTCGCGCTCTGGCTCCGGCAGGGGCAGTACGATCAGGCGCGGGAGACGGCGGAGTGGTTCGCCGGGCTGTTCGGCCCGGAGCGGTTCTTCCTCGAGATCCAGGACCATGGCATCGCCGAGGAGGCGCTGGTCAAGGAGGGGATGCTCCGCCTCGGCGAGGAGCTGGGGCTCGGGGTGGTGGCCACCAACGACGCGCACTACCTGCGGCGGGAGGACGCCGAGGCGCACGACGTGCTGCTGGCCATCGGCACCGGCGCCGACCTCGACGATCCCAAGCGGTTCCGATTCACCGGCACCGAGTCGTACGTCAAGAGCGAGGCGGAGATGCGGCAGCTCTTCGCCGAGTGCCCCGACACGCTGGAGCTGACCCAGGCGGTGGCCGATCGCTGCGAGTTCGATTTCGAGAAGCCGTTACTTCGTCCCGAGCTTCCCGCGGCCCGCCGAGTTCGCCACCGACGACGACCTGCTGCTCGACCTGACGACCACCGGCCTCGAGCGGCGCTACGGCACTCCGCTCCCCGAGGCGGTGGTGGCACGGCGCGACTACGAGCTGCAGGTGATCCGCGACGCCGGCTACGCGGGCTACTTCCTGATCGTCGCAGGACTTCATCGCGCCGCCCGCGAGCGGGGCATCCCCGTCGGTCCAGGTCGCGGCTCCGCCGCCGGCTCGATCGTCGCCTACGGTCTCGCGCATCACCAACGTCGACCCGCTGCGGTTCGATCTCCTCTTCGAGCGGTTCCTGAATCCCGAGCGCGTGTCGATGCCCGACATCGACGTCGACTTCTGCTTCGAGCGTCGCGGCGAGGTGATCGAGTACGTGCGCGAGCGGTACGGCCGCGAGTCGGTCGGCCAGATCATCACCTTCGGCACCATGAAGGCGCGCGCCGCGGTCAAGGACGTGGCCCGCATGCTCGAGCGTGCCGCCGGGCGAGGCCGACAAGCTGACCAAGCTGATCCCCTCGGGTCCGGCGTTCGCGATGACCGTCGCCCAGGCCGCCCGCGAAGGTCGACGAGCTGCGCGTGATGCTCCGTGAGAACGAGCTCTACCGGCGTGTCTTCGACTACGCGTCACGGATCGAGGGGCTCTCCCGGCACGCCTCGGTGCACGCCGCCGGCGTGGTCATCGCCCCGGGACCGCTGTCCGAGTATGTGCCGGTCTGCACCGCCCCGGGCAAGGGCGCAGCGGCCGCGTTCGGCGAGGACGCCATCATCTGCCAGTACGAGATGGGGCCGCTCGAGAAGGTCGGCATGCTCAAGATGGATCTCCTCGGCCTGAAGACGCTGACGGTGATCCACGATGCGGTGACGATGATCACCGCGCGCACCGGCTCACCGATCGACATCGACGCGCTGCCGCTCGACGATCCGGCGGTGTACGAGCATGCTGCGTCGCGGTCGCACGGCGGGCGTCTTCCAGTTCGAGTCGGCGCTGGCCACCGACACGCTGCGCGGCATGAAGTGCGACCGCTTCGACGACCTCGTCGCCAGCCAACGCCCTGCTCCGCCCCGGTCCGCTCGACGCCGGGATGCACACTGGTGTTCATCCGCCGGAAGCTGGGCACCGGAGCCGGTCACCTACCCGCACGAGCTGTTGCGCGAGGTGCTCGAGCCGACCTATGGCGTGATCACCTACCAGGAACAGGTGATGCGGATCGCCAACATCCTCGCCGGCTTCTCGCTGGCCGAGGCCGACGTGCTCCGCAAGGCGGTGGGCAAGAAGGACGCCGAGCTGATCAAGAAGGAGCTCGGCAAGTTCGTCACCCGGGCCGTGGAGATGGGACACCCCAGGACGCTCGCCCAGGAGCTGGCCGGACAGATCGAGACCTTCGGCCGCTACGGCTTCAACAAGTCGCATTCGGTCGCCTATTCCCTGCTGTCCTACCAGACCGCGTGGCTCAAGGCGCACCATCCGGCCGAGTTCATGGCGGCGCTGCTCTCCTCGGAGATCGGCAGCACCGACAAGGTGGTGCAGTACATCAACGAGGCGCGGGAGCTGGGCCTCGAGGTGCTGCCGCCCGACGTGCACGAGTCCGGCTTCAAGTTCACCGTGATCGGCGAGCGCCGGATCCGGTTCGGCCTCGGCGCGGTGCGCAATGTCGGCGCGGGCGCGATCGAGTCGATCATCGCGGCGCGCCAGGACGGTCGTTTCACCGACCTGTTCGACTTCGTCAAGCGGATCGATGTCCGGCTCTGCAACAAGCGGGTCATCGAGTCGCTGGTCGCCGCCGGTGCCTGCGACTCGCTCGGTGGCCATCGGGCCCAGCAGATTGCCGCGCTCGAACACGCCCTCGGCGAGGCCCAGCTCGCCCAGGAGGACCTGGCAGCCGGCCAGGTCGTCGCTGTTCGGCGATGCCGCCGAGGCGCTCCCGGTCCGGCAGGTGCTCCCCGACCTGGAGCCGTGGACCGAGGCCGAGCGTCTCGCTCGCGAGAAGGAGATCCTCGGCTTCTTCATCTCGGGTCACCCGCTGGAACGCTACCGGGCGCTGGTGGAACTCTTCGGCTCGCGCACCACCGCCACCCTCGGCGAATGGAGCGAGCACCCGGTGGCGATCGCCACGGTGGTGACCGCCGTGAAGCGCCAGATCTCCAAGCAAGACCGGGAAGGAATACGCCCGGATGACGCTGGAGGATTTCCACGGCACCGCCGAGGCGATCGTCTTCCCGGACGCCTGGGCCCGACTCAATCAGGTCGTGGCGGTGGACGCCGCCATGCTGCTCAGCGGCGGGCATTCGGCCCGCGACCGGGGCGAGGACGCGGCGCCGTTCATCGTGGAGAGCGCCCGGCCCCTCGCCGACCTGGAGGCCTCGGGGCTGCTCGGGGTGGCGATCCGCTGGGCCGCCCCCCGGGCCCCCGACACCGACGCGGCCCGGGCGGCGGCCCGGGTCTGCGAGCCCACCCCGGTCCCGCCCCGCTCTATATTGACTGGTCCGACGGCAACGGCACCACGGTGCGGCTGCGCTCCCGCCGCCTGCGGGTGGAACCCCGCGACGACACGGTTCGCGCCCTCCGCGAGCTGTTCGGCGGCGACGCCGTCTCCTACGATGCGCGCGGAGTGACTCCATGGCCGATCGACCCATCCGCTGGAATTCGAGAAGCCGCTGGCCGAGCTGGAGCGCCAGATCGACGAGCTCAACCGGGTCGGCACCGATCGCGGCATCGACGTGGCCGGCGAGCTCGGCGACACTCGAGGCCAAGCTCGAGGCCAAGCGGGAGGAGATCTACCGGGGCCTCACGCCGATGCAGCGGGTGCTGGTCGCCCGGCACCCCCGGCGTCCCTACACCCTCGACTACCTCTCGTCGATCTTCACCGATTTCATCGAGCTGCACGGCGACCGGCTCTTCCGCGACGACCCGGCGATCGTCGGCGGCTGGGCCCGGCTCGGTGGACGGTCGGTGATGGTCATCGGCCATCAGAAGGGCCGCGACACCAAGGAGAATCTCAAGCGCAACTTCGGCATGCCCCATCCCGAGGGCTACCGCAAGGCGCTGCGGCTGATGCAGCTCGCCGCGCGCTTCGAGGCACCGATCATCACCCTGATCGACACCCCGGGCGCCTACCCCGGGCTCGGCGCCGAGGAGCGCGGCCAGTCGGAGGCGCTGGCGCGCAACATCCTCGAGATGTCGGCGCTCCCCACCCCGATCATCTCGGTGGTGATCGGCGAGGGCGGATCGGGCGGCGCGCTCGCGCTCGGCGTCGCCGACCGGATCCTGATGTTCGAGAACTCGGTCTACTCGGTGATCTCCCCGGAGGGATGCGCGGCGATCCTCTGGAAGGACGTCGACCCAGCGCGAGCGCGCCGCCGAGGCGCTCAAGCTCACCGCCGACGACCTGATCCGCCTCGGCCTGGTCGACGAGGTGATCCCCGAACCGGTGGGCGGCGCGCATTTCGACCCTGACGCGGCCGGCGAGGCACTCCGCGGCGCCCTCCTCAAGAACCTGCGCGAACTGCGCCAAGATCAAGGGTGAACGCCTGGTCAAGCGGCGCCACGACAAGTTCGCCGCCATGGGCGCGTTCACCGAGGCCTGATGCCCCAGACGGTCGAGGTCCGGTTCAAGGGCAACCGGCGGGGGTTCCATGCCTGGAGCGACGATCACTCGCCGCTCGTGGTGAACGAGCCGGTGGTCGTCGAGGCCGAGCGCGGCCTCGACTTCGGCTTCGTGCAGTCGGCGGGCGCCTCGGCCGAGCTCAAGTGCGGCGGGTGCGATGGCTGCGGCCCCGCCGCCGACAGCACCCGCCCAGCCGCTATCCGGCAGGTGGTCCGTCGCGCCGAGCCCGACGACCTCGCCCACCACGAGGAACTGCGCCGCGACGAGGACGCCGTGCGCCTCGAGGTGTCGCGCCGCGCCGATGCCCAAGGGCTCGCGATGCGGATCTCCGACGCCGAGTGGCAGTGGGATCGCCATCGCCTGACGGTGTACTTCACCGCCGAGCGACGGGTCGATTTCCGCACCCTGGTTCGCGAGCTGGCGGGCCGTTTCCGTGCCAGGATCGAGTTGCGCCAGATCGGGGTGCGCGACGAGGCAGCCCGACTCGGGGGCATCGGCCGCTGTGGCCGGGAGTTCTGCTGCAGCACCTGGCTCACCCAACCGGGTCCGGTCAACCTGGCGCTCGCCAAGGACCAGCGCCTGTCGCTCAATCCGATCGCAGATCTCCGGGGGATGCGGCCGACTGCTCTGCTGCCTCAGGTACGAGCACGAGTACTATCTCGCGTCGCGCAAGCGCTTCCCAAGGAGGGCAAGCAACGTCACGACGCTGCGCGGCCCCGAGAAGGTGGTGGCGGTCGACATCTTCCGCGAGCGCGTCTCGCTGCGCAGCGAGGAACATGGCCCCCGGAGCGTGCCGCTGGTCGACCCTGCGTGATGAGATGGCAGAGGCCGCCGCGGCCCAGGACCGGGACGCCGGGCCCCCGAGCGGGGCGCCACGAGGCTCCCGCGGGTCACCCCGCACGGGAGAATCCGGATGAGTCGTCCCTTCTACCTCACCACCGCGATCGACTATTCCAACGGCGATCCGCATCTCGGCCACGCGCTGGAGAAGATCGGCGCCGACGCGATCGCCCGCTGGCATCGGCTGCGCGGGCGAACCGGTCCACTTCGTGATGGGGATGGACGAGCACGCGCCAGAAGGTCTACCAGGCCGCCGACGCCGCCGGCGGGGAGCCGATGGCGTGGATCGACCGGTTGCGCGAGCGATTCGAGTCGACCTGGCATCGACTCGCACTGCTCGCACGACGACTGGATCCGCACCACCGAGCCCCGCCACCGCCAGCGGCGTGACCGCACTCATCGAGCGGATTCGCGCGCGTCACCCGACGCACCTCTTCGTCGGCGAGTACGAGGGACTCTACTGCGTCGGCTGCGAGGAGTTCAAGCCGGAAAGCCAGATCGTGGACGGCCGCTGCATCGAGCACCCGTCCCGTGAACTGGTCCCGACCAGGGAACGCAACACCTTCTTCCGGCTCTCCGCGTGGCGCGACCAGGTCCTCGACGCGATCACCAGGCGGCCGACTTCCGGGTCGAACCGGCGATCCGCCGCAACGAGATCGCTCCGCGTGCTGCGACGACGGACTGCAGGACATCTCGATCTCGCGATCGCGCCTGCCGTGGGGCATTCCCTTCCCCGGCACCGACGACGAGACGGTCTACGTCTGGTTCGATGCGCTGATCAACTACCTCAGCGCCACCGGCTATCCCGACGCCGGCTGGGACACGCTCTGGCCGGCCGACCTGCATGTGATCGGCAAGGGGATCACCCGCTTCCACTGCATCATCTGGCCGGCGATGCTGATGGCCGCCGATCTCGCCGCTGCCTCGCATGGTCTGGGCCCACGGCTATGTGCAGTGGGGCGGCGCCAAGGTGAGCAAGTCCGAGGGCGACGCCGTCGGGCTCCCTCGACGATGCATCGACCGCCACGGCGCCGATGCGCTGCGCTGGTTCCTGCATGCGCGAGGTCGGGTTCGAGAACGACGGCGACTTCACCTTGGAGCGCTTCGATGCGCGCTACACAGCCGACCTGGCCGACGGGCTCGGCAATCTCGCCTCGCGGGTCACCGCGATGATGGAGAAGTACCGGCAGGGCATCGTCCCGGAAGCCGCGACAGCCACGACGCTCGATCAGGCCGCGACCGCGCTCTCGGCCGAATTCGTGGCCGCGATGAGTGCCAACAATCTTCGCGGCGCGGCCGAGGTGATCGAGCGACTGGTGCGGGAGGGCGATGGGTTCGTGTCGGCGAGTGCCCCGTGGGCCCTGGCCAAGGCCGGCGACGACGCCGGGCTCGACACCGTGCTCGCGGCGCTGGCGCGCAGCCTGCTCCGCCTCGCGCTGATGTGCCAGCCCTTCATGCCGGAGAAGGCGCCGCGCTCTGGGGGGCTCTCGGTCAGGAAGTGCCGATCGATGGTCAGTGGCAGCGGGCCGAGCAGCCGGAGATGGCTGGCCGGACGGTCCGCAAGCCGGAGAATCTCTTTCCCAAGCAGTGAGCGGTGAGTCGGGCTGAGTCCTGACGACGTCCGGGCGGAGTGGCCTCTCATCGCTCATCGACCATCGACTCACGACTCGCTAGAACTTCACCTTCGGCGGCGTCGCAGCCCCCTCGGTGGCCTGGAAGTACTCCCGTGGCTTGCCGAGTCCGAACATCTTGGCGGTCAGGTTGGTCGGGAATCGCCGGATCATGGCGTTGAACTGCTCGACCGAGGCGTTGTAATCCTGACGTGCCACACTGATCCGGTTCTCGGTCCCCTCCAGCTGATCCTGCAACTGCGAGAAGTTCTGGCTGCTCTTGAGGTCGGGATACGCCTCGGAGATCGCCAGCAGTCGCCCGAGCGCCCCGCTCATGCTGGTCGTTGGCCTGGGCCATCGCCTGCATGTCGCCGCCCTGCATCGCGCCGCCCAGCTTGGCGCGGGCGTTGGCCACCCCGAGGAAGACCGTCGTTTCCTGGGCGGCGGCGCCCTTGACCGTGTTCACCAGATTCTCGATCAGGTCGTTGCGCCGCTGCAACTGGGTCTGGATCTGGCCTTGGGCCTTGTTCACCGTCTCGTCGAGTTCCTGGAGCCGGTTGTATCCGCAGGCGGTGGTGAAGAGCGGCAGCACCGCCACGAGGCCAAGCAGCCGGGTACGAGCACGCATCATGACGCTCCGGGAGTGAAGGAGTCCACCACATCGACGGTCCGCCGGACCGCCTCGAGATAGCTGGCAAAGAGTTCGGGGCTGCACGACCACTCGGCCTCACGACGCCGGGCAGCCACCTCACCGACGGCGGCCGCGGTCGGCCCCAGCACCGCCTCGAGGACAGCGATTGTCTCCGCCGCCCCCGCCCCGGGATCGCGGCCGAGCAGCACCGCCGTGGCCCGCAGCAGCACGAGCAGTTCCGAGATCGAGGCCGAGGCGAAGCCCCCCAGCACCGGCATGGCACCACTGAAGCGGGTGTAGGCCTGGCGCAGGTGCACCAGCTTCCCCCGCAGCGACGTCTCGAGCGCCCGGCGCAGGTCGGCCGGGTCGACCACCAGGGGCGCCACGGGGTCGACGCCGGCCAGCACCCGGTACGCGAGGCGCATGTCGGTGATCTCGACCGGGAAGACGTCGGTGGCCCGCTGCCACTCGTCGCGACCGATGAGCAGCGGCGGCGTCCAGCCGCGATCGTGCCAACCCTCGACGGCGGGCGTGAGGCGGCGCAGGGCCGCCGGCTCGGCGCCGTCAAGCACCAGCAGCAGGTTCACGTCGGAGCGCCGGGCATCCCAGTCGCCGCGGGCCGCCGACCCGTAGAGCACCGCTGAACAGCCGGGAGCCGCCCCGCCCTCGAGCGCCGCCACCAGCTGGGTGAGACCCTGTTCGAGTGCTGCTGCATCCATCGCCTAGAAGCTCCTTCCTGCGCCGCCACCGCTGAAACCGCCACCACCACCGAAGCCGCCGAAACCGCCACCGCCACCGAACCCGCCGCCGCCAAAGCCACCGCCGAATCCCCCACCGCCGCGGAAGCCGCCCAGCGCCCCCCAGAGGATCGGACCGAGCAGGTCGGGATGACGGCGTCGGCCGCCGCCACTGCCGCCCCGCGGTCCGCCCCGGCCGGACACGGCGATCAGCACCGCGACCACGATCATGCCGAACAGGATGAACAGCAGCGCCAACTTGCCGATCCCCGGGCCGGCTTCGCGGGGGAGCACGAGCGTGGAGTCGGTGGAGCCGAGCGCGGTGGCGATCTCGTCGGTGAGCAGCGTGGTACCGACGTTGATGGCATCACCGTAGTCGCCGTCGCGGAGCGCCGGCAGCATCCGATCGGAGATCTGGCCCGCGCGAGCATCGGTGAGGAACCCCTCGACTCCCTGACCCGTGCTGATGTAGAGCGCACCACGATGCTCCGACGTGCTCGGCACCAGCAGCAGCACCACGCCGGCGTTGCGGCGTCGGTCACCGACCGGATAGTCGCCACCCACCCCCCACCGGCGCCCGATGGCCAGGGCCACATCACCGGGAGCATGGTCGCCGATGGTGGTCAGGGTGACCACGGCGATCTCGCCGCCGGTGGCCTCGCGCAGGTGATCGAGCCGGGCGGTGACCACCTGGGCGACGCTGTCCGGAATGATCGCCGCGACGTCGGTGACCGGCCCCGCCGGGCTGGCCGGAAAGAGCGAGTCGACCCCGGCCTGGGCGACCAGCGGGGCGGCGAGCACGAGTTGGAGGGCCAGCGCGGCCCCGGTAGCTTTCCTCATCCGTGGGTGTCCATCCTCGCCAGGTGTCGTGTGCGTGGATGGCCGAAAGATACTCGCACCAGGAGACTCCGTGACGCACCGCTGGTTGATCGCACTGGCCGTCGCCACACTCGCCCCGTCGCTCTCGGCGCAGGACCCGCTCACCGCCCGCACCAAGGGACGGGCCGATGCACCGGTCACCGTGTACGAGATGAGTGACTTCCAGTGCCCCTTCTGCCGGCGTTTCGCGGTTGAAACGTTCCCCACCATCGAGAAGGAGTACATCGCGACCGGCAAGGTCCGCTGGATCTTCGTCAACTTCCCGCTCCCCCAGCTCCATCCCAACGCGGTCGCGGCGGCGGAGTTCGCGATGTGCAGCGCGCGGCAGGGAAAGTTCTGGCCGGCGCACGACCGACTCTACGCCGAGCAGGAGCGCTGGGCACCGCTGAAGGACCCCGGCGCCTACTTCCTCTCCCTGACGGCCCCGCTGAAGCTCGACCAGGAGACGCTGCTCGCCTGCCTCCAGAGTGGGGCCACCCGCACCACCATCCAGCAGGATGCGCAGGGCGCCGTGCGGGCCGGGGCCGGGGCCACGCCGACGTTCTATATCGAGGGCGGGTTGATGGACGGCGCCCAGCCGATCGGGGTGTTCCGGATGGTGCTCGACTCGATCATCAAGGCCAAGAAGGGATAGACGATAGACGATAGACGATAGACGTATGCCCTTGGACGAATGGCCTTTCGGGTATCCGGATTGCCCGGTTGGAACTCGGCCGTCGGCACTGTCCATCGTCTATCGTCTATCGTCTATCGTCTATCGTCTCACCCCAGCGTGACGAAGATGTCGTACAACGCGTGCGTCCAGGCGGTGACACCAAAGCCGCGCGTGAGGTACAGCGCGCTGAAGACCACGCCTGCGAGGGCGCGGAAGATGAACGACGACAGGGCGAAGCTGTCGCCATACGGCCCGATGTAGTGGAAGGCCGAGAAGATCAGCGCACCCACCAGCGTTGCCATCGTGCCCGCCGCCCGCGGCGACCAGTGCAGCAACCGCCGTCCCGCCAGCGCCAGGGCGCCGACGAGCAGCACCCGGAAGAGCAGCTCCTCGTAGATCCCCGCCCCGAGCGACAGCATCACCTGCACGCCGATCCCGAGACCATCGAGCCCCGGCATCGACAGGTGCTGCAGCAGCGCGCGGGTGGCCTGCCCGACCACCAGCCCCACCAGCAGCGCCAGCACGGCGCTCTCGGCCAGCATCCCGAGAAAGACCCGCCACGACAGGCCACCGCCGTGCCGCCGGAAATCGCGGATCACCAGCACCGTCCCCAGGCCGAGCAGCGCCACATCGAAGAACAGCAGGCCGCGCTGGCCACCGACCCCGACGAAGAGCCACTTGAGCAGCACGTCGGCACCGTTGCGGACGCCGCCGTCGGTGTTGGCGAGTGCCCACGCCAGCGTCTCGTACGCCACCAGCAACGGCAGCGCGAAGAGGATCGAGTAGCGTGGCCGCCGCGAGAGGGCGAGGTAGTCGCGCAGGGTCATCGGGTCAAAGCTACATCCGCCGGCGGCTGGTGCCCCGCCACGTTGCGCTGATGCAACGCGCCGACCATCGTTCGCGCGTGCCTGCCACGGTTCCCTACCGACTCGCGATCCGCGCCGCGGTCCCCCTCGTGCCACTGCTGGTCCGCGACGCGCTCGCCCGGCGCGGGCACACCGGTCGACTCGACGCACCGCGCGACCTGGCCGCCTGGGCCGCGACCGCCCGCGACCCGTCACGCCCCCTGATCTGGATCCACAGCGCCTCGGTGGGCGAGGGGCTGCAGGCTCGCGCGGTGCTCGCCGAGCTCCGAACCGACCGGCCAGAGCTCCAGCTGCTCGCCACCCGCTTCTCGGCCTCGGCCGAGCGTCTCGCACCGAGCCTTCAGGCCGACCACGTCGGATACCTGCCCTACGACCGCCGCCACGATATCCGGACCGTCCTCGACGCGGTGCGACCCGATGTGCTGGTGTTCGCCAAGCTCGACGTCTGGCCCGAGTTGGCAACCGCCGCCGCAGCACGGGGGACCCGGGTGGCACTGGTGGCGGGGTCGGTGGACCCCGGCAGCGCGCGGCTCGGATGGCCGGCCCGCCGACTGGCCCAGCGCGGCTATGCTGCCCTCGATCGGATCGGGGCGATCGATCGGGGCGACGCGGATCGGCTCGAGCGGCTCGGGGCGCGGCCCGAACGGATCACCGTGACTGGCGATCCTCGGGTGGACAGCGTGCTCGCGGCGGTCGCCACGGCCCGAGACATGCCCCGGCTGGCCCTCACCGACCACCCCGAGCTGACCCTGGTGGCGGGGAGCACCTGGCCCAGCGACGAGGCAGTCCTCCTCGACGCGTTCCAGGTGGTGCGGAGCGGCCATCCCGCCGCGCAACTGGTGTTGGTCCCCCACCAACCCGAGGCCGGTGCGGTGGATAGGCTGGAGGCCCAGGCGCGCCGTTTCGGACTGGCGCCGGTCCGCTGGGCTGGCGAGGCCAGCGCCGCCCCGGTGGTGATCGTCGACCGGCTCGGTGTCCTGCCGCGGCTCTACCCAGCCGGGCGGATGGCCTATGTAGGTGGGGGGTTCGGGCGCCGCGGAGTGCACTCGGTGCTCGAGCCTGCCGGCTGGGGCCGACCGGTGCTGATCGGTCCGGGCCACCGCGGGGTGCGCGATGCGCGCCTTCTCGCCGATGCCGGCGGCCTGGTGGCTCTCCCGGGCACCGATCCGATCAGCGCCCTCGCGGCCCAGTGGCGGCGATGGCTCGATGATCCGGCCCTGGCGTCACGCCAAGGGGCCGCCGCCCTCGCCGCCCTCGGGCCCGATCGTGGCGCGGCCCGGCGGAACGCCGAGCTGGTGCTGTCCCTGTTGGAGCCGGTCGCCGAATAGGGCGCGACCGGAACGGCGCGGCCGGTCAGCCGCCGAAGGAGTAGCCGAGCCCGAAGGCGAGGATGCCGGGATGGTCACCGCGGAAGATCCGGTCATAGGCCGCCCGGATCCGAAGCCCGTTGATGAACCCCAGCTCGATCCCGCCACTCATGGCGAAATTGGTCTCCGAACTGCCGACGCTGTTGACCGTGGAGCGCACCAGGTCGAACCGGGGCGCGAGCCACGGACGGATCGCGAACGCCGGGTTGGGCAGGGTGGCGCTCAACCCGAGCGACAGCGGCACATGAACCTGCCGTGTCTCCGGGCCAAGGTCCCACACCGCGGCCCCGGCCTGGGCAGTCACCCGGAACGGCACAAGCGGGCCGCCGAAGATCCGGAACGTCGCCGCCCCCCCCTGTGCCCAGATCGCCTTGCCGACATCGGGCACGCTGCGCGAGACCGAGGCCGTGAGCCCCAACGGGCCGACGCCGAAGGCCGAGTGCGCGGCCACTGCCGTGCCGCCGCCCGCGGCGGTGTTGGCGAAGCCCACCTCGGCGGCGATCGAGACCCCGGAGCTGAAGCCGTTGTTCACCACTGGGACGCCGCGCACCTGGGCGGCGAGGAGGCCGGGTACGAGCAACGCTGCGGCAAGCGGGACGAACCGGGAAAGGTTCATCGCAACCAGGCCACGGTGAAGGCCACCCCGTCCTGGTCGCCGATCGCGGCGCTGAACCGGAGGTCGAGTCGCGGGGTCACCCGCGCGTCGAGTCCGAAGCCGAGCGAGAAGTCGGTGCCGCTCGCATCACCGAAGTGGGGCGTCAGCACCGGGTGGATGTACGGGACCAGCGAAACTTGCGATCCCTCCACCAGCACCCGGCGTCCCATCGAGAAACCGATCGGCAGGTAGCCGGCAGTGTAGCCGTCGCCGCTCGCGACGCCGAGCCCGATGGTCAGCGACCCGTCGAGGGGGAACGACTCGTTGTGGTCGAGCAGCCGGATCCGGGCATCACCGCCGAGCAGCAAGGCGGTGGAATGGTGCGCATCGTGGAATCCGAGCCGCAAGCCGAGATCCGACTTGGTCGACAGGCCGGTGCGGTACGACCCCTCCAGGGCGAATCCCGCGCCGGGGTCGGAAAGCGACAGTCCCAGCTCGCTCGACGCGAAGGCCCGGTAGGGCGCCTGGTACACCGGGGTACCGGTGCTCTGGGCGACGAGCGGGGCGGTGAACAGCAGGATGGCGGCGGCGCTGGCGGCGGGGCGGATCATGAGGCGTCTCCCTCGACATGTTCGGCAAGAACGCGGACCCTGTTCTTGACGACCTGCAGGAAGCCCCCTTGCACACGGAACCGCCGCACCGTGACCCCGGTGCGAACCACGAGCGTGCCGGTGCCGAGCGTGGTCATCAGCGCGGCGTGGTTGGGCAGGATGCCGATCTCGCCATCGAAGGCGGGGGCGGTGACCGCCTCCGCCTCGCCGTCGTAGACCGCCGCCTCGGGGGAGATGACCGTGACGCGCATCAGCCCTGCATTTCCCTGGCGCGCTTGATCACGTCCTCGATGCCGCCCTGCATGTAGAAGGCCTGCTCGGGGAGATGGTCGAACTCGCCGGAAAGGACCCGCTCGAACGACGCGATGGTGTCCTCGAGCTTGACGTACTTGCCGGGGAAACCGGTGAACTGCTCGGCCACGTGGAACGGCTGCGAGAGGAAGCGCTGGAGCCGACGGGCACGGCCGACGATCAGCTTGTCCTCCTCCGACAGCTCGTCCATCCCGAGGATCGCGATGATGTCCTGCAGCGCCTTGTAGCGCTGCAGGGTGCGCTGCAGGCCGATCGCCACGTCGTAGTGGCGCTGGCCGAGGAACTGCGGCGCGAGGATCCGCGAGGTGGAGTCGAGCGGGTCCACCGCCGGATAGATGCCCAGCTCCGAGATCGCGCGCGAGAGCACCACCGTCGCGTCGAGGTGGGCGAACGCGGTCGCCGGGGCCGGATCGGTCAGGTCGTCGGCCGGCACGTAGATCGCCTGCACCGAGGTGATCGAGCCGTTGTGGGTCGAGGTGATCCGCTCCTGCAGGTCGCCCATCTCGGTGGCCAGCGTCGGCTGGTAGCCGACCGCGCTCGGCATCCGGCCGAGGAGCGCCGAGACCTCGGCGCCGGCCTGGGTGAACCGGAAGATGTTGTCGATGAACAGCAGCACGTCCTGGCCCTCGATGTCGCGGAAGTATTCCGCGACGGTGAGGCCCGAGAGGCCGACCCGGAGTCGAGCGCCCGGCGGCTCGTTCATCTGGCCGTAGATCAGCGCGCAGGAGTCGATCACCCCCGATTCGCTCATCTCGAGGTAGAGGTCGTTGCCCTCGCGGGTCCGCTCCCCCACGCCGCAGAAGACCGACTTGCCGCCGTGGCCCTTCTGGACGTTGTTGATCAGCTCCATGATCACGACCGTCTTGCCGACGCCCGCGCCGCCGAAGAGGCCGATCTTGCCGCCCTTCACGAACGGGGCGACGAGGTCGATCACCTTGATGCCGGTCTCGAGGATCTCGGTCCTCGGCTCGAGGGCAGTGAACCCCGGCGAGGGCCGGTGGATCGGCCACCGTTCGACCGAGGCCGGAATCGGTTCGCCACCGTCGACCGGATCGCCGAGGACGTTGAGGATCCGGCCCAGGGCGGCGTCGCCCACCGGCACCGAGACCGGTGCGCCGGTGTCGATCGCGGTCATGCCGCGGCTCACCCCATCGGTCGACGACATCGCCACCGCGCGCACCTGGTTGCGGCCGATGTGCTGCTGCACCTCGACGGTGAGGTGCACCGGCACCGGGCCGCTCGTCGTCGTCGACGGTGAGGGCGTTGTAGAGCTCCGGCAGGTGCTCGGGCGGGAACTCGACGTCGAGCACCGGACCGATGACCTGGATGATGGTGCCGGTGGTGGCGGTAGCAGCGGTAGCAGTCATCTCGAACCGATTCCTGGTTGGCGCGCCGCTCGCGGCGCGCGATTCGTGTCCTTGCGCAGATCGTGCGCCGCGGGCGTCGCGGCTGCGCTGCCCCTCGCGGCTAACCCTGCAGGGCCGCCGCGCCCCCGACCAGCTCGGCAATCTCCTGCGTGATCGCGGCCTGGCGCTGGCGGTTGTAGGTCCGCTTGAGCGCCTCGATCAGGTCGCCAGCGTTGTCGGTCGCGTTCTTCATCGCCGTGCGCCGCGACGCCTGCTCGGCGGCCGCGGTCTCCACCAGCCCCCGGTAGACGGCGTTGCGGACGTAGAGGGGCAGCACATCCTCGAGCAGCGTCTCGGGGTCCGGGGCGAGGATGTAGTCGGGCCGACTGCCGCCTCCCGACGGCGGCGGCGCGATCGGCAGCAGGTGATCGGTCACCGGCGGCGTGGTCAGGGCGCTGCGGAACTCGCGAGCGCACCAGCTCCACCACCCCGAGCCGGCCCGCGGAGAACTCGGCGATCACCTCGTCGATCACCGAGGCGGCGTCGGCCGGCGTCGGCCGGTCGCCGATGTCGGTGCGAGCGACGCGCAGCGGCCGGCCCATGTACTTGAAGTACCCGATCCCCTTGCGGCCGACGCGATCAGGTCGACGGTGTAGCCGCGGCCCTCGAGATCGGCCGATCGCGGCGGCGCGCCTCCTTGATCAGGTTGGCGTTGAAGCCGCCCGCGAAACCCCGGTTGCTGGTGAGCAGCACCACCACCGCGCGATCGGGCCCCCCCTCGGCTGGCGGGGCAGGCTGACGAAGCAAGGGGAACTGTTCCGCGAGGTCGGGCGTGACCAGCTCGGCGATCACCTCGCGCAGCGCCTCGGCAAACGGCCGGGCCGCGATCATCCGGTCCTGGGCACGCTTGAGCTTGGACGTGGCGACGAGTTCCATCGTCCGGGTGATCTTCCGGGTGTTGGTCACCGACCGGATCCGGCCCTTGAGCGCGCGTGACTTCGCCATGCGCTACGCCGCGGGGTTGAACATCGGCTTGAACGCCTCGATCGCGGCCTTGATGTCGGCCACCACCGGCTCCGATGAGCTCCTTCTTGTCGCGGATCGCCTCGAGCACCGCCGGCCGTGACGCGCGCACCCACTCGAGGAAGTCCCGTTCCCACTGGCGCACCGACACCACCTCGACGTCGTCGAGGTAGCCGTTGGTCACCGCATAGATCACCAGGACCTGCTCCTCGACCGGCACCGGCTGATACTGCGGCTGCTTGAGGATCTCGACCATCCGGGCGCCCCGGGCCAGCTGCCGCTGGGTCGCGGCATCGAGGTCGGATCCGAACTGGGCGAACGCCTCCAGCTCGCGGTACTGGGCCAGCGACAGCCGCAGCGGCCCGGCCACCTTCTTCATCGCCTTGATCTGGGCATTGCCGCCGACCCGGCTCACCGAGATGCCGACGTCGACCGCGGGCCGCACGTTGGCGTAGAACAGGTCGGTCTGCAGGAAGATCTGGCCGTCGGTGATCGAGATCACGTTGGTCGGGATGTAGGCCGAGACGTCACCGGCCTGCGTCTCGATGATCGGCAGCGCGGTGAGCGACCCGCCCGGCACCTTGATGCGTGGATCCAGCGGTCGTGACCTTCGGATCGGTGCTGATCTTCGCGGCCCGCTCGAGCAGCCGCGAGTGGAGATAGAAGACGTCGCCCGGATAGGCCTCGCGCCCCGGCGGGCGGCGCAGGATCAGCGACATCTGGCGGTACGCCGACGGCCTGCTTGGAGAGGTCGTCGTACACGCAGAGGGTCGCCTTCCCCTCCTCGTACATGAAGTACTCGGCGATGGCACAGCCCGCGTATGGCGCGATGAACTGCAGCGGCGCGGGATCGGAGGCCGAGGCCACCACCACCACCGAGTAGTCCATGGCGCCGGCGGCCTTGAGCTGCTCCACCAGCGATCGCCACGGTCGAGCGCTTCTGCCCGATCGCGACGTAGACACAGATCACGCCGGTGTCGCTTCTGGTTGATGATGGTGTCGAGCGCGATCGCCGTCTTGCCGGTGCCGCGGTCGCCGATGATCAGCTCGCGCTGGCCGCGGCCGATCGGGATCATCGAGTCGATCGCCTTGAGGCCGGTCTGCATCGGCTCCGTCACCGGCTGCCGCACGATGATGCCCGGCGCGATCATCTCGACCGGACGGGCGCTGTTGGTCTCGATCGGACCGAGACCGTCCACCGGCTGGCCCAGGGCGTCGACCACCCGGCCCAGCATGCCGGGGGCCGGCTCGGCACCTCGAGCAGGCGGCCGGTGCAGCGCACCTCGTCGCCTTCCTTGAGCTTGAGGTAGTCGCCCATGATGGCGGCGCCGACCGAGTCCTGTTCGAGGTTGAGCACCAGGCCGGTGATCACCTCGCCACTCTCCCGGACGGTGAACTCGAGCATCTCGCCCGCGATCGCCTGCTTCAGTCCGTAGATCAGCGCGACACCGTCCTTCACCTCCAGCACGGTCCCGACGTCATCGACGTCGAGCGAGCCGAGGTCGGCCGCCGCGATCTCCTTGAGCAGGATGTCTTTCAGTTCGCCAGGGCGAAGCATCGAATCGGTGGCCATGACACTCAGGTCGCTGAGGGTGGAAGCCGATTCCCGTCACAAGCTTGTGAAAATAGTCACAAGTCCGGGGGCCGACAAGCGCCAAATCAAGCCCAGCGCAGCCCCGGTCCCGACAGCAGCCGGGCGAGGATTCGGTCGGGGGGCAGCCCGCCCAGCGCGCCCGCCGGCACACCGGCCAGTCGCCGGGCGGTCCGCTGCAGGAGCGAAGGCGAGGAGAAGCCCGAGCAGCCGGGCGACGTCGGCCACTCGATAGCCCCGGGAGCCGAGCAGCTGGCCGGCGGCGACCAGCCGCACCCCGTCGATCGCGCGCCTTGAGCGACGGCGCCCGGCCGGCCGCGAATCGGCGCGAGAGCGTCTCCCGGCTGACCCTCTGCCGCGCCGCGACCTCGGCCGTGGCCAGCCGGTCGGTGGCCATCGCCGACCATCGTCTGCCACGCGCCGACCTGGAGCGGGTCGATCAGGTCGAGTCGCCCGGCCAGTGGCAGCAGGGCGTCCTCCCGCCGGGCGGTCAGGCCGGCCCGCCGCAACTGGCGGGCGAGCACCGGGTCATCGAGCCCCTCGACCAGCACTCCCGCCACCCGCTCGGGCGGTCATCGGCGCACCAGCGTCGGCATCCTCGGAGCGGATCGGGGCGTACAGCAGCACCGGGAGCGACGCGAACTCGTCGCGCAGTGCCGTCGAAGGTGCCGCCACGGGCCGCCTCGGCCCCGAGCGACGACGGCGTCGACCAGGTGGCGGCCGAGCAGGGTGGCGAGGTGGGCCGGCGACCGCGCGGTGAGCACCCTGGTGGGCCGCCCCGGGAGGGCGCGGCGGAGGGCCAGCAGCGCGGTGCGACGCTCGAGCAGCGCGGCGACGGCTGGCATCGCCGCGGCAGCTCAGTCGCCGGCGGGTTGGTCGACGGCGACCAGCGATTCGGGCTGGGTGAGCGGTCGTCCCCGCCCCACCGCCACCAGGCAGCGGGCCATCTCGGCGGCGCGACGCAACACCCCGCGGGCATTGTCGTAGCTCAGCACCTCGAGCGCCCGGTCGAGCGGTTCCCAGCGCACCGCCGTGATCCCCTCATCGCGCTGGGGCACCGCCTCGCCGCCGGGCGACTCGAAGAGGAAGAAGTGGCAGTACTTGTGGATGTAGCGACCCCGGAAGCGGAAGTGCCAGTCGATCAGCCGGATCGGGCCGTGCAGCACAGATCGGCGAGCCCGGCCTCCTCGTGGGTCTCGCGCAGCGCCGCCGCGGCCGGCGTCTCGTCCTCCTCGAGGTGCCCTTTCGGGAAACCCCAGTGGCGATAGCTGTCCCGGATCAGCAGGAAGCGCGGCGTCCCATCGGGATCACGTCGGAAGACGATCCCGCCGGCGGAGACTTCGCGTTCGGCCTTCTTCTTCGGCATGGTCAATGGTCGATGGTCAGTGGTCGATGGTCAATGGTCAACGGTCAATGGTCCATTGGATCGGCGGCGAGCTTGAACCCACGGTCGGGCGATCGAGATCGCCATCGGCAGTCCGGCGAATCTCGTCATCGACCATCGACCAGCGACGACCTAGAACACGGAGAACCGGAAGTACCGCCGTGGATTCGCCTGAATGTCGGCCAGCAGCGACCGCAGCTGCACCACGGTACGGGTCGCCTCACGATAGAGTGTCGAATCGCTCGAGAGCATCCCGAGCGTCCCCTCGCCCCGCGAGAGCCGGCCGAGGACCGAGTCGGTGGAGGCGAAGATGTCGACCAGCCGATCACGCTGCGACGCGGCGGTGCTGGAGAGCACCCGGACGTCGGCACTGGCATTGCGCAGCTCGGCCGCCGCCGCGCGCGCGTCGGTGACCATCGCCGACAATTCCCCCGAGGCGGTGGAGGAATCGATCCGCGACAGGGTGGCGTCGAGATGGCCGCTGGCCCGGGAGATCTGGTCCGACGACGTGGCCGCGTTGGTGACCACGTGGTCGAGCTGGCCCGCCTGCCGCTGGGTGAAGTCGGCCAGCCGTTCGGCCGACTCACGGAGCGCGACGACGCTCTGGCGCAGGTCGTTGATCGTGTTCGAGTCGACCAGGCCGCCGATCCGATTGGTGACGGTGGCGACATCACCGGCGATCCGCGAGGCCTGGGAGGTGAGCTGGCCGATGTCGGGCAGGGTCGCGCCGGGCCACTGGTCACCGGCGGCGGCGGCCTCGTCGAGCAGTCGGCGGACCTCGGGGTCGTCGGGCGCCTGGTCGCGGTCGAACACCGCCACCTGCCACTCGCCGAACAACGAGGCGCTCGATGCGATCGCCACCGGGTGGCTTGGCATCTCGGCCTCGGTCGCGAGGCGCAGGTCGGCCTCGACCCATTCGTCGGGGGCGAGCCGGATCGCCTCGACCCGTCCCACCTTCACGCCGCGAAGCACCACCGGATCGCCGACGCTCACCCCGCCGGTGGTCCGGAACCGCGCCGTCGCCAGGGTCCGCGGCCCGCCGGTCGAGATCTGCCCCGAGCCAGACGGCCGCGGCGACGATCAACACGATCGCCAGCAGCACCGACAGGCCGACGGTGAATTCGTTGCGGCGGCTCACTCGGGACGACCCTCGATGAACTGGCGCACCACCGGATCGTCGCTGGCGCGGATCTCGGCGGGGGTTCCCGCAGCCCGGATCTGCCCCTCGTGCAACAGTGCCATCCGGTCACCGACGGCGAAGGCCGAGTTGAGGTCGTGGGTGACGACCACGCTGGTCACGCCGAGGGTCTCGCCGCACATGCAGGATCATCTGATCCATCGTGGCGGTGGTGACCGGGTCGAGGCCGGTGGTCGGTTCGTCCCACAGAATGTAACGCGGCCGGAGCACCACGGCCCGGGCAATCCCCACCCGCTTGCGCATCCCGCCCGACAGCTCGGCCGGATGCCGATCCGCCACGTCGGGGAGCCCGACCATCGCCAGCGCCTCGGCGGTCCGCGTCGCGATCTCGGCGTCGTCGAGCCCCTGGCGACGGAGCGCCAGCGCCAGGTTGCCGGCGCAGGTCAGCGAATCGAAGAGCGCCGCGAACTGGAAGACGTAGCCGATCTCGCGCCGCACCGCGTTGAGGTCGTCGTGCTCGAGGGTGTCCACCGCCCGATCGTCGACGTACACATGTCCCTGATCGGGCCGCAGCAGCCCGACCACGTGCTTGAGGAGGACACTCTTTCCCGAGCCCGAGCGGCCGAGCAGCACCGTGGTGCTGCCATCGGGCACGTCGAGCGTCACGCCCCGGAGCACCTCGCGCTCACCGAAGCGCTTGTGCAGGTCGTCGAACCGTATCACAGCAGCACCAGCGCCCAGAACGCGTCGAGCACCAGGATGGCCATGCACCCCTCGGCGACGGCGCGCGTGGTCTCCTGGCCGACGCCCTCGGCGCCGCCGGCCGTGCGCAGGCCGCGGTGGCAACCGATCAGTGCCACCGCGGCGCCGAATGACGCCGCCTTCACCAGCCCGAACCAGAGGTCCTTGAACTGGTAGAACGAACGCAGTCCCTTGGTGAACTCGGGGGTGGTGAGGTCGAGCAGGTTCACGCTGGTGATCCACCCGGCCGCCACGCCGACCCCCATGGCGAACGCGGTGACCACGGGGAACATCAGCGTCGCCGCGAGCACCCGGGGCACCACGAGGTACGAGCCGGGATCCCAGGCCAGCGTCTCGAGCGCGTCGACCTGCTCGGTGACCTTCATCGTCCCGAGCTCGGCGGCGATGTTGGCGCCGACCCGACCGGCCAGCGCCATCCCGGTGAGCACCGGGCCGAGTTCCATCATCACCGTCTTGCCCACCAGCGCGCCGACGAAGTACATCGGCACCGTGCCGGTGAAGATGTACGAGGCCAGCAGCGCGAGCACGATGCCGGTGAACACCGCGATGAAGAGCGCGATCGGCACCGAGGCGACGCCGAGGCGCTGCATCTGGGGGAAGAGCTGGGAGGCCCAGGCGCCGGTGTCGGCGAGGGCCCGCGCGGCGCGGAGCGAGGCGCGGCCCAGAGTCGCGATCGGGGAGGTGGTCACGGCCTCAAAGATACAGGCGACAGGCGACGGGCGACACGCGACAGGCGTTGCTTGGGCATCGCCCTCCCCCGGCAGGGTGGGCGCGTGGTCACCTGTCGCCTGTCGCCTGTCGCGTGTCGCTGTTCAGCTCGCGAAACTCGCCAGCGCCCGCCCGGTCTCGCCATCCCTGAGCCGCTTCAGGGCGCGATCGCGCAGCTGGCGCACCCGCTCCCTGGTCACGCCCAGCATCCCGCCGATCTCCTCGAGGGTGTGTTCGCGGCCACCGTCGAGCCCGAAGTAGAGTCGCAGGACCTTGGCATCGCGCGGCGGCAGGGTGGCCAGCGCGTGCTCGATCTCGTCGCTGAGGAAGCGATCCATCGCCTCCTCCTCGGCGTCGTGGTCCGAGGCGGTGAAGCGGTCGATCAGCGACCGATCGCCGTCGGGATCGAGCGGGGCGTCGAGGCGCACCTCGGCGGTGTTGAGCGCGGCCAGCGCCTGGACGACGTCCACCGCGAGGCTGGTGACGTTGCCGATTTCCTCCGGCGTGGGCTCGCGGCCCAGCTCCTGGCGGAGCGCCTCGGAGGCGCGGATGATCCGCGACAGGTCGGCGGTGCGATTGAGCGGCACCCGCACGGTGCGCCCCTGCCGGGCCAGCGCGGCGAGGATCGATTGGCGGATCCACCAGACCGCGTAGGAGATGAACTTCACCCCCTGATCGGGATCGAACTTCCGCGCCGCGGTCATCAGCCCCACGTTGCCCTCGCCGATCAGGTCGGTGAGCGCCATGCCCCGGTTCTGGTACTTCTTGGCGACCGAGATCACGAAGCGGAGGTTGCGGGTCACCAACTCCCGCATCGCGTCTTCGTCGCCGGCCTGGACTCGCCGGGCGACCGCCACTTCCTGTGCGGGCGTGAGCAGCGGGGTACGCGAGACCTCGTAGAGATACTGGTCGAGGATGTCGCGATCGGCATCGTACACCCCCAGTGACTTGGCGGTCTCGCGCTTGCGGGCCCGACGCCTGGGCGGCGGCTCGCTGGCGAGGATCTCCTCGAGGGTGAGGTCGGGGTCGACGGGACGGGACTGTTCAGTCATCGCACCCCAAGGATACCCGCCCCCTGTGGGGGTGTGCAGCGAAGGCGCGAATTGCTTGACACTGCTGGGCTGGCCCGATAGGATTCGCGGCTACCCCGGCTTCGGAAGAGGGCGGGTACTTGGGGGGCGTAGCTCAGTTGGGAGAGCGCCTGAATGGCATTCAGGAGGTCAGGGGTTCGATTCCCCTCGCCTCCACTCCTGAAGGTTCGGAGTGGATTGTGGTGATGGCTCGGGGCAGGCTCCCTCGCCTCCACTCCAGGGGCCGGATCCGGTGGCTGGTGCGGAAGGCCGGAGCGGTTGCGGACCGGCGCGGGGCGGCCTAGTTTGGCGTTTCGCGGGACGTTGCGGGAATAGCTCAGTTGGTAGAGCACAACCTTGCCAAGGTTGGGGTCGCGGGTTCGAGTCCCGTTTCCCGCTCTTCCTTCGCCCCTTTGGGGCTCAGGATGACACGTCCTCCGAGGGAGGGCATGCAGGAATCGTCGCGGGGTGGAGCAGTCTGGTAGCTCGCCGGGCTCATAACCCGGAGGTCGTGGGTTCAAATCCCACCCCCGCCATTGCAGGTGCAGCGTCGGGCAGCCGGCCCACGGGTCAGCTGCCCGTCGTCGTGAACGGGCGGTTAGCTCAGTTGGTTAGAGCGCTACGTTGACATCGTAGAGGTCACAAGTTCGAGTCTTGTACCGCCCATGCACTGTTGTGGTTCGGGGTCCATAGCTCAATTGGATAGAGCACCTGACTACGGATCAGGAGGTTGGGGGTTCGACTCCCTCTGGGCCCATGGAGGTCGATGGCTGATGGTCAATGGTCCGTGGCGGTTGGACCACGGCGACTCGTGACAGGTCGGTGCCGATGGACCACCGACGATCGACCATCGACGGTAGTGCGGGGCGTAGCGCAGCCCGGTTAGCGCGCCTGCTTCGGGAGCAGGAGGTCCCCGGTTCAAATCCGGGCGCCCCGATGGAAAGACGGCGACATGCGACGGGCGACAAGCGACCAGGGAGGGCCGAATCAGTCGCCTGTCGCTTCTCGCCCGTCGCTTCAAGACCGGGTCCGTAGCTCAGCTGGATAGAGCGCTTGCCTCCGGAGCAAGAGGTCGCGCGTTCGAATCGCGCCGGGCCCATGATGGTCTAACCGAAGGCCTCACTTCGCGTTGTGCGTCGTGAGGCCTTCGCGTTCGAGCGACCAAATCGGGCCGACTTCCGCAGTTGCGGAGGGTCTCATCCCCTGAGGATTGCACCACCGTTAGCCGCAGAAGCCCTTCTGCTCAGGAGTCCTTTCGGTCGTCTGGGCACCGGCACGTTAGCCTTGGTGGGCCCGTTTTCAGGGCCCTCGTCGAGCAGTGATAGGTTGCCGGCGCGGCGGTTCCACCCGGCTCATAGTTGTCGTCAGAGACTAAGCTTACGCCTGGCTGTCGACGATCCCCGCCCCCCGGCTGCTTCCACGACTTCTTGAACCAGGATCCGATCAGAGCGCCCGGCAACGCGGCGAGAGCCCCGACAGCGGCCGCGCCGATGAATCGCTTGACGACCCCATTTCTTTCCGAATCAAACGCGGTGAACGCCAAGACTCCTGCAGGGACGCCGGTTGCGACGGCACCTACCCACCAGTAGGTACCCTTCAGCGTGCCGACTCCGAGCAGCGGCATTGGGGCATGGTCCACGTCGAGACGTGGAGCTATCCCAACCCGTAGGGCATCGCGTCGCTGCGCGGGCAGAAGCCCTGGGAGGCTTGCGCTCAAAACGAGAATGGCCAACAGGCTGCGACGGGTGAACGGTTGCATCACTCCTCCCTAGAATCCAAAAAGAGCCGCAAGCAGGGCAACATATGAGAGTCCCCCGTCTGATGTATTGAACCAACCGGTGGACGTGGCCCCCATCAATCAGTAGCACTCCTGGACTCCCTGCCCGTAGGCCTGACGTTGGCCCATGTCGGCGGGTCCCGGCTTCTCGGCTCTCGAGCAGGAGGTCGCGCGGCGCGAATCGCGCCGGGCCCATGACGACCTAGCTGGCGGTCCTGCTTGCCTTTCGGCGAGGCGGGGCCGCTTAGTTTTCAGGGGACCGATCGGCTGGCGCAATTGCTTCCGCTGTTGCGCCGCCGAGCCACCCGGTCGGTCTCGAAGGACTCGCCTCGTGGACTCCATGTCGGGCCGCTGGTAGCCCTCACGTCGCCGTTCAATCCCGCCAGCCACCCCGTGCGCAATATCGACGCCCTTCGGGTCGTCGTCGCATCTCGATTCCCTTGGTCCTCGATCGCCGACGACCTGGACAGCTGCCCCGGCGTGATGCCCCATACCTTGACTATCGACAACAGATGTCTCACTATTGTCGATAGTCAACGTATTCATGTCCGGGGGGCCCACTGACCGAAGCTCATTTACATAGGCCCGAGCCGCTGCCTCTTGAACTCCAAGCTGTACTGAAAGAAGACGTTCGTCTACTGTAACATTAGGAGTTTTCTGTAGAATTGATCTGACGCCCCACCAAACGGTGCTAGGAATTTGCGGAAAGCGAATTTTTTCAGCCATGACGGCACCTCCTGCTGAATGGATGATGTCACAATTCGCGGAATATAGCGACGTATAAAATAGTCAATAAAAACAATCTGTTACAGAGCTTTGTAAGGAAATACTGGCATCTTGTGGCGCTGTCCACGCGAATCATGTGCTGAAGCGGAGCATTGGCATTCGGCTAAGTTCAGGCATCCGAACAAAGGCTTGACACCGTGTCAATCGAAAAAATCAATCTTCGAAAACTGCTCCAGCTATTTTACGCCGACAGCCGTCTTCAGCGACGCCTATTGCTGCAAGACATTAGCAGCGAAAGGAGAAAAGAAGCTGGTCACGGCGGGAATGGGGGCGACTTCTACACTCCGTTTTGGGCGGACGTTAAAACTCATGCCGCCGGGGAGCTGGACATATCGGTCCAGACCGCCCAACGCATCGCATAAGCAAGGGCGCCAGCGCCTGCTACCCACTCCTTGCTCATCGTTCCTCGCCATGTGGAACGAGAAGATGCGTTGGCGAAACGAACCTTTCGAATTCGTGCCCGACAGCATCAAAGCTCAACTCTCGCTGAACAACCTTGGCACAGTCAAAATCGAAAATACCGCAGGAGTAAAAATCTGGGACGGGACAACCGCGTAATTTACCCTTATTTCAGCGAGGAACCCCCATTGCCAGAAGAAGGCGCACGATTGGCATTTTGGGCGTAAGCAAGGCCCTTTCCGATTACCGCTCAGAAGATTTTCGCATCGTCGATTTTCATCGGCGCACATATTTCCGGCCGCTGGAGGTCGGCACTGTCGGCGACGAAGAAAAGGTCTTCAGGCAAAAATACGAAGCCGTTCTGCGCGAATGGCGCAAGCTACGTGATGAACGATAAATAGACCCCGACGCAGCAATCGTAGAACCATCACTTTCTGCGACTGATCTCGTCTTCGATCATTTTTATATCAGGCTCCTGCAGCCGCCTGACCGTACCTTGATAAATCCCGATGGGGACTTGAATAGGCGCATTCCAAAATCCCCACTGAATACGGATGCTGTCTTCCATTGGGACGGAGCATGGACTTCGTCCCAGCCAGCGGCCCGGACCCGCGCGGGAAATGCAAACCGGCCTATAGAGGCGTGTGTCAGCTCTCGTGGCACCTCCTCCACCACGCCGAGAGCGACGATACCGTTGGCTCGCCTGGCACATTGTCCTCCAGATGTAGGCGGCATCCCCTTTGGTGATTGCGAAATGATGTAGGGCATGGACCAATACACGTAAGCGGAGGGATCGGTGACATATGTTCTCAACGCGTCCCAAGCACTTGTTGCGGGCGGCACGACATTCCATTTTCTTGGGCTAGCGTTCCAAATATATGCGGCCACCTTGTTACCTCCCCCAGCTTGTCCCAGATGCCTGATCACAAAAGCATACTAGGCGCAGCGAACGTTGTAGTGCGACGAGTTTTTGCGCTGGATTCCGGATCACGCGATGCGGCTTCGCCGCACGCGGACCGGGAAACCGCGAAAGACGTGGATGGCCGGGACCTCAAGGCCGGCCGTGAAGGCCCGGCCAAGACGAAGCCCCCCCTCCGAAATGCCTCCGGCATTTCGGCCTCCCCTCAAGGGGGAGGTTAAGGCCCCCTCACCCGGCGCTGCGCGCCGACCTCTCCCACAAGGGGAGAGGTAAA
>CAWKBO010000003.1:0-682382 GCA_963847895.1 uncultured Gemmatimonadales bacterium
AAACCATACAGGACAACCATCTGCCAGATCCAGCCGTGGCCTTCGCCATCTTCCGAGCGCCGGCGGCTGCGCCGCTCATCAATCACAATCCAACTGATGACGAACACATATGGGACGACCGCCGGCGATATCCAGACAGGAATCTTGTCGGACCATCCGGTGAGTAGAAGTGTCAGCGAAATGAGTGCTACTACCGGGAAACCGAGATACATGAGCGCAATGGTAACTCCGCGGTTGAGCGGGTCACGCGGCCAGCCCTCTTCTTCGTAGAGCGCGGGATTGAGCCAGTTTCGGAACCACTTTAGCGGCGATCGCATAATTCCAACTCTCGCCGGACCGACGCAAAGAAGACCGGGGTCAGAGAGGATACGTGCAGCCCGCTTACCCCGGTTGTGTTGTCTTTCGATTTTGAAAGCTAGAACCCGTCGAGATCGTCAAGTTCAAACTCGATCTGAATCTCGAAGTTATTGAGCATCGAACTGGCCAACTCAGCGAGTGCGTCCATCTCTTCGTGCGCACTGACGATGTTTGCCTGTACCGGTTCATCTGGTTCGCTCTGGAAGTCGTCTCCGGTGTCGCTGCCGCCGAAGTTACCGCCGTCGATCGGGGAACTACCGCCCTCGTCAGCGCCGTCTACAGGATCGACGACACCGCCGCCAGAGACTATGAATTCGATCTGTTCGAGCGCATCGGCGGTGATGAAATCTGGAACGTGTCCGTCATCGTCAGTAGGGTCGGTATGACCGCCGCCCTGAGCGTCATCGACCGCTTTCCCATCGTTCGCAGCCTGTTCCTTACCCAGATCGGACTGCAAGAATTCAAGCGTTGCTTCGGCATCGTCGTCAACCGGATCAGTGTGGCCGCCGCCGGTCTTAGCGTCGACACCACGCTCGGTATCGGCCTGTTCTTGCTGGCCGAGCCGGCCTTCGGTGAGGAATGAGAGGGCCGGACCGCTGCTTCCGTCATCGATCGGATTTGGCGTACCTTCGCCGTCCGGCATGTCTGATCCGTCACTATCGCCGTCACCTTCGCCGTCGCCATCCGGCATATCCGCGGCTTCAGTGTCGCCGTCATTGTCATCCTTGTCGCTGTCATCATCGCTATCGTCTGACGTGTCGCTGCCGCCGCTCGCATCGACGCCGCTGTCACCCTGATCGCCCGACGTGTCATTCGAACCGCTCGTACCGGAGGGCGGCGTGACCGTCGTTGACTGCGATTCGCCATCCGGATTGGTAATCGTCAGCTCACCTCCGCCGTCGTCATAATGGACAGCTTCGATGTACGTGCCGTCGTTCATGATGAGTTCGACTGTCATGAAGCCATCGCCGTAGGTGATGATCGAGCTGCCATCTGGGCCGTCGTGCTGCTCAGCGATCGGTTCCCATCGGCGTCATACTGGTGAACCGTCGTTTCGTCGATGCCGCGGTGCCGGACAACGGTAGATGAACCGTCCGCATTCACGTTGACGTAAACGACCAGGCTGAGCGACCGGGCCTGGAAACCGACTGGTCTGATCCGGCTTGATCTGCCCTCACGCCTAGAAGCGAGGAGAGCGTTTGAAACCAGTGATCGACCACTCCCGGCGTCGACAATGCCGGACAGCAGTCGTCCGAACCGCGGAATCTCCTGGGGCGCTGTCGATCTGCACCGTAGACTCGGATCGACAGCAGCTTCTACCTCTGGGAATTGGCCGGCAATTGCAGCACCAACGGCAGGCTCCGCGCGGTCGGGCCGCGAGCGGGCGCCTCATCCGCGTCGTCCGCGGAAACGCTTTCCCCGGCATCTGCACCACGCGTAGAGGTCGGACGCGTCGCCGTCGCCGGACGCGCGTCTATCGACCTCCTGGCCGATGGTTCGTGATGGGTCCAATGCGCCTGCGTCGCCCTTGAGCGATGGATCGGAGACATCGCCATCGCCGGAGTCTTGAAGGTTGCCCTTCAACGTCGGATCGCTAGCCTCACCGTCGCCGGATTGAATCTTGTCAGTTTCGTCGGACCCGACCCTGGACGGATCCGCTGGCATCCGCGTCGCCTTTGAGCGTTGGGCCCGATGCTTCTCCATCGCCCGAGTCCTGCACATTGATCCGGTTTGGAACTTCGCGGACCGGGCCCGTGCCTTTCAGCGTCGCCAGCCTTCGATGGATCGCTCGCGTCTCCATCCCCGGAGGCCAGATCATCAACTGCTGTGTCGATTGAATTCGAAGGATCGGATGTATCAGTCACTCCCTTGCGTGATGGATCAGAAGCATCTCCATCACCGGAATCCTGCAAATCAATGGTTTTCGGATTCTCGCGCACCGGATCGGTGCCTTCTGCGTCGCCTGCCTTCGACGGATCGCTGGCATCTCCGTCTCCAGATTCCAGATTGTCGCTGGTCTCGGCCTTCGTACGTGAAGGATCGCTGGCGTCTCCATCGCCGGACGCGACCTCGTCGAACACGTCGAGCGACTTTTCGTCCTCTCCGGAGTCCGGAGTTTTAGTCGTTGGGTCTTCCTTCGGTGCAGCAGTTTCGGCCGGATTCGATTCTTTGCCGCTTTCAACTTCGATTTTCTCCTGGTCGATGAGCGGTGTTTCAATCTGGATCGTCGATTCTGCAACCTGGCTACCGTCGTCGGCTACTTCGGCCTGCGGAACCTTCTCGTCTTCCTTTGCCGCATCTACCGGCATCTCTTCGGTCGCTTCTTCTGGCTCTTCGGGCGTTTCCTCGCGCGTTGTATTCGTGGACCCCTGCTCAGCCTTGGCCAGGTCGTTGTCAGCTACGCCGCTGGTCTCAGTGGGAGCCGATTCTTTTTCCGATTCCAGTGTCTGCTCTTGCTCCGACGGCTTCTGCTCTGCTTTTACATCTTCTGTTGACTCTTTGACTTCTTCTGCGGTCGCCTCGATCTTGGCCTTTTCTTCTTTCGCCATGTCAGTGCCCTTCCCACGAATGTGCGCGTCTATCCTTCGCTATCTAGAGTCGCGCACACCGAGAGGTCACACGACCATAGCGGCTACAGCAGACGTGTGTTTCGCTTTACAGGGTATCCACAGCGCCGGGAAACCGATGCTGTGGATTGTGATCGTTAGACGAGAAAATGCAGCCAGACGCTAGATTGCCGACGCCAGATTTGTCGGGCGGCGCGGGTCACGGGCGGCCCAGAGGACGCCGTTGCGGCGGTTGATCCGGGCGACCTGAATACCACCGCCGACCTGCCAGGCCGGAGCCGTCACCATGTTGTGGCCGCGTCGCGAAAGATCGTCGATGACGTCGGAGCCGAAGCGGTCCTCAATCACCACCTGATCGTCGCCGATCCGCATCTGGTCACCCATCGACCAGCGCGGTGCATCGACAGCAGCCTGAAGCTTGATGTCGAAGTCGATCAAGTTACAGATCACCTGGAGATTGTGCTGAACCTGCAGATTCGCCCCGGGAGTTCCGATTGCATAGACGTCGTCTCCGTGCTTGACGAGCGCCTGGTTTAGCGTGTGGACGGGCCGCTTGCCCGGCGCGAGGACGTTGGGGCTGGTCGGATCGAGCGAGAAGCCGAGGGCGCGATTGTTCATCATGATCCCGGTCCCAGGCACGACGACACCGGAGCCGGCATAGAGTGAATGGATGTAGGCAACGATGTTCCCGTCACTATCGGCCGTTACCAGCGAGGTCGTATCGGCGTGGGCCGGCTCCATCAGAACGTTGCTGCGCCGTGCGAGATCGATCGCGTTGGCTCGTCGCTGGCTCTCACCAATCGAGAGCATCTCCGGATTGGCACATCAACGAAGTCCGGGTCGCCCAGGTAGGTGACGCGATCGGCAAAGCCTTGTTTGATTGCTTCAACCTGAAGATGCACGGTGTCGGCCGTCCCGGCGCCGGTCGCACGGAGATCCATCTCATTGAGCGTCCCGAGTGCCATCAACAAGATTATGCCCTGGCTAACCGGTGGCTGACCGTAGACGGTGGTATCGCGATAGGCAACCTGAATCGGGTCCGGTTCGACGCTGGAATGGCGCGCAAAGTCTTCCAATGAGAAGAGGCCATCTTGTCTGGAGGACGCTTCGACAATCGCCCGTGCGATGTCGCCTTCATAGAAAACGTCTGGCCCATCGTCGCGAATCGCGAGGAAGGTGTTGGCGAGGTCGGGCTGCTTGAGAATCTCTCCGGCCTGTGGTGGACGTCCTTCGGCTAGGAAGATTCGGGCCGTTTCCGGGAAATGTCGAAACTTCTCAGCGCCAAAGGTGAAACCCATCTCAAGCGATGGACTGACAACGAAGCCATCGTTGGCGTAATGGATAGCCGCCTCGAAGAGCGCATTCCAGGGCAGCTTGCCCCAGCGCTTGTGGGCCACCTGCCAGCCATCGACCATACCGGGCACCGTCGAAGCGCGCCAACCGGAGTCCGGGATCTCACCCATTCCGGCGTAAATCTCCCGTGTCGCTGCCAGCGGAGCCGCACCGGAGCCGTTGACTGCCCGCACGTCGCCATTGCTGTCACTTACCAGGAAGAAGACATCGCCGCCAAGCGCTCCTGCAGATGGCATGACAACCGTCAACACTGCGCCGGCAGCGATCGCGGCGTCAACTGCGCTGCCTCCGCGTTGAAGGATGTCAAGCGCGGCCTGAGTGGCAAGTGGGTAGGCGCTCGATGCAACCCCACGGGTGCCTGTTACAGCTTCATGCGGCGGCGTATGGCGCTCCGCAATGCGCATCGATGCGGGTTGTGGCTCTGGTGATGTGATCGACATTGGATGATCTCCTATCAACGGTTACGACTAGTTCGAGTGACTCCTAGCGCCGGAATTCCGTCAGACTACCAGACTTCCCCAAAGACCCGCAGATAGTTTTCTCCCAGAATCTTTCGGACGTCCTCGTCACTATACCCGTGAGCGTTCAGGCGATCGGCAAAGTGCGTAACCTCGGTGTAGTTCGAGAAGCCGTTCAGGGCCCGCTTCGGTGAGCGCACATTGCCGGTGACGTACTTGCTGTAGTCGCCTGCAACGTCCGGGTATTCCGGCTCGCCCCAGGGATCATGGTCGTGATCCGGGTAGGTTCCAAGCGACATGTCGGTACCTACGCCGATGTGATCGGTGCTGCCGGTCAACTGGGCGACGTAGTCGACATGCTCTATAAAATCGTCGACGGTCGGCCAATGAGTCGTTCCCGGCTTCATCACCAGCGGCCCCCACGGAGCAAGACCGATAACACCGCCCTTCGCGACACATGCCTTGATCTGATCGTCGTCGATGTTACGCGGGTTCTGAACGACACCATTTGGATTCGAGTGACTAAAGACGCAGGGCTTCTCGCTTCGCGCGATGATCTCCAGTGTCGATTTCTTGCCAACATGCGTGCAGTCGAGCAGGATGCCGACGCGATTGCACTCGTCGACGGCCAGCTCACCGAAGCGTGTCAGGCCGCCCTGAGTGCGGTCGAGCGCGCCATCACAGATCAGGTTAGTTGTGTTGTAAGCCGGCAACATCATCCGCAGGCCGATACGCTGCATAGCCTCGATACGATGTAGCTTATTCTCTATCCAGTCGCCTCCCTGTGCTGTGATGATGAAAGCGGCCTTGCCGTCAGCTTTCGCCTGGCGGATGTCACTCGCCGTCTCCGCCACGATGATGTTGTCGTGCCGACGTTCCATCAGGCGCCAGAACATGCCCTCTTCCAAGGCCTGGGCGATCGTGGCGTGTGGTCGCCATGCGGTCACGGCATAGGCTGTAACGCCGTGGAGGTGGGCATTCGCATAGTCGGCATCCGGCCACGCTTGCATACAGGAGTCGATGAAGATGTAGGGGTGATCCTCCTGAAGAAATGGATGAAAACCCTTGTTCTCTGCGACGGCGCTCATTAATATCGGCCTTCCTTCTCTCTCAGATCCTAGATATGGCAGTTTGACAGATCCATCGAAGCCTGCCAACTAGCGGGTAGAACGCGACGATTCCCTGATATTGCAAACGGAACGAGTATTCCGAGAGATGCGGGCTTCTCGTGCAGATATTCAAGTAGTCACTGGCCCCTCACTCCACTCTAGCTGTATGGCCACTATCTCGTTTCGCGTAGAGCGTGGAATCGAGAGACTACGAAGCACTTGAGGTTGTTCGACGCTCGAACACGGGGATAGAAACGTTCGCAGCTTGAGACGTTCTTCAACCGTTCGAGCGATGATCACCCGCTTGCTCAGTCGCAGTCAAGCACTCCCAGAACCCTGGCTTGCTGGAGCACACTTGATAAGACAATCGAATCAGCGATTTATTGTACATAGCTCACTATCCTGGCTCGCTAGCAGAAAAGTACCAGGCCGAAACAGCCATAAGTCAAAAGACCCGCTACTGACGCGACTTCATCATCTGGAGCATGATTCACCGCCTCGTTAGCATAGACATCGAGGCACGAACCGGCACACCTGGCGAAAGTCAGGGCCGCAAAGTGACGGGTCTACAGTCAGTATTCTGCTGACCAGGATGGCCGCACTACCGAACGTCTGCTGTTGCCCTTCACGGTGGGTTTCCCCGCTGAAACTACGAGGGCCTGATGCAGTGAAGACAGACGGGAAGTCGGATCAAATTCGTGAATACTCAGCGCCTCTACAAACAAACAGTGGCCCCTGGGGAAAAGGTGCCATTCGCGCCCAAGGGGAACACAAGGTCAGAGCCTTTGAATTGCGAGCAAGACCAACCGTCAACATATACGTATTCCTGGAACCGTTGCGACACGGCCCGCGCGAGGGTCGGGTCGATCTCGACCAGGAGGTCTTCGCTGCTGCGGAACGGGAGCGACTGGATCGCGGCCAGCATCCGGTAGACATCGCGCTCTTCGAGGATTCCCGTCTCGATCAGCACCTCACCGAGACGATGATGGGTCCGGTGGGCCTCGAAGATCGCCGCCTCGATCTCCTCGAGGCTGGCCAGGCCGGCCCGGACCAGCTCCTGGCCGAGTCGGCCGGGCAACGGCGGCGTCGGTTCGGGGGCCGGCTCGGTCAGGGGCTCGGCCGGTGGGGCAACACGGGTGCGGCGCATGCTCTCAGGTTATCGCCTGCCACGGCGATGGCGGATCGGGGATTACCCGACCCGGGTTCGCCGGCGGCCCCGGATGGGGGCACCGCCGGGGCTCATTGCCGGGCCGGGGTGGTGGCCAGGAACTGCTCCAGCAGGGTCTTGTGGGCCAGGTACTCCGGTCGTGCGGTGGCCATTTCGCCGTCGTAGTCTGCCCGGAAGGCGGCGCGTGCCGCACGAGCCGAGGCCACGTCGCCCTGGAAGTCGGCGATCAGCGCCCGGAGATAGTGCGCCAGCAGGTGAGCGGGCACCGCTGCCTCGATACTGTCGGCCTGGGCCTCGGCACCCGGGAAGTGGCCCACCTCGGCCTGCAGCAGCGAGAGATGGAATCGCGCGTCGAGGTCGCGCTCGGCCGGGCTCAGCGCATCGTAGGCGGCCTCCATCATCGGGAAGAAGCGCACCACCGCGGCGGTGTCGCCGCCCTGGACCGCCGACTGGATCCGGTCGGCGAGGCGGATGAACCGCTCCTGCGGCGAAAGGTTCGAGATGTCGGGCGGTACGCCGGCCGCGGTCTGGGCCGTCGGTTCAGCGGGAGGGGTCTCCGAGCTTCCGGAACGCGATGCGATCGCCGCGACCAGAACCGTGGTGGTGGCGAGGATCGCGAGCGCGATGGTGACCCGACCAGGCTGGATCGAATGCCGAGTCTTTTTGTCGGGCTTTGTGTCTGGTGCGGCGTTCGCTACGTTGGCAGATAGACGTGTGCCGCAGTTGGCACAGTAGCCCGCGTCCGGGTTGGTGTTGGTTCCACAGGTTGGACATTGCCGCTCCCCCAGCGGTGCCCCGCACGAAGCGCAGTACTGGCCCTCCCCGGGCGTATTGCAGCGGGCGCACAACCGTGGAGTCATCGCATCCTCACCTTCGGGTGGGGGCCCGCATCGGGGCGACTCCTGCAGCCCGCCACGCGTCCGATACTGCCACAAATATCACCTGTCATTCGTTCCACTGGGGTCCCCCGGCCAATCTGGTCGTGAGGCCTGCCCGCTGCCATTCGCCTGCACGAGGCACCGATGACCGCACCGGCTCGCAAGCTGCCCGACATCGCCGCCCGGCCTACTCCAATCGCTGCCCAGGCGAAGCCAGTATCGGCTCCGCCCGATCCGGCCTTGGAATCTCCCCGGTCCACGGCCCGCCCGCGGGCAACCCGGCGCCGGGGCAACTGGAAGGTCTGGGGCTGGGTGCTCGGCATTGCGCTTCCCCTGACCGTGGTGAACCTCATCGGTGCGCCCTATTACCTCGCGTCGATGGCCACCCGGGTCCGTCACCCCTGGCATGCCTGGCTGCGCCCCTCGGGCACGGTCGGTCTCACCGCCGGCATCATCGCCGTCGCGATCTTCATCTTCCTCTGGCTCTATCCGTTGCGCAAGAAGTATCGCCGCCTGGCGTTCCTCGGTTCACTGGGGAAGTGGATGGACGTGCACGTGGCGACGGCCCTGGCGCTCCCGCTGCTACTGGCGATCCACTCCGCATGGCGCGCCGACGGACTGATCGGCCTGGGACTCCTGGCGATGCTGGTGGTGATCGCCAGCGGGCTGGTGGGTCGCTACCTCTACGTCCGCATCCCCAGGGCCCGCAATGGTGTCGAGCTCACCCGCGAGGAGGTGGCCGGTCGTCGCCGCGAGCTGATCGGCGAACTGGCCGAGCGCACGGGCCTCGGCGTCGATGTGGTCGAGCGGATGCTCGATGTCGGGTCGGAGGCGCAGGGAGAATCGAACCTGCTCCGGACGCTGGGCCGCCTGGTCGCCGACGACCTGCTTCGCCGCCGGCGGGTGGCCGAGTTGCAGCGGCGCTGGTCCACCGCCACACGGGGGGGCCGGCCGCTCAGCCGCGACGAGCTGCACGAGGTGGTGCGCCTCGCCGCGCAGGAAATGTCGCTCCAGCAGCAGACCCGGATGCTCGACGCCACCCACCGCGTGTTCCGGTTCTGGCACGTGGCCCATCGCCCTTTCGCGATCACCGCGCTGGTTGCGGTCGTGATCCACATCGCCGTGGTGGTGGCGATGGGCGCGATCCGGATCTAGGGAGGCGACGACCCGACCATGTGGCTGACCGCCCTCGGTTTCCTCGTTGTCACCGGCGCCTCGATCTGGTGGCACATGCGCACCTCCGCGCGTGGCGGCGCCGCGCACGCCTCGTGTCCCCGGTGCGGGGTCTCGGTCCCGCCGGGTGCGCTCTTCTGCCGGAGTTGCAAGGCCCCGCTGCAGGTGTTCGAACTCGTGAAGGCCCCGACGGCCGAGGGCGAGGCGGCGGGTGCGCCCGGCGAGCCGAAGGCGCTGGTGCGTGGCGACATGTGCGTGGGCTGCGGCACCTGCGTCGCCGCGTGTCCGGAGCCCGGTGCGCTCACCATGCGCGGCAAGCTGGCCGTGGTGGACGACGCCCGTTGCAAGGGGCACGGCGAATGCGTGGCGGCGTGCCCGATCGGTGCCATCCTGGTGACCACTGGTGCGGCGGTCAATCGCGTCACGGTGCCGCTGGTCGACGCCAACTTCGAGACGAACCTGCCCGGGTTGCACATCGTCGGCGAGCTCGGTGGTCGCGGGTTGATCAAGAACGCGATCAACGAGGGACGGATGGCGATGGAGCACATCATCCACCAGCTGCCTCCCGACAGGCCGCGCGACGACTTCGAGACTGGGGCCGTGGATGTGGCGGTGGTCGGATCGGGCCCCGCGGGGCTGAGCGCCGGGATCGAGGCGCATCGCGCCGGCCTCTCCTACGTGGTGCTCGAGCAGGGATCGCTCTCCGACAGCGTGCGGAAGTACCCGCGCCACAAGCTGCTGCTCGCCGAGCCGGTGACCATGCCGCTCTACGGCAACCTCTGGGTCGCGGACACCTCCAAGGAGGCGCTGCTGCGCGCCTGGGAGAGTATCGTCGCGAACACCGGCCTCCGGGTGCACACCGGGGAGCGGGTGATCCAGCTTCGGCGCGAGGGCGCCTGCTACCTGCTCGAGACCGGGAGCGGCCTGTACCGCGCCCGCCGGGTGGTGCTGGCGATGGGTCGCCGGGGCTCACCGCGCAAGCTTGGCGTGCCAGGCGAGGAGCTCGACAAGGTGTTCTACGACATCATCGAGATGGAGCAGTTTGCCGGACGTCGCGTGCTGGTGATCGGCGGCGGCGACAGCGCGATCGAGTCGGCGGTCGGTCTCGCGAACCAAGCGGGCACGACGGTGCACCTCTCGTACCGTGGCGAGAGCTTCTCCCGGATCAAGCCGCGCAACCAGGAGAAGCTCGACGCGATGGTCGCCAAGCGACGGGTCCAGCTGCTGCTGGAAACCCAGGTCCGCGAGATCCGGCCCGATGTGGTGGTGCTCGAGGGCCCGGGTGGCAGCATGATCATTCCCAACGATGACGCGGTGATCCGGATCGGTGGTGACCCGCCATACGCCTTCCTCGAGCGGATCGGCGTCCAGCTGGTGCAGAAGGATGTGCCCCTCCCCGACCAGGCGAAGGTGAGTTGATTGCGCGCCCTGGTCTTCGCGGCCCTGGTGGCCCTGATGCTGCCGGCGCGGTCGGGTGCCCAGATCTCGCCCGGCCCGCTGTCGCGCGCCCATCAGTCGTTGGAGGGGACGCTCAAGTGCACCCAGTGTCACGGCCGCTCGAGCGACGCCATGCCGCGACTCTGTCTCTCGTGCCACCGCGAGGTCGCCACCCTGCAGGAGCAGCGACGCGGTCTTCACTCCCGGCAGACGCTGATGCTCGGGAAGCGCTGCGCCAGTTGTCACCCGGAACATGCCGGCCGCGACTTCGACCTGATCGCCTGGCCCGGGGGGAGTCGCGACCAGTTCGATCACCGCCAGGCCGGCTGGGCCCTCGAGGGGAAACATGCGCCGCTGGGGTGCGATCGCTGTCACACGACCGAGTATCGCCACGACCCGGTGGCGAAGCTCTCCCCACGGAAGACGACGGCCGGCTGGATGGGGCTGGAGACCGACTGCGCCTCGTGCCATGCGGCCGACGATCCGCACGACGATGCGCTGGGGAGCCGCTGCGCCGAGTGCCACGATGCCCAGGGCTGGACCCCGGCCCGCGAGTTCAACCACGACTCGACCAGCTACCCGCTCACGGGGGCCCACGCCAAGGTGGACTGTGCCGCCTGCCACACCACGCCGGAGCCGGGGGCCAGCCCCAGGGCCGACGGGAGCCGGCTGGCCAGGTTCGCCCCCCAGCCTCACCAACAGTGTTCGGCCTGTCATGCCGATCCTCATCAGGGACGACTCTCGGCCCGGTGCAGCGAGTGTCATGTGACCAGGGGGTTCGACGTGCTTGATCGGCGCGAGTTCAACCATGGCCTGACGCGGTACCCGCTGCTCGGCAAGCATCGCTCGGTGGGATGCGACGCCTGTCATGGCCGTGAGATGGCGCGCCCCCGCCCGGCGTTCGGGAGCTGCGCCGCCTGTCACGAAGACCGCCATGACGGTCAGGCCACCCTGGACGGCAAGCCGGTCGATTGCGCGGCCTGCCACACGGTGACCGGGTTCCGCCCAGCGAGCTTCACGGTGGAACAGCACCAACGGACCAGGTATCCGCTCGGCGGCAAGCACCGGACCGTGGCGTGCGCCAAGTGCCATACCACCAGTGCGACGGCCGGCAGCGCCGCGGGCACGGTGGTGATCCGGGTCCGCTTCGACGGTTGCGCCAGTTGCCATGCCGATCCCCACGGCGGCCAGGTGAGTGACCGCCGCTGCGAACAGTGCCACGGCGACGCCGGTTGGGACCGGTCGTCGTTCAGCCCCCTCGATCATTCCGCCACGCCGTTGCCCCTGGAGGGTCGCCACGCGGCCATCGGCTGCAACGCGTGCCACGGGACCACCCGGGCGGGACTGCCGGCGCTCGCCGCCACTTCGTCGATCGGCACGGCCGGGATCCTGTTCCACATCTCGGAGGTCCGGTGTGCGGCGTGTCACCGCGACCCCCACGCTCCCACCCCCGGCGATACCGCCGGAACCGGCGACTGCGCCGCCTGCCACGGTGCCACGTCGTTCCGACCGGCGACGATCGGGATCGAGGCGCACGCCCGCTTTCGCTTCCCGCTGGAGGGAGCCCATCGGGCCGTGCCCTGTGCCGACTGTCATACCGGACTCGGCGGCTCGGTGACGGACGCCGCGGGACCGATGACCCTGATCACGGCCACGGTGCCACTGGCTCGGGTGGCCCTGGCCGCCGTCCGCGACTCCACCTGCGCCGGCTGCCACGCGACGCCGCACGGCAGCCAGTTCGCCGGTCGACCCGGTGGCGATCGATGCACGGCGTGCCACGCGACTGACCGCTTCGTGCCGGCCTCGCACTTCGACCACGACCGCGACGCGGCGTTCGCGCTCAAGGGCGCCCATGCCACGGTTCCCTGTGCGCGATGCCATCCGAGCGAGCGGGCCGGCGACAGCACGCGGGTGCGCTACGCCGGGGTGCCGACCCGGTGCGAGGCCTGTCACGGCGATGCCCGAACGGGGTCGGCCGGATGAGCCGCCTCGTGCGATGGATCGCGATGCCGCTGGCCGTTGTGCTCACATGGGCTGGGGCGGTGCACGCCCAGTCCACCGACAATCCGCACGGCAAGTCGGTTGGTACCTGTTCCACCTGCCACCTGCCGAGTGGCTGGAAGCCGGTGCGCATTGCCGACTCGTTCCGGCACGCGCCGGCAACCTTCCCGCTCGAGGGAGCGCACCAGGGCGCGACCTGCACCAGCTGCCACACCTCGCTCGATTTCAGCAAGGCCGCCGCCCGCTGCGCCTCCTGCCACGAGGACGTGCATCGCGGCGAGCTCGGCGTGGATTGTGCCCGGTGCCACACGTCGCGGAGCTTCACCGATCAGGTCGGGCTCACCCGGATGCACGAGACGACCCGCTTCCCGCTGCGCGGCGCGCACCTCACGGCGCCCTGCGCATCGTGTCACACCCCGACCGCGGCGGGGCAGCCGCAGTATGCCAACCGTCCGAGCAGCTGCATCAGCTGCCACCGGAGCGACTACGACGCCGCGGCGACGCCACCGCACGCCAGCGCGGGCTTCCCGACCGAGTGCAGCGCGTGCCACGGCGACGCGAGCTGGCAGGGTGCGCCGTTCGATCACGACGCGACGAGCTTCCCGCTCACCGGGGCACACCAGACGGCGACCTGCACGAGCTGCCACGCCGACAATGTCTTCGCAGGGAAGCCGACCGACTGCGCCTCCTGTCACCGTGGCGACTACGACCAGACCACCGCGCCGCCCCACGCGGCGGCGGCGTTCCCGACCGACTGCGCCAGCTGCCACACCACCGCTGCGTGGCCCGGCGCCCCGTTCGACCACAACACCACGCAGTTCCCGCTCACCGGGGGACACCAGGCGGTCGCCTGTGCCAGCTGTCACGGCGACGGGGTGTACCACGGCAAGGCCACGGCATGCGTGGCCTGTCACCAGGCCGATTTTGATGCCACCACCGATCCGCCGCACGGGGCGGCGGGCTACGCCACCGACTGCACCACCTGCCACACCACGGGCACCTGGCAGGGGGCGACCTTCGACCATGACGCGACGCAGTTCCCGCTCACCGGGAGTCATCAGGCGGTGGCGTGCGCCAGCTGCCACGGCGACGGGGTGTACCACGGCAAGGCCACGGCGTGCGCGGCGTGTCACCAGGCCGACTTCGACGCGACGACATCACCGCCCCATGTCGCCTCGGGATTCCCGACCGAATGCACCACCTGCCACACCACCACCGACTGGCACGGCGCGCCGTTCGACCACAATGCCACCCAGTTCCCGCTGACCGGCGCCCACATCCCGACACCGTGCAGCTCGTGCCATGGTGACGGAGTCTACGCCGGCAAGGCGACGGCGTGTGAGGCCTGTCACCAGGCCGACTACGACGCGACGACCAATCCGGCCCATGGGGCGGCGGGCTATTCAACCGACTGCGCCTCCTGCCACACCACCGCCGCCTGGCAGGACGCCAACTTCGACCACAACACGACCCAGTTCCCGCTCACCGGGGCACATGTGGCCACGGCGTGCAGCTCATGTCACGGCGACGGAGTCTACGCCGGCCGGTCCACGGCGTGCGCCGCATGCCACCAGGCCGACTACGACGGGACCACCAACCCGGCGCACGCCGCTGCGGGCTATTCGACCGACTGCACCACCTGTCACACCACGACCGGCTGGCAGGGCGCGAACTTCGACCACAACACGACGAACTTCCCGCTCACCGGGGCGCATGTGGCCACGGCGTGCAGCTCGTGTCACGGCAACGGGGTCTTCGCCGGCACGGCCACGGCCTGTTCGGCCTGCCACCAACCCGATTACGACGGCACCACCGATCCTCCCCATGCCGCGGCCGGTTTCCCGACGGCCTGTGCCACCTGCCACACCACGACGGCGTGGCCCGGGGCGGTGTTCGACCACGACGCCACCCAGTTTCCGCTGACCGGTGCCCACGGCGCGGCACCGTGCAGCTCGTGCCACGCCGACGGGGTCTACGCCGGCAAGCCGACGGCGTGTGCGTCGTGTCATCAACCGGATTACGACGGGACCACCGATCCGCCCCACGCCGCGGCCGGATTCCCGACCGCCTGTGCCACCTGCCACACCACCACGGCGTGGCCGGGGGCGGTGTTCGACCACAACGCGACCAGCTTCCCGCTCACCGGGGCGCACCTCGCCACGGCCTGCAGCTCGTGTCACGGTGATGGGGTCTATCACGGCAAGCCGACCGCGTGCATCGCCTGTCACCAGGTCGACTACGACGGCACGACGAATCCCTCGCATGCGGCGGCCGGCTACTCGACCGATTGCGCCAGCTGTCACACCACGACGGCGTGGCCCGGGGCGGTGTTCGACCACAACGCCACCCAGTTCCCGCTCACCGGTGCCCACATGGCGGCGACCTGCGCCTCGTGCCATGCCGACGGCGTGTACGCCGGCAAGCCGACGGCCTGTGCGGCCTGTCACCAGGCCGACTATGACGCGACCACGACGCCGCCGCATGCCGCCGCAGGCTTCCCGACGGCGTGTGCCACTTGCCACACCACGACGGCGTGGCCCGGGGCGGTGTTCAACCACAACGCCACCCAGTTCCCGCTCACCGGGGCGCACCTCGCCACGGCCTGCAACTCGTGTCATGGCGACGGGGTGTATCACGGCAAGGCGACGGCGTGCGTCGCATGCCACCAGGCCGACTACAACGGCACGACGAATCCCTCGCACTCGGCGGCCGGTTACTCGACCGACTGCGCCAGCTGTCACACCACCACGGCATGGCCGGGGGCGACCTTCGACCACAACACCACCAGCTTCCCACTGACCGGTGCCCACGTGGCCGCTCCGTGCGCGTCGTGCCACGGCGACGGCGTGTATGCCGGCAAGCCGACCGCCTGTGCGGCGTGTCACCAGGCCGACTACAACGCGACCACCAACCCGAATCACTCGGCGGCCGGATTCCCCACCGATTGCGCCTCGTGCCACACCACCAGCACCTGGAACGGGGCGACCTTCGACCACGACGGGATGTACTTCCCGATCTACTCGGGCGCCCACCGCAACCGCTGGTCGTCGTGCAGCGAGTGCCACACGTCGGCGAGCGACTATGCAGTGTTCACCTGCACCACCTGTCACGGGCAGTCGAGCACCAACAGCCACCACCACGGCGTGTCGGGATACGTCTACCAATCGCAGGCCTGCTACTCGTGTCATCCCCGGGGACGGGCCGGATGATCCGCCCGCTCCGGGCGCTGGCCCTGCTGCTGGCGGGGGGACTGCTTGGCGGGGTCGATGACCTGGTGGCCCAGCGCGATTCGACCAGCGCGCAGCCGACCGTGGCCTGGACCACCATCACCTACCTGAGCGGCGCCACGGTCTATCTGGAGGTCGGTCGCCAGCACGGCGTCCGCGAGGGCACGGCGTTCACCGTGGTGCGCGGCGACAGCGTGATCGCCGAGCTGGCGGCCAGCTACATCTCGTCGAACCGTACCGCCTGCCGGGTCGTGCAGGGCGCGGTCCGCCTCGTGGTGGGCGACTCGGTGCGATACATCCCGGCCAGGGAGCCCGAGCCGTCCACGCTGGCCGTGGCCCAGTCGGGAGCGCCGGCCCCGCGGCGGGCAATGCACACCACCCCGACGGTGCGTGGCCGGGTCGGGGTCCGCTACCTGGTGATCGACCAGGGCGAGGGGCGGATGCTCCGTCAGCCCTCGCTCGACCTGCGACTCGACGGAGCCCAGATCGGCGGCACCCCGCTGGGCCTGGCCGTCGATGTCCGGATGCAGCGCACCCGGGTCACGGCGGCCGACGGTTCGGAGATCGTGCCGGTCGGACAGACCCGCGTGTATCAGGCGGCGCTCTTCCACCAACGAAACAGGGGTGGCAGCCGGATTGCCCTCGGCCGCCAGTTCGCCACCGCGCTCTCGCCGCTGGGAATCTTCGATGGCCTCTCGGTCGACCTGCAGGGACGACACTGGGGCGGGGGGGCACTGGCGGGTACCCAGCCCGACGTGGCCACATTTGCGCCCTCCGGCGACCGCACCGAGTACGGGGTCTGGCTGCAGGGGCACAGCGTGCCGGGGACCCGGTCGCCGTGGGGGATCACCGTCGGCGCGATCGGGTCGTACGACCATGGCGAGATCAATCGCGAGTTCGCCTACCTGCGCGGCACCTATTCCTCCCGCCACCTGTCGCTCTACGCCGCACAGGAGATCGATGCCAACCGCGGATGGAAGCGGGCGATGGCCTCGAGCTTCGCGACCTTCACCTCCAGTTTCGTGACCGCCCAGGTCACCGTGACCGACGCGCTCCAGTTCTCCGGCGGTCTCGACTCGCGTCGCACCGTGCCGCTCTACCGCGACTTCGTCAATCCGGAGATCGCCTTCGATGATGCGCTCCGTCAGGGTCACTGGGGCGACGTGACGGTCCGTCCCGACCGGCACCTGCGGATGACCGCGGGGATCCGGCGAAGCGACGGCGGCGACGGCGCCTCGCAGTCGCTCACGGCATCGATCTCCGCCACCCGCCTGACCCGCTTGGGACTCGGATTGCGCGGCCGGACCACCCAGTTCACCGGGCCGCTCAGTGAGGGGCGACTCTCCTCGGTCGCGCTCGAGGCCGCACCCGGCAATCGCTGGCGGCTGTCGCTCAACGCCGGGCTCCGGACCAGTGGCTCGCCGGGCGCGCCGGCCACGACACGGCTCACCTGGTTCGGTGGCGACCTCGACCTGTCGATCAACCGGTCGGTCTACCTGCTGCTCTCCACCTACCGCGAATCGGGGGCACCGACCGCCTCGATCCAGAGCTACGCCTCGCTCACCTGGCGGTTCTGACTCAGCCGAACCGGTGGCGGGTCTGGCGGACCGCCAACAGCATCAGCCCCGCACCAACCAGCACGTGGCGCGCGGGAGGTCGGGCGTCTGTCATGTCACGGTGCCGGGCTCGACCAGTGGAGGTGCTGCCGGTGCCAGCCCGACGTGCCGTGGCGGACCAGGGCGGTGACCGCACCGCCAAACTCCGCGGCGCTGCTGTCCACCATCAGGATTCGTTCACGAGAACCGGCCACCGCGATCGCCAGCCCCGGCGCGAGCGGCTCGACGCGCAAGTCGTCGAACTGCAAACGCATTCGGGTGACGGTCGGTGCGAAGCGTCGCAGGAATGCCTCGGCCGAGTCGCGATTGGGGAACACCACGCGGCCGTTGGTGGCCATGAAGAAGGTGGGCGAATCGTCGAAGGCGTCGAGCCAGGCGAGCGGCCCGCCAGCGATCGTGAGGCCCGCATCGCGGCCCGGCTCAGTGATGGGTGTGCTGCTGGAGCCAGACGAGCCACGCCGAGAGGGTCATCAGCAGGAAGGCCGCCGCCGCGACGTCGTAGAACTGCGGTGTGGGCGAGGCGACGACACGGGCCAGACCGGTGCCGAACGCCAGCAACGACATCGCCGAGGCGAGGCGCCAGCCATCGAACTGCTCGCGGTGCAACCGGAGAGCGATCAGGCCGAGCCAGATCGCGAGGCCGAGGGGCAGGCCGACGTGCAGGAAATCCATCACGGGCTCCGAGGAATGGCGGGCGGCTATTCTACCGCCTCGTCGCCCGACCTGCCACCGTGGATTTCGCTCAGGCCGCCGCGACGTGGGGGTCGCTCACGTCGCCCTTCGGCTCCGAGGCGCACAATGGCGCCAGTCTCGGCTCCGCGCCGAGCCAGTAGAGGCCATTGGCCATGATGCAGTATCCGGTGGCGGCGAACCACACCATGGCGAGCCCGACGAACCCGGTGAACGCCAGCCACCACGGCGAATGCACCAGGGAGAGGGTCGAGGCGATGGTGAGGTTGATCCCCACGGCCAGATAGATGCGGCGCTCCAGGTACCAGGCGTCGGTCTGGAGGAAGTACCGGTCGCCGGGCAGCCAGTCGGGCCGGGCGAGCATCGGCCGGAAGCCGAGCTTCACGAGGATGTTCCCCACGAGACAGAAGCCGGTGAGCGAGACCGTGATCGAGGCCAGCGCCGTGGCGGTGACGAGCAGGATGAACCAGGGGTTCACCCACAGCGCGAGCGAGGTGCCGATCAGCAGGACGCACCCGGCGACCAGCCAGACGGTGCGTTCGACATACCAGCGATCGGTCGGGACGATGTAGACGCCGGAGCGCAGGGCCATGACAGGGACACTCCGCGAGGCAGGGCTGGCGGCGGCAGGGTCGCCGGCACCGAAGGTCGAGCATCGACAGATGTGACGCCCCGACCTTTACCATCATGATACCAGCGCCACTCGGTTGGGGGAATCGGAACTGTTCAGGTCCCGATACCCTCAAGGCCGCTCACCCCCCGAAGCCGCTGAACTCGAATCGCCAGGCCTGTCCGGTCGAGTCGAAGACCGCCCGAACCGTGGTCGGGGCCCGGACACCTGCTGGTGCAATCACCGCCGGCATCGGCAGGGTGAAGTCCTGCTTCGCCTCGAGATACGCCTTGGCGATCATCGGCTCGTTGAAGATCATCGCGCCGTGATAGTAGCCGATGATCATCGCGGCGTTGAAGATGTTGGTCTCCGTCAGGTCACTCGCGGGAAGCGAGTGCATCCCCATCCGGGGAACGCAGAGGCCGATCATCATCCCCATCCCGGGGTCCTCGGCGTCCGGCAGGGCGTAGCCGGTGGGGATCACGTCGGGCTTGACCGTGTCGCTGCAGTCGATCGCCATGCGGTCGGCCGAGGAGATGGCGTAGAAGTGGAAGTCGAAGTGCGGCGTGAGAAACGCGCCCGGCGGATGGCCATGCGGTTCCCAATCCACGGTCAGGTGATCGAATCCTGTCGCCTGGCGGGCCTGCTCGGGGAAGGCCAGCACCACCGCCGCCTTGGGCGGCCCGTCCATCGCTGCCGGGTCGGCCGGTGCGCCCTCGATGGAGGCCATCGGAATCGTGGCACCAATGGCGGTGACCGAGTCACCCTCCATGCTGGCCCAGGTGCAGGCAGACGTTCCGAAGAGGTCGCCGCACTGACCGGCAATCTCGGTGACGGATGGCGTTGCCGGAGCACAACCTGCCGCAACAACAAGCAGGGCGGCGGCGCCAAGGCGGGCGGCGGGCATCGCGTACTCCTCGAGTCGGGGATGTGGGGTGGGATGGACGGCAGGTGAGATTGCCGCGACTCGGGCGATTGCGCAAGCGGGCCGGGAACTCAACCGGCGTAGTACAGCACCGCGACGAAGTGGCACGCGGTGCCGGTCAACACGAAGAGATGCCAGATGAAGTGGCCGTAGGGGATCCGACGGTTGGCGTAGAAGACGACCCCGATGGTGTAGGCCAGTCCCCCCGCCACCAGCCAGAAGACTCCCCAAGCCGGGACCAGGAGCCAGAGCGGCTTGGCCACCACCAGGATCAGCCACCCCATCCCCAGATAGAGCGCCAACGACAGCCTCGGGTGGCGGAAGCCACGCACCGTCTTGAACACCACCCCGGCGGTGGCGAGGGTCCACACCAACCCGAAGACCGTCCACCCGAGGACGCCGCGCAGGACACCGAGCGTGAACGGGGTATATGTGCCGGCGATCAGGAGGTAGATCGCCGCGTGGTCGATGACCCGGAGCACCCGCTTCGGCGCGGGTGACCGGACGGCGTGGTAGAGGGTGGAGCTGAGGTAGAGCAGTGCCGCGGTGATCCCGAAGACCGCCGAGCCGATCAGCGCGGTGGTCCCCCGGTCGGCGGCACTGCTGATCAGCACCGGCAACCCGACCAGTGCCGCCACCAACCCCACCGCGTGACTGGCGGCATTGGCGATTTCCTCGCCCGCCGCGTGGGGGCGTGGTTGCAAATCGAGTCCCGCCGCCGTCACCGCCGCCTCCTCCCGTCTTCCCAAGCCTACCGGTCCGCCCGAGCCACCGGTGTCATGGCATCCCTGACCCGGCTGGCCCGCCGGGACTAGCGACCGCGGCCGGTGCCCCGCCGTTGGCCACGACCGACCCCGGCGCGGGACCGACCCTTGGCGGTCGGCGGTTGTCCGGGACCATGGCCACCAGGCGCTGCCCCCTTGCGGGCGGCCTTGGCGGCCGCCCGAGCCCTGTCCTCGGCCTTTCGGGCCCGGATCGCGGCGATCCGCTCCTTGATCGGGACCTCGAGCGGTGCCTCGGCCTTGGCCGAGTAGTCGAAGTCTTCGAGGGTGACCCGGGGGATCTTCTTGCCGACCACCCGCTCGATCCGGGTGAGGTCGGCCTCATCCTCGGGAGCCACCAGCGTGAATGCATCGCCCACCTGGTCGGCGCGTGCCGTCCGTCCGACGCGGTGGATGTAGTCGTCCGGTACCTCGGGGACGTCGAAGTTCACCACGTGTCCCAGCGACTCGACGTCGATGCCGCGCGCGGCGATATCGGTGGCCACCAGCACCCGGAAATCGCCGCGCTTGAAGCCGTCGAGCGCCTTGGTGCGCTGTGGCTGGGACCGATTGCCGTGGATCCGGTCGGCGGCGATCCCCTCCTTGTTGAGGAGCTTGGCGAGCCGGTCGGCGCGATGCTTGGTGCGGGTGAAGACCAGCGCGTCATCCATGTGGTTGCGCTGGAGCAACTCCAGCAGCAGGGCACTCTTGCGGGCGGCGGGGACCGGGTAGACGGCCTGGGTGACACCGCTGGCGGGTGCCGCCTTTCGCTGGAGCGCGATCTTCACGGGGGACCGGAGGATCTCGCGGGTGAGCGCCTCGATCGGCGCCGGCATCGTGGCGCTGAAGAAGAGGGTCTGCTTCGGTGTGGGAATGTGCCGCAGCACCCGCTTGATGTCGGGAAGGAACCCCATGTCGAGCATCCGGTCGGCCTCATCGAGAACCAGGTACTCCAGGCCGGCGAGCCTGGCGTAGCCGCCCGGCTGGCCGAAGTGGTCCAGCAGTCGTCCCGGCGTGGCGATGAGCACGTCGGCGCCCTTGCGGAACGCCTTTTCCTGGGGGCCCATCCCGACGCCACCGTGGATCACGGCGCCGGTGAGGCGGGTGAACTGCGCCAGCCCCTTCAGGTCCTCGAGGATCTGCAGGGCGAGCTCGCGGGTCGGCGCGAGGACCAGGGCTCGGGTCGTTCCCCGTGGTTGGTCGATCAGCCGATGGAGGATCGGAAGCAGGAACGCCGCGGTCTTGCCGCTTCCGGTGGCGGCACAGGCGAGCAGGTCGCGCCCGGCCAGTGCCTGGGGAATCGCCTCCGCCTGGATCGGTGTGGGGCGCGTGAAGCCGAGAGCCTCGACGCCTCGCATGAGGGTCGGGTGCAGTTCAAGGGTGGTGAATGGCAAGCAGTCGTCCAGTGTGTCAGGCACCCAGCAGGCCGGCCGGACGATCCGGCACGAGAGGCTGAGGCGGTAGTTGTGTCGCGAGTGTTGCCCCAGGAACCAAGGGCTCGAGGTGGGAATCCCGCAGCCCGCAAGATAGCGGGTGGTACCGGCCCCGGCAGGGAAGGGGCGCTCCCGGCGTCTTGCCCACCTCCTCCCGTGCGCGACATACTCCGAGGCTGTCCGACCCGGTCGGTCGGAGTTTCCTCCTCCAGGAGTGCCCATGCGCGGATCGCTCGCCGTCCTGACCCTGCTCACCGTCGCCGTGCCGCTCGCCGCCCAGGACCCCGGCATGGCGGTGCGTCCGTTCGACCAGAAGCGCGGTGGCTCACCCAACGTCCACATGGTGGCGCACGTGGTGACGCATCCGGGCAACTGGAAGGCCTCGGACATCGAGATCGAGGAGGAGCGGCCCTACGTCTACGTCTCGGGGTTCACCAACAACGATGTCCAGATCTACGACATCGGCACGCCGAGCAAGCCCAAGCTGCTGCTCGACTGGTCGATCGAGAATCCCGAGCTCCACCGCGGCATCGGCGCGATGGACGGCAAGTACTTCAAGGTCGGCGCTCGCACCTACTACGCCCAGTCGTTCCAGTTCTTCCAGGGAAGCCCGGACCAGGACCTCGGCGCGGTGATCCTCGACGTGACCGGCCTGCCCGATCCGTCCACCGTCAAGGTGGTGGCGCGGATCCGTTATCCGGAATCGCCGGGCGGTTTCCACAACACCTTCGCGTACAAGCATTCGGACGGTCGGGTGCTCTATTTCGCCACCGTCGGCGGTCAGGCGCAGGCGCTGGTCTACGACCTCGGCAAGGTCGTCTCGGGCGCCGATTCGTCGACCTGGCTGATCGGGGCCGTTCCCAACCCGACCCCATTCCGGCAGACCGCCTCGGGCGGCTATCACGACTTCTACGTGGGCTACGACGTGGCTCGCGGCCGTGACGTCTTCTATGGCGCCGGGCTCGGCGGCTATTCGGCGTGGGACGTGACCCACCCCGAGCAGCCGGTGCAGCTCTTCACCATCACCAGCCTGGGCATGGACATCGCCCACACCTTCACCCCGTCGCCCGATGGCAACTACGCCGTGACGGAGACGGAGTACCAGTACACTCCGCTGCGGATCTGGGACCTGCGCGAGGGCCAGGATGGCACCCGCAAGAATCTCGACATCCCGATCGGCGGCTGGACCGCCGACTGGCGCGACCTGTCGCACAACCACGAGGTGCGCTGGCCCCTGGTGTTCGTGTCGGCCTACGAGGACGGCTTCTTCGCCTTCGACATGAAGGATCCGAAGAACCCCAAGACGGTCGGCTGGTACTACACCTGCGAGTGCACCCACGAGCATGGCTTCGGCGGTGGTCCGCAGGTGAACTGGGAGAGCACCACCAGCGTGGAGCAGGGAGGGTTCGGCGTCGACGTCCGCAATCGCGATGGACTGATCGTGTTGAGCGACATGCGCACCGGACTCTGGATCTTCCGGATGGACGGCTTCAGCGGCTGGAAGGGAAGTGATGTAGGCATGCCGAACATCTCCAGCGTGCAGGACTGGGCCAACGGTCCGAAGGGCCAGTAGTCCGATGATGGCGTCCCGCCGCTGGCGGGTCGGGGCGCTGGCCGGCGTCGCGGTGCTCGGGCTCTGGTCCGGGCGCCGGGATCCGTGGGCGATCTACCTGCTGCCGGGGCCGCGCGTCCCGGCGGCGACCGGCGAGGCCCGGCTGCAGTTCGCGCCGTCGCCGTTCGGTGCGTCGGTGACCCGCGACGGGCGCCTGCGGTACAACATCCGGATCACTGCCGATGGGCTTCCCGACCCGGCCACGCTTGGCGCGTACCGGGCCTACGTGGCGTGGGAGGTCACCACCGACCTGGCCGAGTGGCACCGGCTCGGCGCGGTCGGCAACGGCACCTCGGTCGTTGGCGAGGCCAACTGGAACAAGTTCCTCCTGGTGATCACGGCCGAGGCCGACAGCATCCCGGCCTCGCACGTCGGACCGACGGTGCTCCACGGCCACTCGCCGAGCGCGCTGCTGCAGCAGTTCCTCACTCACCCGCTCTTTCGCGGCATCTCGCAGTGATACGTCGCACAGCCGTCCGGCTCGCCCTGCTCGCCATCCTCCCCGGGGTGGCGGCGGCCCAGGACATGGCCGGGATGCACATGGGCCACGACAGCGGGATGGCGATGCCGATCCCGATGCCGAAGGGGATGCCGATGCTCCCCGGATTCGTGGGGCAGCAGCCGCCAGTCGCGCCGTTCCTGCCGGGGGAGGGGGTCGACCCCGCGACGGTGCCGATGGCGCGCCCCTCGGTGATCACCCCGCTCGCCGATGGCGACACCCTGGACCTGACGGCCGCACTGCTCCGTCGCACCATTCGGGGGCGGAGCTTCGTGATGTACGGCTTCAACGGCATGGTGCCCGGCCCGCTGATCCGGGTGCCACAGCAGGCGACGATCACGGTCCGGTTCCACAACCGGATCGACCTGCCGAGCACGGTGCACTGGCACGGAGTGCGGCTCGACAACGCCTCCGACGGTGTTCCCGGGCGTGACCCAGGATCCGGTCGCACCCGGTGGTGACTTCACCTACACGGTGCACTTCCCCGATGCGGGGATCTACTGGTACCACCCGCACGTGCGCGAGGACATCGAGCAGGCGATGGGACTCTACGGCAACATGCTGGTCGATGCGCCCGATCCCGACTACTACTCGCCCGCGAATGCCGAGCAGGCCGTGGTGCTGAGCGACCTGCTGATCAACGCCGACACCCTGATCCCGTTCGGCCGGGAGGCGCCCGACTTCGCCCTGATGGGGCGGGTCGGCAACGTGCTCCTGGTCAACGGTGAACCGCAGTACAACTACACAACGCACCGGGGCAGCGTGGTGCGGTTCTACCTGACCAACGTGGCGTCGTCGCGGACCTGGAACGTGTCGATCCCCGGGGCGCCGATGAAGGTGATCGCCACCGATGTGAGCCGCTTCGAGCATGAGGAGCGGGTCGGGAGCGCCGTGCTGGCACCCGCCGAGCGGTACGTGGTGGCGGTCCGCTTCGACAGCGCGGGACGCTACCCGCTGGTCAACGCGGTGCAGGGGATCGACCACTACAAGGGCGAGTTCGAGGCGCGGGTCGACACGCTGGGTTGGATCACGGTCGACGACACGCCGGCGACGTCCCGATCACCGGCTGGCGTTCGACTCGCTGCGAACCAACCCGGCGGTCCGCCAGGAGATCGAGCGCTATCGGCCGTTCTTCGACAAGGCGCCCGACAAGCGGATCACCCTCACCGTGGCGACCACCGGGCTGCCGCTGCTCACCGTCCAGTTCATGAGCATCGACACCGCCTATTACCACCCGGTGGAGTGGGTCGATGGCATGCCGATGATGAACTGGCTCTCGACGGGCAAGCAGGTCCGTTGGATCCTGCGCGACGAGGAGACCGGGCTCGAGAACGAGGCGATCGACTGGCACGTGAAGCAGGGCTCGGTGGTCAAGCTCCGGATCTTCAACGACCCCGCCTCGTTCCACCCGATGCAGCACCCGATCCACCTGCACGGCCAGCGGATGCTGGTGGTCTCCCGCGACGGGGTCCCGACCGAGAACCTGGCCTGGAAGGACACCGTGATCATCCCGGTCGGCGCGACGGTGGACCTGCTGATCGACGCCGCCAATCCCGGCGCCTGGATGCTCCACTGTCACATTGCGGAGCACCTTGGGGCGGGGATGATGATGACGATGCACGTGGACCGCGACTGATCGCCACCCCCGGGTCGGCTTGACCCTCCCGGGTCGGTGCCGCAGGTTATATCCCGATGCCATCGTTCGTCATTCGCTCCCGACCCTGGGCCGCCGTGCTGGCCCTCGCCGCCGTGCTGCTGATGCCGGTGGTGTCCTGGTCGCATGCCCGGTCGATGCTGGGCGAGATGCCGTGTGCCACGGCGGCGATGCCGGCACACGGGGCGCACCCGACCGATCCCCCCGACGATGGTCCGTCGCCGTCCCACCAGCGCAACTGCTGCGACTCCTGCTTCATCTGCACACCGATGGTGGCGTTGCCGCCCGCTGCCGCGATCGCGGTGACCGCCAGGGTGATCACCGATCTCCCGGTCGCGATCCGCCCGACCACCACGCCGCTGGCGCTGACCCCCGCGCACCTGCTGCCGTTCCCGCTCGGCCCACCGCCCGCCGGCGCCTGAGCGACCCGCCGGGCGTCCGTCCCGGCTGAAGGCCCCAAGTCAGAATCAACCCGCGCCAGGCTTCATGGGGCGCGCGAGGAGCCCATGGCTGTCACACCGTTGTGCCGCGGTCCGTCCGCGGCAGCGGCGCTTCTGCTGGCGCTGTTGCCGGCGATGCTGCCCGCCCAGGACACCCCGGCGGACTCCGCCAAATCGGAGCGACTGCCGACGCTGACCGTGTCGTCGTCGCGGCCGCGCACCGTGCCGCCGCCGGTCACCACCATCGAGGTGCCGGCCATCAAGCTGCGCACCGAGCAGGCCTCCAATCCCTACGACCTGATGCGGGCGGTGACCGGGATCGAGGTGCACGAGCAGGGGCAGGGGCCCGGTTTCGCCTCCGACGTCGTGTTGCGCGGTTTCTCCTCCGACCACTCCTCCGACGTGCTGTTGGTGATCGATGGCGTGCCGATCAACCTGCCGGTTCACGGACACGTGGAGGGCTACGCCGACTGGAGCATCCTGTCGCCCGCCTCGGTGCAATCGTTCCGGGTGATCACCGGGACAGGTTCACCGTTGTACGGCGACTTCGCGCTGGGTGGCGTGGTGGAGGTGTTCACCACGCCCGATGCCACCGGGTTGATCGGCGGCCTCTCGGGGAGCAGTGATGGCGACGCCGGCGGCTGGTTCCGCACCGGCCACCGGGGGGAGAACGGCGGTTCGGCCCTCGCCTTCAATGGCAACCGCAACCAGGGCTGGCGGGACAACTCGCAGTACTGGCTCGGCAACGCGCTGCTGCGTGGCTGGCATCGCCTCGGCCCGGCGAGCCGAATCGAGGGTGGCCTCGCCGTCTATGGCTCCACCTGGCACTCGCCCGGATTCATCTCGGTCGATGCCTACAACGCCGGCGACTTGACCCAGGCGATCGACCCGACCGATGGTGGCGATGCGCAACGCCTCATCGGTCACGTCCGGGTGACGGCCCATCCCGCCGGGCTGGCGCTCGATGCGTCGGGCTGGGTGCAGCATGTCAACTCCACCGTCTTCCTCAACATTCCCGAGGACGGGGTCCAACAGCAGAGTGACGAAGAGGACCGTCGCTGGGCGCTGGGTGGCCGCGCCCAGCTTGGCCACCAGGTCGGACTCGGCGACCTGAGCGTCGGGGTCGATGGTCGCGCGGACCTTGCGCACTACGATCTCTACGACGCCGACCAGCGCACCCGGCTCGACCCGACCAAGCAGTTCGACGGCCATTACGCCAGCGGCGGGATGTTCGGTCGGCTGCGGCAGCTGTTCGGCGGATCGGTGGCGGTCGACATCGGGGCACGGCTGGATGTGCTGCACTACAACGTGCGCGATCGGCTCGCCGGGACGCCGTGGCAGGCCAACACCGAGACGGTGCTCGGTCCCAAGCTCGGCGCTCGCTGGTTCCTGTCGCCCAGCTTCTCGCTCCTCGGTTCGGTGAGTCGCGGTTTCCGCGGCGCGCCCGGGGTGATCGAGGATCCGACCATCCCGCCGATCACCGCGTGGACCAAGGAGGTGGGCGTCCGCTGGCACAAGGCCGCCCAGGGACTCACGGCCTCGCTGGCGCTGTTCCGGCTCGACGTGGCCCACGAGCGGATCCAGGATCCGGTGACCCGCGAGATCAGCAGCGCCGGCGGCAGCGTGCGACAGGGGGTGACGGGCTCCCTCGACTGGTTGCTGTCACCACGGTTCAGGATCCTCGCCGAGGGGACCTTCAACGATGCCAACATCTCGGGAGCGCCGCAGCCGGAGGCGCAGGCGATCGCCGCGTCGGTGGTTGACGATGGGGCGCCGGACGGCACCATCGTGCCAAGGGTGCTCTTCCACCTCGAGCCGCTGCAGCCGGGCGACCCGGTGCCCAACGTCGCCCGGTACACCGCCCATCTCGAGCTGGAGAGTGTGCTCAGCCGAGCGCTCGTGGCCCGCGGTGCGGTTCGCTTCTCCGGCGCCTACACCCCGATCGGCGAGCGAAAGGTCCGCACCAATCCCTATGGGGTCGTCGACTTCGGCGCCTCGATCCACCTCGGCGGCACCGGCACCGTGCTCGACCTCGAACTGCGCAACGTGCTCGACGCGAAGTCCCCCGAAATTCGGGCGTCGGGCTTCATCAACCCCGGTGCGCCGCGCACCCTGCGCGCCGCGATCCGGCTCACCGATCACTCCTGACGCATCGACCCCAATCGGAAAGTGAGCACTCGATGACCAACATGAAGACTCGCCTGCTGCGTCCGCTCGCCCTCGTGGCGACGGCCGCACTCCTCACCGGCGGGTGCAGCAGCACCACGGAGACCCCGGCCGATGATCACACGCCGACGTCATACAAGCTGCTGCTGGGTGGCACCGAGATGACCCAGCCGTACACGATCCCGGCCAACCAGACCTCCCGGATCCGGATCAAGTTCTACAACGCGGGCAATGAGGACCTCGACGTCGTGGAGGGCGAGCACTTCGGCGGCCTCGACTTCGCCCCGACGACCCTCGCCACCGGCACGCGGCTGGCCGATCACCACTTCCAGTTCGACGTGCTCGCCGGCGATGCCGGCACCGGCACGGTGACGGTGCACTACGGCCATGACGAGGCGGCCGACGAGGTGACGTTCGACCCGGTGACCTTCACGGTCGGGTCCTGACCCGGCTCGAACTTGCGCGCTGATGCGGGGGTGGTAGGATCAGGCGCTCCGGTGCCAGGATCCCGCCACCCCCAACGTCGCAAGGACGCCACCAATGACCACTCGTATTCGCGCCGCCGGCGAGTTCTGCTGGATCAACATCATCACCCGCGACCCGTCGGCGGCGCGGGAGTTCTTCACCGCGGTCTTCGACTGGGGTTACGTCGAGATGCCCGGGCTCGGCCACCGGATCCAGGTCGACGGCCACGACATCGGCGGATTGTGGGACCTCGAGGGCCCCCAGGTGCCGGCCGGTACGGCCCCGGGGATCGGAGTGATGGTCAAGGCCGACGATGCCGATGCGATCGTGGCGAGGACGGTCGAACTCGGCGGTCGCTCCAAGCCGGCATTCGATGTCTTCGATCAGGGGCGCATGGCGGAATGCGTGGACCCCACCGGCGCACGGATCGACATCTGGCAGCCAAAGGCAGGGCCGGGGACCGACGCCGACCCGAGGCGCCACGGTTCGCCGAGCTGGTTCGAGGTGATGACCACGGATCCGTCGCGAGCCGCGACCTTCTACCAGGGGTTGTTTGGCTGGGACGGACAGGCGATGGCGATGCCGACGGGGACGTACACCATGTTCTCGCTGGACGGCGCGCCGGTGGCGGGGATGATGGAGATCACCCCCGAAATGGGAGAGATCCCGCCGCACTGGGGGACCTACTTCACGGTGGCCGATGCCGACGCTGCCGCCGAGACGGCGGCCGCGAACGGGGCGACGATCTTCATCCCGCCGCGGGATGTCCCGGCAATGGGACGCTTCGCCGGCGTCATCTCGCCGCATGGGGTGCGGTTCTACGTGTTCGCCTACGCCTGATCGCCGGACCGGTCGGGGTGCCGACTAGAAGATCCAGCCCAGCCGCGTCTTGAGGACGGTCTGGTCGCCGACGTCGGTGGCCGCCATCCCCACGCCGACGTTCCACACCACCGCGTCGCTGAGGTTCACGTCGCCGCCGAAGAAGACCAGGTGAACCTGCTGATCCTGCGGCCGCCAGTCGAAGACCTGACCGAGCGAGGCGTAGTACTCGACACTCAGGTCGAGCTTGGGCGACACGGTGAAGCCGACCCGGGCGCCCGGCTCGAAGTCCCATCCCTCGTCGGTGCCGGGGCCCTTGAGCGCGCGACCCACCACGGGATTCAGGTCCACCTGCAGCCGCCCGAACGCCTTCTCGATCACCGGCCGCACCTCGAGGGTCATGTCGTTCTCCTCGTAGGTTGCCTGCGGGAAGCCGACCTCGAGCGACAGCGAGAGCCCGACGGGGAGGTTCCATCGTTCCGGCGCCTTGATGCGCGGCCGCAGCCGCCAGCCGGCGAAGCCGGGGCCATCCCCCGGCACGCTGGCGAGCACCAGGTACCCGGCCATCTCGAAGTCCCGGGTGATCCCGCGCGTCAGCTCGAAGGTGAGGTGGGTCTGGTGTTCGGTCGGTGCCACCTCTCCTTCCGCCACGGTGGTGCCCTTGGCGGTGTAGTTGAGGTGGGACTCGAGGTCCCACTTCCCGGCCGGTACCGTTGCATACTCGTAGACCTGGATCTCGAACGAGTCCTGGGCCAGGAGGGGCGCGGGCAGGAGCAACGGCACCAGCAGGAGCGAGTGGATCCTCGTCATCTCAAGTCCTCTTCACGGAAGTGTGGCCGATGGGAAGAAGTGGTCGGGTCCGGTGGCGCGCAACCCGGCTCAGGTCGCCGGCTGCCCCGCCAGCGTGGTGATCACCACGTGCCAGAATTCGAGTGCGTCGAAGAACGAACGCACCGGTGCCCGCTCGTTGAGTCCGTGGGCGAACTGGTCGCTGTCCTTCATGAAAAGCCCCATCATCCCGTAGGTCGGGATGCCCGCCTTCCGGATCCACTTGCCGTCGGTCGCGTAGGGGGCCATCAGTGGCACCACCGGCGTGCCGGGACGAATCGCCGCCACACCCTTCGCGGCTGCCGCCATCACGTCCTCGCGGATCGGCGACGCGGGAGACGCATTGATGTCGCCGATCGGCGCGATGCGCACGCCGCTGTCGGCCACTACCCGCTGGAGCACCGCCTGCACCTGCTCCGGCGTGGTGCCGGGGAAGATCCGGCAGTTGACCGTTGCCGTGGCCGACTGCGGCAACGCATTCTCGGCATGCCCGCCGCGCAACATCGTCGCGATGCAGGTGGTCCGCGTGATCCCGACCACTTCCGGCGCGTGCCAGAGCACCTCGGCCGCCGCCGAGTCGTGCGGATTGCGCACGAACGCGGCCATGGCGCTCCCCACCGGCTCCGGGGTGAGCGGGGCCATCGCGGTGAAGAAGCGCCGGGTGGCGTCGTTGCTCTCGACCGGGAAGCGGAACCGCTGCAGGCGGCCCAGCGCGGCGGCGAGCTGATAGATCGCGTTGTCAACCCGCGGCGTGGACGAATGTCCGCCCGGATTCGTCACGGTCAACTCGAAGGTGGCGTAGGTCTTCTCCGCAGTCTCGACCAGGAACGCCAGCGGGGTGTCATCTTCCTTGAGCACGCCGCCGCCGGCATCGGCGTTGAGCGCGAACTCCGCGGCGATCAGGTCGCGATGCGGACCGGCGAGATCCTGGGTGGTGAGCATGGCGGTCTCCTCATCGCCGGTGAAGGCGATGATGAGGTCGCGCGTCGGGACGAATCCCTCGGCCTTGAGCCGCAGGAAGGTGCCGGTGAGCATCGCGACGCCGAACTTGTCGTCCTCGCTGCCGCGGGCGTAGAAGTAGCCCCCCTCCTCGGTCAGGGTGAACGGATCGCGGACCCAGTCCTGGCGCATGGCGTCGACCACGTCCATGTGGGCCATCAGCAGGATTGGTGGCTTGCCGGAGGACCCATCGCCCCGGTAACGCACCACCAGCGACGCGAGCTGCTCGCCATCGGGTCGGGTGACCGGCAACACGTGGATGTCCGCGTCCGGGAATCCCGCGGCCCGGAATCGGCTCGCCAGCAGGTCGGCCACCTTCGGCACGTTCCCCTGGCCGAGGGCGCTCCGGATCCCGATGATCTGGCGATAGGTCTCGAGCGCCTGGCGTTGATAGGGTTTGGTGTAGGCCGCGGAGCTGTCCTGGCCGACCAGCCCGACGGGGATCAGCAGCAACAGGGCGAGCCGCGTGACATGTCGCATCTTCGTCCTCGATCTGGGTGAATCGGCCCGTCAGGAGCCGTTGCGCGGAACCTTGCCGACCGGTTGTCCGCTGCCGCACTCGACCCGCAGCAGCTCGCCGACCTGGACGCCGTATCGACCCGCAGGCGACACGGCATAGTCGCCCCAGGCCACGTCCATCTCGCCGCGACCACGGGTGGAACGGACCAGCGTGAGCAGGGTGCCGTCCCGGGCGTCGCGCAGAGGCGTCCGGCAGGCCCCCGCCTCGGCCCCCGCCGGCGAGGGGGCGTTGGCCACGAACTGCTCGGGCAGGCCGGTGACCGGTCGGGGCACCAGCTGCCACGGTCCACTCCGCCCGCAGGCGGCGACGAACAGCAGGGCCGCCGATCGGCGGAATGTCATCGATCGGGTCATGGCGACGTCTCCCGGGCGAGTCGGTCCTGCAAGGTATCGCCGCTCCGGGGTCGGCGCCTCATTCCTGGATCAACCTCGTCCCGGAAGCTGCCGTAGTTACAATGATTGCATCGCCGCCCGGATGGGCGGCTCGCGGCCCGAACCATGGAGCTCTCCGTTGTCGTCACGCACCACCGCGCTCGTCCTGTTCGCCACGATCGTTGCCGTCCCGCTCGCCGCGACGACAACGGCTTCTCCCGACCGGCAGCTCCACATGTTCAGTCACGACGGGATACTCGGCACCTCGCTGGACCTGGAGTTCGTGACGGCTGATCCGGCCGACGCGGCGCGGGCCGAAGCGGTGGCACTCGCCGAGATCGAGCGGCTGCGACAGGTCCTGAGCAGCTGGGACGGCACGTCGGAACTCTCCCGGCTGGTGCGCGACGGGCGACTGGAGCGACCCTCGGCCGAACTGGTGACGGTGCTCCGCGCCTATCAGCGGTGGCACACGGCGAGCGGTGGGGCCTACACGGCGCGGATCGCTGGACTCACCACGCTCTGGCGCGACGGTGCCACGAAGGGAACGCCACCCGACCCGGCGGCGATCAAGGCCGCCGTGGCCGCGGTGCACGAGCCGACCTGGTGGATCGATCCGTCGAGCGGGACGCTTTCCCTCGCCGGGCACGAGCCGATCGACGTCAACTCGCTGGGCAAGGGCTTCATCCTCGACCGGACGGTGGCGGCGATCCGCCGGGAGGTGCCGGGTGTCGCGGGTGGCCTCGTCAATATCGGGGGTGACGTCCGCACCTGGGGCGCCACTCCGGACGGCGGGGACTGGTTGGTGGGCGTGGCCGATCCGGCCGCCCCGTTCGACAATGCGGTGCCGCTGCTCCGCCTTGCACTCGGCAATCGGGCGGTCTCGAGCAGCGGCAGTTACGCCCGCGGATTCGATGTTGCGGGGACCCACCACTCGCACATCATCGATCCCCGCACCGGGCAGCCGGCCGACGCCATCACCGGCGTCACGGTGATCGCCGGCAGCAATGCCACCGCCAACGCGCTGGCGACCACCCTGTCGATCCTCGGCCCTGACGCCGGGATGCGGTTGCTTCGCACCGTGCCGGGCGCTGAGGCACTCTGGGTCACCAGCGACCGTCGATTGGTGCGCTCGCCGGGCTTCGCGGCCTTCGAGGTGCCCGGCCCCGCGGCAACCGGCGCGCGCGGCTCGGTGAACGCCACCATCGCGGTGGACCTCGCGACGACCCGGCGATTCCGGCACCGCCCCTACATGGCGATGTGGATCACCGACACCAGCGGCAGCCATGTCCGCACGCTGGCCTTCTGGGGTGACCGGTGGAAGTACCAGCGCGAGCTGAGCACCTGGTGGGATGCCTACAGCAACGACCGCGCGCTGGTCGATGCGGTGACCCGCGCCACCCGACCGGCGGGGCAGTACACCTTCGAGTGGGACGGCACCGATCAGGCCGGCGTGGCGGTCGTTCCCGGGCCGTATGTCTTCTGGCTCGAGGCGGCCTACGAGGACGGTCCTCACAGCGTACAGCACGTGACCGTCACCTGCGGCCAGGGCGACGCCACCGGCGACCTCGGTGAGGCGAGTGCGTTCGCCGGCGGCCAGGTGCGCTGCGGCACGACTGCGTCCGGCAAGTAGCCGATGCGCCACCCACTCTGGCGGTCCACCGTGACGTGGACCCGGACGCTGCACATCTACCTCACGATGTTCGCGTTCCTGATGATGATGTTCTTCGCGATCACCGGGGTGCTCCTCAACCACGAGGACCTGCTCCCCGGGGAGCAGGTGACCGACGTGACCGGCACCATCGCCGACTCGCTGCTAGGCGAACCCGACAAGCTGATGGTCGTCGAGACGCTGCGGCGCGACTATGGCGCCACCGGAGCCGTGGGCACCTTCGACGTGAGCGACGACCAGCTCTACGTGGAACTCAAGGGGCCCGGTCGCACCAGCACGGCCGAGATCGACCGCCACACCGGTGCGCTCAAGCTCACCATCATGCGTCGGGGCGCGCTGGTGATGCTCGACGACCTGCACCGCGGCAAGGACAGCGGGCCGGCGTGGCGCTGGGTGATCGACATCTCCGGGGTGCTGCTCTTCCTGGCGTCGCTGAGCGGCATCGTCATGTGGATCGCCCTGCCGCGGCGCCGCAAGTGGGGGGTGGTGTCGCTGCTGGTGGGAACGGTGCTGGCGGTGGCGATCTGGCTGTGGATGGTGCCCTAAGGGCGGAGGGCGGAGGGCGGAGGCGGAGGACGGAGGACGGAGGACGGAACTCAGCCGCCCTCGCCGGCCAGCGCCTTGACCCGTGCCTGCACCGCGGCCACCTGTGGCTTGAGCACCGGGTCGGCATCCTTCCAGAGATCCAGGAACCGGCTGTAGTAGTCGAGCGCCCTGGCGGTGTCGGCGCGCTGCTCGTGGAGCTCCCCCAGTCGCCGGATCACCTCGGGATACCAGGCGGTCTCGTAGAACGCCCCGTTCGAGATCGACGGGTGCGCCAGTGCTTCCTGATAGAGGACCATCGCCGAGTCGCGCTGGCCGGCGCGATCGAGCGCCATCCCCGCCTCGACCAGGCCGCGGTTGTACCAGTGGTTGGCGGTGAGGTCCGCCGACTTGTTCCAGGCGAGGAAGGCCGTCGCGGCGCTGTCGTACTTTCCCTCCGCCATCGCGATCGCGCCCGCCAATACGGATACGCGGCTCCGGTAGCGCGGGTCGTCGGCGCCAACGGTGCGTCGCCACGAGGCCAGCTGCTCCCGGGCGCGACCGAGGTCACCGATCTCCGCCCATGCCACGATCAACGACGGCGCATTGAAGATGTAGGTCGAATCCACGCCAAGCGAATCGATTCGGGCAAGCAGTCGGCGGGCCCGGGCGGTATCACCCGTCATCCGCATCTCGGCCAGGACCATGTGCGGGTACAGGGTGGGGTCCGTCACGTCCCAACTCGGCGGCATCTGGCAGCTCCGCCACGTGGCGAGCCGGCCACGGGTCAGTTCGGCGAGACACTGCTCCGCGATGCCGAGCATGGGCATCGAGTCTCGGAGCGGCGCCACGAATGCGGCGATGGAGTCGAACCGGCGCCGCGCCACCAGCGCGCCCACCGCCAGGATGTTGGCCCAACGATTTCCGGGGAGGGAGTCGCGCATCGCCGCAATCGTCGAGTCCGCAGCGGCGAACTGCTGCTGGGCAAGCTGGGCCTCGACGAGGTTCCACCAGGCGACCGGTTCGGTGGGCTGTTCCTCGATGCCGCGCCGCGGCGGCGTGCTCGGCCTCCGGGAGCCGGCCGAGGCCCAGCAGCACATCGGCATAACTGACCCAGCCGTGGTTGTTGAGCTCGGTCTGCTGCTGGAGGATGGCGGCGGCCTTCTCGGTCTCGCCCATGAAGGAGTAGTAGTTGTACTCGATCGAGGCCTGCTGCGATTCGGGCAGCTCGCCCCGCCAGCGGTAGGCCTGGTCGATCGCGTCGCGCGCGGCGGTCCAGCGGCTGCTGTTGGCCTGCGCCACTCCCAGGGCACCCCAGGCGGTCGCGAAGGTCGAGTCGAGTTGCACCGCCTGGGTGAAGAAGCCGATCGCCATGTCGCGTCGGCTGGCCACCTCGGCGCGGAGACCGGCGGAGTAGGCCTTGAGCGCCGGCAGTGAGCTGGTGGTCACCAGGGCGAGTTCGGGGTACTGGCGACCGACCGTATCGACTCGCCAATGCCACGACGGAGCTTGCGGCCGAGATCGCCCACGGCGCCGATCAGGCCGGCCGCGTCACTCGCGGTGGTCCGAACCACCAGTGCCTCGCGGCCATCGGCGGTCGCGATCGTCCGCGCGGTGAGCTGGTACCCGGCGCCGAGCGGGGCCACCTCGCCGACCACGAAGGCCTTCACATTCAGGCGCAGCGCCAGCTCGCGCAGGCTGCTGTCGGCGAGCTCGGCGCCCGGCGCGAGCTTCATCATCTCCATCCCGTCCCACATGTCGCGCTGGCTCAGCACCTTCACGACCGGCGATTCCTGCAGCTCGATCCGAACCGCATCGGTCACCGTGCTTGCGAGGGTGCTGTCGGTGGTGCGATTGGTGAACTCGGCAACCATCACCTGGTCATCGGCGGCGAGAACGTCGCTACCGATCAGGGTGCCGGCCCGCCCGGAGGCGGTGTACCAGGTGACACCGATGGCAACCAGCAGCAGCGCGACCACCGCGGCGTAGATCGGCCAGCGTCGGCGCGCGGATGTCGCATTCGCGTGGCTGCCGGTGTCGAGCGACTCGATCTCCGTCGAGAGCTCGTCGGCGGATTGCCAACGAGCGGACGGCTCCTTTTCGAGACACCGCATCACGATCGTCTCGAGCTCGGCCGGGACCTCGGCGCGATGGTCGCGGATGGGGGCTGGCTGCTGCGCGAGGTGCGCCGCGAGGATCTGCTGCGCCGACTGACCGGCGAACGGCGGGGCGCCGGTGAGCGCCTCGTAGGTCATCACGCCGAGGGCGTAGAGGTCCACCCGGTGATCGGCATCGGGATCGCCGGCCACTTGTTCGGGGGCCATGTAGGCCGGGGTGCCCAGTGAGGTGCCGGCCTGGGTGAGGGTGAGGTCGGTGCCCGCGTCAGTGCCCTGGCTGCCGGCCAGCGCCTTGGCGATGCCGAAGTCGGTGATCAGGACATGCTGGCCTGAGCAGAGGATGTTCTCCGGCTTGATGTCGCGGTGGACCACGCCCCGCGCGTGGGCATGCGCGAGGGCGTCGGCCACCTCGCGCATCAGGCGGGTCGCGGTGGGGATCGCCAGCCGCCCCTCTCGCTTGAGCCGGGCACGGAGCGTCTCACCCTCCTCGAACGGCATCACGTAGTAGAGGAGCCCTTCCACGTCGCCGGAGTCGAACAACGGCATGATGTGGGGATGGTGCAGTCCGGCCGCGATCTCGATCTCGCGGCGGAAGCGCTCGGGCCCCATTGCGGCCGAGAGCTCTGGCCGGAGCAGCTTGACCGCCACCCGGCGGCGATGCTTGAGGTCCTCGGCGAGCCAGACGGTGGCCATGCCGCCCGCCCCGATCTCCCGCTCGAAGCGGTAGCGATCGCCGAGTGCCGCTTTCAGTCTGTCGAGGGGGGGGTCATGACAGCGCTCCCTGTCACCGACCGGGGTCGGGTGGGTCTGGAGTCCTGGATGTCGGGGAGGTCCCCCTCAACATAGCCTCCACCCGGTGGGCATGCCGATGACGGGTCGCGGGCCTGTCGGCGAAACGCTGATTCCCCCGCATCGAAAATGGGGTATTCTGGAGCCGACTCCCGGCGGCCGCAGGCCGTCCCCGTTTCCCACCCGGAGGATGCAATGCGTCTCGGCGACACCGTACCAGACTTCACGGCGGAAACCACGGCTGGCACGATCCATTTCCACGAGTGGATCGGCGACAGCTGGGCGATCCTCTTCTCCCACCCGAAGGACTTCACCCCGGTCTGTACCACCGAGCTCGGTCTCGTGGCGCTGCTCGAACCGGAATTCGCCCGCCGCGGCTGCAAGGTGATCGGCCTGAGCGTCGACTCGGTCGCCGACCACCAACGGTGGAAGGCCGACATCGTCGAGACCCAGGGCACCGCGGTGACCTATCCGATGATTGCCGACGAGAACCTGGCAGTGGCCAAGGCATTCGGGATGCTGCCGGCGGAGGCCAAGCCCGGCGTGCGCACCCCGGCCGACAACCAGACGGTGCGGACGGTGATGGTCATCGGTCCCGACAAGAAGATCAAGGCGATGCTGATCTACCCGATGGTGGCCGGGCGCAACTTCCACGAGGTGCTGCGGCTGCTCGACGCCCTGCAACTCCATGTCAGGGAGAGCGTCTCGACGCCGGCCAACTGGCAGCCGGGTGACGAGGTGATCATCCCCACCTCGATGTCCGATGAGGACGCGAAGGCGAAGTATCCCCAGGGCTTCACCACGCTCAAGCCGTATCTGCGACTGGTCTCGCTCAAGCAGTGACGGGGGTGCCGGCGCGGAGATCAACCCGCGCCGGCCGTCTCGCCCTCGGCCGCGGCCGCCGCCTCGATCGCACGCCGGGCCACCTGCGAGATCCACGTCATCAGCAGACCCGCCACCACCAGCCCGCCGAAGATCAGCAGGTCGCGTCCCAGGCTCGGTCGCCCGGTGCTCCGCAGGTGGATCAGGTGCCGACCGGCGTGGCCGGCCCAGACCTCGAGCAGGATCGACGGAATGTGCGCCAGGCAGGCGAGCAGGTAGCTGGTGAAGCCGATGCCGCTCGACGCCAGCACGTAGCTCACCAGCGCGCGGTTGATCGGGGTGAGGCGGATCAGCGCCTGAAGCCAGCGCCGGTGGTGACGCACCCCGCGACGGATGGTCTCGAGTGCGGGCCGGCGGGCCACGAAGTGTTCGACGGGGCGGCGCAGCAGGTGGCGTGCGAGCGGGAACTGCAGGGCCGCCCCGAGCAGGGTCCCGGCCAGCACGGCGGCGAAGCCCAGCGCGATCCCGAACACCACCCCGGCGATCACCCCGAAGACCGAGTCGGGGATCAGGAAGATCGAGAGGACCACGTACACCGCCACGAACGTTGCCAGGGCCCAGGGTCCCAGCGCGGTGATCTGGTGCTCGATGGCGTCGAGGTGCCGCGCCAGCTCGTGTCCCGCGACCACGATCGCCACTACCGCGAGCGCCACCAGCACGAGGCGCAGCGCGCGCCACTGGTGGGTGGCGGTCCAGATCGGCGAGGTCACCCGCGCGACCGTCCCGGTGTCACTCGATGGCGAGCCGTTCACGCCACATCGCCTCGAGTTCGGCCAGGTCGGCAGTGGGGCTGTAGCCCGGGTCGTTCTTCGGCTCGAGGGTGTCGAGCACCTCGAACACGAATGCGGTCTCGCCATGCGCCTGCCAGTCGCCCTGGAGCTCGCCCTGACGATGCGCCCCCAGCCGCAACTGTGCCCGCTGGCGGTTGAGCATCGCCGGCAGGTCTGTACTGGTCCCCAGCAGCGACCGTCCCGTGGCGGTGCAGGTCACCCGCCACACACCCATCGGCCGGGCGGTCTCCTTGTACTGCCTGATTGCTTCCTTGCGGTCCACGGGAGAATCCTCGGTGCAGGTGACCGGTCGTGCGGTACGGTGCTTCGACCCGGATCGTGGGAAGGTATCGACCCCGGAGTTCCCTCGCATCGCTCGTCGCCCCGGACCTCCCGGTCCCGGTCTGGTATCTTGAGGAACGACCGGGGGTGTTCGATGCTGAGGCATTGGCTGGTGGGCTGGCTGCGGTCGGGATGCGAGCGGGTGAACAGCCTTTCGCTGGAACGGAAGATCATCCAGGTGAACGCCGCGAGCCTGGTGCTGCTCGCGGCCCTCGTCGGGTTCGGCGCGGCCTACCTCCTCTCCGGCAATCCCGCCTTGCTGCGGGCCGGACTCATCCAGTTGCCCGCCATGGCGATCGCCGCCGCGATCCCAAGGCTCAATCGCGCCGGTCATCACGGCGTGGCCCGCTGGCTCCTCCTCCTCGGCAGCACCGCCACGATCGCTGCCGCAGTCGCATTCTCCAGCGGCACCGAACTCGATGTCCACTTCGTGTTCATTGTCCTGGCGGTCTCGGCGGGGTTGCTCTTTCCGTTCCGGGCATGGCGCAGCGTGGTGGCGCTCGTGACGCTCAACACCGGGCTCTTCCTCTGGTGCGAATTCGTCGGCGTGGCGTCACCGCCAGCGCTGGAGCGGCTTCCCGATGTCCTCCGCGTCGCCTTCCGCTTCGGCTACATCGGCACTTCGCTGCTGGCGATCTTCGTCGTGACGTGGCTGGCTGAGCGCTCCGGCGAGCGCAACGAGCGAGCCCTCGAGGATCTCTCCGGGATCGACCCCCTGACCGGTCTCGCCAACCGGCGACGGGTGCGTCAGCGGCTCACCGACGTCCTGGCGATGAGCAAGCGGATTCGCCAGCACGTCGGTGTCCTCTACCTCGATCTGGACAACTTCAAGCCGCTCAATGACCGTGCCGGTCACGACGCCGGCGATCAGCTCCTGCGCGAAGTCGCCACCCGACTGGTCAGCTGTGTCCGGGAGATGGATCTTGCGGCACGGGTCGGCGGCGACGAATTCGTGGTGGTGACCAGTCACCTCGGCGGGGATCGGACTGATGCCGCTACCCGAATGGCGCTTGTCGGCGAGACGATCCGGGAACGGCTGGCACGACCGTACCATGTGAGCCAGCGAGCGCGACACGGCGCGATCGCGCGGTTCGTGCACGAGTGCACCGCCTCGATCGGCGGCGCGATCGCGCTCGGCGAGGACATGGGCCCCGACGCACTGCTCGACCGGGCGGACGCCGCCATGTTCCGCGCCAAGTCGGCCGGTCGGGATCGGGTCCTCATCGACGACCGGCAATCGCCGGGGCCCGATGGCCGACCCGACCCGTGATCACTAAACTTCAGGCTCCCCATCCCCGGTCCGTTCCCATGCCCGTTTCCCGTGCGCCAGCCACCCAGGCGATCCTCGACGAGCTCTGTCGCATCAACGGCCTCGCGGCCGAGACGCTCCTCTATCGCGAGACGTTGCGCGATGCCCTGGTGCCCGCCGACACCCCGGGAGCGTACCGCCTCGCCGCGAACGCGCATCCGGCCGAAACGGTGGTCGATGTCTATGGCGGCGGCCGCGTGGTGCCCGCCGAGGATCTCGGCCCCGGACTCACCTTCGCGATGAGCTGGGCGCACAACTGGCAGGAGACGATGGAGTTGCGTGTGGCATTCGCGGCGGGCGGCTCGCCGCTCGACAGGGTGGGCGTCAAGGTGCGGGTGGCCGACCTCCTGGCCCAGGACGGGCTGATCTATCCGGTGCACTCCGTGGCTGCCGCACGGGCCTGGTACTGCACCCTACCCGCCGGTTGGGTCGAGGTGCAGGAGGTGCGGTAAGCGGGGTCAGCGATCGCGGTGGCCGCGACGAAGCAGGACGACCGCCCACGCGCACACCACCGCCGCCACCAGCGTCACCCCCAGGAAGAACGGCTCGGCGAAGAGGTGCCATCCCTCCACCTTGGCGCGCCACAGGTGGACCACCACCAGCAGTCCGAAGATGATCGCGGTGGCGCGCAGGTACGTCGTCACGGCACCGGCCCGCCGCAACCCCGGTAGCGCTGCCCATCGAGCTGAGCCACCACCGTGGCCGGAAGGGTATCGCCGCGGAGTGCGTCGACACAGCGCTCCGGCGTGATCATCACGGTGAGGTCGTGTGCCTCGCTGATGGCATGGAAGAGTCGTCCCGCCCCGCCCGGCAGTGATCCTTCCGGGGGCACCGGCGCGATCACCTCGCGACTGCCGCTGTCGACCTGCATCCGGAGCGTCTCGCCACGGGTGATCGCCAGCTGCCACTCGGGGTCGTGGCCACTCGCCGCCAGGTCGCGGTCGCGACCCAGCGCGAAGAACACCCCGTCCCAGGGGGCGAGGACCTGATCGTCGCCCACTCCGATCAGGGTGCCACCGAGCGCGGCCCATGGCTCGCCGTTACAGCGCACCTCGAGCACGGTGAATTCGGTGGCGCGGTCGAGGGTGGGGAGGAGACCGGGGGTGACCCGAAACGTCGTCCGGAGCGAATCACCCGGCTCGGTCCGGGTCGCGTAGGCGGGATGCTCGCATCGGGCATCCCCGGCGACCGCAGCCTCGGCGGTGAATCGCAGTGAACGACCAGCCCAGCTGGCCGCCGCGGAATCGGTCATCGCGCCGATGCCGGGCATGATGTAGCTGGTGACCGTCCAGATGCCGGCGAGTGGCGGCAGCGCGGCGGGTGTCGTCGGCGACTCACCACCGCCGGAGGTGCATGCCGTGAGCAGCAGCAGGAGAGACAGGGAACCAGACGATCGCATTCGGGAACTCCAGCGGTGAGGAGGGCACTGGCCCGAATCTCGTGCCGTCGTGCCGGGGGGACCAGTCTTCCTGGCGGCGGTCGTCCCGCGCCGACCGACGCGATCGATGCCGGCCCGGTCAGGACCGGTCGTCTTGGCTTCCCGCGGGCAGCATCAGCTTGAGTCCCGCGTGCGTCGCTTCGAATCCGAGGGATTGGTAGAACCGGATCGCGTCGCGGCGGCTCTTGTCGGAGGTGAGTTGGATGACCCGGCAGCCGCGCTCGGTTGCGCGGTCGATGGCCCAGCGGAGCATCCTGCGGCCGAGGCCCATCGAACGGACCGAGGCGTCGATGCGAACCCCCTCGATCAGCGCCCGCCACGCCCCCCGGCGCGAGATCCCCGGAATGAAGGTGAGCTGGGCGGTGCCGACCACCTTCCCGTCGAGGTCGGCGACGACCAGTTCCTGGTTGGGATCCCGATCGATCGCCGCAAAGGCCTCGCCGTAGCTCGCCGGCAACGGAACCGTGTTCGCTTCCCGGCGCTGCCCGAGCGGATCATCGGCCAGCATCCGGACGATCGCTGGGAGGTCGGCCGCGGTGGCGGGGCGGATCTGGAGTGGAGGCTCGGACATCACGGCGCTCGGGTCGTGGCGGTCGCCCACGGACCGGCGGGCAGCCCCAAAGGTAATTCTCCCAGGCTACCACGGCCCGTCGGGAATCGCCCTGATTGACCGTCCTGCCTTCTCGAGATAGCCTATCGGTGTACCCCTCTCCGTCCACTGCCCGGGGGCGCCCTCCGTGCCCAGAAATCGCCCATGACTGCCATGACGACTCATCAGATCCGGACCTTGGCGCTGGTCGGCCAGGCCGGCAGCGGCAAGACCACCCTCGCCGAGGCGCTCCTGGTGGCGGCGGCGGCGATCCAGGATGCCGGGACGGTCGAGCGGGGCACCACCACCTGCGACTACATGGCGCAGGAGAAGGTGGCGCATCACTCCCTCAAGCTGGCCGTGGCGAGTTTCGAGGTGGCCGATACCAGGATCCACCTCCTCGATGCCCCCGGGTCGGCCGACTTCCGGGGGCATGCCTTGCCGGGGCTCACCGCGGTCGAGACGGCCGCGATCGTGATCAACGCGCATCACGGCATCGAGCCGATGACGCTGCGGATGATGGAACGGGCCGCCCGACTGCGACTCGTCCGGATGCTCGTCGTCAACCAGATCGACATGACCGGTGCCGACCTCGCCGGACTCCTGGCACAGATCCAGGAAGTCTTCGGCAAGGAGTGCCTGCCGGTGAATCTCCCAGCCGGTGGTGGCAGCCGGGTTTCCGACTGCTTCTTCGCACCCGACGGCGAGTCGGACTTCTCCTCGGTGAGCGAGGCCCATCAGCGGCTCATCGACCAGGTGGTCGAGGTCGACGAAGCGCTGATGGCGAGGTATCTCGAGCGCGGCGAGGTGTCGCCCGAGGAGCTCCACGAGCCGCTCGAGCGTGCGATGCGGGAGGGTCACCTGATCCCGGTGGTCTTCGTCTCGGCGAAGACCGGTGTCGGCGTGGCGGAGTTGCTCAACATCATCGTCAAGTTGCTCCCCGATCCCACCGAGGGAAATCCGCCGCGCTACGTGAGCACCACCGAGGGCGAGTCGACCGACTTCTTCCCGGTGCCCGACCCGCGGCGCCACGTGGTGGCCGAGGTCTTCAAGATCGAGACCGATCCCTTTCTCGGTCGGGTCGCCGTCGTGCGGGTGCATCAGGGACGAGTCACCCCCGGCATGCAGCTCTATGCCGGCGAGGCCCGCAAGCCGTTCAAGGTGAGTCACCTCTGGCGGTTGGTCGGCAAGCGGCAGCTGGAGATCGGGGAGGCGGTACCGGGCGACATCTGCGCGATCTCGCGGATCGACGAGTTGCACTACGGCCAGGTGCTGCACGACGCGATCGATGATGCCCACATCCATGTGCCACCGATCGAGCTGCCGGCCTCGGTGTTCGGGCTCACGCTGATGCCCAGGACCCGCGGCGATGAACAGAAGCTCTCCGAGGTGCTGCATCGCCTGCTTGCCGAGGATCCCTGCCTGCGGCTGGAGCGCGACGCCGAGAACCACGAGATGGTGATCCGGGGACTCGGCGAACTGCATTTGCGGATGATGCTGGAGCGGATGGCCTCGGAACACCGGATCACCGTGGACACCCGGCCACCGAGCATCGCCTATCGCGAGACGATCGCGGCCCGGGCCGAGGGGCACTGCCGTCACAAGAAGCAGACCGGCGGCGCCGGCCAGTTCGGCGAGGTCTACCTGCGGGTGGAACCGCTGCCGCGGGGCGCGGGCTTCGAGTTTGCCAGCGAGGTCAAGGGCGGTGCGATCCCGACGGTGTTCATCCCCGCGGTCGAGAAGGGGGTCCGCAGCGTGCTCGAGTCCGGATTCCTGGCTGGCTACCCGCTGCAGGATGTGCGAGTGGTGGTGCACGACGGCAAGGCCCACTCGGTGGACTCGAAGGAGATCGCCTTCGTGTCGGCCGGGCGGAAGGCCTTCCTCGATGCGCTGACCAAGGCGCGGGCGATGGTGCTCGAGCCGATCATGCAGGTCGAGGTGCAGATCCCGGTGCCGCAGATCGGCGATATCACCGGTGAGCTGTCAGGGCGCCGGGCCCAGATCCGGGGCACCGACATGCTGCCGGCCAACCGCGGCCGGGTCACGGCCCTCGCCCCGATGTCCGAGTTGGACGGCTTCCCCATGCGACTGAAGTCGTTGAGCGCCGGGGAGGGTTCGTACACCCTGGAGTTCTCGCACTACGAGGCGGCACCGAGCCAGCTGCAGGAGAAGCTGGCGGCAGCGTTCAAGCCACGGGGCGATGAGGAGTAGACGAGATCTCTGATCTCGGCTACGCCATCACCGGCGCATTGAGGTTCCGGTCGAGCGACAGGGTGAACCGGCGGTCGGGATCGGTCAGCCACTGGTCGTAGTAGGGCGAATAGTCGCGGATCTCGACCGTGCGCCCATCGTTCCCCACCTCGATCAACCGCAGGAATCCCCCACCGCCCAGCTTCCGGTCAGGGGTCACGCCGCACTGGTAGTTCACCAGCATCTGGTGGACGGTGTTGCCGTGCTCGCCGCGGCTGGCCAGGTGCCCGATCCCGTCGCCCAGCACGTGACCGTTGACGGTGAAGACGAACTGCCGGTGGCGCTTGACCAGCCCGTGCCAGAGCGCCTCGCCGTCGTTGGTGCCCGGATCGACCTCGTCGAGGGCGTCGTGGCCGTCGGCCACGCCGTAGCCGTGAGGGTTCCACGACTGGTCCCGGCCACGCCCCTGCCAGTCGTAGCGGGTGTCATCGTTGTACAGGTACGCGTGGGTCAGCAGGATGGCGTGATGATCGGGGTGCCTGGCCACCACCTCGTTGGCCCATTCCACCACGGCATCGCGCGGGCCGAACTCGAGTCCCACGATCAGCACCTTCGATGTGCCGGTGTCGACCGTGAGGTAGGCGTTCTCCGAGCGACCGGGGGCAAAGCTGTTGCGCTGGATGAAGAAGTCGCTGAAGTGCGAGCTCCGCTCGCCGGCGTTCCCCCAGGGTCCCATGTCATGGTTGCCGGGGACCAGCAGGTGCGGGATGGCGGCCTCGCGCAGCACGTCCATCGCGCGGCGGGCGTTGATCCACTCGGGCAGGACGTTGTTGTTGGTCACGTCCCCGAGGTGGAGCACGAACCGGATGTTGCGGGCCTCACGCTGCTTCGCGATCCACTCGGTCTGCGCCATGAATACGTCGGGATGCGACTCGCTGTAGCACTGGGTGTCGGGCAGCAGGACGAACGACCAGGCCCCCGTCCGCGGTGACCCGGAGCGCGGCGCGGGCGCCGCCGGTTCGGTGAGGGCGATCGCCTCGCGCCGGGGGCCCAGCAGGCCGGTGAGCGCAGAGAGACCGGCCAGGCGGAGGAAGGGGCGTCGCTGCATCGGGCAAGGGCTCCTGTGGGATATGGCGGGCAATTGTCGCCTGCCACGGCAACAGGTGCATGGCGACCGGGTAAAGGAACGGTCACACCGTGTCCGCCGCTCACGGCACGGCGTCCTGCACCTTCACGAGGAAGAGCCCCTCGCGCACGCTGGTGAAGACCACCAGGCCATTCTTGAAGAACGGGTAGTTGCTCCACGCGCCGCTGGCGGTGGCGCTGAATCCGGGTTCGTCGTCGTTGAGTGGCGCCGAATCGAAGAAGCCGATCTCCCGCGGCGCGGTCCGATCGCTGATGTCGAGCACCCTGAGTCCGCTGCCATAATTCGACTCGTAGACCCGGTTGCCGACCACGAAGAGATTGTGGTCCGACGACGGAACCGGGCCGATGTACATGTGGGCCACCACCGGATCATCGAGCTCGCTCAGGTCCCAGACGATCGTCCGGGTGCCGGTGGTGAGGCCGGCCACCTCGTCCTCTTCGTCGTCCATGTAGAAGTAGCGCTGCTCGTCGTCGAACCACCCCTGGTGGGCATACGCCACATTGGGGTAGGAGTTGCGGCCGATCGTCACCGGGTTGGCCTTGTCGGTCACATCGGCGATGTTGATCTCCTTCTCGTTGCTGCCGACGCAGACCTGGTGGCCGGTGTAGCGCGCGTCGGGACCGCGGTAGACCACGCACTGGGCATCATGGGTGTAGCCCTGCGGGTTGGCGCCGGCCCGGTCGTTGTAGCAGCCGGCGAATCGGAGCTGCTCCGGATCCCGGGCGTCGATCATGTGCAACCCGCCGCCGCAGCTCTCCCCGCCGCTGTTGGCGCCCACCACGTAGAGGAACTTCGACGCCGTGTCGGCCACGATGTTGTGGGCCGAGAAGATCTCGTGGTAGGTGGTGTCGGGGGTGAAGTCCCGCGGGGCGCCGCGCACGCCGCGGAGGTGGGTGAGGTCGAACACCTGCACGCCGTGGGCACCGGAGCCGTCGGCCACGATGTAGGCGTGGTTGTCGATCACCTTGATGTCGCGCCAGACCGACGGCGGCGAGCCGACCGTGCGCGGTAGCGAACCCACCAGGCGGGGATTGGCCGGGTCGGTGACATCCACGAATCCGGCGCCGTCGCGCCGCGCCACCAGGGCATAGTCGCGATGGGTCTCCGGGTCGGTCCACCCCCACACGTCGTTGACCCACACGCCCCGGCCGCCACCGAGTGCGCTGGTGGGCATGTGCGCCACCAGCTCGATGTTGTGGCAGGGGAACGCGCCGATCTTGCCGTCCTGGCAGCGTGCCGCCGGCGTGGAGCTGCCGCCCAGTGCGTAGACCTCACCGGTCAGCAGCTGGCTCTCGCGCCAGCCGTTGCCGGTGCGGGTGGCGACCAGGACCCGGCCCTCGCCGAAGTCACGGTAGGGCTGCCCGATCGCCACCTGATCGCCGGCCGCCACCATGGCATAGCCGTAGGCGAACGGCCACGCGGTGCCGTCGGCCGAGTCGGCATCGAATCGCGCCGCAGCATGCCACCCCCCGGCATCATCCGGCGTGAAGTGGTAGACCCGTCCGTTGCCACGATCAGTGCCGGGAGCACCGATCCACACCTCGTCGCCGACGGTCGCGATCGCGGTGCCGAACTGGCTGCCGCGCGGCGACTCGAACGGCTGCAGGGTGCCGGACGGTGTCCAGTTGCCGTCATCGTCGAGGCTCAGGGCGAACACGGTCGCCGCCCCCGGCGCGCCGACCCAGGCGTGACCCTCCTCGAGGAGCACCGTGGCACCCAGTCGCGCCTGGGGATCGAGCTGGCCACGTGGCGGCCGGATTTCGATCGGCGCGCCCCAGGCGCCGTCGTCGCCCCGGTGGGCGAAGTACACGGCCCCGGTCGAGGAGTCGGCGCCTGGCGCCCCCACCAGCATCCACGATCCGTCGCGCGCAATCGCGGCACCGAATCCCGCTCCGTTGCGCTCGGCGGCAGGACGGACGGTGGCGCTGAGCTGCCAGTTCCCGTTCACGAGGGCGTACTGGTACACCGCGCCGACGGAGTCGACCCCCGGCGCCCCGACCAGCAGGTCGTTGCCCTGGAGAGCCACCGCGTAGCCGAACTCGCCGCCCGCCGGACCGGCCAGCCGAGCGGACTCGCGCCACGCCGCACCGGGGCCGCTCCGGGTGAAGAGATACGCAGCGCCATCTCCCTTGCGTGGCGCACCGACCACCAGGGTATTGCCGTCGACCGCGATCGCTCGGCCGAAGTCGTCCTTGCGGCTCGAATCGCTGGCGAAGAGACGCTGCCGTTCCTGCCAGCGTCCACTGGCGCGCGGCCGGTAGGCATACACGGTGCCGGGGCCATACCAGTTGACTGGTTGCCCCACGAGGAGCTCGCTGGCGGTGCCGGCCATTGCGCGGCCGTAGTTGGGTTCCTGGGCGGGGAGCGGTGCCACGGCGGCTGCGAGGAGCAGGGCGGCGGCGATCGGGAGTCGGGGCATCGCGGCTCCGGGTCGAGTGGTCGTGCAGGAGTGCAGTGTGCGGGAGACCCCCGAAAGGTACCTCGCCATCGCGAGGCCGTGGGCTCGGCTCACCCGGAGGTCGCCGTCGTCACCACAGCCATCGAGCCAGGGCGTAGAGCAGCGACGCCACGTAGAGCGGCCCGAAGATCTGCTTGTTGAGCCGCGCCAGCCACTCCGGTAGGTAGATGTCGAAGTTGGCGCGTCGGTCGTCGGTGTAGCGGGCCGCGATCGGGGTGAGTGGGCAATGCCAGTGGTTGAGGGCGAGGATGACCACCTCGACCAGGACCACCCCGGCGCAGATCGAGGCCAGGTCGAAGCGGCCGATGGTAGCGGCGATCGAGATCGCCACGATGGCGACCACAAAGAAGGCCCATGCCACGGTGTGGGTCGCCTTGATGAGAACCAGTGATCGATTCCTGATCATGGGCCAATTCTAGCTTTTTCCCGGCGACAGGCGACAGGCGACAGGCGACAGGCGACAAGGGGAGGAGCTGGCGCCGCTCCTCCGGGTCCCCCCGTCCCCCGTCCCCGTTCGATGGCCTCCTTGTCGTGGCGTGACACGTTTTCCGTCCCATTGCCGCGTCATCTCCCGAACCCGATGGCGAGCCCATCGGCCAACCGACGGAGATGACGATGCACACCCGCACCCTGCTGCCACGCCTTGGCCTGGCGGCCCTCTGCGCCACCGCGGCCTGCGGCGGCAGCTCACCGACCGGTCCCAGCGACGGCGGGGGCAACACCACCAAGCCCCAGTACGACATGACCATCAAGTCGCGCTTCGTGAAGGCCTCGAGCAGCAAGTCGTGCGACGGCGACGGCCTCTTCGGCGCCAAGAACGCGGGCGAGTACCAGTTCCGCATCACCGGCCAGTATGGCTCCACCAACCGCTCCTACGAGACCACCAATTACGGCAAGGTCACCGGCGCCAACATGAGCCTGAAAGCGGGGGAGACCGGCAACTTCAGCGACCAGTCCTGGACATTCTCGAATATGGCTGCCGGCGAGGGCGCCACCTACACGCTGCGTGTGACGGAGTGGGACGGGCTCGCCAAGGACGACTACATGAACGACCTCGGCAAGGCCGCCGAGCTGGTGCCTTCGTCGATCCGACCGGAGGGTGGCACCGAGAAGGACCGGCAGCTGTCGGTCGGCACCAGTACCTGTGGCCTGACAGTCTTCTATGACGTGACGGTGGTTCGCCGTGAGGTACCGACCGGCTGAGGTCAGTCGGCGAGCTGCGTGGTCAGGAAGGCCCGCGCGGCTCGCCAGTCGCGGTTGACGCTGGAGAGCGAGAGACGCATCACCCCGGCGATGTCCTCCAGGGTGAGGCCGCCAAAGAACCGCATCTCCACGATCTGCGCCTGGCGGGCGTCGAGGTCTGCCAGGCGCGTCATCGCGTCGTCGAGCTCGATGAGCCGGTCGACGCTCGCGTCCTCGCCCGCCGCCTCGTCGAGCAGGGTGACGAACGGCTCGCCGCCGCCGCGCTTCTTGGCCTTCCTCGCGATGGCGTGGTCGAGGAGGATGCGACGCATCGCGCGCGCGGCGATCGCGTAGAAGTGGGCCCGGTTCTTCCAGTCGGCCTGCCGTTGGCCCACCAGCCGCAGATAGGCCTCGTGCACCAGCGCCGTTGCCGTCAGCGTGTGGTTCTCGCGCTCCTCGCGGAGCCGCGCGGCCGCGATCACCTTGAGCTCGTCGTAGACCAGCGGAAAGATCTGGTCCACGACATCGCGGGGCGCCCCGTCGAGGTGCGTCAGCACATCGGTGATGTCGTGTTCGTCAGCCATCGCCCCGCTGCCTCGGTGTGTCGGCCCGGGCGAGCGCCTCGCGGGTGCGGCGGTCGTCGGGTCCGAGCTGCGCCAGCACGATGGCATTGCCGGCGCGGATCAGCGAATCCCCGCGTTCGCGCTGACCGAGGAGCACGAGGCAGCGCCCCAGGCGACTCTCGGTGTCCCCGAGCAACCAATGATCGGCCGGCAAGGCCTGGCGCCGGATTGCCAGTGCCTCGCGCAGCAACGGCTCGGCCTCGGCCGCCCGGTGGGTGTCGATCAGCAACTCGCCGAGGCCCACCAGCGAATAGGCAATGTAGGGGTGGCCCGGTTCGTACACCTCGCGCCTGAGCGCCAGCGCCTGGCGGTAGTAGGTCTCGGCGCTGTCGAGCTGCCCCTCCGCGCGAAGGATCCCCGCGAGCTCATTGAGGCTCACCGCCACATAGGGATGCTTCTCGCCCAACGCCGCCCGGCGGATCCGGAGCGCCTCGCGGGAGAGCGGCTCGGCGGCGACGGGATCATGCTTGTCCTCGAGCAGGATCATCGAGAGCTTGCCGATGGTGCTGGCGGTCGACGGGTGGTCGTGCCCGAGGGTGGCGCGTTCCATCGTGATCGCCTCGCGATAGCCCGCCTCCGCCTCGTCGATGCGGCCGAGCTCCCGAAGGATCATGGCATGGTTGCCGAGGCCGGTCGCGATCTGGGCGGTGGCCGTGTCGGATGCCTGGCGGGCGATGGCCAGCGATTGGGCCAGCAGCCGCTCGGCGTCGTCGAGCTTGCCCAGTTGCCAGAGGACCAGGCCGTAGTCGTTGGCGGCCACCCCGAGCCGGTAGTCGTCCTTGGGAAGGCTGCGCTGCAGGATCTCGTACGACTTGGCCTGAGCCGCCGCCGCGCGTTCGAACTCCCCCAGCTCCCAGAGGGCGCTGCCGAGGGCATTGTCGACCTGGGCCTGGAGGATCGGATCGGGATGGGCGACCCGCCCGAGGGCAGAGTCGGCGCGCTCGAGCAACCCGACGGCCTTGCCATACTCGCCCAGCGACCGGTAGGTCTCGCCGAGCACCGAGACGAGCGAGGCTCGCACCTCGGGCTGGGCGCCGAGATCGTCGTCGAGGCGATCCGTCGCCGCCGCGAGGAGCTGGCCGGCGGTCATGTCGAGTCCCTTCGGCGCATCGGGCGTCAGGGCAAGCGGGTCGGCCCCGGTGAAGATCCCCTGCAGGAACGTGGAGACCTGCTGCGCCTTGTCGGCCTCGAGCTGCGCCTGGGCCCGCTCGTCGCGGAGCTGGACGGTGTACCATCCTGCGCTTCCCCCGGTGAGCAGCAGGCCAGCGACTGTCGCCGCGACCACGGCACGATTGCGGCCCACGAACTTCCGGAGCCGATAGCCGGCCGAATCGCGGGTGGCGCGCACGGGATGGCCGCCGAGCAGGCGGCGGATGTCGTCGGCAAAGGTGCCGGCCGATGGGTAGCGCCGGTCGGGTTCCTTGCGAAGCGCCATCAGTACGCAGTTGTCGAGGTCGCCGCCGAACCGTCCGGCCCGGAGCGAGCCGACACTGCTCGGCCGCCCCGGAGTCACCTGGAGGATTGCCTCCTCCAGTGCGTGCCCGGTGAGCTGCGCGCCGTAGGGCCCGCGCCCGGCCACCAGTTCGTAGAGCACCACGCCGAGGGCATAGACGTCGGTGGCGGTGGTGATCGGCTGACCGAGCACCTGCTCGGGGGCGGCGTGGGCCGGACTCATCGGGCGAACGCCGCTCTGCGTCAGTCCCAGATCCTCGTCCGTGTCGCCGGTGAGCATCTTGGCGATCCCGAAATCGAGCAGTTTGGGAATGCCGTCATCGCCGACGAAGATGTTTCCCGGCTTGAGGTCACGGTGCACCACCAGCCGGGCGTGGGCATACTGGACGGCGTCGCAGACCGCGGCGAAGAGCACCAAGCGGTCGCGGAGGTCGAGCCGCTGCCGCTCGCACCAGCGATCGATCGGTTCGCCCCGCACCAGCTCCATCGAGAACCAGGGCAGGCCGTCGTCGGTGAGACCGCCATCAAAGAGCCGCGCCACGTTGGGGTGGGCTAGTGAGGCGACGATCTGCCGCTCCTGCTCGAAGCGCCTCACGATCCCGTCGGTGTGCAGCCCCGGGCGGATGACCTTGAGCGCCACCTGATGGCCTAGCTCGCGATGCTCGGCGAGGTAGACGGTGCCCATCCCGCCCTGTCCGAGTCGATCGACGACGCGCCACGATCCCACCACCCGGCCCAGCATCGGGTCGCCCACCGCCGGCTCTCCGGCATCCCCGACCCCGCCCAGTAGTGCCTCGGCGTCGCCACGGAGGATCGGGGCCGGGTCACGGTCGGCCTCGAGCATGCTGGTCACCAGCTGCACCACCTCGGGGTCGACCCCGGCGGTCGCCACGAAGGCGAGCCGTCGCTCGGGCGGCAGCTCGAGCGCCTGCTGGAAGAGCGCCTGGACGCGGGGCCAGTGCTCGGGGTCGATCGGTGGGGTGGGGGGCATCCCTGATACGGTAGCAAGATTGGCCGGACGACGGGAGTTGTGGCCGCCTCAGCGCCGTGCCAGCAGCACCGTGTGTCCGTCGCAGTCGGGGTCTTCGGGCACGAAGGCGATGACCGCGAGCCCCAGGTCGTCGAGGATCCGCCGGTACTCGTCGGGATCGAGCGAGGAGTGGTAGATCGGCTCACCGCCGACGGTCCCCATCACCTCGCCGTCGCGGGTGCCGACGGTGAGGAGCAGGGCGCCGTCGCGATCCAGGTGGGCGACCAATCGCGGCAGCACTGCGCGTTGCTCGTCGCGGGTCATATGGAAGAACGAGTCCCACCCGATGATCCCGTCGAATAGTTCCGGCAGGTCGAGCTCACGCATGTCGCCGTGGCGCCAGTCGCCGTCGGGGAGGCGTTCGCGCGCGATCTCGAGCATCGCGTGCGAGGCGTCGATGCCGATCACCCGGAAGCCGCGTGACATGATGTACGCCGCGATCGGGTCGCCCGCGCCGCAGCCGAGGTCGAGCACCAGGCCGCCGGGAGTCACCAGAGCGAGGAACCGGTCGAGCCAGGCGCGTTCGTGCAGCCGTCTGGGTCGCTCGCGGTCGAACCGGGCAGCCTGACGTTCGTAGACGTCCTGGGTGGTGGCGGCGAGGGGCGTGAGGTCGGACACGTCCGCCTCATTCACGCTCGGTATCCCTGGCTGATCTGGTCATCGGTTCATTCCCCTTCCTCGCCGCGAGTCGCTCGAGCTCCCCGTCGGTCAACGCCAGCGTCGCCGGCGACTTGAGCCAGGGAAAGAACATCGCGATGGAAAGGGTCATGCCGGCGAGCGCGCTGGCGATCACCACCGGTCCCACGCCCTCCAGTCCCAGGAAGAGCATCGCGATGAAGGCTGCTGGCACTCCCAGGATTCCCGCGATGAAGCTCTGGCGACGGGCGACGCCGGCACTCGACATCAGCCGGTGGCGGAGCAGCACCAGCGGCAGCGCGAAGCCGAGGGCGACCACGGCCACCTGTCCCGCGGCGAGCCACCAGTCCACGTTGACCGGTGCGCTGAGTGACGCGAACGAGTAGAGGATGATGAAGCCGAGGACGCAGCCCGGCAGGAACCGGGTGAGGACGCCGCGGAGGATGGTGAGCGGGGAGATCATGGAGACTCCTGGGGCTCCAACATCTGTACCTCTTCCGGCACCACGAACAACATCGTGCATCCCTCCCGCGAGTGCACGGCGTGTGTCGCGCCGGGTGGCGTATAGAGGTAGTCGCCCGCCACAAGCTCCACGCTCCCGAATCGCACCGTCCCCTCCAGCACGTAGACCTCCTCGCCGGCGGGGTGCGCGTGATTGGGATACGATGCTCCTGGCTCGAAACGCAGCATGAAGGTGGGTGGACGGCCGCTCGCATCGCGTCGCAGGATCTTGACGCTGATGCCGTCGGTCTTGACGCCGTCCTCGACCAGCGGCTGCCAGGCGAGTTGCGTGGTGCGGGTGTGCGTGATGCCCATCGAGGTCCTCGGCGTGAAGTCGGATCAGGCCTGCACAGTGCAGGGTCGAGCGTGGCGCTCGTTGTTGCCAGTGTCAGGTGTGGGCGAGCGAGAAGGCCCCGCCGCGAGATGCCCAGTATCAGGCCTGGGCGAGCGAGGAGGCCCCGTCGCCCTTCGCGGTCGCCGCGCGACCGCTCAGGGGGCGGGGCGGGCAATCACGAACCGCCGCGACCCCTGCTCGTAGCCATGCGCCAGCGCGAGCATCCGGGCGTCGCTCCCCGGCGGTCCCACGAACGAGATGTTGCCGGCCGCCAGCCCGGCATCGGCTGAATCCGCTCGGTACCGAAACCTCGGGAATGCCGAGCCAGTTGCCGTAGCCCAGGGTGGTGCGGATGTCGGGCCAGTCACCGTCGGCGCGCGGGGCGGGGAAGGGGATCGTCGGGTAGATCATTGCATCGATCCGCGCCTCGCGAAACTGCGCCGGCAGTCGCGTGTTGAGCGTCGCGCGCGACCGGGCAAACGACTGGCCTGCCGGATCCTCCTCGTACGGCTCGACCATGATTCGCGCCATCGCCTCCCAGTCGAGCGGCAGCACGTCGTAGAAGTGCTGGTAGGCGGCGAGCCCGCGCTTGACCATGGCCCGCGCATCGCCGGCGTGGCGCTCGAAGTAGCGGAGCAACGCGTTGGCGGTTGCGGCAGGAGACCGCGAGTCGGGCTTGGCGTCGCCACGCTTCGCTGCGAGGTCGGCGAATTGTTGCCGCACATTCCAGAGCGTGGTGTCCGGCGCAAACGGGACGATCTCGGCGCCGGCTCCCTTGAGGTCGTCGAGCGCCCGGTCCCATGTCGCCAGCGATTCGGTCGACATCTTGTCGCGCGGCACGTGAGTGTCGACCAGCCCCAGGCGGGCGCCGCGAAGCGCGTCGCCCGGAAGATCGGCATACGCGACCGGGCCGCTGGCCTGGCCGATGCTCAGCCCGTCCGAATCGTCCCAGCCCGCGATCGCCTCGAGCAGCAGCGCGGCATCGCCCACATGCCGCGCCAGCGGACCGTGGGTGTCGAGGTAGGGCCAGGTCGGGATCACGCCGGTGCGCGGTACCAGGCCGAAGGTCGGCTTCATCCCCACCACGCCGCTGAACTGCGCCGGGATCCGGTTGCTGCCGCCGTCGTCGGTGCCGAGCGCCGCAAAGGCGATTCCGCAGGCGACCGACACGGCAGAGCCGGCACTCGAGCCGCCGGGGGTGAGCGTGGCCGTGGGATCGTGCGGATTGCGCACCTGTCCCGAGAGCGAACTGGTGCCGTTGCCATGGTAGGCGAAATCGTCGGCCACGGTCTTGCCGAGCACGATCGCGCCGACAGCGCGGAGCCGCGCCACCTCGATCGAGTCGCGTCGCACGATGTCCGGGAAAAGCTCGGCCCACGCCGCGCTCGAGGCCGTGGTCGGCAAGCCGCGCATGTCGTAGATCGATTTGGCGAAGACCGGCACGCCGTCGAGCATGCCAAGCAGGTCGCCCTTCCGGATCCGGGCATCAGAGGCGTTGGCCTCGGCGAGGGCAGTGTCCGACAGTAGGTCGGTCGAGTGCAGCGCTCGGTTCCAGGCGTAGCTGCGGTCGATCGCGCGGCGGGTGACCTCCGCGGCGGTCCAGTCTCCCCGGGCCCGACCGGCCTGGAACTCGAGGATCGTCCCGGCGAGCGGTTCGTCGACGCGATCGGGCCACCGCACCAGCGGCACGGCGAGGAGGGCGCTCAGCGCCTCGAGGGCTTGGCGACGGGTGAGGGGCATGGCAGAGGACGGAGGACGGAGGACGGAGGACGGAGTTGTCAGAACAGAAGCTACATGCCGACGCCGGGTTCGGGGACCCCGCGGCTATTCTGGTGGCTCCGACGGTACCATCCGCTCGATGGCCGCGAACGTGGCGCGCGCCGCCTCGCGTCCCTGGACGATGGCCGGGTCGGATCGATTCGATGCGCTGAGCCGCGCCAGTGCCTGCACATAGGCCGTACCGGCGTGTTGCACCTCGACCGCGGCGAGGAATGGCGACGAACCATCCACTGCCTCCCCGGAGACGGCGGGGAGAAGCCGACCCGCGATCATTCCGGCGGCGAAGAGGGCCACCGCAGCCGCGATTCGGACCGGCGCGACCCAGCGGTGTCGTGGTTGCCGGATCCGGCGGGCCACCGCGGGCCAGGGATCGTGGGGTGGTGCGATCTCGCGTGGCAGGTGCCTGAAGAGTTCGTTGAGTCGGTCGTCGTTCATCGGTCCAGCCTTTCGCGCAACAATTGACGTCCGCGGTGCACCTGTGCCTTCACGGTGCCAATCGCGGTGCCCATCATCCGGGCCGTTTCCGCCATGCTGTACCCCTCCACACAGCTGAGCACCACGGCGGTCCGCATCCTTGGAGGCAGTGCTCGCAGCGCTGCCTCGAGATCGATCAGCCCACCATCAGCCGCGGCAGTGGTGTGTGGTTGCACCCCTGCCGCATAGCCTGCCTCGCGCTTCCGGCGTCGCAGCTCGCCGCGCCACTGTCGCCGAGCCATCCGCACCACGATGCCATGGAGCCAGGTGATCAAGGTTGACTCACCCCGGAATCCTGGCAGCGCACGCCACGCCTGCAGGTAGGCTTCCTGCATCACCTCCCCTGCCATCGCCTCGTCGCCGGTGAGCCGCAATGCCAAGGCGTGGATCCTGGCGTTCGTGGCTTCGACCAGCTGGCGAAACGCCGTTTCGTCCCCGCGCTGGAGCTGTTCCAGGTTGACGTGATCCATCGCGGTGGCTCTTGGCGAGGGGAAGGCGGAGCGATGGCACGAGCGACTCACCATTTGAGTGCCCGCTGGTCGCCCGCGGGTTTATTGCCTGGATCGGAATAAACCTCCGCTGCCCCGGCGGGCACCCAGCAACAGACCTGACCATCTCGCCGAGGTACCGATGATGCCACCCCTGCTCCGTCCGATGCTCGCTGCCATGGTGTTTGCCGTGGGACTCTCGGCCCAGCAGCCCAACCGCTGTCCCGCCGACTGGGCTGGCCACGGCGACCTCGGGATCGCGCGGGTGCGATGTGTCGGCGGGACGGCCTCGTGCCGGATCAACGACCACGACTCCACCGGGACGTTGACGCATCACTTTTCGGTCGAGCCCGAGGTGGTCCGGGTGACGGCCGGGAGCGGGCTCCGGGTCGGCGATGTGCTCGTGGCGGTCGACTCGTTGCTCATCACGACCAGCGAGGGTGGCCGCAGGCTGGCCAGCGTCGCCGGAGGGAGCACGGTGCAACTGCTGGTGCGGCGGGGGGGCCGGCTCCGGGAGCTCGAGTTGGTCGCCGGGCGCGGCTGCGGGATCACCTCTCTCAACGTGACACGATCGGGCACACCATGAAGGGCGCTGCGTCGGCCCTCCTGGTGCTGCTGTTGACCGCGACAGCCAGCGGGCAGGACGGCACCCTCAAGCCGATCGCCCTCCCGAAACCGATCGGCGAGTACCCGATCGGGGTCCGCACGGTGTTGCTGCTCGATGCCACCCGGACCGACACCCTGCTCGACCCATCGGGCCCGCGACCAATCCTGGTGCGAATCTGGTACCCCGCCGACTCGACTGGGGGCTCCACCCGACCGTACATGCCACCAGCAGTGGCCGACGCATGGCGAGGCACCCTGCCGGCGTCACCGGGATTCGAGCGGGCGATCACTACCAACGCGGTGAGTGACGCGCCGATCTCGTCGAGCCAGCATCGCTGGCCGGTGCTGCTCTTCTCGCCTGGCCGAAGCTTTCCTGTCGAGAACTACCAGATCCTGCTCGAACAACTCGCCAGTCACGGCTGGGTGGTCGTGGCGATCAGCCATCCCCACGAGGAGGCGGCGACACTGCTCCCCGATGGCCGGGTGCTGCCGTTTGCCGGACCGCAGTGGGCCGATGATTCGCTCCGGGGCGGGGTACTCCAGGGCGTGGTCGACGAGCTGGTAATGGACGCCAGTGCGGTACTCGACTGGCTCGGGCGGCGCGACTCCGTTGCCAGCGATCGATTCCACGATCGTCTCGACCTGGCGCGGGGCGTCGGCTACCTGGGTCACTCGCTCGGTGGGGCCGTTGCGGTCTGGACGCTGCAGCGCGATCGCCGGGTGCACGCGGCGATGAGCTGGGAAGGGCAGGTCTACCGCGATGCCGATCGACCGCTTCGGGTGCATGGCCCGCTGTTCTACATGATCGGTTCGGCCAACCGCCAGGAACTCGCGGGTCGGCAGTTCCGCTCTGGTGGGAGCGCACCGGTGTACGAGGCGGTCCTCAAGGGTGGCTGGCATCTCTCGGTGGGCGACATCCTGTACATCTACCAACGGTACGCGCCGCGAGACTGGCTGCTTCGACACCGTCGCGAAATCGACCCACTGCGGGGCAACAGGATCACCGGTGACTACGCCGACGAATTCTTCGGGCACTACTTGCTGGGCCGGCCCCTCGATCTGCTCCAGCCAGACGCCCCCGGCGACCTGGAGCACGCCGCCGCATGGAACTATCCGGAGGTCGAGCTCGGGGTCTACCCGCCCTGAGCCGGGATCCACGGTCCCACGGATCGGCTAGGCGCCGCCGGTGGCCAGACCCGGGTCGTTGCGTGCCCGTTCTCGCAGTTGGTCGCGGATCTCATCGAGGAACGCTTCCCGGCTGATGCCGCGGCGGGTTGTCTCCTCGCGGATCCAGGCCAACAGTCGGTGCACTTCGCGGAGTGGCATGCCGTCGGTGCTGACGCCGAGGGTGGTACCGCAGGGACAGTTCGCCAGGGCGACAGTGCCAAGTGGGCGGTCGGGATCCCAATCGCCGAGCTCCGCGTCGTAGGAGATCGTGACACCGACCGGCTTGGTCTCGGCGATGTAGTGTCGCAGGCTCGCGAACTCGCGGCCGCACCGGGCGCATCGCCTTGGGAAGAGGCCCACGAAGTGCTCATAGAGCACCGCCATCAGGTCGGCTTCGGGCATGTGACCATCCTCCCTGGCCCCTGGATGGGCGATCATCGCTCCGGGCTGCGGGCTCTCGGCACCGGGTCACCACTGTGTGCGGTCTACGCTGGGCCCTCGGAAAGGTTCCGGCGGCCCGTCGGCCCCGCCATCCAGCCCTGGACAGCCGACCTGGTCCCCTGCCTTGCCCACTTGCCAATCAAGAAATGTTGATGTATGCTCCCGTCATGCCAACCGCCTCAACCACCGCCAACCTCGATCTCACCCGGACGACCCGGCTCTTCCACGCCCTTTCCGATGAGACCCGTCTGGCCGTGTTGGCGATGCTGCGGGGCGGCGAGCGCTGTGTCTGCGAACTGCAGGACGCGCTCGACGTGGCCCAGTCGCGACTGTCGTTCCACCTCAAGGTGCTCAAGGAGGCGGAGCTGGTCCGCGATCGGAAGGAAGGGCGGTGGTCGTACTACACGGTGGTGCCGGAGACCCTGGAGCTGGCCCACGACGCGGTGCGGACCCTGGCCACCAGCGGCGGGGCTCGCGACGAACTCAGGGTGTTCGGTCGCTGCTGCAGCTGAGCACACCACGGAGAACCCGGCGCGCTCTGGCGCGTCTCTTTTCGGATGAACTGATCAACATTTCTTGATAAGGACGCGCGCCATGCCCGACCAGTCGACCATCTCCGAGATCGTCCGCGACAAGTATGGCCAGGCGGCTCGCCGGGTCCTCGAGGTGAATGAGGCCGCCGGCTGCTGTGGTCCGCTCAGCTCCTGCTGTGGCGCCGCCCCGGCCGATGGGCTCACCGATCCGATCACCTCCAACCTCTATGTGAGCGGTGAGACCGATGAGCTTCCCTCCGCCGCGGTGCTTGCGTCGCTCGGTTGTGGCAATCCGACCGCACTCGCCGAGTTGCACGCGGGTGAGGTGGTGCTCGATCTCGGCAGTGGCGGCGGCATCGACGTGCTCCTCTCGGCTCGTCGCGTGGGGCCGACCGGCAAGGCGTATGGCCTGGACATGACCGACGACATGCTCGAACTCGCGCGTCGCAACGTCGCCGAGGCGGGGGTGACCAACGTCGAGTTCATCAAGGGGCAGATCGAGGAGATCCCGCTACCCGACAACAGCGTCGACGTGATCATCTCCAACTGCGTGATCAACCTCTCGGGCGACAAGCGGAAGGTCCTCGCCGAGGCGTTCCGGGTGCTCAAGCCGGGAGGACGATTCGCGGTGAGCGATGTGGTGGTTCGCGGCGATGTGCCCGACGCGGTGCGTCGCAGCATGGAGCTCTGGGTCGGCTGCGTGGCCGGAGCGCTCGAGGAGCAGGAGTTCCTCGGCTTGCTCACCGACGTCGGCTTCGAGCAGCCATCGATCGAGCCGACCCGGATCTATCGGGCGGAGGACGCGCGACAGTTCCTCACCGGCGCCGGACTCGACGTCGACGCATCGATCGACCAGATCGACGGCCGCTTCATGGCGGGATTCGTGCGGGCGACCAAGCCGGCGACCGTCGCCGCGGAGCCGTGCTGCGAACCGGGGTGCTGCCCGTGAGCCAGGCGTGAGCGCAGCGGGCACGATCTCCGGCCCGGTCGCCGGCCGGCTCTCCACGCTCGACCGGTTCTTGCCGCTCTGGATCCTCACCGCGATGGCACTGGGACTCGGTCTCGGGCGCGCCTGGCCCGGGCTCGGCGCCCTGCTCGACCAGGTGCAGGTGGCCGGGGTATCGGTCCCGATCGCGGTGGGCCTCTTCTGGATGATGTATCCGGTGCTCGCCAGGGTCCGTTACGAGACGATCGGCCAGCACGCACGCGACACCCGGCTGCTCGGCACCTCGCTGGTGCTCAACTGGGTGATCGGCCCGCTGGTGATGTTCGCCCTGGCGTGGATCTTCCTGGCCGACCTGCCGGCGTATCGCGATGGGGTGATCCTGATCGGACTGGCGCGTTGCATCGCCATGGTGCTGATCTGGAACACGTTGGCGTGCGGTTCCAACGAGCTGGCCGCGGTGCTGGTGGCACTCAACTCGGTGTTCCAGATCCTGACCTACTCGCTGTTCGGCTGGCTCTTCCTCAAGGTCGTGCCGGAATGGTTCGGGCTGCCGGGAGCCGCGCTCGACGTGTCGATGTGGGCGATCGCCAGGAGCGTGCTGCTCTTCCTGGGGCTGCCGCTGCTGGCCGGCTACCTGACCCGCCGAGTGCTGGTGGCCCGACACGGCGAATCGTGGTACACCGACACCTTCCTGCCGCGCTTCGGCCCCACCGCGCTGCTGGGCCTGCTCTACACCATCGTGCTGATGTTCGCGATGCAGGGCGACCGGATCCTCACCCATCCCGGCGACGTCCTGCGGATCGCCCTGCCGTTGCTGACCTACTTCGTGATCATGTTCGGTACCGGGTTGGCGCTGTCGCGGCGACTCGGCTTTGACTATGCATCGAGCGCGGCGCTGGCGTTCACGGCGGCGGGCAACAACTTCGAGCTGGCGATCGCAGTGGCGGTGGCGACCTTCGGGCTCGCGTCGGGGCAGGCGCTCGCCGCAGTGGTCGGGCCGTTGATCGAGGTGCCGGCGCTGGTGGCGTTGGTGTACCTGGCGCTCTGGGCGAGGCGGTTCTTTCCCGCTGAGGTGGCGGAGGCGAGCTAGGCGGTGATGGGTGGGCGGGTCGTCACCGCCTTGCGAACTTCCGCTGGATGATCATCCCGCGGGGCCGCCTGAGCCTCACTCCTCGGGCGGTGCCATGCGAGGATCGTCGAGCGCGCGTTGGCGCATCTCGGTGCGAACCGACTCGAGGAGTTCGGCCTGGGTCATTCCACGCCGGGTGGTTTCCTCCCTGACCCAGGCCAGCAGCCGATGGATCTCCGGCAGCGCGATTCCCTCGGTGGTGAGTCCGAGCGTGGAGCCGCAGGGGCAGTTGGCCATGGCGATGGCACCGATCGGTTCGGTCGTGTGCCAATCGCCCAGCTGGGCATCAAAGGAGGTCGTCGACCCGACCGGAGTCGTCTCGAGGATGTACTGGCGAAGGGTCGCGAACCGACGGCCGCAGGTGGTGCAGTCTCGCGGGAACAGCCCGGCGAAGTGGTCGTAGATCATTTCGAGGATCTCGTCGGACATGGTGCCAGGGCCTTCCCTTCCGATCAGCATGCTCGGATCATTGGGCACTCGTCGGGGGAAGGAGGCCGTCGTCACCAGCAGGGGTCGCTTTCTATCCTACGCAGGTCGGAGCGGGGAGGTTCGGCGAGAGTGGGGAGTTGCCTGCACCCACGGCGAAACCCCAGCCTCGCCACGGGCGTCCGGATGCACCGATCTGTCCGCTGGCAGCGCAGATCCGATCCCACCCAGAGGTCCGATGGTCCGTTCCAATCGTCTCACGCTCCTTGCCATCGTTCCGGCGCTCGCGGCCCTGGCCCCGACTGCGGCTTCGGCCCAGCGTCCGCTCAACCTCGGCTTCGAGATGCCGGCCGTCGCCTATCCCGATCGCCCCTGGGGGTGGAGCCTCGGCTGGTCGGCGTTTGCCGGACGGCAGGTGGCGACCTTCGCGCTCGACAGCAGCACGACCGCCGAGGGCCGCTGGTCGCTGCGGGTCGCGGTGCCCGACTCGACGCCGGTGGATGAGCCCGAGTCGCTGATCCTGCAGGTGCCGGCGGCATTTGCCCGCGGCAGGGTGCTCAGCCTCCGGGGAGCGGTGCGGACCGCGGGACTGACCGGACGGGCCGAGTTCACGCTCGAGGCCTGGGGTGACCGGCGGGTCGCGGCGAGCGACACCGCTCGGTTCAGCGCGACCGCGATGCCCGGGTTCGAGTATCACGACCTGAGGATCGCTGTCCCCACCGATGAAGACATCCACTCGATCGTGATCCAGGTGGGCGTGTCCGGCCATGGCACGGCATGGTTCGATGACCTGGTGCTCACGCTCGACGGCGCGAGGATCGACGCGATTCCGGGTGGTGCCGCCCCGCCCACCAGCGCCGAGCTCGCGTGGCTCGGGAGTCACGCCGTCCCGCTCCGCACCGTCGCAGTGGACGACGACAACGGCGCCGATCTCGACCAGGTCGATCGGATCATCGGCGATGCCCAGCTGGTGGGATTGGGCGAGAGCACCCATGGTACCCACGAGTTCTTCGCGGCCAAGGCGCGGATCATCCGTCACCTGGTGCGCGACCGAGGCTTCCGCGTGATGGCGATGGAAGCCAACCAGCTCGCCCTCGAGAAGGTGAATCGTTACCTCGAGGGAAGTGGCGACTCGGTGCGGGCGGTGATGCGGACGATGTTCCGGGTCTGGAACACCGAGACGATGGAGCAGCTGCTCGAGTGGCTGCGGGAGTTCAACGCGAGGCATCCCGACGACCGGGTCCGCTTCGTGGGCTACGACATGCAGGACCAGCGCACGCCATACGACACGCTCATGGCGATCGTCGGCCGCCTTGAACCGCGGCTGCAGCCGACGATCGAGGCACTCGCCGGCGAGTACCGTGCGCAGCGGTCGTACGCCACACCGCAGGTCGCCGACACGATCCGGGCGCGCTGGGGGATGCAGGCCGATTCGCTCTGGCGACTGGTCACGGCGCGGAGTGCGCAGTGGCGGGGAGCGAATGGGGGCGAACGCCGGCGACTCGATGTGGCGTGGGCGGTGCAATCAGCCAACCTGATCCGCCAGGCGGCGGGTTTCAACGTGCAGCTCTTCTCGCCCGAGCGCGATTCGCTGATGGCGGCGAATCTCGACTGGGCACTGGCCGAGCTGGCGCCCGGCAAGCGGGCGATCGTGTGGGCGCACGACGTGCACGTGTCGAAGGGCGGCGACCCGGCAGTGAGCTTCAACGCCGGCGCGCAGATGGGAGCACAACTCCGGCGCACCCACGGTGATGCCTATCGCGTGTTCTCGTTGCTGACCGCGGCTGGCGCCTATTCGGCCACCCGCGGCCTCACCGACTATACCTACGTGGCGGCGGCAGCGTTTCCCGCGCCTTCCGGCAGCATCGAGGCGGCGCTCGCCGCGCTGTCCCGGCCGGCGGGCACGGTGGGCTGGGTGGCAGACCTGCGCGCGGCGCGCACCGACCCGGGTGCAGCGTGGCTTCGGGTGTCACGACCGATCCGCAGCATCGGCTACGCGGCGTACGACTACGGCTTCGACCTCACCGCGGTGTTGCCGCTGGAGTTCGATGGGGTGGTGTTCATTGCACACACCACGCCGTCGCGGCTGGTTCCGTAGCGGGGTGACGAGCCGCCAGCGGTCGGTGGTCCTGGTGCCGAGGCATGACCTGAAGGCGAGGATCGTCGGGTGGAATCGATTGCCCAGCTGTGGCGGAAACCGACCGGGTACGGCTCCGTTTCGAGCGTTCCCCAGCTGGCTGGTGCGGACTGGAACTGCACGACGGCGAGGAGCAGGGCGGCAGCGATCAGCATGGGTGGCTCGGGTCTGGTGCGCCGTGGAATCCTCACCGCGACCCGGCGCCCCGAGGGTCAAGTCGGGGCCCAGTCGCGCAGGCGGTAGCCCACCCCCGGCTCGGTGGTGAGCACCCGCGGTCTCGTCGGATCGCGCTCCAGCTTGTGGCGAAGCTGGGTCATGTAGACTCGCAGATAGTGGGTCTGGTTCGCGTAGTTGCTGCCCCACACCGCCTCAAGCAATTGTCGATGCGTCATGACGCGCCCCGCGTTGCGGGCCATGGTCGCGAGAAGTCGATATTCGGTCGGGGTGAGGTGCACTTCCTCCTCGCCACGGAACACCTGCCTGCGGATCAGGTCCACGCGCACATCGCCGGCCAGGCAGATCGGCTCTTCCTCCGGGGCGGTCATTCCCGCGGCATGTCGCAGTGCCACCCGGATGCGTGCCTTGAGTTCGGCAGCGCCGAACGGCTTGGTGAGATAGTCGTCGGCACCAAGATCGAGGAGCTGCACCTTGTCGTGCTCCTGGCCGCGGGCCGAGATCACGATGATCGGTGCCGCGGTGGCCTGGCGCAGGTCGCGGATCACCTCGAGTCCGTCCCGGTCGGGGAGCCCAAGGTCGAGCAGGATCACCTCGGGATTGCGACCGGCGGCCTGGCGAACTCCCTCGCGGCCGCCCGCCGTCTCGACCACCTGGTAGCCGTCGCCCTCCAGCGCCGCGCGGAGAAACCGTCGCATCGGGGCCTCGTCCTCGATCAGCAGGACCACGGGATCGGTGTTCGCCAAGCCGCCTCCTCAGGACGCCGCGGTCGGCACCGGATCGGCCGGTGCGCCACTGGTGGGTAGCGTGAAGCGGACGGCGGTGCCGCCTTCGGGCCGTCGTTCGACCCAGATCCGGCCGCTGTGCGCCCTGATGATCCCCCGGCAGATCGTCAGCCCCAATCCGGAGCCGGCACCGGCATCAGCGTGGCGGCCGGAGTTGGCGACACCCCGGAAGAATCGCTCGAAGACACGCTCCTCGTCGCCTGGCGGGATTCCCGGTCCGCGGTCCGCGATCGCCACCAGCACCGCTCCTTCGACCGCTCGTGCCTCGATCTCGATCGGCGTGCCGGCCGGCGTGTGGCGCGCGGCATTCTCGAGGAGGTTGAGGAGCACTTGTTCGAGCAGGAGCTCGTCGATTCTCACCATCGGCAGGTCGCGCGGAATCCGCGTCGCGACCGGATGCTCCGTGAGGCGGTGCTCCATTCGGAGCAGGGCGACGCCGATCACCTCCTCGATCGGCTGCCAACTCGACTGCGGCGTCAGGGTGCCGGTCTCGACCCGCACCATGTCGAGCAGGTTGGTGACCAGTCGGCTCATGCGGCGCGACTCCTCGAGGATGTCGGTGAGGAGGTCGCGCCGGACCTCGGCCGGGAGCACCGGATCGTCGAGGAGCGAACTCGCTGCGCCCTCGATCCCCGCCAACGGGGTCCGGAGGTCGTGCGAGAGCGAGCTGAGAATCGCGGTGCGCAGCCGCTCCGCTTCCGCCTCCGCACGGGCACGCTCGGAGTCCTCGGCGAGCAGCCTGCGCTCGAGGGCACTCGAGGCGAGCGCGAGCATGCGGGTCAGGATCGCCCGGCGATCGGCATCCAAGGGCCGCTCGGGATGCTCCGGTTCGAGCAGGGCGAGTCCGACCCGATCCTCCCCCGCCGGGAGCGGCACCAGCATCGCGTTGCCATCATTGGCGTGAGCGGTGCCCCATCCGGTCGGCATCCCGGACGCCATCGCCCACGATGCGGCGACCCGCGTGGCGGCGTCCTCGAGAGCGGGGTCGGGGGGCAGCGACGGGTCGGTGGCCGATCCGACCTCACTCGGCAGGTAGAGACTGGCCCGGCCGTCGATCGCCCGGGCCAGGTGCGTCGTGGCGGCCCGGCGGAGCGCGTCGAAATCGAGCGCGCCCGCGAGATCGGTTTCCATCGCGTAGAGCGCGGCCGTGTGCCGTTCTCGCGCGGCCGCCTCCTCGCGTTGTTCGCGGATCCGTGAGGTGAGCCCGCTCATGGTGAGCGCCACGGCGAGCATCACCGCGAACGTGAGATAGTAGCTGGTGTCAAGGACATTCAGCGTGTAGTACGGTGGCACGAAGAGGAAGTCGAAGGCCGCGATGCTCAGCGCGGCCGAGGCGAGCGCAGGACCACGGCGTGACCGCGCGGCGGCGGCGACCACGCCGAGGAGGAGCACCATCACCACGTCGATCAGGGCGAGGTGAGGGCGGAGCATCAGGCAGAGCACGGTGGCGACGGCCACGATGCCGGCCGCCCGGGAGTACTCCCCGACCCGCTGTCCCGCCATGGTCGCGCTCATGATGCGCCAGCAATCTACCGTCGGGCGAGATCAGGGGAACATCAAGATTCCGGGATGCCGCTGCCGGGGAGCCCTGGTTCACCGGATATTGGCCGGCATGACATCGCCACCCAAGCACTTCTCGGTCGTCGGCCGGTTGCGGCGGCTCCTGGTGGGCCGTCCCCGTGACCTGGCCGACCGATCGATCTTCCACCGATTGTCGCTGGTCGCGTTCCTCGCCTGGGTGGGGCTGGGCGCCGACGGCCTGTCGTCGTCGGCCTACGGTCCGGAGGAGGCGTTCAAGCAGCTTGGCGAGCACCGCTACCTGGCCGTCGCGCTGGCGCTGCTGATGGCGACCACCGTCCTGCTGATCGCGGCGGCGTATCGCCGCATCATCGAGGTCTTCCCGAGTGGCGGCGGCGGCTACGTGGTGGCCACCAAGCTGCTGGGCGAGCGAGCCGGGGTGCTGTCAGGCTCGGCGCTGCTGGTCGACTACGTGCTCACCATCACGATATCGATCGCCGCCGCGGGCGATGCGCTCTTCTCCTTCCTGCCGCTCGATCTCGCCTGGGCCCGGTTTCCCTTCGAGGTCGCCATGATTGTCGGGCTGATCATCCTCAACATCCGCGGCGTGCGCGAGTCGGTGCTCACCCTCCTGCCGGTGTTCCTGCTCTTCCTGGTCACCCATGCGATCGTGATCGTGGGGGCACTGGTGGGACACCTGCCGGAACTCCCGGCGACCGCGACTCGGGTCGCCGATGGATTTCGCGACGGCGCGACCACGATCGGGCTCGGCGGGATGCTGGTGATCTTCTTGCGCGCCTACTCGCTCGGTGGCGGCACCTATACCGGTATCGAGGCGGTGTCCAACGGCCTGCCCATCATGCGCGAGCCCAAGGCAGAGACCGGCAAGCGGACGATGATCTACATGGGGCTCTCGCTGGCGTTCACCGCCACCGGCCTCCTCGTGGCGTATCTGTTGTGGCAGATCTCGCCCGTCCCGGGGAAGACGATGAACGCCGTGCTGGTCGAGCGACTTGCCCGGGACCTTCCGGGCGGGGCCGCGTTCGTGGTGGCCACCATGTTCTCCGAGGCCATGCTGCTGGTGGTGGCGGCGCAGGCCGGCTTCCTCGACGGACCGCGGGTGCTCTCCAACATGGCGCTCGACTCCTGGGTGCCACACCGGTTCGCGATGCTCTCCGACCGGCTCACCACCCAGAACGGCATCCTGATGATGGGCGGAGCCGCGCTCGCCGCGCTGTTCTACACCCACGGCGACGTGGGTCGGCTGGTCGTGATGTACGCGATCAATGTCTTCGTCACCTTCTCGCTCTCGATGTTCGCGATGTCGCACTACTGGTGGCGCCGCCGCCGATCGCGGGCGGAGGCACGGCGTCGGCTGCTGCTCTTCGTCCCTGCCTTCGGGCTCTGCATCACCATCCTCCTGGTGACGCTCTGGGAGAAGTTCCTGCTGGGCGGCTGGCTCACGGCCACGATCACGCTGCTGGTGATCGCGGCCTGCTTCGTGGTACGACGGCATTACCGCCTGCAGGAGGCGAGGCTCCGGGAGCTCTACCGCGAGCTGGGCGATTTGCCGCGCCGGTCGCGGGACGCCGTCCCCCTCGCCGAGCCGTTGCCAAGCGACCGGGTCGCCGTGATCCTGGTGGAGGCGTACGGCGGGGTGGGGATCCACACGGTGCTCAACGTGCTGCGCAGCTTCCCCGGCCACTTCCGGGGACTGGTCTTCGTGTCGGTGGGAGTGATCGATTCGGGCGAGTTCAAGGGTGCCGATGCGGTGGCCCACCTCCGTGAGCGGACCGGCGCGATGCTGCAGCGCTACCGTGCGCTGGCCGCCGAGCTGGGGGTCCCATCCACCGTGCGGATGGCCATCGGGACCGAGGTGGTCGCCGAGGCCGAGCGGCTCTGCCTCGAGGTGGTCCGGGAGTTCCCCAGCGCCACCTTCTTCGCCGGTCAGCTCATCTTCCAGCGACAGCGCTGGTGGCACAAGCTGCTCCACAACGGCACCCCGCGCGCGATCCAGGAGCGGCTGCAATGGGCCGGGCGTACGATGGTGACGATGCCGATCCGGGTCCGGGCGGCGGCCGGGTGAGTGGCCAGCGCCCGTCGCTGTCGTATCCCGACCCCGAATTCCGCTTCCTCCTGTACGGCATGCCCCCGTGCCGCGACCGGACCATCATCGAGGAAGCGACTTCATGCGAAATCTTGTCTTTGTGGCCTTCGCAGCCGGAACGATCGGCGTGTCGGCATGCAGTTCCACCAGCGGCCCGACCGACCCCTCGCCGACCGACGACGTGGTGGCGGCCGAATCGATCATCGTCCTGCCATCCTCGATCCAGCTGGCGACCGCCGGCGACAGCCGGCGCCTGACCATCTGGTTCGAGCCAGTCAACGCAACAGATCGCGACGTCAGCTGGTCGTCGAGCAACCCGGCGGCGGCCTCGGTGGACGCCAACGGGCTGGTCACCGCCATCGCCCAGGCCGGCGAGGTGATCATCACCGCCACGTCGCACGACGGCGGGCACCAGTCGAGCGCGCGGGTGCGGCTCGGCAACACCCCGGCGATCCAAGGCGACAACGGCGGTTCCTGATCGATCCGGACAAGGCCGGGCGGGCCCGCGCCGGGAGCACGTTCCGGGGCGGGCCCGTCGCGCTGTCTCGGCCGGCGGGGACGGTGGGGTGGGTGGTGGACCTGCGCGCGGCGCGCACCGACCCGGGTGCGGCGTGGCTTCGAGTGTCGCGGCCGATCCGCAGCATCGGCTATGCGGCGTACGACTACGGCTTCGATCTCACCGCGGTGTTGCCGCTGGAGTTCGAAGGGGTGCCCTTCATCGCGCACACCACGCCGTCGCGGCTGGTGCCGTAGGGAGTGGCACCGATCGCTGCCATTCCACGACGCATCGGTGGGGCGGGTGACGTTCCATCCTGGGTGACACCGACGGGCTCCCTCGTTCGTACCAGAGCCAACCTCCAACCGTGAGCCCGACCATGCGACTGTTGCACCTCGCCCTCACCGGCCTGCTCTGGGCCGGAGTCCCCGGAACCTCGTCGGCCCAATCGCCGCAGTCTGCGATTCGTGCCGAGCTCGACTCGATCGCGGCGGCGTGGAACCACGCCGATCTCGATCGGCACGTGCGACCCTATGCCGACTCGGCGACGATGATGGGGAGTCGCGGTCTCATCCGTGGCCGGGCCGCCATCCGGGCGTCGCTGGAGCGCGGCTTCTGGCGCGACGGCAAGCCAGTACAGCAACTCCGGTTCGAGGAGGTCGAGATCCGCATGGTCGGTGGCAAGAACGCCGCGATCGTGACGGGCAAGTTCGTGCTCACCGGTGGGGGACGCGACGACGCCTCTGGCCGGTTCACCACCATCTGGGAACGACACGGTGACCGGTGGGAGACGGTGCATGACCACTCGAGTTGAGGGGGGCGTGCGCCAGCTGATCACCGGCCGAGTGTCCCACCGTCACGCCGGATGATCACGGCCGTGGTGCGCACCCGTCGACCGTCCCCGCGGTGCCGACTCACTTCCTCCGGACCGACGATCCCTTGGGCCAGTAGGTGAACTCCGGCTCGTAGAGCGTGGCCTCCATGTCGACCAGCCGGTCGCGCAGGAAGAGCTGGGCATCGGCGAGGGTACGGTTCCGGATCGACGGTCCGATCTCCTTCAGGATGTATTGCAGCAGGGACCGCAGCTGGATGTCGCTCAGTTCCAGCTCGAGTTCGTCGTCGGCGAAGCGGGCCAGCGAGACGAGTGCCTGCTTCTCCTCGTCGGTGGACAATTCGATCGCCATCGCGGCCTCCGGTCGGGAATGGGACGGGCCCGGCGCCGGTTGCCCGCGCGCCGGTCAGGATCCGAGCGGTACCATGATATCCGTCCAGCCGTCGACGGCGCAGCCCTGGTAGACGGCCGGACTCGCCGAGCGATTGCCGGTGTCGCCGATCAGGGCGCCGCGGTAGCGGGCGGCGAAGCCGGCATCGCTCGCCCCGAGGACCGCGACGCTGTCGATCGAGGCGTCGGCCTTGACGTGCATCCGCACCTGCAACGTGTCGCCGCGCATCGTGGCCGGCGTGCGCTCGCTCGGCAGCTTCACGAGCACATGAGGTGGGGAGTAGCCGGTGGTGGCAGCACTCACGTTGGCGGGCACCACCACGCCGATGCATTCGGACGCGGAGCGGGTAGGTGCCTCGACCGCGGCGCCGGGGATCACGGGTGACTTGAGGATCACCACATCGCCGCCGCTCCTGGCGCCGTTGCCGCCGCACGCGGCGAGGAAGAGGGCGGCCAGCGGCAGGCCGAGGCGATGTGGATGTCGGCTGCGGGAAGATGAGCGATTCGCCATGGGATCCGACCAGGTGCTGGGGAGTCAGGGGTTCGGGCGCTGTCTCCCGGGGTGACGTGGCCAGCGCCGAATTGTGCACCCCGTCGGTCCGCCGGTCGGCTCACTCGGCGGTCGGGATGTCCATCGCGTTGACCGCGCCGCGCCAGTCCGACGCAATGGCGGCACGCAATTCCGGGCTGAGTCGGTCGCGCAGGCTGGCGAGAGCCCGTTCCGCGTCATGAGCCATGGCCTGAAAGTCGGCACGGTGGCGCTCGGCGACGGCGAACTGGACCTTCGTCAGCAGCAGCAGCACCCGGATCGTGGACCGGTCGAGGTAGCGGCGAGCGACCAGCCGGGCGTGGAGCGCCTCATAGCCGAGTCGCCACACGTGGGTGGCGCGCCGGGGGAGAAAACTCATCAGCAGTGCCTCCTCGAGGAGGCCGGTGCGTCCCGGCTCGGCGGCGAACCAGTCGAAGACGACCGCCTCCGGGCTTCGCTCCGGCCACGGGTTGTCGGCGGTGGTGAGGCGCAGCTCCACCCTGGTGGTCGTGAAGATCAGGAAATGCTTGCGGCTGGTGACCGTGGCCACGGCACCACGCGAGATGAGCGCCGCGACCAGGCAGACGACGGCTGCCTCCACGAGGTCGGTTCCCCGGACCCCGCGCCCCGTGGTGGGCACGGCCTCGAGATCGAAGCGTGGCGTGGGCCGCGACTCGACCAGCCGGTCGCCGAAACAGACCGCCGCTTCGGCAGGGGTGATGTCTGTTAGGGAGAGCGTCATCCGGTCGACCTCGGCATGGGATGACCCACACGCGCGGTCGGGGTGGCTCACGGCTCACGGATCCTCCGGTCTCGAAGAGAATCAGGTCGCCGTCCGTCAGGTCGAACCGCTCGGCCACCGACTCGAGCGCCGACCGCTGATTCCGGAAGGCGTGCTCGACACGGGCGAGATCATCGCCAGTGAGCGCGTGGGCTCCCCACGTGCCGATGATCCGCAGGTCGCTGTGCAGCGGGGCCACCATCAACGGCTTCTTCGCCCCGGCGAGGAGCCGCGCTACGGTGGCCCAACCTCACTGCGGCATTCGGGCATGAAGGTCCACTGCAGTGGCGAGCCGGGTGCGTGTCGGCCGACTCACTGCCTGGTTGGCACGGTCAGCGCCACCTCGGGGAAGCGGCCTGCCGCCTGTTGCAGGCTTCCGATTCGGCCCTCGAATACCTCCGCGAAGAATCCACGCAGCACGGTGGTGATCGCCAGCCAGCCCCGATCGGCGGCGATGATCCTGCCGCCGAACCGGGAGATCCCGGTCGGCATCACGAACGGGACATCGCTGAAGCTGAGGTGCCCAGTCCCTGCCACCGCGGCGACGGTCACGAGACTCGGCGACTTGGCCGTGAAGGCATCGAACGCCTTCTGACCCGCCTCGCCGCGCCGGGTCCACTCCTCCCGAGTGATCCCCCGTCGCGCGAAGGTGGTGTCATCGTAGAGCGGCTGGCTGCGGAGGAAGAGGGTGGGCGTGGTGAGGTGAGCGGCAGCGAAATCGGCAAGAAATGCCCCCTCAGGATCGGCCAGTCCACCATCCATGTCGACGCACGCGGTGATTCGCGGATCGAGCTCGCAGGCCTGGACTGCCACCAGCCCGCCGGAAGAGTGTCCGATGGCGCCGATGCGGTCGGAGTCGATGTGGGATGCGATCCGCGCCAGCGCCGGCGGGACGGTTCGGCCGAGCAGGGCGTCGAGGGTGTAGGCGATGTCGCCGGCCCAACCCGACACCGCGCGTCGGTGTGCGGCAGCGCTCTCGAACAGTCCGATGGTGTCGGTCACCACCATGCCGTCGGGGCGAACCAGCATACCCTGCAGCGGACTCTCCACCAATGCCACGATGTAGCCATGACTCGCCAGCTCCTCGGCGAGCGAAGTGTAGTTGGCCCGGATCATCCCCAGCCCGACCGAGAACGCCAGCAACGGATGACGGCCGGCGGTGGGCGGGGCGTCGAGCGACGAATGGGTGGCGAGCGCGGACCATGCGGCGAAGGTGGCGGCGCTCATGTCATAGTAGCCGTAGTGCTCAAGGGCAGGGCGCAATCCCGGTTCCGGGAAGTACGGGGCGGGATGCTCCGAGGCATGCGCGGCCGGATACCAGAGCTGCAAGTTGATCGGTCGCCCGGTGGGGAACACGCTGTCCCGTCGGGTGCCGTCGTTGAGGTAGTTGACCACGGTGCCCACGGGGTACTGTCCCGTGGGACGTGGCAAGGAAGCCACCGATTCGGTGGGTGCCTGCGCTCGCAGCGGCATGATCATCCCGAGCGCGGCACCGGCGAACCAGAGTGCCGCGCGAACGCCGATTCCCATTGATCTCATCCGGTTCCCTTGGCTGGTCGTCGTCAGCTATCTGCAGGATGTCTTCGACGTGAGGATCGTCGCAGTCGTGGCCACCACCCCTGACCAGCCAGTGTTCGGCGGCGACGATCCTACGAACGACGCGCCGCTTGACCCTTCCCCAGATACCGCACGGGGATTGCCGTCTCCACTGCCTTGCCGCCCCGCCGCGTGAGCCGATACGCCCCCGCCTCGGGCCGCGAGCTCACCGCCTCCATGAACGTCGTCCCCACGAAGTGGAGCGCGCAGCCGTCGTCGGCGGCGTAGCCGGCAGGCGCCGTGCCGTCGGCAATCGCCTTGCGGTAGATGGGGATCCGGTTCGCCTCGCCGTGGTAGTGCGGCGACGCGGAACCGCGCAGGAAGCCGAGCCCGTCGGGGTAGTAGCGGTGGTCGCCGAACGAGTCGGTGATGCCGCCCTCGAACCAGCAGAGCATCCCGGCGCTCACCCCGCAGAGGATCTTGCCCTTCCGCCATTCGCGGCGAAGCAGTTTGTCGATGCCGTGGATCCGCCAGGTGGCGAGCAGCTGGGCGGTGTTGCCACCACCCACATAGAAGATGTCGTGCTGGGCCATGAACGCCGGCAGCTCGTCGCTGGTGGCCGGTCGGCGGCGAAACGCCGGGTCGTCGAAGGTGGTGAGGTCGCTGGCGATGGCACGGCCGCTGAAGGCGCGGTAGAAGCGGGCCACGTAGGGGACCGAGTCGCCGCGGGCGGTGGGGATGAAGCAGATGCGCGGCAGCTTCTTCCGCGAGAGCCCCAGGATGAAGTCGTCGAGCAGCGGGTTGTCGGGCTCGACATTGAAGCCGCCGCCGCCGATGGCAACGATGTGACCGGGCATGGTGCAAGGCTTTCGCTCGTGGAAGGCCGAAAGCTATCGCGAACCCGGTGCCGCGCTACTGCCCCTGCTCCCAGCGCAGGTAGCGCGAGGTCGCCTCGGTGCGCGAGCGCACCTGCATCTTCTCGTAGATGTGCCGGATGTGGGTGCGCACCGTGTCGAGGGAGATGCCGAGCCGTTCGCCGATCTCGCGATACCGGAAGCCGTCGACCAGCTGGGCGAGGATCTCGCGTTCACGGGGCGTCAGGTCGGCGGCGGGGTCGGTGTGTCGTTCCGCCTGGTGGAAGAAACCCACCACCTGCCGGGCGATGCTGCTCGACATCGGCGAGCCCCCGGCGTGGAGCAGACGGATGGCGTCGAGCAGCTGTTCGGTCGGTGTGGTCTTGAGGACATAGCCGGTCGCGCCGGCCCGCAACGACTCGAAGATCCGTGCCTCGTCCTCGTACACGGTGAGCATCATCACCTGGACGGCCGGCCATTCGCGCCGGATCCGGTGGGCCGCCTCGATGCCGTTCATCCCGGGGAGGCCGATGTCCATCAACACCACGTCGGGCCGGGTGGCCGGGATGGCCGCCAGCGCGGACTCGGCACTGGAGTGCTCGCCAGCCAGGCCAAATCCGTTGGCGGTCGCGACCAGGGCCACCAACCCCTGCCGGACATGCGCCATGTCCTCGACGATCATCACCCGGATCGTCATCGGGCCTCCCCAGGCGCCGGAACACGGAGCGTGACGGTGGTCCCCACCCCTGGGGTGCCGATCACCGCGATGGTGCCCCCGAGCATCGCGGCTCGGCGTTCGAGGTTGGCGAGCCCCTGGTGGCCACGCTCCGCCGCGATCGTCGCCGCGCTCGCCGCGAACCCGGAGCCATCATCGCGCACCACCAGCGTCAGCATCCCGGCAGTCGCCTCGAGCGCCACCTCCACCGTGCTTGCCCCGGCGTGTCGCGCCACGTTGGTCAGCGCCTCCTTGAGGATGAGGAAGAGGTTGCGGCGGAAGTCGGCGTGCAGGTCGCCGGGCCAGGCGGCGAGGTCGAAGTGCAGCACTCCCCGGAGCCCGGCGTGCTCGAGAAACTCGCTGGTGTACTCCCGGAGATAGGGGGCCAGCCGGTCGGCGGAGTCGTGCTCGGGCGTGATCGCCCAGATGATCTCGCCGATGGTGCCGATCAGCGCCCGGGCACGCTCGGCGATCGTCTGCCAGGGCCCGTCGGACGGCTGCCGCGGCAGGTCGCGTCGGAGGGCAAGTTCGCTCAGCAGGGCGATCTCGGTGATCCCGGCACCCAGCTCGTCGTGCATGTCGCGCGAGATCCGGGCGCGCTCGGCGTCGAGGGCCTGGTGGTAGGCCAGGGCATCGAGTTCGCGCCGATGACGGTTGCGCTGCACCAGCGCGGTGGCACCGGAGGCGAGCAGCAGCGCCAGCCCGAAGAGCCCCGCGCGGAACCAGACCGTCTGCCAGTAGGCCGGCTCCACGATCACCGGTACCGCAAGCCCCTCCTCGTTCCAGCGACCATCGTCATTCGACCCGCGGACCCGGAAGGTGTAGTGCCCGGGGGGCAGGTTGGTGTACGACGCCGTGCGCGCCGTACCGGCGACGCTCCAGCGCGGGTCGAAGCCGTCGAGCTGCCAGGTGTACTGGTTCTGCGCACTGTTGGTGAAGTTGAGCGCGGCAAAGGAGAAGCCGACGGTCACGTCCGCCGGGGTGAGCACGATCGGCTGGCCCGGTTCGAGGTGATGCACCGTGGTGGTGCCGGTGCGTCGTGCCCGTTGCACGGCGGTGAGCACCACCGGGGGAATGAACGGATTGTCGTGGAGATCGTCGGGATGGAAGAGGGTGACGCCCTGGTCACCCCCGAAGTAGAAGGCGCCATCCCGGCCGCGCCACGCCGAGGTGCGGTTGAACTCGAGGTTGCCGGTGCCGCTGGTTGGGCCGAAGCGCCGGGTGCGGCGGCCGGCGGCCGCGGTGGGGTCGAACCGCACCAGGCCACGATTGGTGCCGAGCCACAGCATGTGGTCGGGTGACTCGAGGATCGACTGGATCAGGGTGCGGTCGACTGCGGGGTCCTGGCCGAAGTGCTCGAACTGCTCGCTACCCGACGCCAGCCGATTGAGGCCGTTCTGGGTGCCGACCCAGAGGGTGCCATCGTCGGCCAGGTGCAGCGCGACGATGAGGTCGTCACTCACCGTCGTCGAATCACCCGAGTCGTGCCGGAGCCAGTGGCTGCTGCGTGACACGGTGTCATAGCGGAGCAGGCCCGCCGTGGTACCGACCCACAGCGTAGTTCCTTCGAGGCGCATCGTATTGATCAGGCCGGTGATCCCGATCGGCAGGACCGTCACGGCGCCGCCGGCGGTGCGATGCATCAGGGTGGCGCCGCGGCCGATCCAGAGGCCTCCCTCACCGTCGACCCGCATGGCGTACACGCTCGTCGCCTGCTCGGACGACGGGCGCGAGATCGGAAGGGGGACGGGGCGCATCACCGGTAGGTGGTGCGGGTCGAGGAGTCGCGAGCCCCCGGGCGGTGCCGAGCCAGACCCGACCATCGCCGGCGTCGGCGATGCTCCAGATCCAGTCGTCGCGCGAGTCGGACCAGCTGCCGAGCGCCGACTGGAAGCGCTCCACCCGGCCGGTACGCGGATCGACGCGGTTGACGCCGCCGCCGAGGGTGCCGACCCAGAGGGCGTCGCTGTCGTCCTCGAGCAGTGACACCACCAGGCCGCTGCCGATCGTGTTGGCGGCGTGCGGGTCGTGGGTCAGGAAGGTGAACGGCTTGGCCGCGGGATCGTGCCGGTGAAGTCCCCAGACCGTGCCGGCCCAGATGGCGCCGGCGCGGTCGCGCAGCAGCGCGGTGACGTAGTTCTGGGTCGCGATTCCGCCCGCCAGCCGCATCGAGTGGCGCTCGACCGTGGTGAGCGCGGGATCGAATCGGTACACGCCATCGAGCGTGCCAAGCCAGAGCCAGCCATCGGGGTCCTGCACGATGTCGCTGGTGCCGACGGTGTCGAGGACCGTCGATCGGGTGGCAACTCGCTCGATCGATGTGGCGCCGGGCACGAGACGAGAAAGGCCGCGGCCGGTGATCCAGATCGTGCCGCTGGCATCCTCGAGCAAACGGCCGAACCGATTCTCCAGCGGCATCACCAGGGCTCCGGCCACCAGTGCCTCGGTGCCATCCCGCGGATCGAACCGCTCCAGCTGCCCCGAGAGGGTGCTCACCCAGAATCGGCCGTGCCGATCGACCAGCGCATCGAGCGCGGCGATGCCAGGCTGCTGTCGCCGGAACGCCGCGTGGCGCTGGTCGGTCGGGCCATCGACCGGATAGACACTGTCGCGTCCCGCCAGCCAGGCGACCCCATCACGGTCGAGGAACGGCACGGCGCCGCGTTCGGGAAAGCTCTCCACCGTCAGGTAGGCGGGGGCGACGAGACGCGCCACGTGGGGTTCCTGCACGTCGTCCGGCATCGTCACGGCGTAGATGTGGCCCTGACGATCCTGAATCAGGCGGCGGACGATGTTGTCGGGGAGTGCCTGGTCGGAGAATGGTTCCATCCGCCAGGTGCGCATCTCGTAGCCGTCCCAGCGGCCGAGCCCCTCGCGGGTACCGAACCAGAGAAAGCCCTGGTGGTCCTGGAGGATGCCGTAGACCGAACTCTGCGGCAGCGAGGCCTCGACCTCCGAGCGGACGAAGTGGATCGGTGGAGCGGTGAGTGGTTGCTGGCTCGGCAGCGCACCGGCGCCGAGCACGGTGAGCACGGCGCCACGCACCATGGTGCGAACGACGTGAGTCGAGAAGGCCGCTATCGTGGCTCCTGCATGCACGGCGCTCCTCCCCGATCGCGGCGACTGGTGGTGTCCCCGAGGCCGTCAACAGGGGACAGCCTCAAGGTCACTCCGATCGGCGGGGGCGGCAACCGGTCGATGCCGCCCTCCGGAGATCAGTCGGCCGAGCGGGCCAGCGCGCGGAGGTCGAGCGCCTTGGCGGCGTCCTTGAGCTGGTCGATGTCGACCTCCACGCCCTTGAGCTGGACAATCACCCGGTCGCCGGCGATCACCGACAGCTCGGTGCGGAGTCGACCACCGTCGCGGCTCATCGTCTCGACGGCCTTGTAGCCCTCGAAACGGATGGTCCGCTCGTAGCCGGTGGAGGTGGTCCGGTCGAAGTCGACCATCGACCAGGCCGCGACCATCGGTGCCATCCGGCCGACGCTGCCGGCGTCGGTGAGCGACACGTCGATCCGCTGCTTCCCTTCGCTGTACTGGGCCCTGGCCATCGACATCTTCATCGCGCCCATGCCGACATCCTGATGACTCCGTTCGCCGCCGGCGAGGCCGGCCAGCTTGTCGGGCAACCGGGCGGCGAGGTCGGCGGCGGGAATCGGGTCGACCGGTCCGCCGGCGGCATTGGTCGCGGCGGCCGTGGCCTGCTGCATCGCCTCCTCGACGGTGGCCGGTTGATCGCGGTCGGGCTTGTCGCCACCACAGGCGCCGACGAGGAAGGCACCGAGAGCGGCGGCAAGGCTGAGGCGAAGACGGGGCATGGCGACTCCGGGTTGCGGGAAGGCGACGACGGCCTACTGCTCGACCAGCTCGACGCGGCGATTGCGGGCGCGGCCGGCCTCGGTGCCGTTGGTGAACACGGGGGAGAGCTGGCCGACGCCGTGCGCCTCGAGCTGGGCGCGCGGGATGCCGTGCTGCGCCACCAGGGCCTCGACCACCGAGCGGGCCCGGGAGGTGGAAAGCTCCTGGTTGTAGGCCACGGTCCCCTTGGCGTCGGTGTGCCCCACCACGAAGAACTGCTTGGTGGGCACCGTCCGGAGGTAGGTGGCGATCTGGGCGAGGGTCGGGCCGGAGGCCGCCTGCAGCGTCGCCTTGTTGAAGTCGAACAGCAGGCCGTCGAGCACCACGCGGCCGTTGTCGCGGATCCCCGCGCCGATCGCCTCGGCATTGACGCTCACCAGCCCGGTCTCCGCGGCGGCGACCTCGATCACGTCGATCAGGGTGCTGATCCGGTCCTCGCGGAAGCGGTAGACCGACGCGATCACGTAGACCGTGTCGGCCGCACGCGCCTTGCGCGCCACGATCGTCCCGCCGCCACCGGAGGTCGCCGAGCCGCGGACCATCTCGTTGACGGCGCCCCGACTGTCATTGAAGGGATTCTCGGCGAAGAGCACCTCGCGGTACTGTCGGCTGCCGACGCCGGCGCCGCGCTTGCCGGCTGCCAGGTATCCCTCGGCCAGCAGCTCGAAGCCGCCACGGGCCAGGGCGTCGCGATAGTTGCGATAGACCTCGTCGTCGGTGCGGGCGCTGCCGTCGAGGGTGTAGTAGATCCGGGTGACCTGGCCCTCGACATCGAGCCCCTTGGCGATCTGGCGGTAGCCGGTCACCGGACCGGTCGGCACCCGGTAGGCGAGGTGGTTCTCGACGGTGTACCAGCGGATCACCGAGCCCGGATATCGGGTGATGACCGGGTGGTCCTTGCTGCCGGCAACATCCTGGGCGCCGACGGCGGTCGACAATGTGGCGAGGGCGAGGATCGTCAGGGTGGCGGTTCGCATGCCGGCTCCGGGCGCGGGTGGGGTCACGGAGTCGAAGCTATGGATGGGCGAACCTCGCGCCATCGCACAAAGGGGTGAGGCCGGGTCGGCTCAGCTTGCCAGGATCTCGGCCCCTCAGTGTGCCGGAGCAGCGGACCCTGCGAGAAGGATCAACCGGTGGACCTCGGAGCCTCCTCGAGGAACCGCAGCAGCACGGCTTCCTCCGCGGCCAGCCCCTTGCGCACGGGCTTGCGGCGAATCGTGTCCTGCCAGCGCTCGAGCTGTTGTGGATCCTGGCACACGGCCAGCACCGCCGGGTGGATGTAGCACTTGCGGCAGACGGCGGGGGTGTTGCCGAGCTGGTCGGCGACCCGCCGAACCATCGCCGTCACGGCGGACTTGCCGTTGCCTTCGAGGCAGGGCGACTCGGGCGCCGTGATCGCCTGGATGGCGAGCAGCGTGCCGGCCCAGGTGCGGAAATCCTTGGCGGTGAATTCTGCGCCTGCCGCGTCGCGGATGTAGTCGTTGACCGCCGTGGAGGTGATCGGATGCGGCTCGCCCTCGGTGTCCTGGTACTGGAACAGGTCCTGGCCCGGCAGATCGCGGCACTGGATCACCAGGCGCGATAGCCGTGTATCGTCAATGGCGACATCGTGCTCCTTGCCGCTCTTGCCGACGAAATGGAACCGCACCTTGGAGCGGCTCACCTTCACGTGCTCGTCGAGCAGGGTGCTGAGCCCGAATGAGCCGTTGGTGCGGGCATACTCCTCGTTGCCGATCCGCATCCGGGTGGTCTCCAGCAGTCGCACCACGGCGGCGAGGACCTTCTCCACCGGCAGGCCCCGGCGCCGCAGGTCGGCGGTGACCCGGGTGCGAATCTTCGGCAGCGCCCGGGCGAACTCGGCCAGCCGCCCGTACTTGGCGGCATCGCGCACCTCGCGCCAGCGGGGGTGATAGCGGTACTGCTTGCGGCCCCGCGCGTCGCGACCGGTGGCCTGCAGATGGCCGTTGCGGGCGCGGCAGATCCACACATCGGTCCACGCCGGCGGGATCGCCAGGGCGGCGATCCGATCCAGCACCGGCTTGTCGCGGATCACCTTGCCATCGGGGTCACGGTACCGGAAGCTGTCGCCGGCCCGCTCGCGACTGATCCCCGGCGCGGTGTCGGTCACATGCCTGAGCGACGCGGCGGCGGCGCTCTCCTCGGGTTCCGCGAACGGATCGACGGCGGTCTTCGCTGGCATCGGCCCGACCGCCGGAGGCTACTCCACCGCCGCCCGGATTTCGGGCTCCATGTCGGGGGTCACCTCGGCGGTGCGCGGCGGCAGCGCCGCGCCGCCGCGGGTGCCGTGCGCGGTGATGTCGGCGATCAGGAGCTTCATCTCGGCGATTTCCTTGACCTGCGACGCGATGATGCCGTCGGCGAGCTTTCGCACCCGGGGATCGCGGATGGTGGCCTTGCGGGCATTGTTGACGGCAATCGAGTGGTGCGGGATCATCGACCGCATGAAGCTGACATCGGCGATCAGCACCTGGCGCCGGTTGGCGAACAGCAGGGCCACGGCCAGTATGCCGGCCACGGTCACCACGGCGACCTTGGTGCCGGTGCCGCGATACATCGACCACATGAAGCCCAGCATCACCACCGTCATCACGCAGGCCATGACCAGGGTGCCGAGCAGCCGATTGACGCTGAACAGGGCGTGGTCGAGCGAGTAGACGAGCTGATACATCAGGAAGAACATCACGAACGTTGCCGTGGCGATCATTCCCACGAACCGGCCCCAACCCATCTGCATGTCATGCTGGCGCTCGGCCATGATACCTCCTGGTGCGACGCCCGCCGGGCGGGCGGGTCGCGCCGGCCCACGGCGGGACGGCGTGGAGGTGGTACCGCAGGGCCACGGGCGGGTTCCGCCGCAGGGAGGCGCGCGGCAGGGGGATCGTCAGTCCACCGGTGCCGCCGTGGCGCTCTGGGAACGATCGTTCCGCAGCACCGCCCACACCACGCTGTCGAAGGCGAGCACGGCGAGCATGGCGCTCACGGCATGACCGATCTCCCAGATGTCGCGGAGGGTGGTCCAGTTCTGGGGCGTCTCGGTCCAGTTCCGGGTGCAGTGGGAGCACGTGGAGTGCATCGGTCTCGGGTCAGGCGGGGAGTGCGGCGAGTGCTCGTGCGGTCAGGCAGTGGGCCGTTCTGGCAATGCGCGATCCTCCATGCCGGCCGGCAGGACGTCGGATGCATGGCTGCGCTGCAGTCGCCAGGCGGCCAATCCGGAGCCAAGTGCCGCGGTCAATAGCCAGAGGCTACCGTTCGTCATCAAGAACAACCCCGCTGTGGCGCCGATGAACGCGGCAAGTGCCGGTTCAAGCGCCGCGCGCCAGAGCGGGACGCGCCGCAAGGCAATCCAGCCGAGCACGGGCCCCACCACCAGGCCCAACAGGCCGAAGGCCATCATGTTCAACCGGAACAACTCGAACACGATCGGACCGGAAAAGCCGGTGGTCAGGTTGGCCAACCAGGTGAGCGGCACGGCGATCGCCGCTCCCATGAATGCGCCAAGCGCGGCGAGGAGAAGGTTGACGCGGAGGAGGGCAAGAACTCGGGAGCGTGTCATGGCGGCGGGCGACCTCGGTCGGGAGTGACCCCGGGAGTCTAGCGATCGAGTGGGGGTACCACGAGGGTCTTCGGTCCCCCACGAGCTGGAGCTGGGTGCCGATCGCGGTCTTGCGCTGACGCCCGTCTGGCGCCGGCCCGCGGGGGATCGTGGCCGGGGGAGCCAATCCCGCGCTCGGCCGGATCCGGGGTCGGATGAGCCGTGGTGGGGGCCGACGCCGCGTGTCGGGTATCAGTCCCCTCTGGAGGCACCCGATGCCTACCTGCGATCTCTCCTCTGGCCAGCCCGCCAGACTGCCCGCCCAGCCCGCCCTCTCGTGGCCTCGAATCAATGGCACGCCACGATTCGGCGGGCTGATGTCCCTCCTCCTCATTGGCGTCGGCGTGCTGGCTGCCTCCTGTGGCGGCAAGGGCCCCACCGACACCACCTCCTTGGTGGCCATGGTGACGGTCACCCCAGCCACTGCCGCCTTGGCCCCCCAGGAGACCCGGCAACTGAGTGCCACGGTGACCAATGCCGATGGCGACGTCCTCCAGGGCCAGATGGTCACCTGGACGTCGCTCAACGAGGCCGTCGCCACCGTCGGCTCCAGCGGTCTGGTCACGGCGCTCCAGCCCGGGACCGCTTCGATTCAGGCGGCCGCCGGCGGGAAGAGTGCGACCGCCTCGATCACGGTCACACCGCCGCTCGGGGAGGCGGGGCAGGTGATGCTGCCCGGGGGCGTGACGCTCGATCTGTCTGGGCTGACGGTGCTCTCCGACATCAGCGAGGTCCATCCGTTGGCGAACGGGGAGTTCCACCTCGAGACGACTGATGCGGTGGGCGCCCAGTTCGACCTCATCACGGCGTCCGGTGAGCTGGTGATGATCGGGCTGGTCAACGCGCAGGGCACCGGAATCGAGGTGTCGGTCACAACCACTGCTCGCATGCTTCTGTACTATGCGTTCGGGGTCTTCGCCCTGCCGCCCGAGCAGCAGGCCCAGGCGATGGACCTCATCGCCCAGCTGCCGCAGGTGGCCACCCTGGCCGCCAGCCTTGCCGGACGGATGCAGGCCAATCCCCTCGTTCTGGCCGAGGGCGATGCACAACTGACCTCGGCAATCCAGCAGGCGAGGGACGCCGTTCTGGGCACCGGGCAAGGCGGTCTCGACGGACGCTCGATGAGCGCTGCGAGCCGAGCATCGATGTCACTGATCTCCCTGGTCATCGAGCAGAAGGGAATCCAGAGCGGCGTCGAGCTGCTCCAGAGCCCGGCTGGTGACGGGATCATGGCGCTGAACCACTACCGGCGGCCCGCCTCGTTGCTGGTGTACCGCATGGGATACGAGGATCCACAGGGGCATTACAACACGCTGACGACACCGGTAAAGGTCGCCGGGCCGGTCGACGTGCCGCCGGCGAGTCGCCTCGGCTTGTTGAGCGCGCTCGGGGACGTGCTCTCCGGCAGTGCCCCTTGGACGCCGCAGCTGAGCGCCCCGATCCCATTGGCGCTTGGATCCGGCGCGGTCCGGACCGACTTCGAGGCCGTGCTGCTGGGACCATCGTTCGACTTCGTCTCGCCGGTGCCCATCATGCAGGATTCCCGATTCTACGGCTTCGCGAGTGAGTGGAACAGCGTGATCGACTCGAAACAAGTGGAGCTCTTCTGGGACGGCTTCGCCGCCGGGGCACTGGAGAGTCTGGCGTTCGGTAGCGTTGCCAAACTTCCCGCAGCAGAGCGCCAGGCGTTCGTCGATGGGGTTCGCGGCATGGCGGATCCTCGATTCTTGGAGCTCGGGGTCTTGCTGCGCCAGGGGGGGGCTACTCCATGGCGCTCCGCCTTGTCCTCGACGATCTGCGCAGCGGGACCTATCGACTCGACTTCTATGAGATCGCGAAGGAGGCCCTCGAGGCGAGCGGGGCGCAGCAGGCCGAGTTCGCCCAGATGGAGGCCCGGTTCGCTGCCCGTGCCTCGGCCGGGGCGGTCCTTGCCGCGGTGCAGATCGCGCTGTCGTTGCCCGATGTGGCGGGGGTGATCTACGATCTCCAGCACTCCTCGCCGGGCGACTCGTGGCTGCTCACGGCCACCCAACCGCGGATCAGCGTCACGCCGTCGCCGGCACAGGTCACCGCCAACCAGCGCGTCGTCAACTTCACCGCCTCGGTCGACGGCTTCCCGGTCGGTCCATTCATCTACAAGTGGACGTCCACCGGCCAGAACGGACAGGTCTCCGTCAGCGACCCCGCCGGATACACCACGGGCGCCACTGGGCCGGCCCAGTATGTCGCCACCACACCGCTGCTCCCGTCGGGGGTGATCGACGAGGTGACCGTCGAGGTCAGCCGCGTCACCGTCCCCGGTGGCTCACTGGAGGACGTCGGGGAGGCCACCGTCCAGGTGTTCGGCCCGACCACCCAATATGTGGTGGACATCACGCCGGCGACGGTGAATGTGGCGGCGAGCGGGACCACCCAGCTCACCGCGGTCCTGACACCGGCCTATCAAGGAGCCGGACTCTTCTTCCGGTGGTCGACCACCGGCAACTTCGGCACGATCTCGCCGACTCCGGGGACCTTGTCCGGTTTCCAGACGGCGACCTATTCGCCCAACGTGGGAGCCGTGGGCACCGACATGGTGCGGGTCGACGTGTTCGGCGACACCGGCGATTCGCTCGGCACGGCGACCGCCACGGTCACGGTCGTGCCTCCCGATCCGATCCATCTCACCGGGGGCTATGAGATCACCCAGGTGCCCGCGGGAGGAGCGTATACCTGCGTCGAGGCGTATCTCTGGATCCCACTCGTCAGCGGGGTGCTGCATTACGACGTGGATGCGCACGGATTCAACGATACCGCGTTCTGGGGCACCCGGATCCAGAGGACATTCTCGCCGCCGTTCCCGACGCACATCGACTGCAACGGCGTCCACTACGGCAGTACTGGCCAGGTGGGCAACCGCTACTACTACTTCCTCACCGGATCTGCCAGCCAGAATCCCGGTGCGGTGGTCGCGAGCTTCCAGTCTCGGTTCAACGGGATGATCGTGGATGTGACCGGCCGGTTCTGATCGGCCGCGGTGGCTGTCTGGGCGGGGCGTTCCTCATCGTCCCCGCCTCGCCAGCACGTCGAGGACCGCATCCGATGCCTCGACATCCTCGTCGATCGGGGTGCCTGCCTCGAGCAGCAGGCGCGCCACGCCGGCATGATCGTGCCCGCGCGGGCCATGGAGCGAGCCATGACAGCACCAGCCGAACGGCGTGGCATGATGCACGCCGTCGCGGATCGTGAGCAGCGACGGTGCGTCGGGGTGCCCGAGCAGCACCGCGACGCACTCGGGTGAGCCGTACCACGCCGCGCAGTGGAGCGCGGTGCCGGCGTCGTGGCCGGCCACCCGTGGGTCGAAGCCAAGCTCGAGCATCAGCCCCACGGCCCTGGCATCGCCCTGCCAGGCGGCATCGGCCATCGCGCGATGATCCTCCTCGGTGAGTGCGGCGAGCAGGCCGGGATGTTCGCGCGTGACGGCCCTTGCCGTCGCCGCATCGCCCCGCCGACAGGCGAGCAGCAGTCGCTGCGCCGGGGTGGCGAAGTCGAGCAGGATATCGAGCAGCTCAGTGTGCCCGAACTGCAGCGCCACGTCGAGCGCCGACCGATTGCCGCCGATCGTCCAGAAATAGATGTGGTAGCTGCCGGGGGGCTGCTCCGCATAGGCACCCTGTCCGGTGCGGGCATCGAGCAGGGCCGGATCGGCGGTGAGCAGTTCGCGGACGCGGTCGGAGAGGCCGAGTGCCGCGGCGAGGAAGATGTCGGTGGAGGCGCCGCGATCGACGAGGTATTGCGCCAGATCATAGCGGCCGGCGCCTGCGGTTCGGTCGAGCATCCATTCGGCGGCGGTGGCGCGATGATCGACGTCGCGGGCGTCGATGTCGGCCCCGCCATCGAGCAGGAGATCAACCACCGCCTTCGACCGGGCGAAGTGGAGCGGCGTCTGGCCGTCGCCGCCGCGCTGGTGCACCCGCGTGGGGTCGTCGGCAAGCAGGGCGCGGAGGAGGTCGATGCGATCGAGGTTTGCCGCGGCGCAGGCGTCGACCGTGGCGCCGGCGGCGAGCAGCCGCTCAGCGGCGGCACCGGTCGCGGAGTGCAGGGCATGGAAGCCGCCGGCCCACCAGTCGCTTCGCCGGTTGGGATCGGCGCCGTGCTCGAGCAGCACCTCCACCATGGCGGGATCGTTGGCGAAGGCGACGATCGCCGGGGAATCGAAGGCGAAGACCGGCTCGTCGATCCGCTGCCGGAGCGCCGGGTGTTGGTGCAGGAGACGGCCGACCGCTGCTGCGTCGCCGCGCTCGAAGGCGCGGTGGATCTGCTGGTCGGGTGAGCGGCGCTGCCTCGGCGAGTGCCTCGACCTGTTGCTTGAGGGCCGCCCAGCTGGCGAAGCCGTGCTCGCGGGCGAGCACGAACTGCGCGTCGGCGAGCACGATGCGTGGCTTGTCGGGAAGCGCCGAGCGGACGCGGGCGAGTGCCTCGGCATCGTCGCTGTTGAAGCCGCGCAGCAGTTCCTTGGCCTGGCGCTTCAGCTGATCGAGGTCGGGACGGGATGGCAGGACACGACGAAACGGGGACGACATGGAACGCCTCCTTCGATTCGGCCGATGTCCGCACGAGCGGCCCGAAGAGGGCGCTGGCAAGCAGGGGTGCAGCTGAGGTGGGCTCGAGCCCTTTCCGCGGACCGGCGGCGTCCTGTCACGCCAGCCGGAAAGGTAGGGCCGGGGGGCGGCGGCGCAAGGCGGGGGATGGGGCGGCTGCAGCCGCTGGGCGAGGCTCGTCAGTACACTCGGCTCACCCGCGACGGGGCGACCACGTGTCACTCCGCGATCAGGATCCTGTGCCTGGTCGGGATGGGGCTCCCATGTTCTCCCGAGACTGTGGGCGGCGCCGTGGAACGACTCGGTGCTGGGTCTCCGCCTCAAACCAATCGCGACACTCAGGGTCGTGATTTCTTGCCGCAGGAACTCAATTCACTAGGAATAGTCCCAGTAGCGCGACTAGGCCTTTTCCAACAAATTGCCAATGTCGTAGACGATTCCGGTTTCTCGCGATCCCCCGCGCACTCGGAGCTCGACATGGCCAGTGATCCCCACCGCATCTCCCTCGAAGACGCCCTCGTCATGGTTCGCCGGGCCCAGGCGGCCCCGCCGCTTCCCGTCAAGGGTTGGAGCATCGGTGGCGCCATCATCCAGGAGATCCTCGCCCAGCCGGGCGCCACGGGGCTCCGAGCGTATCTGGCACTCGATGACAAGGGTGACCCGACCCTGGTGTTTGTCGGGGTGAACGGCGACGGGAACGACCTGCATGAAGGCGTAATCGCTGAATTTGTTTGGCCGTGTCCACCGGTGTGCCCCGACACCAGCCCGTTTCTGACACCTTGAATCTCCGCGGCCTCCTACAGACGCTAGCCACAGCCGGGGTCTTGTTTTCGGCTCTGCCGGTGCTCGTCGGTAGCAGGCGGCTTGCCCAGAGAGTAGTGGGTCAGAAACTCTTGTGGGCCTGGATGCTCTTGACCCTTGTGCTGAATGCTGCCGAGATGTATCTGGGCCTCCGTGGGATACATACGGCGACTCTAGCACAGATTGGGTATGCCTGCTTCGCAATAGTTGGGGGAATGACCTTTTGGTCGTTCCTCGGGAAGCAACGCTTCCGTCGAATGCTCGGCCTTGCCACCGCGACTTACCTGGCATGGTGGGCCTGGTGCAACCTCAACCACGAGTACTCCGGGGATTTCAGCGTCTACAGTGGCCCGGCTCTCTGGTTGCTGATCTCGCTCGCTGCTGCGGCACTCATTTGGGAAGCACTGGCGACGAGCACGAGCCGTCCATTGCGAGATCCGAAGATCCTCGTGGGCCTGGGTCTGCTCGTCTCCTACGCCCCGGGTGCAGCACTGGAGCCCGTGAGCGCCGTGCTGTATGAACATCATGAGACACTGACACTGGTGCTCTGGATAGTTCGCACCATCTTGGTCATCATCGGCTCCCTCCTCTTCACCCTGGTTTTCCTGTGGACGATTCCACCCCGCTCGTCGCCTGGGTCTTCCTCATCAGCGGCGCAACCATCGGGATCCTCCTCGCCGTGACGGCCGGGGTGTTCGCCTGGTATCAGCGCCAGGTGGCCGATGAGGCCCGGCGGTGGGGGCGTCACCTGATGGCGGCGCAGGATGAAGAGCGGCAGCGGATCGCCCGGGAGCTGCACGACGACGTCGTCCCCCGCCTCTACGTGACCCGCCTGGCACTCGAGCGCGAGGATCCGGAGGAGGCACACGACCAGCTCGGCAGCGTGGTCGCCGACCTCCGGACGATGGCGCACGATCTCCACCCCCCGGCGCTCAAGCATCTCGACCTGCAGATGGCGCTCGACGATCTGGTATCGAGACACCGGAGTGGTGAGGGACCGGCGGTGACGCTTGCGACGTCCGAGGGGATCTCGCTCGAGGGTGACCGAGCCATGGCCCTCTACCGGGTGGCGCAGGAGGCGCTGTCGAACGCCCGGCGACACGCGCAGGCCAGGGCAGTGACCATCCGTCTCGAGCTGGAGGGCGGCGGCGTCCGGCTCACGGTGGCGGACGATGGAGTGGGCCTGCCAGTGGATCAGGCCGCCCGCGCCAGTTTCGGCCTCAGGAGCATGCGGGAACGGGTGGAGGCGCTTGGCGGCGCGTTGGAGCTGGATTCGACGCCCGGACGGGGCACGACAGTCAGCGCGACCTTGCCACGCCAATGAAGCCGAATCACGATCGTCCGACCGTCCTCATCGCCGATGACCACACCGTGGTGGCCGAGGGGCTGTCGGTGGCGTTGAGTGCCCACTACACCGTGGTGGGTCAGGTGACGGTGCTCGACAGGCTCCTCGAGGCGATCAGGGACGGACGTCCCGATGTGGTCATCCTCGATCTGGCGTTCGGTGGGAACTCCTCCCTGCCGGTGCTCCAGGAGGCCACCGCCGACGCGAGCATCCATTCCCGTTTCGTGGTTCTTACCGCTCACGACTCTCGGGCGCTCTCAGCGGCGGCGTTCAAGGCGGGTGCTTCGGCATATCTGCTGAAGGGCGCCAGTACCCACGAGCTGCGGTTGGCGATTGATGCGGCGCTCGAAGGGTGCCGGTTCACGCCTGAAGAGGGACGTGACGGTAACAGGCAGATTCCCGAGTCGCCCCTTGGGCCGAGCGTGGAGATCGGTGGGGCGTCGCTCCGGCCCAGGCAGGTCCACATCCTCAATCTCCTGCTGGATGGCCTCAACCGGAAGGCGATCGCCCGGAAGCTCGGAATCTCCATCAAGGGTGTGGACTACCACATCGCCGCCACCTGCAAGGCGGTGGGGACCCCGAACCTGCGGCTGCTCAGTCTCTGGGCGGTGGAACATCCCGAGGCGCTCAGGAGTGCCTTGAAGGGGAAAGGTGACAGCGCGCGGTTGATGGACGAGGATCAGAAGCGGAGCCAGGATGCGTAGCCGGCTGATCGCGATCGCGCTGGTACTGGTCAGCACTCCTGCCGGAGTCGCTGGCGCGCAGCTGCCCTCCCTGCGTCCGACACCGGCGACCTTCTCGACTGCCATGGCGATCTCGCGCGAATCCCGTCCAGCCACCCATCTCCTGGCACCAACGCGTCGACAGATGGGGCCCACCACCAAGGGGCTGGTGATCGGCGGGGCCGCCGGGCTGGTCCTCAGTACGTTGGCGACTGTGCTGTACGTGGAGAGCACCGATCCCGGCAACTACTCGGGGGCTGTCGTCCCGATCGTGATCGGTGCCACCGCCCTGGGCGCCGTGGTTGGGGCCGCGGTCGGGGCGGGGGCGGAGTCTCGAAGCCTGGGCACGGACTCCGCTGAGGAGGGAGCGACTCGGGCAACGGACAGCTCCGGTCGGGCGAAACGGAGCAACGACTCACCTCCAAGGTAGATCCAACGTCGAGCAGGCACCGTCGACGCGCCAACCGACCGCAGCGATCCGCTGACCCGGTCTGGCGATCCGGCAACGCACAGCGCCGTCAGGCCAAAGTGCAACTGCGTCCTCGATTCGACCAGCAGCGATAGCAACACAAGGTGCTGCGTTCCGGCGGCGCCACGTTCCGTCCTGGTGACGGGGCGCCGCGTCCTGCTGCCGATCTCCTCCGTTCGACGACCGACCTGCTCTGTTCTCGCACACAGGAGCGTCGATCGCCAGCAGAGGAGCTTCGATAGCGCACCGCACCGCGGTGGCGTGGTGCCGAACAGCTGCGTCGCGATGATGAGTCACTGCGCTCGGCGAGCGAACAGCTTCGTGACGCGAACGAACGACAGCGACGCGTCGACCACGTGCAGATGTGTGGTCACGCTGTCCACGAATCTGGACAATGGCACTTCGAAGCTGCCGCGGTGGACGACCCTCGCGCAGCGACCGATGCGTCGTCGATGTCGTTCACTTTCGGTGTGCCGGTGTTGTCATACAACAAGTTACCGTTTCATGCCCGAAACAAACGACGCGGCTCCGGCCTGGTGCCACCGGATTGGCACGCGCGTCGCACCTTCTCCCGGCCGTTGCCGACGGTCGGGGGCAACGCGTGCTGTTCTCCACAACGACCGATCCACGCCCGACCGTGGATCACCGCATGCGAGGTGTCTCATGGATCGGAATGTCCGCAGGAAGCTGGCGATGGCCGGTCGCGTGCTGGAGTTCGCGCGCACCAATCCATCGGAGGGCGAGAGCTGGACCGGCGTGGTCACGCGCCTGGAAGAGTTGCTGTCGCGCGCTGGTCTGGTGGAGGTCGCCGAGCAGGAGGGACGGCTCGGCGCGCGTGAGGCGCGGGCTCGGCGACGGGAGCTGCGCGACCGGATTCACCGGGAGATGGTTCGTCACCTGGTGAACACCGTGGAGGTGGCATTCAAGGGCGACCCGGCTCGGCGGAAGGGGTTCGACCTGCCGAGGATGAACGGCCCCTACCAGCGCTACGTGTCGCTGGCCAAGGCGACGCTGGCGCGGGCGCTCCCCGTTCGCGACGAACTGGTGGCGGCGGGGCTTGGCGAGACGCTGCTCGACGACCTGGGCCAGGCGCTGGATGCGTTCGACGCGGCCGATGCGGACGCGGTGGTCAAGCGCCGCGAGCATGTGGCGGCGCGGCAGGCGCTGCTGAGCCTGATCGACGAGGTGATGGACCAGGTGACGCTGCTCGACGGGCTGCTCAGGCCCAGGTTCCGGACCGACGCCGAGCTGGCCGGGACCTGGGAGCTGGTCAGGGCCGTCGACGGCCCCGAGAGGGCTGGCCGGAACCAGGTGGTCGGCGCCATCGGCCCCGCCGCTGCTGCGCAGGGCGGGGTAAACCTGCCCGAGAGCAGCGAAGCGGTTCAGGACGGCGAACCCCAGGACGGAGAGGAGCAACGTGATGCCGTCTGAGCCGGACCCCGGAACAACCCCAGTCTCGCGCCGGCGGGGCTGGGGGTGGGGTCGGGGCGGATGGTTCACTCTCGATCCCCAGGCAGTCCGCGTGACGGGTTGAGGCTGACTCCAGCCTGGAACTGAGTGGGTCTCCAGCCGGCTCGGGTCGATATCATTCCTACTGGCTGATCCTCCACGACCAGTTCGGGTTCCAGGGGTTGCGATGACACGCGTGACGCTCGTATCTGCAGCGCTTTGTACGATTCTGTGGGCGACTCCTGCATGTTGTCAGGAGGCAAGAGGAGCCCGCCTCGGGTTCACGGCGCCTAGTCCGTTCGCTGCTCACACCTCGCTGCTTGTCATGCGCGATGGCACCAGAGACACCTACTGGAAGGAGGGTGCGCTGCTGCTGGGCATCCCGGCGGCGGTGGCGACATTTCTTTTCGTCAATGGCAGCAACGGAGAAACCGGAAATGCCGTGCTCGACGGACTGGTGCTCGGTGCGGTCGGTGCGGCGGTTGGTGGATTGGTGGGTTGGTTCTTTGCCAAGAAGGGAGCTGAGGCCGCGGAGATGGCCCGGCAACCGACAGCGAGCCAGGAACCACGCGAACGAAGTCTTGCTGGGGCTCCGGGCGCTAGGCTCCGGGGATCCGCCGACGACCCCTAGATCCGGCTGGTCAATTCCCGCTTTCGTGGCCTTTCTCGCGAACCGATCGGCGGGCGCTCGTGGCGCGAGGTCTCTCGTGGCCGTGGTGTGAGCGGGCGGACCGGGGCCAGGTAGTGGGCACCAGCGGCCCCGCCGCGGGTGACGAGATGGTGATACCGGTGGGTCCACCGGCGGAGCCGACGTATGGAGAGACGGGTCCCGCCGCTGCTGCGCAGGGCGGGGTAAACCTGCCCCAGAGCAGTGAAGCGGTTCAGGACGGGGACACTCAGGACGGAGAGTCGTTCCCCGGTGGCCAGGCGCCGGACCATCTCCAGCCGGCCCCGCGGGGTCAGCCGTGCTAGCTTGTGAGTGTTCATTGAGCCCTCTGGTGAGTGGGTTGGTGGTTTCGCCACTCCCAGCTTCACTCGCTATGGCTCAGTGAACAACCTCCTCATCATTTACACCTAGCGCATCGCCCCGGCCACTACAGGTCCGCCACAGCCAGATGCACGCCGCTCGACCCGCGCAACATCCCGCCCCACTTGTAGGTGGTGCGGATGGTCACCACGACCGTATCGGGTGGTGCGAACCCCATGAGATCTTCCAGCGCGTATCGCGCCACAGCCCGCGCCGAGTCGGGCACCACGTCGTTCAACCCACGCCAGCGCTTGTCGGTGAGCGTGAGCTCGAGGCGCCGCTGGTCGCCGTGCGTGGTGTACTCGAGATCGGTGGTGCCGTAGCGCTCGGCCACGCGAAGGGCAAGCGGTGTCTGGTCGGTCTGCTTGTCGGCACGACGCAGCAGGAAGATCACGACGAACACGATTGCGACAAGCCAGAGCCGACGACGCATGGAAATCTCCGGGTCGGGGGGATCAGCGTTGAAGATAGCCGCTACGCCTCGTCGAAGCGCCGTAGCTCTGCCGCTTTCCTCCCCGCGACTGCCGCATCAGCGAGCCCCCCTACGGCATGACCTCCGCCGGCTTCAGCACAAAGTGCATGTAGTTGTTACCCATCAGATATCGCCTGGCCGCATCCCGGATCTTCTCCGCCGTGAGCCCGTCGACCAGCTTCTGGTATTCCATGATCTCCGCCGGGTCGTCGCCGTACTCGTAGGCCTGGCTCAGCCGTTGTGCCCAGAAGGTGTTGGTCCGGAGCGCCGTTTCCCGCGCGCGGATCTGCCCCTCGCGCACCTTGGTGAGTTCCGCCGCGCTCGGGCCGCTGTCGGCCACCGCCTTGATCTCGGTCAGCACCGCCTGCTCCAGCTCACCCGCCCGGTCGGGCGCGCTGCCGAACTGGACCATCCCCAGCGCCATGTGGGGATAGTCGCGGTTGCCCTGAATCATTGCGTTCACGCTGTACGTGCCACCCAGCTTCTCGCGCAGGTTGTCGATCAGCCGGTTGGTGAGCACCTCGCCCAGTGAACTCATCACGTAGTTCTGTTCGGCGTCCCACGCGAACGGCGCCGTGAAGACCATCATCGTCTGGCTCTGCGGTTCGGTTCCCTTCTTGACCTCCTTCTCGATCCGTCCCTCCGGCGGCAACGGCCCCACGTCGCGCGCCGCCTCGACCCGGTGGATCGACGGCAGCCCGCCCAGGTACCGCTGCACCAGCGGCCGGATCGAGTCGACATCGAAGCTGCCGACGATGAAGAAGGTGAAGTCGCTGGCATCGGCGAAGCGATCCTTGTAGATCGCCAGCGCCCGATCGAGATCGATCTTGTCGAACACGTCGGGCTGCATGAGCGGTGCCCTGGGAGAATCGCCGGTGATGGTGCTCATCACGGTGTCGGAGAAGGTCTTCTGCGGGCTCGCCGCGGCGTTGGCCAGCATCGCCTGCATCGACTGCTTGAAGGCCAGGAAGGCACTGCTGTCCTCCCGCGGTGCCGTGAAGCGCAGGTAGACCAGCTGCAGCATCGTCTCGACGTCCTTGGCACTTGACCGGCCACTCACCCCCTCGGTGGCGTCGCTGATCGAGGCGCTCGCCGAGGCATTCTTGCCGCTCAGCGCCTTGCGGAGATCGACGGCACTCATGCTGCCCACGCCCCCGAGCGCGATCACGTTGTCGGCGTAGTTGGCTGTGGGGAAGTCGCTATCGGGATAGAGCGAGGTGCCTCCCGGCGAGGTCGACGAGAGCACTACCTCATCGTTCTTGAAGTCGGTGGGCTTGAGCACCACCCGCACGCCGTTGGCCAGGGTCCACTCGGTGGTGCCGATCGCCGGAAACATCTTCTCGGAGACGATATCCGACGCCGCGGGCGGCGTCGCTACAAGGATCCCGCTGACCGTGCTGTCGCGATACGGCTCGATGGTGGCTCCCTTGACGTCACGATACGCCGCCAGCATCTCGGTCGCCGTGGGCACCGGCGTGCCCGGCTTGGCCGGGGCACTCACCACGATCACCGGACTCCCCGATGCGAACAGCTTCGCGGTGGCGGCATTGACCTCGGCCAGGGTGATCGTCGGATTGATCCGCTGGTAGGCGTGGTACTCACCCGCGGTGCCGAGCACCTCCTCGCTGATTCAGGAAGTTGCGGAGCAGCTCGCTGGCCCGGGCGCCGCTGGTCTGCTTGTCACGATCGTTGTAGAGCCGCTCCTGACCGGCCGCCTGGTCGGCCAGCTCGCGGCTGAGCTCGCCCTGAGTGAAGCCGTGGCGACGGGCCCGCTCCACCTCGGTGAGCGCCGCCTCGAAGCCGGTGACGATGGCGCCTTCCTTGACGCCACCGAAGAGCGCGAAGGCATCGGCCGGTCCCACGAAGGCGCCGCGGCTCGCCGACGCAAAGGCGAACGGCGGGTTGGGCTTCTGGGTGATCTCCGAGAAGCGTGCCCCCAGCATGCCGAGGCCGAGCTGCTCCACGTAGCGGTCGCGGAAATTCTGCAGCGTGGCGTAGCTGCGTTGGGGAAGGAGCTGGTAGAGGGTGAAGCTGGAGTTGGTCGCCTCGGGATCGGTGGCGATCGCCACATACACGCTGTCGTGCGGCGGGATCGGATAGACCGGTCGCGTGAGCGGGCTGGGTCGCGGGATCGCGCCGAAGCGTTGGCGGATCATCGCCTCCACGCTGTCCTTGTCGAAGTCGCCCACCGCCACCACCGCCATCAGGTCGGGACGATACCACTTGTGGTAGAAGCGGGTGAGGGCGTCGTGCTTGAAGCCCTGCAGCCCCTCCAGCGTGCCGATGATCATCCGGTCGGCGTACTTCGAGCCCTTGAGCAGCACCGGGAACTGCTGGTCGCGCATCCGTGCGCCGGCGCCGCGCCCCAGCCGCCACTCTTCGCTCACCACGCCGCGCTCGGCGTCGATCTCCGCGTCGTCGTAGGTCACCCCGTTGGCCCACTCGCTCAGGATCTGGATCCCGGTCGAGAGGAACTTGCCGGTGTCGGTCGGCACCTCGAGCATGTACACCGTCTCGTCGAACGAGGTGTAGGCGTTGACGTCGGCGCCGAAGCGCGAGCCGATCGACTGGAGGTAATGCACCAGGTCGTTCTTGGGGAACGAGGTGGTGCCGTTGAACGCCATGTGCTCGGCGACGTGGGCCAAGCCCCGCTGGTCGTCATCCTCGACCACCGATCCCACTCGCACCGCCAGCCGCAGCTCGGCCCGGTGCTCGGGGTAGTGATTCTCACGGATGTAGTAGACCAGCCCATTGGGCAGCGTGTCGACGGTGACCAGCGGGTCGAAGGCGACCGGGGCGGCGAGTTCGGCCTGAGTGAGCGGTGCAGGCTGCTGGGCGACAAGCGACAGGCGACCCGCGACAGGCGCGAGCGCGAGGCCGAGGATGGCGGTAAGGGTTGTCCGGCGGGGCACGGGTGTCTCCTGGGGGAGCGGAGCGGGGAGCGAGCCTACCGAGTGAGTATACGGTCCGGAAGGGGAGGGGGCCAGCGGAGCGGGCTGGTCTGTCACCCCGAGCCCAGTTGCTGCCTGCCGTCCTTACCGACCGGCGTCCAGTCTGCCCAGCCGCGCCGCCACGATCCGACGGATCAGGTCCAGTGGAATCGGTTCGTCGAGTGGCAGCCGAAGGTTTCCCTTGGGGCCCGCATACCGCGCCACATCGCGCAGCAGCCTGGCGTCGCCCTGCACCGGGGGAAAGATACCGATGTGTGCCTTGAACGCTGCGAAGTGGATCAGCACCCCATCCTGAAAGAAGGTCGGCATTCGGTACGAGATCCGCTCGGTCGCGTCGGGCGCCGCCTTGGCCACGGTGGCGCGGATCTGTTCGAGCGCCGGCCGCACCGCAGGCGGCGACGAGGCGATGTATTCGTCGATGCTGGTCGGCGCCGAGCCGGACTTCATCACGGGAGGCTCCGCCCCTCTGCCGAGCCGTCGGGACTCGCCAGCACCACGGTGTATCCCTCCGGGTCGCTGATCCAGTACTCCCAGTGATCGGGACCGCCTTCGCCTTCGGGCGGGTTGCGATGGACATCGAGCACCACCGGCGCGCCGAGGGCACGGGCCCGCGCCACCGCGGCGGCGAAGTCGTCGACCTCGAACCAGAGCAGCACGCCGTTGCCGAGCGGCCCCGCCGACGCATCACCGATGGTGCCGTGGTGGTGCGCCACATCCAGGTTGTGGATCTGCATCACGATCCGGTCGCCGTCCATGAGGCGTTCGTACTCACGACCGCCATGCCCACTGGTGCAGCCGAGCACCTGCTGGTACCAACGGCTGCTGGCTTCCACGTCACGCACGGCGATGAGCGGTTGGGGTCGCATGGCAATCGGTTCCGGATCAGAAGTCGTAGTGGAAGACCGGATAGAACGCCGCCGCGGCGGCGAAGGCCTGGAGCGAGAGCACTTGCAGCGCCGGACGCGGCTCCCGGGGCAGCCACTTGAGGCCGAAGAACACCATCGCCCCGAACTGGAGCAGCATCAGCAGCTGGAAAAGATGCGCCGCCGCCCCCTCGTCGGGCTGCGGCTCGGTGCCCACCAACAGCACATGGCCAAGGACCAGGAGCAGCGCGGCCAGGCCCAGCACGATCGGGAGCTGGGCCTCGCGGCGCTTGAGGAGTTCGGCGGTGGTCATCGGACCGGTCCCGCGGGTGGGGGATGCCCAATGCTACCTCGCGGGACCGGAGTCGGTAATCCCACCAACGCGCCGGGGTCATGGTCCGCTCGCCGCTCCCGGCGCCAGGCGGACAAGCGGGGCGCCGCCCAGATAGTGCCCGAAGAAGTCGAGCAGCAATGCTTCCGTCGCCCTCAGCATGTCGATCGGCGCCATCGTTGCACCCACCCCCTGCAACTGCATCGGTAGCTGGAACGGTCCGTCGCTGAACGAGAAGTGCCCGGTGCCGAGCAACTTGACCACGTGCCAAGGGACGGCGCCGTTGCGTCCGCCGATCTGCTGCCACTCCTCGTCGCGCTCCCTCCCCATCCTGGCAAAGTCGGCCCGGCGTTTCGCCTCGACGCTGTCGGCCGGTGGCGGCTGGTCGCGATGGTCGGGCTCACTCAGCAGCACCAGGAATGGCTTGCCGATCGGCTTCGCGCTCGCCTCGCCGAACGGTGAGCCGTCCATGTCGACACACGCCTTGAAGCGAGCATCGACCAGGCAGGCGTCGAGTGCCGCGGCACCGCCGAGCGAATGACCGAGGTAGCCCAGGCGAGTGGTGTCGATCGGGGGGAGATCCGGGGCGGCGATCCGATCGAGCACGAACAGCGCGTCCAGGACCCAGTCGTGCACCAGGTGGCGGTAGGGATCCGTGGGATAGGGCGGAGCGTCGAGGCCGGCGGCGACGAGGTGGCCATCGGCATCGAGCATCACCCCACCGAGCGGATGGTCGAGCGTGATCACCAGATAGCCATGGCTGGCGAGCGCGGTGGCGAGTGCGGTGTAGTTGGCGCGCGCCACGCCGTAGCCGTGCGAGAAGAGCAAGGTCGGCCAGGCGGCGGCCGTGGGTGGCCGGGCCGGAACGGCATCGAGCCAGGCCGGGGTCGGCAGCGTCTTCCAGGTGCGGGTGATGCTGGCCAGCAGCCCCTGATAGTCGCGCGCGAGCATGGTGTCGACCATCGCGGACTCGGGCACGTAGGGCGCCCGCGTGCCTGTGCTGTCGGTGGTGGGGTACCAGAACTGCGCGATGATCGGCCTGACCCGGAGGTGCTGCGAAGCGGGACGGGTCGAATCGACGATCCGCGCCACCCTGGTGCCCACCGACCACGATCCGTCGGGAGCAGGGATCGGATGGGCGCGGTTCCAGTCGGGGTACTGCGCCGCGAGTGGAGTGGTGGCTCCGAGGGCGAGCAGGAGAGCGAGTGTCGGGGTGCGCCGCATATGCATTCGCTGACGGCGGGGGTGGCGGGGTGGTTTCAGGCCGAGCAGTCACCCCGAGCGCAGCGAGGGGACGGAGGGTAGGTCTGGCTCCCCGCAGCTGTCAGGCGTGGCCGACCGAGGAGCCCCCGCCGCTCGGTCGCTGCGCGACCGAGGGCGGGGGGAGTCACGCTACCACACCCTGACCCGCTGCTCCGGTGCCAGGTACAGCGCCTGCCCCGGCTGCACGTCGAACGCGGCATACCAGTCGTCGAAGTTGCGCACGGTGAGCGACCGGTACTGCGCCGGCGCGTGGCCGTTGGTGAGCACCAGTTGCCGGAGCAGCGCGTCGCGCATCTTGGAGCGCCAGGTCTGACCGAACGAGAGGAAGAACTGCTGCTCGCCGGTGAGTCCCTCGGCCATCGGCGCCGGCTTGCCGTCGAGTGAGACCAGCCAGGCGTCGTGCGCCGCCGCCAGGCCGGCGAGGTCGGCGATGTTCTCGGCGAGGGTGAGCTTGCCGTTCACGTGCAGGTCGGGGAACGGGAAGTAGCTGTCGTACTGCGCTGCGAGCGCCGCGCCCGCCGCGTTGAAGTGCTCCAGGTCTGCTGGCGTCCACCAGTTGCGGAGTCGACCGTCGGCGTCGAAGGTGGCGCCGAGGTTGTCGAACGAGTGGGAGATCTCGTGGCCGATTACCGCGCCGATCGAGGCGTAGTTCTCCGCGGCCGGCCGATCGGGATCAAAGAATGGCGGCTGCAGGATCGCGGCCGGGAAGTTCATCGCGTTCATCGCCGGCAGGTTCACGGCGTTCACTTGCTGCGGCACCATCGCCCAGGCGGCACGATCGACCGGCTGGCCGATCTTGTCGCGCGCGTCACGATACTCGAACAGCGCCACCCGCTCGGCGTTGCCGTAGGCGTCGTCTGCCTTGATCTCGAGTCGATCATACGATGGCCACCTGTCGGGATAGCCGACGCTCACCCGCAACGTGGCAAGCTTGCGCTTGGCCTCCGCCTTGGTGCTCGGTGCCATCCAGTCGAGACCGTCGATCCGCTGCTGGTAGGCGGCGATGATCTCGCCGACCATCTTCTCGACCTGGGCCTTGGCCGAGGCGGGAAAATAGCGATCCACATAGAGGTGACCCACGGCGAAGCCGAGCGCGCCGCTGGTGGCGTTCACGGCGCGCGCGGCGCGGGGCTGCTGTTCGGTCGCACCGCTCAGCGTGGTCCCGAAGAAGGCAAACGACTCGCTGCCGAAGCGCCGGGGGAGCACCGCCGCGCGCTGCTCGATGGCGTGATAGGTGAAGAGTGCCTGCCAGGCATCGAGTGGCTCGCTGGCGGTGAGTGCGGCGATCCCGGTGATCGCATCGGGCTGCCAGGCGATGAGGGTGTCGGCCTTGTCGAGTCCCGCGGCGGCAAAGAACGCCGCCCAGTCGAGCCCGGGGGCCAGGCGCGGGAAGTCGCTCCGGGCCCAGCGGTGGCTGCCGTTCGAAGGTTCCCAGGTGTCGGTGCGCGACATGTGGGTCGCGGCGATCTTTGTCTCCAGCGCCAGCACCTTGGTGGCCTTGGCCTTGGCGTCAGGGATGTTGGCCATGGTGAGCATCGCGGCCACATGGCGCTCGTAGCTGCGCCGGAGCGACGCCGCGGTGGCGGCGGTGTCGAGGTAGTAGCTCTTGTCGGGAAGGCCGATGCCGCCCTGCATCAGCACACCGGCGTAGCGGTCGGGCCGGGCGAAGTCGCGCTCGAGATAGAGCCCGAAGAGGTTCGAGGTGGACAGGTCGCCGTCGTTGAGCACGTCGACGTCGGCCCGGAGCGCGGTGCCGGCGTAGCGGGCCAGTGCCTGGCGGTCGGTGACCTGGTTGATGGCCGCGAGCTCGGGGAGCAGCGGGGCGAGGCCCCGGCCGTCGATCGTCGCGGAGTCGACGTAGGCGGTGTAGTAGTCGCCGATCTTGCGCAGTTCGGAACCGGGTCGGGCCCTGGCCTTGGCGGCGCCGGTCACGATCGCCGTGAGCGCCGGGTCGAGCCGCACGGCGGCGATGTTGAATGCCCCGAAGGAGCTGCGATCGGCCGGGATCGTGGTCTGGTCGAGCCAGGTCCCGTTGGCGTAGCGAAACCAGTCGTCGCCGGGGACGGCGCTGGGGTCCATTGCCGAACGGATCGAGGTAGCGGTGAGGGCAGTGGATTGCGCCGGGGCCGCGACGGTCGCGGTGGCCAAGAGTGCGGCGCCAAGGAGGGCGCGGGAGAGCCAACGGTTCATGGATGAGCCTCGTGTGTGGTACGTCGAGGAATACTAGCTGACCGTCGTGAAACCCCGGTCAGGTTCGTGCGTCAGGGACGGACGTTCATCGGGATGGTGAATGTGACCACCCGCGAGGCGATCGGGTCGTGTGGTGTCGCACCCCAACGACGTCTCGCCGAGTCGAATTGATACACCTGAACTCCCGTCATGGAGCCCCAATGCGCCGCTGGCTGACCCCGATCGCATTCCTCCTCATTGCCACGGTCGCCATGCCGCTCGGCGCCCAGGCCCCGTCGCGAGCCACCTACCTGGCGGCATCCGACAGCACGCGCATCGTGGGCGAAGCCTACATGCAGGCCTACATCGCCGAGAACTGGGATGCGATCGAGGGGATGCTGAGCGAAAAAGCATCGTTCCGCGATCCGACCGCCGAGGCGCTCTGGGGTGGGGCGCTTGCCAGCGGCCGGGAGGCGATGATGCAGAAGTTCCGCACCGGGTACGCCGGCATCGAGCTCGCCTTCGAGCAGTCGCGGGCAACCTTCAGCGGCTACTACGCGATCTTCGAGGGGACGCTGACCTGGTCGGCACCGGTGCAGGGCGGAGGCCGGGTCGAGGCGAAGGACTCGCCCTTCGTGGTGATCCTGCGGGTGGAGGGCGGCAAGGTGGTCGAGCATCGCGACTATGCCGACTACCACCCATTCATCGACGCGATGAAGGCGCGCGAGGGCTAGGCCTGCCGTGCAGGATGCAAACTGAAACAACCGCGAGGCCCCTTCGTACTGCGGCGCCATGCGGAACAACCTCCTGCCCATCACTGCCCCGGTTCGTGCCGGGGCAATCGCCTTGCTGCTCGCGGCCACGCCGACGGCTGGGCCCGCCCAGCAGTGCAGCGGCCCGGTCGCCAGCTATGCGGTGAGTCGAGCCGGGCCTGATCTCTTCGGCGTCCAGGCCAGGTTCCACACCCCGACGCGCCACCTGGCGGTGCGGTTCTCAGAGGCAATCGGCCGACCGGAGGCGCAGGCGGCATCGGTGCTGGGACTCGAGGGAATGGCCGGCGATCACGCCGTGCCGATGCACTACGATGGCAAGGGAGCGTGGAGCGCCGCCGAGCCACTCACGGCGATCCGCTACCAACTCCGCGCCGATCACAACCAGGTCCGCTGGACCGGTGGCGGAATCGACGAAGTGGGGTCGCACTTTGGCGAGACGTACTTCTTCGTGGCCAACGCCTTCTTCCCGATCGATGACCAGTGGCCCACCTGCCCGGTCGAGGTGACGTTTGATCTCCCCGCCGACTGGACGGTGCTCTCGCCGTGGTCCGGAGGCGATCGGCACTACGTGGCGAGCGATCCGTTCGCGTTCGAGAAGAACGCGTTCGCGATGGGCAGGTTCACGAAGGGGCATGCCGACGCGGGAACGATGACCCTTGAGTGGGTGATCGACGAACGGTTGGCCGCGATCCGCGACCGGATGGTCGCGACGATGACGCCGCTGCCGCGGGTGTTCAACGACTACTTCGGCAGCACCCCCGCCGATCGCTACGTGGTGATCGCCTTTCAGGGCCCCTACATGGACGGCGGCGCATTTCGGCGGAGCTTCACCCTCACGCTCGGTTCGCCGGTGCGAGACACCGACGCACTGGTGTGGACGCACTACCTCGCCCACGAGATGATCCATCTCTGGCTCGGCAACACCGTCCGTGGCCAGGATCCCGAGAAGATCTACTGGTTCACCGAGGGATTCACCGACTACCTCGCCATCAAGCTCGGCTACCGGGCCGGCATCACCGACGAGTCGATGCTCCAGCAGCGACTCGCCAACGTGATCCGTCGCGTGCGGCTGGCGGCGAAAATCTCCCCCGGGATCGGCCTGGTCGAGGCCGGTGCCCACAAGAACGACAACTGGGAGCTGGTTTATGGCGGTGGCGCGATGGTGGCGCTGCTGATGGACGCCGAGAATCCGGACGGATTCCAGATGGCGATTCGCGACCTCGTGGCGCACGCCGGGACGCCATACACCCAGGCGGGATTGCTGGCGCGGATGGATTCGGCCACCGGTGGCGCGGCGACCCGGGCATTCACCGCCGTCAACGACGGACTCGACAACGGGACGCTCGTCGAGCGCCTCGGAATGGCGGGGGTCGAAGTCACAGGCTTCTCTCCCGACGAGGTGTACGTGCGGTTCGCCGGCCACTGCTCCTCGGCGCGCTGCGTCCCGGCGTTCCTCAGACGGTGAGGCGCGGTCTCAGCCCTTGTGCTTGAAGTACTCGATCTCCTGTTCGTGCTTCTTCGCCGCCGCCCTGGTGTTGAAGGTGCCCAGATTGCGGCGCTTGCCGGTCTTCGGGTCCTTCTTCTTCGAGTAGATGCGGTACTTGCCGCTGGCCAGCTTGCGGATCATCGGTCCCTCCTCGGGGAACACCAGGGTAGTTCCACCGCGGGCGCCCGGAAGTTCCGGTCAGGCCGGTCGGTCGGCGAAGCCCGGTCGGGTGATCCGGAAGACCAACCGGTCGCGGCCATCGCTCGAGATCCGGGGACCGAGCAGTTCGCCACCGATCTTGAGCACGGCGCGCTGCGACCGGATGTTGCCGGGATCGACGAAGAAGAGGACGTTGTCGACGTACCGGAACGCGTGCTCCAGCATCAGTCGCTTCATCTCGCCGTTGTAGTGCCCGCCCCAGCAGCGCCGGGCCAGCACGCTCCAGCCGATCTCCACCTCGCTCGCCGCCGGATCGAAGCCGAAGTAGCGCGACGAGCCGATCACCTCGCCGGTGGAGACTTCGGTGGCGAGCAGCGCACCGCCGGTCGCCAGCGACTGGGTGAGGAAGGCCCGGAACCCCTCGGCGGTGGACCGCTCCTTGGCGGGGTGCTGCTCCCAGATCAGCGGGTCGCTCATCACGGCGAAGAGGGCGTCGTGATCGTCGGCGCGGAGCGGCCGGAGCGCCACCAGTTCACCCGAAAGGGTGGGCTGGGGGTCGAATCCGGTCCAGGCGGTCGATTCCATTGGCAGGTCCTCGGGTGATCACGGTTGTCCCTGGCGCTCCATCAGCAACAGCCTGTGGTGCGGGTCGACCAGCAGCGTGGCACCGGCGGGTGCCGGATGGTCCAGCGGCACCGACGCTGCGGCGCCGGTCAACCGAACGGTTGTGAACGATGTATCGCGCACGGTCGCAATGCCAACCTCGACCGACAGCATGAATGGTCGTGGCTGCGCCTGGCGCACCACCAGGCGATCGCCATCGAGCCGGGCCTGGATTCGCGGCGTGACCGAGTCGAGCACCCAGGGGTCGAGGAACGGGGTGAGGTCGCGCCCGGCGGCCTGGCTCATCGCCTTCCGGAACGCCGGGTAGTCGGACGACTGGTCGGACGGGATCGCCATGTAGGCCCGCATCCCGGTGTCGAAGGCCGGCGCGCCGATCTCCTCCTCCAGCATGTGCAGCACCCAGCTTCCCTTGCTGTAGGCGATGCCACTGTTGTGTGGGTCGTCGGCAAGCCCGACGTGGCCCTCGAAGCCTCCATTGCGGTAATTGTCACCCTCAGACGCCCAGAACTTCGGCACGATATCCGGTCCCATCGCGTCGCGGAGCAGCACCGACTCGGCCCAGGTGGCCCAGCCCTCGCTCAGGAAGTTGCGCGCCGGGCCGCTCGGCGTGGTCCAGGCGTGGGCCACCTCGTGGCCGAAGATCGCCCGTGGTGGATCGCTCCGGATCAGGACCCAGCCGTTCCAGGCGGCGGCAATCACGGCGTTGGACATGAACGGCCAGCCGGCCGTCCCCTGGCCCCGTGCCCGCTCCTGCACCACTGCGCGATAGCCGCCGGGCGGTGGCCCGAATCGGGCGCTCAGGAGCTGGACCGTTCGCTCGAATGCCTGCGCCAGTGTGTCGGGCGATGGCGAGAAATCGGGCGTGGCAAAGACCTCGAAGGTGAACCTGCCCACGGCGCGGCGCACCGGCACCCAGTCGAGGTCGTAGAAGAGCGACAGCGCGGCGGTCGGGTGCGAGGTCATGGCCGTGATCACGCGGAAGCCGTCGACGACACGTTCCGCCTGTTCGAGATCGGTGGCGACCCGGGCCGCCTCGGGGGCACGGACCGTGATCCGGAACTGTGCTGCGTCATTGAACCAGATGAAGGGATGCCAGAAGTGCTGGTTGCGGACGTGGCCGTAGCGGGCGTGGAACGACCCGGAGTTGGGATGCTCCAGCGAATCGTCGGCGACATGAAGCGTGTAGCGGATGACCACTCGTGATGCAGTGCTCCGAGGGGCGTCGATCCAGAGCAGGCCGCCCCCGAATCGCCACGGAAGCGTCCGACCGTCGACCTGCACAGCGGCGATCGCGGCGCGGCGATTGAGACGGAGGCCGAGGCCGTTGCTATCGAGCACCGTGAGCCGCAGGGTGTCGGTCACATCGACCCCCACGCCGGGATGCAGCGCCACCTCGAGGTGGTGGCTGACGATCCGGGCCTGGGCGCCAAGGGCGAGTCGCTGGCCCAGGTGCCAGGCACCAGACGGAGTTCGCTCGGCGGGATACAACCCCGAGAAGTCACGGGCGCTCACCGTCTCGTCACCCGAGTTGCCATAGCGCGGGTAGCCAGCGAGCAGCACCAGTGCCGAGCGATCGCCGCGGTGGAGCACGCCGGCGGCCACCGGCTCGGTAGCGACGGAATCGTGGAGGGCATCGCGCAGCAGAGTCTGCGCCGCGGGCGAGGGCATCAGCCGATCGAAGGCCGCGGTGTCGCGGCGGCCGAATGCGGCGAGGATGCTGTCGGCGAGGGCGGTGAGCTGGTCGTCGCCGAAGGGGGTCTGTGCGGCGACCCCCGGGGGTCCAGCGAGGAGGGCGAGGATCAGCAAGGCTGCGCGATGTGTCATGTCAGGTGAGACGTCGCGCAGCCCGAGATGTTACCCTGTTGCCGAGTCACGAATCCAGCGACGCTCGGCGACGCCCACGACTTGCCTTGGCTCAGTCAGGGCTCAGTACTCCGCGAACGCGTCGTCGGGATAGCAGTAGAGCCACCGTTCACCCGGCTCGGCCGACGCGATGACGGGATGCCCGGTGGCATGGGCGTGCTTGCTGGCATGCCGGTTGGGCGAGTCGTCGCAGCACCGGGTGCCACCGCATTCCTGGCAGGTACGCAGATGGACCCACGTGCTGCCGATCTTGACGCAGTCCTCACAGACCCGCTCCTTGGGTCCGCGGACCGTGGTGATCGCGTCGATGTGGGCACAGACGCCGACCGGCTTCACGACGCGTCGTCCCCGGTGGGGCCATCCTGCTGGTGTGCCTCCACGAACCAGAGCCACTGGTCGATGCCGCCCACGATCCCGGTCAGGATGTCGGCGCTCACCGCGTCCTCCAGCTCGTTCATCTCCTCGATGCTGATGCGGGTGACCCGGCCGAACTGTGCCAGCACGTCGGAGAGGGCTGCCACGTGCTCGGCACCGCTGGTCATGGTATCGGGGTAGTCGAGCAGCTCGGTGCGCGTGGCGACCATGCGGACGGTGCCATCGGCCACGCCACCGAGCTGGACGATCCGCTCGGCGATCTGGTCGACGTAGCCGGTCACCGCCCCGGCGACTTCGTCGAAGAGCCGATGCAAGGCGATGAACTGGGGTCCCTTGACGTTCCAGTGTGCCTGCTTGCACTGCGATTGCAGGTCCACCGCATCGGCGAGGCGCCGATTGAGCAGCTCGATCGCCTCGATCCGTGCCTTGGTGGGCAAGGCGATCTTGGTGGAAAACATCCGGGGCGGGCTGGTGTCACGCGTGGTGCTGGACATGGTGTGCGGTCCTTCGATGATGGCGCCGGGTCACTCCTGCAGCGCCTGGTGAACGAACGAAATCGTGATCGATCCCTCGCCGACGGCGGAGGCGACCCGCTTGACGTTGTCGGCGCGCACGTCGCCCACGGCGAAGACGCCGGGGAGGGAGGTCTCGAGCAGGAATGGCTGCCTGGAGAGGGGCCACCCGGCAGCAGCGAGTTCCTCCGGGGTGAGGAGCTGCCCGGTCTTGATGAAACCCTTCTCGTCGAGCACGACGCAGCCACCGAGCCATGCCGTGGCCGGGACCGCGCCGGTCATCAGGAAGAGATGCCGGATGTCGCGCTCCTCGATCGCGCCGGTGTCGCTCTGGCGCCAGCGCATTCGGGCGAGATGCTCCTCGCCCTCGAGGCCGACGACCTCGGTGTGGGTGTGGAGCGTGATGCGGGGATCCTCCTCGATCCGGTGGATCAGGTATCTCGACATCGAGGCCTCCAGGCCAGCCGCCCGCACCAGGAGGTGGACCTCGGTGGCGAAGCGAGCGAGATATACCGCCGCCTGGCCCGCCGAGTTCCCGCCGCCGACGATCGCCACGGGTTCGCCCCGGCAGAGCTGCGCCTCGATGTAGGTGGCGCTGTAGTAGACCCCGGCCCCCTCGAGCCGCTCCAGGTTCTCGAGCGGGAGCCGTCGGTACTCGGCGCCGGTGGCGATCACCACCGTCTTCGCGGCCACACTGGTGCCACCGTCGATGTCGATCGTGTACGGGCGCCGGTCGCAGTGCAGCGAGACGGCGCCGTGGGCGATCATGACCTGGGCCCCGAACTTCTGGGTCTGGTCCCAGGCACGTGCGGCGAGGGTCTTGCCGCTCACCCCGGTGGGAAAGCCGAGGTAGTTCTCGATCTTGCTGCTGGTGCCGGCCTGCCCCCCGGGGGCATTGGCCTCGATCGCCAGCACATCGAGCCCCTCGGAGGCGGCGTACACGGTGGCCGCGAGGCCGGCGGGGCCCGCCCCGACGACGATCACGTCGCGGAGCTGGGTCGCCTCGATCGCCGCGTTGAAGTCGAGGCAGTCGGCGATCGCTGCGTTGGTGGGGTTGCGGAGCACCGTCGTTTCGCGACAGATCACGACCGGGACGTCGTCGACGGTCACGTGGAAGTTGTCGAGCAGGGCCTGCACGCCGACCTCGCGGTCGAGATCGACGTAGGAGTAGGGGTGGCCATTCCGGGTCAGGAACTCCTTGACCCGCAGCGTGCCGGGCGAGTGTTGCGAGCCGATCAGCACCACATCGCCGACGCCGTGCGCGATCAGCTCGAGGCGCCGCAGGATGAACGCCCGCATGATGATTTCGCTCAACTCCGCGTCACCGGCCACGAGTGACCGCAGCTCCTGGCGGGTGAGCTCGATCACGTCGCCCGCCTGCACCACGCGGGCCACCACCACCGACCGGCGTCCCGACATCAGGCTCACCTCGCCGGTGAATTCGCCCGGCTGGTGAATCGTGACGAAGGTGCGACCCACCGTTCCGGCCTGCACGATCTCGATCTGGCTGGTGTCCACCACGAAGAACGGCAGGTCGGCCTGGCCCGGGGAGTAGAGGATCTCGCCAACCTCGACCCGCCGTCGCCGGCCCCGGGTCGCCACGCGGGCGATCTGCTCCGGGGTGAGGGCCGGAAAGATCTGCTCGTGCCTGGAGCGGGTCAGCGGCATGGCGGCAGGGGTTGCCGCCGGATCGGGGTCAGGCAAGGCGCTTGATGAGGCGCTGCGCACTGTCGGCCACCTCGCGCCAGCTGCTGTCGATGGTGAGGGCGTGCCCCCGCCCGCGCATCCGCACGATCCCGGCGCTGGTGGTCGGCTGGCGGGCCACGTCAGTGGGAACGGCAGTCATCAGTCATCCCTCCGGTCGGGGTCCCCGCGCCGCCCTCGCCCCGTCCGGCGAGTCCCACGGCACCACCCCACGAACATACGGGATTGGGCGACCCGGATAATCGGCTGACGGATGAATCTTCGGCTACCCCGAATGGTATACGGCGCGTCGGGGTGGCAGGGCGATTCCCAGCTGGGGTACCACCGTCGTGGCCCCGACCCGATTGCTCTCAGTACCGGGTGATGTAGCGCTCGTGGACGCCGCGATACCCGAGCGCCTCGGCGAGGCGGCCGACCGTTGCGGCGAGGAGTTTTTGCGCGGCTGCCGGCTTGCTGGCGTCGAATCCGCCATGGCGGATCAGGGTGCGCAGGGTGGCCGCGAACTGCAGCGGGTGTTTCGGGAGCCCCCGGGCGTTGAGCCGTCCCTCGCGCCCGAGCCCATGGAGGGTGGCGATGGTCCCGATCACGTCGTGAATCGCGTCGGGGTCGACCCGACCGAAATCACTGGTCAGGCGGTAGACCATCTCGCCGGCCGCCGTGTTCCAGGGGTGGATGTGCGGCACCCCCGGCGGCGTGACGAACGATTCGCCCTTCCTCACGCGGCCGTCGATGCCGTCGTTGCGATAGGCCGCCTCGCCTTCCACGATCTCGAAGGTCTCGGTCCACGAGGCGTGGAGATGCTCGAGGACGGCCGGTGGTGCTCCCTCGGGGCAGTGCACCTCGATGGTGAAGCCGCGGCCGCCGGTCTCCTCGGCACCCTCGACGACCACCATGCGGCAGAGCGTGCGTGGGTCGATCGTCTCGAATCCGGGGCGGATCATCTGGAGTCGGGGTTCGAGGTCGGCATCGGTCAAGTGTAGCGCCGGAGTGGCACCGGGGTCAGGGGGCGTGACGACTCAGCGCCGCTGCGAGCGCCACCACGCCACACCCGCCGCGATGGGAGCGAGGATCAGCAGCGTCGGCAGAAACCAGCTGGTCCAGGTTTCCCAGACGACCCCCCAGTCGGTGCCGGGGTCGCCATGGAAGAGATCGTGGGGGTTGAGCACCCATTCGACCAGGGTCACGAACAGGGCGACCAGTCCGGCCAGGATCGCGGCGGTGCCCAGGGCACTCACCCAGGGGTTGGTACGAGGTCGGTATGTCCGGTACGGCAACGGCTGCCTCGGTCCTCGGGGGACCACTTAATATGCCCTCATGTCCCGCGTCGTTCCCTGCATGAGAATCACTCCGTTGCTCCTGTCGGTGATCAGCGCCACGTCACCGGCTGCCGCCCAGTCGTTGCCGCTGGGCGACGGCCACGTGACCGACCACGGTGCGATCGGCAACGTCTTCGCCTGCCAGACGGATTTTCGGGGTGGTGGTGCCCGCCACGCCGGACCCTGGTTTCACGGCGACAGCTGGAACCCGCTCGAAAAGCCCCATGTGGCAGGACGGGTGATCTGGCCCGGCGCCGCGTTCTCGCTTCGTGCCGATGGCGATGCGATTGCGGTGGACGGCAACGGTCTGCCGGTGGAACAACCGACGGGCATCTTCCCGATCACCCCATCGGACACGGTGTACCGCTATGACACCAACCCCAACGCCATTGCGGCGCAGCAGTTGTCGTTCGAGATCCCCGCGGCGCCGGTCAGGGCGGAGGAGCCGGGATGCCTCTCGATGGGGATGATCGGCTTCACGACCACCGGCGTGGCGCTCTACAATGCCCTCGACGACGCGGGGCGCGACGCCGCCGCGCACGAGATCCAGGACCTCTGCGACGGGCACCCGCAGGGGCGCGGTCAGTATCACTACCACAGCAGCTCACCGTGCCTCCCCGGTGCCGACGCCGACTCGCTGGCGGGCTGGGCACTCGATGGCTACCCGATCCTCGGGATGCGCGATGCGTCGGGCCGCTTGCTCACCAACGCCGATCTCGACGCCTGTCATGGCCGCGCCGAGCAGGTCGAGGTGGCCGGACGACGCTATGACTACGCCTATCGCCTGACCCGCGAGTATCCCTACACACTGGGTTGCTACACTGGCCAGGTGATGGCGGCGACCCGGCAGCAGTTGCGGCAGGGGATGGGGCCACGGCGGACGCGGCGCCCGCCCGGATGATACCAGGCGTTTGCACCGATGCCGACCGTCCGGTACACTGCGACAGCAGGAGGTCGCCGTGTCCCACCGTGTCATCTTCACCCTGATCGCCGTCGCGCTGGGGGCCTGCTCGGGTTCCCCGGCCCCGTCGGGGCCCAGCACTCCGCCCCCGCCGCCCACCAACCCGATCGTGGTGCGGCGCTACCTGGGGATGTTCCACCCGGTGGCCCATCCCGGGATGGGGCTCGCCGAGCTCACGGTGTCGTCGGACAGCACCAGGGTGTTGCAGTTCCACATGGACTTCGCCACCACCGGCGGGCCGATCCTCGAGGTCCGGTTGGTCGCGGCGCCCGACGCCGATGACAACCAGACCGTGCTCGACTCGCCGTCGGTGAGTCTTGGCCTCCTCAAGGCCGTCAGTGGCGGGCAGAGCTACACGGTGCCCGGCGACGTCGACCTGTCGCGCTATCGCGCGGTCACGGTCTGGTGCATCGATGCCCGGGTGAACTTCACGACGGCGGCGCTGGCGCTGCAGTAGTGGAGCCGGGATCGGCCGCGGCTACCGGATGGTGATCGCGAAATTGACCTGGTAGATGGTGGTGATCATGTCGTCGACCACGCCGAGCGGCTGGGCCGCGAGGTCGCCGTTGGCGGAATAGTAGACGCCGAGGTTGGTGGTCACCGCGAGCCACTTGAAGAGCGGGATGTCGAGGCCGGCGCCGAAGGTGAGACCGGAGCCGGTGGCGTCGGTGATCAGTTCCGGCGATCCCGCCGCCGCGGGAGCGACCAGCGAGACGTTGGTGATTCCGATGCCGCCCTTGAAGAAGATTCCCCCTCGCCACGGATACCAGAGCACGATCGGCGAGACCGCCACCTGCTCCAGCACGACCGGGTCGTCGCCACCGAAGGTCTTGTCGAGGAGCGAGAAGACCTCGAGTCCCCAGGCGACGCGATCGCTCAGCTTGCCGCCGCCGCGCAGATAGCCGGTCCGGCCGTAGATGACCGTCGGCTGGGTGCACGAGCTGCAGTCGAGGAAGATCTTGCCTCCGCCACTGCCGCTCTCGAACCAGAAGCCGCTGCGATAGGGGCGCTGGGCGCCGAGCGATGCGGTGGCCGCCAGCAGGCCGATCGCGAGGAGGCGGGGACTGATCATGACTGGAGGTTCCAGGCCAGGAAGAGGCGCACCGAACCGAACTGGCGCGTCGGGTCGGCCACGCCGGCGCGCTCGGTGGTGCGGGTCGCGAAGTCGGTGGCGAGTCCCACCCCGGTGCGGCGCCCGAGCGGCACGTTCAGCTCGAGACGCGAGAAGCTCATGACGTGGTTGCTGGGGACACCGCTCACGGTATGGAGGTACTCGCCACGGTTGGTGATCGAGAGATACCGGGTCCGGTCGCGCCACAGCGAGATGTCGAATCCGAGGCCGCCTCCGGGGCCGAAGTCATAGGTGCGGTCGACCACGTTGACTTGCTCATCGCTCACCGCGCCCATGATCACCGCGTCGGCGGCGAGCCGGGTATGGAGATGCCATCTGGCGCTCAGTGGCCAGCGGGACAGGATCCCCACCTCGATGCTCTGCGCCCCGTAGCTGACCAGCGGGGAGTAGCTGTTGTAGGCGTAGCGCTGGGTCACCGACAGCGAATGGCGCCAGCGGCGGCGGTTGCGGTTGAGTTCGGTCTGGTAGAGCCGGCCGACACCCTCCAGGGCCTCGAGGCCGCCACCGCCCGGACTCACCTCCAGGTGCACGCTGAAGACGTCGAATGGTCGCTGGTATGTCGAGTCGAGCGGATTGCCATACTCGAAGTCGATCGCAATCGCGCCGCACCCGTGATGACAGGGCGCGCCGGTGTCGGCCGTGTCGGCCGTGACGGTGCGCGGGCCCACCTTGAGGGCGATCGCGAGCGGGCCGGGTCGGTGCCCCGCCGGATTGGGCCGGACACCCTTCCACTGGCCGCGGAGGAGGCGGTTCACGCCGGTGACCGGATTGATCAGCGTGGCGAGCACCTCCCGGAAAACCCGCCCGGCCCCGGTGGCCTCCTCGTCGCGGATCGTCATCGCGACCCGGTGGGTCATCTCGCCCAGTGCGATACCGCCCAGCGAGGTGAAGAAGAAGTCGTTGAGCGAGGGACGATTCGTCTCGCCGAAGTACTCCCAGGTCCACGACCCGAGGAAGGCGAGCGGCACCGACTCCCAGAAGGTGAGACAGTTGGCGCGTCCGGCGTTGAAGTAGGTGTTCCCGTGGATCGGGTGGGTGAGCATGTTGGTGGCGAACGAGTTCTCGTCCCATTCCCATCCGAGCCGGATGTTGCGGCTCCAGCTCTCCACGTTGACGCGCTGGGTCTCCTGACCGAGGGCCCAGGCGTCGAGTCGGTTGACGAACAGGTTCACGCCGAGGGCCTGGCCCACGGCGACCGACGGTCGGCGCGGCGTGCACGCCTCCGGGCTCGGCCCGGCGATGCGCTGGGCATCGGCCCGTTGGGCGACGATCAGGGTGAGGAGGAGCAGGCGCGCCGTGATGGCGCCCCGATCTCCGGCAACGCACCGCGTCGGGCGCGGAGTACTCGCGTCGGGCATCGTGTGCTCAGGGCTGTTCGTGGGAAGGTGCGGCGCATCTTCGGGGCTACCGCCGATCCGTCCCGAATGTCGTGTCGAGTCGGGGAGCCGTCAAGCGCACCCGACCCTGCCTCAGGGACTCGGGTACCGCCCATCGCGCATCGGCCCCTCGTCGCTCACCGCGACCCACAGCACCGGGTCGCGGAGCAGGTCGCGCAGGTCGTGGCCGACGCCGTCGATCACGATCCGGCGACTCACCAACCGGATGCCATGGGAGTAGTCGACCCAACGATTGCCGTGACCGGTGTAGAGCGGCTGGATCGGGTGACCGTCGGGGAGGTGCCAACCGTAGATCGCCACTCGGCCGGGCAGCGAATCGAGCCTGGGCGTGAGCACCACATCCTTCTGGTTGCCGGCGGTGAGCGCGCCTGGTGGTGCGTGCGAAGCGGTGCGCGTGACGTGCACCATTCGATTGTGTTCCTCGAAGACCGGCACCGTGGTCATCGCCGGGGTCGGCGCGATCGAGTCGGGGCCCAGCCGCGCCACCGCCACCCGCCAGATGGCATCGACCATTGCCGGGGTGGGGAGCGACATGTTGAGCGAATCGGCGATCTGCTGCGCGGCCTGTGGCGAGAGCGGCACCTGCACCCAGTCGCTGTCGGAACCGACGACGAGGTAGTCGGGTGAGGCCCAGAAGGTGACACGCATCGAGCCGCGGCCCTGGGGCCGCGTCATGGTCACCGGCACGAGCCGACGCTCCCACACAGGTACGTTGCCGCGCAACACCCCGGTGATGATCCGCTCCTCGCGGGCATCGAGGTCGAGGTCGCGCAGCCCCGCGAGCAACGCGTGCCCGCCCGGCGCATCGACCGGGCGAGGGGGGAGGTCGAGCGATTGTGCCCCGAGCGGGGGCGCGAAGAGCACCGCGACGACGAGTGCCACGAGTTCACGGCGCAATGATCTTCTCCCAGTATCCCACGTCGATCCATTTCCCGAACTTGAAGCCGACCTCCCTGAACTTGGCGACCTTCTCGAAGCCGAGCCGCTCGTGGAGCGCCACACTGGCGGCGTTGGGGAGTGAGATCCCGCCGATCGCCACGTGCACGCCGCAGCCGGGGAGGCGGTCGAGCAGGTCGCGGTACAGCGTTGTGCCAAGTCCCTTGCCGGTGCGCTCGGGGTCCAGGTAGATGGTCACCTCGGTCGAAAACCGGTAGGCACTGCGACGCTTCCACCGATCGGCATAGGCATAGCCCGCGCTGCCGTTCTCATCCTCGGTCACCAGCCAGGGGAGGCCAGCCCCCCGCACCTCGGCAATGCGTCCCGCCATCTCCGATTCGGTGAGATCAGTCTCCATGAAGGTGGCGATCGAAGTCCGGACGTAGTGGTTGTAGATCCGGGTGATCGCGCCGATGTCGGCGGGGGTGGCGTCGCGGACGAGCATCAGAGGGTACGGACCAGGGCAACGATCGCGACGAGCAAGGCGAGGATCGCGAGCGCGAGTGCGAGTGCGATATGCGGGGACCGGGGAGGCCCCGCCCGCCGACGCGGCCGCCTCTGCCACCTGCGCGGTGCGCCTCGCGGCGGGCTCGAGGGTCGCTCGGCGGGAACGGCCGCATGCGCGGGCCCAGTGCCTCGCGGGCGCGCTCGCGCGAGACCCCGGCAGCGCCCAGGACCTGGGCGGCGATGCCCTTCTCCTCACGGATCAGGCCGAGCAACAGGTGCTCGGTGCCGACGTAGTCGTCGCCGAGCTCCCGGGCCTCGAGCATCGAGAGCTCGAGCGCCTTCTTCGCCCTCGTGGTATAGGGGAGTTCCGGACCAGAGCCGGTCGGCCGGTCTCCGGGCTTGGCGATCGCCTCGACCATCCCGGTGAGCAATTCGGGCGTCACCTGGAGCTTCTGCAGGATCGAGGTGACGCTCTCGTCCGGGTCCGCGAGGATGCCCAGGAGGATGTGCTCGGGTCCGACGTACTCGTTCTGTCGCGCTGCGGCGATCTCCCGTGCCTGCTGCAGCGATTCGCGGACGGCGTCGGTGAAGTTGTAGCCGGACATGGGGGAGATCCTCCGCGTGGGGGTGCCCATGAAGTGCCACTGACTGCCTGAACATTACCGGCTCGCTGTCGCCTGTCGCCTGTCGCCTGTCGCTTGTCGCTTGTCGCCCGCCGCGACCTGCCGTACACTCTGCCATGCCCACCACCATCCCGGCTCGTCTCGCGCTCTGCCTCGCCACGATCGCCGCTCCGATGGCGGCCCAGGACCGGCCGACCCCGCCGCCGCGGGCACCGGGGGCTCCTCCGCCGGTGCTCCAGGCGGTGTTCGACTCGACCACCAACACGATCCCCTGGTTCCCGCTCGGCGGCTCGTCGATTGCGCTCTCGGGTCCTGCCCGCCCAGGGCTGTTCATCTCTGCGGTTGGGCGTCAGGCCATCGCGATGGGGACCGAGGATGGCCGGCTGGAACTCTGGTCGTGGCCGCTCAAGTGGTTGCACGACCTCGAGCTCGACTTCCGGGTGCCCAAGTACACCGCGCCGATCGCCGGGCACACGGTGGCCCAGCGGGTCGAGGAGCGCCCCGAGGGGTTCACGATCACCTACAGTCACGAACAGTTCACCGTGCGCGAGCATGTGTTCGTGCCGCTCGACAAGCCGGCGGTGATCATCCTGCTCGAGGTCGATGCGGTGCGGCCGCTGGAGATCATCGCGCGCTTCGCTCCCGACATCCACTACGCCTGGCCGGCAGGGCTTGGCGGCCAGTACCTGGTCTGGGAGCAGAACGCCCGCGCCTTCCTCTTCTCGGAGGGGAAGCAGGAGGTGAACGCCTTCATGGGCTCGCCGGCGGTGATCAAGGCCTCCGACGTGCTGGCCCACATGCTGGCGGCCGCCCCACCCGAGCTGGTGCTCGGCGTCGGCAACCAGGCCGAGCGCTACACCGCACCCAGGCTCGGCGAACCGCCGGGCAAGAGTGTCAACCTGCGGGTGGCCTACATCCCGATCGTGCTGGCCGGCGGGATCATGCCGCGCGACTCGGCGCTGGCGGTCTATCGTGAACTGATGGCCCCGGGTGCGGCCGAGCGTGAGTGGCGGCGCCGTGTGGCACACGCCGACTCGATCCGGGAGACGCAGTTCCGGATCCGCTCACCCGACCGACAGCTCGACCTGGCGGTCGAATATGCCAAGGTGAATCTCGACGAGTCGCTGGCCTGCAATCCCGATCTCGGCTGCGGGCTGGTGGCGGGATACGGACTGTCAGGGGCGTCGAGCGACCGACCCGGCTTCGGCTGGTACTTCGGTGGCGACGCGTCGATCAATTCGTTCGCGATGACCGGTGCGGGGCAGGGTGCGCTGGTGAAGCAGGGGGCGCTCGAATTCTTCGCCAGGTACCAGCGAGCCGACGGAAAGATCACCCACGAGATCTCCCAGGGCGCCGGTCGGGTCGACTGGTGGGGCTATCCCTACCCGTTCTACCACGGCGACACCACCCCCTACTGGATCCTCGCTGCCGGCGAGTACTGGCGGCAGACCGGCGACACCGCGACTGTCCGCGCCCTCTGGCCCAACCTCCGCAAGGCGTACGACTGGTCGCGCTCGACCGACAGCGACGGCGATGGGTTGATGGAGAACCCGCTCGCCGGGGCCGGGGCGCTCGAGGTCGGCGACCTGCAGATCGGGATCCTCTCCGATATCTACCTGAGCGGCGTGTGGGTCGCCGCACTGGACCGCTTCGCGCGGATGGCCGAGGCGATGGGCGAGCCGAAAGTGGCGAGCGAGGCGCGGGCGATCCGCGCCAAGGCAGAGGCGACGATCGAGGCAAAGCTCTGGCTGCCGGACCAGGGCCAGTACGGTTTCGCCCTGCTGCAGGACGGCAGCGTCAACCCGGCGCTCACCGCTTGGGCTGCGCCGGCGATGGCGTTCGGGGTGCTCGACGATGCAAACGGTGCGGCGATGGCGGCGCGGCTGGCCTCGTCGGTGATCACCACCGACTGGGGGGCGCGGCCGCTGGCGAGCACCAGCACCCTCTTCGATCCGCTCCACTACAACAACGGCGCGGTGTGGCCATTCGTGACTGGCTGGGTGTCGCAGGCGGAGTACGCCTACCACAACGCTCCGGCGGGGTGGTTCGCGCTGCAGGCGATCGTACGCACGGGGTTCGACGAGCCGCTGGGCCGCAACCCGGAAGTCTATTCCGGCCGCTTCTACAAGCCGCTCGACACCGCGGTGCCACAGCAGTTCTTCGCCACCAGCATGGTGCTGGCGCCGTTGCTCAAGGGCCTGCTGGGGATCGACGTGGATGTACCGGCGCACCGGATCCGGATCGCACCGCACCTGCCGCCCGGTTGGGACAGTGTGTCGGTGGCCAACGTGCCGGTGGGAAAGGGGCGACTGGCGTTCACGATTCATCGCACCACGCGCGAAGTGACCCTCGACGCCGAGCTCACCGGCGGTGATGGCACGAGCTACACGCTCGAGTTCGCGCCGGCGCTTCCGCTCGGCGCGCGGGTGCCAATCGATGGGGGAGCGGCGGAGCATTTTCCCGGCGACCTGCACCTCTCGACTCGGGCAACGCTGGTCGGCCGCGCAACGCTGACGGTGCACCACGTGGGCGGCTGGCAGCTGGTGCCACCGGTGATGCCGCCGGCGGTGGGTGCCCGATCCTCGGCACCGCGAATCGTTGCCGAGCGACTGGTCGACGGTCGCTACACCGTCACCCTCGAGGGGATTGCCGGGCGGAGCTACGATTTCATCCTGGTCCCGCCGTCGGGCGTGCGGCGCACCGAGACGGTGGCGTTCCCGGCCACCGGTGCCGATGCCGACGGGTATGTCCGCCAGACGCTGCGGTACCCGCGGTGAGGAGAATTACGAACCGGTTCGGAGCACCGGAGGCCAGCTCATTGCCACGCCGACGGTGAGGGCCCAGCGCGGATCGTCGGCGATGCCACGCGCCACGTCGATCCGGAGCCGTTCGCTGGAGCCGACCATGCCGGCGCTGACTCCCGCGCCGACATCCAGCCAGGTGCGGGCCGCGCTGGCCGACGTTGGGGTCGAGAGCCGGCGGGCCGCGTCGGCGAACACCCCGGCACCCAGGTTCAGCACCCCCGCATGGACGAGGGTGCGGTCGAGGCCGATGCCACCGTGGATCATCACCTCCGCGATCCGGTCCAGCGGCAGCCGGTCGTCGCGGATGTAGGGATGGGCTCGAAGCGGGATCGCCCGTCCGAGGTTTCCCGCGACGAGGGGCTGGATCGCCAGCGGCGTGTCGTTGCTGGTCCAGTCGAAGCCGAGTCGCCCCTCGAATGCGACCGCGCGGGTTGCCGCGGCCGAGCGCCACCATGCGCCGGCGTGGAAGCGATTGTAGCCGGCATCGCCGCCGAGCCCGATGGCGTGCTCGATGGTGCCGAGGATGGCCAGCCGATCGCCGGCGAGGTGCCAGCCACCGCCGATCGACAGTGCCAGCGCATCGCGGTCACCCGACCAGCGTTCCAGCCGGGCGGCGACCCGCGATTCAACGGAACCACTCCACCAGGTGTCGAAGGCCAGCGTGGTGGCATGGCGATCCTGGTCGATGAGACCACCGGTGAAGCGGTAGTCCTCCCACCGTCCCGTCACCTCGACGATGCCTGGCACCAACAGTCGTGCCGGAACCGTGAGGCCGACGACCAGCGCCGGATCGGCGGCTTCCCATCGCCAGCTGGTTGACCACTGCTCGCCCAGTCCCGCGAGCGTGTAGGCGCGAATTGACACGGTGCCCTGCGAGAGGGCCTGTGCCATGTTGCGGGTCACGAACTGGGTCAACGTCGGCACGCGACGTCGTTCGGCCAAGGCGGTCGTCACCTCAGCCAGACCACCGGGGACCGGGTTGTAACCCACCCGGCTCATCGCGATGCCGGGAATGGCCGCGACACGGCGCCCGGCCTTGGCAAGGGCGCCGGCGGTGAGCAGGTGCCCGTGCTCGATCGACACCTGCCTGGCGATCACCGGGAACCGCACCTGATGCAAGCCACTGATGCGCAGCAGGTCCACCACCGGTCGGCCGATGGCATTCCAGGCCCCCAGGGCCGCGACGCGATCGCCCGACAGGAACGTCGCACCGGCCAGCAGTTGCCAGGCGAGCGAGTCGCGCGGTGCGCGGTGGAGGTATCCGCGGGTGAGGCGGATCGCCTCGTCGTATCGGCCCTGCCGGAAGCGAACCCCGGCCAGTTCTCGCTCGAGCACCGGTTCGCCTGGGCAGGCGGAGTCGGCCTCGGCGAGCAGACGTTCGGCATGGCCGAGCTCGCCCTGGTTCGCGGCCGCCGCGGCCTGGGTAGTCCATGGCTGGCAGGGTAGCGGCGTCGGTGGCGGTGCGGCGGTGTCCAAGGGCGGGACTGCGGCGTCGCCAGGTCGCGCGGTCACGAGCAGGGCCCAATGATCGGCGCCATTCCACTGCCGCTCGAACTCGACGCGAGCGAGACGCGCGTAGGGCCGCACGGCCGGGTCGTGAAAGACGACCGAATCGTCATCCCAGCCGACGATCACGACATAGTGGTACCGTCGCGAGGCAACCTGGATGAGTGCCAGCACCGGGACGCTGTCGGTCAGGGCTTGGCGGACCCGCGCGGCGTCGCCGCGGAAGGGTGTCGCCCGCCAGCCTCGTGCGCTGGCCGCCGCCACGAGGTCGGTGGTACGGATGCCGCCTTCCTCCGGCCGCACCAGGTGTCGGAAGTCCTCGGCGTACACGCCCCGGCGGCCCCACCAGCGCTCGACCATCGCCAGGGCGGCACCACCGCAGAGCAGCTCCGACTGGGCGAGATAGGGCACCGCGAGGACACCGGGCGGCGCTGGCGCGGTGGCATGCGCGAGCCGGGCCGGTAACCCCATGGTCACCAGCCCGATCAGCGCCAACACCGGCCCAGGGCCGGCAGCCATCGATGGTCGCGTGCGGTGCTGCCTATTTGGTGATGAGGATGAGGAGCAGCAGGATGATGATCAGGGCCGTGGCACTGATCACGATCGTGTCGCCGCCGGCGAGGATCCGATCGGCAAGCATCTGCGCTGAATCATCGTCGAGCGACGCCACGCGATCGGCGACGTCCTGCTGGCTGAGTCCGAGGTGGCCGGCCATGTTGACCGCGGCCTCGGCGGAGAGGGCGTGGCCCACCACCGCCCGGGCGTCGGGTCGGGGGGCGGACACGGCGGCGTCAACAGCGGCGCCGTCGATGGTGCTCTGGGCCGAAACCGGCGCGACAAGTACCGCGGCAGCGGTCAGTGTGATCGAGAACCACAGCAAGTTCCTGGACACATGGCCTCCTGATGAGTTCGGGTCCGTCGAGGTCGAACCCCAGAGACCCAATGAGGTTCCCGGAGCTGTGGGAACCTCGCGACCTTGCCGGCCCCCCCCCGACCGGCGGTCAGCGCAGCTTCCAGTGGTCGAAGACATCGATCACCGGCCGGGCGTTGCAGTCGGCGTCGAAGAAGTCACTGTCGCAGCCGGTGGCCGGTTCCCACCAGAAGATCCCCTTGAGCCGCCGGTTGCCGATCGAGAGGATGGTGTTGTTGACCGCCTCGAGGAATGCCCGGCGGGGGCCGCCCGGTGCGTCGTTGGCATACGGCGGGTTGGGGCGATTGCGGTACTCATACGGCCGGTATCCCACCTCGACCACGATCACATCCTTGTCGGGATAGTGGTCGAGCACCGACAGCAGGTTGTCGCGCAACGCGAGCAGGTTGCCGTGCCACCAGGGGTAGTACGAGAAGCCGATGATGTCGTAGCCGATCCCGTAGCTGTTGAAGCGGTCGAACCACTCCTTGACGCCGACGGCGTCACCCCCGTTGTCGTAATGGATCATGATCAGTGGCCGCGGCGCCTGGCCCCGTCCGGCGTCGATGCCGTCGACACCGGCCTTGACGAGCCTGGCGAAGTTGTCCCAGTGGCCAGGCAGCCGGCCCAGCGGCCAGATCATGCCGTTGCGCACCTCGTTGCCGATCTGGACCATGTCGGGCATCACCCCCGCCTCGCGGAAGGCGCGGATGGTGCTCGCGGTGTAGGCAAAGGTGGAGTCGACCGTCGCGTCGATGCTGGTCGTGTCCCACGCCGCCGGTGACCACTGGTGCTGGGGGTCGGCCCAGTCGTCGGCGTAGTGATAGTCGAGCAGGAACCTGTAGCCCAGGGTCTTGGCGGCCCGGGCCGACGCGATGGTGTAGGCGAGGTCGTTGGGCAGCGTCTTCGGGGTGTGGAAGAGCCGCAGCCGGACCCAGTCGTAGCCGTGGTCGCGGAAGATCTGGAGCCCCGGCCTCGCCACGCCGCCGTCCTTGAACTGCACCCCGCGTTGCTCGGCCTGTCGCAGGAACGAGAGGTCGGCGCCGACGGCATACGTGAGTGCGGTGTCCGTCGGGGTCGGCTCGGTCGGTGCCTGGGCGGCGAGGCCCGCGGCGGTGAGCGTCAGGGCGGCGAGGAGGGCGATGGGGCGGGACATGTCGCAGGCTCCTGGGCGGATGTCGAGAGACCCTGAAGGTATCGCGGCCGCCGCCGCCGCGGGGCAACGTGCAAGCCGGGCCGCGACCTCAGCCCGCTGGCGTCGGGGCCACCTTCACGACGAGGCACTGGTTGCCGGTGAGCTCGAGCACCGGCTGGGCGATCCCGGCGAAGGCCTCCTCGAAGGCCTGGCGAACCGCCGGGAACTCGACGAAGTCGTGCGAGATCAGCATCGCCCCGACGCTCATCCGTGGATAGAAGAATCGCAACGCCGCCAGCGTGCTCTCATGGAGGTCGACGTCGAGGTGGACAAACGCGAAGCGTTCCTCGCTCACGCTCGCACCGGTTCCGGGAAAGAGTCCCTGGTGAAAGTGGACATCCTGGCAACCGGCCAGGTACTGCTGCACCGCCTCGAGACTGCAGGCGTACTCCCCCTGGCGAAAGCCGGTGTCGATGGCGGTGGTGGCCGGGAGTCCCTCGAAGGTGTCGAAGAGATGCAGCTCGCGATCGCCCTTCGCCTCGCAGATCACCCGTGCCGTCCCTCCACGGAAGACCCCGACCTCGGCGAGCAGCCCAGGGACATCGCGCGTGGCGAGCACGGCGTTGCGGATCTGGTAGGCCTCGTCGACTCCGACGGTCTGGGTGGGGAAGCCGGTGATGATCTCGCGGATGCGCCTGGCCTCCGCTGCGCGTTCGGGTTGCGCGAAGCTGACCACCTCGCGCTGGTGCAGCCCGAGCGCGTACTGCGCGCCATGGAGGGCGACCGGTCCCAGTCGGCCGAGCATCGGGGTCCGGAGGATGCCATCTGCCATCGACTTGAAGATCCCGCCCTTGGACATCGAGCCTCCGCTGGGTTGACCGATGGCCACCCGGGTGGCGGCCAGCCACTGAAGGTATTCAGGAAGCGACGAGGCGGCTGCGGCGAGAACCGAGGAGGGTCACGACAGGCTGCGGCGAAGCTTCCGGCGCAGGAAGGCGGTGGGGAAGGGGACGGCGAACAACAGGAAGACCGGCGGGAGCCACCGACGCGCTCGCCGCTGCCAGAGCGCCTTGTCGGCCAGCAGGTAGGCCGAGCGGAACTCGGCACTGAGGGCGCCCTGATCGTAGATGGTGCCACCCTTGACCACGTAGTCGACCCGACGCGTCGCCCCGGGCGCACCGAGCGGATCGACACCATAGACCGTGAGGTCAGCCAGCTTGCCCACTTCGACGGTACCGATGTCGTCGCGCCGGAGGGCGCGAGCGGCGTCGCGCGTCGCAGCCAGCAGCCCGGCCATCGGGGAACCGGTCGCCGCGGCGATCAGGCGGATCTCCTCGTGGAGGCCGAGACCTGCCGGGGCCATATCGGAGCCGGTCACCAGGATTCCGCCCCGGTCGTGGAACCGTCGCAGGAACTCCGCCTGTGCCGCCCAGCTCTCCGGATGCAACGGGGGAGGGGGCGAGTCGTCGAGTGCGTCGAAGAATCGCTCGCGCAGCGACGGTGGCGGGCCGAGGTAGGACACGTCGCGCGGTGGCCGGATGGTGTGGTCCCAGTAGTACTCCCAGGTGACGGTCGGCTCGAGCCAGACGCCCGCCGACGTCATCGCCGTGATCAGAGAGTCCTCGCGCACCGAGTCGACGCTGCTCCAGAGCCCACGGACCCAGGCCCAGAATGCCGGCTCTCCGGTCGGCGGCTCGAGCCGGGCATCGACCGGTTGGGACTCCACCGCAAGCGCCATCATGTGCGACACCCCGGACAGCCCGAGCGGGATCGCCTCACGGGTGAACGCCCCGGTGAACATTCCGGTCCAGGTGTGCCCGAAAACCGGCATCCCCAAGGCATGGGCAGTGCGGATCGCATCGCGGATGGTGTCGTTGAACATCGGTTGCTTGAGCTTGATGGCGTCGACACCGGCCGCCTTGAGGCGGCGCACCAGGGGCGGCCCGTTCGGGACACCGTAGCGGTCGGCATTGCCCGGTTCGAGGCGACCGCTGACCACCAGGCGCGGCGTCGGGACGAGTGCGGATTCCGCCAATGGCTTGAGCACCAGCAGCTTGTCGAGCGCGAACGATCCGGCGTCGCGCACGGTGGTGATCCCCAGTGCAAAGCGGATTCGTTGCTCGCGGAGCAGGATTTCCGGTGATCTGGTGTTGAGCGGGAGATGGACATGGGTGTCGATCAGGCCCGGGGTGATCCATTCCCCCGTGAGCCGCCGGACGCGATGGCCACCCGCATCCGGGCAGCCGTCCGGGCCCGAGACGCAACGAATCCGATCTCCCTCGATCACGATCCGGGCGTCCCGAATCGGCGGTCGGCCGGTGCCATCGATCAAGGTGGCACCGGTAAGCACCATCCGGTCCTGGGCATGGGCGACTGGCGTTGCGGCCACCGCCAGGACGACTGGCATGAGCCACGTGAATCTCCGTAGCCGGGCCACCACAGCGGCAGCGCTCGCGCGGTGTTGTGGCCCTGCAACGTCCGGCTGCCGGCGAGGCCTGGCACACCTCGACACGCGGAATGCTCGGTCGACGGCTGCCGGTCGGGACCCAATGGGGACTCGCATGGCCGACGAGAAAAGCAGGAAGCGTTCCAGAGTCCCGAACGCGACGGTCCCATGGCGTGCCGGCTGAGGTGGTGGCTCGTCCCGGATTCAGGATCAGGCGATCAGGTGGCCTCATTACGGCGTCGCCGCAGCTCGCGCCACGCGGTGCGCATCAGGGTGACCGGCAGGAGTACCAGTAGCAGCGGTACGGCGAAGACGAACCAGGGCAACGGCTTCTGCTGGCCGAGGATCATCGCGCCGAACAGGGCAGCGACCGCAATCAGGCCGGCGAGTCCGAGTCCGAGCATCTGCTCCGGCGCCACGGCCGCGCGCCAGTCGGGTCGGCGGTAGGTACTGACCACGTCCCAGTAACCCCAGATCACCCCGGTGATCACCGCCCACCCGAGTCCCAGGCCATCCTTGCGCACCAGTGAGATGAGCCACAGCAGCCCGGTGAACAACAGCACCCGCAGTCCCCCGCGCACCAGGATGAGCGTGGTGCTCGGGGTGACCGCCGGGGTGCGCGGGTCGGGTCGCGGTGGGAAAGGCATCTCCTGAGCTTGGCCCGATGGCGTGGCTGGGGCAACGGCAGCCCGGCTTGCTTTCTTGCCTCCGTTCCTCCCGGTAGCTTTGCTGGATGCCCACCTACACCAGGATCCTCGGCACCGGCCACGCCGTTCCCGAGCGGGTCGTGACCAACGACGACCTCGCCACCATGATGGACACCTCCGATGAGTGGATCATCCAGCGCACCGGGATCCGCCAGCGCCACTGGATCCGGGATGGCGAATCGGGCACCCAGCTCTCGGTGGCGGCGGCGACCCGGGCGATCGAGGCCGCGGCAATCGCCCCGGACGAGCTCGACGCGATCGTCTATGCCACCTCCTCACCCGACCACTTCGCCCCGGGCAACGGCGTCTTCGTGCAGCACGCGATGGGGTTGGGGACCATCCCGGCGATCGACATCCGGACCCAGTGTTCTGGGTTCGTCTATGCACTGAGCATCGCCGACGCCTACCTCCGCGCAGGGATCTTCCGCACGATGCTGGTGGTCGGGGCCGAGGTGCAGAGCACCGGCATGGATGTGACCGACCGCGGGCGCAATACCGCGGTGATCTTTGCCGACGGTGCCGGTGCTGCGGTGGTCCGTGGTCACGGCGATCCCGACGGTTCGGCGTGTCTCGGCTGGGACCTGCATGGCGATGGCGCGTTTGCCGACAAGCTCTGGGTCGACGCGCCAGGGAGCATCTACCATCCCCGCAACCAGGCGGAGTTCCTCGACAACAAATGCCTGTTGTCGATGGACGGCCGTGAAGTCTTCCGCCACGCCACCACCCGGATGCCCGAGTCGGTGGAGGCCGCACTCGCCGAGGCCGGGGTTGCCGCCGCCGACCTGGCGCTGTTGATCCCCCATCAGGCCAACCTGCGGATCAGCGAAATGGTCCAGAAGCGGCTTGGCCTGCGCGATGACCAGGTCTACAACAACATCGACCGCTTCGGGAACACCACTGCGGCCACCATCCCGATCGCCCTCGACGAGTGCGTCCGCTCGGGACGGCTCCAGCGGGGCGACCTGCTGGCAATCACGGCCTTCGGGAGTGGGTTCCTGTGGGGGAGCGCGGTGATTCGATGGTGACGGAACGACGGAACGACGGAGGACGGAGCGACGGAGGGGGAACGGAGCCTGGCCCGACCATCCTCCGCCCTCCGTCCTTCGTCCTCCGTCCTCTGTTCTCTGTTCTCCGTTCCTGAAACCATTCTGCGCCATGTTACGTCCTGAAACATGTACCCCTTCCGGAGGACGTCGTGTTCGAGGCTATCGGTGGTTTCCTGACCTTTGCGGTCACCTTGGTTGCCGGAATCGGGGCATTCACGATCAGCCGCGAGTTTGTCCGGCAGCGGCTCCGCTTCGTCGACGCCGTGAAGCATCCCGCGGCCCCGTGGATCGCCGGGGGGGTGGTCCTTCTGGTGGCGATGCCGGTGGCCGGCCTGCTGCCGATCATCACGGGTGGGACGGCTGCGGTGGCCGGCATTGCAGCCGGGCTGGGGACCAGCTCCGGCGTCAAGGCGCTCAAGCGGGGCGACTGATCGGAGTTACCTTCGTGGCATGACCTCGATCAGCTGTTCCCGCTGTGGCCGCGAGGCCGAGCGCCAGGCCTTCAAGCCATTCGGCAACGAGCTCGGCCAGCGGATCTACGACTCCATCTGCCGCGACTGCTGGGCCGAGTGGCTCCAGACCCAGCAGCAGCTCATCAACCATTACGCCCTGGTGCCCCACCAACCCGAGGCCCGGGCGTTCCTGATGAAGAACCTCGAGCAGTTCTGTTTCGCCGACGGGGCCCCGGACCGGATTCCCTGATCGCCGGAACGACAGCCACACCCTGCGGGGTACTCCCGGTGTAGTCCGCTCCGTTCTCCAGGTGCCACCCGAATCCTCGGAGACTCTCCCATGACCGGCACGCCTTCATCACCCGATGACCAGTCCGCCATCCGCGCCGGGGTCGCCACCGGCATGATCGGCGCCGCCGTGGTTGCCGTCTTCTATCTCGGGTTGGATCTCGCCCGCGGTCGGGCGTTGCTGACTCCCAGCGTGTTGGGGCAGACCTTCGTGCTGCGCACGCCATCGGCGGTCACCAACGCGGTGGATCTCACGGCGGCGGGTCTCTACACACTCGTCCACTTGCTGGTGTTCCTCGGCTTCGGGCTGGCGCTGGTGTCCATCGTTCGTCGGGCCCAGGTCGGTTCGCTGGCGCGCTACGCGATCCTGCCGATCTTCCTGGCGTTCGAGGTTTTCTTCGTGGGGGTCCTGCAGGTTGCCTCGGCCGAGACCCGCGGACTCTTCCCGGTGGCGAGTGTACTCGCCGCGAACGCACTGGCGGCCCTGGCGATGGGCTGGTACATCTGGCGCAGCCACCCGGGGTTGCGCACGGCATTCAATCGCGCGCCGCTCGGCGCACCCGATCCGCTCGGCGATTGACGGCTACTGCCAATGGAGGCCGAGCTTGAAACCGGCGTCCACCGAAGGTCCGCGCGGATAGAGATCCTCCGTCATTCCCGCCTGGATCGTCGGCCAGCCGCGGCCGGGGCGGAGCAGCCCGCCGAAGTCGAGGGTGACCTCGCCGTCATCCATGCTGTGGAAGCCGGTGTCCTGCCACGATGCTGACTGGGTGAAAAGCGTGGCGAAGAGCGCCTGCTGCCCGGCGAAGCGCCACCGGAAGGCACCCGATCCGCCAACGAACCACGTGCGCTGGTAGCGGGCCAGGTCGCCATGTGTCGGTGTGTAACCCGCGGTGAGTCCGGCCTCGATGATCACCCTGTCGGTGGCAAGCAGGCGTGCTGCGGCACCGAGCGCCATCCCCACCGTGCCGCGACTCCACTCGTCGACGCTGTTGGTGGCGGTGGGAAGCGCGAGGCTCGCGGTGAGCTGGGCAGGCCCGAGCCGCCGCCCAGCCACCACGCGCAGGTCGCCGAGAAACAGCCCCTGCCGTGGGATGTCGAGGGTGCGATCGGGGAGTTCGACAGTCCAGCCGTAGGTGTCGAGCGGGCGTCGGTTCCGCGCCGGCACCTTGAGGCCGATCAGGTCGTGGTACCAGTTGAGGAACGAGTCGAGGAAGCCGTCATGGGCGCCCTGGAGTGGTACGTCCGCTGCCAGAAACCACTTGGCGGAGAGGTCGCGGCCCAGCCAGAAGTCGACCCGCATCAGCTCGGCATCAAGCATGAACTCACGCCCGTCGCCTGGCGCCTTCGACGTTTCGATCGCGTTGGAGTAGTCCGCGACGATCGCCGTGCGCCAGCCGTCGTGCGGGGGAGTCACCGGCTGGAAGTAGAGCGCGCTGCGGCTCGAGAGCACCGGGTTGACCGACTGATACGGGGGCAGCGACTGGGCGACGAGCGTCCCGGGCAGCAGCACCAGGGCGACGAGGGCGGACTTCAGCATGATCCAAGGATAGCTATTGTTGGGGATGCGTCCCATCTACCGCGTCGCCCTCGTCTCCACGGGGGCGATCCTCGCTGCCACGCTGCTCGATCACTGGGGATACCGGCACCTCTTCACCCCAGGCATCTACGATCGCGACTGGGGTCGGATGCTGCGGATTGTCGGCTTCTACCCGACCTGGATCGTCCTCGCGATCGCGCTCTGGATGCAGACCCGCAACCGACGCCGCGCCCTGCTGCTCTTCTTCGCCCCAGGCCTCGGCGGACTCCTGGCGGAGGTGCTCAAGCTGCTGATGCGCCGGGAGCGTCCCGCGGTGATGGACGGCGAGTACGTCTTCCGGTCGTTCACCGAGCGACCGTTCTCGACCAGCGGGCTGGCGCTACCCAGCAGCCATGCGCTGGTGGCGTTCAGCGGAGCATGGATGCTCTGTCGCCTCTATCCGCGCGCCTGGCCGGTCTGGGTCGGGCTCGCCGCGGGATGCGCCTTCACCCGGGTCGAGGCGCACGCCCATTTTCTCAGCGACGTGACGGTCGCCGCCGTGGCGGCGTGGTTCATGGTGGAATGGATGTGGCGGCGGTGGGAAAGGAGGGCGGAGGACGGAACGACGGAGGACAGCGGGAGAGCGGAGACCGGCTCTCTTGTCTCTCCGTCCTCCGTCGTTCCGCCCTCCGTCATCCCGTGACGTCCTCGTCGCGCACCGTCCCGGGGTGCATCGCCAGGTCGATTGCCACGAAGGCGAGACGTGAAAAGGGGTAGAAGACCAGCGGTGAGGTCACGGCGAGCAGCGGTGCCAGCCATCCCAGCAGGTCCCATGGTGGAGTGGGCCAGCGCATCACCGTCACGGCAATGATCAACGCCGCGGTGAGCGCCTCGGCGACGCCAAGATTGAGGACGTAGGCGCCGACCCGGTTGCCGCGCACCAGCGAGATCCCGCAGGTCGGGCAGTCGTCGACGATCCCGAGCCAGTGGTGCACCACGCCGCCGCCGTTGCAGTTGGGACAGTGAAGCCGGAGTGCCCGGCCGAAGAGGGTCCAGCGTCGGCTCATCGCCGCGTCTCCGGTGGCTTGAGTGTGACGATCCTGAGGCCGCGGTCGGCCGTGAAGGTGGCCGCGAGCTCCGGCAGAGGTGCCGCCGGGCGGGGGGCCACCGGCTCACCGGGCTTGGGGAGGCCACGGACGACCGCCTCGATCGCCAGCCGGCTTGCCTCGCCCCGGCCAGGGGCCGCCGCCAGGTGGGGCCCGAAGGTGGCACGCCAGATCGCGTCACCCACCACCACCGAGGCCAGCGCCCTGGCCATGGCGGTGATATCGAGCAACGGATACTCGCCCCGATCGATCCCGTGCCGGATCGCCCTCTCAATTGCCAGGCAGCCGACATTTATGAGTTGTACCACATACTTCCCAGCCATTTCCGGGAAGCGTGGTGACTCCCGGACCACCAGCATCAGCAGGTCGGCGGCAGGGGGACGCTCGAGGTAGTCTGCCCACCGGTGGAGCAGGAGCTCGAGAATCTCCCTGGCGGTCATGCTCCCATAGGCATCTGCCACCTCCCTCCCCCGGCTCCAGGAGGGATCGAGGTGACGGGCCAGCAGCGCCTCGACCAACGAGTCCTTGGAGGGGAAGTAGCGGTAGATGGTCCCGGCAGTGACCCCCGCGTCGGCGGCGATCTGCTCCATCCGCGCGGCGGCAAAGCCATCCGCCACGAAATGCTTGAGCGCGGAGTCGAGAATCTCGTCGGGGCGATCGTCTGGGCGACGGGCGAACTTCGGCATGGCGGAGAAGATAGTCAGGTAAACGAGGGTTTATTTGTAACGATGGACGATAGACGATAGACGATAGACGATAGACGATAGACGGATGTGGTCCTTGGCATGGATGTGCACTGGGGCGCGGAACCTGGGACCATCTGGGAAATTCGTCTATCGTCTATCGTCTATCGTCTATCCTCTATGGTTCCAGCCAAAAGGGCCGCCGGCTTGCGCCGACGACCCTTCTGGTGCGCCCTGAGGAGAGGGTTCAGGGCAACCCTGGGATGGGGAGCCGTTCAGCGCTTGTCGGCCGACCCCATGGTGGTGTTGATCGCCTGCTGCTGCTTCTTGCGGGTGATCGTCAGGGTGAACGACTTGTCGTTGTCGTAGGTGCTGAGCACCCGGATCAGTTCGCCCGGGGTCTCCACCGTGCGGCCGTCGACCGCGGTCACCACATCGCCGGGCTTGAGCCCGAGGCCGTCCTTGTCGGGGGCATCGACCACCAGCACGCCGCGGGAGGTGCCGAAGTACTCGCCCAGGCCGGGGTTCATCGGGGCCAGTTCCAACTCGGCCAGGGCACTGCGGAATCCGAAGGCAAACGAGCCGCTGCTGCCGAAGCCGCTGAAGGCGCGGGTCCCCGGTTGGGTGCTCCAGGCCGTTGCGCGCGGTGTGCGGGTCACCCCCGGAGGCAGCGGTGCATCGGGCGCCGGAGTCGGGAAGAAGCGGGAAATCTCCATTCCCGGCCGGCCGTCGGCCGATGCGACCATCCAGCGAGAGTCGGCGGTCGGGGTGATGCGAGTCTTCTGTCCCTTGTCGGCCCGGCGGTATTCCAGGTCGACCGTCTTGCCGGGTTCGAGCTTGCCGACGATCTCGGTGAGCCGGATCAGCGGGAACGACTCGTCGTCGCTGGCGGCTCGCGAGGTCGGTCCCTTGGTGAGCGACTTGCCGTCGATACTGGTGATGATGTCGCCGGCCTTGAGCCCCGCCTTGTCGGCCGGGTAGTTGGGGGTGACCGCCTGGATGTAGGCGCCCCAGCGATCGCTGTCGCGGGGCCGGGCATCGATGGTCACGCCGATGAAGCCGCGGTCGTCGCTGGCGTCGGCCCAGAGATTCCCGAAGACCTTCATGCTGTTGAGGTCGTTCGACTTGAGCGCGAGCGCGGTGCCCTCCTTGGTGAGGGCGAGCGACTGTGCCTGCAGCCTCCGGGCCAGGTCGAGCTGCTGGCTCTGGAGCTCCTTGAGCGACTCCGGGGCGATCTCGAGGTCGCCGAGCTTCTGGCGGAGGTCGAGGAGGCGACCCACTTGCCCGTGGACATCGCCGAAGAAAAGGACATTCTCCTGCCTGGCGTCACAGATCGACTTGGCGGCCGCGTCGCCGAGGGTGCGATCACCGACCTTGACGGTGCAATCGCTCTTGTCGCCACGCTCGATGGTGACGAGGGTGTCGCCGTTCAGGAAAGTGACCTTCTGCTGCACCTGGGCGCCGAGCGGCGAGAGCATGGTGCCGAGGGCGAGGGTGACGAGTGCTGCGGTACGCATTGCGTTGAAGCTCCTTGAGATCCGGGACCGTTAGAGGTCCACGTTGGTGGCCCTGGTGAGGTGCACGTCCACGAGCGCGCTCATCAGGCCGACCCTCTCCTGCCAAAGCGCCACCTCGGCCGGGAGCCGCTGGCTCCGGTCGAGATGGATCACGTGCTGCAACCGGGAATCGACGTCGGCAATCCGGTCTTCGAGCTGGATGATCACCTGCATCGTCTGGCCGTCGACCACCCGCTGGTCGGGGTGGTACTGGTCGAGGGCCTGCTCCAGTGCCTGCGACCGTGAGATCGCGGTCTGCAGCTGCTCACTGGCGTCGAGCTCGGCCGGCCGCACCAGATCGTGGCCGACCACCGTGATCGCCAGTGCGGCGGCAGCGGCCAGTCCGCTGATTGCCGCGAAGCGATGCCGACGATGGCGGCGATCGGCGTTGAGCCGGGCCATGACCACGGGGAACTGGTCGGTCGACGGCGCCAGCGGGCTGAGGGCCCGGAGTCGGGCTGTCCGCTGGTGCAGCCGGTCGAGCTCGGCCTGGCAGGTGGCGCACCGCTCGAGGTGGCGGTGGGCCTCAACCAGGGCGGGTTCGCTGCGGTCGCCGTCTCGGACGGCCAGCAGCGCGTCCATGCCAAGGTGCTCGCCGGTCATGCGCTCACCTCCTCGCCGAGCCAGGTCCGGAGCCGGGCGTGGGCCCGTGCCAGCTGGGACTTGGAGAACGAGACCGTCTTCCCCATCTGGGAGGCGATCTCTTCGTGGGTGTATCCCTCGACGTCGTGGAGCCAGACCACTGCCCGGGCGGTCTCGCCGAGGCGGCTCATCGCTGTCTCGAGGTCCATCCGGAGGGCCGGTGATGCCGGCCGGGCCGGGGCGATATCCTCGTTGAGCTGGTCGGTGTCGCGGTAGCGGTTGCGCCGGAGGCGCATCAGGGCCTTGCTCGAGGCAACGGTGCGAATCCAGCCCCAGACGGAGCCGTCTCCACGGTAGTTGCGAATGCTACGACAGACCTCGTAGAAGGTCTCCTGGAGCACGTCTTCGGCGTCCTCGGTGGTCCGGCAGATCCGCCGGGCGAGGTTGTAGACTGCGCCGGAGTAGGCCCGATAGAGCGCCTCGAGGGCGGCCGGGTCACCTCGCTTGGCACTTGCCACCACCGCATCGGCGTTGGGCAGGGACATGGCGTCCATAGTCAGGGCTCTGGTCATCACGCTGTAAAGATGCAGGGTAGGCGAGGAGCGTCGCACCCCCGGACGGTCGCCCGTTGGGCGGTGTTTCAGGGTGAACGCTGAGGCGGAGGACGGAGCGACGGAGGACGGAGGGCTGAGGGGAGACGGTGCCTCTTCCGCTCTCCCTCCGTCGTTCCGCCCTCCGCCCTCCACCCTCCGCCCTCCTACATTTCCGCCATCCCTCACTCCGGAGTCGTGCCGCCGTGCTTTCCCAGAAGATCCAGGATGCGCTCAACGCCCAGATCAACCTCGAGCTTTCGTCGTCGTACCACTACCTCGGCATGTCGGCCTTCTTCGAGTCGACCGCCTTGCCTGGGATGGCGATGTGGATGCGGGTGCAGAGCGAGGAGGAGCGGCTCCACGCCATGAAGCTCTTCGACCACATGTGTGACCGCGGCGGCACGGTGGTGCTGCAGCCGGTGGCCCAGCCGAAGCAGAGCTACGACACGCCGCTGTCGGTCTTCGAGGTGGCCCTCGAGAACGAGCAGAAGGTGACCGCGGCGATCAACTCGCTCTACGCCCTGGCCCAGGCCGAGCAGGACTATCCGTCGCAGGTGCTGCTACAGTGGTTCATCACCGAGCAGGTCGAGGAGGAGAAGGTGGCCCAGCAGGCGATCGACCAGCTCCGCCGGGCCGGCGAGGACCCCAGTGCGATCCTGATGCTCGACCAGCACTTCGGCAATCGGCCCACGGCCGACGCCGGCGCCTGAGGGGGTCCGTCAATGCTGAAGTGGATCCTCGGTGCGATCGGGTTGCTGATCGTGATCCTGGCCGGCACCTGCTGGTACGGCTACAAGAAGCTGACCAGCGGTGGCGACACGGCCCGGGTGGCGATCGCCTCGAACCCTGACCGGGTGTGGCGCTACCTGACGATGCCCGATTCGATGCGGGCCTGGCAGGACAGCGGCACCACGATCAGCGTCAGCAGCGACAGCGCACTGGCTGTGGGAGACACGGTGCTGATGGCCAGCCAGGGACGGAGCGGTCCTGCGGAGACCTCACGACGGATGCTCTGGATCGTGACCCGCCTCGACTCGCCGACCGTGGTGGTCTGGGCGGCGCGCGACGACTCGACCGGGGTCGAGATCCTGCGACGGACCGACTCGGTGGCGGTCGAGGGCGATTCGGTGATCGTGCTGAGCCGCTTCGCGACACCGCTGACCGATTCGCTGCGGGCCGGCGATTCGACCGGCGCGCTGGCCGGGAAGTTCATCACCGGCGCCGGCAAGCTTGCCACCTCGGCGATGCGGACGATGGCAGAGTCGGAGCTGGGGCGGCTCAAGGTGGTGCTGGAGGGACCGTAGGCGCGCCGCTAGCGGCGCGCCACCTAGAAGAGCCGTCCGCCGAGCGGCACATCATGCGTCGGCTGCAGGAGCACCACCGCGCCGTCCTCGTCCGGGAGTCCCAGGACGAGGACTTCGCTTTTGACCCCCGCGATGCGCTTCGGTTCGAAATTGACCACCGCAATCACCTGTCGGCCGACGAGTTCGGTGGCTTGGTAGTGGACGGTGAGCTGGGCGCTGGAGGTCTTGATCCCGATCTCGGGGCCGAAGTCGATAGTGAGGACGAAGGCCGGCTTGTGCGCCTTGGGGTTGGGCGCACAGGTGAGGATCCGGCCGACGCGGATGTCGACGGCGAGGAAGTCGTTGAAGGAGATGGGCATGGTCGAAGGGTCGATGGCTGATGGCTGATGGTCAATGGCGAGCCCTGGGGGATACTGCCCGCCGCATTGATCGACCATCGACCATCGACCATCGACCTTCCTACACCACGAAATTCAGCAGTCGCCCCGGCACCCAGATCACCTTGCGCACTGTCTTCCCCTCGAGGTGGCGCGCCACGCCGGCGTCGGCGCGCGCGGCTGCCTCGGCGGCGGCCTGATCGGCACCCTGTGGCACGGTCACGGTGCCCCGGGTCTTGCCGCCGACCTGGACTGCCACCGTCGCGGTGTCCTCGACCGTCAGACCGGGATCGTAGCCGGGCCAGTGCGAGTCGAACACACTGCCCTCGTGTCCCAGCCGCTCCCAGCACTCCTCGGCGAAGTGCGGGGCGAACGGGGCGGTCATCTGCACCAGCTCGCCGATCACGCGCGGCTCGGTGCAGTTGCAGTCACGCAGGCAGCCGACCAGCTCCATCAGCGCGGCGATGCCCACGTTGTAGTGGAGCCCCTCGATCGCTTCGGTGACCCGCTGCTTGGTCTGGTGCCACTTGATGAGGACCTCGCGGTGGATCTCGGCGTCCCTGCTGTCGGGGTCGAGCGCCGCGGTGACCAGGTCCCAGACCTTGTCGAGGAAGCGCCGCGGGCCGCTGATCCCGGCATCGCGGAAGTCACCCCCTTCCTGGAACGGGCCCAGGAACATCAGGTAGGTGCGGAAGGTGTCGGCGCCCCACTTCTCGATGTAGTCGTCGGGCACCACCACGTTGCCGCGCGACTTCGACATCTTGGCGCCGTCCTTCACGATCAGGCCATGGGCGCGGAACTTCGCGAACGGCTCCTCGAAGCCGAGCATCCCGGCGTCGTGCAGCACCATGGTGATGAAGCGGGAATAGAGCAGGTGGAGCACGGCGTGCTCGTTGCCGCCGATGTAGCTGGTGACCGGTAGCCAGCGCCGGGTCCGCTCCGGATCGAAGGCACGATCGTCGAAGTCGGTGCTCGGGTAGCGCAGGTAGTACCACGCCGAATCGAGGAAGGTGTCGCTGACGTCGGTCTCGCGGCGGGCCTTCGCGCCGCACGCGGGACACGGGACGTAGTACCACTCCTCGTGCCGGGCGAGCGGCGAGATGCCGGAGTCGTCGGGCCGGAAGTCGTCGATCGGCGGCAGCAGCACCGGGAGCTGGTCCTCGGGCACCGGCACCGCGCCGCAGCTGTCGCAGTAGATGATCGGGATCGGCGGGCCCCAGTAGCGCTGCCGCGAGATGGTCCAGTCGTAGAGGCGGTACTGGACCCGTGCGTTGGCCTGGCCGCGGGCCTCGAGCCAGGCGGTGATCCGGCGCTTCGCCTCGGGCACCGCCAGGCCATCGAATTCCCCCGAGTTGACCAGCCGCCCGGCGCTGTTGTCTACGTAGGCCTCGTCGAGTGGCGTGGCGCCGCCGTGGCCCTCGCCGGCCACCACCCGGATGATCGGCAGCGAGAACTTTCCCGCGAATTCGAAGTCGCGCTCGTCGTGGCCCGGCACCGCCATGATCGCGCCGGTGCCATACTCCATCAAGACGTAGTCGGCGATCCAGATCGGGATGGTGTCGCCAGTGGCGGGGTTGATTGCCCGCGCGCCGGTGGGGACGCCGGTCTTCTCGCGGTCACCGACCTTGCGGGTCACCAGGTCGCGCGACGCGGCCTCGGCGCGATAGGCGTCGACCGCCTTGCGCTGGCCGCTGGTGGTGATGGTCTCGACCAGGGGATGCTCGGGGGCGAGCACCATGAAGGTGGCGCCGAAGAGGGTGTCGGGGCGGGTGGTGAAGACCGCGATCTCCGCCTCGTGCCCTTCCACGGCGAAGCGGATCTCGGCGCCCTCGCTCCGGCCGATCCAGTTCTTCTGGGCCAGCACGGTGCTCTCCGACCAGTCCATCTTGGTCGTGTCGTCGAGATTCTCCAGCAGCCGCTCGGCGTAGTCGGTGATCCGGAAGTACCACTGCTCGAGCACTCGCTGCTCGACCATCGCGCCGCAGCGCTCGCAGGCACCGTTGATCACCTGCTCGTTGGCGAGCACCGTCTTGTCACTGGGGCACCAGTTGACGGAGCCCTTCTTCTTGTAGGCCAGCCCCTGCTTGAAGAGCTGCAGGAAGAGCCACTGGGTCCACTTGTAGTAGTCCGGATCGGTGGTCGAGAGCACGTGCTCCCAGGCGAACATCCCACCCATCCGGGTGAGCTGCCGGGTGAAGTTGGCGATGTTGCGCGGAATCAGCTCGGAGGGATGGATCCCCACCTTGATCGCGAAGTTCTCGGAGTGGATCCCGAAGGCGTCGAAGCCGATCGGTTCGAAGACCTGATGTCCCTGCAGCCGCTTGAAACGGCCGTAGACGTCGGCGCCAGTGAAGGCGAAGAGGTTCCCGACGTGCAATCCCTCGGCGGAGGGATAGGGGAACATCATGAGGTTGTAGAACGGGCGCTTGGCGCGGTCGAGATCAGGCTCGTTGGTGCGACGCTGCTGCCAGCGGTCGCGCCATTTCGCCTCCACCTCGTGGGGGGTGTAGGTCGGCTTCGGGTCGGTCATGGCGCCAATATAAGCGGAGCGCGGCGGCGGATCCGGCCCCGAGGCCGGATCCTGAGAGTGCTATTCGTTCACCGTGGCTGATCGCACGCTCCAAGTGCCACCGTCACGACCGAGTTCGAGACGGAACCGGGCCTGGTGGGCGCGTGCCGAGCCGAACGCCGAGCGAACCGACAGGGTGGCGTCGAGCGAGGCGGTGGCGCGGTCGCCGTCGAGGGCCACCGTTGGGGCTCCCCGCTTGCCGAGGCTGGCGCGACCATCACGGACCAGGCTCGAGAGAGGCTGGCCGCCGATCGTTCCGATGACGCCGCCGGGATCCCGGTCGGCAAGGCGGGCCAACCAGCTGTTGACCACGCTGGTCACCGCCTGCCGGTCGAGGGCCGGGCTGGTGGCCGCCTCCTCCGGTGGTGGCGACGACGGGGATGATGGCACCGAATCCACTCGAGGGTCGGCGGTGCGCTTGGGCGGGATCGAGCGCCGGGTCGGTGGCGGCGGCGGGACGATCGGCGCCGTCGGGGGTGGTGGTGGCACGCGGACGATCCCCTCGATCGGCCCGGGGGTGACCGACGGCCGGCCACGCTGCGGGTCGTCGGCAGCGGATTCGGGGTTCGCCACGCCGGTCGTCCCGGTCTCGGCCGCCGGCTTCTCCGTCGCAGGCTCTCGCGCGGGCGCGGGACTCCGGAAGATGAGTCCCACGGCCAGCGCCGACATCGCAAGGGCGGCCCACGAGCGCCAGTCGAGCCAGAGCGGAGCGGCCGGCGTGGCGGTGTGCCCTGGCGGTGAGGGGTGGCGATCGACCGGGTCCACGACTGCCCGGCACTCGCCGGTCGCCGGTGCCGGGGAGGGGGAGGTGGAGGGGGAAGCGACCGCGAATCGCGTCTCCGGCAACGGCACGCCGGCCGGCCGGTCGGGTGGTGACGGCAGCGCTGGGTTGTCGGCGGGCTCGAGAAGGGCCGCCCGCATCGCGGCGGCGCCCGGAAACCGATCGTCCCGCGCCTTCGCCATCGCGGTGAGCACGATGCCGTCGATCTCGCTGGGCAGTTCCGCGACGATGCTGCTCGGTCGCGGAGGCGGATCGTTGAGCTGCTGCATCATCATCCGGTAGTCGCTGTCGGCCTCGAAGGCGACCCGTCCGGTGACCAGCTCGTAGAGCACCGCCCCGAGGGCATACAGGTCGGTGCGGCCGTCGGTCTCCTGGCCGCGCAGTTGCTCGGGAGCCATGTAGGCCGGCGTGCCGACGGTGTGGCCGTGCCGGGTCTGGCGCGAGCTGCCGATCATTCGTGCGATGCCGAAGTCCATCACCTTGATGCTGCCGCCGGGCCCGACCATGATGTTGGCCGGCTTGATGTCACGGTGGACGACGCCATGGTCATGGGCGTGATCGAGCGCCTCGGCCACCTCGGCGCAGATCCGGGCGGCGCGTCGCCACGACAGCCTATGCTCACGCGCCATCAGCGCCTCGAGTGTCTCGCCACGCAGGTGCTCCATCACCATGTACAGTTCATCGCCGTCGCGTTCGAGCCCGTAGAGAATGGCGATCCGGGGATGGGCGAGCCGGGCCAGCGCCACCGCCTCGGTGCGGAAGCGCGCCACGAGTTCCGCCTGGCGAGCCAACTCGGGGCGGAGCACCTTGATCGCGACGTCGCGGTCGAGCATTTCATCGCGCCCCCGGTAGACCGCACCCATGCCTCCCTCGCCCAGGTGGTCGAGGATGCGGTACTTGCCGAGCAGCGTGCCGCGACGGTCGGTCATGGCAGGGCGGGCATGGGGCGGGTGTCGCGCGGCCGGGGTCCGTCGCCATCGGGAAGCGCGAGCACGATCACGCTGACGTTGTCCGGGGCGCCATGCTCGCGGGCAAGGCGCACCAGCTCGAGACAGGCCTCGTGCGGAGGTCCGGTGCGCACGACCCGGAGGATCTCCTCCTCCCGGATGACGTCGTGCAGCCCGTCGGTGGACAGGAGGAACCGGTCGCCTGGCCGGATCACGAATGGCCGGGGCCAACTGGTCACCTCGATGTCGCGGTGGCTTCCCAGCGCGCGCGAGATCACGTTCTTGTCGGGGTGGTCGCGGGCCTCGTCGCGCGAGATCGAGCCGTCGCGCACCAGCGCCATCACGGCGCTGTGGTCCTCGGTCATCACGAACATCTCGCCATCGCGCACCAGGTAGCAGCGGGAGTCGCCGACGTGGGCGCACCAGGCCAATCCGCCCCGCAGGACCATCGCGGTGCAGGTGGTGCCCATGCCCCGGAGTGCCGGATCTTGTCCGGCCGCCTCGTGCACCGCCCGGTTGGCATGACGAATGGCGCGGACGAGGGCCGCGCCCGGGTCGTCGCGACCCGGGTAGTCGCGGGCGATCACCTCGGTGGCGATCCGGCTGGCGGTCTCGCCGGCCGCGTGACCGCCCATGCCGTCGCAGACGACGGCCAGCAGTCCGTCGCCGTCGGCCCCCTCACGGGCCGGCCGCACCGCTCGCACGCGGTCCTCGTTGTTGTCGCGCACACAGCCGGGGTCGCTGGCCATCCCGATGACCACCCGCGATTCGGCACCCAGCTCCACCCCCACCGCCGGCAGGTCGCGCGTCGGGGTGAGCGCGACGCGACTGCTGGCCCGGCGCCGCAACCAGGGAATGGCGAACCAGGAGAGCCCGAGCAGCAGCGGGAACGGGTGCGAGCGCCTGCCGGATGAGATCGGGCGACCGGCACGAAGTCTGAGCACGTAGCTGTACTCGGAGCGACCCTCGGTGACATCGAAGTGCACCACCTCATCCCGGTAGCCATCGCGGCGCAACACCAGATTGACCGGGTCACCGATCGGGGCGGTGAGGCGGTACGGAGTGGTGCCGACCTTGTCGCCGTCGCGCCACACCTCTGCGCTGCCATTGATGGTGTTGATGGTGACCGTCCGGGTGCGGGCGGTCTCGACGGCGCCACTGTCGCGACCGATCGCCGCCGGCACGGCGGTGCCGGTGCTGCTGTCGGGCCTCGCCGGGGGAGTCGGGTGACTGAGGGTGTCGACCATGAAGACCAGGGCGATGGCCGCCGCCACCAGCGAGCCGAGCAGTGGCAGGTTGCGCCGAGCGACGGGGACGATCGCGCCGCCGGGAAGGAGTCTCCAGCGCTTCCGACCGAAGGCACCGAGGCGGCGACTGGTCGCGGAGAGCAGCGAACCGACCCGGCCGGGAGCCTCTCGGACCCAGGTGGGGAGCCGCGGCCCGGGCACGGCCGGGCGGGCCGACCGTGTGCCGATCAGCTGCCGCAGATCGCGCCCCATCGCCTCGCAGGTGGGGTAGCGTCCCCGGGGATCGACCCGGAGGCAGCGATCGATGATCACGTCGACGTCGCGGGTCAGTCCCGGCACCAGTCTCGAAGGGATGGGATAGCGACCGGCCCGGATCCGGCCGGTGATCCCCTCGATGCCGTCGTCGGCGAAGGGGTGATGGCCGGTCACCATCTCGAAGAGCAGCACGCCGAGCGCCCAGATCTCGGTCTGGAGGTCGGCGGGTGCGCCGGAGAGTTGCTCGGGCGCGAGCGATTGCAGGGTGCCGATCACGCTGCCGTCGGCGGTGAGCGCCGGCGAGTCCGGTCCCTTGGCGATGCCGAAGTCGAGGAGCTTGATCACGCCGTCACCGCTCACCTTCACGTTGGTGGACTTGATGTCCCGGTGGATGATGGTGCGCCGATGGAGATAGGCCACGGCATCGAGCAGGTCGACGGCGTGTCGGGCCGCCAGGTCGACCGGGATCGCCCCTCCCCGGGCGATTCGCTGGTCGAGTGTCTCCCCGTCGACGTACTCCATCACGATCGCCGGGGTGCCCTCGTGCTCCAGGAACTCGAGCATCCGGGCGATGTGGGGGTGCGCCAGCCGGGCATGGATCCGTGCCTCGTTGCGAAACCGCGCCTGCAGGGTGCGGTTGTCGCGCGCCGCCGTCAGCAGCTTGACGGCCACCACGCCACCGGTCCGCAGGTCGGTGGCGCGGTACACCTCGCCCATGCCGCCGGCGCCCAGGAACGCGACCAGGTGGCAGTGCCCGATGGTCGTGTCGATCCAGACGCCGGTCGGCACGGTCGCTCCTCAGCGCGAGGTGGGCGCGACCGACATGAGATCCATGCCATAGCGGATCGGCACGGCGAAGGTGATCATCGCATCGCCCTGCCGGCTGGCGAAGAAGATGCCGATCACCCGGCCCATGCTGTCGAACATCGGGCCGCCGCTGTTGCCGCCACCGGTGGAGTTGATGGTGAGCTGGTAGGTGTCACCGTTGGCGAACTCCAGCTGTGACTCGCTCACCGGACCGTCGGCTGCGCGGATGATCTTGCCGATGTTGCCGACCGACACGGTCGGGTCGGGCACCACGCGCTGCTGGGCATCGCGGTTGAACATGTCGCGCGAGCGGAGCACCGCCACCACGTAGCTGGAGACGGACGGGTACCCCATCACGGTGACCCCGTCGCCGACCCGGGTCTGGTCGTACGAATCGAAGAGCTCGACCTTGGGCAGCGACGACGGGGCCGAGACCTTGATGAGCGCCACGTCGTGCTGGTCGCTCACCCGCTGGGTTGCGGCCTCGAGCGGCGTGGTATTCTTCCGGAACCGCACCATCAGGTATTCCTGGCGACCGCGGAAGACATCGAACTCGTTCTTGGGACCGACCTGCTTGGTCTCGGACGGGATCCACCGGGTGGGGGGCCGGACCAGGATCGGCTGGTCGGCCGCGTCGAGCTGGACGCGACCCTCGGGGTCGATCAGCACCCCGAGCTCGTTCTGGTCGAAGCGATACGGGGCCCGCCAGTTGGCCGCGATGTGCCGGTTGGTGAGGATGAAGCCGTCGTTGGTCACCACGAATCCGGACCCACCGCTGGTCACCGCGATCGGCGCGCCGTTCTCCGCGTCGATGGTGAGGGCGGGCTCGAGGCTGCCATCATCGAGGCGGTAATAGGCCGGCACCGAGTTGCCACCGCCCTGGACGATCGGCACGTCGCGGCCGTTGATGTGCACCGCGTTCGGCAGGTAGCGGTGGTAGACCTGTGCGCCGGTGGGGGCGTAGACGAGGTTCCAGGAGAAGTCGACCTGGACGACGGCGCCGCCACTGGCATCGGCGATCTCCGCCGGGGTCATCATGGTGCCGAGTTGCTGGGCCCGCTCGGTCGCCTTGGCGAGCGAGTCGGTGGTGGCCGCCGCCGCCGCCGCCGCATCGTTGGCCTTGGCGGTGTCGGCATCGGCGCGACGCTTCATCCACGTTCCGCCGGCCGCCGCAAGGAGGAGCAGCCCGGCCACCGCGACCATCATCGTCCGGCGGCCCTCGTTGCGCGTCTCGCCGATCATCCGCTCGACGGTGGCCTTGCCGATCCGGTTTCCGGTGGTGTGCAGCGACGAGGCCGCGGTGGCCGACGGCTCGGCGGTCGCGATTGCCCGGGTCTCCTTCGGTGCATCGCCGCCGGTGGTCGTGGGTGCGGCCGCCCCGCCGATCCGGGTGGCCTTGAGGTAGGCCGCCGGCAGCGGGTCGATCTCGAACTTCACCTCGGGGCCGCCGGCGCCGAGCTGGATGACGTCGCCGGGCACCAGCGGGACATTGCCCACGATGCGGACCTTGTTCAGGAAGGTCCCGTTGCGGCTGTTGAGGTCGGTGAGGGTGAACCGGACGGGATCGTTCGGATCGCGGACGATGCGGGCGTGCTGCCGGCCGACGAGATCATCCTTGTCGGCATCGAAGCGGACCTGGGCGATCGGGTCGCGCCCGAGGGTCAGTTCGGAGACCGAATCGAGCGGGAATTCCTCCGTGGTGCCACTCTTGGAGCCCTTCAGGTGTCGCAGGATCACGCGTTCCATGATGCCAAGCCTCCCGTGGGTGGTGGTGGCCGCCATCGGCCATTCGTTCCCACACGCGCGAGGCGAGCCCGCGCAGGCTCATCACGGAAGTGGTCAGTAGGTGGTGGGGCGGGCCCGGTCGCCGCCGGCCTGGCGCCAGCGCCTGGCCTCGTCGGGGCGACCCATCGCGTCGTACAAGCGGGCAAGCCGGGCCCGCGCATCGAGGACCTGTGGGGAGTCGGGACCGCGCTGCTCGAGGAGGTGTGCCTCGCTGCGCAGCAGCAACCGCTCGGCCTCGGCGAAGCGGTGCGCTCTCGTGTAGTGATCGCCGAGCACGCTCTCGGCGCTCGAGATCAACCAATGGCCCTCGGGAAGGGTGCGTCGGCGCAGGTCGAGGCTCTCGCGCAGGTAGCGCTCCTCGAGGTCGAGGGAATCGAGTTGTCCCATGGCCAGGCCGAGCACCTGCAGGGCAGCGGCCACCGTCGGGTGGGTCTCGGGGAGCGACCGGCCGCGCAGGGCCAGGATCTCGCGGGCCTCGCGGGCGGCCTTGCGCCAGTCGCCGAGCCGGACCTGCAGCTGCGCCGAGTTCATCAGGCTCCAGGCGTAGTCGGGGTGCTCGGGGCCGAGCAGCCGGCGCCGCATGGCGATGACCAGATCGTAGAGCGAATCGGCCTCGTGGTCACGGCCGACCAGCTCGAGGGAGAAGGCGTGCTGGCCCAGGGTCGCCGCCACGAGGGGATGTTCCGGCCCGAAGGCGGCCTGGGCCTCGGTCACCGCTTGCGCATGGAGCGACTCGGCCTCCTCGGCGCGGCCGAGCTGGCCGATCACCACCGCGAGATTGTTGTAGCTGTAAGCCAGGCTCTCGTGGTCATCGGGAATCTCGCGCTGTCGCCAGGTGAGCGCCGCACGATGCAGCGATTCGGCGGGCATCAGGTTGCCGAGCTCCTCCTGCAGTCTGGCGCGCGAGTCGAGCACGCTGGCGCGCGCGGGGTCGTCGGCGCGGCCTGTGCGCCGAATCAGGGTGTCCGCCCGGAGGATGATCGAGTCGGCCCGGGGGTAGTCGGCCACGAATTCCCATGCGCCGCTGAGCTTGGTCAACAGGATGCCGGTTGCGTAGTCACCGTCAGGGCTGACCCGGCGCCGCAGGGCGACCGCGCTGTCGTACTGGGTGATGGCCGGCTCGTATTCACCCAACCCGAGGTAGGTGTCGCCGATCACCTCGCGGATCTCGGCGCCGAGCTCGGGTTCGGCGGCGAGGGTGTCGACGCGTGCGGCCGCGGAGTCGAGCACCTCGCGCACCGTCACGTCGCGGCCGAGCGCCCCCGGATCGGCCGCCCCGAGCATGGTCGTCAGGAAGTCGCGGATCGCGGTGGCGCGATTGCGCTCCTGCTCCGCCGCCCTGGCTTGATGGGTGGTCATCACGATGCCGCCGATCAGGGCGACCACCACGGCCGTGGCCGCCGCCACCTCCACCCGCCGCCGCCGGACGAACTTGGCCAGTCGATACCCGATGCTGTCGGGGCGGGCGGTGACGGGCATCCCGTCGAGGTGGGCGCGCAGGTCGCGGGCGAGCTGGTCGGCCGATCCGTAGCGCCGTTCCGGTTCCTTGCGGAGCGCGGTGAGGATGATCGCATCGAGGTCGCCCTCGAGCCGCGTCCGGGCACGCGAACCCGTCCGGAACTGCATCGCCTGCCATGCTGCCGGGGTGATCACCGCGCTGGGACGGGGCGGGGGTTCGCCGCAGACGATGCGCTCGAGCTCCGCGAGCAGCTTCCCCTGCAGGTCGAACGGGCGACGGCCGGCGAGGAGCTCGAAGAGGACCACCCCGAGGGCGTACACGTCGGACGCGGTCCGCACCGGGAGACCGCGGACCTGTTCGGGCGAGGCGTAGTCCGGGGTGAAGAGTCGTGCCCCGCCCTGGGTGGCGGGGAGCTGGTCGCTGCCCTCCTCCTCACGGAGGAGTTTCGCGATGCCGAAGTCGAGCAGTTTCACGGTGCCGTCGGCGGTCACCAGGATGTTGCCCGGCTTGAGGTCGCGATGGATGACCAGGTTCTGGTGGGCGTGCTGTACCGCGGCGCAGACCTGGAGGAAGAGGACCAATCGTGCTCGCAGGCCGAGGCGATGTTCGTCGCACCACTGGGTGATCGGCGCGCCGTCGACGTACTCCATGACGAAATACGGCTGGCCCGCATCGGTCACGCCGCCGTCGAGCAACGCGGCGATGTTGGGGTGGCTGAGGTTGGCGAGGATCTGGCGCTCATAGCGGAAACGGCGCAGCGCCAGTTCGCTCTCGACGCTGCGCCGCAGCGACTTGATCGCCACCCGCATCTCGTACTGGTCGTCGGCACGGATCGCCTCGTAGACCGATCCCATGCCCCCGATGCCGATTCGGCGCAGCACCTGGTAGGGTCCCACCCGTGTGCCGGTCCAGTCGGCCCGCTCGCTCGCCGCGGCCAGCGTCCCGGTGGAGATCGGTGACTGCAGGGTGGCCCCGGTGCGGAAATGCGCCTCGAGCAGCGACAGGACCTCGGCCCGCAGTCCGGGATCGTCGGGTACCCGAGCGGTCAGGAAGGCCTCTACATCGGGGGGCCGTTCCTCGAGCACGGCCTCGAAGAGGGTCCGGAGCTTCTGGAGCCTGGTGGGGGTGAGGGAGGAGTCGGTCATGCCCGATCCACGCGTGAATCCCGGGGCTGCAGGCTCACGACACGCGGGCGGCCGGTCCCCCCAACTCGCGGAGGAGGAAGGCGCGGGCGAAGGTCCAGTCGCGCTTGACGGTCGCAGGTGAGATGTGAAGTGCCTCGGCGGTCTCCTCGACGGTGAGCCCGCCGAAGTAGCGCAGTTCGACTCCCCGGGCCTGCCGTGGATCGAGGGCGGCCAGCCGCTCGAGCGCCTCATCCAGGGCGAGGAGGTCGAGCCCCTGCCCGGGCGCTGTGCCCACCGAATCATCGAGCGTCACCCGGAGCCCGTGGTCGCGCTTCGCCGCGCGCCGTCGCCGGGCGTGGTCGATCAGGATCCGGCGGATCGCCTGCGCTGCGATGCCGTAGAACTGCGAGCGATTCTGCCAGCTCACATTGCGCTGGCCGATCAGCCGCAGGAACGCCTCGTGCACCAGCTCGGTGGGCTGGAGGGTATGGCCTGCCGATTCGCGCTGCATCGCGAACTCGGCGAGGCGGTGCAGCTCGGCATAGACGAGCGGCGCCAGCCGATCGGCCGCCTCGGGATCACCGCGGCTGAGGTCGGCCAGGAGGCGGGTCACCTCGTGGTCGGTCTGCTTGGTCATGAGTCTCCCGGAGATGGGTGGTCGACACGCCGGCACTGTCCCGCAGCGTCACCCACTCTCCCAAGGTACGCCCATTCCCCGGGTCTGGCGAATCATGAGCCGGAATCGCCGCCGCTGGCGCGTGTGGGAGGAACCCGCCTCAGGAGATGGCCCGCATGCGTGCTCGAGTCTCGTTGCTCCCGTTGATGCTTCCCCTGTTGCTGCTTCCCGGCCGCGTCGCGGCCCAGTCGGCCCAGCGCTGGTCGGCGCAAGGGTCGGTGCTCTACGTGGCGCCCTCTGGCGATGCCTACGAGGGATTGAGCGCTGGCCCGGGTTTCGAACTGCAGGTCCGCTACACGCCGAGTGCCTTCTCGCTCGGTGCCGGCTACCAGCGATCGTCGCATGATCTCGACCTCGGCGATGGCAGCTCGGAGACGGTGACGCTGGCGGGACCCTTCATCGAGCCGCGGTACGTCATCGACGTGGGCAGCATGTCGTACGCGCCCTACGTCTCCGGGCGCCTGGCCTTCCTGACCCAGGATGTGGAGGTGCAAGGAGTCACGGCCAGCGCGAGCGGGACCCAGGTGAATGCAGGCGGTGGCGTGCTGGTGCGTCTCTCGCCGCGGGTCAACCTCGACCTGGGCGCGACCTACGGCGCCATCAACTTCGACGACGTGGTGCTCGAGTACCAGGGCCAGACCTACACGATCGACGGCACATCGGGGAGCGGGCGGAACCTGGTGTTGCGGGCCGGCGTGACGGTGGGGATTCGCTGAACGGCAGACGGAGGACGGAACGACGGAGGACGGAGGGAGCGCAGTGACCCTCCGTCCTCCGTCCTCCGTCCTCCGTCGTTCCGCCCTCCGCCCTCTGGTCGGTCGTCCCGCCCTCTGGTCGGTCGTCTACCGCCCCCGGGCCAGGCGGTTGGCGAGGTCGATCGTGAACGGCTCGCCATTGACGGTGGCGTCCGGGGTGCTGGTGCCGTTGAAGGTGACGATCACCGTGCGCATCACCGGATCGCCATTGAGCGGTGTCACGGTGCAGATCCGCGTGGCGGTGCCCGAGAGCGGCCACGGCTCGACGCCGTCGCCCGGGACCGGCGCGACGACATCCTCGATGGTGAGGTCACAGACCAGGTCATAGCCGCGATCGGGCGAACGGCCGGCCCCGATCCGGGCCCGGGAGATCTCCTCGTGGCCGGTGCCGTTGACGGTCCGCTCGGTGTTGGCGCCGAGCAGCCCGGTGAACTCGAGGTGCCGCTCTCGGAGGGTCGAGGCCGACCACGGCCCGCGGCTGACGTCGCCCTCGATCGAGACATCGACGATGATCGAGGCGGTCAGGTCGGCGTCGTAGCTGTCCATTGGCAGGTCGGATTCGTCGAGAAACTGGACGCTCCGGGTCACGTCGAGGCCATTGGCTCGATTCTTCGGGCAGGTCCAGCGACCACCGCCGAAGCCGCACCCTCCGACGTTGCCTGGGCCGTGGGGCGGGTCGAGGAGCGCCGCTCCCCCGAAGGTGACGGCGCCGAGCTCGCCATTGGCCCCCGCCATCAGGTCGACGTCCTGGGCGACGCCGTCGGCGGCCATGTTGGCCACATCGAGGTTGAGGGCCGTGTTGTCGGTCGGCGTGGTCGCGGTCGGGTCGCTGCTGCAGGCAGCCAGACCCAGGGCGAGGGTGCCTGCCAAGAGGATGGAGTTTCGCATTGGTCGTCTCTCTGTCTGATCCGTGGCGGGACGCGCCGGCGCCGGATGCCCGGCCTCATCCCGACGACGTGGTCGCGGGACTGGTGTTAAGCATCGGCCGGGATCCGGGATTCGGACTACTGGGCTTCGCTCACGGTGTGGCTGGCCAGGTCGAGGGTGAAGTCGGATCCGCCGATCCGGAGCGGGACCGTCCCGGTGCCATTGAATTCCACCGTGGCCGTGAGGCTGCCGGTCTGGCCGGCATTGGGGCCATCGGTCACGCTGAACTCGATCTGGGTGGTGGCGGTCCCGCTGGTCGGCCACCGCGGGTCGGACCCGCTGGTGGGGACCACCACCGATTCGAAGCCGGTGGAGGCGTTCAAGTCATAGCCACGATTGCCATTGAAGAGTGATGCAGTCACCGATGTGCTGGCCGAGCCGTTCCAGGTACGCGACGCCTCGCTGCCGGCGAGTCCGGTGACGGTCAGGTCGGTGGTGCGGGCGAAGGTGATGCTGTAGTTGGCATGCGCAACGGTTCCCGAGACATCCGCCACGATGTCGACCGATGCGGTGGTCGTGGCATCGTAGGCATCCTGCGGAGTGCTGGCGGCGTCACGGAAGGTGATGGTCGCCTCGCCGTCGAGGTTACCCATCGTATGGGCGCAGACAAGCGAGCCGAGGGTCAGGGTGCAGCCGGAGGGATCGAATTCACCGGCAAAGGCAAAGAGCGAACTGTTGGCTGTTGCCTCGGTTCGCGACATCGACTCGACATTGCCGGCGACGGCTTCGCCGGTCGCCGTGGCAACGTCGGCCTTCATCTCGGCGGTAATCATGGTCTCGGGACCAGTGGAGTTGTCGCTGCAGCCGGCCGCCACGAGTACGGCGGCCGCCACGAGAATCGTGCGGTGCATGGGGTTTCCTGCCTGATTTTGGAGTACCCGGGGCGAGTGGCCCCGTGAGGAGCAAGGCGGGCGACTCCCCGTCCGGGCCTCGTCAGGCGGCCCTGGCCGTGAGTGCCCCGCGCTTGCGGACATCGGAGGGGACGAGGACGGGGGGCGGAGTTGCACGACGAATATCTGGTCGGGGGGACGATCTCGGTGCTGCGACCGAGTGGCTGGGTCGCGCGCGGTCCTCGGTGATCACGCGCTGGTCCCTTCCGTTGCCCTGACCGCGGTCAGGGCGGCTCGCCGGCCGTCATGCCCCCCTGTGCCACCCCACCGCTCACGATGAAGGTCATGTGGTCGCTCCCTTCGACCGCCACGGGCTCGACCTGGGTGGCCGGGACGAGGAGCAACTGGCCAGCGAAGTTGTAGCTCTGCGGCAGGTAGACGGCCACGTGGTCGGGCAGTCCCAGGCGGCTCAACTCCTCGGCGGTGACGAATCCCAGCACCCAGAGATCCTTGTCGGGGTCGATCCGGATCCGCACGGCGCTGTTGAAGCGGCGCTTCTCGCCGGCGAAGGCGTTCATCAAGTCCTTGGCGGCGGTATAGAAGAGTCGCACCAGCGGCAGTCGGGCCAGCACCGCATCGACGGTGTCCATTGCCGCGCGGGTGACCACGTTGGTGGCCAGCGCACCGATCAGGGTGATCGCCGCCAGCACGATCACCAACCCCACGCCGGGAATCGGCAGGCCGAGCAGGCCGTCAAGCCAGGCGACGGCGGCGACCGTCAGCCAGATGGTCAGTACGATCGGGAGCGCGAGCACCGCCCCGCGCAGGAAGTAGGTGGCGGTGCGGCGGAACGGCGAAGCCGGGGTTGTCTCGTCCATTTGACTAGAGTCTCGCGTCGATGGCGGCGAGGAGGTGCTCGAGCTGGTCGACGCTCCCCTCGCCCATGTGGCCGACGCGAATGGCACGATCGAGGTCGTCGCCCATTCCGGGTGCGACTTGATAGCCGTCGGCGGCAAGGTCGGCGACCAGCGCCGCCGCCGAGACGCCGTCGAGGAGTCGCAACACACTCACGGTGTCGGACCGACGCCCCGCCGGCGCCATCAGCGCCACGTCGTCGCGCACGACGTCCCACTGCTCGAGGTGCTCGCGCATGGCCCGGTGACGCGCATAGCGCGCCTCGAGGCCGGTCTCGATGATCCGTTCGAGCTGGCGATCGACCGCGAAGGCGACCGGCAGTGCCGGCGTCTGGGGGAAGCGACCATCGGCCGCGGCGCGGTGCAGCTCCACGGGGTCGAGGTAGAGCCCGCGGTCGGGAATCTCGGCGGCCCGCTCGAGGAAGCGCGCGCTGGCCACGCCGAAGGCGAGTCCCGGCGGGCAGGCGAGACCCTTCTGCGAGGCCCCGACCACGAAATCGGCGTCCCAGCCGACCGGGTCGACCGGCATCGCGCCCAGCGATCCGACGGCGTCAACGATGGTGACCACGTCGGGCATCGCCCGGCACCTGGCGATCAGGTCGGTGACCGGTGCCAGGGCACCGGTGCTGGTCTCGACATGCACCATCGACACGGCATCGATCGTGGGGCCGTCGAGCATCGCCTCGAGCTGTGACGGTTCAAGCGCCATCCCGTGCGGCACATGGAGCCGGATCACCTCGCGGTCGGCTCGTTCGGCAATCCGGGCGAACCGTTCGCCGAAGGTGCCACTGACGATCGCCAGGAGCCGGTCGCGCACCCCGCCGCGGATCGCCGCCTCCATCATCGCGGTGGCGCTCGCGGTGGCGACCAGCACCGGCTGGTCGGTGTGGAACACGCGGCGGAGCCCGTGCTGCAGCCGTTCGGCGAGGGCGTGCCCGGCCACGGTGCGGTGGCCGATCATCGGTAGCTGCATCGCGGCCAGCACGTCGGCGTCGACTTCGACCGGTCCGGGGAGCCAGAACCGTCCCGAGACACTCACTCGACGGGCTCGAGCCGCGGGTTGTCGCGGTAGCTGCGGCCGACCTTGGCGCAGGACCGCCCCTCGTGGCGCACCACGTCGGCGGTGAAGTCGAAGCGACCGCCGAACAGCGACGAGCCGACGCCGTAGGCGTCGACCGGCACGCCGATCGCCTCGAACTCACGGATCTTCTCGACGGTGAAGCCACCCGACACGACGATTCGCACCCCGGCGTGCCCGGCGCGGTCGAGTGCATCGCGAACATTCCAGACCAGGTGCTCGTTGACACCCGTCGGCCTGAAGCCGCCCATCATCGGCACCACGGAGGCATCCACCATCGTGTCCGAGGTGTCGATCCGCACGCCGTAGAGTCGCGACCCCAGGGCGTCGGCCACCGCCACCGCGGTGCGAGGGCAGTCGTTGTCGAAATCCACCAGGGTCACCAGCCGCATCTCGTCGGGCATGTGCTCGAGGAACTTTCGCGATGCGAGGACGGTGTCACCACCATAGGCGGCGATCAGGCCGTGGGGGACGGTGCCGACGCCCTCGCTGCCCCACCACGACGCCTGGGCATCGGTCGAGACGCCGATCGCGCCGGCCATGTGCGCGGCGTAGCCGTCGCCCGTCTGGACCATCCAGTGGTCGTGACGGGCCGGGAAGAACATCACTTCCTTGGGCTTGGCGGCTTCGACGACCCGGCGGGTGTTGGTGCCGACCTTGGTGCGCCGGGCGAGCACGCCGAGGTAGGGGGTCTCCAGGTGGGCGAACTGGTCGTAGGGTCCCTCGATCTCGAGCACCACTTCCCAGGGGACGATCGCATCGCCGTCGCGCAACGCCCGGACCGCGAGCGCCGACCAGTCATCGCTGCAGAGCTTGAGGATGGCGATCGCCTCGTCCACGCCGCCGAGGAGCGCGTCGGTCTTGGTGAACACCTGCACGGTGACCTGCGGTGAGGCCTCGTCACGACGGAGCACCTCGCGCGTGCGCACGAAATACTTGTCGGAGTAGTAGCCGGCTCGCATCTTCTCGACCGGCAGGTTGAAGATCGCGGGATCCAGGCGTGGCGTCGGCATGACCCGAAATCTAGCCGCCGGATCGGTGAATGGTGAATGGTGAATGGTGAATGGGACAACAGGATCCCTCCCCCCGACCCGATGGCCTGTCGCTGCCGGCCACCGACCCCATTCACCATTCACCATTCACCATTCCTCCGCAGTACATTTGGACCTTCCTCCCCACCCGGAGCCTGCATCCATGTCCGACTCGTCGCTCTCCCGTCGCTCGTTCCTCGGTGCCGCCGGTGCGGTCGTCGCCGGGGCCGCCATCACCCCGTCGCCCGCCGTGGCTGCGCCGTGGGTGCGCCGGAGTCGGGTGGCGGCGCCGACGGTGGTGGCCAGCGCCAACGGGATCCGCGGGGTGGCGCGAGCCCTCGAGCTGGTGAACAAGGGAAGCGACACCCTCGACGCGATCGTGGAAGGGGTCAAGATCCAGGAACTCGATCCGAACGACATGTCGGTGGGCTATGGCGGGCTCCCCAACGAGGAGGGCATCGTCCAGCTCGACGCCTCGTGCATGCACGGCCCGACGATGCGGGCCGGCGCGGTCGGTGCCCTCGAGGGGATCAAGACACCGAGCGAGGTTGCCCGGCTGGTCCTCAAGTACACCGACTACATCATGCTGGTGGGGAAGGACGCCCAGCGGTTCGCGCTCTCGTACGGCTACCAGGTCGAGGACCTGCTCACGCCCAGGGCGCGCGAGGCGTGGCTCCACTGGCGGGCCAACCGTGGTCCCGACGACGGCTGGCTCGACGTGGACAACGGCGAGAAGCTGATGACGACCCACGGCACCTGCAACATGAACATCGTGGCTGCCAACGGCGACATCTCCTCGATCACCACCACCAGCGGGATCTCCTACAAGATCCCCGGCCGGGTGGGCGACTCGCCGATCATCGGCGCGGGACAGTACACCGACAACGCGGTCGGTGCCGCCGGGTCCACCGGACGTGGCGAGAGCAACATCATGGTGTGCGGCGGCTTCCTCACCGTGGAGTTCATGCGCCAGGGGATGCACCCGAAGGATGCCGCGCTGGCCACCCTCAAGCGGGTGGTGCAGATGACGCCGGCACGGCTGCTGGCGGCGGACGGCAAGGTCAACTTCGGCCTGCAGTTCTACGCCGTGAACAAGAAGGGCGAGCACGGCGCGGCGTCGTTCACCCCGGCGCGCTATGCGGTGGCGGATGGGCAGGGGGCGCGGCACGAGGACTGCGCGGTGGTGTACTCCTGAGTCGAGGGTCGATGGTCGATGGCCCAAGGTCGATGGCTAATGGTCGATGGCTGATGGTCGATCGACTATTGACCATCGACCATCGACGAGATAGAGAGGCGAGATGCGAGTAACGACAGGTCATCCCGACCGACCTGCCCTGAGCACAGCCGAGGGGAGTGGGCGCATCGCGGCCGTGAGGTGGAAGACTCTGCTCTCCCTCGCGATCGGAGTCGCGGTGTTGGTGCTGCCCCGTCCCCTCGCGGCGCAGGACGCCCAGGTGCCGTGGCGCCTGTCGTACTTCCCCTATTTCACCGTCTCACCCAATGACGGGTTGATGGGGATCGCGCGAGCGATCTGGTTCAAGCAGGCGCCCTGGGGCGAGCGGATCACGCTGCAGAAGTCGCTGGCGGTGGAGGCGGGCTATTCCACCAGGGATGCCTGGCTGGCACGGGCCACGTGGGACGACCCCACCCTGGCCGACGGCTGGCGGCTCAAGGCGCACGTCGAGGCCGGGCACGAACCGCGGTTCGGTGACCCGGACGATCCGGTGGTGCGCGATCGCGCCCTGGGGTGGGTCGACGTCACGCGTCGGCTCGAGGGGCCACTGCACTTCGCGGTGCGCGGTGGGTTGCGCAATGAGCAGTACGCGTTCCCCGACGGGCCGCGCGAACAGACCGACGCCACCCTGCGCGGTGCCGTGGTGCTCGACCTGCGGGACCGGGAGTTCGAGATCAATCGTGGCCTGTTGCTCGAGGGGGGCGTGATCGTTGGCAGCGCCGGCCCGAAAGGCTATCGGGCGCTCTACACCCACCTGCGAGGCTGGTACAATCCGCTCCCCTACCTCCGGCTGACCGGTCGGTTCGCCTGGCGGGAGACCATCGCGCGCGGGCCCCTCTCCGCCGAGCACGAGTTCCCCGGCTGGGAAGGCGACTTCATCACCGTCGGCGGACCCCACTCCCAGCGCGGGCTCGGGCTTGGGCAACTCGGCACGGCGAGCACCACACTCTCGCGCGCCGGGGGAGCCACTCTCGCGGGCGCGGAGGCGCGCTTTGATGTCCTGAATGTCGGGGAGCTCGGTGCCGTGACCCTCATGGCGTTCGTCGACGGCGGCAAGATCTCGCAGTTCGACGGCGTCTTCCAGGGGATCCCGTGTGCCACCACCTGTCCGCCCTCCGATCGATTCGACTGGATCTGGGCGCCCGGCGGCGGGGTCGCGATCCGGGTCCTGCGCGCCGCGGTCCTCAACGTGACCGCCGCCCGCGCCGACGGGCGGACGCGCTGGTACGTCAGCAGCGGCTGGAGCTGGTGAGGCAGGAGTGAGCCCTGAGTCGTGAGTCGTGAGGTAGCGCGTCGCTGATTTCGTGTTGCGGAACAGGTATCGGAAACCCTCACGTCTCAGGACTCACGACTCACTTCTCGCTCGTCGTTTCCTTGATGTCGACGTCTCGGGCCCGCAGCGCCGCGACGTAGCGGTCGTAGGGCATTCCCTCGTCCGGCGTGGTCACCCCGAAGCGAATCACCTGACGGCGGGCCTGGATCAGCCCGGTGATCGCCAGCGAGTACCCGGTGGTACGCATCATCGCGGAGACGCCGTGGGTGGTGTCGGAGTAGTCGACCAGGTCGAAGGTGGTGGTCCTCGGCCTGCCACCGTGCTCGCCGCTCGCGATCACCCGGAGCGCGACCAGGTCCTGCCCCTCGGGCTTGGTGAGCTTGGGGCTCACGATCTGGATGAAGGCGTCGCGCGGCACCACGTCGCATCCCTTGACGTGGATCGGCGCGAGATCGAGCAGCCCGAGGTCGCGAATCGGCCGCATGATCGCCGCGTGGCCAGGATAGCGGAGTGTCTTGTACTCCATCTCGCGGACCTTGCCCTCGTAGCTGAAGGGCATGGTGGAGATGCCGCCGGCGGTGTGGAACGCCTCGAGCGTGCCGACCGGCCGGGGGAACTCGACCGACTCGAGTTCGCTCAGGGCGTCGACCGTCACCGGCTTGCCGTCGCGGAGGATCCACGAGGGAGTGGTGTAGTAGTCGAGGGCGCCTTCGAGCGAATAGACGATCTGGTAGTTGAGCGGCGGCTCCGGGTGCTGGGGTAGGCCGCCGACGTAGATTCTCACCCGGTCGGCGCGGTCGAGGCGACGGATCCCCTCGGCCGCGAGGATGTTGACCATGCCCGGCGCGAGGCCGCAGTCGGGCATGATCGAGAGTCCCTTGGCGTGGGCCTCTTCCTCGAGCTTCTTCTGCTCCATGACGATCTCGGTGTTGCCCCCGAGATCGGCAAAATGGCAGCCGGCCGCCACGGCGAGCCTGGCCATCGGACCGTTGAAGTAGTAGGGGATGGCGCTCATCACCGCGTCGTGGTCGGCCATCAGCTGGCGCACGGCATCGTGGTCGGTGACGTCGAGGGAGACCGCCACGAGGCGGGGATCGTCAAGCCGGGCGAGGAAACGGGCCATCCGGTCAGGATGGAGGTCCGCGATGGTGACCCGGGTCACCTCGGGGTCGCGCAGCAATTCGAAGGCACAGGCGCAGCCCTGCAGGCCGGCGCCCAGGACGAGCATTTTCATTCGGCAGTATCCTCCCGGGGTGAATCAGGGCGACGCGCCCGAAGATAACCCGCCCCGGGATCGATCTCCGGACCACCCTGCCGAGGAGCGATGGCCGAGGCCGCTGCCACCACCCGCGATCGCCTGATGGAGGCCGCCCGTGAGCTGTTCACGACGGCGGGCTACCACGCGACCACCACCCCGGTCCTCGCGGGCCGGGCCGGGGTGGCGGAGGGAACCATCTACCGTCACTTCGCCAGCAAGCATGCCTTGCTGAACGCCGCATACCGGGAGGTCCAGGGATGGGGCACCGAAATGGTGGCCCTGGCCGCCGAGGGCCCGGGCAGGACCGGCGACCGCCTGGCGCGGTTGGGGCAGCAATGGCTGGCAGCGGCGGAGGGCGATCCGGCCCGGATGCGGCTGTTGCTCGCGTGGCGGCTCTCGGCCGAGCTCGACGAGTCGTCCCGGCACGCCGCCGTGGCGTTCCGGCAGGGCGTCGAGCGGATCATCGCACTCGGGAAGCAGGAGGGGAGCGTCCGGGCCGGCGTGGTCGAGCTCTGGGCGTCGGTGTGGCTGACGCTGGTGACCTCGGCGGTGGAACGGGTCGCCTCCCAGGAATGGCATGCCAGGCACCCGCACGCCCTCGCCACGCTCGAAGCCGCGTGGGAAGCGATTGCCTGGCGGCCGATCGCGGCGGCGCCGCCGTCGTCGCCCGACATCGCGAGCTGAACCGTGCCGGCCAATCACGGCTTCCTGATCACCTTTGCCCTCGTGCTCTGCACCGCCGCGGTCACGACGGTGGTGTTCGAGCGACTCCGGCAGCCGGTGATCCTGGGCTACATCCTGGCGGGGCTGCTGATCGGACCCAACGTCACCTTCGTCCCGATCGTGGCCGATCGAGTGACCACGGAGACGCTGGCCGAGCTCGGGGTGATCCTGCTGCTGTTCGCAATCGGGCTGGAGTTCTCGGTGCGGCGGCTGCTGCGGGTCGGCGGCCGGGTGGCGGTCACCGCGATCATCGACGTGTCGTTGATGGCATGGCTCGGGTTGGCGGCCGCGCGGCTGCTGGGGTTCACCGAGCGCGAGGCGCTGTTCACCGCGGCGATCACCGCGATCTCGAGCACCACGATCATCGCCAAGACGTTCGAGGACACCCGGGTCGGCCGCAAGTTGCGCGACCTGGTGTTCGGGGTGCTGATCGTCGAGGACCTCTTCGCCGTGCTCTTCCTGGCCGGCCTGGCGTCACTCGGCGGCACCGGCGAGGCGTCGTCGCCGCTCTGGCTCACGGTGGGCCGGCTGGCGGCGCTGCTGACCCTGTGGGTGGCGGCAGGGTTGATGGTGATCCCCCGGTTGATGCGGTTCATCGTGGGGCTGGGGCGCCGGGAGACCACCCTGGTCGCCTCGCTGGGGCTCTGCTTCGCTTTCGCCCTGCTGGCCCAGGCGCTCGGCTACTCGGTGGCGCTTGGCGCATTCATCGCCGGATCGCTGATCGCGGAGTCCGGCAAGGCACACCTGCTGATCCAGCTGGTGCGCCCGGTGCGCGACGTCTTCGCGGCGGTGTTCTTCGTGGCGGTGGGGATGCTGATCGACCCGCGCCTGATCGCCGAGCACTGGGTCGCGGTGGTGGTGCTCACGGTGGTGGTGATGCTGGGCAAGATCGTGGCGGTGTCGAGTGGAGCGTTCCTGGCCGGCCAGGGCACCAGGACATCGCTGCGCGCCGGGATGTCGATGGCACAGATCGGCGAGTTCTCGTTCATCATCGCCTCGCTCGGGTTGTCGCTCGGCGTGGTGCGGGACTTTCTCTATCCCGTGGCGGTCGCGGTCTCGGCGATCACCACCCTGGTCACACCCTACCTGGTCCGGGTGGCCGAACCGTTCGCCGGCTGGGTCGACCGGCGCCTGCCCAAGCCACTGCAGACCTACAGCTCGCTCTACGCCACCTGGGTCGACGACTTGAGTGGTGCGCGACCGGAAGCAACCAGTGCCCGGCGGACCCGCCGCTGGGTGCGCTGGTTGTTGCTCGACGCCCTGTCGGTCGTCGCGGTGACCATCGGCCTCGCCTTGATGTCGCCGGCGCTTCGCCAGTTCGCCGAGGAGCGGTTCGCCATCCCCGGCCCGGTGGCACGCGCAGCGGTCTGGGCGCTTGGCTTCACCCTCGTGGCGCCGTTCATCTTCGGGATCTTCCGGGTGGCCCGCGGCCTGGCGACCGAGCTGGCGCGGCTGGCACTGCCACAACAGGGGCGTCTGGACCTCGCCGCGGCGCCGCGCCGCGCGCTGGTGGTCACCCTCGAGATCGGCGTGGTCTTGTTGATGGGGATCCCGATCCTGCTGGTGACCCAACCGTTCCTGCCGTCACTGCGCGGCGCGGCAGTCCTCGCGGCGATACTGGCGCTCCTGGCGGTGGCCGCGTGGCGCAGTGCCACCAACCTCCACGGCCACGTGGCCGCCGGTTCGGAGATCCTGCTCTCGGCGCTGCGCTCCTCGCTGCCACCGGAGCAGGCCACCGCCGAGTGGGCGGTGGCGCAGACTGCGGAGTACCAGGCCGACCGCTTCGCCACGGCGACCCATCTCCTTCCCGGGATGGGTACGCCGATGCGCCTGATCATCGATCCCACGCACTTCGCCGCCGGGAAATCGCTCGCGGAACTGGCGCTGCGGGGGCGCACCGGGGCGACCGTCCTGGCGATCACTCGCGGGGAGGAGGGGATCCCGGCACCGAGCAAGTCGGAGCGGCTGTTGCCGGGTGACAGGCTGGTGCTGGTGGGGAGCCAGACGGCCACCGACGCCGCGCGCCGGCTGCTGATCAGTGGGGAGGACTAGCGACGGCAGGACCGCGCGATTGCTGCCGCCCTCTCCTCTTGACTTTCGACAGAAGCGGCAGGACCTTCTGTTGGAACACGACAGAAGAGGCCGCATGCCGTCCAGACCCGCCCCGATTCCCGCCGACGTCCTCCGCGGGACCCTGGATCTCCTCATCCTCCAGACGCTGACCCTCGAGCCGGACCATGGCTGGGGCATCTCGCAACGCCTCCAGCAGGTGTCGCGCGGCGTGCTCGATGTCAACCAGGGTTCCCTCTATCCGGCCCTTCAGCGCCTGGAGCGACGTGGCTGGGTCGCCAGCGAGTGGCGGATCACCGAGAACAACCGCCGCGCCAAGTACTACCGGCTCACGAAGACCGGGCGGCGCGCGCTGGGCGAGGAGACGGCGCAGTGGCGACAGTACGTCGCGGTCGTGGACCTCATCCTGGGAGGGGTCCAGGCATGAGCAGGCTGCGAGGACTTGCCCAGTGGTTGCGGGGCGGCTTTCGGCCCCGTGATGCCGAAGCCGGGCTGGAGGCCGAGATCGCCCTGCACCTGGAATTGGAAGCGGCCAAATATGTCGCCCAGGGAGTGCCGGCCGCCGAAGCGGCGCGTCGGGCGCGGGTGATGTTCGGAGGGCTCGACGCGATGCGAGAGGAACATCGTGATGGTCGCGCGCTTCGCTGGATCCGGGATTTCTCCGCCGATGTCCGCTACTCACTGCGCAGCCTCCGCCGGAACCCCGCCCTCGCCGTCACGGCCGTCGGCACATTGGCACTCGGCATCGGCGCCACGGTGGCGATCTTCACCGCGGTGAGCGCAGTGCTGCTTCGTCCCCTTCCGTTTGGCCACCCCGAATCCCTGGTCGCCGTCTGGGAGAAGAACCCTGACCGCAGCTGGTACCAGCAGGACGCGGCCCCGGCCAACATGTTCGACTGGAAAGCGCAGGTTGCGGCGTTCGAGGACGTCGCGGGATATCCCTCCTTCTCCAGCCAGGTCACGTTGACCGGCGAAGGCGCCCCGCTCCTCCTCCAGGGGGCCGTCGTCACCGGCAATTTCTTTTCCGTCCTCGGCATCCCGGCAGCGCTTGGTCGCACCTTCACCGATGCGGAGACCTGGTCCCCTGGCGCGGCCGTCGCGGTGATCAGCCACCGACTCTGGACCGAACAATTCGGTGCCAACCCGGCGGTCATCGGGACCAGCGTGACCCTCGACCGGAAACAGGTCCAGATCATCGGCGTCGCCCCGCCCGGCTTTTCCTTCCCATTCGGGGAGACCAACATCTGGACGCCCACGGGACTCGATCCTGCCAATCGGCAGGCCGTCTGGTTTCGTCGAGCCCACTACATGCGGGTCATTGCGCGACTCCGTGCCGGCGTCTCGATCGAACAGGCCGATGCCCAGTTGCAGACCGTCGCCGATCGGCTGGAGCGTGACTTTCCCGTCACCAATACCCACATGGGTGCCGGCATCACTCCCCTCCACGATTTCCTGACTGGCTCGAGCAAGACGCCTCTCCTGGTCCTGCTCGGCGCGGTGGCGACGCTGCTGCTCATCGCCTGCGCCAACGTGGGCAACCTCCTGCTGGTCCAGGCCGCCGAGCGGGACAGGGAAACGGCGGTGCGCATCGCCCTGGGGGCCGGCCGGCTTCGCCTGGTCCGCCAGGGCCTGACCGGATCGCTGGTACTCGCGTTGATGGGCGGAGTCGGGGGACTGGCGGTCGGGTGGGCCGGCACTCGCGTCCTGCTGGCGCTGCAACCTCAGGGCATGCTGCCAGTCAGTGATGTCGCGATGGACTGGCGCGTCTACGCGGGGATCGGTGCCGTCACCCTGCTGGGAGGCGTGATGTTCGGTCTCGCACCCGCATTCTGGGGGATCGGACGCGCCCCATCGCAGGGATTGCATGCCGGCGGTCGGGGTGGCGGAATGAGCCAGCGGAATCGTCGGTTCAGCGATCTCGTCATCGTCGGCGAGGTATCGCTTGCCCTGGTCCTGGCCCTCGGGGCGGGCCTGCTCACCCGTTCGCTCCTCGAGCTCCAGCGAGTGGATCCTGGCTTCGACCCGACCGGCGTACTGGCGACGACCCTGTCCCTGCCTTCCTCGGCCTACTCGACGAACAGTGAAGTGCTCGGATTCTACGATCGACTCCAACAGGGGTCGGAGGGCATCCCGGGAGTACAGGCGGCCGCCCTGGTGTCCCAACTGCCGCTGACCAACGATTCGTGGAGCAGTGACTTCTCGGTGAGCGGCCGTCCTCCCGGTGCCGGCGGAACAGAGGTCATCCATCGGGACATTTCGCCGGGCTACCTCAAGGTCATGCGGGTCCCCCTGGTGCGTGGTCGCGATATCCTGACCACCGACCGAGCCGGCACGGACCCGGTGGTGCTCATCAACCAGGCGCTGGCAGACCGCTTCTTCCCGGGCGAAGACCCGGTGGGCCTCCGCATCGCCTTCGACCGGGTGCCGGACTCGACCTCGACCTGGCGAACGATCGTCGGTGTGGTCGGCAGCGAGCACCAGGCCGGGCTGCAGAGCGATCCACGGCCGGAATTCCTGGCCCCGGTGGCCCAGGGCGACGGGCACTCCATCACCCTCGTGCTCCGAACGTCTGGAGATCCAGCCACCACCGCACCGGCGGTGCGCGAACTGGTCGGGCAACTTGACCCTGAGCTCGCCATCATTTCGTCGCGAAGCATGACGAGCGTGCGGCAGGCCTCGATGGCACGGCCTCGATTCATGATGGTGCTGCTGCTCGGGTTTGCGGGCGTCGGCGTGGTGCTCGCGATGGTCGGTGTCTACGGCGTGATATCCCAATTGGCACGTCAGCGCGCCCGCGAGATGAGTATCCGCCTGGCGCTCGGGGCAACGCGTGAGGGAGTGCGGTGGCTGGTGGTCCGCCACGGACTCGGGCTGGCGGCGATCGGCGTTGTCGTCGGCGTCGGCGTGGCCGCGGTCGCCACGCGTGCCCTGCAAGGCATGCTGTTCGGCGTGGGTGCGATCGATCCGGTCACGTTTCTCCTCGTGCCTGTGCTCCTGACGGTCACCGCGCTCGTCGCCTCGTGGATTCCAGCGAGCCGGGTGGCGCGGGCCGATCCGGCGGTGGCGCTTCAGGCGGAGTAGCTCCACGGGGCCGCCGACAGCCAACACCGCCCCACCGGGTGCACCGCTGGAGGGCGGCTTCCATCAGCGTACCCACCTAGCGGCGGCCGAAGAGCCGGATGACATCCTTGGCCGTCGCCCGCAGGATGGTGGCGTGCTCGTCGGTGATGTCGCGCGGGACCAGGTTGGGGAAATCCTCCGGGTCGTGATCGTAGATCACCCCGGTGATGATCAGCGCGGCGAGCCATGTGCCCTGCATCGAGGGATGGAAGTCATCGGCCTCGCGCAGTCGAATCTCCGGATGGCTCGTCATCAGGGCCCGAAATGCCTGACCCACCGGATAGACCGACATCTGCTTGGCGTCAGCCGCCGCCACGTAGTGGGAGATGCCGTTGTCGATGTTGTCGCCCAGCGGCGGCCACACCACGTACATCCCGGGCGTGCCGCCGAGCGCCGTGATCCGGTCGGCCCATTTCCCCGACCACTCGAGCAGGTTGGCCCCGCTCGACGGGAGGGTGGAGGGCCCCTGCTGCATCGTCACCACGTCGAAGTCGCCGCCATCGATCGCTGCGGTGCTCGAGGCCAGGTTCCAGTGATCCTCGAGCGAGAAGTCGGCGTGGGTCACCGCCACCACGGTGGGTCGCGGCGCCCCGGTGCTCACGGCGAGATCGGCGATCATGCCGGGGAGCTCGTGCGTGTCGGTGAGCGAGTTGCCCAGCATGGCGATCCGGAGGCCGGTCGTGGGCGGCGGCGGGGGCGTGATCGGGTCGGTCGCTCCGCTGCCGCAGGCGAGCAGCGCGAGCAGGGTGGTCAACAGAGTGGTGGGTCGCATCGATCCATCCCGTTGGGGGAACACAGGGAAGGAACACCGGTTCGCCATTGCGCGCGACTCCAAGCTCCCCACGAAATCATGGCAACTCGGGCAGCCGATCGAATCTCACGTCCAGCGCCCGGGAGACCGACACGAGCAGCCTCGTGGCCCGGCCGGTGCTGTCGCGTTCGAAGCGAAGCTCCACGCCGCCGGGTGCGGCGAACGCGTCGGGTCCGGTGGGCCGGATCGCGCCGGGTTGCCCGGGACGCCGTTCCACGACCAGCCCGCCGGCGCGCACCCCGATGGTGAGGGTGCCGTCGGCCTCATCGCTGTGCCACCGGCCGGTGTAGTCGGCGACCCGGGCGGGGTCGAGCGTGTAGGGAGACGGGGGCCGCGGCGTGGGTGCCGAGGGTGCCGCCGCGAACGACAGGCGACCGGCGAGAAGTGCTTCGCCAAGTCGGGCCGGGTTGGCGTCGCCGCGATTGCAGAGGATCGCCAGGCTCAGCTGCTGCTCGGTGAAGGTGGCGAGCACCGAGCGATAGCCCGCAGTGGCACCGGTATGACTCACGGCGGGCACGCCGCGAATCGCGCCGATGAACAGTCCGCCACCGTAGCCCATCAGTCGACCGTCGTTGAACCGGCCCGGGGTCTTCATCGCCGCACTCACGTCGGGTCGGCCGAGGCGCCCCTCGTTGAGGGCCCGGGTCCAGAGAAGCAGGTCGCCCACGGTGGTGAGCAGGCCGCCATTGCCGTGGACGTCCTCGAACGGCATGTCGAGCTTCCATTGCCCGGCGGCCGGGGCGTACGCCTGCGCCCGACCCGGCACCAGTCGGGTGAAGTCGTCGCGCCAGGAGGTATGGGTCATTCCGAGCGGCACGAAGAACTCACGGCGGGAAAACTCGGCGAATGGGATGTGGCTGGCGCGCTCGACCAGGATCGCCAGGAGGTTGTAGCCGCTGTTGGTGTAGGAGAATGCCTCGCCCGGCACGTGGTTGAGGCCCCGTTGCCGGGCGAGGATCGCCAGCGCGTCGTCCTGGGTATGGGCGCGCTCGCCGCGGGGCCAGCCGGCCAGCGCCGCGACGGCGCCCCAGTCGCGAAGCCCCGAGGAGTGGTGCAGCAGGTGGCGCAGGGTGATGGCGTGATCGTAGACCGGGATCTCGGGGAACCAGCGCTGCAGGGTGTCGTCGAGCGAGAGCACGCCGCGGGCCGCGAGGAGCATGACCGACGCCGCGACGAACTGCTTGGAGACCGAACCGGCCTCGCTGATCGTCTCGACCGTCATCGGTGCACCGAATTCCAGCTCGGCCATGCCGTAGGCGCCGCGATAGATCGGGTGCCCGGCACTGTCTACGCCGATCGTGCAGCCGGGGGCGGTGGTGGTCGCGTAGCTCGCGAAGACCGAGTCGGCACGGCGGGCGAGGGACTGGGCCGGGAGCGGGGGTGCGAGCTGCGCGATGGGCGCGGCAAGGTGAAGCAGGATGATTGCGGCCAGGGGTCGACGCATCGTGGGTCTCCGGTTGGTGCGGTCCGCTCGGTTCTCGAATCTCGCGCTACGCGAGTGTCCCCACCGCCGCCTCGACCGCGTCGCGGAGCCGGCCATCGACGATCATCTCGCGCACCGCCGCCAGGTCGCCGGTCATGATCCGGTCGGCGTCGAGTGGCGGGACCACCTCGCGCACCGCGGCCACGGCGGCCCGTGCCCCGGGCCCCGGCTCGAGCGGGGCATGGAAGCCGAGCGCCTCGGTGGCATTGAGCACCTCGACCGCCAGCACCCAGCGGGCGTTCTCGAGGATCATGGCGCACTGCCGAGCCGCGGTGGTCCCCATCGAGACGTGGTCCTCCTGGTTGGCGGAGGTGGGAATCGAATCGACACTGGCGGGATGGGCCAGCACCTTGTTCTCGCTCACCAGCGATGCGGCGGTGTACTGCGAGATCATGAGTCCGGAGTGCAGCCCCCCCTGGCGCGCCAGGAAGGCGGGCAGCCCGCTCACTGCGGGGTCGAGCATGTGTTCCACCCGCCGCTCGGCGATGTTGGCGAGCTCGGCGATGGCGATCTTGGCGTAGTCCATCACCACCGCCACGGGCTGGCCATGGAAGTTGCCGGCCGAGACCACGAAGTCATCCTCGGCGAAGACCAGCGGATTGTCGGTGACCGCGTTGATCTCCCGGGTGACGACCTCGGCCACATGCGACAACGCGTCGCGCGAGGCACCGTGCACCTGGGGCACGCAGCGCAGCGAGTAGGCGTCCTGCACCTTGTCGCAATCGGCATGCGAGGCGTGGATCGGCGAGTCGGCCGAGATGGCGCGGACATTGGCAGCGGTGGTGATCGCGCCGGGATGGGGCCGGACACGGGTGACCCGCGGATCGAAGGGGACGCGGGTGCCCTTGAGTGCCTCGAGCGACATCGCCGCGGCGATGTCGGCCACGGTGGCCAACGCCATCGCGTCGTGCACCACCAGTGCGCCGATCGCGGTCATCGCCTGGGTGCCATTGATGAGGGCGAGCCCCTCCTTGGCCTCGAGGGTGACCGGTGCCAGTCCGACCAGCTCCAGCGCCTCCGCCGAGGGGAGCACCTGGTCACGGATCCGGGCGTGGCCTTCGCCGATCAAGGTAAGGGCCACGTGGGCGAGCGGGGCGAGGTCGCCGCTCGCGCCGACCGAGCCCTGCGACGGCACCACCGGGATGATGGCGCGGTCCAGCAACTGGATCAGCAGCTCGACCACTTCGACGCGGATGCCGCTGTTGCCCTGCGCCAGGGACTGGGCGCGGAGCAGGAGCATGGCGCGGACGACCTCGTCGGGGAGTGGCTCGCCGACGCCCATCGCGTGGGAGACGATGAGGTTGCGCTGCAACTGGCGCACATCGCCCGGGGCGATCCGCTCACTGGCGAGCTTGCCGAAGCCGGTCGTCACACCGTACACGGTGCGCCCCTCCGCAACCAGGCGCTCGATGTAGCGTCGGGACTCGGTCATCCGCTCGCGGGCCGTCGCGGAGAGCCCGGCCGGCGCCCCTTCCCGGGCGACCCGCACCACGTCGGCAATGGTCAGTGGCTCGCCCACCTGCACGATGTCGGAGTTCACGCGAACGCCTCCCGTCCCTTGACGTAGGTGCGATGCACCGGGCTCCCGCCGAGCTGCCAGGTGGCGACCCGCCAGTCGGTGTCGTCGAGCGCGACGAAATCGGCGCGTGAGCCGGGCACCAGGGCTCCACAGTCGTCGAGTCCGAGTGCGGCCGCCGCGTTGACGGTCGCCGCCGCCAGCGCCTCGGACGGAACCAGGCCGTTGACTCGCACCGCGAGCGCCATCGCCTGCTGGACCGAGAACAACGGTGAGGAGCCGGGATTGCAGTCGGTGCCCACCGCGACGATCGCCCCGGCGTCGACCAACGCGCGGCCAGGCGCGGCGGGCAGGCCGAGGTGGAGCGACACGCCGGGGAGCAGGGTCGCCACCGTGGCGCTCGCGGCGATGGCGCGGATCTGGGGCGCCCCACTGGCCTCGAGGTGATCAACCGAGAGGGCGGCATGCTCGAGGGCACGCTCGACCCCGCCGATGGCGTGGAATTGATCGACGTGCGCCTTGACGGCGAGTCCGGCCGCATGGGCCGCGGCAAAGATCCGGCCGGCCTCATCGGGGTTCCAGGCCTCGCGCTCGATGAACACGTCGCAGGCGGTCGCCAGGTTCCGGCGGGCGACCTCGGGGATCAGGGTGCCGGTCACCGTGTCGAGATACGGCCCGCGACGCTCGGCCTGCGCCGGGGGGAGATGGATCAGCAGGGTGGCAAGCAGTCGGGCGGCGGCACGGGGCCGGACTGCCGCGATCGCCTCGAGCGAGCGCAGCTCGGCGTCCGGGTCGAACCCGTAGCCGCTCTTGATCTCGATCGTCGCGGCGCCACTGCGGACCAGCGCGTCGATGCGCGGCACGGCCAGGGCCGACAGTGCGCCGGTCGCGGTGCTGGCGGTGTGTCGCACCGTGCTGCGGATGCCGCCTCCGCGCGCGAGGATGGTCTCGTAGGAGACGCCGCTGGCGCGGGCCTCGAAGTCGTCGTAGCGATCACCGGCCCAGATGACGTGGGTATGGGGGTCGACCAGTGCGGGGATCACCGCCCGCCCGCCAAGATCGACTTCGGTGGTCGCGCTGCCGGCCCACTCGGTGCGGAGACCGACCCAGGTGATCCGGCCGTCGGTCACGCCGAGGGCAGCATTGGGCAGTTGGCGCAGTTCACGCATCGCCACACCGCGCCGTGCGCCGGTGGTGGGCGCGGTCACGAGCTCGCTTATGCCGGTGAACAGCGTATCGGTGTGGGTCACGACACAAATCTACTGCGGAACCGATGATGCCGGGTGGGGGTTGAGGCTACAAGGGACCGATCCTCCACATCTGTCCAGCCTCAACACCCATCCGGCGTCATCTTGCGAGGAATCACGATGCCCGTTGAACCATTCGATCTCGTCGTCCTCGGCTCGGGGCAGGGCGGTGGTCCGCTGGCCGGCGCGTTTGCCAAGGCCGGCCGCCGGGTCGCGCTCATCGAGCGCCAGCATGTGGGCGGCACCTGCGTCAACTCGGGGTGCACTCCCACCAAGACGATGGTCGCATCGGCCCGGGTGGCCTACCTGTCGGAGCGGGCCGGTGACTATGGCGTCCGGGTCGGGTCGCCGACGATCGACCTGGCCACGGTGCGCCAGCGCAAGCGCGACATCGTGCTGTCGTTCCGGCAGGCGAGCGAGCGGTCGCTGGAACAGGCCGGGGTCGAGTTGATCCGTGGCAACGGCCGGTTCGTGGCGGCTCGAACCCTCGAGGTCACGAACGGAGAGGACCTGCGCCAGGTGAGCGCCGCGCGGGTGGTGATCAGTACCGGCACCGTGGTCGCGATGCCGCCGATTCCGGGGCTCGATACGGCACCACATCTCGATTCCACCTCGGTGATGGAACTGGCCGAGGTGCCCGAGCACCTGATCGTGCTGGGCGGGGGGTACGTGGGGCTCGAGTTCGCCCAGATGTTCCGCCGCTTCGGTGCCGAGGTGACGGTGGTCGAACGCGGCGGACAACTGCTGGCGCGCGAGGATGGCGACGTGGCGGAGGCGCTCACCGACATCCTCCGGCACGACGGCCTCACGATCCGCCTCTCGACCGCCGTCACGTCCGTGCGTGGCGAGGTGGGATCGCTCTCGGTGGAAGTCGAGTCGGAAGAGGGTCGTGCGACGATCACCGGATCCCACCTGCTGGTGGCAACGGGCCGTGCGCCCGCGACGGCGGGACTCAACCTGAAGCGGGTGGGGATCCGGACCACACGGCAGGGATTCGTGGCGGTGAACAGCCGATTGGAAACCTCTGTGCCGGGGGTGCATGCGATCGGTGATGTGAACGGCGGTCCTGCGTTCACCCACATCGCCTACGACGACTACCGGATTCTCCGGACCAACCTGCTCGAGGGCGGGAAGGCAAGCACCAGGGGTCGGCAGGTTCCCTACGTGGTGTTCACCGATCCGCAGCTCGGCCGGATCGGGATGACCGAACGCGCGGCGCGGGAGGCGGGGAAGGATGTCGCTGTTGCCGTGCTGCCGATGTCACGGGTGGCGCGCGCCCTCGAGACCGACGAACCACGGGGACTGATGAAGGCGGTGGTGGACCGGCGCACCGACCGGCTGCTCGGCGCCGCGATCCTGGGTCCCGAGGGAGGCGAGACCGCCGCGGTGGTGCAGATGGCGATGCTTGGCCGCCTCAAGTGGCAGGCCCTGCGCGACGGCATCTTCGCCCACCCGACCTGGGCGGAGGCGCTCAACAACCTGTTCGGGACAAAGATAGACGATAGACGATAGACGATAGACGATAGACGATAGACGATAGACGATAGACGTCTGTGAGGGCCGGTTCTCGTCGGGGAGCGCATCCTCATTCGCAACGCGGGCGCGCAGATGTCTACCGTCTATCGTGCCGTGTCTCCAGGTACCCCACCCAGAAGTGTTCCTGATTGTCGGTCCACAGTTCGCGCAGCCTGAAGCCTGCGTCGCCGACGAGGCGCTCGAGGCTGGGCTGATCGTACTTGTAGCTCGACTCGGTCCAGATCGTCTCACCCGCCGCGAAGGGGATCGCCATCCCCCCGACCGTCACCACCTGATCGCCGAGCGACTCGAGGTGCATCTCGATTCGGGAGGCCTCGGCATTCCAGTGGGCGCGGTGATGAAAATGGTCGAGCGAGAAGTCGGCGCCGAGCTCGCGATTGAGGCGGACCAGCATGTTGCGATTGAAGGCAGCCGTGACGCCTTCGCGGTCGTTATAGGCGGCCTCCAGGGTCGCGGGATCCTTGCGTCGATCGACGCCGAGCACCAGGGCGCCGTGGTCGCCCACGGTCTGGCGGATGCCGGCAAGGAACGACCGGGCGGCGGCGGGTTCGAAGTTGCCGATGGTGGAGCCGGGGAAGAAGGCCACCCGTCGGGTGCCCGCGGGGAGCGGCGGCAGGTCGATCGCCCGGGTGTAGTCGGCGCGGACCGGCAGGATCCTCACCTCTGGGTAGGCCGCGGCCAGCTGGTCGGCCACGCGCGCGAGCTGTTCGCCCGAGATGTCGATCGGCACGCAGGCCGCGGGCTGGTCGAGGGCATCGAGCAGGAGTCGCACCTTCACGCCGGCGCCGCTGCCGTACTCGATCAGCGCGGCCCGCGGTCCGGCCATCCGCGCGATGTCACCGGCGTGCCGCCGGAGGATCTCGAGCTCCGCCTGGGTGAGGTAGTACTGGTCGAGTTCGGTGATCCGCTCGAAGAGCGCGGCGCCGGTGGCGTCGTAGAACAGCTTGGGCGGCAGCGTCTTGGGTCGGGCCCGGAGGCCGGCGAGCACCTCGTCACGGAGCGACCGTACCGGGTGATGCTGGCCGGGGCCGGTGCGCCACGGTGTGCTGGGACGGCTCGGCGCGGTCATCCGCGCTCCGCGAGTCGGATGCCGGTCATCTGCCATCGAGTCGGTGAGGGAAAGAAGTTGCGATAGCTCGAACGGGCGTGGCTGGCCGGCGTGAAGCAGGACGAGCCGCGCAGCACCCACTGGTCGGCCATCCACTTGCCGTTGTACTCGCCGATGGCCCCGCTGGCCGGCCGATAGCCGGGGTAGGGCAGGTAGGCGCTGTTGGTCCACTGCCAGAGTTCGCCATGCAGCTGGAGCGGGTGGCCCTCCGGGGTCGCGGCGCCGGGGTGGAAGCGGCGCGACTCGGCGAAGCTGCCGGTTGGCTGGCCAGCCGTGGCAGCGACCTCCCACTCGAACTCGGTGGGCAGTGCCTTGCCGGCCCAGCGCGCGAAGGCGTCGGCCTCGTACCAGCTCAGGTGGCAGACCGGTACCGCAGGGTCGACCGGCGCGGTGCCGGCAAGCGTGAATTCGGTCCAGCCATCGCCGAGGTTGTCCCAATAGAGCGGGGCCCGCCAGCCGTGTTCCTGCACGGTCGCCCAGCCGGCCGACATCCAGCACTCGGCGCGACGGTAGCCGCCGTCCTGGATGAAGGCGAGGTATTCGGCGTTGGTCACCAACCGCGACGCGAGGCGGGCCGGCTGCAGGTAGACCTTGTGACGCGGCGATTCATTGTCGTAGGCGAAACCGGTGCCGGTGTGGCCGACCTCGTGCACACCCTCGGCAATCGTGATCCAGTCGAGTGGAGGCACGGAGCCCGGTCCGACGGGGAGCGTCTCGCGATACGCGGGCCGGAGCGGGTTGGTCCAGAGCACGTGCTTGATGTCGGTGAGGAGCAGCTCCTGGTGCTGCTGCTCGTGGTGCAGGCCGAGCTCGATCAGCGTGTGGGCCGGGTGATCGGTGTCACCACCGATCCGGTCGAGCAACCGAATCACTGCGGCGTCCACATGGTCGCGATAGTCGAGCACCTGCTCCAGCGTGGGTCGGGTGACGAGTCCGCGTTGGGCGCGGCAGTGTCGCTCGCCGGCTTGCACGTAGTAGGAATTGAACAGGAAGGCGTAGCGCGGGTCGGGCGAGCGGTAGCCGGGCTCGTGGTCGGCCAGCACGAAGGTCTCGAAGAACCACGAGGTGTGGGCCAGGTGCCACTTGGTCGGCGACACGTCGGGCATCGAGGAGACGACGGTGTCCTCGATCTCGAGCGGCTCGATGAGTGCAACGGTCCAGGCACGAACGGCGCGGTATTGCTCGGCGAGGGTCGGTGGAGTCGCGGCGTTGCCGACGGCGGAGCGCACCCGCAACCCGGGCGTGGTCAGTGTGGTCATCGTCCCATCAGACGGTTGGTGGAGCGCGGGGCGACACAGGCGCCAGCGGCGCGGGCTCCGAGTGTACGGCGAACCCTGCCGAGGCGCCAGCGATTGTTACCGGGAAGTACGCCGACCGGTGGGGGATGGTTCCCGGCGGGGCGACAGGGGACAGGCGACGGGCGACGGGGGGCGGGTGACCGGGGCTGGCAGAAGCTCGGAGTCTCGCAATTCCCGTTACCAGTCACCCGTCATCCGGTCGACGGCAGGTCCAGCCCCCTCGCCCGTGCCACGTCGAGCGCCTTGTCGTAGCCGGCGTCGGCGTGGCGGATCACGCCCATCGCCGGATCGTTGACGAGGCACATGCCGAGCCGCCGTTCGGCCTCGTCGCTGCCGTCGGCCACCGCCACCAGTCCAGCGTGCTGGGAGTAACCCATCCCCACCCCGCCACCGTGGTGGAAGCTGACCCATGCGGCACCGCTCGAGGCGCCGACCGCGAAGTTGAGCAGTGGCCAGTCGCTCACCGCATCGGAACCGTCCTTCATCGCCTCGGTCTCGCGATAGGGTGACGCCACGCTGCCGGCATCGAGGTGGTCGCGGCCGATCACGATCGGAGCGCTGACCTTGCCATCGCGCACCAGCTGGTTGAAGAGCAGCCCCGCCTTGTCGCGCTCCTTGTAGCCGAGCCAGCAGATCCGGGCCGGGAGGCCCTGGAAGGCGATCTTCTCGCCGGCCCAGCCGAGCCATTCCTGCAGCCGGTGATCGTCGGGGAAGAGGTCGAGCAGGGCCTGGTCGGTGGCGGCGATGTCGGCGGGGTCGCCCGACAGTGCCACCCAGCGGAACGGGCCGCGTCCCTCGCAGAACGAGTCACGGATGAAGGCCGGCACGAAGCCGGGGTAGCCGAAGGCACCCTCGAGCCCACCGATCTTCGCCTGTGCGCGGAGGTTGTTGCCGTAGTCGAAGGCGATCGCGCCGCGCTCCTGCATGGTGAGGATCGCCTGCACGTGGGCAACCATGCCGTCGCGGGCTCGCCTGAGGTACTCCTCGGGCCGCTTGGTACGGGTCTCGGTGATGTCCTCGTCGGCGTGCGCGATGGGGATATAGCCCCACATCGGGTCGTGGGCCGAGGTCTGGTCGGTCACCAAATCCGGGGTGAAGCCGATCTCGACCATCTTCGGCAGGACTTCCGCGGCGTTGCCGAGGAGTCCGATGCTGCGGGGGCGTCGCCCGCGGCGCGCTTCCTCTGCCTTCGTGATCGCGTCCTCGAGCGAGGTGGCAACCTCGTCGAGGTAGCGCGTCTCCAATCGCCGCTCGATCCGGTGCGGGTCGATCTCGACGCAGATCGCCACGCCGCCGGCGAGCGTCACCGCCAGCGGCTGGGCACCGCCCATCCCGCCGAGCCCGGCGGTGACGGTGATGGTGCCGGCGAGCGAGCCGTCGAAGTGCTTGGTTGCCGCACCCGCGAAGGTCTCGTAGGTCCCCTGCAGGATCCCCTGGGTGCCGATGTAGATCCACGACCCGGCGGTCATCTGGCCGTACATCATCAGCCCCAGCTTGTCGAGCCGGTCGAACTCATCCCAGGTGGCCCAGTTGGGGACCAGGTTGGAGTTGGCGATGATCACCCGCGGGGCGAGGTCGTGGGTGCGGAGCACGCCGACCGGCTTGCCGCTCTGCACCAGCAGCGTCTCGTCGTTCTCGAGCCGGTCGAGCGTGGCGACGATCCGGTGGTAGGCGTCCCAGTTGCGTGCCGCCTTGCCGCGTCCGCCGTAGACGATCAGCTCATCGGGCTTCTCCGCCACGTCGGGATCGAGATTGTTCATCAGCATCCGCTTGGCGGCTTCCTGGAGCCAGCCCTTGGCGGTGCGCGTGGTGCCGCGCGGGGCACGGACGGTGGGTGGGTTGCTCATGGTGGAATTCTACATCGACTGCCCCGCCCCGGGGCTTCAGCCCCGGCGGCGGGGCCTCCTCGCTCGCCGCACGCCTGACCGCAGCCTCGCGCGGCACGGGTACTCAGGAGTCCTGTCCGATTCTCGAATCGAGTGGCTTCCGCCAGCCGAAGCGAACCGAGAGATCTTCGAGATCCGGGTTGTTGCGTCGAATCGCCGCGAGCTTCCGGTTGCGAGTCCTGCGCTTCAGCGAGCGCTCGCGGGTCCGAGCCGATCGTTGATCCGGGAATGACTCGGCATACACGAGTCGCGTGACATGGTAGTCTCGGGTGTGATGGGCACCTCGCCGGTGCAGGTGCTGCCACCAGCGGCGCTGCAAGTCGTGGGTGCTCCCGACGTAGTAGCACCCGGATTGGTTCGTGAGGATGTAGACCCAATGCGTCCGCATTCGGGGATCATGTCCACCGCGCCAGGTGAGACTGGATCCGGATGTTGCACGACAAGGATCAGGCGTCGCGGGCCGAGGAGGCCCCGCCGCTCGGGCTGTGCCCGAGGGCGGGGAGCTGGATCAGGCGTCGCGAACCGAGGAGGCCCCGCCGCTCGGGCTGTGCCCGAGGGCGGGGAGCTGGATCAGGCGTCGCGGGCCGAGGAGGCCCCGCCGCCCTTCGCTCTGCTCAGGGGGCGGGGCAGGTTTGAGGCTAGAGCCGGCCTTCCACCAGCGCGAGGATCTCCGCCTCCAGTGCCTGCGCCCGTGACTGCAGTTCGGCGCCGCGCTTCACCAAGTCCGCGGCGACGGCGTCACCCTCGAGCTGGTTGGCGTTGATCTTCACGTTGAGGTAGGCGCCCATCACGGCGGAGCGGGCGCAGAGTGCTGCCACGCCGGCGTCGGAGGCCGAGGTTTCCTGACCGATCCCGGCCATCGCCTTGATCAGATCCATCGACTCGAGGGTCACTTCCATCACCCGGAATGGCACTTCGGTGGCGTGGCGGGTGGCGTCGCGGATCGCCGCCTTGCGGGCCGCCTTCTCCTCGTCGGTTCCCTTGGGCATCCCGAAGCAGGCCATCACCGCCTCGAAGGCGCGGGTGTCCTCGTCGACCAGCTTGAGCAGCTCGGCGACCTGTCGCTGGCCGCGCTCGGCCCAGGTGGAGAACTCCTGCCAGCGGGCGTCCCAGCCGCGACGATGGGAGGAGAGGTTGGCCACCATGGTGCCGAGTGCAGCGCCGAGGGCACCGAGGGTGGCGGCGACCGAACCACCGCCGGGTGCGGCGCTCTCGCTGGCGGTCTCCGCGGTGAACCGAGCCAGCGGCATGTCGACCAGTCGGGTGTCCTCGGGGCGTCGCAGCAGGTACTCGATCACCCGGTCACCGGGATCGAACGGTGCCAGGTCGTCGAGGCCGAGCGAGCGGACAGCGATCTTCACCAACTCGGCCTCGCTCACGCCGACCGATCGCTGCTGCTTCTCGAGAAAGTGGCGGCCGGCATCGGTCAGGCACTTGAGCGGCACGAGGCCCACCAGTTCCGAGCCGGTGACCCGGATGCCACGCTCGGCCGCGACTCGGACGCACTCGTCGAACGCCGCATGCACGCTGGTCACCGAGATGTTGGTGAGGTTCATCGACACCTGGGCGATGCCGTACTCCTCGATGAACCAGCCGATCGCCTTGACCGCCTTGAGGGTGCCGGGGCCCACTGGTTCGCCGAGTGGGCCAGGCTTCTTGCGGCCCCCTTCGCGCACGTCATAGGCGATCGCGTTGGCGCGGCGGGTTGAGGTCGTGTTCAGGTTGATGTTGTAGGCCACCAGGAAGTCGCGGGCGCCGATCGCGGTGGCACCGCGCCGGGAGTCGAAGCGGGCCGGCCCGAAGTCGGGCTTCCACTGATCGGTCACGATCCGGTCGGGGAGCGCCTCGTATTCGCCGGCGCGGATCACCGAGAGGTTGCGGCGGGCCGGGTTCGGCTGGGCGTGTTCGTAGAGATAGACCGGCAGGTCGAGCTCGCGGCCCACGCGTTCGGCGAGCCGACCGGCCCACTCGGCGGCTTCCGCCATGGTGATGTCGCTGATCGGCACCAGCGGGCAGACGTCGGTAGCGCCCATCCGCGGGTGCTCACCATGGTGGCGGCCCATGTCGATCAGCTCGCCGGCGAGCCGGATGGCCTGGAAGGCCGCCTCGATGACCGGTTCGGGCTCGCCAACGAAGGTCACCACGGTGCGATTGGTGGCCCGGCCGGGATCGACGTTGAGGAGTCGCACGCCGTCGACGGCGGCGATCCGGTCGGTGATCCGGGCGATGATCGCGGGATCGCGACCTTCCGAGAAATTGGGGACGCATTCGAGGAGTCGGGGCATCACTCGAATCTACCCGCCTCCAGCCACTCCTTGAACCGTTCCACGTCGGCCCGGGTGCGCCGCTCGATCGGAGCACGGAAGAACGGGGCGAGGAGCCGCCAGAAACCCCGGAAGACGAACTCGCACTCGATCTTCCAGTGGGTGCGGTCGGCGTCCAGGGCACTGAACCGGTTGGTCATCCGGTTGAGCGCCATGCCGCTGTCGTAGGTCCCGGCGAAGAGCTCCGGCTCGCGACGCTCAGTGATGGTCTCGACCAGGACCATCGTCCGTTTCCCCTCGAGGTAGGTGAGCCGGCTCACGGCCCCCGGCTGGCCCGGGGTTCCGGTCACCGCTTCGAACGACTCGAGCGTCGGTTGCCATGCCTGCATCTGCTCCGGCGAATCGAACGCCTGCCAGACCTGGGCGATCGACCGTTCGAGGACCAATTCGGTCGTGAATCGCATCGGCATCCCTCTGGCTCCTTGGCACGGGGGAGGGTAGTATCGAACATCCTCTCCGGACGGGATCCGTCAATGGCAACGGTCAAGGAAGTGCTGGCCCGCAAGGGCGCCGATCTGCTGGTCACGACTGCCGACACCACGGTGCTCGATGCGGCCGAACGGATGAACGAGCGCGGGACCGGCAGCGTCCTGATTCTCGAGGAGGGCAAGCTGGTCGGCATCTTCACCGAGCGCGACCTGATGCGCCGGGTGGTGGCGGTGCGCCGCGACCCCGGCACCACGGTGCTGCGCGAGGTGATGACCACCGCGCTGGTGACCGGCACGCCGGAGGCGGACCTCGCCGACTGCGGCGCGCTGATGTCGGAGCGACGGATCCGTCACCTGCCGGTGCTCGACGAGCACGGCACCGTGGTCGGGGTGATCACCACGGGCGACCTGCTGGCCCAGGAGCTGCGCGAGAAGGAAGCGACGATCCAGCACCTGGAGAGCTTCGTGTTCTATGTGCGGCAGTAGGTCGATGGCCGATGGTCGATGGCTGAGGGTCCATCAAGCATGAACGGAACCGACCACGACAACGCCCGGGTGTGACCGAGGCCGGTCTCGACCTCTTGTTGCCTCATCGACCATCGACCATGAGCCATTGACTTCACGGCACCGCGTACGCTCCCTGCCGCATCCCCACCACCGGACGTGACCAGCTGACGACCCGTTGCGATCCCGGTCCCAGCGGCCGCACCACCACGCCGTTGCCCTCGAACCAGGCCAGCGAGTCGTCACCCCAGCGAAACGGATCATGGCCTTCGCGGCTGACCATCTGGGGTGTGCCGCTCGGGCCGATCACGCACACCCCGCCGCTGTCGCATCGCTCGGCGCGGGCGAACGCCGGCCGACCGAGCAACACCGCGACGGCGCTGTCGGCGCTTGCCGTCTCGGCACCGGCGACGCGCACCGGCTCGCCCTCGGCGGGCGGGGCCGGGAAACGCCAGGTGCCGTTGGCACCGCGCGCGTAGATCGCCGTCTCGTCGGCGTTCCAGGCCAGTCCGGTGATCGGGCCGGGGTCATCGCGGAAGGCGAAGTCGCGCTCGCCACCACTCAGCAGATTGAGCACCACCAGCACCGGACGGGGATCGCTGGCCGGGTCGCGGCTGGCGCGCACGAACGCGATCGCGCCACCCTCGTGGGTGAGCGCCGGCTGCGACTCGGCGATCGGGGTGAAGGTGACCTGTGACAGCTCCCCACCGGTGGGCAGCCCGGCGAAGATGTTGGTGCGACCGTCATCGCCCTCGCCCACGAACACCACGAAGGCGTCGTGCCCCACGTCGATACGGTTGAGCAGCGGGGAAAGACTGCATCCCGCGAGGGTGATGAGCAGGACGAGCGTGGCCCCTCGCCTGGGGGCCAATCACTTCCCCCCGAGCGTGCGGCCAAGGAAGGCGTCGATGTCGCGCCAGGCGCGTTCGGACTCCGGTGTCTCGCTGCCGCGTCGACCGGGATGCAGGAAGCCGTGGCCGGTGCCGGCATAGGAGTCGGCGGCAAATGGCTTCCCCATCGCGTTCATCATTCGCACGATCGTCGGCAGGGAGTTGGTCACCCGGCCGTCGTTCTGGCCATAGACGCCGAGGACGGGCGCCTTCACCGTGGTGAGGAGTGTGGTGTCGGCGAGCGGACCGTAGCACACCACGGCGGCCCTGAGGGCGGGATTGTGCGAGGCATAGGTCCACACGGTGCCGCCGCCCCAGCAGAAGCCGATCACCCCCACGTTGCCGGTCTCGGTGGCCGGCAACGCGTTGACGTAGCGAAAGGTGGCGTCGAGGTCGCGATCGACGTCGGCGGCGCCGAGCATGGAGACCAGTCGCCGGGCAGTGTCGCCCATCGCCCGGGTGGAGCCGTATCGGGCCGAGAGCAGGTCGGGGACGATCGCGACGTAGCCCCGGGCGGCGAAGCGATCGGCCACCGTCGGCTCCCAGTCCGACAGTCCGAAGATCTCGTGCACGACGATGATCGCCGGCGCGGTGCCCTGGCGCTCGGGGTAGGCCACATAGGCCGTCACCGAGTCGCCATCGGCGTTGGCATAGCGCACCCATTCGCCATGCGTGGTGACGGCGTCGCGGGTCGACGCCGAATCGGGACGCACCAGCTGGGCGAGCAACAGCCCGGCGCCGGTGCCGATCAGGACCAGCCCGAGGGCGATGAGGACCTTGGCGGAACGGGGCATCTGGGACTCCGCGGCTTGGTGGGGGGTCGTGACAGTCGAGGCGCGGCGGGCCGGGGGCTCGCCCTGCCCAAAGGTAAGGCCACGGCTGGCCGGGAGGGTGGCGGCGACGTATCCTACCTGATCCCCAATCCTCGGCTGCGATTTGAAGCGGTGACCACGGCAACGGCGTCCCGACATCCTCCCTATCGCCTCTACCTGCTCGGTGGTGCGTCGGTCATCGGACCGGCCGGGCCGGTCACGGCGATTGCCGGCGACCCACCGCTGATCGCCCTGGTGGCCTTGCTGGCGGCTGCGCGTCCGGGTGAGGCCACCCGGCGGGCCCTCGGCGCCGCCCTCTGGCCCGATCTCGCGGCGGAGCAGGCCGACCACGAATTGGACACCACGCTCGCGCGTCTCGGCGCGCTGCTCGATCCCGCCTGCCTGATCACTTCCGGTGGCGGGCTGGCCTTCGACCCGGTCCATCTCTGGTGCGACGTGGCGGCCTACCGCGATCACCTCGATGCCGGTGAGCACCTCGAGGCCGCGGCGAATTACCAGGGGCCGTTCCTCGACCGCTTCCACCTCGACGGCGCCGGCGGGTTCAACCAGTGGATGCACGCCGAACGCGATCGGCACGCTCACGCCTTCCGCGACCTCGCGGCGGCGCTGGCCACCGAGGCGATCCGCGGTCGTGACGGCCAGGCAGCGGCCCGTTGGTGGACCCGGCTGGTCGACGCCGACCCGTGGAATCCCGCTGCCGCCCTGCAGGCGATGGAAGGCTTCGAGGCGATGGGGGAGCGGCCGGCGGCGATGGCGGTCGCGGAGGAATTCTTGGGCCGGACCCACGAGCGACTCGGCCGCGAGCCCGATCCGGTGATCGCGGGGCACCTCGAGCGGCTGCGCGGAGCGCCGCCCCGTTCGGCACGGCGTGGTCCCCTGGTCCTGGCCATTGTCGTGCTGCTGGTCAGTGTGCTGGTGCTGATGTTCGGCTGATTCACCTCTGTGCGTTGTCGCGGTCGTCCCCGGTGACCGTGCTCACCCCACCCAAGGAGCTCACCATGGTGCATCGCATTCGTCGTTTCGACCCGTTGCAAACCGGCAAGGTGCTCGGCGTCCTCTATGCGCTGATGGGGTTGGTCTTCCTGCCGGTGTTCTGGCTGATCGGCAACGTGATGCCGGCCGGCAGCGGCGGCTCCATGTTCACCGGACTCGGCATCATGATGCCGATCGTCTACGGCCTGATGGGGCTGATCTTCGGCGCGATCGGGGCGGTGATCTACAACCTGGTCGCCGGATGGACCGGTGGGCTGGAACTGGACCTGGAGACGGTGGTGTGACCCGTTGAGGCCCAGGCGCCACCTGGCGCGCGATCTCGGCCTGGCGCTGATTGTCGCGACGGGACTCGTGGCGGCGTGGTGGCTCCTGGCCCGCGGTGTCGATCCGCACCCGGCGCGCGAGGGGATGTTCGGCATTGCCGTGGCCGTCCTCGCGATGCTTCAGATCCTTGCCATGGCTGACGAGGACCCGTGGCGTCCACCGCCATGGCTGAGCATCGCGCTGGGCCTCGCCTTGGTGGGAGTCCTGGTGCTCGACGTGATCGGGCTCGGGGTGAGCGCCACATTCTTCGAATGGCTTTTCCGGGCGTTCGAGGCCTATCTCGGGCCGGCACTGATCGTGGAAGGCGTCCGGCGCCGCCTAGGCATCGCGCATTGGTCGGCGCTGGACGTCCCGACCTTTCGGTCGAGGTTGCCGGTATCGGACCCGCCCGACGACGCCTTCCGAGATACCGCCGCCGAGCGAGACGCGCTGGCTAGCCGACCTGGACCGTGCCCGCCGCCTGGTCGTAGCTGACGGTGTAGCTGCGCAGGTTGGCGCGGGTTGGTCCGCCGGTGTTGGTGCCGTTGCTCGAGAAGGTCGCGCCGTGGCCTGGGCAGTAGAAGCCGTTGCTGACCGGTTGCACCGTGACCCCCGCGTGGGGGCAGACCAGCGACAGCGCCAGGAACGACGCGTCGGCGGTGCGGACCAGCGCCACCGGCGTGCCGCTCCGGCTGCCATTGTCCACCACCGCCACGCCACCGACGGTGGCGAGCGCGGGATACTGCGACACCGTCACGCTGAATGGCGAGAAGCTCGACGGCCCGGTGGGCGAGCCAGCGCAGGCGGCGACCAGCGAGGAGACCCCCACCGCCATGAGGGTCGATTCGAGAAAATCGCGGCGGCTCATCCCACCGCAGTCGGCACACGACATGGGACTTCTCCTAGACGGCGAGGACCGCGGCAGCCCATCGCGCCGCTTCCTCGTCGCTCTTGAACAGCTGGTTGACGTGCACCACGACGTCCCCGCCGTCGCGACTGAGGGCGAAGCGATCCATGTTGCGGGTCGCCCGTCCCGACACGTAGCCACCGTCGGGCTGGTAGCGCGACTTGTGCTTCGGGCAGCGGAACTGGTGATCGCCGTTCTCCCACCGCAGCGCGGTGTGCTGATGCGGACACGACAGGTTGAAGGCGAAAACGGAACCCTGCCAGCGGACCAGGATGACCTCCTGGTCCTTGTCGATCTGCACCCCATCCTCGGTCGGGACCGGATAGCGCGGGTCGTCGCCCCGACGGTTTCGCGCCGCGAGCGCACGTGGCGTCATCGCCGCCGCCGCCTCGAGCGGAGCACCGGAGAGCAGCATCGCACCGACGGCGGCCCCGGCAAGCCGGCGGAGGAAGTCACGTCGCGAAGGCGGCAGGTCACAGCCGGGGCACGAGGTTGCGGCAGGATCGTGGAGGCTCACGGGAGGATTCCGGTGAAGGTCAGGCGTTGACGAGCGCGGTCCCGGCGACGACCGTGGCGATCCACAGTCCCAGCGAGAGCCAACTCGCGAGCCGGAGGCGCCGCCACCGTCGCTCGGTGGCTTCGCGCCGGAGGAGCGACTCGGTGCGGTAGAGGAAGCCACCGTTGGCGCAGAGCAGCGCCACCAACCCGAGCTTGACGAAGAAGGTCGGCGACTCGGCAAAGGTCGCCACGTCGGCGAGTGCGAGGGCGACTCCGGTGACGAAGAGGACACCGAGGGCAATCAGCACCGGGCGGTGGACCGCATGGAGCTCCGAGAGCATCCGTGTCCGGGCAGCGGGGTCGCCGGCCGCGGCGCGCAGCGTGGCGCGGTCGGCGGCGATGGCGAGACCGCCGCCGACCATCAGGGCGACGATGTGCAGTGAGGTGACGGCCGTCTCAGTGAGCGCGGAGTCGCCATAGAACGCCTGCCAGGGCGCGGCGATCCGGGTCAGGGCGGAGATGAATGCGGTGAGCATCAATCCTTCCAGAGCCACATCATGATGGTGGAGGCGGTCGCCAGCGACATCGAGACGACCGCGCGCTTGCGGTGAACCTGTGCACCCGCGTCGGAGCGCCGGGCGTCGTTGATCGCGGCAGCGGTCCAGAGGAAGCCGGCGTCGGCCGCGAGCATGGTGATGGTGTGCAGCCAACGCCGGGTCCGGCCGGCGGGATCCTTGCGCGAATCCCACAGGTTCCAGGCACCGGTCACGGTGTTGATGGCGAAGAGGCCGCCCAGTGCTGCCGCCACGCTGCCATGCATGCCGCCCTCGAACTCACCCTCGCGGTTGGTGACGCCGTTGCGACGGTCGCGCAGCAGTTTCTCGCCGAGCAGGTACTCGGCCACGAACAGCGGGATCTCGGTGTAGCTGGCGTAGCGGTGAATGGCGAGCCGCACGCCGTAGGCATCGCTGTACTCGATCGCGTGCGGGCGCTCGCCGGTGTCGGCGACCGTCATCGGTCGCGGGGCGTCGAGGCCGTAGCGCAGTCCGGCGGCGCACGGCCCGCACGCCTCGCGGACGGGTGGTCGTGCGGATGCCGGGGTGACATCGCCGCCCTGGGCGGCGAGCGGACTGGCGGTGGCGGCGAGCGCGACGAGCAGGGGAGCGATGCGGACTCTCATGGCGTCTCCGGGACGGGGGTGAGCGGCACCCGGATGGTTCCTCGCATGTCGAGCTGGCCGCGGCGAGCCGAGTCCGCGGGCCAGTCGAGCACGGTGCGACCGCCGGCGGTGACGTGTACCTCGCGCACCACGCTTGGCAGGTCGACGAGATAGGCCGCCGCGGGGGCAAGATTGTCCACCACCACCGCTCCTGCCGTCACGTCGTAGGCGGTCGTGCCGCCGCGCGATCGAAATGCCACATCGCTCCCGGGTACCCGGGAGATCTCGAGCTCGCCTTCCCGCTGGTCGCGCACGAAGCGGATCACCAGGACGGGCGATCCCGGAATCGCGATTCCCGAGGCGAGGCCGCTACCCGCGGGGCCATCGGCGGGATCGGGTGTGGCCGTCGGCGGTGCGGTGCCGGGGTTCCGGCTGAAGAGCCACTGGTGCAGCGGCGAGGCAGGCAGGGCCGCGAGGGTCGCGGTCCCGAGGACGACGGCGGCGGCGGCGGCGAGCCCGCCACGCCGGAGGCGATCGGTCCGCTGTCCCCGCGTTGGCGGAGCGAACTCTCTCGGCGCCGGGTGGTCGAGCTCCGCCAGGAGCGCGCCGACAGCGGCGTCCCCCTCGGCGATCTCGCGGAGGCGCGCCCCACAGGTGGCACAAGTGGCGACGTGCGCCCGGCCGGCGAGGGCGCCCTCGAAGGGCTGCTCGTGGACGAGGGCCAGGAGCACGGCGTCGGGGCAGTGCCCGGCATCAATCGGGCTGGCCATGGAGTTCCTCCCACGCCGCGCGGAACGCCGCGCCGGCGCGCAACAGGATCGTACCGACACTCGCCTCGGCGATGCCGAGGCTGAGGCCGATTTCGCGATAACTGAATCCGGAGTGTCGCAACAGCAGCGCATCACGGTCGCGGTCGGCGAGTCGACCGAGGGCTTCACGCACGGCGCGCCGCCGCTCCTCGCTGTCGAGGCGGGCTTCGACCCCGGGCGCTGGGGTGCCGGCCGCCACCGGCTCGCCTGCGGCCTGCAGCAGCCGCAGCCTTCGACCGGTCCGGCGGGCACTGTCGCGCAGCAGGTTGGTCGCCACGGTGACCAGCCAGGCACCGGGCGCATCGGGCATCGTCCCCCGATCGAGGAGCCGGACGAACGACTCCTGGGCGATGTCGGTCGCGAGCTGGGGGTCGCCGAGACGCCGGTCGAGGTAGCGCTGGAGTCTGGGAAACTCCTCGAGGTAGAGCTGGCTCAACTCGGTATCGAAGGCGTCAGTCATCCGCGATCCACCAGTGCGGTGCCCCACCGCCGGTGGGCGGTGGGGTGGGCTCGGTCGGGCGGGTGCGAGGCCGTTCATGCCCGAGGAACGCGTCAGCCGGGTCGGTTGTGACAAGCGGGGTCGGCGGACCCCGATTCAGTAGCGCCACCCCAATTCGGCAATCAGCCCCCGCGGCGTCCCGCGGAGCCACTGGTAGGAACCGTCGGGTCGTGCCATCACCCCGATCGGATCGGTCCGGTTGAGCAGGTTGTGCACCCGGAGGGACGTGATCAGTGCTGGTGCATGCCTATCGGTGCTGGCGCCGAGCGACCAGCTGTGCCTGACTCCGACGTCTATCCGCAACGGGCCGCTCAGGCGGAGGGCGTTGATCGCCCCGGGCAGGTTGGTCGGGTTGCCCTCGAATTCCCCCGATCCGGTGCCGGGTTGGTACGGTTGCCACTCGATGCCCGCGGCGATCACCGATCGGGATTGCCCCGCCCCTGTGGTCCACCGGAGCTGGAGGAGCGTGGCATCGGCCGGTTGGTAGCTCACGTCCCCGTCGAGCGACCAGGGACGGGCCGCCCCGGTCGGATAGCTGAGGTCGCCGCTCCGTTGAATGCTCCGGCCCAGCCCGATGGTGGTCCGCAACGCAAAGCGACCTGCCGCGCTCGTGAGCGTGGCGAGACCCCCTTCGGCATGGCCATCGCCGAGCGCCGGAGCTCGGCCGTAGAGCCCACCGGAGGTGACCGATGGCGTGAGCACGTCATGCCAGTCACGGTGGTACCCCTCGAGGGCGAGCACCGTGCCGTGGCCGATCCGCCGTTCGAATCCCGCGGTCCATTCCTCCGAGCGGGCGATTGGCCCGTCCGGGCCGGAGGCGACCGGCAAGGTCGGGCCGATGACGGCGCTGCCCACGTTGTCCTCATTGAGGAGCGACTGCACCGGCTGGTGGCTGCGACCGTAGCCAGCGGTGAGCCGGGTACGGTCACCCGTCTGCCAACGGACCACGATGCGAGGATCGAGGGCCACCAACGAGCGGAAGTCGCTCTCGACCCGCAACCCTGTGCGGACGCTCCACGGCGATTCCGCGGTGAGTTCCCACTCGCCATAGAGTGCGCCGATCAGGGGGGCGTGGCGGATCGCAAGACTGCTGTCGGTGCCATTGGCGAGCAGAATGTGACTGTTCGGCCGCTGCAGTGTCCCACCGAGCAGCAGGATGCCTTGTCGGAGGGGGCGGACCGCCTCGCTCCGGATGCCGAACGACGACAGGCCGCTGGTGAGCTGATCACTCGCGACCAGTGCGATCCGGGCATCCGTCCCGCTCCACCATGCGCTGGTACGCCACTCCCGGCCCGGCCCGACCGGGACACGCCACGAGGCCCCCAGCGCGGCACTCCGCCAATCGGCGGTGTTGGCGATCCCGGCCGATTCGACCGACGAGTCGGCCTCGGTCGCAGTGGTGCGCCAGCGCACCCGGTTGGTGCTGCCGAAGGCCAGGAGCCGCACCGTCCCGGCGCCGAGCGGGAGGTGCCCGGTGACGATCCCGTCCTGGTAGCCATTGTCGAAGCCGAGTCCACCCTCATCGGTGAGCAGGTTGCGGAACGAGGAGCGCGCGCCGACGAGCAGTCCCCCGGTGGTTCCCAGCGGCAGGCGCAGCGTCGAGCGGAGGTCGGTGGACGACACGGCACCCGCGAAGGAGAATGTCGCCGGTACCGCATCGGCGCTCTGCAATTCGATCACGCCAGCGAGTGCGTCGCCGAATCGGGCAGGTGCAACGCCGGTGTGGATGTCGAAGCGGGCGATGCTCTCGGGAGCGATGGCGCTCGAGGCGCCACCGAAATGAACCGCACCAAGCAGGGGGATGCCGTCGAGGAGGACCAGGTTCTCCGAGCCCCGGCCACCGTGGATGCTCACGCCGAGAGCATTGTCGCTGCGGGTGGTGACGCCGGGCACGGTGGCGATGGTCTGGAGCAGGTCGAGCCCGGACGCCGGGTGGCGCAGTTGCCATCCGGCGTCGAACCGGTAACGCCCGGCATCGCGCCACCCATCACCGGCCCGCGGTTCGATGGTGGCCAGTCTGCCGGTGGGCCGGGCAATGACCTCGATCGGCGGCAAGGTGATCGGGTGGGGTGTGAGCTCGATGTCGAGCGACAGATCGGAGTCATCTTCCAGCAGGATGGTGACCCGTCGGGCGTCATAGCCCAGGGCGGTGAACCGGAATTCATGACTGCCAACCGACAGGGAATCAATCGCGTACCCGCCGATGGAGTCGGTCCTGGCCCGGGGCACACCGTCAATGCTGATCGCCACGCCACCAAGCGGGATGCCGTGTCCGGCAACCCGGACGGTGCCGTGGATCGCGGCGAGGGCGGTGACGAGGCGAACAATCGGGGCGACCAGCATCGATCGGGAGATCCTCGATGACGTTTCCCGAACGATACCACCGCCAGGGTCCGCAAAGCCGAGCGAGCGGGTCGGGAACGAGCCCGGCCCGTGTGCCGGATTGCACCACCGGATTGACTGGGCGACTCGCCGGACCGACGATCAGTACCAACCTTCACGCCGGGTGCTCCCTCGATGGTCCGATTCCCCCCAGTGGTGTTGTTCGCGGGTTTGCTGGCTCTGCCGGCCTGTCATGGCGCCGATTCCGCGCCGACGGCTGCCGATGTGCTTGCTGCCGCCCGTCGGGCGCAGGGTCCTGGGGCCGACGCCCTGCGTGCGATCGAGACGATTGCCACGGTGACTGCTCCGGATGGGGAGTTCACCGCGGCGGTCAGGGCGGCGCGCGGCGGCCGATTCCGGATCGAGCTGGGATCGACCGTGGGCGGGGTCGACGACGACGGCGGTTGGCTCTGTGACTCTGTCGGGCATGTCGGCCCGCTCGATCTCGCGACCCGGACGGTCCTTCATGGCCACGACCTCCACCTGATGATCCTCGAGCCGGAGGGATGGCTCCGCAATCCGGAGCTGGCAGCACCACGACGCTGGGAGGGCGACTCGGTGCTGGCAGTGACGTTCCGCGACGAGCTCGATGCGCCGCTGACCATCTTCTACCGGATCAGCGATACCCTGCCCGTGGGCGCCGCCTTGGTCAATCACGGCGGCACGGGCGGTGGCGACGTGACGGTCTTCCTCCGCGACTGGCGCGGGGAGGCGAGTCTGCGCCTCTTCCACGAGGCGACCTTTGTGCAGGATGGCAACCGCTACGTGCATCGCTACACGCGGATCGTGGTGAACGATTCGACGATCGACCCGGTCCGATCCTGCCCGTTGCCGTGAACGGCGCCGCGCGACGGTGCCGACCGTGACTCGACGCCGTCGGGAGTCGTGCCAGCGGATGGCGCGATGGTCCGGCCCGCCATCCGGTCGTACCTTCTCTGGTCTCGTCCGCCAACCCCCACGCCTTTTGGCCTCCGAGGAGGCAGCGATGCTTTGCCGTCCCGTCGTCTGGTTGGTCGCCGCATCGTGGACCCTGGCTGGCTGCGGCCGATCGGAGCCGTCGGATCCGGCCGCGACCGCAGTCGACACCGAGACTCTCACCGAGACCCTTCGCATCCCGGCCGAAGTGGCCGACCTGAGCAACGTCGGGCTCATGACGATCTCCCCGGATAGGGAGATCGTGGTCACGCAGCCCAAGGATGGCTATCTGAAGGTCTTCAGCACAAACGGGGACCCACGCACGGTGGGCCGCTCGGGGGAAGGACCGGGGGAATTCACCAACCTCACCCGCATCGGCTGGATCGGTGACACGCTGTGGACCCTTGACCCCGGCCTCAAGCGGACCTCGAGGTTCGACCGTTCCTATGAATTGATCGGGTCGACTCCCGATCCGATCGTGGTTCGGCTCGAGGGAGCGGCGGCCGACACCAGCTCGAACGGCTTCCAGGCGTTCGTTCAGGCGGCGCTTCCCGGCGGGGCCCTCCGGGTGCTCGCACCGTTCAGCGCAGCCCATCCGCCGTCATGGGCTGCCGGGCTCGATTCGGGGTCAGTGCCGTTCCTCCGCGTCGATGGCGAGGGAATCATCCAGCGGCTGCTCGCGGTGGAGCCCCCCGATCCGTGCCACGTCAACTACGCCGTCGGTTCGAACGGAAGGGGTACCACCACGATTCCGTTCTGCAGGAGCTGGCTCGACACTGGCTGGGACGGCGGTGCCCGGCTCGGCATCGTCGCGGTCACACCGCCCGAGGCCGGTGGGCCGTCGTACCGGGTGACCGTGCTCGAGCCCACCGGGGACACGGTCTTCTCGCGACCGTTTCCGTACCAGCCGATCGCGGTCACCCAGCAGGCGATCGACTCGCTGCGCGAGCTCCTCGATCAGACCTACGCCAAGATGCCGGCAGCCTTCCGGCAGGCGATGCCGCACTTGGAGCCGATGAGCACTTTCCCCCCCATCCGCCGGATCGTCCTCGGCCGTGACGGGACGGTGTGGCTCGAGGAGTTCCGTACCGAACCGGGTCATCACTGGCTCATGCTGTCGCCTGCAGGCGACCCGATCGCCCGCCTCACCCTACCGGCCAACGTGGAGCTGATGGTCGCCCAGGATGGCACCATCTGGGGCACCGAGGAGGACGCCGATGGATTGCTGGGGATCGTGCGGTACCGAACGAGTCGGGGGGACGCGCCCCCGACGTGACCATCCTCCGCCCGCCTGTCGATCCCCGACCCCCTCGTTCGACAACAGGGTAGGGCCTACCTTCGGCCGGTCGACCGGGCCGGCTCCGGCCCCGGAACCCTGAATTCGAGGAGTGCGACGATGCGCGTAATGGTGATGGTCAAGGCCACGAAGGAGAGCGAAGCCGGTGAAATGCCGAGTCAGGAGCTGCTCGCGGCCATGATGGCGTACAACGAGGAGTTGGTGAAGGCGGGAATCATGCTGGCGGGCGATGGGCTCCACCCCTCCTCCAAGGGGGTCCGGATGCGGTTCGATGGGAAAGAGCGCTCGGTGGTCGACGGGCCGTTCGCCGAGACCAAGGAGCTGGTGGCCGGCTTCTGGGTCTGGGAGGTGAAGTCGATGGACGAGGCGATTGCCTGGGCGAGGCGTTGCCCCAACCCGATGCCAGGCCCCTCGGAGCTCGAGCTCCGGCCGTTCTTCGAGCCCGAGGATTTCGGTGAGGCGTTCACGCCCGAACTCCGCGAGCAAGAAGCACGTCTCCGCGACGAGGGCAGGGCGAACACGAAGTGAGTGATGCGCACCGGTCGGTCGAGGCGGTCTGGCGAATCGAGTCGGCCCGCCTCATCGCCGGCCTCGTCCGGCTGACCGGTGACGTTGCCCTCGCCGAGGATCTGGCCCAGGATGCGCTCCTGGCGGCCCTCGAGCAATGGCCGACCGTGGGAATCCCCGACAATCCGGCGGCCTGGCTGATGACCGCCGCGAAGCGGCGCGGCATCGACCAGCTGCGCCACCGCGCCATGGCCGATGACAAGCACCAGCTCCTCGGCGTCGAGCTGTCGGACCTCGAGCATCGCACACCCGACATCGCGGCGTCGATCGATGATGACGTCGGCGATGACCTGCTCCGGCTGATCTTCATCGCCTGCCACCCGGTGCTGTCGACCGAGGCGAGAGTGGCGCTCACCCTCCGGCTGCTCGGTGGACTCTCGAGTGACGAGATCGCGCGGGCGTTCCTGGCGTCGCGGGCGACGATCCAGCAGCGCATCGTGCGCGCCAAGCGCACCCTCACGGAGGCTCGGGTGCCATTCGAGTTGCCCCGCGGAGAGGATCGTGCCGCCCGGCTCGATTCAGTGCTCGGGGTGCTCTACCTGGTCTTCAACGAGGGGCACGCCGCCACCGCGGGCGACGACTGGATGCGCCCCGAGCTGATGCGCGAGGCGATGCGGCTGGGTCGCATCCTCGCCGCGCTGATGCCCGACGAGGCGGAAGTCCATGGGCTGCTGTCATTGATGGAACTGAGTGCCGCGCGGGTCCCCGCACGGACCCGGCCCGATGGCACACCGGTGCTGCTGCTGGAACAGGACCGGGGGCGGTGGGATCGGTTGCTGATCGGCCACGGCCTCGCGGCGCTCGACCGCGCCAGTGAGCAAGGCCCGATCGGCCGGTACACCCTGCAGGCGTCGATCGCGGCCTGCCACGCCAGGGCTCGCCACGCCGAGGAGACCGACTGGGTCCGGATCGCGGCGCTCTACGATGCCCTGGTGCAGGTGGCGCCATCGCCGGTGGTGGAACTCAACCGGGCCATGGCCGTGGGCATGGCCTTCGGGCCGGCCGACGGGCTGGCACTGGTCGATGCGCTGATCGACGAGCCGGCGCTCGGTCGCTATCACCTCCTGCCGGCGGCGCGCGGTGACTTGCTCTGGCGGCTGGGTCGGCGCGACGAGGCGGCGCAGGCGTTCGCCGCGGCCGCGGCGATGGCGACCAACGCCCGGGAGCGCCAGTTGCTCCTCGACCGGGCGGCGGCGATGCACAAACCCGCCTGACGCGAGGTCGTCGTACCGTGGCGATCGATCCTCGTCGTTCCCTCTGTCGGCCGTCATCCCCCTGCAATCGCTCCGATCACCAGGAACGGCTCCTCACCACGGGCCACCGCATCGGGGAGCGGTGCGTCGGCGTCATCGAAGGTGAGGTCCCGCTCGCACGCGTAGAAACGCAGGAAGGCGCGCCGCTTGCCGCGGCCATGGTCGCGGATGGTGCCGCGGAGCACCGGGTAGCACGCCTCGACGGCGTCGAGCACGCCGTTGCGGGTGACCGGAGTGGCCACTTCGAGCGTCAGCTCGCCGTCGATACCGGCGATCGCCCGGAGCGGTGAGGGGAGCACCACCCGGACCGTCATGGCAGTGTCTGGACCTCGACCGAGAGCACGGCGGGGAGGTCGCGGACGATCGGTGCCCAGTCGTCGCCGCTGTTGGCCGAGGCATAGACCTGGCCGCCGGTGGTGCCGACGTAGAGGCCGCAGTCGTCGAGCGCGTCAACCGCCATCGCGTCGCGCAGCACGTTGACGAAGCAGTTCTCCTGCGGCAACCCGCGGGTGAGCGGCTCCCACTCGTTGCCCCCGGAGCGGCTGCGCCAGACCTGCAGCTTGCCATCGGGGGGGTAGTGCTCGGCATCGCTCTTGATCGGCACCACGTAGACGGTGTCCGGCTCGTGGGCATGGACGGCGATCGGGAAACCGAAGTCGCTCGGCAGGTTGCCGCTGATTTCGCGCCACTCATCGCCGGCGTTGTCGCTCCGCATCACATCCCAGTGCTTCTGCATGTAGAGCACGTCGGGTCGCGAAGGGTGCATCGCGATCCGGTGGACGCAGTGGCCGACCTCGGCCGTCGGTTCGGGGAGGAACTCGGACCGGAGCCCCTTGGTGATCGCCTTCCAGGTGGCACCGCCGTCGTCGGAGCGGAAGGCGCCGGCGGCGGAGATGGCGACGAAGATGCGATCGGGGTTGGTGGGGTGGAGCAGGATGGTGTGGAGACACATCCCGCCGGCACCGGGTGCCCAGCGCGGGCCGGTGCCGTGACCCCGCAGCCCATTGAGCTCCTGCCAGGAGGCGCCGCCGTCGGTCGACTTGAAGAGCGCGGCGTCCTCGACCCCGGCAAAGACGGTGTCGGGGTCGCTCCGTGACGGCTCGAGGTGCCAGACCCGCTTGAACTCCCACGGGTGCGGGGTGCCATCGTACCACTGGTGGGTGCCGGCATCGCCCTGGTAGGCGAACTCATTGCCGACGGCTTCCCAGGTGACGCCGCCGTCGCTGGAGCGCTGGATCATCTGGCCGAACCAGCCGCTCGACTGCGAGGCATAGAGGCGGTCGGGGTCGGCTGGCGAGCCGTTGAGGTGATACACCTCCCACCCGGCGAAGTGGGGTCCGGTCACCTGCCAGTCGCGCCTGGCCCCGTCGGAGGTGAGAATGAACGCGCCCTTGCGCGTGCCGACCAGCACCCGGACTCCACTCATGATCCGCTCCTGTTGGGAGGTTCCATCGCCGCGGTTCCGGAATGGTACGCTCAAGCCGGCGGGCTGTCGATCCGGTGCGGGCGGTCCGGCAGCGCCGTGGCTTCCCTCCGGCGGCCGGTCGGGCCAACTTACCAACCTCCTCCCGACGGCGTACAATGGGAGGCGGATTCATCCCCCTTCCCACTCCAGCAAAGTCCTGACCATGGCCCGCCGGTTCTCCGGACCACTGCTCGTGGCACTCGCACTCCCTGCCTGTGCCGGTCACCAGCCCGAGTCGACGCCCGCGCCAGGCGCCGATCCGGCGATGCTCCGGGCAGCCGCGACCGCGGACAGCGTCCGGAACTCGTATTCTCCGGCCGACGTGACGTTCATGACCGGGATGATCGGGCACCATGCGCAGGCGATCGTGATGTCAAAGTGGGCGCCGAGTCACGGGGCGTCCGACCAGATCCGGGTGCTCACCTCCCGGATCATCAACGCCCAGCGCGACGAGATCCTGCTGATGCAGCGCTGGCTCCGCGACCACGACCTGCCGGTGCCGGTGGCCGACACGATCAACAAGCACATGGCGATGCACGGCGACCACATGATGATGCCGGGCATGCTCAGCGACGCCCAGATGGACGAACTCGATGCTGCGCGCGGCGACGAGTTCGACCGGCTGTTCCTGACCTACATGATCCAGCACCATTCCGGGGCGCTGACGATGGTGGACGCGCTGTTCGCCGCGCACGCCGGCGCCCAGAATGACCGCATCTACAAGTTCGCCTCCGATGTCTTCGCCGATCAGGGCACCGAGATCGGCCGGATGCAGCGGATGTTGCTGATGCTCCAGATGTCGAACGGCTCACGCTGACGGCGGGGCTCCCGCCGTCGAGATCTCCCTTTTCCCGGACCGTGCCATGACTCCGTCGGTTTCCTCACTGCGCTCGCTGGCGCTCGTCCTCGGCCTTGCCGTGGTCGCCGCCTGCTCGTCGACCTCGGCCGGTGGCAGCGCCGGTCAGGCACCCGCCACGATGGCGGGACCGGCACCGGCGCCGCTCAGCGCGCTCCGCACGCCCTCACCTGATCCCCGCGAGGGGCTTGCCCCGGCCCGCGACGGCCAGCCAGCCGCCGAGGCGGCGTGGAACCTGCGCCGCATCTCGACCACCCCGCCCTCGCCGGCCTTCGAGGGGGTGACCAACTCCGACCTGGCCTTCACCGGCAAGTATGCGATCCAGGGCAACTACAACGGCTTCCAGATCTGGGACATCTCCAACCCGGCGAAGCCGACCCTGGTCAATGCCTACCTCTGCCCGGCTTCGCAGAGCGACGTCTCGGTCCACGGCAAGCTGCTCTTCGTCTCGGGCGAGGGGATGGGTGGCCGGGTCGACTGCGGGGTGCAGGGGGTACCCGATCCGGTGAGCAGCGTGCGTCTCCGCGGCATCCGGGTATTCGACATCAGTGATGTGGCCCACCCGAAGTATCTCACCAATGTGCAGACCTGCCGCGGCAGCCACACCCACACAGTGCTGGCCGATCCGCGCGACAAGGCGAATGTCTACATCTACGTCTCGGGCTCGGCGGGAGTCCGCTCGCCCGAGGAGCTCGCGGGTTGCTCGGGGATGTCGCCCGACGAGGATCCCAACTCGGCGCTCTTCCGCATCGAGGTGATCAAGGTCCCGCTCGCCGACCCGACCAAGGCACGGATCGTCTCGTCGCCGCGGATCTTCGAGGACCTGGCCGCCCCCCCGCAGCACGGTGCATCGGCCGCCGATGCCGACGCCAACGCGAAGGCGCTGGCCGCGGCCAAGGCACGCGGCGCCTTCACCGTCGACATCATGGGCGGGGTCCAGGTGCTGCCCGACCAGTTCGCCCGCCACATGCTCGATTCCCTGGTCACTCTGCGGGGCGGCAGCGGCAATCCGACGGCCGCCGACTCCGCCAAGCTCCGCGCCGACCTCCCGGCCCTCGTCGCCCGGATGATCGGCGGGGGCGGCAACAGCGCCCGCCGCGGCCCGAGCCAGTGCCACGACATCACCGTCTACCCGGCGATCGGCTTCGCGGGTGGCGCCTGCGGTGGCTATGGCCTGCTGCTCGACATCAGCGACCCGGCCAACCCGCGCCGGGTGGCGGCGGTGGCCGACTCGAACTTTTCCTACTGGCACTCGGCGACCTTCAGCAACGACGGCTCGAAGCTGCTCTTCTCCGACGAGTGGGGCGGCGGTGGCCAGCCCAAGTGCCGCGCCGGCGATCCGCACGAGTGGGGCGCCGACGCGATCTTCCTGCGCAACGGCAACTCGCTGAGCATGCAGTCGTACTACAAGATGCCGGCGGTGCAGACGGCGCTGGAGAACTGCGTGGCGCACAACGGGTCGCTGCTGCCGATCCCCGGCCGCGACGTGATGGTGCAGGCCTGGTACCAGGGCGGCATCTCGGTCTTCGACTGGACCGATGCGGCGCACCCGACCGAGATCGCCTTCCAGGACCGCGGTCCGATCAACGCCGACGAGATGGGCAACGCCGGCTCGTGGTCGGTGTACTGGTACAACGGCCTGCTGGTGAGCTCGGAGATCGGCCGTGGGCTCGACATCTTCGAACTCGTGCCCAGCCCGGCGATGACGCAGAACGAGATCGACGCGGCGAAGACGGTGCACCTCGACGAGCTCAACGCCCAGGGGCAGCCGCAGTTCACCTGGCCTGCATCATTCGCCCTGGCGCGAGCATACGCCGATCAGCTCCAGCGGTCGAACGGTCTCTCGTCGAACCGCCTCGCGGCGGTGCGGCAGGCGATCGCCTCGGCCGAGCGGGCCCCCGGTGGCGAGCGCCGCACGATCCTGTCGACGCTCGAGGCCGACCTGCGCCGGGATGCCGGGATGTCCACCGATGCCGCCAAGGTCAACATGCTGGCTGGCACCGTGCGGGATCTGGCCGCGAAGATGTAGCACGACAGCGGAGGACGGAACGACGGAGGACGGAGGACGGAGGGAGCACGGCGACCCTCCGTCCTCTGCCGTTCCGTCCTCCGCCCTCCGGCATCACCAGTTGAGCCAGTACGACATCTTCACCAGGAAGACGTCGTCGGCCCGCTGCCCGAAGAGGTCACCGAGGTCACTCCGAAAGGAGCGCATCCCCTGGCGGGGGTCGAACGCCTGCCGGCCCTGGCTCCAGACAAGGAAGAGGGTCGACCCCGGCCGGTACTCCCAGCGGAAGACGAGGTTGGACCGGAACTGCTTGTAGTTGAACCCACCAGGCTCGCCGCTCAGGGCCGTGTCGGTGAACGGCGCGAAGCGATCGTCGTACGCCGTCGCGCGGGGATCGTCGAGCTCGCGCAGGTCGCGGTAGCTGCCCTTGGAGATGAAGGGCTGGGCGTAGACCTGGAGCGACGCCTGAGGGGTGAAGGTGTAGCCGAGCCGCCAGGTGAGTCCCAGGGTCTGCTGGTCGAGATGCGCGAAGGTGTAGTGGGTGGTGCCTGCCCCGTCGGTGAAGTTGCCGAACCACTGCGAATCGTCGTGGTTGGTCCGGTGGTCGAGGCCGAGCGAGGTGGAGAAGCGGTCGGAGACCCTGAAATCCACCTCTGGCGAGAGCGAGAGCGACCAGCTCCGCCCGCCGTCGCCGCGCCAGTAGTTGGTGAAGAGCCCCGGGACGATCGCGTTCCGGTCGTCGCCCTGGATCCCGGCCCATGGGGCGATGTAGGGATCGACCCGAAGTGCCGGCCCGCCACGGGTGCAGTTGTGGTCGCAGAACGGCTGCCCGAGCTGGCCCACCGTGCCGCCCATGTGCAGCCACCAGCGGTTGGTGAACTGGGTGTGGATGTTGGTGTTGAACGCCCGCTCGGTGGGCAGCCCCTCGAGCGTCCAGTACTGCCACCAGTTGAAATTCCAGCGGAACTGCTGGTAGACCTTGTTGGGCCGGGCCCAGCGCAGGTTGAACCAGGTGCTCCAGCTCTGCTGGTCGGCCTGCCGCAGGAAGCCGAGGTCGTTGGGTTCGAAGCCGGCCGAGCGGCGGCCGTAGCCGGTCTCGAAACGGGTGCGCTCGCCGCCGACCTTGGCGAAGCGGACCTCGCCGTTGTAGCCGGTGAGCGAAGTGCGCGTCGGGTCATATGCGAGGTTGTCATCGGGTCGCTGGTAATAGTGCACCGGGCTCTGCTGGGTCGCCGCGATCGCCTCGGCCGTCCCCTCGACCCGGCTGGCGCTGAGCGTGCCGTCGACCTGGTACTTCCCCCACCGGCGGCGCGCGTCGAGTCCGCCGACGTACGCCGAGCGATGCAGGAAGTCCTCGCTCGAGGCGTCGAGCGCGCGGTTGACGCCGGTGAGCATCAGCCCGAAGCTGCCGTTGCCGCGCGCGTAGTCCTGCTTGGCGCGGAGGACCGCGTAGTTCGTCGACGGCTCCAGTGCCGTGCCGGCCGGGCCGTCGACCCGGTCGGTGACCGCGTCGAGCAGGCCGACCGAGAGGCCGTTGGCCAGCCGCCCGGTGAGCTTCGCCGCGCCAAGGATCCGAGTGGAGGTCGGGGAGGAGGCGTCACCGTAGCGGTCCGCAAGCGACGGCGCCCGGCCGATGCGACGCGAATAGAAGAGCTGCTCGCCGCTCTGGCAGTCGTTCACCACGAAGCAGTTGACCCGCAGCGAGAAGAGGTCGCCCCCCTCCACGAAGAACGGCCGTCGCTCGCTGAAGAAGGTCTCGAAGGCGCTCAGGTTGAGCTCGGCCGGGTCGGCCTCGACCTGGCCGAAGTCCGGGTTGACCGTCGCGCGCAGGGTGAGGTTCGAGGCGACCGCGTAGCGGAGGTCGCCCCCGACGGTGAGGGCCTGGCGGCGGGCGAGGTCGCGGGTGCCGAGGTCGGGCTCGCTCTTGCCGACGAGGTACGGCGTCAGCTCTCCGCGGCGCGGCGGGGCGAGGTTCTCGAGGCCGGTCAGCTCGCCGAACTGGGAGACGAAGCCCGACTGGCTGGTGCGGATCAGCGGCCAGCTCACCGAGGTGGTGTGGCGCTGGATCGTCCGCCAGATCGCGAAGCCGAAGGTGACGCTCGGCGTCGCCGCAAAGCGGAGCTGCGAGAACGGGATCCGGTACTCCGCAGTCCAACCGAGGGAGTCGACCGCGGTGGCGACGTCCCAGATCCCGTCCCATGCGGGGTCCTCGTTGCCGTCCTGGCTGAGCGACTGGTCAGCCTTCACCCCGGCGGGATTGACAATGAACTCGTAGCCCGAGCGGTGATCGAGGTAGGAGTCGATCATCACGATCACGAAGTCCGATGCCGTCATCTCGTCGCGACGGGACAGCCGGCCGACGATGCTGTCGGGATGCGTGTCGTACGCGCGAACGAAGATGTAGAGGTAGTGCGGGTCGTAGAGCACCCGCGCCTCGGTCCGCTGCAACGGCGCGCCGCCCTCGTTCGGGCGGACCTCGCGGAAGTCGCCGATCACGGTGGCCGTCCGCCACGCCGGCTCGTCGTCGCGGCCGTCGAGGAGCGGCGGGCGCGGGGCGATCGAGGCGGCGACCGAGGTTGGTGACCCGGGCCCGTCGGGATCCGAAGCGGGCATCGGGGCCTGGCCCTGCAGGGCCAGCAGCAGCGTGAGGGGGGACAGCATCGGGGCTCCGGGTCGATTCGGGTGGTTCGATCCCGCTGCCGCCCGAAGGGTTGCAAGGGATCCTCGGGCCACCTACGACAACTACGATTGTAGAGTTACAGACGTAGAAGTTGCAGTGCTGCAACGTCTTGGCCCTAAACCGTGGCCTGACCAGGATTTGGGGGAGCCGAGGGGAGCGACGATGACCGACGTCGAGCGGGAGCAGCTGGGACATTTCCTGGGCGCCCTGGCGTACCGAACCCAAAAGGCATTGCGCGACGCCCCGGAGGGGTTTGCCGATTTCACGGCCGGCCGCCGGGTGCGAACCCCAGCGGAACTGCTGGGTCACCTGACATCGCTGATGGGCGATGTCGCGACGATGTTCGTGGGTGACAGCTATCCGCGGCGACCCGACCCGCTCGGCTCGCTCGACGCCGAGGCGGCACGCTTCCACGCGATGCTGGAGGAAGTGGCTCGACACCTCGCGAGTGGTGCCCCGATGGCGATCACCAATCGTCAGCTGCTCCAGGGGCCGCTGGCCGATGCGATGACCCATGTGGGGCAGCTGGCCATGCTCCGGCGGCTGGCGGGTTCGCCCGTACCGCCGGAGAACTTCATCGCGGCCGATGTGCGGGACGACCGCCTCGGCCCCGACCAGCCGCACCCGGCGAGTCCCGACGCGGAGTGGCCCGAGGCACCAGACGATCGGTGAGGGCGATGCCGAGTCCCTGGCTCCCCTTTGCTGGCTGGAACTGGCGCGGGTCGCAATGCGTACGCGGACGGCAAAGGAGAATCATCCATGACTCATGCACGCCCGGTGCTGGTTGCGTCCCTCTGTTCACTTGTGCTGTCGGCGTCGGTGCTCGCGGCCCAGGCCGCCGATCAGCTCTACATGCCGCGCGCCATCAAGCAGGCCTACGCCCGGGGCACCCGGTCACTCGATGGCCGGCCCGGGGCGCGGTACTGGCAGAATCACGGTCGATACCAGATCACCGTCACCGTGATGCCGCCCGACCGCACGGTGCGGGGCAGCGAAGAGATCAGCTACGTCAACCGGAGTCCCGACACGCTGCGCACCCTTGGCCTCAAGCTCTTCATGAACGAGCACAAGCCCGGGGCGCCACATCTTGGCGGGGTGAATCCGGCCGAGACGACCAGCGGTATCCAGGTCGATCGCTTCACGGTGAACGGGGCGACCCGGCCGTGGCGCGACGGCCCGACGACCTTCACCAACGCCACCGTGCAGCTGCCGACTCCGCTCGTGCCGGGTGACTCGGTTCGGCTCGGCTTCGATTGGCACTACGAGTTGTCCACCGGTCACGGCCGGGAGGGCGCGATCGATCCGACCACATTCTTCGTGGCGTACTTCTACCCCCGCGTCGCGGTCTATGATGACTACAACGGTTGGGACCGCATGGACTTCACCGGGTCGCAGGAGTTCTACAGCGACTTCAATGATTACGACCTCACGGTCCACGCCCCGCGCAACGTGGTGGTCTGGGGGACCGGCACGCTCACCAACCCCGAGGCGGTGCTGCAACCCGCCGCCCTGGCGCGCTACCGTGCGTCGCTCACCGCCGACACGACCGTGCACGTGGCGACTCGCGAGGAGATGGCGGCGCGGTCGGTGACCCGCCAGGATTCGATGCTTGCCTGGCACTTCACGGCCGCGAACATCCCCGACATGGCCTTCGGCGCGAGCGACCACTACACCTGGGACGCCGGCAGCGTCGTGGTCGACCCGGCCACCGGCCGGCGCGCCAGCGTGCAGGCTGCCTTCGCCGACAGCGCGGCCGACTATCACCACATGGTGCGCTTCGCCGGCGATGGCCTGGCGTGGCTCTCGCGCCACTGGCCCGGGGTGCCGTATCCCTACGAGAAGACCACGATCTTCCAGGGATATGCCGACATGGAATATCCGATGATGGTCAACGACGAGGCGTTTGCGGACTCCACGTTCGCGCGCTTCGTGGTGGCCCACGAACTGGCTCACACCTGGTTCCCCTTCTACATGGGGATCAACGAGACCCGCTACCCGTTCATGGATGAAGGCTGGGCCACCACCTTCGAGTACCTGATCAACCAGGCTGACATGGGCCCGGACCGCGCGGTCGCGCTGTTCAAGCAGTTCCGTGTGGCCGGCTGGATCGGCGATCCGTCGCCACAGCAGGATCTGCCGGTCGTCACGCCGGCCGACATCCTCAAGGGACCGGGCTACGGCAACAATGCCTACGGCAAGCCGGCGCTCGCCTACCTCGCCCTCAAGGACATGCTCGGCGACCAGGCGTTCGGCACCGCGCTGCACGCCTACATCGACCGCTGGCACGGCAAGCACCCGATCCCGTGGGACTTCTTCCTGTCGGTCAACGACGCCACCGGGCGCAATCTCGACTGGTACTGGAACCGCTGGTTCTTCAGCAACGGATACATCGATCTTGCCGTGGCCGGCGTGCGCGGCAACACGGTGACGCTCCGGAACATCGGCGGCATGCCGGCGCCGGTGGACCTGGTGGTTCGCCGGGCCGATGGCAGCAGCGAGCGATTGCACCAGACCGCCGCGATCTGGCGCGATGATCCGGCGCAGGCCACGGTCACCATTCCCGGCAGCGGGGCGATCACTTCGGTTTCCCTCGACGGCGGGATCTGGATGGATGCCGATTCGACCAACAACGGGTGGACCGCGCCGTAATCACGAGGGCGGCTCATCGTGGCGGGTGTTTCATGGTTGCAACCTGAAACTTGGGGCCTCCAGGCCGCGTCCGGTCAATCCGACGCCACCTGGAGGCCACCTTGCAGTCCTGGCAGGCGCTCACCACTCGCTGCCGTACCGCCACCGGCCGGCTCCGCGCCACCTTCACCGGCCGCCGGATCCGCCGGGGAATCCTGGTTGTCCTGCTCCTCGGGACCGTTTCGATCGGTCTCGAGGCGGTCATTCGCGCCCGGATCGTTCCCCCGGCGGAGCGCGAGCAGACGGCGCTGTACACCCGGCCGATCTCCTGGGGTGAGGGTGACCGCGGGGCGGCAATCCCGATCGGCACCCTTGGCAAGGCCATGGTGGAGGAGCGGATCCCCGAACCGCTCCGGGCCTTTCCCGACGAACTGGTGGCCGCCGTGCTGGCGATCGAGGACCAGCGGTTCCTCGAGCATCACGGGCTCGACCTGCGCCGCATCGCCGGCGCCTTCGTGGCGAATGTGCGAGCCGGCGGCATCGCCGAAGGTGGCAGCACCCTCACCCAGCAGCTCGCCAAGAACCTGTTCCTGAGCGCCCGGCGTTCGCCACTGCGCAAGCTGCGCGAGGCGGCGATCGCCACCGTGCTCGAATGGCGTTACGACAAGTCGACGATCCTCGAGGCCTACCTCAACGAGATCTACCTCGGCCAGGACGGGGCACGGGCGATCCACGGCATGCCCGCCGCGGCCCGCTACTACTTCGGTCATCGTGTCGAAGAGCTGTCGCTTGACCAGGCGGCGCTCCTGGCAGGGATGATCAGCGCGCCGAACCGGCTGGCCCCGACGCGGCATCCCGACGCGGCGCGTGAGCGACGCGACCTGGTGCTTTCGTTGATGGCGGAGCAGGGTCGGATCAGCGCGTCGGCTGCACGGCGGGCGACGCGAGCCGCGGTTCGTGCCCGGCCCCATCCGCAGGCCACGATCGATGCCCGCTATTTCCGCGACCTGGTGGGCGAATCGGTGCCGCGTGGGCTCCCGGCCCGCGGCGCCGCGGTCTATACCACGCTCGACGCCTCGTTGCAGCGGGCCGCCGAGCGCGCGGTGACTGCGGGCATGGCCCGGCTTGGCCTGCCGGAGGCGCAGGCGGCGTTGGTGGCGATCGATCCCCGCAGTGGCGACGTGCTGGCGCTGGTCGGGGGTCGGGATTACGGGGCGTCGCAATTCGACCGCGCGACCGAGGCACGTCGCCAGCCCGGGAGCGCCTTCAAGCCGGTCGTCGCACTGGCGGCGCTCGGTCGCGATGGCGATCGCGACCCGACGTACACGCTCGCGTCGGAGATCGAGGACGAACCACTCACCGTGAAGACCCGGAACGGGCCGTGGCAGCCGGCCAACTACGATCACGAATTTCGGGGCCCGGTGACACTCCGCGAGGCGCTGGAGCAGTCGCTCAACGTGCCGTTCGCGCGGATCGGGCTCGACGTGGGCCCCGACCGGATCGTCGCCACGGCCCATCGACTCGGAATCGGCGGCAATCTCCGGGCGGTGCCCAGTCTCGCGCTCGGCAGTTCCGAGGTGACCCTGCTCGACCTGGTGCGTGCCTATGGGGTGCTGGCGGCGGGGGGATCGCTCGCGACGACGCGCACCGTGCTGGGCGCCGCGCGCGACGGCAACGGACCGCCGGAGGGTGTCGAGCCGCGAGCGACCCAGGTGGCGGATCCGGCGGCGGCCTTCCTGGTGACCTCGGCACTCGAGGGCGCGGTGATCCGCGGGACGGCGCAGGGGATGGCTGCCTCGGGCTACCGCGGCGCCCTGGCCGGCAAGACCGGCACCTCCAACGACTGGCGCGACGCCTGGTTCGTGGCCTACACGCCGACGCTGGTGGTCGGGGTGTGGGTCGGCTTCGACGATGGTCGCTCGCTGCACCAGACTGGCGCGAGTGCCGCGCTGCCGATCGTCGCGCGGTTCTTCGGCGACGTGCCGCGGGGCGATCGGCGGAGCGAGTTCCCGATGCCCGATGGCGTGGAGCTGGCGACGGTAGGGCAGGGCGGCGATGGGTGGTTCGACGGCTGTGGCAGCCGCGAATACTTCCTGGCCGGCACCGCGCCACCCGATGCGGAGTGCCGCCAGTTCGAATGGGCTGGTGACGACGCGGGTGATGATCTCCGTCGCCAGGTCGAGGACTGGCGCCGCGACCTGCGCCGCGAGGCAAAACGGTTCCTCCGCGAGTTGTTGGCGGAGCATGGTGTCGAGGTCAACATTGGCCGGTAGCCGGACAACCACACCGGGAGGATCGCAAACGGGGGGCCGACTCGGTTCGAGTCGGCCCCCCGTTCGCCATCTCCCGACTCGGGCTACTTCTCGGGGTTCAGGATCCGCTGGATTTCCGACCTGACGTCGGCCAGGTGCACCCGCGTGATCTCGTTGGTGGCCCGCGACTGGGCCCGGGCCGCTTCCTGGTCGATCTGCCGCAACTCGGCCTTGAAGATCGCCCGCACGTCGTTGCCCCAGCGAGGCGGCCGCGGGTTGAAACGAGCGGCGGCCTGTTCCTGCTGCAGCACCTGCGCGCTGGGATTGAGCTCGGCGTCGACCCGGTCGAGGAACGCCCGCTGCAGGTTGCGTCGGTAGATGTCCACGTCCACCCGTCTGGCGGCGAGCTCGCCCCAGAGCGCATCGTGCATCTCGCCCAGGTAGTCGGCGAGGGTGTACGTGTCACCGTTGGTGAGCGCCTCGTACTCCACCAGCGTGTTGAGCTTGCCGGGCTGCAGCATGGTGCCGATGATCGAGGTCTGTGCGTTGCGGATCCGGTCCACTGCCCCGCGGGACTCGATTCGCCAGAGGATGTCCTCGTCAAGGAACATCGCCGGCACCTGGAAGGCATTGATGGCGAGGAAGCGCATCGCGTCCCGCTGCCGCGCCTCGGCCACTGGCTCGAAGCGCCGGCCGGTGCCGAGCTTCTCCTGGGTGATCGCGCCGCCGATCAGCGCCGCGACGTGCCGCATGTACCGCCCCCACTGGTTGACCGCCTCGCCGTACATCTTCTCCATCAGCGAGTAGTCCTTGTCCGGCCGCTCGGTGGCCTGGCGCAGGTTGGTCATCACCCGTCGGAGGTTCATCAGGCCATAGGTGGTCGACTTCACCGCGTCGGCATCGCCCACGGCCTCGGTCTGGTTCTCCGGGTCGTTGGGCGAGTCGGGGGTGGAAAAGCGGAACCAGGGCACGGTGTCCTGTTCGCGGGCCCACCCATTGAGTGTCGCCTTCTCCTGCTCCGGGGTGGTGGCAGCGAGGATCGGGCGATAGCCCCACTTGACGGCGAACTTGTCGTACGGGCCGACCTGCGGGATCAGCAGCGAGACCGGGATGCTGTCCTCGGGCTGCGCCACGTAGTTGAATCGCGAATAGTCCATCAGGGTGGCCACGTGGCCGCCCATCCGCTCGAGGAAGGAGCGGCTGCGAATCGAGTCGGCCGGATACATCGCCGACGCCTTCATGTTGTGCGGGAAGCCGATCGAGTGGCCGATCTCGTGGGTCACCACGTACTCGACCAGGCGGCCCATCAGCGAGTCGGGCATCGGCAGGTGCTGGGCCCTCGGGTCGAGCGGCGAGACCTGGACGAAATACCACTCGCGCTGCAGGTCCATGATGTTGTGGTACATGTTGACCTCGCCCTTGAGGATCTGCCCCGAGCGCGGGTCGACAATCTGGCCGCCGGTCGCGTTGGCGACGGTCGAGGGGCGCCAGTAGATGATCGAGTGCCGCAGGTCGTAGATCGACCAGTCGGGATCATCGGCCGGCGCGTACTCGGCCCGGATCGCATTGCGGAAGCCGGCGTTCTCGAAGGCCACGTTCCACTTCTCCACCCCGATCTTCACCCACGGCTTCATCCACTCCGGGGTGGCCGGGTCGATCCAGTAGGTGATCGGCTCGACCGGCTCGACCAGCTCGCCGCGACGGAAGGCCGCGGTGTCCCTTGGCACCAGCTTGAAGCGGTGGATGATCGCCTTCTGCTCGGCTTCGTGCTCTCGCGAGGAGAAGTCGTAGTACGAGGTCGCGATGAATCCGACACGGTCGTCCTCGAGCCGCGGCATCATCGGCTGGTCGGGGAGCTTGAGCATGCTCCAGTGCATCCGGACCGTCTGGGCCGAGGCCGGTGAAGTCGGCGCCGCACCTGGGGGGCGGGTGTTGCCGGTCTGGGTGGCCTCCACCTCCACGTTGCGCTCGAATGGCGCCACGTGCTCGATCCAGCTCTCGTTCTTCTGGGTGCCCTGCAGCGACCCCATCTCGCGATTGTAGGTGAGGAAGAGGTCGGTGACGTCGATCACCGCGGCGCTGTCGTCGGGGTTCCACGCCGCCACGGCGAAGCGGCCGAGCACCGGCCCGTTCTGGAAGCCGCGCACCTGACGGTAGATGTTGTCGGTGCTGTCGGCGTGCAGCTGGTAGGACCGCTCCCGCAGGACGACGTTGTCGCCGTGCAGCTCCCACCGGACCAGCGACTGGGCCCCACCCCCGAAGAAGCCACCCGGGTCCTGCAGCGTGGATTCGACCGCCCGGGCGATCATCATCATCTCGCTGCCGAACTCGGCGCGCGGGATCTCGAAATAGAGCTTGTCGTCGATCATGTGGGTCCGGAACATCCCGGTCCGGCTCTTGGCCTTGGCGGTGACGACCTCCTTGTACGGCTTGGGTCCCGACTGGGCGGCCCCCGGACGCCGGCCGGCGGCACTGCTGTCGGCACGTTGACCGGCGGGGGTCGGGGTCGCGGCGGGGCGGGCAGAGGCCGCCGAGCAGCCGGCAACGCCGAGGGCGGCCAGTAGCGTGAGGCCGTGGCGGACAATTCGTGTGGTGGGCATCGGGATTCCATTGTGCGGTGAGGGGAGATGGACGAACTAACCTGTGCCCGAAAGCCGCGGGCGTAAAGGGCCATGCTGGCGCCCGGCGGTTCGGGGCGCGATAGTAGGAAGGCGATGATTCTCCCTGCACCTGTCGCCGCTTCCGGAGGTCCATCTGTCCTCACGCGGGCCTGATCTCACGGCGCGCCCCGACGCCGGTCACTGGGAACGGATCCACCGTGACCGCCCGGCAACCACGGCAAGCTGGTACGCTCCGCACCTCCGCGACTCGCTTGCGCTCATTGCCGAGGTGGCCGGTCACGATGCCCGGATCATCGACGTCGGCGCCGGTGCCAGCACGCTCGTCGACGATCTGCTCGCCTCGGGATATCGCTCGGTGACGGCGCTCGATATCTCGCCCGCGGCGCTCGGCATCGCCGCCGGACGTCTCGGCGACCACGGCGCGCAGGTGCACCGGATCGCGGCCGACGTCCTGACGGCCGAGTTGCCGCGGGCGGGCTACGATCTCTGGCACGATCGGGCCCTCTTCCATTTCCTCACGGCACCCGACGACCGGGGTGCCTATCGGCGGCAGCTCGAGGCGGCGCTGGCGCCCGGCGGCCGCCTCGTCATGGCCACCTTTGCGAGCGACGGCCCGGAACGCTGCAGCGCACTCCCGGTGCGGCGCTACGATATCTCGACCCTCACCGCCGAACTCGGCCCGGCGTTCCTGCTCGAGACGGCGGCCACTGTGGATCACCGGACGCCAGCCGGCACGATCCAGCGATTCCTGTACGGTCGCTTCCGGCGCATGTGACCGGAGCGGCGATCCCGAACCCGGAGGTTCCGATGCGACTCGACAGCCGTGCCCTCGCGATGGCCAGTGCCCTGCTCTGGGGCGGATGCATCCTGCTGGTCGGCATCGCCCACCTGGTCTGGCCGGGCTATGGCACCGCCTTCCTCGACCTCGTGGCGTCGCTCTATCCCGGCTTCCACGTGGCCGGTCTGGGTTCAATCATCGTCGGGGCGCTCTACGGCGTGGTGGACGGTGCAATCGGTGGCTGGGTCTTCGCCTGGTGCTACAACCGGGTCGCTGGCCGACCGGCCTGATGCCGGGGCCGCGGTGAGGGCCGCCGTTCGGACCAACCTCGCCGGGATCGGCTTCGTGGTGGCGGGGATCGCATGGCAGGGATGGTGGCTGGGGCGGGCGGCGAGCCTGCTGAGCGTGGCATTGGTGGCGAGCTACCTGGTCTGGCTGCAGGGAAGCTGGGCGGTCACCCCGCGGCTGCGGCTGGCGGCGTGCATCGCGATCCTGGTGTTCGCGTTGCACGCGCTCGAGGAATCGCTGACCGGACTGCCGCGCGCGCTGCCGGCGCTGTTCGGCCGGCCGTCGTGGGACATCGACCGATTCGTCACGTTCAATGCCGCCTGGGGCATGGTCTTCGTCGTGGCCACGATCACCGCGAAACCGGGACGGCGTCTCCCGCTGCTGGCGCTGCTCTTCCTCGCCGTCGCCGGCGGGATCGGCAACGGCATCGCCCATCTGCTGATGGTTGCGGTGCGAGGGAACTACTTCCCCGGTGCCTGGACGGCGCTCCCTTCGCTGCTCGCCGGCCTCTGGTTGCTGGGTGCCATGCGGACTCCGGTATCGGAACCCGGGCACCCATCGAGGGTTTGAGCAGGGTGAACTCTTCAACTTGTCGCTGGTGCCGACCCACCACATCCGATTCCCGCGCCTGCCGCCCTGATCCGGCAGCCGGGGCGCGCTGCTGCCCTCGCGCATGAGCGGCAAGCTCGGCTTCAACGCCACCTGGTCGATGGCCGTCGGCGGCATGGTCGGCGGCGGCATCTTCTCGACGCTCGGCGTGGTGATGGCGATCGCCGGGCGTTGGGCCTGGCTTTCCTTCGTGGTCGCGGGACTGATCGCGCTCGCGGCCGGTTACGCCTATGTGAGGCTGGCCGCGCGCGACCGGGAAGGCGGTGGGGCGTTCAGCTACTTCCGTGCGGCCGGTGCCGGCGACTTTGCCGGGGCGCTGGCGTGGGTGCTGATCGCCGGATACGTCTTCACCAACGCGGTGTATGCCTTCACCTTCGGCCAGTATCTCGGGCATGTGGTGGGACTCGGTCCATGGTTCCCGCGCGCCGCGGCGGTGGCGATCGTCGTCCTGTTCATCGGTCTCAACCTGCGGGGCGTGTCGGCCGCGGGGGGCGTCGAGATCGTCCTGGTCTGGTTCAAGCTCGCGGTGCTGGTGGTGCTGGCGGCGATCGGACTGGCCCGCTGGCAGCCGTCGCAGCTCGGTGCCGGGGTGCCCGACGCCGGACTGCTGGCCGGGCTGTTCGGCGCTGCGGCGGTGTTCATGGCGTACGAGGGCTTCCAGCTGCTGGCCTACGACTACGACGACATCGCCAACCCGGGGCGCGTGCTGCCGCGGGCCGTGTTGAGCGCCATCGCCACGGTGATCGTGGTGTACGTGGTCGTCACGGTTGGCACCGCGATGCTGATCGGCGCCGGACAGGTGGTGGAGCACCAGGAGGTGGCGCTGGCCATCGCCGGTCGACAGGCGGCCGGGGTCGCCGGGTTGCTGGCGGTCACGGTGGCGGCGGCCTTCTCGACCGGCTCGGCGATCAACTCCACCCTCTTCGCCACCGCGCGACTGGCCCACACGGTGGCTCGCGCCGGAGAGTTGCCCGGGGCGGTCGATCATCGCAATGGCCACGATGTCCCCGACCGCGCGGTGATCGGGCTGGGGCTGGCCGCGGCGGCCCTCGCCGCGGTCGGCTCCCTCGGGTTGCTGGTGGAGGCCGCCAGCCTCGCCTTCCTGTTCACCTTCGCCGCCGTGTCGGGCCTGGCCTGGTGGCAACGGGAGGGTCACCGGGCAGTCACGGGATTCGGCGCGGTTGCTGGCCTCGCGGCGACGCTGGCCCTGCTGATCCGGTTGGTGGAGCGGGACCCCGCGGCCCTGGCGGCGCTCGCGGGGCTGGTGGTCGTGGCGATCTTCCGGCACCCGCTGGTGCTCGATCGGCTCCGCTCCGGCCATTCCTGAGTCCCGAGCTTCGCGCCTCCGGGAATCCGGGGTATCTTCGGGATCCCCTGCCACGACCGATGATACCGGGGTGTCACCACACCCCTCTCGCACATCATACAGGAGCTGGGATCATGGCCCTCTGGAAGGAACAATCCACCCCCACGAAGGATCCCTCGCCGTCGCAGCCCGAGCGCCGCGAGCCGGCCCGCGGCGACATTGCCATCCGCGACGAGGCGACCCGCCGCAGCAGCGGCACACCGCGCGAATCGATCATCGCCAACGACCTCACGATCGAGGGGAAGATCGAGGGCGCCGGCCATGTGCGGATCGCTGGCCGCTTCAAGGGCGACGTGAACGTGCAGGGCAACCTCACCATCGAGGCCGGTGCCAAGCTGGTCGGCGGCGTTCGCGCCCAGACCGTGATCATCGGGGGTGAGCTCGAGGGAAACATCGAAGCCGCATCGCGGGTCGAGCTGCTGGAGACCGGTGTGCTCACGGGCGACCTCAAGGCGGGGTCGCTCATCGTCGCGGCCGGTTCCCGGATGCGGGGCCAGGTCGAGTTCGGTTGGAACGAGAAGGGCTCCGGGAAGCCTGCGATCGCGGCGGAGAATTCCTCGGCGGCATGAGCACCACCCGCCAGGGCGTTCCCGGAGCGACTCGTACCTGCCCGCACTGCCGGACGACGGTCCTCGAGAGTGCGATCGTCTGTCCGGCGTGTCGGCATCACCTGCGCTTCGGTGCCGCCGCGGCCGACTCCGCGACGACCACCACCACGCCGCTGCATGTCGAGGGGACCATCCGGCATCCCTCCGGCGGCGGCGCCTGGGAATACTCGATGCTGCTCACCATCCGCAATGAGCGCGGTGAGGAAGTGGCGCGGCAGGTGGTCGGTGTCGGGGCGCTCCAGCCGGACGAGGAGCGGACCTTCACACTGGCCGTCGAGGTCTTCGGCGACGCCAGGGGTCACCGCGAAACGTGAGCCGCGGATTCCGGGCCCGGCACGTGTCGCACCGCGGCACCATCACCGTGTACCTGCCTGCCGATGAGACCCTCGAACTCTTCACGCCCGAGGGTGAGCGGCGCTGGGTGCCAGCCTGGGAACCGGGATACCTCTATCGGGCCGGTGGTGGCGACGAGATCGACAACGTCTTCCGCACCGACCACGACGGCGAGGAAACGCTCTGGATCGTGCTCGACCACGATCTCGAGATGCACCAGGCCGCCTACGCCCGGTTCACTCCCGGCTCGCGGCTCGGCACGGTCACGGTGGACATCGACCCGATCGACGACACTTCGTGCTGGGTCGAGGTCTGCTACGAGCTGACGGCGCTCTCGCCGGCGGGCAACGCGGTGCTCGAGCGATTCGACGCCCGGGCCTTCCGGACGATGCTCGATGAATGGGAGCATCGGATCAGTTCGGTCGCTGAATCCGCGCGATAGCGGGAAAACCCTCCGCCCACCCGCCACCCCGGCGGGCCCCGCCCGCCGGTTGGCCGGTAAGGTCCTGGCGGCTCGGAACACTGGATCTTGGATGTGGCCCCGGACCCGCTGCAACGCTGCGCCGGTGCCGGGCATCCAATTTCTGATACCCCTGATCGCGACCCCACCCCTGAGAGGCCTTCGCGATGCCCAGCCCCCGCTCCCGGCTGTTGCTCATCGGCGGTGCCCTGTTGCTCATCGGCCTGCCGACCACCTGGTTGCTCGCCGGTGATTCCACCGCCGAGGACGCCACCGCCACCGCCGTGGTCCATCGCGGCGACTTTGCGGTCACCGTCTCCACCTCGGGCGAACTGCAGGCGCTCAGCGCCGTGGAGATCACCGCCCCCGAGAAGGCCCAGCAGGCCGGCGCCTACCAGATGAAGATCGCGTCGATCGTACCCGAGGGAACGGTTGTCAAGGCTGGTGATGCGGTCGCGGAGCTCGATCGCGCGCCGATGGCGACCCGGATGCAGGAGGTCGGTCTCGCGCTGCAGAAGGCGACGGCGGTCAACGAACAGGCGATGCTCGACACCACGCTCAACCTGTCGAAGGCCCGGGAGGAGATCCGCACCCTCGACGCAGCCGTCGAGGAGAAGACGCTGGCGAAGGACCAGTCGATCTACGAGGCGCCGAGCATCCAGCGGCAGGCCGAGATCGACCTCGAGAAGGCGAAGCGGGCGCTGGAGCAGGCCAAGAAGGACTACGTCACCAAGGAGGAGCAGTCCAAGGCGAAGATGCGCGAGGTGGGCGCCGACGTGGCCCGGGAGCAGAACCGGATGGCGGCGGTGCAGGAGGTGATCGGGGAGTTCTCGATCAAGGCGCCGGCCCCGGGGATGGTCATCTATCGCAAGGAATGGAACGGCAAGAAGCGCGCGGCGGGGTCGCAGGTTTCGGCGTGGGACCCGGTGGTGGCCACCCTCCCCGACCTGACCCGGATGGAGTCGATCACCTACGTCAACGAGATCGACATCCGGACGCTCGCGCTCGGGCAGCCGGTCACCCTCACCCTCGACTCCGATCCGACCAAGACGCTCAACGGCAAGGTCACCAAGGTGGCCAACGTCGGGGAGGAGCGCCCCAACACCGATGCCAAGGTGTTCGAGGTGCGGATCACGATCGACCAGTCGGACACCACGCTGCGGCCCGGGATGACGACCGGCAACGTGATCCAGACGCTGCACGTGGCCGACGTGCTGTCGGTGCCGCTCGAGGCAGTCAACACCGCCGACGGCGTGGCGTACGTCTACCGCCGCCGAGGGGGCACGGTAACCCGACAGGAAGTGATCCCCGGCGCGATCAACGAGGACGCGGTCGTCATCGAGGCCGGTCTCGAGGAGGGCGACGAGGTGCTGCTGTCGGCGCCGCCCGATGGCGAGGCGATGACGCTGGTGCGGTTGCCCGACACGGTGACCCGACCCGCCGCAGCGACCGGTGACACCGCCGTCGGTCCCGACACCATGCCCGCCCCGGGCACGCCGCCGCCCCGGCCCACGGGAGTCCCGGTCACGCCGGCACGGCCCTGACGATGGCCGCTCCCGGAGCCACCGTGACGCGCTGGCGCGCGGAGGTCGTCGCGCACCTGCTGTTCGCGCTGCGGACCGCGATCACGGCGGTCCGCCACAACACCCTGCGCGCGGCGCTCACCTCGCTGGGGATCATGTTCGGGGTCGCCTCGGTGATCGCGATGCTCGCGATCGGCCGCGGTGCCCAGCAGGAGGTGCTCCAGCAGATGAAGCTGCTGGGCTCGAACAACATCGTGATCACTCCGCTCGTGGAGCAGAGCGAGCAGAAGCTCGCCGACGAATCCACCAAGGAGGTCAAGCGCTTCTCGCCGGGGCTCCGCTACGCCGATGCCCTCGCCATCCCGCGCATCATCGGGGCGGTGGACGGGACCACGGCCGAGATCGTCTACAACACCGCGTTCAGCCGCGAGGGACTCCGCCGGTCGGGCAAGGTGGTCGGCGTGGACACGTCGTACTTCCGGATCACCAACCTGGAGCTCGCCCAGGGGCGGACGTTCACTCCACTCGAGATGGAGCATGGCCTTCCGGTCGCGATCATCGGCTACGGGGTGCGGAGCCGGTTCTTCACCACCGATCCGCCGCTGGGGAGCCGGCTCAAGGTTGGCAGTGTCTGGCTCACGGTCGTCGGGGTGCTGGGTGACCGGCGGGTGGCCGGCGAGGTGGTGCAGCGGCTGGGAATCCGCGACGTGAACATGGATGTCTACATCCCGGTGCGCACCATGCTGCGGCGCATCCGCGACCGGGCCCAGGTGACCCAGCGCGATGTCGAGCTGGCTTCGCGCCCGCAGGGCATGGTGATGGTGACCGGCGCCGACTCCACGCCCGAGACCGACGAGCAGCGACGCGAGCGCACCAATCGGAACCAGCTCGACCGGATCATCGTGCGGGTCTCCGACTCGCGGATGGTCAGTTCGGTGGCGGACGTCTCCCGGCGACTGCTGGAACGGCGCCACAACAACGTGATCGATTTCGAGATCACGGTGCCCGAGCTGCTGCTCCGCCAGGAGCAGCGGACCCGCACGATCTTCAACATCGTGCTCGGCTCGATCGCCTCGATCTCACTGGTGGTGGGCGGGATCGGCATCATGAACATCATGCTCGCCTCGGTGCTGGAGCGGATCCGCGAGATCGGGGTGCGACGCGCCGTGGGCGCGACCCGTCGCGACATCCTGCTTCAGTTCCTCACCGAGGCGGTGCTCATCTCCCTGGTCGGCGGGATCCTGGGAATCCTCGCCGGCGTGGCGTTCAGTGCCGGCATCGAGCGGTTCGCCGGCATCGACACGATTGTCTCCGGAGTGTCGGTGGCGATCGCGTTCGGGGTGTCGGCCACGGTCGGCATCCTGTTCGGGATCATGCCTGCGTGGCGCGCCGCCGCCCAGGATCCCGTCGCCTCCCTTCGCTACGAGTGAGGTCCCCGATGCCCCCGACCCGACCCGCCTGCCGGATCGCGCCGCTGCTCGCCGCACTGCTGGTTGCCCCGCTCGGCGCCCAGCAGGCGCGCACCCTCACCCTCGCCGAGGCGATCGCGGTGGCCCAGGCGCAGGGCCACGAGGCGCGCGCGGCGGAGGCGACCCGCGACGCGGCGGCGTTTCGTGACCGCCAGTTCAATTCCCGGCTGCTGCCCCAGCTCTCGCTCACCGGCACGGTGCCGTCGTACGACCGGTCGATCGTCGAGGTGCAGCAGCCCGACGGCACCTCGCTCTTCCGGCCCCGCAACCAGACCAACGCGAACCTCAACCTGCAGCTCACCCAGAAGCTGCCGCTCACCGGGGGCGACCTGGTCCTCTCCTCGTCGCTGGCCCGGGTGCGGGTGAGCGGGGCGAGCGCCTTCGAGACCTGGTCGTCGACGCCATTCAGCATCAGGATCCGCCAGGACATTCTCCGCCCCAACACCGCCCGATGGGACCAGCGGGAGCAGTCGCTCCGCGGTGACCTGGCCGAGCGGCAGTACCTCGAGGCGCGCGAGGACATCGCGGTGACGGTGACCGGGCTGTTCTTCGACGTCTTCGCCGGCCGGATGCAGCTCGCCAACGCCACCAAGAACGCCGCGGTCAACGACACGCTGTACACCCTCAACAAGGGTCGCTACGAGGTCGGCAAGATCGGCGAGAACGACCTGTTGCAGAGCGAACTCGCCCTGCTGCGCGCCCGTGCCTCGGTCGACGACTCGCGGCTGACCTTCGAGCGGGCGCTGGCCTCGTTGCGGCTGGCGCTCGATCTCCCCACCGGCAGCCCGATCGAGGTCGATGTCAGCGGGGCGATTCCCGAGGTGACCACCGATACGGCACGGGCCGTCGACGAGGCGATGCGGAACTCGTCGGTGGTGCAGCAGGCGCGACTCCAGGAGGTCCAGGCCGAGCGGGCGGTGACCCAGGCCCGGCTCAGCAACGGGGTCGGCGCCACGGTGCAGGCGAGTTACGGCTACAACGCGACCGGGGCGGAGTTCGGCAGTGCCTATGACCAGCTGCTCGAGGCGCGCCAGTTCTCGATCGGGGTGCAGATGCCGCTCTGGCAGTGGGGTGCCCATCGCGAGGGGGTCGAGGCGGCGCGGGCCGACCAGGCCCGTGCCGAGAGCCAGGCGGAGTCGACCCTGCGGCAGGCCGAGCAGGACGCCCGCTTCGCGGTGCTGCAGGTGGAGCAGGCGCGCCGCAACCTGACGATCGCCGCCAAGGCCGACACCGTGGCCGGAAAGCGCTTCGAGGTGGCCTACAACCGGTACGTGATCGGCCGCATCGACATCGACAACCTCTATGTGGCGCAGAACGAGAAGGACCAGGCGCTGGTGTCGTATGTCCAGGCATTGCGGGGCTACTGGCAGGCGTACTATCGGTTGCGGCGGATCACCCTCTTCGACTTTGCGACGGGGGACATCATTCGGTAGGGGGCGGCCCCGGCCTCAATCCCGATACCGATTCCGGCCCGCGTGCTTGGCGCGATAGAGGTTCTCGTCGGCGAGCCGAAGCAGTGCCTCGTCGTCCTCGGCCCGGTCGTCGGGAAAGGTCGCCAGCCCCGCGCTGGCGGTCACCGCGACCTCGCCCTCGGCGTCGCCGAAGTTGTGATGGGCAATGCGGCGCAGGACCCGGTCGGCGAAGAGCCGTGCGCCGGTGCCACCGGTCTCCGGCAGGATGATCACGAATTCCTCGCCGCCGATTCGCGCGATGCCGTCCATGGTCCGCAGCTCGCGCTTGAGGAGCGCGGCGAGCTGGCGCAGCACGCGATCCCCGATCTGGTGACCGCGGGTGTCGTTGATCCGCTTGAAGTCGTCCACGTCGATCAGCACGATCGTGACCACCTGCCCATAGCGGCGGGCGCGGTCGAGCTCGTCGCGCAGCCGCTGCTCGAAGACCCGGCGGTTGGGCAGGCCGGTGAGCGGGTCGCTGTCGGCCAGCTCACGCAGTCCCGCGTTGCCGTTGGCGTCGCGCACGTCGTAGGCCTTGGCCAGTGCGGTGACCGCCACCTCGATCACCTGCTCGGCGAAACCGAGATCGATCTGGTTGAGTGGCGGATCGTCGGTGGTGGTCCGGAGGAAGAAGACTCCCGCCGTTGCCCCATTGAGGGCGAATGGCAGCGCGATCACCGACCGGGTGCGCCCAGTGCTCGGCGGGTCGACGCCCCAGGTGCTCCGGACATCCTCGTAGAGTGGGCTCGCGTCGACGTCGGCCACCATCACCGTCTCGCCCGTCTGGAGTGCCTGCAGGATCTCCGGATACTTCTCCAGGTCGACCCGCAGGTCGCGCAGGGTGGGATTCTCGTAGGCCGCGACCACCGTGCCCTCGGGCTCCCCCGGCGCGGCAAGCACCACCGAGCAGCGCGCGATCCGCAGTCCCTGGGCCACCCGGCGCACCAGGATCTGGTAGATCTGGTCGGGCTCGAGCGCGGTGGTGACCTCCTTGAGGATCTCCACCAACTCGCTTCGTGAGCGCGCCTCGGCCCGGGCCCGGTTGAGCTCGCGACCGACCCGCAGGTGTGCCTTGATCCGCGAGAGCAGCTCGCGCACCCGGTAGGGGCGCTGCACCACGTCGGCATGGGAGAGGCCGAACTGTTCGAGGGCGGGAAGGATGAAGTCGCGATCGGCGAGCACCAGCAGGGGCGTGTCGCGATGGCTGTCGTACTCGCGCACGGTCACCAGCCGCCCCATGCTGGCCGCCGCCCCGTTGCCGAGATCGAGCACCAGCAGGTCGTAGACCTCCTGGTCGAGTCGTTCACCCAGCTGCGAGGCCTCGGTGCTGGTCACGACGTCGTAGCCGTTCTCCTTGAGCACCCACGAAAGGGTGCGCGCGAGGGCGGTGTCGTCGGTGGCGAGCATCAGGCGCGGGTTCAGGCTCATTCAGGCCACCAGTTGGGCGTACCTCGCCGGATCGACATTGCCGCCGCTGACCACCAGGACGGTGGGCCCGCGGAGCGGCAACTGGCCCGAGAGCAGCGCGGCGGTGGTCGCGGCCCCGGACGGCTCGGCCCGGATCTCCCGGGCCGCGAGCCACCGCATGGCGGCGCGCACCTGGTCATCGGAGACGGCGACTGTCCCGGCCAGCATCGGTGCGATGATGGGCCAGGTCAGCCGGCCGATCGACCGGGTGAGCAGTCCATCCGCCAAGCTCGTGCCACCGGCCAGATCGACCGGTTCGCCGGCGGCCACCGCGCGCGACAATTTCGGGATTCCTTCGGGTTCCACCCCCCACAACGCCACCGTCCGCCCGGCGGTGGCCACGGCGAGACAGGCCCCGGCGAGCAGCCCGCCCCCCCCGACCGGGAGGGCGATCGCCTCGACCTCGGGCCACTGCTCGAGGATCTCGGCGGTGCAGGATGCCTGACCGGCGATCACATCGGGGTGGTCGTAGGGTGGAATGAGGGTGAGTCCCTCCTCCAGGGCCAGGCGTTCTGCCTCGGCGTGCTGCTCGGGGCCGCGTACCGCCCCGATGAGGCGCACCTCACCGCCCACCCCGCGGACGTTCTCCTGCTTGACCAGCGCCGTCGACTCGGGCATCACGATCACTGCCCGGATGCCGTGGCGCTGGGCGGCCCAGGCCAGGCCGTAGCCATGGTTGCCGCTGGAGGAGGTGACGACCCCGCGGGCCCGGGTGACGGGATCGAGGCGCCGGATCGCCGTCCAGGCGCCGCGCAACTTGAAGGCGCCGACCGGCTGCTCGAGCTCGAGCTTGAGGCCGACCGGATGGTCGAATCCCTCGACCGGCAGGAGGCGGGTGCGGACCACGATCCCCTCGAGGCCGAGGCGGGCCTCGGCCAGGTCGGCGGCGCGGCCGCTCAGGTGGTCGCCTCGCTCGATTCCTCGACCTCGTCGACTTCGGGCCCGTCCTCGCCGGTCCCATCGTCGTCGCCCTCGTCGTCTTCCTTCTGGATCCGGGCCACGTCGATGATCCGGTCGCCGCTGTCGAGGTTCATCAGCTTGACGCCCTGCGTGTTGCGACCGCTCACGCGGATTCCCTGCACCGGGCAGCGGATGATGATGCCGCCCTTGGTGATCATCATCAGTTCCTCCTCGGGGAGGACATCCTTGAGCGCCACGAGCTCGCCGGTCTTCGCCGTGCGCTGCATGGTGATGATCCCCTTGCCACCGCGCTTCTGCACCCGGTAGTCGGCGATCGCGGAGCGCTTGCCGATCCCCTTCTCGCTCACCGCCAGCAGCTCGGCCCGCTCGCGCACCACCACCATGCCGATGACGTAGTCGCCCTTGGCGAGGGTGATCCCCTTGACGCCGGTGGTGGCCCGGCCCATCTCGCGCACGTCGCTCTCATGGAAGCGGATGCTCATCCCGTGGCGAGTGCCGAGCACGATGTCGTCGTTGCCGTGGGTCTTCTGGACCTCGATCAGCTCGTCGTCGGCATCGATGTTGATCGCGTTGATTCCCACCGTGCGGACATTGCCGTAGGCCGAGAGGGTGGTCTTCTTCACGGTCCCGTTGCGGGTGGCGAAGATCAACGACTCCTCGTCGGTGAAGGTGCGCGCCGTGACCATCGCCGCGATCCGCTCCCCCTCCCCGATGTTGATGCAGTTGACCACCGGCTTGCCCCGCGCGGCGCGGCCGCCCTGGGGAATCTCGTGGACCTTGAGCCAGTAGAGCTTGCCGCGGTCGGAGAAGAACAGCAGGTAGTCGTGGGTCGACGCGATGAAGAGGTGCTCGACCCAGTCGGTGTCCTTGGTGTCCATGCCGGTGAGGCCGCGGCCACCGCGGCGCTGGCGGCGGTAGGTGGTGATCGGGATCCGCTTGATGTAGCCGGTGTGGGAGATGGTGATGACCATGTCCTCGTCGGCGATCAGGTCCTCGACCGAGAACTCGCCCTGGTCCTTGAGGATCTCGGTGCGCCGGTCGTCGCCGAAGGTGTCCGCCAGCTCGCGGATCTCGCCGACCAGGATCCCCATCCGCTTCTCACGCGAGGCGAGGATGCTTTCCAGCTCCGCGATGGTCGCGCGGACCTCGGCCAGTTCGGCCTCGAGCTTGTCGATCTCCAGTCCGGTGAGCTTGGCGAGCCGCATGTTGAGGATCGCGTCGGCCTGGGCCTCCGAGAGCCCGAACCGCTCGCGGAGCCGGCGATCGGCCTCGGGCGTGTCGGCCGAGCTGCGGATGATCTGGATCACCTCGTCGATGTTGTCGACGGCGATCTTGAGCCCCTCGAGGATGTGCTCGCGCTTCTTGGCCTCGGCGAGGTCGAACTCGGTGCGCCGGACGATGATCTGGTGGCGATGCGCGATGAAGTGCTCGAGCATCTCCTTGAGCGACATGACCTTCGGGGCGCCGTTGACGAGGGCGAGGTTGATGATCCCGAAGGTGCTCTGCATCGCGGTGTGCTTGTACAGCGAGTTGAGCACCACCTGGCCGATGGCGTCGCGCTTGAGCTCGACCACCAGCCGCATCCCGTCGCGGTCGGACTCGTCGCGCACGCCGGAGATCCCCTCGACCTTCTTGTCGATCGCCAGCTGGGCGATCGCCTGGTGGAGGTTGGCCTTGTTCACCTGGTAGGGGAGCTCGGTGATGATCAGGGCGTTGCGGCCGGTGCGCTCGTTCTCCTCGATCGCCACCCGGGCACGCATGATCACCTTGCCGCGTCCCGACTCATAGGCCTCGCGGATCCCCTGCTCCCCGTAGATGAAGCCGCCCGTCGGGAAGTCGGGTCCCTTGATGTGGCGCTGCAGGTCGTCGATCGTCGCGTCGGGGTTGGCCACCAGCTCGGCGATCGCCGCGGTCACCTCGCGCAGGTTGTGCGGTGGGATGTTGGTGGCCATCCCGACCGCGATGCCGCTCGAGCCGTTGACCAGCAGGTTGGGGAGCCGCGACGGCAGGACCGTCGGTTCCTCGCGCTGGTCATCGAAGTTGGGCTGGAAGTCGACGGTGTTCTTGTCGATGTCCTCGAGCATCGTCAGCGCGATGCGCGTCAGCCGGGACTCGGTGTACCGATAGGCCGCCGCGGGGTCGCCGTCGACCGAGCCGAAGTTGCCCTGGCCGTCGACCATCGGGTAGCGCAGCGAGAAGTCCTGGACCATCCGCACCAGTGCGTCGTAGACCGACTGATCGCCATGCGGGTGGTACTTGCCGAGCACGTCGCCGACCACCGTCGCCGACTTCTTGAAGGCGCGGTTGGGCAGCAGGCCGAGCTCGTTCATCGCGTACAGGATCCGGCGATGCACCGGCTTGAGGCCGTCACGAACATCGGGGAGCGCGCGCGACACGATCACGCTCATCGAGTAGTTGATGAACGACTGCTGCAGCTCGTCTTCGATCAGGCGGGGAACGATGCGTTCGCGGGAGGTGGGCGAGGTCATCGGGGTCCGGGATTCAGGAAAAGGCGACCGGCGCGGAGACGCGCGCGGGGAACCCCGAAATATAGCCCGGAAGGGGACCGGAAGCCAACCCGGAGGCCGGCTTCTAAGCCATTGTCTGGTAAGGGGTTAATGGGGAATGGTGAATGGTGAATGGGAGTTCGTCAGGCGACCCCATTCACCATTGACGATTCACGATTCACCACCCGCTGGCGCCCGCCGCCGCCACGGCCCCGGGATCCGCCCCAGCCAGCGCCGGATCCGGCCCGCTCCGCCACCACCCCGGCGGTGGCGCCGGCGGAACCGGAAGGTCCCCACCAGCACCGGTGGCAGCAGCCAGAGGGCGGCGATGGTGCCGGCGGCCACTCCACCGGCGGTGGCCAGCGCGATCGCCCCGAAGAGGCTCGTCGCGGCGCTGCCCCACGCCATCGGCACCAGCGAGGCCACGGTGGTGAGGGTCACCAGCACGATCATCCCGGCCCGGTCGCGGGCCGCCCGGATCACGTCGGCACCGGTGGCCCGGCCGCCGTGGCGACGCTTGGCCGTCAGCACCGCGTCGATCAGCAGGATCGCCTGGTTGACCGCGAGGCCGACGACCAGGATCACCCCCACCGCCGCCTCGCGGGTGAAGGCGTTGTCGGTGATCCAGAACGCCGCGATCACCCCGCCCAGCGACATCAGCAGCGACACGAAGACCATCGCCGACGCCCATGACGAGTTGAACACCAGCGCCACCGAGAGCAGCACCAGCAGCACCCCGATCCCGCCGACCAGGTAGAGCCCCTTGCTCGAGTTGTCGTCCTCGAAGGCAAACTTGTCGTCGCCCACCGTGTAGCCCTTGGGCACCGAGATCGCCGCCATGAACGCCTTGTGGGTCCGGTCGGCCAGCTTCTGGGGGCCGCGGAAGTCGTAGCTCAGGATCCGGACGTACTGCTGGTCCTCGCGCTGGATCTCGGCGAGTCCCTCGACCTCGCGCACGTCGGAAACGTCGTTGATCCGGATCGGGGCGTGGTCGGGGTTGGAGACCGGCGCCTCCTCGAGCTGGGCCAGCTGCCGCTCGCGGACGTTGAGCGCCCGCACTGCCACCGGCAGTTCCTCGTCATTGAACTCGAGCCGGGTGCCACCCTGGGCGCCGTTGACCTCGCGGCTGACCGACTGGGAGAAGTCCTGGGCGGTGGCGCCGACCTGGCCCAGCGCCTCGCGGTCGGGCACCATCGCGATGTTGACCTGCGGCTTGCCGCCCCAGTACGACGCCGCGTTGATGTTCACCTCGCGGACCCGCGGGATCTGCTCGAGTCGGCGCTGGAGGTCGAGGGCGAGCTGCTTGACCCCCTCGAACGAGTAGCCGAGGATCTTGATCCGCCGACTGCCGCCGAAGCCACCGCCGGAGCCGTTGCTGTAGCCCTGGCCCTCGGGTTTGGTGACGTAGATGTTGTCGGTGCCACCCACCAGCACCGCGCGCTGGATCAGCTCGTCGGAGATCACGTACGGCATCCCGGCGGCACTCCCCGCGGCGGTGAACTCGACCACCAGCTGGCCGCCCTGCGAGGAGCCGTTGGCGCGCACGATCGCCACCCCCTCGCGTCCCACGGCGACCTTCTCGAGCTCGGTCATCAGTCGCTCGACCTGTTCGGGGTCGGAGCCCTTGGGGAAGCGGACCGAGGCGGTGACCGTCTCGCGCCGGTCGCCCCACCAGCCGCCCCAGCTGTTGCGCGGCACCTTGGCGATGAAGCCCCAGGTGAGCAGCCCCAGCAGCGCGAAGGTCAGCACGATGGTGACATATCGGAAGCGGAGCAGGTGACGAATGCTCCAGTCGTAGCCGCGCGCCAGCCAGCGCCAGCCACCGTGACCGCCGCCGCCCTGGCCCACCGCCGGCACCAGCACCAGCGCGGTGGCCACCGACCAGAAGAGCGCCAGCCCGAAGGCGATCGCGAAGGGGGCGAACGCCGCCCGGGCGTCGCCCTGGAGGAAGAGGAACGGGAAGAGCACCACCGCCGTGGTGAGGGTCGATCCGGTCACCGCGGGGGCGATCCGTGCGCCGGCACCGGCGCGATCCTCCGGTGTGTCGGGCACGGTGCGGAGTCGCTCCACCACCACCAGGCCGTTCTGCACCAGGATGCCGATCCCCATGGCGAGGCCGGCCAGGGTGAGCATGTTGGCCGGGATGTGGAGCAGGTAGAGTCCCAGCGCGGTGCCGGCGATCGCCACGGCTGCGGAGCCGAGCACCAGGCCGGTGCTCTTGAACGAGCGCAGGGTGAGCAGCAGCACCAGCGCCACCGCGCCGAACGCGATCGCGCCACGGAGCAGGAGGTCCTTGAGCTGCTTGACCAGGTCCTCGCTGGAGTCACTGGCGATCTTGAGGCGGATCCCCTGCGGCACCAGCGCCTGCACCTCGGCCATCATCGCCTTGGCCCGTTGCACCGTCTTGATCGCGTCGGCACCGCCCTCGCGGCTGAGCGCCAGGGTCACCGCGGTGAGGCCGTTGAGGCGGTAGAAGTTGCCGTGGGAATCCTCCTCGGGCCGGATCCGGGCCACTTCGTCGAGCCGGTGGACTGCGCCGGCGGCATCGAGGATCGGCAGCCGGCCGAGATCCTCGATCGCCTCCGGTGCGTCGCGGACCACCACGCTCCGCTCGCTGGCGCCGAGCCGCTCCTCGCCGATCACGGCGATGATCCGGGCGTTGCCGATTGCCGTCACCAGCTGATTGGCGTCGATTCCCAGTTGCCGGAGCTGCGCGGCGTCGTACGAGACCACCACTCCGTTCTGGGCCACTCCGCGCACGTTGTAGCCGGCGATCCCCTTGAGCGCGGCGAAGCGCGGCACCACGATGTCGTTGGTGATCTTGGTGAGGGCACCGGGGGTGTAGGGGCCGGTCACGTTGATCTCGAGCAGCGGTGCCTCGGCGAGGTCCTCGGGCACGTATTGACTGACGTTGAGCGACTGCTCGGCCTGGCGAGGCAGGTCGGGGCGGAGCGCCTCCATCCGCTCGAGGATCGCGAGCCGGGCCATGGTGGCGTCGACACCCGGGTCGAGCTCCACGGTGACGCGGGCCTGTCCCTCCTGGGAGGTGGAGGAAATCTTGCGGATGCCGCGGACGCCCTGGATCGCCGCCTCGATCGGCGAGGTCACGTAGGTCTCGATCAGTTCCGGGGCCGAGAACGGCCAGCCGGCGCTCACGCTGATGCGCGGGGTGTCGACCCGCGTCTTGGTGGCCAGCGGCAGCTTGGTGAACGCCACGCCGCCGGCCACCATGATCCCGGCCGCCAGCGACCAGATCACCGCGGGCCGGCCCGCCGCCCAGCGGATCATGCGGCGGCCCTCGCCTTTCGCTCCTTGCGGCGTTCAACCACGGCGTAGGCGGTCGGCAGCAGGAAGAAGGTCACCAGCAACGCCGAGACGGAGCCGCCGATCACGCCGGCGGCGAGCGGCTGGTAGAGCGCACCGCCACTGCCCCAGCCGAGGACCAGCGGCAGCACGCCGGTGATGGTGGTGAGCAGCGTCATGGCGATGGCCCGCAGCCGCTGCCGACCGCCGAGCATGATCGCCTCGTTGATCGGATGACCCGCGTCGCGGAAGCGCTGGATCGCGTCGAGCTTGACCACCGCCTCGTTGTCGGCCATGCCGATCATCACCACGATGCCGATCAGCGACACCGCGTTGAGCGACTGGCCGGTGATCCAGAGCAGCACGATGCCGCCGGCGCCGGCGAGCGGCACGGTGAGCATCACCAGCATCGGCGTGGTGAAGGAGGCGAATTCGCCGGCCAGCACCAGGAAGACCAGCGCGATCGCCAGCACGCCACCAGGGTGAGCTGCGATGAGGTGCGGCGCTGCTCCTCATCGGCGCCCGACACCTGCCAGCGGACGCCCGGCACACTGAACGACATCAGGTTCATGTGGTCGTACACCGCCTGCGACGCCCTCGAGGTGCCGCCGGCCTCGACCACCGCCTCGACCACGTGGACCGGGCGCTGGTTGACCCGAACCACCTCGATCGGCGCGCGCCGTTCGTGCACCTCCACCAGCTGGCCCACCGGGACACCGTTGACGGGGATCGAAAGCGCCGTGGCGAGGTTCTCGTTGGCGCTGCCGGCCTAGCGCACCTGGATCGGGGTGCGCCGGTCGGTCTCGCGCAGGTCGGCGGCGTCGACGCCGCCGAGCGCACCGCGCAGCGCATTGATCACCACCTGGGGGTCGAGGCCCGTGCTGCGGCAGATCGGTCGCGTCGCAGCGTGAGCTCGACCACCGGCTCGGTGCCGGCGAAGGCGTCGCGCACGTCGGCGAGCCCCGGGATGGTGCGCAGATCGTGCGGACCTGATCGGCCGCGACGGCGCCGTCCTCGCGCTTGACGGTCGAGACCTCGACCCGCACGGTGCGGCCCTCGCGGCCGATCAGCGAACCGAACTCCGACTGGCCGGCGAGGTCGAGTGCCAGGGTGCCGGCCTGGGCCAGGTCGGGGACGCCTTGCGCGGAGCGAATCGGCGAACGCCTGCGCCGTCATGACGGCCGGGACCGGCACGATGAAGTGGCGCGTGGCCGGCGAGCCCGGCTCGGCGCCGGCGAGGACTTCCTCGTCGGTGGCGTACGCCGATCCGGGCGTAGGTGCCCTCGCTGCCAGCCGCCGGGCGGCCGTCTCGATCCGGTCGGCCTGTCGCTCGGTCTCCTCGATCGCGGTGCCGGCCTGGAGTCGCAGGTTGGCGACCGCCGTGCCCTCGTCGACCTGTGGCAGCACCTCGCGGGGCAGGTCGCGGGCGATGAACGCGGTGACGATGGTCACCACGATCGCGATCGAGAACACCGTGCGCGGCCGGGCGAGCGACCAGATCATCCCCTGCTCGTACCACTCGGCCATGTGGTGGCCGAGCTTGTAGATCGGCGCCAGCAGCCAGTGGCGCTTGTTGAACGCCTCTTCCTCGGCGGCGGTCAGTTTGTCGGCATGCTTCCCCCAGGCGGCCATCACCGGCATCAGGGTGAGCGCCAGGATCAGCGATGCGCCGACCGAGACCACCACCGAGAACGACAGGTCGCGGAAGAGCGCCGCCGCGAGGCCCTGCACGAAGACGATCGGCCCGAAGACCAGCAGGGTGGTGAGCGTGCCGGCGATCAGCGGCCCGCTGAGCCTCGTCGGTCGCCTTCCGGGCCGCCTCACGGCCGGCATCCCTTCCTCGCGCAATCGTCCCGTCGCTTCGGCCACCACGATCGCGTTGTCGACCAGCAAGCCGACCGCCAGCGCGAGGCCGCCGAGCGAGAGGATGTTGATCGTGACGTCGAGGAGCTGGAGAACCGTGAGCGCCACCAGCACCGAGAGCGGGATGATCAGGCCGATCGCCAGCGAAATGCGCCAGTCGCGCAGGAAGAGCAGGATCAGGAGGATCGACAGCGCGCCGCCGACGAAGATCTCCTGCGACAGGTTGCTGAGCGCGTCCTGGACGAACTGCGCCTGCGCGGCGACCAGGCGGATGGTGACGTCAGGAAACTCCTCGCGGAGCTGGTCGAGCGACTTGCGCAGATCTCGGGTGACCGACACGGTGTTCGCCCCGGCGTCCTTGTACACCACCAACCCCACCGCCGCCTTGCCGTCGAGCTGCACGATGGTGCGCGGGTCGGCGCTGGCCGGGGTGACCGTGGCAATGTCGGCGAGCTTGAGGCCACCGCCGGCACGGCCGATCGGCACGTCACGGATCTCGCTCGGATCACGGAGTTCCGCGAGGGTGCGCACCGAGAAGCGGAACTGTCCCCGCTTGATCGTGCCGCCGCCGGCAGTGGCGTTGGAGCGGTCGATCGCGGTGGCGATGTCGTCGGGGGTGATCCCCAGGGCCCGTGCCTTGACCGGGTCGACGTCGACCCGGATCTCGTCCTGCGGGTCGCCGACCACCGCCACCGACGCGATCCCCGAGAGCTGCTCGAGCCGGCGCTTGTGGACGTCCTTCGCGGTGCGCGCGATGGCGCGCAGGTCGCCGTCGGTGGTGAGCGCGAGTACCGCGATCGGTCGTTCACCGGGGTCGCTGGTGAGCAACGTCGGGCGTTCGGCGCCGTCGGGGAGCTGGGCACGGGCGTTGTCGAGGTTCTCACGGACCGTGAGCACCGTCTTCGACATGTCGGTGCCCCAGTTGAACCGGAGCGTGGTGGTCCCCTCACCGGCGCGCGCCACCGAGCGCACCTCGAGGAGGCCCGGGGTGTTGCCCACCGCGGTCTCGATCGGCTCGGAGACGAACCGCGACACCTCCTCGGGTGCGGCACCGGGATAGATGGTGCGGATGGTGAGCACCGGCAGGGCCACGTCGGGGAGGAGCGACACCGGCATGCGGCCCAGCGACACCGCGCCGAGCAGCACCAGGGCGATGGTCGCGGCGACGGTGGAGACCGGCCGGCGAAGGGCCGCGGAGGCGAGCGACATCGCCCGGCCTTACTGGTCGTTCTCGCGCGTCGTCACCAGGCGAACCGGCGCCTGGTGCGTCAGCGTGAGATGCCCGTCGACCAGCACCGTGTCCCCGGGGGTGAGCGGCACCAGCCCGCTCACCGAGTCGGGGAGCACCTCCGTCTCGCGGCCATTGGTCCGACCGGCGTTGATGTAGACCCAGTCGGCCTGGCCGTTGGAGACCTTGAACACCAGTGGCCGGCCGTCGCGTTCGATCACCGCACGGGCCGGCACGATGATCCGGTCGGGGAGTCGGGTCGCCTCGAGTCGCAGGTCGACGTACATCCCCGGCCGCAGCTTGCCGTCGCCGATGATGTTCGACGATCGCGGTACCCGCGCGACCGGCCGAGTCGACCATCGGCAGCACCGCGGCGATCTTGCCGTGGATCGGCTTGCCCGGTTGTGCCGCCACCATCACCTCGGCGTCGCCACCGCGGGCGAGCAGCGGGATGTCGTGCTCCATCACTCGCGCGACGGCACGGAGATGGGTGATGTCGACCACCTCCGCGATCACCGCACCGCTGGTGACCCGTTCGCCAACCGCCACCTCCACCCGCTCGACCACGCCGGCGAACGGCGCGTGGATCACGGCGCGTTCGAGATTGAGGTTGGCCTCCTGGAGGCTCACCTCGGCCTGTTCCAGTCCCGACGAGGCGCGGGCAAACGCCCGCCGCGCCTCGGTGGGCGCCGTGCCACTGGCCACCGAATCGGGCTCGATCTCGGTGCGGTAGCGCACCTGGGAGTTGCGCAGGTCGGCCTCGGCGCGCGCCTTCGCCAACTCGAGTGGCTTGGTGTCGAGCCGCACCAGTGCCTGGCCCTCGCTCACCCGGTCGCCAGGATTCACCAGCACCTCGGCCACCGTCCCCTGCGCCTCGGAGTTGATCACTGCGCGGGCGGCGCTCTTGATGGTGCCGGTGGCGCTCACGGTGAGGACCAGGTCTCCCTTGCGGACCTGTTCGCCGACCACCGGGAGGGCAAGGGTCGAGCCGCCGGCGTCGAGCGCGGCGGCTCCGGTGGAATCGCCGTCGGTGCTGTCGCCATCGGCGGCGCCGCAGGCGACCAGGGTGAACGCGAGGGCAACGAACCCGGCATGGCGGGCAACGAGCATGGCAAACCTCAAGAAGGAACGCGGGTTGGGGACCGAGTCGACACCGGACGGGATGCCCGGCCACTGCTGAGCGACGCATGACGGCCAAGTCGCGTCGAGCGGGCCGGACAGACCCATCGGTCCTACGGGGAAGGTGACCACGAGGTTCAGACCTTACCCACACCGGAATGGCACAGCCGACCCCGCCACCAGCGGGGCGAATCAATACTGCCCGCTCGATGTGAAGGAGTCGCGAAGGGCGCGCGGACGGATGCCGGGAAGGTGCATCGGCAGGGCAGGGGCACGACGACTCCGGGGGTGAGTGTCGACACCCAAGCTACTGCACGATCGGTGTCAGTGCACCCTCCGGTCGATCCGCCAGATGCGGATCTCCGGCAGGTCGGTGGTCTCGTTCTCGGTCACCTGGTAGATCCGGTCGGCACCCCAGTAGGTGCGGTACAGCTGGCTGAACGGTGCCGGAACCTGGCCGAGCAGGATCCCCTGGCGATCGAAGACGTCGAAGTGATCGCCCTCACCGCGCGGGCCCGGCAGCAGCACCCAGGTCTCTCCCAGTTGGGTGATGCCGAGATTGCTCCAGAGCGGGTAGCTGGTCGGGATGTCCTCGAGGCGGGCCACCCCCTTCCAGCGGGGGTCCTGACGGATGTAGTCGTCGACCGCCTGCTGGCGAAGCGAGTCGGGCAGCGGCGCGGGATCGGCGGCATACTCGAAGATCCGGACCGTGTCGCGGCCGCTGGCCGACACCAGCAGGCGGTAGGCCGACTGCAATCCGTAGGTGAAGCGCCCGTCGGGCCCGAATCGGCCGACCAGCCCCGGCTGGAAAGGGATCGTGTTGATCGAGTAGTTGTTCTTGTCGCCCATCCGCCAGACCGGTTGCTCCGGCTCGTCGGGGAAGAACATCGTGTCGCGCACCGTCCCATCGAGGCGATACCAGATCGCCCCCGAGCCGGCGAACATCGGCGCTCCATCGCCGTCGGTGGTGTCCGGCGCGATCGTACCGGGGATCGGCACCAGCCCGGCATTGCTGGCGAGCAGCGGGCGATTGAAGCAGCAGAGGTCGGACCAGACGCGGATGAAGTCGCCGTCGGTCGTGAAGGTGGAGGTGCGCGACTGGCGCGAGTCGTGGATCACCAGCGTGTCGTGGGTGATCATCAGGGTCGCATTCTCGAATTCACCCGGGCCGCTTCCCTTGCGGCCGAAGTGGCCGAGGTAGCTGCCGTCGGCCGCGTAGCGCTTGATGGTGATCTCCGGGTCGCGATCGACCACGTAGATCCGGCCCTGGGAGTCGGCGACGATGTCGCGTGGTTCGCTCAACTCCCCGGGTTCACCGGGTCCCGGGGCGATGGTGCGTTCGAGCACCAGCGCCCAGCCGGTGGTATCGGCCCAGAGGGTCGGGCCGGTGTTGTGCACTCGCACGATCCCACCGGGGAGGGTGTCGATCACCGGCACGCTGAGGGCGGCCCTCGCCCCGGCGCTGGTGCAGCCGGCGAGGGCGATCGTCAGGACGGCGGTGGCGAGGCGAGGCACGGGCACGACGGCTTCCTTGGCCGATAGATGGCCCCGGGTCGGGGCACTGCAGGATGGCGAGGCGGCGTTGAAAATTCAACAGGTCGCCAGGATCACCGCTCCGATCGGGTGATCCGGTAGATGCGCACCAGCGGCAGGCCGTCGTCGTCGGTGGCCAGCACGGCGAGTCGATCGCTCGAGAAGGCGACCGGCCGGTAGCCCGAACTGGCCCACTCCGGTTCCCTGACCACGACCTGGTCGAGCCAGCGGCCTTCAGGGTCGAAGAGATCGAGGTGCATCGCACTGGTGTCGCTGTCGATCAGGCGGACCCATGTCTTCCCGCCGGGGTCGACCCAGATTCCCTCGAACGCCGGTCTGGTGTCGGGGATCGCCGAGGCCACCATCGACTTGCGGAGCTGTTCCTCCTTGAGATTCATGCCGTTGCCGAGCATCTCACCGACGCGTCGATCGACGATCGCGGCCTTCTCCTCCGCCGTGACCGGTGCCGGAGTCCAGGGGCGGCCAAAGATCCTGGTGGTGTCGGTGCCGTTGGCCGTGGACCAGAGGCGGTACTCGCCGCCCCAGCCGACCACGAACTCTCCCGACGGTGCGACCGCCTGGGACGAGCGCGGCTGCATCGGGACGGCCATGCGCATCATCATTCGCTTGCCGTCGCCGATGGTCCAGCTCGGCCGGTCATCGGGCTCAGGATGCTCGCGCACCGTCAACGATTCCGCGGTGGTGCCGCCGATCGGGAAGCGGAGGAAGCCCTGTTCCGCCGCCGCCGCGGGGCCGTTCCCCGACATCATTCGCGCGACGGCACGGCCCTGGTTGTCGATCGTGATCGGCGCCCAGTAGCAGCAGACGGTCGGTCGGCTGGCGATGACGTGACCGTCGGAGAGCGAGTAGGTCGTGGCCCGGATGTTCTGCGGGTCCTGCACCACCACGGAATCGCCGCGGATACCGATGAATGCGGTCCGGAACTCGCCCGGTCCCTCGCCCTGACGACCGATGTCGCGCAGGAACTTGCCGGTGCCGTCGAAGACGTGCACGGTGGCCGGTCCCGATTCGGCGACGATCACGGTGCCGTCCTCGCCGATGGCCACGTCCTGTGGATCGAGCAGCTCGCCGGGTTCACCCTGTCCGGGCTGGATCACGCGCTCCGGCACCAACGCCCAGCGGCCCGAGTCGACCGGCGAGGCGGTGGTCACCGAGGGGATTCCCCCGGGGAGGGTGTCGATGGTGACGAGGGATTCGCGCGCGTCGGCGCGGGTGCACGCTGCCGCGGCAAGGGCCAGCGACAGCAGGGGAAGCGTTCTGGCCATGACCATCCCGGGATGATGGAGGGGGACAGCCGAAGGGATTCCCGGATGGCGAGGAGGGTCGCAGCCGGCCGCCGGTGAGTGGCTCCCCGGCGTCAGCCCGTCAGGTATGCCACCACGTCGGCAGCGGCATATCGCTCCCGGTCGCCGAGGAACTCCCGGATGGTGGCGAGGTCGTCGCCGCTGGTGACCAGGGGCGGTTCGACCCAGCCGCCGGTGCGCACCTGGGCCATGCCGATGTCGGCGGTGAGCGCGTTGCAGAGGCAGCGCCGACCGACGGTGTCCTCGATCGCGCCACCCTTCTTGACGTACTCCTCGACCGGCTCACTGGCGCAGCGGTAGGCGATCCTTCCCTCGGGGGTGTGGTAGGCGACGCGCAGGTAGCCGAGGTCGCAGACCCGCTCACGCGTCGTGTCGTCGGGTCCACCCGGCCAGCTCACCACCTTGAACGGATAGCCGGTGGGCGAGGCCCTCGGATCGGTCACCACATCCACCTCGCCACGTGCGACATGCTCGAGCACCGCGTGCTTGAGTGGCGGGGCGAGTCCCGACTCGTCGGCGTAGGCGAACAGGGTGCCGACCTGGATCCCTGCGGCACCGGCGGCCTGCGCCGCTGCGAGCGCGCCTGGACGTCCACTCCCACCGGCGAGCCAGAACGGGATCCCCAACTCGGCGACCTTGGCGAGGTCGACCACGTCGCGTTCACCGTACTGCGGTTCGCCCCGCGCATTGAACGAGGGCTGTCCCCTCGGCGGTGCGTTGTGGCCGCCGGCGGTCGGGCCCTCGATGACGAACCCGTCGATCCGCCCGCTGGCCTTGCGGGCGAGCATCGTGGCCAGCGAGTTGCTCGCGATGATGGCGAGGAACTGCGGCCGGATCAGCGCCGGCGGTTCGGTGGGCCACAACGCGCGCGGAGTGAAGGTCAGCCGCTCCTCCTGGCCGGCCGGCAAGCCCTCCACCTCGAAACGCAGTGACGCCGGCTGGTGCACGGCCAGCTGGTCGAGCGCGGCGGGAATCTCGCGCGGGATCCCGGCACCCATCAGGATCACGTCGACTCCGGCGAGCATCGCGCCGTACAGCGTGGGCAGGGTGGGGAGTTGCACCTTGGTGAGCAGGTTCATCCCGACCATGCCGTCGTGCCCCTCGCGAGCGAGGAACACCTCCACGAAACCGGCCATCACGGTGAGGAGCTGCCGCGCCTCGCTGATCCGCTGGCGCGCCATCGTGACGAGTCGGTAGGGGGCGTCGGCGGGCCGTCCCTCCGGCAGGAAGAACCGCTCGAGGATGCCGGCGGCGACGCCGGGAATCGGGAACGCCGCCATCGCGCGGCGCATGTGCCCACCCGGATCGCCATCCTGCAGGCGGCGCACCAGCACGGTGTCGACCGCGGTGCCGGAGACCACCCCGAGTTGCCCGGTGAGCGCGACGGCGCGCGCCAGCCGCCAGTCGGACACGGCGACACCCATGCCACCCTGGATGATCGGGGGGAGGATGGGAGGACCGCTCATGTGTGCCGACTCCGTCGAGGCGTGGTGTCGCGCGAGAGGAGGACCGGCACGACCTGCCGAAATCTAGTCGGCGCGACCGCGTGATCCACCGCCGGACCCGACAATGCCGACTGTCGTGCTCGGACTTCTCGCGAGACTGGCGGGGTGGGGCAGGGGGTTGTTATTCTACCAAGTAGTTGGATAGTAATGAGCAAGGAGGGCACCGTGGCCGAACTCAACGACAGCAACGCGACCGTCATTGCCGACCGATTCAAGGCCCTCGGCGAACCGATGCGCCTGCGGCTGCTCAACTCGCTGCGTGACGGGGAATGTTCGGTCGGCGAGCTGGCCGAGCGCACCGGTGGCGGGCAGGCCAACGTGTCGAAGCACCTGCAGGTGCTGCTCCAGCAGGGCTACGTCGACCGGCGCAAGGAGGGCACCACCAGCTGGTACGCGATCGCCGATGCCCAGGTGTTCACGCTGTGCGAGCTGGTGTGTGGCGGATTGGAGGAGCAGCTCGAGCGACGACGCAAGGTGTTGCGCCGCCGCCCGCGGACCGGGTGAGTCAGGCGCGCTTCGCCTTCGGCTCGCAGCCCCAGAGTCCCAGCCATCCAAGGATCATCTCCAGCGGGCAGAACCGCGTCAGGCTCGACTGGAAGAGGTTGAAGCCCACGAACGCAGTGAACGCCAGGAACCATGGGCTGACCCACACCCCCAGCGCCACCGACACCATCACGAACACTCCGGCGATCCGCCGGATCAGCATCTCGTTGCACATCGGTTGTCTCTCCTCCGTCAGGAAAACGAATCCACGGGAAGTACCGCCAGGTGCAGCCGTTCGCCGGCCGGCAGCTGCACCGTCCGGCACGCGGCGGCGGTGCTCAGGGCCATCGCATCGTCGACCACCGAGAAACACGACGGTGACCTGGCCGGGAAAGGCCCGGGTGCCATCGCGCGGTCCGGTCAGCCCATGGCCATGGCCGTGGTCGAGGCGGGTGTGTCCCGGCACGCCGAGGGTGTCGAGCATCGCGCTCACGCGCTCGGGATCGTCGCCGCTGTAGGTGAGCACCAGCATCTTCATCGGGCACCTCCTCGCGGCGCCGCAGCTCCCAGTAGAGCAGCGGCACCACCACCATGGTGAGCATCGTGGCCACCACGGCGCCGCTCATCAGCGCCACGGCAAGGCCCTGGAAGATCGGGTCGAGCACCATCACCATCCCGCCGATCACCACCGCCGCGGCGGTGAGCGCGATCGGGCGGAACCGCACCGCACCCGCCTCGAGCACCGCCTCGCGCAGCGGCCGGCCGCGCGCCTCGGCGAGCTGGATGAAGTCCACCAGCAGGATCGAGTTGCGGACGATGATCCCGGCCAGCGCGATCATCCCGATCATCGACGTCGCGGTGAAGAATGCGCCGGTGATCGCGTGGCCCGGCAGGATGCCGATCAGCGTGAGCGGGATCGGCGCCATGATGACCAGCGGCACCTTGAACGACTGGAACCACCCCACCACCAGCACATAGATCAGGATCAGCACCGCGGCGAAGGCGATCCCCAGGTCGCGGAAGACCTCGATCGTCACCTGCCACTCGCCGTCCCACTTGATCGCCGTTTCGTCGAGCCGTTCGGGCGCGACCGCGTTGTAGCGGGCGATCGTGGCGCCGTCGATCCGCACGGTGTCGAGCGCGCGGTTCATCGCCAGGATGGCGTACACCGGCGACTCGACCTGCCCGGCCACGTCGCCGGTCACGTAGATCACCGGCCGGAGGTTCTTCCGCATCCGGAGCGGCGACCGGGTGGTCGAGTCGACCGTGACGAACCGTCCCAGCGGCGTCGGGCCGCGCGGCGTGGCCACCGGCACCGCCAGCAGCGCCTCGACCCCGCTGCGATCGACGAGGCCGAGCCGCGGCACGATCGCCACGCCCTCGCGCGCCGCACTGGCGGCGAGCCGCCCGGCCGGCATGCCGGAGAGCGCCATGGTGAGGACCTGCGCCACCTGCTCGACGCTCACCCCCGCCTCCGCGGCGCGGGCGCGATCGACCCGGAAGATCGCGTCGGGCCTGGGGCGCCTCGACGGTCCAGTCGACGTCGACCACGCCTGGCGTCGCCTCCATCACCGCCTTGACGCGCCGGGCGGCCTCGAGTCGGGTGCTGTCATCGGCCGCGTAGATCTCGGCCACCAGCGTGGAGAGCACCGGCGGTCCGGGAGGGATTTCGGCGATCTTGGCGCTGGCACCGAAGTGCCGCGCGATCGAGTCGACGGCGGGTCGCACCGCCACGGCGATGTCATGGCTCTGGCGATGCCGCTCGCCCTTGGGGAGCAGGTTCACCTGCACGTCGGCCACGTTGGCGCCGCGGCGCAGGAAGTAGTGGCGCACCAGTCCGTTGAAGTTGAACGGCGCGGCGGTGCCGGCGTAGGTCTCGGTGCTGGTCACCTCCGGCACCGTGCGCAGCCAGCGCGCGATCGCATCCGCCGCGGCGTTCGAGGTCTCCAGCGTGGTCCCCTCCGGGAAATCGAGCACCACCTGGAACTCCGACTTGTTGTCGAATGGCAGCATCTTCACCTCGACCAGCTTCACGGCGAGCAGCCCGATCGAGAGCAGCAGCAGCAGCACCACGCCGCCGTAGAATCCGGTCCGCCGCCCGGCGGAATCCATCAGCGGGGTCATCACCCGGGCGTAGAACCGGGCGAAACCGGTCGGCTCCGGGCCGGTGTGGGTCGCCTCGACCGGGTGCTCCACCGCGCGGACGTGGCCGCGCAGCAGCCGGAACGCCAGGTACGGCGTGATGATGAACGCCACCGCCAGCGAGGCGAGCATCGCGGCCGACGCGCCGATCGGGATCGGCCGCATGTACGGGCCCATCAATCCCGACACGAAGGCCATCGGCAGGATCGCCGCGATGACGGTGAAGGTGGCGAGGATGGTGGGGTTGCCCACCTCGTCGACACCCTCGACCGCCGCCGTCTCCGGCGGCTTGTCGCCCATCTGCAGGTGCCGGTAGATGTTCTCGACCACCACGATTGCGTCGTCGACCAGGATGCCGATCGAGAAGATCAGCGCGAAGAGCGTGATCCGGTTGAGCGAGTAGCCCAGCGCGTAGTACACGAACAGGGTGAGCGCGAGCGTCACCGGCACTGCCACGAGCACCACCAGCGCCTCGCGCCATCCGAGGAAGAGGCCGATGAGCACCGTCACCGAGAGGGTCGCGATCATCAGGTGGAGAATCAGCTCGTTGGCCTTCTCGCTGGCGGTCTCGCCGTAGTCGCGGGTCACGTCCACGGTCACGCCGGCCGGGACGATCCGGCCCCGCGCCTGCTCGAGGCGATGCAGCGCCGCGTGGGCGATGTCGGTGGCGTTGACGCCCGGTCGCTTGGCCAGCGCGAGCGTCACCGCCGGTGCCGCCGTCTCGCCGCGGGTGGCGTGGCTCACGTAGCTGGTCGGTTCGGCCGGCCCATCGGTGATCGTGGCCACATTGCGCAGATAGACCGGGCCGCCGCGATCGGCGACCACCACCAGGCCGGCGTCGGTGGCGTCGCGGATCGGCGCGCCGACCGAGACCTGGAAGACGGCGTTGGCCGAGGCGAAGTCGCCGGCGGTGAGCCGGACGTTGGCGGCCCCGAGCGCCTGCATCACCTCGCCCGGGGTCACCCCGCTTCCGGCGAGCCGCACGGGGTCGAGCGTGACGGTGAGCTGCCGTGCGGCGCCGCCGATCACGTCGATCCGGGCCACATCGGGGAGGGTGGCGAGATCGTCGCCCAGCCGGGTGGCGATGGTGCGCAGCGCGTCGGAACCGTAGCCGGCGCCGTGCAGCGTGAGGGCCAGGATCGGCACGTCGTCGATCGAGTGCGGCTTGACCAGCGGCGGCATCGCGCCGGGCGGCGCGGCGTCGGCGGCCGACGCGAGCTTGGCATGCACCCGGCTCACCGCCCGGTCCTGATCCTCGCCCACCGTGAAACGGACCGTCACCAGCGTCATCCCCTCGCTGGCACTGGCGTAGACGTACTCCACGCCCGGCACCTCCCACATCAGCTTCTCGATCGGCCGGGTGAGCAGGTTCTCGACCTCGGTGGGCGAGGCGCCCGGGAGCATCGCCATCACGTCGATCATCGGCACCGAGATCTGCGGCTCCTCCTCGCGCGGCGTGGCCAGGAGCGCCAAGCCACCGACCGCGAGCGAGGCGATGGTGATCAGCGGCGTGAGCTTGGAGCGGAGGAATGCCTTCGCGATGCGACCGGCGATGCCCATGATCAGCGTCCCCCGGTCGGGACCAGCACGGTGTCACCGGGAGCGAGGCCCGACAGGACCTCGACCGCGTCGGCCACCGGGCGACCGACCCGGATCCAGCGCAGCGATGACTGGCCCGCCACGATGGCGTGCACGCCGGTGAGGTCGTCCTGCCGGATGATCGCCGCGGCGGGGATGAGGAGCGCCGGCCGGGTGCCGCGATCGAAGGCGAGTGACGCCGAACTGCCGCTCAACAGTCGGCCACGCGGGTTCGCGACCAGCGCGTTGACGGTGTAGAGATTGGCACCGGAGGGCACCACGCCCTCGACCCGCGCCGCGACCGTGGTGTCGCCGACAGTCGCCTGAACGATCGTGCCGCGATGCAACCCGCGCGCGGCTTCCGGAGCCACCCGCACGCTGACCCGGAGCGTGCCCGCGTCCTGGACCGTCACCAGCGGTGCGCCGGGCGCGGCGAAGGCGCCGGGATCGACGAACCGGCCTGTCACGGTTCCCGCAAACGGCGCCCGCACCACGGCATACGAGGCGATCGCCTCGAGTTCGGCCGCCTGGGCCTTGGCCATCTCGACCCCCGCCCCGGCGCGCGCGAGGCCCGCCTCGACCTGGTCGAGCTGGGCCCGCGTGGCGGCGCTGTCGGCGTAAAGCCCCCGAATTCGCGCGGCCTGTGCCGAGGCATCGGTGTAGGCGGCGGTCGCCGAGGCGAGGCCCGCCTCGACCTGGCTGCGCCGTGCCGCGAGGTCGCGGCTGTCGAGCCGGACCAGTGGCTGCCCGACCCCGACGACATCACCCTCGTGCACCAGCACCTCGGTGACCGAAGCCATCAGTTTGGTGCTGAGCGTGGCGGAGCGGATCGGGTCGGCGGTGCCGGAGGCCTCGTAGCTGTCCGTGATGGTCGTGTCGGTGACGGCCACCGGGGTGCCGCTGACCGGCGCGTCGCCGGGTGGGGCCGGTTCAGGCTCCGAGCCACAGCCGGCAAGCAGGATTGCCGCGAATGCGGCACCGAACGCGGGGAGCGGCAGTCGCATCGTTCAATTCTCCAGGGCGGTGAGAGCGGTGAGGTCGCCGCCGGTGGCATGACGGACCGCCGCCTCGGCGACGATCAGGTGATAGCCCGCGGCGACCAGGCCGAGTCGGGTCTGCGTCTCGGTCGCGGCCGCGCCGAGGAGCTCGGCGATCGTGGCGAGTCCGCCAGCGTACTTGCGGGCCACGATCCGGTGGGCGTCGGTCGCCTGGGTGACCGCCACCGCCGCGATGTCGAGCTGGGCCACGGCCACACGGCGGTCGCTCATCGCCGACGCAATCTCCAGCGTGGCGGATGCGTCGGCGGCGTTGGCCATCGCCTCGGCGGCGTCGGCGCGAGCGAGCGCACCCTGCCGATCGGCGAGCCGCGCCCCGCCCGAGAACGGCGACCACGACGCCATCAGGCCGATGGTGTAGCTGCCGTCACCGCCGAACGGGGCATCGGCCGAGTTCCACTCATAGCGGCCGAAGGCGTTGAGGCGTGGCAGGTATGCGGCCGTCGCGCGGCGCACGTCGTTGCGCGCCGCCGATCGGCCGAGCTCGGCGGCCGCAAGGTCGTACCGAGTGGTGCCGGAGGTGTCGACCGCATCGAGCAGCAGCGCCCGGATCCGCGTCGCGTCCGGCAGCGAGTCGGGAAGGACGAAGCTGGTGTCTCCCGGTTGCCCGAGGAGGAGGGCGAGCCGCTCGCGCGCCAGCGCCGCGTTGCCGCGGGCCTGAAGCAGTTGTGACTCGACCTGGCCGCGCTGCACCGAGGCGAGCAACGCATCCGATCGAGTTGCCGTGCCGTTGCGCACCATCGACTCGGCCTGGCGGAGATGCGCCTCACCGGCAGCCAGCGCCTCCTCCAGAGTGGCGACGCCCTGGTGTGCCACGATGGCGCCGTAGTAGGCGCGCACCACATCGAGCCTGGTGGAGGCACGGGTCCAGTCGGCGCTGGCTCGGGCGGCGTCGGCTGCACCGATGGCGGCGGCACGGCCGTACCACGCGTCGGGATTGACCAGTGGCAGTTCGGCGACCACGCCGGTGTTCCAGTTGCTCACCGGAGTCGGGTTGTTGAGCGCGGCCGGATCGAAGGAGGCAGCGGAGACCGCCCGCTGCTGGAGGGTGAAGCCGAACGCCCCGAGTGGGTTGTCACTCCGGACGTAGCCCCCCTCCAGCCGCACCGCAGGGAGCAGCCCCTGCAGTGCCGCAATGCTCTGGGCTCCCTGCGCCCGGGCCTGGCCGCGGGCGATGCGGTTCTGGAAGGCGGCCGAGTCGGCACGCCGGAGGGCCGCACCAAGCGACAGCGGGGCCTGGGCGGCGAGCGGCGCGGCCACCGCGCAAGCCAACAGCGATCGGGCAAGCAAGCGGATCATTCCGGCGATTCCTTTGATAATTACTATACAACCATATAGTAATGAAATGCGTGCGTCAAGGGGGAATTGGAGGACGGAGGACAGAGGACGGAGAACGGAGGGGTGACGCTCTCCGTCCTCCGTCCTCTGCTCAGGGCGTGTCGGTCACCAATCGATAGACCCGGATCATCGGCAGGCCGATCTCGCTCTCGTCACGGAGATAGACTCGGTCACGGGTCCAGTAGCCATCGAGAATCCGGGGATTTGGTGCCGGGACCTTGCCAAGGAGGACGCCATCCGGTGAGAAGACCTCGAGCGCCGCGACGTCGGTGCCGGGGCCGGGGAGGCCGACCCAGATCCGGTGCTCGCGGTCGGTGGTGAGCGCGGACCAGGGCGGCCGATCCCCCGGGATCTGGCTCAGGTCGGCGATCTCGCGGACTGCGTCGCGCCACTGCTCGCTCTGGTTCTCGATCGCGCGCTCGAAGATCGAATCCCGCTCGGCGTCGGTGAGGCGGAGGCGCGGCGCATCGGCGGTGAAGATCCGGAGCGTGTCGGCATAGCCATCGACAATCGCGAGGCGATACTCCGCCGTATTGCCGAGCACGTGGCGGCCATCGGATCGCCAGCCGTCGACATCCTTGGGGCGTCCGGGGATGTCGCTCCACATGGTCGAGGTGCCGTTCTTCGACTTGCGTGTGACGATCCAGTAGTTCTCCTCCCGAGCCTGGTCCTCCTCGGGACGGAGGATGGTATCGACGACCGTGCCGTCCATGTGCGTCCGGTAGTAGGCGCCCGATGCATGCTCGTGACTCGGCGGCGGCGGGCCCATGATCATCGCGAGACCGTTGTCGAGCACCGGGAACACGGACGAGAACCAGCAGCACTGCGACTGGGCAGTGCCGATGAAGGTCCCATCAGTGAGGAAGGTGGTGATCCGCGAGTTGTTGGGATCCTGGATGATCAGGGTGTCGCCGTGGATTCCCAGCATGCCATCACGGAACTCGCCCGGCCCGTCGCCCTCGCGGCCGATGTCGCGGAGCCACCGGCCGTCGGCGCCGTAGGCCTTGATCGCCACCGGCTCGCGCTGCATCACGTAGACGTTCCCGCTGTCATCGGCGACCAGCCGGCGGGCATCGGAGAGTTCACCCGGGGTGCCCTCTGCCGGCTGGATCACCGCCTCCTCGACGAGTTTCCAGCCGTTGGTGTCGGCCCAGGCGGTGGGCCCGGGGTTCACCACGTGGATCACTCCGCCCGCCAGGGTGTCGATCACCGGCTTGTTGAGGGCGGTTCGGGCATCGGCGCTGGTGCAGGCGGCGAGCACCAGGACCGCGAGGGCTGGGAACCAGCGAAAGGCGTTCACGGCGATTCTCCTTGGCCGGCTTTGGCCGGCTGGATCGATGTTCCACGACGGTACGTCGGCCGACCGGCCACAGTTCCAGCGACCATTTCTTGGCTCAGGCATCCAATCCGCTACCGGGCAACTTGTACCTGTGGTGTTGAAATTTCAACGTCTAGGCAGTATCGTGGGAGCCAAGGAGGGAATGATGATCCCTGAAGCGCACCTGAGTCGCCGCGAGCGCGAGGTGATGGAAATTCTGCATCGCCTCGGCCGCGCCACCGCCGCCGAGGTCCGGATCGAGATGAGCGATCCACCGACCGACGCGGCGGTGCGTTCGGTGCTCCGGATCCTTGGTGAGAAGGGTCACGTCGGGTTCGTGGCCGACGGACCCCGCTACGTCTATACCCCCACGGTCTCGGCACGGGCCGCTCGCCGGACCGCGATGGAACGGTTGATGGCGACCTTCTTCGATGGCTCCACCGAGGGGGCGATGGCGGCGATGCTGGAGTCGTCGGGTCCGCTCTCGCCGGAGATGAAGCGCCGCCTCAAGTCGCTGATCGACCGCGCCGAGGAGGAGGGACGCTGATGCCAACCCTCGACCTGAGTCCGCTGCTGGTCTCGACGCTGATCCGGGCGACCGTGCTGCTCACCGGTGCGCTCCTCATCTCGATCCCGCTCCGGCGGGCCCCGGCCTCGTCCCGCCATGCGTTCTGGACCACAACCACCGTGGCGCTGCTCGCGCTCCCGCTGCTCCAGGCGCGGTTGCCGCGACTGGAGTTGGCGTGGTGGGCCGCACCGACCGCGACCGAGGAGTTGCCGGGCCTCGTGCTCGCCCCGATCGGCCGCCCTGGTGGCGTCAGGACGAGTGCCGCCCTGGTCGATCGAGCGCCGGCGGTCGAGTCCGTTGCCCCGGCCTCCGATTCCCCCGAGGACGGCCTGTCGCTCGCCGCACTGGCGGCGTTCGCCTGGTTGCTCGGGGGGGTCGGCTTCGGGGTGCCCATCGTGGCCGGACTGGTCCGGGCCCGCCGGCTCGCCGACCGTGCCGCCCCCTGCGACGATGCGCGCCTCCTCGCGCGGTTTGCCGCCGCGCGGGGCACGGTCGGGGTGCGGCGCGACGTGGTCCTGCTCCTCAGTGCCGAAGCACGCACGCCGATGACAGGCGGCGTGGCTCGCCCCGTGGTGTTGTTGCCGTTCACGGCAACCACGTGGAGCGACGATCGCCTCGATGCGGTGTTGCGCCACGAACTGGTGCATGTGCGACGGGCCGATGCACTGCGCCAGCTCGCGTCGCGGAGCAGCGTGGCGCTCTACTGGTTCCATCCCCTTGCCTGGCGAACCGCGCGACTCGGCGCCCGAGCCCGCGAACAGGCCTGTGACGAGGCGGTGCTCCGTCTTGGCACCCGGCCGTCGCATTACGCCCGACATCTACTCGAACTCGCCGACCCGACCCCGATGCCGGCCGCAATGCCGGCACTCGTTCGGCTCGATCACCCCGATCTGGAGGAACGCGTGATGGCCATACTTCGCGCTTCGCCCGCCCCGGCCTCGCGCCGGATGACCGCATGGTCCACCCTCGGTATCGTCACCTGGAGTCTCGGCGTCGCCGCCGCTGCACCCGCCCAGCAGCCGCCCGTGCCGCCGCGCGCCCCGGTCGCGCCAATGGTCGCTGAGGCGCCACTGCCACCGATCCCGCCGTCGGCGATGGCTGCGGTCATCCTGCCCAGCGCCCCGATGGCACCGCTTCCCCCGGATGCGCCGGAACCGCCGGAGGCGCTGGCGCCGGTTGTCGCACCGTTGCCACCGGACGCCCCGCTGACGGACTGCGAGATCAACGGCAGTGGCTACCGGACCAATGGGTCGTCCAGTGCCCAGCCCGTCCGCATGATGACCACCACCATGGGCGACACCCGGCTCTGCATCTCGATCCGCGGCAAGGTCCCGGAGGCGACCGGCTTCATTCCGTCGCGGCCGCTTCCGCCGGGCGTCCAGGTCACCCTGGCCTCCAACGGCCCCAATGGTTCCCAGCGGCTCGAGCTCACCGGAACCTCCAACGGTGATGAGCAGCACTGGTTCGTGGGTGGCCGCGAGCGGCCGTTCGACGTGTCGGCGGCGGAGTGGCGCGACGCGATGGTCAGCTACCTCGGCACGGCGTCGGAGAAGTCACGGATTCGCGGCAAGGTGGCCGAGGCGCGCGGCGAGATCGCCTCGGCGCGCGGTGACGAGGCGCGACTTCGTGGCGAGATCGCGGCCGTGCGCGGACGCGATGCCGCCTATGCCGGCCGGATCGCGTCGGCCCGTGGGGCGAGGGCGGGAGAGGAGGCGGCGATTGCCGGGCAGCGAGCGGCCGCGTCCGCCGACCTCGCCGAGCTGCGTCAGCAGGAGGTCGAGATGGCGCGCCAGGTGCGCGAACTGGATCGCCAGGCCCGACAGGCCGATGTCGCGGGACGGAGCGTCGGCGTCGGGGTCAGTGGTGACGCCAAGGTCGAGGTCACCGCGGCACGCGACCGGGAGATGTCCGAGCTCAAGGCGCGCCAGCAGGAGATCGAGCAGCGCTCACGCTCGATCCGCGAAGACGCGACCGCCAGCAACGCCGAGGTCAAGGCCCGGGTCGCCGCGCGCGGGCGTGCCGTCCGCGATCGGGAGGCAGAGGTCCGCGCCGAGCGGGAGGCCTACGGTGCCGACGCGAAGGTGGCCGAGATCCAGGATCGGATCCGGAGTGCCGGCGTGCAGGGGCGAGTCGAGGCCGGTGAGAAGCGGATCGCCGACCTGCAGGCCGACAAGCGGATTGCCGAAATCAATGACAGGCTCGAGCCGCTCGAGACGAGGCTGCGCCAGGCCATCGAGCAGGTGCAGCCGCGGTAGAACCGAGACTCGAGACCGGAGATCCGGGATCCATCACCGTCAGCCAACGGGCGAGGTCACGCTGACGCCGGGAGCATCATGAAACGGACGGGGTTTCGGCTCCCGGCTCTCGGCGTGCGGTGCGTTGGCCTTGCTCTCCTCGCGGCCGCGTGCACGGCCACGCCGGCCAAGCCAGCGATCGCCACGGTCGACACGCTTCCCGGCGGCCGGATCGAGGTGCACAACCGCTCCGACCTTGCCCCGGTCTGGCGGTTGGTGCGGCGGGCTCAGCTCGCCGACTCGGGTGCCGCGGAGCTCAGCGCACCAACCGAGATCGTGGCCGACTCGCGCGGCCGCCTGTATGTGCTTGATGCCGATCCGGCATTGATCCGGGTCTTCGCTCCCGATGGGCGGATGCTCCGGACGATCGGGCGCCAGGGGAGCGGCCCGGGCGAGTTCCAGGAAGGTGGGATGCTGCTCATCTCCCGCGACACCCTGGTGCACCAGGACCCCCGTCAATCCCGGGCCCAGGCGTTCACCACCGATGGAGCACTCATCGACCAGTGGGCCTCGCCCTGCTGCTTCCGGCTGCGGACACTGGCCGACACAGTGGGGCGATTTCCAACGCCGGGCGATGTCGCCGAGGCGACCCGGGGTGGCGACGGGATATTCGCTGGCGTCGGCTACCAACGCTTTCACGCCGATGGATCGGTGGCTGACACGGTCGCCTTCCCCCCGACGCCGATGCCGCGGACCTGGCATGCCAGTGCAGGCGACAACAGCTGGAACTGGGTGATTCCCCTGCAGCCGGCCACAGTGTTCGCACTCGACCGCACGGGTCGGCTGGTGTGGGGACACCAATCGGCAGGTCGGCTGATCGTCTCGCGCACCGGGCTCGATACCGTGCTGGTCATCGACGCGGCGGAGCCCGCCGTCGCGGTGCCGGATTCGGTGCGCCGCTCCGAAGTGGAGGCGATGGTCCGGAGCAATCCCGCCTTCGAGCCGGTGGCGAACCTCGACGACGTGCCGACCACCTACCCGGCGTGGACCGACCTCACGATCGATGCGGGCAACCGGATCTGGTTGTTGCGGCCCGGGCCCTCGGGTCCTGCTGATCACTGGCAGGTGTTCGGGGCCGATGGCGTGTTGCTGGCCTCGGTTCCGGCGACATTCGGCACTGCCGAGCGGAGCTGGATCGGCGACTCACTGGCCTATGCTCTCGAACCCGACGAGGTGAGCGGGCTCGACGTGATTCGGGCGTACGCGATCGAGCGGGACGCGCCGTAGCGGTCAGTGGTCCCTTGCCAGTCGATAGACACGGACCAGCGGGTAGCCGGCGTCGTCGCTGTCGAGAATGGCGATCCGGTCGTTGCCCCACGCGCCGTCGAGCAGGTCGGGTCGCGGCATCGGCACGCTGCCGAGCAGCACTCCAGCCGAGTCGAAGACCTGCGCGGTGGTGACGCGTCCCGTCGGGCCCGGAATCCCCAGCCAGATCCGACCGGCGCGATCCACCGAGAATGTGGTCCAGGGCGGCCATTCAGCAGGGACGTCGCCGCGACCGCCATCGACCAGCCACTCGGGCTGCCATCCCATCCCGGCGAGATGGGCCGCGAAGATCGAGTCGCCGATCGCGGGGGTGATCGGCTGGCGAGGGATGGTGCTGCGGATGATCCGCGCGGTGTCGCGGCCGGTGCGCGAGACGATCAGCACCGCCGAGTCGGTCACGCCGTGGACCAGCACTCCCGCGCCGCCATAGCGCTCGTGTCGGGCCGGCTGGAGGGGGCCGGGGATGCGCATGTTCCATTTCCTGCCGTTGGCGGTCCACGAGGCATGCCACCACACCGACGGCTCGGGGTCGGGCGGGAGGGCGATGGTGTCGATCAGGGTGCCATCGAGGCGGAAGCGGAGCAGGCCGGCACCGGCATCGCCGATGCTGCCGGGAACTGCTACCAGGCCGTTCTCATCGATGTCGAGGTATGACGTGGCCCAGCAGCACACCGACGGATGGGTCTGGAGCAGCGTCCCGTCGGCGAGGAAGGTCGTGAAGCGACTGGTCCCGGGATCCTGGAGCGCGAGCGTGTCGCCAAAGACTCCGATGTAGCCGACGGTGAATTCGCCAGGGCCCTCTCCCTCGCGACTGATGTCCCGCAGGAACGTCCCGTCGACGTCGAAGACCTTGATGGTGTGCGGTTGGCGCTGGATCACGTAGATGCGGCCTTGACGGTCCATCGCCAGGCCGTCGGGGGAGCCGATCTCGCCGGGGCTCCCCGGGGCGGGAGCGATGACCTGCTCGGCGATGAACCGCCAGCCGTTGGTGTCGGTCCATTCGCTTGGCCCGAGATTGTTCACCTCGATGGTGCCGCTTGGCAGGGTGTCAATCACGGCTGTCACGTCCCGCTCGGCGGGGGCGCACGCGGCGAGCAGGATCAGGAGGTGCGGGAAACGCATTCGAGGCCCGGGAGTGGATTCCCCCCAACGTGCATCGACCTGTCGATTCGTGCCAGTCGAGCGGACGAGTCCCGAGATCCGGGACTCCAACGCGAAGGCCGGCGATCCACCTGGTCGCCGGCCTCCCTCCGATCCCGGATCTCCGATCTCCGATCTCCGATCTCCGTTCTCGCCTACAGTCGGATCACGATCCCCAGCGCAATGACCGGATAGATCCTGGCCCACTTGTTGACGTCGTGCTGGATCCGGTCCCGCTGGACGTTGACATCGGATTCGAGGGCCGACCCCGACGTGGCCTTGGTCGCGGCGAGGGTGACCTTGGGTGTGCCGATGGTGGCGCCGAGGTCGGCGCTGATCTTCATCCGTTCACCGCCGAGCCCACCACTCCAGCCGAGCCCCAGGTACGGCGAGAGACCCGGCCACTTGATGTCGACGAGGAGGTCGCCGACCTGTGACGCCGGCCAGGACACCCCATTGATGATGTAGTTGTGGTTGAGCGTCTCACGGCCCCTGCCCTGCAACCGCACCGGGGGACCCGCGACGCCGCCGCTCAGGTGAAAGCTGCCGCCCGAGGGGAAGTAGTCGGCCACGATCTGGCGGTCCTTGAAGGCGAGCTCCGCCTCGAACGACGACCCGCTCAACTTCTGCTTGTAGCTCCACGACGCGAAGGAGGTTCCGGCGCGGACGCCGAAGCGGGCGCTGCGGACCCCGACCGAGGCGGCGGGCCCGGTGGTGCCGAGGGCCACACCGAGTGAGAGCTGGGTCTGGGCGGCGAGCGGCTGGGCGGCAGCGAGCAGCAGCGTGGCCAGGCAGGTGAGGCGGGTCGGCATGGGCGTTCCGAAGCAGAGGGTGAAGGGTGAAGGGTAAGTCGGTGAAGCGGACGCGGGAACGGGGGTATCTTTGGGGCTTGCCAGCCAGTATCGGCCCTTTCACATGGATCCTGCTGCATGCACCAGACTCCACTCGATGCCCGTCACCGCGCCCTCGGCGCCCGGATGATCCCGTTCGCCGGTTGGGAGATGCCGGTGCAATACACCGGCATCATCGAGGAGCACCGGGCGGTGCGCGAGGCAGCCGGCCTCTTCGACCTGAGTCACATGGGCGAACTCTTCCTCCGCGGGCCGGGCGCAGCTGCGGCGCTCGACTACGCCCTGGTCACTGCGCCGAGCCGGCTCAAGGTGGGTCGAGCCCACTACTCGATGATCTGTGCCGCCGATGGCTCGGTCCTCGACGACCTGATCGTCTATCGGCTGGGCGACGAGGAATTCCTGGTGGTGGCCAACGCCTCCAATCGGGAGACGGTTGCTGCGGCAATCACCGAGCGGCTGGCCGGCTTCGACGCGGCGTTCGACGATGCCTCGCTCCGGACCGCACTCGTGGCGATCCAGGGGCCGCGGTCTCGCGAACTGCTGCAGGCCCACTGCAGCGTCGATCTCGAGCCGCTCAAGTACTACGGCATCACCGACGGCACGGTGTGCAAGCGGCCCGCCCGGATCGCCCGCACCGGATACACCGGCGAGGACGGCTTCGAGATCTATCTCGATTGGGATGACGCCGAGCGGATCTGGGATCACCTGCTGGAGGAGGGTGCGGCCACCGGCCTCAAGCCCGCCGGTCTTGGAGCCCGCGACACCCTGCGACTCGAGGCGGGGATGCCACTCTACGGTCAGGAGCTGGACCGCGAGACCACGCCCTTCGAGGCGGGGCTCGGTCGGGTGGTCAAGTTCGACAAGCCGGGTGACTTCGTGGGGCGGGCCGCATTGGAGGCGGCCAAGGACAGCCCTGCCAAGCAGCTGGTGGGGCTCAGGATCACCGGCCGGGGCATCGCCCGGAACGGCTATTCCGTCTATCTTCCGGCCGCCGCCGACCCGGTCGGGCGGATCACCAGCGGGACCTCGTCGCCCACGCTGGGCCACGCCATCGCGATGGCCTACGTGCGCCCCGAGGCCGCCGCCCCGGAGACCGAACTCGAGGTGGCGATCCGCAACGACCGGGCGAGCGCCGTGGTGGTGCCGCTTCCGTTCTACCGACGTGCCAGCTGAGCCCCAAGGAGCCTGACCGTGGCCTATCCCGACGACCTCAAGTATTCCAACGAGCACGAATGGATCCGCGTCGACGGCAACGTCGGCACCGTGGGCATCACCGCATTCGCGGCCGAGCAGGTGGGCGACATCGTGTTCGTGGAACTGCCCTCGGTCGGCGACACGGTCACGGCCACCGAATCGTTCGGGGTGATCGAGTCCGTCAAGGCGGTAAGCGAGCTGTATGCACCGGTGTCGGGCAAGGTCGTCGAGGTCAACGCCGCGCTGGCCGATGCGCCCGAGACGGTCTCCGATGATCCGTATGGTGAGGGATGGCTGGTGAAGGTGGAGCTGACCGACCCGGCCGAGCTCGATGCGCTCAAGGATGCCGCCGACTACGAGGCGATGATCGACGCCGCGTGAGTCGCGTGGCGCGAGGTGCTCAATCGACGGGGCCCCGCGGGGCCTCGTCGCCGTTTGGGGAGGAAAGACACCAATGAGGGAGAAGTTCCTGCAGCGCCACCTCGGCCCCCGGGCCGACGAGATCGCGGCGATGGTGCACGAGCTGGGCTATCACTCGCTCGATGCCTTCATCGACGCGGTGGTCCCCTCGGCAATCCGGATGAAGGGGCGACTGCTCACTCGCGCGGGCGAGCTCGACGAGCGCACCACGCTCGACGTGCTGCACCGGATCGCGGCCAAGAACAAGGTCTTCAGGTCGTGGATCGGGATGGGCTACCACGGCACCATCACGCCGCCGGTGATCCAGCGCAACGTGCTCGAGAACCCCGGCTGGTACACCGCCTACACGCCGTACCAGCCGGAGATCGCCCAGGGCCGACTCGAGGCGCTGCTCAACTTCCAGACGATGGTGAGCGACCTCACCGCGCTGTCGATCGCCAACGCATCGCTACTCGACGAGGCGACCGCCGCCGCCGAGGCGATGGCGCTCACCATGGCGGTGGTGAAGCACGGCGAGCGGCCGGTCTTCCTGGTCGATGCGCAGTGCCACCCGCAGACGATCGCGGTGGTGCAGACCCGAGCCGAGGCGAGGGGGGTGACGGTCCGGGTGCAGGATCCCTCCGAGTTCCGCTTCGCCGGGACCGGGGACGGGCAACGGGTCGTCGGGTGTGTGGTCCAGTACCCGGCGACCGACGGCGCGGTGCGTGACTTTCGCGCGCTCTGCAGCGCGGCGCACGAGGCAGGCGCGCTGGTCACCGCCGCCACCGACCTGCTGGCGCTGGCGCTGCTGGCGCCGCCGGGCGAATGGGGTGCCGACATCGCCGTGGGCAGCAGCCAGCGATTCGGCGTGCCAATGGGCTACGGCGGTCCCCACGCGGCGTTCTTCGCCACCCGGGAGGAATACAAGCGCCACATCCCCGGGCGGTTGATCGGGGTGTCGAAGGACTCCACCGGCGAACCGGCGCTCCGGATGGCGCTGCAGACCCGCGAGCAGCACATCCGCCGCGACAAGGCCACCAGCAACGTCTGCACGGCGCAGGTGCTGCTGGCGGTGATGGCGTCGATGTACGCGGTGTACCATGGCCCGGAGGGAATCCACGCCATCGCGCTCCGGACCCACGGGATGGCGCAGTTCCTGGCCCGGTTCCTGGGGCAGGGGGGTGTCGCGGTGGATCATGCCGGGTACTTCGACACCGTCGCGGTCACGATGCCCGGGACGAAGTGCGACGCGGTGATGGCCGCCGCGCTCGACCGCGACATCAATCTCCGCCGTCTGGCACCCGACCGGATCGCCGTGGCCTTCGACGAGACCACCACCCTCGACGACGTGAAACAGGTGGTCGCCTGTTTCCTGGGCGACGCGAAGATCACCTTCGACCTCGAGCTGACCCGGCCGGCGGCGTTCTTCGGCGAGCTGGCGCGGAGCTCGGGATATCTCACACATCCGGTCTTCCATCGGTACCGTTCCGAGACCGAGATGCTGCGCTACCTCAAGGCGCTCGAGAACAAGGACCTCTCGCTCACCGCGGCGATGATCCCGCTCGGCTCGTGCACCATGAAGCTCAACGCCACGACCGAGATGTACCCGATCACCTGGCCAGGGTTCGCGCTGTTGCACCCGTTCGTGCCGCGCGACCAGGCAGCCGGGTTACACCGAGCTGTTCGAGTGGTTGGAGGCCGACCTCTCGGCGATCACCGGTTTCGCGGCGGTGTCGCTGCAGCCCAACGCCGGGTCGCAGGGGGAGTTCGCCGGGCTGATGGCGATTCGGTCGTGGCAACAGGCCCGCGGCGAGGGACACCGCAACGTCTGCCTGATCCCCACCAGCGCCCACGGCACCAACCCGGCCAGCGCGGTGATGGCCGGGATGACGGTGGTGCCGGTCGCGGTCGACGCCAAGGGCAACGTCGACATCGAGGATTTGCGCGCCAAGGCGGTCGCCCACACCAACGACCTGGCCGCACTGATGATCACCTATCCGAGCACCCACGGGGTGTTCGAGGGATCGATCCGGGGGATCTGCTCGATCATCCACGAGCACGGCGGCCAGGTCTACATGGACGGCGCCAACCTCAACGCGCAGGTGGGGCTCTGCCAGCCGGGCGATATCGGCGCCGATGTCTGCCACCTCAATCTCCACAAGACCTTCTGCATCCCGCACGGCGGCGGCGGCCCGGGGATGGGACCGATCGGTGTGGCGGCACACCTGGTACCGCACCTCCCCGACCATCCGGTCGTCCCGCTCGGTCACGACAAGAGCTGCGGCACCATCTCGGCGGCACCATGGGGCAGCGCCAGCATCCTGCCGATCTCGTTCGCCTACATCCTGATGATGGGCGGCGGAGGCCTCACCGAGGCGACCAAGGTCGCGATCCTCTCCGCCAACTACATCGTCAAGCGACTGGAGGGGCAGTATCCGCTGCTCTACGCCGGGGTGAGCGGTCACGTGGCGCACGAATGCATCCTCGACACCCGGCCGTTCAAGCAGAGCGCCGGGGTGGAGGTGGAGGACATCGCCAAGCGGCTGATCGACTACGGCTTCCACCCGCCCACGGTGAGCTTCCCGGTGCCGGGGACGCTGATGGTCGAGCCGACCGAGTCGGAGTCGAAGGCCGAGCTCGACCGCTTCTGCGACGCGCTGCTGGCGATTCGCGACGAGATCGCCGAGATCGAGGCGGGCGTGGCGGCGCGCGACGACAACGTGCTCAAGCGGGCGCCGCACACCATCGCGGTGGTGAGTGCCGATGAGTGGGACCGGCCCTATTCGCGCCAGCAGGCGGCGTTCCCGGTGCCGGGGCTCCGCGACCGCAAGGTGTGGCCCACGGCGAGCCGGATCGACAGCGCCTATGGCGATCGCAACCTGGTCTGCACCTGCCCGCCGATGGAGGAGTACGCGTAAGGCCACCAGCCGCGGCCGTCAGGCCGCGGGGTGCTGGGGCGACACGGGACGCGCTTGCGCCGCCCGATGCCGGCAGGACACAGCACAGCCGCGGCCGTCAGGCCGCGTGGATGCTCGGGCGAGGGAGAACCACCCAAAGGGGCGGCGGTCGCGCCGCCCGATGCGGGCAGGGGGTGGGAAGGTGGAGGGTGGATGGAGTCAGGTTGATCTCTCCGCCCTCCACCCTCTGTTGCTAGATCCAGTCGGACAGCCAGACCTCGAAGTCCGCATTGACCTTGAGCGGCCAGCGCTTGCCGTCGGAGAGGCGCATCAGGGTGATCGAGATGCCGCCATCCGGTGCGGGCCCGAATTCCTGGAAGGCCAGGAAGCGGCCATCGGGGGAGAAGACCGGTCGGGACACCCCGGCAGGCACTGCCGGATACCCCGTCACCTCGTCCCCATCGCGATCGCGGAAGCTGACTCGGCCCTGTGCGTCACCGAAGGCCAGTAGCTGACCATCTAGCGAGACGTCGACCGACGCCTCGTAATCGATCTTGACGACGGGGGACAGGGTCCGGAATTGCTGAGTCGACAGATCGATCCGGACCAGCTCGCTCCGGTCCGGCCATAGATCGGTCACGGCGTAGAGCCGCGTACCATCCGGGCTCCAACGAATCGATGTCAGCGGAATAGTGTCGATCCGGTTCGCGTTGTCGATGATTGGCGTCCATGTCCCGAGAGCCAGGTCCACGATCGACAGTTGGCTCCTCGCTGAGGGCCAGTTCAGTGTCTGAATTGCGAGCAACCGTTCATCGGCCGATAAATCATAAGCGCCGGCCAGTAAGTCCGGGGTTGGCCAGGCCAACAGGACGGCGGTGTCTTTACGCATGAGCGACAGCTGCATCAAGTCCCGGGGTTCGGGGGCGGTACGGCGCCCGTAGATGAATCGGCTCGCTCCGGAATACCGACCTTCCACCGCGACGGAAAGCGGGTTGCCATGGTCGCTGATCTGGGTGAGATCCCCGGTGGCGATGTCGATGAGATAGGTACCGGCTTCTTGGCCATTCGGGGTCGCGGCGAGGATAATGCCGGTGGGGACGGGGCCATCGTCGCCCGCACTTGTTGGGGAGCCGCTGCAGGCGACCACGAGGCACAGGAGCACCGACACCCTCAGATGGCTCCTCACGAGCTGCACCCTCCCACGGCGTCGGTCCCAGGTGGCGGTGGGGCGAACGGGAACAGCCGTCGATCCGGTGCGGCAAGCAGGTTATTGCCGCCGCCACCCACAGAGGTACAGACCGAGAACTCCCGGGCTGCCGGCGAGCCCGCCACGCCGTCCCTGATAGGCCAGACCTTCACCCAGATCGTGTAGTCACCGCTGGGCACCAGCTGGGATTGGACCTTCCCCGCCCCGGTATAGATGGTGTCTGGCGGGAAGGGGTGGATCCAGGGCGACACATTGTCGCCAGGGTACCGCCCGGGAATGAACACCGAGTCCGGAGGCGAACTATAGGAGTACTCGAATACCCACCGAAAGGTAATGCCGGTCGGATCACCGCTCCCCAAGACGGCGGTCCAGTCGTAGACGTTCGAGGCCGTGATCGGCGATGGGGCATTGGTCGTGATGTCCTGGACGACTAACGGAGCCGGGGCTTGGGGTGTGACGTTCACCTGGACGGTTCGGCTGCTGGCCAGGAAGGCACTGGTGAGGAAGTAACCGGTGCCGGTGCTGGGCGCGATCGTGATGGTGGTGCTGCCTGAGTCGATTGCAGTGATGATTCCCCCGAACATGGTGGCCACCGAGGGGTTGGAGCTGGGCGTGGCCCAATGCTGACTGGCCACGGTCCCACCCTGTTCCTTGACGAACGAACCGAGGACCAGCGTGTCCTTCTCCCCCTCAATCAGGTTGACCGTGGAGAAGCTGCGGGGGCCATCGTGGTCGGTGACGAATGGAGTGGCCCAGAAGTTCTGGCCGGAGAAGTCTCGCATCCCGTAGCCAGCAAGACCTCCCTCGACATCGTGGGCGCAAATGGTCTTGTTGGGCGGGCCGGAGGTCGGAAGGGCAAGCGTGCATTGGTCGGAGGCTCCAACGACGCCCTGGCTGTGGCCAGTATAGAAGCCCCCTTTCCAGCCCCAGACATGGCCCATCTCGTGGACGAGGATACTGTCAATCGGGCCGTGGTTCACCTGGTTCAGGCAGGTCTGATCCGACTCGTTGGCAATGAATAGCGTGTCGAGCTCGGGGTGCCAGTCACCGCAGAAGGCGGAGCCTCCAGACACTCCAGTTACAGTTGCAGAAGCCTCGTTCGGAGAAGTTGTCGTCGCGAAGGTGGGTGGTCCGCTCACGCCGGTCGCCTGGATGGCGCTGTTCCATGCACCCACCGGGGCGCCAAGCTTGTCCTGAAGGTACTGCGTGGTTGCACGGAGCTTCACGATCTGCTGGCAATCCCAGTGGGCGACGAAATTTCCACCCTCGAAGGTGCCTTTGGCGCAGCCAACAACCAGTGCCGCTGACGTCGGGACTGGGGTCGCCGCGATACTCTCACTGCTGCCCGGGCCAGTCGGTGGTTCAGCGCATGACATGGCCAAAGCCAGGACGAACAGCAGGTGGGTCCGAGCGAAGGCTGTCGGGGATGGACGGGTGCTGGGGGGGGGGCAACATGATCAGGCTCCGTGGAAGAAGTGGGGGGCCACAGGATGGTTCACGCTATGTCCCGAACTGGCATTCCGCAATGGCCGGCGATAGTTCCCTCTCACCGCGACCGTAGCAGGCACTTGGTTCAAGAGCCGGTGGCTCGGCGATCCATCGGTCCGGGCCCCTCGCCCTTCGCCTCTCGCACCTTACCTTTCACCAATGCGCCTCCTCCCGCTCCTTCTCGCGATTCCGCTCGCGCTCCCGGCTCAGCAGCGCGCCGTCGCCTATCAGCCCGGAATGGTCATCACCGCCAGCACCCGGATCGCCCCGGGAAGCTATGTGGCTCCCGCCGGGGATCAGCCGGCGCTCACCGTTCGCGGCTCCGGGATCACGGTGGACCTCCGCGGGGTGGAACTCGTCGGCACCATCGATCGCACGCGCCCCGACCGCTTTGACGGCACCGGGATCCAGATCGACGGCGGCGAGCGGGTCACGGTGCGTGGCGGCATCGTGCGCGGCTACAAAGTGGCGCTGATCGCCAGCGGCACCCGCCAGCTCCGGCTCCGCGACATGACGCTGTCGTACAACTGGAAGCCGCGGCTCTACAGCGGCATCCTGAAGGAGTCGCTGATCGACTGGCTCTCCTACCACCAGAACGAGAAGCGCGAGTGGCTGGAGAAGGGCGCCGCGATCTACCTGGAGGACGTGACCGGCGGCGAGATCCGTGGCGTGACCGCCCGGCAGGGGATGAACGGCCTGCTGATGACCCGCACCGACTCGCTCACCATCTGGAACAACGACTTCTCCTACAACTCGGGCCTCGGCATCGGGATGTATCGCGCGTCGTACAACCGGATCATGCACAACCGGATCGACTACGACGTGCGCGGCTACTCCCACGGCTTCTACAACCGCGGCCAGGACAGCGCCGGGCTCTTGATGTACGAGCAGAGCTGCCACAACGTCGTGGCCTACAATTCGGTGACCCACGGCGGGGACGGGCTCTTCCTCTGGGCCGGCCAGCAGACGATGGACAGCGGCGAGGGCGGTGCCAACGACAACCTCTTCTACGGCAACGACTTCTCCCACGCGCCCACCAACGGCATCGAGGCGACCTTCTCCCGCAACGTCTTCGTCAACAACCGGGTCGAGCAGAACTGGCACGGGGTGTGGGGCGGCTATTCGTGGCAGTCGCAGTGGATCGGCAACCACTTCAAGGACAACGTTGAGGCGATCGCGATCGAGCACGGCCAGGACAACCGGATCACCGGCAACTCCTTCGACGGCGACACCACCGCGATCCACCTCTGGTGGAACAGGGTGGAGCCCGGCGACTGGGGCTACCCGAGGCACCGCGACACCCGTTCGCGCGACGTGGTGATCCTCGGCAACGCCTTCCGCGACAACCACCTGGTCTATCGGATCGACAACACCCAGCGCGCCCGCATCGTCGGCAACGTGGTGAGCGGGGCCGACAGCACCTGGCGGGTGAGCGGCGACACCAGCGGCATGGTGATCACCCCGCCCACCGGCGGCACACCCGCACCGGTGCAGGTGCCGCCCGAATACCGCGTGGCCCGGCTCCCCGGCGGGATGAATGCGATGATCCCCAAGGGCGGTCGCCGCGGTCGGAACACGATCATCGTCGACGAGTGGGGGCCCTACGACTGGCAGAGTCCCAAGCTCTGGCCCGTGGGGCGCGACGATCGGTCGCCCCAGCCGCTCCGGGTCCTCGGCCCCGCGGGCGACTGGAAGGTGGTCGACCTCAAGGGCGTGGTGTCGCTCAGCGCCGAGTCGGGGAAGGTGGGAGACACGATCACGGTGGTGCCCACCGGCGGTCGCGAGAACGACTGGCGCGTGACGCTGGAGTACACCGGTGCCAAGTCGATCATCACGATCGTTCGGTGAGCCGGTGCCTGCCGGGCAGTCGTGGCGGTTCTCCTGGGGTCGGTTCCAGCCGAAGATCGACTGGCACCTGAAGTTCGTGCCGGTCGACTCTGCCCGGAACGCCGCCCGAAGCAACGGGCGGCTGGCGGAGTCGGAGTTCGTCCGTCCGGTGGCGACGATGGACACCACCCGGCTCGACCTGACCTGGTACGGCCCGCCCAGCAAGGCGATCCCGCAGGCCAACGTGCTCACCGAGGCGACCGGGACGGTGACGCTGCCGGCCGGCACGGTACCTGCTGCGCACCATCGCCGACGATGCGGTGGTGGTGTTCGTGGATGGCACGCCGGTGCTTGAGGACTGGAACCCGGGCGAGTCGCATCTCAAGGAGGCGACGTTCACCTCCAATGGCGAACCGCAGCGACTCCGGGTGGTGCACCTGCAGAGGGACGGCTGGTACGAGTTGCGGGTGGACATCGAGCGGGTGCCGGAATGAGAAGCAGATCCCTCGACTGCGCGGCCCGATGGGCCGCTCCGCTCGGGATGACTCGGTGAGTCGGCCCCTCATCATCGGTGTGGTCGGCGGCAGCGGCTCCGGCAAGACCACCGTCGCCCGTGCGATCCTCGACGCCGCCGAGGTGCGCGCGGCGTTCCTCGACCAGGATGCGTACTACCAGGACCTTGCTCACCTCACCCTCGAGGAGCGACGCAAGGTCAACTTCGACCACCCCGACGCACTCGACAACGATCTCCTGGTGGGCCATCTCGAGATGCTCGCCGCCGGCACCGCGATCGACAAGCCGACCTACGACTTCGCGGCGCACACCCGGGCCGCTGCCACGGTGCGGGTCGAGCCGGCACCGATCGTGGTGGTCGACGGCATCCTGCTCTTCACCGATCGCCGCCTCCGTGACCTCTTCGACATCAAGGTCTTCGTGGACGTGGCCGACGACATCCGCTTCATCCGCCGGATGCAGCGCGACGTGCAGGAGCGCGGCCGCACGGTCGACGACGTGGTGCGCCAGTATCTCGCCACGGTGCGGCCGATGCACCTGGAGTTCGTGGAGCCCTCCAAGCGCCATGCCGACGTGATCATCCCGCAGGGTGGCCAGAACCGGGTGGCGATCGAGATGCTGGTGGCTCGGGTGAGCACGGAACTTGGCAACCGGACGGTGGGCCAATGAGGCCCTTCGTCCCATCGGCGCTCCTGCTGGTGACATTGGTCGCACCGGTCGCGGGCCAGGACCCGCTGCCGTTCTTCGCCCGACACGAGATCGTCGATGCCGCGGCGGCACCCGAAGGGTCACTGGTGGCCTACACACTGCGTTTCGCCGATCCCGTCGTCGACTCGTTCCGGTACTCCGTCGCGGTGATTCCTGCCAAGGGCGGCGCGCCCTGGACCCTCGGTGCCGGCCGCCAACCGGCGTTCGCCCCCAAGGGACAGGCGATCGCGTGGCTGGCGCGTCACGGCGAGGCCTGGCAACTGCTGGTGCGTGACTCGTTGGGCGGGGCCGATCGGCAACTGACCGACCTCCCCACCGGCGTGGCGGCCTTCCGGTGGTCGCCTGACGGCAGCACGATCGCGCTGGCCGCCGACGCCAGCGCGCCGTTCCCCGGCGGACGCCGCTTCGACGGCGGCGACCGGAATGCGCGTCGCGCCCTCTATCTGGTGCCGGCCGAGGGCGGCGATCTCCGTCGGCTCACCGGTGACGACTTCGCCGTGGGGCCGGCCGAACCCGGACTCGAGCGATTGGTGGAATTCGACTGGCTCGACGACAGTTCGCTGGTGGTGTCGGGGCGGATCATCGGTGGCGAGGAGCCGCGCGAGGGTGCCTCGCTCTTCGTGGTGAACGCCGGTGACGGGTCGCGTCGCTACCTCGCGGGCACCGGCGGGCGCTGGCACCTGCCGGTGGTCTCTCCCGACCGCCAGTGGGTCGCGTTCACGGGCCAGCCGGTGGGCACGCCAACCTGGGCGGCGTCGGAGCTGATCGTGCTGCATCCCGATGGCACCGGACTGAAGCGGCTCACGGTGGGACTCGATCGCGATGTGCTCGACCTCGCGTGGCACGGCAACCGCGACCTCTGGTTTGCCACCGAGGACCGCGGCAGCCGCAACGTCCAGAAGGTCGATGTTCGCAGTGGCAAGCTGTCGCCGGGGACCAGCGGGTTGCACCTGCTCTCCTTGCAGTCGATCCCGAACCGGGGCGACTGGGCGCTGGCGCTCCGGTCCACGCCCGATCTTCCCGGCGAGCTGGTGAAGATCGACCTCGGTCGACCATCGCAATTCACGACCCTGGTCTCGCCGGACAGCGCGCCAGCAAGCGGCGAACTCGAGGAGTTCGAGTTCCGGGCCAGTGATGGCACGGCGATCGGTGCCTGGCTCAGGCGACCACCGGATTTCGATCCTGCCCGTCGCTATCCCCTGCTGGTGGACGTGCACGGCGGCCCACACGCGATGACCGGCTACGGCTACTCCCCCTCGGCGCTGGCCGCCGCCGCGGCCGGCTGGCTGGTGCTCCGGGTCAATCCGCACGGGTCGACCGGCTACGGCTTCGACATGGTGAATGGCCTCGGCCGCCAGTGGCCAGGTCAGGATGTGGCCGACCTTCGCGCCGCGATCGCCGACGTGCTGTCGCGCGGACTCGTCGACAGCAGCCGGATCGCGGTGGTGGGCACCGGGGCCGGGGCGGTCACGGCGGCGGCCCTGCGGGTCGCCGAGCCGCTGATCCGCGCCACCGTGTTGCGTTGCCCGGGTGACGGCTGGCTTCCCGGCAGCAGTGGCACCGATGCGGCGCCATGGCACGAGTGGCACGCAGCGCGACCGTTCCGGACCCTGCTCCCCGGGTGGCTCGACACCGCGCCGATCCGGAGTGCCATCGCGAGTCGGACCCCGGTGCTGGTGAGCGAGGGTGTCCACCTTGCGCCGACGATCTTCGACTTCGGGGCGTTCTATCATGCCGAGCTTGGTCGTGCCGGGATCCCCACGACCTTCATCCGTCTCGACGGATCGTGTGGCGAGGTCGGTCCTGCGACCCAGGGGGCGCTCTTCGCGACGGAGCAGCGATGGCTGACGCGCTACGTGACTCCGTGACCGACGCGGCGCTCGACACCGCCTGGGCCATGATCGCTCGAGAGGTGGCTGGCTTCGAGGCGACGATTCGCTCCCTGCCGGTGGTGCACCAGCCGGAGCCGCTGGAGCTCCGGGCCGAACTGGAGGGGCGCTACGGGTTCGACTCGCCCGTCGCGATCGATCGGCTGACGACCGAGATGCTCGCGTTGTTGCGCCGCGGATTGGTGCACGTCACCCATCCGCGCTACTACGGCCTCTACAACCCGAGTGTGCGTCCGGCCGCGGTGATCGGCGACACGCTCGCCGCGCTGTACAATCCGCAGCTCGCGGTCTGGTCGCACGCCCCGGCGGTGCAGGAACTCGAGCGACTCACCCTCCGCCGCTTCGCCATCGCACTCGGATACGATCCCGATCGGATGGCGGCGCACTTCACCTCGGGCGGCGCCGAGGCGAACCTGGCGGCCGTGCTCGTGGCGCTGGCGACCCATTGTCCGGCCGCGGCGACCGGCGGGCTGCGGGCGCTCGCTCGCCAGCCGGTGCTCTATCTCTCGGGCGAATCGCACCACTCGTTCGTCAAGGCAGCGCGGATGACCGGGCTCGGCACCGATGCGGTGCGCCAGGTGCCGGTCACCGCCCGCTTCACCCTCGACGTCGACGCGCTCGACGCGATGATGACCGCCGATGCCGCGGCAGGGCTCCATCCCTTCATGGTGGTCGGCACCGCCGGTACCACAAGCGCCGGGATGATCGATCCGCTGCCGCCGATCGCCGACGTGGCGGCGCAGCACGGGGCGTGGTTCCACTGCGACGCAGCGTGGGGCGGCGCGGCGGCGCTCTCGCCGCGGCTCCGGCCGCTGCTCGCTGGCATCGAACGGGCCGACTCGGTCACCTGGGACGCGCACAAGTGGTTGTCGGTGCCGATGGGCGCCGGGATGATCTTCACCCGGCATCCCGAGGCGATGTCGCGCGCGTTCGGGGTCGCGAGCGCCTACATGCCGCCGGCCACTTCACCGGTCACCGTCGATCCCCACCTCGTCACGCCGCAATGGTCGCGCCGCGCGACGGGGTTCAAGGTCTTCTGCGCCCTGGCCGAGCTGGGGGTGGATGGCTACGCGACCCTGATCGAGCACCAGGCGGCGATGGGCGACCTGCTGCGCCAGCAGCTCGGCGAGGCCGGGTGGGTCGTGGTCAATGACACCCCGCTTCCGGTGGTCAACTTCAGCCATCCCGACATCCGCGCCGGCCGCGTCACCAACACGGCGATCCGCGACGCCATCTACGCCCGCGGCACCGCATGGATCTCGGCGGTCACACTCACCGGTGGTGAGCCGACGCTCCGGGCCTGCATCACCAGCTACCTCACCACGCCAGACGACATCGCGGCGCTGGTGGAGGAGCTGGCAGCGGCGATAGACGATAGACGATAGACGAGCTCATGGCGGACTTCCCTGTGCTTCGACCGATGCCTTTCCCCGGCCCGGTCGTTACCCGCTTCGCCCCCTCGCCCACCGGCGAGCTGCACCTCGGACACGTGCTGCACGCCGAATGGCTCTGGGGCGCTGCAGCAGCGACCGATGCGCGGGTGCTGGTCCGGATGGAGGATCACGATCGGACGCGGTGCACCCCGGAATTCGAGCGATCGATCCTCACGGACCTCGCCTGGCTGGGATTCGCGCCCGACGCCGAGTCGCTCGCCTCATTGGCAGCTCACCCTTCGCCATACCGGCAGAGCGACCAGCCGGACCGTTACGCCGAGGCATTCAGGTGGCTCAAGGCGGCGGGACTCCTGTACGGCTGCACCTGCACGCGACGGCGACCTCGGACCGCCGGATGCCGGCGGCGAGCGCCGATATCCCGGCACCTGCCGCGGGGAGCCGGTCAATCGTCCAGGTCGCCCAGTCGTGCGCGTGATGCTTCCCGACGAGCCCACCGAGGTTGCCGACCTGCTCCACGGAGTGCTCCGCCAGCATCCTGCCGCCGAGCACGGCGACCCGGTGATTCGCGACGCGATGGGCCAGTGGAGCTATCAGTTCTCGGTGGTGGTCGACGACCTGACGCACGGGGTGAACCTGATCGTGCGCGGCGAGGACCTGCAGGCATCGACGGGACGCCAGCTGCTGCTGGGTCGCCTGCTGGGCCGGACCGCACCGTTCGTGACGCTCCACCATCCGTTGCTGCGCGATGACCGGGGACGGAAGCTCAGCAAGCGTGACCGGAGCACCACGGTGCGGACGCTGCGCGAGGCAGGGCACACGGCGCGGGAGGTGCGCCGGATGGCCGGAGGCGATCAGTCCTCGATCGCGTAGCTGATCGTGGTGACGACCCGAACCGTCTTCTCGACCTCGCTCTCCTCGCTGATGCCACCGGCCTGGTCGCGCGGCAGGATCGAGAAGAACCCCTGGCTCGCCTGCCGGATGCCGCCGAGGTGACTGTGCGCGTCGGTGGCAAATTGCTGGGCGGCCTCGCGGGCATTGGCCGTCGCCTCGCCGATCATCGCCGGCTTGAAGTCGTTGAGCCGGGTGAAGAGATACGTGGGGCCATTGCCGAACCCACCCTCGTTGGTGAGCACCACGCCGGCCTGCACCAGCTCGCCTACCTGCTGACTGGCGGCCAGCACGGTGTCGGGGGCGTCCGAGCGCACCATCAGTTGCTGGGTGAGGATGAAGCGGGTGCCGACCGGCCCGTTGCGATAGGCATTCGCCATCACGTCGGTGACCTGCAGGCTCTGGCGGCGGACCTGGGTGGTGTCGATGCCGTGCCGGGCGAGGAAGGCGAACACGGTCCTGGTGTCGCGCTCGATCGCCTCCTGGGCGCGACCGAGATCGTCGTTGGTGCGCACGTAGCGAATCGGCCAGAGTGCGAGATCCGCCTTGACGTTGCGCTCGGCGAGGCCCTTGACCGTCACGAACCGGTCGGCCGCCCGTCCCGCGACGAACCCATGGCCGATGCTCCAGCCGCCGATGGCGACCCCGACCGCGAGGACCGCGCTGGCGAGGAGATGGCGATTGTCGGTCATGTGGCGGCTCCGGGTTCTGACGATAGACGATAGACGATAGACGATAGACGGTAGACGCGTGTCGTCGTCGTTCCGTGCACCAAGGCGGGCATCGGGCGCCGGCTGCCCCGCAAGGATCCCCAACCTCGGATGGCGCCCGTCTATCGTCTATCGTCTATCGTCTATCGTCTATCGTTTGTCGTCCTCATACAGCATCCGGTACACCGCCCGATTGACGGTGATGTTCCGGACATACACTCGGGTCTCGAGATACGGCATGCGCTCAACGAATAGCTCGGGGTCGCGGATCACGCCATCGGAGGCACCGGTGAGGGGGGTTCGGCGCCAGCGTTCGACCCGCGTCCCGCCGGCGTTGTAGGCCGCCAGCGCGAGCTCCAGGTCGTCGTAGCGGCCGAGTGCCTCGGCGAGGTGCCGGGCGCCCATTGCGAGGTTCACCTCCGGCTGCCAGAGCAGCGCCGGATCGAAGTCGGGGATCCCGACCGAGCGGGCCAGCGCCGGGCCAACCGCCGGCATCACCTGCATCAAGCCACGGGCACCGGCCGCCGAGGTCGCCCGCGGATCGAATGCCGACTCTTGCCGGATCACCGCCGCGGCGAGCCACGGGTCGAGCGACGCGGCCTCCGCCGCGGTGCGCAGCGAGGCCGCGTACGGCAACGGGTACAGCAGGCGCCAGAGTGCGGCGCTCCGCGGCGCACCCGCCGAGAGTGCCCGATACCCGAGCCGGGTGGCAAGATTGGGGAAGCCGGCAGCAAGGAAGGCCTCTCCGGCCGCCACCATCGCGTCGGCGGTCGTGGCCGATGCCGAGTAGCTGCTGCGCTCGAGCCCGGCCTCGAAGTCGAGGCCGATCGCGTCGAGCAGGGCGGCGCGTTGCAGTGGTGCCGGCAGGGCATCCGGGACCGGCACGGCGCCGGCCGGGAGGCGCCACGGCATCGTGTCGAGCCGAGCGGCCGCGAGGATGGCGTAGTAGTTCTCGGCGCCGCGGGCGAGCAACTGGCGGAAATTGTCGGCAGCCATCGCCGGCTGATCGAGCTCGAGGTAGCTGCGTCCAAGCCAGTAGCGGCCGGCGTCGGCATCGAAGCCGGTGAGCCGCCGTGTCCGGAGCGCCGCCTCGAGTTCGCGCTGGGCTGCCGCGGCGTCGCCGCCGGCCAGGGCGACCAGTGGCGCGATCAGCGCGGCGCGCTGGGCGAATTCCGATGACGGGTAGCGGGTCGCCAGCCGATTGAGGATCCGCCGTGTCGAGTCGGGTTGGTTGGCGTCGAGCGCCAGGTCGCCGAGGAGGTAGAGCGCGGTTCCGGCGGCGACGGTGTCGCCCGGAAATCTCGACGGGATTCGCTGCAGGCGGGTGATTGCCGCGCTGCCGCTGCCGCCACGCAGCAGCGCCCGGGCTTCGTAATAGGCGGCGCGACCCGCGAGCGAGCCGGTGGAGATCCGCCGGTAGGACCGCGCGGCCTCGCTCCAACGACCGAGATCCCCCAGGGCATCACCCAGGGCCATCAGCTGCACAGCGGTGAGCGACCCGCCGCGATCGAGCCCGGTGAGCAACCTCACCGCCTGCTGGGGCCGACCCAGCGCCTCGGCACGAGTGGCCACCAGCAGCGACTCGCTCCGCGCCATCGGCACGCTGTATCCCTCGATGATCTCCAGTGCCTGGCGCACCTCGCCATTGGCGTGACCGTCGCGCACCAGGGCGAAGAGTTGATCGGCGATACGGCCCCGGCTCGGTGCGTCGGTGTTCGCCTCCCAGCGGAGCCGGAGCGCATCGGCGGTGGCGCCGATCGAGGCGTAGACCTTGGCGGCGGCCTCCTTCTGCTCCATCCGAGCAAGTGCCAGCGCCTCGGTCCACTCGATTCGGGTGCGGGCGGCCGGATTGGTGATCGCGCTGTACAGCCTGGCTCGGCGCGCCGGATCGGCGCTCACACCGGCAGCGCGGAGCGCCAGCCAGTCGCTCAGTTCGGGAAAGAGCGGTGCGGCCCGTGTGTAGGCGGAGCCGGCACTGTCCCAGGCCGACAGCCGCTCGTAGGCGCGGGCCAGGATGATCCAGCGCCGGGCCTGTTCCTCGTCGGTGCGGGGATAGACGGTGCGCTCCAGCGCCGGGCGGATCTGGCCGATCGCCTCGCCAGGCTTCCCGCCGGCGAGCGCCGCCTCGGCGAGCAGTCGACGGCCGAGCCGATCAAACCGCGTGTCGAGCCAGTCCTGGCCGGCCAGCAGCCGCTCGACCGTGGACCACCCCTCCCATCCAGCGGCCGCGCGAGCCGCGGCGATCCGCACTGCCGGGGTGCGGCCGGCCTCGCTCTGCAGCGCTGGGGTGAGCAACCGGGTGGCGCGCCACGCGTCACCGGCCCGAAGCGCCGCCTCGACGGAGTCGAGCGGCGCCTGGGCGGCGAGGGGAGTCGCCGCGAGAAGGAACGAGACAACGATCAGCCGGACCCGCATCACCGAAAGGTAGCGACGGGGGGTGCGGCCTCAGCTCGTCAGTGTCCCGGCCTTGGATTCGATCGCGTCGAGGAGGGAATGCCAGCTCGCGGCGAACTTGCGCACCCCGTCGTCCTCGAGGAACGCCGTGCGCTCGGCGAGCGCGGGGAGCCCGAGCTCGCGGTAGCGGGCAAGGGTCCGGACCGCCTCGGCCTCTGCCACTGGCGTGATTCGCACGTGCGGATCGCCGTGATCGGCGTAGGCCTTCCACGTGTCGGGCGGAACGGTGTTGACCGTGTCCGGCGCGATCAGGGCCTCGACGTAGAGCGTGTCGGGAAGGGAAGGGTCCTTGGTGGAGGTCGAGGCCCACAGCGGCCGCTGCGCCCGCGCACCGCGCGCGGCCAGCGTCTGCCAGCGGGCGGTCAGCAGCGACTCGCCGAAGGTGGCATAGGCGTTGACCGCGTTGGCGATCGCCATCCGGTGCAGCAGCGGGGCGGCCGCCTCCCCGGCCGCTGCGATCGCCGGGTCGGTCTGGCCATCGACCCGCGAGACGAAGAAGCTCGCCACGCTGAACAACCGGTTGATCGCATGCCCGTCGTCGACCCGGTGCTCGAGCCCGCGCATGAACGCGTCGATCACCTCGCGATAGCGATCGACGCTGAACAGCAGTGTCACATTGACGTTGATCCCCGCGCCGAGGAGATGGGTGATCGCGGGGAGGCCGGCCTTGGTGCCCGGCACCTTGATCATCACGTTGGGGCGGTCGACTCGTTGCCAGAGCCGTTCGGCCTCGGCGATCGTCGCCTCGGTATCGTGGGCCAGCGTCGGTGCGACTTCGATCGAGACACAGCCGTCGCCGTTCGCGGCGCCTTCGTAGAGCTGCCGAAACGCGTCGCAGGCGGCCTGGACGTCGGCCACCATCAGCGCCTCGGTGATCTCCTGTGCCGTCGCGCCACGCGACGCCAGCGTCCGCACGTCGTCGTCGTAGTCACTCGACCCGGTGATCGCCTTCTCGAAGATCGTCGGGTTCGACGTCATTCCCCGGAGCCCCTCCTCGCGAATCAGGCGGGCAAGCTCGCCGGAGGCGACGAGGTCGCGGGTGATGAAGTCGTACCAGGGACTCTGGCCGAGTTCGCCGAGGTGGATGAGCGGTCGCGACATCTGGGGCTCCGGAGGGTCAGGCCAGGGCTCGCACCGCGCGGACAACGTGCTCCGCGGTGAAGCCGAATTCGGTGAACAGACGTTCGGCCGGGGCCGAAGCGCCGAAATGGTCGATCCCGATCATCGTACCACCGCTGCCCACCCAGCGTTCCCACCCGAAGGTGCTGGCGGCCTCGATCGAAACCCGTGCAGTGAGCTTGCGCGGCAGCACCCGCTCGCGCCAGGCAGGGTCCTGTGCGGCGAACAGCTCCCACGACGGCATCGACACCACCCGGGTCGGGACCCCGTCGGCGTCGAGTTGCCGGGCCGCGGCGAGTGCGAGTTGCACCTCCGACCCGGTGGCGATCACGATCGCGACTGGGGTGGCCGACGGTTCGTGGAGGATGTAGCCGCCGCGGCGCGCCTCGCCAGCGGGATCGGCGTTCCGTTCGAGCGCAGGAACCTTCTGCCGAGTGAGGACCAGTGCGGTGGGGCCGTCGCCGTTGAGCATCGCCATTCGCCAGGCCTCCACCGTCTCGGCGGCGTCAGCCGGGCGGATCATCGTCATCCCGGGAATGCTGCGCAGCATCGCCAGCTGCTCGATCGGCTGGTGGGTGGGCCCATCCTCGCCGAGGCCGATCGAGTCGTGGGTGAAGATGGCCGTCACCGGCAGGCCCATCAGTGCGGCGAGTCGGATCGATGGCTTGCAGTAGTCGAGGAAGGCCAGGAAGGTGGCGCCGTAGGGGCGCACGCCACCGTGCGCCGCCATTCCGTTGCACGCCGCCATCATCCCGTGCTCGCGCACCCCCCAGTGAAAGCGCTTGCCACTGCTGGTGGGCCCGAAGGTGCCACCGATCTCGATCGCGGTGCCGTTGCTCGGCGTCAGGTCGGCCGATCCTCCGGCCAGCGCCGGGATCGCCTCGGCGAGGGCCGCCAGCGTCTTCTGCGACGCCTGGCGAGTGGCGAGCGACTGGGTCGTGAGATCCGGCAGCGAGAGCTCCCAGCCGTCCGGGAGCTTCCCGGCGATCCGGGCGCGGAAGGTGCCCGCGTCGGGGAGCGCGGCGACCCGTCCCTCCCAGTCGCGCACCATCTCGGTGCCGGCCGCCACCAGTCGCTCGCCGGCATGATAGGCCTCACGGGGCACAAAGAACGGCTCCGGTGGCCAGCCGAGGATTGCCTTGGTGCGGGCCACCTCCTCGGCGCCGAGCGGCGAGCCGTGCGCTGCCGAAGTGTCGCGCTTGGTCGGGGCCGGATCGCCGATGATCGTCTTGAGCACGATCAGGGTCGGCTTGTCCTCCTCCATCCCGGCCCGGGCGAGGGCGGCATCGATCGCCACCAGGTCGTTGCCGTCATCGACCCGGAGGGTGCGCCAGCCGTAGGCCTCGAAGCGCTGCGCCACGTCCTCGCTGAAGGCGAGATTGGTGCGCCCGTCGATGGTGATGTGGTTGTGGTCCCAGATCACCGTGAGCCGACCGAGTCCGAGGTGACCGGCGAGCGAGGCGGCCTCGGAGCCGACCCCCTCCATCATGTCGCCGTCCGATGCGAGCACCCAGGTGCGATGATCCACCACACTCTCGCCGAACTCGTGGCGCAGCATCCGCTCGGCGATCGCCATCCCGACCGCATTGCCGACGCCCTGGCCGAGCGGGCCGGTGGTGGTCTCGACGCCGACCGTATGTCCCCGCTCCGGGTGTCCCGGCGTCAGCGACCCCCACTGCCGGAACTGCTTCAGCTGCTCCATCGGCAGGTCGTATCCGGTGAGGTGGAGCAGAGAGTACAGCAGCATCGACGCGTGCCCGCAGGAGAGGACGAATCGATCGCGATCGGCCCATCCCGGCTGATGGGGCGCGTGCTTGAGATGGCGTGTCCAGAGCACCCATGCCACCGGGGCGAGCGCCATCGGCGTGCCCGGATGACCCGAGTCGGCCGCCTGCACGGCGTCCATTGAAAGCACTCGGATCGAGTTGATCGCGGTCCAGGCGGCGGCGGAGTCGAGCGTCGAGGCGGCGGTGGTTCCGGTCACGGCAATCCGATGCGGGTCGAGTGTCGAGAGATGGGGGCGGGCGGCCGCCCCAAGATAATCAGCGGGGGAGGGAAACCTCGGCGGTACGACATGGCGGCAGGTCCCGCCCGAGGATCTCGCCGACCCGGTCCACCGCCTCCTCCGCCATGGCGCGGTAGGTGGTCAGCTTCCCGCCGGCGATGGTGAGCACCCTGCCCTCGCGGAGGATGGCATGTTCCCGGCTCCGCGAGGAAGCCCTCCCCTGCTGCTGGAGCAGCGGCCGGAGACCAGCCCAGCGATCCTCGATGTCGTCCTCGGTGAGCTGAAGGGCCGGGAAGAGGTGCTGCACCGCGCGAAGGAGGTAATCCACGTCGGCGCTGTCCACCGTGAGGTGGTCCGGGGATTCGTCGGTCTCGGTGTCGGTGGTCCCGACCAGGACCCGGCGATGTTCCGGCTCGGGGATGCAGAACATCACTCGCCCGTCCTCGGGGTGGCGGAGGGTCAGTGCGTGGCCGAGTGGCAGTCGATCGACGCCAAAGGTGATGTGGATCCCCTTGGTGCCGCCAACGAGGTCGCGGGCGGGCAGGCCGATGGTGTTGCGCACCCCGTCGGTCCACGGCCCGAGTGCCAGCACCATCGCCCCGGCCCGGATCACCCGGCCGTCCGGCAGCGTGGCAGTCACGCCGTCGTCGCCGATGCGCACGGCGGCGCGGGTCTCCTCGAGCACGTCCGCTCCGGCCTGTCCCGCCGCCACCATGTTGCTCCAGACCAGGCCGATGTCGTCGCCGCGGGCGTCCTGGTAGAGCGCGCCGCCGATCACCGGGCCCTGGGCGAGGAGCGGCTCGCGGCGGATCAGCGCGCCGCGGGTGAGGGGGTGATGGGGACCGAGCGCATGACGGCCGGCGAGGAGGCGGTAGAGCATCACGCCGATCCCGACCCGGAACCACTGCCAGTACTGGCCTCGGTCGAGCACGAACAGGAAGGGGGTCGGACGGACGAGCTGGGGAGCGATCCGGAGCAGTGTCGCTCGCTCGTGCAGTGCCTCGCGCACCAGCCCGATGTCGCCAAGCTCGAGGTAGCGGATACCGCCATGGATCAGCCGGCTCGAACGCGAGGACGTGCCCCATCCGACGGTGTGCGCCTCGACCAGGGTCACCGTGAGCCCCCGCATCGCGGCGTCGCGCGCGATGCCGGCGCCCACGATGCCGCCGCCGAGGATCAGCAGGTCCACCGTCGCATCAGGGTCGGTCACCCGGGGAACATAGCCGGGGCCGAGGGCCGTAGATTAGGATCCAGCAACACGTTCCGACCTGCAGCCATCGAGACCACGCGCATGGGCCTGAACACCACCGTTGAGCCGGCGGCTCCCACCGCCACATCGTCGATCGTCCCGACCGGTCGCCGCGCCGTGGTGATCGGTGCCGGCATCGGCGGGCTGGCCACGGCCGTTCGGCTCGCGCATGCGGGTCACCAGGTGACGGTGCTCGAGCGGCACGATCGGCCGGGTGGGCGTGCCGGCCGCTGGGAGTCGGAGGGGTTCACGTTCGACACCGGTCCGTCACTGCTGCTGATGCTGGAACAGTGGCACCAGCTGTTCGAGGGTGTCGGGCGGCGGCTCGAGGACTATCTCGACCTGGTCCAGGTCGATCCCAACTACAACGTCCACTTCCCGGACGGCAGCGTCCTGCGGATGACCACCCGGCTGAATCGGCTCCTCGAGGAGATGGAGCGGTTCGAGCCGGGGTGCGGTCCCCGGGTGCTGGAGTACCTGGCCCGCACCAGCCGGCTCTATGACACCGGGCTCGCCTACATCTCGCGCAACTTCGACTCGCCACTCGACATGCTCCGGGGAGGCGATCTCGGGTCGCTCGCCGGGCTCGGCGCGCTGGGCAACCTGCAGCGGTTGGTCGGAAAGTACGTCAAGGACGAGCGACTGCAGCAGGCATTGTCGTTCCAGGCGCTCTACCTCGGGCTGTCGCCCTACGATGCCCTGGCGATCTACGCGTTGCTCCCCTATGCCGAGCTGGGCGGTGGGGTGCACTATCCGATCGGCGGGATGCATCAGGTGCCGCTCGCCCTCGAGCGGCTCGGCCGCGAGCTCGGGGTCACCTACCGATACGGTTCGCCGGTGGCCCGGCTGCAGACCAGTGGCGCGGTGGTGACCGGCGCCGAGCTGGCCGACGGCTCGGTGGTGACGGCCGACATCGTGGTGGTCAACGCCGACCTGCCGTGGGCCTACGAACACCTGCTCGGGGAGCCGTTCCCCGGCATCGAACAGAAGCGATTCTCCTGCTCGGTGGTGTTGATGTATCTCGGCCTCGATCGTGAATATCCCGACCTCGAGCACCACAACTTCGTGGTCGCGCCCGACATGCGGGAGGCGAGTCGGCTGCTGTTCGAGGAGCACGCGATGCCGGACGATCCCCCGTACTATGTCGTGGCCACGACGCGCACCGATCCGTCGCAGGCGCCGGCCGGATGCGAGAACCTGTTCGTGCTGGTCCTGGCGCCGAGCCAGCACCCCGACCCGGCGCAGCGGATCGACTGGGCGGTGGAAGGCCCGCGCGTCGAGGCGCGGATGCTCGAGAAGCTCGAGCGGTGGCGGGTGCCGGGCCTCAGGCGCCACCTCGTGACGAAACGGCTGGTGACCCCCGCCGACTTCACGATGAACTTCGGCAACCTTCGTGGCGAGGCATTCGGTCTGTCGCACAACCTGCTGCAGATCGGGTCGTTCCGGCCCCGCAATCGTCACCGCCGCCTCGGCAACCTCTACTTCGTGGGGCAGAGCACCCATCCGGGGTGCGGCCTGCCCATGGCGCTGATCTCCGCGCGTTGCGTGACCGAACGCGTGGCAACCGAGCAGCCCTCGCCGTGAGCATCGCGCTCGAGCGAAGCTATGCCGCGGCCGAGAAGGTCACTGCCACCTGGGCGCGATCGTTCCACTTCGCCTCGCGGTTCCTCCCTGCCGAGAAGAAGCGCGCCATCTTCGCGCTGTACGACTACTGCCGCTATGCCGACAATCTGGTCGATCTTCGCGGCGACCGGCCGGTGGCCGAGGTCCGCGCCGACCTCGCCGGGCTCGACGGGATGGTGCGACGCCTGCACGCCGGGGAATTTCCCGAGGACGAACGATGGCTCGCACTGAGCGACACCCTCAAGCGGTTCCCGATCCCACTCGAACCACTGACGGAACTCCTGGCCGGCGTCGCGATGGACCTCGGCCCCGTGGCGTTCGAGGACTTTGCCACCCTGGAGCGCTATTCACGCCACGTGGCGGGTGGAGTCGGCCTGATGCTCGGTCCGGTGCTCGGCGCGCCGCGCGATGCCTTTCTCGACCCCGGACTCGGACTCGGCATTGCGATGCAACTCACCAACGTCCTGCGTGATGTGGGCGAGGATCTCGATCGCGACCGGGTCTACCTGCCACGCGAAGAAATGGAGCGATTCGGGATCGATCGCGTGGCGCTGGAGCGTCGGGTGGTGACGCCCGCGTTCATCGAGCTGATGCGCTTCCAGATCGCGCGCGCGCGGCGCTACTACGCCAACGCCGACGTGGTCGGGCCACTCTTCCCCTCGGACGGCTCCCGGCTGGCGGTGCGGCTGATGCAGCGCGCCTACTCGGCCATCCTCGAGCGCATCGAGCGCAATGGCTACGACGTGTTCACCAGGCGGGCCTTCACCTCGGCGCCCCGCAAGCTGGCGATCCTCGCCCAGACGATCTGGCAGGAGCATCGACCCGGCAGGACGTCCCTCCGGCCCCGACAATGATCGCCCCGCCACCGCCGTCCGCTGGCGCGACCAGGGCGTTCGGAGCCTACCTCGACCTGCTGGCACGTCGCACCTTCGCGACCGTGCGCTGGCGGAGCGACAGCTCCTGGCAGGAGTGGGACCTGGCGGTTCCCACGCTCGTGGTTGCCAACCACACCAGCTGGTGGGACGGATTCCTGTCGCACCAGGTCAGTCGTGTGATGGGCGCGAGCTTCCGTATCCTCATGGAGGCGGAGCATCTGGCACGCTACAACACCTTTCGTCGCTTCGGCGCGCTCCCCGTGGAGCGAAGGGACCCGCACCAGGCGGTCCGCGACCTCGGCATGGCCGTGGCCTGCCTCGCCCCGCGGACCATGGTCTGGATCTATCCGCAGGGACGCCGTCGTCCGGCTGCCGAACCGCTCGACGCCCTCGAACACGGGGCGGCGTGGATGATCCGGCGGCATGGCGGACCACTCCGGGTGGTGCCGGTGGCCTTCCGCTACGCCTTCCTGAGTGAACAGCGGCCCGAGGCGTTCGTGTTGCTTGGCGAGCCCTGGCTGCTCGACCGGGCGCCTGCCGAAGGGCGGCGGGCGATCACCGCGCAGCTCGCTGCACGACTGGGGGCCACCGTGGCCGGGCTCGACGCCGACCTCGCCACCGAGCGACTCGAGCGGTTCGAGATCCTGGTGGCCGGACGCCTCTCGATCAACAACCGGCTCGATCGAATGCGACATGCCCTCGGGCTCCTCCCCCACTACCAGGCGCGCAATGGCTGACGGCTACCTCGTCTGGAAGCTCCTCCACGTCGTCGGGGCGATCCTGATGCTCGGCAACGTGGTCGTGACCGGCGCGTGGGCGGCGCTGCTCTGGCGACACCGCGACCGCGACACTCCGCGGCGGATCGCCAGGGGGATCCTCTGGACCGATCTCCTCTTCACCCTGGGCGGTGGGGCGATGCTCACCGTCGCCGGCATCGAATTGATCCGGCTCGGCCAGCTGCCGTGGCGCGAGTTGTCGTGGCTCCGCCATGGGATCGAACTCCTGGCGCTCTCGACCCTGGTCTGGCTGGTGGTGCTGCTCCCCGACCAGCTGCGAATGGAGGAGTGTGCCGATCGCGAGCCCGAGCGATTCGCGCGCCTCTTCCGCCGATGGACGGTTGTCGGCTGGCTCGACACCCTGCTATTGGCGGCGGCGCTGGCGCTCATGGTGCTCCGCCCGGGGAGTGCCTGATGCGCAACCGACTCCGATTGGCGGTTGGTGCCGCCGCAGTGATCGATCAACAACTCGAGGTGGACAGCGGGGTGACCTGCTTCACCGCGCGCGGCCCGGTCGATCCGGCCGACGGTCCCGTCACCCGATTGGTCTTCGTCCATCCGCCACCGCCGGCGGGACCCCACGGCGGCGCGGTGCTCGACCGGCTGGCGGCGATCCGGGTCATTGCCTCGCCAATCCTGGCGTCGCCGTTGGCCACCGGTGTCTTCGACGATGGGACCTGGGTGGTGGAGGCGTTGCCCACCGGAACAACGCTCGCCGAGCGGGTGCGTGAGATGGGGCCACTGCCGGCCCAGCGGGTGATCCGCCTGGTCCGCGACTCGGCCCGCGCCCTCAGTGCGCTGCATCGCCAGGGCCTGGTGCATGGCGGGGTCATCGCGGCGTCGGTCGAGGAGACCGGCGATGGATTTCGACTGCATGGCCTGGCGCGCCGGTTCGATGCCACCGTGTCCGATGACCTGCATGCCCTCGGCGTGCTGGCGTGGATCGCGCTCACCGGCCGCGAGCCGGCCCCCGGAGATCGCGCACCACGCCGTCTCCGCCCCAAGATCCCGGCGCAGCTCGACCGTCTCGTTGCCACGTTGCTCGAGCCGATCCCGACTGGTCGCCCTGTCTCCGCCGAGACGATTCTCGAGGCACTCGACTGGTTCCCGGTGAGGGAGCCGACCGACCTGGGCACCCTGATCGATGGGGCGGGTCGCGGGGCGCGTCCGCCCGGCGAGCGCCGGGCGGCCGTGCTCCTCGGGGTGATCGGGGTACTGGTCCTCCTCGGCTGGCTGCTGTTGCGGCAGCACTGACCGGCCCCTCGGCGCCGTGGGGCGGCCACGGTTTGCGCACCTGCCATCCTGGCGGCACGCTTCTCGCTTGTCTCGGGGTGACGGGGTCCCCCTCGCGGAACCGGTGAGTGCCGGTTACCGTTCTCCCCGTCGAAGACCCGATATCAGAGAAGGAAGTACGTGGCACGATCAAGACGACGCGGCGGAACCAACGTCGCACCCCCGGCCGAAGAGCCGGGCAGCACCAACGGCAAGTCTCGCCTCCGCAAGTCCACCGGACGTTCGTACGGCTCCCACCGCGAGTGGCTGCTGGCGCAGCACGGCTCGGTTTGCGCGTATTGCGGCACCCGGGTCCCCGAGGAGACGATCACCCTCGACCACGTCCGGCCGCGCCGGGGACAGTCGGCCTACGACCGCGCCGACAACCTGGTCCTCGCCTGCCGATCGTGCAACGCCGCCAAGGCCGACACCCCGCTCCTCGCGTTCCTGATGGCCAAGCGGGCTCGCGGCGTGTATCTGCTCCACTACGGCGAGCACCTCTCCGAGCCGCTCCGTGACCTGGCACGACACGCCAGCGAACGGCCGCTGCTGCCGCCGGAGTAGGGCGACAAGCGACAGGCGACCAGCGACAAGCGAACTGCCCCGGTGCGGATTTCCTCGCCCGGGGCAGCCTGCTTTCGATCTGTCGCTTGTCGCTTGTCGCTGGTCGCCTGTCGCCTGTCGCCTGTCGCCTCTCGCCTGTCGCTCTAGACGGTGGCGCCCTTCGTGGTCTCCCCATCCAGCGCCTCGGCGACGATCCGCTGCTGCTCGGCGGTGTGCGCGGCGGGGTAGCCTTCGGCGGGTGAGGCGCGGTCGGGGCGGCCAGCGTAGCGAAGCGATACCCCGTCGGGAAGCAGTGCCCGGAGCCGCGGCTCCATGTAGCTCCACGCCCCCATGTTGCGCGGTTCCTCCTGCGCCCACACCACCTCGTGCAGCGACGGGTATCGCGCCAGCAGCTCGCGCAACTCCGTCTCCGGGAAGGGATAGAGCTGTTCGACCCGCGCCACCGGGGGACGAGCGGCGCGATCATTCGCCTCGACCATCAGGTCGTAGTAGAGCTTGCCGCTGGTGAGCACCAGCGAGCCGGCCGCCGCCCCGTCGGTGTAGCTGGTGTCGTCGATCACCGCATGGAAGTGGCCGCCGGCCAGCTCCGCGAGGGAGGAGCCGGCTTCCGGCCTGCGCAGCAGCGACTTGGGCGTCATCACCACCAGCGGCCTGAGCATCTCCCAGCGTGCCTGGCGGCGCAACACGTGGAAGTACTGCGCCGGAGTGCTGCAGTTGACCACCCGGATGTTGTGTTCGGCGGCGAGTTGCAGGAAACGCTCGAGGCGGGCGCTGGAGTGTTCGGGGCCCTGGCCCTCGTAGCCGTGGGGCAGCAGCAGCGTGAGTCGTGAGGTCACCCCCCACTTGGCCAGGCTTGAGGAGACGAACTGGTCGAGCATCACCTGGGCGCCGTTGACGAAGTCGCCGAACTGCGCCTCCCAGACCACCAGCGCCTCGGGTGCCGCGGTGGCATAGCCGTATTCGAAGCCGATCGCGGCGAGCTCCGACAGTGGAGAATTGAACAGTTCCATCGGGGCGAGCGCGCCGGGCAGCGCCTGGATCGGCGCGTAGGTGCCACCGGTCTTCACGTCGTGCAGCACCAGGTGGCGTTGCGAGAAGGTGCCGCGTTCGGTGTCCTGGCCGGTCATCCGGATCGGGATTCCCTCGACCAGCAGTGACGCGAGTGCCAGGGACTCGGCGTGTGCCCACTCGATCGCCCCGGCCTCGCCGAGCGCGGTCCGGCGTCGCTCCAGTTGTCGCACCAGCTTCGGATGCACCGTGAACTCGGCCGGCCAGGTCAACAGCTGCTCGTTGAGCGCCGTCACCGTCTCGACGGCCACCGTGGTGTCCACCCCATCGCCGCTGGTCGACGTCTCGCGATTCGGGTCGCGTGGCGGCGCCTTGCGGCTCGCCCCGGCCTTGAACGCCTGCTGGACCTCCACCAGCCGGTCGTAGGCCACGTTCCAGATCTGGTCGGCCTGTTCGCTGGTGATCACCCCGGCTGTCACGAGCGCCGTGGCGAAGAGCTCGCGCACCGTGGGGTGCTCCTTGATCCGCTGGTACATCACCGGCTGCGTGTACGCCGGCTCGTCGGATTCGTTGTGCCCGTTTCGACGGTAGCCCACCAGGTCGATCAGGGCATCCTGCTGGAACCGGGTCCGGTAGGCCATCGCCAGCCGCACGGCCGAGAGGCACGCCTCGGGATCGTCGGCATTGACGTGGACGATCGGGATGTCGAATCCCTTGGCCAGATCGGAGGCATAGCGGGTGGTCCGTGAATCGGCTGGATCGGTGGTGAAGCCGACCTGGTTGTTGGCGATCAGGTGGATCGTTCCACCGGTCTCGTAGCCGGGGAGCCCCCCGAGGTTCAGGGTCTCCGCCACCACCCCCTGGCCGGGGAACGCCGCGTCGCCGTGGATGATCAGCGGCATGGCCGCGGTCGGGTCGAAGTGCGGCGCGGCGCCCAAGCGGGAGGTCTGCTTGGCGCGTGCGCGGCCGTCGACCACCGGGCCGATGAATTCAAGGTGGCTCGGATTGTTGGCGAGCGAGACGTGGATCGTCTTCCCACCGCGGGTCCGGAACGCGCCCTCGGCACCGTGGTGGTATTTCACGTCCCCGGTGCCACCGTCCGGGGTCATCGTTCCCTCGAGCTGCTTGCCGCCTTCGAACTCGGCGAAGATCGCCTCGTAGGGACGACCGACCGTGTGGGCCAGCACGTTGAGTCGGCCGCGGTGCGCCATGCCGAGGACCGCGTCGCGCACGCCGCTCTCGGTCGCGAGTTCCAGGGTGAGGTCGAGCATCGGCACCATCATGTCGACGCCCTCGATGCCGAACCGCTTGGCGCCGAGGTACGCCTTGCCGAGAAAGCGCTCCATCGCCTCGACCTGGGTCAGTCGCTCGAGCAGCGCCACCTTCTCCTGATCCGAGAGCGTGACGCGATGGACTCCCGATTCGATCTGCTCGCGCAGCCAGACCCGTCGCTCGTGTGACGAGATGTGCTCGACTTCGTAGGCGATCGTGCCGCAATAGGTTGCCTTGAGGTGCGGATAGGCTTCCTCGAGCGTCGCACCCGGGACGGCGATGCGCAGCACGTCGGTGGGAATCGACGCCATCACCTCCGGGGTGAGGCCGAGGGTGGCCGGATCGAGGGCCGGGTCGCCGGCGGCGGGGGTGCCGAGCGGGTCAAGCCGCGCGGCGAGGTGGCCGTGGGTACGGTGGGCCCGGATCAGCGCCATCGCCGCCGCGACCTGGCGCAAAGCGACGGGAGAGGCGGCCTTGACCGTCGGGACGGCGACGGGGATCGCTGTCGCCGGTGCCGGAGCCAACTCGCCGATGGCAAGCCGAAGCGCCTCGTAGATCTCCTCGTAGAATCCGTGCTCGCCCTGCAGCAACTGATCGACGAGGCGGAGGTATGCCCCCGACTCGGCACCCTGGATCACCCGGTGATCGTAGGTGCTGGTCAGCATCATCACCTTGCTGATGCCCAGCGCCTGGATCTGCGCCTTGGCCATTTCCTGGAATTCCGGCGGGTAGCCGATGGCGCCGGTGGCGATGATCGTTCCCTGTCCGGGCATCAAGCGCGGCACCGAGCCCACGGTGCCCAGGCCGCCGGGGTTGGTGAGCGTCATCGAGGCCCCGGCGAAATCGTCGGGCATCAGCTTGCTGGTGCGCGCCTTCTCCACCAACCCCTCGTAGGTGGCGAGGAAGGTGGCGAAGTCCATCGCATCAGCTCGCTTGAGCACCGGCACCATCAGCCCGCGCGAACCGTCCTTGCGCTCGACATCGACGGCGAGACCGAGATTGACATGCTCCGGCACCAGCTTGTACGTGTCGTCGCCGCGCTTGAGCACGGCGGTCCCCATCACGGGGATCTCGCGACAGGCACGCACCAGCGCCCACGCGATGAAGTGGGTGAACGACAGCTTGCGGTCGTTGCCCTCCTGCTTGAGCTTCCCGTTGAGGTCGACCCGACGCGCCTCCAGGACGCGGACCGGGATCTCGCGAAAGGTCGTCGCGGTCGGGATCGCCAGTGACGCATCCATGTTGCGGGCCAGCGCCCCGGCAGGGCCCTTGAGCAGCACCGCATTGGCGGGCGGCGGTGGCGGCTCGGTCGCCGGGGCCGCGGCAGTCTGCGGCGGGGCGGTCGGGAGCGGGGCTCCGGCGCCGTTGCCAGCGCCGCGCTCGAACGGCACCGGCATCTGGGCTTCCAGCAAGGCTTCATACACCGCTTCCGCAGGCAGCGGAACGGCGGGCAAGTCGTCATCGTGGGACAGGTCAACCAAGACGTAGCACTCCGGCTCGGGGTAACCCCGAAAAGTAATGTGACCGGGGACCCCGGGATCGAAGGCCGGGGGCGTCCCGGTCTCCCGAGGTCTCAGCGCCCACGCCCCGCACCTATCTTAGGGCATGTCCCTCGCCCCCCCCGGACGCCGCGCCGTGGTCATCGCCGGGCTTCGCACCCCCTTCGCCAAGGCGGGCACCGTCTTTCGCGACGCGACCGCGTCGGAGCTGGCCCGGCACTGCACCCGCGAACTTCTCTACCGGACCGAACTCCGGGGTGACCTGGTCGATGAGGTGATCTACGGCCAGGTGGTGCCATCGCCCCTCGTTCCCAACGTGGCGCGGGAGGTTTCGCTCCTGCCCCAGCTCCCTCGGACCGTCCCGGCCTACACGCTCAATCGCGCCTGCGCCTCGGGGGCCCAGGCCGTGACCAACGCCGCCGACCAGATCCACGCCGGTCACGCCTCGGTGGTGCTGGCCGGCGGAGTCGAGGTGCTGTCCGATGTGCCGATCCTGCACACCCGGAAGTTCGCCCGGATCCTCCAGTCGGTGGCCCGGGCCAAGTCGCTGGGCGAGCGGCTCGGGTTGCTGGCCCAGATCCGGCCACGCGACCTGAAGCCGGTGGCCCCGGCGATCGCCGAGCCGAGCACCGGCGAGTCGATGGGACAGTCGGCCGAGAAGATGGCCAAGGAGAACCGGATCACCCGCGAGGCCCAGGACGCCTTCGCCCTGATGAGCCATCAGCGCGCCGCACAGGCGACCCGCGATGGCCGGCTCACCGCCGAGATCGCACCGTGGTTCGGTGGCGCGGAGATGGACGAGATCGTCACGACCGACAACACCGTTCGCCCCGAGACCTCCCTCGACGCGCTGGCGAAGCTCAAGCCGGTCTTCGACCGACGCTACGGCAGCGTCACCGCCGGCAACTCGTCGCCGCTCACCGACGGCGCCGCCACCGTACTCATGATGCAGGAAGACCGGGCACGCGCCCTGGGCTATCGCCCGCTGGTGGCGGTGCGGAGTTATGCCGTCGCGGCGGTCGACCCAGGTTGGCAGTTGCTGATGGGTCCCGCCTACGCGGTGCCGCTGGCCCTCCGCCGCGCCGGCATCGGCTGGGACGACCTCGGCCTGCTCGAGATTCACGAGGCGTTCGCGTCGCAGGTGCTCTCGAACGTGCAGGCCTGGGCATCTCCGGCCTGGGCCGAGCGCCTGGGTCTCGGGCAGCCGGTTGGCGAGGTGGACTGGAGCCGCGCCAATGTGATGGGGGGCTCGATCGCGCTGGGCCACCCGTTTGCGGCCACCGGCGCCCGGTTGGTGACCTCGCTCGCGCACGAGATGGTCCGCCGCGATGTGGAGTTCGGCCTGATCTCGATCTGTGCCCAGGGCGGGATGGGCTTCGCCATGGTGCTGGAGCGGGTGCCATGAGCGCCTTCCGCACCGAGATTCGCGCCGGGGTCGCGGTCGTCACCTTCGACCTCCCGAACGAGCCGGTCAACAAGCTCAGCAGCGCCGTGGGCTGGGAACTCGAGGAGCTGCTCGATCGCCTCGCGAAGAACGAGGCGGTCAAGGCAATCGTTATTCGCAGCGGGAAGCCCGACACCTTCATCGCCGGTGCGGACATCGAGGAGTTTGTCCGGCTCGAGGATGTCGAGGCCGCGACCCGGCTCTCGCGCGATGGACAGTTGCTGATGCAGCGTGTGGCCGACTCACCCAAGCCGATCGTTGCCGCGATCCACGGTGCCTGTCTCGGGGGAGGGTTGGAGCTCGCCCTGGCGTGCCGCTATCGCGTGGTCTCGGATCACCCCCGGACCCAGCTCGGGCTCCCCGAGGTGCAGCTGGGTCTCCTGCCCGGTGCCGGAGGTTCGAATCGCCTGCCGCGCCTGATCGGGGTGCGCGCCGCGTTCGACATGATCCTCACCGGCAGGAGCGAGCGGGCCTCGAAGGCACTCCGGCTCGGCCTTGCCGACGAGGTGGTCCCCGAGGCAATCCTGCTCGACACCGCGATCGCGGCGGCGGAGCGGTTGGTCCGCGGCTGGCGGCGGCCGCGGCGCAAGGGCGGCGTCGCCGGATTCGCACTCGACCGCACCCCGCTCGGGCGGATGGTGGTCTATCGCAAGGCGCGCGAGCAGGTCGAGGCGAAGAGTGGCGGCCACTATCCCGCCCCGTTGCGGGCGATCGAGGTAGTCCGCACCGGGCTGGAGCACGGCATGACCCGCGGCCTGGAAGCGGAGGCCGAGGCGTTCGGTGAACTGGCGATGACCGAGGTCTCCCGACGTCTGGTCGAGATCTTCTTCGCCACCACCGCCCTCAAGAAGGACGATGGTGTCCCCGCGGGGATGGGCCAGCCGCGGCCGGTGCGACGGCTCGGGGTGGTCGGCAGCGGCTTCATGGGAGCGGGGATCGCCGGCACCGCCGCCGTCACCGCCGGGGTCCAGGTGCGAATGCGGGACGCCGACCTCGCTCGGGTCGGGCGCGGCATCCGCTCGGCCACCCGGATCCTCGAGGCACGGCTCCGTCGCCGGCGCCTCACTCCACAGGAATTCCAGCGGCAGGCGGCGCTCCTGTCGGGCACCGGCGATTGGTCCGGGTTCGCCGGGGCCGACCTGGTGATCGAGGCGGTCTTCGAGGAGCTCGAGGTCAAGCGCCAGGTCCTTGCCGACCTGTCGCGCGTCGTGCCGACCGACGCCGTCCTCGCCACCAACACCTCGACGATACCGATCGGGGACATCGCGGTGGCCGCGACCCATCCCGAGCGGGTGCTCGGCATGCACTTCTTTTCGCCGGTCGAGAAGATGCCGTTGCTCGAGGTGATTCCACACGAGGGAAGCGACGTCGACTCGGTGGTCACCGCGGTGCACTTCGGCCGCCGCATGGGCAAGACGGTGATCGTTGTCGCCGACTCGCCGGGATTCTGGGTCAACCGGATCCTGTCGCCCTACCTCAACGAGGCCGGGTTCCTGCTCGAGGAGGGCGTGCCGATCGAGACCATCGATGCGGTCATGACCTCCTGGGGATTTCCGGTGGGGCCGGTCGCCTTGCTCGACGAGGTCGGACTCGATGTCGGTGAGAAGGCCGGGCAGGTGATGCACCAGGCGTTCGGCGAGCGACTGGCACCCTCACGCGTGATCGGCGTGATGCGGGCGGATGACCGTCTCGGCCGCAAGAATGGCCGCGGCTTCTATTTCTACAAGGACGGCCACAAGACCGGCGCCGACGGCAGCGTCTATCGACTCCTCGGGGTGCGGCAGTCGAGCGAGTACGCCGAAGGGCGAATCGAGGACCGACTCGTGCTTGCGATGCTGAACGAGGCGGCGATGGCGATGAGCGAGGGCGTGGTGCGCACGCCCCGCGATGCCGACCTCGGCGCGATCTTCGGGATCGGCTTCCCGCCCTTCCGTGGCGGGCCGCTCCGGACCCTTGATGCGATCGGTGCCGCCGAGGTGGTGGCGCGACTGGAGCGCCTGGTCCAGCTGCATGGCCCGCGCTTCACACCCGCACCGGTTCTCGAGGAGATGGCCCGCGGTGGCGGCCAGTGGTACCCCGCGGGAGCCTACCGCTGAGCGCACCCCGGCGCCGCGCGATCGCGGCGTTCATTGTCGCCGCGGCGCTGGTCTGGTGGCATGCCAGCGGTGACGGTGTCTTCTACGTTGTGGGGCTCGACGAACCGGCGGCGTCGCTGCTCGGCCCGCTGCTCCCCGCGCTGTCGGCCGGGCTGCTGGTGGCCATGGCGCTGTCGGTGGTCGATGCCGCGACCGGACCGGTGGCCGGGTTGCTCGCCGTGGTGGTGGTGCTCGCCCTGCCCGCCTTCCTGCCGCTGCATCGTGAATCGCTGGGTGGTCCGCCGCTCGCCGCCATCACGGTGATGATGCTTGGCGTGATGGTGCACGCGCCGCGTTTCTCGGTGGCCTACGGCACCCTCGCGGCCACCGCCGCGGTGTTCGTCGACCCCGCCGGGGTGGGTCTGCCGTTCGCCGCCGTCGGCTGGGGAATGATGGCACGGCGGGCCGAGGGCAACGGGATCGGTCGCCGCGTCGCCTTCGCGCTGCTGCCGCTCGTGGTCGCCCTGGTCGCGGCGACGTGGCTCGGGCACGCCTGGCCCGAGTCGTTCGCCTTCGGCTGGCGCGGCCATCTCGATGCGGGGCTCCGTGCTGGTGGGGCGGTCATCGGTGACCAGCTCGCCCCCAGCATCACCGACCACGCGCTGCGGTGGTTCGCAATCGCCGACACCTCGCTCATTCTCCTCGCGGTCGTGGCGAGCGCCTGGGTCACGGTCGCCCGCCGGCAGCCGCTCGAGTCGCCGCTCCGGCGGTTCTTCCCGGCCACCGGGGTGCTGCTCCTGGCACTCACCGCCGGGTTGTCACTGCGCTGGCTCCTGCTACCGTCGTCGCCGCTCCCCGACCGCGAGTCGATCTTTCCGATCGTCGTGCTGGTGGCGATCAGCGTGGTCACCAGTGTGGCGGCACTCTGGCGCGCGTGGCCGCGCTGGGGTCGCGTGGTCGCGGCGCTGCTGATCGCCGGCTGGCTCCAGGCGGCGCTCAGGGCCTGACGGCCGGTGCGTAGGCTACTCCATCGGGCGACGGACCGGTCGGCCAACGGCCGATGATGGTTCCACTTTCCAGATTGACTGCCGCTACCTGAGCGGCCTGACCAAGCGTGACCCACGCCGTCCGGCCATCGGGGGCCACCGCGATCCCCTGCGGCATCGTCCCGGTTCCAAAGTCGATCTTGGCCAGCACCTGTCGATCGGCAGTGTCGATCAGCCAGAGCTTGCCAGTCTCCGGGTTGCTCACCAGGGCCATCCGGCTGTCGGGACTGAACCCGATCCGGTACGGAGTCGCCTCGGTCTGGATCGAGTCGATCACCGTCCTGGTGGCAAGGTCCACCACGAACACTCGCTGGGTGTTGTTGCTGCCCAGCCATGTGGTCGCGTCGTCGGGCGACGTGGCGATCGCTTCGGTCATGCTGGAGACCGGGACGATGGTCGGTTCGGCGAGCCGGTCGAGCGGGACGATCGAGAGGGCACCGTCCATCATGTTGGCGGCGTGGGCCGTGCGACCATCGGATGCCAGGGCGAGCATGTGTGGGGTCCGCTGCCCGGTCGGATGCTCCGAGACGACCCGGCCGCTGCGGACATCCACCAGCAGCACCTTCTGCTCGCGTTCCGCCGTGATCGCCACCACGGAGTCGCCGGGGAGAAACTGCACGCCGTGCGGGCGCTGGTGCGGCGCGAGGTCGAGCGTCCGGAGGACCTTGCGGCCGGGGACATCGATCACCGTCAGGCTCGATCCCGGGGTCTGGTCGCCGTAGTTGGTCACGATGGCGAGCCGGCCATCGTGCGAGGCGGCCACCTCGTGGGGGCCGTTGCCGGTGGGAAGCGTGGCGACCACGCCGCCACCCGCGACATCAATCATCGTGACGCTGGCCCCTTCCTGGTTGGTGACCAGGACCGTCTGGGCGCCGATCGGTGGCATGCGCGGTGTGAGAGTGAGGAAGGCGAGAGCCAGCAGTCGGATCGGGCGCATCGGCCGCTCCATCAGGTTTGGGGCAGTGGGTCGGAGCCTTCCCCGACGGATGGCGGAGCCATTCGGTGTCGGGACACCGTTACCTTCTGCCACCATGTCCAATATCCGTGCCGCCACTGTCGAGGACGTGCCGCTCATCCTCGAGCTGATCCGGGCGCTCGCCGACTACGAGCGGCTGGCCCACGAGTGCGTCGCCACCGAGGACCGTCTCCGCCAGTCGTTGTTTGGTGAACACCCGGCCGCCGAGGTGTTGATCGCCGAATCGGAGGGGGCGCCGGCCGGCTTCGCCCTCTTCTGCCACACCTATTCGACCTTCCTCTCGCGGCGCGGAGTCTGGCTCGAGGACCTGTTCGTGCGGCCCGAGCAGCGGGGCCGGGGAATCGGTCGTGCACTGCTGGCACGGCTCGCGGCGGTGGCGGTCGAGCGCGACTGCGGTCGACTGGAATGGGCGGTGCTCGACTGGAACGAGTCGGCCATCGGGTTCTACCGCGGGCTTGGGGCCGAGCCGCTCGATGACTGGACCACCTTTCGCGTGACCGGGGCGGCCCTGGAGCGACTCGCCGCAGACACCGACCTCCAGCGCTAGCGGACTGGTCGACGTCCGGGGCGGGGCGCCGCCCGCTTCGGGCAGCCCGCCCGAGGACCATCGCATGGCCAAGCGTCCCGATTACCAGGCCGATCAGCGGCGCCGCGAACACGCACGCCAGGAAGAAGAGGCCTCGCGCCCCCGCCGATCGTTGGTTCGGTTCGGCCATGAAGCCCTCCGCCCGCGAGCGGTCGTGGCAGTCAGGTAGCCGCCGAATCGGAGTATTGTTCTGGCGATGCCACGTTCGCCAGCCCTCCTCGGCGCCGCGCTCCTCGGCGCCATCGCCTGCCAGGATCCCGCCCCCGCGGTGTCGCCCGATCGGCTGATGGCTGCCGTCCGCGCCGATTCGCTCCCCGAACTCCTCGCCCTCCTCGACCAGGGTGAGGATCCCGACCGTCCGGCGGCCGATGGGGCCCTCCCGCTGGTCGAGGCGGTGCGTCTCGGTCGCGACTCGATGGCGGCCGAGCTGCTGCGATCCGGCGCCGCGCTGACCGCGGTCGATGGCGATGGCTACTCCGCCTTCGATCAGGCGATGGCCACCGGGCGACCGGCCATCGCCGACCGCCTGATCGAGGCGGCCGCCATGGCGGCAGGCGGTGGTCCCATGGTGATGACCTGGTTTGCCGCGGTGAGCGACCGGTCGATCGCCGCGCCCGACTGGCGCGATCTGTTGAGTGGCGAACTGTTGTCGCTCGGCCTGATGGCCGCGGCCCTCCATGATCGGGTCGATTTGCTCGGAGCGATGCGCTCGGCGCGCGAGATTCCCAACCGTACCGGATACCACGCCCTGGCGGTCGCGGCTCGGTGGGGGCACGACGAAGCGGTCTGGTCGCTGCTCGGCGTCGACACCCATCCTGACTTGATCACCGGCGGGCGATGGCATTCGACGCCGCTCATGGAGGCGGCTCGCGACGGTCACGTGGCGATCGCTCGCCGGTTGCTTGCCGACGGGGCCCGCGTGAACCGGCGCGATGCCTTTGGCGAGACGGCGCTCCACTGGGCGGCGCGTCAGGGCCACGCGGAATTCGTGGGGCTCCTGCTCCGGGGTGGTGCCGACCGCGCCATCGGGAGCGTGGCCGGCAGTACCGCAGCAGGAGTGGCGCGTGCCGCCGGCCATGCCGAGCTCGCGGACCTGCTCGGCCCGGTGGCGGAACCGTGACCGACAGCAGACCGATCTGGGATGATCTTCCCTGGCCCGGCCTTCCTGCACTCGAGGGCGACTGTTCCTGTGATGTGGCGGTGGTGGGGCTCGGCGGTTCCGGGCTCGCATCGGTGCTCGAGCTCCTCGATCTTGGCCAGCGGGTCGTCGCGATCGATGCTGGGGTGGTCGCGGGCGGCGCTGCCGGGCGCAACGGCGGCTTCCTCCTTGCCGGGCCCGCCGACTTCCACCACGACGCGATCCGGATAGCCGGTCGCGACCGCGCGGTGGCACTCTACCGGCGCACGCTGCGCGAACTCGACCGGATGACCGCCGAGACCCCCGAAGTCATCCGACGCGATGGGTCGCTCCGGGTGGCCGAAGGCGAGGAAGAGCTCGACGATTGCCGCGCCCAGCTTGAGGCGATGCGCGACGACTGCCTGCCGGCCGAATGGTACGAGGGTCCGGAAGGGCAGGGGTTGCGGATCCCCACCGACGGCGTCTTCCAGCCGATGCATCGTTGTCGCCTCCTCGCCGAGCGTGCGATGGAGGGCGGGGCGACGCTCCACGAACGGAGTCCCGCGGTGGAGATCGGCGACGGCATCGTCACCACTGCCGAGGGAAGGATCCGTGCCGGCGTGGTGATCGTGGCGGTGGATGGCCGGCTGGAGCATCTCATTCCCGAGCTCACCGGCCGGGTGCGCACTGCGCGCCTCCAGATGCTGGCGACGGTGCCGACCGATGAATTGCGGACGCCGCATGCGGTCTACAGTCGCTGGGGCTACGAATACTGGCAGCAGCTTCCCGATGGTTCGGTCGCCCTCGGTGGGATGCGCGACCGCGGTGGGGAGGGAGAGTGGACCGATCAGGCGGTCCCGGCCGAACCGGTCCAGACCCTCCTCGAGCGGCACCTGCGCGATCGACTCGGTGTCCGGGCCCCGATCGCCAGGCGATGGGCCGGAGTGGTCGGCTACACCGAGTCGGGGTTGCCGGTGTTCGAGGAGGTCCGTCCCGGCGTGTGGGTCGTCGGTGGGTACTCCGGCACCGGCAACGTGATCGGGGCGATCTGCGGCCGGGCCGTGGCCCGGCTGGTCGTGACTGGGCGGAGCGAGGACCGGGAGCTGTTCACCCCATGAGCCGACGCGATCGGGGCGGCCTCGTCTATTCCACCGAACTGGGGCGGACCTGCCCGGACTGCCGCCGTCCCCTGGTCGACTGCCGCTGTGCCACGAACCGGACCGTGCCCGCCGGCGACGGCATCGTCCGGGTCGCCAGGGAGACCAAGGGCCGCAAGGGGGCCGGGGTGACGGTGGTCACCGGGGTCCCCCTCGACCACGCCGGTCTCGTCGCCCTCGCTCGCGACCTCAAGCGGCGCTGCGGGTCCGGGGGGACGGTCAAGGATGGCCGGATCGAGATCCAGGGCGACCATCGCGACGTTCTCATGACAGAATTGCGTCAGCGCGGATTCACCGTGAAGCGGGTCGGTGGCTAGTTTCGTTCATCGATCCAACCGTCACACTCGCCTGTCCAGGGAGTCATCCACCAAGGAGCACTGCATGCGTACCGCCCTTTCCCTCATGGCTCTCGCCACCCTGGCCGCGGCCCCGCTGGCCGCCCAGGACATGATGAAGATGGACCACAAGGAGCCGCCGGCCGACATCAAGCCGCTGCACAGCCAGTATCTCGGTTGGGTCGTCACCGCCGCGGAGCAGACCCCCGAGGCGGAGTATGCGTTCAAGCCGACCCCGGAGGTCCGCTCGCTCGGCCAGATCTTCGGGCACGTGGCCAACTCGAACTTCATGTTCTGTTCTGGGGCCAAGAACGAGAAGAGCCCCAGCTCGACCGACTACGAGAAGGGCAGCAAGGCCGAGATCGTTGCCGGCCTGAAGGCGGCGGTGGCCTATTGCGACGGCGTGTATGAATGGGCCAATGCCCATCCGCATGACGAGCGGACCTTCTTCGGCGAGAAGGGCTCGGTCACCTGGGTGCTCGCGTTCAACCTGGCCCACAATTCGGAGCACTACGGCAACGTGGTGACCTACATGCGCCTCAAGGGGCACGTGCCGCCGTCGAGCCAGGGCGGGATGTAGTCCCCCCTTCGCGACCGGCTGCACCACGACGGGCGACCCAGCGGTCGCCCGTCGTCGTCTCCGGGCCTTGCGGACTCGCGCGTCGGGCGTTTGCCTTTGCTGCACCCGCCAGTGCATCCCGCCTTCCGTGCTCGGAGTCGCCGTGACCGGTCTTCGACTGCCCCATCCCGTGGTGCTGCTCACCGCCGCGATCGTCGTGGCCGCTGCGCTCACCTGGGTTGTCCCGGCCGGCGAGTACCAGCGCCGGGTCGACGAGGTGACCGGGCGCACGGTCGCTGTCGCGGGGACCTACTCCACCGTCGAGGCCACTCCGGTGGGGCCGTTCGACCTGGCGGTCGCGATCCCGCGCGGCTTCGTGGAGGGGGCCGAAGTGATCGCCACGATCCTCTTCGTGGGAGCTGCCTTCTTCCTGGTCGATCGCGTCGGGACCATGGGCCGGCTGCTCGGGGCCCTCGTCGACCGATTGCGGCACCGTGGCCTGATCGCCATTCCCGTCGTGGTGCTCTTCTTCGCCTGCATGGGTGCGCTGGAGAACATGCAGGAGGAGATCATCGCGCTGGTACCGGTGCTGCTCCTCTTCGGACGGCGCCTGCGCGTCGATGCGATCACGATCGTGGCGGCCTCGGCCGGGGCGGCGATTGTCGGCAGTGCCTTCGGGCCGACCAACCCGTTCCAGGCCGGGATCGCGCTCACCCTGGCCGAGCTGCCGGTGCTGCAGGGTGGGGGACTGCGACTGGCGATGTGGGTCGCCGGGGTGGCCGCGTGGAGCTGGTGGATCCTGCGGCACGCCCATCGCATCCGACTCGCTGAATCCGGGAACGATGGACACCCGGCACTCGAGCCGGTCAGCGGCCGGGACTGGGTGATCGTGGCGTGCGTGCTGCTGCCGCTTGCGTCATACGTGATCGGTGCGCTGCAATTCGGCTGGGGCTTCAACGAACTGTCGGGGGCATTCGTCATCGGCGCAGTCGGCGTTGGCGTCGCCGGTCGGATCGGCCTCGAGGGCACCGTGAGTGGCCTGCTCGAGGGGATGCAGGCGATGCTGCCCGCCGCCCTGCTGGTGGGGCTCGCCCGGAGCGTGTCGATGGTGCTCGCCGATGGGCGGGTGATCGACACCATCCTCCACGCCATGGCGCAGCCGCTTTCCGCCGTCCCGCCCGCCGCCTCGGCACTGATGATGATCCCGGCCCAGGCGCTGCTCCACATTCCGGTCTCGAGCGTGAGTGGCCAGGCGGCACTCACGATGCCGATCTTCATCCCGCTCGCCGACCTGATCGGCCTCTCGCGGCAGGTCACGGTGCTCGCCTACCAGACCGGTGCCGGATTGATGGAGATGCTCACGCCCACCAACGGGGCGCTGATGGCGGTGCTGCTGGCCGCCGGGGTGCCCTTCCAGAAGTGGTTCCGCTTCGCGCTCGGTGGCTGGGTGGTCGCCACGCTGGTCGGCGTCGCCGGGATCGCCGTGGCATTGGCGGTGGGGCTGTAGGGGGAGATCCGAGATCGGAGATCCCAGATCCGAGATCCCGTCGCGGTGGTCGCCCTCTTCATCGGGAATTCATCTCCCATACCTTCTCGACTCTCGAACCTCGAGCCACATCATGTCGCTGATCTTCTCCTTCAACCCGGATATCCGTCGCGCCGAGACGATCCCGGCGCGTTGCTACACCGATCCGGTCTTCCTCGCGCTGGAGGAGGAGAAGGTCTTCGGACGCACCTGGCAATTGGTGGGCCGTACCGCGGACGTCGCCACGTCCGGGAGCTTCCTCACCGGCCAGATCGGTGATGAGGCGGTCGTGGTGGTGCGCGACGGTGAGGTCCTGCGTGGTTTCCACAACATCTGCCTGCACCGCGCCGGCCCGGTGGCGGAGGGATGTGGCCGCCGCAACACCCTGCAGTGCCGTTATCACGGATGGACCTATCGACTCGATGGCTCGCTGCTCCGCGCGCCGGAAATGGAGGGGAGCGAGGGGTTCGACCCCGAGGCGATGCACCTGATGCCGGTGCAGGTGGCCACCTGGGGGCCGCTGGTCTTTGCCAACCTCGATCTCAAGGCGCCGGGGCTCGAGCACTATCTCGAGGGTATTCCGGCCCGCACCGCCGCCCTGCATCCGGAGCGGATGCGGCACGTGACCAGCAAGTCGTGGCTGATCGACTGCAACTGGAAGGTGTACGTCGACAACTACCTGGAGGGCTATCACCTGCCGGTGGTGCATCCCGGATTGCACAAGGAACTCGACTATGACGCGTACCGGGTCGAGCCGCACCGCTACTGGTCGCTGCAGCATGCCCCGTTCCGTGCCGGGCACGGTCCCGAGCGCACGTATGTGGCCGGCGACGCCGGCACCGACGCGCAGTACTACTGGCTCTTCCCCAATGTGATGCTCAACGTCTATCTCGGGCAGATGCAGACCAACGTGGTCCTGCCCCGGGGGCACGCGCAGTGCGAAGTGGTCTTCGACTGGTACGCCGCCGAGCCGCCGGCCGACGTGGGTGGGGATCAGGGCTGGGCGCGATTGCTGGCGTTCAGCGACGAGATCCAGGACGAGGACATCGCCATCTGCGAGCGAGTGCAGCAGAACCTGCGGTCACGGTCCTACGACCGCGGTCGCTACTCGGCGACCCGCGAGAATGGGGTGCACCATTTCCACGGGCTGCTGCACGAGTTCCTGACCTGAAGCGATAGACGATAGACGATAGACGATGGACGATGGGCGGTCGAAGGCCGGCACCCGTGATGGGAGGCCGGCTTTCGACTTGCTCACGCCTATCCTCTATCGTCTATCGTCTATCGTCTATCGTCCTACGTCACCAGCCCCCGCTGCAGCATCTCGCGCACCAGCTCGATCCCCTTGCTCTGGGGGAGGTCGGCGGCGGTGGCACGGATCTCGTGGGCCCGCTTGAGTGTCTCGGGGTCGAGGAGCAGCTCCTCACGTCGGGTGCTGCTCGCGGAGACGTCGATGGCGGGGAAGATCCGCCGTTCGGCCAGTTCGCGGGAGAGCACCAGCTCGGCGTTGCCGGTGCCCTTGAACTCCTCGAAGATCACCTCGTCGGCGCGCGAGCCGGTGTCGATCAGCGCCGTGGCGATGATCGTGAGCGACCCGCCACCCTTGGCCGGGTCGACCATCCGGGCGCTGCCGAAGAACTTCTTGGGCCGTTCCATCGCCTCGGCCCCGATGCCGCCCGACAGCGTCCGGCCAGAGCCGCGATCGATGTTGTTGTAGGCCCGGGCGAGACGGGTGAGCGAATCGAGGATGATCACCACGTCCTGGCCCAGCTCGACCCGGCGGCGCGCCCGCTCGAGCGTCATCTCGGCGACGGCCACGTGCCGCTCGGCGCCGTGGTCGAACGACGAGGCGATCACCTCGCCGACGTTGGCCATCTCCATCTCGGTGACCTCCTCCGGCCGCTCGTCGGCCAGCAGGATGAAGATGGTCACGTCGGGGTGATTGGTCGCGATGCCGCGCGCGATGTTGGTCAGCAGGGTGGTCTTGCCCGCCTTGGCCGGCGCGACGACCAGGGCCCGCTGGCCCTTGCCGAGCGGCACGAGCAGGTCGACCAGCGAGTTGGTGACATCGCCGCCGCGCTTCAATCCCCCCGGCGGTCCGATCCGCAGCATCTCGTTGGGATGCATCGCGGTGAGTCGGCCGAAGTCGCGTCGACCCTCACACTCCTCCGGGGTCAGGCCGCAGATCGTCGCGACCAGGGCCAGGGCGGGCGCCTTGCCGCCGCGTGGCGGGCCGGCCTCGCCCTCGATTTCGTCGCCGGGCCGCAACCCGTAGCGTTGGATGATCGACTGGGGGACAAAGATGTCCTCGGGGCCCGGGAGGTAGCTGGTGCTGCGCTGGCGCAGGAACCCGCCGCCGCGGTCGGTGAGCTCGAGGATCCCGCTGACTGCGGGTCCGCTGCCCGGTTCGTAGTTGGCCGGGGCTTCGCGGAGCGCGGCGCCGGTGCCGCCGGTGCCGCCGTTGTCGCCGTTCCCGCCGTTGCCGTTCCCGCCGCTGCGTCGCCGGCCGCGTCCGCGTCCACCGCGGCGCCGGGGAGGCCGCCCGCGCGAGTCGCTCATGGCCGACCCCCGCGTCGACGGGTGGGCAGGGGTGATGGTGGCATCATCACGCGAGTGTCGGCGGACGGCAGGGGTGCCCGAAGGGCGCCATAGGGGGTGCTGACCATCGGATTCCTGATTTCGGGACTGGGGATGGGGCGGCGCTGCACGCGACCGCGCCCACGCGATGCTGCTGCGTGGCTGAAGTTGGTCGTTCACGTCTGGAGGCCCTGCGCACTGACTTCACGCAGGCGTCGTCATTCACGGACCCGGACTCTAGGGCGGGACGAGGCGCGCCGACGGGCGCAGCCGGTCCCCCTAACTACGCACCGTCGCCAGCTTTTCGCCAGCCCCCACCACTCCGGGCTGATCGGTCCCGTCCAGTACCGCCCGGACCCGCTCGGCCAGCTCCCTGGGGGTGTAGGGCTTCTGGAGGAAGGCGATTCCCGGCCGGAGGGCCCCCTGGCGCTGCAGTTCGTCGCCGGTGAACCCGGAAATGAAGAGCACCGGCAAGCTGGGGCAGCGGTCCACCAGGCCTTCGGCAAGCTGGGGTCCCGACTCGTCGGGCATGATCACATCGGTGAGCAGCAGGTCGGGGCAGCCGGTCACCTCGATCACCCGGCGCGCCTGCTCGGCGCTCGCCGCTGTTTCGACGACGTAGCCGAGCCGCTCCAGGATTCGCCGCGTCACGTCGCGGACCGACTCCTCGTCGTCGACCAGCAGCACCCGCTCGTCGCCCCGGTGGATTGGCATCGGCACCGCCTTGCCCTCCGGCTCGACCGGGGTGACGTCCTCCGCCCCCCCCGCGATCGGAAGGAGGATGCTGATGCGCGTCCCGGCGCCCGGGGCACTCAGCAGGGCGAGCCCGCCGCCATGTTGCTCGATCGTCGACAACACCGACGGGAGCCCCAACCCGGTGCCCCGGCCCGATGCCTTGGTGGTGAAGAACGGCTCGAACACCCGCTCACGGGTGGTCGCGTCCATCCCGACCCCCGTGTCGGCCACGACGATCTCGACATACGATCCCGGCGGGGCGGACAGGATGGTCGACCGCGACGGTTCGCTGAGCTCCACGTTGCTCATGGCGATCGTGACGGTCCCGCCCTCCGGCATCGCATCGCGGGCGTTGAGCAGCAGGTTCAACAGCACCTGGGAGATCTGGTGCGGATCGGCCCAGATCGATCGGAGGCCTGGGTCGATCTGCCGACGAAATGTCACCGGACCGGTCGAGCGCCCGAGCATCCGGAGGATCGACTGGAGCAGCGCCTCGAGGCGGACGGCACGCACCGAGGGAAGCTGTCGGCGCGAGAAGGTGAGCAGCTGCCGCGTCAGCGCGGCGGCATTCTGGGCCGCGGCATGGATCGTCTCGAGCTCGTCGCGCGGCGATGTCGCTGTCCCCTGGGGATCGAGCAGCAGCTCCGTCTCGGCCAGGATGGTGGTCAGCAGGTTGTTGAAGTCGTGGGCGATGCCGCCGGCGAGCCGGCCGACCGCCTCCAGCTTCTGGGCCTGCTGCAGCTGGTGCTCCAGGGCACGACGCTCCGAGAGGTCCCGGGCGACGTAGACGATCCCCTTGATCGCCGGCTCATCGGACAGGTCGGTGGCCACCACCTCGCACTCCCGGGTGCTGCCGTCGATGTGTTGCAGCCGGGCCGTCAACGTCGCCTTCCGGCCAGGATCGGCCGGTGCGGCGCGCTCGAACGCAGGCCAGTCCTCCGGGGCAATCAGGGCGGCGAGCGTCCCGCCGCTCACCTGGTCCGGGGCGATCCCGAGCAGCCCCACGAGACTCGGGCTGGCAAACCGGATTCGCCCGTCCGGCTCGGTCACCACGATCAGGTCCGAGGCGTGCCGCACCAGGGCGGCGACGCGCGCGTCACCCTCGCGCTGGCTCTCGTCGCGCAGCAGCCTCGAATTCTGCCGGGCAGTGATGCCCTGGCGGAGGATGAGCAGGAAGGTGAGTGCCACGAGCCCGAGGATCAGGGGCGAGCTCTGGAGATCCCAGGGTTCGAACGCCACGGCACTGAGCAACGCGGCGACCACTCCCGTCACCAGCAGCGGGAGCGGCGACATCGAATGGGTCAGCTCCGCCGCCGAACGCCGGTGGCGATGCTGCGTGGTGGTGTACTGGAGCCCTGCCGCCACCAGCCCGAGGTAGGCGAGGGTGTAGCCGGCCTCGTCCAGTCGCTCCAGCCAGCCGCTCGGTGTGGCATCGCCGTAGTACAGCAATTGGTAGCCGGCGTCTGCCACGACGTAGGTCATCACGGCCACGGCGAGCCAGGCAAAGGCGGCGGTGTGCTCCACCGGACCGCCACGAAGCAGCAGGGCGTTGAGTGCCAGCAGGAACGCCAGGCCGAGCACCGGGTAGGCGAACCGGATCATCAGGTCCGAGAGCTCGGAGGCTGTACCCGCCGTGGGTCGGATGACCATGTACCACGTCACCAGGCCGACCCCGATCAGGACCACCCCGGCGTCGAGCGCCAGGTGCCAGCCGCGGTAGGCCCGCGAGCTCCGCGCCGGCAGCCGCAACAGCGCCACCAGCAGCAGGACGTACCCCGGCAGGTAGAAGAGGTCGCCAAGAATCGGCTGGCCCAACGGGGTGCTGGCGAAGCTGTGCGACCAGGTGTAGCACGACATGCCGACCGCGAACAACGTCAGGGCTGCTCCCGTCATCGTCAACGCGTCGCGGGTTCCCGGATGAAGGGCCACTTCCCGGCGGGCGGCCATGGCAAAACTCCACGCCGCCATCAGGCAGAGTGGCAGGTATTGCAACGGGCCGGCCATGGTGTCAAAGAACCGGACACCCGAGCGGGAGCTGGTAGGCCATCAGGAGCAGGATGGAATAACCGACCGCAGCCCACCAGATAGGCTGATGCAGCAGGGTCACGGGCCGCTGACGGTCCGACGCCTGGGTAGGGGCCGGCGCGAGGCCGATTCCCTGAAGGGAGGTCATGCCCTCCTAGGGAGCCAGAAGCGTGCCGTGGGCCGGTTCGAGGTGGGAGGTGAAGTGCCGTAGCGCCGAGGGCGCCGAGGTGATCCGCAGCCCGCGGATCCGCTCCCGTCGCTCGTAGACATGGAGCAGGGCCTCGGCCAGGTAGTCCACGTGGCTCTGGGTATAGACCCGTCGCGGGAAGGCGAGTCGCACCAGTTCCATTGCCGCTGGACGTTCGCTGCCATCGGGCTGCAACCCGAACATGACCGACCCGATCTCCACCGACCGGATCCCTGCCTCCAGGTAGAGCACGCAGGAGAGGGCCCATGCCGGGTACTCCAGCGGCGGGATGTGGGGCAGCATCCCCGCGGCATCGATGTAGAGGGCGTGGCCGCCGGGGGGCTCGACCATCGGCACACCGGCCCGCTTGAGCCGATCGGCCAGGTACGCCACCGAGCGGACGCGGTAGCGGAGGTAGTCGGGGTCGAGGGCCTCGCCCAGTCCCACGGCGATCGCCTCGAGATCATAGCCGGCGAGCCCGCCGTACGTGGGGAAGCCCTCGGTCAGGACGAGATTCTCCCGGCAGCGTCGCGCCAGTTCGTCGTCGTGCATCGCCAGGAAGCCCCCGATGTTCGCCATGCCATCCTTCTTGGCGCTCATCGTCGCTCCGTCGACCTCGGCGAACATCGCCTGCGCGATCTCGGCCGGCGCATGCCCCTGCCAACCCGCCTCGCGCTCGCGAATGAACCACGCGTTCTCGGCGAACCGGCAGGCATCGAGAAAGAACGGCACCTTGGCAGCCCCGCAGAGGGCCCGGACCGCCCGGATGTTCTCGAGTGACACCGGCTGGCCACCACCGGAGTTGTTGGTCACCGTCATCATCACCAACGGGACCCGGTCACCCGATTCGTCGAGCACCCGGGCGAGCGCTTCCACGTCCATGTTGCCCTTGAACGGATGGATCGTCGACGGGTAACGGGCCTCCGGGATCGGCAGGTCGAGGGCGGTGGCGCCGCGCGCCTCGATGTTGGCCCTCGTGGTGTCGAAATGGGTGTTGTTCGGGACGATGTCCCCGGCGCTCACCATCGTGGCGAAGAGGATCCGCTCGGCGGCACGTCCCTGGTGGGTCGGGATCACGTGGGTGAGTCCGGTGATCTGCCGGACGCTGGCCTCGAAGCGGTAGAACGAATCGGCCCCGGCGTATGATTCGTCGCCGCGCATCATGCCGGCCCATTGACGCGATGACATCGCCCCGGTCCCCGAGTCGGTGAGCAGGTCGATCAGCACGTCACGCGCCCGCAGCAGGAAGAGGTTGTGGTGTGCGGCGTCGAGCGCGGTGACCCGTTCGGCTCGGGTCGTCTGGCGGATCGGCTCGACGGTCTTGATCCGGAACGGTTCGATGATGGTCGTCGGTTCGAAGCTCATGACGTCACCTGACGCGCGCGCCAGTAGAGGAACACGGGGATCCCGGCGAGCAGCAGCAGGGTGCCGCGCAGCGCGTTGCCGGGGTTGGAGACGACCGAGCCCACCAGCACCACGTACGCCGCGGCCGCGATGAAGAGCAGGGTGGTCCACGGGTGCAGTGGTACCCGGAACGAGATCGGCCGGTCGCCGTCGTGGCGCCGCAGGGCGAACAGCGATGCAGCGGTGAGGCCGAAGAAGATCCAGTCGGCGAACACCACCCAGTCGAGCAACTGGCCGTAGGTCCCCGAGTAGAGCAGCACGATCGCCCAGGCCCCCTGGAACAGGATCGCGACCACCGGGGTCCGCCAGCGCGGGTGCAGTCGGGCGAACGACCGGAAGAAGAGCCCGTCGCGCGCCATCGCCTGGTAGACCCGGGGCGAGACCAGAATCACCAAGTTCAGGAATCCGAAGGTGGAGGCGACGATCCCCGCGGCGATCAGCCGTCGGCCGCCCTCGCCGGTGGCCGAGGCCATCGTCTCGGCCGCCGGGGCGATGCTCCCTGCCAGTCCGGCGACGCCGAGGGCCTTCAGGTAGGCGACGTTCACCAGCAGGTACGCCACGGCCACGCAGCTCACCCCGACCACCAGGGCGCGGGGCAGGTTGCGCTCGGGGTCGACCAGCTCCTCGGCCACGAAGTTGGTCTGTTGCCAGCCGCCGAACGCGAAGAGCACCGGCACCAGCGCGCCGCCGATCGCCAGCACGACCGGCTCCTCCAGCCGCGGCAGCGCCACCACCGTCGCGGCTTCTCCGTGGATCAAGAGTGCCGCACCGATCAGGATCACGATTGCCAGCAGCTTGAGCACGGTGAAGAGGTTCTGGGTCCAGGCCGCCGGTCGTACGCCCACCAGGTTGACCGCGGTCAGCACCACGATGGCCAGGGCGGCCACGGGTTGCTGTCGCGTCGCCGGCCAGCCGAGGAGGTCCACGGCGTAGCCGGCGAAGGTCATCGCCACGGCGGCGGCAGCGCCGGTGGCGATCGCCAGCAGCAGCGCCCAGGCATAGAGGAAGCCCGCCAGCGGGCCGAACGCCTCGCGGAGGTAGGCATACCCGCCCCCCGCCAGCGGACGCCGCCGTCCCAGTTCGGCGAAGACGAAGGCGCCGATCAGCGCCACCAATGCCCCCAACCCCCAGACGCCCAGGGTCAGCCCCGGCGTCCGGACCCGCGCCGCCACCACGGCAGGATTGAGGAAGATTCCCGACCCGATGATGCCGCCGATCACCAGCATCGTGGCGGAGAAGAGCCCCAGGCGGCGGGCATAGCCGGGTTCGGTCATCGACGGTCCGGGTGGAGGGGAAATCGCCCCGAGAGCATCGCGGGGTCTGGCCGGTCACGCAACCCGGCCGACCGCTCCGGCGTGCCGCCGGACTATTTTCCGGGCGTTCCGCCCCGGTGCCCCGGGGCCGCGTTGCCCCCAATTCGAGGCCTGGCGCTGCCGATGATGCGTTCCACCCTGCTCTGGCTCTCCGAGCGTCAGTCGATCTTCAATTTCGTCCGTCGCAATCGGCTCGCCAAGCGCTTCGCCTCCCGCTTCGTGGCGGGTGAGACGATCGAGAGTGCCGTTGACGCGGCGCGAGAGCTCGCGTCGCGCGGGATCACCACCACCCTCGATCTGCTCGGCGAGAGTGTCCGCGAACCCGCCGACGCGCTGCAGGCTCGCGACACGTACATCGCAATCCTCCGCGCGATGCAACAGGCGGGAGTCGAGGTGAACGCCTCGGTGAAACTCACCCAGATGGGCTTCGACCTCGATGAGGCCCTCTGCGAGGCGAATCTTCGCGCGATTCTCGCGGTCGCCCGCGAGCTCGGCGGATTCGTGCGACTGGACATGGAGAGCTCGGAATACACCCAGCGGACGCTCGACTTTCACCGTCGACTGGCCGCCGACTTCGCGCCCCACGTCGGGGTGGTGATCCAGGCGGCGCTCCGCCGGTCCCCCGCGGACATTGCGGCGCTGATCGCTTCAGGCACCAGGGTCCGCCTCTGCAAGGGCGCGTACCTCGAACCGGCGGACGTGGCGTTCCCGGACAAGCGCGACGTCGATGCCCAGTACGTGCGCCTGATGGAGCAGCTGCTCACCGAGGCGACCTATCCCGGCATCGCCACCCACGACGAGGTGATCCTCGACCACGCCTCCCGCTTCGTGACCGAGCGGGCGATTCCCCGGGAGCGGTTCGAGTTCCAGATGCTCTACGGTGTCCGGCGCGACTTGCAGGAGAAGCTCGTGGCCGACGGCTGGCGAGTGCGGGTATACGTCCCCTTCGGCACCCAGTGGTATCCCTACCTGATGCGACGCCTCGCCGAGCGGCCGGCCAACATCGCGTTCATCTTCGGCAATGTCGTGCGCGAGGCGGTCCGGCGCTCGTGAACGAGGTCACCCTGGGCGGCTACATGGCGCTGCACGACCGGGCGCCGGCGTTCGCCGGCAGCGACGGGCGTGCCTATTCGGTGGCGATCTGGGTCGACGAGGAGCCCGACGAGCGCGATAGGGTCCCGGGTGCGCTCCTGTTCATCCGATGGAGCCCGGATGGTTCGACACCCGACGGCCATCTGGAGACCGACTGGCTGGTCCGTGGCGACGATGCCGATGACGTCCGGACCCGGCTCGGGGCCCTCTCCCTCTACGACGTGAAGGCGATGCTCGATGAGCGAATCGCCGCCGGCCAGCCGGGGGAGTCCTGACCCCACCCATCGGCGTGGTCCTCGCCCGGGAGGGCAGCAGCTACCGGGTCTTGCACGCGGGACGGGAGTGCGTGGCGGTGCTGCGCGGCAAGGCGCGGCACGGCGATCGCGCCGTGGCCGGTGACCGGGTGCTGCTCGATCCCGCGACCCTAGAGGAAGAGGTGGTGGCGATCGACGGCGTGGAGCCGAGGAGCTCCCTGCTCGAGCGGCGCAACCCAGAGGGCCGCGGGACCAGGCCGGTCGCTGCAAACGTCGACCAGGTGGTGGTCGTGACCGCGGCGGCCGATCCTGATCCGCTGCTCCAACTGATCGATCGCTTGCTGGTGGTGACCGAGGCGAATGACCTGCCCGCGCTGGTGATCGTCAACAAGACCGACCTGGCCAGCGCCGACCCGATCCGGGCACACCTGGCCGGGACCGGCTATCCGGTGCTGGCCACCTCGGCCACCACTGGTGAGGGCGTTGCGGCCATCCGGGAACGCCTGGTCGGGCGCGAGAGCGTCCTGGCGGGACCGAGCGGGGCAGGGAAGTCGTCACTGCTCAACGCCATCGAGCCCGGGCTCGGCCTCCGGATCGGGGCCATCTCGGCCCGGGTGCGCCGTGGCAAGCACACCACCACGACCGCCACGATGGTGCCGATCAGCGGCGGCGGATTCGTGGTCGATACCCCCGGGTTCAGCGAGGTCGGGATCTGGGCCCTGGAGCCCGGCGCCCTTGCGGAGCACTTCCCCGAGTTCGCCCCGCTGTCGGATCAGTGCCGCTTCGCCGATTGCCGGCATCGGCACGAACCGGGCTGCGCGGTGCGCCAGGCCGTCGCCGAGGGAGTGATCCCCACGAGTCGTCACGAAGGCTATCTCGCGATCCTGGCCGAACTCGCGGGGCTGCCCGAGGCGTGGGAGTGATGGCAGGGTCGGTCGCCGCGTCAACCGCCTGACGGCTTCGGTTTCGCCTCGTCGGGGATCTTCGGCCAGAGGCCGGCGCCTTGGCGGCACCTCGCCTCGCCACTGCCGGTCGTGGCGCAGACCGAATCGCGGGCGTTGAGGTTGGTGGTGTAGAGCACCGACAGCTCCTCCCCCACCGCGTTCCAGCACCGGTCCCGGTCGACCCCTTCGGGCACCTCCCGACAGAACGCGATGCCGTCCGATGCATCGGCGGTCACGTCGATGAAGTTCTTGACTACCCCGATGAAGCACCACTGGCGCCAATTCGGGTCGCCCTTCATGCACAGCTCGATTGACTTGGGCGTGTCGCGGACCGTCATCCCGCTGGCGTTGGTCCCCAGGCTCATGTAGCAGACGTCACGAACTTCCTCGCCGGTCTTGTCGCAGGCCTGCGCGGCGGCACCCCAGTCCCATTGCACGTGACTCAGCAGGATCCCCCCGTGGCCCAGGTAGCACGAGCGCTGGTAGCGGGTGTCGAGGGAGTCGCACGGGTAGAGCGCGTCGAGCGAGTCGCGCATCTTGAACGCCGGCGGTCCGGTCATCATATGACCACCGTGCTCCATCGCCATGCCATGGTCGTCGCCGGTGGCTTCCAGGGCACGGACCGCGGTGTGGTGCCCGCCGGGCTGCGAGGCCACGGCGTTCTCCATCACCGCGCCACCATAGCACGAGTCGCGATCCCAGCTCGATCCGAGCCAGTCACACCCTCGCAGCGCCCGGGGCAGGTCCCAGTTCCAGGCCATCTCGAGCCCGTGTCCGAGGCCGTGCATGCACTGGAACCTGAGCCAGTTGTCGGTGCCGCTGGGCGCGATCGCATCGCAGAGCTCCGCGGTGCGGGCGGAGTCGACCTCGCCGGTGGCGGTCAGGTACGACTGGATCACGCCATGGTAGCAGCCCGACTGGTAGAGGGGCGTGCACGAGCGGAAGACCTGCGACACGTCGTCCCCCGGCTTCCATGCCCGGATCCCGATCACGTGGGTGTAGCCGTGGCCATCGGCCTCGACCTGGTGATCTTCCGTTCCCAGTCGGGCCAGGGCACCGAGCGCGAGGCGCACTCGTCCCGAGTCGGCGAGCGAGAGGAAATAATCTTCATAGCAGGTGCGCGCGCTGTCGGCCCGCGACCGGCAGCGCGCCTCGGCCAGGTCGGCGAGCCGAGCGGTGTCGGCGGCCGCGGTCGCGGAATCGACCCGGCTCTGGAACGCGGTCTCGGGTTCCTGGGCCAGGTTCGGCGAGCAGGAGAGCTGGGTGGCAACGGTGAGCAGCAGGGCAATGCGACGGGTCATGCAGAGGTTCCTCCGGGGCGGCGCGTCCAGCGATCGGCATCGCGGTGCTCCACCTTGGCCATCATGCGATCAAAGGCGTCCTGCAGATCGATCCCCTCACGATTCGCGAGGCAGATCAGCACGAAAAGGATGTCCGCCATCTCGAGCCCCATCTCTCCCTCGGGCTCGCCGGCCTTCTTGGTCTTCTGCCCGTGGCGATGATTCACCTCGCGGGCCAGCTCGCCCACCTCCTCGGCCAGACGCGCGATGTTGGTGAGCGGATCGAAATAGCCCTCCTCGAACTGGGCGATCCAGGCATCGACGCGGGTTTGGCACTCGGCTAGCGACATGGCGGACACCGGGAATCTGGGACCGAGGGTCGGGGCGGCAACCCTGCAAGATAAGCGGCCATCACGGTCCGCCGATCCTCAGTCCAGGCCGACCTTCCGGCGCCAGGCTTGCTGGAACCTCGCGTCGGCCTCGGTGGCGACATGGGGATTGAGCCACTCGATCACGGCGGCCCAGCCGAGCGACTCGGGGTCCTGGCGAAGGTAGCCCTCGACCACGCCGATCACCCCGAACCCACGGCCGAGCTGGAAGGTCAGCGTCGGATCGCGCCGCCGCCGGGTGGCCACTTCCACCACGTACGCTTCCGCCGACATCGTTTTCGCGAAGCGATGATAGCCGCGCAGGCGGGCTCCGGCGCGGATCCGGAGCAGTCCCTGCCGTTCCACCAGTCGATTGCGGGCGCGATAGAGCGCCGAGCCGACCCCCTGGCCGCGCCGTTCCGGGTCGGTCATCACTTCGGCCCCGTAGAGCGTCCGGCCGCTCGGGTCATGATTGGTGAACATCCCGAGGTCGGTGAAATCCCGCCAGGCATCCGTCAGGTCGTAGTCGTCCCAGTTCAGCACCAGTGAGGCGGCCATCCCGACCACGCGGTCGCCGTCGTCGTGGGGCAGCACCGCCACGAACTGCCCCTCCGGAAAGACGGCCAGATGCGAGGTGAGCAGCCTCGCGGTCCAGGCTGCCTCGACGCCGTAGATCCGCTGCGACAACGCGACGATCTGGGGGATGTCGGCCTGGCCCGTTGCCCGGACCCTCAGGCGCGAACCGCTCACAAGGGCACGATCTCCGTGCCGGTCAGCACCGTCTGGGTCGAGGCCGCGTCGCGCAACGGGAGGACCGTGCCGATCTCGCGTGACCGTCGCAGGTACTCGAGGTCGAGGTCGCCGATGACCATCATCTCCTGGTTGATGTTCCCCTCGGCCAGGAGGCCGTCACGGGCGAAGGCGAAGTCGCACGGGGTGATGATCGCCGCCTGTCCGTAGTTGAGGTGCACCGCCGGCACCATCGGCAGCGAGCCGACCGTCGAGGAGGTGATGACGTACATCTGGTTCTCGATGGCACGCGCCTGGGCGCAGTAGCGGACCCGGAGGAACCCCTGGCGGTCATCGGTGCACGACGGGACGACCAGCACGTCGGCACCCTGCAGGGCGGCGGCCCGGGCGATCTCCGGGAACTCCACGTCATAGCAGATCGCCACGGCGAAGCGACCCCACTCGGTCTCGAAGACCGACAGCCCCGCGCCGGGGGAGACGTGCCACTCCTCCTTCTCGAAGCGGGTCATGTGCAACTTCCGCTGGGGATACCAGCGGCCGTCCGGACCGAACACGCGGCACTCGTTGAGCACCCGATCACCGTCGAGCACCGGGATCGTCCCGCCGACAATCCAGACCTTGTCGCGCCGGGCCGCCTCGGCCATCACCTCGGTCACCGCATCGACCTGTCGCGCCAGGTCGCGCACCTGTTCGCGAATCGGTCGCTTCACGTCGCCGAGCGTCAGGAGCTGCACGGTGTAGTACTCGGGGAACACCACCAGGCGTGCCCGATAGTCGGCGGCGGTCTCGACCAGCGACCGGACCTGGTCGACGAACTCCTCAAAGGTGTGCACCGGGCGGAGGTAATACTGCAATGACGCGACGCGGAAATGCGACATGACCCAACCTTGAATCCGGGGACGGAGGGCGGCGGCGAGCGGCCGATGGGACACGCGCCAGCATGCCCACCACCGTGCATGATATTACCGATTCCGGCAGGAGTGGGTCGGTCGGGCCTCCACCGATGACGCCGCGCCGCCCCGGGGCGAGGCCCGGGACGGCGCGGTCGAGGTCGTGACGAGGAGGATCAGGAGGCGGTGGGCGCGCCTCCCGGTCACCAGGAGGGCCAGTTTCCCACCCAGGCATTGCCCAGTCGCGACCAGCCCGCGAAGGGCATCAAGGCGTTGCTGATCTCGCACGAGTCGTACTGGTAGGTCTTGTTGCCGTTGCCGAGCGCCTGCACGCTGATCGACATCCCCAGCTTGACGTTCAGCCCGGTGAACGTCGCCCCGTATACCTGGTTGTTCCCGTTCGAGGTGAGGGTGCTGCCCACCAGCAGGATGCCGTTCCAGTCGGTGCTGCCGTTGAGCGTCAGGTCGCCCGTGACGATGAAGATCCCGTTGCCGGTGCCCGGGAACTTGCCGGCATAGTCGCCGTTGATGAACACGACCTGGTAGGCGCTTCCCGAGGTCGGCGGGCTGCTCGGCGACCACGAGCCGCCGGGTGAGCGGTAGTAGTCCGGGGTCAGCGATGTCCGGTTGTAGATGCCGGCCCAGTCGATGCTCACCGCGTCCTTGGCGGTGCCGCTGGTGCCCGGGGTGCCGATCGTGACGGGCGTGTTGTCGGGATTGCCGTTGATCGGATTGGTCTTCCCCTCGTACATCGGCGTGGGATCGATCGCCGTCTTGGTCGGCACCGCGACGCCGGGAATGTCCGGTTGACCGCTACCCGTGCAGTGGTCGACCCCGCTGATCGAACCGGAATTGCCGGTCTTGTCGAATCCCGAGAGTGCCGTGAACCCCGCCGGCACCGTGAGCGAGCCGCTCGATCGGCGCAGCAGCTGGGCGACGGTGCGGGTCGCGGTGGCCGCGGTTCGCCCGTAGCGGTTGGTGGTGCTGTTCTCCCCCCGTGAGATGAGCACGAATGTGCTGTCGCTGGCGCTCAGCCGGAACGCGCGAAGGGTCACCACCGCACGACCGCCGGGCAGCGTGAACACCTGCGAGTCGGGCAGTGAGCCGGGCAACGATGCCTGGGTCGTCAGGTAGCGGCTCAGCCCGCTCTGGGCGAGGGCATACGCGTCGACGACCGCGGCCTGGTCGGTGGCAGTGCGCAACTCGCTGCTACTGCGGGTGAAGGCGGCGGTCACCGACACCAGCAGCAGCATGATGAGGAGCATGGTGAGCAACAGGGTGACGCCGCGCCGGTCGCCTGGGCGAGGGAACATCAGTTCCTCCGGTTCACGAAGAACACCGAGGTGGTCATGTCGGCCTGCTCGGGTCCGCTGCGGTTCCGCCCAGTCCGGTCGCTCTCGCCAGGCAGGTAGAATTCGAATCCGTGGATGTTCGTCAGCGCCGGGGCCGACGTCTGGGCCGTGGTCGCATCGAGGTTGTAGAAGCGGAACGCCGCCGCCGCGTCGAACGGGCCAGCCAGCTCCTGGGCGTTGCTCGCGTCGTCCAGCTCGTCGCGCCACAGGGCCGTCCGGCCGCTCAGCCCGCTCTGGGCCGACGCGCCGAAGTAGAATCGGGTCCGACGATAGAGCATCACCGGGGTGCCCGCGGTGAGCACCGTGAAGCCGCTTCCGGTGAGGGTGACCGGCCGGGTCTTCGCGTTGGGGGCGCTGGTCGGTGCCGGGATCGACTGGATCCCCGCGCTGCCGCATGCCGAGGGGACCGTGCCCGGCCACGCCACGGTGAGCGAGGTGGTCACCGGTGTCATCGCCCCGCTGCTGCTCCGGTAGGCGAAACCCGACAGCCCCGGTTGAACCAGCGCCACGCTGTCGGCCGGAAGCAGCAGCAGGGTCTGCACGGTCGAGGTGCTGCTGCAGGTCAGCCCGAGCGCGTACGGCACCCGGACGGTGACCGACGTCGCGCTCGCCGATTCGATGCCCCATTCGGGATCGACCATCCGCATCTCATCCAGCATCACGTTGACGGCGCCTCGCCCCACCCGCCTGGCGCTCCGGAGCCCCTCCTGCTGCTCCTCGAAACGATTCATCGAGAGCATCAGGGTCATCAGCGCGCTCCCGAGGATGCTGGCGATCGTGACCGCCACCAGCAACTCGACCAGGGTGACTCCCCGCCGGGTGTCGCGGGTCACGGGGCGAAGGGATTGCTGGAGGCACCCACGGCACGAGTGATCGTGCGTGCTCGCGCGGAGATCGCCCGGGTGCCGGCCGGTGTCACGGTGATCGTGACGGTCTGGAGCGAACCACTGGTGCTGGCCACCGTCGTGACGCTGTAGGAGAACGACGGGCTGGTGACGGTCCGTGTGGTGGTGCCGTCGGCCAGTCCGGTCGCCGGCAGGGCCGTCACCCGTGAGACCTCGCTGTTGAGCGCCGCCGCCCGGTAGGCCATCGCCCCGGAGTCCGCCGCCCGGCGGGTGGCGATCACCATCGATTGGGCAAGCCCCACCCCGACCGTGCCGAGGATCACGATAGCCACCAGGATCTCCACCAGTGTGAAGCCGCCCCGGGAACTCGCCATCCGGCGCCTCAATTGACCCGCACCTGACCCGCGGCCGACAGGGTGACGGTGCGAGTCAGCCCGGCACCGCTCAGGGTAACGGTCAAGCCACCGTCGGTGGTCCCATTGGGAAAGATCTGCACCGGCGATCTCGAGAAGGTGATCGATTCCACCCCCTGATCCCCGGCCCGAGTCAGCACCCGGGTGAGTCGTGCGGTGTCCGCCGGGGCAGTGGCCCGATCCCGGATCGTGTAGCTTGTCGAGGAGCTGAGCGTGAGCTGCATCGGCTTGCGCCGCCGGGCCGCCAGGGTCACCGCCTGTTCCAGGTCGGCGGCCACCACCCCGGCCGCCTCGTTGACCTTGGACCGATTGACGGTGCGATAGAACCTCGGGGTGGCCATCGCGGCCAGGATCCCGAGGACCACCACCACCATCATCAGCTCGGTCAGGGTGAATCCCGCCCGTCGGCCGGCACGCTGTACATTCATGCTCTGGATGATGGCGACTTTCGTGCCATCCGATTTCCCCGGAGAACAGGCCAGATATGCGTTCAAGAGAACGAATTCTCAATAACCTCGACCAGATCTATCGCGAGTCATATGACCGGGCCAAGACCGACGGGCTGGAAAGCCGGATGGCCGACCTCGACAACGCCTACATGCGGGATCAGCTCATGCTCGAGATTCTCCTCGATATCCGCGATCTCTTCGCGGTCGCCCCGGCCGCCCCCTCCACCGGTCGGAGCGCGCTGGAGCGTCTCGAGGCGTTGCGAAAGCTGGCCGGGCGGTGAGGGCCTTCCCCGCGGTGCCGCGGATTGCGGTCGTGATCCTGACTCTCGCCGGCTGTGCCGCCCCCGGGGCCCGGGCCGATCTGGCCCTCTTCGGTGCCGTCTGGACCGGTGATTCCCTCCATCCCACGGCAACGGCAGTGGCGGTGGCCGGGGACACCATCATGGCGGTCGGCGACAGTGCCGAGATCGCCGCCCTGGTCGGCCCCGAAACCGACGTGATCGCCACCTCCTCGGGGCTGATCGTCCCCGGTTTCGCCGACGGCCATGTCCATCTTCTTGACACCGGGCTGCAGCTCTCCTCAGTCGACTTGCGCGATGCCCGGACGCCGGAGGAGTTCACCCGCCGGATCGGCGCCTTCGCCCGGACCATCCCTGCCGGCACCTGGATCCTCGGCGGCAACTGGGATCACGAGAATTGGGGCGGTGCGCTGCCGACCCGGCACTGGATCGATTCGGTCACTGCCGACAACCCTGTCTTCGTCCAGCGACTCGACGGCCACATGGGGCTTGCCAACACCAAGGCGCTCGAGCTGGCGAAACTCGACCGCACGCAGGCGCCGATTTCCGGTGGCACCATCGTGCGCGACGCCGGCGGCGACCTGACCGGGATCTTCAAGGACGAGGCGATGAACCCGGTGTTCGCCGCCATCCCTCCGCCGAGCGCACCGCAGGCCGACTCCGCGGTGGTGGCGGCGATGCGCGACGCCAATCGCCGTGGCCTCACGGCGATTTCCGCCGTCTCGGCTGGCCGGGAGATCGCAGCGACCCGACGACTCCGGGCGGCGGGGATGCAGACCCTCAGGGTGGCGTTCTATCCGCTCCTCGGCGGCTGGCGTCGGGTGGCCGCCATCGTCGACAGTGCCGGCGCCGGCGACGACTGGATCCGGCTCGACGGCGTGAAGGGATTCGTCGACGGTTCACTCGGTTCGACCACGGCGCTCTTCTTCGACCCCTATCTCGACCAACCCGATTCTCGCGGGTTGCTGGTCACCCCCGAGGATTCGCTGCGGGCGTGGATCGGCGCCGCCGACTCCGCCGGGCTCCAGGTGGTGGTCCACGCCATCGGTGACCGCGCCAACGCGATGCTGCTGGCGATCTACGATTCGGTCTTCGCTGCCCACGGGCCGCGCGATCGGCGTTTCCGGATCGAGCATGCCCAGCACCTCCGGCAGCAGGACATCCCCCGCTTCGGCGCGATGGGCGTGATCCCCTCGATGCAGCCGTACCACGCCGCCGATGACGGTCGCTGGGCGGCGAAGCGGATCCGTCCCGCACAACTCGAGGGGACCTACGCCTTCCGCTCGCTGCTCGACAGCGGCGCCCGGCTGATGTTCGGTTCCGATGCACCGGTCGCGCCGATCGATCCGCTGCTCGGCATCTGGGCCGCGGTCACCCGACAGACGCTCGACGGCAAGAATCCCGACGGCTGGTACCCAGCGCAGAAGATCACGGTCGAGGACGCGCTCCGGGCCTACACCGCCGCGAACGCGTACGGCGCCTTCGCCGAGACCCACCGCGGCATCCTTCGCCAGGGGATGGACGCCGACATCACCATCGTCGACCGCGACCTCCGCAGCGTGCCGCCCGACAGCATCCGGACCGCCGGAATCCTCGCGACGGTCGTCGGCGGCAAGGTGGTGTACCGGTAGGTGAGGACGGAGGACGGAGGGTGGAGGACGGAGAGGGTGATGCCTCTGCTTCGTCCTCCGCCCTCCGCCTTCCCTTCCCGATCTCAGCTCTCGGGGACATTTTCCGGCATGGCCACTCGCACCTCCTCCCGCTCCAAGGCGGCCTCCCGGCTCGACAAGTCGGAGCTGCTCGATCTCTACCGCCTGATGTACCTGTCGCGCCGGATCGACGACAAGGAGATCCAGCTCAAGCGGCAGAACAAGATCTTCTTCCAGATCTCCGGCGCCGGCCACGAGGCGATTCTGGCCGCCGCGGCGAAGGTGTTCCGGCCGGGACACGACTGGTTCTACCTCTACTATCGCGACCGTGCCCTCTGTCTCGGTCTCGGAATGACCGCCACGGAGCAGCTCCTCTCGGCGGTGGCGGCGGCCGACGACCCCAACTCCGGTGGTCGGCAGATGCCGTCGCACTGGGGACACCACGACCTCAACATCGTCTCGACCTCTTCGCCCACGGGGACCCAGTTCCTCCAGGCGGTCGGTGCGGCCGAAATGGGGATGCGGAGCCAGGGCGCGCCGGAGCTTGCCGAGCTCTCGCACGATGACGAGGTGGTCCTCTGCACATCGGGCGATGGCACCACCAGCGAGGGAGAGTTCTGGGAGGCGCTCAACTCCGCCTGCAACCTCAAGGTGCCGGTCGTCTTCCTGATCGAGGACAATGGCTACGCGATCTCGGTCCCGGTGGAGGTCAACACTGCGGGCGGTTCGATCAGCAAGCTGGTGGCCTCGTTCCCGGGACTGTTGGTACAGGAAGTGGACGGTTGCGATCCGCTGGCCTCCTACGAGGCGATGAGTCGCGCCCACGATTACGCGCGGCAGCGCAAGGGGCCGGCACTGGTCCACGCCCACGTGATCCGGCCCTACTCGCACTCGCTCTCCGATGATGAGGTGCACTACCGTCCCGGGGCCGAGCGCGAGGCCGATGCGGCGCGCGATCCGCTGGTCACCTTTCCGGTGTACCTGGTCGACCAGGGAATCGCGACCGAGGCCGAGCTGGAACTGATTCGCGCTGCGGCCGACGACGAAGTCGCCGTGGCCACCGAGGTGGCGCTCGCCTCGCCGCAACCGGGTCCCGACACGATCGAGCAGTTCGTCTATTCGCCCGATGTCGATCCCACCGCGGAACAGTTCGACACCGAGGACGATCCCCAGTCGAGCGGCGACCCGACGACCATGGTCGACCTGCTCAATGCCTGCCTCAGGGACGAGATGAGCCGCGATTCGCGGATCGTCGTGTTCGGCGAGGATGTGGCCGACTGCTCCCGCGAGGACAATCTCGAGGCGGTCAAGGGGAAGGGCGGCGTGTTCAAGGTCACCTGGGGGCTGCAGAAGCAGTTCGGCGGCCGCCGCGTGTACAACTCGCCGCTCGCCGAGGCGAACATCGTCGGTCGGGCCGTGGGTCTCGCCACACGCGGGATGAAGCCGGTGGTCGAGATCCAGTTCTTCGACTACATCTGGCCGGCCTACATGCAGCTGCGCGATGAGCTCGCGCTGATGCGCTGGCGATCGAACAACGCCTTCAGCTCCCCGGTGGTGGTGCGCGTCACCTATGGCGGCTACCTCAAGGGCGGCTCGATCTATCACTCACAGACCGGCGCCGCGATCTTCACCGGGGTGCCCGGCCTGCGGGTGGTCTGTCCCGCCACCGCGCTCGACGCCAACGGCCTCCTCCGGACCGCCATTCGGTGCGAGGACCCGGTCCTCTTCCTCGAGCACAAGCACCTCTACCGCCAGACCTACAACAAGGGCGCCTATCCCGGTCCCAACTTCATGGTGCCGTTCGGCAAGGCACGGATCGCCCGACCCGGCCGCGACGCGACCGTGATCACCTACGGGGCGGTGGTCCAGCGCGCGGTCCAGGCCGCCAGGGACCTCGAGGAGGCGACCGGGCAGTCGGTCGAGGTGATCGACCTCCGAACGCTCAACCCGGTCGACTGGGAGGCGATCGGCGAGTCGGTCCGCCGGACGTCACGGGTGATTGTCGCCTACGAGGACTCGTTGTCGTGGGGCTACGGCTCGGAGATCGCGGCCCGGATCGCCGACGACCACTTCGCCTGGCTCGATGCCCCGGTGCGCCGGGTGGCCAGCACCGACACCTTCGTCGCCTACGCGCCGGAGCTGGAGGACATCATCCTGCCGCAGGTGGCGGGGCTCCGAAAGGCGATGGAAGAGGTGCTTGCCTTCTAGGCGACGGGCGACAAGCGACAAGCGACAGGCGAAAGTCAGCACGCGATGAAGGCCGGCATCCCGATTGGGAGCCGGCCTTGTTCGCGCCTGTCGCCTGTCGCCTGTCGCCCGTCGCCCGTCGCCCCTACCCCAGACTCTCCCGCAGCTCCGCCGCCGCCCCGATCGCATGATCGATGTCGCGGGAGAGCGCCCGGGCCTGCTGGGTCGCCATGGTCAGCTCGCTGCCGACGGCACCGATGCCCTTCTCCCTGAGCCGCAACACCTCGAACCGCAGGTTCTGGATCGCCAGCGCGCAGCTCACGAACCGCTCGGCCATCATCGCCCGCTTGTCCACCAGCTCCTGGCATGACTTGCGCTGCCGCTCGAGCAGCGAGATCTGGCGATCGCGCTCTTCGCTGGCGTCACGCCCCTTGAGCATCTCGAGCTGCTCGTCGATCCGCAGCAGTTCGGTGGGAGTCACCGAGGTGTCCATCGCGTGCAGGGCGGCGCCGAGTTCATGGGCCTTCGCGTACAGGTTGTCCACCGTTTCCACCAGGTCGGGTACCATCGACCGGTCGGCCTCGCCCAGCTTCTGGTAGAGCGCGATCACCGCGCTGCGATCCGCGTGCACCTCCGCCATCCGGGCGAACTGGCGGCCGAGGTCCTCGGCGCGCGGTGGCGGCATCTGGCGCACGCCCTTGATCCGCTTCGGATTGTACGAGGCGACCGCGTCCGGGGCGTCGGGACGGTTGAGGATGTCCCGCCACGAGTATCCGGCCTGCCAGAGGTCGGCATAGCGGCGGAACAACCCGAACGACATCCACGCCACGGGGAAGAGGAACCACGGGGTGTCCAGACCGGTGAAGATGTTCACCATGAACAGGCCACCGCCGACGGCCGCCATCCTGGCGAACTCGGCCCTGGCCTGTCGGACCACCCGCGGCTCCCCGGTCTCGGGCAGCGCGACCTCATCCTTCTTGTGCCGCCCCGCACGCCGGGCTTCCCGAGCCTGTCGGGCCGTCTCGCGTGCCAGCGCCGCACCGCGCAGGGGGCGGTCCGGCAGTTGCCGATTGTTGCGGTCGCTGGGGCGATCGGTGAGCGGCCGCGGCACCCGCTCGCCGGGCTGACGCCGGGTGGTCCGCGACCCGGGTCGGGTGCCGATCGGCCGGGTCGAGCGCGAGCGGGTCGATCCGCCTCGGGTCGCGGCGCTGGTCTCGGGCCGGGTCGCGGCGCGCCAGCCCAGTCCCGTCGGCCGGTACCCCGACACGCTGCGGCTCTCGAGTGAGCGACGCAGGGCGTCGGCCGACGGCCAGCGATTTTCGGGATCCTTCTCGAGGCACCGCGCCACGGCCAGCGAGAGGTCTTCCGGGACGTCGGGAAACTTCTCGTGCAGCAGCGGCGCTGGTTCGGTGATGTGCTTCATCAGGATGCCGGCAACGGTTGGCGACGAGAACGGCAGTTCGCCCGAGAGCATCTGGTAGGCAACGATCCCCAGCGAATAGAGGTCGCTCCGACCGTCGATCTCCCGCTCGCCCGCCGCCTGCTCCGGGCTCATGAATGACGGCGTGCCGATTGCCATCCCGGCGCTGGTGAGCGTCGAGCCGCCGGTCGCCGAGAGCGCCTTGGCGATGCCGAAGTCGGTGACGATCACCCGGCCCCGGGTCCCCTCCAGCAGGATGTTGTCCGGCTTGATGTCGCGGTGGATCACCGAGACGGCATGGGCGGCAGACAGTGCGTCGGCTGTCTCCTTCATGATCCGGCGCGCCTCTTCGGCGGGCAGCCGGCCGCGGCGACGGATCCTGGCGGCGAGCGATTCGCCCTCGATCAGCCCCATCACGAAGTAGACGAGGCCATTGCCCTCACCCACGTCGTGGATCGGGACGATGTGCGGATGGGACAGCCGCGCCGCCGTCTGCGCCTCGCGGGTGAACCGCTCGCGAATCTCGCGCTGGAAGGCCAGCTCCGGGGGAAGCACCTTGACGGCGACGCGGCGCTGGAGGCGTTCGTCCCGGGCTCGGTAGACCACGCCCATTCCGCCGCGACCGATCTCGCCCTCGATCGTGTAGGAGTCACCCAGCGCGTCCTTGAGCAGCGACGGCAGTTGTGACTTGGCGGGTTCGGTCATCGGTATCCCGGTTCGGGGAGGTCGGGGCTCAGTCAACCCCACAATCTGCAAGCAGTTGCCGCCGCGAGCAATGTGCCGCGCCCCCCTGCCGCCGCGACAGGAAAATCGCTGCTCGCTCCCGGGTGGGTGCCCCGTTGGCTGTCCGGACGGTCGTTGCGGCAGGGATCGGGGCCTCTGGCGTGGCACGGCCGATGCCCCTTGCGTCTCCCCATTGGGGTGTGGCACGCCGCCGCACCGGTTCGGCGAGAAGCCGAAAGGAGCTTTGCGAGTGACTGAACGACTGACCATCCCCGTCCTCCCCCTGCGAGACGTGGTGCTCTTTCCCGGGGTGACTTCGCCGATCGGCGCCGGTCGCCCGATGACCTTGAAGGCGATCGAGGCCGCCCTGGCGACCCCGGAGAAGCTGGTATTCGCCCTCGCCCAGCGCGAAAACGTCGAGCAGGTCGCCTCCGAGGGGCTCTATCGCGTCGGGACCATCGCCCGGATCGGGCAGGTCCAGCGTGGCATGAGCGGGATCCAGCTGCTGCTCCACGGCGAGCGCCGGGGAATGGCCCTCCAGGTGGTGGAAGAGAACGGCCATCTCGTCGCCACCGTGCGCGAGATGGAGGATCTCCCGGCGGTCGACCCGACCGATCCCGGCTTCGAGGCCCTCCACCGTGAGCTGCGTGCCCGCGCCGCCGAGCTGGGCCAGAAGTCCGGCCTGCCCGAGGAGGTCGTCCAGCAGGTGCTCAACGGCATCGATGATCCGGGCCGCTTCGCCGACCTGGTGGCTGGGTATCTCGATCTCTCGACCACCCAGCGTCAGGAGCTGCTCGAGACCCTCGCGGTCGACGAGCGACTCCGTCGCGTCCTGGTCCATGTCCAGCGCCAGATCGGTGTGCTCGACGCCCAGGAGGACATCAAGAGCCAGGTCCAGGAGGAACTCGGCGAGCGGCAGCGCGAGGTCTACCTCCGGGAGCAGCTCAAGACGATCCGGCGCGAGCTGGGTGAGGAGGACGACGCCACCGACGACGAGCTCGCCGAGCGACTGGCCGCCCTCGACCTGCCCGAGGCGGCCCGGAAGGAGGTCGACCGTGAACTCCAGCGGCTGCGTCGCATCGGCCGCGAGTCGATGGAGTCGCAGGTGATCCGGACCTTCCTCGAACATGTGTCCGAGCTGCCGTGGAACAACCGCGATGTGGAGCACATCGACATCCCGGCGGCCGCGGCGGTCCTCGATGAGGACCACTATGCCCTCGGCGAGGTGAAGGACCGGGTGCTCGAATTCCTCGCGGTGCGTGCCCTCCGGGCACAGCACGAGGAGGCCGGGACCGGCGACGCGGAACAGGTGACCGGGAATGAGACACAGGTCCCCGTCACCGGTGACGCGTCACCCGGTGCCGAGTCAGCCACGCCCGGGGAAGGCAAGCCTGTCCCCGCCCTCGACGCCGACGAGGCGCGGCGCCGTTCGCCGATCCTGCTCTTCGTCGGTCCTCCGGGGGTCGGCAAGACCTCGGTGGCCAAGAGCATCGCCCGGGCGATGGGTCGCAAGTATGTCCGCGTCTCGCTCGGTGGCGCCCGCGACGAGGCTGATATCCGTGGCCATCGCCGCACCTACGTTGGTGCGATGCCCGGCCGGATCATCCAGGGTCTCAAGCAGGCTGGCACCCGCAACCCCGTCTTCCTCCTCGACGAGGTCGACAAGCTCGGTATCTCGTTCCAGGGCGATCCCGCCTCGGCGCTGCTCGAGGTGCTCGACCCGGCCCAGAACGATTCGTTCACCGATCACTATCTCGGGATTCCGTTCGATCTTTCCGAGGTGATGTTCATCGCCACGGCGAACTTCATCCAGAACATCCCGGGCCCGCTGCTCGACCGGATGGAGGTGGTCGATTTCTCGGGCTACATCGAAGCCGAGAAGGTCGCCATTGCCGAGCGGTACCTGGTGCCGCGGCAGGTGGAGCAGAACGGTCTCGCGGCCGAGGAGATCACCTTCACCGGTCCGGCGCTGCTCGAACTGGTGCAGCGCTACACCCGGGAGGCCGGCGTGCGACAGCTCGAGCGGGAGATCGGCCGGGTGGCCCGAAAGGTCGCCCGCCAGATCGCCGGCAAGGAAGTCGAGCGGGCCGAGGTCACTCCGGCGATGGTGCGCGAGCTGCTCGGGCGGCCCAAGCTGCATCCCGAGGAGAAGAGCACCCTCGACCAGGTCGGCACGGCCACCGGGATGTACTACACGCCGATGGGTGGCGACATCATGTTCGTCGAGGCCTCGACGATGCGCGGCAAGGGCGAGCTCGTCCTCACCGGGCAGCTCGGCGACGTGATGAAGGAGTCGGCACGGGCTGCCTGGACCTATGCCCGTGCTCACGCTGCCGCGCTGCACATCCCGGAGGATCGCTTCGACCTCGATGTGCACATCCACGTCCCGGCCGGGGCGATCCCCAAGGACGGTCCCAGCGCCGGCATCACCATGGCCACGGCACTGGTCTCCGCACTCTCGGGGCGCGAAGTGCGCCACGACATCGCGATGACCGGCGAGGTGACCCTGCGCGGACGCGTACTGCCGATTGGCGGGGTCAAGGAGAAGCTGCTGGGCGCCCTGCGCGCGGGGATTCGCCACGTGATCATCCCCAAGCTCAACGAGCCCGACCTCGACGACCTTCCCGAGGAAGCCCGCAAGCGCCTCGAGGTGCACCCGGTCGAGGAGCTTGGCGAGGTGCTCGCCCTGGCGCTCAAGGATGTGCGCTACAGCGAAGGGAAGCTGCTCTTCGGCGACGAGAACCCGGTGGATGTGGTGCCGCTGAGCACGAGTTTTCGGCACTAGGCGGAGGGCGGAGGGCGGAACGACGGAGGGTGGAGAGGCATCGTCGCTTCTCCACCCTCCGTCGTTCCGCCCTCCGCCCTCCGTTCACGCCATCTCCACCCGGTCGCGCCCGGCACTCTTGGCACGATACAGCGCCAGGTCGGCGGCGGCGGCCACCTCGGTCGCGGTGCGCCCCGAACCGGGGAAGGCTGCCACGCCGATGCTCACCCGCAACGGGATCTCGGGGCCGCCGGCCAGCTGCACCGGTGCCTCGGCAAGCATCGAACGGAGCTTCTCGGCGATCACCCGGCCGTTGGCCGGCGGGCACCGGCGCAGGATGATCCCGAACTCCTCGCCACCATAGCGGCCGAGCAGGTCGGAATTGCGTACCCCGCGGCGGAACACCCGCGAGACATGCATCAACACCTGGTCGCCCACGAGGTGACCGAAGGTGTCGTTGACCCGCTTGAAGTGATCGAGATCGAGCATCAGGAAGCAGAGCGGCTCGCCGTGCCGACCGGCGTAGGCGATCGCATGCTCCAGCTCGGCCATCAGGGTGGCGTGGTTGAGCACGCCGGTGAGGCCGTCCCGATGGACCAGCTCGCGGATCCGTCGTCCGCGCTCGGTTCGGGTGAGCACCACCTGCAGCAGGTGGCTCTGCTCCACCGGCTTGATCAGGAAATCGTCGCCGCCGGCCCGCAGCCCTTCCATCTCGTCGGCGACCGTCTGCCGGGCGGTGAGGAAGACGATCGGGACCAGGGCGAGACGCGGCTCCTGGCGCATCATTCGCGCGAGCGCGTAGCCATCCACATCCGGGAGGTCCACATCGAGCAGGACCAGGTCCGGGGTCTCGTTCATCAGGGTGTCGCGAGCCACCTGCGCGCTGCCGCACACCGACACCCGCGCATTGATCTGGGTCAGCCAGGTGGCAAAGAGTTGCGACTGGCTCGGGTCATCCTCGACCACCACCACGTTCGCCGGCGGGGCGCCGATCTGCACCAGCGCCCTGGCATACTGCGTCAGCCCGCGCGGCAGCGACGAGGGGCCGAACACCGCGTCCACTCCGGCCGCCGCGGTGCGCAGCCGGTCATAGCGTTCAGCGGGATCGGCGATCACCACCGCTCGCGGGCGATCCGGTGTGGCCGCGGCCCAGTACCGCGCCAGCGTCAGCGGGTCGTCGCCGATGTCGGTGCCGACCACCACCAGGTCGGGGCGCTCGGTCGCCGGCACGCTCCACGGATCGAGGTCGGTCTCGTGCACCGTCACGATGAAGCCGACTTCGTCGAGATTGCGGACCAGGTCGTCGCGGAGCGGAGTGGTGGCCATCAGGAGAGTGGCGCGCCACCCGAACGACGGTGGCTTCGTTCCCGGCGTCGGCAGCGTGGTGTCCACTTCCGCATGGTCGAGGGCGGCCTTCAGGTCGCTGATCGCCTGTTCGAAGAGGTCGGCTTCCTGCGGCGTGGGTGCCGGCTCGGTGAGGATCCGTTGCTCCATGGCCCGGGCGACCTCGGTCACCTTGGGGAAGCCGTACGATCCGCCCGAGCCCGCCAGCCGGTGGAACCGCACCCGAAGCGACTCCAGCGCGTCCGGCTCCCCGGCCCGGAAGGCCGCGAGATCCTTGCGCAGGTCGGCCAGGCGACCGGGCGCCTCCCGCAGGTAGTCGCGCCGGAGGACCAGCATCGCGTCGTCGAGCTGTTCGTCGGTCGTCACCGCCCCTCCCTCAGCGCTGCCATCGTCCGCGCGGCCGCCGCCACAAAGGCCGGACCGCTCCCGAAATGCCCATTGAAGCGATCGACATGCCGGGCGCCGATCAGCGCCGCCCGATCGTCGACGATCAGGAGCACCGCTTCGCCGGGCCAGTCGGGGACCGGCATCAGGGTCACCGGGATCCCGCCGAGCGGTACCTCCCCGGTGGTGGCGACCTCGACCGTGGCCCCCGCCGCCTGCGCCCGCCGCAAGTGCGGCGCCAGTGCAAGACAGCCGTCGGGAGGGGCCAGCAAGGCAACCGATTGCGATGCCCTGGCGATCTCGTGTCCCATCAGCTGGACGGCACCGCGTGCCGAGGCCAACTCCACCAGCGTGGGAGTGTCGGGCACCGTGAGCGTCTCGAGCGCATGGCCGAGCCGGTCGAGTGCCTCGCCCTGCCGGTCGGCGAGCCGCGCCAGCAGGGTGCTCGGCGGCTCCGGTCGGAAGCGCCTGGGGCGGCCCGCTTCCATCCGGGCCGCCCCCTTGCCGACCAGCCCCTCAAGGGCGGCATAGACGTTGGCCCGCGCCAGCCCCGCGGCACGAGCAACGGTGTAACCGGTGCCCGGGCCCTCCGTCAGGAGGACCTCATAAATCAGTGACTCCGTCGGTGTGAAGCCGAACGGGACCAGATCGAGTCGACCGGCCATCTCACGCGTACTCGAGGTGCCATCCCAGCCGCTGTGCAATCAGGGCCAGGCGGAAGGTGACGTCTGCCTGTCGGTGCGCCAGTTCACCATCGTCGAGGGCCAGGGGCCAGTAGTGATGCGTCACCGGCGAGCTCGCCTTCGGCTGTGACCTGAGGTTCTTGGGGTGCCAGACCCCCTCGGCGTCGATCTCCTCCAGCAGCTGTTGGAGCACACTCACCGCGGAGGCGGATGCGCCGAGTTGTCCCATCGAAGCCAGCAGCTCCATGAAATGGAGCGCCAGCGGCAGGTCCTTCGGCGCACCCTTCGCATCGGTCTCGATCGGATCACCGAGGAGGAGGTGGGTGGGACGGAGCGTCGTCTTGCCGACGGTGATCATGAAGCTCTTCGTCGGCGGCTTCTGGTTCAGGTACTGTCCCAAACGCTCGACGAACCCGGCTCGCTCCCGCTGCAGCGTTGGCATCGCCGCCAGCATCGCGACCGACCACCAGCTCGGTGGGGCCGCTTCCGGGTGGAGTTGCCAGGCACTCCCGCCACGCCGGATCAGTGGATTCTCCGCGAGCTCGGAGCGCAGGAACGCCGACACCTGCGACAGGAGCTTGTGGGCGGCACCGCGAAGGCGGGGATCCTCCTCGTGGCCGGCCTCCGCGAGGGCGGCTGCGACCCCCTCGCGAATCAGCCCACGGTACCACTCGGCGGCCTCCGGATCGTCCACCGTCGAGTCGAAGAACTCGCCGTAGAGCACCGGGTCATCGTCACGAGAAAGGGTCCGGAAGATCAACCGATCGGCCAGTCGGAACGGCCGGGTCGTGGTCGGCACCCCGAGCTGCAGCAGGCGACGGTACTGGGCCACCGTCCCCGGTTCGTCGGTGCCATCGCGGGTCGAGGTCTGGAAAGCCAGGAAGTTCGATCCCCAGAGACCGTTCTCCTGCTGACGCGTGGTCACCGCCGTCACTGCCTCGCTGAACACGGTCGCCTTCACCGCCTCGAGGTAGCTGGCCTGGTCGACCGACCCTGCGGGAGCAAGCTCCCTCAAGGTCCGGGTGCGGATCGCGGGTCCCCCGTTCTCGATCAGCCACGTGAGGGGGACGCGATGGGAAGTCGGTAGGTCCAGGGCGAGGCTCCTCGGGAATCAGGTTCGGTCGGTCGGCCCCATACGGTCGGCGGGACAATCTAGCGAGAGCAGTGTGACCGGGACAGCCGGATGGTCGGCACCGTTGCGTCAGATACTACGAGATGCGAGATGTGATCTGCGAGTTGTGAGAAGTCAGAGACCGGATCGGTGTCTTCAAGAGGGGTGAAGCCGATGAATCAAACGGGTCGACTAGTAGTTGCCTCCTATACTAACTGAGACTCCCTCAGCTGTCATCCCCCCGGCAGGGCCCGGACCTCGCATCTCGCTCCTTCTCCGTCAGCGCGGTCGACAGGTCACCATCAGCACCGTCCCCGCCGCGAAGAACCCGCGTTCCGAGAGGAGCACCATCCGCCAATCGCCAAGCCAGCCGACCGCCTCACCCTGCGGTTCCTTGCCGACGATGTCGCAGGAGGTCCAATGGTCCGGGGACAGATGACCCAGACTGTCACGCGCAAACAGGAAGAGCTCCCGATACGACCGCAGCACCACATGGCGACCGTCCGGCGACATGGCCAGCCCGGAGATGAGCCGCCCGGTCCCCGGGCGAGGCGCAATGGGAAGCGAATCGATCCGCTGGGCGACGAACGGTTCCTGCCGACCCCAGGCGCTGGCGGGGATCCCGAACGTCAGCACCCCTCCACGGCGGCCCTTGGTGACGATCAACAGCGAACCATCGGGGGCGACCCCCACCGCCTCGACATCATGGGGCCGGTCGGGATATCGGAGCCGCAGCGTCTCGACCTGGGTGGGATCGAGCGACAGGCGATGCCAACCGATCTTCGGCTCCGGAAATCGATGGATCGCCACCTCCGATCTTCGCTCGGTGTTGTCGCCCACGTCGGCCACGTACAGGCAGCGGGCCTCACCACAGCGACCGATCGCCACTTCCTCCCAGTCGACATTGGCGATCTTCTCGAGCCGGATCACCGCGCGTAGCGCGCCGGTGCTGTCCACGGCGTAGACCTCGGGCGGGTTCCCTGAATCGCCAATCGTCCAGATGATCCCGGGGTTGGCCACACTCGGGGCCGCGCCGCTGGCTTCGGCGAGCCGGGGGTCGACCAGTCGACCGGTGAGGAAGAGGGTGTCGGGAGGGAAGAGGTGCCACGGGGCGTCGGTACGTTGCGCGCCGAGCGGCGCGGCGATCAGGAGCGTCGCGAGGGTGATGCCCAGGCCACGAGGGCGGGTCACGACGATGGCTTGCGCCGGTGGAGTGTCAGGACGTAGGCCGCCACCTGGGCCACCTGGGCATCGGTGAGCCGGACGCCGGCTCGAGGCGCCATGACCTGGCCGCTCACCGAATGCTCCGCATCGACGCCGGTCTTGATCAGCGCGATAATCCCTTCGAGTGTGCCATCGTGGTGGAGCCACTTCGTCTTGGCCGCGTTGAGCACCGTGGTCGGGCCGAGCATTCCCTCGCCATTCATGCCGTGACAACTGAAGCAGACGCCGCGCCCCTCGAAGATCCGCTTCCCGGCGGCCACCGTGGCACTGTCCGGCACGGCGGCTTGTGCCGTGGCCATGCGAGGCGACAGCAACAGGGCGGGGAGCAGGAACGCGACAACTCGCATCGGGGACGACCTCACTGATATTGCACGTAGAGCGGGACCGGTCGCATCGCCACCACATCGGCCGGCGTCAGCATCGGGTGATCGTTCTTGAAGAAGAGCTTGATCCCGGCGAACTGCACCGGGCGTCGCTCCACCACGTGACCGTAGATCGACCGCTTGAGCGCCGGTGAGCCAAAACCATCCATATCGATCACCACCTGCACCCGGGGGTCGCTCCGGATCTCCTGCTGGTTGGTCAGCATTGCCTCGGTGAACCGGTGCACCACCAGCACCTTCGGCGGCAGCCGGTGGGCCTCCACCAGGGCGGCCAGTCGGTCGATCGTGGCATTCACGGCGGCGGCGTCGATTGTCCCGATCCGGCGACCGGGCACCTGGTCGCCGGGCATCGCGAACTCCGGGTCGAGTGCCAGGTGGACCCACGGCTTCTCCAGCCACGGCATCAGTCGGTCAATCTCCGCCGCCACACTGCTCTGGCCGATCTGGATGTCGAGAAACAGCAGCCAGTTCCTCGCCTCGGCCCAGCGTGAGACCCGCGCGATCAGTGAGTCGGAATGCCGCAGCCGGTACCGACCGTCCTTTCCCGGCGCCCCTTGGGCCACGGTGACGATCAGGTGGAGTGCCGGTCGCACGGTGCGGGTTGAATCCGCCGCGGCCCAGAGCCGGGCGGTGCTGTCGAGCCGAGCGAGCATCTCCTCGGGTGGCAGCTCCCCGAGGATTCCCATCCGGGTCGACAGCGGATTGCCATAGAAGGCCACGATCCGTGACCCGGGCAACAGGGCGTCGGCCCGATAGGGGGTCGGCCGGGTCGCCACCGGCGGGTAGGCGGTGTCGACGGTGGGTGAGGCCGCGGGAAGCCGCGCCATCCACTGGAGCGTCTGGGCCGGGAGCGGGGCGGCCACGGCCAGCAACAGGGCAGCGGGAGCGAGGAGCCGATTGGGATGCATCCTCGCAAAATAGCGACTAGGATTGTCACCAAAATGCGACTTGCCATCTCCACCGGCGGCGGCGACGCTCCCGGTCTCAATGCAGTGATCCGGGCAGTGGTCCTCACTGCCGCCGACCGCGGCTGGAGTTGCGTCGGCATCCGACGCGGCTTCCTCGGCATCTATGAGGGCGAGGGCTTGGTACCACTCGGCCCCGAACAGGTGCGCGGCATCACCCACATCGGTGGCACCATTCTCGGCACCACCAATCGGGGCGACCCGTTCCGGTGGCCCGAGGCGCTTCCCGATGGCAGCATGGTCGAGCGCGACCGCTCCGACGAACTGGTCGCTGCCTTCGCCCGGGAGCGGATCGACGCCCTCGTCTCGATCGGGGGCGACGGCTCGCTCAGCATCGCCGCACGGCTGGCCGGGAAGGGGCTCAAGGTGGTCGGGGTGCCCAAGACGATCGACAACGATGTCGCGGGGACCGAGACCACCTTCGGCTTCGACACCGCCGTCTCGACCGCCACCGATGCGCTGGACAAACTGCACTCCACCGCAGAGGCACACGACCGGGTGATGGTGGTGGAGCTGATGGGACGCGACGCCGGCTGGATCGCGCTGCACAGCGGCATCTCCGCCACCGCCGACGTGATCCTCATCCCCGAAATTCCCTTCGACATCGAGAAGGTCTGCGAGAAGATCCGCGAGCGCGAGCGCAGCGGCCGGCACTTCGCGATCGTCGTCGTCGCCGAGGGGGCCAAGCCGCTCGGTGGCGACGTGGTGCTGCGCGAGCGTCGGGCGGCAGGTGCCAACGCCCGGCTCGGCGGCATCGGCGAACAGGTGGCCGACGCCATCGCCCAGCGGACCGGCAAGGAGACCCGCTCGTTGGTGCTCGGTCACATCCAGCGCGGCGGCACCCCGACCACCTTCGATCGCCTGCTGGCCCTCCGTTTCGGTTCGGCTGCCGTTCGCGCCGTCGCCGAAGGCGACTTCGGCACCATGGTCGCGTACCACCCACCGGTGGTGTCCCGGATCCCGCTCACCGACGTGATCGGCCAGACCAAGCTGGTCCCCCTCGACGGCGGCATCATCATGACCGCGCGCCACCTGGGGATCAGCTTCGGGGATTGAGTCCTGAGTCCTGAGTCCTGAGACGTGGGGGGAAGCGAAAGGGACCGACTCCCCCCATGTCTCAGGACTCAGGACTCACTCCCGCCACCCAATTCCCGATCATCCGCAGCCCCGTCTCCGTCAGCACCGACTCCGGGTGGAACTGCAACCCTTCCACCGGCCACGCGCGATGCCGGATGCCCATCACTTCACCGTCGTCAGCGCGAGCGCTCACCTGCAGCGCCTCGGGCACCGTCGCCTCGACGACCGCCAGCGAGTGGTAGCGAGTCGCCTCGAGCGGGTTCGGCAGGCCACCGAAGACCCCCGCCCCGTCGTGCGTGATCACCGAGGTGCGACCGTGCCGCGGGTGGCTGGCACGGGTGACGCTGGCCCCGAGCGCCTCGGCGATCACCTGGTGCCCCAGGCAGACGCCCAGGATCGGCATCGTGCTGCCGAGACGGCGAACCACCTCGAGCGCCAGGGTGCATTCGGATGGCGCTCCCGGCCCCGGTGACAGGACGATCCCGTCGGGCGCCATGGCCGCAACCTCGTCGAAGCCGATCGTCGTGACGCGACGGACGATCGGTTCGGCGCCCTCGATCGCGAGATACGACGCGAGGGTGAAGACGAACGAGTCGTCGTGGTCGAGCAACAGGATCATCCGGTCGCCTCGATCGCCGCCAGCAGGGCGTTCGCCTTGTCCAGGGTCTCCTGGTACTCCTCGGCGGGATCCGAGAGTGCGGTCACCCCGCCACCGGCAGGGACCATCGCCTCGCCACCTGCCAGCGTCACCGTGCGGATGGCGACGCTCAGCTCCATGCCGCCGTCCAGCCCGATCCAGCCGATCGACCCGCAGTAGACGCCGCGACGCCGGGGTTCGAGCTCGGCGATGATCGCCATCGCGCGGAGCTTCGGCGCCCCGGTGATCGAGCCGGCAGGGAAGGCCGCCGCCAACAGGTCGAGTGCATCGCGGCCTTCGTGCACCGTCGCCGTGACCGTCGAGACGAGGTGGTGCACCACTGCGAACGACTCGAGCCGACAGAGCGACGGCACCGCCACGCTTCCAGGCACTGCGACTCGGCTGAGGTCGTTCCGCAGCAGGTCGACGATCATCACGTTCTCGGCGCGATCCTTCTCGCTCACCAGCAGGTCGGCCGCCAGCGCGCCGTCGAGACCGGGATCGGAGGACCGCGGCCGGGTTCCCTTGATCGGATGGGTCTCCACTCGCCGCGTGCGCGGGTCGAAGCGCAGGAAGAGTTCGGGGGACATGCTCAGCACCCGGACCATCCCACGGTCGAGATAGGCCGAATGGGACCCCGGTGCGCGCGCCCGAAGCGCCAGGTATGCCGCCAGCGGCTCGCCGTCGAACGACATCCGGAACTGCTGGGTGAGATTGGCCTGGAAGATCTCCCCGGCGAGGATGCGGGCAATCACATCGGCGACGGCGGCGCGGTAGGAGCTGGGCGTGAAATCGGTGACGGGTGACCGGCGACACGCGACAGGCGGCATACCCTCGCCTGGAGGTCGCTTGTCGCCTGTCGCCTGTCGCATGGTGCTGACGAGCCGCTCCGCGGCCTCCTCGTCGGCGGCCACGACCCACGCGCGCCGTTCCGCATGATCCCACGCCACCACCGTCCGGTACAGTCCCAGCGACAGGTCGGGGACGACCGGCTCGCCAACGGAGAGCGGCTGGTGGTCGAAGGCGCGGCCCAGTTCGTAGCTCAGCCAACCGATCCAGCCGCCCTGAAACGGCGGACCACCTGGGTGATGGTCGGCCGGATCGAGCGAGGCACGGATGCGGTCGCGAACTGCCGGCCAGTGATCGGCCGAGGTCTCGAGCAACTCCTCGGGATCGACCGCGAGGTAGCTCCAGCGGCCCATGCCATCGCGGTCGGCCGCGCTGTCGAGCAGCACCGGGTGCGACAGATGCGCGACGCGTGTCAGCGCATCGAGTGGGTCAGGAGCGGGGTCGAGCGGCAGCAACACCGGGGTCATCGCCCGCTCCTGGCACTGGTCAGCGCTTCACCCAGCCACCCGACTGTCCCTCGAGACCGGGGAAGCCCCCGGTGGGCTGCCAGGTCACCAGCTGCTCGATCTGTCGCGCCAGTTCGAGGTCCTTGTCGGTGATCCCCCCGGCGGAGTGGGTCTGCAGCCGCACCACCACGTTGGGCCAGTGCACCTCGAGATCGGGGTGGTGATTCGCCGCCTCGGCGAGGAAGGCGATCGCATTGGTCACCAGCATGGTGGTGCGCCAGCCGTCGGTTTCGTAGCTGCGCCGCAGCCAGCCGTCGCTGGCCGTCCAGCCGGGAAGCTCGCGAAGTCGCCGTTCGAGCGCCTCGCCGGTGTGCACCGGCTCGTTGGTCTTGGTCATGCCGTCTCCGGGACCGGGGTCGTCCGGTTCTAACCCAGCCGGGTGCTGTAGGTTGCCGACTGTCCGAACGATTCCTCCACCTCGAGCTCGAGCCAGGTGACTCTTGCCCCCTGCTCGACCAGGTCACGGCCGACATTGGTGGCCACCCATTCCGCGATCATCTCGGCGGTGGTGTTGCCGATGGGGAGCATCGCCACGTCGCCGACCGGGAAGCGGTAGCGGGGCTTGCCGAGATAGTCGACCAGCAGGGCCCCATCCTGCTCGGCAAAGGCGAGCTTGGGGTTTTCCGTGGGCAACAACACCCGGTGATCCATCAGCGCCACATACTTGCGCGCCGCCTGCTTGAGGATCGCGAAGTCGACCACAAAGAATGACTCGTCATCGATCGGCCCCTCGACCGTGATGCCGAGCCGATAGTTGTGGCCGTGCAACGCCTCGCAGGCGTGCCCCTTGAAAGTGATGAAGTGGGCCGATGAGAAGACCAGATAGTCCTTGCTCACCGTGACGCGGAAGGTGCCCACGTGTGCGACTCCCGAAAGGTGGTGAGAACGGCGCGCGACGGGGCAGCAACATACCACGCCGACCGCCCGGCAGTGGACAGGTGTCCACTCCAGAGGACGAACCACCCCGACAGGTCAACATCTAAGCGGTTGTCGTGCAATGACTTGCTGTTTGGCACGGTGCTGGCACTTGGATGGGGTGAGCAGCAGCAACTGTCCAACTGGAGGATCTCATGCGTACCGCATCGTTGCTTTCGGCTTCGCTCCTCGCCGCACTGGCGACCACGCCGGCCACCGCCCAGATCTCGGCCGACATTCACATCGGACCGATCCGGATCGGCCGTGCACCGGTCTACCGCGGGGCCTATGGGCCCGCCGTGGTGGTGGTGCCCTACTCGGCCCGCAACTACGGCCACTGGCGGCAGACCGCCCGCTACTGGCGCCCGATCACACTCTACCTCTACGGTGGCCGCTACTACGAGCGGCCATACCGCGACGCCAGGCCGGTGGTCGTCTACCACTACCGCGACTCGTACTTCCTGGCCCCGCACGACCGTGACTGGGATCGTTATCGCTCGCGCTACGAGCAGGACTACTGGCGCAATGATCGCCGGGACGACCGGCGTGACAACCGGGCTGATCGGCGCGACGATCGCCGCGACAACCGGAGCGATCGACGGAATGATCGGCGCGACACCCGTCCCAATGTCAGCCAGGGCAACAACCGCGGCCGCGGTGCAGTGATGGCGCCGCGGCAGCCGGGGCGACAGGACGGCCGCTCGCGGCGGCCGAACGGATAGGGCCACCGGGCCCAGCGAGACGCGGGGGAGCTGGCACGATCGGCTCCCTCACGTCGCTGGATCCGACCCTCACGTCGCGGGGCGGATCGACGTATCCTTGGGGCCAATCCGCCTACAGCCCCTCCAGCCGGGACCTTCGATGCCACCAACGCTCCGGTCGGTCGCCCGCGCGACCCTGTTCGTCATTCTCGCCACTCCGCTCGTTGCCCAGCAATCACACCCCGGTGCCATCGCTCCGCTTCGCGCCGGCTTCGGCGCCGCGGTGGCCACCGATGGACACCAGGTCTTCGTGGGTGAGCCCAGCAACCGGTTCCGGAGCGGGGTGGTCTACGTCTACGCGACGGGCGACGGACGACTCGCCTCCGGCGCGTGGGGTGAGGTGGCCAGGCTGGTGGCGCCGGATTCCTCCACCGGAGATCGCTTCGGGCGGTCGGTCGCGGTCGACGGTGACCATCTCCTGGTCGGCGCCGACCCCGACCGTGGCCAGGGCACCGGCGCGGTGCATGTCTTCGTGCGCCGCGGGGGTGACTGGCGCGCCGCAGAGCGGCTCGTCCCGGCGGACGGGGTGGCGCGGGATGGATTCGGGGCGACGGTCGTTGTGCGGGGAAAGCTCGCGATCGTCGGCGCCCCGAACCGCGCCGGAGGAGTCGGCGCGGTCTATCTCTACACCGAGCACGATGGCGATTGGCAGCGGACCGGCACGTTGGTCCCCGAGGACACTGCGGTGGTGCGCGGCTTTGGCGCCGCGATCGCGCTGGACGGTGACTGGTTGCTCGTCGGTGCGCCGGGCAGCGAGGCCGGTGCCGGTCGCGCTGTTGGCTACCACCGAGTGCAGGGTCGCTGGGAGCCGACGCCGGCGCTGGCGCGCGACGGCGCCACCGACACCACCGCCGCGTTCGGCAGCGCGGTGGCGATCGATGGCGATCGGGTCTTCGTCGGTGCGCCGGGCGCCAACAGGAACCAGGGTGGCGTGACCCAGTTCACGCTCGACACGATCCGCCAGGTCTGGCGCGCCCAGGGCGAGCTGCTGCCGTTCGACGGCGTGCGCGGCGGCCACTTCGGCGCGTCGCTCGCCGCCGACGGCGATGGACTCTGGGTCGGCGCCCCCAGCGCCGGTGGCCCGGGGCAGGTGCACCACTACGCACGGGTGGCCGGTCGGCTGGCCGGTGTGGCGAGCTTCAGTGCCCCCGAGCAGTTCGTCGATCGCAACTACGGCGACGCGGTCGCGGTCCGCGGCAACCTGGCGGTGGTGGGCGTGAACGGCTACGCGATCGGTGCCGGCCGCGCCCTGATTGTCGCGCGCCGGGACGGCGACTGGGTCGAGGACACCTCGGTGACCTCACCTCCCGAGTCGCTGCCCGCGATTCTTGGCGACCAGGTCCGCTGCACCGAGGGCGAGGCCGATCTCTGGGACTGCAACAACGTCGACCTGGTGTCGTTCCTGCCGGTGAGCGCCATCGGCGGCGTGCGCGGGATGCGGCTCAACGACCTCTGGGGCTGGACCGACTCGGCCACCGGGCGCGAATATGCCCTGATCGGTCGAAGCGACGGCACCTCGTTCGTCGACATGAGCGATGCCGGTCATCCGCGTTACCTCGGCGACCTGCCGATGACCGAGGGGGCCCACGCCGCGGTGTGGCGTGACATCAAGGTCTTTCGCGACCACGCCTACATCGTCTCCGACGGTGCCGGGCAGCACGGGGTCCAGGTGTTCGACCTGCATCGGCTGCGCAACCTGGCCGCGCCGGTGACCTTCGACGCCGACTACATCTATCCCGACATCTGGTCGGCGCACAACATCGTGATCGACGAGGAGACCGGCTTCGGCTACGTGGTGGGTGCCAGCGCCGGCGGCACCACCTGCGACGGCGGGCTCCACATGATCGACCTCCACCAACCCGACCGACCGAGCTTCGCCGGCTGCTTTGCCGACGGGATCACCGGTCGTCGCGGCACCGGCTACATCCACGACGCCCAGTGCCTGGTCTACCGCGGTCCCGACCGCGACTACGCCGGCCATGAGCTCTGCATCTCGGCCAATGAGACGGCAATCTCGATCACCGATGTGAGCATCAAGGCCGCCCCGAAGTCGATCGCCACCGTGAGCTACCCCAACGTGGCCTACGCCCACCAGGGATGGCTCTCGGAGGACCAGCGGTTCTTCTTCTCCAACGACGAGATCGACGAAGCCAACGGGAGCGAACCCCATACCCGCACCATGGTGTGGGACATGACCGACCTCGACGATCCCCTGCTGGTCAAGGAGTACAAGCAGACCACCACCGAGACCGACCACAACCTCTACGTGCACGGCCGCTACATGTACCAGTCGAACACGGGGGCCGGGCTCCGGGTGATCGACGTCACCGACCCCACCAATCCGAAGGAGGTGGGCTTCTTCGACACCGATCGGGAGGGGAGCGGCGGAGGGACGTGGAGCAACTACCCGTTCTTCAAGTCGGGAGTGATCCCGGTCACCGGTGGCTTTGCCGGGATCTTCTTCGTCAGGCCAAGGGCCGAGGTGGTGCCCTAGGCGCGCCGCACGCGGCGCGTGATGACGGAGGGCGGAGCGACGGAGGGCGGAGGGATGTCGAGCGCGGGCGTCGGCTCCGATCACCCTCCGCCCTCCGGCCTCCGTCGTTCCGTCCTCCATCCTAGTGCGCGATGTGCTCCCCGGTGATCTCCACGTCGGAGATCTCCCCGCTGTAGCGCAGCGAGATGTTCCAGAGTCGCGCCCCGATCGTCGCGTCGTGTGACACCAATGACGACGGGATCGCGCGCTGCTTCTTGAAGTACCGGCCGGTCACTCCCTCGACGTCGGGCGATTGCGCCAGGTAGAGCGGTGTCTCGGCGCCCGCCTCGACCGGTTCGCAGAACCGCTTTGCGATCGGGATCATCCAGCGCGTCCACCAGCGGTCGAATCCCTTCTCCAGGATCCCGGTCCAGACCAGCCCCGGGTGGCAGGCGTTGACCGTCACGCCGGTTCCCTCGAGCCGGTGGGCCATGTCGTAGGTGAACATCACGTTGGCGAGCTTCGAGCGGGCATACGCCTGGTAGCCGGAGTAGCCCTGCAGGCTCTCCCAGTCCTCCACGTTGCTGACTCGCTGGTGCGCCTCGCTGGCGATCATGATCACCCGAGCCGGGGCGCTCCGCTCCAGCAGCTCCTGCAGCTCGCGGGTCAGGATGAAGGCGCCGAGGTGGTTGACCGAGAAAGTGGCCTCGTGGCCCTCCACCCCTTGCATGCGATGGGCAAAGTAGGTCCCGGCATCGTTGACCAGCACGTCGAGCCGGTCGGTCGCCTGCATCACGTCGCGCGCCAGTCGGCGCACCTGCGCCTGCTCGAGGAAGTCGGAGTGGAATCCCTGGACCAGGTCGTTGCCACTCGCAGCGCGCAGGTCGGCAACCGCCTGCTCGGCATGCTCGGCCGTGCGCGCATGCACCAGCACCCGGGCGCCGGCCCTGGCGAGTCCGAGGGCGATTTCCCGGCCGATCCCCCGATTGGCGCCGGTGACCAGGCAGGTCTTTCCACGCATCTGTTGCTCACTCCCCAGGTGTCTGGTTGACGAAGGCCGGAATATAGGTCCTCGGGCCGCCGTGTAACTTCCGGGGGTGAAGCTCATCCGCGACCACCAGCTGCCGCCCGATCCCGAGGCCTATCGCCGGGCGGAGCACCGCCACGGTCGAGTGATCGTCATCGCGCCCACCCGCGCGGCCTGCGAGACGATCGAGATGGCCCTCCACGCCCGGGTGGACACCCTGCTCCAGCGCGAGCACGGCGAGGAGCTCCGCCAGTGGGCCGCGGCCGGCAAGGGGTTCGGGATCGTCGCCGGGACCGGCACCGGGAAGACGCTCGGCATCCGGCTCATCGCCGAGACGATTCTCCGCGCTCCGCTCGAGGTGGGGGTGGTCAATCGCGAGCGCGAAGCGACCCCCGACACGCCGCGCTGGAATGTGGTGATCGTCACCACCGGGATCGCCCGGCGGTGGCTCACCGATGGCCTGGTCACCGGACGCGACACCATCATCTCCGACGAGATCCACCAGACCTCCGCCGAACTCGAGCTCTGCCTCGCGTTGGGCAAGCGCGCCGGCTGCCGATTCATCTGGCTGTCCGCCACCGTCGATCCGGGAGTCTATCGCGACTATCTCGAGAGCGACGAGGTGCTGGTCACCAGTGCGTTCGACCCGAAGAAGCGAGCCAGGGTGGAGGTGGTGGCCAGGTCTCCCGAGCTCTTCCTTGACGATCGAACGGTGCGGCGCTTCATCGCCGACAAGCGGGGGGTGGCGGTCTTCCTGCCGACCCGCGCCGAGGTCGAGCGGCTCGGCGAGGACCTCGGGTCGCGGTTCCCGCGGCTCGAGGCCGCCTTCTACCACGGTGGCGAGCCGATCCGGGTGGTGCGGCCGTTCCTCGAGGGCGAGGTGAGGAAACCATGGTTGCTGGCGATGACCGCGGCGGGGCAGTCGGCCCTCAACATTCCGGGACTCGACACGGTGGTGATCTACGATGCCCGCTACGGCAACGTGGTTGACCGCGGCCGCAACGTGCTGCACCGGCTCCATCTCGGCGCCAACGAGATCCTCCAGATGGCGGGCCGGGTCCACGGGCGTGTCGCCGGTGGCGAGGTGTTCATCCTCTCCGATCGCGAACTCGATTTCGCCTCGCTCGTTCCCGGGCCGCCGGAGTTCCAGCTCGCCGGCGACGCCGAGCGGGTCGCGCTCACCTGTGCCGGGATCGGGGTCGACGCCCGCGACCTTGACCTGCCGGTGCCGCTCGACCGGGTCGCCTACGTGAAGGCCGTGGAGCAGCTCACCGCTCGCGGCGTGATCGAGGATGGTCGGCTCACCAGGTACGGTCACGAGATCGAGGCGATGCCGGTCGAGCGCCCATGGGCCGAGCTGTTGCTGCACGCGAGCGCCGAGTTGCTGCCGATCGTGGCGGGGGCCAGCGGGATCGACTCGCTCCACCGGATGACCCGTGACGAGCGCGACCTCCACGGTGCCCTGGTGTCGGGGAGCGATCACCTCACCGCGTACAACCTCCTCGCCGAGGCGGTCAACAGCTGCGGCCGGCTGGGCGAGGTGCACGGCCTGGTGCGCCACGTGTTCGAGGAGGAGGAGCTGGCCCGCTGGGCCGAGCGGCGCGGGGTGCTGATGAAGGCGATCGAGGATGGCGCGCTCGGGCTGGCATCGGTCTATCGCGCCCTCGACGAGGAGCTGCCGGTCCAGCTGCCGTGGGCCGACAAGACGCGGCGCGCGGCGTTCGTCGACCTGGTGGCCCGGATCCAGCCGTTCGACTTCGTCCTCGACGACCAGACCGTGGAGGGGGAATCCGCCCGGGTGTCGCGCACCTCGGTGGCCGGCACGTGGGGGGGAGTGGCCGGGACGCTGCGCTACTTCGCCGACCGCCACGGTGTCCCGCGCGCCGCGATCGAGGGGACCACCATCCCCTACGACTTGATCCGGAAGTACGCCGTGGAGGGGCCGCCCACGATCGTCATCGCCGGCACACGGCGCCACCAGGGCTTCGCGCTTTCGCGACGGTTGTCGTATTTCGGCTTCGACCTCGAGACCTCGCTCGAGCGACTCGAAGGGACAGTGCCGGAGCCGTTCCGCGACGAGGCCCGCCGGCTCCTTGTCGATGCCTTGCTTGCCGGTGAGGCCGATCACCCATCACGCGGAGCGCTGCTTCGCGCCTTGCGCCAGCTCCACGACTACTGGCTGCGAAGCGGCGGGTCGCTCGCCACGGCAAGCGAGCGTGCGATCCGCGAATTGCTGCGAGCGCAGCTCGGTGATGTCACGTCATGGGACGACTTCCAGCACGTCGCGCTCGCACTCGATGTGGAGGCGCTCGTGTCACCGGCGGAACGCGACCACCTCGACGCGCTGCCCACCAGCGTCCACCTGCTGGGCGACGCCGTGGCACTCGACTACCGGGTGACCCCGAGTGGGCCGATGGTGCGGATGACGCTGCGACCGGGCCAGGTGCGCCGGCTCCGGGCCGACCAGCTGCCCGAGTTCGACCGGCCCTTGCTCCTGGCGGTGCGCCGTGGTGATCAGCTGCTGGAAGCTGCCTCGGTCACCCGGCTCCGGGAACTGCTCGACCAGTTCGTCGAGCGCGACCTGCGCCACGAGCGTCGTCATGACGATCGCCCGGGTCGGGGCGGGCGGGGCGGTGGTCCGGGGCGCGGCGGCAGTGGCAGGACGGGGAAGGGCGGACCGCGGCACGGCGGCCGCTCGCCCCGCGGCCGCGGACCGAAGCGGGGCCGCTAGCGACGCCCGAGGCCGCTTCGTCCCAGTCGTTCGAGCACCTGCATGATCCGCTCGAGCGCCAATCGATGTTCGTGCAGCACCGCACCCGCCTGCGACCGCTCGGCGATGAATCGATCGAGGGTGCCCGTGAGCTTGTCGTCGCGCGCCGAGCGCCGCCGCGCGACGGCGTACGCCTCCTCCACCGCGGGGCGGAGCGAGCGCGAATGTCCCAGCACGGAGCCGGCGATCTCGGCGATGCGCCGCGCCGAATCCTCGCCCACCTCCGATTTGCGGATCGCGGAGACCAGCGAGGTCTGGACGGTCTCGAGCGCCTCACCGAGCGCGGTGAGGTCGGTCGCAAAGGCGGCGGTGGCCTCCTCGATCGCCGTTGAGGAACCGGCGGTTGCGTCGGCGAGTCGCCGGATCTCCTCGGCGAGCACGCCGAACGTCTTGCCGGCGCTCCCGGCACGGGTCGCCTCGAGCGCGGCGTTGTTGGCCAGCAGGTTGGTGCGGAACGCCACCCCGCTCACCGCCTGGTTGCTCGAGGCGATCTCGTCGCCCCAGCTGCCGAGCCGCACCAGCTCGATGGCGAACCGACGCAGCGCGTCGAGCGCCTGGGCCACCTCGTCGCTCGCCTCACGCACCAGCGTCCGCGCGTCCCCCGCGGCGCTCTCGAGGTCGTCGGTCCGTCGCGAGACACCGTCAAGCCCGTCGCTGAGCTGACCGAGGACCTCGCTGGCATCGACCGCCGGCGGCACCGCGATCTCGCTGCTGTCCTGCTCGGCGGGAAGCCGTGCCAGGGACGCCATCAACTCCGCGGAAGTGTCGAGCACGTCGCGCGACGTGGCGGCGAGGTGATTGCGGAGCCGGCTCTCCCGGCTCCGTGCCCGGAGTGCCGCCGCGACCGGCAGCAGGAACGCGGCGAGCCAGGCCCGCTCACGGCCGCCGAAGCTGCCGGCGTGGCGTGCGTCGAGCTGGACCTCGCCGAGGGGGTCACCGACCCGCCCGATCGGCGCGACCAGGGTGCGCTGGTCGTCGATCGTCTCGGCTTCCGGAGCGATCGCCCGGTCGTGCGACGGCCGGGTCTTCCCCTCGGTGATCTGCAGCTCCGGCGTGGCAAGCCGGATGCTCACCCCCTCGGCCTCGAAGGTCGCCAGCATCGTCTGCGCCATGTCGCGAACGGCTTGCGAGATGTCATCCTCATCGAGCAGCCGGGTGGCGAAGCGGTGGGCAAGCAGGTCGCGGTTGAGGGGATTGACGAACGGCAACGCCAGCACGGCCGCGAAGCCGAAGTAGGGGACCAGGGCCAGGGCGAGGCGGGCGGTGGTCATCGCCCCGTCAACCGGGTAGGCCACCTCGGGGAGCACCAGCGCGAGCACCAGTGGGGAGAGTCCCAGGAGTAGCGCCGCGAATGCCCAGCCGGTTGCCCGCCGCTGGGCACCACGCCGCGAGGGCGAGGCGAGTGCCGTGCCGAGGGCGGTCAGCGCCGCCACCACGCCAGCCGGCTCGAGGATCCTGGCCCGGAAGGTCGCATCGGCGATGTCCGCCAGCGGTCGCTCGCCTGCGGCGACCCCCACGACGGCCGCGATCAGCATCGCACCGTGGAGGGCATACCAGCCGATCACCAGGCCGGCCCAGTTGCGCTGTCGATGCGGCCAACCGATGGCGAAGGCGTAGTGGACCGCAAGTGGGATCAACGCGTAGCGCCACGGGGCGATCAGCAGGAAGAACGGTAGCGGCAGGGCGGTCGAGAGAGTTGCCACCGGGGTGAGGGCGAGGAGCGCCGCCACCGCGGCAGCCAGCCCCACGAAGGGGCGGGTCGGCGGGGCGGTCGGGGTCCGGAGCAACGCCACCGCACCGGCACCGCCGGCCAGGGTGGCCAGCAGGATGAGGACGGTCACGGCTGCGGGGGAGGTGCCGGCGGTCCCGGTCCGGGTGCCGAGGATCACCCCGATCACCAGGAAGACCGCCGAGGCCAACAGCGGCCAACCACCGCTCAGCGCGGTGGTTGTCCCCTTCTGAAACCTGAACTGCCCCCCGAGCGTATTCTCGGTCATGACCAGCACCCCCACCCCGATGCCCTCGGTGTTCTCACCACTGGCGAAGGCGCTCCTCGACTCCTTCAATGAAGGGGTCATCGTCTTCGATCAGCAGGGACGGATCATCTACCTCAACACTCCAGCCACCCTGGCGCTGGAAGAGGCCGGTCTCGATCCCGCAGGCGAGAAGGAAGACCTGCTCCCCGAGCTTGCCGGGCTCGGTGGCCGTCTGGCACCACTCAAGGTGGGGCACCTCGACATCGGCGAAGCGATCTTTGTGCCGAAGCGCGAAGGTCCAACCACACTCGCCGAGCGCGAGAAGGACGCCATCGTCCGATCGCTCGAGGCGCACAGCTGGCGTCTGGCGGAGACCGCCAAGACGCTGGGCATCTCGCGGACGACGCTCTGGCGTCGACTCCGTGCCTACGGCCTCCACCGGGACGGGCGGAGCCGTTGGGATCAGGAGGCCGCCTCCTGACGCATGCCGGCCCAGTGCCGGCGCCCTCCCCATTCCCTCCAGCGGCCCGCGGTGGCAATCTACCGCCGCGCGGCGGTCGCGGTGACCGGCGCCTCTTCCGCGGAGGACTTTCGTGAACAAGGGCGTCATCCTCACTGTCGTGGCGCTCATCGCCGCCGGCATCGGCTGGTGGCTCTTCGGCCGTGCCGGCGGCGCGGGCCGCGGCGCAATGGTGCACGTCACCTGGCAGGGAAGTCATCGCGGCTCGGCCTCGCTGCCCGGCCAGGTGGCGTGGTGCCCGGTGACGCGGATCGCCACGCTCTCTGCGGTGAGCAATGACACCGGGCTGATGATCACCCTGCTCGAGAGTGACTCGCTGAGCCAATCGGTCCATCCGGTGATCTCACCGGAAGTGCGTGACCAGGCGCCCCATCCGAGCGCGATCGCGGCGCTCCGATGGGCCACCGACAGCGGCTCGCTGTACGGGTTCCGCTCGGTGAGCGGGCTGGTCGACCTCTCCCGGGTGGGTCAGCGCGTCTCGGGCTCGCTCGATATCCGGATGCGCGCACCGGTGGGCTTCGATACCCTGGTGCTCAAGGCCGACTTTCGTGACCTGCCGGTCGTCGCCAGCGCAATTGGATGTCCCTGAGCACCCGATACGGCCTTAGATTCCCCTGATGGAATCGACCTATTTCCGGCGCGGCTTCGGCCTCAAGGCCGAGATCAAGGGGCCGCTCTCGGCCGACTACGGCAGCGCCGTGGTCGAGTCGCTCCGCGCCAGCGGCAACCGGCTCCCCGTCGGACCGATCACTTTCCGGCTCGCCCAGGAGTTCGGATTCTGCTACGGGGTCGACCGTGCGGTGGAATACGCCTATGAGTCGCGGGCCAAGTTTCCCGACCGGCGCCTCTTCCTGGTCGGTGAGATCATCCACAACCCGCACGTCAACGCGAAGCTCCGCAGCATGGGGTTCACCTTCCTCGAGCGGGGTGAGGACGGCCAGTTCGACTTCGGAGGGATCACCCCCGAGGATGTCGTCCTGATCCCGGCCTTCGGGGTCACGCTCGACGACCTCACCCGACTCCGGGCGATCGGCTGCATCCTCGTCGACACCACCTGTGGCTCGGTGCTGAACGTCTGGAAGCGAGTGGACGCCTACGCCCGCGATGGCTTCACTGCCGTGATCCACGGCAAGCACTACCACGAGGAAACCCGGGCCACCGCTTCGCAGGTCGACAAGCATCCCGATGGCAGGTACCTGGTGGTCTTCAACATGGAAGAGGCGAGGCTGATCTCGGGGTACATCGAGCACGGCGGCGACTCGGAGGCACTGGCCCGCCGGTTCGAGGGGAAGTTCTCCCCGGGATTCGACTTCGCGACCGACCTGGACCGGGTCGGGGTCGCCAACCAGACGACGATGCTTGCCGGCGAGACGATGGCGGTGGCTGCAGAGTTCCGTCGCGCCTTCGTTGCGCGGTATGGTGAGCAGCATTCCCCCGAGCATTTCCGGGCCTTCGATACCCTCTGCTCGGCGACCCAGGAGCGACAGGACGCCGTCAAGGCGCTGCTGGAGGAACGAGTCGACCTGATGGTGGTGGTCGGCGGCTACAACTCCTCCAACACCTGTGCCCTGGCCGCCCTGGCCCAGGACAGCGGCGTCAGGGCACTCCACATCAGCGACTCCGACTGCGTCGACCACCTGACCGGGACAATCTCCCACCAGCCGGTCCGCACCAAGCAGCAGGTCACCGAATCCGAGTGGATCGGCAAGGCGCGGGTGATCGGGGTCACCGCCGGGGCGTCGACCCCCAACAACAAGATCGGCGAGACGATCGTCCAGATCGCTCGCTCGGCCCACCTCGAGGCCGAACTCCACGCGGCGCTGGGCGGGGTCGAGGGCTGAATCCCGCGGAGGCCCCGGGGCCTGAATGCCACGAGAGCTCGCTTTGTTGAAAATCGATGAGAGCCATCATCCATGCTCAGGCCGTCGGTCTCGCACGGTGATTACGCAAATGTATGCAGTGTCCACATAGATTGATGTTGACATTGACAACTTACGGGAATTCCCAGAGTTTGTTGAGATGGCCTACCATCACGGCGACCTCCCCAATGCCCTGGTCGATGCCGCCAGGACCCTGATGGCACGATCGGAGAAGGAGATCTCCATCCGGGAGGTCGCCCGCCAGGTCGGGGTTTCCGCCAACGCTCCCTATCGCCACTTCGACAATCGTGACGCGCTCCTCGGGGCGGTCGCCGCTGCCGGGTATCGCGACGCCGCCCGTTCGCTGGCCGGCCAGCGAGGGCCCGGCCGGGTGGCCGAGGTATGGCAGCGGCTGGCCGAACGGGAACCACGATTGGTGGCGCTCATGACCTCGACGGTCGCCGGGAGGGAGGGGAGGGAAGGCCCCCTGCATGAGGCGATTGGCGACTGGCTCGGCGAAGTGGCCCGGGCGATCGAGCCAGACCTGGGCGACGACGACCCGGCGGCCGTGCTCTCGGCCGCGGTGGCCTGCTGGGCCGGGGTCCACGGGCTGGTCGGACTCCGTCAGGCCGGGGTGCTCGCCACGCTCGATGAATGGCTCCTGCCCGACATCGCGACGCTGGCTCGGAGGGCAACGTCAGGCTGAGCGGCGAGGGCAGCGGAAGGGCCAGCTGGACCCGCGTCGCGCGGGTTCCGGCTATTTCGCCAGCCGGCTCGCCACCGCTGCGATGGTGAGGGGAGCACATCCCTCGGCCCGGTTGTTGACGATCAGGTAGGCCGGGATCCGGAGTTCGAGCGCCGCCTTCGCGAGAGCAGTCAGATCGGCTCGGAGCGAGGGATTCTCGTCCTGCACATGGTCGTAGGGGGCGAAGGCGTCCACCGCTTGGGCGTAGGTACGCCCCGGACGCAGCAGCGCCCGGGCCACGATGAACGGGGCGGTCACCGCGTCGTGCAGCAGCAGTTGCTCCCCGATTGCGGGCATCCGGGTCCAGGCGTTGAAGACGTGGCCGACCCCATGGTGCCGGAGCACGGCGAAGTACTCGTCGCAGAGGTAGTCGCGATTGCGGATCTCCACGCAGTAGGGAAGGTCGGCGGGGAGTGCCGAGAAGAACCGGTCGAGTGCTGCGGCGAACTCGGCTCCATCGACCTTGTCCTTTCGGGCAATGGTCTGGAACTCGAGGATCAGCGGACCGATATGCCCCGCGAAGTGCTCCCGCATCGGGCCCAGCACCTCGTTCTGGAAGAGCTCGGCGTTGAGCCAATCGGGGTTCCGCTCACCCCAGCGCGCCTTCTCCCGGGGATTGGCGAAGGTGTGGGCGGTGATCCGGTCCCAGACCTTGCTCAGGCAGGGAAAGCCGTCGGGGAGCGCCGCCGCATAGTCACGGAGCACCTTGGCCGACGCCGGTCGGTAGAAGAACGAGTCGATCCCCACCGTCCGCACCAGCGGCCAGCGGGCATACTCCCCGAGCATCGCGCTGCTGGCACCGCTGGCGGGGTATTCACGGTCATAGACCAGACCAGTCCAGCCGGGATAGGTCCAGCTCGAGGTCCCGAACCGGATCAGCGGCGGTACCCCGGCAGCGAGCTTCTCGATCTCGGGACGCGACGGCCAGGAGGGATGCATGGCTCAACGATACACGATCGGCGAGAGGTGATCGACGGTGGGGTTGGTCCGGATCCTGGCTGGTGTCGTGTCGCTGTGCGGTCCACTGGGAGCCATCGCCCCTCGTCCCTCGTCGCTCCTCGCTGGTTCGCCCTAGATTCCGACCTCACCTCATGTTCCGGATGGTCCGGTGTCCTCCACGACCCTGCAACTCCTGCTCGGCATGCTCCACCTGCTGCTCGCGGCCGGGGTGTCCTCGCACATCGTCCTGACCAAGAGCGACGTACGGGCGGCGATCGGGTGGATTGGCCTGGTGTGGCTGACCCCGGTCATCGGATCGATCCTCTACTTCTTCCTGGGAATCAACCGGATCCGACGCGCGGCGGGGCGGATGCGCCGGGTGCGGGACAGCCACACCGCCGAGCGGCGGATCCAGCGCGCAGGAGTCAACGCAAGTGACCGGTCGCTGGTGCCGGTGCTCTATCGTGGCCTGGCGGATGTGGGGGGTCGGGTGAGCTCCGAGCCGCTCACCAGCGGCAACATCGTCGAGCCGCTGCTCGATGGCGACGTCGCCTACCCGGCGATGCTCGAGGCGATCGACGGCGCCCGCGAGACGATCGGGCTGGAGAGCTACATCTTCGACCGCGGTGCCGCCGGCGACCGGTTCGTGGCGGCGCTGGCGGCGGCGGTCGCGCGCGGGGTGTCGGTACGGGTCCTGATCGACGATGTCGGTTCGCGCTACTCCCGGCCCCCGATCGGCTCGCTGCTGCGACAGCACGGCATCCGGGTCGCCCAGTTCCTGCCGTCGCCATTTCCCTTTTCGCATCCGTACTTCAACATGCGGAACCACCGCAAGATCATGGTGGTCGACGGTCGGGTGGGCTTCACCGGTGGCATGAACATCCGCGACGCCTGTCTGCTGGCGGAGTCACCGGCCCATCCCACCCGGGATGTGCACTTCCGGGTGCGTGGTCCGGTGGTGGCACAGCTGGCCGAGACGTTCTGCTTCGACTGGCGCTACACCACCCGTGAGGTGCTCGATGGTCCCGGGTGGTTCCCTCGCCTGGCGCCGATGGGTGACGTCGTCGCCCGCGGCATCGCCGACGGTCCCGACGAGACCTCCGATTCGCTGCCACTCTTGCTGCAGGGTGCCCTGGCGGAAGCGCGCGAGTCGGTCCACATCATGACGCCGTACTTCCTCCCCGAAAATCCGCTGCTCGACGCGCTCAAGGTCACGGCATTTCGCGGCGTGCGGGTGAAGATCTACGTTCCGGCCGAGAGCAACCTGCGGCTGGTCAACTGGGCGATGCAGGCCCAGTTCCCGCGGGTCCTGGCTGGCGGCTGCGAGGTGATCCGGACCGCGCCCCCCTTCGACCACACCAAGCTGATGGTGGTCGACGGACGCTGGTCGTTGGTGGGCTCGGCGAACTGGGATCCGCGGTCGCTCCGGCTCAACTTCGAGTACTGCCTGGAGTGCTGGTCGGAGCGATTCGCCGCCGAGCTGCTGGCGATCATCGAGGCCAAGGCCAGGGGCGCCACGCTACTGGACCGCGGCGAGCTCGCGCGGCGCCCACTCACCGCGCGCCTGCGCGACGGGTTGGCGTGGCTGGGACAGCCGTACCTGTAGGACAGAGGACGGAGGACGGAGGACGGAGAACGGAGGGAGAGTGGCTCCGTTCTCCCTCCGTTCTCCGTCCTCCGTCCTCCGTCCTCTGTTTTCCCTGCCAGCTACTGCTTTACGAAATGAAAATCGAGTTCCAGGGTGATCTGGTCGTCGACGCTCAGCACCATCATCACGCTGGGCTTCTTGAGCCCCACGTCAGCGAAGGTGAACTGGGTGCTGGCGGTCCCGGTGAAGCCGCTGTCGCTGGCCACGCTCATCACCTTCCAGGTCACCGGGTGGGTGACGCCGTGGATCGTGAGGTCGCCGGCGATGGTGAATGGATGCGCCCCGGTGATCGGCAACGGCCAGGCGAGGCCGTTGATCGCGGTGACCTGGAAGGTGGCCGCGGGATACTTCTCGGTCTCCAGGGTGTTGCGCTGGACGTAGCCGTCCCGACGGTCGCGGTCGCTCTTCAGGCCGCGAAGATCCACCGTGATGACCGACTGGTCCGGGAGCACGGCGCCGTTGTCGTCGAAGACGATCGCACCGCTCACGTCGGGGGTCCGGCCGATGGCATCATTGGGGAAATCGACCCGAGCGAGCTGCTCGCGCACGCGATAGCGTGCCTCGTTCCCGGTCTGGGTCATCACCAGGCGGGTGATCTTCCCGGGATGTGCGGTGGTCGGATGCGGTGGCGCGAGGGCGGGGATCGAAACGAAGATCGCCGCGACGGCGGCGAGTGGCGACAGCACGGGCATCATCACTCCGGTGGGTGTGGTCGTGGCAGGGAACCTGACATGCTACGCCACACTCCCGCCGAAGGTTGCATCGGCGCGCTAGAGTGCCAGCAGCCCGACCAGTCCGCCGAAGCCGTCCTCGACCCTTGGCATCCCCGGTGGGGCGATCCACGGGCCATCGTCGAGCGCCACGTTGACCCGGTAGGTGCCGATGCCGGCGCGGAACCACGCGGCGAACTTCCCGTGGCCGAGCGGCTCGAGCTCGACCGGTCGCCAGCCGGTGATCTCTCCCATCAGGCGCGCGCGCTGGCCGCCGGGAAGCGTGAAGACCACGCGCACCAGGTCGCTGGCCTGCCGCTCGACCTCGACGCGGGTGGTGTAGCGGCGCGCAACACGACCGTCCTCGGGCAAGGCGAACCGCAATCCGAGCGTGGTTGCCCGGCCGCCGCGGAGACCGAGCACCACGTCGGCCGGCTCACGCGAGGCGGCCACGACCACGCTGGCGGCCTGGGCGATGGGTACCGCTGCCTCGAGTCGCCAGAAGGCCTGGGTGGCGATATCGTCGCCACTGCGCTGCCCCACTGTCGCGCTGAGGGCCACCGTCGGCAGATCCACCACGAGCAGCATCGCCGCGTCGCGCACGTCGCGCACCCGGTTGCGGTAGAGGGTCTCGTCACCGGGCACGAAGAAGACGTCGTCGCGAAGTGTGCTGTCGCGCACGATGGTCAGGTCGAAGCTGGCCAGCAGCCGGACCGGGCCGATGGTGACCCCGGTGCGGGCGCCACGCCTGCCGAACGAGACCCTCTGGCGATTCGGGCGGGTGATCCCTTCGGCCGCATCGATCCCGATCTCCACCGGGCCGAATCGTCGGCCGACGCCCACCACACCGCTCCAGGCCTGGTTCCACGGCTCGTTGACCCCGCTCCCCAGCTCGAGCCTCGGGCCCGCCGACACCCGCCAACCGTGGCCCGATTCGGCGAACCGCAGGTCGGCTTGGCCCCGGTTGGTGGTGCCCAGGCTCTGGTAATTCATGGTGTGACCGACAAGCTGCAAACCGAGCGGTCCCACGCTTCCGCCCGCCCGCGCGCCGAGAGTCCCCACCGCCCCGGCACTGAACTGGTCGAGCCGGGCCACACCTCCGCTGGTGGTGAACGACGCCTGTTGCGCGTCGGTCACGGCGGGGAGGAGGGCTGCGGCTGCCAGGAGCAGTGCGGGGCGGCGAATCAACGAGGGTCCTCCGGGTGTCGTGCGACGAGATCCGCCGGGTCGATCCGCTCGTAATCGCGGTCGTCGGCCTTGCGCCGGGCGAGATCGATCACCCGTTGCCAGGCCCGATCGGGGACGGCGCCCTGCGCGACCAGGTCGAGGTAGGCCCCGACCGGGACGGTGAGCGAACGGTCACCCCTCAAGGTACGCAATTCGAGCAGGCGTATGGGTTCGAGGCCGGTTTGGAGCGCCGAGGCGGCCGTGGTCAGGTCGGACGCCGGGGTCTCCACCCCGAGCACGGCCGCCGCACGCCGCAATCCCCCCACCAGGCGAGTGAGCGCGGTCTGGATCCGGTCGGCGGGGACGCCCTTGGCTCCCCCCTCGAGGGCCCGCAGCACCAGCGGCTCGGTCGGCAGCCGTTCCTGGGATGCCGAGTCGATCAGGGTCCAGAGGCGGAGCGCCACTGAGGCCGGGAATCGGGCCGCCAGTCGCTGGTCCACCCCCTCGGCGCCGAGCGCACTCCGCTGGTTGCGACCGGCCAGGCTGGTGGCGTCCTGGGCCGCGAGCGGAGTCGCAGCCAGCAGCATCGCCAGGAGGAGGCCGGAGCGTCGGGTCATTCGCCTGAGACCGTCACGACCGAGGTGGGTGTGCCGAACTCGTCGAGGGCCGGTGGGGCGCCGGGATCGGCGAGCCAGGTCCCGTCGTCGGTCACGTAGGAGTACCGGTAGCGTCCCGGTGGCAGCTTCACGGTCACCTTCCAGCGATCGTGCCCGGCGGGCTGAAGCCTGATCTGGTCGCGCTCCCAGTTGTTGAAGTCGCCGACCAGGGAGACACCGGCACTCGCCGGGGGTGCCGCGAGCGCGAGCGTGAAGGTCACCTGTCCCGGAGGAACACTCTCCGGCCGGGAAACGACAAGGGCAATCGCGATGGCGGCGACGACAGCCAGCGAGCCGCCGGCCCAGCGCTGTGCCGCCCGGCGCCGGGCCCGGCGCCGGGTCCGGTCCGGCAAGCCGGGCACCACGGGGGCGCCCTGCTGGAGGGCGCCCACCGCCCGGCGAAGCGGGTCGTCTGGTTGGAGTTCGTCGTCGGTCATCGCAAGTCCGCCAGCAGCTCCCTCAGGCGTTCGCAGGCCCGTGAGACCCGCATCTTGAGCGCCGGAATCCCGGCTCCGGTCACCTCGGCCATCTCTTCATAACTCAGTCCCTCCACATGCTTCAGGAGGAACGCCTCGCGGGTCGGCTGGCTCAGCAGGGCCAGCGCCCGGGAAATCTCGTCGCGCCACTCGGTCATCTCCGCCCTGGCCGGGGTCGAGGCCCTGGCGATCAGGGCCTCGCCGGCCTCGCCGCTGACGAAGCGCCAGAATTGCCGGCGCCTCGAGCGGCAGCGGTTGACCGTGATCCGGAACAGCCATGCCGAGACATGCTCCGGTCGGACCCCCTTGCGAATCGCCCGGTCGGCCCGAACGAAGGTATCCTGCAGGACCTCGTCGGCGTCGTCCGCCGACTGCAGGAAATGGGTCGCGTAGCGCATCAGTCCCGGCGCGTGCCGGTCCATCAGCTCGGACAGCGCGGATGACTCCCCCGCGGCGATCCGCTCGATCAGGGCGGCGTCGGTTGGCGTCACTCGTTCAAGACCCCACCCGGTGCCCGCCGGTCACGTCCCGTCCCGGAGTGACGGACCGGGCCGCGGTCGGGTCTTGCAGGGTGTCGCGGATCGAAGACCGCGATCGAGGCAGCACGTCATGATTCCCGGAAGGTATGTCGCAATGGGTCGCACGCCGAAACTGCTCGCTGTTGCCACCGGATTGCTCGTGGCCGCCTGTGGTGCCACCGATCCCACCGGCGGCCTCCCAGCGGGCGATGCGCAACTTGCCGTCCTCAACGCCTTGCCGGACGGGGCGATCGCCACCCTGGCGCTCGATGACGGGACGATCTCCATTCCGGCCACCGGAACCCGGATCAGCCGGGTCATCCCGGCGGGATCCCATCGGCTCGAGGCCCGCATCGAGGGTGGCCAGGTGGTCGCCTCCGCCCAGTTCGTGGTGGCCGAAGGCAGCCGCCGCACCGCGATCATCGGGGGATCGGCCCTCGGCCGGGCGGTCTCACTCGTGGTCGGTGCCGACACCGCCTCCGCTCCCCTTGGTGATGCGATCAAGGTCCGGGTGGTGCACACCGTGATCGGCACCCCGACCCTTGAGGCGTGGATGGCCCCCTCGGGGTCTGCCGTCGATTCCTCGGCGCGGCTGGTCTCCCCCTTCGACTACGGCGTGGGACTGGGCGGGGAATTCCCCGGGTATGTCGTTCGGCCCCCGGGGACCTACCACTTCAAGGTGACCAACCTCGCCACCGGCGTCACCCAGGCGGAGCTGCTCGCCACCATGGGAGCGGGGCAGGTCTGGAGCGTGGTCCTGATGCGGCGGGCCGATGGCGAGCTGGAGCTGGTGCCGATCCGGGAGAACTGAGCCCGACCCTGCACCACCCGACGGCGGCCCCCGGGGAATCCCCCCGGGGGCTTTGTGCGTCAGGGGGTTGACAGTTTGTCACTACGGCCGTAGCTCTACATCTGTAGAATCCAACGGAGCCGACCCGATGCCCGACCCGCATGAACTGACTGAACTGCAGATCACCATCCTGCGCCATCTCTGGGCCCGCGGCGAGGCGAGTGTCTCGGAGGTGTGGGAGGAACTGCACCGCGAACGCGGCCTGGCCCAGACCACCGTCGCGACACTGCTGACCCGGTTGGAGCGCCGCGGTGTTGTGGCCCGCCGCTCGGACCAGCGGCAGTACCTCTACCGTGCGCTGGTGAGCGAGGACGAGGTACGACAGTCGATGGTGAGCGAATTGACCGAACGATTGTTCGCCGGGGACGTGACCGCGCTGGTCAATCACCTGCTGGCTTCCCAGGAAGTGGCTCCGGGCGACCTCGCCCGGCTCCGGACGATGATCGACGACGCGGAATCGCGGCGTCAGGAGGAACAGTGATGACCGCCATTGCCGAGTCGGCTGCCGCATGGCTGCTGACCTACGCGTTGCACTCGACCGTGCTGCTCGGGCTCGCCTGGGTGGTGTTGCGGCTGCGGCACGCCGAGCCCGCGACGGCCGAGGTGCTCTGGAAGGTGGCCCTGATCGGCGGCATCGTGACCGCATCGCTGCAGTCGGCGCTCGACCTCAGGCCGGCCGGGAGCATCGCGCTGGCGCGTCCGGTGGCCGCAGTCCCCTTGGCCTCCGGTCTCCAGCCGCAGGGCGCGGCGACTTCGGCCGAATCACAGGCGCCCGGGGTGCGTCGACTCCCTTCGTCGCCGACGGCAGGGGCCGATCCAACCCCGTCTGGCGAGTCGACGCCCGGGTGGCCCGGGTTGCCGATGGTGGCCGTGCTCGCGTTCGGCTGGCTCGCGCTGGCGTTGCTCCTGACCGTGTGGTACGCGGGCCGCCGCCTTGTCCTCGTCGGACGTCTCGGCGATCGCCGGGTGGTGGCCGACGATGGCATGCGCAGCGTGCTCGACGCGCTCTGTCGCGAGACGGGAGTTCCTCGACGGGTCATCCTCACGGCGTCCACCGCGATCTCGTCACCAGTGGCGCTCGGCCGTCGGGAGATCTGCATTCCCGCCGCGGCGGAGCACGACCTTGAGCCCGACCAGCAGCGGGCGATGCTGGCCCATGAACTGGCGCACCTGGTCCGTCGCGATCCGTTCTGGCTGGCGTTCGCCTGCGTGATGGAGCGGTTGTTCTTCTTCCAGCCACTGAACCGGAGTGCGCGCCGCGGGATCCAGGAATCGGCCGAATACCTCGCCGACGAATGGGCCGCGCTGCATTCGGGTGGCGTGCCCCTCGCTCGCTGCCTGGTAAAGGTCGCCGAGTGGATCCAGGCCTCGCCACTCGGTGTGCCGGTGGCGGGGATGGCCGAGCAGCGCTCCCAGTTGAGCGCCCGGGTGAGCCGGTTGCTGACCGGCGGACCGCGGGTCTCGCCGGTGCGCCAGCGCGCGTTGGCCATGCTGTCGGTCGGGGCGTTGCTCGCCACCGCCGGGTTCGCCCCCGGAGTGGCCGGGCGAGTTGCCGAGCCGGCATCGACCCTCGGGCTGCCGAGCGATGCGCTGGAGGGGATGATGGCACTCGATGGGTCGTCGCGGGACACCGTGATGCCCACCGCGGGCCGCCCCGAGGACACTCACACCAACACCAGCACGCAGACCCGACGGGACACGAACACCCGACTCACCTACGGCACCACCACGGACACCGACAGCAACAGCAACCGCAACACCGAGCGCGACGCCAAGGCTGACCTGGTTGGCCGCGGGGCGACGAGTGCGGGTGATACGGCGGTCGTCCGGGCGCTGATGGCCCGCCTCCGGGATGACGATGTGGAGGTGCGTCGCGCGGCCGCACATGCCCTGGGGCGGATCGGGGAGCCGATGGCGATCCCTGCACTGGTGAGCGCGCTCGACGATGCCGATCGCGATGTCAGTGAGGCTGCACTCGATGCCCTCGGCAACTTCGATCGCGGCGTGCCGGCGGCGCCGATCCGCAAGATGCTCGGGTCCGAGAATCCCGATGTCCGCGAGCGGGCGGTGGAGATGCTGGGCGAGATGCACGACCGCGAATCGGCCGCGGCGATCGCGGCGCTGGTGCGCGACCCGTCGGCCGACGTCCGCCAGGAGGCGATCCAGGCGCTGGTGGAGCTCAAGGACCCGGGCAGCGCCGCCGCGGTCGCCGGGGCACTCCAGGACGAGTCGTCCGATGTCCGGCAGGAGGCGATCCAGGCGATGAGCGAGCTCGGCGGCACGATACCCGCCGCGACGCTCACCCTGCTGTTGCAGGACCAGAGCAGCGACGTGCGACAGGAGGCGGTGTCGTACGTGGGGGAGCGCAAGGTGACGTCGGCCGTTGCCCAGGTGATCCGGCTGCTTGACGATCCGTCGGGGGATGTGCGCGAATGCGCCGCCGAGGCGCTCACCGAGGTCCGCACCCCGGAGGGGCATGCAGCGCTCCGCCGGGCGCTCAATCATGCCGACGCCAAGGTGCGCCGGATTGCGGTGGAGTACTTCGGCGACGAGGACAATCAGTGATGAAGACGGCCCTGCTGCTGGTGGGTGTGCTCGGGGCGGGATCCGCTGCCGCTGCCACCACCATGCTCACGATCGCGCCGGACGCGATGCAGTCGCTGTCGATCGGCGACTGGAACGACGACCGACCGGGTCCCGACTCTGCCCGGGTGGCGATCATGCTCGACGCGATGGCGGCGACCGATCCGGTCGCCTGCGAGATGTTGAGCGACCAGATCGGCAACTTCTGGTGGAGTGGCGACGAGTGGGGGATCGGTCGGCTGGCCGACGCACGGACGGCGGCCCGCGCCGCCAAGGACTCGGTCTCCGGGCGGGTGCGTGACCCCGCGGCGATCCGGCAGCTCACGGCGCGATTGGCGAGTGACGATCCCTGCATTCGCCGCACGGCAGCGAAGATGCTCGGCGAGTCGGCGGTGACCGATGCCGCACTCGGCGCCCTGCTCGATGATCCGTCGTCGCGGATCCGCGAAGCGGCGCTCCAGGCCATCGGCCATCACGATCGACCAGTGCTTCGCCCCCGGGTCGAGCAGATGCTTCGCAGCCAGGAGGAGCCGGTGGTGGTGATGGCGGCCTGGGCCCTCGGTGAGCTGGAGGACCGGGCGTCGCGGAGTCCGCTCGAGCGGCTGCTCGATCACCGCGCTCCCCGCGTCCGGATGACGGCGGCATGGGCGCTCGGTGCCATCGAGGACCCCCGGGCCGTGCCGGCGATCCTGCCGTTGCTCGCCGATCGGGAGGTGATGGTCCGGTGGGCAGCGGCGGATGCGCTGGGTGACATCGAGAGCGTCGACGCGGCGCCAGCGCTGGAGCGGATGGTGCGCGACGAACCCGACCGCCGGGTCCGGCTGCGGGCGATCGAGGCACTGGGTGACATCGAGGCGGCCCGCTCGGCGCCGGTGCTCGCGTCGGTGCTCGGCGGCGATGACATCGAGCTCGCCGTGGCCGCGGCGGAGGCGATCGGCAACCTCGACAACCTGAGCCACGCGCCGGTGGAACTGATTCGGGCGGCCGGATCGCCCGACGCGCACCTTCGTCATGCCGTGGTCTCCGCCCTGGCCAGCATCGAGGATCCTGCCAGCGCCCCGGCGTTGTTGCCGCTGGTGAGTGATGCCGACGCCGAGATTCGCGAGGCGGTCATCGAGGCCCTGGGCGAGATGCACTACCTGCCGGCCAAGGCGGCGATCACCCGGGCGCTCGAGGATCGCGATCCCGACGTGCGGCGAGCGGCGGTCGAGGCGTTGGCGGAGATCGAGGAGAGGACTAGCCCTCCTGCATCAGCGCCGCGGCGTTCCCCTCGGAATCCCGGAATTCCAGCAGCCAGATCTCCCGACCGCCCACGTTGGCGATCATCGTCGGGCCGTTGCCGATGTCGACCCCATGCTCGGCGAGACGGTCCGCCGCGGCGCGGATGTCGCTCACCCGGTAGTAGAGCATCGACCGTGGCGGGGTGTCGCCGGCGACTTCGGCGGTGCCGAGGAGGAGCCGTACGCCACCGCAGTCGAAGAAGGCCATTCCCGGCGGGGCGCTGAAGAGAAATGTGAGACCCAGGACGTCGCGGTAGAAGCCGACCGCGCGATCGAGGTCGTCGACGGTGAGGGCGACCTGATGGACGGCGTCGGGCTTCACGGCCTCGGGCAAGATTCCCCTCCCGTGCGATGGTGTCAGGGAGCCGGTTCGACCGTGAGCGTCATTCGGTACTCGGCGACCGGGATCGGCACCCCGGCATGCGGCGCCGGGGTGACGGTGGTCAGCTGGAACGCGAATCCGGCGGCGGTGGTGGCGGCGTGGGTCCCGATGCTCAGCCTCACGTCCGGGGTCTCGAGCCCATCGTCGGCCCGGAGCGTCGCGTGCACGGTGAACTCGCCCTCCCAGACACACTGCACATCCACCGGACAGCGCGAGTCGCCCTGCAACGAGTCGATGGCCAGGCGGTAACCGCTGCTACCCACCTGCACCACGTCGCCGATCGCGAGTGTGCGGCTGCCGGGCACCGGCAGGAGCGCGGTGCGCACCGTGCCGGTCGAATCCGACGGCGACGGCGCGCAGCCGACCAGCAGCAGCAGCGGGATGATGAAGGTGCGCATTGCGGATCTCCGGACGAGCGTTTCCGTGGAGAAATGTACGCCCGAGGACCCAGGATGGGCAGGCTTGGTCACGTCAGTGCGCCTGGTCACCCGGTGCGATGACCGTATCCTGACAACCGCCGATTGACGGCCAACTGCACCGGCGATCAGATTTTCCCGGAGCCGAGGGCTGTCGGCCCGAGCATCCCGGCCACGGAGGGGGACCCGATGCGGATCGTCTTGTGGATCGTCGGAGCGCTGGTGGCGCTCGCCGTGGTCGCCTTTGTTGTGGGATCGCTGCTGCCGCGTGATCACCGCGCCACGTCCTCCCTGCGGTTGGCAACGCCCCTCGCCACCGCATGGGATGTGGTACGCGACCTGGGTGCGTTGCCGTCGTGGTGGCCCGACATCACCGCGATGTCGCGTGACGAGTCTGCCGGTGACGAGGAGACCTGGGTGCAACAGTCCAGGTTCGGGGCAAGCCGGCTCACGGTGGTGGCAGAGGAGCCTGGCCGATCGCTGGTCACGGAGCTCGATGCCGGGCCGAAGGCGGCCTTCGGGGGTCGGTGGACCTATGCACTCGAGCCGTCGCCAATCGGGACCACAATCACGGTGACCGAGGATGGCTGGGTCAGCAATCCGCTCTTCCGGGTGATGATGCATCTGGGCGGAACTCATCGGACGGTCGACGGCTACCTCCGTGCATTGGCGCGTCGGTTCGGCTCCGACGCCGAACCTGTTCACCTGGTCCGATGAGCGTCACGGCTCGATCGGGAGCGTCGTGCCGTAGCTCCGGAGTTCTATCGGAGTGCCTGCGGTGGTATCTGCCGGGAAGTGGTCCACGTCCCGGCGAGTGATCACCACCCGGATGCTGTTGCCACGGCGGAACTGGTGCGAGACCGGCAGCAGCGCGACTCGCGCCCTGCCCGGCCCCTCGAGCACCGTCTCGCCGTCGGTGATCAGGGCGCCGGCCCCGCTCGAGTCGACCTCCTCGAGATAGAGGAAGAGTGTCGCCCCCTGGGAGGCCGCTGACACCTCGAGCAACACCACGGGGCTGCCGGTGACGGTGAGCGGCTGCCCGAGTCGGTCGAACAGCGGCAGCTGGAGCTGTCCTGCGGTGTCGGTGGCGAGGCGCGGCCGGTAGCCGACCGGGCCACCACCCAGGATCGTGTTCCACCGCGACTGGTTGCCGGTGCCGAGGGTCGCGTTGACCGCCAGTCGCCATGGCATCGCTGCCGACCGGACCACCGTCGTGTCCACCGTTGCCACCGGCCAGTGATCGGACGCCTTCCACTCGTTGCTCCCGGTCGTGAAGTAGTGGACCGGCGCCTCGCGGTCGATGCCGTTGTCGATTCCCCGCACCCAGTGATCGAAGAAGCGGAGCAGCTCACCGTTCTGGTCGAACTGCGACCTGACCGCATCGTGGCCCGGATAGTAGGCCCACGCACCGCCGTGATTCCACGGCCCCATGGTGAGGCGCGAGCCGGGCGACGGCTGCGCCACGAACCGCTTGATCGGCGACCCCGCGAAGCCGTCGGCCCAACCGCCCAGCGAATAGATCGGGATCCGCCTGGACAGGGTGTCGTAGCGTGCGTGGGGCGAGATGCGGTCGAGCGAGATCCCGTCGGCAGCAGTATCATCGCGGCTGGTCAACGCCTCGGCCTGCGGGAAGATCGACGCGTTGCGGCCGTGCTCGGCGATTGCCTCGTGCAGCAACCGTCCGCCGTCCGGGCCGTCGACCGGGCGCACACCGGTAACTGGTCCATTCGGGGCGTCGAAGGTGTTGGTGTCCATCTGGTGCACCAGCGACGCCCACGCCCGGAAGAACGGCTCGAGGAAGATCCCACCCGGACGGATCACGTCGGGATAGAAGTCGTAGATCGAGAAGAGCGGGGCGACCGCCCTGAGTGCCGGGTGTCCCAGGGTGCCGACCAGCTCGGCGGTGGTGCCGGGATAGGAGATGCCGGTGGCGCCGACGGCGCCGTCGGACCACGGCTGCGCCACGATCCAGTCGAGCACGTCCCAGCCGTCGCGCACCTCGGCCGGGGAGAACTCGGTCGTCCGCCAACCAAATGATGCCCCCGTGCCGCGCACATCCACGATCACCACCGCGTAGCCGGCCTGCAGGAACGGCATCAGCCCGGCGGTCGGCCCCGCCGCCGTCTCGCGCGCCGGATCCCTGAACTGCAGTCCCCGGCGATAGCGGGTCTGGTGCAGGATCGTGGCGACCTGATGATCGCTCCCCGCCCCGGCGGGCAGGAAGAGGTCCACCGCCAGGCGCACCCCGTCGCGCATGGTCACGTACTGGGAGGAGCGGATCCACTCGATCCCGGGCCGCTGGGGCAGGGGAAGGGTGTCCCACCAGGCACGGTCCTGGGCGCGCAGCGAGGCGGGTGCCAGTGCCACCATGGTCATCAGGGCGAGATGGGCGATTCGAGATTTGCGCGGGATGGGACGGAACATCGATTCGACCGCCTATCTGAGGTCGTCGAGCTGCTTCACTTGGAGGTCCATCATTTCGCTGAGATAGTCGTCGAGGAACGGCTTGTGGGCCGCACCGATGACCACCAGGGTCCTGCCGCCAGGCGCCGCGGACGCGCGGATGCGACCGGCGATGTTCAGGTTGCGGGCTTCCCAGAGCGCGACCCGGCGCCGATCTGCACCCGACGGCAGCGTGGTCCGGTAGAACAGGTGCCACTGGCCCTCGACGTCACGCCGCATCCAGGTCGGGTCGTTGATCCGCCGGTAGATGGGCCAGAGGTCGAGCGCGGTCCGGGCCGAGTCGAGGAGCTCGGCCTGGGCCTGGGCCGCCGGCGACGCCATGTACGCCGCCACCGCAGGTGAGGTGGCCAGCTCGTCCTGGAGTTCGTCGTACAGCCCGCTTCGAAGCCCCACTTCATCATCGACGTGGTCATCGATCGATGCCAATCGCCGCAGGCCGAGTCGCCGACCGAGCGCCGCGGCGATGGTCCACTTCTCGTTGGAATTTGCCAGCAGCGTGCCGAGCCGTGCCGCATCACTCACGTCGATGCCATCCCCGGCGTGGCGTTCGGTCGGGGGCAGGTAGGACCACTGCAGTACCGCACTCGGCTCGTCTAGGGCCGCCAGCAGTAGTGCCGTGACCTGCCGCCGGTCTGCCGGAGCCTCGGTGCGATCCGCCAGGCGGGAGACGGCCTGCTCGGCTGCGGCCTGCCGGGTCGGGATGCCCAGTCGGCCACGAATCGTCGCACCGCGCTCGGCGATGCCGGCGGCGAAACCGTCGCGGATCTGGGCCGCAGCGCTGTCGCCGGTTTCGCGCGCGAGCAGGTCGAGTCGCTCGATCTCTTCAGGGGGCATCGCCTCGACCGCGATCACGTCGGGCCGCCACTGCTGCAGGTGATCGAGGAGGGTGGTGAGCTGGCCGGGCCGGAAGGCATCGCCGAGTTGGCGAAGATGAATCGTGCCGAGCACCAGGACCTGCCCCATGGCGCTGTCGGGGAGTGGAGCCCTCGGGATCTGGGCAGCGAGCGAGGCCGGCGCCAGCGCCACCAAGGTCAGCAGGGCGAGATGCGCGATTCGACAATCGCGATCGGAGGATCTTGCCATCGTTCGTGGTGTCATGCCGGCCTCCTCGAATCTCGAGTCCCGACTCGTGAGTCTCTCCCCATCCGTCCCAGCATACGCTCCAGTCGCTCGATGTGTGTCACGGTGACCGTGATCGCTCCGAACGACTCCTCCACCACGCCGCGAAAGAGGAATGGTCCCTGGTCGAAGAGGACGTGGCTCCTGGCGGCGTAGACGTCGGGAAAGAGGACGCACTCCACCAGGCCGTGGCCGTCGTCGAAGGTGGCGAACTGCATCGGCTCGTGCCTGGCGGTGTGGACCGGCTTGCCGGTGGTGTACATCCCGGCCATCAGCACCCGCTTCCCCACGTGGCGGTGCAGGTCGGTACTCCGGGCCAGCCGGAAGCGGCGCAATGCGTCGGCGTGCAGCGTCATCGGGTGGACGTCGGTGCAGAAGCCGAGCAGTGCCCAGGCGTCCTGGCGGCGACGTTCGGCGGCGTAGGGGCGGAGGGGAGGCAGCGTCCCGCCCTCGGGCGTGAGCCCGAGCGGCGGGAGCTCCTTGCTCGCCGACGCCTGATGCTTGCCATCAGCGCTCAGGCGTGGCGACGCGAGGAGGCCCCGCCGCTCCCGCTGACGCGGGAGGGCGGGGACTGCGGGGGCGGTATCAATGGCCCACAGCATCTGGGGACGATTCATCCCGCCGCCGAGCGCATCGCAGGCGCCGACCTTGACGAGCAGCCGCAGGTCGTCGCGCGCGAGGCCGGTGCGGGCGCGCAGGTCGTCGAGATCGCGAAACGGCCCGTCGGCCTCCCGCGCGGCCACCAGCGCCCCGGCGCCGGCCGTGCTGAACCCCTTGATGAACTGGAACCCGACCCGGAGGGTCCCGGCGTGCCCGGTGCAGCGCCACTCGCTCGCGTTCACGTCGGGCGCCAGCACCGTCACGCCCATCCGCATCGCCTCGGCCACGTAGGCGAACGGCCGGTAGAAGCCGCCGCCATTGGCCAGCACCGCCGCGATGAACTCGGCCGGATGGTTGGCGCGCAGGTAGCAGCTCTGCTGTGCCACCTCGATGTACGAACAGGAGTGGCCCTTGCAGAACGAGTAGCCGGCGAAGGAGAGGATCATCTCCCAGACCTTCGCGATCGTCGCCTCATCGCGGCCCAGCCGGGCGGCACCGCGGACGAACTCGTCGAAGTATGCGGCGAGGTGCTTCTCGGGGCGCTTCTTCGAGAGCGCCTTGCGGAGGCCGTCGGCGCCGGCCCAGTCGAGTCCCGCGAAGGCGTGGGCCACGTTCACCACGTCCTCCTGGTAGACCATGATCCCGAAGGTCTCCGCCAGCACGTCGCGGAGTGACGGATGGAGCGGCTCCCACGGCGCGCCGTTGAGCCGCTCGAGGTAGATGGTGATCCACTTGTTGCTCGCCGGCCGGATGATCGAGGTGTTGAGCACCAGCAACTCGTAGCTCTCGGCGCGCGACTTGAGGTTGAGGATCCGGCTCGCCGGCGACTCGGTGTAGAACACCCCCAGGGTGTTGCCGGTGCGGAACAGCTCGCGGGTGGCCGGGTCGCGACCGGCCTCGTGCGAGGTGTAGTCGAGCTGCACCCCGGTGCCGGTCCGCACCATCGCGATCGCATCACGGATCACCGCCAGCGAGCGGTTGCCGAGCAGGTCGATCTTGACCAGGCCGGCGTCCTCGGCGCCGTCCTTCTCGTACTGGATCACCGGCACGGTGAGGTCCGGTGCCTCGTCGAGCCGCTTGGTCGCCGGCTCGAGCGGCACGGTATCGGTGAGCGCCCCGGGCACGATCACCACCCCCCCGGGATGGAGCGACAGGTGGCGGGGGGTCCCCACCAGCGCCGCGGCCCGCACCGCGAGTTCCTGCCACACCTTCGGCAACCGAAGATCGCGGAAGTTGGGATGGTCCTGGAACAGCGTCCGCGGATCGTCGCCCTGGTCGTAGTGCGGCACCCGACGGGTCACCTCGCGGATCTCGGCGGCGGGGCGGCCGTGCACCTTGGCCACCTCGCGGAGCGCCCCGGCCAGCCGCAGGCAGTTGTGGTTGCTCACCATCGCGGCGCGGGGCCGGGGCCACTGGCGGAAGACCCACGCCAGGATCCGGTCGCGCTCGTCCCAGGGAAAGTCGAGGTCGATGTCGGGTGGGTCCTTGCGCGCCGGGTTGAGGAAGCGCTCGAACAGCAGTCCCGGTCCCAGCGGCTCGACATGAGTGATGCCGAGACAGTACGAGACGATCGAGTTGGCGACCGAGCCGCGGCCGCAGTGGGTGGGGCCGTGCTCGACGATGTCGCGGACGATCAGGAAGTAGTCGGCGAAGCCCTTCATCCCGATGATGCCGAGCTCGTGCTCGAGCCGATCGCGGGTGATCGGGGCGATGGTGCCGTAGCGTCGCATCGCCCCGGCATAGGCCAGCGAACGGAGGCGCTCCAGCGCACCGCCCGCATCGGCCACCCGCGGTGCGATCGTCTGCCCCAGCGGGATCCGGTACTGGCAGCGTTCGGCGATCACGCCCGCGGCGGCGAACGCGTCGGGGACGTCGGGGAAATGCCGTTCGAGTTCCGGCGCGGGGCGGAGCCAGGCGTCGCGGGAGGCGACAGGCGACACGCGACATGCGACAGGTGCGCTGGTTCGCCTGTCGCCCGTCGCCTGTCGCTCGTCGCCGATGTCACCCAGTGTGGCATTGGCATGGATCGCCGCGATCATCCGGTGCCGCTGCCAGTCCTCGGCGTGCGCCATCACCACCCCGCCGGTGACCACCGCGGGGAGGCCGAGCCGCCGCGAGGCGGCGAGCACCCGGTGCCGATCGGCGCCGGGAACGAGCTCGGCGCAGACCCCGGCGGGACCCGACAGCTTCACCAGTCGCTCGAGCAGGTCGGTGTCGTCGGAGAGGACGGTGAGGCCCTGCCGGTCGACCGCGAGTTGGGCCGAGAGGGCGAGGTCCGGGTCCCAGTGGATCGCGGTGATCGCGCGGCAGAGGGATGCCCACCCCTGGGCGTCCTCCGCCAGTGCGATGGCGCGATGGTGCCTCGTGAGCAGTCGCGCCCCGAGAATCGGCCGGATCCCGGCTGCCTCGCACGCCTTCTGGAACTCGACTGCGCCATAGACGCCGTTGGTATCGGTGAGTGCCAGGGCGCGATAGCCCCGATGCGCCGCGGCGGTGACCAGCGCCTCGGGGGACGAGGCGCCGCGGCCGAAGGAGAACCAGGAGGCGACGTGGAGGTGGGTGAATGGCATCGGAGATAACCGGGCGCATCGCTGGCGCGCCGCTCGCGGCGCGCGATGCGGGTCAGGTTCGCGTCCCGATCGCGCGCCGCGAGCGACGCGCCAGCAGCTTCCCCACCGGGCACCATCCCGCATGCGCCCCCGGCAGCCGCCCGATGCTCATCAGGAACTCGCCCACGATCTCGCCACCCATGAAGCGGAACTCGCGCTTCATCACCTTCACCCATTCCGGCTTGGTCAGGTCGCCCTGTGCGTCGAGCCAGTCGGCGAACGAGCCGTGCTCGTCGATCAGCACCACCAGCCGCTTCGCGTTGTGAATCGCGGCGTCGATCTTGAGCCGGTTGCGGATGATCCCCGCGTCGCCCAGCAGGCGCGCCACCTGTGGCGCACGGTACCGGGCCACGCGACGCACATCGAATCCGTCGTAGGCGCGGCGGAAGTTCTCTCGCTTCTTGAGGATCGTCAGCCACGACAGCCCGGCCTGGTTGATCTCGAGCACCAGACGCTCGAAGAGCCCGGCATCGTCGCGGAGCGGGAAGCCGTATTCGGTGTCGTGATAGGGCCCATGGAACGGGTGGCCAGGGGCGGTGTCGCAATAGGAAGGCATGAGTCCTGAGTCCTGAAGGTCCTGAGAGGTCGATGGTCGATGGTCAATGGTCGATGGTTGGTGGTGCGATCCTCGACGCTGTTTGTGGTACGATGCCATCGACGATCGACGATCGACCATCGACTAGCTTTCTCGCCATGCGCGCCCTCATCCTCCCGTCCCTCGCCATCGAGAACCGGCCCGACCCGGTGCCGCGCGGCGGCGAGATCCTCGTCCGGGTCCACGCCGCGGGGCTCAACCGCGCCGACCTGATCCAGCGAGCCGGGAAGTACCCCCCTCCGCCGGGGTGGCCCGGGGACATCCCCGGGCTGGAGTATGCCGGCGAGGTGGTCGAGATCGGCGAGGGCGTGACGTACTGGGCCGTTGGCGACCGGGTGATGGGACTGGTCGGCGGTGGTGGCCAGGCCGAGTATGTGGTGGTGCGCCAGGAGGAGGCGCTGGTGATCCCGGACGGCATGGCGTACAGCGATGCCGCAGCGATCCCCGAGGTCTTCCTCACGGCCTGGGACGCGATCGCCCGCCAGGGCCGCGCCCGCGCCGGTGAGCGGGTCCTCTTCCACGCCGTGGGCGGCGGGGTCGGCACTGCCGCGGTGCAGCTCGCCGACCCCCTCGGCCTCACCATCGTCGGCACCTCGCGAACCGCCGAGAAGCTCGAGCGCTGTCGCGAGCTCGGCATGCATCGCGGGGTGCTCACCCCGCCGTCCCCGCTGCGCGAGGAGGCGGGGCAGGCCACCCCCGACTGGGTCAAGCAGGTCGGTGGCCCGGTGCAGGTGATCGTCGATACGCTGGGCGCGGAGTACTTCGCGGCCAACCTGTCGCTGCTCGACACCCGCGGCCGGCTGGTGATCCTCGGTACCATGACCGGCGGCCAGGCCGACGGGATCGACCTGGGCCAGGTGCTCCGTCGGCGGCTCACCATCGTGGGCACCGCGATGCGAAGCCGTGGCCGCCACGAGCGCGCCGAGCTGCTGGAGCACTTCGCCTCGACCGTGCTGCCGCTCTTCGGCCGTGGTGTCCTCAGGCCGGTGGTCGAGCGGACCTTCCCGATGACGGAGGCGGTGGCGGCGTACGAGCTGCTGGCGTCGAACGCGACGTTCGGGAAGATCGTCTTGACGATAGACGATAGACGAATGACGATAGACGATCGACGATAGACGATGGGCGGATCCTCATGATGCGTCTCCCCAGCCGCGGCCGTCAGGCCGCGGGGATCTTCGTGCCCCTCCTGGCCGCCGTGCTCACGGCCTGTGGCGGTAATGGTGGCGACACGGCTCCCGCCGCCACCGACAGCGCCGGCATCACGATCACCACCAGTGCGGCACCCGACTCGGTGGTGTCGCCGCCGCCGGCGTGGACGGTCGGCGGCACGGGCGACACGACCCTCGTCAACGTGACCGACCTCGCGGCCCGTGCCGACGGCACCCTGCTGGTGGCGAGCAGCGGCAGCGCCGGGGTCCTGGCCTACGGTCCCGATGGTGCGCTGCGCTGGCGCTTCGGTCGTCGCGGGCAGGGGCCGGGCGAGTTCGTGGGTGACCTGTCGCTCGCCGCGATCGGTGACACCGCCTACGTCTTCGACTTTCTGACCCGCGGCCTCACGATGATCGGGCCCGACGGATCGCTGCTCCGCACCATGCACGTGACCCTCGACGAGCCGAACCTCGAGCTCGTGGGCGCCATGGCCGACGGATCGCTGCTCTTCGCCGGCCGGCATCTCACCGACATGAAGCCGGGGATCAACCGCGACTCGGTGGTCTACCGCCGCCTCGGCCTGAACGGGATCGCGCTCGGCACCGTCGGCTGGGGGCGTGGCAGCAACGTCGACTTCGTGATGGCCGGGATGGGTCCCAACCTCGATGAGCAGGCGTTCGGGGCCGGCAGTGCGATCGCTGCCGCCGGCGAGTGGCTGGCGCGCACCACCGGCCACGACGCGGAGGTGCGGCTCGGTGATCCCAATGGACGGATCCACCGGATTGTCCGCTGGCCGGAGGTCGCCCGGCCGGTGACCGAGGCCGACCGCGCGGCGTATCGCGAGGCGCGACTCGCCGCGGCGCCCGACGAGGCGGAACGCCGTCGGGCGCAGGACTGGCTCGATCATGCGACGTTCGCCGATGCGATCCCGCTCACCGGCGCGCTGGCGGTCGGGCGCGACGGTCGGGTGGCGGTGGCCTCGTATTGCGCACTCGGTGCCACGACCTGTGACTGGCGACTCTTCGACGCCGACGGGCGCTGGCGCCGTACCCTGCGGTTGCCGGTGCGGGCCACCGTCGCGGTGCTCGACGGTGACCTGCTGGTGACGGTGTCGACCGCCCCCGATGGGGCGGAGCGGGTCGACGCCTGGCCGCTGGCCGGTGACGGGTGACGCGTCACCGGTGACCGGTCACCGGTCACCCGCCGCATGGCATCCACCGCGTGCTGCAGTGCGGCGGCCTCCGGTGCGCTGAGCGCCACGGGATCCTGCCACAACTCGAGCTGTCCATCGCCATCGTGCAGGTCGAGCGCGGTGATCGCGAGGCTCCGCACCGCGATCCGGCGGGTGAGCGCCCGGGCGAGCGCGGCGCACGCCGCGCGCCAGAGCTCCACGTCGAGGGTGCAGGCGTCGAGACGCACGGTACGGTGCGCGGTGGTGTCGTCGGCGTGGCGGACCGACACCGCCAGCCGTCCCGCCGCATAGCCGCGTTCGCGGAGCCGGCGGCCGATCCGCTCGGTCATTGCCCGCAGCAGCTGATGCAGCACCGCACGGTCGTTGGTGTCGGTGGCCAGCACGTGCGCCGCGCGGCATTCCTGCTTCACCGCGGGCAGCAGCACCGGGCGCCGGTCGATCCCGTTGGCGTGCTGATGGAGCAGTCGCCCGGCGCGACCGAACGCGATCCGGAGCTGCTGCTCGCCGAGACCGGCCACCTCGCCGATCAACTCGAGGTGGTAGTCATCGAGTCGCTCGCGGATCGCGTCGGGAACGTCGGGAAGGAGCACCACCGATTCGGGAGCGAGGAAGCCCGCCTCGTGTCCCGCCGCCACCGGCCAGATCAGCGCGCCGGTCTCGCGCTTGACCACCGTGGCGGCGGTCTCGCTCACCAGCTTGTTGATCGCGATGCCGACCGCGATCGGGAGGCCGAGTCGCTCGCGGGTCTCGCGCTCGAGCCGGCGGGCGATGTCGACCGGCGAGCCGAAGAGCCGCTCGGTGCCGGAGATGTCGAGGTAGGAGTGTCCCCATGTCTTCGGCTCGATCACCGGAGCGAAGCGTGACAGAATCTCGTGCAGCGCCCGGTGGGCCCGGGCCCAGCGGCGGGGGTCGGGCGGGCAGACGATCAGGTCGGGACAGATCCGCCGGGCCAGCGCCACCGGTGTCCCCCGCCGGAGTCCCTCGCGCCTGGCCTCGGCCGAGAGCGCCAGCAGCACCGCGCGGTCGGCCCCCAGGGGGGCGATCGCCACCGGTCGGTGGCGGAGCGACGGGTCGTCGAGCGCGGCCACGGTGGTGCAGAAGGCGGGCGGGTCGATGAAGAGGACGGATTTCATGGGAGAAGTGAGTCCTGGGTCCTGAGAAGTGAGGGGGTGGGGACGCCCATGAAAACCGAAGATAACCCGAAAATGGCCGCCTGTCAGGGACTGGATAGATTGGCCTGATCCGCCGTCCTCCCGGAGTTCTCCCTGTACACCCTCCGCTGCACCCGCCCGCTGCTCGACAAGCTCCAGCACCTCACGCCGCCGGGTGAGGGTGAGGAGCCGCCGCCGACCACACTGCTGGGTGACTGGTATGCCAACCGCCTCAACATCGGCCGGCAGCGACTGATCGTCTGCACCAACGAGCGGAGCCTCCTGTCGGTGGTGGTGCCAGCGAAGGCTCTGCCGGGATTGCCCGGTCGACTGGTCACGTCGGTGGGGCGCTTGCTGCTGCGGATCGGGGTACCGCCGCAGGCGGGGTGGGCCGAGTTGCAGGCGATGCAGGAGGTGCGGTTCGGGCCGACCAGGAGCCGGAGCGTGCTGGGGGTGATGAACGAGGTGGTGGAGCAGGTGTGGGCGGAGTTCGATCACGGGGGACCGGTGGTGACGCTGGGCGATGTGGACCTGCGGTTGAGCGAGGTGCCGTGGTCGCCGCTCTGGAAGACGCATCACAGTCCGGCGCAGGCGGCGCGGGCGCTGCTGGGTGGGTGATCGGATCCCCCGTCGCGTTCGGGAGTGCCACCGTGCGAGGGTCGATGTGGTTTGACATGGAGGGTTCTCGACCTGGAGTCCTGCATGTCCCCGCAGTCGAATTCGCCCCTGCTGCGCCAGTTGCAGTCGAACATGGCACTCCGGCAGATGAGTCCGCGCACCATCGCGGCCTACACGGCCTGGGTGCGGCGCTACGTGCGGTTTCACCGGCTGCGACATCCGGCGGAAATGGGCAACGCCGAGGTGCGGGTATTCCTCACCTGGTTGGTGGAGCGACGGCGGGTGAGCCAGTCGACCCAGGGGCAGGCGCTGGCCGCGCTGCTCTTTCTGTACGGCCATGTGCTCGACCGGCCGCTGGAGGAGCTGGGGAAGCTGCCGCGGGGGCGGGCGCCGACCCGGTTGCCGGTGGTGCTCACGCGTGACGAGGTGCAGCGGGTGCTGACGCGACTCGACGGGGTGTATCGACTGATCGGCTGGCTGCTCTACGGCGGCGGGATGCGGTTGCTGGAGGCGATGACGCTGCGGGTCAAGGATCTCGACCTGGAACGACGCGAGGTGCGGATCCGGCGGGGGAAGGGAGCGAAGGACCGGGTCACGGTGCTGCCGGCGGCGCTGGTGGGTCCGCTGGGCGCCCATGTGGGGAGGGTGCGAGCGCAGCACCAGGGCGACCTGGCGGCCGGGGCGGGGTGGGTGGCGTTGCCGGGGGCGCTCGACCGCAAGTATCCCAACGCGGCACGGAGCTGGCCGTGGCAGTGGCTCTTCCCCGCCACGCGGCGGTATCGGGACGAGACGACGGGGCAGGTGCGACGTCATCACCTGCACGAGAGTGCAATGCAGCGGGCGATGACTCGTGCCGTGCAGGGTAGCGGGATCAACAAGCGGGCGAGTTGTCACACCCTCAGGCATTCGTTCGCGACGCACCTGCTGGAGGCGGGATATGATATCCGGACGGTGCAGGAGTTGCTGGGGCACAAGGATGTCGCCACCACGATGATCTACACCCACGTGCTCAACCGGGGTGGGTTGGGGGTGCGGAGTCCGGCGGACGGGCTGGGCCTGGGCGGGCTTGCAGGGTTTCCGGATTAGGCTGCGGAGGGTAACGTGGGAAAGGATTGGGCTGCAGGGGGAAGCCGTGTCCCTGCAGGTCCAATACGCGTTGGGCGGATGGGGAGGTCTAATGCGGGTCACTCTTGACACAAGTGCACTTGGAGATCTCGGCCTTCGACGGCTCGCGGATGCTCTCGGATGGGACATTCGGGTGACCTCAGTTTCCCAACGGGAGACTGAAGGATCCGGATTCCAATCCGATTGCCTTGGTTATCGGCAGATCGCGGAGGCTGTGGTGTGGGATGATTCATCTTGGGACAACGGTGTCTGGCCCAGCTCCGGTGATGCCAACTGCCTTGAGGCCGTTCTCGCGGTGATCGGCTCGGGCTCGTTCCCGGGAAAATCCAAGCGGGTTGATCTCTCCCGTGGTCACAGGCACCAGCTTCGCGACGCTCTGGCCTTTTGTGCCCACGTTCGCGAAGGAAGGGACATCTTTGTGACTTGCGATACGAAGGCGTTTGTGACCGGCGGCCGTCGCGGGACTCTTGAGGGGGTCTTCAGCACTCGCATTCTCACTCCCCCCGAGTGCATCGATGAGTTTGGCAACGACGTGAATTGAGGCGGAGATTGAATGCTGTGCCGATGTACAATGCACCTGATGGCTGGAGGACCGCTCAGCCTGAAAGCAGCTCGAGGAGGCCAGGATGCCAAAGTGGCTACAACTGCTGCTGCTCGTACTCGTCGGGGGAATCGCTTATGTCTACGGTCTCCTGTTTTTGATACGAGGGGTCGCTGCGTCAGTCAAGTGGGCCTACGCGAACAAGGACTCCATGTATCCGTTACGGACGGCGGCCGCCCGCGGCGTCCTTGGAAGCTACATATTGGCTTTCCTACTCGTGTTGTTCCTGGCCTATTGCAGCGACGGCGGCTCTGGCTGCCCGTCTCGGCCGGACCCCATGAGTTGTTACGATGCCGAGCTAGAGTGATCGAGCGAGCTCAGCATCTCTGATCTGTACCGAGCTTTCCGGCTTGGAGAGGAATTCAACCTTGAGCATACCTCGGTTGGAACATTCACCGCCCAACACGCGCTTGCTGCGGTCGGGGCCTAACGCCTCGGCCCGCACGCTGTAGCTTCACGAAGGTACGCGCGGGCCTCGGCAGGCCCCGCCGCAGAAGCGCAGTACGTTAGCTGGACAGAGGAGACAATCGCGTGAATCAGCTTAGTCGGTGGTCAGGCGCAAGCATAGCATTCATCACGATCTTTGTCGTGACGAGCTGCGCCGGCAGCGGCACCTACACTCCGCCGCAGCCGGCATCGGCGCCGAACCAATACGAGGCGACCGTCAGTAAGTCGTTCGACGACACGTGGACTGCTATTATCGACTATGCATCGCAGACCTATTTTGCCATCGATCACTTCGAGAAGGCTTCCGGGTTGCTTACGCTCAGTTTCGGTTCTGCCGATCCTGCGAAGTTTATCGATTGCGGACAATGGAAAGCGCCGGACTTGCGTGCTGGCTCGATGCCGTACGCGACGTATCTACGGGACGTGTATGGTGCGAAGCTTGACGGCAAGATGAATCTCGTCGTAAGGTCAGCCGGCTCAGGAAGGACAGTCGTGCGAGTCAATGCACGTTATATCTTCTCGATGCCCGGCAATCCATCCCTGAATCTCGTTCAACGCAATTGGGTCTTCGATTCTGGCGGTGAATCAAGTCTTGGAGTGAGTGGCGATTCTGAGGAGAACGTCGCATCAGCGCGAACGTGCCGACCTACATATGCGGCCGAGCGCGCTGTACTTCAGGCCGTCGCGAAGTAAGTGCTCCAACCTTAGTCGCACGTCATAGCGGTCACCCTTACATTGCGGGAACCGAAGGGGGCCCGGAGGTCGTCGGGCTGCTCCGTCATCGCGCCGGCGCGGAGCGCCGAGCGCGCGCCGTGAATGAGCAGCATGCGCAGGTAGCTGTTCCCCTTGCGGGTGATCGAGCCCAGGCGGCGTGACGCGCCACTGGAATGCTCGCGCGGCGTGAGGCCGAGCCAGCTCGCGAACTGGCGTCCCGACCGGAAGCGGTGGATGTCCCCGACCAGTGCCACCATCGCCGTCGCGGTGAGGACGCCGACCCCGGGCACGGTCATCAGGCGCTGGGCGTCAGGCATGTCGTGCACCAGCGACGCCAGTGACGTGCGCACGGCGTCCGCCTTGTCCTCAAGGGAGCGGATCTCCGCGATCAGCTCGCCCAGGGCCTGCGCGAGAAAGTCCGGCACGGCCTCATCGGCGAGCGCGGCACGCGCGTCCAGCGTGACTCGGCGCGCCCCGACCGGGATGGTATGGCCGAGTTCCCGCAGGTGCCCGCGGAGGGCGTTGATCCGAGCGGTGCGTGTGCCCCGACAGCCTTGGCGGATGCGGTGGAGCGCCATCACGGCCTGCTGCTCGACCGACTTCACCGGGACCGGGGTCCGGTCCTGGTTTCGGACCGCCTCCAGCAACGCCTTGGCGTCGGCACGGTCGGTCTTGTTGCCATCGCGATAGCGGGCCACGTCCGCCGGATGCAACAGCTTCACCCGGTGCCCGCATCGCTCAGCCGCTCGCCCCCGGTGGTGCGCGGAGCCACACGTCTCGAGCAGGACCTCGGCGGGCGCCTGGGCCGCGAGGAAACGCGGAAAGGCCGCCCGCGAGAGTCGGCGCCGGTTAGTCACCACCCCGGGCGCCTCCGAGAGCGCCATCCCTCGGGCCATTGGCCCTCGGGACAGGCCTCGAAGACCGTCTTGGCGAGATCGACGCCGATCTGTATCGTTGGCATAGGGCTTCTCCTCGAGGTGGTGGCCTTCGGGGCCGCGATGCTGGATGCTGTCGCTCTCGGGGAGGAGTCCATACCATCACTTGCTCTGTCAGGGCCTGCCCCGGACCCTGCCGCGGAAGCGCAGGTCGTCAGGCAACTCCCATTTTCCAGGTGCAAACCATGACAGATGGCAAACCCCGCGCTCGACTGGTTGATGGGCTGCTGCGCAAGCTCGCCGAGGCGTCCGCGATCGTCATCGCCCTCGCCTCCCTGGGGATTACGCTGTACGAAGCCAAGGCAACGCGTGACCACGATCGCATGTCGGTCTGGCCGCGCCTGGCACAGGAAGCATCGGATTCTGCGGGTCGGTACGAACGAACGATCACAAACGTGGGCCTGGGCCCGGCCCTTGTAAGGTCATTCGAAGTTCGACTGGACGATACGGTCCAAACGTCTTGGACTCCCGTCGTGACCGCATTGTTGCTCGGGCACCCGCCGGATGGATCATTCTTTTCGGCGGTTGGACCGGGCACCGTGCTCCTCCCCGGCAGGACCATCCATGTGCTCACCGTCATTGCCGGCAAACTGAGTGACACAGCGATGGCGCAGGATTACCGCGTCGCCAGTCGAATCTGCTACTGTTCACTCTACGGTGAATGCTGGTCGACCGCGACCCACCAGGCAGAGCCCACGCGAGTCCCCGGTTGTGCTTCGAACGACACTGCCAGCGTTGTGCGTTACTAGCCCTCGGAGGAGGCTGCCCAACCTGCGCTTGCTGCTGGCCGGGCCAGGACGGTTCGGCCGCCGCGATGTCTTCTCCATCCAGAAACAGCGGCGGCCTCACCTGGCCCCGGCGATGAACCGGGGCGTGAAGCCCCCCGAAGCATGCACCCAAGCGTCGCTCTGGCAAGAGGACAACCACCGACCCTCCTCGGCCACCCCGACGGCGGTGTGGGCACGGACTCCCGAGTGCGACCAGCTGAGCATCCCCGCGGCCTGGCCCTCATCAAACAACTCCCGGCGGACGAACAACGGGAGCACGGCGCGGCGAAACGCTTCGATCGATGGCCCGGTGTCATGGGCCGGTCACGTCACGAAGGTTCCTTCCGGCCGGAGCCCCCCCATCGGTGACCAGGAGGTGCCGATGCGGCACCGGCGCCAGCAGCGTGGTGCCCAGCCACTGGGTCCAGAGCGCCGGGCGTTTGGTGTGGCAGCTGGGACAGAAGTAGCCGCACTTGCAGCGTCGTTCGCCCGGGCCGCGAAGTCGAATGGGGTAGCCGGGACCAGGTTGGCGTTGGCGGATGGATTCGCACTGGGCGTCACGGTCATGGCAGTCGCAGCGTTCAGGGGCTGCGCCGTCACCACCACATTCACGATTCCCGAACTGGCGGCGATGGTCCCCCTCCGCACTGTCGACGATCGTGCCATCGACCAGCGTCAGATTGGCGGTACCGTTCTTCCCGTCACTGGTGGCTGTGATGGTCGTGGTCCCGACGGCGACGGCGGTGACCAGGCCGGTACGCGGAGGTTCAATCGGGGTGGGAGGTGCCGCACGAGTTCGGGGAGCATTTCCGGCTCAAGGCATGGAACGCCCGGCCGGCTTGCCTAGGCACTTCAGCCCCGGGGCCTGGTCAGCGCGATGAAGTCCGGACGATCCTGGAGTGCGGCAAGGGAGGGTTCCTCGTGAAGCCACCGGGGCCAGACCCCGGCATCGATCGCGTCGCGGAGGCGGGCTACCGCTGCGTCAGGTCGACCGAGCAACGCCGCGACTCGGGCGCGATAGATGCTCGCGGTCCAACTCACGCGCGAGACTGGCTGCAGGGCGAGCCAGCGATCCACCGATTCCGCCAGCGTGGTGTCGCCGCGCTCCGCCGCGAGGCCGGCAAGTTCGCCCCGAAAATCGACATTGGCGGAGTCCTCGGCGACGAGTTGTCGCGCGATCCGTTCGGCTTCGGGCCACGCACCGGCCATCTCGAGTGACCAGGCCGCGACCAGCCGCTCCTCCGGCGTCGCGCGTTCGGCGGCCGGCCGACTCCGATACCATCCCACCGCCCGCAACGCTGCCTGGCGGGCTGCGGCCGTATCGCCGTGAAAGGCCAGCTCACGCGCAACCCAGTTGGCCACCCACGCCGGCGTCATGGTGTACTCGGGTCGCCCATAGGTATAGGGGGCGAGCCCGATATCGCTCACCGTTTCGGTCGGGAGCGCCATCGCACGATCGAGCACCCCGAGGGCCGCGGTCGGCCGGGACGAGGCAGCCAGGGCGTTGGCCTGCAGCCAGAGCCGGCCCAGTGGGGCGCCGGCCGGCACGCGGCCGACCTCCGTCAGTTCCTCCCAGTGGCGGCCCAGCATGTGCAGCGACTCGGCCAACGTGCCCCAGTATGTGAACTGGGTCGTGTCGGTGTTCCAGCCCATGTCCACCGCTGGATCGATGCGGCGAAGCACCGCCAATGCCTGCGCGGGATGATTGGCCCACAATGCGGCCGCCGCAGCGGACATCTGTTCGCTGGAATTGTCCCGGTCGATGTCGGCACGCTCCAGCGTAAGGCGCAGCATCTCCTCGTTGCGGCCATGACAACGCGCATCGGCGATGCGCAGGGTGAGTCGGGCCACGCGGTCGAGCGATCGCGCCTCGAGCACGCGAGCGAGGGAGTCGACCAGTGGGCAATCGTTCGAATTGGCACCCACGGTCGCGAGCGCCAGGCCCCCGGGGGTGAAGCTGGAGTCGGCATCCACCGAGCGCTGGAACAAGGCCTTGCCGCCGAGGATGTCGCCGTGCCAGTAGGCGTCCCAGCCATCGACATAGTCCCGGTATGCGCCAAACGGTGGTGGTTCACCAGCGCCCAACCCCTGGGTCGCGTGGACGTCGACGACGGACGCCAGCGCGCTCATCACCCGGGAGCGCAGTTCGTCGAGACCGGCCACTGGCATCCGGGCGCGGGAGAGGATCGGCCCGACCGCGCGCAGGATGCGCTGGTTCTTCGCGTCCAGGACGGCCGCCTGGAAGAACAGGGTGTCGCCGGTCCGGTAGAAGCTGCCCGATACCACCAGGGATGCGCCGGTGCGGTGCGCAATAGCGATCGGATCGACAGCCGCACTGGAATCGGCCCTGCTCTGTACGAACACGGCGTGAGGATCCACCACCTCGACCAGGCGGGTCCGGACCAGCCCCTGGGCCAGCCAGTCCTGCGTCATGCGCCCGAGGGACTGAAGATTCGGGTCGCCGGTCCGGTTGTCGAAGACGGCGATCAGGACCCGCGGGTGGGCCGACGCCGGCCGAGGCCGCAGTGCACCACCCTGCCAGGCGACCAACAGGCCGAGTATCGCGACGAGCGCTGCACCGGTTGTCGCGAGAAAGATTCGGCGCCTCCGCCGATCGACGCGGGGCGGAGACGTCAGCGCACGGGTCGGCGGCACCGATTCGGCGACGACCGCGGCTGGCAGATCATCCCCGGCGGGCGTGGGCAGCGATGGTGCGGTTGGTCCCAGGCCCGTCGGGGCAGAGTTGCGCGGCGAGGACCGGGCCTGCCCACCGTCGCGGATGCGTTCCGCGAGCGCCTCGGTTTCGGCGCTGGGCTTCGCGCCGAACTCGGCCTGCAATCGGCGGGCGTAACTGTGGTAGAGCCGCAGCGCGCCGCCGGTATCGCTGCACCGGTCGAGCAGCGACATGCCGCGCCGCAGCAAGTTCTCGTCTTCCGGCACGAGGAGACAGGCGCGCTGCGCCCAGTGGGCGGCGTCCCGAAGATTTCCCGCGCCCTCATCTCGCTCGATCAACGCCTGGAGAGATCGCAGCACCAGGGCGATGATGCGGTGGCCTTCGCGCGACAGCCATTCCTCGAACGCCTCCCCGGTGTTGACAAGATGCATCCCCGCCAGCAGCGGTCCGCGGTAGCACTCCACCGCTGCCTCGTGATGCCCCTCCTGCACCGCGGCGGCGAGCAGGGTCACATCACAGCTGAGCGTCGCCGGATCGATCGAGACCGCATCGTCTCCCCGGGACACGACCACGCCGGTGCCCAGTGCCTCCCGCAGATGATAGAGGGTGTTCCGGAGGGCCCGTCGAGCGGCGAACTGGTCGAGCTCAGGCCAGAAGATGCTGGCCAGAGTGTCGCGCCGGTGGTAACCGCCCTCCCCGGGAATGGCCAGATAGGCCAGGAGCGCGAATCGCTTCGGCTGGGCCAGGAGCGAGGTGAGTTCCCGTCCGTCGGAGCCGCGCAGCGCCTGAAGCCCGAGGAGCTTGAGCTCGATCATCACCGTTCGAAGGTACGTCTCGCGCCGTCGCGCGGCAACAAACGGCAGGCCAACGGTGGCGCAACGCCTGCGGGGCAGATTGCTCCTCCACCGAGGCCGGTGGGAACCCGACGCACCGGCGCCAGCGACCAGAACGGGGGCATCCGATGGCCACTCGATCCACCCTCCTGCACATCCTGGGCGCCGCGCTCGGCGGCATGATGCTTCCGGCTCCAGCCCAGGGCCAACAGATCCCGGCGGCCTGTCGGCCGCTGCTCGAGGCGCAACGCAAGGTGATCCTGACGCCTCACCACTCGTACCAGAGCGACGGTCCCGCCACCGGCAAGGCTTCGCGAGCGACCGGTGAACTCATCTCCACGGCCGAGGCGACCTATGTGCTCTACCGGGGCACGTGGAAGCGAAGCCCCATGACGCCAAGGGCGGCCCTGGCACAATTCGAGGAGAACATCGCCAACGCCCGGAACCTCGCCTGTCAGCGAGTGGGCGAGGAGAGTGTCGGCGGGGTTCGAGCGATCGTGTACACCTCGCACAGCGAGAGCGAGGATGCCCGAGCGGACGGGCGCATCTGGGTCGGTGTCTCAAGCGGGTTGGTCCTGCGCTCCGACCAGGACATCGACAGCGGTGGCGGAGATCGGCGGCATCTCTCCATCCGCTACGAGTACGACAACGTACACCCTCCCGCAGGTCTGCACTGAATGCGGGCGGTCACGCCGCGAAGGGTGCGACGGAGTCCCGGGCGGGAGACGAAGTGCGAGCGATGACAATCGATTGAAGGAGGTTCCATGTCTGCGGTACGCCTGATCCTGACCACTGCGGTCCTGCTCTCTGCCACCGGGTGTGGAGCCGGCACCGCCAATGCCAACGACGGCGGTGGCGACGCCACATGCACCGTCACGCTTACGGGAGCGATCACCACCACGCTGGCGTGCACTGCCAATGCAACGTTTGGACGCACCATTGCGGGCGTCTCTGATTTCGATATCGCGTTTGATATCGCCACGCCCGCTGACACCCGGTTCACGCTGGGCTTCCGGGTCGATGGCAAGCTGGCCAGCGGCACCCTCACCGCAACCAGTCCGGGGGTGCTGATGGCGATCACGACCGCCACCGCCGACGACCTGCTCTGGTCACAGTCCACCGAGGATCCCGCGCACGGATCGGTCACCTTGAATCTCAGCTCGGTTTCGCTGGGTAGCGATGGATACACGTTCACGGTACATGGCACCGCCGATGGCACCTTGACCGCCAGTCCAGCCACGCCTGGCGCCACCGGCACCGTGACTGCTCACGTCGTGTTCTGAACCACAATACCTTCTCCCGGAGATCATCATGTCCATCCGCGCTTCCTCCGCCTTGCTGGCTATTCTGGTGTGCGCCGCACCACCGCTCCTCGCGCAGCAGCCATCCTCCCCACCCACCGAGCTGCGGCAGCTTTCCCTCTTCGTCGGTGCCTGGCAGTGCAGCGGACAGATGTTCGCGGGCGGCGGTACCCCCGGTTTCGTCACGAAAGCGACCGGGCACGGCGAGAGCGCCGTCCGTGACCACTGGGTTGAGTTCGCCTTCGACGCCACCGGTCCCTCCGGTACGCCGCCCTACAGTGTGGCCGGATTCTTCGGCTATGACATGGGCAGGAAGCAGTTCGTCCAGACCATCGTCGATATCGACGGCGTCTACCAACCGTCCTTCAGCACCGGATGGAACGACGACACACTGGCCTTCCAAGCAACGAGTGGGGGAACCGCCGCGATGCGCGACGTGTTCGTGCGGAAGGGCCTCCGCGCGTTCAGCCATTTCACCGAGGTTCAGGGACCGGACGGGAAATGGATGAAGGCCGAAGTGGACGAGTGCCGGGTGACGCCCTAGCGGAAAGAAGGGCGCAGGCAAGATGGATAGGAATGCCAATCGCCCCGTGGGAAGCGAGCGGTGCAGGGCTCGGTGAGCTGGGGTTCCTTCCGGGGGGCGTGGGATGCGGCGCCAGTCCGTCGTCGCATCCCGCGGGGCCGGATGGCGTAACAGCCATGGTAGCGTGTGGTGACCTGCCCCTGGTCGGGGACGTGGACCAGCGCTCGCGCGAGGAACGCTCTCGGATCGTCGGTTTCGGTGCCCGCAGTCGGACCCGCCGACTTGGCGGACCGGTAGGTCACGGTGTGCATCGTGCGGTCGTCGGTCAACCGCTCCAGTGCGAGGGGATTCCGGGTGCAGTCGCGCGCCAGCCGCATCGCGAAGGCGCGATCGTCGTCAGCCACCCGGACGGCGGTGTGCACCTGAACCCCCGAGTGCGGCCAGCGGAGCATCCCCGAGGCCTGGACCTCATCAAACAACTCCCGGCGCACGAACGACGGGAGCACCGCCCGGCGAAACGCTTCGATCAATGGCCCGGTGTCGTGGGCGGGCCACGTCACGAAGGTCCCCTCCGGGCGGAACCGCGTAGGAGAATGGCATGCGGATTGAGTTCCTCATCGGCGTTCCTCCCCTTGCTGGCGTCCCCGGCCACACCGACAGGATCGAATAGAAACCCACGGAAGGAGGGAAGCGTAATGACGAGACCGGAGGATCACGCCACACCCACGTCTTGTCAGGAGACCAGTGATGGTACGAGTGAATCGACTGGTAGTCATGGGACTCTTGGCCCAACTTGCAGTCAGGGACGCCGGGGCCCAGAATCGTCCCTTCTTCTACCCGGTGCCAACGCTGGACGCCATTCGGGTGACGAGGGGCGTCCGTTTCGCTACCATCGACACTTTGTCGCTGGCGATGGATGTCTATCGCCCCGCTGGCGGTGTGACCGCCTTGCCGGGGATGATCATCTATTCGCTGTATTGGCCGGAAGACGGAGACAGGCCCGCCCGCGAAGCGAACGATCAGGCGACGGCATGGGCCCGCATTGCGGCGGCGCACGGCATCGTCGCCATCATCCCCGACCTCCGAGCGGAGCCAGGCACCGGTAATGCCCAAGCGCCGACGCGCGCCCGTCAGGGCGATCTTGATTCCCTGATTGCGCATCTGGCCGCGCATGCTCGCGACTACGGCATCAACAGTGAACGACTCGCCGTCTTCGCGGCATCTGGCAACGGCGCGGCAGCGCTCCCAGCCGTGGAGGATCCTCGACAGACTTCTCTCAAGGCGGCCGTCATCCTGTACGGAGGAGCCGGAGCGGTCGTCACCGCGTTTCGGCACGATCTCCCGCTATTCTATGTCCGTGCCGGACTAGACTCTCCGGGGATGAATGCGGCGATCGATAGACTCACGTCGCTGGCAATATCGCAGAACGCACCACTTACCTTGGTCAACTATCCGACAGGACATCACGGCTTCGAAGCGGTGGACGACAACGGCACCACGCGCCAGATCGTCGAGCAGGTCATCGAGTTCGTCAAGCGTGCCACCACCGCAGAGTATCAGGCTGTCCTCCGCCCTCAGTAGCCGCTGCGGCGGCCTAGCGTCAGTGTTCATCACCGGTGCGGTGCTCTTCCTGGTGTTCGCGGGCGCGACGATCTGGACGGTTGGGTAAACGCGGGGCATTCGTCGGCCAGGTGCCTGAGCTCGCATCGAGCTCTTGCCGCGCGTGAGCAACCGCGGAGATAGTTGACATGCCAAACCGGGTGCATGGTTTACGGCTCGGGGAGCGGCCGGTCAGCTCCGAATGATGTGCTGGCGTTCATCGAACGGTGCAATCAAGACGCTGCAGAAGTAGGTAGACCAGATGCCGTCCTCGACCGCATCGAGTCCCACGTCGTCGCCTTCGAGCGGCGTGGCCAGGAAGAGCATTCGCCGACCAAAACGAAATGTGCCGCCGCTCGACGGTCCGACCGTTGTGCGGGCCCTCCGACCGATCCCGCCGATCGCGTCGCGATGGCGGGACACCCCCTTGGCCCCGTCCCGAGCCTGGCGGCGCACCTACTCCGATCGCAGCGCCGTCATCGGATCGAGTCGCGACGCCCGCCGCGCCGGCACGGCACACGCGAGCAGGGCCACGGCGGAGAGCACGACCACGCCCGCAACGAAGGTCAGCGGATCGAGCGGCGTGATGCCGTACAGCAGCGATCCCAGGTAGCGCGTCATCCCGATGGCCGTGACGAGCCCGAGCACGCCGCCCACCAGCGCCAACCGCATCCCCTGTCCCAGCACCATCCGGAACGCGTCGGCGCGCGCGGCGCCGAGGGCGATGCGGACGCCGATCTCGTGGGTGCGTCGGGTCACGGAGTAGCTGACGACGCCATACACCCCGATCGCGGCGAGTGTCACCGCCACGATCGCAAAGAGCCCGAGCAGGAAGAGGTAGAACTTCGGGGCAGCGAGCTGCTCGCCGATCGCGCCTTCCAGCGAGATCACGTCGGAGACCGTGGCGTCGGGCTCGAGATCGTGGACGACATCGCGGACGGCGCGGGTGAGCCCTGCCGGATCGGTGGCGGACCGGATCACCAGGGTGAGGTCGCTCGGGCTCAGCGCCGTGGCGATTCCCTGCGCACCGGCCGGCGGGGCGGTGTTCGGGAAGTACATCTCACCGACCGCCGCGCCGGACCACGTGTTCTGGCGGACATCCCTGACCACCCCGATCACCGTGTACCAGTCGGGCGCGTCGGCGTCGTCGAGGTTGATCCGCTGTCCGATGGCGCGGCCGGTCGGCCAGCCGTCACGTGCCATGACATCGTTGATGATCACGACCTTCTGCCCCGTGGCGAGGTCCTCGGGGCGGAAGTCGCGCCCGACGGCGAACTGCGCCCGCAGCGTGGCGAAGTACCCCGGTCGGGTGACGAGGAACTGGGCCCGCAACCCTTCGCCCGGCTTCGGCAGCGGCTGTCCCTCGACGAAATAGTTGAACTGCCAGTGATCACCGTGCAGCGGGAGGTGATTGACGGCGCTGGCCGCCTTGACGCCGGGGAGCGCCCGGGTCCGGTCGATGAGCTGGCTGAAGAACTGTTCGTGCGCGCTCGGAGCCTCGGCGCGGGTGCCGTCGAGCGAGACAACCATCGACAGCGTGTTGTGCGGGTCGAAGCCGGGATCCACCGCCATCAGCCCGGCGAATGACCGCAGCACCAGGCCGGCGCCGAGGAGCAGGAGGAGCGCCATCGCAAACTCGGAGACCACGAGCGCACTGCGGATCCCGTGGCGGCGGCGCGAATCGGTCGGCGCCCGACCGCTTTCCTTGAGCGCTCCCTCCGCACGGACTCGCGAGGAGGTGAGCGCCGGCGCGATGCCGAAGCCGATCCCGGCCAGCACCGCGACCAGCAACAGGTAGAGGAAGACGCTGCCGTCGAGCCGGATCGCCTCGAGTCGAGGGAGGTTCGGCGGCGCGAGGGCGACGAGCAGGTGCACGCCGACGTTGGCGAGGAGCAGTCCGGCGATCCCCCCGAGGAGCGAGAGCAGCCCGCTCTCCACCAGCGACTGCTGCACCAGCCGGGCACGCGAAGCCCCCAGCGCGGTGCGCACCGCGAACTCCCGCTCCCGCTCGGCCGACCGGATCAGCTGCAGGTGGGCGACGTTGGCGCAGGCGATCAGCAGCACCAGCCCCACGGCGACGAGGAGGATCATCAGGGCGGGTCGGATCGCCCCGGTGACGACCTCCTGCAGCGGGGCCAGGGTGACTCCCTTGTTGGTCCCCGGATACTGCGCCTCGAGGCGATCGGTGACGACCGTCACATCCGCCTTCGCCTCCTCCAGCGTGACGCCGGGCTGGAGTCGCCCGAAGACGCGGAGCGATGCGCCGCGTCGATTGGTGGCGCGGCTGTCGAGCACCAGCGGCGCCCAGATCCCCGCCTCCGTCGCCCAGAACGGGGCGAAGCGGAACCCTGCCGGCATCACGCCGATGACCGTGTATGTCTCGCCATCGAGCCGCAGCGTTCGCCCGACAACAGCCGGATCGCCGCCGAACCGGTTCTGCCAGAAGTCGTAGCGGAGCACCGCCACGTGGTTGTTCCCCTCGTGATCCTCCTCCGGCCGGAAGACCCGCCCCAGCAGCGGGCGCACTCCCATCATCGGCAGGATGTCCGACGAGATGTGCAGCCCCATCACCTTCTCGGGCAGCCCCGCCCCTGTCAGGCTCGGCGTCCAGTATTCCGCTGCGCCGATGCGCTCGAAGCTCCGGGTCTGCGCCCGCCAGTCGAGGAAATTGGCGGGCGCAGCCGTCGTTCCCTGCGCATGCTCGAAGAGCACCAGGCGCGATGGATCGGCATAGGCCAGTGGCCGGAGCAGCACCGCATTGACGACGGTGAAGATCGCCGTGTTGGCGCCGATCCCGAGCGCGAGAGTGAGGATCGCGACGATGGCGTAGACGGGGGCACGCCGCATCGAGCGGAACGCCTGCCGGACGTCGCGCAGCAGGTTCTCGAGCGCGCTCACCCCTCGCGTCTCGCGCACCTCGTCCTTGCGCCGCTCGACGCCGCCGAGCTGGAGGAGCGCCTCCCGCCGCGCCGCGGTGACGTCGAGGCCGCGCGTCATCAGCAGCGCGGTGTGCTCCTCGACATGGAAGCGCAGCTCCTCGTCGAGCTCCTGCTCCACTGCCGTGCGGTGGAAGAGGGTGCGGAACCGCAGGGGGATCGATCGGGCGGCGCGATCAAGCCGGGTGAGCCACGGAGCCGGGCGCATCAGGTCGCCTCACCGAGCTGCACGACATGGCTGATCGCACGTGGAGAGACGGTCCCAGCACTCGGTTTCGGCGGCCAGCTGACCGCGACCGGCCCGCGTGAGGGTGTAGAACTTGGCCCGCCGGTTGTTCTCGGTCGGGCGCCACTCGGCGCTGATCCACCCCGACTGCTCCAGCTTGTGGAGGGCAGGGTACAACGACCCGTCACTCACCTGGAGCACCTCCGAGGAGAGCGACCGGAGCCGGATGGAGATGGCGAAGCCGTGCAGCGGCTCGAGCGCGAGGATCTTGAGGATCAGAAGGTCCAGGGTGCCCTGGACCAGGTCGACCGGACGCGACATGGGAGCTCTCCACTCGGTTACCGAGTCGAAGCTACGGTGCTTCCCCTCGGTAAGCAAGGGGAGTGGGATGGCCTCGGCCAACTCCGGGATTGTCTCCCTGCATCGACCTGCCGCCTGGCCAGGCGCGCCCCGTCGATCGGTTCCCCCCGGCTTCCCGGATTCGGCTGCCGGCGATAACGTGGGTCGCCAGGCCGTGCCGGCGGTCCGCGCGTGTGGTTTCGGTTTGCGTGTTGGACGACAGGGGGAATCGCGTGAATGCTTCAGTGCCTGACCATCCCGTGCCCTCCGGTCGCCCCCAGCCCGGCGAACATGCCGACTACGCGCAGCCCGACATCAACCTGGTGATGGGCGATGATGCGTGCGAGATCCTCCTCCGCCAGCGGGAGGCGACCGTTGCGCTGTTCCGGAAGTTCGGCGATACCGGTGGCGACATCGCCTACGGTCCCGACAAGTGGACCGTGCGGGAGGTGCTCGGCCATCTCGCCGACGATGAGCGGATCTTCGCCTATCGGGCGCTGTGCATCGCGCGCGGCGACGATCGTGCCCTGCCGGGGTTCGATGAGCGGCAATACGTGGCCGGCGCCGGGTTCCGGGCGCTCGCCATGGACGACCTGCTCGCCGATTACCTGGCCGTGCGTGGAGCGTCCATCGCCCTGTTCCGCAATCTGCCCAGAGGGGCCTGGATGCGCCGCGGCGAGGTCAACGGCTACGTCGCCACGCCGCGCGGCCTTGCCTTCCACATCGCCGGTCACGAGCTCCACCACCACCGGGTGATCGCCGAGCGCTATCTGCCGATCGCCAGCACGCAGCCGTGGTGGCCTGCCGGCTGACCGGTTGCTGACGCGCCATCCTCTGGGGGGGGAGGGCGAAAGCCGAGTCGATTCGGGGTGCTCCTCTACGGCCCTGAGGGACCCGAAACAGGTCGACGGACGGGAGGGTGAAACCCGGCCGGGGCCTGCTGCGTCTATATACTCCACAAAGTCGGAGAAATGGAGTCCGGGTGGCCGCGCACCTCGGTGAATTCGAGCAGCTGGTCCTCCTCGCCCTGATGCATCTCGGCGAGGACGCCTACGGTGTCACCGTGCAGCAGGAGATCCACCGGCGCACCGGACGGGACCCCAGCTTTGCCTCGGTCTACACCACGCTGGCCAGGCTCGAATCCAAGGGGCTGGTCCGCATGCGCCTCGGCGAGCCCACCCCCGAACGGGGCGGCCGCCGGAAGAAGCATGCGGCCATCCTCCCCGCCGGTCGACGGGCGATCCAGGCGTCGATGCGGGCGCTTGAGGTCATGAACCGCGGTCTCGATACCGCGCTGGGCAGCTCGTGAGCGGCCCCGGGGTGCAGCCTCCACGACTGGCCGTGTGGCTGGCATGCCGACTCCTCCCCGAGGCGTTCCGCGAGGGATACCTCGGCGACCTCGAGCAGCGCTTCCACGAAGAGTTGGTGCCGCGACGCGGCGCCGCACGCGCTCGGCGCTGGTACTGGCGCGAGACCCTGGCGCTGCCGCTCGCCCTGCGGCGCATGCCGCCTCGCGGCGGCGATTCCCTTCACGGAGAGTCCGTCGTGACCCTGCTCCTTGCCGATCTCCGGTTTGCAGTGCGTACCCTCGCGCGACGGCCGGCCTTTGCGGCGCTCACGGTGCTGATCCTTGCTCTCGGGATCGGCGCGACGACCGCGATCTTCAGTGCGGTCCAGCCGATCCTCTTCGCGCCACTGCCGTATCCCGAGGCGGGCCGGATCACGATGATCTGGGAACGGGAGCAAGACGGCAGCCGCGACAATGTCGGCTTCGCCACCTACCAGGACGTGGTCGATCAGTCACGATCGTACGATGCGGTCGCGGCGGTCGGTTCTTTCTCGGGAACCCTGACGGGGGGGACCGAGCCCGAAATGCTGAGGGGACAGAAGGTCAGCCTGTCCTTCTTCCGGGTGCTCGGAGTGTCGCCCACGCTCGGCCGCGCCTTCAGTGCGGCGGAGGACATTCCGGGCGCCGATCGCGTCATCATCCTGAGCGATGCGCTCTGGCGTCGCCGCTTCGGCGGAGATCCGGGAATGGTCGGCCGCGCCATCAACCTCAACGGACATCCGTACACCGTCGTGGGGATCATGCCGGCGGGGTTCGAGAACGTGCTGAGTCCCAGCGCCCAGGTGTACGTGCCGCTGCGGTACGATGTCTCGCTCCCCTATGCCTGCCGCGGCTGCCGACACCTGCGCGCCGTCGGTCGACTGCGGCCCGGCGTGACGCCCGCCGTCGCGGCGCGCGAACTCGCCGGGCTCTACGCCGGGATGCGGCGCGATCATCCCACGGACTACTCCGGGGTGACGCTCGACCCGGTGCGGCTGCAGGATGACATCACCAGCGGCGTGCGGCCGGCGCTGCTCGCCGTACTCGGCGCGGTGGCGCTGGTGTTGCTGATTGCCTGCGCAAACGTGATGAACCTGCTGCTCGGGCGCGCCGCGCAGAGGCGCGGCGAGTTCTCCCTGCGTGCGGCGCTGGGAGCGAGTCGTGGCCGGGTGGTGCGGCAGCTGCTCACCGAGAGCCTGCTGCTCGCGGGGCTGGGCGGGATCTGCGGCGTCGGCCTCGCCGTCGTGGGGGTGCGGGCGCTGGTGCGATTGAGCCCGAGCGGGATGCCGCGCGTCGGGGCGATCGGCGTCAACGGAACCGTGCTGCTGCTGGCGGTCGGAATCTCGCTCGTGGTCGGCGTTGTCTTCGGCGTGGTGCCGGCGCTGCACGCGACCCGTCGCGACCTGCACCAGGGGATCCGGGCCGGGACGCGGCGGCTCGCGGGGCGTGGCACGCTGACACGGAGCACGCTGGTGGTGTCGGAGGTCGCACTGGCGCTGCTGCTGCTGGTCGGTTCCGGCCTGCTGCTGCGCAGCATGGGGCGCCTGCTCGATGTCTCGCCCGGCTTCCAGCCAGAACAGCTGCTCACCGTGCAGATCCAGAGCGGCGGCCCCCGGATGCCCGACGATGCGGCGACCTGGCGCTTCTTCGATCGGGTGCTCGAGTCGGTGCGGGCGATTCCCGGCGTCACGGCGGCGGCGATGACGGGACAGCTCCCACTGAGCGGGGACTATGATGGCTACGGCGTCCACAGCGAACGCCATCCCCGGCCGAACCCTTCCGAAGATCCATCGGCTTTCCGGTACGGCATCTCCCAGGGCTACTTCGAGACGATGGGTATCCCGCTTCTCAGGGGACGAACCCTGACCGCGCAGGACGGCATCGGGCAGCCGGAGGTGGTGCTGATCAACGAGTCGTTCGCGAAGCGGTTCTGGCCCGACGAGGATCCGATCGGTCAGCGCGTCCGCATCGGTGACCCCGCGGTGGGGCCGTGGCGCACCATCGTCGGGATCGTGGGTGACGTGAAGCAGGTCTCGTTGGCGACCGCACAGTCGGATGCGGTCTATCATCCCGAGGTGCAGGCGCCCTACGGCGCCGACGGCGCGATGACGGTGGTGGTCCGGGGCACCGGCGATGTGACGACGCTGGTCCCCGCCATTCGGCAAGCGGTTCACGCGATCGATCCCGACCAGCCGGTGATCCGGGTGGCCACCATGTCGGAATTGTTGCGCGCGAGCGCTGCCCAGCGGCGGTTCGCCCTGATCCTCTTCGAGGGCTTCGGCCTGGTGGCACTGGTACTGGCGGCTGCCGGGATCTACGGTGTGCTGAGCGGGACCGTGACGGAACGGTTGCGCGAAATCGGCGTCCGCGCGGCACTGGGCGCGCAGCGGCACGACCTCCTGGGGCTGGTGATCGGCCAGGGGATGCGACTCACCGTCGTGGGCGTGGCGCTGGGACTGGCGCTCTCGTTCCTGCTCACCCGGCTGATGGCCGGGCTGTTGTTCTCGGTCTCTCCCACGGACCTCGCGACCTATGGCGGAGTGTCGGTGCTGCTGCTCGCGGTGGCCGGGATCGCCTGCTGGATTCCGGCCCGCCGGGCGGTGCGCGTCGACCCGGTGAGCACGCTCCGCGCCGAGTGAAACGGCCTCATCCCGCCTGCCCGGAGCGCCTCGGCATGCGGATCTGGATGCCGGGTGACTCCCTCGGGTGCCGACGAGGCCCACAGTCCTGATTGTGCAGTCAGGGTAGCAAGACCCGACTGCGTCTCGGAGGCGGCTCCCGCCGAGCTGGTGACAGGATCGGACGTGCGAGAGGCCGTGTCAGGATCTCGTCATCCCGGCCGGGATGCCCCGCGGCCCGAAACCACCCCGCTCGGCAGGGCGTAGGCACGACATCTCCTGACCGCCACCCAACTCTTCCCCGGACGGTTCCATGCGTCCTGCCCTCGTCGGATTGCTGCTCATCTCTGCAGTCGTCTCCCTCCCCGCCCAGGCCGCGCCGGCCACCCCGAAAACCCCTGCCGAACTCACGGCGGATTCGTTGCTCAAGGCGGGCAACGCCACCGCGGCTCTCCGTGTCTACCAGCAGGCGGTGCGAAGCGACAGCACCAACTTCCGGGCCTGGTTCGGCGTCGGCAGCGCGGCGTACGCGGCGCATGACGATCTCCTGGCTGCGCGGGCCTTCGCCCGGGTCGGCGCCGCGCGCCCGAATCCCACGGCGATGTACAACGCCGGGAGTGTCTACGCCCGGCTCCGCATGGCCGACTCGGCGTTCTTCTGGCTCGACAAGGCGCTCACCGCAGGATTCGCGATGCCGTCGATCTTCGCCTCGGACTCCGACCTCACCTCGATCCGGAGCGATGCGCGGTTCGCCGCCCTCGTCCAGCGGGCGAAGATCATCGCGGCCCCCTGCCTGGCGGATGCGAACGCCCGCCGCTTCGACTTCTGGGTGGGAACGTGGGAGGTCACGCCTGCCAACTCCACGGTCGTCGTCGGACACAGCGAGGTGCAGGTGGTGAGTGGCGGTTGCGCCCTGCTGGAGAACTGGACCGACCGGACCGGCAGCGAGGGGAAGAGCCTGAACACGTACAACGCAAAGCTGGGACACTGGCAGCAGTTCTGGGTCGGCCAGCAGGGCGAGGTGACCGAATTCCGCGACAGCCACTGGGACAACGGGACGCTTGTGTTCCTGGCACACGGCGTCGATGCCCAGGGCGCTCCCCTCGAGCAGCGGCTCTCCTTCTCCCCGATCGACAGCAACACCGTGCGCCAGCATGGCGAGCAGTCGACCGATGCCGGGAAGACGTGGTCGACGACCTACGACTTCCATTACCACCGGAAGGGATGATGGCCGGTCGGCGTCGGACGGGGCTCGTTGCCACTCTGACCCTGACCGCCGGGCGATATGCGCGCCTGCGCGGGTCGGGGTAGCTCGGGGGGCCGTCCCTCAGGCCGCGCTTGCCTCCATCTCGGGGCGTGTCGCCACGATCCCACCCTGGCTGCGATGCTGGCCGCGTCACCCCACCGAACTGGCTCACGGGTACCGCGGCCGGGAAGCGACTCCGGATCGGGATGGCCAACGGGCGGCGACCCTCGCGGTCGCCGCCCGTTGCTGGTTCGATCAGCCGTGCCTCATCCCTGGCAGGACGGCGCCTCCGAACCTGCCGCCACCCGGGCCCGCCGGCGCGGCCGGCGGCGGCTGTCGCGGCCAGCTGTTGTCGGCCACGTCGTTGTCAGGGAAGCGGCAGTGCGGATCGAGCACCACCCGCTCGATCATCCGCGGGCCGAAGTCGAAGGTCGCCTTGAAGGTCCGGCTGCCATTGAACCAGACATCAACCGGATAGCTGATCGTCGCCGTCGAGTCGTCGACCATCACCGCGCCCGGCACCTGGCGGAGTGCGGGGCCGCCCGGGGCGAAGTGCACGTTGAGCACCACCGGCGACGGCATCTGGCCCGCCTGGTGGACGGTGACCGTCGTGGGGCCATGTGTCGCGCTCATCCCCTCGATCGAACCGTCGACGGCGTCGGTGGTGAACAGCCATGAGTACCAGAACCACCCCAGGTCGCGGTGCAGGGCGTTGTCCATGAAGAAGACATAGTCCCAGGGCGACGGGTGCTTGAACCGCCATGCCGCGGCATAGGCGCTCATCGCGTGCCACACTGCGCGTGTCGCCCACGATGCCGCCGAGCATCGACAGCATCATCGGCGCCTTGCCGTAGGCCTGGAAGGAGTACATCGGGCCGCCGAAGTTGGCGTCCCACATCAGCGGTGCCTCGCGCTCATCGCCGCTGGTCTGGCCGTAGCGCTGTCCCTGGCCGTCGAGGTTGGCGGGCTGGCCCTGCCGGTCGTCGCGCGACAGGATGTTCATGTACTGGTTGAATCCCTCGTCCATGAAGCCGTACCAGGTCTCGTTGGTGCCGAGAGTCATCGGCCACCACTCGTGTCCGGTCTCGTGGTCGGAGGCGCCGGTGCTCGACATGATGAACATCGGGTACTCCATGCCGAGCTCGGGGCCGTCGACCACCGTCATGGTGGGGAAGGCATACGGAATCCAGAGCCCGGAGTAGAACTGCAGCGCGTGGCTGACCGTCGGACCGGCGTCGGCGTACTGCCGCTCATGGCCCGGCAGGTACATGACGTTGATCGGCACGTTCTTGCCTGTTCCGGGATCGCGGCGTGGTAGCCATCCCAGACGAACTGGTTCGAGGTGGCCCAGGCCACGTCGCCGGCCGTGTCGGCCACGAAGTGCCACACCAGCCGGTCGCCGGAGGCACCAGCCGTCGCCTTGCCGGGGCCGAAGTTCTCGGGGCCGTTGATGCGCACGGTCGAGTCGGCGGTGAGGGCGCGCCGCAGGCCGTCTCGCTCGGCGGTGGTGAGGACCTCGTCCGGGTTCTGGAGGATGCCGGTGGCGCCCACCAGCCAGCCGGCCGGCAGGTCGAGCTTCACGTCGAAGTGACCGAAGTTATTGTAGAACTCGGAGGGCCCGAGATACGGGTCGGTGTCCCAGCCCCCCTGGCGCAGGTCGTCGAACATCGGTGACGCGCGGGTACCACTGGCCCACCTGATAGAGCGTGTCGCCCCACGCCCCCATCCGGACGCCGCGCTCGCCGGCGGCCACCTTGGGTACCGTGAAGTTCCAGTCGGCATCGAACGCGACGCTGCCGTGCGCCGGGACGGGTGTCGGCGAGGCGAATCGTGGCTACGGTCTGCGACAGGTTGAAGGCGGCGAGCTCCCGGTCGGAGCCGCCGCGTCTCCGCGCGGCCGCGACCGCGCGGCGGCCCACCGGCGTTGAGTGCGGCCGGCTTGCCATCGACGCTCAGTGCGGTGACCTGCATCCCGTCGGTGATGTCGGTGACCGTCTCGGCCTTCGGCACGTTGGCGGTGAAGAGGTTCTGGTCGAGGCGCAGCACGATCTCACGCATCTCGTTGGGGCCGTTGTTGTTCACCACCACGTGTTCGTGGCCGGTGACCAGGCCGGTCGCCGGGTCGAAGCGGGCGTTGATCGTGTAGTCGTTCCAGAGCTGCCAGTAGTTGCGGCCGGGCCGCCCACTGCTGTCGCGGGTGCCCGCCGCCAAGGCGCGCCGGATCATGTCGGTCATCGGGATGTCGTGCCGGATGGCACGTTCCGGATACGTCGGCGCCGCCTGGGCGGCGGCGAGGGCGGGTACCACAACAAGTGCCGCCAGCGCGGCCAGAGCGGCGCGGGCGGCGGGAAACGGTGAACGCATCGGTGCTCCTGATCACGGGTCCATCGGGCACCCGGCTCGGACGCCGGGACCCACGAGAGATATCACGTACCGGTGTCGATCGAAAGGGACCGGTTGCCGCCGATGACAACTCCGATCCGCCGGGTCGGTGTTCTCCACCGCGACGCGATGTATGATTCCGGCACCATGCTGAACGTCCAGGATCTGTATCTGCGCTATCAGGGGTTCCTGCGGCCGGTGCTCGCCGTCTCCCCGGTGGTCGGTGGCGTGGCGATCCTGTTCTGGCGGGTCCGCGAGACACGGGTGCCGCTCACCCGCCGGGCGATCGTGATCCCGCCGCTGGCGATGAGCACCGGCTTCTTCATGTTCCTCTCACCGGCGATGCGAGTGCCCTGGTCCTGGGCGATCGTCGCGTTGGGGCTCGGCGCCGCGGTCCTCTCCTGGCCGCTGGTGCGCTCGTCGCGACTCGAGCGCCGCGACGGCGTGGTCTACATGCAGCGCTCGCGCTGGTTCCTCGGCATCCTCGTCGGGCTGCTGGCGATCCGCCTCCTGCTGCACGACTACATCGGTCATCTCATCTCGCCGCTGCGGACCGCCGCGGTCTTCTACCTGCTTGCCTTCGGGATGATCGTGCGGTGGCGAGTGGGGATGTACCGGGAGTACCGCCAGATCACCCGGGCGGCCGGGTAGCGAGGCGCCCTCGGCGCCCCAGCCGGCCTACGAACCCTCAAGGAATTGCCGCATCTCGCCCAGGACCCGGGCCCGATCCGAGACGAAGACGTAGTGACTGGCGCCGGGGAGCTCGACCACCCGGGCGTCGCTGAGCAGCCCCGGGATGCTGTCACGATCGCGACGACGAAACCCACTCCAGACCGTGAAGGCATGCTCCGCGCGACGCTGCCAGGCGGTGTCGGCGGCGGGATACCAGGGCAGCACGTCGGCCGGATCCTCCGGCACGGCATAGATCACCAGCGCAGAGGCCCGCACCTCGGCAAACGGCGGATGGTCGACGGCCGGGAGGATGGTGCGGGTCCAGATGGTATCCGCGCTGCGCTTGGCCACCATCCTGCCGGTCGAGTCGAACACGAACCACTGGTGCAGCTCGTCGTCGTTGAGCCGGAAGCCGTTGAGCCGCTCGAGGTAGTCGCCAACCGCCTCGGCGGAGGCGGAGTCGGCCATCGTCATCGCCGGGTCGTCGGGGAATGCTGCCTCGCGCAACACATCGAGCTCACCGACACGATCGTAGCCAGCATCGAGGTACACCAACCGGGTGACCCGGTCGGGCTGCTCGGCGGCAATGCGGGTGATCTCGTCGCCCGCGAACGAATGGCCGACGAACGTCACGGTGTCGAGCGCCAGCGAGTCGAGCACCGCCTCGACATCGGCGGCGAAGGTCGGCACGTCATATCCCGTGTCGGGGTGGCTCGACGCGCCGTATCCACGGCGCGTGATGGCGTACACGTGCCAGTGGTCGGTGAACTCCGGCGCGAAATCGTCGAAGGAATGCCCTGTGTCGCCGATCCCGGCGAGGAAGACAACCGGCGGACCCGTACCTCCCCAGTCGAGCACCTCGAGAGACACGCCGGGCGCGACGCCGACGTGCAGCACCCGATGCGCAGGTGCCGGCGGTGGGGAGGCGTCGGTCGCACATCCCGGAAGCAGCGCCGCGAGCAGGAGGGCCAATGCAAGGCGGGTGCGGTCGGAGGGGACACGTCGCATGAGGGAGTTCCCTGGGCAAGGGGAGCGCGGGCAAGGTGGTCCGTCAGGGCAGGGGGAGCAAGCCACGCGCTTTCCGACCTCCCAGTCCTGATCGACACGACTTGGGTTGACAGTATGCGTATGACTAGTCATATTATTACTATATGAGAAATCAACCCGTCCGCCTCTCACCGCTCGCGGTGATCGTCCTGGCCCTCCTGGACGAGGCGCCGATGTATCCGTACCGGATGCAGCAATTGATCCGCGAACGTGGCCAGGATCAGGTCGTCAACATCCGCCACCGGGCAAGCCTCTACCAGACCATCGCCAGGCTCGAGCGGGAGGGATTGCTGGCAACAGCCGGCACCAGCAGGGCGGAGAACCGGCCGGAGCGGACCACATACCGCCTCACTTCGAAGGGCCGGACGGCGCTCCACCGCTGGCTGAGGGAGATGCTTGCCAGCCCTGCGGCGGAGTTCTCGGAATTTCCCGTTGCGCTCTCGTGCCTGTACTTGCTGGAGCCGGAGGACGTCCAGCGGGAACTGACGCGGCGCGGAGAGATCCTGGCGACCAGGGAGCAGGAGCTCCGCCGCGTGCTCGACGAGCACACGGGAGTGGTCCCGAGGCTCTTCCTCCTCGAGACCGAGTACCAGCAGATCATGGCAGGGGCGGAACGGGCGTGGGTGCTTCAGGCACGTGATGATCTCGCTGCCGGCCAGCTCACCTGGAGCGGGGAAGAGATCCGCCGCAACGCCGATGCATCCAACGAACAGCAGGTGGTCCCATGACTCGATCGATCCCATTGCTGCGGCGCATCGCCCCAGCGCTCGCGCTTCTCGTCATTGCGCCGCTCATCGCGGAGTTCCTGCTGGGCGACTTCAACGTGCGGCAGCTCGGATATCTCGCCGTGTTCGTCCCGGTGTACGGCACTGGGGCATTGCTGGTGCGCGAGGTGACCCGGCGCACCGGTCGCGGCTGGCCGACGATGCTGCTCCTGGCGCTGGCCTACGCACTGATGCTCGAGGGATTCATCAATCAGACGTTGTTCAACCCCGACTACGCCGGCCAGCACCTGTTGCAGTACGGGTTCATCCCTGCGCTCGGCACGTCGTTCAACTTCGCAGTCTATGTCCTCACGCTGCATGTGGTCTGGAGCATCGGGAGCGCAGTGGCCATCGCCGAGGCGCTGGCCGGAGAGCGGTGGCGGGAGCCGTGGCTGCGTCGTCCCGGCCTGGTGGTGGTCATCGTGCTGACGCTGCTGGGCGCGGCCGCCACGGCGTCGTTCACGCTGCGCACCTTTGCCTTCATGGCGTCGGCCGGGCAGTTCGCTGCGGTTGCGGGCGTGGTGGCGCTGGTGGTCGTGGCGGCGTTCGCCGGCTTTGCCCGCGTGGGTGACGGGACGCCCGGTGCGGATGGCGGGGCTGGCCACGGTGCTGCACCTGGATCGCCGTCACTGCTGGTGGTGATGCTTGTCGCGCTGCTTCTTTCGAGCGGCTTCCAGCGCTGGTTCGTCTACGCGCCAAAGCACGCGGTGCCGGCCGGCGTCGCGCTGGCGGGACTGGTGGCGCTTGAAGCAGTGGCAGTGGCCTTGTTCTGGAACTGGTCGCGCCGTGCGCGATGGGGGCCGACCCACATTCTCGCAGCCGCGACGGGTGCTGTCATCACCTATGGCTGGATTTCGCTTCGACGCCTGGTGGTAGCCGGCGGCACGTCACTCGGCGTCCCCACCACGCCGATCGATGTCTGGGGACAGGCGGGTCTGTTGCTGCTGATGCTTGCCCTCAGCGCCCTGGCCTGGCGTCGGTTGAGTCGCTGACGCGGGGGCGCGGGTTTCGCCACCGGGACCTGGGCACCACCCGACCGTGGCGCTTGCACTTTCCCCCGATCGCTGGTAGCTGTTGCAGCATTCCCAGACGCCGGAGCCTGTCATGAAGCGCCTCGCCGCCCTCCTTGCGGTGACTGCCTCGCTCGGCCTGATGGCCGCCCGGGCCCACGCACCGACCGACGCCGTGCCCAATGGACTCGCCCTGACGCCGCCGATGGGGTGGAACAGCTGGAATCACTTCGCCTGCGACGTAAGCAGCAAGCTGGTGCGCGAGACCGCCGACGCCATGGCCGCCAGCGGGATGCGCGACGCCGGCTACCGCTACGTGGTGATCGACGACTGCTGGCAGGTGGGTCGTGACGCCAGCGGACGCATCGTGGCCGACTCCCAGCGCTTTCCCGAGGGGATGAAGGCGCTCGCCGACTATGTGCACTCCAAGGGACTCCTCTTCGGCCTCTACACCGACGCCGGCCGCAAGACCTGCCAGGGCAGGCCCGGCAGCTACGGTCACGAGGAGATCGACGCGAAGACCTACGCCGAGTGGGGGGTGGACTACACCAAGGTGGACTGGTGCTACGCCGAGGGGATCGATGCCCCGAGCCAGTACGCGAAGATTCGTGATGCACTGGCCAACGCCGGGCGGCCGATCGTCTTCAGTATCTGCGAGTGGGGCAGCAATCAACCCTGGGAATGGGCGGCGGATGTCGGCAATCTCTGGCGCACCACCGGCGACATCTCCGACAGCTGGAACAGCATGATCGCGATCCTCGACCTGTCGAGCCAGTACTGGTCGGCGGCGGGCCCCGGCCACTGGAACGATCCCGACATGCTCGAGGTCGGCAACGGGGGGATGAGCGACACCGAGTACCGGGCCCACTTCTCCCTCTGGGCGATGATGGCCGCGCCGCTGATGGCGGGCAACGACCTCCGCGACCTGGTGGGCGACTCGCGCCGGGCGAAGGCGATCCGCGACATCCTCACCAATCGCGAAGTGATCGCGGTGGACCAGGATTCCCTGGGAGTGCAGGGGCAACTGGTGCAGAACTGGCCGATCGAGCTACAGACCTGGTCCAGGCCACTCAAGGACGGATCGCGAGCGGTGGTGCTGCTCAACCGGGCGTCGGTACCCACGATGATGCACGTCAATTGGGGTCGGATCGGGATCACCACCGACTCGGCCAGTGTGCGCGACCTCTGGGCCCACGAGGACAAGGGCACATTCCGGGGGCACTACGAGGCGATGGTCCCTTCGCACGGGGCGGTGATGGTGCGGGTGAGCCCCACAACCCACTGAAGTCGAGGGCCGGCGCCGTGCCGAGGCGGGCATCTGATTCTTCAACCTGGAGAGAGTCGATGCGCACTGTCCTGCTGCCGGTCGTGGTGTTGGCCCTCGGGGCGTGCTCGGCTACGAGATCGGGAGGTTCACCATGACGCTCACCGACTGCACCGGGCGAGTCCACCGGAAACCTGGCGGCCTCAGCGTCCGGTAACCGCCGGGATGGAGGTCAGGGGGATCATCGTCGGCTTGCCGAAGAGGCAGCCGGCATTGCCGATGATGAGCAGGTTCATCGGGCCGCAGTATGGCCCGCCGTGGCCGGTGACCAGGGCGACCGGTGGCCGACCGGCGGGCAACACGAAGTGGCGCGACGTGGCAACCACCTCCTGCGGTCCGAGCTCGACGTCGAGTGGCGTCTCGGTGGAATCGGGTTCCGGTGCGTACCGCTCATGCGCCCCGTCGACAAGGTAGATCCAGGCGCCATTGGCCCGCTGCCGGATCCGGCGGGCCTGGCTCGAGAGGCGGAGCGTCGCCGTGTATTCCACACGATCGCCGATGGGCCGTGCCATCATGGTATTCAGGGTGAGGCACCAGTCGTCGAAACACCAATCGGTGCCGGTGGGGATCAGACGTTGCGGTCGCACCGCGGAGATCACGAGTCCGATGGTGAGATAGGCCACCCAGAAGAGTCCCAGCATGCGCAGCACGCGAAGCGCCCCGCCAGCGTTGCCGCGAAGCGCGCTGCCAACACTCCAAAGCAGGGTGACCACGGTCCCCAGCGCCACCGCCAGGAACGCCAGGTCGAGGAGCGTCATGACGGACGTGATCGGTGCGTCGGGATCCGGGCCGATAGCAGCGCGAACGTGAGTGCGACCACCCCGTGGCCGGCGAGCAGCACGCCCATCAGCAACAGGTAGCCCTCGCTGTCCTGGCCGTCGGGACGCCGCCCGAGCGCGGCGCTGACGGCGAAGCTCCCGAAGGCGATCGCCGCGACCGAGGTTGCCACGGCGAGCCACCGCCGGACGAGCCGTTCTGGTGCGCCGAGCAGTGTCACACTCACGAGCGCGAAGCCCGCGAAGAGTCCTGCGAGGATTCGCCACATCGCGACATGGGCGGGATCATGCGTCGGGAGGACGAAGGTCGTGACGAACCCGAGCCACAGCGCGATGAGCGCGGTGGAGCCGGTTCCCAAGGCGAGCAGCAGGCCGAGGGAGACCGGAGCGCGGCCATACGCGGCGACAACTTCGGTCGCCGGGCCGAACTCCCGCACCGCGGCTGCCTCGGCCGACTCGGCGGAGAGCCCCGCCTGCCGATGGGCGATGGTGGCAAGCGCAAGGTGGTCGGTCGCCTCGAGCAGCACGCGACGGGCGAGCACCGGTCGCCAACCCAACTCGGCGACGATCTCCCGCTGGTAGCGCTCGATCGGGCTAGGCATGCCGCAGTCCATCCTGGAGCACCGATTCCATCTGGCGCACCTGGTCGCGCCATGCCTCACCGCGATCGCGCAAGGCGGTCCGGCCGAGCCGGGTCAGCTGGTAGATGCGGCGCCGGCGACCATCCACCAGCTCCTCGTTGCTCGACACCAGTCCCTGTCGCTCGAGCCGATAGAGGGCCGGGTAGATGGTCCCCTCCGGCAGGTCGAAGGCACCGCCACTCAGCATGCGGAGGTCATTGATGATGGCATAGCCATGGGCGGGCCGCTGCGCGACAATCGAGAGCAGCAGCAGATCAATGTGGCCGGTGGGCATCGGGTTTCGTGTCATACTTAGTGACACTAGGTATACGGCGGCGGGCGCCAGTTGGCAAGGGCGATCCGCTCGGCTGTCCAGTGGCTCTCCCCTGCTTGACAACGTATAAGCGTATGCTAATATATCTCCATGCAATTCGCTCCCGAGGCCCAGGACCGGGTCTTCCACGCGCTGGCCGACCCCACCCGGCGGGCGATCTTCGAGACGCTCACCCGGGGCGAGGCGGCGGTGAACGAACTGACGGCGGAGTTCGACATCTCGCAGCCCGCGGTCTCGCAGCATCTCGCGTTGCTCAAGACCGCCGGACTGGTCGACCGGCGCCGCCACGGGCGCCACGTGTACTACCGGGTTGACCCACGCGGGGTGCAACCGCTGATCGACTGGATCGCCCACTATCGCGCGTTCTGGCTGGAGCACGTGGACCGCCTCACCCAACTGCTGGAGCAGATCGACGAATGAAGCCCATCGACACGACCGACCGAGCCCAGTCCCACACGCTCGCCCTCGAATTCGACTTGCCGCATGCACCAGAAAAGGTGTGGCGGGCGCTCACCGATCCGGAGCTGCTTGCCGAATGGTTGCTGCCGGTCAGCGGATTCGTGGCCGAGCCCGGAACGGAGTTCCTGTTCAGGACACAACCGCAGCCGGGGTGGGACGGCGTGGTACACTGCCGGGTCACCGAGAGCGACGCGCCGCGGCGGTTGCGCTACAGCTGGGTCGTTGGGGGGGTGGCCCTCGATACCGAGGTGACCTTCACGCTGACTCCAACGGTGTCGGGCACCCATCTGCTCCTGGTGCAGTCGGGGTTCACGCCCGAGCAGAAGCAGAATTTCGGTGGCGCGCGCTACGGCTGGAGAATGATGGGCGAGAAACTCATCAACCTGCTCGGGAGGATCGGATGAACGCCTCGAGGTTGATCGATGCGCGCATCAAGGAGCTCGGCGATTGGCGCGGGGAGACGCTGGCTCGCCTTCGTGCCCTGATCAAGGCCGCCGATCCCGACGTCGTCGAGGAATGGAAGTGGGACGTACCGGTCTGGTCCGACAACGGGATCATCTGCACCGGCGAGGCCTACAAGAAGGCCGTCAAGACGACCTTCGCGAAAGGCGCCATCCTCGACGACCCGTCGGGCCTCTTCAACTCCAGCCTCCAGGGCAACACCCGGCGCGCCATCGATTTCCATGAAGGCGACCCGATCGATGAGAAGGCGTTCAAGGCGCTGATCCGCAATGCGGCGGCCGCCAACGCGGGGCGTCGCTGATCACGAGGGGAGCCACCCGCCATGCCGAAACCGCGTCCACGCACGATCTCCGAATACATCGCCAACGCCCCGAAGCCCGGGCAGCCGCACCTGCGCCGGGTGTACGCGTTGCTGCGGGAGGAGGCGCCCGACGCCGAGCCAACCATCAAGTGGAACGTCCCGTTCTTCGTCGAGCCCCGATTCCTCTTCGCCTTTTCGGCCTACAAGGCGCATCTGAGCCTGATGCTGGGGCGCGAGGTGCTGCAGGAGTTCCGCGATGAGCTCTCGAGTCATGACACAACGAAGAACTTTCTCAGGCTCCGTTATGACGCGCCGCTCCCCGAGGCGTTGATCCGCAGGCTGGCCAGGCGCCAGCTCGAGGTGGTGAGGGCCCGCACGGATAACGGGTTCTGGTAGCGCCGGGCACCGGCGTGACGGGGGATCAGGCTGTACATATCTAGAGGTGCAATGTATAGTACTGCAATGTAAGCTCGATGACTGTCCACCGGCCTCCCGGGAATCGTCGCGTCATGGAACTCAACAAGGACCTGATTGCCGCTTCCTCGACCCCGATGGTCCTCGCGATCCTGGCCGAGGGCGACAGCTACGGCTATGCGATCCTCAAGCGAGTAAGGGAGCTCTCGGGCGGCCGGATGGAATGGACCGATGGGATGCTCTATCCGGTGTTGCACCGCCTCGAGCGTCTCGGTCACGTCGAGGCACGCTGGCAGGTCGCCGAGAGCGGCCGTCGGCGGAAGTATTACCGCATCACCTCTCAGGGCCGATTGCAGCTTGATGAGGAACGGAAGCAGTGGCAGGCGGTTGACGCGACGCTCAGGGGGATCTGGCAGATGGCTGGCGCGCGGGGATTGGTCGAGCCGCAGCTTGAGGGGGCGTGAGTGATGGCACCATCCGATGATGTGGTTTCGTTCGAGGCACAGGTCGATCAGTGGCGCAACTATCTCCGCCGTCGGCAGGCGATCGATGTGGTGGATGTGGCGGAACTCGAGGACCATCTGCGCGAACAGGTCGCCGCACTCCAGGCGGCGGGACTCGCCCTCGACGAGGCCTTCCTGATCGGCGTCAAGCGGCTGGGCGACCTCGACGCGCTGTCCCGGGAATTCGCGCAGGAGCACTCGGAGCGTCTCTGGAAGCAGCTGTTGGTCTCCCCTCCGGCGGGTGACGGGTCCCGGTTGGTGGGCGCCAACGGCCTGGTCGCCCTCGGGCTGGCGATGGCGGCGGCGGTGGCGATCAAGGTGCCGGCGCTGTTCGGGATGCGGCTGGGCGAGGACGCGGGATTCTATCTCCGCAACCTCGGGTTCTTCGTCCTCCCGCTGCTGACCGGCTACTTCGTCTGGAAGCGGAAGCGCCTCGACCGTCGCACGCTGGGGTGGTTGGTCGCGGCGTTCGTGGCGGCGGCCGTCTTCGCCAACGCCTATCCGTTCGCGGCCCAGGTGCCCGGGTCGCCAACCCACGACCCGGGTAACACCGAGACATTGACCGCGCTGCACCTGCCGATCGCCCTCTGGCTGGCCGTGGGGATTGCCTACGCCGGCGGCCGGTGGGGTCAGGTCGGGGGTCGGATGGACTTCATCCGTTTCTCCGGTGAGCTCTTCATCTACTACGTGCTGATCGCGCTGGGTGGCGGGGTCCTGACGATGTTCATGGCGATGATCTTCCGAGCGATCGGCGTCGACGTCGAGCCGTTCTTCCAGTCGTGGCTGCTGCCCTGCGGAGCGATGGGAGGCGTGGTGATCGCCTCGTGGCTGGTGGAGGCCAAGCAGAGCGTGATCGAGAACATGGCGCCAGTGCTCACCCGGCTCTTCACACCGCTCTTCGCGATTGTCCTGGTCACCTTTCTTGGCACGCTCGTCGTGACTGGGCACGTCGTCGAGATCGACCGCAACCTGCTGATCTCCTTCGACCTGCTGCTGGTGGTGGTCCTCGGTCTGGTGCTCTACTCCGTCTCGGCCCGCGATCCCCACGCACCGCCGGGGCTGTTCGACGCGGTCCAGCTGGTGCTGCTCGTGAGCGCCCTGCTGGCCGACGCGGTGGCACTCTGGGCGATCGGGGCGAGGATTTCCGAGTTCGGCTACACGCCCAATCGCGTCGCGGCGCTGGGCGAGAACCTGATCCTGCTGGTCAACCTCGCCTGGTCTGCCGTGATCTATCTCCGGTTCCTGCGCCACCGGGGGAGCTTCGCCATGCTCGAGCGGTGGCAGACCGGCTACCTACCGGTCTACGCCGGCTGGGCGGCGATCGTGGTCGTGGTCTTCCCGCCGCTGTTCGGGTACATCTGAGGTGCGGCGGGGTTGGTCGACCAGACCGGCCGCCGCGAGCTCCGAGCCCCCGGGGGAGGTCGGGCTTCGCCGCCACCTGCCGGGAGACGTTCACACCATCGCTCCGCCTGACGCGATTCTGACAGACGATTTCGGCGTACCCGGGGTCATCTCACTGCCAGGGAATCACTCCGACCCTCCAACGCCGGGCGTGGAAACGATGACGCGATCCGTCGACGATGCCGCAGTTCTTCACGCGCGAGGTGGGCGCACCATCGCTGCCCATCGGTGGTGCACCGACGCCGGCTGTGCTCCTGCGAGGAGTCGTCCCGGCGGTGCCTGGCGGGCGGCGGGATCCGGCGGGCTCATGTTGGCGAGCCTCCTGCTGCTTGGATGCGGCGAATCCCCGGTCATGGCCACCTACAAGGGCGATGACCAGGTGGTGAGCTTCATGCAGGCCGACTACACGCGGTTCTATCGGGTCCATGTGCCGGTCCGTGACGAGCTGGGACCGGCGGCGCCGTTGGTGCTGGCGTTCCACGGCAGCAGCCAGACTGGTGACCAGCTTCGGGCCCTCTCCGATCTCGATCACGCCGCCGATGCGTCGGGGTTCATCGTCGTCTATCCCGAGGCCGCGATGGGCAATTGGGACGTGTTCGGGAGCGTGCAGGGCCTCGGCCTCGACGAGCTCGCCTATGTGCGCGAGGTGATCGATCGGGTGAAGCGCGCGTACGTCATCGACGAACACAAGATCATCGCGGTGGGTCTCTCCAACGGTGGCGTGATGGCGCAGCAGCTGGCGTGCACGATGGCCGACCGGATCGCCGGCTTCGTGGCGGTTGCCGCCTCCCTCTCGCACTACCAGGCCGAGGACTGTCATCCCAGCCAACCGATCAGCGCCCTCTTCCTGCTCGGCACCGTGGATCCATTCTTCCCCGCGGCCGGCAACTCGACCCTGCAGTCCTTCGACGGCACGATGCAGTTCTGGGCAAGCGCGAACCACTGCCCGGGTGGCCGCACCCGCACGGCCCTGCCAGACGTCACCGACGACGGCACCGTCGTCTACTGGAGTCGGTACCGGCCCTGCCGCGACGGCGTGCGCGTCGAGATGGACAGCATCGTCGGCGGGGGCCACCGCTGGCCCGGCGCGGCGATCACCGGTGTCGGCAGCGGGCTGGGCGTCACCAGCCAGGACATCTCCGCCAACGACGAGATCGTGCGATTCCTGGGGGCGATTCCCCGGCGCTGAGCGTGGGATGCGGGCCGCGCCGGAGCGAACCGCCTGAGGATCAGTGGGCCACCTTGATGTAGCCCCATCCTGCCTGCTGCTTCATCACCAGTTCGTGGATCCCGTCGGGGACCAGCTCGACTCCCGGCATGAGCTGGCTCTTGTCGACGCCGTTGTTCCGCGCCGCGATCGCGCAGACGCGGAAGGCGACATGGCGCTCGGTCATCAGTTGCCGCACCTGGGCGATGTACGCCGAGCGCTCGGGGAGCACCAGTTCGAGTCCCTTGCCGTACATCACCACCTCGACCTGCTCGGCAGGATCCGAGGTCGCGGTGATCTCCGAGATGGTGCGGAGCATCGCCTTCTGGTCGACGGTGTCGCGACTGCTGAGGTCGAACGCGACGCGGTATGGTTGGGGGGCCTGGTCACGTGGGGCGATCGCGAGCATGGCGAACGCACCGGCCAGCAAGATGGACTTCATGTCGAGCCTCCGTCCCTGGTGAGGGCGATGGTCGTGGGGGTCACGCTTCCGAAGCCGACGGGGCTCCGGTCCGGTTCCTTGTCTGGAGATGCGACAGATCCACCCAGGGGGCGACAGGCGGGCCTATGCGCCACGACCGGAGACCCGGCCGGTCAACTCGGGCGCCCGCGCCGTCAGCGCCGAGAAGTCGCCGTGGTCGCGGATCGCCGTCGCGGCGTCGATCATCGCCCGCATCGCCACCCAGGCGAGTGCCCCGCCGAGGCTCACGCGCTGCACGCCCCACTCCACGAGTTGGGCAAGGGAGAGGTGGGGCCGTGCCAGCACGTTGACGGGTTTCGATACGGAGCCACAGACGGTGCGAATCTCCTCCTCGGTGGCGAGGAGGGGCGCGTACACGACGTCGGCACCCACGGCCTCGAATGCCAGCAGTCGCCGAATCGTGTCGTCGAGGTCCGGGTTGCCGCGCAGGTGATTCTCGGCCCGGGCCGTGAGGACGAAGGGGAAGGGGAGGGCGCGTGCGGCCTCCACCGCGGCAGCCACCCGCTCCACCGCGTGCTCGAGCGGGTAGAGCCGCCGCTTGTCGCGATCCCAGTCCTCGATCGAGCCGCCGACCGCTCCCGCCTCCGCGACTGCCGTGATCGCGATCGCGGCGTCGCGGGGGTCGGGGCCGAAGCCGTGCTCCAGGTCGACAGAGACCGGCAGGTCGGTTGCCTGGGCCAGGGCCTGCACGTGAGCCAGCACATGATCGAGGTTCGCCTCGCCATCGGTCCGACCGATCGAGAAGGCGAAGCCCGAACTGCTGGTGGCCAGCGCACGGAAGCCGAGATCCTCGAGGACCCGTGCCGACCCGGCATCCCACGGGTTGGGGATCACGAACGGGTCGCCCCCGTGAAGCGTGCGGAAGCGGTTGGCCTTCTCGTGCTGGGTGGTCATCCCTGTGCTCCCCGAATTGGCAGGGCCGATCGATCGATCAAAGCTACGTCATGGCGGGCCACAGCCCAGCCCCACCGCCGACCGGTTCGCCGGGTGCCCCACCGCCGGTTACCTTGCCCACGGGACCGCCGCCCACAGCCACCGCCCATGCCTCGACGTGGACATGCGGGCCCGCAATGTCCGTCGGATCACCACCATCGTCGCTGCCTGACACCGCGTGGCGGCAATCCACCGACACCCAGACCCAAGGCGGGCCCGCATGTCCATCCGTCGATTCGACGCCGCGATCGCGCTGCTGGTTGCCGCTGTCGCCTGTGCCCCCGGTCCGGTCACGACACCAGCAACCGACCCCGCCGCGGAACGTGCTGCCGTCGATGGCGTCCTCACGGCGCTCCACGCTGCGGCCGCGACGGCCGACTGGGATCGCTATTTCGCGCTCTACGCGCCTGAAGCGGTCTTTCTCGGGACCGACGCCGCGGAGCGGTGGAGTCTCGCGGATTTCCGCGGCTACGCCTCCGCCTCGCAGGGCTGGACCTACACCCCGACCGAGCGCCACATCTTTCTCGATGCAGACGCCACCACCGCCTGGTTCGACGAACGGCTCGACAATGCCAGCTACGGTGAGACGCGCGGCACCGGCGTGCTGGTCAAGGGTGACTCGGGCTGGAAGATCACCCAGTACAACCTGACGATCCCGATCCCCAACGATCTCGCCAGGGAATTCGTCCAGCGTATCCGCGAGCACGACGCGCGGTAGCGGCGACGGACTGGCCGGCGTCTACGGCACCTCGATCGGCGCCGTCCATCGGAACGCCCCCCACTCGAGGACCAGCGCGCCGTGGGCCGCATCGCGTGACGCGACGCGGATGGTGAACTCCTCGATCGGCGGATCCACGACCTCGGTCCGCATCGCCACGCGACCGAGGTCCTGCTGGGAGTCGTAGCTGGTCCCCCACTGTCCGGTCTGCCGGTTCACGATCAGCTCCGCTCCGTCGCGGTGCGGGATCGTCCAGAGCGTGTAGCTCCCGGCCGCGAGCTCGAGTCCGGCGAGGGTGATCGGGGTCGAGACGGTGAACATCGTGGCCTCGTTGGCCCCGGTGCGCCACACCCGGTCGTAGGGGATCACGTTGCCGAGCAGGGTGCGGCCGCGTCGAAGGGGCCGACCGTAGGCCACCGAGAGCGTGGTGGCGCCGATCGTGCCGCTGGCGCTGTCGGGCACACTCAGGCGCGCGGGACCGTTGCGTGCCTCGATGGTTGCCAGCGTCTGCCCGATCGTCTCGACATCCGGTGGCGTTGCCGTCCGGACGACCTCGACCTTGTAGGTGGAGCGTTGACCCGAGTAGTGGAGCATCCGGCCCAGGCTGTCGACGGTCACGTCGCCCACCCCCGCCAGCCAGTCGTGATCCAGCACGACTCCGTCGCCCCCGGTGGGAATGACGCGACCCCGGTGCAACACGAAGCGGGGTCCGACATCCCGATCCGGGTAGAACTGCCGGAACTGCAGGGTGTCACCGACCCCCTGACCTGCGGCACGCGCGCGACGGAGTGCGGAGGCGATCTCGAACTCGATCACCGCGTATTGCATCGAGACGTGCGGGACGGTGAGGGCCCCGCCGGTGGCGAACGAGCGACCCGTCACGCCACTGCTGTCCCGGATCCGGACCATCACGGAATCGTCGGTGAATCGTGCCAGCACCTCACGCCAGCGCTCGGCGGGGGTCGCACCGCTCGGGGTGCGGACCGTCATCACCATTCGGGTGAGGCGGCCATCGGGGGCGATCGCCAGTTCGGTGTGGCGAAGCCGCACCGTCGGCCACCGGTCGACCGACTCGCTGACGAGGGCGTCGGCGCTTCGGGTGACCCGCTCCGCAGCCACCGTGTCGGTACCCAGGGTGGTGACGAATCCGTAGGTCTCGGTGGCGCCGGTCGGTGTGATCGGCGAGCCATCGAATGCGGCACCACTGCCGCAGGCAGCGAGAAGGAGCAGGGTCGGGAGTGGTCGCACCATCTGGGAGTCCTCCGGTCCGGCCAATGAGGAAGGGGGGTCGACAGCCGGTACGAGGAAATTACCAGTCGGGTTCATGCCCCGGTCCCCGGAAATGTCATGATCTCGTTGGATGGGGGGAACCGGCCGCGATCGATGACCTCGATGCATATTTGCAACATGAAGATCGCCCTGATTGGGTCGCACGGCGTCGGCAAGACGACCCTCTGCTACGAGCTGGCTGCCCGGCTCAAGCGGCAGGACCGGGTGGTCGAGCTGGTGACGGAAGTGGCCCGGCGCTGCCCGTTGCCGATCAACCGCGACACCACCCTGCAGGCCCAGGCCTGGATCCTCCATACCCAGGTGGCGGCGGAGCTGGCCGCCTCTGCGGAGGGTGGGATCGTGATCTGCGACCGGGCCGTGCTCGATAACTACGCCTACCTGGTCCATCAGGTCGGGCGCCAGCCCGGGCTCGACGCGATGGTCCATGAGTGGGTCGCCAGCTACGACGCCCTGATCAAGGTGCCGATCATCGACCCCCCCAGCTTCGATGGCCGCCGCGATGTGAGCCAGGAGTTCCAGGTCGCCATCGATCGGGTGATCGATGAGCTGATCGGGGCATTCGCTCCACGGGTCCATCGGCTTGATTCCGCACGGCGGGCCCACTGGGTCGACGACATCCTGCGCGGGGTCGGCCTGCCGCTGCATCCGCCGCAGATCGACCTGTTCCGGGCCGGCGGCGCGGCACCGGTCGTCGATGGCCACTGAGTTCCGCCACCCTTCCCCGATCCACCGGAGCCCATCGATGCAACTCGGCGCATTCTCCATCTCCCTCGCGGTGAAGGATCTCCAGGACTCCCGGGCCTTCTACGAGAAGTTCGGCTTCACGGCCTTTGCGGGCGACGGCGTCCACTACCAGATCATGAGGAACGGCGAGCACCTGATCGGGCTCTTCCAGGGGATGTTCGAGAGGAACATCCTGACCTTCAATCCGGGCTGGGACCAGGGTGCACGGGAAGTGAATCCGTTCGCCGACGTGCGCGAACTTCAGCGACAGCTCAAGGAGGCGGGCGTCACGCTGGCCCAGGAAGCGGACGAGACCTCCACCGGGCCGGCGTCGTTCGTGGCGATCGATCCCGACGGCAACCCGGTGCTCGTCGACCAGCACCGCTGAGGGGCCGATGGCGACACGGGCCGACCTGCGACGCATCGCCTTGGCTCTCCCCGGGACGGTCGAGTCGCCCGACGGCCTCGGCTACGCCGTGCTCAATCGCGGCAAGCCGAAGGGGTTCGTGTGGACCTGGCGCGAGCGGGTCGATCCGCGAAAACCGAAGGTGCCCAACCCGAAGGTGATCGCCCTCCGGGTGGCGAGCCTCGACGACAAGGCGTTCCTCCTGGGACTCGATCGCGAGAAGTATTTCACCGAACCTCACTATGACGGCTATCCTGCCGTCCTGGTCAGGCTCACGGCGGTCCGGGTCGCGGAGTTGCGGGCCCTGGTCACCGAGTCGTGGCGCTGTCAGGCACCGAAGGGACTGGCGCCGCCGCCGGACTGAGTGTGCCCGACCTGGCGGGTCGGAACGAATCGGCCAGCGGTGGCGTACCTTTCGCTGTCGTGCACCACGGGGTGCATCTCATTTCTTCCACTCACAGGAGCAGTCCGTGATCCATCGCAAGGCCAGCGCCGTCTGGCAGGGAGACCTCAAGAGCGGCCACGGCACGATCTCGAGCGAGAGCGGCGTCCTCGACCAGAGCCCGTACTCGTTCGGGACCCGATTCGAGCAGGCCAAGGGCACCAATCCCGAAGAGCTGATCGGCGCCGCCCATGCCGGGTGTTTCTCGATGGCATTCTCGCTCAATCTCGCGCAGGCCGGCTTTCCACCCGATCGCGTGGCGACCGAGGCGACGGTTTCCTTCGACAAGACCGAAGCCGGATTCACGATCACCGCGATCCACCTCGACGTGCATGCCAAGGTGCCGGGCATCGACCAGGCGAAGTTCGAGGAATGCGCCAAGGCGGCGAAGGCGGGGTGCCCCGTGTCGCGCGTGCTCAAGGCCGAGATCACCATGAGCGCCGTGCTCGACGGCTGAAGGTGTCGGGCAGTCCGACGATTCGCTGGGGGATCCTCGGAACGGCGCGAATCGCTCGTCGTCGGCTGATCCCGGCGATCGTCGCCTCGGCCAACGGCCGGCTCGCGGCGATCGCCTCGCGCGATGCCGGCCGGGCGCGAGCGGTCGCGGACGAGGCCGGTATTCCGCTGGCGCTTGGCAGCTACGAGGCACTCATCGGGGACCCCGGCGTGGACGCCGTGTACATCCCGCTGCCCAATCACCTCCATGTGCCGTGGGCGATCCGCGCCCTCGAGGCCGGCAAGCACGTGCTGGTGGAGAAGCCGGTCGGGCTCGACGCCACCGGCGCGCGCGAATTGGCCGCGGTCGCGGAGCGCCACACCGGACTCGTCGTGATGGAGGCATTCATGTATCGCTTCCATCCGCGCTGGCGGGCGCTGCGCCGCATGGTGCAGGACGGCGAGCTCGGTGCACTTCGTGGCGTGGAGACCCATTTCAGCTACCACAATCTTGATCCCGCCAACGTCCGCAACCAATCGGGGATCGGCGGTGGCGCGCTGCTCGACATCGGTTGCTACGGCGTGTCGGTGGCTCGCTGGCTGTTCGGCCGCGAGCCGACCACGGTGACCGGTTCACTGGAGTTGGATCCCGGTTTCGGCATCGATCGTCTCGCCACCGGAACCCTCGACTTCGGCGGTGGCCAGGGCACCTTTCTCGCCGCCACCCAGCTGGAGTACCGGCAGGACGTGAGGGTCACCGGCACCGAGGCGACGGTCGAGGTCTCGATGCCGTTCAATCCCCCCGACCGGGAGCCGACCCACCTGTCCGTCCGCCGGGGGAGTGCCGTCGAGCGGCTCACCTTCCGGCCGGTGGATCAGTACCGGGAGATGGTCGAGGCGTTCGGGGCGGCGGCACTGGCCGGGATGCCCGCCCCGACCCCGCTCGGCGACGCGGTGGCCAACATGGCGGTGCTCGATGGTGTCCGGGCCGCGGCGGGCTGAACCGCGCTTGCGTCCCCGGCTGTTCGGTCGTTTCTTCGATCCATCCTCCCCGCACGAGCCCTGACCGGGAATCGCCGTTGACCACTGATGTCCGCAGCTGTCCGGCGTGTCACACCCCGCTGCCGCCCGAGGCGCATTTCTGCCTGAATTGCGGCAACCCGACACCCACCGAACCGGGAGTGCCGTCGCGCACGATGCCGACCGGGTCGTTCGAGGTGTCGCGGGTCCGTCAGGCCCTGGCCGATCGCTACCGGATCGACCACGTGCTCGGGGAAGGCGGGATGGCCACGGTCTACCTGGCCGAGGACCTCAAGCACAAGCGGCAGGTGGCGGTCAAGGTGATGCGTCCGGAGCTGGCCGAGACCCTCGGCGCCGAGCGGTTCCTGCGCGAGGTGGAGATCGCTGCCAAGCTGAGCCACCCCCACATCCTCCCCGTGTACGATTCGGGCGCGTCGCAGGGGATCCTCTACTACGTGATGCCGGTAGTCGAGGGCGAGTCGCTTCCTGCGCGTCTTGCCCGCGAGAAGCAACTCCCGGTGGGCGAGGCCCTTCGCTTCGGGCGCGAGGTGGCCGAGGCGCTGGCCTATGCCCACAAGCGAGGCTTCGTCCACCGCGACATCAAGCCGGCCAACATCCTGATCTCCGATGGGCACGCCATGGTGGCCGACTTCGGGATCGCCCGGGCGATGGCTGGCGACGAGAAGTCGATCACCCGGACCGGCCTGGCGATCGGCACGCCGCAGTACATGAGTCCCGAGCAGGCCAGCGGAGCCTCCGACGTCGACGGGCGAACTGACATCTACTCGCTCGGCTGCGTGGTCTACGAGATGATCGCGGGCGAGCCACCGTTCACCGGGCCCGACCGCCCAGGCGATCATCACCCGGAGCATCACCGAAGAACCCAGGCCACTGGAGCAGACCCGCACGGCGTTGCCGACCGAGGTGAGCCGGGCGGTGCGCACGGCACTGGCCAAGGCCCCCGCCGATCGGTATGCCGACGCCACCGCGATGGCGGGCGCGCTGGCCGATGCCGAGGATGTGATGAAGAGCGGGTCGCGGTCCGTGGCGTCGGCCGTTCCCGCCTCGCCGGCGGCCGGCTGGCGCAAGCTGGCGATCGGCGCGGTTGTGGTGCTGGTGCTCGGCGTGCTGGGCGGCAAGTTCTTCCTCGGTGGCCGGAGTGGAACCGCGACCGCTCCTGGCCTGAAGAGCGTCGCGGTGCTGCCGTTCGAGAACCTGGGGACCGACGACGACGCCTACTTCGCCGACGGCATCGTCGACGAACTGCGCGGTCGCCTCGCCAAGCTCCCCGACCTCCGGGTGATCGCCTCGGCGAGCGCCAACCAGTATCGCGGCACCACCAAGACCGGGCCCGAGATCGCCGGTGAGCTCAAGGTCGACCAGGTGCTCATGGGCAGGGTCCGCTGGGCCACCGCCGCCAACGGGGGCCGCCGGGTCCAGGTCGTCGCGGAACTGGTGGACGGCCGGAGCGGCTCCACCACCTGGCAGGACACCTTCGACGCCGACGTGACCGACGTGTTCGCGATCCAGTCGCAGCTCGCCACCAAGGTCGCGGGAGCGCTTGGTGCCGTGCTGAAGCAGGATGCGCAGGACGATCTCGCCTCTCGCCCGACGGACAACGCCGAGGCCTACGATCTTTTCCTCAAGGGCAAGGCGATCACCAACAACTCCGCCAACATGCAGCGGCAGGCGGCAGGGTTCTTCGCGCAGGCGGTGGCCCTCGATTCGACCTTCGCCGAGGCGTGGGCGTTGCTCGGCGTCTCGCTTTCGCTGGTCTACTCCAACGGTACCCGGGAGCAGGCGGTCGGCGAGCGGGCCAAGGAGGCGGTCGATCGGGCGGCCGCGCTGGCGCCGAACCAGGGCTTCAGCCACCAGGCGATGGGGGCGTACTACACGAATGTCGAAGCCGACGCCCGGGCGAGTGAGCGGGAACGCAACCGGGCGCTGGCACTGGATCCGAACAACGCCGACCTGCTCGCGAACTCCGCGATCGACGATCTCGATGCCGAGCGCTACACGGAGGTGCTGCGGAAGCTCTCCCGCGCCCGTGAGCTCGATCCCCGCTCGACCCGGGTGCTCACCAACCTGATCCGGTCGATGGTCTACCTCGGACGACTCGACGATGCGCTGGCGGCCAGCAGCGAGCTGTTGGCGCTGCAGCCCGATGACCCCGGGTCGATCGAATGGGCGGCGATTCCTCACCTGGTCACCGGCGACCTCGACGGGGCCCGATCGGTGGTTCGGCAGGCGATGACCAAGATCTCGGCGCCCGAGGTGGTGAGCTACTTCGCCGGCTACAACGAGCTCGCCTTCGCCCTCGACGCCAAGGATCGGGAGCTGCTCTATCGCCTCACCCCGGCCGCGTTCGACAACGATCGGGCCTGGTGGAGCCAGGCGCTGGCCATCGCGGCGTACCAGCAGGGTGACCGGGTCCGGGCCCGGGCCTATGCCGACTCCGGATTGGCGGTGTCGAAGGCCCAATCGGATGCCAACCCCGGCGATTCGCAGTTGCGGGCGCTGTATGCCGTGATGCTCGCCTACGCCGGCCACACCGCCGACGCGATCCGGGAGGTCGATCGTGCGGTGGCCGACGCCAAGCCGGGCAACAATGACATGGCGTACTCCCGGATGCAGCGGATCCGGGTCTCCCTGGCCGCGGGGCAGCAGGAGAAGGCGATCGATTTCATCGCGGATCAGCTGGGTGAGCAGTACTTCGTCAAGCCGGGATACCTGAAGGTCGACCCGACCTTCGATCCGCTCCGCAGCAACCCCCGCTTCCAGAAGTTGCTGGCGCAGCCGATCAAGACTGCGGTGGACTAGGAACGAGATTCGAGGCCCGCGATTCGGGCTGCCGGGTCTCGAAGAGCTCTCCCTGTGTCTTGCGGTACCTCGGGGTGCCGCTCACTCGCCGTTCCCGACGCTCGCCTTCCTCGGCATCGAAGCCCACCTCGGTCTGCAACCGGCTCAGGCGCGCCTTGAGCGCCCTGGCATAGTCGGGCGAGACGTATTCACCATGCTCGAAGTGCCGCCGGTACCGTGCCGCCAGCGCCGGTCGGTGCCGATCAAGCCAGGGCAGCAGCGTGTTGCGGGTGGCGGGACCCATTCGGACCGCGCCACCGGCGACCGCCTCGGCGCCCGCGTCCTTTGCAGCCCGCATCAACTCGCGCAGCTCGTCCTCGCCGTCGGTAAGTCCCGGCAGGATCGGCATGATCAGCACGTCGGTCGACACGCCGAGCGATGCCAGTCGACGAAGGGTGCGGAGCCGGGCATGCGGTGCGGGACTCCTCGGCTCGAGCCGTCGGAGCAGCTCGCGGTCGAGTGACGCGATCGAGAAGTGGACCGACACGGCATGACGTTGCGACAACGCAGCCAGCAGCTCCGCGTCGCGAGCGATCAGTGCCGACTTGGTGATGATCCCGAGGTGCAGCCCCTCGTAGCGGAGGAACACCTCGAGCACCCGGCGGGTGACCTTGAAGCGGCGCTCGGCGGGCTGATAGGGATCGGTCGCCGATCCGATCACCACCGGTGTGTCGCCGAGTTTCTCCGGATCGAGGGTCCGCGCCAAGACCTCTGGCGCCGTTTCCTTCACGAGGATCCGTCGCTCGAATCCCTCGGCCAGCGGGAAGCGCGCCGCCTCGCGGGCAGCGTCCGGGGCGTCGCGGTGATTGGCGGCTCGCTCCACCATCCATTGATGGGTCTCGCGGGCGTAGCAGTAGGCGCAGCCGAACTCGCAGCCGACATAGGGGTTGAGCGACCAGAATCCCATCCCGGTCGCAGCAGGGGCGTTGAGCACCTGGGTGGGGGTGATGCCGATGAACGAGGCGCCGCGGCTGGTGCGGTGGAGCTCGAGCCACGGGCGCGACAGGCGACGCGCGACAGGCGACTCGCGTTCGGTCGGTCGCCGGTCGCCTGTCGCCTCTCGCCTGCCGCCTCTCGTCACCCGCACTTGCCCCAGCCGCAGCCCGGACAACTGATGCATCCCGAGGCGCGGACCACCCGGATCCCGCATTCGGGGCAGCAGGGCGTCGGCCGTAGGTACGGGTTCCCCAGAGGTTCGTGGACTCGCCAGACCGTGGTCCGGACCGAAACGCTGGCGGTGGCGTTCGGCTCCAGATCCTGGTCGTCGTCCAGTTCGCTAACACCTGATGCAGCAATCGCTTGGGCCACGGCTCGATGGCTGGCGAGGAGCGGGAAGGAGACGAACATCGGGGGCCTCGCTTCGGGTTTTGTTCGGACTGCGGTCCGAAGATATACCGAAGATTCACTGGCTCGTCAATCGTCAATCTGCCCGGCTGGTCGCGTTGCCGATCGGTGGGTACCCTTGGGCATGATCCGACGCCTCACCACCGCGCTGCTGCTCCTCGTCGTCGCCCTGCCGCTGGTCGGCCAGCAGCCCTATTTCCCCCCCGCCGGTGGCTGGGCCCGAACCGACCCGGCCGCGTTGGGCGTCGATCCGGCGCACCTCGATTCGGCGCGCAGCTTCGCCATCGCCAACGAGTCGACCGCTCCCCGCGACCAGGGGCTGGCACAACAGCAGAGCTTCGGGAGACGAGAGCCGCACGCCGGGATCATCGGGCCGATGAAGGACCGGGGCGACCCGAGCGGGCTGGTGATCTACCATGGGCAGGTGATCGCCAACTGGGGACCGACCGATCGGGTCGACATGACCCACAGCGTCACGAAGACCTTCCTCTCAAGCGTCGCCGCCGTGGCCTGGCGCGACGGGCGACTCCGCGACGTGCATGACAGTGCCCGCGGATACATGCCAGCCGGCGTGGATCTCTTCGATGCGCCGCACAATCGGGGCATCACCTGGGATGCACTGCTCCGGCAGACCAGCGACTGGGAGGGCACGCTCTGGGGAAAGCCCGACTGGGCCGACCGGCCCGAGGGGCCCCGGGAGACGTGGAACCCGCGACCGCTGCACGAACCTGGCACCCACTACAAGTACAACGACGTGCGGGTGAACGCCCTGGCCTATGCGCTGCTCGAGCTGCTGCGGGAACCGTTGCCCGCGGTGCTCAAGCGTGAGGTGATGGATCCGATCGGTGCCAGCGACAGCTGGCACTGGGAGGGATACGACAGTTCCTGGGTCGAACTCGATGGCCGACGGGTGCAATCGGTGACCGGGGGAGGGCACTGGGGCGGAGGGATGTTCATCAACGCCTGGGACATGGCCCGGCTCGGGTACCTCTACCTGCGCGACGGCCAGTGGAACGGTCGCCGGATCATCCCCGAGAGATGGATCATCATGGCGCGCACGCCGGGTCCCGACAACCCGGGCTACGGCTTCATGAACTGGTTCCTCAACACCGGCCGACGGATGATCCCTTCGGCCCCCGAGTCGGCGGTAGCGTTCCTTGGCAACGGCCAGAACATCGTCTATGTCGACCGGGAGCACGACCTGGTGGTGGTGATTCGCTGGCTCGGCGGCGGGCGGGCGCTCGACGGGGTGATCAGCCGCGTGCTCGCGGCGCTGCCCCGGTCGTGAAGACCGGATGACGACCTTCGTCGCCTTCCTGCGGGCCATCAACGTCGGTGGTCACACCGTCACGATGGACCGGCTCCGCGAACTCTTCGCCGAGATCGATCTGCCGGAGGCGGAGACATTCATTGCGAGCGGCAACGTGATCTTCTCCTCGCGGGCCAGGAATGCGGAGGCGCTCGAGCGGCGGATTGCGACTCACCTGCACGACTCGCTCGGCTACGAGGTCGCGACCTTTGTCCGGACGCTGCCTGCCCTGTCCGAAGTACTCGGCCGGGTTCCGTTCCAGCCGAGGGCCGTCGAGTCGTCGCACGCGCTGATGATCGGTTTCCTGGCCGCCGCACCGGATGCGGAGACGGCAGGTCGGGTGGCGGCGCTTTCGGGGCCGGTCGACCGGCTGGTGGTCGAGGGGCGCGAGCTCTACTGGCTGCGGTTGGCGCGCGACAGCGACCCCAAGCTCGCCAAGCCGGTCGAGCGGGCGCTGGGCATGGCGATGACCGCTCGCAACGCCAACACGGTCAGGCGACTGCTCGATCGCTACGGAGATCGACCGGTCGGGCCGTGATCGACACTGCCGGGGCGAGCAGCGTGGACCCGGACCCGTCGCCGTCAGGAGCGGCCCTGTCACGGAGTGAGCCGGTCACCGCCTGGTCGACGGTGTACTGTCGTGCCCCCGCCCGCGAAATCGGCCCGGCCACGTGGTGGTTCACGGGAAGCAACCGGGTCTCGACCACGAGCCCGCCAGTGGCGAAGTTGCACCAGCCCTCGACCACGGCGACGGTCCGGTTGAGCTGCTCGCCGAGTTCGCCGCTGGCTCGAAAGGTCGCCGAGCCGACGATGGCGAACGTGGCCTCGGGCCAGGCGAAGTCGGGCCGGAGCAAGGTCTCCTGTGGCAGTTCGAGGTCGGTGGGCGGGATGGCGTACCCGCGGGCATGCTCCTCCACCTGGTGATCAGCGGCACTGATCGTCTTCATCATGTCGAGCACCACCACGCCATCGGGACGGAGCAGCATCTGGTGAACACCCTGGGCACGCTGTCCCGCGAAGGCGCCCCGGATCACGCGGCCATCGAACGGTGCCTCGAAGCGGAGCCCCTCGGGGGTGGCGGCGACCAGCCGGGCCTCGAACTCCGCCTCGAAGCGGTGGAAGAACTCGGGGCGGGCAGGGGTTCGCAGGGGGCGGATGCCCGGCGCGCCGACGGTGCTGTACATCACGGGGTGCTCCCGATGCTGAGGGTCTGTTGGGCATGCGGGGGAACCCACCGAAACACGACAGGTCGAGATCGGACCGACCAAGAACCGGGGTCCGGCAACCGCGAACCGGGAACCGAGGGATGATGAGATCCGCCGCGCGACTTCTGCCCGTGATTGTGCTCCTGTCTGGGTGCACCCCGTCGCCACCTCGCATCGCGCCGCTGCCACGCCTGCCGTTCGCCGTGGACAGCTCCTCGTCGAGGAGATCGTCCCCGGCGTGGTCCACCGTACCATCCACTCGGTCGAGGGTCCCTTGGCGATCGAGCTGCTCGACGTGCGACTCGATCGCTGCACCGGGGTGCGCGCCGTGAAGGGGTTCCCGGGTGCCGTCGGACGACGGAAGACTTCCGCGTTGCTTGAAGCCCTCGACGATACCGTCCGGGTGCTCGGCGGCGCGAACGCCGACTTCTTCCTCTTCAAGCCCGCCGGGCTGCCGACCAACGCGCTGGTCATCGATGGCCGGGTCTACAGCGGGCCCAACGGTCGACCGGTGCTCGCGGTCGATTCGGGTGGCCGGGTCCGCATCGTCATTCTCTCGGGGCCCGACACCGTCCGCTTCATCGGGGAGGACTCGAGCAGTGCCACACTCGCGCTGCGCCCGTTCCATCCCCTCCAGGCGGTCGGCGGCCGTCCGGCCATCGTGAGGGCCGGCCGGCTGACCCCCGAGGCCACCGATACTGGGGCGTTCGCGGTCACCCGGCATCCCAGGACGGCGGCTGGGATCGCCGCTGACGGTCGGCGGCTCATTCTCCTGGTGGTCGACGGTCGCCAGGAGGGGTGGAGTGTCGGGATGCGGCTTGACGAACTCGGTCGGCTGATGCTCGCCCTGGGTGCGCGTGACGCGATCAATCTCGACGGCGGTGGTTCCACGACACTGGTGGTGCGCGATCCGCAGGGCGACACCCTCCAGGTGGCCAATCGCCCCTCCGACAAGGAGGGCGAGCGCCCGGTCGGCGACGCGCTCGCGATCGTGAGTCGCTGCCCGGCAAGGTGAGAATCCCGCAAGGCGGGGCAGGGGACCCTTCCACGCTTCTTCAGCCGTGGGCAGCATTGGTGGTCACCGCCACCCTGGAGCTGCCATGCGTCGCCTCAATCTCCTCGCCCTGCTCACCGCGTGTGCCCCGGCGGCACCGGCGGCGCCGTCGCGCGACCCCGCCGCCGATCGCGAGGCACTGATGGCCTCTGACCGGGCCTTCGCCGACAGCACGGCCGAGCACGGACTGGACGGCTGGATGTCGTTCTTCGCCAACGATGCCGTCCGGCTCGAACTCGGCGGTGCGGCCGTCACAGGGGATCGAGGCGATTCGGGCGCGCGACAGTTCGCTCATGAACAATCCCGAATACCTGCTGCGCTGGGAGCCGACCAACGCCGGCGTGTTTGCCGACGGCAGCCACGGATTCACCACCGGCCACGGTGAGCTGGTCCGCCGGACGCCCCCGGGCGACACCGCCTGGGCCGGTCACTACGTCACGATCTGGCGCCGTGAATCCGGTGGCCAGTGGCGCGTGATCCTCGACACCGGCAGCTGAGTCCCGGATCAGGCGCTAGCTTTGGGGAAGACCCGAGCGAAGGACCCCCCATGTCCCGCGCCTTCACCAAGGAAGACGACTCCGATCCGCCGCCGCGGCGCTACACTCTCCCCGACCGCGGCGATCCGGGCTTTCTCGCCGCCGCTGCCGAGGCGCTCCTCGAGGGCGCCCGGGTGGGCGACACCCTGAGTGCCGAAGCCGCCACCGGCATCACCTGGGCGGCCCCCGAGCTGGTGCCGTTTGTCGAGACGATCCTGGCCGATGCCGAGGCCGCGGACGACGACCGGCTGATCCAGGTCGCGGAGCGCTACCTGCGTCACGCCGCCGAGCGGACCGACGATCGATGAGCTCGAGGCCCCGTGTCGCGACCGAGCCCGACGTGTGTCCAAGGCACTGGTCGGTTGATCGCCGGACCAGGGAGAGGAAGGCACGATGAGTCGCCGCCATGTCGAGACGCACCGCACCGCAAGAATCGGTTGGCTTCGCGCCGCGGTGCTCGGCGCCAACGACGGCATCGTCTCCACCGCCTCGCTGATCCTTGGCGTGGCGGCGGCGGAATCGTCGCGGAGCACGGTGCTGGTGGCCGGATTCGCCGGGTTGGTGGCCGGCGCCATGTCGATGGCGGCTGGCGAGTATGTATCGGTGAGCTCACAGGCCGACACCGAGGGGGCCGATCTCGCCCGCGAGCGGGGTGAGCTGGCGAGCGAACCGGATGCCGAGCGCCGGGAGCTGGCCCAGATCTATGTCGGGCGTGGGCTCACTCCCGAGCTCGCGTGGCAGGTGAGCGAACAACTCACCGCGCACGATGCCCTGGCCACCCATGCCCGCGATGAGCTGGGAATCATCGAGATGCATCGGGCCCGTCCGTTGCAGGCGGCGCTGGCCTCGGCGGCCTCGTTCGCGGTCGGGGCGGCGGCGCCCATGGTGGCAGCGGCTCTGGCTCCTGCCGGCGGGATGCTGCCGGTGGTTGGCGGGAGTTCCTTGCTGCTGCTCGGCGCGCTGGGATGGCTCGCGGCACAGGTTGGCGGAGCGCGTGGTTGGGTGGGGGCGCTTCGGGTGCTGTTCTGGGGCGCACTCGCGATGGCGATCACCACCTGGGTCGGCTCGTTCTTCGGCGTGGGCGCGTGACCCATTGCGCGGTCGTGGGGTAGTCAGGGCATGCGCCCCACCGTCCCGCTCCTCCTTGCCCTCCTCGCGGCCTCGTGCAGCTCGTCGCCGACCGGGCCGGCGTCTGGCGACCTGACGCTCGGCACCTGGGGCGGTGACGGAGCCGGGGTGATCGTCACCGATTCGGTGGTCCATGTGCACGTGGGCTGCACCTTCGGCGACATGCCGCCGGGTGTGGTGCTCGATGCCGAAGGCCGGTTCACCGTGGATGGCAGCTATGTGTTGCACGCCTACCCGGTGGTGGTCGGGCCACGGCTGCCGGCGCAGTTCTCCGGCCAGGTACTCGGACGCCGGCTCACCCTCGCGGTGGCGGTCAACGACACCACCACGGGGCACGTCGTGGCGCTGGGACCGGTCACCGTGAGGCTCGGCGAGGAGCCACAGATGGGCCCCTGCCCGATCTGCGCCGTGCCGCGGCTCGACGGGTTCGCCTTTCCCCCGCGGATGCACTGAGGCGCGGTGATGGGATGCGTGATCGCGATCCTCGCGCTTGCGGTGCCGCGGCTCCTCGCCGCGTTGCTCTGGTTATTCACCACCTGGTTCGCCGGCATCTTCCCGACGCCGCTCTGGGGGATCCTCGGCTTCATCTTCATGCCGACCACCATGCTATGGTACTCGGCGGTGCAGCACTGGTGGGGTGGAGTCTGGTCGACCTGGCCGGTGGTCGGCATGGTGATCGCCGTGATGACCGACCTGTCGCAATCGCAGGGCCGGACCCGGAGGCGTGCGGGCTAGCCCGGTCGAGCCTCTGACCTCATTCGAACGCCGCTGCGGTATCCCGCGGGGCGACGGCCAGCAATCATCCGTGCATGACCACCATCCGCGCGATCACCCTCGGCGGTCTCACCGTCGGCACACTCGACGCCCTCGATGCCGCACTCTTCTTCGGTCCCCGCGGCGTGTCGCTCGACCGGATCTTCCGCGGCATCGCCGGGGGGCTGCTCGGCCGCGAGACGGCGATGGCCGGGGGAACCGCCACTCTCCTGCTGGGGATGGTGCTCCACTTCTTCATTGCGACGATGATCGTGGCCGTTCTGGTGCTCGCGGCGCGCCGCGCGCCGGCACTGGTCCGCCGCCCATTGGTGACCGGGCCGATCTACGGCATCCTCGCCTGGCTGGTGATGAACCTGGTGGTGATTCCACTCTCGGCGATCGGTCCCCGGCTGCCCCCCACGGCGGCGATCATCAACGGCGTGCTGATCCACATGGTCGGGATAGGGATCCCGGCGGCGCTCTTCGCCCGGGCGGCGACGGGAGGCAATGCGTCGCGGATCAGCGTATGATCCGGTAGCCGATCCCGCCACCGAGGTGGGGTCTCCTCCCCGCCAACGAGCCCACCATGTCCCGCACCCGCCTCCTTGCCGTGCTGGCTGCCACCCTGATGCCGGGTCTGTTGGTGGCCCAGGGCCGCCAGCCGGACTTCCCGCCGCCGACGATCCTCGAGTACCAGCCGCGCTCCACCCTGGTGGTGCCCGAGCACCCGGTGCCCCGGCCGAGGTTTCCGGTGGTGGACCTCCATGGCCATCCTCCGCGCCTCAACAACGTCGAGGTGGTCGACCGGGTGGCGGGCCAGCTCGACTCGATCGGGGTGCAGGTGATGGTCAACGCCAACGGGACCGGTGGCGACGAGTTGCGACGCGAACTCGCCGCGATCGCGGCATCGCACCACCCGGATCGATTCGTGATGTTCACCACCCTCGACCTCCGCAACGTGGGGCCGGGGTCGGGAGCGACCATCGCCGCGCAGCTCGAGGCCGACGTGAACGCTGGCGCCAAGGGGATCGGTGAGATCATGAAGAGCTTCGGTCTCTTCGACCGCAAGGCCGACGGGACGCGTCTGCATCTCGATGATCCGGAGCTCGACGTGGTGTGGGAGACCGCGGCGCGGCTCAAGATCCCGGTGTTCGTCCACACCGCCGACCCGGCCGAGTTCTTCCAGCCGCTCGACTTCCACAACGAGCGCTGGCTCGAGATGGCGCTCTTCGCGAATCGGCGTTTCAACGACACCACGCGCTTCCCGTCGTTCGAGGAACTGATGGCGGAGCGCAACCGGATGATCGCCAGGCACCCCAATACCATCTGGGTGCTGGCGCACATGGGGTGGCACACCCAGGACCTGGCCCGGTTGGGAAAGATCTTCGACGCCAATCCCAACGTGTACGCCGAGGTGGGGGCAGTGCTCTATGATCTGGGGAGGCAGCCGTTCACGGCCCATGACTTCTTCGTCAAGTACCAGGACCGGATTCTCTTCGGGAAGGACTCGTTCCAGCCATCGGAGTATCCCTACTACTGGCGAGTGTTCGAGACCCACGATGAGTACTTCGACTATTACCGGAACTATCACGCGTTCTGGAAGTTGTACGGGATTGACCTCCCCGATCCGGTGCTCCGGAAGCTCTACCACGGCAACGCGCTCCGGATCATTCCGGGGATGCCGCGAGGCGGATTCCCCCGCTAGGATTGCCGTATCCCGTTCATCGCTGCAGGAGGAATGCCCGTGCGACAGCTCGTCCTCGCGCTGCTGACCGGATTCGCGGTCACCTCGGTCTCGTCGGTCTCGGCGCAGGACAGTGCCGATGTCGCCCGGACGCTCGTTGGTCGGCTCGACCTCGACCGTTACAAGGCCACCATCAGCGGGTTGACCGCCTTCGGCGACCGGCGCCAGGGCACCGATCGCAACCGGGCGGCGATCGACTGGATCGAGGCGCAGCTCCGGTCGTACGGCTGCACCAACACCGAGCGACTGACCTACACCTTCGATGGTCGCCAGGTGCGCGAGACCGTTCGCCCGGCCCGGCCATGGAACAACCCCAACGCCAGTGACCGCCCCCGGTTCGATCGACGCGGCATTCCGATCAAGGGCAACGTGGGACCCACCGGCGTCAACATGGATCCGTCGCTCCAGTCCGACTCGGCGATCCGGGCCATCGACGCCGAGCCCGACGAGCCGGGGGAGCGCCAGGAGGTCTGGTGCACCAAGATCGGCAGCGTGCATCCCGACGAGATGTACATCGTCGGCGGGCACATGGACGGCCACGGCTACGGTTCGGCCGCCAATGACGATGGGTCTGGGACAGCGGTGGTGATGGAGCTGGCCCGGGTCCTCAACGCGCCGGGTGTGGTGGCCGAGCGTTCGATCCGCTTTGTCCTCTGGAACAACGAGGAGACCGGTCTCAACGGCAGTCGCGCCTACGTGGCACAGCGCAAGGAGCTGCAGGGGATCGAATCGCCGGCGGGGTCCGGCCGGTATCCGGAACCGAAATGGCTCGGCATGATCCAGCACGACATGATGCTGTGGGACCACGGCATGCCCAGCGCCGATGGCACCCTGCCGGCGGAGCAGCGGCCCGAGGCAGACGTGAACATCGAGTTCGCCGGCGGCTCCGCGTTCGCCGAGCAGGCCCAGGCGCTGGCGTGGCAGTTCCGCCGGGCCAACGACCGCTATGCCACCGACTATCCCGCCGCCGTGGGCGACCGGATGAGCAACACCGATTCCGACGCCTTCAAGGACCTGGTACCGTCGATCTCGCTGCGGGAGAACGAGCGACTGGCCCAGATCGGCTCCGGATGGGATCCCAACTGGCACCAGCCGAGCGACGTGTACGCGACCTACAGCGACGCGGATTTTCGCCTGGGCCTCAACGCGGCCCAGACGACGCTCGCCGCGCTGGTCGAGCTGGCCGGGGTGACGGTGCAGTAGACAGAGATCGGCGATCGGCGATCGGAGATCAGAGAGTCGAGATCCGGGAGCCCGGCGAATCCGTCGGGTGTCGGCATGCGTCGGTCCTCCGATCTCCGATCTCTGTCGTCCTGCAGCCGTCCTCGATCGGGAGTGCCGTCCATGTGGCTGCTGCTGCTGTTCCCCGTGATTGCCCGTTCCGCGGCGTGGGTCTACTACCGAATCCGGTATCGTGGTGGCACGGTGCCCCGGACCGGGCCGCTGCTGCTGGTCGCGAACCATCCCAATTCGCTGCTCGATCCGATGCTGGTCGTGGCGGCGGCCCGGCGGCCGGTGCGGTTTCTCGCCAAGGCGCCGCTGTTCACCGATGCCAAGGTGGGCTGGCTGGTCCGGGCGTCAGGATCGATTCCCACCTATCGTCGTTCCGACGACCCGGCGCAGGTCGGCCGCAACGCGGAGATGTTCCGCGCCGTCCACGCCGCGATCGGGGCGGGTGCGGCGGTGGGCCTCTTCCCCGAGGGGATATCCCACAGCGACCCGTCGCTCGCGCCACTCAAGACCGGGGCGGCGAGGATCGCGCTCGGCGCTGTCCAGGCGACGGGCGGCGCGTTTCCGCTGGTGCCGATCGGCCTGATCTTCCGCGAGAAGGACGTCTTCCGTTCCGACGCCCTGGTGCTGGTGGGCGAACAGGTGTCCTGGGACGACCTGGCTGGCCGCGGCGAGGACGATGCCGATGCGGTGCGCGAGCTGACAGGCCGGATCGATGCGGCGCTCCGGCGCCAGACGATCAACCTTGCGGCATGGCACGACGAGCCGCTCGTAGATGCCGCCATCCGGATCTGGGAGGCCGAGACGGGAGTGCGCTTCTCGGCGACGGAACGGCTCGGGCGAACGGCAGACGTGACCCGGCTGCTCGCCATGATCCGGGTGGGGCGGAACGATGCCGATCTCGAGCTGGTGCGTGAGGTTCAGGCCCACCGTCGACGCCTGACCCGGCTCGGACTCCGCCCGGCCGACCTCGGTGCGGACACCGGGTCGCGTCGGGCGATCGGCTGGGCGGTGGCTCGACTGCCACTGGTGCTCCCGTTCTGGGCACTCCTCGGTGTGGTGGGGTGGCTGCTCTTCCTGGTGCCGTATCGCCTCACCGGGGTGGTGGTGGGTCGGTTCCCGCTCGAGAGCGACACCCGTTCGACCTGGAAACTGATGATCGGGATCGTGCTCTATTCCCTCTGGGTGGTGGCCCTCGGCGTCGTCGCCTGGCGGCTGCGGTCACCGTGGTCAGGGCTGGGCACCGTCGTGGCGCTGCCGGCCATGGGGATGGCCGGCCTGCTGGTGCGGGAACGCTGGCGCGGCTCATGGCGCGACGCGCGGCGCTGGCTGCTGCTCCGCTCGCGCCGTAGCTTGGTGGACTCCCTCCGCGCCACCCAGCGCGACCTGGCAGCCCGACTCGACACCCTGTATCACGACTTCGTCCAGCGAGGTGCGGCATGACCGCAGCGTCCGTGGAGCCGGTATCGGGTGGTCGCGACGTCCCCCGGGTGATCTGGTCATGGGCACTCTACGACTGGGCCAACTCGGCGTTCACCACGCTGGTGGTCACCTTCATCTACGCCACGTACTTCACCAAGTCGTTCGGCACCGATCCCGAGCTGACCGCCAGTTGGTGGGGTCGCGCCGTGTCGCTCTCGGCGCTGGCGATCGCCATCCTCTCGCCGGTGCTCGGCGCCGCGGCGGATCGGGCCGGGGCACGGAAGCGATTCCTGATGGTCACCACGCTGATCTGCGTCGTGGGCACGACGCTGCTCGCCTTCGTGGTGCCCGGCACGCCTCACGCGGTGACACTGGCCCTGGGCATCTTCGTGGTCGCCAACATTGCCTACGAGATCGGCAACGTCTTCTACAATTCGTTCCTGTCGGAGATCGCCTCGCCGGCACGGATCGGCAGGATCTCCGGGTACGGCTGGGGGCTGGGCTACGCCGGTGGGCTTGTGTGCATGGCGGTCGCGCTGGTCGGCTTCGTCCAGCCGGCCGAGCCGTGGTTCGGGATCTCCACCGCGAACGGCTGGAACGTGCGGGCCACCAACATCCTCGTGTCGCTCTGGTTCCTGGTCTTCGCCCTGCCGCTGTTCCTCGCGGTGCCGGAGCGGCGCAAGGCCGCGGTGCGCTTCGAGCCGCTGGCGGCGTTCCGCGAGCTGGCCGAGACCTTCCGGCAGCTGCGCCGCTACCGCGAGACGTTCAAGTTCCTGGTCGCCCGCCTGATCTACAACGACGGCCTGGTGACCATCTTCGCCTTCGGCGGGATCTACGCCGCCAACGAGTTCGGGCTCTCGTTCAGCCAGGTACTGGTCTTCGGCGTGGTTCTCAACGTGGCGGCCGGACTCGGCGCCTTCCTCTTCGGCGTGGTCGACGACCGCCTCGGCGGCAAGTGGACCATCCTCGCCTCGCTGATCGCCCTCACCGGCGCCACCGCGCTCGCCGTCTGGGCCCCCAACGCCACCTGGCTCTGGGTCGCCGGCATCCTGATCGGCATCTTCGTGGGACCCAACCAGTCGGCATCGCGGTCGTTGATGGGGCGGTTCGTCCCCGAGCGCCGTCAGGCGGAGTTCTTCGGCTTCTTCGCCTTCTCGGGGAAGGCCACCTCGTTCATGGCGCCGCTGCTGTATGGTGAAGCGGCGAAGGCCTTCGGGTCGCTGCGTGCGGGCGTCGCCACCGTGGCGATCTTCTTCGTGGTGGGTGGGGTGCTGCTGCTGGGCGTTGACGAGCAGGCGGGAATTGCGGCGGCCGCGGACGAGGGACGTGGGACGATAGACGATAGACGATAGACGATAGACGATAAACCGTTCTGGCGGCGAGCACCGTTCCCGTGGTTCGCGTCTCGGGGCTCGTCCCCAAGAGCGTCTATCGTCTATCGTCTATCGTCAGAGCAGCCCATCGAAATAGATCACCAGTCGTGTCCCCGTCAGGCCTCGCACGGCCCTGGCGAGATCGATCCGGACCAGCCCGTCGAGGAACGACGCTCCGACACCGACGTCGAGGAGGGTCGTGCCGGTGCCGAAGTCGTGGCGGTCGCCGGCCCAGCCGAGATCGGTGAAGCCGACCAGACGCGCGGCTGGAAAGGCGTTCCCGATCTCGCCCCTGGCTCGCCAGAAGGCTGTCCCCGCCGCGACTCCGCCCGGATAGCCGCGCAGCGTGGCGGTGCCGCCAAGGAAGAATCGTGACTGCACCGGCACCTCGCCGGTGCTGGTGCCGGCCGCGACCGTGACCGCAGCTCCCAGCGGCCCATCCGGGGTGATGATGGCGCGGAGCGTGAGCGAACTACGCCCGAAGTCGTAGTCCCCGGTCGCCCCGTCGACGGTCGCCTCCCAGCCCAGGGTGGTGGTTCGCGACAGCGGTGCCGAGGCACCGACGGTGACCGCCAGCCCGGTTTCCGTGGCGCGATCGGCGATGATGTTCGGGCGGAAGAGCTGGCTGCTGCTGAACAGGTGCGGCAGCGAGGCACTGGTTTCCACGCTGGCCGGGCGCTGCCACTCATGGAACGCCCGCACGCTCCAGCCGCCCGGTGCCGGGTTGCCGAGCGTCAGTTCGACCCCGTGGGTGCGGAAGTACTCACCGTCATCGCGTCCGGCGACCAGCGCCATCACCGAGTTCACGGCGCCCAGGGGCCTGGTGTCGGGATTCGCCGCGGCGAGACGGCGGTACCCGGTGATCGCCAGGCGGCGATCGACCCGTTGACGCACGAGCGAGAGCTCGCCGTTGGGTTCGCCATCGGCCAGTCCGATCCGGCCGCCGCCGTCGAGCGAGAACTTTCCGAGGTCGACGCGGCCGGTCAGGCCGAGTGAAAGTGACTCGATCCGGTTGTAGCGTGCATTGCGGAGCAGTGCCGAGGCGCCCCGCGGCAGCTGCACATGCGACTCCCAGGGGCGATCGGGAAGGCCGCCGATCGCGTCGCGGAGCGAGAGCAGCTCGTCCTCGGAGATCAGGTCGCCCATCTGCAGGATCGGGGGACCGAGCTCGGCGGACGCCAGCAGCGCCAGGGTGTCTTCGGGGATCACCACGGTGAGGGCGGGGTCGTCGAACTCGCGGCGACAGGCGCGCAGTGCCCCGCGAATCGGCGCGCCGCTGGTATCTGCACCGGCGGCGGCCCGGACCGAATCGCGACAGGCGTTGACCAGCGATCGCACGCTGTCGGCCCGCTGGCGACGGGTGGTCGAGTCGATCACGCTGCCGTCGCGCGCGAGATTGCGGGGACGCCCGGCGGGACGGAAGGTGCTGCTCGGATCCGGGGGGGTGCCACCCTCCACGCTGTAGTCGGAATAGGTGCGCTCGACCCGGACCGGCATGTTGAGCCACGAGCCCATCGTCCCGACCGCGTCGATCGCCACGTAGCGAGGCATCCACCAACGGTTCTCGTAGAGGGCGTATTCGAGGGTGATGTAGCGTACCTCTCCCCGGGCGTTCACCCAGTCGGGGATGTCCTTCTGATCATCGGCGTCGAGGTCGCGGCGCAACTCGAACGGCCGGGCCGGCCGGAAGGCCGCCCGGACCAGGCCGTAGGTGTCGGCGTCGAACCAGAGCGTGCCGGACATCAGCTTCCAGTCGGCTCGACGCGGCCGGACCTCGAGGGCAACCAGATGCACCTGCCGGCCGCCCGGCAGGCCGATGACGGTAGTGCCGCCGATGGCGAAGCGATAGAGTGACTCTCCCCCCTCGCTCAGCGGATACACGAAGCCGTCCTCGTTCTGGTCGAGGCCGGTGACCTTCAGGTAGTCGGATGCCGGATCGAGGACCAGGTCGCTGAGGTCGCCGCGCAGCGACTCGGGCAGCTGGTCACCGCGCTGGGCGATCGGGATCCCCTCGCGCGCGCCGACTGCCTCGACGCGCGAGACCGAGTCGCGGCGCCAGAAGATGCGCGCCACGAGTTCCTGGCGATACAGCATTCTGTCGCGGGAAAGGGCGCGGATTCCCACGCCGATTCGCTGGGTCGCGGTGGCGGTATAGGCGGTCACCAGTCGCTCGTTGCGCTCCCTCGCGGCGCGGGCGTGCCGCACCAGCGCCGCCGTGGCCGAGTCGGCATAGGCGTCGGGCGGGATGGCGGCGGATTGCGCCTGCGGGACCTGAATCGCGAACGACGCAAGGAGGAGCAGGGAGACCATGGCCACCAGACGGGTAGAGGAATCTGGAACTACGGTGTTGGCCCGGGCCCAGTTTCAGGTTGAACCGCCTCCACGTTCCTGGCTGGCTAGCATCGCGTCGAGTCGCTGGCGCGGCGTTGCGAGGCCGCGTGCATGCCGGGTGAAGCCAGACCACGGGTCCCGCTCCAGGTGGGACAGCCGCTGTGCGATGGTGCGGACCGTCCAGCGGTTGCCGCTGAGGTCGCGGTGGCCGAGTTCGTCCCACGCGATCGGGACGGCGACCGGGGCGCCCGGGCGCGCCCGCACGGAATAAGGAGTCACGGCGGTCTGGGCGTAGCTGTTGCGGAGGTAGTCGAGGAAGAGGCGTCCCTTTCGCTGGTCCTTGCGGACCTCGACGGTGAACCGGTTGTCGCGGCGCGCCAGCAGCGTGGTGACACCACGGGCGAAGTCTCGCACCGTGTCGAAGTCGGCCCGGCGATCGAGCGGGATCACCAGGTGCATTCCACGCCCTCCCGTCACCATCGGCCAGGAGGCAAGTCCCAGTTCCTCAAGGAGGGTCCGCAGGTCGCGGGCCGCCTCGCGCACGGGAGCGAAGTCATTGCCAGGAGGATCGAGGTCGAAGATCAGCCGGTCCGGATGGTGGAGCTTGTCGCGTCGGGCCAGCCAGCCGTGCAGCGTGATGGTGGCCTGACCGGCCAGGTAAACCAGGGTCGCCGCATTGCCGGCCACGACATGGGTGGTGTGGCCCCCCTCCTTGGCGACGGTGACGCGCTCGATCCAGTCCGGGAAGTGCTCGCCGGCATTCTTCTGGTAGAAGCCATCGGCACCGATCCCGTCCGGGAATCGCTGGAGCGTGAGCGGACGATCGGCCAGATGCGGCAGGATGAGGTCGGCGAGGTCCCGGTAGTGGGCCACGAGGTCACCCTTGGTGAGGCCCGCATCAGGAAAGAGGACCTTGTCGAGGTGGTCGATGGCCACGGTGTATCGGCCGAAGCGGAAGCTGTGTCGGTTGGTGCTCATGTCGGTCGCTCCCGGACGACCGTGCGGGCCGGCTTGTCATCGCGGAGCCCAAGGAACCGGGGGTGACGCAGGCGCCCGTGCCGGGTCCACTCGGTGAACCCGATCTCCGCGACCAGCCGGGGCGTGGCCCAGTGGACCGATTCACCCTGGGCGGCCTCCTTCGGATCGTCGAACGGCGCGCTGCGCCGCTCGATCCGCTCGAGCCGTCGATGCAGCGCCACGAGCTGCTCGTCGCTGAAGCCGGTGCCGACCCGCCCGGCATAGCGGAAGCGTTTCTCCTCGTGATAGCCGAGCAGCAGGGCGCCGAAGCCCTCGCGACTTCCCCGGGGTTCGGTCCAGCCACCGATCACCAGCTCCTGCTGGTGCACGCACTTGAACTTGCGCCAATCGCGGGAGCGCTGGTGGACATACCGGCTCGCGGCCCGCTTCGCAATCAGTCCTTCCCAGCCCTTGCCGCACGCCTCCCGGAAATAGTCCAGGCCGTGCTCGTTGCGGTGGATGCAGTAGCGGATCGGGTCGTCGTAGTCGACCGCTGCCCGGAGCAGCGTCTTGCGCGCACGCAGTGGAAGGCGGGTGGTGTCATACCCATCGAGGAAGAGCAGATCGAAGATGTAGTAGTGGACCGCGATGCCGGTGGCACGCGCCTCGTCGGGTTCATTGAGGCCCATGCGACCCTGCAGGCGCTCGAAGGAGGTCACCTTGCCCTGGAACGCGACGACCTCGCCATCGACGATCAGTTCGGGCCCGTCGCCAGCGAGTGCCTCGGCCACCTCGGGGAAGCCCCGTTCGCGACGCTGGCCGTTGCGGGAGAGGAGCCGCACGGCCCCGCGCTGACGGCGCCCCAGGAGCCGGATGCCGTCAAGCTTGCGCTCGTAGATCCAGTCGGCCGAGTCGAAGTAGTCGTCGGTCAGGGTGGCCAGCATCGGTGAGGGAGCCTCCGGCATGGCGCCGCGACGCAACCCGCTCCGGGTCCTGTCATCGAGGAGATCGAACAGGTCGTTCATCCGACGTCATCCGTCCGGGTCGACTCGCGCCGCACCGCTGCCATCGTGCGTCCCGTCTTCACCGATCTCGGCTCCGTGGAGACCGGGTTCCGACGTGCATCGGCGTCGGCATCATCGATCTTGACGAGCAGCCACCTCGCGGCGCCAGCGCCGCCGGTCCGGGTCAGGGCGAAGCCGCCCCGGAGCTTCTCCCCGTGGAGCCGTACCGCCACATGACCATCGGCGAGCGCGTCGGCCATCGGAGCCGGGCTGTCGTCGTCACCACCGGTGATGTTTTCGTAGGTTCCGGTGTCCCAGACCAGCACGGTGCCCGCTCCGTACGCTCCCTCGGGGATGATCCCCTCGAAGTCGAGGTAGTCGATCGGATGATCCTCGGTCGGCACCGCGAGGCGCCTCACTCGAGGATCGGTGGACGGCCCCTTGGGGACCGCCCACGACTTGAGCACGCCATCGACCTCGAGGCGGAAATCGTAGTGGTCACTGCTCGCCTGGTGGTGCTGGATCACCCAGCGCGGGTGGCCGGCATGCCGGGAGGTGCCACGGCCCTCCGGCTCCGTGGTTCGGCGGAAGTCGCGGCGACTCCGGTACTCATGCAGCGAAGCCTTCGGCATGGTCGCGTCCTGCCTCCTGGTCACCCCGGGAGACGGGGGAGGCACGCGGAGGGACACGTGGAGTATAGCTTCCGAACAAATCCGGAATCCCGAGCAACCCAGGAGCAGATCGGATGACCGAGGGACGAGTGGTGGTGATCACCGGCGCTTCGGGAGGGATTGGCGCGGCGCTCGCCCAGCGGCTGGGGGGGGAGGGACACACACTGGTGCTGGTCGCGCGTCGGGCCGAGGCACTGGCCGAGGTGGCCCGACAGGCAGGTGGGAGGTCACTGGTGGTCCCCGCCGATGTGACCGACCGTGCCGAGGTGCGGCGCGTCATCGCGGGGGCGCTCGACGCATTCGGCCGAATCGACGTGTGGGTCAACAATGTCGGGCAGGGGATCACCCGACGGCCCTCCGAGTTGACCGACGACGACATCGACCAGATGATGCGGCTCAACGTGCTGACCGCGCTGTACGGCATGCAGGAGATTCTCCCCCACTTCGCCGAGCGCGGCGGTGGCCAGATCGTCAACATCTCCTCGATGCTCGGACGCATCCCCCTTGCCACCTTCCGTTCCGCTTACTGTGGTGCCAAGCACTTCCTCGATGCGCTGACCGCCACATTTCGGGCCGAACTGCTGGAGTCCCATCCGGGAATCCAGGTCTCGCTGGTGTCTCCCGGCGTGGTGTACACCGACTTCGGGCGCAACGCGGTGCACGGCGGCCCCGATTCGCGTGATCTCCCGGCGGGCCAATCCGCCGACGAGGTGGCGGAGGTCATCGCCGGGGTCATTGCCCAGCGAAGGGCCGACGTGTACACGCGGGCGGGCTCGCACGACGGTGTCGTCGATTACTACGCCGGCCTCGGCGAGGATCCGTGAAGCCAGCGGCGTTCCCCGTGCTGGTGCTGGCCGGCGTGATGGCTTCCTGTGCCGCGCGCCGGGTCGGGACTCCATCGATGCTCGAAGGGGCCGGTGATCATGTTTACCAGGTCCGGCACGACGGACGCGTGCGTCAGTACATCGTCCATGTGCCACCTGGCGGCACCACCGCGCCCAGACCAGTGATGCTCGCGCTCCACGGCGGTGGTGGCACGGCCGCCCAGTTCAAGGACGAGGCCGGGCTCGACGCGGTCGCCGACCGCCACGACTTTCTCGCCGTGTATCCCGATGGCACCGGTCCACTGCGCGACCGTCTCCATACCTGGAATGCCGGGCCGGACTGCTGCGGCTATGCCCGTGATCACGACGTCGACGACGTCGGCTTCCTGGTGGCATTGCTCGATGATCTCGAGGGCCATGCCAGCATCGATCGGCACCGCATCTATGCCACTGGCCACTCCAACGGGGCGATGATGGCGTACCGCCTCGGTGCCGAGCATGCCGATGTGGTGGCTGCGATCGTCCCGGTGGCGGGGGCGATGATGGTCGATCGGTTCAGGCCGTCGGCGCCAGTGGCCGTGCTCGACATCCACAGCGTGGACGATCCTCGGGCGCTGTACGAGGGTGGCCTCGGTCAGCCGTTTCCCGGCACCGACAGTCGGGTGACCCACCGGGCGGTGATGGCGGGACTCGAGGCGTGGGCGCGCGCCAACGGCTGCGCCGCGATGCCGGTCACCGGAGAGACGAAACTCGGTCAGGGTGCCAACCGAGGCCAGACGGTGACCGCGCTCGCCTGGACCGGGTGCTCGCCGGGTGGAACAGTGCGCCACCTCCGGCTCACCGGCGTGGGACACGGCTGGCCCGGTGCACCGGTGCGGCCGGCGATGCGCCGGTTGATCGGACCCGGCACCACGCTGATCTCGGCCAGCGACAGCGCGTGGGCATTCGCCTCGCGATTCCGTCGTTGAGTCCTCTATTGCCAGGAGCTTGCCGATGAAGCGCCGCGACTTTCTCGAACTCGCCGCCCTGGGCAGTGCTGTCCCACTGTTGCCGACCCAGCCGGTGAGCCGGCGCCCGAGGGACGGCAGAGCCCGGGAGCCGATTGCCGCGCCGGGCGAGCTTGACGAGATGACCGTGGCGCAGTTGCGCCAGGCGATGGAGTCGGGACGGTACACCGCCCGGCGCCTCGCCGAACTCTACCTGGCGCGGATCGCCGAAGTCGACCGGACCGCTGGCGGACTGAACGCGGTGATCGAACTCAACCCGGACGCCCTGGCGATCGCCGATGCGATGGACCATGAGCGGGCAGCCGGGCGGGTTCGTGGCCCGTTGCACGGCATCCCGGTCATGATCAAGGACAACTCGACACCGGCGACCGGATGATGACGACCGCCGGGTCGTGGCGCTGGTGGGGTGCACTCGCCGCGTGACGCGCACATAGTCGCCCGGCTGCGCGCCGCGGGGGCGGTGCTGCTGGGCAAGGCGAACCTGAGCGAGTGGGCGAACTTCCGGTCCGCCCATTCGTCCAGCGGTTGGAGCGGGCGCGGCCGGCAGATGCCGCAATCCTTACGCGCTCGACCGCAATCCCTGCGGCTCCAGTTCCGGATCGGGGGCCGGCGTGTCCGCCAATTCTGCCATGTGCGATGGGCACCGAGACCGATGGCTCCGTGGTCTGCCCCGCGAGTCCGCTAACGGGGTGGTGGGACTCAAGCCCACGGTGGGATTCGTGAGCCGCAGGGGCATCATGCCGATCTCCGCGAGCCAGGACACAGCCGGGCCGATGGGCCGGACCGTCACCGATGTCGCCATGCTGCTCGGTGCCATGGCCGGGGTGGATCCGGCCGACACCGCGACGGCCGGGGCGGCGGCGCACGTCGCGCCCGACTACACGAAGGCCCTGATCGCGCGGGCGCTGAGGGCGCCCGCATCGGCGTGGTCCGGGCCGACGCGGGGTTCGATGACGGCGGTCGATGCGCTCATGGGGACGGCGATGGATCTCGATGCGCCGGCGGGCGCCGTGATCGTGGACCCGGTGACGGTTCCCCGAACGAGGACGAGTACGGGCACGAGGAAGGGACTCGTGCTGTCGCTACGAATTCAAGGCCGGCGTCAATGCCTATTTCGCCGCGCGCGGTGCGGGGATCCCCGTGCGGTCGCTCGAAGGAGGTGATCGCATTCAACCTGGCGCATGCCGGGCAGGCGATGCCGTATTTCGGGCAGGAGATTGCTGATCCGGGCGGAGGGGAAGGGCGGGCTGGAGAGCCAGGAATACCGGGAGGCGGTGCTGGCGAAGTGCCGAGCGGCTGTCACGGACCGAGGGACATCGATGCGACATTCGCGGAGCATCGACTCGACGCCATGATTGCGCCGACGGGTGGGCCGGCCTGGACGATCGATGTCATCAACGGCGACCACTTCGGGGGAGGTAGTTCCAGCCAGGCGGCGACGGCCGGTTACCCGAGCATCACCGTGCCAGCGGGCTATGTGCATGGCCTGCCCGTGGGGATGTCGCTCTTCTCGATGGCGTGGCGTGAGGCCGATCTGCTGGCGATGGCCTACGCGTTCGAGCAGGCGAGCCGCGTCCGGCGGGCCCCCCAGCTGCTGCCCACGCTCGATCTCCCGTAGGAGGGATCATGTGGATCCGCGCGCTGGTCGGCTGGTGCATGCTGCTCCTCGCGGCCGTCGGCAACGGGGTGCTGCGCGAGTCGCTGCTCGTCGCGCGGTTCGGCCCCTCGTGGGCACACGCGATCAGCTCGTTCACCCTCTCCGCGGCAATCCTCGGAATCACCTGGCTGGCGATCGGGTGGATCGCCCCCACCTCCGCTGGTGACGCGTGGCGGGTGGGAGTGGGCTGGCTGCTGTTGACCCTCGCGTTCGAGTTCGGCTTCGGTCGTGCGCGCGGGACGAGCTGGGCGACGCTCCTGGCTGACTACAATCTGTGGCGAGGCCGGCTCTGGCTGCTGGTGCTCGCCACGACCCTGGCGGCACCGTGGATCGCCGGGCAATGGCGCAATCTCTGGCCGGAGGCCGGACCATGACCGACATCATCGCTGCCGACATCGAGGCGTACGCGCTGGCGAACACCCGTCCGGAACCGCCAGGACTTGCCGAACTCGCGACCTGGACCCACCGGGAGATGGCCGATGCCGGGATGCTCACCGGCCGCCTCGAGGGCCGCTTCCTGAAGCTCCTGGTACAACTCGTCGCTCCACGGTTGGTGGTGGAGGTGGGCACCTTCACCGGCTATTCGGCGCTCTCGATGGCCGAGGGTCTTCCCGCCGGCAGCCGCGTGCTGACCTGCGAGATCGATCCCGACCGGGCCGGGGTGGCGCAGGCGCGGTTCGACGCCAGTGCCGTCGGCGACCGCATCACCCTGCGGCTCGGTCCTGCCCTCGAGACGATTCGCTCACTCACCGAGCCGATTGACCTCGCGTTCATCGACGCGGACAAGGGCGGCTACCCCGCCTACTACGAGGAACTGCTGGCTCGCACTCGACCGGGTGGGGTCCTGCTGCTCGACAACATGCTCTGGTCGGGGAAGGTGCTCGACCCGCCGGATGAGGAGAGCCGCACCCTCGCGGAACTCAATGCCCGGATCACCGCCGACGAGCGGGTCGAGAACGTGCTGCTGACGATCCGCGATGGGGTGCAACTGGTCCGCAAGCGCTGAGCCGGTCTCGATGCCCCGTGCTGGCGCGATCGCGCTCCCGGCGCCACACTTGGCACCATGACTCCGATGACGATCCGCCGGGCCACCCCCGACGACGCCGCCGAACTGGCCGCCTTCGCGGCGCACTGTTTCCGGGACGCCTTTGGCGACCTCAACAGCGCCGAGAACGTCGACCGATATCTGGCCGAGACGTTCGGGCCGACGATCCAGGCGACCGAGCTTGCCGCCCAGGATGTGGCAACGCTCCTCGCGGTCGGTCCCGACGGCGGGCTGACTGGCTACGCCCAGCTTCGTCGCGCGGTCACGCCGGTGGTGCCCGCCGAAAGCGACCCGATCGAATTGTGGCGCTTCTACGTGGATCGCCCCTGGCACGGCAAGGGACTCGCCCAGCAGCTGATGGTCGCGGTGCTGGACGTGGCGGCCTCCCTCGGACATCGGGCTCTCTGGCTGGGGGTCTGGGAGCGCAATTTCCGGGGCCGGGCCTTCTACGAAAAGCTCGGCTTCCGGGAGATCGGTGCCCAGGAGTTCGTCCTTGGCGAAGAGGTGCAGACCGACCGGGTGCTGCTGCTCGACGTCGGGGTGTAGATCCCGGGCCGCTTGCCCGCGCGACCCGGTGGCGCGAGAATCGGGGGTCCCCCGCGCCCTCGCCGTCCATCCCCAGAGGTGCCACGTGTGGTCCCATCCCGGCCTCGTCCGTTTCTCGTCGCCTGTCCCACCGGCGGCCACCCATGCGTGAACCCGGAGTGACCACCGCGCCGTTGCTGACCGTCCTCGGCTTCGCCTACCGCTCTCTCGACCGCAACCTCACCGACGTCTCGGAGCACGAGGCGCTTGTCCGGCCCGCCGCTGGCGGCAACTCGATCAACTGGCTGGTGGGGCACATCCTGGTCTACCGCGACCGGCTCCACGAACTGCTCGGCCTGCCGCCTGCCTGGCCGGCCTCGCTGGGGGACCCGGCGCCGTATCGGCGGGGAGAGGACGGCACGCTCGCCGAGCCCGCGCCGCTGGCGGCACTGCACACCGCGCTCGATGCCTCGCAACAGGCACTGGTGTCGCGTATCGCCCGGCTCACTCCTCAGCGACTGGCCGAACGGGCCTCCGACACCATGACAGTGGCCGAGCAGGTCGGCTTCCTGGGCTTCCACGAGGGATATCACGCCGGCCAGGTCGGCGTGTTGCGTCGGCTTCTCGGCAAGAAAGGGATGATTTGATGAACCCGCGTCTTCTTCGGCTGCTCTGGCTCGGGCTGCTGGCGGTGCCACTCTCGGCCCAGGCGCCGACTTACCAGCGGGCTGACACCCTGCGCGGATCCTGGACCACCCCCGGTCGATTCTGGTGGGACGTGGAGTTCTACGACCTCGCCGTGGCGGTCCATCCCGCCGACAGCTCGATCGCGGGGCGCAACACCATCACCTATCGCGTCCTCGCGCCGGGCCGCGAACTGCAGCTCGACCTGATGACCCCGCTGGTGCTTGACAGCGTGGTCCAGGATGGCCGGTCGCTGCCGCTGCGCCACGACGGCAATGCCCACTTCGCCACGGTCGGCAGTCAGCCGGTCGGTGCCGTCCGGCGCGTGACGGCCTGGTACCACGGTCGGCCCCGGATCGCCCCGCGACCCCCCTGGGACGGTGGTTTCAGCTTCACGGCCGACTCGTTGGGCCGGCCGTGGGTGGTCACCACCGACCAGGGAGTCGGCGCGTCGATCTGGTGGCCCAACAAGGACACCCAGGCCGATGAGCCCGACTCGCAGCGCGTGGCGATCACGGTGCCCGACTCGCTGGTGCACGTGGGTCCGGGGCGACTGCGCGCCACCACCCATCATCCCGACGGCACCACCACCTGGGAATGGTTCGCCAGCAACCCGATCAACAACTACGCGATCGCGGTCGCCGCGGCGAATTACGGCCACCTGTCGCAGCGCTACATGGGCGAGGCGGGCTCGCTCACCCTCGACTTCTTCCCGCTCGACTACCACCTCGGTGCGGCCCGGAGCCAGTTCGTCCAGGTGCGGCCGATGCTGCAGTGCTTCGAGCACTGGTTCGGGCCGTATCCCTTCTATGCCGACGGCTACAAGCTGGTGGAAGTGCCCAACAACGGCATGGAACACCAGACCGCCGTGGCCTACGGCAACCGTTACGCCAATGGCTACCAGCACAGTGATCGATCGGGCACCGGCCTCGGCATGGAATGGGATTTCATCATCGTGCACGAGTCGGCCCACGAATGGTGGGGCAACAACATCACCACCCGCGACCTGGCCGATATGTGGGTGCACGAGTCGTTCGCCAATTATGCCGAGGGGTTGTACGTCGAGTGTCTCTTCGGCAAGGACGCCGGGGCCCGCTACATCATCGGCAACCGGCGGGGCATCCGGAACGACCAGCCGATCGTGCCGCCGGATCGGGGCGTGAATGCCCAGGGGTCGGGAGACATGTACCCCAAGGGTGGCAACATGCTGCACACGATCCGCCGCATCGTGGCTGACGATGGCCGGTGGCGCGGGATCCTCCGCGGGTTGCAGACCGACTTCCGCCATCAGGTGGTCGACGGCGCCCAGGTGGAACACTACATCTCCGAGCACGCCGGGATCGACCTGTCGAAGGTCTTCGAGCAATACCTCACCACCACCAGGATCCCGCAGCTGCTCCTCGATCGGCAGGGTGGCACGCTTCACTACCGATGGGGCGACGTGGTGGACGGTTTCGACATGCCGGTGGACATCACCGTCGGTGACGCACAGATGCGGCTGCACCCGACCACGACCGTGCAGCAGGTCACGGTCCCCGCCACCGGGGAGGTGGTGGTCGACGAGAACTACTACATCAGGGTGGCGACGGCGATTCCCTGACGGTATCGGGGAATGCGAGGATGCGATCGGCGATCGCCTCGGCCAGTGCCCCTGCGCCGGCGCGGTCGCCGTTGCACAGCAGCACGATCCCGGTCCGGGTCGACGGGAACTGCAGCAGCGCCGCCCGGTAGCCGGCCAGTCCGCCGTCGTGCCGCCGGGTCGCCAGGCCGCGGTAGCTGCCGAGAATCACGCCGAGGCCATAGTTGATCGTGTCGCCGTTGGTGAGCACTCCTCGGGTGTCGAGGGTATCGATGGTGGACCAGCGCCCCGACCCGAGGCTGTCATGCCACCAGTGGCCGCTCCAACGGGCCAGGTCGCGCGCGCTGGTGTAGAGTCCTCCGGACCCGACCGCCGCGAATCCCAGCGGCCAAGGGGTCCAACCGCTGTCGTCTGCGGTGCGGTAGCCGGTGGCGAGTCCCGGAATCGCCGCGTCGAGACGATCGTGCATGCGGGAATCCGCCATGCCGAGTGGCGTGAAGATCCGTTGCTCGACGAAGCGCCGGAAGGGGGCGCCACTCACCCGCGCCACCACCTCGGCGAGAAGCAGGTAGTTGCTGTTGCTGTAGCGGTAGGCAGTGCCGGGCGGGAAGTCGGTGGCCGGTTCGCCCAGCACCAGGGCGAGTGCCTCGGCATTGCTGAAGTGATCCGCCCAGTCACGCCCGCTCGCGGTGGCGAGCCCGAGATAGTCGCGCACCCCGGCCACGTGATGGAGCAGTTGCCGGAGGGTGATGCCGCGGAGCGCCGGCGGGACCTCGGGGATGTAGCGGGCCAGCGGGTCGTCGAGGCCAAGGCGCCCCTCCTCGGCCAGCAGCACGATGCTGGTGGCGACAAACTGCTTCGTCACCGATCCGGCATAGAAGGTGGTGGCGGATGTGACGGGCGCTTGGTCGGCACGGTTCGCCAGCCCGAATCCCTGGGCGGCCAGGATATGGCCGTCACGCTCAACCGCCGCCGCGCAGCCCGGGGCGCCGCGGCCGGACTCAGTCCCCAGGACTGCCTCGAGCGCGGCGGCCGGCGATTGCTGCGCCGCGAGCGGTGCGGTGGCCAGGAGGAGCACGGCGGGGAACCATCGCGCGCGCCATGGCACACCGGGGCCGGGTGTCGGGTATCCCCATCGCCAGGACAACCGTCGGAGGGTCAATGGAATCGGGAACCATCCTGTACGAGGTGCTCGCCACGGTCCGGGACGAGATCCGGGCCTCATGGGAATTGTACATGGAGACGGAGCACATCCCAGAGGTGATCGCCGCCGGGGGATTCCGCGGTGCCATCCTGGAGCGGGCCGAGGGCGGGCACTATCGGGTGGGTTACTTCGCCCGGGATCGTGATGCGCTGCGACGCTATCTCGATGAGGCAGCTCCCGCGATGCGGGCGGCGACCCAGAAGCGGTTTCCCGATGGCGTCACCCTCGAACGGGCGCAGTGGGAGGTGGTCCGTACCTGGTGAGCGGGTCCCGTGATTGGCGCACGGGGTGGCGCGGCTGCGGCAAACGGTCGATGATTGACCCTCACCCTCACCACGGCGCGCTCATGTCCCGGACCCGACGTGATTTTCTCGGTGTCACCGCCATCTCGCTGCTCGGACTCCAGCGAGGACCGTTCCTCCTCCGCCGTCGCGACTACGACATCGTGATCCGCGGGGGCTGGATTCACGACGGCACCGGGGCGAAGGCCACCCTGGGTGACGTGGCGATCCGCGGTGACCGGATCGCGGCAATCGCGCCGCGGATCAGCGAGCGGGGCACCACCGAGATCGACGCCACGGGGATGGCGGTCTCGCCGGGCTTCATCGACATCCACTCCCACGGCGACTCCTCGCTTCGCCAGGACCCACGCGCCGAGTCGTGCGTGCGCCAGGGAATCACGACCATCGTGGCGGGTGCCGACGGCAGCTCGCGCAACGACATCGGGGAGTACTTCCGGTCGATCGCAGAGCTCGCCCCGGGGGTCAATGTCGCGTCGATGATCGGGTTGGGAACGCTGCGCGGCGACGTCGTCGGCAGCGGCAACCGCGCGGCCACGGCCGCCGAGATCGCGACGATGCGCGACCTGGTCGCGGCGGCGCTCGATGCCGGCGCCTGCGGCGCCTCGACCGGGCTGGAATACACTCCCGGTGGCTATGCCTCCCGGGACGAGCTCGCCGCCGTGAGCGCGCCGCTCGCGGCCAGGCGACTGCCCTACGCTACCCATATGCGCAACGAGGACGACCGCGTCCTCGAGTCGATCGACGAGGCGATCGCGATCGCGCGGGGTGCCGGATGCCCGCTCCAGATCTCGCACCTCAAGATGCAGGGGCCGCGCAACTGGTCGAAGCTCGACGAAGCCTTCGCGAAGATGGCCGCCGCCGAGGCGAGTGGGATGTCGGTCACCTTCGATCGCTATCCGTACATCGCCTACTCGACCGGACTCACGGCGCTCTTCCCGATCGACGCGCGCGAGAACGGCATCGCCGGGCTGCTCAAGCTGGTCGATGATCCCGCCACTAGCGCCGGCATCCGCGACGCCGTCCTCGACAAGGTGGCGCTGATCGGCGGCTGGGACAACGTGCAGGTCACCAGCGTGCGGGAAACCGCCGATCGAGGGGTGGAGGGCCAGCGGATCGGCCGCTACTCGCAGTCGCTCGGCCAGGAACCCTACCGGTTCACCGTGGAGCTGATCCGGCGCAACGGCGGCGTCGGCATGGTGGGATTCGCGATGAGCGAGGAAAACCTCGACCGGATCTACGCCCATCCTCGTTCGATGGTCTGCAGCGACGGCGGGGCCTTCGCGATCGACGGTCCGACACGCCGGGGGACGCCGCATCCGCGCGGGATCGGGTCATTCCCCCGGGTGCTCGGTCGCTACGTGCGCGAGCGCGGGGCGCTGTCCCTCGAGCAGGCGATCCACAAGATGTCGGGCTATCCCGCGTGGCGGTGCCGGCTGGCCGACCGCGGCACGCTGGCAGCCGGCAACTTCGCCGACGTGGTGGTCTTCGACCCGACGACGGTGGCCGACACCGCCACCTTCGAGGATCCCTACCAGTATCCGATCGGGATCGGCACCGTCATCGTCAACGGTGGCGTGACGCTGCGCGACGGTGGGCGGGCGGAGCAGGGGCATGGCAGGGCGGTGCGGGCCAAGGCGTGACCTCGGCGGCCTGCGGAGCGGTCTGCCGCCGGTCAGGCCGGCCCGTAGGCCCTGACGGCGATCGGCAGCGGCAGGTCGGCACTCTCCTCGATCCGGACCCGGATCGCCTCGACGGTGACCGGCGCAACACGATGGATCCGCTTGTAGCCGACCGTCGTTCCGCGTGCCAGTTCCCGCCAGCCCGCGGCGGTGCGACCCTCGACCACGTGGCGCGCCACGCGCTGCCCCGACTCGATCTGCTCGCTGAGCTCGATCGTGGTGACCGGCGCCAGCTCGACGGTGATGCCGGCGATTGCGCTGGAGCTCCCGTCGGGTTGCCACGAGGTGTCGCTGGCATGGCGCGGCACGGCGCGGAGCGCGCCCAGCCCGTCGTGCATCCCCATCAGGCGCGCCACGTCGGTCTCGTGCAGCAGGCCGTCGCGGGTCGGAGGCACATTGAGCAGCAGCTTGGAATTGCGCCCGACCGAAGTCGTGTAGAGCGCGACCAGGTCCTCCACGCTGCGCTGCTTGCCGTCCTCGGCCGGGTGCCAGAACCATCCCGGCCGGATCGAGGTGTCGGTCTCGCCGGGGCGCCACACCGTCCCGTCGCGGTCGCCCTCGGTGAGCGAACGCATCACGTCGTCGCCGCTCATCCCCGGCCGTGTCACGATCGACGGGTCGACGGTTGACCAGTTGGTCTCGCCGGCCACGCCACGCTCGTTGCCGATCCAGCGGATGTCGGGCCCGGCGTCGGAGAAGATCACCGCCTCCGGCCGGAGCCGTCGGACCAGCCCCCAGTACCGGGGCCAGTCGTAGACCTGGTGCTTGCCGTTGGGACCCTCACCGTTGGCGCCGTCGAACCACACCTCGTGGATAGGCCCGTATCGCGTGAGCAGCTCGGTGAGCTGGTCGGTGTAGAAATCGTCGTAGCGGGGCGAGTCGCCGTAGACGGCGGCATTGCGATCCCACGGCGAGAGATAGAGCCCGGCCCGGAGTCCCTCGGCCCGGCATGCCTCGGTGAACTCGCGGACCACGTCGCCCGACCCGCCGCGCCACGGGCTCGACGCGACCGAATGGCGCGTGGTGGCAGTGGGCCAGAGGCAGAAGCCGTCGTGGTGCTTGGCGGTGAGGATCATGGCGCGGAAGCCGGCCGCCTTCGCGGTCCGGGCCCATTGTCGGGCATCGAGGGCCGCGGGGTCGAAGATCGCCGGATCCTCGCGGCCGTCGCCCCACTCGCGATCGGTGAAGGTGTTCACGCCGAAGTGGAGGAACATCGCCAGCTCATCGCGCTGCCAGGCCAGTTGCGCGACCGACGGCACGGGACGGCGCCGCCCGACGCGAAGGCGTGGGGCAAGGGCGAGGGCGCCGGTGGCGGCGAGGAACTCGCGCCGAGAAACTATGGGCATGCCGAGATTATACTCAGCGAGCCCGATGACTGGTGACTGGTGACTGGTGACTGGTGACGGGTGACGGGTGACGGGAGAACGGGGGCCGGGGCTGCATCTCCCATTCACCATTCTTCCTTCACCGCTTACCCTTCAGCCATTCCACGACATTTTCGGGGGGAGGGGGCATGCAGGAGAGCCATCGCCTGGCCGACCAAATGCGCCGCGCCTACGACGGAGGCGCATGGCACGGGCCCTCGGTCGTCGAGCTCCTCAACGAGGTACCGGAGATCCGGGCCTTTGACCACCCGATTGCCGGTGCACACTCCGCCGCCGAGTTGGTGGCGCATCTGGCGCACTGGAAGCACGTGGTCCAGCGCCGCACCGAGGGCGACACGGTTGCCGATGCTGGCGCCCACGACTGGCGCCCGCTGGATCCGGCCACGACGAGTTGGGCCGACCTCCGCCAGCGCCTCGCGGCGGCGCACGGCTCACTGGTCGCCAGGGTCGAGGGGCTCGATCCGGCGCGGCTTGATGAGCCGGTGCCAGGGCAGGCGATCTCGATCTACGTGATGCTGCACGGTGCGGTCCAGCACGACCTCTATCATGCCGGCCAGCTCGCCCTGCTGCTCAAGGCGCTGGCGGGGTGATCCCCACACCGGGCGAGAGCCGATGCATCGACGCGACCTGATCCGTGCCGGCGCGGCTGCCGCCGCGCTGGGAGTCACCCGGGCGCTCCCGCTCCGGGCCGCCCCTGCCGGCTTCCGGATCTCGCTGGCCCAGTGGTCGCTCCATCGTGCCTTCTTCGGCACGCCGCCCGCGGGCACCGATCGGGTCACCCTGTTGCGCACCGATCCCGATCGCGCCCTGCAGGGACCGCTCCACCCGCTCGATTTTCCGGTGATCGCCCGCCGCGACTACGGCCTCGAGGGAGTCGAGTACGTCAACACCTTCATGTACGGCCACGCCGATGACGAGCGCTATCTCGGCGAACTGGCGCGCCGTGCCGGTGGCGAAGGGGTGACCAGCGTGCTGATCATGTGCGACCTCGAGGGGGCGCTCGGCGATCCTGACCCGGTGGCTCGCACCCAGGCGGTCACCAACCACGTGAAGTGGCTCCGTGCGGCGGCCCGGCTCGGTTGCCACGCGATCCGCGTCAACGGCTATAGCAGCGGAACCCCGGAGGAGCAGTCCCGGCTGGTCGCCGACGGTCTCCATGCGCTCGCGACCGGGGCCGAGCCCTATCACCTGCACGTGATCGTCGAGAACCACGGCGGCCTCTCCAGCCAGGGCGCCTGGCTGGTCGACACCATTCGCCGCGCCGACCATCCCCTCCTCGGCACGCTGCCAGATTTCGGCAACTTCGACCTGGGCGGTGGCGAACGCTACGACGCGTACCGCGGCGTCCGTGAAATGATGCCGCTGGCCCGGGCCGTGAGCGCCAAGAGCTACGATTTTGACGAGCGCGGCGAGGAGATCCGGGTCGATTTCCACCGGATGATGCAGATTGTCCTCGATGCCGGATACCACAACTGGGTCGGTGTCGAATACGAGGGCGACGGATTGAGTGAACCTGATGGGATCCGGGCGACGGTCGGGCTGCTCGAGAAGATTCGCGGCGGGGCGGACCGGTGAGCGACCTCCAGCATCTCCTCGACAAGAATCGGAACTGGGCCGCGGCGGTCACGGCGCGCGAGCCCGACTTCTTCCGGAAGCTGTCGGGACAGCAGGCACCGGCCTACCTCTGGATCGGCTGCTCCGATTCCCGGGTGCCCGCCAACGAGATCGTCGACCTGCTGCCGGGCGAATTGTTCGTACATCGCAACGTGGCCAACGTGGTGGTGCACACCGACCTCAATTGCCTCTCGGTGATCCAGTTCGCGGTGGAGGTCCTGCGGGTCCGCCACGTGATGGTCGTGGGACACTACGGGTGCGGCGGCGTCCGCGCCGCCTGGGAGGGCGCGCCGCTCGGGTTGATCGACAACTGGCTCCGCCACATCGAGGATGTCGCGGCACCGCATCGGGCGGTCCTGGCGCGGATCGGGTCGGACAACGAACGGCTCGACCGGCTGGCCGAGCTCAATGTCCTGGCCCAGGTCAGCCATGTCTGCCGGACCAGCATCGTGCAGGATGCCTGGTCGAGGGGCCAGGATCTCACGGTCCACGGCTGGATCTATGGCCTCAGCGATGGCCGGCTCCGCGACCTGGGGCTCACGCGCGATACCGCCGACGGGCTCGAAGATGCCCATCGCGCCGCGGTCCTGCGCCACCTCGGCGACTCCTGAATCGCCCCTCGCGTCGGGGACCCCGCCGGGGTACCCTTAGGAGCCACCCACAGCCCCTCGGGTGGGGCAATCAGACGTTTCGAACGGCGACATTCCATGCGTCGGTGTCTGTGCATTTCACTTTCGAACGGTGCGACCGGAAGGAGGCAGCGCGGATGTCACTCGAAGCGAGACTGGTCGACATCACCACCCTGCCGGTCGATGCGATCGTGACCGCGGCGCCAGAGGACCTGCGTCCCAGCCCAGGAGTCAGTGCCGCGATCCACGCCGCCGCCGGTCCCGAGCTGGCCGAGGCCTGCGCCCGGGTCGGCCACTGCCCGACCGGCCAGGCGGTGATCACCTCGGCCTTCTCCCTGCCGAGTCGCTACGTGATTCATGCGGTCGGCCCCCTCTGGCGGGGTGGTGACCACGGGGAGGCGGAGCTCCTCTCCTCGGCCTACCGCAACGCCCTGAAGCTGGCCCACAATCATCGCTGCGAGAGCGTCGCCCTGCCGGCCATCTCGGCGGGGACCTCGGGATACCCGATCGAGGAGGCAGCCGCGATCGCCGTCAGTGCGACCCGCGAGGCGCTGGAAGCCGAGGCGTATCTGGAGGAGGTCATCTTCGCGTGCTACAGCGAGGAAGAGCTTCGGGCCTATCAGGAGGCGCTGTCGGCCCCCACCGTTGGCGGGTGAGCAGGCAGTCCTTCCGGGTCGCCGCACTGCTGTTTCTGGGATTGGCGGGCGCGATGCCTCTCCCGGCCCAGCAGCTTCGACTCAAGACGCTCTCCCCAGTCGAGAGTTGGCACCTCGCCCCACAACTCGGCGTCCCCGTGGATTCGCTCCGCCTGGTCGGACGTGGCGTGTGGATTCACGATGTCCAGGTCGGCAACGGCCCGGTGGTCGATTCCGGCATGGTGGTGCAGGTGCATTTCGTGGGGATGCTCGCCAGCGGGAAGATCTTCTCGGCCACCGAGCGCAAGCCGTTCTCCTTCGTGCTCGGAAATGACCAGGTGATCGCCGGATGGGAGGACGGGATCCTCGGGATGCGGGTAGGGGGCCGCCGGCAGCTGGTGGTACCGCCGCACCTCGGCTACGGGCCCGAGGGGGACGGAGCGATCCCCCCGGATGCCGTGCTGGTCTTCGATGTGACGCTGGTGGATGCGGTGAAGCAGTGAGTCCTGAGTCCTGAGAAGGGGGCGGTCTTCCGCGCACCTCACTTCTCAGGACTCAGGACTCACTGCTTCACCGCCTGTCCCGAACCAGCACCAGGATCGCCGCCTGCGGCACGACCAGGTAGCGCTGGTCCTCGAATGAGATCTCGACGGCGGCCTTCCGGAAGAAGATCGCGTGATCACCGACCCGGGCCTGCATCGGCCGGTGCCGCGGCGTGCGTTCCCCGGCCCGCCACGGTTCGTCGTCGAACGCCGAGGGATCGGGCAGCGGGTCACCGGGGCCGGTCGCCACGATCAGCCCGGTCTGCACCTGCTGGGCGTCGATCGCCGTGGCCGGGAGGTAGAGGCCGACGCGGGTGCGTTGTTCCTCGCCCTCTTCCGGGGTGATCAGCACCCGGTCGCCGACGACCTGGAGCTCCTTCGGGATCGGGTCCACGAACTGCTATTCCTTGGCGATCGTCTGGTGGATCGTCACCAGATCGGTGATCCGGAGCTTGCGGCGCATCGTCGGGAGCTGGAGGGCGACCTCCTCGCCGACCTGACGATCCTTGAGCGCCCGACCGAGCGGAGATGCCAGCGAGATGTGGCCGGCGTCGATGTCCATCATCTCGGCGAGGACGAGGGTGTACTCCTCCTGGTCGCCGCTCTGGATGTCGACCACCGTCACCCGCGACCCGAGGCCGACCCGGTCGGTCGGGGCCTCGGTGTTGGCCAGCTGGGTGAGCTGATTGAGCCGCTGGTGCAGCTGTCCGAGCCTGGCCTGGACGAATTGCTGCCGCTCCAGGGCCGACTTGTACTCGGAGTTCTCCCGCAGATCGCCCATCTCCACGGCGGTGGCGATCGCCTGGGGCAGGGTCACTGCCAGTTCGTGGGTGAGCTCCCCGATCTCGCGCCCCAGCTTCTCGCGCATTTCCTGGATCATTGTCACGGCACTCCGGCCTGGGCCGAATAGAATCGGACGGTCCACCCGGCATGGTGCCGGGTGGACCGCATCATTTCCGGGAAAGATAGCGTCGGGTGGGCGGCTCGGCGAGGGGGCTGGCCCTCCGGGGCAGGCTCTCCCCACGCCGGTGGCCCGAGTGGTACTATTGCAGGATGCGCCCACAGCTGCTGCTCATCCTGGCCGCCCTGACGGTCGGTTGTGCCGGTGTGGCCCCGGCCGCGACCCAGGCCAACGCCGACGTCCAGCAGGTCGCTCCCGACTCGGTGGCCCGCCACGAGCTGGCCGAACTCCCGGCCTCGGTGCGTCGAGAGATCCGCTATGCCACTGCCGACAACTTCACGGGCGCCCCGCTGCCCGGCTACGGTCGCCCCGTCGCGCTGATGCGCCGTGAGGCCTCGGAAGCCCTCGGCCGGGTTGCTGCTGGCCTCGCCCGGGAGGGGTTGGGGCTCAAGGTGTTCGATGGTTACCGGCCGGTGCGGGCCACGCTGGGGATGGTGGCGTGGTGCGAGCGCACCGGCCGAATCGACCTCCTCGACGATGGCTACATCGCTCGCCGGAGCCGCCACAATCAGGGGGTGGCGATCGACCTGACGCTGGTGCGCCTCGACACCGGGGCGGAGCTGGCGATGGGGACTCCGTTCGACACCTTCAGCGAGGCGGCTCACACGGCCAACGCCAGCGGAGTGGTGGCCGTCAACCGTCAGCGACTGGTGGCGGCGATGGCGGCGGAGGGGTTCGTCAACTACGTGAACGAATGGTGGCATTTCTCGTTCACGGTGCCGGATCCGGTGCCGTTCGACCTGCCGCTCGAAGCCTGGTGAGGGAAGCCCGAATCTTCTTGACCCGTTTCCTTCCGTTGGCTATTCTGCACCCGCCCGAAGCCATGTGAAGGGCTTCACAAAGCTCCTGGACCCGCAGACGGGACGATTGATGCGAGATTCCCGCGTGCCGTGGCGGCGGTGGCTGCCGCACGGATTCCTCGTGGTGTTGCTGGCCCTCCTCGTGGTGGGCTGCGCCGGCGAGCAGTATCCGCAGTCGACGCTGCATCCGCGCGGTGACTTCGCGCAGATGGTGGACACCCTGTTCCAGACCACGGTTGGCTGGGCCACGGTGATCTTCATCGGGGTCGAGGGTGCGCTGCTCTACGCGATCTGGCGCTTCCGTGGCCAGCCCGACGATCCCGATCCGAAGCAGACGCACGGCAACACGGTGGTCGAGATCGTCTGGACGGTGATCCCGGCGGCGGTGCTGGCGTTCGTGGCGGTGCCGACGGTGAAGACGATCTTCGCCACGGCCGAGATCCCGGCCGCCTCGATCGAGGCGGGCGAACCGCTCAAGGTGGAGGTGGTGGGGCACCAGTGGTGGTGGGAGTTCCGCTATCCCGACCTCGGGATCGTGACGGCCAACGAGCTGCACGTGGCCAAGGGCCGCACCGTCGACCTGCGGATGAAGACCGCGGATGTGCTGCACTCGTTCTGGATCCCGCAGTTCGCCGGCAAGCGCGACGTCTTCCCGAACCGCGAGACGCGGATCTGGTTCACGCCGAGCGAGACGGGGGCGTTTCCGGGGGCCTGCGCCGAGTTCTGCGGCCTGCAGCATGGCCGGATGGACTTCTACGTGATGGTGAGCGACCCGGCGGACTTTGCTGACTGGGTGTCGCGTCGCCAGGCCGACACCGCGGCGGCGGCGATCCGGCCGCCGGTGGCGGCCGCCGCCGACAGCACCACCGCGGGCCCGGCGGTCGCCGCGGCCTCATCGGAGGACCCGCTGGTCGCCCAGGGGCGGCAGCTCTTCCTCACCAAGGGGTGCGTCGGTTGCCACGAGCCCGGCTCGGCCGCGGCGGTGACCACCAAGATCGGGCCCAACCTTGGCGGCATCGCGAAGCGCAAGATGATCGCCGCTGGCTGGCTCGAGAACACGGACGCGAACCTGGCGCACTGGATCCGCGACCCGCAGGGGGTCAAGGAAGGCGTCAAGATGCAGGTGCCGCCGATCACCGAGGCAGAGGCCCAGGCGTTGGTGGCCTACCTCCGCACCAGGCAGTAGGCCGGGGGAACGAAACAGATGACCACGACGGTCCTCGACACCGACGCCGCTCCGGCTCGCCGCAGCGTGCTGGTCGAATGGCTCACGACAGTCGATCACAAGAAGATCGGCATCATGTACGGCGCCTCGGCGTTCGTCTTCTTCCTGATTGGTGGCATGGAGGCGCTCCTGATCCGCGCCCAGCTGGCCGGCCCCAACGGGACGCTCGTCTCGCCGGAGCTGTACAACCAGCTCTTCACCATGCACGGCACGACGATGATCTTCCTCGGCGTCATGCCGCTGAGCGCGATGTTCTTCAACTTCTTCGTGCCGCTGCTGATCGGCGCGCGCGACGTGGCCTTCCCGCGCCTCAACGCGATGTCGCTGTGGGTCTTCCTGCTGGGCGGGCTCTTCCTGAACGCCTCGTTCATCTGGGGGGCGCCCAACGGCGGCTGGTTCGGCTACTCGCCGCTGTCGGGGCCGCAATACTCGCCGGGGCCGAACATGACCTTCTGGGTCATCGGCCTCCAGATCCTCGGCATCGCCTCGCTGGCCGCCGGCGTGAACTTCTTCACGACGATCCTCAACATGCGCGCCCGGGGGATGACCCTGATGCGCATGCCGATGTTCGCCTGGGCCACCCTGATCACCCAGATCCTGGTGCTGCTGGCGTTCCCGGTGATCACGGTGGCGCTGATCTTCCTGATGGCCGACCGGTTGTTCGGGGCGGGCTTCTTCGAGGTGGCCGCCGGGGGCGACCCGATGCTCTGGCAGCACCTGTTCTGGGTCTTCGGCCATCCCGAGGTGTACATCCTCATCCTGCCGGCCTTCGGCATCATCTCCGAGATCCTGCCGGTCTTCTCGCGCAAGCCGCTGTTCGGCTACAGCGCGATGGTCTTCTCATTGGCGTTCATCGCCTTCCTCGGCTTCGGGGTGTGGTCGCACCACATGTTCGCGACCGGGATGGGGCCGCTCGCCGACTCGTTCTTCTCGCTCGCCACGATGCTGATCGCGATCCCGACCGGCGTGAAGATCTTCAACTGGCTCGGGACGGTGTGGGGCGGCTCGCTCCAGATGAAGACGCCGCTCTACTTCGCGCTCGGTTTCATCGCGATGTTCGTGATCGGTGGACTCTCCGGGGTGATGCACTCGATCGCCCCGGCCGACCTCCAGCAGACCGACAGCTACTTCGTCGTGGCCCACTTCCATTATGTGCTCTTCGGCGGGTCGGTGTTCGCGCTGACGGCGGGCGCCTACTACTGGTGGCCCAAGATGTTCGGCCGGATGCTTGGCGAGGGGCTCGGCAAGCTGCACTTCTGGCTGATGCTCATCGGGTTCAACCTGACGTTCTTCCCGATGCACTTCGCCGGGCTGCTCGGCATGCCCCGCCGGATCTACACCTACCCGGCCGGGCTGGGCTTCGACATCTACAACCTGCTGTCCACGGTCGGGGCCTTCACGCTGGCCCTCTCCTTCCTGGTCTTCATGGTGAACATCATCCGGACATGGCGAGGCCCCGCCGATGCCCCGGCCGATCCCTGGGGCGGCGCCACGCTGGAGTGGACCATCCCCTCGCCACCGCCGGAGTGGAACTTCGACGAGGAGCCGGTGGTCGACGCCAAGGACCCGGTCTGGCACCTCAAGCGGGCGCGCGGGGTCCGGATCCTTCCCGAGCCGGTGGCCGGGGACGGGCGGGGGATCCACATGCCCGGCCCATCGTGGTGGCCCCTGGTGGTTGCCTCTGGGATCATGGTGTTCTTCATCGGCTTCATGCTGCCGAAGTTCTGGGCCTTCCCGTTCCACCCGGTCGGCCTGGCCGGCATGCTGCTCGTTCTCGTGGGGATCTTCAAGTGGGTTTACGAGCCCGTCGACGCCCACGCCACGCATCACTGAGGACCGCTGACGCATGAGTTCCGCGACCACCATCGACGGGCACGACGGCCACGAGGCGGCCCATCACACCTCGCTGCCGATCGACAACCGGAAGCTGGCGATCTGGACCTTCATCGGGTCGGAATGCCTGTTCTTCGCCTCGCTGATCTCCACGTTCCTGATCTACCGGGGCCAGAGCGTCAGTGGGCCGCTGCCCGCCGACGTGTTCGAGGTGCCGCTCGTCACGGCCGGCACCGCGGTGCTGCTGTTCTCCTCCTTCTTCGTGGTGATGGCGCTCAACGGCGCGCAAGAGGGGAATCGCCGGAAGCTGCTCACCTGGCTCACCGCCACGGTGCTCTGCGGCTGCTTCTTCGTCGCCATGCAGATCTACGAGTTCTCGCACTTCTATCACGAGGGGCTGGGGTACTCGACCAACCTCTTCTCCGCCACGTTCTACACCCTGACCGGGTTCCACGGCGCGCACGTCACGATGGGCACCCTCTGGCTCGCGACCCTGCTCAAGGACGCGTACAAGGGCCGTCTGCCGCGAGAGAAGGCGCTCAACCTCGAGATCGCCGCGCTCTACTGGCACTTCGTCGACGTGGTCTGGATCATCATCTTCCCGGTCGTCTACCTGATGTCGCTGGGGAGCTGAGCCGATGGCCGCCGAACACGCCGCCGACAATCCGCACGCTTCCGCGGGCAAGTACGTCCAGATCGCCGCGATCCTGTTCCTGCTCACGGCGATGGAGGTGCTGCTCTACGAGATCTGCTTCGGGCACCTCGCCCACTCGATGGCCGGGTTGAGCACCACCCTGGCGCCCTGGTTCGTCGAGGTGCTGCTGTTGCTCTCGTTCATGAAGTTCTGGTTTGTCGCGATGTTCTACATGCACCTGAAGTTCGACATGAAGGTGCTGAGCTGGGTGTTCGGCTTCTCGCTGGTGATCGCGTTCATCGTGATCTCGGCACTGCTGGCATTGTTCCTCTACAATCGCGGTCTCTGGTGGGCGACCGGGCAATGGTAGCCCGGTAGGACGGCCATCGCGGCCGTCGATGACCAGGCGGGGCCCCGGCATTCGATGCCGGGGCCCCGCGTCGCGTTCCGGCCACGCTGGGGCGCAGAGGCAACAGCTTGGGACGATCCCGCGCCAGTGACCGGCTCGTGACTGTCCCGCAAGTCCTTGATGGACAAGGAGATGGCTACATGGGGAGGTGCCCGACGGAATGGCATGTCGCCTGCATTCCAATTGAGTGCCTCATCACCCGCAGCCCCAGGTGCCAATGCGACTTGTTCCGAAATCCGCGGTCATCGCGATCCTCCTTCTGGCCGGCTCGGCTCCCCTCGGCGCCGCCCAGGCGGCCGGCGGCGACGATGCCGCGGCCGGTGGGTCGACAGTCGACACGATCGTGGTCCCGGAGCCGGCCTCGATGACCTTGCTCGCCACCGGCCTGGTCGGCCTCACCGCCGCCGGGCTTCGCAAGCGTCGCCGCGAGCGCAACAAGTCCCACGACCAGGGCACGCCGGAGAGCTGACCACCGCAGAGGCAGGGCCCCACCGAAACGAAAGGCCCCGGAGCGTCCTGGCGACGCTCCGGGGCCTTGATGCGTGCTCAGGTCAGCGGCGCTAGCCGTGCTTCCATCCCGCCCAGGCCATCGCCAGCCAGCCGGTGATGAACGCGACACCGCCCAGCGGGGTCAGCGCGCCGAGCAGGGGCTGGTCGAGGAGCACCAGGAGGTAGAGCGACCCCGAGAAGAGCACCGTCCCGATCATGAAGAGCAGCGCTGCCGGGGTGGCCCCGGGGATCTCCCGGGCGACCCAGCGGGCCGCAAGGAAGAGCGCGATGGCATGGATCAACTGGTAGCGCGATGCAGTTTCCCATGTGGCGAGTCGGTCGGCAGTGACATGGGCGCGCAGGGCGTGGGCACCGAAGGCGCCCGCCGCGACGGCGAGGGCAGCGCTCAGGGCCGCGAAGAGGGTAGCGAATCGGGCGGTCATCCGTCGGTGTTCCCCCGGGGGTGCGGTGCGGTCAACTCTCGTCGAGTTGGCTGACCGCCATCCCCATCGCGTGGTAGCCGTTGTCGACATAGACGGTGGTGCCGGTGATCGCCGCCGCCAGCGGGGAGGCGAGGAACGCGGCGGTGTGGCCCACATCGGAGGCCTCGAAGTCGCGGACCAGGGGAGCGTTGGCCCGGCAGTAGCGGATCATCATGTCGATGAAGCCGATCGCGCTCGCGGCGCGCGAGGCGTAGGGCCCGGCCGAGATCGTGTTGACGCGCACTCCCCAGCGGCGCCCGGCCTCGTAGGCGAGGGTGCGCGTGTCGGCCTCGAGCGCGGCCTTGGCCGAGGACATCCCGCCACCGTAGCCCGGGATCACCCGCTCGCCGGCCATGTACGTGAGCGACAGGAAGTTCCCTCCGTCACGGAGCCGCGGGGCCAGCGCCCGGACCAGCGCCACGTTGCTGTAGGCCGAGACCGAGATGGCATCGAGATAGCCCCGGCGGGAGGTCTCGATCAGCGGCTTCTTGACCTCGGGGCCGTTGGCGAGCGAGTGAACCACGATGTCGAGCGGCCGCTCACCGAAATCCGCCTCGAGTCGGGCGACCAGCCCGGCGATCGAGAAGTCACCCCGCTCGCGGTAGCGCTTGTTCTCGCGGATCTCCTCGGGAACGTCGGCCATGGTGTCGAACGCGGCGTCGAGCGGGTAGATCCGCTCGAACGCCATGGTCCGCCCGTCGGCCAGTGCCAGCGACTCGGTGATCTTGCCGCGCTCGAGCAGCGCCTCGAAGATCCCCATCGCTGGCGGCCAGGTCCCGACGGTGATCGACGCGCCCGCCTCGGCCAGCGCCTTGGCGATGGCGAAGCCGAAGCCGCCGTCGTCGGCCACGCCAGCGACGAATGCGCGTTTGCCCGAGAGGTCAATGCCGAGCATGAAGGAGCTCCAGGAGTCGATGGTCGATGGTCGAGGGTCGACGGACGATAGATGGATGCGACCCCAGTGGGAAGTGAAACGGCCCCCGCGAGGGGGCCGTCTCGTTGCTGTGGTGCTGGTGGACGGGCGATCAGCGATCGCCCGTCGCGTCACTTCGGCTCGAGGACCTGCCGGATCCGTTCCGCCGCGTCGGCATAGTGGGCCCGGGTCACCTGGTCACCGCGATTCGCGGCGGCAAGGAGGCGTCGCCGCATCTGGACCAGCTCCTGGCGGACCAGGGGGCGGATGTCGGACAGCGAGACGTCCGGGTTGGGTGGCAACCGGTCGCGGAACTGGGCCGGGATCGGTGTCAGCTCGTTCTCCATCAGCCACTGCATCCGTTCGATCCAGGAGCGCTGCAGTGCCCGGCGATACAGATCGGGCGCTGCTCCGGTGGCCAGCTCGGTCCACACGGCGTCGCGGATGTCGCCGAGGTACTCGGGCAGCGGATAGCCGCCGCCAGCGATGGTGGCCAGCTCGTTGACCCGCGCCAGCCGGCTCGGGTCGGTCATCCGCGTGAGCACCCCGGTCATGTACCCGGTGATCCGCTCGGTGGCGCCCTGGATGCCGATCCGGTCGAGGATCGCCGGGTCGAACATCCAGGTCGGCGTGTGGAGCGCCTGTTCGGAGAGGAATGCCACCGCCGCCTTCTGGCGATCGCGGGAGATCGCGGTGTAAGCGGCGCCCGGCTGATCGGTGTTCTTCCGGGTCCAGTCGATGCCACCGATGATCGTGGTGACATGGCCCATGTAGCGGTTCCACTGTGCGCCGACCTGGCCATACATCTCGCGCAGCTGGGAGTAGTCGGCTCGCGGCTCGTACGACCACTGCTGCAATTGCGGCAGGATCCGCTTCAGGTTGGCGATGCCGTAGGTGCTCGCCTTCACGCCATCGTCACCGAGATCCTCGGTCTGCGAACCGGGATCGGTGCCGGAAGGGTCGCCGAAGCGGTACATCGGGTCGTCGGCGTGCGCCCGGATCCACTCGTCGAGCACCGGCTTCTCGTCATCGGGTGTCGCGACGTCGAGAATCGGGCGGTAGCCCCAGTTGATGGCGTACTTGTCGTACGGCCCGATCCCGGGATGCAGCGACACGTCGCCATCGCCCGGCTGGGCCACATAGTTGAACCGGGCGTAGTCCATGATCGAGGGCGCGGTGTTGAACTGCCTGGTGAAGGTCGGGCTGCGCAGCGAGTCGACCGGATAGCTCGAGCTCGCCTTCATGTTGTGGGGCAGGCCCAGGGTGTGTCCCACCTCGTGCGACGAGACGAAGCGGATCAGCTCGCCCATCACCTCGTCCTCGAACTCGACGCTCCTGGCGCGCGGGTTCACCGCGGCGGTCTGGACCAGGTACCAGTTGCGCAGCAGGTTCATGACGTTGTGATACCACTGGATGTGCGTCTCGAGGATCTCGCCGGTCCGCGGGTCGGACACGTGCGGACCCGAGGCGTTCTCGACATCCGAGGCCAGGTAGCGGATCACGCTGTAGCGGGCATCCTCGGTCGAGAACTCCGGATCCTCCTCGGGTGTCGGTGCCTCGCGGGCGTAGATCGCGTTCTTGAAGCCGGCCGCCTCGAACGCCGCCTGCCAGTCGTTGACCCCCTCGATGAGGTACTTCCGCCACTTCACCGGGGTCGCCGGGTCGATGTAATAGACGATCGGGGTGACCGGCTCCACCAGCTCGCCACGGCGGAACGCCGCGGTGTCCTTCGGCTCCAGGCGCCAGCGGGCGATGTAGCGGCGGTCCACGGTCCGCTGCTCCTCACGGCCGTAGTCGGTCTGGGAGATCCCGAAGTAGCCGACTCGCTCATCGTACAGCCGCGGCTGCATCGGATGCTCCGGGAGCAGCAGCATCGAGTGGTTCATCTCCAGCGACAGCGAGCCGGTCGACTGACCCGATGGCGGCTGGCCGGCGTCGTAGGTCAGCGTGACCCGGGTCTCGAGATTTCGCGGGTAGCTGTGGATCGAGTTCACGAAGGTGCGGTTGTTGTCGAGCCGACGGACCTGGTAGCGGGTCTTCGTGCCGCTCGAGAGCCCCAGCATCGGGACCTCACCGGTGTACAGCGGCCCCACCTCGATCACCACGCTGGAGTCGGGGCCGTAGGCCTGGACATCGAAGCCGAAGACGATCGGCTCGAAGTTCGAGTTGCGGACCGCCTGGGCGATCGGCTTGCTGGAGTCGGCCACCGTGGCGTACGAGACCTGGCGCAGGTAGACCTTGTTGCCGACACGGACGAACCGCACGACGTTCTCGCTGTTCTCGGTGCCGCCATAGCCGAGCCCGTCCGGCGTCTGCGCGATGCGCGAGACGATCAGGAACTCCCGGCCGAGCATCGCGGGCGGGATCTCGTAGTACCACTTGTCGCCCACCTGGTGCACCGCGAACGCGCCGCTGTCGGTGGTCGCCTTGGCGGTGATCACGTCCTTGTACGGCTTGGGACCGCCCCGGCTGCGCCCGCCGGCCGAGTCGCGACCGCTGGCGGTGCTGTCGGGAGTGGCCTGGCCCCGCGCGGTCCGCGGCGACGGTGTGGTGGGGGTGGCGTTGCGGGCACAACCCGCCACGAGGGCGACCGCCAGCAGCGCGACCGGACTCCGGTGCTTCATGGCACGAGATCCTTGCTGAAGTGAAGATCTGGGGGTGACGGGCGTGCCGGCATGTGGGACGCCGGAGCCCGAGCTGATACGCTCGATGCGGCGCTCGGGTTGAGATCGGGAGGACGGCGGGGGTCGATCTGGCCGCCACGATCATTCGGCCCGGAGCACTTCCAGCGGCGGGCGGCGAAGCACGTCCAGCGAGGTGGCAATGCCGACTCCGGTGGTGAGCAGCACGAGACCGCCCGCCAACAGTGCCATCGGGCCCAGCGGCAGCATGAACGACGAGTCGAACATCCAGTGTGCCAGGGCCCAGCCGGCTCCGGCGGCCAGACCCGTCGCAACCAGCGCGGCGGCGACTCCGAGCGCAGCATACTCGACGCCCAGGATCCGGAGCACCTGGCTTCGGGTGGCGCCGAGGGTGCGAAGCAGCGTCCCCTCGCGGATCCGTTGCCACCGCGAAGTGATGACGGCCCCGATCAACACCACCGCGCCGGTCGCGAGCGAGAACAGCGCCATGAATCGGATCGCCAGCACGACCCGGTTCACCACCGCCTCGAGCGCCCGCTGAACCTCGCCGAGGTCCACCGAGGTCACGTTGGCGGCACGCTCGGCCAGCAGGCGCTGGACCCCTCCCCGAGCCACCGGATCGGTGACCCTGGTGAGCGTCACCCAGCTCTGTGGCGCCGATTCGAGGGCCCCCGGGGCGAAGACCACGAAGAAGTTCGGTTCGAAGCGGGCCCAGTCGACCTCGCGCAGCGAACGGACGATCGAATGCACGAGGGCGCCCTGGACATTCCAGGTGAGCCGGTCGCCGATCCCGACGCGGAGCTCGCCGGCGAGGTCCCGCTCGACGGAGATCGGCACCGGGTCCTCGGCGCTGCGACCGCTTCCTGCCGGCACGCCATCGAACCAGCTCCCGGCGATGACGCGCTCCGCCGGACCCAGCGCCGCGCGATAGGTGGAGCGGTACTCGCGTCGATAGGCCCAGAGTCCACCGCCATCTCGATCGGTCGTACTGCTGTCCTCGGCCGGCGGGCCGCCCCGGGCCAACAGCCGTCGAACCGGCTCGCCGTCCACGGCCTCGAGCCGCATCGGGACGATCGGCACGAAGTCGCGTGGCGTCGCCCCGGCACCCCGGATCACCGAGTCGACCAGCGATCGCTGGTCGTCCTGGATGTCGAAGAGCACCAGGTTGGGGCGATCCGGGGCGGCGTCGACGCGGAAGTCGCGCAGCAGATTGGCCTGCACCGTGAACAGGGTGGTGAGCAGGAACGCCCCGAAGCCGAGTGCCAGCACCACGGTGACCGTCTGGTTGCCGGGCCGGTGCAGGTTCGCCAGCCCCTGGCGGACCAGGTAGGGCCAGCGCCTGGTACCGAGCCAGCGGGCGGCACGGATCACCGCGAGCGACGCCAGCCAGAGCACCAGCAGCGCCACGCCCGCCCCGAGGGCGAACCAGGCACCGGTCCGGAGCGATCCGACCTGCACCGTGGCCAACCCGACCACGCTCGCCACCAGCGCCAGCACCGCCAGGGCCCGGACAGGCTCCCACCGGATCCTCGGCGGGTCGGTGATCCGACGGAGGGTGGCCAGGGGCGAGATCGACCGAATGGCGAGCAAGGGCAGCAGCGCGAATCCGCCGGCGGTCCAGAGCCCGAGGCTCACGCCGAGGGCAACTGCCCGGGGCGAAGGGACGATCCGGACGTCGACCGGGAGGAAGTCGGCCAGGACGCCGGGCAGCCCCTGTTGCACGGCGACGCCGACCACCGCTCCCAGCAGCGAGCCGAGCAGGCCCATTGCCATCGCCTGCAGCAGCAGTGCGCCGATCACCTGCCAGGAGGTGGCGCCGAGGCAACGCAGCATGGCGATGCTGTCGAGCCGCTGGCGCACCAGTACATGCACCGCGCTGGCGGTGCCGAGTCCGCCGAGGAGCAACGCCGCGAGTCCCACCAGCCCCAGGTAGTTGGCCAATCGGGTGAGACCATCGGTCAGGTTGTCGCGGTCGTCGGCCACGGTGCGGATCCGCACCCGCGACTCGCGCAACGCGTCGCGATTCCGCTGGGCAACCTCCTGCGCGTCGATCGAAGCGGGAAGCCGGAGAAAGATCTCGTGGTCGACCCGGGCGCCGAAGCCGAGCAGGTTGGTGCCCGGCACGGTGCGACTGGCGATGAACACGCGGGCACCGAAGGCGGCTTGCAGGCCGATCTCGCCGGGGACATTCACGACCGTCCCGCCGATCGGGTAGCGTGCATCACCGAGCGCCAGGGTGTCCCCCACGGCGGCGCCGAGGGCGCCGAGCAGCGACGGATCAACCAGGATCTCGCCCTGCTGGATCCGGCCCCACGCCCCCGACGGCCTGGTGGTGATCTCGCCGTAGAACGGCCAACCCGGCTCCACGGCACGCACCTGCACCAGGCGCGCGGTGCCACTTCGCCGCAGGTACGCCATCGCCGTGAAGGAGGTCGACCGGGCCACTCGGGCGGTCGGACCACCCACCGCGACCAGGGAATCGATCAGTGCGGTCGCGGCAGCGTTGGTGTCGAGCGGTTCGCGGGAGCGGAGTGACAGGTCCGCGCCGAGAAGCGCCTGTGCCTGTTCGGCCACCGAGTCGCGGAGGTTGTCGGTGAAGGAGTTGATGGCGACGAGTGCGCCAACACCGGCCATGACCGCGCCGGTGAGCAGGCCAAGTCGACGCCAGGCGGCCCGGGTGTCGCGCCAGGCCAGCCGCACCACGAACCCGAATGAGGTCACCGGCCGGTGTCCGCCACCATCACCCCATCGGCCAGCCGGATTGTGCGTCGCGCCCGCGCAGCCAGCTCGAGATCGTGGGTTACCAGCACCAGCGTGGTGCCATACTCGGCATTGAGCGCGATCATCGTGTCGATCACCACGCGGCCGTTGGCACCGTCGAGATTGCCGGTCGGCTCATCGGCGAAGAGCACCCGTGGCCGTGTGCTGAAGGCCCGGGCGACCGCGACGCGCTGCTGCTCGCCCCCCGAGAGTTGCGATGGATAGTGGTGTCCCCGCTCGGCCAGGCCCACCCGCGCCAGGAGCTCGTCGGCCACCGGCCCAGCCTGATCGCGGCCGGCGAGCTCGAGGGGTACCTGGACATTCTCGCGTGCCGTCAGGGTCGGGATCAGCTGGAACGACTGGAAGACGAACCCGACCCGGCTGCGGCGCAACCTGGCGCGTCGGTCCTCGTCAAGCGTGCCGAGGTCGACGCCGTCGAGCACCACCCGGCCGCGCGTCGGCCGGTCGAGTCCGGCGAGGAGCCCCAGCAGGGTCGTCTTGCCGCTCCCCGATGGCCCGACGACCGCGAGGAAGCCACCGGTCTCGAGGCTGAAGGTGATATCCTTGAGCACGGTGAGTCGCCGGCCACCCGAGAGATACTCGTGGCTGATCCGGTCGGCGACGAGCATCGCAGCCGGGGAGTCGGAATCTGATGAGGTCGGGATGGTCACGATCGCTGCTGCTCACCTGCTGGTTGCTGGTCGGCGCTTCGGCGTGCGGGGGCAGTTCCGAACGACCCCGCTCCGCAATGCGGGAGCCCGGGAAGGATAGCCCGGCCCAGTCGGACGCGACGGTGCTGCTGGTTGGCACCTCGCTCACCGCCGGTTACGGGCTCGATCCCGACCAGGCGTGGCCGGCACTCGTGCAGGCCAAGGTCGACTCGGCCCGGTTGCCGTTCACCGTGGTCAACGCCGGCGTGAGTGGCGAGACCTCCGCCGGGGCACTGCACCGGATCGACTGGCTGTTGCAGCAGGGCGTACCGAGCGTGGTCATCGTCGAGACCGGTGCGAACGACGGCCTCCGCGGCCAGAGCGTCGACTCGCTCGAGGCGAACCTCGATGCCATCCTCGATCGACTCGACGCCCTCGATCCACGGCCGGTGGTGATCGTCGCCGGGATGGAGGCGCTGCCCAACCTCGGCGCACGCTACGCCAATGCCTTTCGCGCCGTCTTCCCGACGGTCGCCCGTCGCCACCATGCGCAATACCTGCCGTTCCTGCTCGACGGGGTGGCCGGGATCGCCAGATTCAACCAGGCCGACGGCATCCACCCGAATGTCCCGGGTTCGGTGCGCGTGGCCGAGAATGTCTGGCGCGTGCTCGAGCCGGTGCTGGATTCGCTGGACGATAGACGATAGACGATAGACGATAGACGATCGACGATAGACGACTGCACGCGCGTGCATCAGGATGCGATGGCTGACTCGGCATACGACCGTCAGCAACGTCTATCGTCTATCGTCTATCGTCACTCCGTCCGCATCGCCTCGGTCGGTGACAGGCGACCTGCCTTGAGCGCGGGATAGAGTCCGAACGTCAATCCGATGATCACTGCCGAGGCGGCGGCGACCGTGATCGGCAGGGCCGTGAACACGGCGTGCACGCCCGCGCCGAGCTGCAGCCGCATCACCGCAGCCACACCGGACGCGATTCCGAACCCCAGCACCAGCCCCACCAGCGAACCGGCCCCCGTGATCACCAGCGACTCGGCGAGGAACTGGCTGACGATGTCGCGGCGCAGGGCACCGGTGGCCCGGCGGATGCCGATCTCGCGGGTCCGCTCGACCACTCCCGCGAGGAGCACGTTCATGATCCCGATGCCGCCGACCAGCAGCGAGATCCCGGTGATCGAGCCCATCATGAGCTTGAAGAGCGACATCCCCTGACCGACCTGCGCGAGTCGGTCGGCGCGATTGCGGACCTCGAGGCCATCGCCGCCGCGCGTCTCGGCCCACGTGCGCGCCCGCTCGACCGCGGCGGGCATCGCCTCGAGCGTGGGCATCGAGGCAAGCATCACCGCCGGCCCCGGGTCGCGGCCCGTGGCTTGATCGAGGGCATCGAACGGGATTATCGCCCGGAGGGCGGTCGAATCGTTGGCGAGCCGCGCCACCCCGACGACCGCGAACTGCACGCTTCCGAATTTCACCTGACGGCCGAGCACCTCACCCTCGGGAGCGATGAGGCTCGCCAGTGCCGGGGTGATGACGGCCACCGGGTCACCGCCGCGCATCTCCGCCGGAACGAGCCACCGCCCGGCGCGGAGGGCCGAGTCGGGCAGCAGGAACCGGTCGCCGACCCTGGCGTCGATCCGGGCCGCCCGAGGCTCACCTGCGAGCCCTCCGATGAGCGAAGCACCGCTCCGGCTCAGGTCGACCTGGACCCCACCCCCCACTGCCGTACGCAGCGAGGTCAGATCGTCCGGTCCCAGGAGCACGGTATCGGCCCGCGGCAGGGTGAGTCCGTCGACGTCGCGAGTTAGCACCGAGGAGATCGAGAAGAGCTGCAGGTCGGTGCTGGTGGCGATCTGCTCGCGGGCGAACTGTTCGACCCCGTCGCCGACGGCCAGGACCGCCACCAGGGCTGCCGTCCCGATGATCACCCCGAGGGTCGAGAGGAAGCTGCGAAGCGGGTTGGCGGCCAGGGTCCTGAGGCCGACCGAGAAGGCGTTGTTGAGCATGGTGCCGCCTACGGCAATCGACGGGGTATGGTTTCAGGAAGAAACGTAGGACGCCGAGGTGGCGTTGCCGTCCCGCCGCTGATAGCGTTGTCCGCCATGCCCTTCCTCGATACCAAGCACCAGCGCGCCGCCTGGATTGTGATGGTCCTCGGGCTGCTGATTGCCGTGGCTCTCGCGCCCTACGCCTCGGGGCTGCTGGGAGCCCCGGTGCTCTACATCGTGCTGGCCCCGATGCACCGCTGGCTGCTGCCGAAGGTCAGGTCGCGGAAGCTGGCCAGCGTGATAATGATCGTGGTCGGCCTCGTCGGCATCGTGCTGCCGGTGTCGTGGATCGTCTCGCTATTGGTCGGCCAGGCCCAGGATGCGGCAACGGCGGTGGTCAACTCGCCGGTCCTCGATCGCCTCAACGACCTCACGATCGGCCACTACGCGGTGGGCCAGCAGATTCGCGAACTCGGCTCGAAGCTGGTGGGGCTGCTCGGCGGCGGGGCGCTGTCGTTGCTGGGGAGGGTCGCGCGGGTGGTGCTCAACGTGGTCTTCGCGTTCACGGGGCTCTACTTCATCCTGCAGGATCCGGACGGGGCATGGAACTCGGTGCGTCCCTACATCCCGTTCTCCGACGAGAACGTGGAGGTCCTGCGTGAGCGGTTCGGTGCGGTCACCAAGTCGACGGTGCTCGGTACCGGCCTGTCGGCACTCAGCCAGGGGGTGCTTGTCACCCTCTCCTTCCTGGTGCTCGGTCTCGGCAACGCCGTGTTCTGGGGGGCGGTGACGCTGGTCTTCTCGATCCTGCCGGTGCTCGGCAGCGGGCTGATCTGGGGTCCGGGAGCGATCGTCCTGTTCACCAGCGACCGGATCGGTGCGGCGATCACGCTGCTGCTGTTCGGTTTCATCGTGATCGCCAACGTCGACAACGTGATCCGACCCTGGGTCTCCAACCGCTACGCCCAGATCCATCCGATGATCACGCTGGTGGGTGCGATCGCCGGGGTGAGCTACCTCGGGATCCTCGGCCTGCTGATCGGGCCGCTGGCGTTGTCGTACTTCTTCGAGCTGCTCCGGATGTATCGTCGCGAGTACCTCGGCAGCGGTGACGAGCCAGCCGCGGCCTGAGGCAGCGAACGGCGAACAGCGAACAGCGAACGGCGAACTGCGTCGGAGGCCGGGGTCCGAATGTGGCGGGCTCTCCGTGTTCCCACTGTTCGCCCTTCGCTGTTCGCTCCCCCCAAACACAAGGCCCCCGGACGCCGATTGGCATCCGGGGGCCTGTGTGTTGCAGCGAAGATCAGTTGTTCTGCTTGATCTCCGCCCGGCGGTTCATCGCCCGTCCGGCCGCGGTCTTGTTGTCCGCGATCGGCTCCTCCTCGCCACGCCACTTGATCGTGATCCGATCAGCGGCAACGCCCTGCGCGATGAGGTACTTGCGGGTGGTCTCGGCACGCGCCTGCGACAGCTTCATGTTGTAGGCGTTGGTGCTGATCCAGTCCGTGTGGCCGATGACATCGATGTTCACCTGCGGATTCGCCTTGAGTGTCGCGGCGACCGCGTTGAGGGTGTCCATCGCCCCCTTCGTCAGGTCCGAGTGATCGAACCGGAAGTGGACCATCTGCATGTCGAACTGGTAGACCGGCCGCGCAGGTGGCGGCGGCGGGGCCGGGGCCGGCGGCGGCGGCGGCGGGGGCGGCGGCGCGGGTGCGCGCACCGTCACGGTCGCCGACGACATCAGCTTGCCCTTCCTGCTGTAGGCAGTCACCTGGGCGGTGCCCGTGGTGGTTGCCGTGTACTGGCCGGTGAGCGAGTCGATCGTCCCCGGGCCGGTGAGGCGGTAGACCACCGCATCCGGCTTGCCGCAGTACGTCGCGTCCGACATGAAGCTCTGCGACTGTCCCGGCTCGAGCGTGGCCGACGTGGGGCGAATGCCGATCATGTCGGTGGCGTGGTCGCAGCCGCTGCCGCCGAGCAGGACCGACAATCCGGCCTGCGCGCCGAGATAGAGATTGCTCTCGTCGTTGAAGCCACTCGGCAGCCAGTCGGCGGTGCCCTCGATACGGAGCGACGCCCAGCTGATCGGGTTGAGTCGCAGGCCCGCGATCGCACCGACCCCGAAGGAGCTCTTCTCGATCCCCTTGCTGAGGCGGGTGTAGTCGGCGCCGACGCCGAGCATCGGCCGGACCGAGCCGCTGCCGAAGTTGTACACGCCGCGGAGGTTCCACGGGTTGTACATCAGCGGCCTCGACTTGGCACCGGTGGTCGACGGGATGTTGGGCTGATTCGCCTCAAGGTCGGTCGGATTCCACGAGCCGTCGAGCTCGAGCGCCAGGTGGTCGGAGAGGAAATATCCGAGCCGCCCGCCGGCGCCGAGACGGTTGTCATCGGGCCCTTCAACCTTGTACGAGTCAGGGTACCCGGTATAGCGGCCAAAGCCGCCAATCTCGACTGTCCCCTTGTGCTGCGCGGCGACTGGGGCTGCCGCCACAAACGCGGCGACCACTACGAACCATCTGGAACGCATCCTGCCTCCCTGGTGATAATCGATCGGACCTGTCGGGCGACGGCCGGCGCCCATTGGGCCGAATCGCCGTAAGTGCTCCCGCCACAATACGTTCGAGAACAGAAACACTTGGGCTGAACCGGCGCAAGACCGAGACCGTGGTCGGGTGGGCCTTCCCGGTGTCTCCGGCAGCGTTTCCGGGATGGCACCGGGCCGGGAACCTTGCCCGGAGCCGGTTCCCTCGTGAGCTCGCTCCAAGGATATAGTCGGTCGGGCCAGCTTAGATTCCCGGCCGCCAATGCCTTCGGAGCACGCCTTGCCCTGTGACACCCGCCAGAACCCGTTGGGGTCCCTGTGGTCCCGGGTCGCCGCAATCGCCATCATCGCCCTCGGCGGTTCAGCCGCCCCGCTCGCCGCCCAATGGCGGATGGAGGGGTGGTTCGGCAACGCGGCCTCGCTGCCAACGACCCTGACCCTGTCGCAGGACGGTCAACCCGACATCAAGGTCGATGCCCACTGGTCGACCCGGCCGTGGCGCCCGACCTGGTACTACTCGTTCCGGATAGCCAAGTGGTCGGGGAATCGGGCCTGGGCCTTCGAGTACATGCACCACAAGCTCTACCTCGACAATCCGCCGATGCCCGAGGTGATCAGGTTCCGGATCACCAACGGAGTGAACAACCTGCTGGTCGAGCGTCACTGGCGGGTGAAGGGGGGGTGGGAGCTCGGCGTCGGCGCCGGACCGGCCCTGGCGGTGCCGGTCAGCACCGTGCGTGGCAAGTCGCTCTCCAAGGCGGATGGGATCTTCGACTCGAGCTACGAGCTGGCCGGGGCGACCGCGCTCGGCACCGTGGCCCACCGCCTCAAGCTGTTTCCGTACACCTACGGGACCTTCGCGATCAAGGCAACGGTGACGCCGCTCAGCGTGTCGATCGCCGAGGGCCGCGGCAAGCTGATCAACTACGCCCTTCACTTCCAGTACGGCCTCTCCTTGCAGGGAGCGCCCTGAGCCACGGACTGGACGACGTGTCCTGTTGATGGGACACCGGCTGGTGCCCGGGCCGACCGGGTCAGGCGCATCCCATTGCGTCACAACAACTTGGCGATCGTTGCTGGACGGTATCCGGCTTGCACGGCTATCGGCCCGTCCTCTTCACGGGTCGTGTCCCATGTCCGTCGTGCTCGCCTTCGGTGCCACCGTCCTCTTCGGTGGCCCGGCTGTAGTCCCGATTCTCCCTGCCATGTCGGTCACCGCCGACACCACCACCGCCGAGTTGTTTTCGCCGCGCCCGGACCGGTCTCCGCCGAGGGCAACGCCGAAGCTGGGGCTCGCCGAGTATCTCCGGGCCGCCGACCGAGCCTCCTCGGCGGCCGACTGGTCGCTCTTCGGGCGGGACATGGCGTGGATCGCCACCCCCGCCGAGATGGCGACGTGGCGCCAGGCCTCCGGTTCAGAGCGCGCCGCCCTGGTACGAAGCTTCTGGGCCTCGCGCGACGCGGGCGATGGTCTCGCGCCCGGTGAGCGCCTGGTGGTCCACGTCCGCCGGCTCGACGTGGCGATGCACCGCTACCGGATCAACCCGAAGCACGGCAAGGCGCCGGTGATGCGGGTGGCGACCGGCGGGGATCTTGGCGGCAATGCCTCGGTGGTGGGGATTGGTTCGCAGCTGCGAGACTACGTCCCCTCGCAGGGGGAGCTCGACGATCGCGGCGTGATCTACGTCCGGCAGGGCGATCCGGTCACCATCACCTACTCCGGTGGGATCGGGCTCGAGAGCTGGACCTACGAGCGCGACGGCGAAGCCCGCACCGTCCACTTCGCCGATGGCCTCTTCGACGGCTCGAGTGGCAACGGGATGTTGGTCGCCTCGCCTCCGATCGGTGCCCTCGCCGGGCTTTGCCAGGTGGACCAGGCGTATTGTGCCGCCGCAGTGAGCCACTACGACCGTCCCGAGCAGCGCGAGCGGCTCCGGCAGGTGGCGCTCGCGGCGATCAGGGAGCTGACGACCAGCGACACGGTGACTGTCGACCAGTCGGAAGCCGGGGTCCAGTTGTAGGGAGAGTGGAGGGTGGATCGGGCCGGGTTCCCGCTCCGCCCTCCGTCCTCCGCCGTTCCACCCTCGGGCCTCCCCCTTGCGCCTCCGAAGATCGGTGCATATTTATGCACTATGCAGAAACAACAGTCTGCCCTCGCCTTCTCCGGCGGGCTCGACACCTCCTACTGCGTCCCCCGGCTCGCCGAGCGGGGTTGCGCGGTCCATACCGTCTTCGTCAATACCGGCGGCGACCTCGCCGGAGGAGCGGGCCGCGATCCGCCGCCAGGCGATGGCGGTCGGGCGCTGCGGGCCACCACGAGATCGACGCCCGCGCCGCAGGTCTTCGACCGCTTCGTCCGGTTCCTGATCCAGGGCAACGTGCTGCGGGGCGAGGTCTATCCGCTCTGCGTCGCCGCCGAGCGGACCCAGCAGGCGATCTCGGTGATCGAGGTGGCCCGCCAGATCGGGCGCCGGGGCGGTGGCGCACGGCTCCACCGGCGCCGGCAACGACCAGGTCCGCTTCGACATCGCGCTCCGGGTGCTGGCCCCCGACCTCGAGATCGTGACCCCGATCCGCGAGGAGTCGCTCAGTCGCGAGCAGACGATCGCCTACCTCGAGGCGCGCGGGCTGCCGGTGCCCGCCAAGGCCGGCGCCTACTCGATCAATCGCGGGCTCTGGGGCACCACCTGGGGTGGCGGCTGGACCCACGACACCTGGGCCGCGCCGCCGGCCGAGCTGCTCGACCCGCCGGCCGATGCGCCCGCCCCGCGGACGTGGTCGTCGCACTGGGAGCGCGGGCGTGCCGGTGGCGCTCGACGGCGCAGCCGCTGGCCGGGCACGAGCTCGTCGACGCGCTGACGCGAGCGTGCCGCGCGCCTACGGCATCGGCCACGGCATTCACGTCGGCGAGACGGCGCTCGGCATCAAGGGGCGGATCGGGTTCGAGGCCGGCGCGGCGCTGATGCTGATCGGCGCCCACCGCGAACTCGAGAAGCTGGTGCTGACCAAGTGGCAGAGCGTTCTGGAAGGACCAGCTCGGTCGCTTCTACGGCGACCGGCTGCACGAGGGCCAGTACTTCGATCCCGCCCTGCGCGACATCGAGGCGCTGGTGGCCAGTCTCGCAGCAGCGGGTGACCGGCGAGACCCGGGTCCGGCTCGCGCCGGGCCGGTTCCTGGTCACCGGTGCCACGCGCGCCCTTCTCGATGATGGACCCCGCCGTCGCCACCTACGGCGAGGAGAACCGGCTCTGGACCGGTGACGAGGCGCGGGCCTTCGCCCGGGTCGGCGCGATTCCCGCGCTGCTCGCGATGCGGGCGGCCGACCGCGCCGACAGCGGAAAGGACGCTGACATGGTGCGTGACCACGCGGGTCCGGCTCGACCGGATCGCCTCCTCGACCCGGAACGCGCGCGCTCGCCGCCGAAGTGATCGTCGGCGACGAGATCGTCGCGGCCGAGGGCTACGTGCTCGCGGTGCGGATCCTGGCGGACAAGTCGACCTACAACACCGTCGAGGACCCGACCGGCCGGATGGTGTCGCTGCGCGCCGGCGACGTGCTGGCCGGGACGCTCGGCATCCGTCGGGCGCTGCGCGGCTACGCCGGCGAGGTGCCTGCCACGATCGCCGTCGGCGACACGATCGAGGTGCTGAATCTCGGCGGGATCCTGGGCCGCTGCACCTCGGTCAATCCCGACATCGGCCCGCCGTTCAAGGCCGAGGTGCTCGGCGCGGTGCTGGCCTTTCCCGAACTGGGCGACCGGATCGGCCGGCCGGCCCACATCCGCGACGACGCGATCGCCGCCGGCCGAGACGCTGCAGCTGACGTGCCGGTGGTGTATCGTGGCGGGCACCTGCATGAACGCCGGCAAGACGGTGGCGGCGACCGAGCTGGTGCGCGGGCCTGGCGCGCAGCGGCTTCCGGGTCGGCGCCGCCAAGCTCACCGGCGTGTCGCTGATGCGCGACGCGCTCGTCGATGCAGGACGCCGGCGCGGTCGCCGCCGCTGACCTTCAACGATGCCGGCGCCGCCAGCACCCACGCCGGGATGACCGTGCCGGTGGCCCGAGGGCTGTTCAATCCGCTCACCGAGCCGCGTCGGCGCGCGCCCCGACGTGATCGTCGCCGAACTGGGCGACGGCATCCTCGGCGAGTACGGCGTGCAGGACATCCTGCGGGACCCCGAGCTCGATCGGCACTCGGCGCCGCGTGCGTGATGGCGGCGCCCGATCCGGTCGGCTGCTGGGGCGCGCTCGAGCTGATGCGCGAGGAGTTCGGCCTGCCGATCACGGTGTTCACCGGCCCGGCCACCGACAACGAAGTCGGCCGCGACTACATCACGGCCACCCTCGGCCTGCCGGCGCACAATGCCCGGCGCGATGCCGCGGGACTCCTGGTCGCGAGTCACCGAATCGCTGGCCGCCTGGCAGGCGGCGCGGGGCGTGCCGGCGTGAAGGTCGCCGTGATCGGTGCCGCCGGCTACGTCGGCGGCGAGCTGCTCCGGCTCCTGCTCCAGCACCCCGAAGTGCACCGAGGTGATCGACGACCGCGCCCAGGCCGGCAAGCCGATTGCGGCGGTCCATCCGGCGCTCGCGCTGCTCACCGAGGCCCGGTTCGCGGGCGACGATCCCGCCGAGGCGGCGCGCGGGCGCGATGTGGTGTTCCTGGCGCTCGAGCACGGCGAGTCGTCGACGGGTGATGGGTGACGTCTTCGACGCCGGGCCGGGGATGGTGGTCGACCTCGCGGCCGACTTCCGGATCCACGATGGCCGGCTGCACGAGCGGCACTACGGCCCGCACCCGGCGCCGGCGCTGGTGCACCGCTTCCCGTACGGGCTGGCCGACGTGCGTGGGCGCCGCGCTGCGCGGCGCCACCGCGATCGCGGCGCCGGGCTGCTTCGCGACCGCGGCCCAGCTGGCGCTGCTACGCCATCGCCGAGCTGCCGCTCGCGGCCCGCACCGGCGATCTTCGCGGTGACCGGCTCGAGCGGCGCCGGCCAGGCGCCGCGGCCGACGACCCACCACCCGACGCGGGCCAACAACTGTTTGCCTATTCGGTGCTGGGGCACCGCCACGAGGCCGAGGTGCTGGAGCAGTGGCGTGCCTGGCGCGGCGACGACAACGCCAGCGCCCGGCTGATGACCCACTCGGGCCCGTTCGTCCGGGGGATCCACGCCACGCTGCACGCCCACCTCGACCGAGCCGGTTGGCGACGTGGCGGGTCTGGTCGGCGGCGCGGTTTGCCGGACCGCCCGTTCGTTCGGTGCACCGAGACACCCCCGGAGCTCGACCCACGCGGTGGGCACCAACCTCGCGCTGCTGCATGCCGCCGTGTCCGACGACGGCCGCGAGGTGCAGGTGATGTGCGTGATCGACAACCTGATCAAGGGCGCCGGCGGCCAGGCGGTCCAGGCGATGAACCTGGCGCTCGGCCTCGACGAACGCGCCGGACTCCTCGCTCCGGGACCGATTGCCATGCTGACCGACACTGCCGACCGGCGCTGCTCCCGGTGTACGCCACCTTCCCGCTCCGGCCGTCCATGGCCACGGCTCCTGGCTGGTCGACGAGGACGGCAACGAGTGGCTCGATGCCTACGGCGGGCACGCCGTGGCCACCGGCCACTCCCATCCCGACGTGGTCCGGGCGATCGCCGAGCAGGCCGCGACGCTGCTCTTCTACTCGACCGCGGTGCCGCACGCCGACCGGGAGCAGCTGGCGTAGAGCTGATCGCGCCGCGCCCCCGATCCGCTCGGCAAGGTCTTCTTCTGCAACTCCGGCGCGGAGGCGAACGAGAACGCGCTCGATGCTGGCGCGCGCAAGACCGGGCCGCAGGCGGTCGTGTCGCTGCCGGGCGGCTGGCACGGCCGCACCGTGGCGACCCTGGCCTGCACCGACGGCGCGAAGTACGAGGCCGGGGCCCGCCGGGCCGGCGATGCCGCTCTCGCGCAAGGTGCCGTTCAACGACGTCGCCGCGCTCGATGCGGCGGTCGATGACACGGTGGCCGCGGTGCTGCGTGGAGCCGGTGCAGGGCTTCGCCGGCGCCCGCAGACTGCACGCCGGAATTCCTCCAGGCCGCCCGGCGGATCTGCGACCGAGCGCGGCGCCAAGCTGCTGTTCGACGAGGTCCAGTGCGGCGTCGGGCGCAGCGGCGCGTTCACCGCCGCCGAACTCTTCGGCGTGGTGCCCGACGCGCTCGACGATGGCCAAGGGACTCGCCGCCGGGCTGCCGATCGGCGCGGTGGTGGCGCGCCGACTCGCTGGTCGACGACATCAAGCGTCGGCGACCTCGGCGCACCTTCGGCGGCGGGCCGGTGCCCTGCGCCGCCGCGCTCGCCAACCTCGACGTGATCGATCGCGAGGGACTGCTCGAGAACGCCCGCACGGTCGGTGGCGAACTCGCCTGCCAGGCGCCGGACTGCCCCACGGTGCGCCAGGTCCACGGCCGCGGCTTCCTGCTCGGCCTCGAGCTCGACCGCCCGGCAGCGAGGTCCAGCAGGCGCTCTTCGCCCGCGGATCCTCACCGGCACCTCCACCGATCCCGATACGCTGCGGCTCCTGCCGCCGCTCTCGTTTTCGCCCGACGAGGCCGAGCTGCTGCTTCGCCGGACTGCGCGAGGTGCTGGCGTGACCAAGCGCGACTTTCTGCATGGAAGACTGGCCGGCCGAGAGTCGAGCGCTGCTCGAGCTCGCGGTGCGGGTCAAGCGGGGCGAGGTCGGCGGCGGCCTCGAGCGGAAGGTGCTGGCGATGGTCTTCATGGATCCCTCGCTGCGCACCCGCGCCTCGTGGAGACGGCGATGTTCCTGCACGGCGGCCACGCCCTCGTGCTGGAGCCGGGGAAGGGCAGCTGGGCGCTCGAGACCGAGCTCGGCGCCGTGATGGACGGCACCACGGTCGAGCACATCATCGAGGCGGCGCGGGTGCTCGGCCGCTACGCCGATGCCCTTGCGGTCCGGAGTCTTTCCGAGGGGACCGACTGGGCCGTGGAGCGCGAGGACCGGCCATCCGCAACTTCGCGCGCTACTGCGAGAAGCCGGTCATCAATCTCGAGTCGTCGCGCCGGCACCCCTGCCAGGGGCTGGCCGATGCGCTCACCTCAGCGAGAAGCTCGGCGAAACGCCAGCGGCAAGCGGTTCGTGCTGAGTGGGCCTGGCACCCCAAGGCGCTCCGACGGCGGTGCCGGCCAGCGCGGCGATCGCCGCGGCCCATCTCGGGATGGAGATCGCGATCGCCGCGCCCGCCAGGGGTACGACCTCGATCCCGAGGACTATGCCGCGATCGAGACGCTGGCCACGGCAGCGCGGCGGCTCGATGCACGGTGACCGACGACGTCGACGGCGCGATTGCCGGGGCCCACGTGGTCTATCCCAAGTCGTGGGGATCGCTGCCGCACTTCGGCCAGCCGCGACGACGAGCGGGCGCTCCGCGAGGGCAAGCGCGACTGGCGGCTGACCGCCGGCGCGGATGCGCGACCACGCGCCGACGGCGCGGGCATCGCGATGCACTGCCTGCCGGTGCGCCGCAACGTCGAGATCGACGACGCGGTGCTCGACGGGCCCAGCAGCGCCGTGATCGACCAGGCGGAGAACCGGCTGCATGTGCAGCGGGCGTTGCTGCTTGAACTGATTGGAAGTGATCCTGAGTCCGGACGTAGGGAGCATCGCCTCACCTCTGGACCAACTCACGCCGAACGGGACCCGACATGACCATCGATTCCAGCAAGGGCATCACCGGACTCAAGGGCGCGCTGCGCTACGTGCGCGCCTACCGCGACCAGGTCTTCGTGGTCAAGCTCGGCGGCGAGGTGCTGGCCGACCGGCACGTGCTCGACCAGGTCGCCGGCCAGCTGGCGCTGCTCTCGTCGCTGTCGATCCGGCTGGTGGTGGTCCACGGCGGCGGGCCCCAGGCCACGCGCGCTGTCCCGCCGCCTCGGCCGCGAGCCGGAGATGGTCGCCGGGCGGCGGGTCACCGACGACGCGGCGCTCGACGTGGTCAAGATGGTCTATCGCGGCCTGCTCAACATCGACCTGGTCGCGGCGCTCCGTCGGCACGGGGTCCAGGCGGTCGGGCTGACCGGCGTGGATGCCGACCTGATCACCGCCCATCGCCGGCCGCCGGTGCGGGTGGTCGACGATGCCGGCGACGAACGGATGGTGGACTACGGCCACGTCGGCGACATCGACCGGGTCGATCCCCGGGTGCTCACTACCCTGCTCGATGCCCGGTTCGTGCCGGTGGTCTCGTCGCTGGCCGGCGATGCCGACGGCGAAGGTCTTCAACGTCAACGCCGACACCGTGGCCGAGATCGCTGGCCATCGGCGCTCCGGGCGCAGAAGCTGATCTTCCTCACCGGGGCGCCCGGCGTGCTGCGCGACCGCGAGCGATCCCAGCACGCTGGTGACCTTCGCCGATCCCGACGACCTGGCCGAGCTGATGCCAGAGCGGCGCGCTGGCCGGCGGGATGCGGCCCAAGGTGGAGGCCTGCATCCGGGCGGCGACCGGCGGGGTCGAGCGGACCCACATCATCGACGGCCGCGTCCCCGACGCGCTGCTGCTCGAGGTATTCACCGGCGCCGGCTGTGGCACCATGATCGTCGGCCGAAAGGAGAAGGCGACCTATCTTGGCGTCGACCTGGCCGAGCTGAGGTCGCGCTGCTGCGCGAACTGGTCGCCATCCCGTCGATCAGCGGCGACGAGGCGGCGGCGGCCGAGTTCGTCGAGGCGCAGCGCCCGACGGCTCGGGCTCGACGTGGTCCGCGACGAGACCAGCGTACGGGTGAGCCGTCGGTGACGAGGCGACCGGGCCGACGCTGGCGCTCGCGTCCCACCTCGACGTGGTGCCGCCCGGCGAGGGCTGGACCCGCGATCCGTTCACGCCGGTGATCGAGGGCGACCGGCTCTACGGCCGCGGCGCGGGCGACGCCAAGGCCTCGGTTGCGTCGATGCTGCACCGCCCTCGGCGACCTGGCCGGCGGCGGCCACTGCGGGGACGTGCCCTGGGCCTCTTCGCCTACGGCGAGGAAACCCGGCATGCCACGATGCCCGGCGCCGTCAGCCGGGCTGGCCGGCTCGACGCCGCGCTGGTCGGCGAGCCGACCAACCTGCAATTCGCCGTCGCCCAGCGCGGGCTGATGATGGTCGACCTGGTGGCCCACGGCGATCAGCGCCACGCCGGCTACGCCGGGGACGGCGCCTTCACCAACGCCGTCGCGGTGCTGGCCCGCGACCTGGTCCGGCTCGACGGGATCGTGGCCGAGCGGGTGCACCCGCTGCTCGGGGTCACGACGGTCACGCCGACGATGCTCGAGGCCGGGGTCTCCCGCAACGTGACCCCGCCGACGGCGCAGGCGGTGCTCGACATCCGTTCCACCCCGCGTGGACCCACGACGAGCTCGAGGTGGCGCTCGCCGAACGGCTCGACTGCGACGTGGTGGTCACCTCCAGGCGACTGGTGCCGTGCGAGACACCGCCGGGGTCGCGACTGCTTGCCGCGGCGCGGCGCGCGGCACCCGAGGCCACGACCTACGGATCACCCACCTGCACCGACTGGTGTTACCTCCGGCATCTCGACGCGATCAAGGTCGGTCCCGGGACGTCGCGGCGGTCGCACACGCCCGATGAGTCGGTCGACCTTCCCGAGGTCACGTGCTGCCCGGGCGTTCTACGCCCGCATCGCCGAGGAGTACCTCGTCATGACGCGCAGCGAGACACTCTGGTCCCCGGGAGGCACTCCCGACGAGCTGATGCTCGCCTACACCGTGGGCGACGATCGCGAGGTCGATCGCCGGCTGCTGCGCTGGGATGTGCTCGGCTCGCTGGGTCATGTCGAGGCGCTGCGGGGCGGCGGGGTGATCAGCGGTCGGGAGCACGCCGCCATGCGCCGGGCGCTCCGGGCCGCGCTTGCCGCGGTCGAGGAGGGCTCGCTCCGGATCCTGCCAGCACACGAGGACGGCCACAGCGCGGTGGAGTTCTGGCTCACCCGGCACCGGGGCGATGTCGGCGAGCGGATCCATGCCGGCCGTTCGCGCAACGACCAGGTGACGCTCGACCTGCGGCTCTTCCTCAAGGACGCCACACTCGGGCTGCACGATGGAATGCTGCGCCTCGCCGGGGCACTGCTCGACTTTGCGCGGCGTCATCGCCGGGTCGTCTGGCCGGGATACACCCACCAGCGCATCGCGATGCCCTCGTCGGCCGGGGTGTGGGCCGCCGGCTACGCGGAGCAGCTGCTCGACGCTGCCGAAGCGATCGCCGGCGTCTGGCCACGACTCGATCGATCGCCGCTCGGGAGTGCCGCCGGCTACGGGGTGCCGCTGCCGCTCGATCGCGAGGCGGCCGCCAGGGCGCTCGGCTTCGCCGGGCTCGACCACACCGTCACCGCGGTGCAGAACGGCCGCGGCCAGCTCGAGGCGGCGGTGCTCTCCTGGTGTGCCGATGCCGCCCATGTCCTTGCCCGGCTCTCCGGTGACGTGATTCTCTGGTCGGGCGACGAATTCGGCTGGCTGGTCCTCCCCGACGCGCTGTCCACCGGGTCGAGCATCATGCCGCAAAAGCGCAATCCCGACCTCTTCGAGCTGACGCGGGCGCGGGCGGCCGCCCTCGACGGCGACTTGATGACGGTGTTGCAGCTGCGGGGCGGACTGCCGGGTGGCTATCACCGCGACTTCCAGCTCCTCAAGGCGCCGCTGATCCGCGGCACCGATCGACCGGCGAGATGCTCGCCATGCTGTCGGCGGCCATTCCGCGTCTCGGCGTCGACGCTGCACGCGCCCGCGCCGCACTCCGCAACGAGGTCTTTGCCACCGACGAGGTGATGCGGCGGGTCCGAGCGGGGACTCCGTTCCGGCGTGCCTATCGCGAGGTGGCAGCGGCCGTGAAGGCGGGCGAGCGATGCCCGAGCCGTCCACGCGTGAGCTCCTCGATGCGCGGCGGGGCACCGGCGGGCTCGGCAACCTGCCGCTGGCCGAGTTGCGACGGCGGCGCACTGCTGCGGCTCGGTGGAACGGGTCGTGCCGACTCCGCTTCGAGCGGGCGATGTTGCGGCTCGCCGGCGGGAGGTCGGCATGAGCCTCGACCGCAAGAAGCGCCAGCTCAAGATTCTCGAGATGGTGGCCACCCGGCCGATCCGGACCCAGGATGAACTCGCCGATGCGCTCGCCCAGGAGGGGTGGGAGGTGACCCAGTCGTCGGTGAGTCGCGACATCTCCCACCTCGGCCTGGTCAAGGTGGAGGGGATCTACACGCGCCCGGCCTCGGCCAACCTGGTGGAGATCGCCGATCCCAATGAGCGCCGGCTCGCGGAGTCGGTCCTCACGGTCGACACCGCGGGCGACGCGCTGATCGTGCTTCACACTCCGCCCGGCGAGGCGCAGCGGGCCGGCAACGCGCTCGACTTGCTGGCGTGGCCGGAGATCGTCGGCACGATCGCGGGCGACGACACGATCTTCGTGGCGGTCACCAACGGTCCCGCACGCGACACGCTGGCGCGCCGGCTCCGCGCGCTGCAGGGCGGGTCCCCCACGACCGACTGACCCGAAGCGCTCGATGGGTGGTTACAGCCCCAGCTCGGCGAGCACCTCGGCCGGTGTGGCGCAGAGCCGGTCGGCGCCCGCCTCGCGGAGGCGGCCGTGATCGACCGCGCCCCAGCAGACCGCGATGGTGCGCACGCCAGCCGCACGGCCGGAGACGATGTCGTGATGCGAGTCGCCGATGAACACCGCATCGCCGGCGCGTGCCGCGAGTTGCTGGAGGGCGCGGTGCACCGGCTCGGGGTCGGGCTTGTGGCGGGTCACGTCATCCGAGCCGACGATCACCTCCATCACGCCATCCAGCCCCACGAGTGCGAGGCCGCGCCGGGCGCCAGAGTTGTTCTTGCTGGTCACCAGTCCCAGGCGGCGGCCGGCGCCGTGGATCGCGCGAACCATCTCGACCGCGCCGGGAAAGGCGCGCACCATGGCGTCGTGGTGCGCCAGATTGAAATGCCGGTAGGTGGTGATCCACTCGTCGATCACCAGTGGGTCATCGGAGTACCGCTTGAACACTGCCACGAGCGGGGTGCCGATCCCCTCGACGATCTCGTCACGGCTCACCACCGGCAGGCCGTGGGTGCGGAAAGTGTGGTGGTAGCTGTCGACGATCAGGTCGATCGAATCGATGAGGGTGCCATCGAGATCGAAGAGGACGGTGCTCGGGCGCGGCATGCGTCAAGGTAGCGTGGATGGCACTCGACGGTAGAGGAGCACCAGCGCCCACCGCAGCGTCGGGACCGGGCGGCCGGCAACGGCCGGGGGAGCGGCGGACAGCAGGATGGCGTCCTCGACGGTGGCGAGCCGTCGCAACACCAGTTCCAGCCCGTGGGCTCCCGGTAGCGCAGCCACGGAGAGCCAACCATCGAGGCGGCCGAGCGCGACGCGATCGCGCCGCCGGGCCACAGGCCGGGCCAGGGCGAGCAACCTGGCGATCAGGGCCTGACATCCGGCCGGACGTCCCGACGGCTGGCCATGGACTCGACGGACGGCTCGCATCACCAAGCCAATCGCCGCGGTCCGATCTTCTCCCGTCGGTATCGCCACGCGAGGGGAATCCACGGGCAGGGCCTCACTGGTCCATGGCCAGACCAGGCCATCGTCGCCGACCGAACAGCACCCCGAGCGTGCACCGGCCTCGAGCCCGAGCACGACCCGCGCCGGTCGGCTCCGCGGCGCAGCAAGCACGGCGACCCAGACTCCCGGTTCGATCGGCGTCGACACGTTGGGAGCGGTGGTCAGGGCGTCGAGCCAGGCGGTCGCCATCGATCGCTTTCGGCGAACCCGGCGAGACAATCCCAGCCGGTGTTCAATCGCTGGTGCCGGACGGCGATGCACGATCTCGACCACTTCGGCAAGTTGGCCAAGCCGCCAGACCCGACCGGTGCGCTGCTCGAGCCTGGTGTGATGCCACGGCAGGTCGACGTGCACCACCCGACTGGCGCCCTGAAGGTCGAGACCCTCGGCCAGGACCTCGGTCGCCACCAGCACTGTCGGCGGCGCGATCGGGTGCGACCAGTCCGCGCGAGAGGGGCCGAAGGCCGCGAGCAGCGCGTCACGGGGCACGCGATGGCTCCCGATTCCAGCGCCGTCTCCGGTGATCCAGGCGGTGCCGGCACCGAGATGACGCCGCAGTCGGGCGGCCGTGGCTCGGTGACGACAGAAGCAGACACTCGGGCGGCCATCACGGAGCAGCTGCTCGAGCGCGCGGAGCCATCCGTCATCGTGGCCTGGGATGTCGAGGGCAGCGCGCACCAGCTCGATGTCATCGAGCGGGAGGGGCCTCGACCGATCGACGTCGCCGAGCAATGGCCAGAAGACCAGCTGGTCGAGGGCATCGCCGAGACAGCGATGCAGCGCGGCTCGCGAGGCGCCGCCCGCGTCGCGCGACTGGAGCAACAGGTCGCGGTATCGGCGCAGCGCGGCGTGCCAGGCCGCATCACTCGAGCCACCCGCATCCAGGAGGACCATCCGGAGCAGCGACTGCAATCCCGGCTCATCGCTCAGCTGCAGTTTGTCTACGGTGGCCGCGATCCGCTGGCCCCGAGCCCGCTCGACCGGGCCGACCGACAGGTGTCGCCGCTCCCGTCGTGGTCGGGCATGGACCATGGTGGTGCGGATGACGAGTCGACGCAGGGCCGTTGGTGGCCTTCGGCACACGGCCAGGCCTGCCAGAGAGGGAATCCCGTCGAGTGCAAGCGCGTCGTCCGGAACGAGGAGGGCCAGCAGGTTGAGCAGGTCGCGCCGACGATTCACCAATGGTGTGGCCGTCAGGAACAGGGCGGTCCGACCGGTGAGCCAGGGGGCGAGTGTTCGTACCCGACGCGTCTCGAGATGACGGAGTCGATGCGCCTCGTCGACTACCACGAGCGCGGCCGGGGGTGGCAACGCGCCGCGGCTGAGCCGTTCGAGGGAATGGTACGAGCCGAGGACTCCGGTCCGATCGGCGACTCGACGCCATTGCTCGCCGAGCGCGGCCGGGCCGATCATCGTGATGCGCTGCCGCAGGCTGGTGGCAACCGCCATGGCGACCCAGGTCTTGCCGCTGCCCACCGGGTCGGCGAGGATCGCTCCCCGCCATCCTGTAAGGGCCGCCATCACCAGTCGCCAGGTCGGGACTTGATGCGGGTGCAGGAACGTCGGCGGAACGCCGGTCGCCTGGGCCGGAGCGGCGGCCGCGTCGCGGATCCGTTGCATTTGCTGGACGCTGGCCGGTCGCGTCGGCGGCAACACGGTGACCAACGGATCGGGTACGTCGCGAAGCGATTCAGCGACGAGGCGGGAAGATCGCATCAAGCGCCCTTCGTTCGGCCGCATTGAGCCCGAGCCGCTCGGCAACGCGCTCGTCCCGCTGTTGCCGGTCCTCGATGCTGTCTCCTGGATGCTGGGGTGCGAGGTCCTCCAGTGCGTCCGGAGGCATCGGCACCGAGGCGATCGCGCGGCGACCGAATCGGCGGAACCCCCCGGCGGCCGGTTCGGCCTCGAGTCGTGCCAGGGCCCTGATCGGGCCGCTGTTGAGCCAAGCGGCCAGGCCGCGGGCCTCCTCGTGGCTGGTGGCTGCCACCACATAGCAACTGTTGAGTGGAACCGGCTCGGGGTCCTCGAGCACCACGGCAAGGAGGTCGCGGGCCAAGTCGGCCCACGCCACTCGCCAGCGCGCGGTGGCTGTCGTGGTGCGGAACAGTCGCCACCACGGTCCCACACTGAGGTCGCTGCGGCGTTCAAGCTCGGCCCGATGCGGCAGGAGGTGGGCCGCGACGGCGTCGGGGAGAGCCGCCAGTGGTTCGCCGCGGTCGTCGGCAGGCCAGAGGATCCGCCGCGGCGGTGTCCGGTGACGACCGATATCGCGGCCCCGGATCACCGGCCGGCTCCACGCGGTCAGTTGTGGGGGAGGGTCGAGGAAGACCCGATTGGCACCCGTCTTCACCCCAAGTGAGGGAGCGAACCGGAGCCCGAGCACCGGGTGCCTGGTGGCGAGCCGAGCGGCGACGGCGAGTGCCACGTGGGGACCGAGTGGCCAGCTGCCTCGCAGCCGCCAAAGTTGTTGCGGGATGGAGTCCGATCCTGAGCCGAGGTTGCACCGTACCTGGTGATCAGGAGGGGCCGGTGCGCGGCTCGTGATGATGGCCATCGGATAGGTGGTCGCCTCGAAACCAGCCCTGGGGTCGTCGGAGAGATCTGCCACCACTTGCAGCGTCGTTGCGTGGCCGAGGGCTCCGCGACAGGTGGATGCGTAGCCGGTCGTGGCCAGCTTGCTCGGCACCAGCATCGCGATCGTGCCCCGCGAGGCGGTGACCTCCAGCGCCCGTTCGAGGAACGCCACCGAGAGATCGGGAAGATGCCGCCAGCCGGCCGCGCGGCTCCGCCACCAGCGGTACCGGCCCCGGAGCGCCTCGCGTTCGGCCGCCGGCAAGCGCTCAGCCCGGACCCACGGCGGATTGCCGACGACCAGGTCGAATCCGCCTCGCGCGAGCTCGACGGCGAAGGCCGACTCGAGGGCGAAGACCGGCATCGCTCGGTCGAGTCGGAGCCGCCTCCGTTCGCGGCGCAGCGTCCGCCGGGCCAGCCGAAGATCCGCCAATCGGTGTCGACCCTCGCGGTCGATTCCCGAGGCACCCCCGAACAGCAGCGGTGCACGGCCGGCCTCGATCAGTTCTCGCAACGCCGTCTCGACTCGCCCCTCCGCCCGCCCCAGGGCGAGGTCGATCGCCTGGCATTCGATGGCGCGAAGTTCGGCCAGGGCCCGACGGCGATCTGCTCCGTGCGATGTGGTCGCCGCGAGCCTGGCGGTCGCGAGCCGGTGGTGGATTCGGCCAGTCAGGCGTAGCCCGGCCAGGGGATCGAGGAGTGCATCGCCGGCCCGGATGTTGGCGTCGAGGTTGGGGAGCGGGGCGACGCGATCCACCGCGCGTCCGCGCATGCTGCGCAGGACCTCGAGCCAGAGCCGCAGCTCGGTGAGCCGCACCGCCGCCGGGTTGCGGTCGACACCGAAGAGATTGCGGGTCACCAGGCGACGAATCCGTCGGCCATCGGTCCGTCGGCCGCCCGCCGCGACGTGCAATGCCCCGACCAGGAAGGCACCCGACCCCACGGCGGGGTCGAGCACCCGGATCCGCATCAGTGCCCGCTGCAGTTCCGGGTCAGGGTCGTCCAGCCCCTCGCGGATCCGATCGATGGGGCGACCCAGCTTTCCGGTGAGGTGACAGGCGTATGCCTCGCGGACCACGGCGTCGACCAGTGTGGGTGGCGTGTAGAACGTCCCGGCCGCCCGGCGCTCGTCGGGATTCATGACTCCCTCGAACACTCGTCCCAGCAATTCGGGGTTGACGCGATCGCCGGGATCGCCGTCCTCAAGGGTGACCTCGATCCCGTCAACCAGCGGCTCGAAAAGCTGCAGCCACCCGTCGAGGGGGAGATGCCACTTCCGGCGCTGCTCGAGCGGGTGCGGTTCGAAGAGGCCACCATTGAGGAAGGGAACGGCCCCGAATGCACGGACTCGTGGAGAACGCTCGGCCACCGGACGATTGAGCATCCCGAAGAACAGGGGCCACAACACGTGCCGGGCGGGGTCGCGCTGGCGCGCACGCGCGGTGTCGAGCGCCTGACGGAGAAAGTCGGGGCGGCCATCGAGCCAACCCTCCGCCTCCACGAAGCGAAGAAAGAGCAGCCTGGTGACCTGGAGCAGCGTCCACGCATGCCGCTCCTCCGGGCGAATCCGGCCGTCGAGATGGTCGGTCACCCGCGCAATCGCTTGTCGCAGGGCCCGGAACGCCCGCCGGCCGGCGGCATCGACATCGAGGGCACTCGCCGCCGCGATGGCCATGCCGATGAGGGATTCAGTGGCCGACACCCGGGACAGCCGGAGGAGTGGCAAGGCCGCGGCGTCGTGGGAGACGACCGTCGCCCGGACGGGGGGCAGCGACACCGCGAGCGTGCGACGTTCACTCCCCGGATCGTCGGCGATCAACAGGCCGAGCTGGCCGCGACGCGCCAGCGTCCGGGCCAGTGCGAGGGTGCCGGCCGGGGACGCCGAACCGCTCCAGCACGGCAGGGGGCCGAGTCGACCGCATTCCACCATCGTCCCGGGTCCGCCGATCGTGATCGGATGCGCACACCCGCCGAGGCTGGCGAGCAGGCGACGATGGCGGGTGACGGTTTCGGGAGAAGGAAACACCACCCGAGCCTGGCGGCCCGGGTGGTGTCAGGTGGTCACGCCGCTCGCCGAGTGGGTACCCGACGACGCGCCCGCTAGGGTTCGCGCGAGATCACGATCTTCGTTTCCTGACTCACCTCGATGGCCATCTGGCCCGTCATCACCTGCATGTTGACGTGGGTCGCCGACTCCGAGCGGCGGACTGGCTGACCCGGCGCGATCGTCACCTCCTGGGTGCCGGTGGTTGCGCCGGTCATCGTGCCCTGTTCCATCGCCGCCGACAGGGTGCCGGTCACGTCGCCGTGGTAGGTGGCCGTCTGGTCCTGCCGATCGGTGACGCTCCAGAGGGTGATGCTCTGGTTGGTGACTCGTCCGGCCGGGGTGAGCGAGTCGGTGGTCGTGGTGTCGGTCCAGTGCTGGCCCACCGCGAGATCGCGGCGCACCTTCGGGAAGAGGTTTCCCGCCATTGCCATCACCTGGATCACGCCGAGGTTCATTGCCGGTGGCGTGAGTCCGCTCTTGATCTCGCCGTCCACCACATACAGGTGGAACGCGGTGCCTGAAGTGATCTCCATCGGCAGCATCGCCATCTGGGGGTTGCTGCTGGTCAGCGTTGCCGTGTCGATCACCACGTGGGCGAGCATCCCCCCGGTGGTGTCGCTCAGCACCACATGCATTCGACCACTCAGCGCCATCTCGTTCTGCATCATCCCGCCGCCTGCCGCGGTCGCGTCGATGTCCTGACTGTTGACCGACTCGAAGTTGTAGCGCAGGGTATCCTGTGCCGGTTGCGCGGCGAGCAGCAGGGCGAGGGCAAGCATCGATGACTCCGGGCTCGGGAGATGGAAGAATAGTCGACGGGGAGGCGGTCGGTTCCCCTCAACCGGCGGCCGAGGCGCCGTCGTAGGTCCGGCCCCGCCACTCGATTCGGTGCGTGCCGCGGAATATCGAGCGCAGGGCGATCCAGAGCGCCATGGCAGCACCGGCCGGGTAGCCGAGCGCGTAAGCGATGGGGATCTCCATCCCGAAGGCAATCAGTGCCCAGAAGCTCACCGAGAGGCCGATCGCGAGCAGCATCGCCGAGGCGCCGACACCGAACGCCAGCAACACCGGGGGCACCAGCCACCAGCCGAAGGCGGCCATCAAGCTCCACGGTGCCAGGCGCTGGAGCAGCCGCGAGTCACCGGCCGACTGCCGCGCCCCGACGTAGAGATTCTTCGACCATCCCTCCACCAGCTCGTGGAGGTTCCGGTACATGCGGGTGGAGAGCAATCTCTCGCCGTGGAGCATCCGCACCCTGCGACGCTCGCGGAAGAAGCGCTGGGCCAGGGCGAGGTCCTCGACCACCTCGCCACGGACCGCCTCGTGGCCGCCGGTCGCCGCATACGCGTCGCGGGTGACCATGATGAACTGGCCGTTGGCCACCAGCTGGTCGATTCGGGTGGCACGATTCACCGTGGCGGGTGGGTAGCGCAGTCCGAGCAGGAGCCAGATCTGTGGCATCACCAATCGTTCCCCGGTCGAGCGACAGAGCTGGCGGGAGGTGAGCGTGAGGAGGTCGGCCTCCTCGGCGCGGAGTGCGCCGACGGCGTGGCCGAGGAGCGCGGGCTGATGCGTGGTGTCGGCATCGGTGAACAACAGGATCTCGCCGTGGGCGGCCCGGGCTCCCTGGTGGCAGGCCCACGGCTTGCCGAACCAGCCGTCGGGGAGGGCGGCGCCGGTGATGAGGCGGACCCGCGGATCAGCGGCGGTGACCGCCGCCACCCGCGCGGCGGTGTCGTCGCTCGACTGGTCGTCGACCACCAGGATTTCGAAGTCGTCGTAGGTCGAGGCGAGCAGCGACCACACCACGGTCTCGATGGTCGCCGATTCGTTGCGGGCGGGCACCACGATGCTCACCGGGATGCCGCGGAGTGGAGTCGCGTCGTCCACCGCCGGGTGGCGGCGGGCAAGTCGCGGGATCCCGGCGAATGGGAGCCCCCAGAGCAGCCCGAGCAGTGGCGAGGCGATGGCCGGGCGCGCCTCAGTTGCGGGCGGTTATGGTGGCGAGCTCGTCCTCGAGGGCCGCAAGCTGACGCGCGAAGTCGTCGGGAGAGGTGTCGGTGAGCGCGGTGCCGTGTCGGTCGGTCATCATCAGGGAGGCGACCAGGGCGTCGGTGTAGCCCACCACCGCCTGGGAGATGCCGCCGTCAACCACGTTGCTGAGCCGGATGAACACCGCCACCGCACGGCGCGGGCGCATCGCCGCCACGCCGGCGCCGATGTACTTGATCAGGAGGGCACGGAGCTGCTGGAGTTCCTCGACCACCTCACCTGCGGCGAGCCCCCGCGCTGCCCCAGTCCGACCATAGTGCTCGGCCACATGTTGCCACACCGCCTTGGCTTCGCGCCGCAGCGGCCCTAGCATTTCCACCAGGGTGTCGATGACCAGCCGGAGTTCGCGCTCCACCAGCGGCGTGGGCAGGTTGCCGGCGGCACTCCTGGCGGTGAGCCAATCGGCCCATTCCGCCACCATGCTCTCCCGGACGTCGGCGATCGCCTTGGCCGCCGCCAGCTGGGTCGAATGGGACGAGCGCATCCCGTCGCCTCCCGGTTCCGGACGTTCAATCGTAATTGGAGCTCCGATGCTTCCCAAGTCGATCCTCCCGTCCCGGCTCCGGCCGGGGACCCGCATCGCCCTGATTGCCCCATCCGGTCCGCTGCTCGAGCGCGACGACCGTGAGCGGGCGATGGAGCTCTGTCGCGCGATGGCATACGAACCGGTGCTCTATCCCAACACCGACAAGGCCTACGGGTACCTGGCCGGTCGCGACGACGAGCGGCTCGCCGACCTGAACGCGGCCCTGACCGACCCGGACATCGGCGCCGTCTGGTGCATTCGCGGCGGAAATGGCATGAATCGCATCATCCACCGGGTCGACTTCGACGGCTTCGCCCGGGCACCGCGACCGGTGATCGGATTCTCCGATATCACCGTCCTCCTCCTGGCGCTCTGGCAGCGCACGGGGGTGGTGACGTTCCATGGCCCGATCGCACGCACCCCGATGCCCAACTTCCAGCGGTGGCACTTCGACCGGGTGCTCACCAGCGTCTCGCCACCGGGGCGCCTCGGTCGACCGGCCCCCCAGCCCGAGGTCCTGGTCCCGACCCAGGGACGGATCATCACCGTCGCGGGAGGGACCGCCCGTGGTCGGCTCGTCGGCGGCAACCTCACCCTGGTCCAGGCACTGGTCGGCACGCCGTACTTCCCCAGTCTCGACGGCGCGATCCTCTTCCTCGAAGACGTGCACGAGGACGTCTACCGCGTGGACCGCATGCTGGCCCACCTGGCCCTCGCCGGCAAGCTCACCAATCTCGCTGGTGTGATGCTCGGTCGCTTCACGGAGCTGTCACAGGGCGGTGACGGCGGAGCGCTGGGGCTCGACGAGGTCCTGGCCACCCACCTCGGCCCACTCGGCGTGCCCGTCGCCGCCGGATTCCCGTTTGGCCACATCGACGATCAGTGGACGTTGCCGGTCGGCGTGATGGCCGAACTCGATGCCGATGCCGGTGAGCTGGCGTTGCTCGAACCGGCGGTGCGGTAGACGGAGATCGGAGATCCGATCTCGTATCTTTGGTCCATGGCCACTCCCACCCTGACCCGCCACCAACTGTCCGGGGCGCTCGGCGAGATTCTTGTTGACGTGCGCGCCGGCAATCGCGGCCGGGCCCAGCCGGCGGTGCTCCTGCTGCATGGCTTCAAGGGATTCAAGGACTTCGCGTTCATCCCGGTGTTCGCCGAGCGACTGGCGCGTTCGGGGTACACTGCGGTCGCTGCATCGGTGAGCGGTTCCGGAGTGGACGCCACCGGCGAGTTCACCCGGCTGGATCGCTTCGCCCGCAATACCTACAGCCGTGAACTCGACGACCTCGGGGTCGTGGTCGCCGCGCTTCAGGCGGGGGCGCTCGGTGTGGTCCCACCGTCGTCGATCGCTGTGGTCGGCCACTCGCGAGGCGGCGGGATGGCACTGCTCCTGGCACGCGAGACCCCGGCGATCGCGGTGGTCGCGACCTGGAGTGCGATCGGGCTGGCCCGGCGTCACACCGACGCCGAGCTGGACCTCTGGAAGCGGCTCGGGAGGATCGAGGTGGAGCACCAGCGATTGCACCTTCGGTTGCCGCTCGACTACGAGATTGCCGAGGACTGCCTGCGGCACGAGCACGGCAGGCTCGACATTCCCGCGGCGGCGCGGGAACTGGGGCGGCCATGGCTCCAGATCCACGGCACCGCCGACGCCACTGTCCGCCTCGCCGAGGCGAATGCGCTGTCCGATGCCGCGGGCGAGGGGGAGGGTCACTGTTTCCTCGCGATCACCGGCGCCGATCATACCTACGGCACCAGGCATCCCTGGGCCGGCAGCACGCCAACGGTGGAGACCGTGTTCACCGCCACCCTGGCCTTGTTCTCCCGTCACCTGGATTGATCGAGATGCCCCCGTTCGAGGTGCGCTGCTCAGGCTGTGGTCGTGTCTTCGAGCGACTGGTTCGCGGCGACAGCGTCGTGCAGTGTCCCGACGGCGGCGGTTGCCGGAGATGAGCCGGCTCGAGCGACTGTTGGAGCGACTCGCGGCGCGGCGCGTGCGGCAGGTGACCGACCCGACCCGCCGCGAGGCGGCCGTGGCGCTGCTCTTTCTTCCCGGACCGGATCGCATCCTGCTGATCCGCCGGGCCGAGCGTGAGGGCGATCCGTGGTCGGGACACATCGCCCTTCCCGGTGGTCGCCGGGATGCGGCAGATCGCGACCTGCTCGACACGGCGCTGCGCGAGACGGTCGAGGAGACCGGCATCGCACTCTCCCGTGCCGCCGAGCGCGCTGTCCTCGATGATCTCGCTCCCATCACCCCGGCGCTGCCCCCGATCGTGGTGCGGCCGTTCGCGTTCCTCATGGAGCGGGAGCCGATCGTGGTGGCCAGCGACGAGGTGGCTGCCGCCGACTGGGTGTCGCTCGACGCCCTCGCCGATCCGGAGGTTCGCCGCCCCGCCGAGTTGCTGGTGCGCGGCGCCCCGATGCAGGTGGAGGGGTACCACCTGCCGGCTGGCCTGCTCTGGGGGATGACCGAACGGATCCTCACCCCGGTGATCGAGGCATGGATGGCGCTGGGGTAGCGCCAGCCGGCCGCGTGGCTTGCAACCATCGTGGTCTCTCGATCGTCCGTAAGGCATCCACCCGAAGAAAGGTCCCCGATGTCGCACCGTACCCTCGCCATGGGCGCAATGGGCGCGCTCGTCGCCCTCACCGCCTGCGGTGGCACCGGCCAGTCGACTGGCGCGATCACCATGTCGGTCGACACCACCGCCGATTCGATCCTGGTCACGGTCAACGGCAACCTCCCCGCCGAGCAGGTCCGTCACTTGGTTCCCGAGGTGCAGATTGCCCCCGGCATCGACGACACCACCCTGTTCACCAGCGTGTGGGAATTCGACGTCGATCGTGCCGGTCGGTTCTGGGTGTTCGACAACAGCTCGCGCAGCATCTTCCAGTTCGCTCCCGACGGTTCGCTGATCCGCCGCATCGGCCGGGAGGGCGCGGGGCCCGGCGAGTTCCGGCAGAACGGCGGGATGGTCACCCTGGCCGACGACGGGCTGGCCCAGTGGGACTCGCGCAACGCGCGGATCTCGCTCTTCGACAGCGCCGGTGTCTTCCAGCGTTCCATGCCGGTCCCGGGCGGGTTCAGCACCTCCAACGGGTTGTACACCGACCACAGCGGCCAGCTCTACCTGCGGCGCCCCGTCACCGACCCGCGCGAGGGAGAGATCCTGGGGCGCATGGGCCTGGTGGCGCTCGGCCCTGATGGCGCGTTCACTGACTCGCTCGTGCCACCCGATCTCGACGTGCCACGCGAGGTGTACGTTGCCCAGCAGGAGGGTGGCCGCTCGTCGATGTCGTCGCGCTACGCACCCACCTACCACTGGGCCTGGTTGCCGGGCGGCGAGTTCGTGGTGGCCCACGGCGGGCGTTACGAGATGATCGTGGTGCGCAAGGGGGGACGCCCGGTGGTGATCCACCGGACCCTGGCGGCGGTGCCGGTCGATCCCGAGGAGCGGGGTGAGGAGGAGGCCTCGATCACCTACAGCATGCGACAGACCGAGCCGGGTTGGCGCTGGAACGGCCCGCCACTCCCCACCGCCAAGGCGCCGTTGGTGGGGCTGGCCACCGATCGGGACGGGCGGATCTGGGCCCAGGTGGCGGTCGCCTCGGAACGGGTCCCCGAGAGCGAGATCGTGCCGCCAGGCGACTCGCTCCAGCCGATGAATCATTTCCGGATGCCGGTGGTCTATGAGGTGTTCAGCAGCGACGGCCGCTTCCTCGCTCGCGTGGCGATGCCGAGCGGCGCCCGGTTGGTCGACGCCTCCGGCGACGAGGTCTGGGTGCTCGGGCGCGACGAGGACGACCTGCCGGCCGTGAGCCGCTACCGGATCATGCCGGGGCTGTCGGGCGGGGATGTGGAGGAGACCGTTCCGCTCGACAGCTGAGACGCGCGGCTCCGGTCACGCGGGAGGTCGCCGGGTTCCGGCGACCTCCCGTTGACTTTATGCTGGCCGATACTATGATTTAGCTATGCCTAAATCTATCCCAGCGGACTTTACCCGCTCGGTCGAGGACTATCTCAAGGCGGTCCTTCAGCTCACCGAGGAGCCGGGCACCGTTGCCTCGACCACCGGCATCGCCGAGGCACTCGACCTGGCGCCCCCGTCGGTCAGCGGAATGATCAAGCGGTTGGCGGAGCAGGGGCTGCTGCGTCACGAGCCCTACCATGGGGCCACCCTCACCGCTGCCGGTCGCCGGGCGGCGCTCCGCATCCTCCGTCGCCATCGGCTGATCGAGGCGTACCTGGTCGAGCGGCTCGGCTACACCTGGGACACGGTGCACGACGAGGCCGAGCGGCTGGAGCACGCCGTGAGCGACGAGCTGGTGGGGCGGATGGCGGAGGCGCTGGGGCACCCGGTGGTCGACCCGCATGGCGATCCGATCCCGAGTGCCGACGGGCGGTTGGAGGTGCGCGAGACGGTGGCCCTCACCGCGGTGCCGAACGGGGCCACCGTGACGATCGTGCGGGTCGAGAGCGACGACGCCGAGCGACTGCGCTGGTTGGCGGGCAACGGGCTGATTCCCGGCACGGTGGTCACCGTGGTGGAGCAGCAGCCGTTCGGCGGACCGGTCACGGTCCGACGCGGACGCCATCGTCAGGTGGTCGGACAGGCGCTCGCCTCGCAGCTGCGGTGCGTGGAGGGAGCGTCGTCGTGAAGCCACGGCCCTTGCCCCACGCCGATGTGACGGTCGGCGCGGGGGCCGCCGAGCCGGGCTGGCGCTTCGCGCGACGGAGCCCGACCCTGCCGGAATCGTTCCGATCAGTGATCGTGCCGCGCGGGGGGCCGTGGTGGCGCAAGTTGCTGGCCTTCGCGGGACCCGGCTACCTGGTGGCCGTGGGCTACATGGATCCGGGCAACTGGGCCACCGACCTCGCGGGCGGGGCCCAGTTCGGCTACACGCTGCTCAGTGTCATCATGCTGTCGAACCTGATGGCGATCCTGCTGCAGGCGCTCACCGTCCGGCTCGGGGTGGTCACCGGCCGTGACCTGGCCCAGGCCTGCCGCGACCACTTCTCGCGCCCGGTGTCGTTCTTCCTGTGGGTGCTCTGCGAGATCGCGATCGCCGCGTGCGATCTCGCCGAGGTGATCGGTTCGGCCATCGCGCTCAACCTGCTGTTCGGGATCCCGTTGCTCTACGGCGTGTTGATCACCGCGGCCGACGTGCTGCTGATCCTGCTGCTCCAGCACCGCGGCTTCCGCTGGCTGGAGGCGTTCGTGATCTCGCTGGTGGCGGTGATCGGCGGCTGCTTTGCGATCGAGATGTTGCTGTCGCAGCCGGAAATCGGGCCGCTGCTCCGCGGCCTGGTGCCCTCGACGCAGGTCGTGACCAATCCGGCCATGCTTTACATCGCGATCGGGATCCTCGGCGCGACCGTGATGCCCCACAATCTCTATCTGCACTCCGCGGTGGTCCAGGTGCGGCACATGGGCGACACGCACGGCCGACAAGCGCGAGACGATCAAGTACGCCACCATCGACTCCACCTTGGCGCTCTTCTTCGCCTTCTTCATCAACGCCGCAATCCTGATCCTCTCGGCGGCGGCGTTCCATGGCACCGGCTACGAGAGCGTGGCCGACATCAATGATGCCCACCGGCTGCTGTCGCCCCTGCTGGGCACCACCCTCGCCAGCGGCCTCTTTGCCGTGGCACTGCTGGCCTCGGGGCAGAACTGCACCATCACCGGCACGCTGGCCGGCCAGATCGTGATGGAGGGCTTTCTCGACATCCGGCTGCCGGCGTGGTTGCGGCGGCTGATCACGCGGCTGATCGCGATCATCCCGGCGGTGATCGTCACGGCGGTGTCGGGGGAGCGGGGAACGGGACAGCTGCTCATCCTCAGCCAGGTGATCCTGTCGCTGCAGCTCTCGTTCGCCGTGGTGCCGCTGGTCTGGTTCACGTCGTCGCGGCAGAAGATGGGCGAGTTCGTCAACGGTCGGCTGCTCACCGCGACCGCCTGGGTGGTGACCGTGCTGATTGCCGGGCTCAATCTCTGGCTGCTGGCGGGGATCTTCCGCGAGTGGTTCGCGTGAGGCTCGGACTTCTGGCGGGGGTGTTGCTCGTCGGACCGGCTGCCGCCCAGTCGCCGATGGTCACCGACCGGCCCGACTTCACCGAGTCGGCGATCACCGTCGGGGCGGGGGTGGTCCAGGTCGAGGCGGGATACACGGTCGAACCCGCCAACGATCTCGATGGCGAGGCGATCGAAGCGCTGGCGCGGGTCGGCGTGCGCCGCGGCGTGGAGCTGCGCGCTGCACGCACCGGACAGCGACGCAGCTACCTGGGCACCAAGGTGCACCTGGCCACGGCACCTGGTGGCGATCTTGCCATCCTGCTCGGGGCGACCTTCCCGTTCGATGCGAAGGCATCCGAGCAGCGCTTCATCCCCGCGGTGGGGCTGGCCGGAAGTCGAACCACCGGGGCGTTCTCCCTGGGTGCGATGTCGGGGGTCGCGGTGCCAACCAGCTACGGGGGGCCCCGGTTCTCCCAGACCCTCGTCGTGAGTCGTCAGCTGGTGGGGCCGGTGTCGGGATTTGCCGAGTACGCACTGGAATTCGGGGGCGACGATCCGGCCATCCACCTCGGGCACGTGGGGGTGGCACTCCTTCTCGGGCCCGATCTGCAGCTCGACCTCCACGCCGCCCTCCCGCTCGGTGACGCCGGATCGGGGCTCCTCGGCGGTGGGGTTGCCTTCCGGTTCCGCTGACACTGCGTTGTCAGCTTCGCCACGGTGGACGGTGGCAATCCCCTACCTTTGGCGGTGATGACCCGCCGCCTCGCAGCACTCCTCCTCCCGACCGTTGCCCTCGCTGCTGCGCGCCCAGTCCACGCCCAGGCGATCGGCATCGCCATTGAACAGCGACTGGCCGAGTCGGCACGGCTTGCCGTGGGCGACACGGTGCGGGTGGCGAGTGACCGGTCCGGCCCCGTGCCGGCGGTGGTCGAGGCGATCTACCGCGGACGCGACGATCCCGGCACGCTGATGCGGCGGGAGTGGCACGTGCGGCTCCACCTGGCCGACCTGGCGCTGCTGGTCGGCCAGCCCGACCGGGTCGATCGGATCGGCCTCGGCCTGGCACCGGGTGCGACGATCGCCGAGGCGATCGCACGCCTCACCCCGGCAGCGTTCGGCTACATGCTGGTCCCGACCGCCGAGGTCGCGGCCACCTCGTCGACCACCTTCGTGGTGGTGGCCCGGTTCCATCGCGCGATCGGGGCGATCTCGATCCTCGCCAGCGCGATCTTCCTGCTCTGTCTCATGCTGCTCAAGGTCGAGGAGCGACGACTCGATGTCGCCACCCTCCGGCTGGTCGGAATCTCCCGGCGCACCATCGTGGCCTCGCTGGTGCTCGAGGCGTCGCTGCTCGCGCTGGCCGGCAGCATCGCGGGCGGCCTTCTCGCTGTCGCGGCGAGTGCGGTGGTCAACACCGTGTACCAACGGTTCTTCGACACCGCCCTGCGGTTCTCATGGCTCCGGTTCGACACCGTGCTGCCTGCGGTGACGCTTGCCATGCTGCTCGGGGTGCTCGCCGGGCTGGTGGCCGCGGTCCGCCTGAGCCGGACCTCGCCGGCTCGGCTCGGGGGGCGCCGGGGATGAGCTGGCACTGGGCGTGGCGCCATCTCTGCCGGCATCCCGGGCAGGCGATCCTTGCCGTGGCCGGCGTCGCGGTCACCGCGGCGCTGCTGCTCGACATGCTGATGCTCGCCGGCGGGATCGAGCGCTCCTTCGAACGACTGCTCCTGGTGCGCGGCTATCAGATCCGCATCACGCCCGCGGGAACCCTGCCGTTCGACACCGAGGCCACCCTCGGCGATGTCGATCGTCTGCTGGCCACGGTGCGTTCCGACCCCGATGTCGCCTCGGCCGGTGCGGTGCTCGGCTTTGCCCCGTTCCTGGTGCGCGACGACGGCCGGGAACGGTTGATCGGCTACGGTGTGCAGCCCGACAACCAGGGGATCTACCAGCTGCTCCGCGGGACCGATCTGGTGCCGACGGACACCGCGGGAGTGCTGCTCGCGGAGCCGACGGCCCGCAGCTTCGGACTCTCGCCGGGCGACACTCTCCGCCTCGTCGCCAATCTCGACCCCCAGTCGGCGGCGGTCGGGGCAACCCGGTTGCTCACCGTGCGCGGCGTGGTGCAGTTCCTCTACGATGCCCGCAACCAGCATTCGATCGCGGTGGCGCTCCCGGTGGCGCGAGCGATCGATGGACCCAGGGCCACCGACCGGGCCTCCGTGATCCTGGTCAGGACCGTGGATCAGACGGTCGTCGAGGCGGTCGCGGCGCGGCTTGCCGCCGCCTGGCCCGAGGCCCAGGTGGCCGGAACGGCATCGCTCCGGCGCCAGTTCCAGGAACGACTCACCTACTTCCGGCAGCTCTCGATCGTGCTTGCGACGATCGCCCTCGCGGTGACGGTGCTGCTGGTCGGGACGCTGCTCACGATCACCGTCAACGAGCGGATGGTCGAGATCGCCACGATGCGTGCGATTGGCGTGTCGCGCGCAACGATCATCGGCCAGGTGGTGGCGCACGGCGCCCTGCTGGTGCTCGGCGGCACCGTGCTTGGCACCGGTCTCGGGTTGGTGACCGCGCGCTGGCTCGACCGGATCCTCACCGCGTTTCCGGGGCTGCCTGCGTCGGTCTCGTTCTTCGTGCCGGCGGCCGGTCCGCTGCTCCTCGGTGCCGTGGTGCTGCTGGCCAGCGGCCTGGGATCCGGGGCATGGCCGGCCTGGCGTGCGGCGTCGGCGCCACTCACGCTCACCCTCCGGGAGGACGGCGCATGAGCGCGATCCTCGAGCTGCACGACGTCGTCCGCCGCTTTGCCGTGGGGCGGCACGCCGTCGAGGCACTCCGTGGCGTGTCGCTCACGATCTCCGCAGGAGACTATGCGGCGATCGTCGGACCGTCCGGCTCGGGGAAGTCGACGCTCCTGGCATTGATGGGCGGGCTCGATGACCCGACCAGTGGCACGGTGTGCTTCGAGGGAACCGACCTCGCGTCGCTCGGCGAGCGGGCACGGACCCGGCTGCGACTGGAACGGATCGGATTCGTCTTCCAGCGATTCCACCTCCTGCCGGTGCTCACGGCGCTGGAGAATGTCGAGTTGCCGCTCGCCGAGCGGGGAGTCGGCCGCCGCGAGCGCAGGGCGCGAGCGACGGAACTCCTCCGGTACGTCGGCCTCGGCCAACGCCTGGACCATCGAGCCACCGAGCTTTCCGGGGGCGAGATGCAGCGGGTGGCGATCGCCCGGGCGCTCGCGAATGAACCGGCACTGATCCTGGCTGACGAGCCGACCGGCGAGCTCGACGAGGCGACCAGTGCGGGAATCCTGGCGCTCTTCCGCCGGTTGCACGACGACGGAACCACGATCGTCGTGGTCACCCATGAGGAGCGGCTGGCGCACGAGGCGACCAGGCAGGTCACGGTGCGCGACGGACGAGTCGTGTCCTGATGCGGTGGACCCTCGCGCTCCGCCACCTCCTGGTCCGCCCAGGTCGCGCCGCGGTGCTCCTGGGCGGTTACGCCATCGGGGTGGCCGTCATGCTGGTCCTGCTCTCGGTCGGCGATGCGATGCTGATCCAATCGCGTGATCCAGCGCTGGTCGGTGGCGGGGAGGTGATCGCGGTGCCGGAGGGTCTCGATCTCGAGGCGATCCGGACCGGCGGACTCGGCGGGATGTTCCTCGGCATCGACCGGGCCCGTTTCGTGAGTCGCCAGCTGGTGGGCGGCCCCCGGCTCGACGGGGTGGTGACCGCAGTCTCTCCGGTGCTGGAAGAGAAGCTGCTCACGGTGTCGACGGCCCGACGCAGCTGGCCGGTACGCGCCGGGGGGGAGATCCCCTCGGCGGCCACGGCGCTCGGGGCCGGGCTGAATCTGCTGGCTGGCGGCTGGAATGATGCTCCCGCCGATCGGCGCTGGTTGGCACCGACCGCCGACGAACTGCTCGCCGCCCTCGATCGCTTCCACCTGCCGGCGCGGCCCGACTCGACCTGGGCCGAGTGGCAGTATTACAACGTGGTCGTGAGTGAGGATGAATGGTGGTATGTCACGCTCCTCGTGGGGGGCGAGGTGCCGGATGGACGCTGGGGCGGGCGGGTGTTGATCACCCGCCGGGCGCCCGGCGGGTCGCATCGGCGGGTGGCCGACTCGGTGGCCGCCACCGCCGTGCGCTTCGACACCGCTTCGGCCGACCTGACGATCGGGCGGAGCAGCGTCACGCAGCGTGACGGCCGCTGGCACCTGGTGGCCCGGGCTGGCGAGCTGGCGGTCGACCTGGAGATCGTTCCGGCGGCCCACCGGTATTTCCCGCCGGTTGAGCTGAGTGGCGGGTCACTCGTCTCCGGCTATGTGGTTCCAGCCCTCCGGGCGACGGCAACGGGGCGGGTGTGTGTCGCCGGCCGGTGTCGGACGCTGGTCGACCGCCCGGCCTATCATGACCACAACTGGGGGATCTGGCGGGCGGTGACCTGGGATTGGGGCGTGGCGCGCGGCGACCGATTCGACCTGCTGTACGGGGGTGTCCGCCAGGCCGACGGCCCCGCCGCAACGGGACGAGCGCCGTTCTTCCTCGCCCTGGTCGATTCCCTGGGCGTGCGACAGGTCTTCCGGTTCGAGCATCCCGAGGTGGCATGGCGCGACGGCCATCCGGCAGGGCTGGCGATCACCGCCGGTCGGGGAGACGATTCCCTGCGGCTCGACATCACCGTGGTCGGGTCGGCCACCACGACCGGGGCCACGGGTGAGCGGTTCCACCAGCTGCGCGGCCGATGGCGTCTCGACGGACGGAGCGGCGGTGTCCCGGTCACCGATAGCGGCGAGGGGTTCTTCGAAACGTGGTCCAAGCGCTAGATTCCCGCCTCCTCGCCACTTCACCGGTTCCCGATGCCTGACGACTCCGTTGAGCGCCTGACCGCGGCCCTCCGTGATCGCTATGCGATTGAACGGCAGGTCGGGCAGGGCGGCATGGCCACCGTGTACCTGGCCGAGGACCTCAAGCATCGTCGCCGGGTCGCGATCAAGGTGCTGCGGCCGGAATTGTCGGCGGCGCTCGGCACCGAGCGATTCCTGCGCGAGATCGAACTCGCCGCCAAGCTCCAGCATCCCCACATCGTCCCGGTCTACGACTCGGGCAGCGCCGACGGCCTGTTGTACTACGTGATGCCGTTCGTCGAAGGCGAATCGCTGCGCGACCTGATGCGACGCGAGGGACGAATCCCGCTCGCCCGCGCGGCCGAGATCATTCGCGAGGCCGCGAGCGGCCTTTCCTACGCGCACGACCATGGCATCGTCCATCGTGACGTCAAGCCCGAGAACATCATGCTGTCGGGTGGCCACGCGGTGGTGACCGACTTCGGGATCGCCCGGGCGCTCGACCTCTCCAAGCCGACCGACGCCAACCTCACCGGTGCCGGCATGGCCATCGGCACACCGGCCTACATGAGCCCCGAGCAGGCGACCGCCGATACGGTGGATGCTCGCAGCGACCAGTATGCGCTCGCCTGTGTGTTCTACGAGATGGTCACCGGCAAGCAGGCGTTCAGCGGTCCCACGATGCAGGCGATGCTCACCTCGATGCTCACGGGGCCGCGACCCCGGCTGTCGATGGTGGTCGAGGGGGTCCCGCCGGCGGTCGACAGCGCCACCCAGCGGGCGCTCGCCACCGACCCGGCCAGGCGATTCGAGTCGATCACCGCCTTCGCGAGCGCCGTGGCCCAGGAGTCCACCGGTGTCGCGGCGGCGACCCGCGAGAGCCGCCGGTGGCGGCGACTCGCCATCGTCCTGCCGCTGGTCGTCGCCACGGCGGGAATCGCCTGGATGACGTTCTTCGCCGGACCGCCGCGCGCAGTGATCTCGGGTGCCGAGACGATCGCCGTGGTGCCCTTCTCGACCAGCGGGCCGGGACTCGAGGGGATCGGTGAGGGGATGGTAGACCTCCTGTCGGCCAACCTCGACGGAGTCGGGCCGATCCGCACGATCGAGCCCCGGACCGTCGTGCGCGCGTGGCAGCGACGAGTGCACCAGGGCGACGGCACGCTCGACGATGCCCTGGCGGTGGCGCGCGACACGAAGGCCGCCTCGGTCCTGACGGGCAGCATCGTGGCCGCCGGCAACACCGCCCGGCTCACCGCCGAACTCTTCGACGCGAACGGCACGTCGCTCGCCAGGGCGGTGAAGGACGGTCCGGTCGACTCGGTCCTCACGCTCGCCGACGGCCTGTCGCTCGAGCTCCTGCGCAGCATCTGGAAGTCGCGCGAGCCGCTTCCCTCGGCCAACGCCTCGGCAATCACCTCGGCCTCGATGCCGGCGATCCGGGCCTACCTCCGCGGCGAGCGCTATCACCGCCGGGGCGCGTGGGACTCCGCCCAGGTGGCGTTCGAGGAGGCCGTCACGGCCGACTCGACCTTTGCGCTCGCCTGGTACCGGCTGGCCAACACCCTCGGCTGGGAGGGGCGCTACCAGAGTGCGGACGCCCTGCAGGCCTCGGCCAACGCGGTGCGGTACTCCGATTCACTGCCGCCGCGAATGCATTCGCTGCTGGTCGCCTATGACCTGTTCTCGCACAACGACTACGCGGCGGTCGATTCCGCCCGTGCCTACCTCGGGAAGTATCCCGATGACGCCGACGGCTGGTACCTGCTCGGCGAGGCGCAGTATCACGGCCGGGCCTATCGCCCCCTCTCTCCGGAGGAACTGCGGCGGCCATTCGACCGGGTTCTTGCGATCGACTCCTCGCTGACCCCGGCCGCCATCCATCCGATGGAGCTGGCCGTCGCGGATCGTGACACGGCGCTGCTGCGTCGCTACGAGGCCGTCTTCCGTTCTGCGGGATCCACCGGAGAGCTGGAGCGCGCTGCCGAGGCACGCCTGGCGCTGGGGGGAAGCGATTCGGCGTTCATCGCCCTGTCGCGGAACCCGGTCGGGGTCGGTCTTGCCATGTCGGCGATTGCCGGGATGTTCTCCGCTCCCGACGCCACGGGCGACCAGACACTCGACCTGGTGGGTGCCATCGCCGCGAACGCACCCTCGGATCCGGCCGGGTTCCAGATGCGGGCGATCGCGGGGCTGGTGGCCCAGGGGTTGGGCCGCAGCGACACCGCCCTCAGCCTGGTGCAGGGAGCCGGCCCGCAAGCGCCACAGATGCGCAGTTATGTGCAGGCCTTCCCGATCTTCACCGGGTTCGCCGACCACGATCTCCTGGTCCGCTTCGACACCCTGCTGGCTCGAGCCCCAGGCAACCAGTATTCCGCAGTCTGGCGGGCGCTGATCGCGCTCGAACTCGGTGACCCCGCGAGGGCGCGCCAGGTTGTCCGGACCATCACCGCCCGTCCCGACACCCTGCAGCGGTTCACGCACGGCGCGTTGGTCGGTATCGATGGCCTCGCCATCGTCGCGCAGGGCGACACCGTCCGGGGGATGGCCATCGCTGACAGCGGGCTGCGACTGATCGGCGGGCTGAACGTGACCGCCTTCGCCGCTCCGGTGCAGCTGCGCTACGCGATGCTGCAGGTGGCCCGGCCCGCCACTCGGGCCGCCGGCATCAGCCGGCTGCGCTACGGATTTTCGTTGACACCGGAATTCCATCCGATCCTCCAGTTCTACCTCGGCAAGGCCTACGAGGCAGCCGCCAAGCCGGACTCGGCCGCGATGGCCTACAGTCAGTTCCTCCGACTCTGGAACCGCGCCGATTCCATCTACCGTCCGATTCTCGATGATGCCCGTGCCGGCCTCGCGCGGGTGACCGGGGAAGCTGCCGGCGGCGAGTCCGTCGGCAAGGAGACTCCATGAGGGAGGACGACCCGTCCTTCGCCGCCACTGCCCGCGCACTGATTGACACCTTCGCCAACGGCTGGAGTCAGGGCCAACTCGACCAGATCGTCTCGGTCTTCCACGAAGAGGCGATCCTGATCGAGACGCCCTTCACCGCCCCGATGCAGGGACGGGAGGCGATCCGCAGCTGGGCCAGCGACATTCCGTACCACCAGTCCGAGGCCCGGTTCACCACCGGCGAGGCGTTCCTCGTCGGTCCGTGGTTCGCCACCGAGTTCAAGCTGGTGTTCCGGCGGCGGAAGACCGGGGAGTGGGTCGACGCCCGGGGTGCCCTCTTCGCGGAGACCGACGGGTCGTTGATCACCGAGCTGCGGATGTACTGGCATCGCTGGAATGGCGGTCGGGAGACCTCCCGCGCCTGAGTGTCCGATCTGGTCGGAACTGTCCGCTGGATTGGACACCGGGCCCTGGGCCAGATTCCCAAGTTGTTGTGGCACAACGATGTGGCTCTGGCACGGAACTGGATGACTGGTGGGGGTGTCCAGTGGTACGGATCAGTCCCGATCGACCGGAGGAGCCATGTTCGCCCTAGCCGCCACCCTCGCCGCGCTCTCCCTTGCGGCCGGCCCGACCCGCCCCGCCGAACCGGCGCAAGACCAGGTCCGGCTGACCCTCAATGGTGGCGACTATCAGCCCGGAGACCGGGTGAAGGTCGAGGTCGAGGCTGCAAGCGACGGGTACCTGGTGGTCTTTCGCGTCGACGGTGATGGCTATATCCGGGTGCTCTTCCCGCTCGATCCCGATCTCGATCCCTTCATCCGTGGCGGTCGGCGCTACGAGCTGCGCGGCCGCGGCGACCACGAATCCTTCCTTGCCGACGATCGCGGTGGCACCGGACTGGTGCTCGCGATCCTGTCGCGCGAGCCGCTCAACTTCACCGAGTTCGCCGTCGGGAGTCACTGGGATTACGAGCAGCTCCGACTCGATGATCCTGCTGGCGACGCCGAGGCGCAGCTGCTCGGCCTGGCTCGCCGGATGACCGACAATGGTCGTTTCGACTACGACGTGGTGGGCTACCGCGTCTGGGGACCCGGCTACGAGTCGACGGCCCCCACGATCGTCGCCGGTGGCGGCTACGATCCCTATTGGGACGGCCGCTTTTCCTGTCTGGCCTGTGGCTGGGGCTACTCTCGCAGCGGTATCGGCATCACGGTGGGCGGCGGCTACTACGACCCCTGGTGGGATCCCGGGTACTATGGGGGTTACAACCGGTACGGTTACAACAGCTACGGATGGAACGGCTTCTGGGGTTGGGACCCCTATTGGGGAACTCCCTACCGCCCGATCACGGTGATCAACACCTATCCGAGGCCGACGGTCCCCAACCCGATCTACGGCGACCGGTCCCGTCCCCGTCAGCCCGGGGCGACCCGCGGCACGCCGCGGCTCAGCGATCCGATCGGGCGACCCACACCCCGACCGTCGTCGAGCACCGACCGGAGCCGGCGCCCCAACAGCGGCGGGTCTGCCCCGGCGCCGCGGTCGAGCGGCTCATCGCAGCCAGCGCCGTCGCGGGGTTCCACGGCGTCACCACAGGCGCCGCCCTCGAGTTCGGGGAGCCGCTCGCGGTCCCGGCGCCCCGACGAACTCTCGACGCCGGTGCCATCGACGCGGGCGATCGAGCCAAGGCGGGCTGAGGCGCGGCCAGTGTATCGCCCCCCGGTGCAGCCGACGACCAGCCGCGAGACGCCCAGGGTCGAGCCGCGCAGCCGGCCGGCATCCTCGCCGCCGCCCCGGCAGAGCTCGCCGTCCAGGGTGGAGCGGTCGGCGCCACGCAGTGCCCCGGCGCCCCGGGTGGAGCGTCCCAGTGCCCCACCGCGGAGCGCCCCGCCGATGCCGCGCAGCGCTCCTGCCCCGCGCGTCGAGCGTTCATCGCCGCCGTCGGCACCCTCGTCATCGCCGCCGAAGGGGTCCAGCACTCCCCGCTCTCGGGGTCGGCCGGACAACTGAAGCCGGATCGTTTCTCGACGTGCCGGAGGCAACGCGTTCAGGCGCGGTGCCTCCGTGCGTAGTCGAGGCCCCACTCGAGCAGTTCGGCGCTGCGGAGCCCGATCTGCATCGCGGCGTTGACGGCCGCCTGCTCGTCCATCCCCTCGTCGAGCATCAAGTAGGGGATGAGTGCCCCGCCGACCCGGTTCGCGCTGGCGCAGTGCAGCATGGTCGGTTGGTCGGCGGTGGCCCGGAGGATCTCAAGCAACTGCGTGGCGGTGTCGTCGTCGAGCGCGCCCGAATTGACCGGAATGTTGTGGTAGGTGATTCCCAGCCGTTCCAGGGTGGTCGGTTCGTCGAAGGGCCGCGCTTCCATCGGGTCACGGATGTCGATCACCGTGCGGATGCCGGCGGTGGCGGCGGCCTCGAGCTGGTCGGCCGACGGCTGGCCGCAGGTCACCAGCCAGGGCAGCGGTTGGGTGCTGTTGGGAGTCCCGGCAATCGCTTCGAGCAGGGTCATCGACATCTCCGGCTTGGCATGACCGAGGAATATAGGGGCGCGGGCGGGTAGATTATCGGCATGCGTCCGGTCACGGTGGCCCTGTGCCAGTTCCGTCCCGCCAAGGGGCGGCCCGCGGAGAACCTGGAGCGGATCGAGGCGGTGTTCCGCACCGTCGCGGCCGCACCGCCGCCGCCCGACGTGATCGTGTTCCCCGAGGGAATCCTCACCGGATATTTCCTCGAGGGCGGCGTTCGCGAGCACGCACGAACCGCTCCCGAGCTGTTCGAGGCGCTGTCCACGGCGCATGCCCGGTCCGGTGCCCCGCCGATCGAGGTCTGTCTCGGATTCTACGAACTGTGGGACGACCGGCTCCACAACGCGGCGCTCTGGGCGGCGCTCGGCGGCCCCGACGCGGGCATCCGTCATGTCCACCGCAAGGTCTTCCTCCCCACCTACGGGGTGTTCGACGAGGAGCGCTTCGTCGAGGCGGGTCGGGATGTCCGGGCGTTCGAGACGCGCTTCGGACGAGCCGCGGTGCTGGTGTGCGAAGACGCCTGGCATGCCCTGATGCCGACGATTGCCGCTGTCGACGGCGCCCAGTTCGTCGCGGTCGTCTCGGCCTCGCCTGCCCGTGGTCTGGTTCCCGACCCAGTCCATCCTGGCCAGCCCGGTTCGCTGGCGCGCTGGGAGCGGCTCGCCCGCGACATCGCCGGCGAGCACGGGATCTTCCTGGCGATGAGCCAGCTGGTCGGTTTCGAGGGCGGCAAGGGGTTCCCGGGTGGTTCACTCCTGGCCGGACCCGATGGCGAGGTGCTCCTCCGGGCACCGCTGTTCGAGGATGCGCTGGTGCAGCAGACGGTGGATTTCGGCGAGATCGCCCGGGTGCGCGCCAACTCGCCGCTCCTTGCCGATCTCGAGCTCAAGCTGCCGCACCTGATCGAATCGTTGTCGCGCGCCCGGCAGCGGGCGCTCGCCCCCGACCGGTCGGAGGCGGCGAGCATCCCGGTCGCAACGGGGGGAGGCTTCGCGGCCGTGCCCGAGGGGCGGCTGCCGGCCCCGACGTCGCACCTGGAGATCGATCCGGTGCTCACCCGCCATTGGCTGGTGGAGTTCCTGCGCGACGAGATCCTCCGCCGCCGCGGTTTCGAGCGCGCGATCCTGGGACTTTCGGGCGGCGTCGATTCCGCGGTGGTCGCCTGGCTCGCCGCGGAAGCACTGGGACCCGACCGGGTGGTGGCGGTGCGCATGCCGTACCGGACATCGAGTCCGCAGGCGCTCGAGCACGCGCGGCTGGTGACCGAGGCGTTGGGGATCGAGGAGCGCACCGTCGACATCTCCGCGGCGGTCGACGGATACGCGTCGGCTGCCGGCGAGGCGCCCACGCCAGCGCGGCTGGGCAACGTGATGGCCCGGATGCGGATGATCACCTTGTTCGATCTCTCCGCCGCGCTCGGCGCGCTGCCGGTCGGCACCGGGAACAAGAGCGAGCGGTTGCTGGGCTATTTCACCTGGCACGCCGACGACTCGCCGCCGGTGAACCCGATCGGTGATCTCTTCAAGTCGCAGGTGTGGGCCCTGGCACGCCACCTTGGCGTCCCGGCCGCGATCGTCGAGAAGCCGGCGAGCGCCGATCTCGTCGCCGACCAGACCGACGAAGCCGACTTCGGCATCTCGTACGCGCGGGCCGACGGAATCCTCGACCTGATCCTCCAGGGCCACGATGCGCGGTCGATCGCGGCAGCCGGCTTCACCGCGGAGGAGATCGCGCTGGTGCGTCGCCGGCTCGACTCGACCCACTGGAAGCGGCGCGGACCGAGCACGGCGATGGTCTCGGGCACCGCCATCGGGGAGTATTACCTTCGGCCGGTTGACTACTGATGGAGATCGCCGGACTCCGGTCTCCGATCTCTTCGGTGAGGCGTCGGCATGACCCCTGAATCCCATCCGATGTCGCACTCGCGCGGCGAGATCTCGACGCTGGTGATGCCGCACATGGCGAACATCCTCGGCGATCTCTTCGGCGGCAACATCGTGGCGCTGATCGACCAGGCGGCGGCGATCGCGGCGATCCGCCATGCCGGTGGACGCGCGGTCACCGCCTCGATCCACCGGATCGACTTCAAGGAGCGGATCCCGATGGGGTCGCTGGTGACCTGCGTCGCCCAGGTCGAGTTCGTCGGCCAATCGTCGATGGACATCGGGGTGGATGTGTTCGCCGAGCAGCCGAGCACCGGGGTGAAGCGGAAGACCCACACGGCGAAGCTGGTGTTCGTGGCGATCGACGAGCAGGGCCATCCGACCCTGGTGCCCCGCCTCGTCGCGGAGACCGACGAGGAGCGGGCGCGCTACGCCGCCGCCGAGGCCTATCGCCGGGAGCACCGCGGTCGATGAGTGCCCCTCGGGTGGTCGTGGTGATGGGTGGGGGCGGCGCCAAGGCTGCTGCTCACCTGGGGGCGGCCATCGCTCTTCGGGATGCCGGGATCACGCCGGTGCACTGGATCGGCGCCTCGATGGGGTCGGTGGTCGCGGCGGCCCTGGCCGGAGGGGCCGACCCCACCGAGCTGTTGCATCGGTTCGGGAAGCTCTCCCGCCGCGATGTGCTGCAGCGCGAGCGCTTCGCGATCTTTCGGGGAATCTGGGCGCCGGCGCTGTTTCGCTCGGCGCCGTTCCGCGCGATGGTCGAACGCCTGGTCCCGGCGCGGCGGTTTGCCGACCTGACGGCGCCGTGCACCGTGGCGGCAGTCGAGCGCGACACCGGCGAACTGGTGGCCTTCGGCGCCGGCGGTGAAGACGCGCCCCTGATCGACGTCCTGATGGCCTCCTGCGCGTTGCCGCCGTGGTTCCTCCCGGTCGCGGTCAACGGCAGGCATTTCTATGACGGCGGCCTGCGGGCCCCCCTGCCACTCCCGGTCGCCGAGTCGGTGAGCTGCGACCTGATCATCGCGATCGACGTCGGCCCGGGGCTCGACGAGGTCGGCACACCGGTGGAGGTGCCGCCACCGTTGCTCGCGGCGACCGACACCGCGATCGGCTGGTTGATGGCCGGCACCACCGCGCTGCTGCGGGAGCGATGGGAACGCCGTCCCGACCTGCCACCGCTGCTCTGGGTCCGGCCGACGGCCGACCGCGGGGCGACCTTTGCCGTCGAGCGGATCGGGGAGTACGGCCGCGCGGGGGAACGCGCGATGCGCGAGGCGCTGAGGAAACTGGGATGAATCCGACACCGAACCCGAGACTGTTCACCGCCGAGTCGGCCAACGCGACGCTGCCGCTGGTCTCGCGTGTGGTCGACGACCTGATCCGCCTCCATGAAGTCTGGCGCGCGGCGGTCACGTCGTACGAACTCGCGCAAGCGGATGCCGATGCCACCAGCGAATCGAACGAAGCCCGGGAGGCGCGGCTCGAAGTGGCACGACTCGCCACCGACATCGAGTCGTGCCTCGACGAGCTGGAACAGGTCGGATGCCTGTTCCGGGGCTTCGACCTGGGATTGGTGGACTTCCTCGCACACCACGAGGGCCGCACGATCTGCCTGTGCTGGCAGCATGGCGAGGCGGAGGTGACCCATTGGCACGAGGTGGATGCCGGCTATGCGGGCCGACAGCCACTCGATGAGGCATTCTACGCCCGGGAGGCGCAATGACGGCGTTGTGGCGATTCGTGCACTACTTCAGCTCGGTGGCCTGGATCGGCGGTGGCCTCGCGGTGATGGTGGCCGGAATGACGATGCGGCGACTCGATCGCCCCTTCTGGGGCGGGATCGCCGAAGTGCAGGGCGCGCTCTACCGGATGATGGTCGGCCCCGGGGCGATGGTCAGTGTCGCGTCGGGCCTGTTGCTGACCTTCGGGATGTACGGATCGCTGTCGGTGCGGGTCGGCGCGTGGCTCGGCACCATGCAGGGGGTCGGGGCGATCGCCGCACTGGTGACCCTGCTGGCCGCGATGCCATCGGCCACCCGCCTCTCCCGGCTCGAGCCCACCGGGGAGAGTGCCGCGGCGTTCGATCGGTTGGCGGCGCGCCTCGTCACCACCAACGGCATCGCCACCCTGCTCGCTGCCCTCGGCCTGCTGGCCGGTGCGCTGTACCGCGGATGACGATCTCCCGGCGTGACCTGCTGGCGCTCGCCGCGCTGATGCCCGGCTTCGGGGCGCTTCCCCGATCGCTCCGTGCCGAGCCTTCGCCGCGGGGACGGCGACCGGTGGCGCCCGGGGTCGGTGACGAGGATGCCTGGGAACGCCTCGCCCACGAATTCGTGATCGACGGGATCCACCTCAACACCGGGACGTACGGCGCCTGCCCCCTCCCGGTGCTCGAGGCCACGATCCACCACATGCGGGCCTTCGAGCGGATCACTCGCCAGGAGCATCCCGACATCGACGCCCTGCACGCCGCCCTCGAGAGCTTTCTCGGCGCCTGGCCGGGGTCGGTGGCGATCGTCCGCAACACCACCGAGGCGATGAACGTCGTCGCCAACGGGCTCGATCTCGGTCCCGGCGACGAGATCCTCAGCACCACCCACGAGCACATCGGCGGCCGCTGCTGCTGGGAGCTCCAGGCGGCGCGCCGGGGCGCGGTACTCCGTCAGATCGATCCGATCCTCGATCCGGTCGACGACGATCAGCAGGTCGCCGCTTGGAGCGCCGCGATCACTCCGCGCACCCGGGTGATGTCGATCTCGCACGTCCATTTCACCACCGGGCTGATCCAGCCGGTGGCACGCCTGGCCCGGCTGGCGCGCGAGCGGGGAATCGTGTCGGTGATCGACGGCGCCCATCCACCAGGGATGCTGGCGCTCGACCTGCAGGCGATCGACGCCGACTTCTACGCCTCCTCGCCGCACAAGTGGCTGCTCGCCCCGAAGGGCACCGGGCTCCTGGTCACCCGTCCGGATCGGATCGCGACCACGTGGCCGTTGGTGGCGTCTGGCGACTGGCAGTCCGAGGACCTGCGTCGTTTCGAGCATGTCGGTACGTCCAATGAATCATTGGTCGCCGGGCTCGCCGCGGCGGTGCAGTTCCAGCAGGCGATCGGCCGGGACGCCATCGAGGCGCGGACCCGGAAGCTCGCCACCGGACTCGACGCCACGCTGCGGGCGATTCCCGAGGTGCACGTGGTGTCGCCGAGCCGGCCCGCCCACCGCTCGGCGATCGTGTCGTTCACGGTCGACGGTGTGAGCGCGCAGGAACTGCAAGGGATCCTCGGTCGGGAACTGATCCGGACGCGGCGGATCAGCGAATTCGGATTGGAGTACCTGCGGCTCAGCACTCACTTCTTCGTGCTGCCCGCGCAGATCGAGAAGACGGTGGCGCTGATCCGGCAGGCGATCGCCGAGAGACGATAGACGAGGCCGCTAGACGATCATGACGATAGACGATCGACCATCGGCGGTCGGAGAGCGCCGAGGTTGAGTATTCCATCGGCATCCATCGACCATCGACTATCGCCGCGCTCCTCCCGTCCGGCACACAGGCCGCACCGGACAGTCGCCGCACCGCATGATCCGGGCGGTGCAGACCAGTGCCCCGAGCTCCATCAACGCCTGGTTGGTGGTCCAGGCGTCGGTGCCGCGCCGGGGCACCAGGCGTCGGGCGAGGGCGGTGAGCCGCCGCCCGGCCGCGGCATGGCGGCCGAGGCGGGGGTGGAAGACCCGCCGGAGCACCCGTTCGACATTGGTGTCGATCGCCGGCTCGGGCAGTTCGTAGGCGAAGGACGCCACGGCCCCGGCGGTGTAACGTCCCACGCCGGGGAGCGCCCGGAGGCCGTCGGCGGTGCGGGGAAGCCCACCGCCGTCGCGGGTGACCTCCCGGGCGAGTCGGTGGAGATTGTCGGCTCGCCGATAGTACCCCAGGCCGGCCCAGGCCTCCCGGACCCGGGCCGGACGGGCGGCGGCAAGGTCGGCCAGGGTGGGGAAGCGCTCGAGAAAGCGCGGCCAGTAGCTCTCGACCCGGCTCACCTGGGTCTGTTGCAGCATTACCTCGGAAACCAGGACCCGATAGGGATCGCGGGTCCGGCGCCAGGGTAGGTCACGACCATGGCGGCGGAACCACGCCAGCAATCGTCGCTTGAAGCGACGCCTCCGGCTGGTCTCGTCGGGGATGGACTTGGGGTTCACGGCCGCCCAAGATAGGGGAGAAATGCACCAGCGTCGAGGACGATCCCGCCGATGAGCAACCTTCTGGTCCGGGTGCAGCACCGCACCGGGCGCCTGGCGCTCGACGCGCTGGCGGCCGTGGGTCGCTTCGCGGCGCTGATCGGCGAGATGATCCGTGGGCTCGCCGAGGTGCGGGTCTGGCTGCCCCGCACCATCGACGAGGCCCACAACATCGGCATCGGGTCGCTGTTCATCGTGCTCCTCATCTCGGCCTTCGCCGGGGGGGTCACGGCACTCCAGGCCGGCTATCAGTTCACCGGCAACATCCCGATCTACGTGGTCGGCTCGCTGGTCAACGAGTCGATCGTCCTCGAACTCGGTCCCGTGCTCGTGGGGTTGATCCTCGCCGGCCGCATCGGTGCCCGCTACGCCGCGGAGCTCGGGACGATGCGGGTGACCGAACAGATCGATGCGCTCGAGTCGCTCGGCCGGTCGCCCGCGAGCCACCTGCTCGTGCCGCGGGTCCTGGCCTGCCTGATCGTGATTCCGGTGATGGTGGTCTTTGCCGACATCACCGCGGTCGCGTCGGGGTGGATCGCCGCCAAGACCGCGCTCCCGATCACCGATCAGGATTTCGCCTACGGTGCCCGGATCTTCTGGCATCCGTTCGACGCCTGGTACTCGATGATCAAGGCGTTCTGTTTCGCGGCGGCGATCGGCCTGATCTCCTGCTACCGCGGCTTCACCACCCAGCAGGGGGCCGAGGGCGTCGGCCGGTCCACGACCGGCGCGGTCGTGACCTCGTCGGTGGTGATCCTGCTGCTCGACCTCATCCTCGCCCAGGTGCTGCTCAACCCGTGATCCAGATCCGCGACGTGGCCAAGCGCTTCGGGGCACAGGTGGTGCTCGACGGTGTCACCCTCGATGTGCAGGAGGGGGAGACGCTGGCGCTGCTGGGCCCGTCGGGGACCGGCAAGAGCGTCCTCCTCAAGACGATCATCGGTCTGATCCGGCCCGATCGTGGCGACATCCTCGTCGACGGCGAGTCGGTGCCGAACCTCTCGCGCCGGGCCCTGGCCAAGTTGCGACGCCGGATCGGCTACGTGTTCCAGAACGGTGCCCTGTTCGATTCCGACGACGTGTTCGACAACATCCGGCTGGGGCTGACCGATCCGGCGGAGTTCGGCGACGACGAGTTCGCGCGCCATCGCGCCGAGGAGTGCCTGCGATTGGTGAACCTGCCGGTGGACACACTCGACAAGATGCCCTCGGAGCTCTCGGGCGGAATGCGCAAGCGGGTCGGGATCGCCCGTGCGATCGCCGGCCGTCCGAAGTACGTGCTGTACGACGAGCCGACCTCGGGGCTCGACCCGGTGAATTCCGACATCATCGATGGGCTGGTGCGCCGGCTCAACGACGAACTCGGCGTGACCGGCATCATGGTCACCCACGACGTCCGGGGTGCCTTTCGCACCGCCGATCGGATCGCACTGCTCACCGGCGGAAAGGTGATCGCCGAGGGGACCCCGGAGATCTTCCGGGCATCCGACGATCCACAGGTGCGTGCCTTCCTCGAGCGTGACTTCGCCTCCGCCTCCATCTGACGGGACTGGACGATGCATTCATACCACAAGGAAGCGACCGTCGGCCTGCTGGTGCTCCTCGGCCTGTTCGGGTTCGTGGCTGGCACCCTCTGGCTCAGGGGCAAGGCGTTCGGCAACCCGCCGATGGTGCACGTGGCGTATCACGATGTGCGAACCCTCAAGGAGGGGTCGCCGGTGCGGGTCTCCGGTGCGCTGATCGGACAGGTCGAGGCGATCCAGCTCGAGGCGCCTGGCCGCGTGATCGTGAGCTTCACCTACGATGACGCCCTGGTGACTCCCACGGTGACCGCCACCGCGCAGCTCGTGGCGGTGGGGATGCTCGGCGACATGGCGATCGAGTTCGATCCTGGCCACGGGGCGCCGCTCAGCCCCGACCAGGTGATCGAGGGGAGCGCCGCGACCGGCCTGCTCGACGTGGGCGCGGATCTGGCCGGCCGGGCAACGACCACGCTCGATCGGCTCAACGGCATGCTCGACACCTCGCTGGTGGTCGACCTGCGGAACACGCTGCACGCCTCCGAGCAGCTGCTGCACTACCTCGCCGATCGGCACGAGGGGCCGATGGCGGAGGTGAACACCACCATGCGCCAGCTCCAGGCGGTGTCGGCGCGTTTCGACACGACCATGGCGGGGATCGATGCCCCGGCGCTGGCCACCCGCGTGGACTCGACGCTGCGGTCCACTGAGCAGCTCACCACCCGGCTCGCGGCGATGAGTGCCCGGATGGACTCGCTCCTCGGGCGGATCAATCGCGGCGAAGGGAGTCTCGGCAAGCTGGTGGCCGACTCGACGCTCTACGTGGAGCTCCGCGAGACGCTGCGGGCAACCCGCGCGCTGGTCGACACCATCTCGGCCCATCCGGAGCGGGTGGGGATCACGGTTCGGGTCTTCTGAGGACGGAGGACGGAGGACGGAGGATGTGCCGAGACCAGCTCCGTTCTCCCTCAGTTCTCCGCCGTTCCGTCCTCCGTCCTCCGTTGTCCATGTAGATTCCCGCCCACCTCCCCGATGCCGGAGATGCCGTGTCCGAGATCCGTGATCATGTCCGTGCCATCCTCGCCTCCCTGGGCGAGGACCCGGAGCGCGAGGGGTTGCTGAAGACCCCGGAACGGGTGGAGCACGCCTATCGCTTCCTCACCCGCGGCTACGCCCGGGACGCCGGCGACGTGATCGGCACCGCGCTGTTCGAGGAAGCGCACGACAACATGGTGGTGGTGCGTGACATCGAGTTCTACTCGCTGTGCGAGCATCACATGCTGCCGTTCTTCGGCAAGGCACACGTGGCCTACATCCCCGACGGCCGGATCGTCGGGCTCTCCAAGATGGCGCGCGTGGTCGAGGTGTTCGCCCGCCGGCTGCAGGTGCAGGAGCGGATGACCGACCAGATCGCCGACGCGCTCGACAACGCCCTGGCCCCGAAGGGCGTGGGGGTCGTGCTGGAGGCCGCCCACTTCTGCATGATGATGCGTGGTGTGGAGAAACAGGATTCCAAGACGATCACCTCGGCGCTCCGGGGGGCGTTCCGCGACGACGGACGCACCCGCGAGGAGTTCCTTCGTCTGGTGCACAACGGGGCCCGATGATCCGGCTGACGTTCCTCGGAACGGGCGCGGCGGTGCCCTCGGTCGAACGGAACGTGTCGGGGCTGATGCTCGAGCGCGAGGGCGAGGCGTTCCTCATCGACTGCGGCGAGGGGACCCAGCGCCAGATGATGCGCTACGCCGTCGGGTTCACGCTCGCCGACGTGTTCATCACCCATTTCCACGCCGATCATGTCCTGGGGATCCCGGGCCTGCTGCGCACCATGGGGTTGCAGGGGCGGACCGCACCGATCACGCTGCACGGCCCGGCCGGGGCGAAGCGCGAACTCGGTGCCCTGGTCCGGCTCGGGATGGAACGACCGAAGTTCCCAGTCGAGATCGTGGAGCTCGTCCCGGGCGACACGATCGACCGCGGCGACTTTGCGATCGTCGCCGCCGATGCAAATCACAAGGGGCGCGCGCTTGGCTACGGCCTCGTGGAGCATGACCGACTGGGTCGCTTCGATCCGGAGCGCGCCCGGGAGCTCGGGGTGCCCGAGGGCCCGCTCTGGGGGAAGATCCATCGGGGCGAGGCAATCTCCCTTCCCGATGGGCGCAGCGTGCTGCCGGACGACCTCGTCGGGCCGTCCCGCCCAGGTCGCAGGATCGCCCTGAGCGGCGACACCAGGCCATGCGCCGCGATCGCAGCACTGGCCACGGATGCCGACCTCCTGGTGCACGAGGCCACCTTCGGCGACGACGAGGCGGAGCGGGCCGAGGAGACGCGCCACGCCACCGCGCGCGAGGCGGCGGAACTCGCCCGGGCAGCCGGCGCTCGCCGGCTGGTGCTGACCCACATCTCGGCCCGCTATTCCCGCGAGGCGCCCGAGCTGCTCGCCGAGGCCCGGGCGGTCTTTCCCGAGACGGTGATCGCCCGCGATGGATTGGTGGTGGAGGTGGGGTACCGGAACGACGGATGACGGAGGGCGGAGGGCGGAGGGGAGGCGGGCCGGGCTCCTCTCTCCCTCCGTCGTTCCGTCCTCCGTCCTCCGTCATCCGTGCTTCAGGTACGCCGCCACGTCGAACTTCTTCCTGGCCGCGTTGGTGCTCATGTAGCGTACCGTGCCGAACACCGGGCGACGGAAGAAGGGCCGGTCGAACCGGCCGAAGCACCAGAGGATCCCGCCGTAGCTGTTGGGGTCGCGGCCGTCGAGGGCGTACTTGTTGTTGAGGTGCTCGAGGATGCGCAGCGCCCGCCCGGCGTCCTCGGTCCACCCGATCACCGACTTTCCCCAGAGCATCCGCAGGTAGTTGTGCATCCAGCCATCGCGCAGGTAGGCGCGCTGGCAGGCGTTCCACAACTCGTCGTCGGTCTCGCCCCGCTCGAGTTCCGCATCGCTGTAGATCGCCCCGCGCGGGTCGGACTGGTGCTCGGCGAGCTCGGCCCGCGCCCATTCGGGAATCGCGGCCAGGGTGCGATGCTTCGGCTCGAAACGGCAGAAGTTGAAGGCCAGCTCGCGCCAGGTGAGCATCTCATCGAGGAACTTCTGCCACGCCTCATCGGGGCCGGCCTCGCGCGCGGCGAGCAGCACCTCCTGCGGCGAGCAGTGGCCGAAATGCAGGTGCGGCGAGAGCTTCGAGGTGACGTCGAGATTGGGATCGTTGCGCTCGAGGTAGCGTGGCAAGCCGTTGGCGACCCACCAGTCGAGTCGTCGCCGCGCCGCACCCGGTCCGCCGGTCCACCCGCGCGCCGGCGGCACGGTGTGGTCGATCGCGCAGCCGGCGACCAGCGGGGCGATATCGTCCACGGGGACCACCGGATCGAACGGCCAGGTGACTGCCGTTGTGCGGTGTGCGGGCTCGGTGTCGCCGACCGGCCGGAGCCAGTGGTCGAGTCCGTCCATGAGGTCGCCCCGGATCCAGCGCGCCGCGCTGTAGGGCTTCTCGAGCAAGCGGGCCGGCACCACGCAGGCCGAGTCGACGGCGACCACCGGCACGGTGACCCTCTCGCGGAGGCGCTTGAGTTGCCTCGGCATGATGAAGGTCGGGAACCAGTCGGTGACCACCAGCCGGCTGCGCTCCGCGAGCGACACCAGCGGCGACGCATGCTCCCCGGGATCGTCGGGAGTCCGCCGGTCGAGATGGAAGCCGTACGCGATGCCGCGCGCGGCGAACGCCGCAACAAGGTCGCGCACTCCCTCGAGGATGAAGGTGTGCAGCCGGTCGTTCGCCCAGGGATAGTCGTGGCGCAGGCCGTGGTACACCACCACTGGCACGCCGAGGGCATTGGCCTGCTCCACGGCGTAGTTGAGCGCCTGGTTGTCGTGCGCGCGATGGGTGACCTGCATCCAGTAGAGGACGAAGTCGCCCGACGGCGACGGGCGAACGGCCGACTCGCCGTGCGGCAGCCAGAGGCGGAGGGGGTCGACCGTGATGGAAGTCATCGGTGAATGGTGAACGGTGAATGGTGAATGGGAAAGCCTGCCTCATGCTCGTCGCTGCAACCCCCAGATCAGCCTTCCACTCCGGTCTGCGAGAATCATGGCCTCAGCGGCGGTCTCGGGTCCCATTGCACGGACCTCGACGAGGAACCACAGGAGCTCGCCGGTTTCGAGCGCCGAGCCGTTGGCGACCCGCAGGTGAAAGCGCCACCGAGCCCCGGGCCGCCATAGGTAACCCTCGGCGATGTTCAAAGGGACGGAGAGCGAGGCCCGTCGGATCTGGGACCATGCCGCCGCAGCCGGGGCTGACCAGTGATCTGTCGCGATTCTATACACTTCCACCGCGAGCCGATTGGCGGCCTGCCATGCGAGGAGGGAGGTGTGGTCGCGCATCGTTGGATCCTCGGATCGATCAGGCCCGGGTGGAGGGTCATCATCCGGCGCGGTGGTGCGAGGCGACGCACCCCCATTCACCATTCACCATTGACCATTCACCTGGGGGGTGAGCAGCTTGCCGGCACCGGCGCCGGCGCCTAGATTGCCCGCCTCCAGAGGGGCTGTAGCTCAGTTGGGAGAGCGCTGCAATCGCACTGCAGAGGTCAGGGGTTCGATTCCCCTCAGCTCCATCGGCCCGCGTCGTCCTCGGCGTGGGCATCTTTTTTGCCCCCACCCGGGGCATGGCCAACCGACTCCTCGCCATCACCTCCTCCGCCAGCGCGCTCCGGCTTCTGCCGGGCGACGCGCCGGCGCTGGGCAAGGCGCCCGCCGCCTCCGGATCCGACCAGCCGCTCGATGTGGCCCGGGTCGGGGGTCGGCTGGGCGCCACCGAAGCGGTCGATCAGGGCCTCAAGACGCTGCCGGCCACCGATGCCGAGTCGTTGCGGCTCGATCCGGCCCCCGGCGGCATCCGGCTGGCCGATGTGGTGGGGGCGCTCTCGCACGCGCTCGACCTCACCGAGGGCCAGGCGATGGGACATTCGGTGCGCACCACCCTGATCGGGATGCGCATCGGCGGGATGCTCGGCCTCACCGACGACCAGAAGAGCGCCCTCTTCTACGGCTTGCTGCTCAAGGATCTCGGCTGCTCGAGCAACGCGGCGCGAATGGCCCAGCTGTTCGGCGCCGACGATCGGTTGCTCAAGTACGCCCACAAGCTGACCGACTGGACCGCGGGGCACGACAGCGCACGCTACGCCTTCAAGTACTCGCTTCCCGGTCGGTCGCGTCTCGCGCGCGCCTGGCACACGCTCATGCTCGGCACCCGGAGCCGGGGGTCCGGTCGCGAGATGACGGCGACCCGGTGCGAGCGCGGTGCCGACATCGCCCGGATGCTCGGCCTGCCGCGCGGCAGTGCCGAGGCGATCCGCGGGCTCGACGAGCACTGGGACGGCAACGGCATGCCCTATGGCCTGGCCGGATCGGGGATCCCGATGCTGGCGCGCATTGCCGGGCTGGCCCAGACCGTCGAGGTCTTCGCCCATGCCTTCGATGTACGGACCGCCTACGACATGGCCCACGCACGGCGCGGCCGCTGGTTCGATCCGGTGCTGGTGGACTGTCTCGATGCCTTCCAGATGGACGCCCGGTTCTGGGGCACCCTCGGCGAGGCCGACTCCCTCTCGGCGCTGCGCGCCGTGGAACCCGACGATCGCCTGCTGGTGGCCGACGAGAACCAGCTCGACGTGATCGCCGAGGCGTTCGCGCGGGTGATCGACGCCAAGAGCCCGTTCACCGCACGCCACTCGCAGAACGTGGCGTTTCTCGCCGTCCGGACCGCCAAGGAGCTCGGGATGCCCCGGCGCGAGGTGCGCTCGCTCCGTCGCGCCGCGCTGCTGCACGACATCGGCAAGCTCGGGGTGAGCAACGCGATCCTCGACAAGCCGAGCACGCTCGACCCGGTGGAGATGGAGGTGATGCGACAGCACACCACCCACACCTTCGAGATCCTCAAGCGGGTGAGTCGCTTCCGCCAGTTCGCGGCAACGGCGGCGGCGCATCACGAGCGACTCGATGGCAGTGGCTACCACCTTGGTTTGCGCGGCCAGGAGCTCGGCTCCGCCGCTCGCATCCTCGCGGTGGCCGACGTGTGCGAAGCGCTGTCGGCCACCCGTCCCTACCGGCGCGGGATGCCGCTCGACGTGGTGCTGGCCCGGCTCGATGAACTGGTGGCCGCGGGACATCTCTGCCCGGCGGCCACCGATGCCCTGCAGGGGTGGTTCGATGGGATCCCGACAACCGAGGCCGGGACGGCCGACGCCGAGGAGAGCAGCGGCCGGGCGGCCTGAACCGTCCAGCGGCAGTGATTGCGCCGGGATGGCGCCATTGCTAGTTTGGCCGGTCCGGGGAGCCAAACCCCTGTCTCTGCCCCTTGGTGTAACTGGCAACACGCCTGACTCTGGATCAGGAGAGTCCTGGTTCGATCCCAGGAGGGGCAACTTGAAGGCCCGTCACGACTTCCGTGGCGGGCTGTTGCTTTGGTGTCCCCGATCGCCTCACCGTGATTCACGGCCTCGGCTCGATATTGCACTGCTGCCGACGGATCTTCTCGTCGACGATCCCGCGCTCGGAGAAGGGAACCCAGGCATCCCCCTCGGGGGTTATTATCGCCCGAGAGGGTCTTCCGGGAGGGGCGATGGCAGTCAACGACGGTTTTCGGGACTATGCAGTCGAGCAGCTCGGCCGCCTGGTGCCCGGGATCCACACCCGCCGGATGTTTGGCGGGGTGAGCATCGCCGCACCCATCGGAACCTTCGCGCTGATCGACGACGACGTGCTCTATCTCAAGGGTGACGCAACCTGTCGTGAGGCGTTCGAGGAGGCGGGTTGGCCGCCGTTCCGGCCGTTCGGGCCGGAGGGGAGTGCCATGGCGTACTTTGCCGTCCCCGGCGACCTGCTCGACAGCCCGGACGATCTGGAGCCGTATGTCGACCTGGCCCTGGCGGCCGCCGGCCGCGCGGGCCGCTCGAAGCGATCGCGGCGACACTCCTGACGAGGGACCCCATGCGGCTCGATGGCATTCACCACATCTCCTGCATCACGGGGGATGCGCGGCGCAACCTTGATTTCTACACCCGGGTGCTCGGCCTGCGACTGGTGGCCAAGTCGGTCAACCAGGACGATCCGACGATCTACCACCTGTTCTACGCCGACTACGCCGGCTCACCGGGCGCCGATCTCACCTTCTTCGAGTATCCCGGTGCATTGCCCGGGCGGGCCGGCGCCGGGATGATCCATCGCATCGCATTCCGGGTTGCCGATGCCGGCGCGTTCGACTTCTGGGATGCCCGCCTCTCGATCGAGGGAGTGACGGTGCGACGCGAGGCCGGGGAGCTGCACTTCGAGGATCCCGAGGGGCTCGGGTTCGCGCTGGTGATCGATGCCAGCAACGACGCGCCGCTCCGGGCTCGGCATCCCGAGATCCCGCCCGAGCACGACCTGCTGGGTTTCGATCACGTGGTGGCCTACGGTGCTCGAGTGAGCGACACAGGACGCTTGCTCGAGGCGGTGCTCGGGGCGACACCCTCCGGCGACGGGGCCTGGACGCTGCGCGGCGCGTCGCGGGGCGGATGGATCCGCTACGAGCCACCTCCGGTGCAGCGCGGCCAGCCGGGCGGTGGCACCGTGCATCATGTCGCCTGGGCCACCGAGCTCGACGAGCATGAACAATGGCTCACCCGGCTGCAGGATGGCGGCGTCCACTCCACGCCGGTGATCGACCGACATTACTTCCGCTCGATCTACTTCCGGGAGCCGAGCGGCGTGCTCTACGAGCTGGCCAGCAAGGGGCCGGGGTTCACCGTGGACGACCCGCTCGAGACGCTGGGGTCGCGACTGATCCTGCCGCCTCGGTTCGAGCCCCACCGGAGCGACATCATGGAACGGCTCACGCCGCTTCCCGATGCGGCCCGCACCTGAGTGCCTCCCCGCAGGACGGAGTGACAATGACAGCCCCGCTCGACCTCGTGGCCATCGCCGGCAGCCTGCGCACCGGATCATACAACCGCGCGCTGCTGCGGCACCTTCCCGAACTCTCCCCGCCGACACTGCACTACACCGTGCTCGACTGGTCGACCGTGCCGGTGTTCAACGAGGATCTCGAGCACGACGGGGTCCCGCCCACCGTGGTGCTCGAGCTCCAGCGACGGATCCGTGCATCCGATGGCCTGGTGATCGCCACGCCGGAGTACAACCACGGCGTGCCGGGTCCGCTCAAGAACCTGATCGACTGGCTCTCGCGCGGGCCGATGCCGCATGGCCTCTACGGGGTGCCGGTGGCGATGCTCGGGGCGTCGAGCGGCTTCATCGGCACCACGCGATCGCAGTCGATGATGCGCCAGACGCTGGCGGCACTCAATGCGCCGGCGATGCCATTTCCCCAGGTCCTGATCGGGCCCACCGGGCAGCGCTTCGACGACAGCGGTCGGCTTCACCATGAGCCGACGCTCGAGTTCATCCGTCACTGGGCGGTCGAGGTGGAACGCTGGATGCGACGTTTTCCGAAGCAGGAGCGTCGATAGCCGATCGCCGATCGTCGATCGTGTATCGCTTATCCTTCCGGCCATGTCCGACTCTCCTGTGCATCACCCCGCCGAGCCGTTCACCCGGGCGTCACTGCTGCTTGGACCGTTGCTGGAGGCGTTCGGCTTCCGACTGGTGGCACGCGAGTACGCCGACGAGCCGGAGGGCAGCGCCTCAGCAGAATACCTGCGCGGCGACATCGCCCTCCGCCTGGTCTGGGAAGGCGAGGAGCGGGCGCTCTGGATCGAGGCGGCGCGGGCCACCGGCGGCACCGTGATCTCGCGCTGGACCGACGTCGAGTGGGCAGTCGCGGGAGAACGGCAGCCACTCGATCACGGCATCGACGATGCCCGCCTCGATCGCCTCGCTGCGGCGCTGGCGGCGTTTCTCACGCCGGTGGGGGGCGGCGACTGACCGGGAACGCGACGGCCTGCCCCCACCGGGCATCCTCGGGGACGGAGTGTCCCTTCCGTGTCCGCCCTCCGTCCCCGAGGTCATGATGTCTCGAGCGGTGATTTCTGTTGCAACCGCCGCCCTGCTGGTCGGGTGCGGCACGTCGACCGATGACCCGAACGTGGCCATGCGCGACTCGGCCGGGGTGCGGATCGCCGAGTCCGGCGGGTCCGACCACCCGCTGCCGTTCACCTTCACGGAACTGCGTCGCTTCGGCGGCGCCGATTCCGGTGCCGCGTCGTTCACCGATGCCTCCCAGTCCCTGGTGCACACCGATGGCCGCGACCGGATCTATGTCCTCGATCGCGACCGCTCGGTCATCGCAGCCTTCGACTCGACCGGGAAGCCGGTCGCGGTCTTCGGGCGCAACGGTGGCGGCCCTGGCGAGTTCGGGATGGCCTTTGCCCTGATCGACGCCGGCCCGGACGAGGTGGCGGTGTTCGATTTCAACAAGCAGGCCCTGGTGCGCTGGAGCCCCGACGGTGCGGTGCTGCCCGAGTTGCGGTTGCCGACCGGGCTGGCCGCCTGGAGGACATTCATCCGTCGCGGTGACACGACCTACCTGGCCCTCATGGACGCCGACTCGATCCGCACCCTTCACAGCGTGACGATGGCGACCCCTGCCGACACCGTGGTGCTCGACTCGATGATCGCTCCGCCGCGCCGGTTGGCGAGCTTCGCCTGCTTCTCGGCGATGCTCGACCCGATGTTCACCAACCGCTTTGCGATCCAGATGCAGGGCGACCGGCTACTGGTGGCACGAACGGACCGCTACCTGGTCGACGTCTATCGCGCCGGACGGCTGGTCGCTTCGCTCCGCCGACCGGCCGAAGCGCCGGCCTCGACGCCGGACGACGCCCGGCGGATGTATCCGGACGGCTGGAAAGTGACTTTCGGGGGCGGTGGTGGTTGCACCATCGACGGAGCCGAGGTGGCCGCCAAGGCGGGGATGGCCGACCGGCTGCCGCTGATCGCCGATCTCGGCTTCGGCCCCGACAGCACGATTTGGGTCCGGCGGCACACCTTCCCGGGCGATCCACAGGTGAGCGACGTCTTCGCCGCCTCGGGTGCCTATCTTGGTACCATCACCGGGCGAGGCCTGCCGCTGGGCTGGCTGGGCCGCGACCGGATCCTCTTCCCGATCGAGGATGACGCCACCGGCGTCACCATGATCGGCATCTTCAGCGTCTCCCCGGCAACCGGGGAAGGAGCTGCCGGGTCGTGACCGCACTGATCCTCGCCCTCCTGCTCGGTGTCGCGTCGCCGACCGACAGCGTGGCGTTCACCCAGCTCCGCCTTGTGGTGGACTCGGGGATGTTTCGCGATCTCGGCTCGTCGACCTTCCTGCCGGAAGCGTATGGGGCGGGATTCCTCGCCGGCCCGGCCGAGGTGCGGCTCTGCGACCGGCTCACCTGCCTGGTCTTCGTGCCGGAGGACAGCGCGGCCGGGCTCATGGTCGGCGACGTCACGATCGGGGTGCGTCCGGTCGAGGGGAGCGCCCTCGCGGCGCGCCTGGCCGGCCAGCGGGCTCCGCGGGCGCGGGTGGCGATTGCCGAGCCGCCGCCGCCACCGGACTACTCCATCGAGACCGACAACCTGCCACCGATCTATTACATCGAGGGTGCGGTGATCGCGGTCCCGATCGAGAGCATGGACCAACTTGACGGTTGGCTGCGCTCGGCCGGCGCGGCCGTGTACCAGGAGGGACAGGGACTGGTGGCCGAATTTCCCAACAGCCGGCTGCGGTTGGTGCCGGCCTATCGTGGTCCCGGTCCGGAACAGATCACCTTCCGGTTGCGACGCGAGGTGGCCGGCGATCCGACCTACCGCTTCGGCACCCTGGCCCGGCTGCGTTTCGGTCCAGGCCGCCAGGCCACCTGGAGCTTCTGACCATGACGCGCGAGACGGCAACCCTCGGTGGCGGATGCTTCTGGTGCCTCGAGGCAGTGTTCGAGCGGCTTGCCGGCGTCGATTCGGTCGAATCGGGATACGCCGGTGGCGCCAGGCCGAATCCGAGTTACGAGCAGGTCTGCGGTGGGGCGACGGGCCACGCCGAGGTGGTCCGGGTGACCTTCGATCCGGCCGTGCTGCGCTACGAGGAATTGCTGGAGTTGTTCTTCGCCTTCCACGACCCGACCACCCGCGACCGCCAGGGACCCGATGTGGGTTCGCAGTATCGTTCGATCATCCTGACCGAGTCGCCGGAGCAGGCGCGGATCGCCCATGAGACAATTGCCCGGCTCGAAGCGGAGAAGCTCTTCGATGCGCCGATCGTCACCGAGGTCAAGCCGCTGGAGCGGTTCTGGCCGGCGGAACCGCAGCACCGCCAGTATTTCCAGCAGCATCCCGAGCAGGCCTATTGTCGGGCGATGATTGCCCCGAAGGTGGCCAAGCTCCGGGCCGTCTACGCCGACCGGCTCGCCCCACCCAGGGGCTGACCGGTGACCGAACCGTCGCAGCGAATCAGCAGGGAGTCCTCGGTGGCCGACCGTCCCAAGCCCAAGCAACCGCAGTCGAAGCTGGTGGAGTGGCTCAAGGCCGCGGTCTGGACCGTGGTCGCCTGGGTGTTGCTCACCACCTTCGTGGTCCAGGCCTATCGGATCCCGAGTCCGAGCATGGAGCGAACCCTCCTGGTCGGCGACGTGCTCTTCGTGAACAAGTTCCTGTACGGCGCCAAGCTGCCGCTCATGAACGTGCGCACCCCGCCGCTACGTGAGCCACACCGCGGCGACATCGTGGTGTTCCTGTCGCCGATCGAGGACTCGATGCTGGTCAAGCGGCTGATTGGCGAGCCGGGCGACACGATCGAGATGCGGACCGGCACACTGTTCCGCAACGGCCGGGCGCTCGAGGAGCCCTATGCCCAGAGCACCGACCCGACCTGGCACGCCGACGGGTCCACCCGCGGCACGATGCGCGCGATGCAACTGCCGCATTATGTCGGGCCCGACCCCTCGGGATATGCTCCGGACGTGCACGACTGGGGCCCGCTGGTGGTGCCGCACGATTCGCTCTGGATGATGGGCGACAACCGCGACCAGTCGCGCGACTCACGCTTCTGGGGGCTGGTTCCCCGGCGCAACGTCCGTGGGACCCCGGTGCTGATCTACTACAGCTGGGACCCGTCGAGCTACAAGCCGCTGCCATTCCTTTCCGCGGTGCGCTGGTCGCGTCTGTTCAGCGTGCCGCGCTGAGGCAGGGGCTCCCCGGCGGCGGGACCGGACCCGGGGTCGGCGGTATATTCCGGTGCCTCCGCTCTCCCGACCAGGCACGCCGATGAGCGACCACCACGATGACGCGGGATTGCCCCCCGCAGATCCCGGGGCACGACTCCCGGAGCTCCGAACCGAGTTGCGCGAGATCGCCGAGCGCCTGCTGCACGGCGAGGTCGCAGGCCACACCCTGCAGCCGACCGCGTTGGTGCACGAGGCCTGGTTCCGCATGGCCGGGCCGCGCGCCCTTCGTCCAGTGGACCGGACTCATTTCCTGGCGCTGGCGGCGCCGACGATGCGGACGGTGCTGGTGGAGCACGCCAGGCAGCGGCATGCTCGCGAGGGTGCCCCCTCATCGGTCGACCTGACCATTGCCGACGACCGGCTCGGGTTCGCGATCCCGATCGATGACCTGCTCGAGGTGGATGCGGCGCTCAGTCGCCTGGGGGAGGAACACCCCCGGCTCGCCCGGGTCGTCGAACTGCGGTTCTTCGCTGGGCTCTCCGAGGACGAGACGGCCCGGGAGCTCGGGATCACGACTCGCGCCGTGCAGCGCGACTGGGCGAGGGCCCGACGCCGGCTGCAGCTCCCGACCGCCGATCGATCGGGCAGGCCCGACGCCGATTGATCGGCGAGGGTATGTCCGCCTTCCTGCCGATACTTCGCCTGATCACGCGTGCCCTCGGGGTGGCGCGTGGCCACCGACCCTGAATGCTTTGGATACCCCCGCCGTGGAGCCCCAATGCCACCGATACTCCGACGCATCCTCGCGATCGCCGCTGCCCTCGTCGTCGCGGGCGGCATCGTGATGCTGATCGAGAGTTTTTCGGTCCAGCTCCACCCACTTCCGCCGGGTGTCGATCCGACCGACCCCGCGTCGCTTGGCCGCGCCCTGGAAGCCGGCCAGGTGCCGTTCGCCGCCCTCGCACTGGTGCTCTCGGGGTGGCTCCTCGCCGCCTACGTTGGCGGTGCCATCGCCTGGGGATACGGCCGGTCCGGGTCGGCCGCGGTGATCTTCGCGGTGATCTTCACGGCGGGGGTGTTCACTACCTTGCAGTCGTTTCCCCATCCGCTCTGGATGTGGATCGGCGGGCTCGGCGGCTGCCCCCTCTTCGCTCTGGGCGGTGGCAACCGTACCCTTACGGTCTCCCGGACTACCTGAACCGCGGACGGCGCGAGCGCCGACCGCCCCGTTCCGAAGGGCCTGACCACCGCGATGCGACTTCTCCGCCTGCTACTGTTGGCTTCCGCCCTCCCCGCGATTGCGGCGCTCCTCGGAGCGCTGGCCGCATCGGGGCTGGGGCGGCGGGCCACTTTTCTTGCCGCCACCGTGGTGGGGACCTTCGGAGTGCTCGCCACGGTGGCCCTGCTGGTTCGCCTTGGCTGGCTTGACGATGGTCGCCGCCGTGGCGCCGCCATCGGCGCGTTGGTCGGCCTCGGGCTGGGGGCGCCGATCGCCGCGATGTCGCTCGACCAGCCGCTCGCGGTGATCGGCGGCGCCCTGCTGGTAGGGGTTGGACTCCTCGTGGGCATCGGCAAGGGAGGGATTCGATGAATCGCGCTGCATGGCTGGCCCTCGCAGCGGTCGCGCCGCTGGCGCTCGGGGCCCAGGAGGCACGGCCGCGCACCCGCGACCTGGGCCTCTCCCCGGGGGTGCTCCCCGTCGGGGCGAACAACGCCATCACCGATGTCGCCGGGGTTCGGGTGGGTCAGGTCACCGTGACCGGCGGCGACTCGATCAACACCGGGATCACGGCGATCCTGCCACACGACGGCAACCCGTTCCTCGATCGCGTGCCGGCGGCGGTGTTTGTCGGCAACGGGTTCGGCAAGTTCATCGGCACCACCCAGGTCCACGAACTCGGCGAGCTCGAGACGCCGATCGTGCTGACGTGCACGCTCTGTGTCTGGCGTGCCGCCGACGCGATGGTGGCGTGGATGCTCGCTCGGCCGGGGATGGAGCAGGTGCGCTCGATCAATCCGGTGGTCGGCGAGACGAATGACGGCGGGCTGAACGACATCCGGGCAAGACCGATCACCGCGGAAGAGGTGGTCGACGCACTGGAGCATGCCACCACCGGTCCGGTCGATGAGGGCAGTGTCGGTGCCGGACGTGGCACCAGCGCGCTGGGATGGAAAGGCGGGATCGGCACCGCGTCCCGGGTGCTGCCCCCGTCGCTCGGTGGATGGACGGTGGGGGTGCTGGTGCAGACGAACTTCGGCGGTGTGCTGCAGATCGACGGGGTGCCGGTCGGCAAGGAGCTCGGGCGCTACTCGTATCGCAACCAGCTGATGCAGGAACGTGGCGACGGCTCGGTGATCATCGTGATCGCGACCGATGCTCCGCTCACCTCCCACCAACTCGAGCGGGTGGCGGCACGGGGGATCATGGGGCTGGCGCGCACCGGCTCGGACGCCTCGAACGGCTCGGGGGACTATGTGATCGCCTTCTCCACCGCCGAGTCGGTGAGGCGGCCGCGGGGCCGCGCGATCACCCGGAGCGAGGAGGTGCTCACCGACGATGCGATCTCGCCGGTCTTCCTGGCCGCGATCGAGGCGACCGAGGAGTCGATCTACAACTCGATCCTCCGGGCCACCACCGTGTCCGGACAGGGCCGCACGGTGGAGGCGATCCCGATCGACCGGGTGCGGGAGATCCTGGCCCGGCACGGCAGGGTCCCGCCCTGATGCCGCGGCCAGTTCGCACCGACCACGCTCCCCCGCCGGCGGGCCACTACAGCCAGGCGATCGTCCATCACGGCCTGGTCCACGTCTCCGGCCAGTTGCCGATCGAGCCCGCGACCGGCCTGGTGCTCGGAGACGACGCGGAGAGCCAGGCCGAGCAGGTGCTCCGGAACATCGCCGCGATCCTCGATGCGGCCGGCAGCGGACTCGACCTGGTGCTGTCGCTCACGGTGTTCGTGCTCTCGCGCGAGGACTGGCCCGGCGTGAACACCGCCTGCGCGCGACTCTTCGGTGATCACCGTCCCGCCCGCGCCGTGATCGGCGGAGCCGGGCTCAAGCCGGGCTGTCGCGTCGAGATGACCGCCGTCGCGGCGGTGCGGGAGACGTGACCCGGGACCTCCGGTCTCGCAGCATGCCTTTCCGCTGCTGTCGATGATGTCCCCCGCTGTTCCCGGAAGCCTCCTCATGTTCGTTGCCGCGCTGCTCTACTCATCGGTGGGGCACGCCGGGGCGTCGGGGTATCTCGCCGTGATGGCCCTGATCGGTGTGGTCCCGGCCGAAATGCGTCCCGCTGCGCTGATGATGAACCTGGTGGTCGCGAGCCTCGGGACGACGAACTTCGTGCGGGCAGGGCACTTTCGCTGGCGGTTGTTCTGGCCCTTTGCCCTTGCCTCGGTGCCGATGGCGTACCTCGGCGGTCGACTGGCGCTGCCGGTGGCGGCATACCGAATCGTCGTGGGCGTGGTGCTGGTGCTCTCGGCGATCCGGTTCATGGTCACCCTGCGCGCGCCGGATGCGGCCGGTGGTGCGCCACCGCGCGGGATCGCGCTCCTCGCGGGCGCCGTGCTCGGATTCCTGGCAGGGCTCACCGGCGTTGGCGGCGGGATCTTCCTGAGCCCGCTGCTGCTGCTGCTCGGCTGGGCCAACCTGCGCACGACCGCCGCCACCTCGGTGGTGTTCATCCTGGTCAACTCGGCCGCAGGCCTCGCCGGGCAAGCAGCGACGATCGGGTCGCTGCCGGGCGAGCTGCCATGGTGGATCGTGGCGGTGATCGTCGGGGGAGCTGCTGGCTCATGGCTCGGCGCCCGACGGTTGCCGAGCCCGATGTTGCGCGCGGTGCTGGCGGTGGTGTTGCTGGCCGCCGGTGCGAAGCTGGTGGGGCAGGGGTAGGACTAGAGAAGACGAGAGAAGAGAGAAGCGCGAACGCAACCACTTCTTTTGTCTCACGTCAGGGTACGGGCGTCCCGCCTTCCAGTTCCAGCAGTCGCCGTTTGCGCCAGAGCCCGCCACCATAGCCGCCGAGCTTGCCATCGGCGTTGACCACCCGGTGACAGGGGATCACGATCGCCAGCCGGTTGCGGCCGTTGGCGCTCCCCACGGCCCGGACCGCGCCCGGGTTGTCGATGGCGCGGGCGATGTCGGCGTAGCTGCGGGTCGTGCCGTAGGGTATCGCTCGGAGAGCATCCCAGGTGGCGAGCTCGAATGCGCTGCCCCGCGGCACCAAGGGCACGGTGAACTCGCGGCGCGTACCGGCGAAGTACTCACCGAGTTGATGCTCGAGTTGCGCGAGATGCGGGTGGGCGTCGGCGACCAACGGGCCACCGAACCAACGCTGCAGCTGAGCGGCTTGTCGCTCGATCCGCTCGTGGTCGCCGAATTCCAGAAGGCAGACACCCTCGTCGACGGCGGCCATCACCAACGGACCGAGCGGCGACTGCCAGGTGGTGAACGCGACCGGTTCCGCCTCCCGGCCTCGACCCGGGGCACGACCGGCCACCTTCACGAAGGCGTCGCGGAAGCCACTGTGCGAATCCCATCCCGAGGAGATGATCACGTCGTCAAGCGCCTTTCCCTCGCGCAGGTGCCGCTGTGCCGTGGCGATCCGGCGCGAGCGGAGCCAGGCGTGGAACGTGAGGCCGTGACGGCGCAGGGCCTGGCGTCGCAGCCGCACCGGATCGATTCCGGCAGCCGAGAGCTCCCGGTCGGTGATCCGCGCGGGGTCGCGGGCCTCCGCCAGCGCCACCGCCCGGCGCCACCAGGCCGGAGAGTCCTCGACCTGGTCAGGGCAGCAACGGCGGCAGGGGCGGAATCCTGCCTGGGTCGCTTCGGCGATGGTCGGGAAGAACTCGAGGTGTTCCGGCCTGGCGCGGCGCGACGGGCAGACCGGACGACACGCGATCCCGGTGGTGCGGACCGCGAAGACGAACAGCCCGTCCCACGACGGATCGCGGTCGGCCACGGCCCGGATCAGGGTCCGTCGCGATGGGAGCGGTGTGGTCGTCGTCATGGATCCGAGTTTAGCGCCCGGCGGCGGGGTGGCGCCACCGGGAAATGGACGATGAATTCGGGAGCGGCCCGGCATCAGCCCTTGCCCGCGACGGCGGGAGCGGATTCCTTCCGTGAAGCCTGCCGACCGTGCCACCCGCCGGTCCGGTCGCCACACCGGATGTTCCCGGGACGACGCCATGAGCCAGCGATTGCAAGTCTATGAAACCGATCAGGTCCGGGTCACCTTCGATCCGCGGATCTGTCTCCACAGTGGCGTCTGCCTTCGCACCCTGCCCGCCGTGTTCGACATCGAGCGGAAGCGATGGGTCGATCCCGGTCGAGCCAAGCCCGAGGAAGTGCTCTCGGCCGTGGCCAAGTGCCCCAGTGGTGCGCTCCGCGCCACGCTGGTGACCTCGGTTCATCAAGTGTTGCCGGATGCACCACAGCCTGCCGCGCCGGCCACCCAGGCTCCTGCGGTGACCATCACCGTCCGTCACAACGGGTCCCTCCTCGTCGAGGGGCCTTGTCGCGTGGTCAACGCCGAGGGGACGGTGTTGCGCGAGGGCGAGCGGCTGGCACTCTGCCGGTGTGGCCGATCGAAAGACAAGCCGTTCTGCGACTCGAGCCACAAGACCGTCGATTGGACTCCCGATGGGGATGGTTGAGCCGGACCGTCGGCCGACAGCGTGGGTGGAAGGTGACCGGCGACGGTCGAGACAGCGCCTGAATGCGAAACGGGCCGCCCAAGGGCGGCCCGTTGGTGCTCGATGCTGCGTCAGTCGTGGCTCAGTTGGTGCCGATGGTGATGTCACGGATCCCCTGAGAGACAGAATCGAGCAGCACTTCCACCCGATATCGGCCGGCCTTGGCAGTCGCGGCGGCGGGGAGCTTGGCGAGCGTCCGTGCCATGCGGTTCGCATCCGGTGCGCCGGTCGTGGCCGCGACCGATTCGATGGTCCGGTCACCCTGCAGCAGGCGGACGGTGAGCGAGGCACCCTCGTCGGTGTTCTGGGTCCGCACGGCCACGTAGAGCGTGTCGGGGTTCGGGAAGATCTCACCCGCCCCGCCGATGATCTGGCCCATCGAGTCAGCCGCGAGGCCGACATCGATCGCCATCACTCGCGGGATCGTCGGGGCTGGTTCGGCCTCGGTCATCGCCGCCGTGCTGTCGCCACCCTCCCCGGCGTCGGCGGCCTTGTCGCCGCAGGCGCCGAGCAGGAGGGCGAATCCGAGGGTGGTCAGGATATGTCGAGTCATCACGGTTCCAGGTCCAGGTCCGGGTGAGAAGAGGGAATGCCGATGCCGTCCAAAGGTAGCGCCGGCGAGCGAGCGGTCGCCATCGAGCTGGTCGGTCCTCTGGTGGACGACCGGGGCGCGATGAGCCGCACCCTCGGGAACACGGTTCGGGCCGCCGGGTTCGAACCCCGGCCGGGCGCGCTCGATCAGGTGGCCGGTGCTGCCGTGACCTGGGCAGTAGCGACCCTGCTCGAAGGGCACGGGCGCCAGGATATGGTTCCCAGTGAACTGGAGGGGAGGGTCCGCTCCGCCTGGCAGGAGGCCGCCCGGTCCGCCCCTGTGCTGGCCGCCCCCGGGGCGGTGGACTGGTGGCGGCGATTGCTGGCGAGCGGCCAGCCAGTGGTCGTGTTCACCGGGCTGCCTCGGGAGACGGCGCTCCTCATTGCGGATCGGGCCGGCTTCGGCGACATCGATGGCCTGCTGATCGATGCCGGTGGGACGACCGGGCTGCCCCGACCCGATGCCCTCGCCGGTCGGATCGATGCACTCGAGCTTCTGGCGGCCGATGCCATGGCTGCGGCGTCGAGTCCCTCGGCACTGCTCGCCGCGATCGCGGCGGGGATCGGCCACGTGGTACTCGTCGGGGAGGGGAGTTCGGCCGCCGCGATGCTGGCCGAGCGGCGAGTCACTCGGCTCGACCAACTCGACGGCGCCTGATCACGCTTTCACTGCCTCCACTGGAGGGTCATCGTGGCTTCACTCCTCGGACCGTCACGTTTCTCCAACCTCGCCAAGCGGACTGCCCGGTCGGCCGGCTCGCCCACCGCCTTCGGGCTCGCGGCCCTGGTGGTGCTGGTGTGGGCCGTGACCGGTCCGATCTTCCACTGGAGCGATACCTGGCAACTGGTGATCAACACCGGCACCACGATCGCCACTTTCCTGATGGTGTTCCTGATCCAGAACACCCAGAATCGCGATGCCCAGGCGGTGCAGATCAAGCTCGACGAGCTGATCCGGGCCACGGCGGGCGCGCACAACGGCCTGCTCGACCTCGAGGAACTGGAACAGACCGAACTCGACGCCATCAAGGACAACTACTGCGACCTGGCAGCGAAGGCCCGACGCGACCGCGCCGCGGGAAAGTCGGACACCAACCGGCCGGATGTGCCGTGATCGCTATCCGGGCGGGTCGTCGGGGCCGGTGAGGCGACCAGCCCGGCGGAGCGCATGGCGCAGCAGGTATTCGAGCTGGGCGTTGAGCGAACGGAGGTCGTCGGCGGCCCAGCGCTGCAATGCGTCATGCAGCGCCGGGTCGAGCCGGAGGAGGAATGCCTTGCGGTCAGCCACGTGAAACGCTCAGGTGTAGAGCGACCCGGTGTTCACCACGGGCTGCATCGGCTGATCGGCACAGAGCGTGACCAGTAGGTTGGAGACCATCGCGGCCTTGCGCTCCTCATCGAGCGTGACGATGCCGTCGCGTTCGATCATCTTGAGTGCCATGTCGACCATCGACACCGCGCCCTCGACGATCTTCTCCCGGGCGGCGATGATTGCGGTGGCCTGTTGGCGCCGGAGCATCGCGCCGGCGATCTCGGGGGCGTACGCCAGGTGGGTGATTCGCGCCTCGAGCACCTTGATGCCGGCCTTCTCGAGACGGTTCTGGACCTCGTCGGCGAGCTTGGTCGAGATGTCGGCGGCGTTGTGGGAGAGCGAGACGATCCCCTCGGCGTGGGCGTCGTAGGGATACTGGGTCGCCAGTGTCCGCACCGCCGACTCGCTCTGGACGTGGACGTAGTCCTCGTAATGATCGACCACGAACAGCGCCTCGGCCGAATCGACGACTTGCCAGACCACCACCGCGGCAATCTCGATCGGGTTGGAATCGTTGTCGTTCACCTTGAGCTTGGCCGTCTCGAAGTTGCGGACCCGCAGCGAGACCGCCTTCTTCGCCATGAACGGATTCACCCACCACAGCCCGGGCTCCCGCACGCTGCCGGTGTACTTGCCGAAGAGGGTCAGCGCCTTGGCCTGATTGGGCTGGACCGAGAACAGTCCGGTGAGGCAGATCACGGTGACCAGCAGGGCGATGACGCCGCCGACCACCAGCGGCGGATTCTCGAACTTCGCACCCCGGATGAGGGTCGCGATCGACAACCCGAGGGTGATCAGCAGGATCACCAGGACGAGGATACCGTTGGCGGCCTTGCGAGGGATTTCCTTGATCATCAGAACCGATCCTCGATAGAGGTGACATCGAAATGATATCATTCTGATGTCGCAAGGGCAAGGGGGAGCGACCGGCCGTCGGCTCGGCCTCCTGTTGCTCGGCTATCAGGCCACCGCGGTTGCCGCGATCGTCCTGGCTCCGTTCCGATTCGCGGTGCCGGAGCACCTGGCCCCAGTGTGGATCGGCCCCCCGCCCGGTCGATTGAGCGACCTGCTCCTCAACATCGTGCTGTTCACCCCGCTCGGCTTCCTGGCCGACCGACTGCGCGGTGGTCGCACCTCCCCGTTTCGCATCGCGCTCCTCGGTGCAGCGATCTCCCTCGGGCTCGAGGCGACCCAGCTCTTCATTCCTGGTCGGTACAGCACCGCCTCCGACGTGATGGCCAATGCGCTTGGGGCGCTCGTGGGTGCGCTCGCTTCGCTGGTCGTCCGCCGACTGGTGGGTGATGCGGCGCGTCTCGTGGGGCGCCTCTTCCTCGACCTGCCCTTGATCGGCTTCCTGTGGATCTTGCTGCCGTTGATGTGGAGCGCCTCCCTGGCGGGATCACTGGCCCCGATGCTGATGACATCGGCCGCGGCGTCAGCCGCGCTGGCGCTCGCCGCGGCTGGCCGGAGCACGATCGAGCGTGGCCGCGAGCTCGGGTTGCGCCTGGCACCGCTGGGAATGGCCTGGTTGGTCATCGCCCTCCTGCCGCTGGCACTCGTTGCCCCCGATTGGGCCGCGATCGCCGCTGGCGTCCACCTGTTGCTGCTGCCGATTGGTGACGCGGTCTTTCGCCTGCTGCAACGACGCGAGCGCCGCGTGGAACCCCGCGCGGTCTGGATCACCGGCGTTGCGCTGCTGCCACTGTTGCTGGGCGCGGCGGCTGGCGGTGGCCTTCCGATGCTCGCGGGTGGACAGCTCGCGGCGCGGCAAGGTCTCCTCGGTTGGCTGGCGGGCGTGGCGGCGTTCACGGTGACCGGGTATCTCCTCGCCGAGGCACGCGGGCGTGCTCCGGTGCGGTGGCCGCGCACCGCGATCGCGCCAATGGGGGTGAGCGTGATCCTCACGGTGCTGGCCGATCCGGCCGTCGGGAACCTCGGGATCCGGATGGTGGTCGCCATGGTCGCAGCCGCGTTCGGAGCGCTCCTGTTCGAGCTGCAGCGCGCCCACGTCACGGCGCTCCGGCTCGAGGCCGAGGGGAGTCGCCGTGTGGGGCAGGTGACGAACCTTGCCCCGACGGGGTGATTGGGGCGTGCTTCCCCTCGTGATGCCCCGACGAACCTCCCGATCGCTCGGCAGACCATTCCAGCTCCTGGCGCTGCTCCTCGCCGTCGGCTGTGGCCGTGAGCTGCCCACCGCTCCGGTGATCGAGCCCGGCGATCCATTCACCTCCCTGGTGACGGCCCGCACCGGATTGACGTCGGTGTCGCTTCTGTCGGCGTTCCACGCCGCGGATGGCACCGACTGGGTGGGTGGCTCGGTGGGGCTGGTGCTCTCCCGGCCACCGGGGGGCGACTGGTCGATCGAGCGGGTTGCCTCGACCGATTTCGTGACCGGGATCTGGGGAGACGGCGCGGGGGACGTGTATGTGGTGGTCGGCAATGCACTCCAGCGTCGCAATCCGCCGTTCTGGGACCCGATCCTGATCCCGGCGGGCGATGCCGTGCTGCTCGACATCTGGGGCCTCGACGACCAGCATGCCTGGATCGTGGGCACCGGCGGCACAATCATCGCGCGCGCCGGCACCGAGTGGATCCGTGCCCAGGTGCCGGTGAGTGAGGAGATCTGGGGGATTGGTGGGACCGCACCTGACGATCTGGTGGCGGTCGGGCAGAATGGCGTGATCCTCGAGAGCAGCGATGGGGGGATGTCGTGGGCGCAGGTGCCGTCACCGACGAGCAACACCCTGTTTGCCGTCGCGGCGTCACCCAGCGGCCGAATGGCTGCGGTTGGCAGCGGGGGCACGGTGCTGATCCGTGACGGTGACACCTGGGAACAGTCGGCTGTGCCGACAACCCAGGCGCTCTTCGAGGTCGTCAGTGACGGGGCGAACGGCTTCCTCGTCGCGGGCAACAGCGGCCAGCTGTTCCGTGGCGATGGCCTCACCTGGCGGGCGGTCCCCGTGGCTGGAGCGCGCGAGAACCTGCGGGCGCTGGCCGGGCCGAGCGGGCAGCGGGTGGTGGCGGGCTGGAACGGCACCATCCTCGACGAATCGACCGGCTGGGGCACCAGCGAGTCGGGCGGCCGGTTGTACGGACTCGACGTGGCACCCGATGGCGACGCCATCGCGGTCGGCGAGGGCGGCGTGGGGTACCGGCGCAATGGTGGGGCATGGCATGCGATCGGGATCCCGTCGCCCGCCTCGCTCTACGGCATCGACGGGCCGCACGCGAATGATCGCCTGGCGGTGGGCGACAGCGGCACGGTGCTGCATTTCGACGGGGCGGTGTGGCAACAGGAACCGGTCGGCTACACCGGCCTGCTTCGCTCGGTCTGGTACGATGGCCAGCGCGCCATGACGGTCGGCGCCAGCGGTACCGTGCTGGTGCGCGAGGGCGGTGTCTGGCACACGGTGGCGTCGGGCACCAGCCAGTTCCTCCGGCGAGTCGCCGGCTCCAGTTGGGACCGACTCTGGGTGGCCGGCGACAGCGGCACCCTGCTGCGATGGGACGGCTCCAGGTTCGCGCGCATCAACACCCAGGTGGACCACAACCTCCGCGGGATCTTCGAGGCATCCTCCCGCGATGTCTGGGTGGTCGGCGACCTGGGGACCATCCTGCACTTCGACGGCTCGAGCTGGACCAAGGAGTTCCCGCCGGTGCTGAACGACATCCGGGCGGTGCACGGCGTTGACGGCAACCTGTACATCGTGGGAGACCAGGGGCTTGCCTACCACCTGACCGATGGCGAATGGACGCTCATGCCCACCGACCAGCCGGGATTCTGGCTCGACCTCGGTGGCAGCGACGAACTGGTGGCGGTGGGCGAGAACGGAATGATCGCCGAAGGGGCGCGGTAACCGATAGCCGATAGACGATAGACGATAGACGATAGACGCCTTCGTCGCAGGCGTCGCGGTTGAGGGGTCGACTCCATTCGATCTCCAGCTCCCCGAAATCGTCTATCGTCTATCGTCTCTCGTCTATCGTTCCATCAGCTGCCGCTTGGGAGAGACCACCCGCGCGATCAGGATCCCGGCCACCAGCGACACGGCGATCAGCCCCATCTGGAAGGCGCCCTCGACCCCCAGCAGCACGTCGCGGTCCATCATCGAGGTGAGCGACCGCAGTCCGATGCTCCCCGGCACCAGCAGCAACAGCCCCGGGACGAGGGTGATCTGCGAGGGGCGGTTGGTGACTCGGGAGTACCACTGGCTTCCCATGCCGGTGAGCAGGGCGCCGCCGAAGGCGCCGAGCTCGGGTCCCAGCCAGCGGACGCCGAGCTGCGCCCCCTCGAATGCCAGTGCCCCGGCGAGGATGATCCACCCGGCGTCGCGCAGTTCGGCCTTGAGCAATACGAGGAACGCGAGCGGGGTGATCAGCATCGCGATCCAGAGCGTCCACCCCGGCAGCGGCACCGGTGCGACGATCGGCACCGCCCCGAACGAGAGCGACACCACCTTGGTGCCGAGTGCGATCCCGAATGCGATCCCGAGGAGCAGCACGAGGGCCCCCATCAGTCGCGCGGTGCCCGACGCGAGGTGACGGGTGGAAAGCTCGGTCATCGCCGTGGTGAGCGTGAGCCCCGGGATCAGCACGATCACCCCGGCGAGCGTGGCGAGGAGGACCGACACCGGCGCTCCTGCGGTCGCGGCGAGCGCGGCGATCGCCGAGGCGGTGAACGCGGCCAGTGGTTCGAAGACACGCCCGAGTGTGGGGTGCGATCCGGTCTCCAGTGCCAGTAGCCCGATGACCAACCCGATCACCAACCCGACCGCCGCTTCCCAGGCCCCGCCGCCGAGGAATCGCGCCGCACTGCCGGACGCGACCCCGAAGGCGATGGTGGTGAGCAGCTTGCCGTAGGCCGGTGGCATCGCCTCGATCGTGGCGATTGCGGCGTTGCCCTCGGCGGGAGTGAGGCGGCCGCCAAGCACATCCCGCGTCACCTGGTCGACCCGGGCCAGCTTGCCGAGGTCGGACTCGCCGGGTTCGACCCGGATCATGAAGGTGCGCTGGTCGTCCTGGGGACCGAACGATGCCATGATCGAGGTGGGGGTCGAGAAGAACTGTCCCTCGAGCTCGAGCCGTTCGGTGGTCAGGGAGAGGGCCTCTTCCAGGCGCGGCGCCGAATAGCCGGAGGTGTGCAGGGCCCGGCCCAGGTTCAGGACGAAGGCCACCCGGGGGTCGGCGCCCGGGAGGACCGGCGGCAGGGTACCGTCACGGACCGGGGACGGGCAGGTCGCGGTGTCCATCCTTGGATGCGGTGGCACATTTGTCGTCACGCCCGGTATGATATCCCATACCCCAATGGGACGGCCAATGCGAACCCGCCACCTACTTTCATTCCTCCTGTTCGCTGCCTGCGCCACCAACCCGGTGACCGGCAAGCGGGAACTCTCCTTCGTCAGCGAGTCCCAGGAAATCGCCATGGGGCAGCAGTCGGTCGAGCAGACCCGACAAGAGACCGGGTTCGTGACCGACCAGGCGCTCACCGATTATGTCGCCTCGGTGGGGATGGCGATGGCGAAGAGCTCCGAGCGCCCCGACCTGCCGTGGGAATTCCACGTGGTCGATGACGCCTCGATCAATGCCTTCGCAGCCCCGGGTGGATTCATCTTCGTCACGCGGGGGATCCTGGCGGTGCTCAACTCCGAGGCGGAGCTCGCCGGCGTGATGGGCCACGAGATCGGCCATGTCACCGCCAAGCACACCGTCAACCAGCTGAGCAAGCAACAGCTGCTGACCGGGGTGCTGGTGGCCGGCGCGATCGCCAGGCCCGACCTGGCGCAGGGACTCCCCGGCCAGCTGGCGCAGACCGGACTGGGGCTGCTGCTCCTTCGCTACAGCCGCGACGACGAGCGTCAGGCCGACCAGCTCGGGCACCGCTATTCACTCCACGCCGGCTACGACGTGCGCGAGATGCCGAAGACCTTCATGACCCTCGAGCGGGTGAGCGAGGCCTCGGGCGGTGGGCGATTGCCGGGGTTCCTCTCGACCCACCCCGATCCGGGCGATCGGGTGGCGGCGACCCAGTCGTGGGCCGACACGGTGAGCAGCTACGCCGGCCTCGCGGTGAAGCGTGATCCCTACCTCAACCACCTCGAGGGGCTGGTCTATGGCCAGGATCCCCGGCAGGGCTATTTCGACAACAACCGCTTCCTCCATCCGGTGCTCAAGCTCCAGTTCGATGCCCCGGTGAACTGGCAGGGCGTGAACCAGGCCTCCCGCGTGGTGGTCGTCGAGCCGAACGGCCAGGCACAGCTCGAAATGGCCCAGGCCCAGGAGACGACCGCGGCGGCAGGAGCGCAGGCCTTCGCCGCGCAGCAGGGGATCCAGGTGAGTGGCTCAGGGAACGTGACGGTCAACGGGCTGCGGGCGACTGCAGTGGAGTTCTCCGCCACGACCAGTCAGGGCCAGGCATTGGTGGGGGAGGCGATGTTCGTCGAGTACGGCGGCAGCGTCTATCGCCTGCTGGGACTCTCGCTCGCCAGCGCAGCGTCGACGATGATGCCACCGCTCCAGGCGGCGATCCGGTCGTTTGCGCCGACCGCCGCCAGCCAGCAATTCGAGCGCGTGCGCGAGCTGCACATCCTCAAGCTCTCTGCCCAGATCACCCCGACCCGACTGGCCTCGCAGAGCGACGGCGCAGTCACGGCGGACGAACTGGCGCTGATCAACAGTGTGCAGGTCGGCGACATGCTGCCGAGCGGCAGGCTGGTGAAGACGGTGCGGTGGCGATAGACGATAGAGGATAGACGATAGACGATAGACGATAGACGTCTGTACGGGCTGGCTCCGCTCTGGAAGGGCGATTCGCACCGGAAACGACACCTGCCGACGTCTACGTCTATCGTCTATCGTCTATCGCCATCACGCCACCCGCTTGGTCTTGCCCTTCAGGAAGTCCATCAGGATGTACTGTCCCAGCGTCATGGGCGAGGCAAACCACGCCTTGCCGCGGCAGATCTTCGACACCTGCATCACGAAATCCACCAGCTGGCGCTCTCGGGCCAGCATGAAGGTGTTGATCATGATGTTGCTGCGGCGACAGGCGGCGACCTCGGCGAAGGTGGCCTTGAGGATCCGCGGATCGAGCCCCATCGGATTGAGGTAGACCTGCCCGTCGGGCAGCGTGAGCGCCGACGGCTTGCCGTCGGTGATCATCACGATCTGCTTCATGTCCTTCTTCTGGCCCGCGAGGATCCGGCGGGCGAGCCGGAGGCCGCCGGCGGTGTTGGTGTGCCATGGGCCCACTTGCACGTTGGCGAGCCCTGCCACCGGCACCTCCTCTGCGCCGTCGTGGAAGAGCACCACCCTCACGGTGTCTCCCGGGAACTGGGTCCGGATCAGGTGCGACAGCGCCAGGGCGACCTTCTTGGCCGGGGTGAAGCGGTCCTCCCCGTAGAGGATCATCGAGTGGGAGCAGTCGAGCATCAGCACGGTGGCCGCTGACGAACGATACTCGGACTGGGTGACCATCAGGTCGTCGTAGTCGAGCGGAATCGGGACACCCAGGCCGTGGCGGTCGATGGCGTTGAGGAGCGTGGTGGAGACGTCGAGATTGAGCACGTCGCCGAACTCCCACGGCTTGCTCGCCGCATCGCTCTCCACGCTGGTGGCGAGATGCGGCGTCTCGTGGGCGCCGATCGCCGACTTGCCGATCGCGCCGAGCAGGTCGCGGAGGGTGCGGTAGCCGAGGAAGTCGGCGCCCTTCTCACGGAGGTCGAACTGGACGGTGCGGGCGGCGGCGCGCGCCTCGCCGCCGGGGAGCTGGTCGGCGGGGAGCGACCGGCCGGTGGCGTCGCGCAAGGTTCAGGTAGCCTTCGTCAACCAGCCGCTCGACGATCCGATCGAGCAGCTCGGCGATTTCCTGCTGCAACCCGGCGTCGCGCTCGGCGTTGCCGGTGGTGCCGTTCCGAAGGAAGCGGAGCATCTCCGGAGTCAGCTGGCCCGACTCCATCAGCGCCCGGAGGATCGCCTCCTGCAGATCGGCCAGGGAGCGCCCCTCGTCGCTGTCGCCCGGCTCGCCCCACCAGGCCGGCATCCCGTTGAATCCCGACTGGAGCAGGAAGTCGCTCAGTTGGTCGAGCAGCGCCTGGAGATTGACCTGGTCGGCCATGCCGGGGAGGAACTTGCTCCAGGTGGTGTAGCGCATGGATGGAAGCTAGTCGATGGCTGAGGGTCGATGGCTGATGGTCGATGGCTGATGGTCGACGGCTGATGGTCGATGGCTGATGGTCGATAGACCATCGACCATCGACTATCGACCATCGACTATCGACCATAATTCCCGGTCCGGCGGACTTGGTTCCCTGCCGTTCCCGGGCCGATACCCTCAATATTGGGGCAGGGCCGTTCGGCCCGACTGGGACTCTCGCGGGATGGGGCGCGGATGAGGCTTCGAGAGCTGATCTTGGCATTGCTGGTGGGGGTGGTGGGACCGATGGTTTCGACCGTCGGCGCCCAGCAGCCCGCCACGGTGAGCGGGATCCTCAGCGGCCGCTATGGCGACCCGCGTGCCCCCGGCGTGCCGCCCCGTCTCGAGTGGACCCTCCGGGATGACGGTGGCACGCGGTGGCAGGTCGACCTCTCGGCCTCGATGGTCGAGCGGGCGGGCGGCTTCCGGGCGCTGCAGGCCCGCCGGGTCACCGTGACCGGCACCACAGTCGCCGGTTCGACCCTCCCCCACCTGCAGGCCGGTGCGCTCCATGAGCAGGGGGCGGCCCTGATGCAGCCCGCGCAGTTCGGCAGCAAGCCTTATGCACTGCTGCTCTGCCGGTTCGCCGACGTGGCCAGTGAACCGATGACTCCGGCCCAGGCAAACACCCTCCTCGGCGGCGGTTACCCCAACCTCGACGACTACTATCGCGAGCTCTCCGACAACCAGATGAACCTTGCGGGGAGCCAGGCGTACGGATGGTTCGCGTTGCCACAGCCGCGGTCGTACTACGTGCCCGGGGCATCGGCGAACCTCAGCCAGCTGGCGGCCGACTGCACGGCAGCCGCCGATGCAGCCGTTGATTTCTCGGCCTACTACGGCGTGATCATCCAGGTCAACGACGACCTCGACGGGCCGGCGTGGGGCGGCACCACCTTCCTGACGCTGGACGGGGTCTCGCGAGTGTGGCCGGCCACCTGGATGCCACTCTGGGCGACGCAGGTCTCGAAGCACGGCGTCTATGCCCACGAACTCGGTCACTCGCTCGGGTTGCCGCACTCCTCGGGGCCGTACGGTTCGACCTATGACTCCGACTGGGACGTGATGAGCAATCCCTATCTCATCTTCAACGCCCCCACGTCGAGTTATGTCCCGGGGCAGACGATCATCTACCACAAGGAGCTGCTCGGCTGGATTCCGTCGGGGCGGCGAGTTGTCGCTGTCGCGGGAACCCAGACCGTCGATCTCGATCGATCCGAGACCCCGCCGGCGGGGAGCAATGCGCTGGAGGTGGTGATCCCGATCGGAGCCACGGGACAGTTCTACACCCTCGAGGCGCGTCGTCACGTGGGATACGACACGTCGCTGCCGGGTGAGGGCGTGATCATCCACCATGTCCGCCCCGGCACGTCGGTCCCGGCTCAGGTGGTCGATCCCGACGGCAACGGTGACCCCAACGACGCGGGGGCGATCTGGATCCCGGGCGAGACGTTCAGCGACGGCAGCGGGATCAGCGTGACGGTCAACGCCGCCACGGCGACCGGCTGGAATGTGACCGTTGTGATGCCGGGGACCAACCAGGTGCTCACCGTCACCGGCGCGGGCACCGGCAACGGCACGATCGCCTCCTCGCCGTCGGGGATTTCCTGCACCAGCACCGCCGGGAGCACCAGCGGTGCCTGCAGTGCCGGATTCATCGATGGCACCAGCGTGACGCTCACGGCCACGCCGATCGGCGGGACATTCACCGGGTGGTCGGGGGCATGCAGCGGCACCGGCAATTGCGTGGTGGCGATGACCCAGGCGCGTGCGGTGACCGCGTCGTTCACGGCACCGGCCGGGCAGCTGCTGACGGTGTCGGCAGCCGGTGGTGGCAGCGGAACCGTGAACAGCACGCCGGCCGGGATCAGTTGCGCCAGCAATGCTGGTGCGACCACTGGCAGCTGCAGCGCGAGCTTCGCCAATGGCAGTGCCGTGCAGCTTGGCGCATCGCCGGTCGGCGGCAGCGTCTTCGCGGGGTGGTCGGGGGCGTGTGGCGGGACCGCATCGTGCCAGGTCACGATGTCGGGTGCGCGAGCGGCGACCGCGCGGTTCGATCCGGTCGCGACCCATCAGCTCTCGGTCACCGTGGCGGGGAGCGGTGGCGGCTCGATCACCTCGACGCCGGCGGGGATCAACTGCACCTGGAGCGCGGGAGGCGCCTCCGGTGCGTGCAGCGCGGGCTTCGCCGAGGGAACAGCGGTGGTGTTGAGTGCCACGGCGAGCGCAGGAAGTTTTGCCGGATGGGGCGGGGCGTGCAGCGGCGCGGCAAGCTGTGCGGTGACGCTAGACCAGCCGGTGGCAGTGACCGCCTCGTTCGAGCTGCCGAGCCACATCCTCACCATCACGGGGAACGGCGACGGATCGGGAACGGTCACCTCGACACCACCGGGGATCGGTTGCACGCTCACTGCCGGCGTGTCGGGAATCGGCTGCAGCGGGACATTCACCGAGGGGACCGTGGTGACGCTCAGCGCGGCCGCGACGGCGGGGAGCTTCACCGGGTGGAGCGGTGCGTGCACCGGCACCGCCACCTGCCAGGTCGCGATCGACCAGGCGCGCGGGGTGACGGCCACGTTCACGCTGCCCCGCTATGCGGTGACCGTCCAGCTCGCCGGCAGCGCCGATGCGACGGTCACCTCGACGCCGGCTGGCATCGTGTGCACCCGCACGGCCGGCGCCACGACCGGAAGCTGCAGCGCGGAGTTCGTCACCGGGACGTCGCTCTCCCTCGGCTTCACCAGCAATGGCTATCTCGATGGGTGGAGTGGCGCCTGCGCCGGTGCGACGGGCGCCTGCGAGCTCACCGTGTCGGTGCCGCTGGCGGTGAGCGCGACCTTCATCTCGGGGCTGGAACTGATCGGCCTCGCGACCGATGCCTTGCTGGGGCGCGGCACGCTCTCCACGCAACATCGCACCACCATCGACGCCATCGGCAACCAGAACGGCGTCTTCGATGTCGGCGACCTCGCCGAGCTGGTGCACGACACGCCAGGAGCAAGCCTCGGCGCGGTGCGGCCACGGTCGTCGGGGGCAGGAGGGGCGCCATGAGAGTGCGACTGCTGATTGGCGTTGCGCTTCTTCTCGTCGCCGGTTGCGGCGAGAGCCCGAGCACCCCGCCGCCGACCGAGACCTACCGGCTGCAACTCGACTCCCCGGCGGGCGAACCGGGCTCGGCACTGGTCTCGCTGGGGGGAATCACCGGTGCGGTGCAAGTCGTCGCCGGGTCCGGGGTGCTCGCACGCGTGGGTGACGGCGCCAACCCGTTGGTGCTGCTGGTCGGTCCGCTCGGCAATCGCGACCTGTTCGAGGTCACGACGGCGACTCCGGGTACGCCGCCGAGCGTGGCGGTGGTGGATGCCTCGCTGGGGCCAAGTGGGCAGTTCCGTCGGCTCGCGTCGTCGGAGGTGACGGTGACCTGGGTGGCGGTGGACTAGGACGGAGATCGGAGATCGGAGATCCGAGATCGGAGCGCCGAGGGGCGCTCGGATCAGGGTTTCGGATGGTTCAGCGCCTGCGATGTACCTTCCCCCCGTGCTCCGCCGCCTCCCACGCCTCGCCGCACAGCTCCGTGCCGCCACCCTGAGCGGCCCGTTCCGGGCGTTCCGTCACCCCGACTTCGCCCGCTTCGCCACCGGCCAGACGATCTCGCTGGTCGGCACCTGGATGCAGACGGTGGCCCAGGGGTGGCTGGTGCTCGAGCTCACCGGCTCGGCGTTCCAGGTCGGTCTGGTGACCACCCTCAACACCCTGCCGATCCTGCTCCTCACCCTCTACGGCGGGGTGGTGGCCGATCGGGTCGACAAGCGCCGCTTCATCATATTCCTGCAGGCGATGATGATGGTCGAGGCCGGCGTGCTCGCCGCCCTCACGCTGTCGGGGCACGTGACGGTCACCCTGGTGTTCGCGCTGGCACTGGTCCATGGCCTCGCCACCGCGTTCGAGGTGCCGGCGCGCCAGGCGTTCCTGGTCGAACTGGTGCCGCCCGAGGAACTGGTCTCCGCCGCGGCACTCAACTCCACCATCTACAACCTCGCCCGCGTGCTCGGCCCCGCCGTGGCCGGCGTGGTGATCGCCGCGTCAGGTCCCGGCGCCGCATTCGCCCTCAACTCGGTGAGCTACATCGCCGTGATCATCGGGCTGATCCGGATCCGGCATCGGGCACCGCGGCGGGTGCACTCCGAGCGGCCATCGATCTTCACCGGCGTCCGCTTCATCGCCGCACGGCCGGTGCTCGCCGGGCTGGCGATGCAGATGACCCTGGTGTCGGTGTTCACCATCTCGTTCATCCCGATCCTGCCGGTGTTCGCCAAGGACGTGCTCGGCACCGATGCCGCCGGCTACGGGGCGCTCACCTCGGCGGTGGGGATCGGCGCGGCGTTCGGCGCGATCATCGTGGGCGGCATCGGCCGACGGGTGAGCCGGTCGCGACTGGCCAACATCGGCGGGACGCTGCTGGCGGCGTTCGTGGTGCTGCTGTCGCTCCAGCGGGAGCTGACGCCGGCGCTGGTGGTGCTGGCGCTGGGCGGCGCCGCGATGGCGACCGCCGGGATCTCCACCGCCACCTCGCTCCAGCTGGCCGCCACCTCCGAGGTGCGTGGCCGGGTCATGGCGGTCTATTCCTTCGTGGTGCTCGGCCTGGCGCCGATCGGCGCGCTGCAGGCCGGTTGGGTGGCAGAACACTTCGGCGCCGGCCGATCGATTCTCGTGAGCGGGACGATCTCGCTCGCGGGGATGCTCTGGCTCCGGCGCCGACTCTGGAACCCCGTGGAGGAGTGATGTTCATCACGATCTCGCGCGAATACGGCGCCGGTGGTTCCTCCGTGGCCCGGTTGGTGGCGGAGCGGCTCCGCTGGCGACTGGTTGACAACCAGGTGATCGAGGAGGTCGCCCGTCGAGCCGGCCTGACGACCGACGACGTGGCGCGCCGCGAGGAACGGGGACCGTCGTTCATCGAGCGGTTGGCGCGCGCCCTGGCTCGTGCCACACCCGAGCTGCTCACCGCGGGTGAGATGGAGGCACCTGAGGCCGACGAGCAGCGACTGGTCAGGCTCACGGAACAGGTGGTGGCCGACGCCTGCGGCGAAGGCGACGCGGTGCTGGTGGGCCGCGCAGCGGTGGCGGTGCTGGCGCGCCGGGAGGATGCCTTCCACGTGCGGCTGCTGGCCCCGCTCGACCACCGCATCCGGGTGGTGGCCGACCGGCTCGGGATCGACCAGGGCGAGGCGGCCAAGCGGATCCGCGAGGTCGACGCCAATCGCGCCCGCTATCACAAGCAGTGGTACGACCGCGACTGGCGCGATGCCCGCAACTACCACCTGACGATCAACACCGCGTGGCTGGGACTGGAGCGAAGCGCCGACCTGATCGTGGAGGCGGTTGGCGCGGGCCGCGCCTAGCGCGCGGCCCGCGCAGGCGCGCCGCTCGCGGCGCGCGATGGCACCGCATCATCGGATTGTGGCGTTCGTCGGGATCGCGCGTCGCAAGCGACGCGTCTACGGGTCGATCGGCCCCCGCCGCCGGCCCCCCCGCACCCGCTGCCAGCCGTGCTCCTCGCTGCGCGAGATCCGTTGCTCGGCCACCAGTGCCTCGAGCACCACCTCGCAGGCAGCGACGACTTCCTCATGATCGTCGGCCCGTGCCAGCCCTCGCTCGACCACCACGTCGCGAAGCCCGGGGACCGTCCCGAAGGCCTGGTAGCACACGCCGGTTGGCTCCTCATGCCCCACCTTGAGGGCGGCCCCCAGGTCGAACCACTCGACGATCGGGTCAAGCACGCCCTCCTCGATCCGTTCGGCGACCACCTCCGCCGCGGCTCGGCAGATCAGGTCGCGGGCCACCGACTCCGGACCCTGCAGCTCGCCCTCATACTCGAGTTCGAGCTTGCCGGTGATCGCCGGGAGGGCGGCGTAGATGTCGCCCACCCGGGCAGTCGCCTCGTCGCCGTCGGGCACGCTGAGTGCGCGGCGCTCGACGTTGCTGGTCACCAGGTCGACCAGCGCAATCGGCAGGCGCTGTGACACTCCGGCGCGCTGGTCGACGCGCTTGTCGCTGCGCGCCGCGAATGCCACCCGCTCGATCAGCTCCTCGAGAAACTCCGGGATTCGCACTGTCGGCCCCACACGTTGCTGCCAAGCCTCCTGCCGGGTGATGGCCATGCCGTGATCGACACGCTCGGGATAGTGGGTGCGGATCTCGGAGCCGATCCGGTCCTTGAGCGGGGTGATGATCTTGCCGCGTGCGGTGTAGTCCTCGGGATTGGCGGTGAACACCAGCAGCACGTCGAGCGGCAGGCGCACCGGATATCCCTTGATCTGGACATCGCCCTCCTGCATGATGTTGAACAGCCCGACCTGGATCTTGCCGGCGAGATCGGGAAGCTCGTTGATGGCGAAGATGCCGCGGTTGGCCCGCGGCAACAGCCCGTAGTGCATGGTGAGCTCGCTGGCGAGGTCGTGCCCGCCCCGCGCTGCCTTGATCGGGTCCACGTCGCCGATCATGTCGGCGATCGTCACATCCGGGGTCGCGAGCTTCTCGACGAACCGCTCCTCGCGCGGCAGCCAGGTGATCGGCGTGTCCGGGCCCATCTCCGCGATCAGGTCGCGGGCCTCGCGCGAGATCGGTGCGAACGGGTCGTCGTGGATCTCGCTGCCGGCCACCACCGGGATCGCCTCGTCGAGGAAGGTGGTGAGCGCCCGGAGGATCCGCGACTTGGCCTGTCCCCGGGTACCGAGGAGGATGAAGTCGTGGCGCGCCAGCAGGGCGTTCACCAGCTGCGGGAGCACGGTCTCCTCGTAGCCGACGATCCCGGGGAAGAGCGGGTCGCCCGACCGCAGGCGGGCCAGCAGATTGGTACGCAGTTCATCGCGGACACTTCGCCCACGGAGCGGCGGTTCGCCCCATGGCGAGTCGACGAGAGTGGCCAGCGTGGTCGGTCTCGGCATCAACGGCACTCCAATGGCTCGACAGTGGGTCGGTGGTCCCCAACCCCGGGACTCCCGCACGGACGGCGGCGGTTTCGGTGTTTGTTCGTGGCATCGACCCGGAAGTCGCTGCTCGACAGCAGGTTAGGATGCTTGACAGGTGGGCGACAGGTCATAACTTCACGATCGGTGCATCGGGCGATTGCGGCCGACGCGCGGCGCGGGCCACGGTCACCATTCAGAGAACAATCCCAAGGGAGAGGCGATGCGGAAGTTCCTTTTGGCGGCGGCCCTGCTGGGCGCGATGGCGTGTGGCGAGAAGGCCGAAGACGGCATGGGCGATTCCAGCGAGATGGCCCCACCGGCGGCGGCGATGACCGACACCAATTCGATGGGCGCCATGGCCGACAGCATGGGCTCGATGGCCGACAGCATGCACACGATGGCTGACAGCATGAAGAAGATGGCCGGCGACTCCGGGATGTAAGTCCCGCTGTTCCCCGTTGCACCCCAGCGCCCCGGGATTCGTTCCGGGGCGCTGTCGCGTTCAACCCGCCAACTCGGCGATGCCGATCGGGAAGTCCCGGACGGCAACCGTCCTGCCGCCGACCTGCACCGGGTCGCCGGTGACGACCTCGCGCCGCAATCGCGCCGAGGCGATCCACCGTGTGCCCACCACGGCGAGGGTGGCGACGGTGCCGACCTCGCGTCCGTTGCCATCGGTGATCGTGGGGTCGGCCGGCGGAGGGGCGTTGCCCGTCATTGCCCGCAAGCGGCGATTGGGATGGCCACGAAAGTGGATTCGCGCCACCGTCTCCTGGCCCACATAGCAGCCCTTGTCGTAGCGAACACCCACCAGTTCATCGAAACGGACCTCCTGGGGCAACGTCTTGTCGTCGATCTCGCGACCGAGGGCCGGCTTGCCCGCGAGCAACGCGAGCACATCGCCGAGCGACGGCTCCACGATCTCGAAGCCGGCTGCCGTGATTGCGGCACGCGCGCCGTCACGCGCCACGAGTGCCAGACGATCAAACGCGGTGGGGTCCTCGGGTGCCACGACCGTCGCTTCGGCGGGGTCGCCGGCGCCCATCAGCCACCACACACCAAGCTCGGCCGAACGGTCGGTCACCTTGGCCAGGCGCGGAGGGAAGGAGCGGTCGAGGAGCGCCTTGAGTGCCTCGCGGCCCGATTCAGGCACGATCAGCCAGCAGCATTCGTCGGTCCGAAGCACCCAGAAATCGGTGACGATCATCCCTTTGGGGGTGAGGGCGGCGCCCCACCGCAGCAGGGGAAGGGTGCCCTTGGCGATGTCATTGGTGAAGATCCCCTGCACGCAGTCGACGGCACCCGTGCCCTCGATCCGGAAGACCGCGTCAGTGCGCTCGATCGCCAGCGGCCGCTTCCCCACGGCGCCAAGCAGGTCGGGAGAGATCGTCAGGTCGGGGCTGAGATTCGTGGTGTCGGTCACGGTGTTCCAGGTCGGCGGTGATTCAGGGTTCCGTCCCCGCGTCGAGCGCGGTCACCAGCACACCGGTGGGGTCGAATGCTTCCCGCCAGCGGCCCAGCAAGGCCGCGGCGTTCTCGCGGTAGGGGCCGAAGTGACCCACGGTGCGCCGGACCCGCCACGGCGCTCGCTCGAGCGTGAGGGGAATCTCGCGGCTGGCGAGTTCCCGGCGCACCTCCCGGATCCGCTCGGCATCGGCCACTCCGCTCCACCGGATCCCCCCCGCCACCACTCCCGCGCTGACCATCCCGGCGCCGAGCCGTGCGTCAAGAAGATCCATCGCCTCGTCGAGGCCCGGCGAGAGGCTGCCGAGCCGCATGGTCACCGGCACCGAGGTGACCGCTTGAGCGGCACCACTCCAGAGCAACGTCTGGCGCTCGGGTGTCAGTTCCCGCCAGGCAACCTCGCCGAGGCCGGTGAGGCGTTGGAGGCACTCGAGTGCCTCGTCGCGGGTGCCGACGCAGCGAACCGCGAGAATCCACTCGATGTCCGCCGCCAGTGCAGGCGAAAGAAGTTCCGCCGCGGCGACGTGGATTCCCTCGACAGCGAACCGTCGTGCCAAAGCGGTGAGACGGTCTCGTGTCCCGGCGGCGATCCAGGTCACGTCAGCCTGCGGCGGAGCGACCAGGTGGAGGTCGCAGGAGGTGATCACCCCGAAGGCGCCGAAGCCACCGACGTGCAGTTGCACCGGGTCGCGACCCGCGGGAGTGCGAACCGCAGTGCCGCCGGCACGCTGGATCCGACCATCGCCGGTTACCACGGTGAGGCCGAGCACCTGGTGGCGGACCGGCCCGAAACCGAGTCGGAGCGGTCCCCAGGTGGCGGTGGCGAGTATCGAGCCGATCGTGCGGCTGCCTCGTCCAGGTGGGTCAAGCGCGACCCAGGCGCCACCATCGAGGGCCTCACGTCGCAACCGGTCGAGCGCCACGCCGGCGCCTGCGGTGACCACGCGTTCCTCGGTCGGTGCGACGCGGATCGCCGCGAGGTTCCGGGTGACCAGCACCACATCGGCGGGGGCATCCTCGGCGCGCCAGCTGGCACCACCTTCGACCGCGACTCGCCATCCCTCCGCGTGGGCGAGTCGAAGCACCCCGGCGACCGCCTCGGTGGTGCCGGGGCTCACCCGGGTGATCCCGCCCGGCTCACGCAGGACCGAGTCATCGCCGACCACCCGGCGGAGCAGCTCGAGCATGGCGTCGCTCACGTTTCGCGACCTGCCGGGTGGTGATGCCCGCTGCCGTTGCTCCCGGCGCGTCGGTGGACAGCGGCGCGTTGTTCCAGGTCGGGAACCACTCCCGGCAACAACCGCAGGAGCAACTCGGCACGTTCGGCGGCGGATCGCATCGCGAGCATCGGACGGGCCTGGGCTGCGTCCCAGGGGATGGTGCCCGCCACCTGGAAGGTCAAGAGTGCCGGATCCCGGCTCCACGCCGGTTCGGCGGGAAGATCCGCGAGCACCGACATCGCCGCGCGGCATCGTTCGGCGAGGCTGCGCAGCGTCGTCTCAGCGTCGGCGGGGAGGTCGCCGGCACCCTCCTCGTCGTGATACTCGTCGACCAGCCCCTGCAGGTAGGGGGTCGGCTCCTCGAGCACGCGACGAAGGATGAATCGCGAGCCTCCCTCGACGAGGATGTTGCTGCGACCGTCGGGAAGCGGCTGGTGGGTCACCACCTGGGCGATGCAGCCGAGGCTGCCATGAGTCGGGGCACCGCCATCGGGTCCGGGCGCCACCAGACCAAGGCAACCGTCGGTCGCGATCGCATCGGTGAGCATCGCCTGATACCGAGGCTCGAAGATGTGCAGCGGTGTGCGGGTGCCGGGAAAGAGCACGACATCGAGCGGGAAGAGCGGCAGCCGACGGGACATGAAGGAAAGCTAACGGAGGACGCCCTCCGCCCTCCTCCTACGGCCTCAGGCCGCCCGGAATTCGCCCAGGTGTCGCACCTCGGGACATTCGCGCAGCTTGGCGAACGCCCGCTCGCGAAGCTGGCGGATTCGCTCCCGCGTCACACCGAGCGCGCTGCCGATCTCCTCGAGGGTGCGAGCCTCCTCCTGCGGATCGAGGCCATAATAGAGCGACAGGATGCGACGCTCCCGCGGGGTGAGATAGCGGCGGAAGAGCCGATCGAGGAACTCCCGGCGCAGCGATTCGTCGGTCTGGCTCTCGATCTCGCTCGACTCGCCCATCGGGAGTCGCTCGCCGAGGGTGGCCGAGCGCGTGTCGCCCGAGTCCACGGGTGCGTCCAGCGACACCTCGGTCACGAACAGGCGCTTGGCCTCACGAATCTCCTGCACTGACTGGGTCAGGGCGGTGGCCAGCTCCTCATCGGTGGGAGTCCGCCCGAGTTCCTGGGCAAGCAGTCCCTGGGCCTTGGCGAAGCGGACCACGGCGGTGTTCTGGTTGAGCGGGAAGCGCACCGATCTGGTCTGCTCGGCGAGGGCCTTGAGCACCGCCTGGCGCACCCACCACACCGCATAGGAGATGAACTTGACCCCGCGCTCCGGATCGAACTTCCGCACCGCGCGGAGCAGGCCCTCGTTGCCGATGGCGACCAGGTCACCGAGATCGAGTCCGTGACCCTGGTATCGCTTGACGAACGCGATCACGAAGCGGAGGTTGGCCGTCACCAGCCGCTCGGCGGATTCCGGGCAACCTTCGCGGGCCTTCCGGGCCAAGGCGCGTTCCACCTCGATGTCAGTGATCATCGGCAGGTCCTTGATGTCGCGCAGGTACTGCTCGAAGGACTCGCCCGCCGAGGGAGCGAGTGGCAAGCGCGCACGGACGGGGGCACGACGTTGACGTCGGGGCATGGCCCACTCGGAAGCTGAATTTTCGGAAGAATTGTACTGCGAGGTATTCGCAAGATGGCGATACCGAGCGCTGTGTCAAGATGCTCTAAATCTCTACATTGCAATGACTTGCAGCGTCAGGCATTGGCCGTTTCCTGCACATCGTCCACAACGGGAATGTCCACGCGATGTGTACCAATGGCACAACTCCTTGCCTGCAATGCCGATTGATGTTCACGGCGCTGTGGAAAGGGTGTGGACAGATGGACGGAGGACGGAGGACGGAGGACGGAGGACGGAGAACGGAGCGAGAGCCGAGAACGGAGGGTGGGGGGTGGGGCGAAGGTCAGGGGGTGAGGAGGGTGATGAGCTCCGCGCCATCGATCTCGTGGGTCCACGTGCCATCGCCGGTCTCTGCGGCCTGGCCGATGTCGGCCAGCAGCGCGGCGCGGAGGGTGCCGGCGCGGTTCTTCTTGTCGAGTCGTAGCGCGGCGGCGACGAGGCCGGCCTCGATGGCGGCTGGCGGGCTGGTGGGCAGGCCGAACCGTTCGAGCAGGGCCGCGATACGATTGGCGGTGCCGGGCGCGGTGACGCCGAGTCGTTCGCCAAGCCGGGTCTCGATGACCAGGCCGATCGCCACGGCCTGTCCGTGGGACACGGCGAAGCCGGTGGCGTGCTCGATGGCGTGCGCGACCGTGTGCCCGGCGTTGAGGGTCGCGCGTCGGCCGGCCTCGCGTTCGTCACCCTCGACGATGCGTGCCTTGATGGTGACCGAGACCCGCACCAGTTCGGTCACGACCTGGGCATCCCGTCGCAGGATCGCGGCGTGATTGCCGTCGAGCCATTGCCAGTGCGCCTGGCTCGCGATCGCGGCGTGCTTCACCGCCTCGGCCAGCCCGTCGCGGTAGCCCTCCTCGTCGAGCGAGCCGAGCAGCAACGGATCGCTGACCACCGCGATCGGCGGGTGAAATGCGCCGACCAGGTTCTTCCCGGCCGCTGTGTCCACGCCGGTCTTGCCACCGATGGAGGCGTCGAGCATCGCGAGGGTGGTGGTCGGTACCGCGAGCCAGCGCAGCCCGCGCAGGGTGGTCGCGGCCACGAAGCCCACGAGGTCGCTGGTCACGCCGCCGCCGAGAGCCACCACCACGGTGTCGCGATCGGCGCCACTCCCCAGGAGCTGGTCGGTCAGGGTGATCCAGGTCTGGCGGGACTTGTTCGACTCCCCGGCGGGGAAGACGAGCCGCGGCACACCGGGAAGCAGCCTCGGCCAGGCCGCATCGACGTTGCGGTCGGTGATCACCACCGGGCGGCCGCGGGCGATCATGCCGGCGAGTTCCTGCTGGAGTCGCTCGGCGAGTCCCGCCCCGATGCGCACCGGGTAACTGCCGCCGCCGTGGCGAACGACGACCTCGGCTACCAGGTCACGTCTCCCACACCGGCACGATGATTGGCCAGGCGCGCGAGGGTGAAGAACAGGTCGGAGAGCCGATTGAGATAGACGAGGAAGAGCTCGGGCACTTCGACGTTGCCGGCGAGCGCCACGACGCTCCGCTCGGCGCGACGGCAGGTGGTCCGGGCCAGGTGCAGCGAGGCGGCCTTCGGCGACCCGCCCGGCAGGATGAAGGCCTTGAGCGGTGCAAGCTCCCGGTCGGCGTCATCCATCGCCCGCTCGAATTCCTCGATCCGCCCCGGTTGCAGCTCGGCACGGGCCAGTGCCGCACGAACCTTGTCGGGATCCGGAGTCGCGAGGTGGCCGCCGATGGCGAAGAGATCGCGCTGGATCGTCTCGAGCAGTCGATCCTCGAAATCGGACGGCGCGGTGGCCCGCACCAGCCCGATCACCGAATTGAGCTCGTCGACGTCACCGTAGGCGGCGACACGGGGATGATGCTTGGCGACGCGGCCGCCGCCGAAGAGCCCGGTCTCACCGGTGTCGCCGGTGCGGGTATAGATGCGGATGGTCATGAGGGAAACAATAACCGGGAGGGCAGAGGGCGGAGGGCGGAACGACGGAGGAGGGAACAACGGAGGACGGAGAGTGCGGTGGGGCAGGCTCCCTATTCGCTCAGTCCTCCGTCGTTCCGCCCTCCGTCCTCCTCGAGGTGCGCCAGCATCTCCTCGACGGTGGTGAGCTTCTCACGCGGCTTCCCGGCGTTCTTGCCACGTTCGACTTCGTGGCGGTCGAGTTGTTGCCAGTCGTTCCAGTCGGTGATGCGTGCCCCGTCGGCGATCAGCCGCTCGACCAGCGCCGCCGGTTCACTCCTGGCGGCCCCGAGTCGTCCCGCCACCACATCGGCGAGCAGCTGGTCGATGGTCTGCGCCGCACAGGACTTGTTGGTGCCGATCACCCCGGTGGGACCCCGCTTGATCCAGCCGCAGACATAGACCCCTTCGAGCGGGGTGTGGCTCCCCTCGTGCTCGACCACCCGGCCATCGATGTTCGGCACGACTCCTCGCTGCTCATCGAACGGCAGTCCCGGGATCGCCACGCCGCGGTAGCCCACCGAGCGGAAGACCAGCCCGACGCCGAGGCGCTCCTCCTCGGCGGTGGGGACGGGACGCACGCCGCCGCGGCCGTCGGGTTCGAGGCGATTGCGCACCACCCGGATCGCCCGGACCCGATCGGATCCGACGATTTCCACCGGCGACTCGCAGAAGTGGAAGACGATCGTGCGGCGCGCGCCGGAACGTTCCCGGGATGCCCAGCCGCGCAACACGTCGAGGTTCTTCGCGGCGGTGCGATCCTCGCTGGTGGCGAGGTAGCTGGCACTCGTCTCGTCGAGCTCGAGGTCGCGGGGATGCACCACCACGTCCACATCGGGGAGTTCGCCAAGTTCCCGCAGTTCGGGGGTGGTGAAGGCTCCCTGCACCGGGCCGCGGCGACCGATGACATGAATGGTGCGGATTCCCGAGCTCGCCAGGCGATCGGCGGCGTGGAGCGCCACGTCGGTGGCATCGAGCTCCTCGGGGCGTCGCGCGAGGATCCGGATCACGTCCATCGCGACGTTGCCGAGCCCGACGACGGCCACCGCCTCGGCATCCAGATCGAAGTCGGCGTCGCGGTAATCGGGGTGGCCATTGTACCAGCCGACCAACTCGGTGGCGGCGTGGCTCCCGGGCAGCGACTCTCCGGGGATGCCGAGGGCGCGATCGGTCCTGGCCCCGACGGCGTAGATCACCGCGTCATAGTGCTGATCGAGTTCCGCGGGAGTCACGTCGCGGCCGACCTCGATGTTGCCGATGAACCGGAACCCGGGCTGCGACGCGATCCGGTCGAACACCCGGGTGACCGACTTGATCCGGGGATGGTCGGGCGCGACGCCGCCGCGGACCAGGCCGTACGGGGTCGGCAGCCGATCGAACATGTCGATCCGGATGCCGGCCACGGCCTTCTGGAGCGCCTCGGCGGCATAGAACCCCGAGGGGCCGGACCCGATGATCGCGATGCGGAGCGAGGCGAGGTCGAGTGTCATTGCGGCCGGAAAGATAGCGGGGAGGGGAGGACGGAACGACGGAACGACGGAGGACGGAGGGCGGAGGACGGAGGGAGACAAGCACGGTCCTCCGGCCTCCGCCCTCCGTCCTCCGCCCTCCTACTTCTTCCCCAGCTCCACCACCACGCTGTCGATCGCCGGGAGCATCCGCGCCGAGCCAAGGGTGTGGTGGTTGGCCTGGATGGAGAAGACGAGCACCCGGCCGTCGGCGCGTTCCACGTAGCCACTCAGCGTGTTCACCCGGGAGATGCTGCCGGTCTTGGCCCGGACCCGGCCCTCGAGCGGGGTGCCCACGAACCGGCGACGCAGCGAGCCGGTGGCGCCACTCTGTGGCAGGGCGGCGGCGAACGCATCGTAGGCGGGGCTATGTCGCATCCAGGCGAGCAACTGGGTGAAGGTCCGGGGCGAGATGAGGTTGTTCGAGGCCAGTCCGGAGCCATCGACCAGGGCGAACTGGGTGCTGTCGGCGCCCACCGAGTCGATCAGGAAGCGGCGCTCGATCTCGAGTCCCGCCTGCCACGATCCGACCCCGGCGATGTGACGGCCAAGCTGCTTGAGGGTCATCTCGGCGAACCAGTTCTGCGAGGTGTTGAGGATCGGGAACACCCAGTCGCGCAGTGGTCGCGACGACACCTCCGCGAGCGCCGGCGTGGCGCGCGCCGCGGCGAAATCGAACGCGTCGGTGGTGGAACGCACGGCCCCGCGCACGACGATCCCCTCGGCGGCCAGCGCACGATGGAACGCCAGCGCCGCGTAGCGATCGGGGTCGAGCACCGCGGCGTACTCGGTCCGCTTGGCCGCACCGACCGGGAGCACGCCACTGGCCACGTAGTGCGAGCCGTCGACCGACCGGATGATGTCGAACGATCGCTCCGCGTCGCGCGGGCCGACGATGGCCCGGTTGTCGATGGTGGCGAGATCCACATCGGGAGCCAGGTCCATCCGGGGCTGCACGTCGCCCGAATCGGCGGCCGCGATGGTGATGTCGACGCTGTTGTCGTTGAAGCCGAGTCCCGACACCGGTGCGGCGTACCACCAGTTGAGGTCGTAGGTCTCCCATCCGGGGTGAACCAGTTCGCCATCGAAGTAGGAGCCATCGCCCACCAGGTCGCCGGCGATGCTTCGCACCCCACGCTCACGAAGCTGGCGTGCGAGGTCGCGGAACCTGGCTGCTGCGTCGTCGTCGCACACCCCGGGCTTGGTCTCGTCGATATCGTAGCAGCGCTTGGAGAAGGTCGGATCGCCCCGGCCGTAGAGGACCAGGTCACCCTGCAGCTCGCCCTCGAGTACCGGGCCGGTGCCGTAGACCGAGGTGGGCACGGTGTAGTCGGGACCGAGCAGCGTGAGGGCGGTGGAGACGACCACGAGCTTGGTGTTGCTCGCCGGGACGAAGAGCCGCTCGGCGTTGCGGCCATAGAGGAGCCGCCCCTCAAGGTCGGTGACGGCCACACCCCACAGGTTGCGGTCGAGCCCGGGAGCGTTGAGTCGGGCATCGAGCCGCTTGGCCAGCGACTGGGCCGGCAGCGCCGGGGCGGCCGCCATGGCGGCGAGGGCGAGGACGACGAGGTGGATGCGACGGTCAGTCATAGGCGACTCGGGGATCGGCGGCGGCGTAGCAGAGGTCGGCGATGAGGTTCACCACCACGAACACCAGTGAAAGGAAGAGGATACTCCCCTGGATCGCGGGGAGGTCTCGCTTGTCGATCGCGGTGAGCACGTAGCGGCCCACCCCAGGCCAGGAGAAGATCGTCTCGGTGAGGATCGAGCCGGTGAGATACGATCCGAAATCGAGCCCCACCACGGTGATGATCGGCAACAGCGCATTGCCGAGCGCGTGGCGCAGGACCACCACCCGCTCGGGGAGACCCTTGGCGCGCGCCGTGCGCACGAGGTTGCTCCCCATCACCTCCTGCATCGTGGCGCGGGTCATCCGGGCGAGGAAGGCGACCGAGCGCATGCCCAGCGTGGCGGCCGGCAGGGCCAGGAAGAGGAGTCCGCCGTAGCCCGACGGCGGGAACCAGGCCAGCCAGACCGCGAACCAGAGGATCAGGAGCAACCCGACCCAGTACACCGGGAACGAGATGCCGAGGTAGGCGCCGACGGTCGCGAGCCGGTCGGCCCAGGAGCCCGGCCGGAGGGCGCCGAGCATCCCGATCGCGAGCCCGAAGGTGATCCCGATCGCCATCGCTGCCCCGGCGAGCCTGAGGGTGGCCGGGAAGCGTTGCGCGAGTTCTCCGACGATCGGCCGGCGAGTGATGTAGCTGCGGCCCAGATCGCCGCGAACCACACCGCCGACGTAGCGTGCGAAGCGGACCGGCACCGGGTCATCGAGTTGGAGCTCCTGACGTACCCTGGCGATCGTCGCCGAGTCGGCGCGCTCGCCGACGATGCCGGCCACGGGGTCGCCGGGGGCGAGATAGAGCAGGCCGAAGGTGATGGCGAGCACGCCGAGCAGCGTGGGCACCAGGAGGCCGAGGCGCATCGCGACATAGCGGATCATGGCGCCGCCGCGGTGTCGATGGTCGCCCGGGTCCAGCGCTGGCCGGTGAAGACCGCCGGATAGCGCCAGCCATGCACCTCGGGGCGCATCGCCCAGATGTCGACCGGGAACCAGCAGAACAGCCAGGGTGCGAGGTCGTGAACGCGTGCATCGATGGCGCGCAGGAGGCCGACCTTCGCCAGCGAGTCGGGCGTGGTCCGCGCCGTCACCAGCATCCGGTCGAGCGCGCTGTCGGCCAGGAACGCATAGTTGCCCCCGGTGCCGGCGTTGCTGGAATGGAACAACGGATAGGTGAAGTTCTCGCCATCGGGATAGTCGGCCCACCAGTCGCTGAGGAAAAGGTCGGCCTCGCCCCGTCGCGCGGCCGCCCGCGCGGTCGAGGCATCGCGCTCGACGATCTCCACGGCAATGCCGACCCGCTCGAGGTCGGCCTGGATCGCCTGGGCGATCCGGGCAAACTCGGCGCGGGTGGAGCGCCACAGCTGCAGGTGGAGATCGGTGGCATGTCCCGCCTCGGCGAGGAGCGAACGGGCAAGGGTGGGATCATAACTGTAGCGCGCCAGGGTCGAGTCGTGCCCGTCGAGCCCGGGCGGGATGCTCCCTGCCGCCAGGGCGCCGCGCCCCTGCATCACCCGGTCGAGGATCGCCGGCACGTTGACGGCATGATTGATCGCCTGGCGCACCCGCACGTCGGCGAGAGGGCCGCGGGTCGTGTTGATCGCGACGTAGATCGCGATCAACGACGCCCGGCGCTGAAGCTCATCGGGATGCTGCTGCTCCCACCGCACGGTCTCGCCATAGGGAACCTCCACGACCGAGAGTCGTCCGGACTCGTACTCCGCCGCGCGGGTGAATGCCTCCGGAATGATCCGGATCCGGAGCGTGTCGGCGAGCGGGGGCACGCCCCACCAGTCGTCGTTGCGAGCGAAGACGAGCAGGTCGTCGTGCGACCACGAGACGAACTTCCACGGTCCGCTGCCGACCGGGTGCTCGCCGAAATCGTCGGGGACCGGGGTCGGCACGATCGCCGCCACCGGCATCGCCAGCAGCTTGGGAAAGATGTTGAGCGGCTCGGCCAGGGTGAAGGCGATGGTCGAGTCGTCGAGCACCTGGAGCCCCGCCAGGGAGTCCACCGTGCCGTTGGCGACGGCATCGGCCCCCAGGATCGGGAGCAGGGGCCAGACCCGCCCCCCCTCGGCCCGCATCCGGAGGGCCCGCAGGAAGGAGGCGCGGATCGCCGCGACGTCGAGCGGCCGGCCGTCCTGGAACCGGACCCCGGGCCGGAGGCGGAAGGTCCAGGTGGCGCCATCGGGCGACGGCCACCATTCGGTGGCCAGCCCCGGCACCAGCCGGCCTTCCGGGTCGAACTGGGTCAGGTTGTCGAACACCAGTGTCACCGACTCGCCGGTTGGGACGTCCGTGGACAGGGCGGGGTCGAGCGACCGGGGGTCGGCGTTGAAGTAGTACTTGAGCCCGGGCGGGATTCCGCTGCCGCAGGCAGCGAGCAGCAGGGCCACCGCGAGCACGGCGCGTCGGGGCATCGGGCTCCGGACCAAAAGCGGATGGTTGGCGTAACCCCTTCAAGAAACCAGATTTAGCAGATGCGGTCAATCGTCCTCGCCACCGTCCTGGCCTGTTCGGCCCAAGTGCTCGCTGCCCAGACCGGGGCGCGGGTGGTGGAGGGGCTGTCGTTCACCGGCAATCATGCGGTCGACAACGAGACGCTCGGGGCCGCGATCGCGACGACCAATTCGGGGTGGCTGGCTCGCACGGTCGGGATCGGCCAGAAGCGGATCTTCAGCGAGAGCGACTTCCGCGCCGACGTGCGCCGGGTGCGCCTGGTGTACCAATTGAGCGGCTATCTCGAGGCGCGGGTCGACACGACGGTGGTCCGGACGGACGACGCGGTCAAGATCACCTTCCGCATCACGGAGGGGGAGCCGACCCGCGTGACCCGGCTCACCTTCATCGGACTCGACGACGTGGCGGAACGCGATCTCGTGCTGCGCGACCTGCCGCTCGAACAGGGCGACGTGTTCAACCGCTTCCGTCTCGAGGCGATGGTGGACACGGTGGCCTACCGCCTCCGCAATCACGGCTACCCCACCGCGACCGTCGAACGCGAGTTCCACACCGACTCGGCTGCGCGCACCGCGCAGGTGACGGTGACGGCCTCACCGGGCGTGCGGGCCGACTTCGGGACGGCCGTGGTCCGCGGCAACGACCGGGTCGATTCGGCCTTCATCGGTTCGCTGCTCAGCACGCGCCAGGGGCGTCCCTATCGCCTCGATGCCATGTACCGTTCACAGCGCTCGCTCTATGGCACGGGACTGTTCCGCTACGCGACGGTGTCGATCGACTCGTCGCGGTTCAGCGTGGGCGACTCCGTGGTGCCGATCGCGGTGGACGTCACCGAGGGGCGGCCCCACCGCGCCCGGGGCTCGGTGGGCTACGCCACCAACGACTGCTTCCGCGTCGGTGCCGGCTGGACGGCGCGAAACTTCCTCGGCAACGGCCGGGTCGTGGATGTCTCGGGTCGGCTGTCGAAGATCGGGGTGGGGAAGCCGTTCAACCTCGGGGCCGAGCGGTCGGTCTGTTCACCGCTCGCGGCCGACACGGTCGGTTCGCGCCTCGCCAACTATGGCCTCGACCTCACGCTCCGCCGCCACGCATTCCTCTCGCCGGACAACACCCTCGCGCTCACCCTCTTTTCCGAGCGGCGCAGTGAGTATGCCGTCTATGCCCGCGAGGACATCGGCGCCGAGCTGTCGCTTACCCGGCAGACGGCCGCCCAGATCCCGATCACGCTGGCGTACCGACTGTCGTACGGCCTCACCGAGGCGAACTCGGTGTCGTTCTGCCAGGTGTTCAACGCCTGCGTGGCGGCAGACATCGCCCAGCTCCGCGAACGTCGGGTGCTGACCACTGTCTCCGCCAGCGCGGTGCGGGCCCGGGTCAACAACCCGCTCGAACCGAGCCGGGGCACGGTGCTCAGTCTCGAGGCGACGGTCTCGTCGCGGTTCCTCGGATCGTCGTCGCTGCAGCAGTTCGTCCGACTGGTGGGGGACGCCTCGGCCTACGTCCCGCTCTCGCGGCGTGTGGTCCTCGCCACGCATCTCCGCGGTGGGGTGATCTTCGCGCCCAAGATCTCGCTGGCGAGCGGTCGCTCGTCCTTCGTGCCGCCCGACCAGCGCTTCTATGCCGGTGGTCCCAACGACGTGCGGGGCTACGACCGCAACGAGCTCGGCCCCGTGGTCTACGTGGTGCCGCGCGACTCGCTGGTGATCGGTGCGAGCGACACGACCTACCCCGCAAGTGCCCTGCGCGTCGCGGCGACCGGCGGTGACCGGGTGGCGATCGGCAACATCGAGCTCCGCTTCCCGGCACCATTCTTCGGCGACCGGTTCCGCCTCGCGGCCTTCGTCGATGCGGGGGCGCTCTGGTCGGCCACCGGCCAGGCGGGACTCCGCCTCACACCGGGACTCGGCGTGCGCGTCTCGTCGCCGTTGGGGCCGATCCGCTTCGACGTGGGCTACAACGGCTACCAGCTGGAGCGTGGTGCGGTGTACACCAGCACCACCGGCGGCGACCTGCTCCTGATCCGGAATTCGGATCGTCGCGATCGCGACCGACGGTACACGATCCACTTCTCGATCGGGATGCCGTTCTGATGGGCTGGCGCCGAATGGTGCGCCGGGGAATCACCTGGTCGGTGGGCCCGCCGCTGGTGCTGGTCGCCACCGTGGTGGGGACCCTGCTCGCGCTCCTCTACACCCCGCCGGGTCGAGCACTGACCACCCGCGTGGTGACCGACTTCATCACCGCACGGGTGGCGGGGTCGATCGAGATCGGTGCGATCCGCGGCAACATCCTCAATCACCTGGTGCTGGAGTCGGTCGCGATCCGTGACTCGAACGGGGTCCCGCTCCTCGAGGCGCCGCGCCTCGAGGCCCGCTACCTGCTGCCCGAACTGCTGGCCGGGCGCCTGGTGTTCGGCGAGCTCATCGTGGAACGACCGGTGGTGCACCTGATTCGACTGCCGGAGGGCCGCTGGAACTATCAGGCGGTCTTCCGCTCGGGACTCGATTCGGCCAGTGGCCCCCCGCCCAGGGTGGAGCTACACGATGTGACAATCCGGTCGGGGACGATCCGGGTGGACGTGCCGACCGAGCCCGAAGCGCCGCGCGAGCCGATCTCGACTCACGGCGCCGCGCCGCGCGCAACCCGAGGTGATCGAGACGCGCGACGGGCTGATGCGGATCTATCGGCTCGCCGATCTGCAGGCCGAGTTGCCCTCGGTGCGCATCTCCACACCGGCCGACGACCCGATCCTGGTGGAAGTCGGTCGATTGGCGGCGCGACTCAGCGATCCCGCGGTGACGATCGTCGACGCGGCAGGCGAGCTCCTCACGGCGGGTGACTCACTGCGATTCACCTTCGACCACGCTGCGCTCCCCACCACGCGTCTCCACGGCGAGGGGGCAGTCCGGTGGCCCAACGGGCCGATCCGCTACGACTTCTCGCTCACCGCCGACACGGTGGCGCTGGCCGACCTGCGCTGGGTCCAGCCCGATTTCCCGGACTGGGCAGGTCATGGCAGCGTGACGGCGTTCTCCTCCACCGACCGGCACACCGAATTCCGGCTGACCGACCTGGTCCTCGGCCAGGGCACGACGCGCGCTGCCGGTCGGGTGGTCGCGATCGTCGACGACGACCGCGGCTTCGGCGTGCACGATCTCGACATGCAACTGCGCGACGTCCCGCTCGAGGCACTGCGTCCCTACCTGGACACCCTCCCGTTTCGCGGGAAGCTGACCGGCAGGCTCCGGGCCGACGGCTACCAGTCGCTGCTGACGCTCGGTGGATCGCTGGCATTCCTTGACGCTGTCCCGCCGAGCCGGCCGACCTCGACCTTCGACTTCGACGGCAAGGTGCGGTTCGGGGGCGCCGAAGGCGCGACCTTCAACGGCTTCACCCTCCACGAGGCCTTGGTCGAGCTCGCCACCGTGCAGGCGATCATCCCGGCGGTGGAGCTGCCCGGTCGGCTCCGCCTGGTCGGGACGCTCGAGGGACCATGGCAGGACGCCAGGTTCACCGGCACGGCAGAGCACGTGGCTCCCAACAACGCGCTCTCCCGGATGACCGGCACCGTGCGCATGGACACCCGAGGCGACGTGCTTGGCCTGGCGATGGATGCCCGATTCGATCGGCTCTCCTTCGACGCGCTGCGGACAGGGTATCCCGACCTGACGCCGCGTGGCGGACTCACCGGCCACGTGGTGACCAGCGGTCGGCTCGACTCCCTGCGGATCGATGCCGACGTGACCGGGGACATCGGCACGATCAGCGCGCACGGCGTGGTGGGGGTCGAGTCCCCGCGGCTGCGCGCCGATGGGCTCGACCTGGAGGTGCACCGGCTCGACGCCGAAGCGGTGCTGGGCCGGGGCCAGGCCACCGCACTCAATGGCATGGTGAGTGTTTCCGGCGTGATCGACTCGGGGGTGTCGCCGGTCGGCCAGGTGACGCTCGAACTCGGCCAGTCGCGGATCGGGGGATTCACGGTGGCCAGCGTGAATGGGGCGCTGCGTTCCGACGGCCGGTTGTTGTCGATCGATTCGCTGGCGGCCGACTGGGGAACCGGGCGGCTGGTCGCGACCGGTTCCCTGGGCTGGGAAGTCCCCGACTCGGGAGTCGTCCAGATCGATGCGGCGGGGTTTGCGCTCACCAACCTCGATTCCCTGGCGCGGGCCACGCTGCCGCTGGCGCCCGACACGCTCAATCCCCGTCCGCTCGACGGACTTGCCCGAGCCCAGTTGACGTTGCACGGCTCGCTCGAGCGCCTCGGCGTGCGGGGCACCATCGACGCCGAGGACCTGGTGCTCGACGACTGGCGGGTGGGGGTGCTCTCGGCCGCGGTCCGCGCCGATTCACTCGGTGCCAGCGGGCTGCAGGTCACGGCAACGGCCGACTCGGTGAGCCATGGCGACTATCTCGGTCGCGACATCACCTTCGAGGTGGGCGGCACCGCCGATTCGCTCGGCTTCGCCGGGGCGGGACGGGTGCTGGAGGCACGACTGGCGATGGGCGGCTGGCGCGTCGCTGGCGACTCGCTGTCGCGTTTCGGACTCGACTCGCTGCGCCTCGACCTGCCGCACCAACACTGGCAGCTGCTCGACCCGGTCGCGGCGACGGTCACCGGGCAGCGCATCGCCCTCACCGACACGATGCGGATCCACACCCTCGATGGTGGCGGAGCGATCGAGGTATCGGGCGCGGTGGCCGGTGGCGGTGACGGCGAACTGACGGTGTCCGTGGTCGGCCTCGACCTGGGTGACCTGTATGCCGCGCTCGAACGCGACACCAACGCCGTGGGCGGGCTGGCCTCGGCCGACTTCCGGTTGGGGGGAACCCGCAGCGCCCCGACGTTGCGCGGCAATGCAATGGTCACCGGGCCGATCTTCGGTGAAGCCGAGCCACCGCTGGTCCGCGCGGCCTACGACTATCGCGACAAGCAGCTTCGCGCCAACCTCACCTTCTGGAAGCTCGGCAATCAGGTCCTCGAGGTGGACGCCGCGGTGCCCTACGACCTGGCACTGCAGGCCCGCACGACGCGCACCCTCGCCGGACCGATCCGGATCCGGGCCACCGCCGACTCGGCCGACGTGGCGATCATCGAGGCGTTCACCCAGTCGGTCCGCTACACCCGGGGATGGTTGGCGATCGATCTCGGCGTGGGCGGCACGTGGGCAGCCCCCCGGCTCGAGGGCACGCTCGCGATCCACGAGGGACGGATGACGCTGCCGGCACTGGGGGTGCGCTACGGACCGATCATCGGCTCGGCGCGCTTCACCGGCGACTCGATGGTGATCGACACCCTGCTGCTCAGCAGCGGCGAGGGGGACCTGATCGTGAAGGGGGCGATCCGGTTCGAGGAGCTGACCCGCGCCGTGCTCGATCTGCGGCTCAATTCGCAGGGCTTCCTCGCGATGGACGTGCCGGGCTTCATGCGGCTTCGTCCCACGGGTGAGGTGACCCTGACCGGCCCGATCCTCAACGCGGTGATGCGCGGGAGCGGGGTGACCCTCAATGACAGCGACATCTACTTCGCCGACCTCCTCGCCAAGGATGTGATCGACCTCGAGAATCCCGCCTACGCCGACCTCGTCGATCCCGAGGAACTCCGGCGCGACCAGCTGGGCACCGCGTTCCAGAACCGGTTCCTCGATTCGCTGCGGATCGAGAACACCCGGTTCGTGATGGGCAACGACGTGTGGCTCCGCTCGTCGGGTGCCACCAACATCCAGCTGGAGGGCTCCGCCCAGGTGAGCAAGGTCGGGCGGAACTACCGGGTCGCCGGCGAGCTGAACACCCCGCGAGGCGATTACCAGCTGCAGGTGGGCGGGATCATCAACCGGACCTTCAAGGTCGATCATGGTACGGTGCGCTACGCCGGGACCCCGGACCTCAATGCCGAACTCGATATCCAGGCCTCGTACACCGTGCACGGTTCCGATGGCGAGGAGGTCCCGATCGTCGCGACGATCACCGGGACGATCGAGGTGCCGGAGGTCAGGCTCACCTCGCCGGGTCGCAGCATCCCCGAGCGCGACCTGGTGTCGTACCTGATCTTCGGGCGGCCGGAGTTCCAGGTGGCTGCCGGCTCGGGTGGCCAGAACGCGTTGGTGTCCCAGACGATCGAGGCGGCGCTGTCGACCTTCTCCGGGGAGGCCGGCCGTGCCCTGGCCCAGAGTGTGGGCCTCGACCTGTTCGAGATCCGGCCGACGGTCTCCCCGGGGGGTGGCACCGCCGGGGGACTCTCGCTGGCGGCCGGGGTGCAGCTCGGGCCGCGCTGGTTCGTGACGCTGAACGCCGGATTCTGCATCGGTGGCAGCGAGACCCAGCAGCTCTCGGCCCGCAACTTCGGGGCATCGATCGAGTATCGTTTCGCCCATGACTGGCGCCTGCAGGCCTCGGCCGAACCGGTGCAGGGCTGTGCCACCAATCGACTGAGCGATGCCTTCAACACGATCACCCGTCGCTATCAGCTTGGCGCCGACGTGCTCTGGTCCCGGGATTACTGAATGCCACGAGTCCTGCTGATCGCCAATCCGAACGCCGCCCGGACCCAGGCTGCGACCGTTCGGGGGATCGAGTCGGTGATCACCGGAGCGGGGTGGCAACTGGAGGTCCAGGCGACCGGTGGCCCGGGTGACGCCAGGCGAATGGCGGAAGAGGGCGTGACCGACGGCTTCGAGGTCGTGGCGGTCTTCGGCGGCGATGGCACCACCATGCAGGCGGCCGCGGCACTGGTGGGCACCGAGACCGCGCTGGGCATCATCCCGGGCGGCACCGGCAACCTGCTGGCCGGCAACCTGCGACTCCCGGTCAACCCGTTGCGCGCCGTCGAAGCGATGGTGCGGGGTACCCCCCTGCCGCTTGATCTGGGCCGGATCGTGCGCGACGACGGCGCGCACTACTTCGCCGTCGCCGCCGGCGCCGGCGTCGACGCCCGGGTGATGAACGAGACCACCTCTCGCGAGAAGCACCGTTGGGGAATGCTCGCCTATGTGGCCACCACGCTCAGGATCCTCCCCGAGGTGCACAGCGTCCCGTTTCACATCACGGTCGACGGCGACGAACTGGAGGCCGAGGCGGCGATGCTGCTGGTGGCCAACTGTGGGGAGGTGATTCCGCCACTGGTGAAGCTTGGTCGCGGCATCTCGCCGCGCGACGGCTTCCTCGACCTTATCGTGCTGCGATCCAACTCGATCGGGCAGTCGGTCAAGGCGGTCTGGGACCTCCTCACCGACCGCTCGGGTACCTACGGCGAAGACGTGGCGGTGGCCTATGCCAGGGGGCGCGAGATCCGGGTCGAGGTGGCCAATGGCCACGAGCAGCCAGTGCAGCTCGATGGGGAGCCGGGCGGCGAAACGCCGTTCACGGCGGCGGTGGTTCCCGGCGCGATCCGGGTGATGATGCCGGAGTGATACGGCTGTATCTTGGGCGATACGATAGACGATAGACGATAGACGATAGACGATAGACGATAGACGATGGACGATAGACGATGGAAAATGCCCGGATCCCCCATCCGCGGTCCCCACACGTGGTGGTGCCTTGGCCGACTCGATTCTCCTGATCGACGACGATGTCTCGCTGCTGCGCTCGCTGGGGGAGTTCTTCGAGCGGCGCGGCTGGGATGTCTATCGCGAGCTGACCGGTGAGGCGGGACTGGCGATCCATGCGCGCGCCCTGCCCGAAGTGGTGCTCTGCGACCTGCGGCTCCCGGGGATCGATGGCCTGGAGGTTCTCGAGCGGCTCCGTGGGCAGGACTCGGCCGTGATCATGCTGACGGGCGATGGCCACCTGCCGACGGCGGTGCAGGCGATGCGCAACGGCGCCGAGAACTTCCTGATGAAGCCGATCGACCTCGAACACCTGGGGGTGGTGGCCGACCGGGCGGCTGAGAAGGTCCGACTCCGTCGGGTCAACCGGACCCTGATCGGCCGGGGGACCAACGGCATCGGTCCCGATGCGCTCGGCAACTCGCCGTCGATGCGGGCGCTCCGCGACCGGCTGGCGCTGCTGGGGCGCAGCGACCAACCGGCGATCCTGGTGCAGGGGGAGACGGGCACCGGTAAGACGGTGATCGCCCGGATGCTGCACGACCTGTCACCCCGGGCCGACGAGGCATTCATCGAGTGCCTGGCCGCCGCCGCCGATCCGTCGGGACTCGAGGCGACGATCTTCGGGGTCGAGGGGGAGGCAGGCAACGGCGACGATCGGTCGCGACAGGGACTGGTGGAGATCGCAGATCGTGGCACGCTGCTGCTGGAGGAGATCACCACCGCACCGCTCGAGATCCAGGCCCGACTCCAGGCGATGCTGGAGCAGCGGGCGATCCGCCGCAGCGGCGGGACCCGCGAGATCCCGGTGGATGTCCGTCTGGTGGCCACCACCTCGCGAGATCCGGAGATCGAGGCGGCCGCGGGCCACCTCGACCCCGAACTGTATTATCGTCTCAAGGCGATGGCTGTGACGGTGCCGCCGCTCCGCGACCGAAGCCGTGAGGACCTGGTGGCACTGTTCAACCTGTCGCTGGCCCGGCTGACGCCCGGGATGCCGGGCTCGCCTACGGTGCTCAGCGACGAGGCCCTGGAGCGGATGGTGGTCCATCCGTGGCCCGGCAACCGGCGAGAGGTCCGCCACGTGCTCGAACGGGCGATGATGCTTGCCCGGGGCAGCGAGGCGATCGGTATCGAGCATCTGCCGGCGGAGTTCCGCGCCCGGCCGGGACCGTTCGACCGGCGCCACACGCCCCTGACGATGGAGGAGGTCGAGCGAATGCACATCGAGCGCACTCTCAAGCATCACGTCGGCAACCGGACCCGTGCGGCCCTGGAACTCGGGATCTCGCGCGCCACCCTGATCGCCAAGATCAAGCGCTACGCGATCCCCCATTGATGACCACGACGCCACGCCAGCCACTCGCTGAACGCGATGCGATGCTCTGCCGTTCCTGCGGCCGGGAGGAGCGCGCGTCGGAGGGCTATCCATGTGACGGCTGCGGGACGTTCGTCTGCCTGGTCTGCACCATCCGCGGCGTGACACGCTGCAAGGAATGCCAGGCCAAGGCCGCCTCCAGATGACCGCAGTGCTGACCGCCGTGCCGGTCGCCCCCCTGCTTGCCGCTCCCTCGCTTCGTGCCGAACAACTCTCCCAGCTGGTGCTCGGGGAGGGTGCCAGCGTGGTCGCCCGCGAGGGCGAACATCTCGAGGTGGTGACCGCGCTCGACTCCTACCGGGGCTGGGTGCACCAGGGCTACGTGCGCCAGGTGCCGCCGGGCGACCTCGATCGGTGGCTCAGTACCGCCGGCTGGTCGGAAGGTGCCGTGCTCGAGGTGGCCGGCTCGGCACTCAGGGCTCCGCATCGGGCGAGGCTGCCAGCGAGCGGGTCCAATTCGGTCCGACTTCCTGATGGCCGGAGCGCCACGATCCGTTCGGGGTCGATCCGTCCGTGGGGCGAGGTGATCGCCGACTGCCAACAGGTGGCACCGCACGAGTGGGCCTGGCGTGAGTTCGCAGGCACCCCTTACCTCTGGGGCGGAGTGACCAGCGCGGGAATCGACTGCAGCGGACTGGTGCAGACCACATTCCTGGCTCGTGGCGTGCCGCTGCCGCGGGATGCACGTGATCAGGTGTCGGTCGGCGAGGTGGTCGAACTCGGGGCGATCCTGGCCGGGGATCTCCTCTACTTCCACGGTGAGGGAAGCGACGCCATCACCCACGTGGCGATCGCTGCGTCGGCCGACACGATCGTGCACAGCACCATCGCCACCGGGATGGTGAGCCGTGAATCCTGGACGCCCGGCTGTCGTGCCGCTCCGCTCCGCGCGCGGCTGGTGGCTGCACGGCGGCTTGCCTGACGATGCGCACCCTGGTCCTCTTCGACATCGACGGCACCTTGCTCACGTCGGCGGCCGCCGGCCGGGACGCGATTCGCGCCGCGTTTGCCGAAGTACTCGGGTCGCTCGACGCCTTCGATCGGATCCGCTTCGACGGCAAGACCGATCCGCAGATCGTGCGCGAACTCTGCGAGGCCGCAGGAGTCGGCGACCGGGCCACCGAGACGTTCATCGAGGCACTGCTGGCGCGTTACGTCGGACACCTGGAGCGCGAGCTGGGCGCCCGCGAGGGCCTGGTGCGGGCACTGCCGGGGATCCCGGCGCTGCTCGATGCCCTCGATGCGCGAGACGACGTGTGCGTCGGGCTGCTCACTGGCAATGTGGCGCCAGGCGCCCGACTCAAGCTCGCGGCCGCCGGATTGGTCTTCGAGCGATTCCGGGTCGGCGCCTTCGGGTCGGATAGCTCCCACCGTCCCGACCTGCCGCCGATTGCGGTCCGGCGTGCGGCGCCGCTCTTCGGACGCGAACTCACCGGCCCCGAGATCGTGATCATCGGCGACACCCCCGCCGACGTCACCTGTGGTGCCTCGCTCGGTGTCCGGGCGGTGGCGGTCGCCACCGGATCGTACAGCGAGGACGAGCTGCGCGCCGCCGGGGCCGACGCCACCTTCGCGTCGTTCGATGCCACCACCGACGCGTTGGACGCGATCCTGTGCTCGAACTCGAACTGAAGGCGGTGGCTGCCGAGCCCGAGGCGGTGCTCGGACGCCTCAACGCCGCCGGAGCCGTGCCCCGCTTCAGGGGTCGGCTCACCGATCGCCGCTTCGATCGCGACGGGGAGCTGATGCGCCGCGATGAGGTGCTCCGGGTGCGCCGCTGGGTCGCGCAGGATGGCCTGACACGCGAGGAACTCGCGTGGAAGGGGCCGACCACGGTGCAGGACGGCTACAAGGCCAGGGAAGAGCTCGAGTGCCAGCTTGCTGGCGGGCCATCGGTGGCGACGATCCTCATGGCGCTCGGTTATACGGAACGCTCCGTGATCGATCGCCATGTGGAGCTCTATGATCTCGGTGAGGCGAGCGCCCGGCTCGAGTGGTATCCCGAGCTCGACACGCTGATCGAGGTGGAGGGGAAGCCCGAAACGATCGAGGCCCTCGTGGCAGTGACCGGGATCCCGCGGGGTGAATTCTCGAGCCAACCGCTCGATGCCTTCATCGCCGCCTTCCAGGAGCGGACCGGGCATCCGGCCCGGGTCCGGCTGGCCGAGGGCGAGGCGCCGGCGCATTGGCCCTCATGACCACACCGATCGGTCCGCTCCTGGGGCGCCTCGCCGCGCCACCCACCGGGGCACCGTTCGAATCGACCCGGCTCGCCATGGTTGATGCGCTCGTGGCGCTCCACGCTGACGGCGCGCTCGATGGCCGGGCGTGGGTCGCCGTGTGGCAGGACGCCATGACCACCATTCGCGACCAGGTGATCGCCGAGGGCGCCGCCGCGCTCCGGCGGGCGGCGGTGCGTTCGCGATATCCCGCCGCCAGCCTGGCCGCGCTGGTCCCCGACGCTGCGGCGTCCGAGGCCCTGCTGCAGCGGTTGCTTGCCGAAGGGGTCGCACTGGAAGCGCTCGAGGCCGGCGACGACTCGCTCGCGACCCAGCGACAGCGGGGGGCCGCGCTGGAGACCGGCTGGGATGCCGCGTCGCGCGTCGCTCGGATCGAAGCGGGACGGCTGGCGATCAGCGCCGACCGGGTGATGGCCTGGCGTCGCCCCTGGCGCCCGCTGGCGATCGTGGCGGTGCTGCTGGTGTCGCTCACCGCCATCCTCGCCGCGATGATCGGTGGGCTGCTGCCGTCGCCGGGGTGGTTCCGGCCGGCGATCGACTGGTTCTGGGGACTCCCATGGCCATAGTCGGAATCGGCCTCGACGTGGTGGAGGTGGCCCGCGCCAGGTCAATGCTCGCCCGGCAGGGCGACCGTTTGCTCCACCGCGTCCTGACCGACGAGGAGCAGGAGTACCTCGCCACCCTGGGCGATCGGGCACCGGCGCTCGCCGCGCGGCTGGCGGCCAAGGAAGCGGTCTACAAGGCGCTCCAGGTGTTGCCGGGCTCCCGGCCGGTCGGCTGGCGCGAGATCGGGGTGCGCCGCCTCCCCGACGGCCGCCCGGAAGTGATGCTTTCGGGCCGCGCCGCCGAGGTACTGGCCCCACACCAGGTGTCGGTCCACCTCTCCATTTCCCACTCGCGCGACGTAGCCGCCGCCGTCGCGATCCTCGAAAGCTGAGCGGTCCGGTACTGGCATAGCCGAGTGCCAGTGTCTAGTATTGCGCGACCGCGAAAAAGCGATTGAGAATGATTCTCGTCCAGGCGACAACTATTCTGCTGGCCCTACTCGGTTCCCCGACCGGGCCTGACTCCACCGCGACCGCCCGGCGTATTGCTGCGTCGGCCGATCTGGCGGCGCAGGAGTACCGGCTCGGCGTGGTTGGCGGGCGGGTCACGGCTCAGGCCGAGGTGGACGAGGCGAGGCTCTTCCTGGGTGAGGCGATGCGGACCGCAGCGCTCTTGCCCGCGTCGGTCTCGGTGCCGGCGCTGGCTGAGCTCGAGAGGGCGCTGGCGGTGGTCGGGGAGGTCGGGTCGCCCGACTCGCTCGACGCCTCGGTGAACCGTCTCAACCGCCAGCTGGTGGCTGCCCTCGGGGTGACGCTGGTCGAGATCCCGGAACAGGTGCCCTCGTTGGCGCGAGGCGAGCAGATCTACCGTCGCGATTGCGCCAACTGCCATGGCCGGACCGGGAGCGGCGACGGCGGCGCAGCGGTGGCGCTCTCCCCGCCTCCGACGAACCTCACCGATCACGCGCTGCTGACCGAGGCGACACCGCTCGCCTTCTACCAGCGGATCACCATCGGGGTGGCCGGGACGGCGATGCCGTCGTACGAGTCGCGGCTCGACCCGGCCGATCGCTGGGCGGTGGCGCTCTACGCCACCACGCTCCGGCAGGCGAGGCCGGCGGGGACGGTGCCGGGCTCGCTGCAGGCCTTCCCGGCCACCGCCGAGCTGAGCGACGCGAAGGTGCTGGCGGCGCTGGGTGACGGGGCGACGCCCGAGCAGGTCGCCGCGGTCCGCTCGTGGCAGGATCCCACCCAGGACAGCGATGCCAGCACGGCGGTGTTCGCCTCGGTCCGCAGCCGGATCGACAACGCGACCCGGCTGGCGCAAGGTGGCGACCACGACGCGGCGGTTTCGGCTGCGTTCGACGCCTATCTCGCCTTCGAGGGGGTGGAGCGAACGGTACGGGCCAAGGAGCCGGGTCTCGCAACCGAGCTCGAGACGTCGTTCGCCACGCTTCGCAACCGGGCCGCCGGCGGTGCCACCAGCGAGGAACTCGCGGCGGTGCAGGCCGAGTTGCTGAGTGGACTCGAGCGGGCCGAGCGGGTGGTGGGCGACCAGCTCTCCACGGCCAACCTCTTCGTGCAATCGCTGGTGATCATGATCCGCGAGGGACTGGAGGCGATCCTGATCATCGGCGCCCTGATGGCGTTCCTCGTCAAGATCGGTGCCGGCCACCGGCGGCGCGACATCCACATCGGCGTCGGTGCCGCGGTGGCGCTGTCGCTGCTCACCGCCGTGCTGCTCGAGACCGTCTTCCAGGTCTCGCCGGTGCACCGTGAGGTGCTCGAGGGGGCGACGGTGCTCGTTGCGGTCGCCGTGCTCTTCTACGTGAGCTACTGGCTGCTCTCCAAGATGGAGGTGCAGAAGTGGACCGCGTTCGTGAAGGACCGGGTGTCGGTGGCGGTCTCGGGCGGGTCTGCCTTCACGCTCGCATCGGCGGCGTTCCTGGCGGTGTATCGCGAGGGGTTCGAGACGGTGCTCTTCTACAAGGCGCTGCTGGTGTCGGGGGGCCCGGCCACCGGCGGCACCTTCGCCCCGGTGGCCAGCGGCATCGCGGTCGGTGCCGCGGTCCTCGCCGTGGTCTACATCGCGATCAACAAGTACGGCGTGCGGCTGCCGCTCAAGCCGTTCTTCGGGGTAACGAGCGCCTTCCTCTACTACACTGCCTTTGTGTTCGCCGGGAAGGGGATCGCCGAGCTGCAGGAGGGCGGTGTGGTGGGGACCACCGTGCTGCACGGGGTGGCCACGGTTGCCAGCGGTTGGCATCTACCCGACGGTCGAGTCGATGCTGGCGCAGGGACTGTTGCTGGTGCTGGCGGTGTTTGCGCTGGTATGGCTCAGGATGAAGGCGCGACAGGCGACGGGCGACAGGCGACAGGCGGTTGCCGCGGCGCCGCTGCCCCGGCCGCTGGCCGCTCCGGCCGGCACCGGGATGGAGCAGACGGTGCTCCGCTCGCTGGAGCAGATGGAGGCCGACCTCGCCGCGCTCAAGAGCGAGGTGGAGCGGCTGCGGGCGACGGTGGTTGAGGCCGGCGCGGAGGAGATCGCGAGCAAGTCGTGAGTCCTGAGTCCTGAGACGTGGGGGACGGAAAGAGGCCGGCAGCCATCACTGGAGCCGGCCTTTCTGCACCTCACCGCTCAGGACTCAGGACTCACCTCTTACCCACAAACGAAACGGCCCGCCATCGCTGGCGGGCCGTTTCGTATGGGAGGTCCCAGAACGCCCCCTGAGTATACGGAGACGAACAGATGTGTTCGCTCCACCCTTCTTCGTCCTGGGACTTTCTACAGGTGCACCACCACAACCCGATGGCGTCACCGACTAGGGAAAAACCTAGGGGGTCCTAGGGGTTCTGTCAAGCACCCGGTAACGGCGGATTTGATGGTCAGTTGACGGTACCGCTTCCCTTGGTCAGCCAGCTCCCCGGCGCGACCGGCTTGGCCCCGGAAAGCCCGGTCCAGAGGGCAATTCCGACCAGCACACTCACCATTGCCGTGGCCTGGGCGATGGTCATCCCCGCCAGGAAACGGTCGTCCTTGGCCCGGAAGATCTCCACGAAGAACCGCTCGGCGCCGGCGAAGACCAGGTAGGCCCCGAAGAGCCAGCCGGTGCCCCGTTCCTTGCGCCGCCAGGCCCAGAGGATCGCGAAGACCACCAGCATGATGGCGATCTCGTAGAGCTGGGTCGGGATGGACCGCCAGCAGGGTGTCGGGCGGGGTCCCTGCGGCCACCCTGGTGCCGAATTCGGTGGTCATGATACCGGCGGTGCTCGGTGGGGCTCCCTGCGGGAAGGCGACCCCCCAGGGGAGGGAGGTGGGGCGGCCGTAGTCGTCGCCCACCACAAAGCAGCCGACCCGGCCGATCGCGTACGCCGGCGGCCAGCGCCGGCGCGACCAGCTGCATGGTCCAGCGGATCGGAACCCGCCGGCGCCAGACGTTGACGAGCACGCCGAGCGAGCCACCGACGAAGCCGCCGTAGAAGACCAGCCCCTCTCGGGAGAAGAGCGCCTGCGCGCCATGGAGCGCCACGTACCAGAGCTTGGCCCCGACGATGCCGCCGATCACTGCACCGAGGACCATGTCGCCGGCGAAGTCGGGGGCGAAGCCGTGGCGGCGGAGTTCGCGGTCGACGATCCACGCGCCGAGCAGGAACGCCAGCATCATGGTGAGGCCGAAGCCGGTGATGGTGATGAAGCCGAGGTGGATCACCAGCGGATGGGCGATGATCACGCCGACGCTCCGGAGGAATGGGCGAGTCCGGGGAGCGGCAGGGCGTCGCTCGCCTCGAGGGTCGATGTCGTGGCGCTCGCCAGCGGCGAGGCGCCAGCTCCCGGCCGCGCCGATCATGGCGGCGTTGTCGGTGTTGAGTCGCGGCGAGGCGGCAGCGACGCGGGTTCCGGCTCGGCGAACGATCGCGCATCGCCGCCAGCAGGGTGCGGTTGCAGGCGACGCCACCTCCGAGCACCACCAGCTCCCGACCGTGGACGTCGGCGGCGTCGAGGGGTCTTGGCCACCAGGACGTCGATCACGGCATCCTGGAAGCCGCGGGCGAGGTTCGCGCGCTCGGCCTCGACATCTTCGCACTGCTGCACCGCCCGGAGCACCGCGGTCTTGAGGCCGCTGAACGAGAAGTTCCAGCGATCGTCGTCGCGGATTCCCTTGAGGAGTGGCCGCGGGAAGGTGAATCGCTTCGGGTCGCCGGCGGCGGCCAGCTTCTCGATCGCGGCGCCGGCCGGGTAGTCGAGGCCGAGCAGGGTGCCGACCTTGTCGAACGCCTCGCCGGCCGCATCGTCCTTGGTGGCGCCGAGCAGCCGGTAGTCACCCCACGCGGGAACATCGAGCAGCATGGTATGGCCGCCGCTCACCAGCAGTGCGGTGAAGGGCGGGGCCACGGTGGCGATCCTCGAGCGTCGGGGCGAAGAGGTGACCCTCCATGTGATGGACCCCAATCAGGGGGAGTCCCTCACGCCAGGCGAGGGTCTTTCCCCAGGTGACACCCACCAGCAGGGCACCGAGGAGTCCGGGACCGCGGGTCACCGCGATGCCATCCATCGCCTCGAGGCCGAGACCGGCCTGTCGGAGCGCCTCGTCGACCACCGGGCCCACCGTCTCGAGGTGGGCGCGCGACGCGAGTTCGGGGACCACTCCGCCGAAGATCCGGTGGATGTCCTGCGACAGGATCGCCAGGCCCTCAAGGGTGACCCGGTGGCCATCGCGCCGCACCACGGCGGCGGAGGTCTCGTCGCAGGAGGTCTCGAGGGCGAGGATGCGCATCGGTCAGTCGCCGAGCAGCTGCTCGATCCGCTGACGATTCCGGGGCGAGTCCCAGTGTTCCTCGCCGAGGGCCACGTAGCGGATCGTGCCGTCGCGGTCGAGCAGGAACGACTGGGGCACGCCGATCATCTGGTAGGTCTGCTGGATCTCGCCGCCGGGGTCGTGCAGCAGGTCGAAGGTGAGCCCGAGTTCGGTGGCGAAGTCGTGGACCTTCTGGGCACTGCCGTTGTCGACGCTGACCGCGGCGATGCGGAAGCCGCGACCCTGCAGGTCGCGGTAGACGCGCTCCATCGATGGCATCTCGGCGCGGCACGGGGCGCACCAGGTAGCCCAGACATTGAGCAGGGTCACGTGGCCGGCGAACTCCGCACGGATGCTGACCGAATCGTTGCTGGCGAGGTCGATGGCGCGATAGTCCGGCGCCCGACGGCCGACGGTGATCCCTTCCGGCGGTGGGGCATACCTGGTGAGCGCCCAGCCGCCGAGTCCCAGTCCGGCCACCACCAGGCCGACCATCGCCCACTGGCGATTCACCGCGAGGCGACCTTCGCTTCGTCGAGCAGCTGTTCGACGATGCGGCGGTTCGAGGCCGACGTCCACGGCGCCGCGCCATAGACGATGCGCAGGATCTTGCCGTTGCGATCGACGAGGAATGACTCCGGCACCCCGGTGGTCTGGTAGAGTTGCTGGATGGTGCCGTCCTGGTCGTGGAGCACATCGAAGGCGACACCGAATCCGTCGATGAACTTGCGCACCGCGCTGGAGTCGTCGGTGTCGATGCTCACTGCCGCGATCCGGAAGCCGCGGTCCTGGAGCGACCGGTACAGCGAGTCGAGCGCCGGGATCTCGGCCTTGCACGGCGCGCACCAGGTGGCCCAGATGTTCACGAGGGTGACCGAGCCGCGATAGGCCTCGCGGAAGTCCACCGGTTGGCCGGTGGCCAGGCTCACGGCGGTGAAGTCGGGTGCCTCGCCGCCGAGCTGGATCGGTGTGGGGGTGTTGCAGGCGGCCAGGGTGAGCGGCAACAACAGCAGGAACAGGCGACGCATCGTCAGACCACCGTGCGACAGGCGTTGGCAAGGGCGCGGATGGCCGCGGCGGGATCGGGCTGGCCGAACACCGCGGTACCCGCGACGAAGGTGTCGGCACCGGCCGCGTGGGCGGCGGCGATGGTGGCGACCGTGACGCCGCCATCGACCTCGAGCGCGGCGCGCGAGCCGAGCTCGTTCAGCAGGGCGCGAGTCCGGCCGATCTTGGCCGTGGAGGCCGGGATGTACGACTGGCCGCCGAAGCCGGGATTGACCGACATGACCAGCACCAGGTCGAGATCGCCGACCACCTCGCGCAGGTGGTCGACCGGCGAGGACGGATTGAGCACCAGCCCGGCCTGCATCCCCGCCTCGCGGATCGCCACGAGGTGGCGCTGCACGTGCACCGTGGCCTCGGGATGGAACGAGAAGACCGACACCCCGAGTTCGGCATATTCGCTGATGTAGCGCTCCGGATGCTCGACCATGAGGTGCACGTCGAGTGGCAGCGGCGTGAGCTTGCGCACCGCGCGGATGAGCGGCGCGCCGAAGGTGAGGTTGGGGACGAAGTGGCCATCCATGACGTCGACGTGGATCCACGTCGCGCCACCCTCGCGTGCCTGTTCGAGCTGCTCGGCGAGGCGTCCGAGATCGGCGCTCAGGACGCTGGGTGCGATCCGCACCATCATCGCCGCGGCCTCCGCGGTCCCCTGCTCACTGTCACGTCCACCGTGCCTCCCGCGCGGAGCGCGCCGCGCGCCTCTGGCCGGGTCCGCACCACGGCGCCGATCGGCGCGGCGGACCAGGCACTGTCCAGCGTTCCCACCCCGAGCCCGGCAGCCTCGAGGATGGTCCGCGCCGACCTCAGGTCGAGCTCGACGAGGTCCGGGACCAACACCCGGGGCGGACCCACGGAGATGCCGAGTCGCACGATGCCCCCCTCGGGGAGCTCGGTGCCGACCACCGGTGACTGCCACGACACGGTGCCACTCGGGGCCAGCGGGTCCTCGATCTCGCCGGCATTGCGACCCCGCAACCCCACCGCCGCGAGCTCCGCCACCGCCTGGGCGGTGGGAGTGCCGTGCAATTGCGGCACGCTGACCCGCCGCTTCACGATCGGGGCCGGGTAGAGCAGCCAGGAGACGAGCAGCCCGGAGGCGATCGCCCCCACCAGGAGCACCGCGATCCAGCGGCCGTTGCCCTTGATCACCCGGCACCCGACTTCAGCAGCCGCGCGGCGTATGCCCCATCGGTACCGTCGCGCTGTGGCAGCAGTTGCAGGTCGCCGGCGGCGGTCATTGGCAGGTCGAGGTCGACCAACGGTTCGCGGCGAAACTCGCCGTGGCGCGCCAGGAAGGCATCAACCTGCAAGGCATCCTCTTCCTCTTCCAGCGAACAGGTGGCGTAACATAGCACGCCACCGGGGCGAATCCGGTCGGCTGCGGCATCGAGCAGGGCGGCCTGCTCGGCCACCAGTCGGTCGAGTGCCGTCGGCCGGACCCTGAGGCGTGCGTCGGGGTGCCGGGCGAAGGTCCCGGTGCCGAGGCAGGGAACATCGAGCAGCAGGGCGTCGACCGGTCGCACCGGGGGCTGGAGCGCATCGGCGACCAGCGGCGCCACCCGATCGGCACCGGCCCGGTCGAGGTTCTGGCGGAGCCGTTCCAGGCGGCGTCGCGAGAGGTCGGCGGCGATCACCCGATCCGCCCCCGATCGCAGCAGGGCCAGGGTCTTGCCGCCCGGGGCGGCGCAGGCGTCCACGACCGTGGCACCGGCCGGGAAGCCGGCGAATCGTACCACGAGCGCCTGGGCGGGATCCTGGACGAAGAAGGCCCCTTCCCGGTAGCCGGGGAGCCGCTCCGGGTGGGTCTCCTCCACCACCAGGCCGGCATCCCACGGGGCGGGGAAGTGCCGCACCCCGGCCGACTCGAACCGGGCCGCGAGCTCCTCCAGGGAGCCTCGGGTCGGTTGCACCACCAGCGGTGGGTGCTGGTTGTTCCACTCGAGCAGCAGCCGGGTTTCCTCGTCGCCGAACCGCGCCAGCCAGCGCTCGACCAGCCACGCCGGGTGGGAGAACTCCGCCGCCAGTTCTTCCGCGGGTGAGGCGTTGGTGCTGGCGATCGACGATCGGGGTGTCTGGGCGGCGCGGCGGAGGACAGCATTGACGAAGCCGGTGGCGCGCTCGCCGCTCGCTTCCCTGGTGAGCGCCACCGCGGTGGCGACCGCTGCGTGGGGGGGGACCCGCTCGAGGTGCTGCAACTGGTAGATGGCGAGTCGGAGGATGTCGCGCACCGGTTGCTGCACGCTGTCGAGCCCCCGTGAGGCCAGGGGTGCGATGACCGCATCGAGCATTGCTTCGTGGCGGAGCACGCCGGCGGCCAGCTCATGCGCCAGTCGGCGATCGATGTCGGGCAGTGCCCCGAGGCCGCGATCGATCGCCACGTCGAACGGGGTCCCGCGTCGCACCGCCAGGAGGATTCCCAGCGCGGCGCGACGGGGGGCGATGCCGGTGTCGGTCAGCCCAGCATCCCGGCGGTTGGCGTCGACGGGACGGCGACCTCGCGGCGCGGCATCCGACCTGCGAGGTACGCCTCGCGGCCGGCCTCGACGGCGAGTCGCATCGCGGTGGCCATCCTGATCGGCTCCTCCGCCTCGGCGAGCGCGGTGTTCATCAGGATGCCATCCACGCCCTGTTCCATCACGAGGCAGGCGTCGGACGCCGTGCCGACACCGGCGTCGACGATCACCGGCACCGTGAGCCGTGACTTGATGGTGCGGATGAAGTACGGATTCAGGAGGCCGAGCCCGGAGCCGATCGGCGAGGCAAGGGGCATCACCGCCACCGCCCCGGCTTCTTCGAGGCGGAGCGCCGTGATCAGGTCGTCGTTGGTGTAGGCGAGGACCTTGAAGCCCTCGGCGGCGAGCACCCGGGTGGCTTCGAGCAGGCCGGCCGTGTCGGGGAGGAGGGTGGCCTTGTCGCCGATGACCTCGAGCTTGACGAAGTCGTTGAAGCCCGCCTCGCGCGCCAACCGGGCATAGCGGATCGCCTCGTCGGCGCTGTAGCAGCCGGCGGTGTTGCTGAGGAGGAAATGCCGCTCGGGCGACAGATGATGGAGAATGCCTCCCTCGTCGCTGCGGTCGAGTGAGACCCGGCGCACCGCAACAGTGACGATCTGTGCGCCCGATGCCTCGATCGCCTCGATCATCTGGGCGTTGGTGCGGTACTTGCCCGTTCCCACCATGAGTCGCGACCGGAAGGTCGTCCCGCCGATCTCCAGCATGTCAACCACCCCCCACGAAGTGAACAATCTCGACCACGTCACCCTCGGCCACCGGTGTCGCCGCGATCGCGGGCCGCCGGACAATCTCCCGGTTCAGTTCGACGACCACGGCGCGCGAGTCGAGCTCGAGCTCGCCGAGGAGTTGCTCGACCGTCGCGGCCGAGCGAATCTCGCGGGTGGTGCCGTTGATGGTGAGTTGCATCGGGTCGCGTGTCCTGAGTCGTGAGTCCTGAGGGTCTCCACCCGAAATCTAGCCGGGGGTGCCCCCGCACTTCTCAGGATTCAGGACTCACTCCCCTCAGCAACTCCATCGTCGCGGCAAACCGATCGGGTGCATCCCAGATCGCGCCGATGGCGGCGACCCCCCACGCCCCGGCTGCATGGGCCGCCCTGGCGCGTTCGATGGTGACACCGCCGATGGCCCAGACCGGGATCCCGACCGTGGCGCACGCCTCGATCAGTCGGGGGCCAGCCCCCTCCCGACCCGGGTGCGAGGCGCTCGGCCAGATGGTGCCGACCACCAGCCCATCGGCCCCGGCGTCATGCGCCGCGTGGGCCTCCTCGATCGAGTGCACCGCGGCGATGACCGCCACGGCGCCCCGCTCACCCTCGGGCGCGCCGATGAGTCGCCGCATCTCGTGAATCGGCAGGTCGCCGCGCCGGGCCACGATGCCGTGGGCTCCGGTGGCGAGTGCCACGTCGCCTCGGCCGCTCACGAACACCTCTGCCTCGGGCGGACGGGCATTGGCCAGGCAGCGTGCGGTGAGAGCGGTGAGGGCGTCGATCGAGGCGCCGGGGATCCGGGCGACGAGGGCCACTGCGGGACCGGCAGCCGCGATCGCGGCGAGGCCGACCCCGAGGTCCTCGCGGGCCGCAACCCGCTCCTCGAGGTAGGCGAGCACCCTCGGCAGCGGTCTCACGCGAATCGTGCTCCCCGGGGCGGAGTCGCACCGCGGAGCCAGTCGGCGGCAGAGAGTCGCCGGCGGCCGGCAGGCTGCAGGTCGCCGATCTGCAGCATGCCATCACCACAGGCCACCATCATTGCGCCTTCGGTGGCGACGATCGTTGCCGGGGGCGGCTGGGGATCGGGGGTGCTGGTCGACGCCGTCGGCTGGAAAAGCTTCACTGGTTGATCGTCGAGCGTGGTCCACGCCCCCGGGGCGGGATCCATCGCGCGGATCTGGGCCGAGACCTCGCGCACGGACCGAGTCCAGTCGACCCGGGCCATCGGACGGTCGATCTTCGGTGCCAGCGTGACGGCGTGCTCGTCCTGGGGAGTCGCCGGCTCGCCGGCGGCGATCCTCGGCAGTGTCTCGACCAGCGCCGAGGCGCCGAGCGCGGCGAGCTTCGGGAACAACGTCCCACTGGTGTCGTGATCGGCGATCGGGAGCTCGCGCGCCAGCCAGACCGGGCCGGAGTCGAGCCCGGCCTCCATGCGCATGATGGAGACCCCGGTGGTCGCATCCCCCGCGAGCACCGCCCACTGGATCGGTGCCGCACCGCGCCAGCGGGGCAGCAACGATGCGTGGACGTTGACCATGCCGTGCGGCGGCACCGCGAGCACCTCGGGGCGGAGGATGTGCCCGTAGGCCACCACCACGCCAATGTCGGGGGTCAGGTCACGAAGTGTCTCGAGGAATGCGTCGCCGCGAGGGCGGTCGGGTTGCAGCACGCGGAGTCCCACCGCCTCGGCGCGTTGCTTGACGGGGGACGGCAGCAGGGTCGAGTGGGAGCGGGTGCGGGGTCGGTCGGGTTGGGTCACCACGGCCACGACCTGGTGGCCAGCAGCGAGCAGCGGCATCGAGCGACGGGACCGCGAAGTCGGGAGTCCCGAAGAAGGCGACCCGCATCAGCTGGTGGCTTCCGACTCCTCGGGCGACGGCGTGTAGGTGGGACCCTGGCCCTTGTGGTCCTTCTTCCACCGCGTGACGAGGAGCTGCCGCTTGAGGGGTGAGAGGTGGTCGATGAACAGCACGCCGTCGAGATGGTCGATCTCGTGCTGCACTGCGCGGGCGACGAGCCCCTCGAGCTCGAGGCGGAACGGCTTGCCGTGTTCGTCGTGCGCTTCGAGCACGATCCGCTCCGGGCGGGTGACCTCGCCGTACAGGTCGGGGATCGAGAGGCAGCCTTCCTCGGCGCCCGCCCTGGCACTGCTCGCCTCGACGACTCGCGGGTTGACCATCGCGAATCGCTGGTCATCGGCGTCGATCACGGCCACCCGTTGGGTGCTGCCGACCTGGTTGGCCGCCAGCCCCACGCCCAGGGCGATGTCCATCGTCTCGTAGAGATCGGCTACGAAGGCGCGCAGCTCGTCGTCGAACGCGTCGATCGGCGTGGCCGGCTCGCGCAGCACGCCGGAGCCGTACAAGTGGATCGGCAGGATCGCCATCAGCCCGCGAGCCCCGGGGTCGCCGTGTCACCCACGCGGATGATCCGCGCCCGCTCGACGACGAGCTGGGCGCTGCCGCTCTCGATGACGAGGAGCTGGTCCTTGATCTCCTTCACCTTGCCGACGATCCCGCCGGAGGTGGTGATCTCGTCGCCCTTCTTGATGCCGGCGAGGACCTCGGCGGCCTTCTTCCGCGCCTTGGCCTGGGGCCGGATGATGAGGAAGTAGAACACGAGCCCGATCGCCGCGAACTGCAGCATCAGGATCATCAGGGAGTTCCCGGCCATTCAGTCGTCCTCTCGTGCGAGATAGCGGCGGAGCCAGTCGTCGGCCCAACCGGCGAAGGTCCCCTCGATGATCCGCTGGCGCGCCTGGCCGGCCAGCCGGATGAGGAACCGGATGTTGTGAATCGAGACCAGCCGCTGCCCGAGCTGCTCCTCGGCCACGAAGAGGTGACGGAGGTAGGCGCGCGAGAAACGGGTGCAGGCCTCACAGTCGCACTCGGCGTCGAGCGGGGCCTCGTCGAGTCGGAGTGCCGCGCCACGCACCTGGACCTTGCCATCGTGGGTCCAGGCGCTGCCATGGCGGCCGTTTCGGGTGGCCGCCACGCAGTCGAAGAGGTCCACCCCCCGGGCGATCCCTGCCAGGAGATCGTCGGGGAATCCAACGCCCATAAGATAACGCGGACGCCCGGCGGGGAGGTGAGGCTCGAGTCCCTCGAGGACCCGGCGCATCACCGGCTTCGGTTCGCCCACCGACAGGCCGCCGACGGCGATGCCACTCCAGTCGCCCCGGGCGAGGATTCCATCGAGCGAGGCGCGGCGGAGGTCGGCATGGGTACCGCCCTGGACGATCGGCCAGAGGGTCTGCCGCGTTCCGGTCTCCCGCGCCAGCTCCTCGTGCCGGGTGCGACAGCGTTCGAGCCAGCGCAGCGTGCGCTCCATCGCCTCGCGCGCCTCATCGTGACTCGCCTGGCCGGGCGGCAGGTGATCGAACGCCATCGCCACGTCGGCGCCGAGCGCCCACTGGATCTCCATCGAACGCTCGGGAGTGATCCGGCGCAGTGATCCATCGATATGCGAGGTGAACCCGACGCCATCCTCGTCGAGGGTGCGCAGGCCAGCGAGCGAGAAGACCTGGAAGCCGCCCGAGTCGGTGAGCATCGGAGCCGACCAGGTGGTGAAACGATGCAGGCCGCCGAGTCGGGCGATCGTCTCCTCGCCGGGCCGCAAGTGCAGGTGGTAGGTGTTGCCGAGGATGATCTCGGCGCCGGCACGGCGCACCTCGTCGGGGTGCAATCCGCGCACGGTGCCGTGGGTGCCGACCGGCATGAAGCATGGCGTCCGGACCGTGCCATGCGGCAAGGTGAGCGTTCCGGCGCGCGCGGCACCGTCGCTGGCCTCGAGGAGGTATTCAAACACTCAGCTCACCACTCCGACGACTGCGTCATCGCATTGCCTCACAGGATGCACATCGCGTCGCCATAGCTGTAGAAGCGATAGCGTTCCGACACGGCGTGTCGATAGGCGGCCATCATCCGCCCGTGGCCGGCGAACGCGGCCACCAGCATCAACAGCGTGCTGCGGGGAAGATGGAAGTTGGTGACCAATCGGTCCACCACCCGGAAACGGTGGCCGGGGAGGATCATCAGCCGGGTCTCGCCGCGACCGGCCGCGACCGACCGGTCGGGCCGCGCCGCGCTCTCGAGCGCCCGGACCACGGTGGTGCCGATCGCCCAGACCGCGGCACCCCGTTTCCGGGCGGCGGCAATCCGCTCGGCGGTGGTCACCGGGATCTCGAACGATTCGGCGTGCATGATGTGCCCGGCGGGGTCGTCGGCCTCGACCGGCTTGAAGGTCCCGGGGCCGACCTCGAGGTCGAGATCGGCAAACTCGACCCCGCGCTCGCGCATCGTGGCGAGCAATACCTCGGTGAAGTGCAGGCCGGCGGTCGGTGCTGCCACGCTCCCCTCGCGATCGGCATAGACCGTCTGGTAGCGCAGCTCGTCATCAGCCCCCGGCTCGCGCGCGATGTAGGGGGGCAGCGGCAGCCGGCCGAACCGGGCGATCGCTGCGGCGGCGTCGGTGCCGATGAAACGCACCTCCCGGAGGCCATCGTTGCCGACGGCCACCACCTCGATGGCGGCATGGTCGTCGAGGAAGACCCGCTTGCCGGGGAGCAGCGCCCGACCCGGTTTCCCCATCGCGATCCAGGTCTCTCCGCTGCCGGGATGCAGCAGGAGGACCTCGGCGGGTCCACCCGAGGGACGGGTGGCCAGGAGCCGGGCGTGGCGGACTCGCGTCGTGTTGCGGATCACCAGGTCGCCGGGTGGGACCAGGTCGGCGATGGCCGCGAAGGAGAGGTCGCGCCACGCCGGCCGGATCGCGGGCGATGCGGCCGCTGGCTCACCGCCTCGATCCCGTTCCACCACCAGCAGTCGCGACTCCCCCCGCTCGGGCGAAGGGACCTGGGCGATCAGCTCTTCGGGAAGCGGGTAATCGAAATCGGCGGTGGTCCAGTGCCGCTCAGCCATCGAGCAGCGAGCGCTGCGTTGTGCCACCCGAGGGTGGGGTGACGCCAAGCCGGTGCCAGGCACGGGGCGTGGCGACCCGGCCACGCGGGGTCCGCTCGAGGAAGCCCTGCTGCATCAGGTAGGGCTCGTAGACCTCCTCGAGCGTCGCGGCATCCTCGCCAACGGCCGCGGCGATCGTGGTGAGCCCCACCGGTCCGCCCGAGAACTTCTCGATGATGGTGGCAAGAATGCGCGAGTCCATGTCGTCGAGGCCGAACTGGTCGACATTGAGCCGTTCCAGTGCCGCGAGTGCGACCTCGGCACTCACCGTCCCGTCGGCGCGCACCTCGGCGAAGTCGCGCACCCGCCGGAGCAGCCGGTTGGCGACCCGCGGGGTACCGCGTGCCCTGCGGGCGATCTCGAGCGCCCCATCGGCTGTCATCGGGACCTCGAGCAGTCCGGCCGAGCGGACCACGATGCGCGAGATCTCGTCCTCGGGATAGAAATGGAGGCGTTCGACGAGGCCGAACCGGGCCCGCATCGGCGGCGTGAGCAGGCCGAAACGCGTGGTCGCACCGACCAGGGTGAATCGCTCGAGCGACATCGGCAGCGTCTGCGCGTGCGGTCCATCGCTCAGCCGCACGTCGACCCGGAAGTCTTCCATCGCCGGGTAGAGAAACTCCTCGAGCTGCGGCCGGAGCCGATGGATCTCGTCGATGAAGAGGATGTCGCCAGGCCCCAGCCCGGTGAGCAGTCCCACCAGGTCACCCGGCTTCTCGAGCACCGGTCCCGACGTGGTGCGGCACTGCACCCCCATCTCGCGGGCCATCAGCATCGCGAGCGTGGTCTTGCCGAGTCCCGGTGGGCCGAAGAAGAGCACGTGATCGAGCGCCTCCCCACGACCGCGCGCGGCATCAATCGCGATCTGGAGCGACTGGCGGACCTGACCCTGGCCGATGAACTCGTCGAGTCGCGAGGGGCGCAGTGCCGACTCGCTGCTGCCCTCGTCAGCCAACGCCTCGGGCGTGGTGATCTCGACTCGACGCGGCGCATCGGATTCGGACGGCCTGCCAGCGGTCATCTCAGGCCGCCTCGGCGCGCCAACGGACCGGCCGGTCGGCCGGCCGGACGATGTGAGGCAGCCCGCAGTGCAGGCAGCGATCGCGGACCTCATGGGTGCCGACCGGGACCAGCTTGCGGTTGGTCACGCTGCACCGGGTGCAGTTCCACTCGGCGGTGACCATCGGGTGTGCGGTATCCCACATGCGATCAGCTTCCCGTCAGTTCTGAGAGGGCCCGCCGCAGCAGCACGGCGGTGTCGGTGGGGGCGCCACCATCCGCAATCTTGCGCACCGCAGTCTCGGCGGCGGCCGCCGGGTAGCCCAGCGCCACGAGGGCCCGAACCGCGTCGGCCGAGGGCGAACCGGCGGTCGATGCGGCGGCGCTGCTCACCGGGAGATCGTCGAACCGGTCGGCGAGCTCCAGCGCGATCCGTTCGGCCTTCTTCCGCCCGATGCCGGGTACGGTGGAGAGCGCCGCCAGGTCGCGGTCCCGGATCGCGCGCACGGCCCGGTCGGGTCCCAGCGTCGAGAGAATGGCCAGGGCGAGACGGGCGCCCACGCCGGTGGCGCCGAGCAGTCGCCGAAAGATGGCCCGCTCGACCGGCGAATCGAAGCCGAAGAGCAGCCAGGCATCTTCGCGGACCACCAGCTCGGTGTGCAGCACCACATCGCTGCCGCGGTCGGGGAGTCGCTCGTAGACCCCCAGCGGTACCTCCACGAGGTAGCCGACGCCGGCCACATCAATGACCACCCCGGCCGGTTCCCGGTGGCTGAGGGTGCCGCGGAGCGAGACGATCATCGGGCCATCCCGGCCAGCCGCGTGCGAGGGGCGGCCCGGAGCAAGTGGGTGAGGGCGATCGCCACGCCATCGGCGGCATCGGCGGGCGACGGCGCACTGGCGAGGTGGAGCAGTCGGGCGACCATCGCCCCGACCTGGTCCTTGCTGGCCGCCCCGGTGCCGGTCACCGCTCGTTTCACCTCGGCCGGGGTGATCTCGGCCACCGCGACCGCAGCCCGGGCCGCCACCAGCATCACGACACCCCGAGCATGGCCGAGGACCAGTGCCGAGCGGGCATTGCGGCCATGGAAGACATTCTCGAGGGCGAGGACATCGGGTTGGTGACGCTCCAGCAGGTCGGAGATGGCTTCGGCCAGCACCAGCAGCCTTGCGGGGAGGGGGTCCCTCGCGGTGGTCCGGATCACGCCGCACTCGATCAGGGCGGCGCGACGATCGGCGCCACTGTGCACCACGCCGAAGCCGCAGATGGCGGTGCCCGGGTCGATGCCGAGTACCGTGAGTGCCGCTTGCCTGGTCAGGCTTCGGCCTCCTCCAGCTCCAGGGCGTCGAAGTCGAGATTGGTGAAGACCTTCGACACGTCGTCGAGTTCCTCGAGGGTGTCGATCAGCTTGAGGACCTTCTGGGCCTCACCCTGCTCGAGGCGGACCAGGTTCTGGGCCACCATGGCGAGTTCCGACGATTCGATGGTGTAGCCCTTCGCCTTGAGGGCGTCGATCACGGCGTGGAACGCATTCGGCTCGGTGCTGACCACGAACACGTCGCCATCGCGCTCGAAGTCGCTGGCCCCGGCCTCGAGGGCATCCTCCATCGCTTCCTCCTCGGTCCGGCCAGCAACCGGGAGGAGGATCACACCCTTGCGCTCGAACATCCAGGCGACCGAGCCGGAGGCACCGAGGTTGCCACCATTGCGCGAGAAGACGAATCGGATCTCGGCCACCGTCCGATTGGCGTTGTCGGTCGACCCCTCGATGAGGATCGCCGTGCCGCCGGGGCCGTAGCCCTCGTAGGTGACTTCCTCATACGACGCGCCCTCGAGCTCGCCGGTGCCCTTCTTGACGGCCCGCTCGATGTTGTCGTTGGGCATGTTGACGGCCTTGGCGTCGTCGATCGCCTTGCGCAGCCGTGGGTTGCCCCCGGGGTCGCCGCCACCGACCTTGGCGGCCACGGTGATCTCCCGGATCACCTTGGTCCACGCCGAGGCCCGCCGGGAATCGGTGACCGCCTTCTTGTGCTTGATCTGCTTCCACTTGCTATGACCCGCCACGGGTCTCCTCCTCGATGCAATGCGGGATCTTAAGCCGCCGGGGGGGGCGGCGGCAACGCGGCGACCGCTTGCCGCTCGCCGGTCGAGACGCTACGGTTCGGCCCATGCTCAACCGAACCGGAATGCTCGCCGTTGCGCTGCTCGCGCTGGGGGCCTGCTCGTCGGGCAACGACCAGGGGGAACCCGCAGAGCCGCAGATGCCGATGGTCCAGGCGCTGCCGAACATCCCGCTGCCGCCCGGCGGGGTGCCCCTCAACACCGAGCAGGGCAGCGATGCGGCCCAGCTGCTGGTGTCCACCCCGATGATGGCCGACAGCGTCGCGGAGTTCTATCGCGACCTGCTCGGCAGGCCGCCCTACCGGCTGATCAACGAGGCGACCGAAAAGTCGGTGACCTCGTTCTATGTCGAGCAGGATGGCCCGGCGCTCTGGGTGACGGTCCAGGGACTCGAGGCCGGCGGCACGATCGTCCGCCTCGCCGGCGCCGCGATCCGGGACACGGTGGTGGCACCGACCGACAGCACCGGCGACTCCTGAGCGTTTCGCGGCACCAGGAGTTGTGGGGCAGGTGACGATCCGGGGGGCGACTGCTCGCTCCCCGGGTCGTCGGTCATGGGTCGGTGCCTCGCTGCCGTTGGTGCACATCCCTCGCCAATCTGGCAACCGCCTCGGCAGCCTGGGCTCCGAGCGACTCGCGAGCCGGCGCCACCAGCTGCGAAAGCGCGATCCGGGCCGCCGCCGGTGTGCCATCCTGGAGGTGCGCCAGCGCGGTGGTGAGGCCTCGCGCCAGCGGTCGCGGCAGTGCCAGTGGCGCCAACCGCCGCTCCAGCAGTTGCAGGCGCCGGCGACCCGCCCGGTCGAGTTCCTCGCCGCTGCACCCCAGATCGTGCGCCACCCGGGCCAGCAACCACAGGGCGAACGCTCCTTCGCGTTTCGGCCCACGCTCGGCCTCCTCCTGGAGCCCGAGCAGCTGGTCGAACGCGTCACCGGCTTCGCTCATCGCGGCGGTCGGGCGAGGGCGTCGAGGACCATCGCGGGGGTGGTGTCCTGCAGGCAGCGGTGGTGGCCCAGTGGGCAGCGGTCGCTGCCATGGGCCGAGCACGGGCGGCAAGCGAGCGGCTGCTCGAGCAGCTTGACTGGCGCGCGGTAGGGGAAGAACCCGAATTCCGGCACTCCGGGGCCATAGAGGCCGATCACCGGTGTCCCGACCGCCGTGGCGAGGTGGAGCATGCCGGTGTCACCGGCCACAACCAGGTCGGCCCGACGGAGCAGTGCCCCTGATTCGAGCAACGAGCTGCGGCCGGCGGCGTTGGTGATCGCATTGCCGCCGGCCAGCAGCAACCGCTCGCCGATCATCCGCTCCCCGGGTCCGCCGATCACCACGAGATCGGTGCTCGGTGCCAGCCGTTCGACGAGGTCGCGCCAGTGGGCCTCCGGCCATCGCTTGGTCGCCTGGGCCGCCCCGGGAACGAGCGCGACCAGACGGCGGTGTCGCCCCAGCCCGCGTTCGTCGAGGAGCGCCGCAGCGGTTCGCTCAGCCTCGGCCGTGGTGAAGAACTCGGCCGGGCCGCCGTCCGGCGTCACATCGAGATCGCCCGCGGCCGCGAAGTAGCGTTCGGCCACCGGCCCCAGGTCGCCACCGAAGCGTCGCCGGGTGATGATCAGGAGCCGACGGCGGATCCGGTGCTTGGGGTAGCCCGACCAGGATCCGCCGACCATCAGTCGCAACCGCCGCGAGCGGAGTGAACCATGCAGGTCGAGGCGATGGGACCATTCGCCGCGGCGCAGCTCGGTTGCCAGTGGACCGAGCGGGGTGTTCCGAGACCAGGTGACCACTCGATCGAGCCGGGGATTGTGGCGGATCAGGTCGGCCAGGTCCTCGCGCACCACGAAGGTGAGGCGCGCCGCCGGGTGCCGGGTGCGGATGGCCCGGAGCAGCGGGGTGGTGAGGATCAGGTCGCCGATCGAGGAGAAGCGGACGAGGAGGATGTTGGGCGGCACGCCGGAAAGCTAGCCGGTCCTGCCTCCATCCTCGGTCGTTCCGCCCTCCGTTCTCCCTGGTTCCGGGCTAGTTTCCACGGATGATCCGCCCCCGCAGCATCCTCTGGGTCGATGACGAGATCGAGACCCTCGATTCGCAGGTCCTCTTTCTCGAGCAGCAGGGCTTCTCGGTGGAGCGCGCGACCAACGGCGACGACGCCTTGGTGCTGCTCCGGCGCCAGTCGTATGGCGTGGTGCTGCTCGACGAGCAGATGCCCGGCACTCGGGGGCTCGACCTGGTGCCCGAGCTCCGCGCCATCGACGCCGCGATGCCGGTGGTGATGGTCACCAAGTCGGAGGAGCCGGCCACGATGCGCGACGCGATCGGGGCCGAGATCGCGGACTACCTCATCAAGCCCGTCAACCCGCGCCAGGTGCTCACCGTGGTGACCCGGCTGCTCGAAGGCGACCGGATCCGCCAGCAGCGCCTCTCACGCGACTTCGTGACGCGGTTCCGCGACCTCGAGGGTCGCCGGGGCGTGCAGCTCGAGTGGCGCGAGTGGGTGGAACTGGTGGCGGAGCTCGCCGAGTGGGAGGTGCGGCTGGGCCAGGCCGACGAGCCGGGACTCCAGGAAGCGTTGCGTACGTTGCAGGTGTCGATCCGCGACGACTTCGCGAAGTTCCTCGAGGCGCACTACCCTGGGTGGGTCGCCGAGGGCGGCACCGACCGGCCACCGCTCTCGGTGGACGTGGTGAGCGAGTTCGTCCGTCCCGACCCTCGAGGGAAGCGGCCGGGCGCTGCTGATCGTGGTCGATTGTCTGCGCCTCGATCAGTGGGCGATGATGCGCCCGGGGATCGAGCGGCTGTTCGACACCGAGGTGGACCACTACTTCTCGATCCTGCCCACCGCGACGCCCTATTCGCGCAATGCGATCTTCTCGGGACTCTACCCGCGCGAGCTGCTCGCGCGTCACCCCGACTGGTGGAACGAGCGCGACGAGCACTCCCTGAACGCCCACGAGGCCGCCCTTCTCAGCGAACAGCTCCGGGAGCTCACCGGTCACGACGTGCCGGTGCAGTACGAGAAGGTCTTCAGCGCGTCCGACGGCGAGCAGATGCTCAAGCGGCTGCCCGGGCATCTCTCGCGCGACGGGGTGACGGCGCTGGTGTTCAACTTCATCGACCAGCTCACCCACGGGCGGACCGAGAACGAGGCGCTCTACGAGGTGGCGCGCGACGCCTCGGCGCTGCGATCGCTCACCCGGACCTGGTTCGAGCGCTCGGTGCTCCTCGAGGCGCTCAAGGAGGCCGAGCGGCGCAACGTGCCGGTGCTGCTCACCACCGACCACGGCTCGATCCACTGCCACACACCGGCCACCATCTACGCCAGGCGCGACGCCACACCATCGCTGCGCTTCAAGTTCGGCGAGGAACTGCGGGTCGAGGAACCCGCCGCGGCGATCGCGGTGGACGACTTCGCCGCCTGGGGGCTGCCACCGCGGGGCAAGGGTGTGCGCCTGATGCTGGCCACCGGTGACCACTTCTTCGTGTATCCCACCAAGCTGCGCGAGTACCAGGCACGGTATCGCGGCGCGTTCCTCCATGGCGGGGTGTCGCCCGAGGAGGTGGTGCTGCCGATCGCGCTGCTCACGCCGAGGCGCGGCTGAACCGGGCCGACACGCGGGCCCGACTCTTCGGGCTGCTGCGCCCGCAGGCCGGCCTCCTCGCGGTCGGCTTCGTCACGGCGCTGGTCGCAGCGGTGATGCAGGCGGTCTCGTTGCTGCTGCTCGACCCGCTGCTGAAGCAGCTGTTCGGCCGCGGACTCGTCACGGGAGGGGGCTCGTGGCTCGAGGAAATGATCCCGAGGCTCCTCGCCCCGCTGGTGACCGGTGCCACTCCGGGCGAGATCATGTTGCGCCTGGTGCTGCTCTTCCTTGGCGCGGTGCTGATCAAGATCTCGGCCGGTTATGTCTCCGCCTACTGCTCGGTGCTGGTGCAGGAGGGGCTGGCACGCGACCTCCGGGTCCGACTGTGGCGCCATCTCCTGCGGCTGGATCTCTCGGTGTTCCAGCAGCACCGTGGTGGCCAGCTCGCCGCCGGGCTGGTAAGCGATGCCGATCAGGTGAAGCAGGTGGTGGTCGCCGCGCTGGCGGCGTTCTTCCAGAACCTGGTGACGATCCTGGCCCTGCTGGCCCTGCTGGTCGGCTACTCGTGGCGACTGACGGCGATGGTGCTGCTGCTCTCCCCGTTGCTGGTGCTCGGCGTCCAGGCGCTGCGCAACAGGCTGAAGCGGCACGCCCGGACCTTTGCGCACGAGCGGGGTGAGCTGACCTCGACCGCCACCGAGCGCCTCGGGGCGATGAAGCTGATCCGCGCCTTCGGGAGCGAGGAGACCGAGGCGGAGCGATTCGCGGCGCAGGCCGACCGATACCGCAAGGGCTACGTCCGCACCCAGCGTTTTGCACTGCTGACTTCGCCCGCCAGCGAATTGTTCGGCACCGCGATGATCATGCTGGTGATCTGGATCGCGGCCACGCCGGGGCTGCTCGGCGTGAACCTCAGCCCCGAGTCGACGATTGTCTTCGTGGCGGTGGCAGCACAGTTGATGTCACCGATCAAGGCGATCGCCCAGGTGCCGACGCAACTGGCGATCGCCGAGGCGAGCGGCGAGCGGGTCTTCGACCTGCTCGATCTTCCCCAGGTGGAGCTTGATCCGCCCGGGGCACGGTCGGCGACCTTCGAGCGCGACCTGGTGTTCGACAACGTGACATTCGGCTACGAGCCGGGGCGGCCGGTGCTTCGCGAGGTCTCGTTGACGGTGAGCAAGGGGGAGGTGGTGGCGCTGGTCGGCCCCAGCGGCGGCGGCAAGACCACGTTGCTGGAGCTGGTGCCACGATTCCACGATCCCGATCGGGGAGAGGTCCGGCTCGACGGGGTGGCGTTGCCCGCGCTCACTCGTGGATCGCTCCGGGAGTTGATCGCGGTGGTCAGTCAGGATACGGTGCTGTTGCACGAGAGTGTGCGGGACAACATCGCCTATGGTCGACCCGGCGCCAGCGATGCCGAGGTGCAGCGGGCCGCCGCCGCCGCCAATGCCGATGGCTTCATCCGCGACCTTCCCGACAGCTATCGCACGATCCTGGGTGAACGGGGCACCCGGCTCTCGGGGGGTCAGCGGCAGCGGATCGCGATCGCGCGGGCGCTGCTGCGCGACGCCCCGATCCTGATCCTCGACGAGGCGACCAGTGCGCTCGACACCGAGTCGGAGCGGCTGGTGCAGGAGGCGATCGACCGGCTGATGCAGGATCGCACCGTCCTGGTGATCGCCCACCGCCTCGCGACTGTGCGCGACGCCGATCGGATCGTCGTCATCGACGACGGCCGGGTGGCGGAGACCGGCCGGCATGCCGAGTTGCACGCCCGGGCCGGGCTCTATCGCCGGCTTCATGACCTGCAATTCTCCGCGGCCGAGGTGAGATCGTGACGATCGACCGACCCGTGCTGTTCATCGCCGAGTTCGACGACGTGCGCCACGCCGACGCCGCGCACCGGGTGCGTGCGCTGGAGCGCCTGGGCAATCCGGTCCAGGCGTTCGATCTCAACGCCCGACCCGGCCTCCTCGAGCGCTTCCGGGCGGGCGACGTGCCCAGGCGGATCGAGCGGGTCCTTGACGATCACGATCCCGCGCTGGTCGTCGTGGTCGGCGGCCAGCCGCTCGACGAGGCCGTGGTGGATCGGCTGCGGGGTCGGTCGCGGGCCCGCTGGGTCAACTGGCTACCCGATGATCTCCGCACCGTGACCGAGGCGACCGCCCTGGCCCGGCCCTACGACGCGATCTATGCCATCGGGACCGATGTGGCCGCCGAGCTGGCCGAGCGGCTTGGCCGCACCGTCGACGTCCTCTCGCTCGCCGCTGATCCATCGGTGTATCGCCCGATCCGCACCAAGGACCAGTATCGGGCCAACGTCGTCTTCGCCGGCACCGCGACACCGCGACGCGAACGGTTGCTGGCCGAACTGGTCGAGTTCGGACTGGCGATCTGGGGGCCGGGTTGGCGCAAGACCTCGTTGCGGGACTACTGCCGCGGCGAGGTGCCGGGCACCGAGCAGTATGTGAACGCCTACGCCGGTGCCTCGGTGGCGGTGAACATCCACCACGTGGCTGTCGAGGGCGATCCGCTCGAGGCGAGCTGCAACCTGCGGCTCTTCGAGCTGGCCGCGATGGGATTGGCCCAGGTGGTCGATGACCGCGGCGACCTGGCGCGCCACTTCGAGCCCGGACGGGAGGTCGCGGTCTTTCGCGACGGCCGCGAGCTCAAGGAGACGGTGCGCGTGCTGCTCGAGGATCCCCCGATTGCCGAGCGACTGGGGCAGGGTGCCCGTGCCCGCCTGCTCCGCGACCACACCTGGATGCACCGCATGCGATCGCTGCTCCTCGATCAGCCGGCCATCGAGAGACGATAGACGATAGACGATAGAGAGACGATCGTGGGGTCCGGTATCGAGGTGGGGTACCGACAATGACAAGATCCGCATCCATCGTCTATCGTCTATCGTCTATCGTCTCTCGTCCATCCTCCGTCGCCCCCCGATACAGTCGCAGGTAGTCCTCCGCCATCCGCCGATGGGTGAAGTGGTCGAGCACGTGCTGGCGCACGGCGCTGCGATCAAGTCGATCCAGGCCCGGCCGGAGCGCCACCAGTTCCTCCAGCGTGTCGCCCATCGCCCCGCTGCTCTCGGTGATCACCTCGGGGAGTGCCCCGCGGCGGGTGCCGAGCACCGGGGTGCCGCTCACCATCGCCTCGATGGTGGTCAGGCCGAACGGCTCGTCCCACTGCGCCGGGAGCCAGCAGCAGCCGGCGTCGGCGAGGAGGTCCCGCTTCCGGTCGCCGTCGACCCGACCGACGAATCGCACTCCGGGGCGCCAGCGAGGCCGCCATCCGCCCGCGACCACCAGCTGTCGTCCGGAGGCCCTCGCTCCCAGCACGGCCCACTGCCACCCCTTCACCGAGTGCAGTCGTCCGATGAACAGGTCGGGGCCATCGCCGCGCGTCCCGAATCGGTAGTCCGCGGGGTCGAGCCCGTTGTGGACCCAGCGCCGAAGTCGGTGGCGACGGGCGTGGTCGGCGGAGAGCCCGATGGTCGTCGGGGGGAAGACGCGACCGGGAGCCCCGGTGCCGTGGAAGGTCCAGACGAACGGCACCGACGTGGGCGGTTCGGCCAGCGGCACATGGGCGTGGAGGATGTCGGCACCGGGCGGGAGCAGCGGCTCCAGACGGGCGCCGCCCTGGCGGAAGGCCTCGGTCCGGGGAATGGCGATCGTGGTGGCCGCAGGGAGACGACTCCCCTCGAGGGCCAGCAGGGTGACTCGGTGTCCGAGCTCCGCCAGCCCGCGCGCCAGCCAGGCGACCACCCGTTCGGTGCCGCCATAGCCACGCACCGGAAGGACGGAGGGGTGATAGAGAACGACGTGCACGCGGGCGAGTCTCGAGAGTTGAGATTTGAGATTCGAGGCCCGGGGTCCGAGATTTGGGCCGCGGTCCTCCAACTCTAATCGCCAGTCTCGAATCGCGAACCTCGAACCGCTCGGTGGTTCCCCTGCTTCTCTCCGGCTTCACGATCGTTCGCAACGCCAGCCGCCTCGACTTCCCGCTCGAGGCGAGCCTCCGTTCGTTGTTGCCGGCTGTCGATGAACTCGTCGTCAACGTCGGCCGCTCCGAGGATGACACCCTCGAACGGGTCCGCGCCATTGCCGATCCCCGCATCCGGATCCTCGAGACGACCTGGGATCCCTCGCAGGGACCGGCGATGCTGGCCGAGGAGACCAACCGGGCGATGGCCGCGTGTCGCCACCCGTGGGGCGTCTACATCCAGGCCGACGAGGTGCTGGGCGCCGGCGGGGCGGAGCGGCTGCGCGACGTCATCGCCCGCGTCGACGCCGATTCCGGTGTCGAGGGGGTGCTGGTCGACTATCGGCACTTCTACGGTGGATTCGACACCGTGGCCATGAACCGCCGGTGGTATCGTCGCGAGTGTCGCGCGGTGCGCCTCGGCCCGTTGGCGGGAATCCATTCGTTCCGTGATGCGCAGGGCTTCCGTGTCGGGCCCGGCGATCGCCGCATTCGCGCGGTCACGAGCGGGGCGGTGATGCATCACTACGGCTGGGCCCGCCCCGCCTGGGCGCTGGCGGCCAAGCGGGCGGCCGACAACGAGATCTACCATTGGCGCGGGAAGATGGATCAACAGCGGCCGCTCCTGCCCTGGTTTCCCGGTCTCGCCGCGTTCACCGGCGCGCATCCCGCCGAGGTCCGCGACTGGATCGCTGCGCGACGGAGCGACGACCCGATGGTGGCCGCGCCGCGATTCGACCGCGAGCACCTGCGCTTGCGGCTCTCGAACCTGGTTGAGCGTCTCACCGGATGGCGGCCGTTCGAGTACCGCAACTACACGCTGGTGCGACGGTGACGCTGCCGTCGGTCGTGCTGCTGCACACCACGCCCGGATGGCGTGGATCGGGGAAATGGACCGGGACGGTCGCCGCCGGACTTGCCGGGCGGGGTGTGCCAGTGGAAGTGCTGGCGGCATCGGACGAAGTGGCCGGCGGCCTGCGCGACATGGGCGTGGAGGCCGTGCAGATCCGGGTGGAGGACACCGGTCGTCGAGAGGTCGCGGCGGTTCGCCGCTCCCTGGATCGCTCCCGGGCCGGCATCGTGATCTGCAACGCCCCGCGCGACGTGCGCCTGGCACGCTATGCCACGGTGTGGCGCCGAAGGAAGCTGGTGTGGGCCTACAACCTCCACAGTCGCGCCCTTCCCAGCGATCCGCTGCAGCAGTGGATCTTTCGCGGCCTCGATCACCTGGTGCACCAGAGCGCCCACTCCGCGGCGAAGCTCGGCCGGGAATCCCCGTGGTTGGCACGCAAGCCATCGACCCGGATCGCCAATGGCCTCGACGCCACACGCTACCGCCCCGATCCGGCGGCCCGGCTCCGATTCCGCCGTCGGCATGGCCTCACCGAAGATGATCGGCTGGTGCTCACCCCCACCGGCGCCTTGCCGGAGAAGTCGATCGACGTCGCCGCCCTCGCGGTGGCGCTGGCGGCCGGCGACGGTCCCCTCACCTGGGCGGTGTGCGACAGCAGGCCCGCCGTCGAGCGGTTGCTCCCCGATGACTTCAATGGCCGACTGCTCGCCCTCGGCTGGCTTCCCGAGGACGAGGTCCACGACGCCATGCAGGCGGCCGACGTGGTCCTGCTTCCGGGGGCAGTCGAGATCTTCGGCTATGCGACCGCCGAGGCGATGGCGCTCGGCGGGGTCGTCCTGGCCGCCGACGGCGGAGCCACACCCGAGGTGCTCGGCGCGGCGGGAATCCTCTTTCCCCCCGGTGACCACCGGACGGCGGCGGGACGACTCGTCGAGTTGTTCCGCGATGCGCCAGGGCGCCGCGCCCTGGGGCTCGCGGCTCGGGCACGCATCACCGACGAGTTTCCGCTGGAGGCAATGATCGACGGGTACGAGCGGCTCGTCCGGCAGCTCGGGTGAATGCGCGGTGGGGTGGCCGGCACCCCACCACGCGGCTCGGCACGAGCCTAGAACATGATCCCGGCGAGCAGGAAGAGGGCGCGATTCTTGGTGGTCACGCTGGCATCGCCGTCGTCGAGGATGTCGGTCAGGCCGATGGTGTAGCGGGCCTGGATCGTGAATCGGTTGAAGTCCACGCCGCCGCCGACGGTGAGACCAACATCGACGCTCTTCTGGTCGTCACCGGTGACATCCTTGCAGCTCGCGCTGGCAGACACGCCACCGCTGGTGCCCCCGACGTCGCAGCTCGCCTTGAACGAGGCGGTACCGCCGGCGAGGATGAACGGGGAGGTCTTCGACTGGTTGAACTGGTAGCGGAGCAGCACCGGCACGTCGATGTAGCCGAGCTTGAGTTCCGCGCTGTCGCCACCGTCGGAGATCTTGAAGCCCTTCTGGGCGTAGAGCGCATCGACCTCGAGGCCGAGCTGTCCTCCGAGCGAGGTGTGGGAGGCGAGACCGCCGGCGAAGCCGGTGCGCGAATCAAGCGTGACCGAGATCTGGTCGCCGCTCACGGTGACCTTCGAGGAGGTGAGGCCACCGAGGACCCCGAACGACGTCCGCTGCGCAGCCGCGGGGGCGGTGAGGGTGAAGACCAGGGTGAGGGTCGCCAATCCGTGGCGGATGGTCATGGTGGTAGCCTTTCGCGTTCGGTTCGGCGGCGCAGGGGTGCGCCGCCGGCGAAGCGAAAATAGGTGCCAACGGCGCACCCGGCGAGGGCGGGCGCCGGGTCTTGCACCTCCCGCTAGCTTTCAGGATCCTTCGCTCGCGGTTCCCGAGGCCTCTTCGTGCCGATCCACGACCTCCTCTTCACCTATGACTTCCCCCCGCTCGGCGGGGGAATTTCGCGCTGGATGGAGGAGCTCGCCCGGGGCTATCCGCCGGGGTCGCTGTTGATCTCCACCGGCACGGTGGCCGATCAGGAGGAGGTCGACCGGCAGCTCCCGAACCGGGTCGACCGGCTGCCGATTGCCACCAACCGACTCAAGACCCTCCAGGGGCTGCTGCTCTGGTCGCGGCGGGCGGCCACCCTGGGTCGCGAGCCGACCGCTCGCTTTGCCTGGTGCGGCAACATTCGCCCCGCGGCCTACCCGGCAAAGTGGGCATGGGAGCGGGTCGGGTTGCCCTACGGCATCGTCCTGCATGGCGGCGACCTGCTGCAGATCCGGCCCAAGCTGCGCCGGTCGAGGCTCAAGCGTCGCACCTACAAGCCGCTCTTCGATTCGGCCCGCGTGATCGTGGCGAACTCGCACTGGACCGCCGACCGCTGTCGCGAGTTGCTGGAGGAGCTCGAGCTCCCGGGCGTGGCCGAACGTCATCACGGTCGTGCCCCTGGGCACCGATCCCGAACGGTTTCGGCCGGACCCCGAGGCCGCCGCGGCGTTTCGGGCGCGACGCGGGTTGCCGACGGGGCGCTGGTTGGTGACCGTCGCGCGCCTGGTGCCGCACAAGGGGATCGACACCGGGATCGAGGTGCTGGCTCGCCTCACCGACGAGTTTCCCGACCTGCGCTATGCGGTGATCGGGCGGGGGACCTACGGCGAGACCCTGGGAGCACTCGCGGCGGAGCTCGGGGTGTCCGATCGGGTGCACATGATGACCGACGTGGGGGATGACGAGTTGCCGGGGGCATTCGCGATGGCCGAGATCTATCTCGGACTCTCGCGGCAGGTGGGGCTCGACGCCGAGGGATTCGGGATCGCATTGCTGGAGGCCGGGGCGTGCGCGGTGCCGGTGGTCGCCGGCGCGAGCGGTGGGATCGCCGACGCGGTGGCGGATGGCGAGACCGGCCTCCTGGTGACGCCCGGCGATCCCGAGCCGGCCGCCGACGCGGTGCGTCATCTCCTCAATGATCCGGCGCTCGCGGGTCGACTCGGTGGCGCGGCGCGCCGGCGGGTGCTGGAGCGGTTCACCTGGCGGCGGGTGGTCGAGGAGCTCCGCGGGTTGGCCGCCCGGCACGGTCGCGCATGAGCCGTTCGCCCGCCTGGCAGGCGATCCGCGACCGCTGGCATCGCGACCCGCTCTTCAAGCTCGGGGTGGCACTGCTCGCCGCGGTGGTGCTGGCGGCGCTCTTTGCCCCGTGGATCGCCCCGCACGACCCGCTTCGCGGCGACCTTGCCAACGACTACCTCCACCCGCCCGGTCGCGACTTCCTGCTGGGTGCCGATGCCCAGGGACGCGATGTCCTGTCGCGGGTGCTCTACGGAGCGCGGATCTCGCTGCTGGTCGGGGTGATCTCGCAGTCGGTGGCCGTCTCCCTCGGGGTGACCCTCGGCCTGGTGGCCGGATACTACCGGGGCTGGATCGACCTGATGGTGATGCGACTCGCCGACATCACCCTGGCGTTCCCCTCTCTGCTGCTGCTGATCGCGGTGGCGGCCGCGGTGCGGCCGTCCTTGCCGGTGATCTTCGTGGTCATCGGTGTGGTGGGCTGGGCCGGAATGGCGCGGATCGTCCGGGCCCAGGTGCTGGTGCTGGTGGACAGCGACTACGTTGCCGCGGCGCGTGCACTCGGCGCCGGCGACCGGCGGATCCTCTTCCGTCACCTGCTGCCCAACGTCCAGGCACCGGTGATCATCGCCGCAACCCTGGGGATCGCTGCCGCGATCATGGCGGAAGCGGCATTGTCGTTCGTGGGGCTTGGAGCCCAGCCGCCGACTCCCAGTTGGGGCGCGATGGTCTCCGAGGGGCGTGACCTGCTGCGGGTCGCACCGTGGGTGTCCGTCGCGCCGGGGCTCGCCGTGGGCGTGGCGGTGCTCGGCTTCAACCTGGTCGGCGATGCGCTCCGCGAAGCGCTCGACCCCACCCTGGATCGGGCCCGATGATCGATGCCGAGCGGTTGCGCCGTGAAGAATTCGCCCCGGTCGCCACTGGGGGGATCTACCTCAACAGCGCCTCGACCGGACCGGTCCCGGCGCGGGCGGTGGCGGAACTGCACCGGGGCAACACCGACCGGGCGGATCCGGCTCGGTGGACCGTCGAGCGGCAGAACAGCGTGTACGCCGAGGCGCGACGACTGGCGGCGCGGCTGGTCAATGCCGATCCGGCCGAGATCGCGCTGATGCCGAACACCACCACCGGGATCAACATCGCCGCCCGCGCGGTGCCGCTGGGGCGCGGCGACGTGGTACTCACCTTCGATCGCGAGTTCCCGACGAACGTCTATCCCTGGCTGGTGCGCGCGGGCGATGGCGTGGTCCTGGAACGGATCCCGGTCACCGATGATGGCTGGCCCGACGAGGCCCGGTTGCTGGGGCGGCTCGATGACCCGCGGGTGCGTGCCGTGTGCGTCTCGTTGACCCAGTTCAGCACCGGCTACACCGTCGATCTCGAGGCCCTCTCGCGGGCGACCCGGGCCACCGGCACGATGCTGCTGGTCGATGCGATCCAGGGGATCGGGCAACTGCCGGTGGACCTCCGTCGCACGCCGGTGGACTTCCTCTCGTGCGGGGCGCAGAAATGGTTGCTGTCGCCCTGGGGCACCGGGTTCCTGTACGTGCGCCGGGAACTGATCGAGACGATCACGCCGACGTTCGCCGGATGGGCGTCCTTCCGGGGCACCGACGACTACTCGCGGCTCACCAGTTACGACCCCGAACCATGGCCGGACGCGAGGCGATTCGAGGTGATCACCCTGCCGGTCCAGGATTTCGCGGCGATGAACGCGGCGGTAGGGCTGCTGCTCGACCTCGGTGTCGCGGCCATCGCCGCCCATGCCGGCGCGATCGCGGCGCCGCTGTTCGACTGGGCATCGCGGGGCCGCGGGCGGATCACCTCACCGACCGGGACTCACGGCTCGGCGATCGTGTGCGTGCGCCCCGCCGGCGAGGTGGCGGCGGCGCACGCGCGACTGCTCGCGGCGGGAGTGAACTGTTCGCTTCGGGAGGGGTCGATCCGGCTCTCGCCGCACTGCTTCAACACCATCGACGAGCTGGCGCAGGTGGCCGACCTGCTGTCGCGCGACTAGGGTCGCAGGTTCGCGACGGCGTTGTACACCGCGCCGATGAGGCGCCCCAGCGCGTAGCCGATCACGAAGGCATAGATGAAGCCGAGGAAGGCCCCCGCCACCGTGACCCGATAGCCGGGGAAGTACTGTGCGAGGAGGTTGAGGTGCTGGCCGACATTCGGTCCGCCCTTCGCCACCAGGATGATCGTGGCGATGAAGAGGCCGAGGCCGAGCAGCAGGCCGAACGACACCCCCCACGCCTGGGCGTTGAGCCGCAGCGTCACCCGCCGGAGTTCCTGTGCCTCTTCGTTCGTCAGCTGTTCCATGCCATCCTCACCGGTCGCGGTCAGATGTGGTCGAGGAAGTCGCGAGTGGCTGCGTAGTCGGCCCGGGCCCGCAGCACCACCAGCCGGAATCCCATCAGCGCGTTGCGGCAGAACGCGAAGAACCAGCCCACCACGAAGCCACTGAACCCCGCCCAGAGCGCGCCGACGAGCGCCCCCTTCCAGCTCACCTCGTATCCCGAGAAGTAATGGGACAGGAGTTCGAGCGGGATGTCGGAGGGACGGTCCCGGACCACTGCCAGGGCGGTCACCGCGAAGACCACCAGGGCGGCTGCCGCGCCCATCCCCGCCCCCATCCCCAGCTTGTGCAGCGGGGCGAAGGCGAGCTGGATCTGCTCGTCGGTGCGGGGCGTCGGTGTGGTCATCGGTGCAGGGTTCCCTCCGCCGCGGCGGGACCGGCGGGTCGCGGGGAATTTATCACGGTCATTGCCGAATCGACGATCCCCCCGGTCGCGGCGATCATCGGGGCGCCTCGCTGAGGGCCGCCGGACGGTGGCCGACGTGGAGCAGGAGGCCGACCGTCGCCGAGATGGCGTTGCCGGCATAATAGAGCAGGTGCAGCGGAATCACCGCGATGGCGAAGGCCAGTCCCCGCTCCCGGGCGAACCAGGCGTAGGTGGCCGCGTTGAGCACGGTCACCGTGCTGAGGAGCGCCAGGGCGAGGAGCGTGACGATCGGGTGATCGAGCAGCAGCCCGGCGATCAGCAGCGCCACGGCGAGGGCGGTGAGCGCCACCTTGACCTGCTCGGTGGGGGTGGCGTTGAGCGATTTCCCGCCGCGGCCGCGGCGCTCCAGCAGCAACCGCATCCACGGAACGCCGCGGTCGCGCAGGTCGGTGCGGAGCATCTGCCAGAAGTGCCAGCGCTTGAGGTGGGTTCCCTCGATCGCCGGGTCGAGCCGGATCTGCCCCCCCGCATCGCGCAACCGGTAGCCAAGCTCGATGTCCTCGATCTGGGGCCGCGGAAAGCGCGCGGTGTCGAAGCCACGGGCCGCCTCGAACGCGTCGCGCCGGATGGCACCGCAGCCCGCCCAGAAGGTCTCCGCCTCGCCCGCGCCGCGCAGGTGCACGTAGCGGTGGAGCAGGTTGCGATACTCCGAGATCAGGCCGGGCACCGCCGGGCGGCTGTCATAGCTCCCGAAGACCGCGACCAGGTCGGCGGGGCCGTCGTCGGCGTGGGCGGCGAACCGCGCCAGGGTATCGGGATGCACCCGCACGTCGGCATCGATGAACACCAGCCAGCTGCCCCGGGCGACCGCGGCTCCGGCGTTGCGGGCACCACCCGGTCCCCTGGCCGGGGCCGGGAGGGTGACCACCCGATCGGCGAAGGGGGCGGCTTCCCGCGCGGTATGGTCGTGCGAGGCATCGTCGACGACGATCAGCTCCCAGTCGGCGCGGGGCAGCGTGCTGGAGGCCAGCGCCGCGAGGGTGTCGGGGAGCAAGTGTCCCGCGTCGTGGGCCGGGACGATCACCGAGAGCCGGGGCGTCGGGGTCAGGCGGCACCCCGTCGGGCGGCCGGGCGCGGCGGCTCGAGCCGCTGCTCCTCGTGGTACTCGAAGTCGGTGTTCACGGCCCAGATGTCATGCGTGGCGCCCTGCATGTTCCACACGGCCATCATCGCCGTGAGCATCGAGTGATCCTGGTTGTTGTACTTGTGCATGCCGTTGCGCCCGACGGTGTGCAGGTTGGCGATCGGGTCGATCCAGCTGCGGACCACGTCGAGGTGCTCGCGGTAGGCGCCATCGTAGATCGGGTACGCCTTGGGCATCCGGATCACCGCGCCGTCGCGCACCAGCCCGGTGGGCACCAGCCCCAGCTCCTCGAGCTCCCGGGTGGCCAGCGCGATCAGTTCCTCGTCACTGGTGGTCCACAGGCCGTCGCCCTCGAAGCAGAAGTACTCCATCCCGAGGCAGGTGCAACCCGGTTCGGGCACCATCGCCCGGCTCCAGTTGTTGAAGTTCTGGATCCGGCCGACCTTGACGCCCGGGGTGTGGATGTAGATCCAGTTGTCGGGGAAGAGGTCCTCGGTGTCGAGCATCAGCGCCACGGTCAGGAAGTCGCGGTAGCGAAGCCCCTCGGCGGCAGCGCGGACGTGCGCCGGCGGCGGTGGATCGAGGACGCTCACGAGGGAGCGCAAGTCGGTGGTCGAGATCACGTGGTCGGCGGCGAATTCGCGCTCCCCCTCGGGGGTGGTCGCGGTGACCGAGACGACCCGGCCTTCACGGCAGCCGATCGTGGTCACCCGATGCTGCATCAGCACCTCGCTGCCCATCTCCTCGAGCCGGTCGCGGCAGGTCTCCCACATCTGGCCGGGGCCGAGTCGGGGATAGCGGAACTCGTTGATCAGGGTCTTGATGCTGGTGCTGCGCCGCTGGATCGCGGTGGCGTTGAGGATGGCGCGCGCCAGCGAGAGGCCCTGGATCCGCTGGGCGGCCCACTCGGCCCGGATCTCGGTGCAGGGGATGCCCCAGACCTTCTCGGTGTAGGTCTTGAAGAAGATCTCGTAGAGCCGCTTGCCGAAGCGGTTGGTCACCCACTGCTCGAAGTTCTCCTCCACCGGCGACGGACGAAGGCGGGCCTTCAGGTAGCTGATGACGATCCGGATCGCGTTGATCATGCCGAGGCCGCTCAGCGCGTTCATCGCCTTGAGCGGGTAGTCGAAGTACTTGCCGTCGTAGTGGATGCGGGAGAGGCGCGGGACGTTGATGAACTCGTCGCCCAGGATCTCCTCCCAGAGCTCCTCGACCGGCGCGATCTTGGTGAAGAATCGGTGGCCACCGATGTCGAAGCGATAGCCCCGGTACTGGGCCGTCCGCGAGATCCCGCCGACCATGTCGTCTCCCTCGAGCACGGTGACCCGATGGCCAGCCTTGGCCAAGAGGTAGGCGGCGGTGAGCCCCGCCGGACCGGCGCCCACCACCACCACCCGATCCTCCGGGCCGAGCGGGGCGACGTCTCTGGTCGGGCTGTCTTCGGCGGCCGTCAAGCGCATGTCCTCACCGGGGGGAGTGGTGGAGCCGATCGATTGATGGATCAGGAATTCCTGGAACGGTGATCAGGTTCGCAAGTCATGTGCCCCGGAGAGGCCCGAACCCGATTCGCGCCAAGCGGGATTCGAGCCGGCCATTCGGCGGTCTGCGGAATACCGGAATCAAAGCCGTTCCAGACTGTTGCAGCCATGCAACAGATAGGCCAGGATCACGAGGTTGCTGTGGCGTGGTCGCAGCAGGCCGGCGAGCCTGATGATCGGGTTTCGACCTCGGTCGATGCCTACTCGGAATGTTCGGGCCAGGGCCGCTTGAACTTCGCCAAGGCGGTGCAGCCGGTCCGGTTCGAGTCCGGCTCGCTGGTGACCTCGAGCAGCAAGTCGTCGGGCTCCGGCTGGGGCACCGGTCGGAGGCGTTCACAGCTGCTGGCGAGCAGGTCCGGGAGGTTGGTCCGCTCGTAGTCCCAGAGCCCCGAGATCAGGATGTGGGTCACCGGCCCGCGGGGCGCGAGGACATCCTCGAGTTTCGCTTCCCAGAGCATCCGGCTGGGAATGCCGCGGCGGTCGCTGAGCAGGTAGAGGGTGGTCGGCTTGGACGACGCGACCACGGCGGAATCCGGCAGCCCGGTGCGGATCCATTCGACGGTATGGATCCAGTCGCGCTCCGCCGGGGTGCGACAGCCGTCGCCGTCTCTCGCGCGGCAGCGCACCCCGGCTCCCGCCGCGGCGACGTCGCGCCCGACAAAGATGGTGACGAGCACGCCGGCCACGAGGGTGGCTACCCGTGCCGGGCTCCGAAGCCGGAGCCAGCGGGCGATCTCGAGAGCGCCCAGCAGGATCGCGACGAGCGTGATCGGGAGCAGCGGCAGGATCAGGCGAGCAATCGCGAAGGGAAAGACCAGCAACACGGCGCCGAGCAGGACGAGGCAGAGGACCGCGGTCGGCCAGCGTCGGCGAAGGCTCCAGAGTCCGACGAGGGTGAGGCCGGAGGTGCCCACCACCCAGAGCAGGTTGTCGAGCGGCATGTCGGGGATGTCGGGGATGCCGAGCCCGGTGCGGGGGATCACGAGGAGGTAGTACTTGGCGCTGGTCATGAGCCGGCTGAGGAGCTCCGCGATCTGGTCGGATCGGACATAGGCGAGGTCGTTCTGATAGGACCATCCCAGGGTCTGCCCGGCCGCCCAGCGCGTGTATGTGAGCCAGCCAACCATCAGGGCGATCGTCAGGCCGGCGATCATCGCGGCTCGTCGCCATTCCAGCTGGAGCACGAGGCCACCCACGATGGCGATGACCACCGCCACGCCGACGCTCCTGGTGAAGAACGCCGCGACCGCGGTAACGATGGCCAGCAGCCACAACTGCCGTCGCACCCGGCCGTGGACCGGGCATGTCGCCCAGAGGGCCGCGGCCATGCAGGCCACGAAGAGGCTCTCGGAGAGGATCCACCCGGCATAGTGAAGCATGAGCGGGTTGAGCATCACCAGTGCGGCCACCAGCAGGCCGACACGGGGACCCGCGAGCCGGCGGGTGCAGTCGCCGAAGAGCAATGCTGTCAGGACCACCAGGAGGAGATTCGCGATTCGAACGGCCTCAAGGCTCCCGAAGGTCACGGCACGAATCGCCATGATCATCAACGGGAAGCCCGGCGGATATTGCGCGTGTGCCGGCGTGCCCGGCAGGTAGAGGTCACGGTAGTGCCCCTGGGCGAGTGACTGCGCCAGGAGGATGTACGTGGCATCGTCGCCACCGGTGGTGACCACTGGTTGACGAGCAAGCCAGCCGAGCGTCACGCTGACCGCAGCGATGGCGAGGAGAGCCCACCGGTCGCGTGGGATCCATTGGGCACTACGGTTGTCGGCAGAATCTGTCACTGGGAAGTATCCACGCTCAGGGGGCTTTCATCACTCTACTCGGCAGGCCGCGCTGCGCAACCCGCATACGGTTGATGCCCATCTGCGTCCTGGCCGGAGATCCACTCGGGTTACGGCGTCATGACCCCCGTCATCCGGACCACCTCGAAATCGGCCACCTTGACCCGCTTGAGGGCGGCCATGGCCTCGTCGTCCCAGCGCGCGTCGGCGGTCCCGCTCAGGAAGAAGTCGGAGCCATTGTCGGCAAGAATCATCCCATAGCGCTGCAGCGCTCGGAGTACCACCCGGGCTGGGGCAGGGTAAGAGGTGAGGTCGAGGTCGGCCCGGAGCCGCACTCGCATTCCCATCGGTGGGTCGAGCGGATCGGTGGACGACGATGCCCAGTGCGAGGCCGGGGCGAGGTAGGCCCGCCGGGTCCGGCGTACGGTGAACCGCAGCGCATGGGGAATTTCACCGCGCCCCACCACCTCGTCGTAGCGCACCAGGCCGGGAAGGATCGGGAGTCCGGCCGCATCCGCCGAGGTCCATCCGGCCGGCCGGGTGGTGCCGCGGGCCAGGTCCCAGATGGCTCCGGAGCCGGCGTGCCAGCTGCCGCCCTCGCGGCGGAGCGCGAAGAGCTCGTAGCCCTTCCATTCCTCCCGCACGATCACCAGGAGATGGCGGTCGCCTCCTGATTCGATCGGGGGATCGGCCGGGATCGGATAGGGGCCGGGATCGCTCTCGTCGGCGAAGTCGAACGCCACCGAGGAGCGACCGACCGTGTCGGAGACCACCACGTAGGGAATCCCGAAGGGCCGCCGTTCCAGTCGGCACCGAAATCGGGATGGAGCGAGATGCCCGGGCCGATCCGGCCGAGGATCGCGGCGGAGTTCGGATCGACCGCGGCGGTGTCGATGCGCTGGTTCCACGCATCGGTCGGCGGGAAGATCGGGGTGCCGTCGAGGTCGGCGTTGAGGCCGAGCCGGGGTCCGCCGTCGGCCGGAGGGGGTGGCGGTGGTGGCGGCGGGATCACGCCGGTGGTGCCCTCGGTCGTCCCGCCGCAGGCAGCGAGGCGGGTGGCCAGGACGAGAGCGAGGGCGATGGGTAGACGCATCACGGCAAAGTGTCGGTCTCGCCGGCCGCGAGCCGTAGCGCCCCCCATTGCTTCTTGCCGCGACGCAGCAGCACCACCCGATCGTGCAGCAGGTCGGCCGGTCCGATCGGCGTATCGAGGTCGGCCGTTCGATCGTTGATCCAGAGGCTCCCGGCGCCGGCGAACTGGCGAGCCTGCTTCTTCGACTCGGCCAGTCCGGCTCGGGTGAACGCCTCGACGACCGGCAGCCCCGCGTCCAGCTCGACGCGGGTGACCCCGGCGGCGGGCACCTCGCCCACCACCATCTCAAGGGTGTCGGCATCCGCGGCGGAGAGTGGCTCCCCGCCGAACAGGATCGCCGCCGCCCTGGTGACCCGTCTGACGGCCTCATCCCCGTGGACCCGCGCGGTCACGTCGTCGGCGAGGCGCCGCTGGGCGACTCGTCGCGCCGGATCGGTGGCGTGCTCGACGAGGATCGCCGCGATCTCGGTAAGGTCGAGGAAGGTGAAGAATCGCAGCAGCCGCTCGACATCGGCGTCGTCGCAACGGAGCCAGAACTGGTGAAACTGATAGGGCGAGGTCTTCGCGGGGTCGAGCCAGATGTTGCCAGCCTCGCTCTTGCCGAACTTGGTGCCGGCCGCGGTGGTGAGCAGCGGCAGCACGAGCCCGTGCACCTTGCGGCCATCGCGGCGGGCGGCGAGCTCGATCCCGGCGGTGATGTTGCCCCACTGGTCGCTGCCGCCCATCTGCAGCTCGCACGCCTCGGTGGTGGCCAGGTGCGCGAAGTCCCATGCCTGTACCAGCATGTAGGCGAACTCGGTGAACGAGATGCCGCTGTCGAGACGCGACTTCACGGTGTCCTTCTGCAGCATGTAGTTCACCGTGAAGTGCTTTCCGGCGTCGCGCAGGAACTCGAGCAGGCCGAGCGGTCGGAGCCACTCGGCATTGTCGAACATCCTGGCGTCCGTGGCCTCCTCGCCGAACCGGAAGAAGCGGGCGAGCTGGGTCCGGATCGCCGCGGCGTTGGCGGCCACCGTGCGGGCGTCGAGCATCGGGCGCTCGCTCCGCTTTCCCGAGGGATCGCCCACCATCCCGGTTCCGCCGCCGACCAGCACCAACGGGCGGCCACCGAGGCGCTGCAGCCACGCGAGGGCCATCACCGGGACCAGGTTGCCGACATGGAGCGAGTCGGCAGTGGGGTCGAATCCCACGTAGCCGGCAACCGGTCCCCTGGCGAGGCGGTCGGCAAGGTCGGGCGTGGCATCGTGCACCATGCCACGGGCAGTGAGGGTCTCGAGCAAGGTGGCCATGGGGCGGCAAGATGCGGCAACGGCGCCGGGACGTGCAAGGCACGCCCGGTCCGGGTACTTTCCGGCCATGGTGAAGTCGTCCAGGTGGCGCGCGAGACTCCCCCGTGTCCCGCGGATCCAGTTGAGCCGCCGGTTGCTGATGCGGGTCGCCCTCGTGGGCCTCGCAGGGGTGGTTTTTGGGGTGGTGGTCGCCGGTGGGGCATGGCTCCGCGCCTGCGCCAATGACCGTTGCCCCTCGATCGCCGGACTGACCTCCTACGACCCCTATCAGGCGTCGAAAGTCTACGCGGCCGACGGCCGCCTGATCACCGATTTCTATCGAGAACGGCGCACCGTGATCACCCTCGACTCGATGTCGCCGGCGCTGCCGGCGGCCTTCCTGTCGGTCGAGGACAAGCGCTTCTATCGGCATCACGGAGTCGACTGGTGGGGCGTCCTGGCAACCCTCAAGGATCGGCTGCTCGGACGGAGCAGCCGGGGCGCCTCGACCATCACCATGCAACTCGCCGGCAACCTCTTTCCCGAGGACATCGACCGCAGCAAGCGCTCGGGACTCGCCGGGATCGCCCGCAAGATTCGCGAGGCGAAGGTGGCCGGCCAGATCGAGGCGCGCTACCCGAAGGACAAGATCCTCGAGCTCTACCTCAACCAGATCTCGCTCGGCAACGGCGCCTACGGGGTCGAGGCGGCCTCGCAGCGCTATTTCGGCAAGCACGCCTCCCAGCTCAACGCGGCCGAAGCCGCGATGCTCGCCGGGCTTCCCCAGGCGCCGTCGCGCTACAACCCGCGCCGCAATCCCGAGGCTGCCGTCCGGCGCCGCAATACCGTCCTCGCCCTGATGGAGCGCAACGGCGCCCTCAGTACCGAGGATGCGGAGACCTGGAAGGCGTACCCGCTCGCCTTGTCGTCGCGGAGCGATTTTGCCGGGATCGGCGAGTACTTCGTGGAGTACGTCCGGCAGATCCTCGAGGCGCGGTTCGGCAGCGCCCTCTACACCGAGGGCTACCGGATCTACACCACGCTCGATCTCGATGCCCAGTCGGCCGTCGAGCGGGCGATGTCGGCGCAGCTCGAACGGATCGAGGGTGACCCGCGCTATCGCCACCCCACCTACCGCGAGTACCTGGAGAAGAAGGGCGATGCGGGTGGCGAGAGCGCGACCACGCCCTATCTCCAGGGGGCCGCGCTCGTGATGGAGGCCCGCACCGGGAACATCCTCGCAATGGTCGGCGGCCGCGACTTCGACGACTCCAAGTTCAACCGCGCGGTGCAGGCCGAGCGGCAGCCCGGATCGACGTTCAAGCCGATCGTGTACACTACCGCGGTGGAGCAGGGCCACTCACTCGAGGAAGCGCTCCTCGACCAGCCGCTGTCGATCCCGATCCCCGACCAGCCCAACTGGGAGCCGCAGAACTTCAACGGCAAGTTCAGCAACGAGCCGGTGACCTTGCGCCAGGGGCTGTGGCAGTCGATGAACAGCATCGCGGTCCAGGTCGCCCAGGAGGTCGGACTCTCCGAGGTGGCTGATGAGGCACGAAGGTTCGGCATCACGACCAGGATTCCGGTGGTGCCGTCGCTGGCCCTGGGGGCGCTCAGCGTCCACCCGATCGAGATGGTCGCCGCCTACTCCACCTTTGCCAATCTCGGCGTGCGGAGCGAACCGAACGCGATCCTCCGGGTCGAGGACCGCAACGGTCGCACGGTGTGGGAACCGAAGCCGGTGCGACGGCGGGTGCTCGACGACGCGACCGCGTACACGATGACCGAGGCGCTCCAGGGGGTGGTGCAACATGGCACCGGCAACCCCCAGGTCTGGTCGAAGGGCTTCCAGCTTCCCTCCGGCGGCAAGACCGGCACCACCAACGACTACTACGACGTCTGGTATATCGGCTTCACCAACGACCTGGTGGCCGGCGTCTGGATGGGTTTCGACCAGAACACCCGGATCATGAACAATGCCCAGGGTGGTCTCCTCGCCGCACCGGCGTATACCCAGTTCATGAAGGAGATCTACCAGCGGCGCCCGGCACCCTCCGGCTGGCAGCAACCGGAGAACATGTTGCGCCCGGTGGAGATCGACCGGAGCACCGGCTTCCGGGCCACGCCATTCTGCCCCCGCGACCTGGTCGAGACGCGCTACTACGCCCCCGGAGCCGAGCCGAAGGAGTTCTGCCCCATCCACTCCCCCTACCGGCCAGGGGGAACCAACTGATGCGGCGGCTCACGGCGGGATGGCTCTGTCCCGTCGGCGGGTCTCCGATACGGGATGGTGCCATGCTGATCGACGATCATGGCCGGATCGCCGCCATCGGTCCCGAGTCGACCGTGCCGTCGCCACCCGATGCCGAACCCCTGCCGCTCGGCGATGCGGTGCTCCTGCCCGGCCTGGTGAACACCCACACCCATCTTGAACTCACCGGTTTCGCGGGGATGGTCGACGCCCCCGATTTCTGGCAATGGATCGTGCAGGTGATCCGCATCAAGGCAGCCCGGCCGGAAGAGGAGTTCTTCGACGCTGCCTGCGAGGGGATCCGCCGAATGTGGGCGGCAGGGGTGACCACGGTCGCGGATACCGGCAGCACCGGCGCGGTGATGGAAGCGCTCGACCACCTCGGCGCGAGCGGGATCTATCATCACGAGGTGTTCGGTGCGCACCCCGAGGAATGCGATCCGGCCATGCGCCGATTCACGGCGGAGCTCGACCGGCTGGCTCGGCATGCCACCGGCCTGGCGGCGCTCGGGGTGTCGCCCCACGCTCCCTACACGGTGAGCGGCGAGCTCTATCGACGGGCCTGCGATCTCGGTCGAGCCCACGGGGTGCCGATCGCGGTGCACGTGGCCGAGCCGCCGGGCGAGGCTGCGCTGCTCGACGACTTCACCGGGATCTTCGCCGACCACTTCCGTCGTGAGGGAATCCCGCGCCCATCCGCCGAGCCGGTGACCCCGGTGGCATTCATGGACCGCCACGGCGTGCTCTCGTCACGCACTCTCTGCATTCATGCGATCCAGGTGAACGACGCCGACGCCGACCTGATGGCCCGTCATGGGGTGGCGGTCGCCCACTGTCCGCGGTCGAATCGGTTCCACCACGACGGCGACGCCCCGGTGTGGCGCTATCTCGAGCGCGGCTTGCGCCTTGGACTCGGGACGGACAGCGAGATCAGCGTGGCGCCGCCCGACCTGATCGCCGAGGCCCGCGCGGCGCGGGCACTCGCCGGCTGGACCGCCACCGAGACGGTGCGGGTGCTCACCCTGGGCGGCGCGGAGGCACTGGCCCTCGGGCATGAGATCGGCAGCCTGGTCGTGGGCAAGCGGGCCGACCTGGTGGCGATCACGATTCCGGCCGATACCGACGACCCCGAGGAGGCGGTGCTGTCGTCGTCGGCCGCCGATGTGGTGGGCACCTGGCTGGCTGGGCGACGGGTCACGGCCCGGTGAACCCCTTGAATCGCGTGCCCTGACAGGGTATCCGTAGGTAACCCCGACCGGAGCATCCCGGGTGCGCTGTCTCGCCCTCAACGCCTCATTCGAGCCATTGACGATGGTCCCCACGCGGCGTGCCCTGCGGCTCGTCATCGAGGGGAAGGCCGAGATCGTCGAGGCCGATGGCGCCGAGCCGATACGCAGTGTCCGAATGCGAGTGCCACGACCCGCGATCATCCGTCTCGTCCGGTTCGTGCATGTCCCCCGCCGATTCCGTCGCCAGGTCACCAACACCTTCCTCTTCGCCCGCGACGGCTACACCTGCCAGTACTGTGATCGTTCGCTGCACTTCCTGCGACATCGGGAGTGCCTCACCCGCGACCATGTGGTGCCGCAGTCGCGCGGCGGAACGAACGAGTGGTCGAACGTGGTGACCGCGTGCTCGAGCTGCAACACCCGCAAGGGGAACCGGCTGCCGGAGGAATGCGGGATGGTGCCCCACACCATCCCGACCGAGCCGCACTTCGTGCACCTGTCGTGGGCGATCCGCCGCCTCTCGCCGGCCCAGCAGAAGTACATCCGGCTCTTCTACGGCGACGAGGCGCTGGCGGCGATCCGGCCGAGGTAGTCGGCGACAGGCGACAGGCGACAGGTCCCATGACGAACGCCGGTCTCACTGCGTGAGGCCTGCCCGACTCCGTTCGCCTGTCGCCTGTCGCTCGTCGCCCCTACGGCACCCCGAACCGCTCGCTTCGCTCCCTGAAGGTCTGGAACGCCAGTCCCACCAGCTTGAGCACCCAGGTCTTGATTCCACCGCCATCACCCGAGCGACCGCCCTCACCGATGAAGCGCTGCATCTCGGCGAACTGCTGGTCGTCGAGCGCCGAGACCTTCAGGGTGACGGCGTAGTAGTACTCGCCCTGGTTGTGTGGCGCCATGTTCCGGATCGGCAACGGGCGCTCGAGCTCGAGGACGAACGCCTCGAACGAGTTGAACACCACGGTGACCGGCTCGGCGTCAGGGACGAAGTAGGTGATGTAGTACTGTCCCAGGAGCGGCTCGCGCCGGATCACGATGGTGAGGTCGAAGCGCGACTCGTTGGCGGGAAACCAGAACGGCCGGATACGGTAGCGGTCCACTTGCCAGGTGAGCGAGATCCGGAAGGCGTCGTCGATCGCCTCTCGCCACTGCTCCTCGTTCATCAGGTTGCGGATCCGGGGCCGGGGTTCCCGCGTCGCCGTGTCGACCGCCACCTCGAGGCGCGCGCCGGCCTGTGCCGACGCCGTCGTGACGGCGCCGGCAAGGAAGACGGCGAGGAGGAGGACCCGGCGCACGACCCGACTCAGAACCGGCGGGAGAGCCGCAGGGAGAGTCGCAGGGGCAGGTCGTCGGTGACCGAGCGAGCGAGATAGGCGCCGAACCAGCCGGCGTCGAGGCCGATCCCCACGTCACCGCGCCACTCGCCCACCGACTGGATCCGGTTGGCCGGGACCTGTCCCGGACCGTCGCCGGCGATCCAGGCGCTGCCCCAGTCGGCGAAGACCAGCAGGTCGGCGCCGTTGATCCCGATGGCATAGGGCCCGACCCGGCTGCCGAGCCGCAGGGAGGTGTGGCGCCGGAGTTCGACCTGGGCCATGGCCATTCGATCACAGAGCGATGGTGTGGCCGGATCGGGCCGCCGCCGCGGATCGCAGCGGGCCGCGCGGAACGGATATCCCGGCAGGAAGTCGTCTCCGCCGAGCGAGAGTCGCCGCTGGATCGTGAGCGGGTCACCGCCGATCCAGCCCTGGGCCATGAACCGGGCGTGGAGCGTGTAGCGGGGGTCGAGCGGCTGGAAGCGCCGAATGTCCACTCCCGCCTCCCAGCTCTCGTAGCCCTCGCTCGGCAGCGGGTCGCGGACCTGGTCGGGGAGCAGCACCGGCGTGAGGTCGCCGCTGGTCGTCCGCCGCATCGTTCCCCTGATCCACCAGCCCTCGCGGGGCAGTTGCGCGTCATCGCGGCTGTCCCACGTGGCGCCGAGCGCGAGGGTGGTGAAGCGCCCGTCGTCGATCAGCGGATTGGCTCGCCAGGCGTCGTTGTTGCGCAGGATGGAGAAGGCGTCCGCCGCAGTGACGCTCCGTTCGCGGACCACCCCGAGCGACGCATCGACCGTCACCGGGGGACGGACGCGCCACTGGCCGAAGAACACCAGCGACCTGGCATCGAACCAGTCGCGGCGATCCCGGTGGAAGATCAAGGCGCTGAGCGACGACTCATCGGGTGACAACGGTTGGTCCGCCGTGGCGAGCACCTGGCGGCTCAGTTCGACTCCGGCCGTGAACGCCCCGGCGGCGCCGCGATGGAGCGCGGCGCGCAGCAGCCAGCCGACCCGGTTCCTGGTGTCGGAGGGGTCATTGGCCGAACGCAGGATGGCGTCTGCCTCCACCACAACCCGGGTGAGCGAATCCGGGACCCAGCTGCCCCGTCCCCCGAGCCGGACCGGGAGTCCCTCGACACGGTTGTACACCCCGAACGCCAGGTGCGGCGCGAGCACCACCGGTCCGAGGCGGGTCGAGAGCCGGTTGGCGAGGTCGCGCATGCTCGGTGCCGGTGCCGAGCGGACCAGCCGCAGGTCGGCGCCCCGGCTCACGGGCGGCTGCTCACGGTATTCCGTCACCGGGGCGCGGTAGCTGGCGCCGCGGTCGGCGAAGAAGCGGCCACCGAGCACCATGATCGCACCGGTTACCCGGGCGGTGGCATCGAGTCGCAGCGAGCCGTTGATCACCACCACGTCACCCTCGACCGTGCTGCTGATCCGCACGTCGCCGTTGTAGAGTCCGAGGGTGCCGTTGATCGGGGCGTTGATCAACCCGCCGCCGCCGTAGATGCGGGTGGTTTTCGGCGCGTTGAAGCGGGCGAGGGCCACTTCCAGCACCGAGTCGGGGATCGCCCCGGCATTCTGGACCGGCGTTCGTTCGCCGAAGTCGAGCGTCACGCGACTGCTGTCCTGGGCCGCGAGTGGCGGCGCCAGCAGGGCGCTCCCCAGCAGCAGTCGCGCGGCGAGGAGATGACGTCGGTGTGGGTGGCGGATCATTCGCTTCCCCCCCGGATGCCGAGGCGTCGCATCCGTCGATAGAGATTGCCGCGATCGGTCTGCAACATGCGGGCGGCCTCGGCGATGTTGCCCGCCGCAGCCTGGAGCGCGCCGCTGATCTGGTCGCGCTCGTAGTCATCGAGTCGGTCGGTGAGTGAGCGCGTGTCATCGCCCGTTGCCGGCCGGGCGCCCGCGGCTTGGGATGAGGGTTCCGCGGCCACGCCGGGCATCCGGGTGAGCACCCGGGGCACCAGGTCGGCTGTCACCTCGTCACCGCCGATGATTGTCAGCCGCTCGACGATGTTGGCCAGCTCGCGCACATTGCCGGGCCACGGGTGGCGTGCGAGGGCGGTGAGCGCCTCGGCCGTGAAGCGCGGTGGTCGTCGCGGCCGCAGCCGGGCGGCGAGATGGGCCACCAGGGCGGGCAGGTCGCCGAGTCGCTCGCGCAGCGATGGCAACGCGATCGGGAAGACGTTGAGCCGGAAGTAGAGGTCCTCCCGGAAATTCCCGCTGGCGACCGCGTCCTCCAGGCGACGGTTGGTGGCGGCGAGCACCCGGATGTCCACCCGCAGGGTCCGCTCGCCGCCGATCCGCTGGATCTCCCCCGTCTCGAGCACTCGCAACAGCTTGGCCTGCGCCTCGAGCTGCAGGTCGCCCACCTCGTCGAGGAAGAGGGTGCCGCCGTTGGCGAGTTCGAAGCGCCCGATCCGTCGGTCGGTGGCGCCGGTGAAGGCACCACGTTCGTGGCCGAACATCTCGCTCTCCACCAGGTCCCGTGGGATGGCGGCACAGTTGACCGACACGAACGCGCCGCGCGCCCGCTGGCTCTGGCGATGGATGGCATTCGCCACCAGTTCCTTGCCGGTCCCCGAGTCGCCGAGGATCAGCACTCGGGCATCGGTGGGTGCCACCTGGGCGATCAGCTGGCGGACATGGTCCATCTCCGCGCTGGTCCCGACCAGGTCGGGCTGGGTGCCGATCTGGGCGCGAAGGGCCCGGTTCTCGGCCTGGGTCCGCACCAGCTTCTCGGCCGATCGCACGGCGACCAGGAGCGACTCCGGTGCCAGCGGCTTCTCGAGGAACTGGAATGCGCCCATCTGCACCGCACGGACCGCGTCGGCCAGTTGCGCCTTGCCGCTCATCATGATCACCGGGATATCGACGTCGCTGGCGCGAATCTGCTCCAGCGTGGCCAGGCCGTCCGGTCCCGGGGGCATCATCAGGTCGAGGAGGATCAGGTCGGGGCGCACCTCGGGGAGGGCGAGCAGGGCCGCGTTGCCGTTGGGCGCCTCTTCCACGTCGAAGCCCTCGGACTTCAACAGGGCACCCACCATCCGGCGGATGTTGGCCTCGTCGTCGATGATCAGGATGCGTGTGCTCATGCGGGTAGCCGGACGAGAAAGGTGGCACCGCCGCCCGGCGTGTCGGCGACGGAGATCGAACCGCCGTGCTGCTCGACGGTCTGTCGGACGATGGCGAGGCCGAGACCGGTGCCCTCGCGCTTGTCGGTGAAATAGGGCTGGAAGATCTGCTCGCGCTTCTCGGCGGGGATGCCAGGGCCGGTGTCGGCAATGGTGATCAGGATGCCCTCACTGTCCTCCACCAGCGACACGCGGACCTCGCCATCGTCACCACAGGCCTCGACGGCGTTGCGGAGCAGGTTGCTGAACGCCCGCCGAAGCGGGTCGTACTGCGCCTCCACCACCAGCGACTCGGTCTTGCAGGTGAATTGGCGGGTCATCGTCTCGGGCACGGTGGCGCGGAGCATCTCCTCGAGCAGTTCGCGGAGATCGACCGGCGTGGCCATCGTCTCCGGCAGTCGGCCGAGTTCCGCAAACTCGCGAGCCATCGCCTCGAGCCGTGCCGACTCGGCCGCAATCACCTCGAGCGGCTCGGCGGCACCGGGAAGCTCCGCGCGTCGCAGCTGGAGCACCGCCAGCCGAATCGGTGTGAGCGGATTCTTCATCTCGTGCGCCACCCGCCGGGCCACTTCACCGAAGGTGCGCAACCGCTCGGCCTCGAGTTCCGCGCGGCGCCCCTGTTCGAGCGAGGCGGCGAGGTCGCGCAGCGCATCGCGCAACGCGGTGAACTCCGGGATTCCCCGCTGGCGCGGCGGTTCGGGGGGAAGTGCCTCCCGTCGCTTGATCCGGCCGGTCCAGTCGACCACCTCGTCGAGGGGCGCGGCGAGCTGTCGCGACAGCACACCCACCAGCACGGCAACCATGGCCAACAGCACCAGTGCGACCGCGGCCACGACGTAGGGAAGGCCGCTGATCGTGTTGCGCACCAGGCCCTGGGCATTCTTGTAGCGCTCCAGCAGGTTCGACACCGCCTGTTGGTGATCGCGCTCGGCCTGCTCGCTCGCTGGCGCGAGCGGAACACCCTCGAGCGAGACCACCAGTCGGCCGGCCGTCTCACCAACCCGCTCGACCTCCGGGACGGTGCCGCCCGGGCGAAGGTCGGGGACCATCTGGACGGCCATGACCCCCACCAACGTGACCAGGCCGACCGGGATCACGCTCACGGTCAGCAGGGAAACGAGGAGGCGGCCACGGAAGCTCAGGCGGGACACCCGGGGAAGTTAGCCCCGATCGGTGGGGCAGGGACCGGTGTTGCGTTGATGCAACAGTTTCACGGATCGTGCGCTGGACGGCGGGTGCGGGCTGGCCACCACCGGGTGCGCCGAGCCCGGAGCGGGACCGTGGCACCCCTCCTGCACCGGCAATGGTCGACCTGCAGGTCCGATTCCCCGATCCTGGTGCGCCATGTCTCCGATTCGAGTTCCGCTGTGCGTCCGGATTCCCGCGCTGGCTGTGCTGGCGCTGGGCACCATGCCGGCCGCGCCCCTCCTGGCCCAGTCGCCCACCGCCGGTGTCGTTGTCGGCCGGGTCGTTGACGACCGCGGCATTGCCGTGCCCGATGCGACACTGACGCTGACCCGCGATGGGCGTCGCATCGCGCTGGTCGAGGCCGGGCCCGAGGGCCGCTTCCGGATCGAGGACCTCGTGCCCAACGAGTATGTCCTCCTGGTCGAGCAACTCGGATTCCAGCCGGTGCGCTACCACGGAGTGATGGTGGTCGCCGGTGATGCCCTCGATGTCGGATTGGAAATCCCCCGTCGGCCGCCCCCGATCAACACGGTGGAGGACCGATGGCTGCGCGCCGTGGGTGCCGCAGAGGCCGGGACGGTGCTCGACGGTGCCTCGCTCGAGTCGCTTGACGATCATCGTGATGCCAGCGACCTCTCGCGCGAGATCTCCGCGGTGACGCGGGCCGACGAGGGGCGTGACGAGGCGATCCTGGCGGCCAACGGCCTCCCCGCCTCAGCCTCGCGCCTGGTGGTCGACGGGATGGAGGAGTCGCTGCTCCGGCATCCGGGCCTCCCCGGCGAGATCAGCTCGGCGCCGATCTTTGCACGCGACGGCATCGACCAGGCCCGCTTCAGTCGGCACCGGCTCGACGCCTCGCTGCCGGCAGCGGCCGGGGCGTTGCTCGAGCTCACCTCGCTGTCACGTCCGGATCGCACCACCGTTCGCCCCTGGCTCACCTGGTCGGGCGCCAGCCTCGGTGGCGCGACCCAGGACAACCCGGCCGACAGCAGTGGCACCTCGATCGAGGGCGGCCTCGCCGCCTCGGGAACGGTCGGTCGCGACAGCACGTCGTGGGCGATCCGGGCCGACTATAGACGGTTGGCCCTTCCCTCCGCAGCGCCGTTCACCACCGATGGGTTGGCAGAGGCCGTTGCCGCGGCGCGGCCGGCGGTCGACGCCAGCCAGTGGACCTCGCCCACGGTCCGGACGTGGCAAGGGTTCACCGGGCAGGGCCTGGTGGGATTTCGTCCCAGCGCCACGTCGCGGGTCACCGCCAGGTTTGGTGCGGCCTCGTGGACGGAGGACAATCCGCTCGTAGGCCAGCAGCTCAACAGCGGGGCCGGGGTGGCGCTCGATGCGCGCGACCTGTCGGGTTCCGTCACCGCAGAACTCTGGGGTGAGGACTTCCGCAGCGTCACCCAGCTCGGGGTGCAGCATTCACGTCGTGACTGGACCGGCGCGTCGCTTCCGGGCGCGATCCTGACGAGCGGAGGGTGCCGCGCTCGGTGGGGCGGCCACGCTGCCGGGTGAGTTCACCACCACGACGCTCGGGATTCACGAGACGTTGTTGATGCCGGTGCAGGATCACCTGATCAGCCTCGGAGGTGGCGTGTCGCTCAACAAGCTCCGCTACGACTGGCTGATCGACGGCGCGGGTCAGGCCGCCTTCGGTTCACTCGAGGATTTCGCGGCGGGACGGGGCACCTGGGTCTCGGCAGCAGCCAGCGGGGATGCCCCCGACCTCTCGGTGCCCGAGGTCTCCGTGTTCGGGCAGGACGTCTGGCGACTCTCCCCCGCGCTCCGATTCACCTTCGGCGTCCGCTACCAGTCGGAGTTCCTGCCGCAGTCCGCGGTGGTCGGCAATCCGGCGGCGGCGGCGGCGTTCGGGATTGGCACCGGTGTGGTGCCCAATCGCCGATCGTCGGGGGCGGGCCCGCGCCTGGGGCTGCGCTGGGATCCGAGCGGCCGCGGCGCCACCGTGGTGCAGGTCGCCACCGGCCTCGTGCCGGGACGCTACGACCTGGCCGCGCTCGCCGAGGCGGCACGGTACGACGGCAGCGTGATCGTGTCGCGTGCCAGCGGGACGATTGGCTGGCCCACCGCCCCCGATACTGCTGATGTCGTGACCGGAACGGCGATCACCTACTTCGACCCCCAGGTCCGGGCACCGCGGACCCTCGTGTTCAGCGCCGGGTTCGCGCAGGCAGTGGCTTCGGGGACCGTGTTGAGCATCACCGGCGGCCTCCACCACACCGACTACCTGCTGCGTCGTGACGACGTGAACCGGCCGGTCGCTCCGTTCGGGCACACCGCCGATGGGATGGCGATCTGGGGGGAGCTGGAGCAGTTCGGCGCGCTGGTGTCACCAGTGCCCGGCAGCAACCAGCGGGTGGCGGGGTTCGATCATGTCTGGGGCCTCACCTCCACCGGGTATGCCGAACAGCGCTTCGCCACGGTCACGCTGGAGCGTCGTGTCGAACCCGGACTGGCCGTCACGGCCAGTTACACCTGGTCGCGCACCGAGGACAACATGGTGGGCCAGCTGAGCCCCGAACCGGCGGATCGCGTGCTGGCGCTTGGCGCCGGTGGTGACGTGACCGGAGGATGGAGCGACGGTCGCTCCGATCTCGACGTGCCGCATCGCGTGGTGCTCTCGGCGCGGTATCACTCTCCCGGGTCGGGGACGCTGAGTGTCGCCGCCCGCTGGCGGTGGCGCAGCGGCCTGCCGTTCACTCCGGGTTTCGCGCCGGGTGTGGACGCCAATGGCGACGGCTCGAGCGGCAACGATCCGGTCGGACTCGGGGCGGTGAGCGGGCTGTCCGCGATGCTGAGTGGCGCCGGGTGCGATGTCGGCACCTCCGGCGTGGCCGCCCGGAACAGTTGCCGGGGGGAGGCGGCACAGTCGCTGGACCTGTCGGTTGGCGTGCGGCTGCCGCTCGGCGGCGAGCGCCGATTGCTCATCACCGCCGATGCCTTCAACCTGGCCGGGAGCGCCACCGGCTACCTCGACCGTGCCGCCGTGCTGGTCGACCCGACCGGGACGATCACCACCGACGGCAGCGGCAACGTGGTGCTCCCACTCATCCTGAACGCTCACTTTGGCGAACTGCTCTCGCGCCGGACGGCGCCGCGCATGCTTCGCTTCGGCCTTCGCGTGGAGAACTGACGATGCCCCGCCTCCTTCCCACCGTCGCCACGCTGGTGCTGGGGCTCGTCGCCTGCTCCAACGCCGGTGAGGATCTCGGCTTGCCGCCACTCGGCACTGGCACGCTCCAGGTGAACGCCTTCCTCGATCGTGACGGTACCAGCAGCCTGACCGCCTTCGACACGATCCTGAATGGAATCCGGATCGGCATCTTCGCCGACGGCGGGATCGACACGGTGCTCGTGGCCAAGACCAACGCCAACGGCCTGGCGAGCTTCACCAGCGTGCCCATCGGTCGGTACCGCTACCGCCTCATGCCCGGCGCGCTCGGCGATACGCTGCAGCCGATTCTCGGAAACGACGTCCCCTTTCACGTCCGGGCCGACTCGCTGAACGGGGGGGCGAACCTGCTGGTGAGCTTCGCCACGCTGAGCCTGGACGCGGCGCGCCAGGCAGTCGCGGGTCGACCGGTCTTCGTGCACGGTGTGGTCACCTCGGCGCTGCAGTTCTTCGCCGACTCGGCGATGTTCGTGACCGACGGCACCACCAACCTGCGCATCACCGCCTCGCATCACCGTCCTGGACGCAACGGCAACAACGTCGGCGATTCGGTGATCGTGTTCGGGGCGACCGGGAGCGACCACGGCCAGCCGGTGCTGCTCAATGGCGTGGTGCTGACGGTGGGAGTGAGTGCCGCGCCGGCCATCACCGATCTCTCCGTGGCGGAGATTGCCTCCGCCCGCGGAGGCACGCTCGACGCAGCGCTCGTGCGCGTGAGCGGAGCGACCATTGCCGACACCGTCACCACGGGGCGGGACTTCGAGGTGCGAATCACCGACGGGACCGATACCGCCCGCGTGGTGCTCGACTCGCTGCTCCAGGCGCCCAAGCTTTCCTTCGCCCCGGGGCGGGGGATCACCGCCCGGGGGGTGCTGACCCCGGACGGGGTCGGCGGGTGGTACCTCAAGCCCCGCCCGGTGAATGGCGAAATCGTGCTGAACTGATCGCCACCAGCCAGCCAAGCCCGAACGCAACCAGTTCGGGCGGGGTGGCGGGCGCACCAGCCACCCCGGTCCCGACGACGACGATCCCGACGGCGGCAAGGCCCCAAGCCAGCCGCCGTCGGCGCGTCGCGGCGCCCAGTCCGCACACCACTCCCCAACCGGCGAGCCAGAGCAGCGTCCACCACTTCCATGCGTCGCCGCTCCCGGTTGGCGCGAAGGGGTTGAGCAACAGCCAACCGTGTTGGGCGCCATAGCGCCTGATCAACGCCGCCGAATCGCTGCCGCCGAACGCCGCGAGCCGGACCGCTCCCGGTGCGATCCGAAGCTCGAGCGAGATCGGTGCTCCGGCAGGGATGCCACGCGGAACCAGTACCGACCAGGTGGGCAGGCGCAGTCGCCACCCAGCGGCGCGGGTTCGCACCTCGATCGCGACCCGCTCGGCACGACGGTCGATGGCCACGACCGGCCATCCGGCTGCGTCGTCGAGCCGCAGGATCGGGGTGAGTGCCGCGGTGTCCGGGGGCGCCCAGGCAAACTCGGCTCGAACTCGTGCACCGGCAGCCCCCGCCTCCTGAAGCTCGAGCCGGTGCACGCGCCCGGGATACCGCGGTCGACCAGTGAACGACGGCGGTTGTATCAGGCGGAGGGGCCCAGGGCCGGTGAGATCCGGGGCAAGCAGTCTGGCGCTGCCGTACAGGACCAACGCGAGTACCACGAGTGATGCCGGAGCGGCGAGGATCAGGAACCGTCTGCCGACCGCCCGATCGCGGCACGTCACGAGCAGCCAGCCCAGGGCGCCACCGGTGGTGTTCGCCAGGACGTCCCCGAGGGCCGCGTCGCGACCCGGGATCAGGATTCCCTGGGTCGCCTCGATCGCCAGCGAAAGCCCCAGTCCAACACCAACCGCGAACGACCAGGCACGTCCCGACCGGGCCGCGAGCAACCCGAGCGGGAGGAAGAGCACGACGTTGAGCAACAGGTCGGCGCCTCCGGCCTGGCCGCACGCGACGCACCACCAGGGTGAGCCGGCCGCCGCAAAGGCGGCAGCTGGATCAGGACGGAGGGTGAGCCAGCCGAGGAGGGCCAGCCAGGTGCCGAACGCCCAGCGCGTTGTCGCGATTGTTGCCCGGGGCGGTTCGATGGTCATGTCAACTGCCTAGAAAACATACATCGTGGTTGCACGATTAGCGGCCACTGAATCGAGTGTCATTGCACTAAACCATTTCATATCAATTACTTAGATATTTCGTTACTGGATCGGGCCAGGCTGGCATCGAGATTGCCGAAAATGGACACCAACAAGGCTGTGACCCCCTGGCCGAACGGCCCGACCGACAGGATTGGCTTGCCCCGATGAACTACACCTTCAAGCTCTCGCGTCGGCTGGCCGCCAATGCCGGACGACTGGCGCTCTTCGGCCCGGCGCTGTTGCTCCTTGCCGCATGTGGCAGTGGTCCCACCGGCTCCTCCGATGTGCAGCCTGGCACCCCCGGCTGGCTCACCGTCGAACTCACGACCCCCAACAGTGATGATGGGGCGGTCCAACTCCGGATCAGTGGTCCCTCAGTCGACAGCGTCGTCGCCGCCTCGCCGTACAACGGTTTCGGATTGGCCAATGGTGGCAGTGCCGACGTGGTGCTCACGGGCGCCATCCACACCGGTTCGGTTGCCCGCTTTCGGGTGCAGGATATCTCCCGGGCCAGCCAGTACAGTGTTGCCGTGACGGCCGCGGCCCAGCGCGGCAGCTATGCGCTCCGGAGCATTGGGGGATACCAGACGGCCATCGTCCACTGATCCTGCGTGCCGCGACTCAGTCGCGGTGGGCCAGGGTCACCAACAAGGCGCGATGGTCCGAGCCGAGATCGGGGCCAATCTCGAGCGACACCGGCCGCCAATGATCGTCGTGCAGCACATGATCGATGCGCAGCCCGTACCACCTTGAGTTCCAGGTGTGGCCGGTGCCATTGCCGATCTCCTCGAAGACGTCGTGCCATGCGCCCCAGTCGGCGCGGAACCGCGCCGATTCCACCACCAGGTTGAAGTCGCCGAGCACGATCCCCGGTCGGGGATCGAGGCGACGAAACCAGGCACTTGCCTGCCGAGATCCCGCGATTCGCTTGGATCGGCGGGCTTCCATCGAATCGGCCTGGCCGACCAGCTGCGACAGGTCGAGGAACTGCTCGAGCTCGTTGCGGACACTTCGCAGGTGCACCACGCCAATCGGATCCAGTCCACTGCCGGGAAGATCGAGGCGGGCAATGGTTCCACTCCAGCCGATCACTTTCGGGTCGCGCGGCGCATGTTCGAGTCGTGGCGTGTCGCCGAGCCGAGACCAGGCGCACACCTCGCCACTGGAAACCTGGCGATACCCCGGGGCGGTCAGCTGTCCGGCGGCCTGGGGGCACTCCACCACCACGATCACGTCGACGTCGGCGGCGCGAGCCAGCGCGAGGAGCCTGACGATTGCCGGTTCCCGGGTTGCGGCGTTGAATGAGACCAGCCGGACCGTCGTGGCGCGTCCCGCCGTCGGCGAGTGGAGATGCAACCGCACGCCAAGGAGGGCAAAGGCCACCACGGTGGCGGTGAGGGCCGTCGCCAGGAGACGTTCGCGCCAGCGTCCGCCAGCGAACAGCGGCACCAGCGGCAGGCCGAGCCACGGCCATCGTGGTCCGTAGCCGAGCGGGAGCAGGGGCCACCAGCGATCGACCGCCAGCCAGAGCACCAGCGCCGCTGCGGCGCCGATGCACAGCGGTGCCCAGCGGATCAGGCGGCGGAGATCAGGCCGCCGCACGGGCGTCGCGCACTGGCCAGTAGCCAAGTCCGAGGAGGAAGCCGAACCCCCAGCAGGCATGAATCAGGAAGAACACCAGCGGCAGCACCGGCAGGTATCGCCAGCCTGAGCGGGAGGCCGTGATGATGCTGGCCGTGAGGTTCGCCACGGCGTAGGCCAGGAGGTGCCCGACCCCGAGCCAACCGAACCAATGCACGAAGATCGGGGTGGCGAACAGGGAGACCACGAAGGCTGGTGCGACGAGCTGGCGCCAGCGCACCGAGCCCGGATGGTGCACGAGGGTGCGAACTTTCCAGAAGCCGTAGCGGAAATACTGGCGCGCCAGCCGGGGCAGCGAGTCCCGAACGAAATAGGTGGAGCGAATCGTCGGCGAGAGGTACATCCGGCCACCGTTGGCGCGGAGGCGGACGTTCATCTCGTAGTCCTCGTTGACCGCCCAGTCGGGGTTCATGCCACCCACGGCCCGGAGGGTGGCGGTGCGCCATGCGCCGAGGTAGACGGTGTCCACCCAGGCCGGCTCCGATGCATGGCGGTACTTGGCGTCGCCCGCCGCGAATCGGCTCGAGACCGCTGCGGCGATCGCCTGCCCCACCCCGGTCGTTCCCGCTGCCCGTTGGACGCCTCCCACGCCGGCCGCGCCGGTCTCGTCGAGCAGCCGGATGCATTCGGCGACGTAGTCGGGCTCGTACAGCGTGTGGGCATCCATGCGCACCAGGAAGGATCCCCGGGCTTCGGCGAGGCCGCGATTGAAGGCGGCTGCCTGGAGGCGCTCGGGGTTGTGCAACAGCCGGAGGCGGTGGTCCGATTCGGCCAGCTCGCCGACGACACGCGCCGATTCGTCGGAGGAGTCGCCGTCGAGGACCAGGATCTCGAGGTCACCGCCCGGCACGCGATTGGCAAGGATTGACTCGAGACAGCTGCGAATCGAGGCCTCCTCGTTCCGCATCGGGATGACGATCGAGACGAGCGGTGGGACTTCTCCGGATGCGGCCATGGAGGCGGGATCGATGCGCGTCATCTACCTCTTCAATATCGACGGTTGGGCGTTGGAGGATATCGGCCTTGGCCTGCGCGAGGCGCTGCGGGACGAAGGCATCGACCTGGTCCCGATGCGGATCGACCGCTGGCGCCAGAACCCGCAATCGGCCGATGTGCTGTATCTCAGCTGGTCAGGCATGGTCAAGCCTGGGGAGGAGCTTCACCGATACGCGCCAGCCGTGGTCACCACGATCCATGATCCCCAGGAGATCTCCCACTTCGAAAACCGTGCCGACTGGCGGGAGTGGCCCCTGCGCCGCCTCCACTGGCTCGCCGCGGTCGACCGCATCTCGGTCATCAGCGACGAACTGCGCGAAGTGGTGGCCCGGAACTACTGCCAGGACGTGATCCGGACACCGACCTGGCCATCGCGATGGAGGGCCCTCCGGAACGCCCAAGATCGCTCCGACCGGTCCGTCGTCAAAGCAGTGGCATCGACCAACCTCCTGGCCCGTCATGGGTGGCGCCAACAGATTGGCCGGTTCCGCGACTGGACCGACTACGTCGTGGACAATCGGGGGAGGCCGTCACTCTGCCAACTGGCCGGGCTCACCGTTGGCACCCGACGGAAGAACATCCCGGCGCTCCGCCGCCTCGCGGAGGCCACGGCGGTCCGGAACGACCTGACCTGCGAGTTCCACTGGGGAGGGCGGCATTTCGCCAGTCGGGATGACTACCAGCGATGGCTCGACCGGGAGCCGATGTCTACGTCTGCGCCTCGACGATGGAGGGCGGGCCGCTGCCGGTCATGGAGGCAGTGCTCGCGGGCCTGGCGGTGGTGTCCACCCCGGTGGGCCAGGTCGCCGATTGGGTCGAGGATGGCCGCAACGGCTTCATCGTCGAGGACGAAGCCGGGATGCGGGCTGCCCTCGAACGCTATGCCAAGGATCGCCAGCTGCTGGCTCGGCATCGGACCCGTTCCCGGGAGATCGCGGCGAGTTTCCGGCCGCCGATTGCGGGCTGGCTGGAGTTTCTTCGCGGTGCCCGGTGATGGACCGCCATTCGCCGTCGTGTTTCTTGACAATATTCGACTCTGAACTAATCGCAAGTCATTGTGAAGCATTGTGTTAAGTGCATACATCTGGCCGTCGGTTTCATTGGCACGCGAATTGTTGTTCTGGAGGTGACGCGCGCGATGGTTTTGGCGCGGTCATCCAGATCAGGCGACAAGGCGGGGTGCCGGATGCGGAGTTTGGCTGTTGGCGGTCGGTGGCTGGTTGGTCTCGGGATGGGGTTGACCCTGTCACTGCTCGCGGCGGCCACCGTCGGAGCACAGGAACCCGCGTCCCCCCCGGGTGGCCCGCCAGGATCTGATCGGGTCATCATCCGGCTTCGGACCCCGCCGGTGGCGGCCCTCCGTGCCCCGGGTGACCCGATGGTCTCCTCCGCCGACGCCGACCGGATCACCCGACACCTCGAAAATGCCTACGGAATCCGCCGCCACGGCGAGGCGCTCCACCTGGCGATGCTCTTCGCTACGGCCGACCCGACCACCCTCGCAGCGTTGCGGGCCGACTCGGCGGTTGCATCGGTCGAGCCCGACGTGCTGACCTATCTCGCCGACGAGCCTGCTGGCTTGCCGTCCCCGGTTGCGGCTGCGGGGATCGCTACCCGGGCTGACGCCATTCCGTGGGGAGTGGATCGGGTCGGCGCGCCGGCGGCCTGGGCGGCCGGAATCACCGGCACAGGTGTCAAGGTCGGCATCATCGACAGCGGCATCGATCCCACCCACCCCGACCTGAGTGTGGCGGGTGGCTATGACTTCACCACGGCGAGCAGTGCCTCCTCGGCCTGGGCCGACAACGTCGCCTCATGCAGCGGTCACGGAACGCACGTGGCCGGGACGGTGGCCGCCCTGCGCAATGGCAGTGGCGTGGTCGGCGTGGCGCCCGGCGCCGAGCTCTATTCGCTCAAGGTGTTCGAGGTGATCAACGGCGGCTGCGCGGCATGGTCGTCGAACCAGATCGCGGCCATCGATTGGGCGGTCGCCCATGGGCTGCGAGTGATCAACCTGAGCATCGCCTCGTCCACGGCCCTGCAGGCCTACCAGGATGCGATCACCACCGCCAGCAACGCCGGGGTCCTGGTGGTGGCTGCGGCCGGCAACAACAGCGGCGGGCCGATCACGTATCCGGCGGCGTATGTCAACGCGGTTGCGGTCGGGGCGACCACATCGAGCGATCAGGTGGCCTATTTCTCTGACCTCGGCCCGGAGATGTGGGTGGCCGCCCCCGGCAACTCGATCGTGAGCACGTTGCCCGGTGGGGGGACCGGTACCAAGTCGGGGACCTCGATGGCCTCCCCGCACGTGGCCGGTGTCGCGGCCCTGCTGATCCAGCTGCATCCAACCTGGTCCACGGCCCAGGTGCGTGACGCGCTGCGGACCGGCGCCCAGGATCTCTCGTCGCCGGGCTGGGACTCCGGCACCGGTTGGGGGCTGGTGCAGGCTCCCAGTGGCGGTGGCGGTGGCACGACTCCGCCCACCCTGGCACTCTCGCCCGGCTCGCGATCGGTGATCGTGGCGCAGGGCGGGACCGCGCCTGGCGACCAGGCGACGGTGACGATCTCCGGCACCAACGCCTCGACGGCGTCGTGGAGCGCCACCAAGCGAAAGAGCTGGACAACGATCACCGCAGGGAGCGGCACCGGCAGCGGAATCGTTGGCTGGAGCCGCAACCCGACCGGGCTCGCGCTCGGCACCTACGTCGATACGATCACCGTGTCGGTGACCGGGGCGACCGGTTCGCCGGCCCATGTCATCGACACGCTGGTGGTCTCTGCCGCCGCCACGCCGGTGACCATGGCGGTCTCCCCCGGCTCCCGTCGCGCGACGGTGGTCGAGGGAGGAGCAGCCGAACCCGATTCCGCCACGGTGGCGATGTCCGGCACGAATGCCTGGGCGGTCGGCTGGAGCGCCTCTGCCGGTCATTCGTGGACGATGCTGGCCACGGCCAGTGGGACTGGCAACGGCCATGTGCGCTGGAATCGCAATGCCGCAGGCCTCTCTCCCGGCACCTACGTCGACACCATCACCGTCACGGCGCAGGCCGGCGGATCCCCGGCGCGGGTGATCGACACGCTGGTGGTCGCACCGGCGCCGACGGTGGTGACCCTGGCGCTTTCGCCGACTTCGCGGCGGGTGAGCATCGTGGAGGGTGGCAGCGCTCCGTCGGGTCAGGCGGCGATCTCGCTCACCGGCACCGGTTCCGCATCGGTCTCCTGGTCGGCGACGCACAGCGCGAGCTGGGTCACGCTCCTCAGCGCGTCCGGGACCGGCAGCAGCACCCTGCGATGGCTCCGGCGCGCCAACGGTTTTGCGGCGGGTGTCTATGTCGACACGATCCGCGTCAGTGCCCCTGGTGCGGTCGGGTCGCCTGCCGTGGTGATCGACTCGATGGTGGTCACGGCGCCGACCATATCGGTCAGCCTGGCGATCACTCCGGGTTCGCGGAGCGCAACGGCGCCACTGTACGGCGCCGCCCCCGGCGACTCGGTGGCGATCGTCCTGACGGGCGCCGATGCGGCGACGGCCGAGTGGTCGACGTCGCACTCGGCGGGATGGATCGCGATCGCGGCCTCGAGTGGTACCGGCGGCGGCACGCTCCGCTGGAACCGGATCGTGAGCGGGCTGAGTCCCGGCGTCCATGTCGACACGATCACCGTGACGATTCCCGGTGCCGCCGGATCGCCGGCGTACCTGGTCGACACCCTGACGGTCACCGGCCTGGAACCGCTCGCGCTGTCGGTGACGCCCGGATCACGGCGGGTCGAGGCGGTCGCGGGTTCGAGCAGCAACACCGATGTCGCCAGCGTGGTGCTCACCGGGAACGGCTCGGCTGCCACGGCCTGGTACGCATCGGCCCGGCACCCATGGACCACGATCCTCACGCCAAGTGCGACCGGATCGGGTCAGCTCCGTTGGCAGCGCACCCCCAACGGACTCGCTCCCGGGACCTACGTCGACACCATCACCGTGACGGTCGCGGCGCTCAGCGCTCGGGTGATCGATTCACTGGTGGTGAGCAGCGACGGCAAGGGTGGCACCCTGGTTCTCTCTCGTGGCGGCACCCACCGCAAACAGCTCCGGATGGACGGCCAACAGACCAGCGTCGGCTCGGATTCGCTCGTGGTGCAGGGCATTGCCGGCGGCCCCGCGGTCGGCAGCTGGACTGCGACCACCAGCGCGAACTGGATCCACCTGGAGAGCTGGTCCGGCGACTTCCCGGGGGTGCTGCGCTGGTCGCGGAGCACTGGCGGGTTGGCGGCCGGATTCCATGTCGACTCGATCGTGGTGCAGCTGGTGGCCGACGCGGGCTTCCGGGCGGTCTACGTCGACTCCGTCGAAGTCGTCAATGTGACGAGCCCGGCGCCCGCCCAGGCGGCCGACGCGCTCTTCCGCGGCAGTGGCCTCACCGCCGATCAGTTGGCGATCCTCGACGCGGCCGGGAACAAGAACGGTCGCTACGACCTCGGTGACTTCCTGGCCTGGGTCGAACGCGGCAACATCCAACTGAACGCGGCGGTGAGGGCCAGGCTGCAGCGTGTCGCCGGACTGGGCAGCGCGATCCCGGACTCGGTGGACACGCCCCGGCCACCGCCACACTGACCTTCGGTCGATCGCGACTGACGAACTGCCACGACGCAACGCGGGGGCGACCGGATGGTCGCCCCCGCGTTGTATCGACCCTCAGGTCGGAGGTGCTGCTCAGCGCCGCCGGCGGCGGCGAACCACCGAGGCGCCACCCATGCCCAGGAGGCCAGTGGCCAGCAGGGTCATGGTCATCGGCTCGGGGACCACGTCGCCCGGGTTGCCCGGATCCTGGTACGGCTGGATCAGGACGTAGAAGTCGTTGTAGTCGTTGTCGGCGAGGTTGCCGGAATTGCGCGCGTTGCAATGCACCACGTTGGCGCCAAGGTGCGTCGCGTCGAGCAGCGTCCCGTCGATGGTATTGCCGCCAGCGGTGGAGGCCGAGAAGCAGCCCGAGTTCTTGTCTTCCCAGCCGAAGAGGTACCAGCCGTCCCACGCCCCGCCCTGGACACTCCAGAGCCAGTTCTGGACGCCAGCCGGCGCCGGCGGATCGTTGCGATCCGGATCCGTGCCGGAGTAGAGCCAGGTGCTGTTGGAGGTGTTGTTGAGGCCGAAGACCAGCTCCATGTCCACGCCCCAGCCGAATGTCGTCTGGTTGGACGGGTTGCAGAAGACACCGGTCGTCGCGTTGGCGCCCGAGCTGCCGCAGTTGTTGTTGAACAGGTACGTCCCACCGGGGGTCGGGGCGTTGGTCGTGGAGTTCCGGGCCGGGACACCGGTGAACCAGTTCATGGTGCTCACGTCGCCGGCATTCTCGAAGAACCGGGCGACCGTGAACGAGGTGTAGCACCCCGAGAAGTAGCCCCCGAAGCCGAGGGTGACGGAACCCGTGCAGGCCGGGGTGATCGGGGTGATAGCGGAGGCCTGGCCCGGCGTCGCGGCCATGGCCACGGCGGAGAGGGCAACGGCCGCGAGGGAGATTCGCAGCTTGGAGATCATGAAGCGGTCCTGACGCTGAGGGTGAATGTCTTTCGCCAAGTAGTCAGCGCAAGAGGTGTGCACAATCATCCCGGACCTGATGCGTCGCTGTAATTCATTGCTATTGAATGACTTATCGTGCTGTTGCTCGAACGCAACTTCGGACGCCGGTCGATGGATCCACGCCACGGTGTTGCGCAGAGGCAACAACTACTCGCTGAGGAGCAATTCCTCGCAGGCTGCCACCACCCGGGAAAGTTGCCTGCTGGTGCGCAATTCGTCGAGGGATGCTCCCCCAACGGCCGGGGTGGTGAATGAGGCGGCCACCGCCGCCGCGACGACCCGGTCCCACTCGGCGGGTGAGCTTCGCTCGGTCAGCACCAGGGCGTCCTGTCCGGCTCGCTGCAGCAGCTGGTGGGATTCGCCGCCGTGGTCGACCACGGCCAGGATCGGGCGTCGGGCTCCCAGGTACTCATAGAGCTTGTTGGGGATCTGGTCGGGCTGGCCTTGAGCCAGGAGGAGCACCGCACCGGCGCGCCGGATCCGATCCAGTGCCTCGGCATGGGGAATCCGGGGGGAGAGCGATGCACGGTCGGTCAATCCCGTGGCGCGGAGCAGCTCCCTGGTCGTGCCGTGCACGGCATGCTCGACGTCGCCGATGAGCTCGATCCGGAATCCCGCGGGGATCACTCCCCGACTCTGGAGTCGGCCGAGTGCGGCGAACACCGGTTCGGGGTCCCGGGAGAGATAGAACTCCCCGACGTACCGAAGGACTCCAAAGTCACTCGCGCCACCTGGTGGGGTGTCGAGTAGGGCATCCGGGATCCCATTCAGGGAGACGAGGGCGTCGTCAACGCCCTGCTTGGAAAGCCACCGGCCGATGCCGTTGGATACTACCACGAATCGGCTCGCCGATCGGGCGACTCGACGCATCAGGTGACTCGCCATCGGCGCCGCCACGGTCCCCGACCAGCGGAGGTGCTGACTCCCTGGTTCAGCCCAGGGATCGCGAAATTCTGCGACCCACGGGACATGGCCTGAGACGCTCGACCTGATTCTGAGTGCCGCACAGTGGACACTCATCGGCGGGGCGGTGGATAGGAGCAGCAGTCGACCGTGTGGGGCCATCCGCGAGAGCGCCGATGTGGTCAGGCCGGGGGTCGCTTCCCGCCAAAGGTCGGGGAAACCTCGCACGGCACGATATTGCCGGCGCGCGGCAGCAACCAGGCCCGTCTGCCTGGCCATGCCGCCCGTGGGGGCCGGGCCAGATGAGGCCCGCTCCGCCAGGGTGGGAACGGCAGTGCGATCGATCGTCTCGCCGTACGTGCCGATGCCTGGCTCGTTCGCCCCACCACAAGTGACTACCGAGACCTCCCAGCCCGCGGCCCGGAATGCGCCCGCGAGATATTGGGGCCGCCGTGCCCCGGCGGCTGTCGCTGGGGGGTAGTGCGCTGTGACGAGCACCAGGTGTGGAGGCCGTGACATCATCGTCGCAGCGTCGCGACCAGGGTGCGTCGACCGGTGGATATTCCGTCGAGGAGGCGTTGCTTCTCATAGCTGGTGAGGAATGGCCCACGCATGAGTCCCGCCGCGTAGAAGCCCACCGCGACCAGGCCGCCGACGATCAGGCTTGGGAGAGGAGACATATGCCAGGTGATCAGCCGGGCGATGCCCACCGCGATGATCCCGAGCGCGAGCAGTCCCCACGGACGCAGGTCACGGAAGCGCAACTTGGCGATCCGCCAAGCGAAGAGGCCCAGGAGAAGTGCCTGGGTGAGCGAGACGAGGCCGTTTGCCGCGCCGGCGCCGATCGCGTCGAAGCTGTTGATGAGCAGGTAGTCGGCGACCAGAGTGAACGCGGCAGTGATCGCGGTCAACCGGAGAATGCTGCGCCGACCATCGACCGCTGTGAGAAGCGCCTCGATCGGCCGAGCGATGGCCCCAGGAAGGCTCAGGGCGGCAAGCAACATCATCACCGGAATGGCAGGGAGATAGCGCTCGCCGTACAGCAATCCCACCGCGTCACGAGCGAACGCGATCGCAATCAGGTGGCCCGGGATCGCCAGCACGAGCTGTTGCCGCATCGCACTGATGGTGGCGCTGCGCGGCTGAGTCGGGCGACACGCCATGGTGCTTGAGGATTCGGGGGGTCTGGGCCCGGACCGCCGCGGTCGGGATCATGCGCAGGTCGGGCCACGAGTCCGAAGGAGACCGAGAAGAACGCCAGCTGCTCGGAGGTCGAGAGGCGCTCGAGGAAGATGATTTCGCTTCGGTCCCATACCACGAACATCAGCAGCTGGGTGATGACGCTCTGCCAGATCATCTCGCGGAACTCCTGCCAATCCTCGGCCGGCATATCCGGGGCGCGACCTCCGATGAGCTCGCGCAGGCGACGCCACGCCATGTCCGTATCGCAGCGTGGCATCCAGCAGTCGGCCACCAAGCGTCACGGCCGCGAGCTGCGACCAGGCCACCACCGCTCAGCGCGACGGTCACGACCGCGATCGACCCGCCCATCTCCGCGCAGATCGACGGGATGACGTTCCGCGAAAATCGCTCGTCGATCGAGCTTACCCGGTCGGGCACCGCCATCAGCAGCACCGGGGCACAAGTGACAGGAAGATCAGGAACACTACGAGTCGCTCGGTCGGGCGCGCTGGTCATCGCGAACAGCACGCCCGAGCCGAGTGCCATCGGCGGCGAAGATCATCTGGTAGCGCAGGGTCCGCGCCACGACGGTGCCCGGCGAGGTCGGCTCGTCCAGTGGCGAGATACCTGGCGATGTAGCGGTTGGCGGTGACCGGCAGGCCGTACATCGTGAGGACCGTGACGATGCTCGCGGCCCAGAGGATGAACTGGTACCGACCGAGGATGCTCGGCCCGAGCGCGCGGGCGACGACCACCGAGTTGACGATGGCGGTCGACCGTGCCGATCAAGAGGTCGGCGGCATTCCAGGCGGTATTGGTGCCCAGGCCTGCGGGGCGCGGGGACGTGTCGGGATCTGGGCCGGCGCTCAACGCTCCTCAGCGAGCCGCAACGTGAGCCTGCTCCACCACCCCCGGCAACACGGTACCGGGCATCCACTGATCGCTATCGATCCCCTGCAGCGCCAGCAAGGTCGGCGCGACGTCGGTCAACGACACTCGCTCCTCATGAACGGTGTGCTGGCGATCGAGCCGGCGAATCCAGAGGATGCCGTCGGGGTGATGCATGCCGCTCTTCAGGCCATCTGCCATGTAGAACAGGTCCATGAAGGGGCGTGGTGCGGCACCGTTGGCGGTCAACTGGCGGTCGTCCGCGACCCGCTCGTAGATTCCGCAGCCAGTCATGATGTCGCTTCCTTCCCGCCGGACCCGGAGTGCCGCGCGGTCGTCCAGTCGGCGCGACTGCAACTGGTGCTCGGCGGCGGCGGCGTCCGACTCCGACTCAAAGATCAGGTGGAATTCTTCCGACATCACCGGCTGGATCTCGTGGGGCATGGAGAGGCCGGCCCAAGTCGTGAAGGCGCGAAGGGTCTTCGGGCGGTAGAAGACCTTGCCCCCCTGCTCCTCGTACTTGAGGCAAGGCTGCTGTCCCAGCGCCGAGGAGAACACGATCGCGTGTGTGTCTCCCGCCAGGGCGATCGCCTGTCCGACGATCCGGTCCATCTGCTGGTAGCCATAGAGCACGGCGTCTTGGTACTCGGCCTGTTCCCGTGTCGTCGGCTTCACCTGGAACGGCTCGGGATCCATATTGCGCCAGAGCAAGTGCTGGAAGTGGGCGGTGCTGTTGAGGAAGAAGGTGGCGAAGTGCGGGTCGCTCGCGACGGAAATAGTGGCGAAAGACATCCCAGAGCAACCGGTCAAGCACGATCGCCCGTCGCCACCGGAACTTGCCGGTGGCCTTTTCGGTCACCAGCTGGCGAACGATGAACGCGAGCGGTCTCGGCGCTCGGGCCGTGGCCGGCCATCCACCGGAGGAAGGCGAGTTATGTCTTCGCGGGTGAAAGGAACGGAGGAGTTGGTGTGCTCCTGGACGTTCACCGTGACGAACTTGAGAGAACGGATCGAACTCGCCGACCGGGAAGGCCTTGGCGCCGACGGTCCAGGGGTCGGGGAACGGCCGCCCCTTGAATCCAGGCCGGTAAGCGGTGTTCATCGAACCGCAGACCCAGTTGCGCCGTCCCGGCTCCGAGAGAATGTCCCAGAGCCGGGGCTTGTCGCACTTGGGGCCGTCACCCAGCAGGAAGACCTTGTGCCGGTCGAAGGACAGTCCGGTGTGAACCGTCACCCATTGGATCCATGGCTCCAGGTTCTCCTGGGCCTCGCCAGCGTCGGTGGTCCACACCAGGGACTCATCGTGCAGCCGCTTGAAGTTTGGCAGAAGGCCCTGGGCCATGAAGCTGGCCATCAGGGTGGGGGAGAGCTCGTTGAACTCGAGCAACAGGACCGGCGTGGCCATTGGACGGGCTCCTTGACTCGGGGATCGGATCCGTCACACCGGCCGCAAGCGCCGTGCCCGGGATCGGGGAAAGCTCGGCGGGGGCAGGTGCCGGCGCAACGCCCGGTCTGGCACCGATCTGGCCATTCTCCCGGATGACCCTAATGGGGAGGACGCAATGGGCTTCTGTCGAGAGGTCGACAACGACCTGAGGTACAAGGCGCGTTGGTGTTATGGGACAGGGTCAGGGTTTCGGCACCCTCCTCCGGCTGCTCTTCACGGACGGCACGATGGCGATTGTCTTCTACCGCGCTGATGCAGTGCGGCGCGGAGACTCCGGCTCGCCCCCGCTCGAAATGATCGCCAACCGGATCAACGCCATCTGCTGCGGCTGTTTCATCGGTCGCGGCGCAGAATTCGGCCGCGGATTCGTCCTGGTCCACGCGCACGGGGTGGTGATCAACGGCCGGGTCCGCGGCGGCCAGCGCATCTATGTCGAGCACCAGGTGACCATCGGTGCGGATCGGGGACAGTCCCCGGTGCTGGGTAACGACATTTTCGTTGGGGCAGGAGCCAAGATTCTCGGGCCGGTGACCGGGTGGGCGATGGTGCCAGGATCGGCGCCAACGCGGTGGTCGTGAAGGATGTCCCGCCATACGTCACGGTGGTCGGGATCCCGGCCCGCGTGGTGCGGCAGCGATCCCCCGACAGCATCGACACGCTGGCACGACCTCGGGGGGAAGTGCCGCTCGGGCGACAAAGCCCTCGATGCTTCAATCACGGACCAAGACCGCGCCCGCCAAGGATGAGCCGGGTCGAGCCCAACGCGCAGCGTGTCGCCGCGGGACGTGACACTGGCACTGGTTCCTCGGCCCCGACACTGACCACGTGGACCGTCCGGAGCGTCCCCCCGGCGTAAACTGGGCACCAGCCGTGCCTGCCACCGTCGCTCCGACTCGGGGGAACGTGGTAGTGGTCGTAGAGCTTGCCCTCATCCTGCAGCACGACACGATCGGTCGGCGCCACCCGCCTGTTGCACGATCACGACGTCGCCCGCCGGGGTCTTCCATCGCAGCGAACCGGCGGTTGTGTCGGGGCGGACGGCGGGATGGATGACCCACTGGAAGAGGCCGGGTGCGTCTCTGGATGGCGTTCGATCGACGGCGCGATATCGATCATAGCGCGGAAGGTCACGCGGATCGTGCATCGTCAGCCAGTCGGCGGTGACGAGGAAGTCGACACCCTCGCGGCGAAGGTGCACGACCGTCCGCTGCCAGTGGTCGAGAAATGCCGGTGGGGCCGCATAGTAGTCGCCCCCGTAGCTCGGGCCGCCGGTCGATGCCGTGAGCGCCCACCAATCTTCACCGTGCTCGAATCGGTCGACACCCTTGGCGAGCCATGCTGGAAAGTCCGGCGACGAGTCCGGAGTTGGCGCCATCGCCACGGATCGAGGCCCCGCCGTAGCCGATCGGCTGGGTAAGGCCCATTTGCCCGTTGCGGTAGAGCTGGAAGGTGCCGAGAAAATCCACCTCGTGCTGGGCGCCGGTCCAGGGAGGCATCAGCACGGAGACGAGGTCGTTGCCATGGCGGACCAGCAGATGACCCATGCCCTCATTGAACCGCCATGACGGTCGTCGGGGGTATCATCGCCGCCGGCGCCAAGGATCCCACAGCACAAGAGCTCGGGGCCAAGGTTCCGCAGTCCCATAGCCGCCTATTGTCCCGTATTCCCGATCGAGGCTGGTCGAGGCACCCTTGTGCGCGCGACCGCCGGGCGTGTCACCGGTGTGCCGGCGAGGAGTGAAAGGTGGTGGTCTGTTTGAACAGCCGCCCTCGAGGTCTCGTGGGTGTTCATCGTCACCCCACTGGACCAGTTGCCGGAGATCCGGGGTTATCCGCCACGAGCGGCCGGCCCTGCTGCCTCCAGGAAGGTATGGATATCGGCGAATGTCCCTGGCGGGGCGCGGGGCTCGAGCGCCCCGTACCCTAGCGCCATCAGGCCGACGGTGCCGGTGTTGTAGCCGTGCTCTCGAACCATTGGCCTCCCCGCTCCGGGGCCGGTGAGGTATTGGTGGAGCGCATTCCGCACGGTGGAACGGTCAGTCCCCGTGGGGGTCAGTCCACCTACAGGGAGGCCGGCCCCGTCGGAGGGGCCGGCCGAGAGCCAATCGCGGTGCCCGGGCTCCCCCGGGCGACGACATCGGTCGCAGCGAGGCCGAGATAGTAGCCGACCAAAGCGTCGCTGTCGGCATAGGAGAATCCCCCCTGATATCGCTTGGTGTTGATGCCGAGAGCAAACTCGGCCCAGACGTTCAGCCCGGCGACTCCGGAGTCGCGTTCAGCGGGGGAGAGCACCGGCCAGACCCAGTCGAGAATGATGGCATTCTCGATGAAGTTTTCGCGGACGTCATTGGCGGAGCTGGGGGGGCTGGTGATGCTATGCCGGGCCTGAAGCCATGCTGTGCGGCCGACAGAGGGGTTGCCGGTGACCTGATAGTACCAGGTGCACCACAATCCTCGGTCGCCATAGCGCGGACGGCCTCGGCTTGCCTCGGTGCAATGATCGCGGGCCGCGCGAAAGAGCGGGTGATTCTCCGCGCGCATCCGGTCCCAGGCGGCCTGTCGCGCGGCCGTCCACGCGAGCCGTGGCTCGCGACCGGTAGGGGAGGATCGAGGGGATTGTGACAAGAGCGGCGCCGCACCGGCCAAGGCTGCCATGATGAGCAGGCCGGACCCGCGCTGAGTCACCGCCGCGTCCCTCTCACGGATACCGGTCGGACACCGCGCCGGGGTTGCCCTCCGGGCGAGGTATCATGCCCCGGGGTGCTCTCCGGCCGACCGATGTCGCGGAACGGATAGCCAAGCAGCGTTGCCAGTCCCAGGCCCTGCACGAACAGCGTGATCCCCGCGTAGGCCTTCGAGAGGAAGAAGCCGCTGGTAGCCGTCCCTGCCATCGACGCGAGGACCATGGTGGCCAGGGAGGCCTCCCTGGCGGCACCCTCCACCGCGCCATGGAGCGACATGGCGTGCCGACGCTGCCGCAGCAGTTCGCGGGCGGTATGCGCCCACAACAGTACAAAGGCCATCAGACCGAGCAGGCCAAGCTCGACGCCGATCTGGATGAAGGAGTTGTGGGCGGCGCGATCGCGGCCGTTCATCCAGCCGAAGAAGATCGGGAAGTTGTCCAACCCGTATCCCCAGGGTCGCCAGCTCATCCAGACCAGGCCGCGCTTCCAGATCGCCGTGCGGCTCTCGCCGCCGGAGTAGTCGGAGAAGTCGCTCAGGCGGTCGGCACCGATCGCCGAGGCAAGTGTGAAGATGCCTATCGCGAGGGCGGCAGTGGCGAACATGTAGATGGTTCGCTTCCAGCCGCTGCTGCCCAGCGCGATCAGGGTCAGGGCCACGGCCCCGAGCCCGAGGATCGCGCCACGCGACTGGGTCGGCACGATTGCCAGGGCAGTCAGCGTGGCGACGATCGTCCATCCGAAGCTCCGGCGCCCTTGCGCTGCGCCATGTAGATCGCCAGCGGTGTCATTGCCACGAAGAGCATTGCCAGGTCGTTGGGGTCGAGGCTGACCCCGAGCTTCACGCGATCGGTGCGGCCGATGGTCTTGGCGCTGTCGGAGAGCGTGTAGCTCGCGACGACGGCGCTGGTGGCCAGCATGACCCAGAGCGTGCTCGCCATGGCGCGGCGGTCGCGAAGAAAGACCACGGTGGCGAGGAAGACGATGACGGAAACACTGTACACGAAGAAATAGTAGTGAATCGAGCCGGACATCCAGATGCCGATTGGAGCCGTGAGCAGGCCGAGCGCAATCAGCAGCAGCTGCCACCGGATCGGTGGGAGAACGTTCCAGAGCTGCTGCCAGCCTGCGACGGGGACCGAGAGCACGGCTCCCAGGGCCACGACGACCGCCATGATGAATGGCAGTTTCGGCACGGCGAGCACCGGGTAGAGCTCCTGGATCCGGAGCACCGCGTAGCTGAGGAAGATGCCGAAGACGAACGACAGCGACCGGATGCCCGGGCTGACCTCGGTGAGTGAGAACTTGGTTTGGCGACGGCGGACCGTCGGCGCCTCGGCCGGCGTGGTACCCAGGAGTCGGTTGACATGCTCGACGGTGGCGCGCTCGCCGGGTTCGCCGGCGACCGGGAACGGGCGCAACTGGCGACGGTTGCCGCGGGTCACCGCGCCATCTCCGTTGGAGCACCGCTCGTCTCGAGCGCCTCGATCATCTCGACCGCCTCCCATGCCGTCAGGAACCCCAGCGACAAACCCCGAGCCTCGCACCCTCGCCGCATCGCGGTGAACAGCCGGTCCAGGCCGCCGCCGAGGAGTGCCGCGGCGGTGTCCTCCTGGGCGCCATGGGTGTGCAGCTTCACGAAGCAGTGCTCCCCGAGCCGAGGTGCCACCGCGAGCCACCGATCCACCCGATGCGGTGTGGGAGGATCGACCCGGGTCAGCTCGCCGCACTCGACGCCCGGCAGCCAGCGATGCCGCTGGTGGCGCCGGACGGTGAGGGGGCCCTGGACCATCAGCAGCCCCTCGCCGCGTTCTCCGCCAACCGTAAGCCGGATGCCAGAATCATGCGAGCGAGGGCGTTCGGGGTCGTCGACCGCCCGGTAGATGGTGTTGACGATCCGGGTCTGGCAGGGCGACGGGGCCGCCGGCAGGGTGAAGTCGGCGACGCATCCCAGCTCCTCCAGGATCGCGAGCTCGTTGTTCAGTCCGCAGTATCGACCGTCGGGATGGGAGTTGTCCAGCGCCCAGTTGCCGTGGATGAAGCAGAACGCCGGATGCCCGTCGCGGTCGCGGAGCAGGCCGTGGCGCTCGCGGAGGGTGGAGGCGAATCCGGCGATCCGCTCGCGGAAGTCGGCCTCGCCCTCACCATCATGGTGGAGGTGGACCTCGACGTCGCCGATCCCCGCTGCACGCAGTTCGGCGAGTTGGTCGAGGAGGGCGGGGTCGTACTCCTCTTCCGGGTAGAAGAACGAGTAGCGGGGAGGGCGGCCGTGGCTGTCAGCGTGTCGCGCGGCGATTTCGGGCCAGCCGTCGCGCCACACCTGCACCCGCGCGGCCGCCATCGTGGGATCGGCGCCGCGCCAGTACGGCTCGTAGTGGTCGGTGATCAGTAGCCACACGTGGCGCAGCGGCACGTCGTCGCGGCGCAAGGCGGTCCGGATCACACCGGGCAGCCAGAGCTCGGCATGGCGTGGCAACGCGATCACGCGGTGGCCGCCATCGCGATGCCCAGCGTCTCGACCACCGTCGCGATCCCGGCCTCGCGGGATGGGATCTCGCCGGTGAATCGAGAGGGATCGGCGAGCGCCGTCGCGATCGCGCCGGCGAGTGCAACCGCATCATCGGGCGCGACGCACCACGTGGGTGACGGGGCCACTTCGGGTACCCCGCCAACCGCCGACGCGATGAACGGCAGGCCGCAGGCCAGGCCCTCCATCAGCACGTTGGGCACACCCTCGGAGCGCGACGGAAGTACCTGGAGGTCCGCGGCGCGATACCAATCGGGCAGGGCGTCGTGTGCCACCCGGCCAACAAACCTGATCCGGTCGACGATGCCCAGCGCCTCGGCGCGGTGCAACAGTTCGGCGCGCCGGGGGCCGTCACCGAGGTGCACCCAGTTCCAGTCGAGTGACTGGAGGGCGTTCCCAGCGAGTGCCTCGACGAGCACGTCGTGTCCCTTCACCTCGACCAGGTTGCCGACGCTCAGGAGGATCCGGGTTTCGAGGGGGAGTCCCAGGCGCAGGCGAGCCTCGACGCCGGCTCCGCGCGTGAACCGATCCCGGTCGACGCCACGATAGAAGGCCACCGTGCGGTCGGCCGGTGCGCCAAGGGCCAGCGCCGCCTCGCGAAGATGGCGACCGTGGGTCAGGACGGCATCGGCCTGTTGCAGGACCTTGGTGATCTCCCGACGCCGACGTGGCGATTGTGCCAACAGCAGCAAGTCGGATCCCCCGGCGAGCACGGCGGCCGGACGGCCAATCTGTCTGGCCAGTCGCACCGCTGCAGCCCCATCGGGGTGCACCCAACCGCCCAGCACGATGTCCGGGGCGAACGCCGCGGCCTCCTGCCGGAGTGCCCTGCCAAGCGAGAGCCACATCCAGCGATGCCAGAGGTCGCGTCGGATCAGCGGGGGATGGAACCAGGGGAGAAAGGTGGTGTCGGGGATGGCAGCCAGCGGTGATCCCTGCTGGTCGCGCCAGTCCACCGGGACGACCATGCGCACCTCGTGCCCGGCGGCCCGGAGCCCGTGGACCAGCGCGGCATTGAACACGCCACGACCGGGATGCCACGGGGTCGGGTGAAGGTTCGAGAAGAACAGGATGCGCATCAACGACCCAGGTAGAGGCGATGGTAGGATTCGACCATGACACGGAGCGAGAACCGGGCCAGTACCCGGTCCCGCCCCGAGGCCCCCATTCGACTCGCCGTGCCGGCATCACCGATGACCTCCTCGATGGCAGCGGCGAGGGCAACCGGATCGGAATGCGGTACCAGCAGGCCCGTGGCACCATGCTCGACAACCTCCGGATTGCCTCCGACCCGGGTGGCCACCACCGGCAGCCCGGTGGCCATCGCCTCGAGCAGCGTCATCGAGAGTCCCTCGGAGCGTGAAGGCAGCACGAAGCAGTCGGCGTTCCGGAGCTCCGGGCCGATGTCATCGCACCACCCGGTGAAGCGCACCATCGCGCCGAGCCCGAATTGCCGGGTCAGTGCCTCCAGGGCGGCACGCTCAGATCCGTCACCCACGATCGACAGCTGCGCGACGAAACCGCGATCTCGCAGCGCGGCGAGCGCACGGAGCAGCTGGTCGATCTGCTTCACCGGCTCGAGGCGGGCGGCGAGCACCAGTCGCCGTTGCCAGGGCCCCTCACGCGGCGTGATCGACGTGGCATCGATCCCGTTGTAGATCAGGTGGACCTTGTCCGCCGGAAACCGCTCCCGCTGCACCGCGCGGTCGGCGGCATCGCGCGAGACCGCCACGATCGCGTCTGCCCGACGTGCCGCCCAGCGCGTCAGCATGGCGCCTCGGAGGTTGCGGGCGCGGGCGCGTCCGTGCTTGGTGTGCACCAGGCGGAACGGCCGCCGTCGCGGCGCGGCGAGCGCGGCCGCCACCAGGGGGGAGACGTTGTGGGTATGGAGCACGGCGAGGCGCTGGCCGACCAGCCATCGGGCGAGCGCGGCGCGGAGCGCCAGCACGCCACCGTCGGCGGGCACACCAAGGTCGGTGACACCGATACCCGCATCCTCGAACTGTGTCGAGAGCGGCCCCTCACCCCGCAGGACGAGCACCTCGGGTTTCCAGCCCAGTTCTTGCGACGCCCGACCGAGCCGGAGGGCGACCATCTCGGCACCGCCCACTTCGGTGGAGTTGAGCAGGTGCACCACGCGGCGCTCGCCGGTCGGCGGGCTCATTTCGTCAACCCCGTCCGGGAGGTATCTTGGACAAGGACCTCCCGGTTCCCTTCCTCAGACATTCTCACGGAGTCGTCCGCATGTCCGCATTCGGCCTCGAGCTGAACGAGCGCCAGCGCACCTTGCTTGCCGCGCTGTACCCCGTCCTGCTGCTGCTCATCATCAATCCGATGCTCGAGGTGCTGGCCAACGGCTGGCCATTCGGGTTCGACGACACCCGGTGGCGGGTGGGGTTCCTGGGCGCGCTGCTCGCCGGGCTCCTGCCGGTGCTCACCGGGCTGGCGCTGATTGCCCTCGTCGGTGGCCTGCTGGGACACGGCGGCACGATCCGCGCCGTGGCCATTGCGGCGTTCCTCTGCACCGTCGTCCTGATTGCCGGTGGCATGCTCTTCGGACTTGATGCGTTGCAGGTGCGTCGCATGGTCCGTGTCGATGCCAAATCGGGATTTGATGCGGCATCCTTCAAGACCCTGTTCGTCACGGCGCTGATGATCATCGTCTCGGCCTGGTTGGGCATCCGGAGCTGGGCGGCGTCGCGGGGCACGATGGGGAAGGGCGGCGAGCGGCGGGCCGGCCTGGTGGTGGGCCAGTAGCGCACCCGCGGCTACCGCGGCGGGAGAACCGCCGCGGTGGCCGCGACCATCTGGCGGCTCACCTGCGTGGCGATCGCGTCGGCGGCGGCGAGGTCGCCGTCCTTCACGGGAACCCAGACTCGCACCAATGCCTCCTCGGTCCGCCCGAGCAGGGCGGCATCGCGCAACAACTCGTACTTGACGCGATACTCGTCGTGGGCCACGCGGCCCCGTCCCTGATACCAGTAGTAGACGATCGATTGGTCGCCTTCGCGAACCAGGTGATAGCGATTCACGGTCACCGGGCCCAGCGCCGTCTCGAGGGTCTTCGCCTCGAAGCCGACCGGCTCCCAGCCGGCGCCGGGAAGGCAGTTGCGGGGCGAGTGGATCGACTTGCCCTGGCGCTGCTCGTCGTAGTATCCCACGTACACCGAGAAGGCCGGTTCCTCGCCGGCCGGCGCGAAGCTGCGCAGCATGAACGAGGTCATCCCCGCCAACCGCTGCTCCTCCGCCGAGATCGCGACGTCGGTGCCCTCGATCCCGGCCACCACCCGTGGCAGCGAGTCGAGCGAGGTCGCCAGCTCCATCGGGTGCACCCGGCCCGAGATGAAGAACAGGTTGACCGCCGCGCCCACCGACAGCATGCCCGCCGGCAGCCACCGGGTCCGCCTAGACATGGGCCCTCCATGGGATGCGCTGCTCGATGGCACGGATCACCAGGGCCACCATCGCCACCAACCCGAGGGCACCGACGAACAGCGCCCAGCCTTCGCTGGAATGCATGAACCCGCGACCGAGGGCCGGGTCGACGAAGTGCATCAGGAACGCGGTCAGGAAGATCCGGAAGGCGTTGACCACCACCGCGATCGGGATGGTGAGCGCCAGCAGCACAAGCCGGCCAGGCCAGCTTCGCAGGTAGATCCCCCCCACCATCACGCCGAGCGAGATCAGCGCGGTGAGCGAGCGAAGTCCCGAGCACGCCTCCGCAACGAACAGCCGCTGGCCCGGGATGAGGATCACGTTGCCGCTGGTCTGCACCGGGATGTCGCGCCACCGGATCAGCGCGGTGCCGAGTTGGGATGCCTTGAACTGGAGCGGGATCGCCATGGCATTGGTGAGCACGCCGGGCAGTGGGATGGCCAGCAGCAACAGGGTGAACGGCAGCCACCATTGCCGCAGTTGTCGCCAGCCGGCCACGAAGAGGACCAGCCCCACCAGCGCCAGCCACGCCGAGAACCGCATGGTGAACAGCTCGGCGGCAAGCCCGCTGGCCCATCGGAGGAGCACCGCGCCGACGAGCACGCCCGCGCCGAGCACCGGCCGGGGTCGTGGCGTCACCAGCCCGGAGCGCCAGGCGAGCCAGCACGCCACCGGCACGAGGAGGAGCCCGTGGCCGGCGTCGGGATTGTTCCACCAGTCGTGAGCGAGGGTGCGGAGTGGGTCGGCGAACAGGATCGCGAAGCCGAGCACGGCAACCCCGGCGGGGAGGCTCACCGCCGGGGAGCGCACTGCGGACAGGATCCGGGGGATGGTGAGCGGCGTGCTGTCGCTCACCGCGGGTGCTACCATCCCCCCCTCCGGAAGAACATCACCGGGAGGGTCTTGAGCATGATCAGCATGTCCTGCCACACGCTGCGCCGGGCGATGTACTCGAGGTCGTGCTGAACCTTGCGGCGCACATCGTCGATCGAGGTGTCGTACTGCAGGTGCACCTGGGCGTGGCCGGTGATCCCCGGTCGCACCCGCTGGCGCTGCTGGTAGGCAGGGATCTGGGTGCGCAATTCCCGGATCAGTTGTGGTCGCTCGGGCCGTGGTCCCACGACGTTCATGTCACCACGCAGCACATTGAGGAGTTGGGGCAGCTCGTCGAGCCGGCTGCGGCGCAGGAACTTGCCCACCGCCGTGACCCGGTCGTCGTCGGTCCGGGCCCAGACAGCCTGGCCACTGGTCTCGGCGTCGGCGCGCATCGTGCGGAACTTGAGGATCGCGAATGGCCTGCCGCCGAGATCCTGCACGCGGCGTGAGTCGGTCCGGGCCGGGTTGGGATCACGGGCGTCGAGCCCCACCCGGGTCTGGGTGTAGAACACCGGCCCCCGGGAGGTGAGCTTGATTGCCGCCGCGATCACCAGCCAGAGCGGCAAACTGACGAGGATGCCGATCAGCGCCACGACCATGTTCAGTGCCCGGATCCAGGGATCCTCGCGCGAGGATACCGCCGCTGGCGAGGCCGCTTCGGCCGCCACGCTCGGCACCCAGGTCCGGGTCGATCGGAGCCTCTTATCCGGCGATGTCATGGTGTGCATCGTCCGCCGTCAAAAGATTCGGATGAGGATGTAGGTCAATGAGGCGGCCCCACCGAGCACGGCAAACGCCTTGCCGATGAAGCTCCTGGCCGGCTTGGCACCCATCTCGATCCGGTCGCCCGACTGGAGATTGAGGGCATCGATCGACCTCGCCTCACGAATCGCCTCGTCCACCGCCGCACCCGGCAACACTTCCTTCTCGCCCCGGAAGATGCCACCCCGCTTCGGGTCGGCGTTGGGGGCCGGTCCCCCGGCGAAATTCATGATGATGTCGGGCAGCGGCATCGACGCAGGGACGATGAAGTAGCCCGGACGTCCGACCGCGCCGAATACGGTCACTCGCAAGAGCGGTTCGGCCCAGACGGTGGGATTTCGGACATACTTGGCAATTTCCGTGTTGAGGTAGTCCTCGATCTCGCTCCGGAGCAGCCCGGCCACCGAGACCTCGTCGGGAATCCCGGGGACCGCGATCGTCCGGCGCGGGGTCACGGAGTACGACTGCGTCATTTGCGGATCGCCGAGGACCTGCACCGCGATCACGTCGCCGGGATAGAGGTCGCCGTCTTCGAGCCGCTTCCGGATCAGGTCGGCCTCGGCCTGCCGCGCCTCGCGCAGGGCGCCACTGTAGGCCGACGACTCAAGGGCCCGGTTGATCTCCGCCAGCGAGGTCTCCAGCTGGGTTCGGGAGATCTTGGCTCGCCTCGAACCGGAGAGCATCGTCAGCAACGAGTCAACGGAGGTGGTGCCTCCGGTGGTCAAGGGTGTCTGGGCCACGAGCAGCGGGCTCGCACCGAGCATCAGCCCGAGGCCGAGAATGAGACGCTTACGCCACACGGTGAACCCCACGAGGAGAAGAGAGTGTCAGCATCAAGGTGGAGCTACAGCAACTCACGGGCCGGGAAGTCGCACCGGCAAACGCCCACCAGGCGAGCGATTCCATTGGATGTTGCTACGACACATCATGTGGTGTTGCGACGATGCAACGGTCGCGTTGCGGCGATGCACGGGCAGGACACCACATCCGGTGGACCGGTGGCGAGCCGCGAAGATACCTGGTCCGAAGGGCCGGGTTCCGGCAGAGCACTTGCATTATCGCGTCGGGCTGGGCAAAGGGCCATCCGACCCGATGCCACCGCTGAGCTGCGCATCAAGTCGTTGAAAATACTGGGTTTGCGACTCCATCGCTGGGTCGCATCCCGGGCTGGTCTGGCCACCGATGGTCATCAAATTTGTGGTGCAAGCGCCACGATTCTGTAAAACACTGGGGACACGATGGCATCAACTGTGGCCGGGCCGATCTTCGTGATCAACGATCATGAATGGACAGCGCGATCGATCGAGACCCTGCTGGTGACGGCAGGGCACCAGACGATTCGGGCGTTCACCGGTGCCCAGCTCGAGGAATTGCTCGCCGGGCAGCAGCCTGACGCGATCATCCTTGATCTGCAGCTTCCCGACGTTTCAGCCCTGGACTTGCTGCCCCGGCTGCGGGAGCGCGGGCTGATCGGTCCGTCACTCCCCGTCATCCTCACCACGGCCGGTCCATCGGGTCGGCAGATGCGGCTTCGCGCGTCGGAGGCCGGCGCCTGGGAGTTCTTCGGGCAGCCGCTCGACGGTGGGGCGTTGCTGGCCAAGCTGCAGGTCTTCCTCGCAGCGTACCGGGCGGGTCGCCCGGACGGCTCGGCGGCACCGATCGGATTCTATGCCGGTGAAGCGCTGGAGCGCCGGGTGGCCGAACTGGGTGCCCTGGCCCGTCGATCCGGATTGCCGGTTTCGTGCGTCGCGCTCTCGGTCGAGGGATGCGAGGCGACTTCGGAGGCCCGACTCGCGGCCGCTCTGCGGCATGTGGGTCGCGCCGGCGATGCGCTCGGGCACCTCTCCCCCGGCCATTATGTGGTGCTGGCGTATGGAGCCGATGCTGCTGGAGCGGAACGGCTGGCCGAACGACTTCGGGGGGTGATCCAGGCTGTCGATGCCTCGATCACCCCCCGGGTGCGTCTGGTCGGTGCCGAGCTGGCCGGCACCTCGAGCACTCCTGAATCGCTCCTCGCGGCCGCCACGGCGGAGCTCGCCGCCTAACACCTCCCCACCGAAATTGTCCCCCGTCAGTCGTCTGCCGAACCACCGGCGGTGGCGGGGAGTGTCGGGGCCGGCACCGCCGGCTCCTGGGCCGTGCCATCCTCATCACTGCTGCCGTAGCCATACGAGTACGAGTAGTAGCGGTACTCGCGCATCGACGTGCGCACGTCGTTGAGGATCGCGCCGACCACCCGGACCGGCAATTGGTCGAGCACCTGCAGCTTGGCCTCGGTGAACTCGCGCTCGGTCTCGCCGACGCGCACCACCATCAGGAGATTGCCCGTCAGTGTCCCGAGCAGGAACGGGTCGATGCCGGCGCCGAACGGCGGCGAGTCGAAGATCACCACGTCGAAGCGCTCGCGCAGGGCGGTGACCATCGTGCGCATCCGATTCGAGCCGAGGAGCTCCGGGCCGTTGCGATGCCGCGAGCCGCCGGTGATCACCGTGAGGCGCGGGTGCGAGGTGCCGTGCAGGGTGCGATCGATCGGGATGCCGTCGGCCAGATGGTCGAGCAGCCCCGGTCGGCGGTCGAGCCCGAACATCCGATGAAGTTCGCCACGTCGGGTGTCGCCGTCGACGAGCAGCGTGTTGAACCCGGCCTCCGCGAACGAGAGGGCGAGGTTCGACGAGACCAGCGACTTGCCGTCGCCGGGCATCGGCGAGCTGACGGTGAAGCAGATCGGCCCCTCGCCGACGACGTGCATCATGTTGAGTCGGATCGAACGGAACGCCTCGATCACCTGCGACGCCTCCTCGGCCGCCGCGGTCGCCCCCTTGGCGCGACGGATCTCCGGAACCGCCCCGAGGATGGAGAGTCCCAGGTCGGAGGTGATCTGGTCCGAATAGCGGAAGCGACGGTCGGTCAGGTCGAGCAGGAAGGCCAGGCCCAACGCCAGGGCCAGCGACCCGAGGGTGCCGAGGATCAGGATGAACTTGGCGCGGTTCTTCTGCGGCTCGACCGGCGGCACCGCCCGGTCGAGGATGTCCACGTCGGGTAGCGAAACCGCCACCTGCATCTTGGAGAGCTCGGCCCGGTTGGTGATGTCCTTGTACTGTGCTTCGGCGATCGCCAGCTCGCGCTTGAGCGCCTCCTCCTGGATCGTGCGCTGGGGGATCTGCTGCAGCTCACGGGTGGCGGTCTGGATGCGACCCTCCATCTGCTGCTGCTCGTGCTGGAGGCGATCGAGCACGGCATTGACATACTGGGGTAGCGTCACGGTGCGGATCTCCTTGATCTGCGTGTCGAGCGCCTGGACCAGCGTCGTGGGTCGGTAGATACCGGAGCAGCAGGCGGCGGCGATTCTGCCTCGGCCTTGAGCAGGTCGCTCAATACGCTGCTGCAGCTCGCCGGCGTGCGCTGCACCGCGCCGATGCTCATGAATCGATCGACGGCCAGCGCCCCGCTCTCGGCGTTGGCGAGGGCGCTCCTGCAGCTCCTCCTGCTCGCGCTCGAGCGAGTCCACCAGCTTCCGCTGCACCAGGTAGTCGCCGACCACCGCCGGCTGGGTCTGCTGCGACCCCGCACCGATCGGGACACCCTCGTTGGGGAGGGTGATCGCCTGGATCCGGAACGACTGCAGCTCCGCCTGGGCGTTGTCCATCCTCGTCTTGGACGCCACCAGCTGGCTGTCGAGGACCCGTGATTCGGCGGTCAGGTTCGACCGCTTGATGGTCGCGGCGGTCAGGACGAACTCGTCGGCCACCGTGTTCAGCGTCTTGGCGATGCCGGCCGGATCGCGGCCCTCGAGAAAGATCCGCATGAAGCGGGCGCCGATCGGCGCCATCTGGACCTCAAGGCCGCTGAAGAGCTTGGCCGCGACCTCGGTCGGGGTGAGCACCTCGAACTCGATTGTCTTCCCGGCGAGATCGGCGATCCGGGGGGTCCAGATCATGTTGAAGATGCCGCCGACGTTCTGCCCGGCGGTCCCGCGCTCCGACCGGCCGGTGCGGGTATTGGTCAGGGTCCAGTTCCGGCCGTTGTCGGGGACCTCGAGCTTGTACCGCCCGGGGATGGTCTGCTCACCCCACTCGAATGAATCAAAGGCCCCGGCCTCGGGTCCCCACGGCCCCTCGAGTGGGGGGGGAGCACACCACCCCCGAAGGGTCCGCGGATGTAGAGCTTGCGCTCGAGCACCACCGGCCGGAGCACTGCATCGGTCCTGAGGAGCTCCTCCCACTGGCGCGAGGAGAGGAGCTGGGGAGCCTGGATCGGCGAGGTGCCGTCGTCGCCCCGATTGAAGAGATTGAGGGTGACTCCGACCCTGAAATTCTGGGGCATCAGGCGGGTTGCCGCGAAACTGGCAGCAGTCCCAAGCAGGAACACGCCCATGACCAGCCACTTGAATCGTCGCATCGCGCCGAGGAAACGGGCCACCGGCGAGATCGGTGGGCCTCCGCCGTAGGTGGCCGGCATCGCCGGCCCGAGGGCGTAGGTACCTCCAGCCGGGGCCAGTGGTCCCTTGGGCGAGGAATTGGTCAGCTCTGAGCTCGGCATCGGCATCGGCTACCGTGAGTTGGGGAACGATCCGCCACGACTGTCGGCCTAACGCAACAACGATACCATACCCCCGGAATCAGCGATTCAGGGGGGTCCAGCCGGACCGACTCCCGATCGGGGGCCCCGTGGCGGTCATCCGGACCGATTCGTGGCTGTATTGCAACAGGCCGGCCATGATTTGTGGGCCGGCTCCTACATATCGGGATATTCCCGCGGGACCGTCGCCACAGTTCCGGCATGGATTCTGCACCTCCAGGTCGTTGCGGAAACGCATCGTCTTTCCGCCCTATCCCATGGAGACCGAGAGCCCATGAGTGGTGCCGTGACCAGTCGCGAGACCGCAGGACCTGCCGGTACCGGTGGTACCGAGCGGGACTATCTCGCCATCGCCCCCGAAATCGCCGAGTCGATCAGGATCCTGATCGCCGACGATGAACGGACGCTTCGGGAGAGCTGCGCCACCGTGCTCCGGAGCGATGGGTACAACGTCACGCTGGCGGGCCGGGGGGAAGAGGCGCTCGACCTTATCCGTCGCCGGCCGTTCCACCTGATCCTGATCGATCTCTTCATGCCCCAGGTCTCGGGCCTTGAGCTGCTCGATGCTGCCCTGGCCGTCAACAAGGACGTGCTGGTGGTGGTGATGACCGGCAATCCGAGCGTCACGTCGAGCATCGAGGCGCTGCGGCGGGGGGCCTGGGACTATCTCCCGAAGCCGTTCTCGGCGACTCACCTGCAGGTGCTCATCGGCCGCGCCTCGCACGCGATCCTCAAGGCCCGCGAGGCGGCGGATCTGCGCGAGCAGGTCAAGCGCCAGAGTTCTGCGGGGGCGGGCGATGGCCAGGCGCTGATCGGGATCTCGATGGCGTTCCGGAAGGCGGTGGAACTGGCGCGCAAGGTGGCGCCCACCGACGCCTCGGTCTTCATCAGCGGGGAGAGCGGCACCGGCAAGGAGGTCATCGCGCAGTTCATCCACCAGCATTCCCGTCGCGCCAAGCGCGCGCTGGTGCCGATCAACTGTGCGGCGCTGCCGGAGCCCTTGCTGGAGAGCGAGATGTTCGGCCATCGCAAGGGCGCCTTCACCGGGGCCGATCGTGACAAGCCCGGCCTGCTGGAGACCGCCGACGGCAGCACGCTCTTCCTCGATGAGCTGACCGAGATGTCCCTGCCGCTGCAGGCCAAGCTGCTCAGGGTGGTGCAGGACGGGGTGGTGCGCCGGGTCGGTGCCGAGACCGCCGGCGACCCGGTCGATGTCCGCTTCATCTCGGCGACCAACCGCGATCCACTCGATGCGGTGGAGCGAGGCATCCTGCGGGGCGACCTCTTCTACCGGCTCCGGGTGGTGCCGATCACCCTGCCGCCGCTGCGGAGCCGGCCCGAGGACATCCCGATCCTCGCCAACCATTTCCTCGGTCACTTCTGGCACCGCCACCGGCAGGCCAACGAGAAGGTGCCGCGACTCACCGATGACACGGTGGAGTTCCTGAAGCAACGCCAGTGGCGCGGCAACGTGCGCGAACTGCAGAACGTGATCGAGCACGTGGCGGTGCTCGCCGAGCCGGAGTCGGCGATCCGCCCGGAGGATGTGCCGATCTACGATGACGCCGAGCCGACCGAGGGTCGGTCGGTCATGCCGTCGACGGACGGCCCGTTCCACGAGGTCAAGGAGCAGGTGATCGGAGCCTTCGAGCGCGACTACCTGGCCCGGCTGCTCTCGCGCGCGGGCGGCAACATGTCCAAGGCCGCTCGCCAGGCCCACATCGACCGGACCACGCTGTACCGATTGATGGAGAAGCACGGCATCCAGCGCGACGACGTCGCGGAGTAGCCCGACCATGTCGCTTCCGGCCGCCGCGCGCCGCCGCCTCGACCAGAGCGTGGCGGGACTCGCCACCCGATGGGCCGAACTCACCGCCGACGCCGTCTCCGAACTGGAGGTGCATCGCGCCCTCACCGACCTGGTGAGCTGGTGCGAGGCTGCCGCCGAGGCTGCGCCGATTGCCGGGGCGGCCGGCGCGACGCCGTTGCACGCGCGGCTGCTGCAGCTGCTCCGCCGCTCGCTGTTGACCGAGGGCCCGTCCGAAGACCCCGCGATCCTCCTGGCCCTGGTCGTGGCGCTCGAACGGGTCGCGGGTGCCATGCCTTCGCGCTGGTCGGATCATTTCCGCGACCGTCTCGAGGGGCCGAGCGGGGTGGAACTGGTGGTCGAGATTGCCCACGATCTCCGCTCGCCACTCACCTCGATCCTCTTCCTCGCCGAGACGATGCTCCAGGGTCGCAGTGGCCCGGTGACCCCACTCCAGGAACGCCAGATCGGCCTCATCTACGCCGCGGCACTCGGCCTGAGCGCCGTTGCCTCCGACATGGTCGAACTGGTGCGCGGCGGCGAGCGGCTCACCGACGCCGATCGGAAGCCGTTCTCGTTCGCCGAGGTGCTCTCCTCGGTCGAGGACATCGTGCGACCGATCGCCGAGGAGAAGGGGCTCACCCTGACACTCGAGCCGCCGGCGCACGACATCCGGCTCGGCCACCCGGCCGCGATCAACCGGGTGCTCCTGAACCTGACCACCAACGCCCTCAAGTTCACCGCGTCGGGTGGCGTGGAGATCCGGGTGGAGGAGCGCGACGGCGATGGAGTGACCTGCACCGTGAGCGACTCCGGTCGCGGGATCCCCACCGAAGCAATGGCCACGTTGTTCGAGCCGTTCCGGCGTCGCCAGCAGTCCGGTGACTACGCCTTCTCCGGATCGGGGCTCGGCTTGTCGATCTGCCGGAAGCTGGTCGAGGCGATGGGCTCGGAGTTGGTGGTGGAGACCGAGCTCGGGGCCGGGACGCGATTCACCTTCCGGCTCGACCTGCCGGTGCGCGAGGAGGAGGTCTACTTTGGCTGACCGTCGTCGTGCCCTCCGTCCGGTCGTGGCATTCGCCAACGATTGGGGCACCGACCCCACCAGCAAACATCACGTGATGCGCCTCCTCTCGGAGCACACCGACGTGCTCTGGGTGGAGAGCAGCGGGATGCGCGCCCCGAGTGTGGCCCGCGCCGGTGATCTTCGGCGCGTGGTGGCCAAGTTGAAGCGGATGACCGGCGGGGTACGGCAGCCGCTGCCGCACTTGTCGGTGCTGTCGCCGCCCTCGGTGCCACTGCCCACGATGCCGATGGCCCGGTCGCTGAACGCCCGCCTCTATGCCAACAGCATCACCAACACCCTCGCCGGCCTCGGCCACCGGGAGCCACCGGTGCTCTGGGTGTACACGCCGACGGTTGCTCGCTACCTGCCGCGCCTCCGCCATTCGGGGCTGGTGTATCACTGCGTCGACCGGTGGTGGGCATTCGAGGACTATGATGCCGACGAGATGCGCGCCTGCCACGAGATCCTCTGTCGGGAGGCCGACCATGTCTTCGCGTCCGCCAAGGCGCTCGAGGACGATTGCCGCCAGTTCACCGACCGGGTCTCCTACCTGCCGCACGGCGTGCAGTGGGAGCACTTCCGCACCGCGGTGACCGAACTGCCGCCCCATCCGGCCGATCTTCCGACCGGCGGCGCCATTGCCGGTTTCATCGGGATGCTCGACACCTGGGTCGATCAGGAATTGCTGGTGGCGGTGGCCCGGCGGATTGCCCCGGCTCACCTCGTCCTGATTGGCGCGGCGCGGGTCCCGGTTGACCGGCTCCTGGCCGAGCCGAACATCCACTTGCTCGGGCGGAAGGCATTCGCCGAGTTGCCGGCCTACGCGGCGGCGTTCGATGTGGCGCTGATCCCGTTCGAGGTCAACGAACTCACGGTGGCGGTCAACCCGATCAAGCTCCGCGAGTATCTCTCGGCCGGGTTGCCGGTGGTGACCACGCCGTTGCCGGAGATCCTGCCGTTTGCCGATCGCGCCGGCACCGAGGTCGTGGGCGAGACCGAGGGGTTCGTGGAAGCCGTGGCGCGCCATGTGGCGTCGCCGCCGACCGCCGCGGAGCGTCGGGCGCTGAGCGATGGGATGCGTTCGGAGTCCTGGGAGGGACGGATCGCCGAGATCCTCGATACCGTTGGGCCGCTGCTGGCGGCCGAAAGCGAGGCAGCGTGAAGGTGCTCGTCGTGGCCGGTGCCCGGCCGAACTTCATGAAGGTGGGGCCGATCCTGGCGGAACTTGCCCGACGCGGGCATCAGGCGTTGCTGGTCCACACCGGTCAGCATTACGACCCGGCGATGTCCGATGCCTTCTTTGCCGACCTCGGCATGTCGGCACCCGAGCATCACCTCGAGGTCGGCTCCGGCAGCCAGGCCGAGCAGACCGCGCGGGTGATGGAGCGCTTCGACCCGGTGCTGATGAGCGAGCGACCCGACTGGGTGGTGGTGGTGGGCGATGTGAATTCGACCCTTGCTGCGGCACTCGTCACCGCGAAACGACGCAGCGAGATCGGCAGCCGCCTGGTACACGTCGAGGCGGGATTGCGCAGCGGCGATTGGGCGATGCCGGAAGAGGTCAACCGGGTGCTCACCGACCAGCTTGCCGACCTGCTGCTGGTGCACTCCCCGGAGGCATTCGGGCATCTCGAGCGCGAGGGGATCACCGGCGACCGGGTCGTGAGCGTGGGCAACGTCATGATGGACGCCCTCTTCGCGGTGCAACAGCGGGCCTCGGAAGACCGTCCTTGGGCCCGACTCGGCCTGGAGCGTGACGGCTACGGTCTGGTGACGCTGCATCGGCCATCGAACGTCGATGACCCGTCATGCCTCGGGAACCTGCTCGAGGGGCTGGGGCGAGTCGCCGCCGACCTGCCGCTGGTGTGGCCACGGCATCCTCGGACCAGGAATGCGATGGAGCGGCATGGGCTCGCCACGCCGGCGGGTCTGCGGATCATCGACCCGGTCGGGTATCGGGAGATGACTGCGCTTCTCGATGGGGCGGCGATCGTGATCACTGACAGTGGTGGCCTCCAGGAGGAGAGCACCGCACTCGGGGTGCCCTGTGTCACCCTGCGGGAGTCGACCGAGCGGCCGGTCACGGTGAGCGAAGGCACCAACCGGATGGTGCCCTGGCCACCGACGGCAGCCGGGATGATTGCGACGGTCGCCCAGGCCCGCGCCGCCGGTCGAGGGACGGGGAGCAGGGCGACCGGACGGCCCGAAGGCTGGGATGGCCGGGCCGCCGAGCGAATCGTGACTGCCATGGAGGCGGCACCCATCGAGGCGGCCCGTTCCCCGATTGCCGCGGTGCTCGGCCCAGCCTGACTGAGGGTACGGCAGCGGGCATGCCCTTCCAATCGAGCGGTCGTACCCTCTATTGTTGAGCTTGTCTGCAGGCCATTGGGGCCCGTGGACGAACGCGCCGTCTCGATCATCGGCGCCCTCGAGCGGAGCCTGCGCGTGGCGCGGCCCGTGGCGGGGACGCCGAGACCGGGGACGGCCCTGACCACAGGACTGTCGTGACTACCATTCCCGCCCACCGGGGCAGCCGGAGTACGTCCGCGCCGGCGCTGCATGCGCCCAACGCGGCGCTCCTCATCGATTTCGACAACGTCACCCTCGGCATCCGCTCCGACCTCACCAAGGAGCTCCGCCACCTGCTTGAGAGCGACATCATCAAGGGGAAGGTCTCGGTCCAGCGGGCCTACGCCGACTGGCGCCGCTACCCGCAGTACATCGTCCCGCTGTCCGAGTCGTCGATCGACCTGATCTTCGCCCCCGCCTTCGGGACCAACAAGAAGAACGCCACCGACATCCGGCTCGCGATCGACGCCGCGGAACTGGTGTTCACCCGGCCCGAGATCGGCACCTTCATCCTGCTCTCCGGGGACAGTGACTTCTCGTCGCTGGTCATCAAGCTGAAGGAGTACGGCAAGTACGTGATCGGCGTCGGGATCCGGGAGTCGGCCTCCGACATCCTGATCCAGAACTGCGACGAGTACTACTCGTACAGCGACCTCGCCGGGCTCACGCGCGAAACCGACGTTCCCTCCACCCAGCGCGATCCGTGGGAGCTGGTGGGTGAGGCCGTGGAGCAGATGGTCGCGAACCGCGACGTCATGCGAGCCGATCGACTCAAGCAGGTGATGCAGCAGCTCGACCCCAATTTCGATGAGCGCAACGCCGGCTTCAATCGCTTCTCCAAGTTCGTGCAGGAGGCCGGCAACCGTGGCCTGATTGCGGTGAGCAAGCTGGAGAACGGGCAATTCGAGGTGGCGGCCGCGCGAGGTGGCGGGGCCACCCCGAGCGAGCGCCCGAAGGGTGGCCGCGAGGCGTCGGAGTCCCGTCCCGCCCGCGGTGAACCGGCGGCCGGCCGGTCCCGGGGTGACCGGGGCCGCGGCAGGCAGGAGACCAAGCCCGAGGCCGAGGTCGTCGCAGAGGCCAAGCCCGAGGCCAAGGCGGACGCGGAGGGCGACAAGGATCGCGACCGTCGTCGCCGGCGCCGCGGCGGCCGCGGTCGCGGCCGCGGCGAGGAGAAGGAAGCCCCGGCCACCACGAAGGCTGCCCCGCCGGTGCGGGGTGACCAGGAACTGACCCTCGCCGAGGCATTTCACCTGATGTCCCGCGCCCTGGGGGAACTGCCGGCACCGGTTCCGCACGAGACGCTGCGGGGCCGGATGGCGGCGCTGCACGGCCGCGAGGATCCGCTCCTGGAACCGGAGAACTTCGGTCGGCTGCTGCGCCAGGCCAACGACGCCGAGGTGGCCGACGTGCGGATGATCGACAACGACCACTTCGAGGTCTCCCCGCACAAGGCCGACCTCGCGCTGCAGTTGCGGGCGGCGCCGACCGCGATCGTCGGGCGATGGTACCGCCTCGGTGACGGCGACACGGACCTCCTCACTCCGCTCCCGCTCGGGTTCGGTCTCCGCTCGTCGGACCGCCGAGGTCCCGATGGTCGGGGTGGTCAAGCTCGGCGGGGACGACGCGCCAGCCGCCGAGTCGTCCGACGAGGGATCCGCGTCCGCAACCTCCCCGTCGCCGGCGAAGGACAGTGAGGAGACGGCCGCGCCACCGCCGACCCGGAAGAAGCGCACTCGCCGCAAGTCGACCAAGAAGGCGGCCGCGTCCGCGGCGAAGCCCGAGAGCTCCGAGGCCAAGGGCACCAAGAGCGACCAGTCCACCTCGAAAGCGACCAAGAGTTCCGGGGCGAAGTCCTCGGGATCGGTTGCCACGAAGAGCGAGGCGTCGACCGCCAAGAAGGGGAAGAAGCGATCACCACGGAAGCGTACCAAGAAGTCGTCAGGCTGAGTCCTGACGCCGTCGCGCTGGCGCGCGAGCTGCTCGGCACCATCCTCGCCTCCGACCTCGGGGGCGAGAGTGTTTCGGGAATGATCGTCGAGACCGAGGCCTACCTGGGGATCGGCGATCCCGCTTCGCACGCCTGGATGGGACGCCGGCACCGCGGGCACCTGGGGGTCTGGTCGCCCTCGGGAAGCTGGTACGTCTACCGCTCGTACGGCATCCACTGGTGCCTCAATCTCACCTGCGGCCCTCCCGGGCTCGGCGCGGCGGTGCTGATCCGGGCGCTCGAACCACGGGAGGGGGTCATGGCGATGCAACGGCGGCGCGGGAAGGTGCCCGAGCGGCGACTTGCCGATGGTCCCGGCAAGCTCACGCAGGCCCTGGAGGTGACCGGTGAGGTCGACGGGATGCGGGTCACCGCCGCGGCACCGCTTCGGCTCGACGGTCGATCCCGGGACGCCGATGCGCGGCGGACGGTGGTCACGCCGCGCATCGGCATCAGCCGGGCGATCGATTGGCCGTTGCGGTTTGTGCTCGAGCGGCGGCGCGCGGCGGTGAACCGGCTCAGCTGACCGGCGAACGGATCGCTGATCGACCGAAGAGATCGGCGACCAGTGCCCGGATCCAATGACGGATCCGGGGGAGCCTGGGTCACCGATCTGGCGACAACGCCGGGCGGTTGTCCGCAACTCGGCCGTGCCCCGTCGAGCCGCAAGTTCCATGGCGAGCGTGTGCCACTTCCGGCGGGCCTTGTCGAAGCTGTCGACCACGGCGGGATCGTCGAATTCCGCCGGGAACCTGGCCCGGAACGCCGCGAGGATCTGCAGGCTGGTGAATGCCCAGCGCCGATCGTCGCGGGTGGCCATGGTGCTCCCCGGATGGATTCGGTGCCGTCCGGTGATCGCGTCGATCTCGACGAAGGGGCCCAGGAGGCTCAACCGCAGGAAGAGGTCGCGGTCCTCGCCGATCCAGAACACCGGATCGAACGCCCCGGCACGAGCGAGCGATTCGCGACGGATCACCGTTGTCGAGGGCGGGATGAAATTCCCGACGAGCAGGCCGGCTGTCAGCCCGGCCCCGAGGAGCCTGATCTTCGGGGATTCGGGGCTCGAGGTGGCGATGGTCGCCCGCCGCTCGGCGCTGCGCGCGAAGATGCTCCCGGGTCGGTCGCTCTCAGCGTCAAACTCGACCATGTCGGCGAACGCCATTGGTGCATCGGGGTGGGCCGCGAGTACGGCGGCGATCCGGTGAAAATGATCGGGGAGCAGGATGTCGTCGGCATCGAGGAAGGCCACCAGCTCGCCCGTCGTGGCCAGCAGTCCCGCATTCCGTGCCACCGGCACGCCAGCATTGCGCTGGCGAATCACCTTCGAGGGGACCCGGCCGCGATCGAGCGCGGCCTGGGCGACGGATGCCGTTGCATCGGTCGAGCCATCGTCGACGACGACGATTTCGCTGGCCTGGAACTGCTGGTTGAATACCGAGTCGATCGCCTCGCCAACGAAGGCCGCGGCGTTGTAGGCCGGAATGACGACGCTGATCGTGGCCCTCAACTGATGACTCCTGAAGCTGTGCGGATCGGGGGGCGCGAACGTGTCGCCCGGTTCGCGGGCCGGCTGGGTGCCTGGCAGAACTGCATCGGTGATGCCATGGAATGGAAGGACTCCGGGTCGTCAGGCCGACCCGGAGTCCTCCACGCTGCCGCGGGCGAGCGATGGCTCAGTAGCCGCCGGCGCGGACACCCTCGCGCGAGCTGCCGAGTGCGATCCGGATTCCACCGTGAATCGTGTGGACCACACCCTTGAGGAGATAGCCGTTGCCCGAGGCGGTCTGGAGCTGATACTGGCCGAAGACGGTGACCCGGCCCCAGCGCCCTTGCACGCCTCCCAGCAGGGTGGCGAACGCCGCTGTCGAGGCGTCGTCGGCCGTCGACTGCAGACTGGCGCGCTCGAACGGGTCGGTGACCACCGCGTCGATCCGCGGCGAGACCACCTGCATCAGCCCGCCGCCGGCGCCGAAGTAGGGCTCGAGCGGCAGTGAGACCGGGAACGCCATCAACACCGCCTGATAGCGGCGGAGGTCGTTGAAGAGGACCAGGTTCGAGCGCTCGTCGGTGCCGAATCCCTCATCGACCCCAACCATCAGGCCGCCGCGGCGGGCCATGATGAGGAAGTGGGCCCCCGCCGAGGGGATCACCGTGTTGTCCTGGGTCTGGGTCTGGAAGATCATCGACCCGCCCTGGACGCCGAGCTTCCAGGTGAACGAATCGCCCCGCTGGGCCGCCGCGACCCGTGGGATCGTGGCAATGGTGGCCGCGAGGGCGAACGCGCCGACGGCCCGCCGGAAGAGCGTCATCGAAAGGCCTCCTCAATGGGAAAACGACTTCAATTCGCAGCAAGGAACAGGCCGGGGGCCTAGATCAGCCCCAGGATACGACCGACCCGGGCGAAGGCATCCAACGCCTCGTCCAGATCCTCCCGGGTGTGGGCGGCCGACAACTGGCAACGGACCCTCGCCTCGCCCTGGGGAACCACCGGGAAGCCGAACCCGGTCACGAACACCCCCGCGTCGAGCAGGAGCTCGCTCATGCGGATCGCCGATGCGGTCTCCCCCAGGATCACGGGTACGATAGGAGTATCGCCCGGGAGGGGCCGAAACCCGAGGGTGGCGAGCCGTTCCCGGAAATATCGGGCATTGTCGGTCAACCGTGCCACCCTGGCCGGATCGGACTCGAGCACCTCGATGGCCCGGAGGGCCGAGGCGGCGACGGTGGCGGGGAGGGCATTGCTGAACAGCCCCGGCCGCGCACGTTGCGTGAGGTAGTCGCAGAGCGCAGCCGACCCGGCCACGAATCCCCCGGCGGCACCGCCAAGCGCCTTGCCCAGGGTGGAGGTGATGATGTCCACCTCTCCCAGCATCCCGAAATGCTCGGCCGTCCCCCGCCCATTGGCTCCGAGGACCCCGGTGGCATGCGAGTCGTCGAGCCAGAGGAGCGCGTCGTGCCGGCGGCAGGTGGCCACCAGGCCTGGCAGGTCGGCGATCGTTCCCTCCATCGAGAACACCCCGTCGCTGACCACCAGCTTCACGGCTCGGTCGCTGGCCGCGGCGAGCTTGCGGTCGAGGTCGTCGAGGTCGCCGTGGCCGAACACACCGGTCTGGCACTTGGTGATCGACTTGGCGAGGCGGAGTCCGTCGATGATCGAGGCATGGTTGAGCTGGTCGGAGAGGATCAGGTCGTCGGCCGTCAGGACCGTGGCAGGAAACGCCTCGTTGGCGTTCCAGCAGCTCACGAAGGAGAGTGCGGCCGGCGTGCCGACCAGCCGGGCGCAGGCGGACTCGAGCTCGCGATGGACGGTAAAGGTGCCGCAGATGAAGCGCACCGAGGCGGTTCCGGCGCCGAACTCGTCGAGCCCCCGCTTCCCGGCGGCGACGACCTCGGGGTGGTTCGACAGTCCGAGGTAGTTGTTCGAGGAGAGGACGATGATCTCCCCGCGACCCTCCATCGTGACTCGCGCGGCCTGGGGGGAAGCGATGTAGTTGAGCCGCTTGTACACCCCGTCGCGCCGGAAGGCTTCCAGCTGGTCGTCGAGGCGGCGGTCGAGGGAATTGCGCGTGGTCATCGGTTCACCTCCAGGATCACCTTGCCAGCCGAGCCGTCCTTGATCACGCCGATCGCCTCAGCGATCCGTTCGAGGGGAAAGCGGTGGGTGATGACCGGCCGCGGGTCGAGGGAGCCGGCACCGATGAGCCGCCGCATCTGGATCCAGGTCTCGTACATCCGCCGGCCGGTCACCCCGTAGAGCGTGAGCCCCTTGAAGATCACGTCCCGGGCAAAGTCGACCTCGGTGGTGCGGCTCGGGGTGCCCAGCAAGTTGACCCGTCCCCCAGGCCGGGCCGCGGCGAAGGCGGTGGCGTGGCCGGCGGGGTGGCCGCTCATCTCGCAGACCCGATCCACCCCGAGATCACCGGTGAGTTCGCGGACCACCGCCACCACATCCTCGCTGCCGGGATCGAGCACCCGATGCGCCCCCATCCGGGTCGCCAACTCGCGCCGGGTCGGATTGAAGTCGGAAGCCAGCACCAGCGATGCCCCGGCCGCCCGGAGCACCCCGACGGCGAAACAGCCGATCGGACCGCAGCCGATCACCAGCACCGTGGTGCCCGCCAGCTCGCCCCCCTCGAGTGCGGTGTGCACCGCATTGCCCACCGGGTCCATGATCGCCCCGATATCGGTCGGGATTCCGTCGAGTCGCATCACGTTGGTGGCAGGCATCGCGATGTAGTCGGCGAACGCCCCATCCCGATCGACCCCGATGATGCTGGTGCGGACACAGAGGTGCCCGTTGCCGGTCCGGCAGGGCACGCAGTCGCCACAGACGACGTGTCCTTCGGCGGTGACCAGGTCACCGGGGGTGAAGAGCTGGAGGGCGGCGGCCTCCGGTCCGAGCTCCACAACCTCTCCCGCGAACTCGTGGCCGACGATCACCGGTGGTCGAAGTCGACCCGCCGCCCAGGCGTCCCACTCCCAGATGTGCAGGTCGGTTCCGCACACTCCGGCGTTGTGCACCCGGATGAGCACGTCGCGTGCTCCGACCGTGGGCACGGGCGACTCGATCAGCTCCAATCCCACGCCTGGCGCGGGTTTGACGATGGCACGCATCTTCGGTCCGGGTGGAGGATGGCTCACAATATCACCGGGAGCACCGGGCTTTCCAACTCCGCTTCTCACCTCGCCTGAGCGCGTCCCGGGATGTGGACGAGCGCCACAACCCGATGCCGGGACGGAAGTTCGGTGGCGCCGGGGTATTGCGCCCACGGCAAAAATTTCGATCTTGTATATGCCGACGCTACTCCGTGCCCGGCACGGGGCGTCGTCGCGAGCACCGCGCGTACGACGGATGCTCGCTGTACAACTCACTCCTCAGGGAGGCTCCATGGCAACCAGGAAGGCTGCGAAGCGGAAGACCGCGAAGCGCGGCACCAAGCGCCCCGCCCGCAAGGCGGCGAAGCGCAAGACCGCCAAGCGGAAGACCGCGAAGCGGAAGACCGCCAAGCGGAAGACCGCCAAGCGGAAGACCGCCAAGCGGAAGACCGCCAAGCGGAAGACTGCCAAGCGGAAGACTGCCAAGCGGAAGACCGCCAAGCGGAAGACCGCCAAGCGGAAGACCGCCAAGCGGAAGACCGCCAAGCGGAAGACCGCCAAGCGGAAGACCGCCAAGCGGAAGACCGCCAAGCGGAAGACCGCCAAGCGGAAGACCGCCAAGCGGAAGACTGCCAAGCGGAAGACCGCCAAGCGCGGCAAGAAGGCTGCGGCGAAGAAGCCCGCCAAGAAGCGCCGTCGCCGGGCCAAGAAGGCCGCCGCTCCGGCGGCCGCCGCGGCAGCGATGCCGTAGGCAGCCTGAAGGTGCCAGATCGCGCGGGGCCGGCCATTGGCCGGCCCCGCGTGTCTTTGTGATGGTCTCCCGGGAGCGGTTGAGTCAGGCCATCGCGTCGCGCGCGACAGGCCGTTCAGCGGCCTGCTCATTGGCGCGCGCGAAGAGGGCGCCCCGAGACGGCGCGGTGCGGGCGCGGCGTCCGACCGGCGGGAGTGGCTCCCGCTGCCAGGCCGCGTAGTGCCCGGCGAATCCCTCTGGGCCGGTCCCGGTGGCCGAGTCGGGAACCAGGGCATGCAGTCCGCCCGGCACGGTCAGCGACTGCAGTGCACCGAGCAGTTCGCGGCGCTCCCCGGCAGTGAGGACGGCGAGGGTTCCGGCATCGATCACCACCAGGACGAAATCGGCCGGCAGGCACGGCAGCCAGGCACCGAACTGGACGCAGAAGGCGTCGAACGTCGACGACAGCGCCTCGGACGCCACTCGATGCTCGGCGCGCTCGATGGAACCGAAGTCGCGGTCGAGATAGGTGACGTCGGCGTCGTGGGCGGCGAGGAGATAGGCGCAGTTCTCGGCACCGGCGCCCACCACCAGCACCGGATCCTCGGGTTCGATCCTCGGGGCCAGGCCGGCGACCAGGTGGGTCGGGTCGATGCTCCAATGGATCGGGTCGCGCTGGGTGGCACGCAGCTTGGGGTACTGCTTGCGCCAGACCTCGAAGGAGCGGATGCCGAGGCGGCGCTTGATCAGCTCGTCCACGGCGGTCTGGGCAAGCACCTCGGTAAGCAGGAACTGCTGGTCGTCATCGCGCAACTCGACCATCGCGGCATCGGCGAGCCGCAGCAACTCGTCTCGAGAGAGCGAGTTCTTGTGGTGCTCGATCCGGTCCATGATGTACAGGTCGTACTGCTGCCGCAGGGAACGGAGGGACCGCCGCCGGGGGGCGGCTGCGAGCAGCTGCTGCGTTGAGAGCATGACTCGAAAGTCGTGAACCGGCCGCGGCGCGTCAATCCGCGCGGAGGATGACCCCCTTCAGATAGCCGGTTTCCGGGATGGTGACGACCTCCGGATGGTCCTGCGGTTGCCCGAGGACCCGCTCGAGGGTGAAGCGCCGCCCGGACCGGGCCGCCGCCCCGGCAACCATCTCGAGGAAGGCGGGGAGGCGCAGATGGAACGAGCAGCTGGCGGTGAGCAGACGCCCCCCGGTGGCAACCAGGTCCATCGCCCGCCGGTTGAGCTCGTGGTAGCCACGCAACGCCGCCGGGAGGTGGGACTTCCCCTTGGCGAAGGCCGGTGGGTCGACCACGACGAGGTCGAACCGCCGGCCCTCCGCCGCCCAGGCGGGTAACTGTTCGAAGGCATCGCCCCTGACGAACTCGATGTTGGCGAAGCCATTCATGGTCGCGTGCTCAAGCCCCCGGTCGAGCGCGCCCTGGCTCACATCGAGTGCGACAACCGCTGCCGCCCGACCAGCCAGGTGCAGCGCAAACGATCCGTGGTAGCTGAAGCAATCGAGTGCCGTGCCACCCTCGGGGACGAGTGCGCCGGCCAGCAGGCGGTGCTCCCGCTGGTCGAGGAATGCCCCCGTCTTCTGTCCGGTCCAGGGCGCGGCGAGCCACCGGACCGATCCCTCCCGAACCTCGATCTGTTCGGGCACGGTCCCGGCGGCGAGTTCGACTGCCTGGTCGAGCCCTTCCAGGCGGCGTGACGGCACGTCATGTCGGAAGAGGATGCCCGCCGGCTCGTAGCACTCCTCGAGCGCCGTCACGATGGTGGCACGGTGTTGCTCGAGGGCGGCCGAGAGCAGTTGCACCACCAGCCAACGGTCATACCGATCGACCACGAGGGCAGGGAGGCCGTCGGCCTCGGCATGGACGGCGCGCCAGGCATTGGCGTCGATGCCGATCCGGCGTCGGTGGGCTGTGGCCAGCCGCTCCTGCCACCAGGACGCGTCGATGGCGCGGTCGTCCGGCTCCAGCAATCGCAGCCGGATCTCGGAGGCCGGCGACCAGAGGGCGCGGCCGAGAAAGCGACCCTTGTCGCTCTCCACCACCACGATCCCCGGGCGGGCCGGGCCGCTGCTCACGTCGCTGCGATAGATCCATGGGTGTCCGTCACGCCACCGCTTCGCGCCCCGAGAGGTCACCACCGCCGTGTCATTCATCCACTGGCGCCTGGCGCGCGAGGGGGGCTGATTGCGTCGATCATGATCGAGAATCTAGCGGCGGCACTCCGGCTCCTCCTGGTCACCGATGACGAGCTGCTGGCTGGCCGCGATCCGGTGGCCACCTGCCTCGACGCCGTCCGGGGCGGGGTGACCGCTGTCCAGCTCCGCCTCAAGTCGGTCGAGGACCACGTCCTGCTCGACCTGGCCCGTCGCCTGGTGGCCGAATTGCCCGTGCCACTGTTCGTGAACGATCGGGTCGACATCGCCCTGCTGGCCGGGGCGTGCGGCGTCCACCTCGGTTCGGATGACCTTCCGCCGACGCTGGCACGCCGGATTCTCCCTGCCGGTTTCGTGGTCGGCGCATCGGTCGGCAATGCGCTCGAGGCGAGCCGAGCTGCCGATGCCGACTACTGGGGCATCGGGCCGCTGCACGGCAGCACCACGAAGCCCGATGCCGGATCGGCACTCGGACTCGACGGGGCGAGGCGGTTGCTCGCCCGGGCCGGAGGACGGCCGTGCGTGGCGATCGGCGGCGTGGTGCCGGACGACGTGGCGCCGCTGCGCGCAGCGGGATTCGCCGGGGTGGCGGTGGCGAGTGGGATCCTGCGGACCGACGATCCGGAGCAGGCGGCGCGGGGATACCTCCGGCGCTGGACGATAGACGATAGACGATAGACGATAGACGATAGACGCTTGCGGGCGCTGACCGCCGCGGGGAATCGCCTCGTTCGATGCGAACCCGGCCTTGGAAATCGTCTATCGTCTATCGTCTATCGTCTATCGTTTTTCGTCTACCGCCTCACCCTCCTGATGTTCCTCAGGTGCTCGGCGTAGGTCCGCGCGAAGACGTGGCCACCATCACCGCGGGCAACGAAGTAGAGGTCCTTCACGTCGGCGGGGGAGAGCACCGCCTCGATCGCCGCGTCGCTGGGATTGCCGATCGGGGTCGGGGGCAGCCCTGGATGCAGATAGGTGTTGTACGGCGACTGGTAGGCGTAGTCGCGATTGAAGAGTCTTGGTTTGCGCTGTCCGCTGTCGAGCAGGAAAGCATACTGGATCGTGGGGTCGGCCTGCAGGGGCATCCCGAGTCGCAGGCGGTTGCGATAGACGGCGGCGATGTGCGGCATCTCTGCGGGCAGGAGGGCCTCGGCCTCGACGATCGACGCCAGTGAGAGCACCTCGCTGCGATCGAGGTCGGCGGCGTCGGCGCGCTGGCGCCAGTCGTCGGGCCAGTGCGACTGGCGCTCGGCCAGGAAGCGGCGGATCACATCGCGGGCCGAGTCATACCCCCCGAAGTCGAAGGTCTCCGGGCGGAGCCAGCCCTCGACGGTCGGGCCGGGAATGTCGAACTCCCCCCGGAGGACACTGTCACGGGCCGCGGCCCAGGTCGAGTCTCGAGGGATCCCCAGCTGCCGCTCGACATTGCGGGCGAGATCCCACAGGGTGCCGCCCTCGGGAAGGGTCACCGTGAGGCGCACCGATCTGCCGGCTGCCAGCTGGGCGAGGATCGCCGCGTTGCCGGCCCCCGGACGGAACTCGTAGATCCCTGGCTGGATCCGGCGGTGGGTGCCCTTCAGGCGGGCGAGGAGCCGGAACCATCGCGGGTTGGCGATCACGCCCCGGGTGGTGAGCGACTCGGCGACCGTGGCCACCGAACTCCCCGGGGGCACACCGACACGGATCACGGGACCGTCGGGCACCGTGCCACACGCCGCAAGCAGGGCGACGCCGACGAGGGCGCCGACCCATCGACCCAACCGGAATCGGTTCATCACTCGCCCCGTCGACTGGCGATCCATCGTTCGAGGAGCACCGCCGCCGCCATCGCATCCAGGTCGAATCGGCGAACTCGCGGCGCGACACCCCGCTCGGTCAGGCGGTGCTCTGCTTCGGTGGTGGTGAACGATTCGTCGAACCAGTCGAGCGGCAGGCCACTCCGGGTGGCGAACAGGTCGCCCATTTCGCGGGCGGCGATGGCGGTCTCGCCGAGATGCCCCTCGATGTCGATGGGCAGCCCGACGACGAGGCCGACGGGGTGCTCCCGCTCGACCAGGGTGAGGAACGCCCCGAGCGGCAGCCGCTTGCCGGTGCGGCGCCGCAGCACCGCGAGCGGTGAGGCGAGGAGCTGGGTCTCATCGGTGATCGCGATGCCGATCCGGTTGCGGCCCCAGTCGACACCGAGGACGCGGCCCGTGCGAGGGATCGATCCGGATTCCATGGCAGCCTGGCAAGTCCGCGCCGCGAGCGGCGCGGCTGCCCTCAGGACCCCTCTCGCAAGGCGGGCACCCTCATTGCGCCATGGTCGCGAAGAATTCCTTGTTGGTCTTGGTGCGCTTCATCCGCTCGAGGAGGAATTCCATCGCCTCGACTGTCGGCATGTCGGCCAGGAAGTTGCGCAGGAGGTAGACCTTGTTGAGCTCGTCCTTGTCGAGGAGGAGCTCCTCCTTGCGGGTGCCCGACTTGTTGATGTCGATGGCCGGATAGACCCGGCGGTCGGCGATCCGGCGGTCGAGGACCAGTTCCATGTTGCCGGTGCCCTTGAATTCCTCGAAGATCACCTCGTCCATGCGCGATCCGGTCTCGATCAGGGCGGTGGCGATGATCGTGAGCGACCCACCGCCCTCGATGTTGCGCGCGGCGCCGAAGAACCGCTTCGGCTTCTGCAGCGCATTGGCGTCGACGCCGCCGGAGAGGATCTTGCCCGAGTGCGGCACCACCACGTTGTGGGCCCGCGCAAGCCGGGTGATCGAATCGAGGAGGATGACCACGTCGCGGCCGTGTTCCACCAGGCGCTTTGCCTTCTCGATCACCATGTCGGCGACCTGGACGTGTCGGTCGGCCGGTTCATCGAAGGTGGAGGCGATCACCTCGGCGCTGACGTTCTCCTGCATGTCGGTCACCTCCTCGGGTCGCTCGTCGATGAGCAGCACGATGAGGTAGCACTCGGGGTGATTGCTGGCGATCGCGTTGGCCAGCTTCTGCAACAGGATCGTCTTGCCGGCCTTGGGGGGGGCGACGATCAGGCCCCGCTGACCCTTGCCGATCGGGGAGAGGAGGTCGACCACCCGCATCGAGATGTCGTTGGACTTGTTCTCCAACCGGAGCCGTGCGTCCGGGTAGCGCGGCTTGAGGTTGTCGAACGCGATTCGGGTCTTGGTGCGATCGGGCTCCTCATAGTTGACGCTCTCCACCTTGAGCAGGGCGAGGTAGCGCTCGCCCTCCTTTGGGGGGCGCACCTGACCCTGTACCGTGTCGCCAGTGCGCAGGTCGAAGCGCTTGATCTGGCTCGGGCTCACGTAGATGTCGTCGGGACCGTAGAGGTAATTCCAGTCCTGCGAGCGCAGGAACCCGTAGCCCTCGGGAAGGATCTCGAGCACGCCCTCGCCGCGAATGACGGTGTCCTTGTCGAGCAGGGATTGCTCGATGCGGAAGATCAGGTCCTGCTTGCGGAGGCCCGAGTAGTTGGTGATGTTCAGCTCCGCCGCCAGCTCGTGCAGCTGGGCGACGGTCTTCTGCTTCAGTTCGGCGATATCCACGGGGTTCTCCGGCGATCGGTCGCGCCAACCGCGGCACGCGGCAGGGCGGGACGGCGACGGGCGATCAGCGGTTCGAAGTCGTCAGTTCGGAAAGGGCACCGGGCTGCGGCGCCGTGACAGGCGGTCGGTCGGAGGGATCGGAGGTTGAGGATATGAACCGCGCCCCGGTCCGTCAAGGTCGCCGGTGAGCGATCCGGCACGATTTTTCGCGGTCTGGCGCGACCAGACGCTGGCCGGGAGTCGCCGGGTGCTGGAGGGCGACCTCCGGCCCGAGCACCGTGGCCCCTCGCCCGAGCTGGGCCAGTTCCTCGCCGGGTGGCCCGGAGCCTGGTACTGGGGCGATGATCGCCATCACCGGCTGGTGCTGGTGACCGGTACCGCCCCGGCCCGTCCGGAGCGCTGGCTCTGGCACGGCCTCCTGCTGCTGCTCACCGTGGTGACCACGCTGGCTGCCGGTGCGATCCTGGTGCATGCCTGGAGCCCGTCGGTGGGTCGGGGGGTCGGTGGCACGGCCGCCTCCATCATCGAGTTCGGCGAGTTCGTGGTGGCAGGGGGGTGGCGCCAGTTGTTGCCTGGCTGGGCGTTCGCCGGACCACTGCTGGGGATTCTCCTGGTCCACGAACTGGGCCACTACCTGACCGCCCGTCGCTATGCCATCGACGTGTCACCACCGTATTTCCTTCCGGTCCCGCCGCAACTCTCGCCGATCGGCAACCTCGGGGCGTTCATCCGGATCCGGACCCCGGTCTACGACCGGCGCCAATTGCTCGATGTCGGTGCCGCCGGACCGCTGGCGGGCTTCGTGGTCGCCCTGGCGGTGCTCTGGTGGGGCTACACTACCTCGACACGACTCCCGGGCGAGATGGCGCACGCCTCGTCGCTGGTCGCGCTGATCGGTCGACCGGTGGCGATCGGCGACTCGTTGCTGACCCGTGCCCTGCGCGACTGGGTGCTGCCGGGCCGGGGTCCGGTGGTGCTCTCGCCGCAGGCATTCGCCGGCTGGGTGGGGATGTTCATCACCTCGCTCAATCTGCTGCCGCTGTCACAGCTCGACGGCGGTCACGTGCTCTTCGGTCTGGTGGGCCGCCGCCAGGCGCAACTGTCGCTGCTGGTGGTCGCGGCGCTGCTCTGGCTCGGACGCCACGCTCCGGTCTGGTGGCTATGGGTGGCGCTGACCTTCGTGATCGGTCGTGGCAGCTGGGCGCACCCTGCCGTCGTCGTTCCCGGCCGACCGGTGTTGCGGGCCGGGCGCCTGGTCGGATTGGGGTGTCTCGTGGTGTTCGTGCTGACGTTCGTTCCCGTGCCCTTTGCAGGCTGAGGTCGTCCGATGGAACTTCCCGACCCACTCTCGAAATTGCGACACGACATCGCCAACCCCCTCGCGGCGCTGCTCGCCGAGGTGCAGCTCACCCTCATGGATGCCGATGCCATCGATGAACCGGTGCGTCGCTCGCTGCAGGAGATCGAACGGCTGGCGATCCGGATGCGAGGAGTCCTCCGGGAGAGCAAGGAGGGAGGCACAGGGACCGAGTCACGGTAGGCGAGAGACGATGGACGATTGCCGATGGACGATGGACGATGGACATCGGCCGGAGTCCCGGTCGTTCTCCGATGCTGATGGGACCCACCCGAGACCCGCACCGGCAACGCCGGTTGCTTTCGCGCGGCGCGCCGGCGGCGGGGCCGACGGTTTCGAGGTAGGTTCCCCCACCAACCGATGACCTCACGCGACTGGCTGGACAGAATCCTTGGTGGCGAGCAGTCGCCGTCGCGGCTGGCGCGCTTCCTGGCGCGCCACGAGGATCTGGCGTGGGCCATCACCGCCGGATGCATCCTGCTGGTCACCTGGCTGCTCCAGATCGCCGGGCAGCTGCCGGTGCCGGTTCTCCGCACCGGCTACCTGATTGTCGGGATCATCTGCGGCCGGGCCCCGGTCGCCCATCTCGCCGCCGGGCTGCGTCACGGCAAGCTCCTGCTCGACATCGACTTCCTGATGGTGATCGCCGCCGTCGGCGCGGCGTCGGTCGGTGCCTGGCCCGAAGGGGCGTTCCTGCTCTTCCTCTTCGCCCTCGCCAATGCCCTCGAGCGCTACGCCCTCGATCGCGCCCGCGATGCCATCCGGGCGTTGGCGGAGCTGGTGCCGGACCAGGCACGGGTGCTCAGCAATGGTCGCGAGATGGTGCTGCCGATCGAGCAGGTGCGTCGCGACGACGTGGTGGTGATCCGACCCGGAGAGCGGATCCCGGTGGACGGCACGGTGCGGAGCGGCAACTCGGCGGTCGATCAGGCGCCGATCACTGGCGAGTCGGTGCCGGTGGACAAGGTGCCGGGGATGGACGTCTTCGCCGGCACGGTGAATGGCGAGGGGGCGCTCGAGGTGATCGTGACCAGGGCGGTGGGCGACCGGACCCTGGACCGGGTGATTCGTCTGGTGGAGGAGGCTCGGGAGGCGAAGGCGCCGAGCGAGCGGCTCACCGCCCGGTTCGAAAAGGTGTTCGTCCCGATCGTGGTCGTGAGTGACCTCCTGCTGATCGTGATTCCACCGCTCATCGGGGTTACCGATTGGAGCAGCTCGCTCTACCGGGGCATGACGGTCCTGGTGGCGGCGTCGCCCTGTGCGCTGGCCCTGGGGCCTCCCGCGGTGATGCTGGCCGGGATCGCCCAGGCGGCGCGGCGTGGGGTGCTGATCAAGGGCGGTGCCCATCTCGAGGCGCTCGCCCGGGTGCGCGCGGTGGCGTTCGACAAGACCGGCACCCTCACGCTTGGGCACCCCGAGGTCACCGATCTGGTGCCGGCCACCGGCGTGAGCGAGCGGGAACTCCTGACAATCGCCGCGGCGGTCGAGGGTCGTTCACAACATCCCCTCGCGCAGGCGGTGGTCCGCCGTGCCGGCCATGAACTTCTCGACCTTCCCCCGGCGGGCGACCTGGTGGCCATCACAGCCCGTGGGGTGCGTTCCGAGGTGGCCGGGGAGGCAGTGTTCATCGGTTCGCGGCGCCTCTGGCAGGGGACCGATGCTGCAATGCCAACCGAGATCGAGGTGGCGCTCGAGACCCTCGGCAACCGGGGCCGGAGCGTGATGGCGGTGCGCCATGGCGACCGGTGGCTCGGCGTGATCGGGTTGGCCGATCCGCCGCGCGAGTCGGTGCCCCAGGCGCTCGCGGAGCTCCGTGCCATGGGGCTGGGACCGATGGTGATGCTCACCGGTGATCACCGCGGGGTGGGCGATGCGGTCGGACGCGAGGTGGGGGTGGACCTGGTCCGCGCCGACCTCCTCCCCGAGGACAAGGTGACCGCCATTCGCGAACTGCTCGCCACGCACGGCGACGTGGCGATGGTCGGAGATGGGGTGAACGATGCCCCGGCGCTTGCCGCGGCGACGGTCGGCATCGCGATGGGCGGCGCGGGCACCGCCGCGGCGCTCGAGACCGCCGACGTGGCGTTGATGGGCGACGACCTCGTGCGGCTGCCGTTCGCGATCGGACTCGCCCGTCGGGCTCGATCGCTGCTCTGGCAGAATCTCGCCATCGCCGGGGGGATGATGGCGGTGCTGTTGTTGTTGGCGGCGTCGGGAATCCTCACCATCGGTCCGGCGGTGATCGGTCACGAGGGGAGCACCCTGGTGGTCATCGCCAACGCGCTGCGATTGCTCGGGCACGAGAAGTGACGGAGGAGAGAGGATGGAGTGTCGCCCCGTTCCGCGACCGAGGTCGCGGCTCGGCACGACCATCGCTGTGGAACCCCCAACCTCCTATACTTCGGGGTCACGTCATCCCCGACCGGAGCTGTCCCCATGCGCTATCTATCTGCCTTTCTTGGAGTTACGCTGGCAGTCGCGGCCGCGATGCCGCTCGCTGCCCAGGACCGTGATCCGACCACCAAGGTCGCCGGCGACGGCCTGCCTGCTGGCTGGATGGTCCGCTTCGATCCGGCCCGCCGCGGTCCGGAACCGACGGTGGCTGACGTCAACTTCCGGACGATGGGGAAGGGACTGCACCACACCTCGGGCCCGGCCGGCATCTACTACCGGACGGCCGACATGGCGCGCGGCGATTTCACGGTGAGTGCCACGTTCAGTCAGGCCAAGAGCATGCAGCACGAGAGCTATGGCCTCTTCATCGGCGGGCACGGGTTGCAATCGGCGGAGCAGAACTACGTGTACATGGTGATCCGTCCGAACACCGGAGACTTCCTGATCAGCCATCGCAGCAGCGACGCCAGGCCCACCAGCCTGGTGCCCTTCACCAAGGCGAGCGCGATTCATTCCGATGACCCCACCAGTGGCGCCGCCACCAATACGCTGGCCATCAAGGTGCAGGGCGACATGGTGCACTTCATGGTCAATGGCTCGGATGTGAAGGTGCTCAACAAGAGCGAGCTCGATGGCGCGATGACCGACGGACTGGTGGGGATGCGGCTCAACCACAACCTTGACGTGCACATCGCCGATTTCGGCCTCACCAAGTAGCGCTCGCGGGGTTGCCCCGGCGTGAACATCCTGATGTACCACTCGATCGCCGACGCGGCCGGGCCGACCAGCATCGGTCCGGCCACGTTTCGTGACCAGATGTCGGTGCTGGCCGCCTCGGGGTGCCCGGTGGTGACGGTCGATGCCCTGGCCGCGGCCCTCGATGGCGGCCCCGGCCTGCCGCGCGACGCGGTGGCGATCACCTTCGACGATGGCTTCCTCGACTTCGCCGAACAGGCGGCCCCAGTGCTGCGCGAGCAGGGCCTCCCGGCCACGGTGTACCTGCCGACCGCCAGGGTCGGGGGACACGAGGACTGGGCGGCGCCGCACAGTGGTTCGCCTCGCCAACTCATGTCGTGGGACCACGTCCGGGGGCTGGCTGCCGACGGCTTCCGCTTCGGGGGCCACTCACTGACCCATCCCGATCTCACCACCCTCGATGCCGGCACGCTCGAGGCCGAGGTGCGCGGGGCGGGGGAGCGGATCGCGGAGGAACTCGGCGAGTCTCCGGCGAGCTTCGCGCCACCGTATGGAGCCACGAATCCGGCGGTGCGTGCGGCGATGGCGCGGCACTATCGCCTGGCGCTGGGAACCCGGCTCGACCGGGCGGGAGCCTCGGATGATCGCTACGACCTGCCACGGGTCGAGATGCACTATTTCCGGGATCCCGGGCGCTGGGAGGCCTATCTGGCGGGCCGGGCCGACTGGTACCTGAGGCTCCGGAAGGGGCTCAGGGCGGTGCGGCGCGCGCTGCCGGTGTAGCTGGTCCACCTCCCGGAAACGACACACCCGCGGCCGGCTGGTCGCGGGTGCATCGCTGCCGGGTCCCGCCCAGGTCAGCCGTTGACCTGTACCCCGGTTGCCGTGACGGTCACTTGCACGCCGTCGATGGTGATGGTGTCGCCGGAGACCGAGATCGTCGGGTTGGTCTCGCCGACGGTGACCACATTTCGCAGCACCGTCGAGCCGCCGGTGAACGGTGGGACGAGGCGCAGTTGGTAGTGGAGCTCATTGGCGGAATAGTTTGTCGATCCGCCCCACAGGGTCCGCTCGTCGAGCACATGGGCCGCCGGCGTGGCGCCGAGCGCTGTCACGACAACGGGTTGCCCGTTGGCGGTCAGCCAGCTCCAGCGGTTGCCCGAGGCCTGTGGCGTCACGGGGGCGTGGACCACCCATTCGAGTAGGCCGAGTGCTGACTGGATCCTGGACTGATCGGCGCTGCGGTAGCGATCGAAGCTCGGCATGGTCCGGGGATCCTGCATGTCAACCCGGTCGACAGTGATTACATGGTCAATCCCGTTTCGCTGCAGGTAGACAACCGTGCGCTGCCACTGATTGAGGAATGCTGGTGGTGGCTGGTAGTACCCGGCGGCGTAGAGCCCCCCACCAGTCGACCCGGTGATGGCCCACCAACCGGTGCCACTCTCGGCACGGTCGAACCGCGGCGCTGATCCATGCCGCTCAACCCGGCGATCAGGAGGCCGTTGACCGACTCGCCCTGATAGGCGGGCCCGGCGTAGCCAAGGGGGTGGGTGATCACCCATTCGCCGTTGCGGTAGAGCTGGAGATCGCTCAGGTAGGCCCCGCTGTGGTCGACCCCGGTCGGCGGGACCATCATCGCCGAGAAGAGTGTCGAGACGGTACGCGCGAGGAGGTGGCCGCGACCATCGGCCACGAAGCCGGGGCTCGCTTGCCACGCGGCGCGCGCAGCATAGGGATCGTAGAGCAGGTAGAAGCGGGCGTTCGGCTCGATGCTGTTGTAGCCTTGCCATCCGTAACGCTGGGCGAGGGCATCGATGAGTCCCATGGCCCGGCCGGACTCGACCGTACCCTCGGCCGCCCCAGCCAGCATGCCCAGCATCGTGACGGTTTTGTAGAGGCGACCCAGATACTCGCGCGGATGCTGCACGTCGCCCCATTGCACCGCAGACTGAAGGTCTTCGGTCATCATATGAATGTTGAAGTCGATCGCTTGGCGCGCGAAGGCGTGGACATCGGCAAAATCGGTCCTGCGCCGCGTCAGCGATCCTGAACCGCCTCCGTGCCCATGATCAGCAGCGCGACGGTGCCCGGGTCATAGTCGCTGCTCTCGATCCATTGGCCACCGCGGGCGCGGTTGGTAAGGAACTCGCTGATCGTGTTTCGCGCCGTGCTCCGATCCGGTGCCGTGGCGCGCAGGCCGCCCACTGGCAGAATGCCAGGTCCGCCGGTCTGGGTGCTCGCGAGCCAGTCAACGTGCCCAGGCATCCCACCTGTGGCGATATCAGCCGCGGCGAGTCCGAAGTAGTAGCCGACCATCGCGTCGCTGTCGCTCGTGCGCATCCCGCCGGTATATTGGCTGGTCCCGATTGCCAGGGCGTAGTTGCCCCAGCTGTTGAGGCCGGAGATCGCCTGAGTCTGTTCGGACTGCGTGAGCGCCGGGTAGAGCCAGTCGAAGAGGATCGCGTTCTCGATGAAGTTTTCCCGAATCTCGTTCGCGTTGGCTGGTGGATTGATCATTGACGGAGCAATGATCTGCCATGCGACCCGCGCGGCCGACACATCACCCGACATCTGATAGACCAGGGCGCACCAGAGGCCGCGATCGCCGTAATCGGGCGAACCGGCGCGCGCCCGATTGCACTTTCCCTGGATCTCCTGCCAGCGCGGGTGGTTCTCCTGCACCATCCGGTTCCAGGTCGCCTGGCGTGCCGAGGTCCAGATCAGCCGCGGCTCACGTCCCGTGGGGGACGCCGACGCCGGCGGTGGCGGCACCGTCGGGATCGGGTCGGGCGGCGTGCCATAGACCGAGTCGGTCGGCAGTGGATTGTCGCTGAGCGTTCCGGCCAGCGGCGTGTCCTCGGTGCGCGGCTGGGTGCATCCCGCCACGAATGCGATCGCGACGGGGGCGAGCCAGGCGAGGGTCCGTCGAGCGGAGGTCATCGTCAGATCCGCGAGAGAGTGAGGATTCCGGTCTGGCTCGGGGCCACGGTCACCTGGCCGCCGGCGGTGGCGGTCACGCTGGGGAGCGTGGTCCTGGTGCCGGAGCCGTTGGTGAAGGTGACTTCATAGCTGCCGGGGCGGAGCCCGGCCACGGTGTAGCTGCCGGCGGCATCGACATGGAGCACCACCGCCATCCCGCCGCCCGGGTTGGTGAAGGCCACCGGCCGGACACTGCCGCTCTGCGACGTGGCCCCGACCCGCTGCGCCCCGGGACGAACATAGTGGAAGTACTGCCAGAGCTGCTTGGTCCGGCTCCCCATGATCACGCTGCTGCCGCTGATGTAGTAGTACTGCGCCCCGTTGTCGCTCGTCGGGTAGGCCAGCGTGTACTGCTGCCACGACGAGTTGTGGGCGATGGTGAGGTCCTTGTAGAGGTCCTCGACGCCGCTGGCGATGTGCTCCAGCATCGAGGTCTGCATGCCGTGCGCCGCGGCCCGCGACCAGATCGCGGCCAGGTTCGCATCGGAGACGCCGCTGTAGCGGTGGTACGAGAGCTCGGTGACGTAGTTGGCGGCCCCGGGCACGGCAAGCATGTTGTCGATCCACCCGGGAGCCCGGCTCATCGCCATCACCGACGGGGCGATGAAGTCGGGGTGGAAGCCGTTGGCGGCAAGGCGCGCCCCTGCCGCGACGATCGCCTGCCCGATCAGCGTGCCGCTGCCACTCCCGAAGAAGGTGCCATTGTCGGGCTCGAGGATGACCTCGACGCCATCCGGCACGACCCCGAAGCTGGACTGGAGGTGCAGGAACGCCGCCAGGATGAATTCGGCGTACTCCGCCGGGTTCGAATGCAGGTGGCCGGCCGAGGTCCGGAACGCAGTGTAGTTGAGGTTGACGTAGAGGTGCTCGCCGCGCGCCTCCACCCGCTGCTTCATGGGCATCACGACCTGGTTCATGATCAGGTCGAGGGCCGACCAGTTGAACCCCGCCATGTTGATCGTGTTGGGGTCGTTGTTGTCGTTGGTCGATTCGGCGTTCTCGACGACCGCGACGCGCAACCGGGTGATCCCGAGGTCGTTGACCGCCTGGTCGAACAGGTTGTTCTTCCAGCCGTTGAAGCCCGACGCACCCTGGCCAGCCTGGGCGGTCGCTTCCCAACCGGTCATGACCTGGTAGCGGGTCGACTCGTCGACGGTGACCGTCGCCGTGCCGCCGCTGGTCACCGCGGCATAGTCGACCGACCGGGAGAGGCTCCCCCCCGCCGTGACGCTTGCGGTCTGGGACGACGGGCTCGGCACGTAGCTGGTGCCACCCGCCGACACGCTGCCGGCCGCGATCGTGTAGGTGCCGACGGCGAGATTGGAGAGCGTCGCCGACGAGCCGAGGGCCTGGTTGAATCCCCCCGGCCCGGACACCGTCACCGCACCCGCGGTCGACCCCGGGAGGCCGGTGATCGCCACCGAGAGGTTGCCGGTGCTCGGCGCGGTCGTGGCGTAGGTCACCGCGCGATTGGTGGTGCCCCCCGCCGTCACGCTGGCGGTCTGAGACGCCGGCGTTGCCGTCCAGCTCGTGCCACTGACGCTCACGGCCGCCGCGGCGATGGTGTAGCTCCCCGGCGTCAGGCTCGTGAGTGTCGTCGTCGCGGTGACGGCATGGCTGTATCCGCCGGGGCCGGTCACCGTGATCGCGGCGTTGGTCCCCCCGGGGAGGCCTGACGCCGTCACGGTGAGTGAGCCGGTGCTCGGCGCCGTCGTGGCGTAGGTCACCGTGCGATTGGTGGTGCCCCCCGCCGTCACGCTGGCGGTCTGAGACGCCGGCGTTGCCGTCCAGCTCGTGCCACTGACGCTCACGGCCGCCGCGGTGATGGTGTAGCTCCCCGGTGCCAGGCTGCTGAGAGTCGTCGTCGCGGTGACGGCATGACTGTATCCACTGGGGCCGGTCACGGTCACCGCACCCGCGGTGCCGCCCGGGAGCCCACCGACCGTCACGGCGAGACTCCCCGTGGAGGTGCCGGTGGCCTGGTAGTCGATCGTCTGGGTGCTCGCCATTCCCGCCGTGAGGTAGACGTTCCCAGACGCCGGGTTGGGGTGGTAGGTCTGCCCGCCGATGGTGACGTCGCTCGCCGTGATCTGGTAGGTGCCGGGCACGCCGAGGTCGGTCAGTGTCATGTCACCCGTGACGGCCTGACTGTAGCCCCCGGCCACCCAGTTGACCATGATCGCCGCCGTGGCGCCCGATGGCAGGCCGGTGACCGAGAGACCGAGGGTGGCGGTTCCCGGTGCGGAGGTATCGCCAGCATAGCTCACCGCGGCATTTGCGGAGGCACCGGCAGTCACGCTCGCGGTCTGCGAGGCGGGGCTCCCGGTGTAGCTGGTGCCGCCACTGGTCACGCCGGCTGCGGCCACCGTGTAGCTCCCCGGCGCGAGGCCGGTGAGGGTGGTCGAGCTCGTCACCGCGTGGCTGTAGCCGCCGGGGCCGCTCACTGACACGGCTGCGGCGGTACCCGACGGGAGGCCGCTCACTGACACGGCGAGGCTGCCGGTGGTGGGCGTGGTGGTGGCAGCGGTGTAGCTGACGCCGACATTGGCCGTTGCACCGGTGGTCACGCTGGGTGCCTGGCTGGCTGGCGAGGCGGTGTAGCTGGTCCCGTTGCTGGTGACCGTTGCCGCGGTCACCGAATAGTTCCCGGGTGCAAGACCCGAGAGCAACGTGGTGCCGGACACCTGATTGCTGTAGCCGCCCGGTCCGGTCACGGTCACGGCCGCAGGCGCGCCGAGTGGAAGGCCGGCCACCGTCACCTGCATCGAACCGGTGGTGGCAACGTAGTTGACCACGGCGGGGGTGATCCCCTGGCCCGCGACGGTGACAACCTGCGAGACTGGCACCGGCGCCAAGGTGACCGACCCGGTCCCGACTGGATTGGCGACGATCGTGTAGCTGCCGTCCGCCAGCCCACCGAGGGTTCCACCGGACTCGAGGGTGTCGATCGAATTGGGGCCGATCACGATCACTTGGCAAGGCGTGCCCGATTGCACACCGGAGACCGTGACCGCGATCGATCCGTTGGCCTGGGAGTAGGTGACCCGGCCGCGCACTGGGTTGAGGCCCGGGGTGATGTGGAAGTTCTGGCTGCCACGGGTCGGGGTGTAGCGTCGCCCGTTGCGGATCACCGCAGTGGCGGTGGTGGTGTAGGTGCCCGGCCAGAGCCCGACCCATTCCCGGTCGGCCTCAGCCGTCTCGCTGAATCCGGAGGGGCCGCTGACGGTGAACTGGCCGGTGGCGCCGGTCGGGAGTCCCTCGACCTCCATCGCCAGTGCACCGGTCGAGAGCTGGTAGTCGATGTCGAGGTGTGTCGTCCCGGTGTCGACCGTGATCGGCGTCGTCTCGGTGACGGGCGACCAGGTGTGGCCCTGCCACACGACCGGCAACGCGGTCGCGATGTAGTTCCCCGGATCGAGCGCCTCGAGTTGCATCGCCCCGGTGAGTGCCGCGTTGTAGTTGCCTGGGCCGGACAGCACGAACTGTCCCTGGGCCCCGACCGGGAGGCCGGTCACCGACACCTGGAGCGAGGCGGTCGCGTGGGAGAACGTGATCGAGGCGACCGCGGGGGTGAGCGAGGCGACGACGTTCACCGTGACCGTTGGCGCAACCGGCAGGTAGGTGGCCGACCCGATGATCCGCTGGCCGGCGGTGATGGTGTAGCTGCCCGGGGCCAGCCCCCGGAGGGTGGCGGAACTCGCCACGTCGAGCGCGAATCCGGCGGGTCCGGTGAGGTGCGCCGCCGCCGCCGTCGACGTCGGCAGTCCCTCGATCCGCAGGTCGAGCGCCCCGGTGCTCAGGGTGTAGTGCACCAGCGCGGACGCGGTCGGCGTGCCAGCCGTGAGCGTCACCGTCTGGTGCTCCACACTGGGAGTCCAGGTGGTCGACTGGGCGGTGGTCGGGTGGGCCTGCACCTGGTAGGTGCCGTACGGCAGCCCACTGATCGTGCCGGAGTAGGTGACCGTCTTCTGGTAGCCGTCGGGCCCGGTGAGCTCGATCTGCGGCTGGGCTCCACTGGCCAGTCCGTCGATCGTGAGGGTCAGGGCACCGGGCGCATCGGTGAGGACGAGGTTGGAAGCCGAGGCGCACCCGAGCAGGGAAAGGGACAACGCGAGCACCAGCCAGCGTGGATGGTTGCTCGCGAGGCGACGGGCGATCTTGAAGGTGTAGGTCATCGGGCAGCCGGCTCCCTCGTGGCGGAGGTCCGGCGGCTCGGCACGCCACCGGACACAGGATCCCCCGATCTCGGGGGGCTGGTCTCGCTGGCGGCTGGGCGGGCTCGGCTGGGAGCTCCCTGGCTCTGCGGCCCCGGGTCGCCCCGGGTGTGCTCTGGGCAGCGTTCGATCAAACTGGTCGGTCCTGCAGACCGATACGCTGTTTAGAATCGGCAAACTCGATGCCAACCTGAAGCCGGAGTCATGCGAATATGTCAAGTTGTTGTGTTCCATTGACTTATGAGAATATTAAAAGCCTTACACCGGCCTCTTGATCGAGGTCGGTGTACGAGATGTTGACACATGGCGGCCACCGGGGCCCTCGCCTGACAGCCAGTCGGCTGCTTCGCGAGGGTCGGACGCGCACGCGCTGCTTGGTGAGGGTACCTACGGGTGGGTACTCAACTCCTGACCATCCGGACGCGGCCCGTTACCGGTCGCCTCGTCTCGGCATGGATTCTGCCCTTCAGGGCGGGGTCAAACTATACAAACGAGGGGTGAGATGCGATGGCGCTGAGGATCGGTGTGATCGGGGCCGGAGTGATCGGCCAGTTGCGGGCCCGGACCATCCGGGACTCGGCGGCGACCGACCTGGCCGCGGTCTGTGACGTGGTGCCGAGTGCGGCGGCTGCTGCGGCCGGCGCCGGCGTGCCCGCGCTCGCAGACCTCGACCGCTTCTTCGAGCAGCCAATGGACGCGGTGGTGGTGTGCTCGCCGGTCCAGTTTCACGAGGAAGCGGCCGTCCGCGCCCTCGAGGCCGGGCTGCATGTGCTCTGCGAGAAGCCGCTCGCGAACACCGCCGCGGGATGCCGCCGAATGACCGAGGCCGCCGTGGCCTCGGATCGGGTCCTCGCCGTCGGATTCAACCTTCGCTACTTCCCCTCGTTCCGCTTCCTGCGCGACACGATCAGTGCCGGCGTGATCGGCGAGGTCGAGCATGTCCGTCTCCTCGCCGGCCACGACGGCCTTGCGAACTTCCGCGCCGAGTGGCAATACCGGGCGCCCGAGTCGGGCGGCGGGGCGACGATGGACATCGGCATCCACCTGAGCGACCTCGGCAGGCATGTCCTTGGCGACATCACCGAGGTCTATGGCGGGGTCTCCGACCGGACCTGGCAAGTGCCCGGCTCGGAGGAGGACGCCATCGCGACCTTGCGCAGTCCGGCCGGGGTCACCGCGAGCTACCACGCCACATGGATCGAGTGGCAAGGTTACCGGATCGGTATGGAGGTATACGGCACCCTGGGCATGATCCAGGCGAGCTACGGCCCGATGCGCAACCTGCTGATCACCCACGAACGCCCTGGCGGGCCGCGGCGTGTTGTGCGCAAGCGGTATCCGGAGGTGATGGTCCGCGAGAAGCTGCGCGGCTGGACGACGACCACCGAGCTGGCGTTCCGCGAGGAGCTCGTCGACTTCGTCGCGATGCTCGGCGGCGACACCGGGCGACGACTTGCCGACGGACACGACGGGCTCCGTGCGGTCGAGGTGTCGGAGGCGATTCGCCACAGTTCGGCAACTCGCGAGGCAGTGCACCTGGCGCCGCTCGGCCCGATGCGGGGATGAGCGGCATCGCAACGAGCTCGATTGCGGCGGACCCGACCGAGCCACTCCTGAGCGTCGTGGTCACCATCGTGGAGGGTGCGGCTGCCCTGCGGCCGTTTCTGGCTGCGATCACCTCGCAGGAGGCTCCACCACCGCTGGAGATCCTGGTGCCCTGGGATGCCAGTGTCCCCGATGTCGCGGCGCTCGCCGCCGAGTTCCCCTCGGTGCGCTTCCTGCCGCTCGGGGACCTTGCGACGGCGCGTCCGATCTCTTCCGCCGCCGGCCAGCACGAACTTTATGATCGTCGTCGCGCCGCAGCGCTGGCCGTCGCGCGGGGCGATCTCGTGGCGATCCTCGAGGACCGCGGCATTCCGCGCGCTGATTGGGCACGAACCGCGGTCACCCTGCACGAGGCCCCCTGGGCCGTGATCGGTGGGGCGATCGAGCCGGCGCCGGGTCGCCTGACCGACTGGGCGCTGCATGTGTGCGACTATGCTCGCTACTCGCTGCCCTTCGCGGCCGGGGCGGTCGACTGGGTGAGCGACGTGAACATCGTCTACAAGCGTCGTGCGCTGGACGCCACCCGGGCGATCTGGCAGGAGCGGTTCCACGAGCCGCTGGTGCATTGGGAACTGCAGCGGCAAGGGGAGACGCTGTGGCTCGACCCGCGCCTGATCGTGGAACACCACCGTCGTCCGGCGCCACTGGGGCAGATCCTCGGTGAGCGATTCGGCTGGGGCCGCCTGTTCGGCTACCTCCGGGCCCGGACCCTCTCCGGCCCCCGCCGACTGGCCCTTGCCGCCGCCGCGCCGGTGATTCCGCTGGTGGTGCTCGCGCGCCACGCGCGCGTGCAGCAGCGGCGGGGCGAGACCGGTCGCCTCCTCCGGGGCCTGCCGTTGCTGCTGCTGTTGCTCACGGCCTGGTCGGTGGGTGAGGCATGGGGCACGCTGACGGGGCGACCATGAGTTCTCCCCGATGAGCTCGCCCCCGCTGCCACGCCCGGGGACCCAGGTCGGAGTCGCCTTCCTGAAGCTCGGGCTCGGGGAGGCGCTGGCGCGCTTGATCGCGTTCGCGGCGACGGTCTATCTGGCACGGACACTCGGCGCACCGCTCTATGGCGTGATCGTCCTCGCCACGACGGTGCTGCTCTACCTGACCTACCTCTCCGATCTGGGCATCGAAGCACTGGGTGTCCGGGATGTCGCCGCCGCGCGCGATGCACTTCCAGAGATCCTGGCACCGACGCTGGGCGCGCGATTGCTGGTCGCCCTGGCGCTCGTGGCAGTGACGATGGCGATCGGGCTGTCGGTGATGGCCCAGCCCGACGGCGCGATCCTCGCCACGTATACGTTGGTGCTGTTGCCGGCTGCGCTGGGAACCAAGTGGGTGCATCTCGGCCTGGAGCGCTCCGGCACCGCCTCGCTCGGACGTACGCTCACCGAACTGACCAGTGCGCTGCTCATCGTGGTCCTGGTCCGTCGCCCGGAGGACCTGGCCCGGGCCCCGCTCGCGCAGCTGGTGGGCGAGGGCGTCGGGGCATTCGTGCTGCTCCGGTTCCTGCCGACGGGGTTCGGTCGGCTCCGGGCCGCCATCCGTCCCGAGGCGATCCGACCGCTGCTGAAGCGTTCCTGGCCGCTGGTGCTGCACGGGCTGCTCGGCCTGGCGATCTTCAACTCGGACTTTCTCTTCCTGCGTGGCTTCCGGGATTCCGCGTCGGTGGGACTGTACGCCGCGGCCTACCTGCTGATCTCGTTCTTCCTGAACCTGGGCGCGGCCTACACGATGACGCTGCTGCCGGTGCTCACCCGGCTGCGCGACGATCGGGCCGAGGCGAAGGTGCTGTACGACGGATCGATGGCGCAGGTCATGGTCGGCGCGCTTCCCGTCGCGCTCGGTGGCTTCCTGGTGGCCGGGGGAGTGATCGACCTCGTCTTCACGCCGGCGTACCACGCCGCGACCCTGCCGCTGCAGGTGCTGATCTGGACGATCCCGGTGGCGCTGATTCGCAACGTCTCCCAGAGCGCCCTGGTCGCGTACGGCCGTCAGGACCAGCTGCTGCACACCGTCGCCTGGGCCGCGGCGCTCAACGTCGGCCTCAACCTGCTCCTGATCCCCAGATGGGGGATGCTCGGTGCCGCGCTGGCCACCCTGGCGACGGAAGTCGTTCGCACCATGCTGGCAGGGTGGTACACCCACCGCCTCGGTCTGGAGATGACCGCGCCGCGACGCTTCACCCGAACCGCCGTCGCCACGCTGTTGATGGGCGCCGCGGTCTGGTGGGCCGGCGAACGCTCGGTGCTTGTCACCGTGCTGATCGGGGCAGCCTGCTATCTCGCGGCGCTCACCGCACTCGGCGTGCTGCGCTTCCGTCGCGGGGCGCTGCCGGAGCTCAACGCATGAGCAGCATCGCCAGCCGACAGTCACCCCTGGGCACCATCGCCCAGTCGCTGCCACGGATCCGGTCGATCCTCGGCAACCTGCGGCCGACCTGGCACATGCGCGATCTCACGCCGGTGGACGCCGCATTCGTGCGACGCAACCGGATCGCGGCGTTCTTCTGGGACGTCGATGGGACACTGACCCGGTTCCACGACGTGGCCCTGGCACCGGAAGCGGCACCGGTGCGCGCGTTGCTGGCCCTGCCAGGGCTGCATCACGCCATCGTGTCGAATGCCGATGAGCGTCGATTTCTCGAGCTGGGAACGATCTTCCCCGAGCTGGCCGTGGTGAAGGGGTATCGCGTCGATGGCCAGGTGGCGGTCCGCCAGCTGGTCGGCGGCCACGACGCATGGACCGGTGCGGAGCTCGCGTCGCGACTCGCCGCCGGTGCGGTGCCGCTCCGGAAGCCCGACGGCGACCTGCTGCTCGGCATCGCCGAGGCGCTGGGCCTCGAGCCGGCCGGTGTGGTGATGGTTGGCGACCAGTACTTCACCGACATCGCCGGAGCGAACCTCGCGGGGATGCGGAGCATCAAGTTGCCGGCGATCGGGGTGGCCGACCTGCCTCCCGGGATCCGGTTCGGCCAGCGGATCGAGCGCGCGGCGTATCGGCTGCTGCACGGTCGGCCACGCTGGGAATCGCCGGCGCCGGAGACCGACACCGCCAGGGAGCAGCCATGACTTCGCCCGAACTCACCATCGTGATCCCCTCGGTCAACGGTCTCGACGACCTGCTCGGTTGCCTGGCGGCCGTGGAACGGCTGCGCGAGTCGGTCGCCCTGGAGGTGCTGGTCGTCGATCGGCTCGGTGAACTCGTGCGCCATACCGTGCGCCAGCGATTCCCGGAGACCCGGGTGCTCGCGGTCTCCGCGGGAGCCACGATTCCCGAGATGCGGCACCTCGCCTTCGGCGAGGCCCAGGGCGACGTGGTGGCGGTGATCGAGGATCACGTCATCGTGCCAGCGAGCTGGGGTCGCCAGCTCCTCGATGACATCGCGGCGGGGCACGACGTGGTCGGCGGCCCGATCGCCAACGCGGCCGACCAGCGCCTGCTGGACTGGTCGACCTTTCTCTGCGAATACAGCGCCTGCCTCCCGCCACTCCCCGCCGGGCCGTCGGCCTGGCTGCCGGGAAACAACATCGGCTATCGTCGCGTGGTGCTCGAGCGCTTTCGCGAGGTGACGGCGGAGGGGAAGTGGGAGAACCGGCTGCACGATGCGATGCGGGCCGCTGGGGTCGAGCTATGGTGCGATGCCGGGTTGATCGTGGGTCACAAGAAGCACTTCGGCTTCCTCGAGTACATCGGCCAGCGTTACCTCTACTCGCGGTCGTACGCGGGGGCGAGGGTGCGAGGTGCCCCGCTGGGCCGCCGCCTCGCCACGGGTCTGGCGGCGTTTGCGCTCCCCCCGCTGCTGCTGCTGCGCACCGAACGGGCGATTCTCCGCAAGGGGGTGCCGCTCCCCAGGGTGCTCGCCACCCTGCCGTTCATCGGGGTCTACCTGCTCGCGTGGGGATGGGGCGAAGTGGTGGGCTACTGGTTCGGGGATGGCAACGCGCTGGCGCGGGTGCGCTGATCGATCACGGGCTGGCGCCCCGTTCCACGATCACGACCGCGCCACCCCCGATCGAACCGGGGACCACGTGCGCGACGTGATAGCTGGACTGCAGTCGCTGCCAGATCCCCGGCGCCGTGGCCTCGAGCCGGATCGGGAAGGTGTAGAGCACCCAGGTCGTGCCGGTGGTCGATTCGTGCTCGGTCAGCTCGGCGACATCCAGCGCGATCGGCCAGTCGTGCCCCAGCCAGCGGTCCATCGGCAGCGCCATCATCTCGGTGCCGACAATCACGTCGCCCGGCGCCGCGTGGCTGGTGACCCAGGCGGCGGCGGTGGGATAGTCCTGCTTGGGTGCCCAGGCACGGGGGAGCAGGGCGAAACTCGCCAGTGTGACCAGGGCGAGGCCCGCATCGCCGATCCGTTCGGCGTGGCGCGGCACCATGCGCGCGAGCACCACATAGCCACCGTGAACCGCCCACTGCACCACGAAGCCCGCACCGAAGAAGAAGAACCGTGGCCAGAGGTTGTGACCCGACGCGAGCAGCGGCAGCGCCAGGAGCACCATCGGGAGGACCATCATCGCCGCAATGGTCCGGTCGCGACGCCAGGCGCTCGCCAGCCCGGCGAGCACGATCAGCAGGGCAACCGGCACCACCACAGCACCGGCCGGCACGCCGCGTGTCAGGCCACGCAGTGCCTCGGCGATGAACCAGGTCGGCCGTTGCCAGGCCACGCCGGTGGTGGCGGTCCCTGATTTCTCCATGGCGCCGAAGAGCTGTGGGATGACCGGGGCGTAGCAGGCGGCGGCCACGCTGCCGCTCAGCACCAGTCCCGCCAGCGGCCCCCATCGCGACCGCCCGCGCGGGAGCCGGCGGAGATTCGCCAGCCAGCAGAGCCCATGGGCCGCGACCACCACCAGGGCTGTCACGTGCGTCACCACCGTGAGCGCCATCGCGATGGCGTAGAGCCAGATCCTGCCCGCCGTCACCGGTCGTCGGCGGAGCAGATCCACGAACAAGGTCGAGGCCACGAGGGTGCCGAGGAGCAGGCCGGTGTAACCGCGCGCGTTCTGCGAGAACCAGATATGGTGGTAGGAGACCGCCAGAATCACCGCGGACCACCATGCCTCGCGCGCCGGCAGCCAGCGGCGGCCGAATGCGACCACGGCCCAGAGGCTGGCGACTCCGAAGACCAACGCCGGCAACCGCAGGGCGACGGCCGAGTCTCCCAGCGCCCCGCGGGCCAGGTGCGCGGCGATCGAGAAGAGCAGGTGCTGATTGGAGCTGTCAAAGGTGGTCAGCAGCACGCCCCATGGTTGCCGGACGTAGTCGAGCAGGGTCTGGATCTCGTCGTACCAGAGGCCGCGCCCGAGTCCCGGCAAGCGGAGGGCCGTGCCGATCGCCAGCAGGGCGACCAGTGGCAGGACCGGCAGTCCGGTCCCGGTCGACCGCTCGTCGCGGCCGGGGAACCAGCGCGGAGAGACGAAGAGCACGATCGCATGGGTGGCAAGGAGGAGCTTGAGGAGCCAGAGGCCACCCACCAGGCCGTCGGGAACTCCCGCGGTACCCCGCAGCCAGGTGGCCAGCGCCGCGGGCGGAAGGAGAACGGCCGTCAGCATCACCAGCGCGGCCGCCACCGCCCAGCGGTGTCGTGGTGGTGCCACAGTGGCGCCTGCGGGATCGGTCGGGTCGGTCAGGCTCGGCTCCGGAGTCCGGGTTTACGTTCAAGCTACGATGCTGGCCCGCGCCGCCCACGGTCCGGCACGGAACTGGCGGCTCGGGAGGCCCATGACGAGCGGCAGCGCAGGTCCCCATCCCCGGCCAGGCGCCGGGACAATCCAGGCGTGGTCCCGACTCCTCCGGCCGGCGCACTGGAGCAAGAATCTCTTCGTGCTCGCCGCCCTGCTCTTCTCGGGGCAGGCGCTCGACCCGCCGGTGGTGTTCGACGCCATGCTGGCCTTCGCGGCTTTCTGTCTTGCCGCGAGCGCTGTCTACGCCTTCAACGACGTTCGCGACCGGGAGGCCGACCGGGCCCATCCGGTGAAGCGATTCCGGCCGGTCGCCGCCGGTGAGATCAGCACGACACATGCCACCGTGGCCGCGGCGTTCCTGGCCATCGCGGCACTGGGGCTGGCCTGGGTGGTGACGCCCGCTGCGGCCGCCTGGCTGGCGGGGTACCTGCTCCTCAACATCGCCTATTCGCTCGGGCTCAAGCAGGTGGTGATCCTCGATGTCTTCGCCATCGCGACCTTCTTCGTGATTCGGCTCCTGGTGGGAGCCGCGGCGGTCCATGCCAAGCCGTCGGTGTGGCTGCTTCTCTGCGGTGGCCTGCTGTCGCTCTATCTCGGCTTCGCCAAGCGGCGCCACGAGCTCACCGTGCTCGGCGAGCAATCGGCAACCCATCGCGGGGTGCTGGCGCACTACTCCGCGCCGTTCCTCGACCAGATCTCGGCCGTGCTGCTGGCGGTGACCATCGTGTCGTACCTGATGTACACGCTGACCTCGCCCACTGCCCGGACCTTCGGGACCGAGGAACTGAGCTACGGGGTGCCATTCGTGCTCTACGGCGTGTTCCGCTACCTCTATCTCGTGCACCAGCGCGATCAGGGCACCCCGACCGAGACGGTGCTCAGCGACCGGGCACTCCTCGTGACCATCTCCCTCTGGGTGCTGTACAACGGCTGGGTGCTCTATCGCCCCCGCTAGTCGCGACGGATCGCCTCGATGACGCTCCCCGTCCGTGCGCGCCGACTCTTCCTCACGGTGTGGCTGGTGTATGCCGCCTTCCTGACCACGAACGTGGTTCGCGAGACCTACCTCGCGGTGGCGCTGGGTGGCGACTACACGGTGCGGGTCGACCGTTATCTGGGACTGCATCCCGACCTCTTCGAGATCCCGGGGCGGGGCGGCTACATCAACAGCAATCCCGGGGCATCACTCCTCGGCGCGGCGCCCTACCTCCTCGCCCGCCCGGTGATCGCCGCGCTCTTCGCATGGCGTCCGGCCCTGGGTGCGCCGAAGCCGCCGACCTCCTACGACGACCCGCGGCCCAATCGCACCAATTTCATGAACGAGATGCGGGCGCGCGGGCTCGACGTGCGGCTGGCGCTGGCCGCACTCGCGATCGGGGCGGGGCTGATGGCGTCGCTCGGGGCGTTGCTTGCGGTGGTCCTCTTCCGCTATCTCGTGGCCGGCGGCATCGGCGACCGGACCGCGACCTGGTTGGCGCTGCTCTACGCCTTCGGCACCCCGGTGTTCTTCCGCTCGGCGTTCCTCAACCAGAATGTGCTGCTCGCCCATCTGGTGCTGCTGGCCTGGGTCACGCTCACGTGGCCCGGCCAACGCCCCTCGCGACGATGGTTCGTGGCCGGCGTGTTGCTGGGGCTGGGACTGCTGATGGACTACAGCGCGGCACCACTCTGTGCCGTCTTCGGCGCCTGGGCAATGGTCGATGGCTGGCGTCGCGGCGGCCCGCGCGGGATGCTCCACGATGCCGGGCTCTGCCTGGCCGGCGCGGTGGGGCCCGTCGTGCTCCTGCTCGGCTATCAATGGCTGGCGTTCGGGGTGCCGTGGTATCCGGCCCAGCGCTACATGCCGGCGACGGAATTCAGTGTGCGCGGCTGGAACGGGATGACGGTGCCAACCGTGGACCTGCTCTGGCGCAACCTCTTCGACCTCCGCTACGGCCTGTTCGCCTTCTGCCCGATGCTCATCGCCGCGCTGGCGGCTCCGCTGGTGCGCCGCCGGCCTGCGGGACCCAGCGGCGAGGAGATGGTCGTGGCGATCGTCGCCGTGGCCGCACTCTGGCTCTTCAGCAGCGCGAACCAGTTCGCCTCGCTCCAATGGAACACCGGGGTGCGATATATGGTACCAGCGGTGCCGCTCCTCTTCCTCCTGCTGGTTCCGGTGTTGCGGACCGCGCCACGAGCCGTGGTGGCGGTGCTGGTGGTCCCGACCGTGATCGTCTCCCTCGCCGTGGCGATGATGCGGGAGGACGTGCCCACATCGCTGTCGCTGCTCGCCACCACCGGCCCGACGCTTCCGATCCTGCTCGTGCTGCGGAAGACGGCTGCGGCATACGCCCCTTTCCTGTCGGGCGGGTCGTCAGATTACCCACCCGCCGCAACCGCCGATCAGTCCGCCAGCACGCGACCGTCCCACGTCCGTTGCGATTCGGTCACCGGACGACCCGAGTGCAACCGACGGAGCGGGGGCCGCGGCCTAGGCACCCGGCACAGCTCGGGCGCGGGGTTGAGGTGAACGGGGCGGCACAGCATCTGCTGCCCACCGGTCGCGAGCAGGCGACCGGACTCCGACCAGATCGCGCCGGTCCCGCCGACGAGGCCACCGCCCGCCGCCGGTGAGCACACGTCGCCGAGGAGCCAGGCCGCGTCGGGGGCCTGCGCGTGGAACCGGGCGTGGACGTCGATGCTGCGCACGTACCACTCGGTGTTCTCGGGATGGCCGCGGTCGGCCACGGCATCAGCATGGTGTCGAGGATCAACAGGCTCCGCGCCGCGTCGAGATACGGATCGACGAACGTCGCGGTCGGTCGGAACCGGTACCAACCCTGTTGCCGGAACTCCCCGGCGGGCACGCTCCCAGTCGTCGCGCCAGTCGCACGGGCGCAGCTCGAGGCTGTCCCAGAACGGGAAGACCGGTACGTCGTCGGGCACCCGCTCGTCGAGCGGCAGGCGAGCCCGTGGGCGCGGGCACGTCGGGCATGCTCGACGCGAGGTGCTCGAACCCTTCGACGTCGCCAACCGTCCACACCAGTGCCTCGAGGATCGGTGCGTCGTGTTGGCGCATCGAGACCACGAGCGACTCGACCCGCTTGGTGCGCTTGATGATTCCGCACGGTCAGCTCGACGTCCGTGAAGTCCGCGACGCCGAGGAAGTGGCACGTGAACGATGCCGGTCGCCGGAACGGTGAGTGGGCCCCCGCGCAGCGCAGCAGGCCGACGCGGCCAGGTAGCCACCGTTCGGTCCCCAGATCCGCCAGTCCTCGGACAGGTGCACGGCGTAGTGACCGTCGCCGCCCCGGAGCTCGGTGTCGACATCGAGTGCACCCATGCTCAGAGATCCAGGGTCCCTTCGACGGTGATGCGGGCGCGGCGTTGCGCCTGGCCTTCGTGCGCTCGAGCAGCTCGCGGGGCACCCGCGCGATCTGCCGGGCCACCGGGACGCCGCCTCGGCGAGCTCGTCGGGGGCGACCACGCGCGACACCAGGTGCAGCGAGAGCGCCTCGAGGGCATCCACCTTCCGCCCGGTGAAGCAGAGGTCCCGCGATCGCGCCCCACCAGGTCGTGCAGCGGGGCGTAGACGACATCACCGAAGGTGACCTCGGGATGCGAGAACGTCGCGGTCTCGACCGCGATCCGCAGATCGCACATCACCGCGAGGTCGAATCCGCCGGCGATCGCCGGACCGTTGACCGCGGCAACGATCGGCAGCGGGAAGTTCGAGGACCGTTCGGTGGTAGCGATCGCTGGAGGCCCAGAGCCGATCCCCGAACGGCGGGATCCTCGATCGCCGACTCGAACTCCTTGAGGTCGAACCCGGCCGAGAAGACGTCCCCCTCCCCCGTCAGCACCACGACGCGCACCGCCGGTTCCGCCGCGAGCGCGTCGAGCACGTCCGAGAGCCGGTCGCGCAGCTCGACCACAGCGCGTTCTTGCGTTCGGGCCGATCGAGCGTCAGGGTGGCGATGCCGTCCCACGGACCGTCGATGCGCAGCATGGGACGCATCGTGACGAGCCCGGCCGGCTCCCGCACACGAGCCCGGACCACCGGACGCGCGCTACGGCTTGTAGCCGAGCCAGACAACGTGGCTGTTGGTGTCCCTAACCCCCACCGACGCAAATCCTGTGGACCCGTCGGCGTACGTCATCCGGCACGAGACCTTCTGGCCCGGAGTCCGCGCATCACGGAGCCCGTCCGCACGAGACCTTCGGGTCGGGCGCCCATGTCCGTCGGCGTAGCTCGCAACCAAGCCCTCGACCTTCTTCGTGATGATCAGGGCCTGATTCTGGGAGATGTGCACGCGACCCAGGCGTCGGTCTCGCGCAGCGTGAGCCGCAGCGGCACGCCGTCGATCGCAACCGTGCAGAAGAAGGTCAGTCCCTTCTGGCGCGGGACGTCGATGCTCGGGCACTTGACCTGGCCCACCTTGGCCTCCGCGGCGTAGGCATGGTTCGCGAGCTTGGTGATCCGGTCCGGGCCCTGCTCATGTCGAGCGAGTCGCTGCTGCCACTCGAGCTGCACGCCGCGAGGACGAGCGTGAGGGCGCCGAGCACGAGGAGGCCGGACGGATGCGCACCATCGGTGCGAGCCTACGTGGGTCAGCCGACGATGCCGACCTTTGGTTCCGAGTGCGGATCGTGGTTCATCGTCGCGTCGAGGGCGTCGAGCAGCTCGGCCCGGATCGACGGCACTCCGGGTCGTCCCAACGGTTCACGAGCTCCTCCGGGTCCTCCGAGAGCGCGTAGAGCTCACCGACCGCGGGCGTGTCCTCGTACCGGGTGACCTTCCAGTCGCGGGTCGAGAGCGTGCGGAGCCGGAGCTTCAGCACGATGTCGAAGTCGTTCTCGGTGAGCGTGTGCTCGCGGTCGGCCGTCGCCTGGAGCGGCGCACCTTCGAGCTGGTCCGGCAGGTCGAGACCGGCCGCCGCAGCGCGGTCGGGGCGAGGTCGATCGTCCCCACCGGGTCGTCGCGCACCTCACCGGCCCGAAGCCGGGGCCGTTGGCGATCAACGGGACCCGCAGGAGGTCGTCGTAGTGCAACGGTCCCTTGAAGATCATCTGGTGGTGGCCGAGCATCTCGCCGTGGTCGGGTCGGTCACGAGCACGAGCGTGTCGTCGCGGAGGCCGCGCGCCTCGAGGGCCGGGAGCACACGCCCGATCTGGAAGTCGAGCTGGCTCACCATGCCGTAGTAGCCCGCGGTCATCCGGGCCAGCTCTTCGCCGCGTGTAGCGCGCGCCCCCCGGGTTCGCGAACTCGAACAGGCCACCCCGGTTCCCCTGGGTCCACAGCCGGTGGATCGGCGGCTTCGCGTCGAACTCCTCCGGATGCGCGGTCGGCAGCATCTCGACGACGTCCGCCGGGTCGTACTGATGGGCCCACGGCTCGGGCGGATCCATCGGGTGGTGGGGATCGGTGAAGCTCACCCACGCGAAGAAGTCGCCGTCGACCCCGCGCAACCACTCAATGGCGCGGTCGGCCACCCACGTCGTCGGGTGGTCCTCCTCCGGCAGCGAGCTCGCCCAGGTCTGCGTGTGGTCCCAGGCTGCTCCGGCGTACTCCGGCTGCATCTGCGCGAGCCGCTCCCGGCCGCTTCTCCGGCCCGTCACGGAACAGGTAGCGGCCGTAGTGCAGACCCATCGGCGCGGGCCCGAAGCACCAGTTCCAGTTCCCCTGCAGTGGGGCCATGCGCATGTTGTGACCGAACAGGATGAGCTCGGCGTGCTCGAACCCGAAGTACGGGCCGGTCCAGTCCTCGGGCATGAAGGCCGAGCCCTCGACGGACTCCAGTCGCCCCGTCGGCACGAACGGGTAGACGACGCGAAGTGGGCCTTCCCGAAGATCGCGGTCTCGTAGCCGGCCCGCCCGAGCTGCGCGGAGATCGTCTTCTCGGCCCAGTGCTCGGGGAGGTCGATGCCGTTGCAGGTGACGCCGTGCGTAGACGGATAGGTGCCGGTCGCGATCGTGGCCCGCGATGGCTGGCAGAGCATGTGCTGCGTGCGGGCCGCACTGAACCTCGTGCCGGTCCGCGGCAAGCCGGTCGAGGTTCGGAGTCGCGCAGACCGGGTTGCCGTAGGCCCCGATGGAGTCGGCGCGCTTGTTGGTCGGTCGTGATCAGCAGACGTTCAGGTTGTTGGCCCTACCTGGGGTCGAGCACTGCGAGGAGCATGACTCGCATGATCCGCGACACGCGCTGGCGACCGAACGGCGCGACGATCGGCGCAGGCCCTCCCAGGCCTCCCAGGAAGCCGCGAAGTCGGCGGCCGCGTGCGGTCGGGGTCGCCCGCCAGCTCGGGGGCGAAGATCTCGTCGACCTGACGGCGGAGGAACGCCTCGGAACGGGCGAGCCCCGCGCCAGCGCGGTGACGACTGATCGCGCCGGCCGCGCCGCGTACCGGCGCGATCGCTCGAAGAGCTCGACGCGCTGGGCGACGACAGCGTCGACGCGGACCTCGAGCGGCGCGTCGCTGCCGGGAGCGCATCGAGCTTCGACCACAGCCGTTCGACCTGGCGTTGCGCCACCGCGGCGTACAGCGAGTCGATGTCGTCGAAGTGCTGGAACACGGTGCGCAGACGACACGCCGGCCCGTTGCGCGATCGCGCGGGCGGACGGGTTGGGGATCGCCCTCGCCGGAGCTCGAGCAGGGCGTCGACGATCGCGTCCCGGTTCCGCTCACCCCGCCGGACCCTCCCGTCGACCGGGGTGGCTCCGGCTCGAATCCCCTCGGGCAACAAGTTGCACCCCCATGCGACAATATCGGCAGGTACCGGGCCGAATTGAGGAACTTCGTGTCCGTCCCCCACCGACGCCATTGCACCGGGCGTGAAACAACCTCTACGGTGCGCGCCGTGACGCAGACGGTCGACGGACGCACCGCGAGGTCGGCCCGGACCCGCGCCGCCGTCGTGACCGCGGTGCTGGAGCTCGTACGGGCCGGAAACCCCCGCCCGACGGCCAAGGAGATCGCCGCCCGGGCCGGGATCTCGCTGCGATCCGTCTACGTCCACTTCGACGATCTCGACGACCTGTTCGCCGCGGCGGGGCCCGCCAGACCGAGGAGGTCGCGCACCTGCTCTACGCCGATCGACGCGAACTGCCCCGCCGAGCGGATCGCCGAGGTGGTCCGGCAACGCCGAGATCTGGGAGACGCTGGCCCCGATCCGGCGCGCCGGTGTTCATCTGGGAGTCGAGCTCGTCCACCCTCCGCGAGGCGCGCGAGCGGAGCACGCGCCGGGCGCGCAAGGACCTCAGCCGGGTCTTCGCCGCCGAGCTCGAGCGGTTCGACCAGGCGCAGCGACGGTGGGCCTCGAGTCACTGCACCTCGTGACGAGCGCAGGTGCCTGGGACGTGCTCCGCACCGATCGAGGCCTGTCGGTCGACGCCGCCGAGCGCGTCGTCACCGCATCACTCACCGCCCTGTTGCACCGCCCCGGATGGGAACGAGCGCACTGATGGACATCCTCCGCACTCCCGACGAGCGCTTCGACGGACTGCCCGGCTACCCGTTCGCGCCGCACTACGTCGACGTCCGCGCGGCGACGGGACGGCGCGACGCTGCGCGTCCACTACCTCGACGAGGGCCCGCGCGACGCGCCGGACGGTGCTGCTGCATGCACGGCGAGCCGTCGTGGAGCTACCTCTACCGCAAGATGATCCCGGTCATCGCCGCCGCCGGGCTACCGCGCCGTCGCTCCCGACCTCGTCGGCTTCGGCCGCTCCGACAAGCCGGCCGCGCGCGACGACTACACCTACCAGCGCCACGTCGACTGGATGCGCGCGGTCATCGAGGCGCTCGACCTGCGCAACATCACGCTCGTCTGCCAGGACTGGGGCGGGCTCATCGGCCTGCGCCTCGCGGCCGAGGACGCCGGATCGGTTCGCGCGCGTCGTCGCCGCGAACACGTTCCTGCCGACCGGCGACCCGCCGCCCGGCGAGGCGTTCCTCCGCTGGCAGAGGTTCTCGCAGGAGACGCCGGACTTCGCCATCGGCCGGATCGTCAACAGGCGGCTCGACGACCGACCTCTCGCCCGAGGTCATCGCCGCCTACGACGCGCCGTTCCCCGACGATCGTACAAGGCCGGCGCGCGCGCAGTTCCCGATGCTCGTGCCGACGACGCCCGACGATCCGGCCGCGGCGGCCAACCGCGCCGCCTGGGAGGTGCTCGAGCAGTGGGAGAAGCCGTTCCTCACCGCGTTCTGCGACTCCGATCCGATCACCCGCGGCGGCGACCGCGTGCTCCAGGCGAAGGTCCCCGGCGCCGCGGGCCAGCCCACACGACGATCGACGGCGGCGGCCACTTCCTCCAGGAGGACCGCGGCCCGCAGCTCGCGCGCGTCGTCGTCGACTTCATCCACGCCACCGCGGAGACGACATGAGACAGAATTCGATCAAGGAACCCCGCGCGCGCAGCGGCCCGCGCGGGACGGGCCTAGGCTCGCCACAAGCCGGGAGCGGCGAAATGTCCACGAGGGGGGACGAAGGACGATGACGGCAACGTGGGAACGCGCGCTGCCCTCCGCCACCGCGCGGCGCGTCCTCGGCTGGGTGCTCCCGCTCGGGGCGCTCGCGTTCGCCACGCTGGTCTGGCCGTTCCCCGCCCCGATCGGCGTCATCGTCAACGGCGCGCTCGTCGGTGGGCGGGTCGCGCTCATCGCGCTCGGCATCGCGCTCGTCTACCGGGCGAACCGGGTCATCAACTTCGCGGCCGGTGACCTCGGCCAGGTTCCGGCCACGCTCGCCGTGCTCCTCGTGGTCAGCCTCGGCTGGAACTACGTGCTCAGCGCGGTCCTCGGGCTCGTCGCCGCGATCGTGCTCGGCATCCTCGTCGAGACGCTGATCATCCGGCGCTTCTACCACTCACCCCGGCTGATCGTGACGGTCGCGACGATCGGCGTCTCGCAGGTGCTCACCGGTGCGGCGCTGTTCCTCCCGAGCTGGTTCGCGACCTCACGCTTCGCAGCCCCGGCTCGATCCCGCCGTTCACGATGAGCTACACGCTGCCCGGCGTGACCTTCAACGCGACCGATCTGCTCACGGTCATCTTCGTGCCGATCTGCTTCATCGCGCTCGGCCTGTTCATGCGGCGCTCCACGTTCGGGACCGCGATCCGGGCCTCCGCCGAGCGGGGCGACCGGGCCGTCGACGCTCGGGATCCCGGTCAAGCGGCTCCACACGTCGTCTGGGTCATCGCGAGCGTCCTCGCGTACGTCCGCGATGTTCCTCCGCGCCGGGACCGTCGGCCTCCCGGTCGGCGAGGTGCTCGGCCCGAGCTTCCTGCTCCAGGCCCTGGCCGCCGCGGTGATCGGGCGCATGGAGCGGCTGCCGACGATCGCGATCGCGGCAATCGGCATCGGGATGGTCGACCAGGCGATGACGTTCCAACCCGGGAACCGCGCCGCGTTCAACGACGCGGTGCTGTTCCTCATCGTGCTGTTCGCGCTGCTGCTCACCAAACGGCCGAGCGTCACCCGGTCGGGCGACGTGTCGACGTGGCAGGCCGCACGCGAGGTCCGGCCCGTACCACGGAGCTCGTGCGGATCCCCGAGGTCCGCTACACGCGCTGGGCGCTGGGCGCGGTGATCCTCGTCGCGCTGCTCGCGCTGCCGGCGTGGCTCTCCCAGTCCAAGCTCAGCCTCGCGTCGGTGATCGTGGTCTTCGGGATCGTCGGGATCTCGCTCGTCGTGCTCACCGGATGGGCCGGCCAGGTGAGCCTCGGGCAGATGGCGTTCGTCGGCATCGGCTCGGCGGTGGGTGGGGCGCTGACCGCGAACCAGGGCATGGACATCGGGATCGCGCTGCTCGTCGGCGGGATCGTCGGCGCGCTGGTCGCGGTGATCGTCGGCTATCCGGCGATCCGGCGCGGCGGGTTGACCCTGCCCGTGGTCACGCTCGCGTTCGCGCTGCTCACGTCGTCGTACCTGCTGAACGTCGAGTTCTTCGACAGCTGGCTCCCGGTGGGCCGCATCAGCGCCCGGACTTCCTCGGGCTCATCGACATCAGCACGGACACCCGCTACTACTACTTCTGCCTCGTCGGGCTCACGCTCATGTACGTCGCCGCCCGCGGCATCCGCTTCAGCCGCACCGGACGCGCGCTGATCGCGATCCGGGAGAACGAGCACACGGCGCGCGCGCGTACGGCATCAGCGCGACGCGGACGACGCTGGCCGCGTTCGCGATCTCCGGGTTCATGGCCGCGTTCGCCGGCGTGCTGTACGTCCACCTCCAGGGTGGGCTCGGCGTCGCCGCGTACCTGCCGACCGAGAGCCTCACCGCGTTCTCGATGGTCGTGATCGGCGGTCTCGGGTCGCTCTCGGGCGCGCTGATCGGCGCGTTCTACGTGCAGGGCGCGAAGTACTTCCTGCCCGGCAACTGGGCGCTGCTCGCGAGCGGCGCCGGCCTCCTCCTCGTGCTGATGATCCTGCCCGGCGGCATCGGAGCCGCGATCGCGGACGTGCGCGACGCCTACCTCCGGTGGGTCGCCCGCCGGCGGAACCTGCTGGTGCCGAGCCTGCTCGCCGACCGCAAGGCCGACGAGCCGGTCGAGATCCCGCCCGAGCTCGCGGAGGAAGCCGTCGAAGCCGCGGACGCCGAGCCGATCGTGGAGCACCTGTCATGAGCGAGCGAATCCGGCCCGCGGTGGATCGCCGGAGGCGAGCTCGAACGGAAGCGAGCCGGCCAAGCCACGCCGTCGACTCTCGCCCAGGGGCTGGCTGCTCGCCGTCACCGGCGGCGCCGCTGTTCCCGCTGCGTCGATCCTCTTCGGGCTCAACGCGGTCGACCAGGCGGACCAGCGGACGTTCGCCCTCCTCGCCCCGAACATCCGGGACTCCTTCGGGCTCGACAACGCCGACTTCCTCCTCATCGTCGCGCTCGGCCTCGTCGTCGGGCTCCTGCTCTCCATCCCGTTCGGGTTCGCGGCCGACCGGATCCCGCGGCTGCCCATCGTCATCGCCGGCGCGATCGCCTTCGGCGTGTTCTCGATGCTCACCGGCTTCGCGACCACGATCTGGGTGCTCCTGATCGCCCGCGGCCGGCGCCGGGTTCGGCACCGCGGTCAGCACCCCGACCCACAACTCGCTGCTCGCCGACTACTACGAGATCCCGGCCGCCGAAGGTGTACTCCGTCCACCGCGCCGCGCTCGCGGTCGGGCGTGCCGACCGCCCCGCTGTTCGCCGGGATCCTCGCCGTCGTGGTTCAGCTGGCGGTTCCCGTTCATCGTCCTACACGTCCCGACCGCGATCCTCGTGCTCCTGGCGCTGGAAGCTGAAGGAGCCGGTCCGGGGCCACTACGAGCGCGAGGCCATGGGCGGCGAGCCGAGACCGTCCACCACCGAGGACACCGCCGCCGTTGTACGCCGAGTCGTGGCGGGTGTGCTGGAACGTCGGGACCCTGCGTCGCATCTTCTACGCGCTGCCGTTCCTCGCGGTGGGGTTCGTCGGGCTCGCGGTCTTCGGCTCGCTCTACTACCGCAGGCGTTCCACCTCGAACGCCCGGAGCGAGGCTACGTCGCCGCGCTGGTCGCAGCCGGCCCAGCTCGTCGGCCTGCATGGTCGGAACACCCGATCGTCACCCGCCTGTTCCTGCGGAGCGCGACGCTCGTTCCCGCTTCGTCGCGGGTGTTTCCTTCGCGGTCGCGGTGGGCGTGGACCGCCTTCGCGCTCGCCCGTACCTCGCCCTCTTGATCGTCCTCAACGTCATCGTCACCGGGGTCGTCGTGCTCATCGTCCCGCCATCTTCCCCGCGTTCTCCCTCGCGATCCCACCCAAGATCCGCTCCTTCGGGTTCTCGGTCGCGGCGCTGTGGATCCTGCCCGGGCTGCTCCTCCTCCCCCATCGTCGGCAGGGCTCGCCATGAGTTCGGAATCCGCGCCGGCCTCGTCGTCATGGTCCCGGTGTTCCTGACCGGCCCGTGGTCGTCGTCCCGTCGGCCCGGCCAGGAGATCGAGAAGGACATCAAGCGGGTCTGGACCGCCGCCGCGGCCCAGTCCGAAGCGCTGTACGAGCGGAACCAGGGCCGGTCGAAGCTCCTGCTCGTGCGCGGCGTCTCCGTGGCACTACGGCGGGGTCCAGGTGCTCTTCAACGTGGATCTCGAGGTGGACGAGGGCGAGATCGTCGCGCTGCTCTGGGACGAACGGCGCCGGGAAGTCGACGCTCCTGAAGGTCGATCACCGGTCTCGTCGAGGCGACCGAGGGCGCGATCGTCTTCGACGGCCGCGACATGACCTACACCCCGCCCAACGAGACGGCAGGGCGAGGGGGTGACGATGGCCCCCGGAGGCGCGGGAGTCTTCCCGTCGCGGACCGTGCGCGAGAACCTCCAGCTCGCCGGATGGCTGCACCGCAAGGACAAGGTCCACACCCGCGAGTCGACCGAGAAGGTGCTCTATACTTCCCGATCCTCCGGGAGCGCCTCGACGAGCTCGGCGGCAACCTCTCGGGCG
>CAWKBO010000004.1:0-4355 GCA_963847895.1 uncultured Gemmatimonadales bacterium
ATTACATCGGGAGGATGCATGCGGACCACGGCTCGGCTGGTGCAGATCGGGAATTCGCGCGGGGTGCGGATCCCCAAGCCGCTCATCGAGGAGGCGGGATTGACCGACGAGGTCGAGCTCGAGGTGCAGGGTGGCACCATCGTGGTCCGGCCGCTCGAGGGGACTCGCGCCGGCTGGGCCGAGGCGGCGGCCAGGCTCGCCGCCGAGGGCGAGGGACTCCTCGACGCGGAGACGCCGACCCGGTTCGATGGCGAGGAGTGGACATGGTAGCGTCACGGGTGTCGCGGGGCGAGATCTACCTGGTGAGTCTCGCGCCGACACTGGCCGGGAGATCCGGAAGACTCGCCCCTGTCTTGTGGTTTCCCCCGACGAGCTCAATGCCCACCTGCAGACTTTCATCGTGGCGCCGCTCACCACCGGCTCGCATCCCTATCCCTTCCGCATTCCTGCCGCGTGGCGGGCAAGTCGGGACACATCGTCCTCGACCAGCTTCGCACCATCGATCGCGCCCGGCTGGTGCGTCGGGTTGCCAGGCTCTCCGCCCCGACGCTTGCCAAGGTGCTGACGGGGCTGCAGGAGATGTTCGCGGCGTAATCGCGCCCGCGCGGTAGATTCTCCCAATACCCCACGGCGCTTCCTCCGGAGCGCCGAACCCGCCGTCAGAGGATCACACCAATGATTCGACCGAGGCTTCTGCGCGCCATCGGCCTGGCTCCCACCTTCCTGTTCGCCACCGCCTGCGCTCCCGGGTCGTCCGACGCGCCGGCGACCAGTCAGGACGCCGCCCCCGCCGGCTACCACGTGGTCCACGGCTGGCCCCAGCTGCCGCCGGGGCGCGACCTGGGAGAAGTCTCGGGCGTGAGTGTCGACACCGACGGGAACGTGCTGGTCTTCCACCGCAACGAGCGTAGCTGGCCCGCCGACAACGTGCTCTCCCTCGACCCGATCACCGCCCCGACGGTGACGGTGTTCGACAGCCGCACCGGGGCGATCGTCGCCGAGTGGGGCGCCAACGCCTTCGCAATGCCGCACGGGCTCACCGTCGACGTCCAGGACAACGTCTGGCTTACCGACGTGGCGCTGCAGCAGGTGTTCAAGTACTCCCACGACGGCCGTCTGCTGATGACGCTCGGCGAGCGCGGCGTGGCCGGCAACGACAGTGCTCACTTTGACCTGCCCACCAAGGTGGCCGTGGCACCCGACGGCTCGTTCTACGTGAGCGACGGCTACGTGAACACGCGGGTGATGAAGTTCTCGCCCAGCGGCGAGTTCCAGTTCCAATGGGGCACTCCGGGCACCGGACCGGGCGAGTTCGACCTGGTCCACAGCGTCTCCCTCGACACCGAGGGGCGGGTCTACGTGTCCGACCGCAGCAACGCACGGGTGCAGGTCTTCGACAGCACTGGCAAGTTCCTGAGCCAGTGGAGTGGCGCGGAGATCGGTCGCCCGTACGACGTCGCGATCGGGCCGGATGGCACGGCGTTCATCGCCGACGGTGGTGACCAGCCCGATGCGCCACCCGACCGCTCGGCGCTGGTGGTGGCGCAGCACGATGGCACGGTGACTGAACGGGTCGGTCGCTGGGGCAACCACGACGGCCAGTTCGAGATCGCCCACGACATCGCCGTCGCTCCCGACGGTGCCGTGTACGTGGGCGACATCACCGGCAAGCGGATCCAGAAGTTCGTGCGCGGCGGGCAGTGAACAGGGCCCTCGCCTCCCCTGCAACGCTGCTGACGATCCTCGCCGCCTGCGGCGCGCCGACCGCCCCGGCTCCCCACCTCGATGCCGCCGTGGCGAGCCGAGTGGACAGCGTGGTTTCCGCGTTCATGGCACGGCGCCCCGTGCCCGGGATGTCGATCGCGATCGTCGCCGGCGGCGAGACGATCTACGCCCGGGGCTACGGCGTGGCCGCGCTCGCCGGACCCCGCGCGGGACCCGTCACACCCAACACGATCTTCGAGCTTGGGTCGATCAAGAAGCCGGTCACCGCCGCGGCGGTGCTGCAGCTTGCCCAGCACGGGGCGTTGTCGCTCGACGACCCGGCCGAGCAGTGGATCGCCTCGATCAGGATCCCCGGATCACCAGTGCGAATCCGCCAGATGCTGAATCAGGTGTCGGGGCTCCCCGAGGTCGACGACTCGGAGGCGATCGATACGCTGGAGTTCGCTCCGGGCACCAGGTGGGCCTACAGCAACTCCAACTTCGATCGGCTCGACGAGGCGGTGCAGTCGGCCACCGGCAGGCCATTCAACGACTACCTGCAACACGACATGCTGCAGCCGCTCGGCCTCCGGACCCTGGGCATGTGCGATCCGGACCACCCCGACATCCCCGGCATGGCGCAGGGATACGCACCGGAGGGCGACACGCTCGAGCCGGTCGAGGATGCCTGCTGGTTCCGCGGCACGCCCAGTGAGCTGGCGCGCTGGGCCGACGTCCTCTTTGCCGGACGGATCGTCGACTCCGCGTCACTCGCCCAGATGACCCGGCCCGTCGTGCTCGCCGACGGCAGCAGGCATGACTACGGATTCGGCCTCCTCCTCCAGCCGCACCGCGGCATCACCCGCTGGTCGCACACCGGCCACGTCGACGGGTTCACGGCGTCGCTGGGCCACTATCCCGACCGTGACCTGACCATCGCCGTGGCCGCCAACTCGAGCTCGCTCTTCGATCCCGACGCCGTCGAGGTCGCAATCGCGGATGTTGTGCTGGATCTCGCTGCCGAACCGGTAAGGGCGCTCAATGTCGGCGGCGCCGAGCGGTTCACGGGGAGCTACGATGGCGGCACGGTCTGGTTCCGGATCGGACCGGCGGGAGGCGACACCCTCACCCTCGCGATGACTCCGCCGGGGGCGGATCAGGAGCCGTTCTTCACCACGCTGCTGGTTCGGGTCGACAGCAACAGCTATGTCGGGGCAGACTCGCCCGAGGTGATCGGAGTGCGCTTTGCCGCCACGGGCAACTCCGCTGTGATCGATGCGGTGGGCATTCCCTGGGACGCGACGCGACGCTGAGGTTTGCGGGTTACCGCTCTGGCCGGACCAACCGCTCGCGAATCCAGCCTGCCAGCTCCGTCTCCTCCAGCGATCCAGCCGCGAGCGCGACCATCACCTGCACCACTTCCGTCTCGGTGGCGTCGAGATCCTTGCCGTTGAGTCCCAGGAAGACCGCCATCGTCAGGAAGGCGATGCGCTTGTTGCCGTCATTGAAGGGATGGGCGGTCGCGAGTCCGAAAGGGTAGGCTGCGGCCAGAGCGGCAATGTCGGTGTCACTGTCGTATGACCACTTCTGGGCGGGCGAGCGCCGCCTCGAGGGCTCCGTCATCACGAAGCCCCGGCAGGCCGCCGTGCTCGCGCAGCTGGTCGAGATGCACCGCCTCGACCACCAGGCGCGGCACCCAGCGCGGCTCGGCACCGGCTACCTGGCGAGCTCGCGGAGCGCGTTGCGGAACTTGCCGGCGGCCCGGGCGGCGAGGGCGAGGCCGGCCTCCACATCGGGGTCATATGGACTGAGCAGGATTCCCCGCTCGGTCTCGACCGCCAGTACCCGGTCGCCGACGCCGAAGTGCAGTCGCTCGGCCATATCCTTGGGGAGGGTCGCCCCGATCGAGCCGCCGACCTGCCTGAGGGTGATTTCACGGACCATTGGGCCCTCCCGCTTGTGATCTGCCGGCAGAGTACTACAATTGTGCTACTTCGGCAATCGTGCCACCATCTTCCCCGAGCACCGCCCTCTCCGGAGCCCCCATGCGCCCCCTCCGCTACTCCATCAACGTGACCCTCGATGGCCGCGTCGATCACACCGCAGTCATCCCCGAGCCGGAGATGCACGCGTACGCCGAGCGGGGCGTCGCCGCTGCCGACGGCCTGCTGATGGGCCGGGTCACTTACCAGCTGATGGAAGAGGGCTGGCGCGAGGTCGCCGAGACGGGGGTGCGACCCGACTGGATGGAGGAGTGGATGGTGCCGTTCGCGCACACCATCCACGCGATTCCCAAGTACGTGGTGTCGAGCACCCTCGAGGCGGTCGACTGGAACAACGCCGAGCTGGTGCGCGGCGACCTGGGCGACTTCGTGCGCGAGCTCAAGGCGCGGCCGGGCAGGGGGATCGCCGTGGGGGGCGTGACGATGCCGCTGGCGCTGGTGGAGCTGGGGCTGATCGACGAGTACGAGTTCATCGTTCATCCCCGGATCGTGGGTGAGGGACGGAGCCTCTTCGCGGGGTTGTCCAAGCCGCTCGACCTCGAGCTGATCGGCCGGCAGGAATTCAAGTCGGGCGCGATGGTGCTGCGGTATCGGGTGCGAGGGTAGGGTTGTCGGCCCCGCTATCCCCTTTCCCCCTCCACCTCCTTC
>CAWKBO010000005.1:0-145579 GCA_963847895.1 uncultured Gemmatimonadales bacterium
TGCCTAACGCCCAGCGTTGAGCTGCGGGCAAGCTAAATGCTCGGCGCCAAAAGTGCCTTCAACAAATCGCCCGTCAGGGCTGCAACGAGTCGTGAGCCAGCGGGCAGAGCGTTCGCGGCTGCCTCAAGTGATTCTCCACCGCCAATTTGAGCGGTAAATCGTACGGCTATCGAAGGTGTTCCACGTTACGGCCTGCCACATCGACTTTCCTTCACTGCTTTGCTTTACTTCCTCATTCATGTGATTGAAGATCTCCTGGGTGACGTATGTGTACCCACTCGGGAGTGCAGAGAGCTTGGCTGCATAATTCGCCGCTCTACCCACCCACACAAGGTCGTTCGCACCTCGCACGCCTGTCTTCGCGATGAACAAGTCACTCGTGTCGACTCCGACAACAAACTTGACTGGTTCAGAGGAGGACTTTGGATACTGTGCGTCCTTAGTGGGTTAAGAATCTCAGCTACGGCATAGCGAATCTTCATGGCTCACTCACCGCGCTGGTGTTCTTGCTGCCACCAATGTAGACGGCCATGATGCGGTCACCATCATACGCCGTGATCGTCCCATCGTGACTTCGAACAATTTTGGCGGCGCAATGCAAGAACGTCTTATAGACCTCGGCGGAGTATTGGCGCGACTTCTTGTCCACCATGTTTGTGGAATCCGCAAGATCCGCGTAGAGAACCGTTGCTGTTAGCTTTACAGCATCGTTCCCAAGCTTGATGCTTTGGTCGTCGGGCACGACGTTGCCGTCGCGCGCTCAGTCCAAACGGCCTTGAAGATCGTCTTGACTTCGCTCTCGAGATCAGCTTTCAGACCCATAGCGGTTGCTCAGTTGTTTGGCCCGAGATCGTTGATGATGTCCCGCATCTTGTTGCAAGCCGAACGACGAAGGACCGATGTTCTGTCCGGTGGCAGGACGGTAGGGAATCGTAGTAATACCTGTAAGGTCGCTAGGAAGCTTAGCCTCATCGCCTCGGGGCTCCAGAAGGAATGACCGCTTGCGTCCGATCCGTCCGATGAAAAGTCCCAGCTCGAAGATCACATTGTCCCGAGCTGTTACCGCCGATCTTCCGCGACTTTCAACAACGTCGTCCGGCGACGCTATCGCGATCGCGAAGTCCGACGAATCAAGTTGTTGTTCAAGGCTCTCCACCGGATACCACGAGGCCCTGAACACCCCGTCAGTCCAGACAGTAACGTGGAACGGATCGTATTCGAAGGCGTTCTGAATTGCTCGCGCTATTGGGAGTGCTTCGGCGGAAGAGATGATGAAGACCCGGGTCTTGTCATGAGTGCTCGCGACGAGGTGGTTGCGCTGCTCAAGTCGTCGTGCCAGCTCGCGTGCGATCGTGCGCCACATCTCGGGGTAGGCGTTGGCGATCGCTATGAAGCTTGAATTGCTGATTCGACAGACCACGCACGTCGTGGACGCGACTACACCGGCCGACCAAGGTTGACTCGGCTGGATCGCTGCCATTTCGCCGACGTGATCCCCAGGACCGCGCCTCGCAATCAGACGCGTTCACGATGACATCGAACGATCCCGACAAAATGAGATAGACATCGTTGTCCGAGCCACCTTGGTCGATGATAGCGGTCCCCGCCTCAACCTCAATCAGCTCCGCGTCTGCTGCGAGCCGTGCCGCCAAATCCTCATCGCCACGCACGAGCTTTTGCTCTCGAAGGGCTTCGAGGAGTGCGCTCCGGTTCCCTTGAAAACGACTGATCATTGATATGTCTTGGTTATGTGACGACGACGGCAATACCGTCGAAAAGGGTCTGCGTACCGAGGGCGCCCAACGGAGAAGACAAAGTCGGGAGGGGCTGGCAATGCCCCCGGCGGTACGCCAAGCGGCGGCTCCCGCCGCGCCCGTGCGTGTCGCAGGCTAACGAGCTGCGCTTCTGCGGCGGGGCCCGCCGAGGCCCGCGCGTGCCTCAAGAAATCTACCGTGCGCGGGCCAAGGCACATAGCCACGACCGCAGCAAGCGCGGGTTAGCTGGCCAGATCAACCTGGCTTCGCGTCCTTCCGTGAGGGCATGAGTGCCTCCCGAAGCTTGACAACCTCAAGCCGCTTCCCGTTCCTTCTCGCGAGGCAGCACGTAGATCTCGTGCAGAACTTCCGCGATTGCTGCAAGCATCACACGCAGGTGACTAGCTTCCCAACTGTCAAGACTGTTCTCGTGAACCTTCGTGCTCGTCAACTCGTGGATTGTTAGCAACGTGTCAAAGTAGGTCGGCTCAACGGCGGAGTATTTCGCCTTCAGTGACTTAATGCGATCCTCATGGTGGGCTCCATCGACCCTGGCCAGCATTGCAAGCTCGAAGATGATCTTCCGGGCGCAGGCTGAGGCCCCGGTCGAGGAGCTGTTCTTGAGGCAGCCTTCCGCTTCGGTGAAGAGATCGCGGATTGTGGCAGGGATGTTGGAATCCAGCACGAATCGTGAACTAGGTACCGAATAGAAGAACTTGTCGTCGAGATCGGTAAGTGTTGTGTCGAAACGAAACCCGCGTTGCCAGTGGGTGCCGTCAAGTGGCACCTCCTCGAAGCTGAGATGCATCGAACGCTTTGAGCACGAGAAGCACTTGGCGATGTAAACGTGGGCCGTCTTGTCTTCTGTCCAGTCGAAGGCGATGTGCGATTCAACAAGATAGGAGACGTGACGACGTTTGCAGAATGGACAATTGTAGATTGCCCAATCGATGAAATAGCGCTGATCGAGATTTGACATGTCCGGCATCCCGAACCACTCCTTTGTCACTGATTGGACCAGCTCACGGATCTTGGACCTGCAGTAGCCCGCCGCTGCGCAGCATAAGTTCGTGCATAATCCATATCCGCGAGGCATAGCGACTGCCACTGCGGCATACGCTAGATCGACTCGCCGCCGGCAACGGCAGTTCCAGGAAGCTGATCTATCCTCCCCCTCCGCATCCCGCAATCCCAACAACCGCAGACTAGGAAAACACCTAGGACCTCCTAGGTGTCCCCGCTGGCAGCCCTCGCCACCGTCGACCACCACCGCCGGCGGGATGATCGTGTCGGCGAGCCGTGCCAGTCATGACCCCAGCGCCGATGCCGACCGCCGAACCCGCCAGACCATGGTCTCACCCGCCTCCCCTGCCGCCCCGGGGCTTCCGGGCACCGTCTCCACCTGCTCGTAGCCGAGCCGCGCGGGAATCCTCGCACTGCGGAGGTTCCTGGCGTCGCAGCGGATCTCGACGAACTCGACCCAGGGGAGCCGGAACGCCGCGTCGGTCAGCGCCGCCGCGGCCGCCGTGGCGTAGCCCCGGCCCGTCATCCCGGTGCGGATCCAGTAGCCGATCTCCAGCCCACCCGGACCCACGCGGGGGTGCAGGCCACAGCCACCCAGCGCCTCCGACTCGGTCGGATCGAGAATGCCGAAGATCCAGTCGGTGCCCGCGGCAAAGGCGTCGCCGAAGGTCCGGATCCTGGCCGCCAGGGTCTCGAGGCTCGATGGCTCATCCCGGGCCCAGGGCATCCACTCCCGGAGCTCGGCCAGGCTCGCATCGATGGCCGCCTTGAGGAGCCCCTCGTCGCCGTCGGCCCAGGGCCGGATCACCAGCCGGTCGGTGACGATGCGCGGTGGCGGAGGAGTGCGGATGGGGGGCTCCAGGTTGGGGCTGCCTGGATGCCGGACGGCCAGCGATCTCTGCCGGCGAGGCCTCGATCCGAGCCCCGCAGCGGCAGGCGCTCGCTTCGACCGTTGACGCGGCGGCCCATCGGATAGACAGAAGCCTGACAGGCTTGTTAGTGCGCCGGGCCAACTCGGTGAACTTGGATTGCTGAGGTGGCCGCAAACGGTCCTTGGGTCCCTTGACTTCGCAAAAAAAGAAGTCCCTCAAGTCGGCTGAGTGCATCAACAAGTCAGGGGCCTGGGCGTTGCCAGGGGCTGTCTGGTCGCGAACTACGACGAGAACCTCAGCCGGAAGCAGTCGCTCCAAATCGCGAGCTTGCGAGCATGATTGCGGGACTCATACTTGGCCACCAGCGCATGGTACCCCGTTTCCTGGTGGAGGTGAATCGCCCCCAGCCACTCGAAGTAATGCCGGCCTTGACCGCACCGCTTCAGTGCGAGCCGGAGGTCATCCGCGTCGAACAACTGCGGCCATTGTGCTGCCCACTCTCGCGGAAGTTCTCCGCCCTTCCATCGTTTCCGCTCCGCAGGATCTGCCTGGACGATGCCGAGATCGAGAAACGACGAATCCACAATGAGCACCTGTGCCTACGGAATGATCTGTGAGTGGTGAACGGCCTAACGAGGGGATTGCGTTTCAGCTGCAGGGCCTGGGGGGGCCCGCCCATGCCTGATAAGATCATAGCGGGCCGGCCGCCCCGTTTAGGCCCCGTCAGCTGCAAACGAGTGCTATGCGGCCACCCCGACTGTACACGGCCAGGCGGTCTCGACTGTAACCCCAACTCCATCCGCCGGCGCGAAAACCAGGTTCATCCGGACCGACGGGGCCTGTTGGTGCCGATCTCCGATCCGTCCTGCTATCGTCGCGCCAGCAGCCCGCACCTTCTCGATCAGTTCCGGAGCAAGGCCGCCGTGCCCGGGCGCAACAAGGAAGTTCTCACCGGACGGAAGGTACCAATGGATGATGGGCCCTGGCGTTGCCGGCTCAACATTCCTGATCTCGAGCCCTGATCTCCCCGGTTGCGTAAGTAGGAACTCGACCAGTGTCGCGTCACAATTCTCGCCAACAGGAATCCCCTGGACCCTGTCAGCCGCAACGGGGCCTTCAAGGGGCCAGGTGCGCAGTTCAGAATGAGGGATACATACTTGGTAGAGTCGTGCCATCCCGGTCTTTGAATAGTCAGCTCGTTGCCACACGTGGCGCGCGCGAGGCCCGGCAGCCCTACCTTGGAGCTGGTACTCCCTTGTAAAGGCATCACGAAGTTGCCCGGACTCGTGAAAGCTGATCTTCATCGCAGAGCCCAGTGATCGAGAAGCAAGAAAGACGTCCGACTTCCGGCGATTCGTGTGACGCCAGACAGTCCAGATCGCTGACCGCGGTCCATCAGGCGAGCCAACAGCAAAGCGTGCCTTCACCGTTCATTCCCTGGTGAGTGTGACCACATGACGTGCGCTTCAGCTGCGGGGCCTGGGGCGGGACGGCCCATCGAGGTAAGAGTCAGCGGGCGGTCCCGCCCCGCCTTGGCCCTGCCAGCAGCAAACGCGTGTCAGAGCGCACTCGATGCGACACTACACATCTCTGCCGAACTTTCTCGATGCGTTCCCCGTGAGCAACCCCGCCCAAACCAGTCCTGCGGCGAGAATCGTGAGGATCGCGCTGACTTCTGAGTTCGATGCAAAGACGAGATTGCTGGCGCCCAACACGAAAAAGCCAAGTCCCATCAGCGCTCGGCCCTTCCAGGGCTTGAGGGCGCCATATTCCTTGGCAGCCTGTCGCGCCATGCCGAGCGAGCTCACAATCAGCATCGCACCGGCGACCATACGGAGGGAATGAGTAGTCATCGCACGTCCCTCATCTGCGGGTATCGCGCTAACGCGTAGTGAATCTGCAGCAGCTAGCTGCAGCACAGAATAGGACCACGTCGAGCCTTCTTGGCTGCAATGTTGGCCGCGGTGCTCACCGCGGCAGTGGCCAGATCGCCGTGTTGTTCAGGATGCCACACCGGCAACGTGATCTATCCTCCGGCTCCACATCCCGCAACCCGACCGACCCCGACTAGGAAGCCACCTAGCGCCTCCTAGGTGTCGCCCTGCACCCTTCCTCTACTGCTTTCGCCTCATCGACTCGGCAGCTCCCTCGACCCGCTGTCTGCGTCCCCACCCACTCCCTCGCAGATCAATCTCCCCGCCACCTCCGGGGGCACGTCCGCGCCGACCCGCACCGTGCACGAGGCGGGCGCCACGCCGGGGACTGCGATCCGGCTCGTACCCATGTAGCTCTCCTCGGCAGCAGCGATCTCGAGGGAGATCTCCGGGATCGGAAGCAGCGCAGTGGAATCGATTTCCTCGAGCGATCCATACCTGCCGCGTTCGTGGTAGAACCCTTCCTCGGCAACCATCAGCCGCAACAGGCGTTGGCGCAGCCCGATCCGGAGGGAGTCGGTGCGCGCTGCCGCCACCAATGCGGCCCTAGCATCCCGCGCTTGCTGGGAGGGACGAAGGCCCCACCAGGCCATGAACGCCACCGCACCAACCGCGAGCATGGCTGCCGCCATCCGCAGTGTGAGCAACCGGAACACGATGGCGTTGCGCACCCCCAGCAGCACCGACCCGACTGACGTGGACTCGGCATCGAAGCGCACGCCGGGACGCAGCGCGCCGCAATCGGGACACCTGCGTGCCCGCGAATCCTGCAACGCTCCGCATTCTCGGCAATTGACCAGGAGCACGGCGCAGCCCTCCGGCGGAATCCAACGGTACAGGGTGGTGCATCGGTCCGGAAGCGGGATCCAAGGCTCGCCGCCAGCGCTGAGGCGGTTACGCCGCATCCGGCGAACAGCGCTGGCGGCTCAACCCTCCCTTGATCCGGGTCCGGTTCCCTTCTCCATCCGATCGTACAACCAACCGACCACGGTCGCCGCCACGCCAAGAATCGCCTGGACCCAGACGGCTGCGGTGCGAGCCGACGTGGCATCGGGATGGTTCGCCGGCGTGAGGATCCATCGGAACGCCAACGCCGAGATGGCGATGCCGATCAGCGCGATCACCAGCCCACGACGCGACAAGATGCTCGCGAGATGCTGTTCTTGCTCGGCGAGCGGTTCGAGGAGAGCGGGGCCCTCGGGATCACGTGGGGTCGGTGCCATCTGTTCCTCCTGGGGACTGTGCCGACAATTCGGGGACTGGGGGCCTACTCCACCACCACCGTCGTCGTCACCGCTGCCTGGTCACCGGAATGATGAAACGTCACCACCGTCGTGCCGGGCCGCTCGGCCACGAACCCGAACAGCTGGCGGGGGCCCGCCCGCACGCTGGGCGCCCCGAACGCCGCATCGAGGAAGGTGATCGCCGGCGACGAGAGCGCCGGCAGCGATGGGATCCTTCCCGTCCGGGGGGGAGACGGCCCGGTGGAGAGCCGGGGGCTTGAGTTCAATATGTGGCCATGACAGCAACCGTCACCCTGAGTCCCCGCGCAGCGGGGGCGAGGGGGCGGAGCTTGGCCACACCCACCGTCACCCTGAGTCCCCGCGCAGCGGGGGCGAGGGGGCGGAGGACGGCCCTCCGTACGCAGGTCGAGTTCCGCCCCCTCGCTTCGCTCAGGGTGACAAGCTCAGGGTGGCCCTCCCCCGTCACCCCGAGTCCCCGCAGAGCGGGGGCGAGGGGGCGGAGGACGGCCCTCCGTACGCAGGTTGAGGTCCGCCCCTTCGCTGCCCCTTCGCTTCGCTCAGGGCGGCGGCTCAGGGTGACAAGCGTGAAGAGCCTGGAGTCTGCCGTCGGCAAGCCACTCTTCGTTGGATCCGTCACCCTGAGTCCCCGCGCAGCGGGGGCGAGGGGGCGGCGGCCGACGTCCGCAAGCACCCTACCGCCGCCTACCCTTGCCGGTCGCCCCGGAAGATCCACTGAACGCCGAACCGGTCGTAGAACTGCCCATACGACCCGAACGGCATCTCGTGCAGCTCCTGGAAGCGCTTCTGGTCTGCACCCGCCGCGAGCTTGTCGAACACCGGGCGGAGTTCGTCATGCCCGGCGCCGATCACGAAGACGGCCGACATGTTCCCCAGGATCGGCTCGAACGATGGTGATGCCATCCAGTCCGTGGCGGAGATCTCGACGGCACCGCTCTTGAGATGGGCATTGATCATCCGGTCATGCTTGTCGGGCGGGAACTGATCCTTCATCGGCGTATCGCCGAGCCGAGTCAGCCGAAGCTCGCCGCCGAGACATTCGTGGTAGAACGTCATCGCCTCGGCGCAATTGCCGTCGAAGAGGAGAAATGGAGTGCAGCGCAACATGTCGTGATCTCCCTGGCCCGCTACCCCAGCTCCTCGGCCAACCCGATCAGGATCCCCTCGGGGCCACGGATGTAGCAGAGCCTGTGAATGTCCTGATAGCGCACCACCTCGTCGCTGACCTCGTCACCTCACCCCGATCCAGTAGCTCACCTTCAGCGCCAGGAAATTGTCTCCGTCGGCGCTGACCGCATCAAACAGCTGTCCCGGACCAACTGCCGTGCCGAATGGGGTGAACCGCTGGCGGTTGTTCTGCCAGATGAAGTATGCCGTGCTCCCGGGTTGCCATTCCCACCGGAGCACCAGGTTCGAGCGGAAGGAGAGCCGGTTGAAATCCAGGTTGGCGAGCGAGAAGACGCTGGCCCCGTCGGTCACGGAATACGAGCTGTCGGCGTTGCGGACAATCGCGGTCCCCGTTCCCGGCACGCCATACTCGCGCAGCGTTCGGCTTCGTGCCGCGGAGAGCTCGCCGAACCTCGAGTACTCGCCGCTCGCGGCAAACGGCTCCGCGTAGGCCTCGACCGTGAAATTGGGTGTGATGGCGTAGTTGAGGCGGAACCGCGCCGAGAGCTGACTGCGCTCGACAAACGCAAAGATGTAGCGGCTGCCGAAGGTCGCCACCGGGCCGCCACTCCTGGTGGTGACATACTGCCGCGCGTCTCGCGACCGCGTGTACGTCGGGTCCACCGATGCCTGCCAGCGCGCGCCGGGACGGACGCTCAGCGTTGCCCGCGCGGTCCACGACCACCCGCCGAGTTCATCGTTGGCGTGGTTGACGTTGGCGCTCCAGGTGACCGGAATGTTCGGACGGCTGTTGAAGCCGCTGGTGATACTCCACGCGTTGGGGGTTCCCATCAGCGGGCCGCCCCGGGTGAGCACATCGCTGGTGGAGCGGAGGCTGTAGGAGAGGTTGAGGGAGGCGCGCGTGAAATTGTTGAAGGTGAGGTTGGAGTTGAGGCTGGCGTTGGAATACTGGCGCACCCCGCCGAAGTTCCACCCCGCCCGCGTCCCGAGATTGAACATGTAGAAGCGGTATGCCTTCTTCGGCCTGGCATTGCGCACGCCGAAGTCGGCGTTGAAATCGATGTCGTCGGCCGTCTGCATCCGCCCCAGGTCGTTGATCTCGAATCCGGGTGAACGGGCGAGCAGCTGGATGCCCCAGAAGGAATAGCCCGCGTTCTTGTCGTGACGGAGCGAGGCGGTGTAGCCACTGAGCGAGGTGCGGCCCGGGGTGTACCGGATGTGATCCTGGTCCGGCCGCTGGAAGTAGTGGGCACTGCCGCGCTGCAACCGCGCGATGGCGGTCGAATCGCCCTCGACGTAGCTGGCCCCGACAAAGCCGGTGAACTCGTACTTCCCCTGCTGGGTCCGGAGCTTGAAGTCGAGGCCACCACTGAAGGCATCGCGGACGAGCAGGTCCTGGAGGCCGCCGCGCTCGTCGACAAAATGGTGCGCGTGGGTGAGGTTGATCCCGGCGTTCGACTGCTGCTCCCCGAAGTCCTGCTGCATCCGTACCACGGCAAACGCATTGGCCGGCTCGACGGCGACCGCATCGTAGCGGTCGGGGAGCGAATCGTAGGAGCGCGCGTGTTCGATCGGTGTCAGTGCCGCGAGCATGCCGATCGAGAGCCCCGACTTGAGTCGCCCGGTGACCTTTGCGGCCGAGATGATGGTGGTATTGCCCGGCTGATCGACGAAGTCGCCGCTGGTCGTTCCCCGCGGTGGGGCGCCGATCCGGCGACTGTAGAAATAGACCGGCCGGTTGATGAAGTTCTGCGCCAGCCCGGTGAGCGTCTCCGCCCCTTCGGTGAAGAACGGTCGCCGCTCGGTGAAGATCGTCTCGAACGCCGAGAGATTGACGTCCGCCGGGTCGGCCTCGACCTGACCGAAGTCGGGGAGCACGGTGGCGTTCAGGGTCAGGTTGGGACCCAGCCCCATCTTGAGATCGCCACCCACGCGTCCGGAGGCCTTCTCCTCGAAGGGATTCCGGGGGTTCACATTGGCGCGATAGGTCAACCCGCCGGTGACATAGGGGAGCAGTTCCAGTCGCCGCGTCACCGGAATACCGCTGATTCCCTCGAGCTGCCCGAATTTCGAGAAGAACCCTGCCACGTTGCGGGGGATCAGGACCCAGGTGTTCTTCTCGTTCTTGTCGGGCATGTTCCGCGTGAGCTGCAGCCCCCAGGTCTGGTTGTCCCCGGCGTTGAAGCGCAACTGTGAAAACGGGATCCGCATCTCGGCGGTCCACCCCTGATCGTCGACGCGGGAGTGCGCGCTCCAGACCGGATCATACTGCGCCTCACGCCCGCCCTCCTGGTCCTGGGGGTGATACCAGTCCCCGCGCACGCCCCCGGAGTTGATCGAGAAGCTGTACCCGGTCTGTCGGTCGTGGTACGGGTCGAGCGAAATCATGAAGACTTCGGCGTCGCTGTCGGTGTCGCGCCGGCTGATCGAACGGCGAATCGCATCGGCGTCGGGTCGGAGCATCCGCGCGGCCACGTAGAGCGCATCATTGTCATAGAGGAGGCGGACCTCCGTGACGACCGTGGGCGCCTCGCCCTCATCGGGGTCCTTCTGCACGAAATCCGAAATCACTGGCACCGCCGCCCACGCGGGGTCGTCCAGGAGGCCATCGATTTCCGGTGGCGGGCCCGTCAGCCGCGAGGCATGCGTCGACTTGGGTGGCGATTGCGCAGCGACGACTTGTGCCGCCCCCACCGCAAGGAGAGCCGTCAGGGCGCATCGCGTGCAGAATGAGATGATGGTCAGATCCCGCTCGGATGGTGGATGGCAGTCCCACGGTGGCCCGCCGAAGGATGCCGCCGGCGTTCGGCGGGGGCAAGAGCCGTCCGACGTGCAACGATGGTGGTGGCTTTCATCCCATCTACGCCAGCACCCCGGCGAGGGCGGGCTGGCGTTCGGGGACATCTCCCGAAGGGGCGAAGGTCGGCCTCGCAGATGGAGGTCACGCTCCGCCCCTTCGCTACGCTCAGGGTGACAGTTCGGCGCGGCGGCTTAAGGTGACAGCCCGGCACACGCCGGACTAGAAGCGATACACCAATCCCACGGAGATCACCGGAAACACCTTCGCATACTTGTTGACGTCCGCCTGGGTCTTCGCGACCTGCGCATCCAGGTCCGACTTGAGGTTCGCATCGCTGTTGGCGTTCGTCGACGTCAGCGTGATCGTCGGCTTGCCGACCCCGACGCCGATGTCCGAGATGAACTTGAGGCCTGCGTGGGAGTTGGCGGCTGTGCCGAACCCGAAGCCGAGGTATGGCAGGGTGCTGCCCCACTTCGCCGTCCCGGTGAGGGTACCCACCTCGGCGCTGGTATACGAGTGATCGTTGATGTCAAAGTTGCCGTCGCCCTTGGGCTGACCGGTCCCAGTGATACTGACCGGGTTGGTCATGACGCCCGCGCTCAGGTGGAAGGTGCCGCGGTTGCCCGGGAAGAAATCGACCAGACCGGTCACGGCCTTCATCTTGATCTTGGCCGAGAACGAGACGTCGCTCTGGTCGATCGACTTGCTGAAGGAGAAGAAGTTGACGCCGGCCCGGAGGCCGATATGCGGCGTCACGAGCTTGGCGACTTCAGGGCCGAAACCCAGCAGTCCGGTACGGATGCCGATCGACATGTCGAGGCCGTGGCTGGCCGAGCCCTGGGCTCCCAGCGTGGCGAATGGCGCGACCAGCAGAACCAGCACGACGGAACGAAACCGCATGACGGAACCTCCGAAAGAGGGTGGATACCGTCCAGCGCTGGCATTTGGCGTGCCACTCGGCCCCGTGCGGCGGCCACCCGCAGGCAGTGGCACTTCCGTCGCCCAGACGGGGGTCGCCGCCCGGGGAGTGCCTGACGCTCCTGTTCAACCGCGGCCTCCGGCGCTGTCCACCGCGGAGGATGGTGCACCTCTGCTTGACCGGCCAGGGCCTCACCCGTTGGCAAGGTGGTCCCGGTACCACGCAATCGTGCGTTCGACGGCGACCGGGATCGGCGTGGCAGACAGGCCGAACGCGCCTTCGATTCGCGACGAATCGACCACGAACGGCGCCGTGAACTGGTACATCATCTCCACGCTGGCTCGCGCGGCAGGGTTGAACAGCCCGACCACGCGCATCATCAGCGGTGACACGGCCCTGACTCCCGGTTCGACGCCAAGGACTCGACCAGCCTCCTCGATCATCTGGCCCTGCGTCCTGGCAGCGGCATGCGGGGCGATCCAGGCCTGACCGAGGGCGTTGTCGTGGGTGCCCAGCGCCGCCGCCGCAAGGCCGACATCCTCGATGTACGCGAAGGAATGCGGCATCGTCGTCGAACCACTGACTTGGGCCTGTCTTCCCAGCGACCAGATTGCCGAACACCCTCTCACCCAAGTGCCGAACCGAGCACCCCAGGTCCGTAGTAGTCGCTGGAGCGAAGGGCCGTCGTGCGGACCTCGCCGCGCAGCGTGAGCCGCCATGACTTCCTCCGCCATCTTCTGGCGCAGCGCCCCCTTCCTCGACACCGGTGCGAATGGCGAGGCATCGGTGATCGGCTTCGAGCCGTCATACATGTAGAGGTTCTCGATCGACACGTACCTGGCGTTCGCGGTCTTCGCGGCGGCAAGTGCCGCGGCCTGCAGCCCCGGGAAGAACTCGTGCCAGCGGTGATACGGGGGATTGAGTGCCTGGTAGACGACGCTGGCTCCGCTGGCCGCCGCAGCCGCCCGGCCTGGGTCTGCGACGTCTGCCTTGGCCATCTCGACGTCGGCCGGCATCAGGCCCGGACGCACTCCGCTGCGATTCACCGCGCGCACGGCGCGTCCCTGGCTGCGCAGGGCCCGCGCCGTCCAACACCCCACCGGGCCGGTTCCGAAGATCACGTGCAACTCGTCAGGCATTCGTCGTGTCGCTCCAGTCTGGGTGGCTCGGGGTGACAACTCATGGCGTCAGCACCGGACGGGTCCGGGTGAGCGCTTCTCAGCAATCGTCGGTCGCGCGCTCGGCCAGCCCTCGTGCCAGACGGTCCAGCGAGCGCATGTACAGCTCTTGAAAGGCCGCTCGGGGCACCGCAATCCGCCCGGACAGATACAGGGTGATCAGCCCGTGTGCGTGCGCCCAGATGCTGAGCGCCGTTTCCGCGACATCGTCCGATCGCAGGACCCGACGTTCCATCAGGTCGGCGACGTTGTCCAGCAACATGTTGAAGGTCGGCGACTTGCCCTCTGTGAGGTCGTGCGGGAACACCAGCGCGTCAGCACGGTGGCTGGAATACATGTACCGGAAGATCTGTGGGTGATCGAGCGCGTAATCCAGGTATCCAAGCATGCCACGCATCCCCGGAACCTCGGTCCGGGCATTTGCACGGGCGAAGTAGCTTGCGATCCGAGGGTACTCGGCGGCCGTCGCCGCGTGCAGGAGTGCGTCCCGATTGTCAAAGTGCTTGTAGGTCGCCATCGTCGTGACGCCAGCCGCGGCGGCGACAGCGCGCATGGTGACCCCGTCAACGCCGTCAGCGCCTTCCATGAGCTCAAGCGCGACGGCGAGGAGTCGCTCACGGGTCGAAGGACGCTTCGGTCGGGGCATGCGCAGCATTCTACACCCTTGCATCGCGGGGAATGGAGGTGTACACTGTACACCCATGAAGCGCAACCTGAGGCGGATCGCGCGCGGGGCCTGTATCTCGTTGGTTGTTGGCGGCGCGATCGTCGGGGGGCTGATTGCCTTTGGCACCGCAAAGCCACCGACCATGAATCCCGCCATCACGAAGCCGTTTGCCGACATTGACACCGAGGCGTTGCCCGACCTGCTCCGGTACAAGGCGCGTGACGGAGCGCTCCTGTCGTTCCGCGAGTACCGGGCATCCGGGAAGGATGTAGCCGTACTCGTGCACGGCTCGGCAGGGAGTAGCGTCGACATGCATCCCCTGGCCCTGGCGCTGCAGCGTGCAGGGATCACGGCGCTGGTACCCGACCTGCGGGGGCATGGCGCGAACCGGCCACACGGTGACGTCGCTTATGTCGGTCAACTCGAGGATGACCTGGCGGATTTCCTCGACCGCGAGAAGCCGGAGTTCGTGAATGCGAAGTGGACGATCCTCGGGTTCTCATCGGGAGCCGCGTTCGCATTGCGCTTCGCGGCCACGACTTCCGTCGGTACGCTGGTCGACCGGTACATTCTGGTGTCACCCTATCTGCGCTACAACGCTCCATCGGTCCGACACGCGAAGCCCGGCTCCGCACCGCCGCAGAGTTGGGCCGCCGCGTCCGTGGGGCGCATGATCGGGCTCACGATCCTCAACCGACTGGGTGTGACTCTCTGGAATGGTCTGCCCGTGCTTGCCTTTCCGGTACCTGCAGATATCGACGAGACGACCAGGACCTACTCGTGGCGCATGTACAAGAACTTTGGCGCCGACGACAATTACCTTGCCGACATTCGTCGAGTCGTTCGCCCCGTGCAGGTCTTCGTGGGCGGCTCGGACGAACTCCTTGATGCCCAGAAGTTGGCGCACGAATTCCAATCGCAGCGATCCGATGTGCCGGTGTCGATCATTCCTGGTATGCGCCACTCGGACATGGTGACGAACCCGGCAGCGATACGCGCCATCGTGGCGGCGTTCAACTAGAGCGAATCCGGCAAGGGCAGCGGGTGCCCCCCCCCCGTCCCCCCGAGGAGCCTGCCGTCGGCAAGTCACGAGTCAGCCGCGTCGCTGAAGCGACGGCTCGGCGAGGGCGGCGGGTGAACCCGCCAGGTTCGGCCCGCCGGACGGGCGTCGATCCCGAAGTCGGCTTGCACTCGAGCGTACCACGCGTCGGCGGCGAGCGACCCGCAATCCACCCACTCCTCGTCGGTCATCGTTGCGCTCCTGTCACCACTCGCCATGCGTCCGCCGGCAGCTTGACCGTGGCGCAGGGCATGGCTGCCCCTCCGACCCGGCATGACGATCTCTCCATGGTGAGCGCTGAACTCGGTAGCTGGCTTGATGCGATCCCGAAGCGCGGGCCCTCAATCCCCTCCGCCGGCCGCCCCCGTGCGCACCCGGACATGCGCCTGCGCGTGGGCCGTGATCGCGGACCTGACCTGTTCGGCGGCGGCACGGTCAGGGAGCACCTCGCCGTAGATGATCATCAGTTCGCGGCGCTTGGTTGAATCCGGGAGGTGAAAGAGGCGAAGTGCGACGAAGGTGCCCTGGAGCCCCAGCCCATGCGCCGCGAGAAATGTCTCCGTGGCCTTGGAGTCGGAGCCCGCACGATTGTCGTCCGTGAAGTAGTTCGGGATCGTCCGGATGTCGCCCACAAACGACATCGGTCCCAGTTGGACAGGATGCAGCTCCATCCCGCTGTAGTCGTACGTGGCCGTGTTGCTCGGGTAGTAGTGCTCGAACTGGATCCAGACGAAGCGGCGGATCGAATGGTCGGACGCGGCGTCGACGAAGAAATACTGCTCCGCTCCCGCAACGCCGAGGATGTCGATCGTCTGGCCTCCCACGTAGTGGAACGCGGCATCGATCGCGAACGACGCGGCCGGATCGGATGGCGACGTCAGCGTGCCCTTGCTGACCTGGCGCAGCAAGCTGTCCTGTGCGGCAATGGTGGAGAGCGGCAGCAGCAGCAGCAAGCTCAGGTGCCCGACGCGCATGGCATCTCCAGGAGAGAGTACCGAGCGTACGAGGCGCGCATCGCCCCGGTTTCAGTGCCAACGGCATCACGTAGATCTCGCCACGGCGGTGGGCGCTCGCGTCGTTTCCGCCTGGGGTGGTTCAGCGAGGTGTCAATGCCCGCGCTTCAGCCACGGCTTTCGCCGGGTTCAGCAAGCGATTGCCTCGGGCACCCTGGACATCCGCGGTACGCAGCAGGATGGCAATCACCGCCTCGGTGGTCAGCCCAGGCTGCACCGCGAGCATCTTGGCCACCGTGTTGACGACGGCCGGCGCCGAGAATGACGTCCCTGAACTCTGCTCCGTCCCTCCGCCTGGCACCGTCCCTTCCACCAGGTAGCCGTTGGCGTACAACCGCACCAGTGGCCCCGTATTGGTGAACGACACTTCGTCTCCGGCGCGGTCGACCGCGCCAACGATCAGCATGTTGGGCAGGTCGATCCGCAGCGCAAAGTCATTGAACGCGGTGTTGTTGCCGGAGTTGCCGGCTGCCGAAACGAAGAGAATGTCCGGCGATGCGCGCATCGCACCGATCATGGCGCGTCGAAGCGTGTCGACCGCGTACCGTGCGATGGCGGCGCGCTCCGGCGGCGGCATCGACGGTGCGCACCGTTCCAGTTCGCCGAGAAACCCGCTCTCCGGACGCATCCAGGACATGTTCACCACGCGCACCTTCTGCGCCGCGAAGTAGCCGGCAATGCGGACGAGCATCGCCGCTTCATGCTCGGCGTTCACTCGCGACGGGCAGGGATCCGGAATCGCGCTGGAGCTGAACTCCATCCGTCCCAGCACGACACGGGCCGCGGGATTCCCGGCGACGGCGACACTCGTGACGATCGTGCCGTGGGAATACCCGTTCCATTGGTCCTGCCAGTCGGTGTACAGCGCAACGCTGTCGGCGGAAAGGGACGCCAAGCGGTCGAGGGTGTACCTGGCGTCGGGCGTGTCCATGTTGGCATCGAGATCACCCAGGCCCTTGAAGATCCGCTTGATTTCATCCTGCCGCGCCAGCAGCTCGGGCGACAGTTCCGCCATCGGGGTATCGGTCCGCTGGAGGTGTCGGTCGTAGGCGATCACCGACGGGTGCCCGCGGGCATCACGGGCGAGTTGTCCGGCGAAGAGCGTGGTATCGAGCCCGCTATCCCAGATGCCGATCCGCACCGCCGTCGGTCGGTCGGCCGGTGTCAGTGTCACGCTGCGGGCTGCCCAGATATCGGCCTTCGAGGCGATGGTGCGGCCGGCAAGTACGCTGTCGTACGCCGCAACCAGCTCCTGCTTGAAGACCAGGTCATACTTGAAGCCGTACATGTCGCCCATCAGCTGTCGCGCCATGCGCAACGGAAGCGCCCCCTCCTTGTCCACGATTGGCTGGACGTCTCGCAGCAGTGAACCCGCGAGCATCCCCTCCGTGTAGAAGGCGAGCCCGGACTTGGCTTCACGCAGGTCGTTCTGGACCGAGTCGAACGGCAGCGCCCGAAGCGACTCGGTGAGCAGCCGTCCCACCTCCCTGGCATAGGCCGGTGAGGCCAGATCGCGGCTCACTCGGCGAGCTTCGATATAGGCACGGGCCTCAAGCCCATCGACCAGCCGCTGACCGATCTTGCTCCCCAGCGCGCGTCGTTCGTCGATCAGGCGAAGGGCCTCGTCGTCCCGACCCTCGAGGATGGCGATGGTCAGCAGCGTGCCCTTGAGCGACCGGACGAGTCCAGGATCGGCGATCTCGTAGCCGCGCAGTATGGAGTCGATGTCACGGCGCAGCGCGGCGCGGAGCGCCCGGGCAGCCGGCGCCGAGTCCGCGCGAACCAGCGCCTCCACGGAGCCGCTGATCGGATAGCTGAACGCGGGGAGTTCACTGGTACTGGAGATCCGAGGCCGCGGCGCGTCCTGTGCCTCCGCGCCGCCGGGGAACAGTCCGCCACAGAGGGCGAACGTCAGGAGAAGGAGGAGCGAGCGCGCATTCAAGCGGCAACGCATGGGGATCTCCGCAGTGCGGGGGGTCACCGGCTCCTGCTCAGGCCTGGTGATCGGTCGACCAACGCGCAAAGCATCTCCCCCCGAGGATGGAATAGGCAAGTCGGGCGAACTCACGTCGGCGGTCCAACGACCTGCGGTTCTGCGGCGGGGCCATGCCGGGCACCGGATGCCGCACCTCGATCCGGAGCGGCAGCGCCTGGGCGCCCTTCAGGTGCGTCAGCTGGGCCCTACTTGACCGTCACCGTGGTGGTCACCGTCGGGTCGGCAAGCCACCCTGTCCCGTCCCCTGTCACCCTGCAACCCTCCCTCCCCCGCTGCCGTCTCACCCCTCGTGACCATCCCGAACATCCTCAAGCGCCCGGAACTGCTGTTCGCCAGCAGCTGCCTCCTCGCCGCCTGCACTAGTCATGCGCCTGGCCACGCCGCCGACTTCGCCACCGTCGACACCACCGCCGGCGGGACGATCGTCACCACAAACCGCGGACCCACTGCATGGGCCGACACCAACGGCTGGCGACTGGTGCTCGAACAGGTGATCGGCCAGGGCGACAGCGACACTCTCCTCACCCCGCACGCCGTGGTCGCCCTCACCAGCGGCCAGATCGTGGTCCTCGAGCGCACCCCGCCCCGGCTGGTGGTCTACTCCCCCGAGGGCCAGCGCCTGGGATCCATCGGCCGCGAGGGCGCCGGACCGGGCGAGTTCGCCTCGGGCGGTCTGCTCATGGCGCTGGGCGACACCATCATCCATCACGACCGGCGCCAGAGCCGGGTCCAGCGCTTCCTCGCCGATGCCACACTGTTGGGCGGCTGGGCGGCTCCATGCTGTGTCAGCCAGGTGACCCTCGCCGACACGCTGGGCCGGATCCCGATCCCCACCGTCACCCGCCCGCGCGCAGGGGATGAACCACCCTGGGCCGGCGGCGGCTACATCCGCTTCAACTCCCGGGGCGAGCCGCTCGACACCCTCGTCCCGCCCCACCAGCCGCCGGTCCCGATGTGGGATGCCCGCACCGCCACAGGCCGGGCGCTGGTGGCGGTGCCGCTCGCGCCGGTGTGGCGTGCCACCTTCACGCCCGGCGGCGAATGGGTCCACGGCACCACCGACCGGCTCCGCTTCGCCATCACCGACGCCCGCGGCGACACCCTTCGACTGATCAGCGCTGACGCCCCCCGGTGGCCGATTGCCGACAGCGTGCGGCAGGCCGCCCTCGACGAGATCGTGGCGCAGAACCCCGCGCTCCGCACCGTGGCCCGACTCGACGACGTGCCGACCACCTATCCGGCGTGGAGCGATCTGGCGGTCGACGGCAGTGGCAATCTCTGGGTCCTTGCCAGCGGCCCCACCGGCCAGGGCGATCACTGGCTGGTCTTCGACCGTGATGGCCGACTCGCCGGCGCCGTGCCGGCACCGTTCCGCGAGGCGGTCAGGATGTTCTGGACCCGGGATCGGGTCTACGTGGTGGCGCGCGACGGCAGCGCGAATGGCGATGAGGTGAGGGTGTATCGGATCGAGCGCGCCACCGCTGGGACAGCAAACCGCACGTCCTCCCCGTCACCCTGAGTCCCCGCGTAGCGGGGGCGAGGGGGCGGAGCCTGCCGTCGGCAAGCCACTCCTCACGGGAACCGTCACCCCGAGGAACCTGCCCTGAGCGTAGCGAAGGGAGCGAAGCGACCGAGGGGGCGGAGGGCGGCCCCAACTCCCCCGCCAACCCGATCAGGTTGAATGACCCCGGAGCCTTGACGGCCCTGCCCGGTCGCTGTATATAACCAAACCTTTATGGAACGGGACGGTTATGCGCACCTCGGAACGCCTCGACCTGACCTTCGGCGCCCTGGCCGACCCCACCCGCCGCGCCATCCTGGCGCGGCTGGCGACCGGGGAGGCCACCGTGACGGAGCTCGCGGCGCCGTTCGAGATGAGCCAGCCGGCGATTTCCAGGCACCTGAAGGTGCTTGAGCGCGCCGGTCTCGTCTCCGTGGACGTCGATGCGCAACGCCGTCCACGCAAGCTGGAACCGAAGGCCCTGGCGGAGGCCGTGGACTGGATCGAACGCTACCGCGAGATCTTCGAGCAGCACTACCAGCGCCTCGATGCGTTGCTCGACAAGCTCCAGGCCAAACCGTCCAGGCGCACCCGTACAAGCAGATAGCGCGGAGATGTCGGCGCGCAACCACTGTGAGACACCAAGGAGATGAGCATGCCCAGGCCCGCAGAAGTCACCTTGCCGAGTGATCGCGAGGTTCGTGTGACGCGCACCTTCAATGCGCCCCGTCAACTGGTGTGGGACGTGCACACCACGCCCGCGCTCGTGCAGGAGTGGCATCCCGGCTACGATGACTGGGACATGCCGGTGTGCGACATGGATGTCCGCGTCGGCGGCAAGTACCGCTGGCACTGGAAGCACCGCGAGGATGGCAAGCAGTTCGGCTTCTTCGGCACCTACATCGAAGTCGACGGCCCATCAAGGCTCGTCTACGAGGAATACTTCGATCCCGGCAACATCGGCGGCCCGGGCGACATCGGCGACGCCATGCCGGCAGGCGATCCCTGCCTCGTGTCACTCGAGCTCAGCGAGCAGGATGGCGTCACGACGCTGGTCTGTCACATGACGTTCGCGTCGAAGGAAGCGCGTGATGGCGCCGTCTCCACCGGCATGACCGACGGCATGGAGTACAGCTACACCCGCCTCGACAACATGCTCGCCGGCCGCCAGTCCGCCACGTCACCCTGAGTCCCCGCGCAGCGGGGACGAGGGGACGGAAGGCAGCCTCGCATTCGCGGGTCAGGCGCCGCTGCCCGACGGATGATGCCGCGCTGCATGCGACTTGCCCCGAGGTCCTACATCATCGTCCACAAGTTCCACGCCAGCAGCGCCGCGGCGCCAACCATGATCGTCCAGGCAACGGCACGAGTGGCACCACGAGTACGTCGTACGATCAAGCCAGCTGCCGCCACACCCACCGCGGCAGAGACGAGGCACGCCCAGGTGATACTCGATCCGCGCAGCCCGAAAGGGAAGCCGGCGTCAAACACCTTCACGGCGTCGCGGTAGTCCGCATGAGGCTGGCGCCACGCCCAAAGCCAGCGCAAGAGTGCGTAGCCCGGAAGCACCGTCGCCACTGCAGCGAGGCCGAGGGCGAGCGACGCGGTGGACTGCTTGATCCCTGCCATGATTCACCCTAGCCGGTTGGGGGAGCACGCCGCCTGACAAGTATTGGATCTGCAACGCCTCGTCGCGGGGCAGGATATGGCGCTACCCGGGTCACTGGGCGAAGGGGACAAGCAGGACAATTGAGGCCAACAACCAGCGGCGACACTTTGGCATGGGGGGTTCTGCGCGCGTTGGAGCGTTGGCAAACCTTGAGGGGTCGATGCCCCAGGGGATGATGCTACCCGCTGGTAATGAAATGTGCCAATGCGGGATGAGGTGGGCGAGGGGGCGGGAGGCAGCCTTGCATACGCGGGTCAGGCGCCGCCGCCTCGCTTCCCTTCGATTTCCCTTCGATTTCCCTTCGACTTCCCTTCGACTTCCCTTCGACTTCGCTCAGGGCAGGCTGTTCAGGGCAGGCTGCTCAGGGCAGGCTGCTCAGGGCAGGCTGCTCAGGGTGACAGCTCGGGGCGGAGGCTCGGGGTGACAGCCGCGCATGTCACCCCGAGGGCCTGCAGCCCAGCAGCGCGCGCAACCCGACGATGCGACGCAGGGCATTGGGATGCAATGCCTTCTCGTCGGTCAGGTCGGTGACGGTGTTGGTATAGAGGGTGTCGCCATCGGCGCTGACCGTCACCCCGTTGGGGCGGTAGAAGGTGGCTTGCAGCGCAGGGCCATCGTCGTTGCCGGCGAGGCCGCTGCCCGCCAGCATGCACAGCTGGCCGTCGACTGTGACGCTGTAGATGCGGTTGCCGCGGAAGCTGGCCACATAAAGACGGCCGTTGGCCCACGCGACATGGCCGTTGCCGCCGCCGGGAATCGTGGCGACGACGCTGGTTGCGCCGGTGGCCGGGTCGATGCGCACCAGCGCGCCGTCGCGAAAATTGACGGCGTACAGGCGGCCGTCAGGAGCCGTGGTGAGCCCGTTGGGACAGGAGAGCGGTGCGCCCTGCGCGATCCGGGTGGTCGCCCCCCCGGCGTCGATCCGCGTGACTGCGTTGGCAGTGCATTCCGCGACATAGAGACGGCCGTCGGTGGCTTGCGTGATGCCGACCGGCGACTCCAGCCCCCGGGCCAGCAGCGTGCGTCGGCCATCCATCGCCACCAGCCATGCCTCGCCGCGTGCCACATCCGACTGATACAACCGGCCCTCGCGACCGAATTCGTTGCCGGAGGCGCCACCGAAATCCCGCGACACCGTATCAACGCCCTGACCATCGGGCGCGATGCGATAGATGTCGTGCCCACCCGCCTGCTCGAGCGTCGCTCCGAAATCGGCGAGATACACCATGCCATCCGGCCCGATGGAAGCGTCGCCGCTGGCATCGATGCCCGAGACGATGGTCGACACGACCACGTTCTCCGCGGACGCGCCCACTTCCCCGACGTGAGAGCCGGCGCAGGCGAGAGTGGAACCGGCACCCGCTGCAACGAGCGCGATGGTGATCAACGCCGAAGACTTCATCAGGACCTCCCCGGGGACACCATCCAACAATGCCGATGCCGCGCGTCGGATCGAAAGGGCTTCGAGCGCATCTCCGGTTTCGGTCTGGTAAGAGGACGAGCAGCCTTCCCTGCTCCCCGGCCGGCCCGATCAGGATCCCTTGGGGACCGCGGTTGTCGCAGTGCCTGGGGATGTACACCCCGACCGCCGACCATCACATCCAGAGCACGTCTACCAGAAGATCAACGTCAAGACCTGGCCGGCAGCGGCGCTCTGGGCCACCCAGCACGCCATGGTCGGGTGAGCGGGAGACCGTCCCGCCTCCCCCCCCTCCCCTCCCCTCAACACCTGAGGGGGGTTGACGCCGACTGGTACCGCCCACACCTTCCCCTCAACCACTCAGGGGAACAGTCATGGCCGACCTCGACCTGCTGCAGGGCACCCTCGACCTCATCATCCTCAAGGCGCTGATCTGGGGTCCGTCCCATGGCTATGGCGTCGCCCGCTGGGTGGCCGACACCACCGGTGAGGACATCCAGGTCGAGGAAGGCGCCCTCTACACCGCCCTGCATCGGATGGAGAAGCGCGGCTGGATCGCCGCCGAGTGGGGGCTGTCGGACAACAACCGGAAGGCGAAGTTCTACACGCTGACGACCACCGGCCGGCGCGAACTCCGCGCCAAGACCGAGGCCTGGAACCGCTACGCCAAGGCGCTCGGCCGCGTCCTGCAGACAACCTGAGACGGCGATGGCAACCCTCCGACGCTTCTTTCGCATCGACCGCGGCACCGTCGACGTCCCCGCGGCGATCGCCGACGAGCTCGAGTTCCACTTCCGGTCGACGATCGACGACCTCATGGCCGGTGGCATGACACCCGAGCAGGCAAGTGCCGAGGCGCATCGACGCTTCGGCGACCTGGAGCGGACGCGCATGGGACTGCAGGCGATCGACAGCGCACGGGTCACCCAGGAGCGTCGGGCCCGCTGGTGGAGCGGCGTGTTGCAGGACCTCCGCTACGCGGTGCGCGGTCTCCGGCTCTCACCGGGCTTCACCCTCGGCGTGGTCCTGACCCTGGCGCTGGGCATCGGTGCCAACGCGACGATGTTCAGCATCATCGACCCGCTGCTGTTCCGGGCGCCAGAGCACCTGGCCAGCCCGGAGCTGACCCACCGTCTCTACGTAGGAATGACGGACAATGGCGTCGAGCAGTTCCGCTCCTCGTTCAGCTATCAGCAGTACCTCGACTTCCAGGCCGACAGCCACGACTTCTCGAGTCTGGTGGCCTACAGCACGCCGACGATGGCGATCGGCACCACCGACGCGCGCGAGTTCCGGGTTGCCGGGGTGAGCGCCTCCTTCTGGCAGGAGTTCCCGGTCCAACCGGTCGTGGGTCGCTTCTTCGGTGCAGACGAAGACCGCCCACCGCTCGGCGAGCCGGTGGTGGTGCTCGGCTGGAGCTACTGGCAGTCGCAGTTCGGCGGCCGGCGCGACGTGATCGGGAGCCACCTGCGCATCGGACGCCTCGACTACACCATCATCGGGGTCGCCCCGCGCGACCTCGTCGGCTTCGACTTGCGGCAGCCCGTCGCATTTCTCCCCATCACCAGCCTGGCCAATAACAACTCCGTCCGGCTCCCGTCGGGAATGGGCTACTTCGAGGGATACTCGCTCAATTGGGTCCGGTTGGCGGCCCAACGGAAGCCAGAGGTCAGTCGGGCGGCCGCGGAAGCCGATTTCCAGACCGCCGTGGTTCGGTCGTATCAGCGCCGACGCGAGCTGCAGCCCACCGCGCCGCCAGTCGAGGAGGTCAGGCCACGCGCCATCCTGTCGGCGGTACAGAACGAAGCCGGCCCCAATCGCTCGAGCTCGACCCGGGTGGGCACCTGGCTGGTTGGCGTCGCGTTGATGGTGCTGTTGATCGCCTGCGCCAACGTGGGCAACCTGCTGCTGGCGCGCGCACTGCGCCGTCGCCGGGAGATCGCGCTTCGCCTCGCCCTGGGCGTGACCCGCGGCCGGCTGCTGGTCCAGCTGCTCACGGAGAGCGCCCTCCTCGCGCTGCTCGGCGCGGCCGCCGGCGTCGGCATCGCGAGCTGGGGCGGGGTGCTGCTGCAGCGCACCCTGATGTCCGACGCCGAGATGGCTCCGCCCGGGATCACCTCGCGATTGGTGGTGTTCTCGGCCGTCGTCATGGCGGTTGCCGCGCTGCTCTGCAGCATCGCGCCGATCGCCATGGTGCTCCGCTCCGACCTCGCGGGAACCCTCAAGGGTGGCGGCGGTCGCGGCAGCTACCATCGCTCCCGGTTGCGCGTCACCCTCCTCGTCGTGCAGGGCGCCCTCTCGATGGTGCTGTTGGTGGGGGCCGGGTTGTTCGTGTCGTCGTTGCGCGCGGTCAATGCCGAACCGCTCGGCTACGACGTGGAGCACGTCGCATTTGTGGCGCCGGTGGAACGCGGCGCGGGACGCACGGAAGACGAGGCCACCGCACTCCAGGAGCGCCTTCTCGCCCGCGCCGAGCAACTGCCGGGCGTCGTGGCGGCCGCGCGAGCCGTGACGGTGCCGTTCCACACCGATTGGGCGAGGGACATCTTCGTGCCGGGGATCGACTCGGTGGGACGACTTGGCGACTTCATCTTCCAGGCAGTCACTGGCGGATACTTCGCCACGATGGGCACCCGCATCGTGCAGGGTCGCGGCCTCACCGAGCGCGACCGCGAGGGCAGCGAACCGGTGATGGTGGTGAGCGAATCGATGGCGCGGCTGCTCTGGCCGGGAACGAACCCGTTGGGGCAGTGCGTCAAGGTGGGTGCCGATTCGATGCCCTGCCAGAACGTCGTCGGCGTGGCCGAGGACATCAAGCGGGGCTCGATGCGCGACGATCCCGGCCTGATGTACTACGTCCCCATCGCGCAGGTCCCCGTCGCGGCCAGCGGCCTCTTCGTGCGGACCTCTGCACCGGCGGCCCAGCAATTGGCCGAGCTGCGCCGCGGGCTCCAACCCGAAATGCCGGGGATGGACTACCTCGATGTCACCCCCCTGGTCGACCTGATCGCGCCCGAATTGCGGCCCTGGCAACTCGGCGCGACGATGTTCACCGTCTTCGGGCTGCTCGCGCTGCTGGTGGCGAGCATCGGCCTCTACAGCGTCATCAGCTATTCCGTGGCGCAGCGGCGCCAGGAGATGGGGATCCGCGTCGCACTCGGCTCACCGAAGGAGTCGGTGGTGCGCCTGATCGTGGCAGACGCGCTCCGGATGATGGCGATGGCGATCGGCGTGGGGATGGCGGTCGCACTGGTGGCGGGCAAGTGGGTGGCACCGCTCCTCTTTCACACCTCGCCTCGTGACCCCGTGATCCTCGCGGGTGTCGCCATCGCGCTGCTGCTCGTCGGGGTCGGCGCCGCCGTCATGCCGGCGTGGCGCGCCGCCACGGTCGATCCGATGTCGGCAATCAGGAGCGAGTAGCGACCGGGGCGGCGGGCGATCCTGGGTTTCAGGTCACGCCTCAGCGCGATGCGTCGTCGTCGTTCGCGCGCCCACTCATCGCCGCCCCGAGCGCCGCACCCATCGCGACGCCGAGCGCGATCCCGAGCCCCACATTGCCCAACGCGGCGCCGAGCGCCACACCGAGTGCGAGCCCGACGCCGGTCCAGGCACCAACAGATGTCATCGGATTCGGCTTCTCGCTCATTCTGGTTCCCCTTGCGGTTGAGTGCGCCCGGCCCCGCCCGAGCCGGGCTGTCTGAACAACATGCCCGGCCGGCGGCGGAAGCTCCATGGCATCCGGCGCCGGCACGCGCGAGCTTCGCTTCCACCCGCCAGCTTCAGTTGGGAAAATTGATCGGCTTCAGCAGTGCCTTCAGCCGCGGTTCGTCGGGCAGCATTTTGTAGATCAGCCAGCATCGGGGGCCGGTCAGGAACCGGGCCTGCGCCTGAATCCTGGACTTGACCAGTTCGGCGACACTCGGCTTCCGGCTATGAACTGTGGTATGCAGGATCCCGCAAGGAGGGGAGCTTTTCGGTTGCCAGTATCGGCTATGCCACCTCAGGAGATGGCATCGTGTGGACCAAGCAGGGAATCGTGGTAAACGGCGGCTCGGGCGGCCCGAATCTCGGCAAATCGTACTACTCTCCCCACGTCATTGCCATCAAATCAACACTCCTGATGTGGTTCGGGGCCTGGCACCCTGGCCCGACGATCGGATACGCGACCCACTAGGACCGCACCTGATCGAGGTCGACCCCATCCGGATGCATCCAGCGATTCCTGAGCCTGTCACCCTGAGCCCTCGAGCAGCGGGGACGAAGGGACGGAGGGCGGCCTTGTGCACCCGACTCGGACTCCGCCCCTTCGCTTCGCTCAGGGTGACGATCGCCCCCTCGTCCGACCGCTGGTGGGACAGCCAATCCCGAAACCGGACACTCGGCGAGAGTCCCTCCCGGAGACCGCCACGTAAGTCGTTGTCACACAATATCTTGACTGAGAACATCCCGGCCTGACCCCCGGCACGGTTCTTCCCAATCGAGTACCCGTGGGCCCGAGGTGGGCCTGATCCGGACTCTCTTGCCAAGGATCTGCCGTGGACGTCGCCCGACCCAAGCAGCCCAAGACGACTCGCCGCTTCCTCATTGCAGGTGGCGGCATCGCCCTCGTGGCGCTGGTGGTGGCGGTGGCGCGGATGAAGCCGGCCGCCCCGTCGGTCGAGCGGAACACGCTGTCGATCGACTCGGTCGTCTCCGGGCCGATGGTGCGCGAGGTGCGCTCCCCGGGCTCCCTGGTCCCCGAACAGATTCGCTGGATCTCGGCCGTCGCGCCGGGCCGGGTCGAGAAGAAGCTGGTGCAGCCGGGCGAGAAGGTGACCGCCTCGACGATCCTGATGGAACTCAGCAATCCCGACGTGGAGATCCAGCTGCTCCAGGCCGAACGGCAGCTGACCGACGCCCAGGCCCAGCTCGTCTCCCTGCAGGTGAGTCTCGAGAACCAGCGGCTGACCCAGGCCGGCGTCGTCGCCCAGACCCGTTCGGCGTATCTCGAGGCGGTCCGCAACGACTCGGCGGCGGCCGCCATGGTCGACCGGCAGTTGATCTCGCGCTTCGACGCGAGTCGCGCGGCGGACCAGGTCAAGGAACTCACCGAGCGGCTCGACCTCGAGCAGAAGCGCCTGAAGATCTTCACCGACAACATCCCGGCCCAGCTCGCCGTGCAGAAGGAACAGGTGTCGCGCCTCAAGGCGGTGGTGGAGTTCCAGAAGTCGCTCGCTGGGGCGATGACCGTCCGGGCCGGGGCGGATGGCGTGCTCCAGGAACTCCCCCTCGAGGTCGGTCAGTTCGCCACCAGCGGCACCACCATCGCCAAGGTCGTCCAGCCCGAGAAGCTCAAGGCCGTCCTCCGGGTGCAGGAGAACCAGGCCCGCGACGTGGCCCTCGGCCAGAACGCCGTGATCGACACACGCAACGGTCTGGTCCGCGGGCGCGTCTCACGGATTGATCCGTCATCGACCGGCGGCATGGTCACGGTGGATGTGGCGCTGCTCGACTCGCTGCCCAAGGGGGCCCGGCCCGACCTGGCGGTCGACGGCACCATCGAGATCGAGCGCCTCGGCCAGGTGCTGCATGTGGGGCGCCCGACCTACGGTCAGGCCAACACCACCATCGGGCTCTTCAAGCTCTCGCCGGATGGCGGCGAGGCCTCCCGAGTCCAGGTGGGGCTGGGCCGGACCTCCGCCAACGCGGTCGAGATCGTCTCCGGGCTCCAGGCCGGCGACCGCATCATCCTGTCCGACATGTCCCGCTTCGACGCCGTCGATCGGGTTCGCGTCAAGTGAGCGATACCGTGATTCCTCTCGCCCTGCCTACCCCGCGTTCACCCATGGAGATGTCATGACGTCACCCACGCCACCCCTGATCCGGCTCGACGGCCTGCAGAAGGTGTTCTACACGGACGAGGTGGAGACCCACGCACTCTCCGAAGTGCATCTCGAGGTCCAGCGCGGCGAGTACGTCGCCATCTCGGGTCCGTCCGGTTGCGGCAAGACCACGCTGCTCTCGCTGCTCGGCCTGCTCGACACCCCCACGGGGGGCGAGTACTGGCTCGACGAGAAGCCGGTGGCCCAGCTCTCGCCGGCCGACCGCGCCCGGATCCGCAACCGCGAGATCGGCTTCATCTTCCAGGCGTTCAACCTGATCGGCGACCTGACGGTCTACGAGAACGTCGAGCTGCCGCTGACCTACCGCGGGATGGCCCCGGCCGAGCGGAAGCAGCGGGTGATGTCGGCACTGGAACGGGTCGGCATGAGCCATCGCGTCAAGCATTATCCGGCCCAGCTCTCCGGCGGTCAGCAGCAGCGCGTGGCCGTGGCGCGTGCCGTGGCGGGTGAGCCCCTCATCCTCCTCGCCGACGAGCCGACCGGCAACCTCGACTCGACCAACGGCGAGGCGGTGATGCAGCTGCTCCAGGAGCTGCACCGCGGCGGCGCCACGATCATCATGGTCACCCACGACGCGCGATACGAGAAGCACGCCGACCGCGCGATCCACCTCTTTGATGGTCGGGTCGTCGGCGACCAGGCCCTCGAACTCGCCCCGGCCTGACCGGCCGAACGGAGCGGATCATGAACCAGCTCATCAACAACCTTCGCTTCGCGCTGCGTACGCTGCGCCGGAGTCCCGGCTTTGCGCTGGTCGCGATCCTCACACTGGGACTGGGAATCGGCGCCAACACGGCGATCTTCTCGGTCCTCAACGCGGTGGTGCTGCGCCCGCTGCCGTTCGCCCAGCCCGAGCAGCTGGTCACCATCGCGCACCGCTACCCCTCGCTCAACCTCACCGCCAGCGTCTCCGTTCCGGGATTCGTCGAGTACGAGAAGCAGACGGAGACCTTCAGCTCGGTCTCGGCGGTGACCGGCTGGGCCCCGACACTGACCGGGACCGGCGATGCCACCCGGTTGCAGGGCCTCCGCGTGGCGGGCGCCTACTTCACCACCTTCGGGGTGCAACCGGAGCTCGGCCGGGCCCTCCGGGCCGACGAATCGAGCGCCGGCCGCGAGCACGTGGTCGTGCTGAGTGATCGCTTCTGGCGGACGGCCCGCGGTGCGGATCCGGAGATCGTCGGCAAGCAGCTGCTGCTCAATGGCGAGAGCTACGAGGTCGTCGGCGTGATGCCGGCCTCCTTCACGTCGATGCTCAACCGGGCGACCGACCTCTGGGCCCCGTTCGTCCTCACGCCGGAGCTGGTGAATGGCCCCTACGGCCGCGAGTTCATGGGGGTCACGGCCCGACTGAAGCCGGGTGTCTCGCTGTCGCGCGCCCAGGCCGACATGCGCACCCTGGCCGCGCGCATCAAGGCCGATCGCGCCCTGCCCGAGGACTGGACGCTGGCGGTGGCCCCGCTCAGCGACCTGGTCACCTCCGCGGGGATGCGGCGGGCGATGCTGGTGCTGCTGGGCGCGGTCTTCCTGGTCCTGATGATCGCCTGCGCCAACGTCGCGAACCTCCAGCTGGCGCGCGCCGCGTCGCGATCGCGTGAGATCGCGGTCCGGGTGGCGCTCGGCGCCTCGCCCCGCGACCTGGTCCGGCAGCTGCTGACCGAGAGCATGGTGCTGGCGCTGGCTGGCGGCGTGCTGGGAATCCTGTTCGCCCTCTGGGGCGTGCCCGCCCTGATGTCGCTCAACGAGAGCAACCTGCCGCCTGCGGCCGCCATCGGCATCGACGGCCGGGTGCTGGTCTTCACCATCGTGCTGTCGCTCGCCACCGGGGTGATCTTCGGCCTGGCCCCGGCGATGCGGCTCTCGCGAACCGAACTCCACGATTCGCTCAAGGAGGGCGGCCGCGGGGCGGCGGGCGATCGGAGCGGGCTCGCCCTCCGACGCGGCCTGGTGATCGGCACCGTCGCGCTGGCGCTCACGCTGCTGGTCGGCGCGGGCCTGCTCACCCGCTCCTTCCGCCAGCTCCTGCAGGTCGATCCCGGCTTCACGCCCGACCACCTGCTCACCTTCAGCGTGGCGCTGCCGGCCGCGAAGTATCCCACCGATTCGCTCCAGGTCGGCTACTTCGACCGGACCACGGCCGCGATCGCCGCGGTGCCCGGGGTCAAGAGCGTGGGGGCGACCTCCGTGCTGCCGTTCACCAACAACGGCAGCACCTCCTCGTTCGACGTCGAGGGGCTCGTGGTCCCGCCCAACGGCAACGGGCCGTGGGGCGACTACCGCGTCATCACGCCGAACTATCTCACGGCACTCGGTGCCCCGCTGCTCGAAGGCCGCTTCTTCACCGACCAGGATCGCGTCGGCACCGATGGAGTCGTGATCGTGGACACCGACCTGGCCCATACCTTCTGGCCCAAGGAGAGCGCACTCGGCAAGCGGATCTCCTACCAGGACGACCCCCGCGTCTGGCTGACCGTCGTCGGCGTGGTGGGACACACGATGCACGAGGGCCTCGACGCCCAGAAGCGGGTGCAGGTCTACATCCCGATGGCGCAGGACGGCCGCGGCTTCATGTCGTATGCGGTGCGCGCCACCGGTGACCCGATGGCGGTCCTGGGTGGGGTGCGGAGCGCGATGAAGGAGATCGATCCCGACGTGGCGCTCGCGAACATCAACACCATGGGTGACCTGGTCTCGATCAGCACCGGCCCCCGGCGGTTCACGATGGTGCTGCTGACGGTGTTCTCCCTGCTTGCCTCGGGCCTCGCCGCGCTGGGGCTCTACGGGGTGATGGCCTACACGGTGACCCAGCGCGCCAAGGAACTCGGTGTCCGCCTGGCGCTCGGGGCCACCCCCCGCTCGGTCCAGCAGATGGTGATGCAACAGGGGATGCGGCTCGCCCTGATCGGCGTGGCGTTCGGGCTGGTGGCAGCCTACGTGCTCACCAGCCTGCTCAAGGCCCTGGATGCGAATTCGGCGCTCAACACGGCCGACCAGCTGCTCTTCAAGATCTCGCCCCACGATCCGTTGACCTTCATCGTCATTCCACTGCTGCTCGTCGCGGTGGCGTCACTCGCCTCGTGGATTCCGGCCCGCCGCGCGACGCAGCTGGATCCGGTCGAGGCACTTCGCGGTGAGTAGGGCCTGGTCCGGGATCCGGCTCGCCGTCCGCGGCCTCGCGCGGACGCCGGGGTTCACCCTCGTCGCCCTGGCCACGCTGGCGCTCGGCATCGGAGCCAGCACCGCGATGTTCACCGTGGTGCGGGCGGTCCTGATGCGCGACCTCCCCTTCGACCACCCCGACGCGCTGGTCCAGGTGGGGCACACGCGCGCGGAACGCGGCGCGGTCTTCGGCGGCTTCTCCCCGCAGGACTTCGACGACGTGCGGACAGCGGCCGACAAGTTCGCCTCGATGTCGTCGTACTTCTACATCCCGGGGCTCGGCACCAGGAATCTCACCGGACTCGGGGAACCACAGAACGTGTCGGCCGTCATGGCCGACGGGCAGCTGTTCGGGACACTCGGCGTGTCGGCCGTGCGCGGCCGCACCTTCGACGCCAGCGACGATCTCCCGGGCGCGAACCAGGTGGTGGTGGTCAGCGACCGGTTCTGGCGGAACGCGCTCGGTGCCGATCCCGCGGTGGTGGGTCGTGTGGTGCAGCTCGACGGCCAACCGTTCCGGGTCATCGGGGTCATGGCGCCGGAGTTCGCGTTCCCGTCGGCCGAAGCCCAGGTCTGGCTTCCGCTGTCGCTGATCACCGACAAGGAGGTCCCCCACCTGCGCCAGGTTCGCTGGCTGAACGCCGTGGCCCGCCTGGCTCCCGGCGTGACTCAGTCCGCCGCGCAGGCGCAGCTCGGCGATGTGATGGGGAGGCTGGCACGCGAGTACCCCGAGAGCAACGCCGACTGGGACAAGCCGGCACTGCGCTCGATCGAGGAGTATCTGCTCGGCAATGTCCGCTCCCCGCTGGTCGCCCTGATGGCCGCCGTGGCGCTGGTGATGCTCATCGCGGCCGTCAATGTGGCCCACCTCGTGCTCGCTCGCGGAATCGGTCGATCCCGCGAACTCTCCATCCGCGCGGCGCTCGGCGCCACGCGGGCTCGCCTCGTGGGACAGCTGCTCCTCGAGAGCGCCATCCTCGCCGCGGCGGGAGCGGCCGCCGGGCTGCTGCTCGCCTGGCTCGCCACGCCGGCGCTCACCTCGGTCGCCGCAGGCACACTTCCCCGTGCCGCGGAAATCGCCGTGGATCCCGTGGTTGCCGGCTACGCCATCCTGGCTGGATTCGCCACCTTCCTGGTCGTCGGCATCATGCCGGCGATCCGCAGCGCCGATCCGGCCGCAGGAACCGAACTCCGCGAGGGGAGAGGACAGACCGAAATCGGGGGGCAGCGTCTCGCCGCAGGGCTCCTCGCGGCAGAGAGCGGGTTCGCGGTGCTGCTGCTCTGCGGCATGGTGCTGACCCTGTCCAGTCTCTGGAAGCTCACCCATGTCGACCCCGGATTCTCCGCGGATCACGTCGTGACGCTGCGCCTCGTGTTGCAAGGTGGTCGCTACGAGACCGACGGATATTCGGAGAGCTTCCGGCGCACGCTGCGCGAGCGGCTCTCCCGGATCCCCGGCGTGCTCGCCGTCGGCGGCGGCAAGCGGTCACCGCTCACCGGCGGCGGGGAACCCTATGAACTTCGCGTGGTGCGGGACGGGGGCGTCGTCGACACGATCGCACCGGCGGCGGGGACGTTCATCGTGACACCGGGGTACTTCGATGCGCTGTCCATCCCGATCCTGGCCGGGAGGGAGTTCACGGCGGCGGACACCGCGAATGCCCCGCTCCCGATGGTGATCAGCGCCGGCCTGGCGCAGCGGGCGTGGCCGGGGCGGCCGGCCGTCGGCGAACAGTTCTCGATGGGCGGCGCCACGGCGGTGGTGGTCGGGGTCGTCTCCGACGTGCACCACGAGAGTCTCGATCACCCCGCCGAATCGGCGGCCTACGTGCCGATGGCGATCTTCAGCCGCTCCGCATTCAGCGGGTTCATCCGGGTGACGGGCTCTCCCCTCGACTATGTGGGCGCGGTGCGTGCCGCGGTGCGAGAGCTCGACCCCGACCTGCCGATCAGCGACCTCGGTCCCCTGACGTCGCAACTCGAGTCGTCGGTGGCGCAACCGAGACTCTTCACCTCGCTGGTGGCGATGTTCGGGACCGCGGCGCTGCTGCTTGCATCGCTGGGCATCTACGGCGTCGTGGCACAGGGTGTGGCGCGCCGCCGCAAGGAGATCGGCATCCGGATGGTGCTCGGCGCGCAGGCGGCCAGCGTCACGCGGATGGTCGTCGGAGGCGCGCTCCGTGCCACCGCCGTCGGCTCGGTGGTCGGGTTGGCCATCTTCCTCGCCGTCTCCCGACTCCTGCAGAGTCAGCTCTACGAGGTGCGTGCCACCGACCCGGTGTTGCTTGCCCTCGCCGCGGCGGTACTCTTTGGCACCGCCTGGCTGGCCGCCTGGTTCCCGGCGAGGCGGGCGGCAGCGATCGACCCGAGCATCGCCCTCCGGAGCGAGTGATGGCGCCGCTGCGTCGACCACCGCGACTCCTCACTTCCACGGCAAGGCACTCGTGATCCGGCTCGTCAACCTCGAGAAGTCGGTACCCACCCGGCCCTCCCCGACCTACCTGCTGCGACAGCTGTCACTGTCGATCGCCACCGGCGAGTTCGTCACGATCATGGGCCCCTCGGGGGCCGGCAAGTCGACCCTGCTGGCCATCCTCGGCATGCTCGACGGCGACCACACCGGCGAATACTGGTTCAATGACCAGGCGGTCCATGCCATGTCGGCCAGGGCCCGGAATGCGCTCGGCCGCGCCTCGATCGGTTTCGTCTTCCAGCAGTACCATCTTCTCGACGACCTCACGGTCGCCGAGAACCTCGATGTGCCACTGGGCTACCGAAACGTGCCGGCCAAGGAACGACAGGCGATCGTTGCCGACACGCTCGATCGCTTCCGGATGGTCGGCAAGAAGGACCTCTTCCCCTCGCAGCTCTCCGGGGGACAGCAGCAGCTGGTGGGGGTGGCCCGCGCGATCATCGCCAAGCCGGCGCTGCTGCTGGCCGACGAGCCGACCGGCAACCTGCACTCCGAGCAGGGGCAGGAGATCATGGAGCTCTTCCAGGATCTCAATCGCGCCGGCACCACGATCGTCCAGGTCACCCACTCGGCCGACAACGCCAGCTACGGCGACCGGATCATTCGGCTCAAGGATGGTTGGCTGGCGGCGGAGTAGATTTCCCTTCTCATGGCCCCATCCGCGCCCCGCATCCTGATCGCCGACGATCAGGTCGACATCCTCCAGGCTCTCCGGCTGCTGCTCAGGCAGGAGGGTTTCTCGGTGGAGACCGCCACCTCGCCCGCCGGCGTGTTGTCGGCCCTCGAGCACGGCGAGTTCGACGCCCTCCTGATGGACCTCAACTACACCCGCGACACCACCTCGGGTCGGGAAGGGCTCGACGTGTTGAGCCGGATCCGGCAGCTCGACAGCACCCTGCCGGTGGTCGTCATGACGGCGTTCGGGAGCGTGGAGGGGGCCGTCGAGGCGATGCGGCACGGGGCCAGGGACTACCTGGAGAAGCCCTGGGACAACGCCCGATTGATCGCCCTGCTTCGCACCCAGGTGGAATTGGGGCGAGCGCTCCGGCTCGGCCAGCGGCTCGAGGGCGAGAACCAGCTGCTGCGCGGCGACGGCGTGCCCGACCTGGTGACCGAGTCGCCGGCGATGCGCGCGACCGCCAAGTTGATGGCCCGGGTGGCCCCCTCCGATGCCAATGCGCTACTCCTCGGCGAGCACGGCGTCGGCAAGGAAATCGCGGCACGCTGGCTCCACCTCGCCAGCCAGCGCGCCAATCGCCCGATGATCACGGTCAATGTCGGCGGTCTCTCCGAGGGCGTCTTCGAGAGCGAACTCTTCGGTCACCTGAAGGGTGCCTTCACCGACGCCAAGAGCGATCGGATCGGCCGGTTCGAGCTCGCCGACCGGGGGACCCTCTTCCTCGACGAGATCGCGAACATCACCTCGGGTCAGCAGGCGAAGCTGCTCCGGGTGCTCAACACCGGCGAGTTCGAACGGGTCGGGTCCTCGCGCACCAAGACGGTCTCGACCCGCGTGTTCAGCGCGACCAACGCCGATCTCCGCACCGAAGTCAGCAGTGGACGCTTCCGGGAGGATCTGCTCTACCGGTTGAACACCGTGGAGATCCACCTCCCGGCGCTGCGCGACCGTCGCGAGGACATCCCCCACCTCACGGCCCACTTTCTCGCCAAGCATGCGACCCACTATCGCAAGCCGATCGAGGGACTGCACCCCGACGCGATGGCAGCCGTGCTGGGCTACGGCTGGCCGGGCAACATCCGGGAACTCGATCATGCCATCGAGCGGGCGGTGCTGCTGGCCGATGGCGCGACGATCCGTGTCGCTGATCTCGGCCTCAGTCCCTCGCATGGTGCCAGTGACCAACTCGACCAGATGACGCTGGAGCAGGTGGAGCGGGTCCTGATCCACAAGGCGTTGGCGCGCACCGGCAACAATGTCTCCGAGGCCGCCAAGGCCCTCGGCCTCAGCCGCAGCGCGATGTATCGACGGCTGGAGCGGTACGGGCTGTAGCGGCGGATGGTCTCGCAACCCTGGCGCCTCGTGGCGATCGCGGCCCTTGCGGCCCTGCCGGCCGCGGGCTTCGCGCTGGCGCTGCTCTGGTTCGGTGCCTACTCGCCCAGGCTGCAATGGACCGCCACGCTGGTGATCGTGGGGGCGCTCGGCCTGGGGCTCTCCATCGTGCACCTCCGCGTCGTGCGCCCGCTCCAGACGATCGCCAACCTGCTCGCCGCCATGCGCGAGGGTGACTTCTCCCATCGGGCGCGGAGTCTCGACCCGGACGATGACCTGGGGCTGCTGTACGCAGAGACCAACGCTCTCGCCGACATGCTGCGAGGTCAACGCCTCGGGGTGATCGAGGCGACCGCCTTGCTCCAGACGGTGATGGCAGAGATCGATGCTGCGGTCTTCACCTTCGACGACGACACCGGCAAGCTGGTCTTCGCCAATCCGGGCGGCGCGCGATTGCTCGACGAACCGGTCGAGCGGCTGATCGGCCGGCACGCGACCGACCTTGGCCTGGCGGACTGCCTCGAGGGCGACACGCCACGGGTGCTCGAGCAGCGCGGGACCTACGCCAACCGCTGGGAACTGCGCCGCAGCACCTTTCGGCAGGGAGGACGCGCGCACACCCTGGTCTTCCTCACCGATGTCCGGCGCGCACTGCAGGCGGAGGAGCGAGAGGCCTGGCAACGACTCATCCGGGTGCTCTCGCACGAGATCAACAATTCACTGGCCCCGATCCGCAGTTTCGCCGGCTCGCTCCGCGCCCTGGTCGATCGCTCGCCCCGGGGAGATGCGACCGACGACGACCTGCGCGGCGGACTCCTGGTGATCGAGCAGCGGGCCGAGTCACTCGGGCATTTCATCGCGGCGTATGCCCGGCTCGCCCGGCTGCCGCGGCCCGAACTCCGACCGATGCCGATCGGGGAATGGGTGCGCGGGGTGGTCGCCCTGGAACCGCGACGGGAGATCGCCGTAGTGGCCGGGGCCGACGGCGAGATCATGGCCGACCGCGACCAACTGGACCAACTGCTCATCAACCTGGTGCGCAATGCCGTCGACGCCTGCGACGGGACCGATGGGGTGGTCCGGGTGCGGTGGGACTTGACCCCTGTCGAACTCACGGTGATCGTCGAGGACGAGGGCAGTGGCCTGGCCGCCGGCACGGTGAACCTCTTCGTACCGTTCTATACCACCAAGCCCGGTGGGTCGGGGATCGGCCTGGCGCTGTCCCGCCGCATCGCCGAGGCCCACGGCGGCAATCTCGTGCTGGAGAACCGCACCGACCGGACCGGGTGCCGGGCCATCGTGCGGATGCCGCGTTCCACGCAGTCTCGCGAATCGACAGGATCGTTCCAATCGGGCAGCTACCGCAGTGTCGCCCGGCAGCATTGATGAGGCCCACGTGAGCGACCTGTCGTCATCGTCCGGACGCGCTGCCCTCCAGCAGGCCCTCGGCAATGCCTTCCTGCTGGAGGAGGAGCTGAGCGGCGGGGGGATGTCCACCGTGTACCGGGCGCGCGACACGGAACTCAACCGTGTCGTGGTGATCAAGGTGCTCCCGGCGGACCTGGCTGCCGCCGTCTCGGTCGAACGCTTCAAGCGCGAGATCCTCGTCTCGGCCGCGCTGCAGCATCCGCACATCGTTCCCGTGCTCCGCGCCGGCGACGTCGACGGGCTCCCCTATTTCGTGATGCCGTTCATCGACGGAGAGTCGCTCCGGACTCGCCTCACGCGCGGCCCGCTCTCGGTCCGCGAGGCGGTGGGCATCCTGAAGGACGTGGCGCGGGCCCTCTCCTACGCCCACACCAATGACGTGGTGCACCGTGACATCAAGCCCGACAACATCCTGCTGACGGGTGGCTCCGCGGTCGTGACCGACTTCGGCGTTGCGAAGGCGTTGACCGCCTCGCGGTCGTCCCGACGCTCCGGACCGGTCAGCGGGGCGCATGCGGCCGCGATGACCGCCTCCGGCATCGCGATCGGCACCCCGGCCTACATGGCGCCGGAACAGGCCGCGGGCGACCCGAACACCGATCATCGGGCCGATCTCTATGCCCTTGGGGTCGTGGCCTGGGAGATGTTGACGGGCACGGCGCCGTTCCACGGGCTCTCGCCACAGCAGGTGATGGCCTCCCACGTGGTGCACGCCCCGCCGCCGATCGCCTCGCGCCGCTACGACGTGCCCCAGGCGTTTGCCGCGGTGATCGACCACCTGCTGCAGAAGGAGCCCCGCGATCGCCCGCGCTTTGCGGCCGACCTGATTCGGGCACTCGACGACCCGGCGGTGGTCAACGGGGAGTTTGCCTCCCGCCCGAAAGCGGGATGGCGGCGGTGGCGGTGGCCGATCGTGGCGGTGGCGGTGCTCGCCATCCTCGCGGCGGCGTACCTGCTGCTCCGATAGCGCCGTCGCGCGGGGTCACTCGGCGCTGCCACTGCGTCGGCAGGCCGGGGCACCACATCTCCATGAATCCGACGGACCGCGACCCGGGCGCAAGCCTGGCGCGGGGCTGACCAACCCCGGTTGCAACCCCGGGGTCGATCGTTGCGTCTATACCCCTTAGTTACTTAGGTATTAGACCATCAGGCATGGCAGACCCCAGCCCGGAAGGCTCCGCCCCATGACCCAACCCCAGATGACTCTCCTCAAGGGCACCCTCGACGTGCTGATCCTCAAGACCCTGAGCTGGGGTCCGAGCCATGGCTACGCCATCTCGCGCTGGATCCGGCAGGCGACGGCCGATGAGCTGACGATCGAGGAGGGGGCGCTCTACCCCGCCCTCCGCCGGCTGGACGAGAAGGGGCTGGTGGAATCGACCTGGCAAACGACCGCCACCGGTCGGGAGGCGAAGGTCTACGAGTTGACCCCGGCCGGCCGGACCCAGCTCCGGAGCGAGGTTTCCTCGTGGCGACGCTACGTCGCCGCGATGTCGCGGGCCCTCGAGGCACGCCCCAGCGGAGCGATCGGGTGAGCCGCCGCGACCCCAACGACCCGCTGCCGCTCTCGAACCAGAAGCCGGTCGACGAAGATGTGCGCCGCGAGATCGCCGAGCATATCGAGCTCCGGACCGAGGAACTGCTGGAGCAGGGCTGGACTCCCGAGGCCGCCCGCTCGGAGGCGATCCGGGCCTTCGGCGACGTGCCGGGGGTCACCCGGGAGTGCCGGGAGATCACCGCACGCACCCGCCGGAGTCGGCGGCGCGAGGAGTGGCTCGGCGCCCTCCGGCAGGATCTGCAGTTCGCCATCCGCATTCTCCGGCGCTCGCCGGTCTTCGCGATCGGTGCGATCGCCACCCTGGCCCTCGGCATCGGCGCCAACACCGCGATCTTCTCGGTCGTCAACGGCCTGCTGCTCCGCCCTCTTCCCTACGAGCAACCGCAGCAACTCGTCGACGTGCTTGAGGCCCATGCCAACGGCGGGTCATCGAACGTGCCGTGGCCCAACTTCACGGACTGGCGCGCCCAGTCTCACTCCTTCGACGGGATGGCCGCCTATTCCAGCGACTTCGTGACCCTTGCGGGCTCGGACATTCCGACCCGGGTGCGTGTGGCCGCCGTTTCGCGAGGACTTCTTTCGGGTGATGCGGGTACAGCCGGTTCTCGGCCGGCTAACCCGGCCCCGAGGACCATGGGATCGGGGCGGCTCCCGTCGCCGTGGTCTCGTACCGGTTCTGGCAGGACAAGATGGGCGGCGATCGCGATCTCGGCGGACGCCGGCTCCGGGCCGCGTTCGATTTTCAGGTCATCGGGGTGCTCCCCGAGGGATTCGCCTTCCCCGATGGCGCCGATCTCTGGTATCCCCTCGAGTTGTACCCCGCGGGACTGAGCCGCACCGCCCACAACTTTTCCGTTATCGGTCGGCTCCGCGACGGCCTCCGGCCCGCCGACGCCGAGCGCGAGCTCGCGGCGATCACCGCACCGATGATGGCCCAGTACGCCCCCGACTTCGACGCGGTGGGTGCCACCGTGACGCCGCTGCAGGTTGTCCTCACCGGTGAGACGCGACAGCCGCTGCTGCTCCTGCTGGGCGCCTCGGCGCTGCTCCTGCTGGCGGCCTGCACCAACCTGGCGAGCAGCATGCTGGTGCGCGGTGCCGGACGCGCGCAGGAGCTGGCGATCCGCGCCGCCATCGGTGCGGGGCGCCGGCGACTCGTGCGTCAGGTGCTGGTGGAGAGCCTGCTGATCGGTGCGCTCGGCTGCGCTGCAGGACTCGCCGTTGCGGTGATCCTGCGTCGCGGCCTCCTTGCGGTTGCCCCAGGAGGGATGGTCCCACCCGATGGCGCGCCGTTCGACCTGCGGGTCGTCGGCTTTTCTGTCTTCCTGACCCTGCTCACCGCGCTCCTCTTCGGGTTGCTCCCTGCGGTGCGGCTCTCAGCGGTCCGACCGGCAGATGCCATGCGGGAGGGGACGCGACACAGTGGCTCCCGCCAAAGTCGCCGACTCTGGTCAGGGATGGTGGTGGTGGAGGTCGCCCTCGCCGTGGTGTTGCTCTGCGGCTCCGGCATCATGCTGCGATCGTTCGCCGCAATCACCAGCATCGACCCGGGCTTCCAGGTGAATGGGATCCTCACCACGATGCTCGACCTTCCGGAAGCCACCTATCCGACTGTGGAGCAGGCCGTCGCCTTCCACGATCGCCTGCTGGCATCCCTCCGCGACGTGCCTGGCGTGACGGCGGTGGGAATCAGCAATCACCTGCCGCTCGAGGGCAACGGCCCCAGCGGTGCGATCGATGTCGCCGGTAAACCCCGACTTCCCGGTGGTCCCTTCACCGGCCACGCGATCTATCGCACGGCCAGCCCAGGCTACTTCGCGGCGATGGGTATGCGCCTGCTCGCGGGGCGCACCATCACCCCGGCCGACAGGGCGGATGCTCCTGCCGTGGTCGTGGTCACCAAGTCGCTCGCCGATCGTGAATGGCCCGGCGAGGATCCGCTCGGCAAGCAGTTCCGGGTCTGGGGAATGGACTCGGGCGACGAGATGCCCTGGGCCACCGTGGTCGGCGTGGTCGCGAACATCCCCCACGGCCCCATCGTCGGGACACGCGAGGGGGCATACTGGTACCCATACTCCCAGATGCCGGCCCGGACTCGCCATATGATGCTCGCCGTCCGCAGCGCGGGCGACCCCACTTCGCTGGCACCCGCGATCGCCGAGCGCGTGCATGCGATCGACCCGCAGCTGCCGCTCGAGTTCATGACGATGAAGTCGCGGCTTGCGGCCAGCATCGCCGATCGCCGCTTCGTGATGGTGGTCCTCGTCGCCTTCGCCACCGTGGCACTGTTGCTGGCGGGGCTCGGCATCTACGGTGTCGTCTCCTACACGGTGGCCCAGCGGAGCCGGGAGATCGGGATTCGGATCGCCCTGGGGGCGGCCCCGGCGAAGGTCCAGTGGCTGGTCCAGGGTGGGGCGATGGCGGTGATCGGGATCGGGGTCGCCCTGGGGAGCCTCGGGGCCCTCCTCGGCACCCGGCTGATGCGGGCAATCCTCTACCAAATCGAGCCTGGGGACCCGGTCACGTTCTTCCTCGCCATCGGGCTCCTGGGCGGGGTTGGCCTGCTGGCCAGCTGGCTCCCGGCCAAGCGGAGCGCCCGGATCGACCCGGTCAGGGCGATCCGGGCCGAATGAAACCGGTTGCAACCATGCGGCGTATTCCCTCATCATTGATGGTATCACCACTTGAGGGAATACGATGCCCGACGAACTTGATCTCCTGCAGGGGACCCTCGATGTCCTGGTCCTCCGGGCCATCAGCCATGGTCCGATGCACGGTTACGCCGTCGCCCGGTGGGTCGAGGACGGCTCCGATGGCAGCTTCCGGATCCTCGATGGGGCCCTCTACACCTCGCTCCACCGGCTGGAGGAGAAGGGGTGGGTCGAGGCGGAATGGGGCATCTCCGAGCGCGGCAAGCGGGCCCGGTTCTATCGCCTGACCGCCGGGGGACGCACCGAGCTCCGGCGGCGGACCGAGCACTGGGACCGCTATGTGGTGGCGGTGGCCAAGGTATTGGCCGCCCCGGCGAGGGGCTGAGCGATGGCCACCCCCACTCCCGCCTGGCGTCGCTATCTCCGGCTTCGCGGTCGGGACATCACCGCCGACATCGACGACGAGCTGCACTTCCATGTGGAGCAGCGCGTCCACGACCTGATGGCCGGTGGCCTGGCCGAGGAGGCCGCGCGGGCGCAGGCCGTCGCCGAGTTCGGTGACGTGCAGGCCACGCGGGCACAACTCCAGACCATCGACCGGCGCATCCAGGATCAACGCACCACGAACGAACGCTTCACGGTGATCCGCGACGAGGTGCGTCTCGCCCTTCGTCGTCTCCGTCGGCAACCCGCCTTCACGATCCCCGCCACGCTGACGCTCGCGCTCGGGCTGGCCTGCACCGGCGTGGCGTTCACGCTGCTCCAATCGGTCCTGCTGCGTCCCCTTCCCTTCGCTGATGCCGACCAACTCGTCTCGCTCGCCTCGCCGATGCCGAAGCTGAACAGCGTCTGGGGAATCGCACGCCACCAATTGCCGTACTACAAGGAGAACGTCCGGGCCTTCGAGGACATGGCGCTCTATCGCGGGATGGAGGTGACCATTCCTGGCGAGGGCACGGTCCGCGCCGAGCGCGTGGCCGCGGCCAGCGTGAGCGCGAGCATCTTCTCCACCCTGCGGATCGCGCCGGAACTCGGGCGCCTGCTCCGCGACGAGGACAACATCCCGCGACAGGCGACGGTGGTGGTCCTCGGTCACGACTACTGGATGCGGCGATTCGGCGGCGATCGCGCCGTGATCGGCCGCCAGTTCAACGTGGACGGAACCATGCGGGAGATCGTCGGCGTCACACCGGCCGGCGCCTCGCTGCCCGACCGACACGTCGATCTCTGGATGCCGGATTACATCGACCCGGCATCGCCGCCCATGAACAACCACGTCCGGGGTGCCGTGGCCCGGCTCCGACCAGGATTCACGGCCAGCGACGCCGAGTCACAGATTGTCCCGCTGGTCACGCGGATGGACGAGATCTTTCCATCGGCGTACCCCAATCACTGGATCGCGAACTCCGGCTTCCGCACCTCCGTCACTCCCTTGCGCGATGAGGTGGTCGGTCCGGCGGTGACCCGTGCGCTCTGGATCCTCTTCGCGGCCGTCTGGTTGGTGCTGATCGTGGCCGTGGCGAATGTGGCCAACCTGGTCATCGTGCGGGCGGAGTCGCAGCGGCGCGAGATCGCGATGCGGAGCGCCCTTGGGGCGTCACGCCCGGTCCTGGCCCTGCACTTCCTGACCGAGGGGCTGGTGATCACGCTCCTCGCCGCGCTGCTCGCGAGCGGCCTGGCCCTTCTCACCCTGGGACTCCTCCCGACCGTGGCAGCGGACACGCTGCCACGCCTGTCGGAGTTGCACTTCGGGCTTGACACGGTGGGCATCATCGCCGGCCTCGCGCTGCTTGTGGGCGTCGTGATCGGCCTGATCCCGATGACGCATGCGACCACCGACCCGCGGGCACTGCGCGAGGGCTCCCGTGCGGTGATGGGTTCGCGGACGCGCACCGCCCTCCGCCAATTCCTGGTCCTGGGCCAGGTGGCGCTGACGGTGATGCTCCTGGTCGGGGCCGGGTTGCTGGTCCGGAGTGGCTTGAAGTTGCGCGCGGTGGATCCCGGTTTCGATCCCGGCGGGGTCATCACCACCGACGTCTCGCTCTCGCCGGCCTCCTACCGCGGCTACGATCAAACGGCCGCGCTCTACCGGCTACTCGCCGAGCGGATCTCGGCGCTGCCCGGAGTGGAGTCGGTGGGGTTCGCGGAGGCACTGCCCCTGTCGGGGGAGATGGGGTGCACCTCCGTGATGGCCGCCCCATCGGGGCGACTGCCGCTGCGGGATCGTTGTGTCGCCACGATGCATGCCTCGCCCGGGTACTTCGCGACGATGGGGATCCCGGTCCACGGCCAGACCCCTGATTGGAGTGATGCGGCCCAGCATACCGGGGGCGTCATCGTCTCTCCCGCGCTGGCTCGCCGACTCTGGCCCGATCAGGATCCGATCGGTCGGTCGGTGCGATGCTGTCGAGGCGGCGACCACTGGGACCGCGTGGTCGGAGTGACCGGGGAGGTGCACGGCAATTCGCTCGACACGCCACCGGACGAGATCGCCTACTTCGCCATCGTGCCGCCGGACAGTTCGCCGACCAACAACTGGCCCCTCGATGTCCACATGGTCGTCAAGGCCCCCAGCTACAACGCAGCGACAATGCAGCGGCTGGTGCGCGACGCCATGGCGGAACTCGATCCGAATGTGCCCATCTCCGCGGCGCGGCCGATGCGCGACGTCGTCGCCGAGTCGATGGCCCAGCGCACCTTCACCCTGCTGTTGATGGGCGGCGCCGCCGTCCTGGCCCTGATCTTGAGCGCCATCGGCCTCTACGGCGTGATCGCCTACGTCGTCGGGCAGCGGCAACGGGAGATCGGGGTCCGCATCGCCGTCGGAGCCAGCGTGCCACAGATCGGCAGACTGGTGCTCGGACAGTCGATGCGCCTTGTCGCACTGGGGATCGTCATCGGGCTCGCGGGTGCGATCGCCGGCACGCGACTCCTGGCATCGATGCTGTTCGAGGTGAGTCCCACTGATCCGGTCGTGTTGGTGGTGGTGACCCTGCTCGTGGCGGTGCTCGGGTTCGCGGCCAGCGGTGTTCCCACCCTCCGGGCGATTCGCACCGACCCGATGACGGCGCTGCGCGCCGACTGACCGGCAACGTTTCACAGGTGGAACGGACGGATCGCGGCGATCCGTCCGTCTCGTGTTGCAACCCTGGCGGGACTGCCGTACGTCTATCCAAGACCACCATTCGTGGAGCCTTTCCGTGGTCAACATCCGCCTCGCCTTCCGTCATCTCCGCAAGAGCCCGTTCGTGACCGGGGTGGCGATCGCCTCGCTGGCGCTCGGTATCGGCGCCAATGCGGCGATCTTCTCGGTCATCGACCAGATGCTGCTGCGGCCACTTCCGGTGGTCGAGCCCTCGCGGCTGGTCAACTTCAAGGCTCCCGGCCCCAATCCCGGGTCACAGAGTTGCAGCAACATCGGCGGCTGCGACGAGGTCTTCTCCTGGCCGATGTTCCTGGACCTCCAGCGCGAGCAGCAGGCGTTCACCGACATCGCGGCACACGTCGGCTTCGGGGCCAACATCTCGGCCCAGGGCAGGACGCTGAGCGCGGAAGGTTCAATGGTGTCGGGGTCGTACTTCCCGGTGCTCGGGCTGGTGCCGGCGCTGGGGCGGCTCATCGGCCCGGACGATGCACGGAACCCCGGCGACGGCGCGGTGGCGGTACTCAGCTATGACTACTGGCGCGGTCCCCTGGGCGGCGACCCGGCGGTGCTCTCCAAGACGCTGATCGTGAATGGCCAGTCGCTCGAGATCATCGGGGTCGCTCCCCGCGGGTTCCACGGCACGAGCCTGGGCACCCAGCCGCGCGTCTGGGTGCCGATGACGATGCGCGGCACCATGGTACCCGGGTGGGACCGGTTCGAGAATCGACGGACCTACTTCGCCTACCTCTTCGGCCGGCTCAAGCCGGGAGTCTCGCTGGAGCAGGCCAGTGCCTCGATCAATCGGCCCTACAGCACGATTCTCCAGACGATCGAGGCGCCACTCCAGCAGGGGATGAGCGACAAGACGATGGCGGAGTTCCGCAGCAAGCAGATCGAGCTGGCCCCTGGCGCGCTGGGACAGAGCTCGATCCGCGGGGAGACCACCACACCGCTCATCATGCTCTTCGGTATCACACTGCTGGTGTTGTTGATCGCGTGCGCCAACATCTCCAACCTCCTGTTGGCGCGGGGTGCCGCACGCAGCGGAGAGATGGCGGTCCGCCTGGCGATCGGGGGCAGTCGGAGGCAACTCCTCACCCAACTCCTGACAGAGTCGCTGGTGCTCGGCATCATGGGCGGCATCGCGGGCATCGGGGTCGCGGTGCTGACGCTGCGCGGGCTCAACGCCATGATGCCCGAGCGCAGCGCCGGGACGTTCGCACCCCATCTCGACCTGACCATCATCGGCTTCGCGGCGCTGCTGGCCCTGGTCACCACCTTCCTCTTCGGCCTCTTCCCGGCACTGCACGGCACCCGCTCCAGCCTGATCGGCACCATCCGGGAACAGGGCGGACAGCCATCGGGCGGCCGCGCCGCCAGCCGGTGGCGCATCGGGCTGGCCACCGGACAGATCGGGCTGGCGATGGCACTCCTTGCATCGGCCGGCCTCTTCACCAAGAGTCTCGCCAACATCAGCCACCTCGACCTCGGGGTGAAGGTGGACAGTGTGGTCACCTTCGGCGTCTCCCCGGAACTGAACGGCTACGCCCCGGAACGCTCGCGGCAGTTCTTCCAGCGCCTGGAAGACGACCTGCGGCAGACCCCGGGCGTGGCCAGTGTCGCCGCCTCGATGGTGCCCCTCATCTCGGGGAGCAACTGGGGCAACAACGTCGGCGTCGAGGGTTATCCGAAGGGGCCGGATGTCGACAACAACTCGCGCTACAACGAGGTGGGACCCGACTACTTCGCGACGGTGGGCATCCCGATCCTTGCCGGCCGCGAGTTCACGCGCAGCGACATCCTCGGCGCGCCGCGCGTGGCCGTCGTGAACCAGGCGTTCGCACGCAAGTTCAACCTCGGTGCCAATCCGGTCGGTCGGCGGATGGACCGCGGCAATGACTCACTCGACATCGAGATCGTCGGCTTGGCCCAGGACGCCAAGTACAGCGACGTCAAGGACGACGTGCCGCCGCTGTTCTTCACCCCGTATACACAGGACGACGGCATCGGGGCGCTCTCGTTCTATGTGAAGAGCACCGGCAACCCCAACGCGATGCTCCCCGTCATGTCGGGTGTCGTCAAGCGGCTCGACGAGAACCTGCCGATCGAGGACCTGCGCACCATGCCGGAACAGATCCGCGAGAACGTCTTCCTCGATCGGCTCATCTCGCTGTTCTCCACGACCTTCGCCCTCCTGGCGACCTTCCTCGCGGCCATCGGCCTCTACGGAGTGCTCGCGTTCACGGTCACCCAGCGGACCCGCGAGATCGGCGTGCGGATGGCGCTCGGTGCCGACCCCGCCCGGGTCCGGATGATGGTGTTGCGACAGGTGGGCGTCATGACGCTGGTCGGCGGCGGCTTCGGACTGCTGGCGGCGTTCGGCATGGGTCGGGTCGCGCAGTCACTCCTCTTCCAGATGCAGGGGAGCGATCCGCTGGTGCTGGTCTCGGCGGCGCTGGTCCTCGCGCTCGTCTCGCTCGGAGCCGGACTCGTGCCGGCGTTCCGGGCCTCGCGCCTGGAGCCGGTGACCGCGCTGCGCCACGACTAGGTCGGGCGACAGGATGGGCCGATCTTCGCGAGCATGCCGGCTGACGGCGAGTGGGCGGCCGCCCGTCTCGCCCTGGATCCTGTTGAGACCAGATTCTCACCGGCAGGAGGCTTGACCGTTCGCTATTTTGGTGGCCATGCCGTACCATGTCGCCCTCGACGAACCCTTTGTGCGGGTCTGGTTTTCCGGTCTCCTCTCCGCCGGTGACCTGCACCAGGTGGCCGAGCAGCTCCGCGCCCACGAGCGCCAGCTTGGCCGGGTCCCGGATCGCCTGGTGGACATGTCCGAGATGGCGGCGACGAGCGCCACCTTCGAGCTCGCCATCCTGGCTGCCCGGGCGCGCGCGGTCGAGCATTTCCCCAACACCTTTCGCTCGGCGCTGATCGCCCCCAGGGTCGAGGTGGCCGGCTTCGCGCGGATCTTCCGGACCCTCAACCGCAACCCCCAGATCGAGGTTCAGGTCTTCGACGAGGTGGAGGCCGCCGAGGCGTGGCTGAACTCACCGCCGACCCCGGGCGACGAGTCAGCCTGAGCCATCCCCTCGTCCCCCGTTCCCCGTTCCCCGTCCCCCGTCCCCCACAGAAAGATCTCCATGTCCAGCATGAACTCCACCACCCTCGGTTGTTCGCTCACCTGCAAGGACATCGAGGCCTCGGTCGCCTTCTACCGCGACGCCCTCGGCTTCACCGTCGCGATGCCCTTCGAGAAGGACGGCAAGCTTGCCGGAGCGGTGATCGCCGACGGCGATATCCGCATCGTCCTCAACCAGGACGACGGCAAGCTGGGGTGGGACCGGATCAAGGGTCAGGGGTGCTACTTCCAGATCAACGTCGCCACGGCGGCCGACGTCGACGCCGCTGCCGCGCGGATCAAGGCGGCAGGACACGCGATCCACAGCGAGCCGGCCGACCGCCCCTGGGGCGCCCGGATGTTCACCTTCAACGATCCGGACGGCTTCAAGCTGGGATTCTCGACGCCACTCGAGGGCTGACAGCGTCACAGCCCGGTCATCTTCTCCAGCTCCGGAGAGTACCGCGCCCCCGCGACCTTGATCCGACTCGACGCATCATCAATCTCGGCGAGATCGTCGGGGGCAAGCTCCACCTCGAGTGCGCCGAGGTTCTCCTCCAGCCGATCGAGCCTGGTGGTGCCCGGAATCGGCACGATCCACGGCTTCTGTGCCAGCAGCCATGCCAGTGCCACCTGCGCCGGCGTGACCTGCTTCCGTTGGGCGATCCGCCCGACCAGTTCCACCACCGCCTGATTCGCCCGGCGATTCTCGACACTGAACCGCGGCAAGTTTGCACGGAAGTCGGTCTTGGCGAACTCCGTGCTGGAATCCATCGCACCGGTCAGGAAGCCGCGACCCAGCGGCGAGAACGGCACCAGCGCGATACCCAGCTCCTCGAGCGTGGGGAGCACCTCGTGCTCGGGCTCGCGCCACCAGATCGAGTACTCGCTTTGCAGCGCCGTCACCGGCTGCACCGCGTGCGCCTTGCGGATAGTCTGCACCCCGGCCTCCGACAGTCCGAAGTGCCGCACCTTCCCCTCACCGATCAGCTCGCCGACCGTGCCGGCCACCTCCTCGATCGGCACGCTGGGATCGACCCGGTGCTGGTAGAAGAGGTCGATATGGTCGGTGCGGAGTCGCGTGAGTGACGCCTCGCAGACCTCCCGGATGTGTGCCGGACGGCTGTCCACGCCCGGCTGCTGCTTGCCGTCGGGACCGATCCGGAAGCCGAACTTGGTGGCGATCACCACCCGGTCGCGCACCGGGGCCAGCCCCTCGCCCACCAGCTCCTCGTTGGTGAACGGCCCATACACCTCCGCGGTGTCGAACAACGTGACGCCCCGATCGACCGCGGCGCGCAGCAGGGCGATCATCTCGCCGCGATCCTTGGGCGCGCCGTAGCCATGACTCATCCCCATGCAGCCGAGTCCGAGCGCCGAGACGGTGAGTCGGCTGTTGCCGAGAGTGCGGGTCTTCATGCGGGGCCCTTCCGCGCCGCCTCGATCGTGGCGATGTCGATCTTTCCCATTGTCATCATCGCGTCGAACGCCCGCTTGGCGGCGGCGGGATCCGGATCGGTGATCGCCTCGGTCAGGGCAATCGGCGTGATCTGCCACGACACCCCCCACTTGTCCTTGCACCAGCCGCAGGCACTCGCCTCGCCGTCGTTGCCGATGATCGCGTTCCAGTAGCGGTCGGTCTCTTCCTGATCTTTGGTGGCGATCTGGAACGAGAAGGCTTCGCTGGGCGTGAAGGTGGGGCCGCCGTTGAGGCCGAGGCAGGGGATTCCCATCACGGTGAACTGGACCGTGATCACGTCGCCCTGGTGGCCCGACGGATAGTCTCCCGGCGCCATGTGCACTGCATCGACCGACGAATCCGGAAATGTCTCGGCATAGAAGCGTGCGGCCGCCTCGGCGTCCTTGTCGTACCAGAGGCAGATGGTGTTCCTGGCGGGCTTGCTCATGGTGGTGCTCCAGGGATGATGAATCCGGACCCGGGCCCCGCGGATCACCTCCGCCGTGCCCGGGCCGGGATTCTCGTTCGACAGCCGCTCAGCGCCAGTTACCCCATCAATCCCAACGGGATCCGGGCTGGCTCGTCCCCACGTGGGGCGTCACCCCTACGCCATGGGCCAGAGCCAGCCGAAGGTCAGCGCGGCGATCACCGCATAGATCAGGGCGTCGAAGGTGTTCTTCATCGCGCTCGACCACTTGCGCCCGAACCAGATCGACTCGGGCCAGCCACCGAAGCCGAAGGTTCCCAGCGCGACCAGTCCCGTCAGGTGCCAGATCGCGTGCCTGCCGACGCCGGGCGCCAGCGCCGCGGCGGCCACTCCGGCGATCAGCAGGTTCGCCAGGAGGACCGCGATGGTCCAGCCGATGAACATGGGCGCCATGCTTGCGCGGCCATTGGGGCGCACGGTCATCGTCATCACCGGCCCTTCGTTGAGCTTGGCCTGGAACTCGGGCGTTCCCATTTCCTTCATCGCGGTGCAGTGCGGCACCATGTAATCGCCCGGGGCGATCGCCATCGGCGCCAGCGCCCGGCGCAGTCCCCCCTCATCGGGGACGCCGGCCCAGTCGCTCTTGTGCCAGGGTAGCACCGTGTGGATGATCGAACTGGCGAGGAAGATGAACACGGTGGACAGCACGATCGGGAGCCAGAGGGCGACAAGACTCGTCATCGGGACACTCCGGTGGGTCGTGGCGGTGATCGGGGGCCGGAGAGACTACTGCCAAGCGGCGCCGACGGCAAACCGGCGCACCGGGGGAATGACGGGGCGCCGGCCGGGGAGCCGCTGGCGGAGATGATCCTGCGAGGCGCGGTAGGCTAGTCGTTCACCGCCCGAAAGGTCCCCGTCAGGATCGCGGTTGCCGGCGGTGTGCCGTTCGGGGGTGCCGGCAGGACCTGCTCGAGAAAGATCTCGACCGTCCCCTCGATGTAGTCGATGCCATTCTTGATCCCGGAGATCTCCGAGAGGCCGATTGGCGAGAGCTGGTAGAGGTGGGCGTCCAGCTCCTCTGCGGTGCCGACGCGAGCCAGGGTCGTGGACACAGCTGCCTGAAGGACGTCGGCGCGGCGACCGCCGTTGGTGCCGTTGGAGACTGGGCCAAGCTGGAGGGTGACGGTGCCGATCGCGTTCTGGGTCACCTCGTCGGCACCGAGGTAGAGGAGGCCGAGGTCGGCGTCCCAGCTCGTCTCGACGCCGGAGTTGCCCTTCATGGTTATCGAGGCGACCTGCAGGTCGTAGCTGGAGGGTTCCCCGGTCGGGCCGTCGCCAGGACCGGCCGGACCGGGACTGGAGCCACCGCAGGCGGCGGAAGCGGCGAGGAGCACGGCCGGGATAAGTCGGGAAGTGCGCATTGGAGGATCACCTCGTTGGGGTACACCCCTTCAACGCGACTCCCCGCTGCCGTCCGCCACCCCGCTAGTCGCCGCCTCCCGGCATCGGTGTCCAGTCGTACGGCGGGCCCTTGTTGACACTGAGGATCCGGAAGGTCATCTCGGCCGCAAAGGTGCCGTCGTTGGTGAGCATCTCCAGCTGCTTCATCGCCTTGTCGACCTGTCCCTGCACCATGCGGCGGGCCGCTGGCGGAACCTTTGCCATCTCCTCGTCCATGTTTGCCATCTTGGCGCGGATCTCCTCGGCGTCGCGACGCGCCTTCTCGAGCCTCTTGCGATCCTTCGAGTTGGTGGCCATCGCCTCCATCAGTCCCGAGAGGCGCATGGCGTGGTGCCCCGCAATCAGGAGCGTCCCGCTCCGCTGGTAGTCGCTGAGGAGCAGTTCGATGGTGATCGGCACATGCTTGCCCTTGTTCTCGACGTCCACGTGCATCAACAGGCGCCGCGGCACATAGTCGGTCGCGTCGAGCCACATGTTGGCATCGATCATGGTGACCGTGCCACCGTCCTCGGGCTGTTCCATGGGCACGTCGCCCAGGTCGTCGGCCAGCAGGTGGAAGCTCTGGAACGAGTCGACAATCTCCCGACCGACCAGGCGCGCCCGACTGCCGAAGATCGCCCGGCCCTGCTGGGCGTCCTGCGCCTCGGCGCGACCATCGCTGATGCTGTCTTCCGCCACGGCGCCGGCCCGACCGGCCATCGCCATGTCGGTCATCATGTTCGAGAGGTGGGCCCCGAGCATCGCCCCGCCAGGATAGCCCGCCATCTCCTGCTCCATCGGCCCCTTGAGCATGTCGAGCCCCATTGCCATCCCTGCGCCCACCGCGGCGGGATCCTGGATGGCGCCCGGGCGGCGCTTTTGCCACTCGCTGGTCGGCACCACCCGGAACAGGTCCTGCCCACCGATGTTTTCCTTCTCGTAGTAGACTGGCGCCTGCATCACGCCGTTCGACTCGATGATGACGTAGTTGGAGATGCCGGCCTGGCGCGCCGCCTCCTTCTGCAGTGCGGTGGTCATGATGTCCTGTGCCGTCTGCTGGGCGGCAGCGGGCAAGGTGACCACGACGAGGAGTGTGAGCGAGCGCAGCATGGGAGGTGACTCCGGGTGAGGGGTGGACCGCCACTCGCCTCCTCAACGGAATCCAGGCCTCGATTCCGCCACCAAACTCAGTCGGGCGGCAGCCCTTCCCTGGCCTCGCGACACTCGGCCAGGTGCAGCGCCGAGCTCGAGGGAATGCGCTCCAGCCGATCCAGTGCAGAATCGAGCATCAGGCGCGCCTCCTGGAACCGACCGAGCCCCGCCGCCGCCCGGCCAATGCGGCAATCGGCCATGATGGCGGCAGTGTTGGTGGTGGCCACCCTGCCTCGGAGCGCCGAGGCGGCCTGCAGGGCCAGGCGATGCCCGGCGGAATAATCTCCGCCCGCCAGGGCGATCTCCGCCCGGGTGAGACGCGGGAATGCGACCAAGGGTGAACCGGCAGGGGCGGCCACTCGATAGATCCGTTCCGCTTCGGCCGCGGCGACGTCGGCCTCTCGTGGGTGCCCCTGGCGGAGTAGTACGGCGGCGATATTCTGGTAGCACGTCGCGACCTCCGCCGAGGTCGCGCCGAACCGGGCGATCCGATCGTCGAGCACCTCACGGAGAATCGTTTCGGCCCTCTGGTAGTCACCGGCAATCGTGAAGAAGACGCCGAGGTTGTTCCGCATCCGCATGGTGAGGTCGTGATGCCGCCCGAGTTTCCGGTCGAGGATCGCGAGCGACCAGTCGAGCAGCGGACCCGCCTCCTCGAACTGACGACGCTCCGTCAGGGCCTGGCCAAGCGTGTGCAGGGCGAACCCGGTCCGGAGTGAGCTGTCACCCTCGACCTCCCGGGAGATCGCGAGCGCCTCTCGGGCCGAGCTCTCCGCCGGGGCGAGGCGCCCCACGGTGCGGTAAGTGTCGGACAGCTTTCGTTGTGCCTCGGCGAGGGGGATCCCCCCGGTCGCGCGAGCCACGGCCACGGCCTCCTCGCTGAAGGGGATGGCTGCCGACGGATTGTCTCTCGCGTGGAAGATCGCGTTGGCGAGCAAGGCGGCGCTGAGTCGATCGGGATCGCGGGGCACCTGTGCCCGTGCCAACCGGAGTTCCTTGGTGAGCAAGGCCAGCGCACTGTCGGGCTCCCCCATGCTGAGATAGGCGTTGCCGAGCACCTCGAGGTTGCGCTGGTAGTCGGACAACGTCGTGTCGCCGAGCTGAGTGCGGATGGCCACGGCGCGCTGCAGCGTTGCGACGGCCTCCTCGGTCTGGTCGAGGTTCTCGAGGACCTCACCGATGGCGGTGAGGAGTGCGGCCCGCAACTGCGGCTGGTCGCCCAGCCGTGCGTCAAGCTGGGCCTCGCCGAGCCGGAGCGCCTCGAGCACCGTGATGTTCTGACCCCGGTCGGCATCCGTCGGCCCGTAGGGATCGGCGGTGCGGAAGAGATTGATGAAGAAGTCACGTGTCTCGGTGGCCAGCGCCGATGCCGCCGCCGCCGCGTCGCGCTCGCGGGCCATCTCGGCGCTGTGTCGCATGAGGGTCACCACATAGCCAACCAGCAAGACGAACCCCAGCGCCATCACCGGCAGGAACGCGGGGTGGCGTCCGACGAACTTCCTGGTGCGGTAGCGCACCGATTCCGGATGGGCCATGATCGGCAGCACGGCGAGGTGCCGCCGGATATCCTCGGCCATCTCGGCCAGTGACGCGTAGCGTTCCTCGGGCTCCTCCCGGAGCGCCTTGGCGATGATCACATCGACATCGCCGCTGAGCCGCCGCGCCAGCCGTTCGGGGGTGCTGCTGCGTGCCCCTGCCCGCTCCGCTGCCGGAGGAGGCCCCGACAGATCGGCCACCGCCGCACGGCTGGCCGGCCGGCCGGTCATGCCGAGGTCTCCGGGCGCGGGACGGGTGCCGGTCACCAGTTCGAGCAACAGGATGCCCGCCTGATAGATGTCACTCGCGGTGGTGATCGGACCGCCGCACAATTGCTCCGGGGAGGCGTAGCTCGGCGTGAGGGGACGTGACCCCACATCGGTGAACGCCTCGTCGGCATCGAGCAGCTTGGCGATCCCGAAGTCGAGCAGGGTGACCTTGCCCTCGGCATCGACGAGCACGTTCGAGGGCTTGATGTCGCGGTGGACCACCAGCTGTCGATGCGCGGCATGGACCGCGTCGGCCACGGCGAGAAAGAGGCGCAGTCGAGCGGCGACGTCGAGTGACCGGGCATCGGCCCACGCCACGATCGGCTCGCCCTCGACCAGCTCCATGACCAGGAATGGCCGGCCATCGGCAGTCGAGCCGCCGTCGAGCAACCTGGCGATGTGCGGATGGGAGAGCGACGAGAGGATCTGTCGCTCCGCCACGAAGCGACGGATCAGGTCCTCGGTGTCGAGTCCACGGCGGAGCAACTTGAGCGCGACCTGCTGTTGATAGCTGCCGTCGGCACGTTCGGCGAGGTAGACCGTCGCCATGCCACCGCGCCCGAGTCGCGAGAGGATCCGGTAACGGCCGAGCAGGTCGCCGGGTTGCACCGTCTCGGGTTCCTGCTCGGCGAACGCCGCTTCGACCAGCTTCCCCGAGGGCAGGCTCAGGCGATGGTCGTCGTGCAGCCGGCCGAGCAACCGGATCACGGCGCTGGCGAGCTGGTCGTCTCCTGCCGCCGCGGTCCGGATGGCGTCGATGCGGTCGGCATCGGGAAGGTCGAGTGCCGTCTCGAGCAGGCGATCGATCTCCTCCCAGCGTTCCCAGATCGATTCCTGGTCAGCCGCCATCGTCGCTCAGGTCTTCGAGCAGGTAGGCCCGGGCTCGGGTCCACTCCCGCTCGACGGTGCGCACCGAGGTGTCGAGCACCTTGGCCACTTCGTCGACCACCAAGCCGCCGAAGAAGCGGAGTTCGACCACCCGAGCCATGCGCGGATGCAGCAGGGCGAGCCGTTCCAGCGCATCGTCCACAGCGATCACCTCCGCGACGGCCTCGTCGCCGGCCACGAGGTGATCCTCAAACTCGACTGGCACCGCACCACCTCCCCGCCGCTTCGCGTTGACCCTCCGGGCGTGGTCCACCAGGATGTTGCGCATTGCACGGGAGGCAAAGGCATAGAAATGCGCCCGGCTCTCCCACGATCCCCCGGCGTGATCGACAAGCCGGAGGTAGGCCTCGTGCACCAGCGCGGTGGTCGCGAGGTCGTCGTGCATGCCGGCCATGAGGCGACGGTGGGCGATGGCACGCAAGTCACTGTACGCCACCGTCATCAGGCTCGAGAAGGCGTCGGGATCGCCCTCGCTCCATCGATCGAGCAACAGGGTGATGTTCCCTGGATCGTCGTGCATGGCCAGGCCTGGGCGGGAGGGGCAGTCGAGTGGGTGCCTCCCGAAGGTACGGCCCCCTCGACCTGACCGCCACGCCCCTGCCCACAGTGTCGCTCATTCCGGCAGCCGAACCAACTCCACCCGGCGATTCTGCTGCTTTCCCTCTGGCGAATTGTTGCTGGCGGCGGGGCGCGACTCACCGTAGCCGCTGGTCGTGAGTCGATCGCCGCTGATTCGATGGCGATCGACCAGATAGGCCTTGACCGCGGCGGCGCGCTCCTCGGAGAGCTTCTGGTTGTAGCTGTCGTCGCCGTCGGCGTCGGTGTGGCCCTCGACACCGAGCCGGAGCTTGGGGTGCTCGTCGAGCATCCGCGCGATCTCCTCGAGCGTCGGGGTCGACTCGGGGCGGATCCTGGCGCTGTTGTAGCCGAAGAAGATCCCCTGGGTCGCCGCGCGGCCGTCGCGCTCGAGCCGCTCGAAGAGGTCGAGGTCGACTTTCGCCACACGAACCGGACCGATCAGGATCGGGTTGGCTTCGCCGGCCGAGCCGACGGCGAGAAAGAGCTTGTCGGAACGGGGAAAGACCGCATTGGGCGCGTTGGCCACGCGGCGCTCATCGAGGTACACCTTGAGATAGTCGCCGTCGCCCATCACCCGGACCGGCATGATCTCATCGCGAATCCGGCGGTCGTCCGTCGGGGTGAGGACCATCGGCCCCGCCTGGGCGACCGGCCGGATCCCGGCACGGCTGTACTCGATCGTCACCGCCGTGCCGGTGTAGCTGCGGGGCTGACCGTAGTAGGCCTGTCCGGTCATCATCCGTGCGTAGGCATTCCCGTGGGTCAGGTTGACACTGAACTCAAGAGTGAAGCGCTCGGGAAGCTGCTGCGGCAGCGGGATCGCGACCAGCCCACCGGAGGTGGCCCGGAGATAACGGCTGCCTTCCCAGTCGACAATCTCCCAGTTGCCCTCCACCAGCTCGAAGCGGCGCGGGAAATCGCCGACCCGATCGCGGGAGAAATCCTCGTAGAAGAGGATCGAGTCGCCGGGGACGAAGTCGTAGTTGGCCCAGGCCCCCTCGCCGGGCCGCGCGGAGCTGCCGGTCGCCGCCTTGGCCTTGCCCGGATCGGAGATCGGGTTGCCGTCGGCATCGCGCAGCACGTTGCCGCGATCGTCGGTGAGCACGGTGCCCTTGCCGGAGGCGTTGGCCTTGTCGATGCAGTCGAGGTCGTCGAAGACGCAGCGCACCCCGTCGCGCGCCCGCTGCTCGAGTTGCCGGGTGGCTTCCGACTCGGCGGCGCGGCCGACCGCGCGGCCGATCCGCTTCCCGATCTGCGCGGGCGACACGGCGGGCACCAGCAACAATGCCAGCGCCGGGAGCACGAGAACGGATCGGGTCATGGTGATCTCCTTGGAGTGATCGGGTGTGGGTGCGGGACGATCATGGTCGCGACGGCGGTCGCTTCGCGGCGTAGTCGCGTCGCGCGTCGTTCACGATGCCGGGACGCACCCAGAGCTGGGGTTCAGTCGTTTCGTCTGTTTCGACCCAGAGCGAGTCGGTGCCCTGCAACCGGAGCACGGCCGGTTGATAGGCCCCGGTGGGCGTCAGGAGCTGCATCGCGCCGCCCGCGCCGACCTCCTGCCAGAGCCGGCTGCCGATCCGGAGCCGGCGCGACGCCTCGGCCGGGAGGAACCGGATGATGCCGCGGTCCTGATCGGCGGCGAGTCGCATCCCGTCGGCCGTGGGGTCGCCCGGCGCGATGCGCACCCAGTCGCCATCGATGGTCGGCCCGCCGCGGCGCCAGATCTGGGCGTTGCCCGGGTTCTGGGACTGCACCTGCACGCGCAGCTCGTTGCCATCGAGGGTGAGTTCGGCCGGATAGTAGCTGCCGTTGTTGGCGCGGACGCGGAGGGTGGCGTCGGCGGCGATGCCGACCCAGAGCAGCTGGCCGACCTTGAAGCCGGTGGCGACAGTGATCGGCACTCGCAGCAGCTTGGCCTGGCCGTTCCGGACCTCGATCCGCATCTGGTCGTTGGGGTCATAGTTGCTGTTCCAGCGAATCCAGTTGCCGTCGAGCGACCCCACATCGACCTTCTGGGCCCGGGACCGCGACGGAATCAGGAGCGCGACGAGCATCGTGGCGTTGGCGAGGGTGGACCATGACCCGTGTCGGGGCATCAGGCGCATCGCATCGACTCCGGCTGGGAGGGATCAGGCTCCGATCGCCACTGGGCAGGAGCCTCTGATCACCTCAACGCAGGACGCCGATGGAGCCCGCCATCGAGGGGCAAACAAGCATCGGCCCACCCGGCGTGTTGCCGAGTGGGCCACGGGACCTCGATTGGGGAACCTCGCCGACTAGCCGAGCCTCACGATGAAACGGCTACCCCGCCCCACCTCGCTCTCGACCGCGACCTCGCCTCCCATCGCCTCGACCAGGCGGCGGGCCACCGGGAGACCGAGCCCCATGCCACCGGTTGCCCGGGAGCGCGACGCGTCGGCGCGATAGAACCGGTCCCAGATGCGCGGGAGATCGGCGGGGGCGATGCCGGGGCCGTGGTCCTCAATCACGATCGTGACCGTGCGATTGTCATCCTGAGGGCCCGCAGGGCCCGAGGGAGCGGAGTCTTCCGGCAGGGTTCCGCCCCTTCGGTCGCTGCGCGACCTCAGGGTGACAACCTCCACCACCACACTCCCCGCCTCCGGCGAGTGCGTCACCGCATTCTGGATCAGGTTGCGAAGCACCTGGCCGAGCCGCCACTCGTTGGCCTGCGCCAGGACTGGTCCGTCCGGCAGCTCGAGCACGATGGCATGACTCGAGGCGAATCCGGCCACCGCGCGTCGAGCCACGTCGGCCGCGTCGATCGGCTCCACCGCCACCCGGAGTTCGCCGGCATCGGCGAGCGAGAGATCCTGCAGATCGCCCACCAATTGCCCCAGCAGGCCCGCTTCCTCGTGCAGCACCGCGAGCGTCTCCTCGTCGGCCGGCCGGAGTCGGTCCTGCACCGCCTCGAGGATCCCGGTGAGGTTGGTGAGCGGCGTCCGGAGCTCGTGCGCGACGTCGACGATCATCTGTCGTCGCTGTGCCTCGCTCCGCTCCAGGTCCTCGGCCATCGCGTTGAATGACCGCCCGAGGTCCGCGAGTTCGTCCTTCCCCTTCACATCCACTCGCGCAGAGAGATCGCCCTCGCGAAGCCGGGTCGTGGCACCGGTCAGCGCCCCGACCCGGCCAAGCAGCGGGCCGCTGACTGCCAGGGTGACCAGCGCGGCAAGAATCGACCCGATCACCAGCGCCCACCGCAACCGCGACATCAGCACCACCGACCGCGACACGGTGGGTTCACCATCGCTCAGTTGCGTGTGGATCGTCGGCAGCAGCACCAGGTAGCGCGGGTCGGCCGAATTGCGCGGATTGATTCGCTGACCTTGCCCCAGCATGCGGATCGCCGTGCGGCGGCCATCGGATTGCTGGTCCCGGCTCCACTCGAATCCCCCATTGGCCCGAGCGGCGAACTCCCTCGGTGCCATCGGTGGCATCGCACCAGCAACGATCCGGCCATTGCGATCGATGACCGCCGCCCCGAGCAGCAGTGAGTCATCGGCGACCACGCCGGTGAGCAGCGCCGCGATCGTGGCCGAATCGGCATCCGGATTGGCACCCAGCGTCTCGAGAAGCCGCACCTCGGAGCGGCCCAGCATCCGGTCGACCCTGGCCTCGGCGCTGACCCTGGAGATCTCGGTGGTGCTCCAGCGCCCCAGCAACGTCCCGACCCCCACCAGACCGGCGACCAACAGCAGCCAGACCACCACGAAGAAACGCCAGCGGAGCGACTTGATCATGCCGGTGCCACCCGGAGACGATAGCCGACCCCGATCACCGTCTCGATCGCCACCGGCTCGTCGCTGGCCGCGGCCGCGAGCTTGCGGCGCAGGTTGCGGACATGGACGTCGATGGTGCGCTCCAACGGCTCGCCCTCGCCGGGCAGCCGGTCGAGCAGTGTCATCCGCGAGAGCACCCGCCCTGGCCGCTCCGCGAGCGCCTCGAGGATCGCGAACTCCGACGGGGTGGCGTCGAGCGAAGTACCAAGAATCGAGACCTGGTGCGCGCCACGATCGATGCTCAGCGCCCCAGCGATCAGCAGGTCGTGCTGCCCCGGTGGGACGCGGCGAAGGAGCGCGGTGATCCGCGCCACAAGTTCACGCGGCGAGAAGGGCTTGGTGAGGTAGTCGTCGGCGCCGCCCTCGAAGCCAGCCAGCCGGTCCTCTTCCAACGTGCGCGCGGTCACCATGATCACCGCGATCGGCCCCTGGGCACGGAGGGCACGGCAGACCTCCAGTCCCTCGACGCCGGGGAGCATCCGGTCGAGCACCGCCAGGTCGAAGCGCTCACGAGTGCCGCGCTCGATCGCCGCAGCGCCGTCGTGCTCGACCGCCACCGTGTGCCCAGCGTGCCGGAGGTAGAGGGCGATCGTCTCGGCGGTGCGACGATCGTCCTCCACCACGAGGATGCGGGCAGATGCAGTTGTCGACACTCTCCTCCGATCGCCATATCTCATGGTCGATGGTCGATGGTCAATCGTCGATGATGGGGGGCTGCAGGAGAAGCTGGGTTCCGCATTGGCCATCGACCATCAGCCATCGACCATCGACCATCGGCCATCGACTCTACAGCGGCAGGTCGTACCGCTCGAGATACTGCAGGTCGCTGTCGTCGAAACGCGCCAGGTACACCGTCTGGCGTCCCATCCCCACCACCGTCCGATTGCCGGCCAGGGTCAGCGTGGCCACCCGCGCTCCGTTGGGAGTGAAGATATCGTAGCGGACCGGCGCTCCGGCCGGCTCCTGACGGCGGACCCAGAGACGCTCCATGCAGTCGACCCAGAGATCGCCGGCGTCGAACGGCGGCTTGACCTCGGGCCACGGGAGATCCTTGAAGTCGTCCTCCCGGGGTGAGCCGCGCCCCATCTGGAAGGTGACCTGGCCGTTGTTGTTGGAGACCCCGATGCTCAGGCCGCCCTGCCGCCGTGATGCCGCCACGAATTCCTTCTTCTCGACATCGGTGATCTTCACCGGCTTCCACGATACCGGCGCCCCGTGCACCATCCTGGCCGGTCGGGGTGATCACGTCCACGTGGTAGTCCGCCGAACGCACCACGTAGACCAACCCCGCCGGCGACACCGCCCAGCCGTCGGTCGGCGACAGCGGCACCATCCTGGTGCTCTGGCTCCGGTTGTTGGCGCCGCCGCTGGTGGTGGTCTTGGTGTCGGGTCCCTTCAGCTTGGCGATCACCTGCACATTGCTGCCGTCGGTGCGGGCGCGATTGACCGGCAGCGAGTCGTTCCCGTCGCCCGGCGGCGGCATGCCACGGAAGTAGAGTCGCCCGCTGGCATCGACGCCGCCCACCATCATCATCTGGAAGTCGACCGGGCCCCGACTGCCGGCCATGATCGGCGAGTAGGTGCCGAAGCCCAGGTCGGGGCCGATCCGTACCAGCCGGTTGTTGCCGAGGTCGACGAGCAGGGTCGAGTCGCCGGGGAGCGGCCACACCGCGTCGGGCTGGCGGTACTCGCTCGGGGCCACTGCCGATGGTGCCGATCATGGTGGCGGTCTGGTGAAGCGCGGGATCGAGCTTGCGGAGCTTGGCGTCGGTCGGATCGGCCACCAGCACCGACCCGTCGCTGAGCTCGCGGATCCCGTGGACCAGCGAGAACTCGCCGGGATACGCGGCCGTGGGGCGTCCAAGCTGGAGCTCACGTGGCTGCTGGGCGACGAGAACAGAGGAGAGAGAACAAAGAGCGGCCATCAGGCCAACGACGATCCGGCGCATGCAGGGGCCTCCATCGGGAGAATCGTGATGGTGGCATCCTACGGGGATCCTGTGAAGGGGGTATGAAGAGGACGGAGGGCGGAAGGACGGAGGGCGGAGGAGCATGGTGGAGACTCCGCCCTCCACCCGCCTCTCGGCCGAACCCGGTCACGGCCCGTACAGCGCGTTCAGGATGAAGTCCTGGCTCTGCCGGTAGGCAAGGGGATACGGCTGGTCGTGCCCCGCATGCTCGTGGAAGTGGGCCTCGAAGGGTGGGGCACCGGCGGGGCGGTGATCGAGGGCTGCCACCAGCGCATCCCCGTTGGCGCGCGGCACGATGGCATCCTCCACACCGTAGTGGATCTGGGTCGCCGGCAGATGGTCGACGAAGTACAACGGCGACGATGCAATCATGTGATGACGCACCTGGCTCAGCGCCGGGACGCCGCGGTCGATCGGTCCCCGGAGGTTTTGCTGGATGAACTGAGCAGCACTTCCCCAGCCCTGCCCCGGGATCCATCGGTGGTCGAGTCCCCAACGGACCTGTTCCTCAAAGGTCCAGCCAGACGCGTGCATAGCACGGAACCAATCAGTCGGGCCAGTCCAATCGACCACGCAGTCGATCCGCCGATCGCGCTCACCCACCAGCAGCGCCACGGTGCCACCGCGGCTCTTGCCCGCCGCGCAGATCCGGGAGGAGTCGGCTTCCGGCACGAGATCGAGGGCCACGTTGAGGAACGCGATCGCGTCGTCCGCGGCACCGTCCCAAGCGTCCACGGGTGAACCACCGGCCTCCCAGCGCTCGCCGCCAAAGGTCAGGGCAGTACCGCGGAAGACCGGGATCACGATGATCACAGGTCGTTCGCTGCGGGCGAGCGCCTGGACCATGTCCGCTTCCTCCAGGGCGAAATCCGGGTAGTTCCACGCCACGCCGTGCAGATCCAGGACTACCCCGCAACAACCAGGCGTCGCGCTCCTCGGAACCAGGATCGCTCCGACATGCCGATCGCCATGGACCTGATGCGCGACGATGCGGACCTGATAATCCGTGCCATGGACCGAAAGGCTCCGCTCCACGACCGTCTCCACCCCGCGTGGCCGCAGGTCCCGGCTGGCCCAATCCTTCACGACGGACGCGATTTCCTCCACCGTCGGCGGGGCGAAGAGACTGTCGAGACTGAACGGCAGCTCCCAACCACCGGGTGCGGTGCGTGCGGCCTTTCGAGGGTCGAGATACCGGAGCGCGCTCTGCGCGAACTCGTTGTGCGGGTCGAGCTCGAGCATCTTCCCAAACGCCGCCCGGGCCGCGTCGCGATCACCGGACATCATCGAGCCGAAGGCCTGTGTCTCCTCGAAGTCCACCGAGTTCCGGACGCTGGGCGCCAGCACGCGAAGCATCGCCATCCCCCGTGGCAACATCGAGGGAAGTTTCAGTGTCATCCGCGAGGCGAGCGCGACGGCACGGGCGGTGTCGAGCGCCCCGGTACTGTCGTGCAATGCTGCGAGGGAAGCCTCCGTCTCGCCGGCGAGCGCCAGCTCCACCGGGAGTCGCTCGTCATCGCCAAGGCGACGCGCCGTCCCCGCCAGTTCCCTGTGCCCGGTAACTTCAAGTGCAGCAATCGTCCCGCCATTGCCTCGGATGAAATGAAAGGCGATCTGCGGATGGAGGAGCGACACGAACCGGTCGGGCGCCACCGAGTCGAGGACCTGGGTGGTGCCCCAGAATGTGGGTAGCAGCATCAGGAGGCTGTCCTGCTCGAACACGTTGAGCACGAAGTCCGGATTGAGGGCGTACCGGCCGACATACTCTGACTGGGGCGTGACCGGACTGTGCTCGGGGACGCAGCCCCCGACGCCCAGTCCGACAAGCAGGACCAGGACCGGGCGGAAACGGCGGATGGACATAGATACGGGTCCTCAGCACAACCGTGAGAGCGACGACCGGTCGGAGCGCCGGTCGGGAGAAGGATCATGTCCTCTACGACTGTAGAGGCCCACGGTTTCAGTACGGGATTCCCCCATCCGAGGCACGCGAGGGGTAGCATCCCCCCTCCGACCTCTGTCGTTCCGCCCTCCGTCCTCCCGTTACTGGCTCACCAGCCCCGTCGCCCCGGCGGGTACGCCGGGCAGGTCACCCAGGTGGGTGAGCGAGCCGTCGGAGCCGATCCGGAGCATCGAGATCGCCTGGCCACCGGCGTCGAGCGTGTAGAGGAAGCGGCCGTTGCGGGAGATCCCGGCGTCGAGTGGCGTCGCCAGCGTGGCGGTGCTCGGGCTCACCCCGACCAGGCCGCTGGCGCCGAACCGATAGCTCGAGACCACACTGGCATCGGGGGCGCCGCCGACCGCCTCGGACACCAGCGCCGTGCCGCGCGTGTCGAGCGCGATCGCGGCCTGGTTGCCGAGTCCGGCCCCGGTCCCCTGCCCGCCCGTTGCCACCGCGGTCGGATCGGCGAGGGTGCCGTCGGCGGCACGAGGATAGACGAGGATCGCGTTGGCGCTGGCGTCGTTCGACACCACGTACATCGCGCCCGCGACACCGGCGTCGGCGAGCTTGAAGTTGGCCGCATCGAACGCGGATGAGGTGGGCGCCTCCTCGCCCGAACACGCGGCGAGGATGTGGGCCATGGAGAGTCCCGCCAGACTGCGTCGCATCGGTGCTTCCTCCGTTGAGACGTTCGGAGGAGGAAGCGACGGAACGCGAGGATCGGATCTCGGGAAGGCGAACGGACGGAACGACGGAGGGTCAAAGACCTCGTCCCGAGCGCAGCGAGGGACCCCTGGCCCACGGCGAGAGGTCCCTCGCTGCGCTCGGGACGAGGTCCACGGTCGTTCCGCCCGCCCCTCACAACATCAGGTGGGCCAGCATCTGTCCGCGCGGCGTGTCCTGGTCGCCTTCCATCGGCTCGACGGTGAGGGCAGCGCCACGGATGATCGGCTCGCCCTTGGGCATGCCGAGGGTGGCGATCCACGGCTTGTCGCCGTCCATGTGCAGCCGCGCGCCGCGGACCATCCCGTCGCCGGTGATGAACCAGAAGGTGTACTGTTCGCCGCTCGGTGCGGTCGGCAGCCCGTGCACCACCACGTTCCAGCGGTGACTGGTCTCGTCGGCGAAGATCGTGATGCCGCCCCGCTTGCCGTCCATGGTGATCGACGCCTGCAGCACCCGGTTGGCCTGGCGCAACACCGAGAGGGTGTCCCGCACCGCCATCATCGTGTCGCGATAGCTGATGAGCATCGAGTCCCGAGAGGCATCGAGCGCGGCGAGCTTCACTCCCATCCGGGCATTCGAGATGCCGAGCAGCACGGCGGCGAGCGTGGCGGCGAGCGCCACCGGCCATCCCCAGCGGCGCCACGCCGGCACCCGGGGGCCCGCCACCGAATCCATCACCCGCCGCGAGAACCCCGGACGCGGGGCGACCGGTGCGGGCGCCATCGCCAGCCATCGCAGGTCACGATCGGCGCCGCCGACCGCCGCGCGGCACTCGTCGCAGCGCGCCAGATGATCGCGGAAGAGTGCCTCGTCGTCGGGGTCGAGGGCCCGGGCCACATAGTCGAGTCGGTGCTCGACGAACCAGTCGTGTGCCTTCATGCCACCCAATCCTTGAGCGCGACGAGCTGCTCGCGCAATTGGCCCAGGCCGAGTCGCAGTCGTGTCTTGACGGTCCCCAACGGGATCGCCAGTCGTTCGGCGATCTCCGAATGGGTGTGCCCCTCGAAGTAGGCGAGTTGCACCGCCTGACGACGGTCATCCGGCAGCTCGGCGAGCGCCCGGTGCACCGCGGCGTGCACATGCCATCCCGGCTGGGCGGCCTCGTTGGGTTCCACCGGCGGCGTCGCCGACGGCGCGGAGCCCACGGTGGCAAGCCGGTCGCCGAGGCGGCGGCGGCGCTTGCGCGCGCGGATCCGGTCGATGGCTCGGTTGCGGGCGATCCCCAGCAGCCAGGGCACCAGGCCGTAGTCGCCATCGCGGGCGGGCTGGATCCGCTCCCACGCCACCCGGAAGCTCTCGATCACCACTTCCTCGGCCTCGTCCTGGTCGCCGAGCATCCCCTGCACCAGCCCCAGCAGCCACGGCGAAACGAGCTCCACCAGCTCACTCAACGCCCGCTCGTCGCGGGCCAGCAGCCGCGACCGAAACGAATCCTCGCGCGCCGGCGAAAGGAGTCGGGGGCGCCGCGAGGCGGCGGAACCTGGAGCGGGATCGGGGGTCATCTCATGGAGTACGTGGCATTGTCACTGACGGATCCCCCCGTCGCCGGGACGGATGGCCCCGAGGCGCTCGCCGTCGGCCGACCCCCGCCCTCTTCCCCCCAGGATGCCATGCCGAAACCCTCCTCGCTCACCGAGGTGCTCGACACCATCAAGGCGACCGCGGCCCGGCACCCGAGGACGCCCCTTGGCGACCTGCTCGATGGCATCGGGCGCCGCTCGTTCGGCCCGCTGCTGATCCTGGGGGGAGTGGTGATCCTGGCGCCGGTGATCGGCGACATCCCGGGGGTCCCGACGGCGATCGGCGTGGTCGTGTTCCTGATCGCGGTGCAGATCGTGGCGGGCCGCCAGAGCTTCTGGCTTCCCGACTGGCTGCTCGACCGCTCGGTGCGGAGCAGCAAGCTCGAGAAGCCGGTGGAGAAGCTCCGCAAGCCGGCCGCCTTCCTCGACAATCTCTTCAAGCCGCGCCTCAAGGTGCTGCTGGCCGAGCCGGTCATCCGTGGCATCGCGCTCACCTGCCTGCTGGTGTCGGTGGTCATGCCGGCGCTCGACTTCATCCCTTTCAGCGCCAACGCCGGCGGAGCGGTGCTGCTCTGCTTCGGGCTGGCGCTGATCGTGCGCGACGGCCTCATGGTGATTGTCGGCGCGGTGGTGACCCTGCTGACGCTGGCCCTGGTGGCGATGGCACTCCTCTGAGGACGGAGAACCGAGGACCGAGAACCGAGAACTGCCCCGGAAACGACGATCCTTGCTCACGGGGTGGTTCTCCGTCCTCCGTCCTCCGTCCTCGGTCCTCCGTCCTCAGTCCTCCGTCCTCCGTCCTCCGTCCTCGCTCCTCGTCTACCCGAACACCCTCGCCCCGATCAGCAGGATCGCTGGTGGCAGCAGCACCGCGAACAGCAGGTCCAGCAGCCCACCGCTCACCACCATCCGCCCCACCGTGATCCGGCCAGTGCCGTAGACGATCGCGTTGGGTGGGGTGGAGACCGGCAGCATGAAGCCGCCGCTGGCGGCCATCGCGGTGGCGAGCGCCGGGATCATCGGGACGGTGCCCTGACCGAGGGTGATCGTGGCGACGATCGGCAGGAAGGCGGCAGTGATCGCGGTGTTCGAGGCGAATTCGGAGAGGAGGATCACCGCCACGACCAGGATCGTCACCATTGCGAGTGGTGGCAAGGTGGCGACCACGCCGAGGCGTGCACCGATCCAGTCGGCGAGCCCGCTCCCCTGGATCGCGGCGGCGAGAGAGAGGCCACCGCCGAAGAGGAGCAGCACGCCCCACGGCAGCCGGTTGGCGTGCTCCCAGGTGATCACCTGCCGGAGTGGTCGCCACCCCACCGGCACCGCGAAGAGCAGGATGGCCGCGCCGACGGCGATCCCGGTGTCGCTCAGCGCCGGCACCAGGTTCTGCACCAGCGGGCGGCCGACCCATGCCGCGGCGGCGAGCGCCGCCACACCCCCGGTGAACCACTCGTCGCGCGACATCGGGCCCAGCGCGGCGCGTTCGCTGGCGATCAACGCCGCGCCGCCGGCGATCGGCCGGTCGTCGAGGCGATGGACCAGGTGGGTGAGGGTCCACCAGGTGATCGGCAGTGCCACGATCACCACCGGCACCGCCACCAGCATCCATTGCGCGAAGCCGATCCGGACGTGATACGTCTCGGCCATGAACGCCGCGAACAAGGCGTTGGGGGGCGTGCCGATGATGGTGCCGAGTCCGCCGATGGTGGCGGCGTAGGCGATCCCCAGGAGCAGCGCGCTGGCGAACGCGTGATTCCCCGGCCCACCGGTGTCCTCGGGGACCAGCGCGATGATCGCCAGCGCCATCGGGAGCAGCATCACCGTGGTGGCGGTGTTGCTGACCCACATCGAGATGAACGCGGTGACGGCCATGAACCCGAGGATCAGCGGCGCCGGTCGGGTCCCCACCAGCGCGAGGGTGGCGAGCGCCAGTCGCTTGTGGAGGCCGGTGCGTTCGAGGGCCAGCGCGATCAGGAAGCCACCGAGGAAGAGGAAGATGACCGGGTTGGCATAGGGAGCGGCGCTCGCGTCGAGCTTCGCCACGCCGAGAAGCGGGAAGAGCAGCAACGGCAGCAGCGCGGTCACCGCGATCGGCAGCGGCTCGGTCACCCACCAGGTGCCCATCAGGATCGCCACCGCCGCCGCGCGCCAGCCCGCCACCGGGAGTCCCTCGGGGGGCGGGGTGAGCAGCAGCACGAGGAAGAGGAGCGGGCCGAGGATCAGGCCGAGGCGGGGCCGGAGGGAGGAGCCGGAATCCATGCGGTGGAGCCTCCCGGGGTCAGGGCGAACGGCGTTGAAGCCAATGTCATCCTGAGGGAGCGTAGCGACCGAGGGAGCGGATCCCAGCCAGCCACCACCCCCTCGGTCCCCTTCGCTACGCTCAGGGTCCCTCAGGGCGACAACGCGGTTCGCCGTTCGCTCCTCGCGTCGCTACCACCTGAACAGATACGCCAGCTTCAGGAAGAAGGCGTCGTCGGTCCGCTCCAGCTCGCGGAAGGTGAGCGGCCGGTTGCCGCGCATCGTCGAGCCGTAGCCCAGGTACGCCACGGTCCCCGGGGTCGGCTCGAACGAGCCGAGCAGGTCGAGCCGCAGCCGGTCGGTGCGCTGCGCGGTGCTCGGGGCGCCGGCCTGATAGATCGGCGCACCAGTGGCCGGGTCGACCAACGAGGCCTGTCGTTCGCTGCGGTACTCGCCGACCACCCGGAAGAAGAGCGCCCGATTGGGCTGGTATTCCACCTTGAGCCGCGGCAGGATGGTGCGGGCGAACTCGCTGCCATCGCGCTCGCGGGTGAGCCGCTGCAGTGTGACCGAACCGCTCACCCGCACCGCGTTCGACGGTCGCAGGTTCACCGAGCCTCGCAGCGAAACGTAGTTGCCGGGCGCCGCCTCGGGGAAGATCGCCGTCTCACCACCCTCCCAGCGGAGCGATGCATCCCAGGAACGCCAGGTCGGGGTGGTGATCTGGGCGTTGGCCGAGAGTGCGTCGAAGACTCCCGACGGCGCGGTGAACGGATCGAGCGGCGCGTCTTCGCCCTGATAGACCTGGTAACCGCCGTAGTCGGCCGGATCGAATCGCACGAACGATTGTGATCCCTTGCCGGTGAGCTTCCATCCACCGCGGAGCTGGGCACTCCAGTTGAGCTCGTTGCTCCCCTCGAGTCCGTCGGCGCCGAGGAAGTGGCCGTAGTCCCAGATCCGGTTGATGCCGGCGAAGACCGTGAATTGCTCGGCCAGCGAGCCCCGCGCCCCGTACCAGGTGTAGCGATTGAACGCCCGCGCGGTGACGATCCCCGTGCGGTTGACGAAGCCGCTCCAGGTGGCGAAATCATCGCCGATGCCGGTCACCTTGTAGTTGAACCCGTAGGCGCGGCCGGTCCGGTCCAGCTCGAGCTCCCAGATCGGATCGCTGACGTTGCGGACGACGTCGCCCTCGCGCCTGGTGGTGAGCGACAGGCCGGCCTGGGCCGCGAAGTAGTAGAGGGTCCCGAACACCAGCCGGGTGTCGGCCGCGAGCACCCGGTTGGCGAAATCACCCTCGTCACGGTTGGTGAGCGTGAGCCCGGCCACCGAGTTGGCACCGACGTCGCGGCGCACCCGGGTGATGTTGGCAATGGCGTTGCGATCCCCTGCCAGCCCCGATTGCGAGTACTCGTCGATCGCGGTCAGGTGGGCCAGCGACCAGCGGCCGAACTTGCCGGTGAGCTTGGCGCCGGCCAGCGGATTCGCCACGGTGCGGGTGTAGACGAGGTTGTTGGGCGACGAGAAGAGATCGATGCCCTCGAGGAAAAATGGCCGCCGTTCGGGGAAGAAGAGCGCGAACCGCTCGTTGATCGTGACCAGCCCCACGTCGGACTCGACCTGGGAGAAGTCGGGGTTGTAGGTCGCGTCGAGGGTCAGGCTGGTGAGGCCGAGCCGCAGGTTGGCGCCGAACTCGGCGTTGATGTCGTCGCGCCGGAACACGTCGTCGCTGCCGAGTGCGCCGGGGGCGTTGGCCACGAAGGTCGGCTGCAGCTCGGTCACGATCCCGCGGTGGATGTCGTGGATCCCGGTGAGCGTCCCGGCCTGGGCGAGGAACGATGCGTTGGCCCGCCGCACATCGGTCCAGGTGTCCTCGTAGCCGGTGCGCTGGGTGGTGCGCTGGACATTGAAGCCCCACGCCAGGTCGTCGCCGGTGTTCCAGCGCAGCGACTTGAACGGGATCCGGATCTCCGCCTGCCATCCGAACGGCGTCTTCTGCCCCTTGCTCTGCCAGAGGAAGTCGGGATTGCGGTCGATCGTCCCCTGCCCGCCGCTCGAGGTCGAGAATCCCCCCTCGGAACGCACCCCATCGTCCTGCACGCCGAACGGGTTGACGCCGAAGAAGTAGGCGCGCCGCTGATCGTTGAAGGTGTCGAGGAAGATGGTGACCTGATCGTCGCTGCCGATGTTGTCGCGATCCGCGGTGGTGGCGCGCACGCCGCCGGGATCGCGGTCGTAGGCCATGATTCCCACGTGGATTGCATCGGGCGCATACCACAGCAGCACCACCGTGGAGTCCTCGGCCGGCCGAGAGTCGACCGGTCGATACTGGTGGAAGCCGCCCAGGCGCGCGGCCTGCCGCCACACCGGCTCGTCGAGGACACCGTCGATGGTGACCGTCGTGTCGATTCGCGGGATCGGCACCGTGGGTGTCTGCGCCACCAGCGGCGTGGCGAGAAGCAGCAGGCAGAGGAGCGGTGATTTCATCGGGGCCAATCTAATGGCGACCGGCGACCGGCGGCCGGCGACAAGTGGGGAAGCGAGCCGCTCCATCACCTGTCGCCGGTCGCCGGTCGCCTGTCGCTATTCGTACCGCAGCGCCTGGATCGGATCGAGGCTCGCGGCGCGGCGCGCCGGCCAGAGACCGAAGAAGAGCCCCACCACCGCCGAGAACCCGAAGGCCACGGCCACGGCGATCGGCGAGATCTGGGTGTTCCAGCCGAGCTTGACGGCCACGAACTCCGAGGTGGCGCCGCCGAGCAGGATCCCCACGATGCCGCCGGAGAGGCAGAGCACCAGCGCCTCGACCAGGAATTGGCTCATGATCGTGAACTTGGTGGCGCCGAGCGCCTTGCGGATGCCGATTTCCTTGGTCCGCTCGGTGACCGACACCAGCATGATGTTCATGATGCCGATGCCACCGACCAGCAACGAGACCGCGGCGATCGAGAGCAGCAGCGCCGAGAAGGTCTTGGTGGTCTCCTCGGCGGTGGCCAGGAAGTCCGACGGGGAACGCATGGTGAAGTCGTTGTTGCCGCCGGGGCGGATCCGGTGTTCACGGCGCATCACCCGCTCCAGCTCGACCAGCGCCTGCTCCTGGGGGACGCCGTTGGCCACCGTCACCGAGATGGTGCGCAGCCGGTCGGTGCCCATCACCCGGTACTGGGCGGTGCTGAGCGGGATGAGGATCTGCTCATCGGGGTTCTGCCACCCCTGGGCGCCCTTCTCGCTGAGGATCCCGACCACCTCGAAGGGAATCGACCGGATCGAGATGGTCTGGCCGATCAGGGCCCGGGGGTTCTGGCCCAGCATGTCGGGCACGGCCGAACCGACCACGGCGTAGCGCTGGCGCGACGCCTCGTCGCCCTCGGTGAACATCCGGCCGTTGGTGATGGTGTAGTTGCGCGCCTCGAGATACTGCGGCGTGGTGCCGACGACGCTCACGTTGATGTTGCTGTTGCCGAGCTCCACCTGCTGGTTGCGCGACATCTCCGGCGCGATGGCGCCGATCACGTTGCCGGCACCCCGCTGGAGGGCGACGGCATCGTCGGTGGTGAGCGGCGCGCCGCCCTCGCGGGCGACACCCGAGAAGCGATCCTGTCCGGCGTTGATCTGGATCAGGTTCGCGCCGAGCGCATTGATCCGGTCCTCGACCGACTTCTGGGCGCCGGTGCCCATCGCCACCACCGTGATCACGGCGGCGACGCCGATGATCACGCCGAGCATGGTGAGCACCGCGCGCAGCTTGTTGGCGCGGATGCTCCCGAAGGCGACCCGGACGGTTTCTCCGATCAGCATGCTGCGAATCCTTCCCCGGTGATCACCGGCTGCTCTGTCCCGGCAAGCCGGAATTGCGGCTCATCCGCTCCTGCAGTCCCTGCTGGGCCTGGATCAGCGACGCGCTCGGCAGGAGGAGCACCGAGTCCTGCGCCGTGAGCCCGCTCTTGACCTCGCTGTAGTCGAGGTCGGTGATCCCGGTCGTGACGTACACCGGGGTCGGCTTGCCGCCCCGCAGCGCGAAGACGATGTACTTGCCGCCGAACAGCGCATCCTGGCCGTTGCCGCCGGCCTGGCCGCCCCGACCACCGCGGCCACCGCCGGCGCTCCGCATCTTGGCCATCATCGCCTGTTCCTCGGCGGTGAGCGTGGCCCCGGAGCGCATCTTGGTGAACAGCGCCTGCATCTGCTCCCGCGACGGCGTGGCGGCGGCCGCGGCCGCGGCCTTGGCGCTGTCGCTGAGCGGGGCGCCGGCGCCGGTATCGCCACTCGGCTTGGGCGGCTGCGACGCCGCCTTCGCGTCGGCCAGCATCTGCTGCAGGTCCTGGTCGTTGATCCCCAGCACCGAGGCGGCCGACGCGACGTCGCGCTCGGTGCGCAGGGCCGCGTTGGGCACCGCCAGCACCCCTGCCGCGCTGCCGACGGCGATGTTCACCTCGGTGTTCATCCCCGGCTTGAGGAGACCATCGGCGTTGTTGATCCGCACCAGCACCGGGAACATCGTCACGTTCTGGATGGTGTCGGCCTGCGGCTCGATCTTGAGCACCTCGCCGCGGAACGGCCGGTTGGGATACGCCTCGACCGTCACGTTGGCGCTCATCCCCGGCTTCAGCTTGCCGATGTCGGTCTCGTCCACGAAGGTCTTGACCTGCACCAGCGAGAGATCGGCCATCTTGAGCAGCACGGTGCCGCCGCCCACATCGCTGGTGGGCGACGAGATCACCGCACCGCGCTCGACATTCTTGTAGATGATCGTGCCGGTGATCGGGGCGCGCACCTCGGTGTCGTCGAGCTGGATCTTGGCGGTCTCCACATCGGACTTGGCCGAGAGCTGCGCCGCCTTGGAATTGGCCACGTCGAGGGTGGCGGTCTCGAGTTCCTGTTCGGTCACCGCCTTGGCGTCGTAGAGCTCCTGGGTCCGCTTGAGCTGCGTCTCGGAGTTCTTGAGCCGGGCGTTGGCCACATCGAGCTGGGCCATCGCCTGCTCGTAGCGGTTCTGGGGCACCCGACGGTCGATCCGGGCCAGCAGCGTGCCGCGCTGGACCAGCTCGCCGGTCTGCACCGGGAACTCGAGGATCTCGCCCGACGCCTTGGACTTCACCTCGACGACGGTGTCGGGAAGGATCGCCCCAGCGGCCTGGGCGGTCACCGAGATGTCGCGGGTGGTCACCGGCACGGCCTGGTACACCGGTGGCGGCTCTTCCTTGGCGCAGGCGGCGACGACGACGGCCACCAGGGCGAAACGGGCAATGCGAACGGCGTTCACGCGTGTGCCTCCGAAAGACTGAATGTGCCGTCGCTGGCCACCTTGCCGTCCCGGAGGATGATCTGGCGCTTGGCGTGTTCGGCGATGTCGGGTTCGTGGGTGACCAGGATGATCGTCTGCCCCTGGTCGTGCAGGGTCTGGAACAGGTCCATGATCTCGATCGAGGTGGCCGAATCGAGGTTGCCGGTCGGCTCGTCGGCCAGCAGGATCGACGGCCGGTTGACCAGCGCCCGGGCCACCGCCACGCGCTGGCGCTGGCCGCCCGAGAGCTCGTTCGGCTTGTGGTGCATCCGGTCGGCCAGGCCCACCTGCGTGAGCGCGTCCTCGGCCCGCTGGCGGCGTTCCTTGGCGCTCGCCCCGGCATAGACCATCGGCAGCTCGACATTGGCGAGCGCGGTGGCCCGGGGCAGGAGGTTGAACGTCTGGAAGACGAAGCCGATCTCCTTGTTGCGGATCCGCGCCAGCGCGTCGTCGCTCAGGTCGCTCACCCGGTGGCCGTTGAGCCAGTACTCGCCCGAGGAGGGAGTGTCGAGACAGCCGATCATGTTCATCAGCGTCGACTTGCCCGACCCCGAGGGACCCATGATCGCGACGAACTCGTTGCGACGGATGGTGATGTCCACCCCGTCGAGGGCGTGCACCACCTCGCCACCCATCCGGTACTCGCGATGGAGGGCACGGGTCACGATCACGGCGTCGCGTGGGACGTCGGACGGCAGCAGGGCCATCCGCTCCGCGGTGTCGAGCATCTCCTTGCTCACTGCAGTCTCCTTCCGATCAGGGACTCGATCTGGGCCTTGGCGCGGAGGTACGAGAAGCGCGCCTGCACCTCCTGCACCTGGGCCGAGGTGAGCTGCTCCTGCACCTGGGTGAGCTCGAGCACCGTGGCCACACCGAGCCGGTAGCGCTGCTCGGTGACCCGGAGGTTCTCCTCCGACGCCTGCACCGAGATCTGCGCCACGTCGATCGCCTCCCGCGCGTTGCCGAGCGAGGCGTAGAACTGGGTCAGCGAGGCGGCGATCTGGCGCTGCTGGTCGGCGAGGGTGGCCTCGGCATTGTCGACCTGGATCGCCGCATTCTCGATGTTCGTCTCGCGCTGGAGCGTGGTCCATGGCGAGATGCTGAACGAGAGCCGCAACTGGCGCCGGGGCTCCAGGCTGTAGTCGTTGGACTTCTGCGCCGTCCAGGTGTTGAACGCACTGGCGGAGACGGTGGGCCAGTAGCCCGACTTCTGCGACCGGAGCTGCTGCTTGCGGGCGTCGAGGTTGGCCAGGCTGCTCTTGATCGCCGGCGAGGAGAGCTCGGCCTCGGCGCGCACGCCGGCGGTGTCGAGCATCACCGGCTGGGCATAGAAGGTCGAGTCGTCGACCGCCGTCACCCGGCCTTCGCTGCCGACCAGTCGGGCCAGGTTCGCCTCACTGGTGGCCAGGGTGGCCTGGGCCTGCAGCAGCTGCTGCCGGGCCTGGCCGAGCTGCACCAGCGCGGTGAGCGAGTCGGTGCGCTGCCCCGCGCCACTCTGCATCCGGGCCGAGGCGATCGCCAACTGCTGCCGGGCGCGACCGACGGCGGCCTCGTTGACCTTGAGCAGCTCCTGGTTGGCCAGCGCGTCGAAGAAGGCGTTGGTCACGTTGAGCCGGTTGGCAAACCGCGCGCTGATCAGGTTCGCCTCGGCGGCATCCTCGCTGGCGTTGGCGGCGCTCAGGTTGTGGGCCCGGCCGAAGCCGTCGAAGATCGTGTAGTTCGCCTGCGCGCCGATGGAATAGCTCGGCTGGGTGGTGTTTCCACTGATGATGTTGCCGGTCACCGGATCGAGACGCGACTGTCCCGACGACATCAGGAGGTCGGCGCTCACCGGGAAGGTGATCTGCGGGATGTACTGCAGCTTGGCGCTGCGCACACCCAGCTCCGAACTGCGCACCTGTCCCATGGCGGACACGACCGACGGGGCGACCTCCTCGGAGCGACGGATCGCCTCCTGGAGCGTGATCGCGCCGGGACCCTGCTGGGCCGTGAGCGGGGCGGCGAGTCCGACAGCCAGGGTGATGGCCACCAGGAGGGGGGTCTTAGTGGTCACGCGGTGGTCCTCCACTGCCGCGCTGGTCCCAGCTGCGGCGACGTTGTTCATCAGAAGCACGAACCATCGAGTCATACCTTTCGAGTTGCGGCGCGGTGAGCAGCTTGCGCACCTCATCCCGGGTCAGCGCCCGCCGGGCGTCGAGGTCGGGCCGGATCGTCGCGAAGAGCGAATCGGTCTGTGGCCGAATCCGCCGGATGATCGAGTCCATTCCCTTGTAGCCCTGGCGGTAGAGCGAGTCGACGCTGTCCCGCTGGGTGTCGCTCAGATCCAGCTCCCGCATCCACCCCGCTGAGCCTCCGTTGCGGCCGCCGTTGCCGCGCCGGTCGAGCTCGACCTTCCCCGACCGGGTGGCCATCGCCATCCCTGCCCCGCCGGCCGCGAGGCCGAGCGCGAAGGCGGCGCCAAGGAGCACCACCGCCCGGGTCCGTGAGGTGATCATTGGCCGGCCGTCCACGACGCGAGGAGCACGTCGGAGGCTGGACGCTGGCCATCGAGGAGCTGCACCGCGAGGGATTCCTCAGTCACCCCCGAGGTTGCAGTCGGCTTGATGGCCATCCATCCGACGGCCGCGGCCAGCAGCACTGCCAGCGACGTGGCAAGCACGCCCTGCCAGAACCAGCCGGCGAGCACCTCATCCCAGGTCCGCTCGCGACGCTGGCGGACCAGCGCCCGAAGCCGCGTGACGAACGCCCCGTCGTGCGGCATCGCCAGCGCTTCGCGCAGCGCCGATCCCAGTTCGGGATCCGGCGTCACGTCGAACGACGTCGACCGGTCATTCATCCCATTCCTCCTTCACGCTGCCCAGCACCTTGCGAAGTGCCCGGCGTCCATGGAACACATCCGACTTCACCGTCCCCTCCGGGATCCCCAGCATCCTGGCGATCTCCGCCTGCGGATACCCCTCGGCATCGAAGAGCACCACGGCCAGGCGCTGCCGCTCGGGCAGGGTGGCCAACGCCTCACGCAGCCGATCGCCAAGATCCAGCGCTCCGGCCTCCCTCGCCGGGTCGTCGCGCGACGCCGCCGCCACGTACTCCAGCGGCTCCGCACTCCGGACCCGGCGCCGGCGCCGGAGATCGCGCGCGGCGTTGACGACGATCTGCATCAGCCACGGCCGGAACGCCCGCTTCGGGTCGTATCGACCGATCGCCTGCCACGCGGAGAGAAACCCCTCCTGGGCTGCATCGTCGGCGTCCTCCTGGTCCTCCAGGACGGCGTAGGCCACTCGCCTGGCCATCGGGGCGTGTCGCGCCACCAGCTCACCGAAGGCCTCGGGGTCGCCCCCGGCGGCGCGGGCGGCGAGCTCAACGTCGTCCACGCCCGTCATACGCGGTGTTTCGGGGACAGGTTGAGGTCAGCCACCGCGGCGCCTCAGCCACATCCCCATCAGTAGCGTCACTCCACCGAGGGCGGCCAGCGCGGCGGTGGTGTACGCCATCAACCTCGGCAACAGGGCCAGCACCAGCGCGAAGACCAGCAGCCCGATCGCCGCCGAGCCGGCCAGGGCGGCGTGAGCCGCCCGGGTCAGCGAGGCGAGCCGGAGGTAGGCCCGGCGCCGCCGCTCGAGCATCCCCGGCCGATGGGCCAGCCGCTCCCCCAACGCCGGCTCGGTGGCCACCAGCGCGGTCCGCCGCCGGAACCCAGGCAGCGGCGGCAGCCGCCGACGGCGGGTGAGCACCTCGCCCGACCGCGCCAGGTCGTCGACGAACCGGCGGTCCAGTTGGCTCGCCAGCTCCGGGCTCTCCACGAAGACATCGAGCTCCCAGTTGGCCATCAACGACGAGGGGTTGAGGTTGCTCGACCCGACCCGCATCCAGCGGCTGTCGATCGCCATCGACTTGGCATGGAGCATCGGACCACCCCATTCCCAGAGCCGCACACCGGCTAGTAGTAGCCTTTTATACCCCGTTCGGGAGATGTTTCGAACCATCGGGATGTCGCTGGCGCCAGGGACCAGGAGCCGCACATCCACCCCGTCGCGCGCCGCGTCCTCGAAGACCTGGAAGAGCCGAGGCGGCCCGGCGAGATAGGCCTCGGTCACCCAGATCCGTTCGGCCCCGACCCCCAGCATCAGGTCGATCACCCGCCAGACCCGCTCCTCGCCTGGTCGGGTGGCCACCACCCGGACCTTCTTGTCGCCGGCCACCGCCACATCGGGTTCGACCTCACCGGCGCCGGGCGGGGAACCGCCACCGGCCTGCCACGCGTCGGCGAAGGCGACGTCGAGTGCCCTCCCCGCCGGTCCGACGATCTCCACCGCGGTGTCTCGCCAGGGTTGACGACCCCGGGCCGGGTCGCCGGCCCATTCGGTGCCGATGCAGTGCCCGCCAGTCACGGCGGTGGCGCCATCGACCACCAGCGTCTTGCGGTGGTCCCGGGAGATGAGCCCCACCGGGCTCCCGAATCGCGGCGCGTTGAATCCGACCACCTCGATCCCGGCGTCGCGCATCCGTTGCCAGAATCGCCACGATGTGCCGATCGAGCCGAGCCAGTCGTAGAGCACCCGGACCCGAACCCCTTCGCGAGCGCGCGCGATCATCGCCTCGGCGAAGCCGGTGCCGCACTCGTCGTCACGGAAGATGTAGTTCTCGAAGTGGATCCGGTGGCGCGCGGCGGCGATCTGCCGGTGCATCGTCGCGAAGATTTCCGGACCGTCGAACAGCAGGCGCACCGAGTTCCCCGGGATCGCCACCGCGCCGGAGGCCCGCTCCACCGCGCGCTCCAGTACCGGCACGGCGGCATGCAGCGGGGCCGGCTCGGTGATCACACCGGGCCCAGCCCCAGCTCGTGCTCGGCCGGGCGCAGGGCGACGATCACCTCACCGATCACCTCATCGAGCGGCAGCCCCAGCTCCTCGGCGCCGGTGCGGACGTCGTCGCGGCTCACGCCACGGGCGAACGCCTTGTCCTTGAGCTTCTTCTTCACCGACTTCACCTCGAGGTCGGCCAGCGACCGCGAGGGTCGCACCAGGGCGCACGCCACCACGAATCCGGCCAGCTCGTCGACCGCGAACAGCACCCGCGCCATGTCGGTGGTGCGCGGGGTGTTGGTGAACTCGGCGTGACCGAGGATCGCCTGGCATCCCTCCTCGGGGAAACCGAGCGAACGCAGGTGCGTGACGCCCTCGGTGGGGTGTTCCCGGTCGGCGGCACGGTCGGCGTTGGGAAAGCGCTCGTAGTCGAAGTCGTGCAGCAGGCCGACGGTACCCCACCAGTCGGGATCACCATCGTAGCGCGGCGCGAAGTGACGCATCGCCAGCTCGACGGCGCGCATGTGGGCGCGGAGCGCTGGCGAGGCGGTCCACTCGGTCATCAGCGTCCAGGCGGCGTTACGGGAGAGGGCGGGCATGGTTGAAACCTACTGCGACAGGCGACAAGCGACAGGCGAGACGGGGAGGCGACCACGCCAACACTCGTCACGGGTCGTTGGTCGCCTGTCGCCTGTCGCCCCTAGTGCACATTCCCGCCAGACCGGATCTGGCCGGCGGTCGTGAAGGGGACCCGCGCAGCCTCGATCCCGTCGATCGAGACCACGATGGCATGGCGACCCGGGCGCGCGATCGGCAGGTCGAGCACGATGATCCCCGGCGCCTCGACCTCGGTGATGCCGGCCGGTGGCTCCATCATCTGCAGCCCGCCGTTGTGTTCCAGGGTGAGCTCACCATCGGGGTCGTGCAACGAGAGACTCACCCGGTGATCACCGACCTCGTCACGCCGACCGGTGAGCAGCAGCACCAGATGCGCCCGCGGGTGCACCCCGGGGAACTCCGACAGGGTCACGTGACGCCAGATGCCGATCGCCGAGAGCTTGCCCTGCTGGTCGACCAGGGCGTGATCGGCGAGGACGGCGAGATCGATCCGGATGATCAGTTCACCCGGATCGAGTTGACCACGTCGCCCTGCTTGATCGCCATCACCACGTCGAGCCCCTCGGTGACCTGGCCGAACACGGTGTGCACGCCATCGAGATGGGGCTGGGGGGAATGCGCGATGAAGAACTGGCTCCCGCCGGTGTCCTTGCCGGCGTGGGCCATCGAGAGCGCCCCGGCCTGGTGCTTGTGCGGGTTGCCCTTGGTCTCGCACTTGATCGTCCAGCCAGGCCCGCCGGTGCCGACCCGGGGATTCGACGGATCCTTCGACAGCGGGTCGCCCCCCTGGATCACGAAGTCCTTGATCACCCGGTGGAAACGGGTGCCGTCGTAGTACTCGCTGTTGGCGAGCTTCTCGAAGTTGGCGACGGTGCCCGGCGCCACGTCGTCGTAGAGTTCGGCGGTGATGGTGCCACGGGCGGTGTCGATGATGGCGGTCTTGGGCATGAATGCGTCCGAAAGTTGGGGCGACAGGCGACAGGCGACAGGCGACAGGTGACAGGTGATGGATGGACTCCACCGTCGTCACGGGGGAATCTAGCAGCCCCACGTGTCGCGGGTCGCCCGTCGCCTGTCGCCTTCAGGCCGAGCAGCTCGGACACACCTCGCACACCACGCACTCGCCGCACCTTGGCCGGTTCGCGATGCAGACCCGGCGGCCGTGCCAGATCAGCAGGTGGCTCAGCAGCGCCCAGTCCTCACGCGGGAAGAGCGGCATCAGGTCGCGCTCGACCTTCTCGGGGTCGGTCTCGCGGGTGAGCCGCATCAGCGCGGCGAGACGCTTGACGTGGGTGTCGACGGTGATGCCCTCGTTGACGCCGTAGGCATTGCCGAGGATCACGTTGGCGGTCTTGCGGCCGACGCCGGGCAGCGGTCGCAGCTCCTCCATCGTCCGCGGGATCTCGCCGTCGTGCCCGGCCACCACGGCCCGGGCCATCCCGATCAGCGACCTGGCCTTGTTACGGAAGAAGCCGGTCGAGCGGATCAGCGCCTCCACGTCGGCCGGTTTCGCTGCCGCGAGCGATTCGGCGTCGGGATAGCGCGCGAAGAGCGCCGGCGTGACCAGGTTGACCCGGGCGTCGGTGCACTGGGCCGAGAGAATCGTGGCCACCAGCAACTGGAAGGCGTTGGCGTGGTCGAGTTCGCAGTGTGCCTCGGGATACTCGGCCTTGAGCGCCTGGAGGATCTGTCCGGCGCGCTCCCGGCGTGCCGTCTTGCTCTCGCGTGGCATCAGCGCCGGCGTGCCTGGCCGAAGGCAAGGAAGTCGTCGGCATCGCGGCAATTGAGGATGTCGTCCGGGCCGAGGCCGCCCTTTCGGGCGATGCCGACGCCGAACTCGACGTTGGCGAGTCCGGCCACATTGTGCGCGTCCGCGCCGATCGAGATCATCACCCCCGCTTCGCGGGCGCGGCGCAGCACCCGCCAGTCGAGATCGAGGCGATGCGGGTCGGCATTGATCTCGATCGCCACCCCGGCCGCGCCGGCCGCCTCGAAGATCGCGTCGAGGTCCACCGGGTAGGGCTCGCGCGACAGCAATAGCCGACCGGTGGGATGACCGATGATCGCCAACCACGGTGACTCGATCGCGCGGAGGAAGCGGGCGGTCATCTCCTTCTCCCCCAGCGTGAACCGCGAATGCACGCTGGCGATCACGAAGTCGAATCCGGCCATCACGTCATCGGGATAGTCGAGCGCACCATCCTGCAGGATGTCGCTCTCGATCCCCTTGAGCACCCGGATCCCCGGGTCACCCGCGTTGTATTCGTCGATCTCGGCCCACTGCCGCCGCAAATCGTCGGGCTGCATCCCGCCGGCATAGGCGGCGGCGCGCGAGTGGTCGGTGATCCCCACCCAGGCGTAGCCCTCCGCGCGACAGGCGTCGGCGATCTGCGCCACGGTGTTGGTGCCGTCCGAGTACTGGGTATGGCAGTGCAGGAACCCCTTGAGGTCACCGCGTTCGAGCAGCCGCGGCACCGGCCGGCCGATTTCGTCGCCGGTCTCGCGCAGCTCGGGTGGGATCCACGGCAGGTCGAGGGCGCGGTAAAGGGTCTCCTCGTCCGGGGTGGGGATGAACCGGCTTCCCTCCCACAGGGCCGCGCCGGCAAGGGTGAACCCCTTCTCCCCGGCCCATGCGATCAACCGGTCGAGGTGCGCCTCGCTGCCGGTCGCCTGCACCAGCACCGCACCGAGGTTCTGCGGCGGGGTGACGACGACCTGGACCGGCGATCCCCCGGCGAAACGCAGCACCGCACGTCGTTCATCCTCGCCGGCAACCTCGCTCACCCCGGTCACCCCGCCGAGGGCATGGAACACCTCGCTCGGGGGAACATCGGCCACCGCCACCACCACCAGGTCGCGGACCACCTCTGAGCGTCGTCGCACCTCGCCGGCCGGATGCGCCGCAAGCACGTGGGGAACCGTCGAGAGGGCGTCGGCGATCTCACGCGCCTCGTCGCGGGCATGGTGGGCCAGCCGCAACTGGCTCGACCGACGCAGGAACGCAATTCCCTTGAGGACTCCCTCGGCGGTTCGCGCGCCGAACCTCGGCAGCGCGGCAAGCCGGCCGTCGCGGGCCGCCTCCTCGAGTTCGGTGAGCGTCTCGATCCCGAGGGCGGCGTGGATCTGGCGAATCTTGGCCACCCCGAGCCCGGAGATCGCCAGCATCTCCACCAGTCCCGGCGGTACCTCCTCGCGGAGCGTCTCGAACATCTCCGAGCGGCCGGTCTGCACCAATTCGGTGATCACCGCCAGGATCGCGGGACCGATTCCCTTGGCCTGGGCCAGCGAGCCATCGTCGATCGCCGTCGCCAGTTCACCGGCGAACCCCTCGACCGTCTTGGCGGCCGCGCGGAAGGCGCGGACCCGGAACGGATTCTCGCCTTGCAGCTCCAGGTACGCAGCGATCTGCTCGAGCGTCGCGGCGACGGTCTTCTTGTCCATGCTCGGTGTCTCTCGGTTTCAGTCGTCGATCGCCTGCCACCCGAGCGACAGCAGCTCGGCAGTGGTCACCACGCTGGCGAGCCCGGCACGGTCGCCACCCTCCATCACCGGTGCGAACGGCGGTGATCCATCGGGCCTCGGCTGGAGCAGCGGCCGTTCGCCCTCGGCAGCCAGCACCGAGAGACCGGGTCGCGACGGGTGGACGCCGAGACAGGCCACCACCCGGAGGGCGCCACCGTTCGGCACGGCAAACCAGCCGTCGAGCGGCTCGTGGACATCGGCCTCCTCGAGCCGTGCCCAGATCATCCGGGGAGCGACCTGAATGTACTTCACCGGACGGTCGCCCTCCCCGCTGGGAGTTGGCGCCGTCGCGGCGAATCCGCTGCGCAGTGCTGCGGTCCGCGCCGCATCGAGGATCCGCACCGGACAGCCATCGACCCAATGTCGGAACACCGCATGGACCAGTGCCACGAAATCGTCCACCGCCGACCCGAGTCCCTCCTCGGGACGCAGGTCGTGGAGCAGCTCCACCACCGGACCGGCGATCAGGAAGTCGTCGAGCGGCGGCGCGTCGCCCACCGCCTGACGGACCGCGGGAAAGCGCTCCTCGGCGAGCGCCGCGAAGATGAGGTCGAAGGGAGTCGGTTGGGCGTTCATGCTCGCGGCAGGAAGCCGTCGAGGGTGGCGGTGAACTCCTCCGGCGCCTCGACATAGGGCACGTGGCCACAGCGGGGCAGCACCACCAGCGACGCCCGGAGCGCCTCCGCCGTGGCGCGGGCACTGGCGAGCGGGATCGGGTCGTCGTCGCCATGGAGCACGATCGCCGGGAGCCGCAGCTGCCGCAGCTCCGGCCGCAAGTCGAAGTCGGGACCGAGCGACGCCCAGACCGCCTGCTGGGTCCGTCCCGTGACCCGGAACGGTGTCAGGTCGACGACCCGGGCGGGATCATGGAAGTAGCCGGCCACAGCCAGTTCGAAGAGGCGCTGCGCGTAGGCCGCCGGATCGCGTGACCGGAGGTCGCTGGCCTGCAACTCGGCGCGCGCCGCCTTGAGTTCGGCGGTGCCGCTTCGCGCGGCGAGCGCCGCCTCGAACTGCTGGCGCTCGGTGGCTGTCGCCGGGGCCGGGGAGACCAGCGCGAGGGAAGCAACGTGTTCCGGATGCGCCACGGCGTAGAGCATCGCCAGGAGCGCACCCCACGAGTAGCCGCACAGGTCGAGTTGCTCGAGCCCCCACTCCCGACGCAGCGCCTCGAGGTCGGCCACCTGGTCGGGTGCCCCGACCGGCACGTCGCGGTCGACCGCGGAACGCCCACCACCGCGCTGATCGTAGTAGACCAGCGTCCGGCCGGTGGCGAGTCGGTCGAATCCCGGCAGCAGGTAGTCGTGGTGCGCCCCCGGGCCACCGTGCAGCACGATCACCTCGGGGCCCTCGCCAAGGCGGCGCTCGAACAGCGAGACGCCCCGCACCTGCCGGGTGGTGTATCGGGGTTCGTTGCCAGTCACAGGAGGACCGCGAGCGCCTCGGCAACCTGACGGACGGCACCCTCCTCCTCGGGGGTGAACGGATCGAGCTGGTCGGAGTCGATATCGATCTGCCCGAGCACCTGGTCGCCACGGCGGATCAGCACCACCAGCTCAGAACGAGTGAACAGGTTGCAGGCGATGTAATTCTCCCGCCCCTGCACGTCGCCGACGTTCTGGTCGAGCCCGGTGGCCACCGCGGTCCCGCAAACCCCCTTGCCGACGGGGATGCGCTGGTGGTCGGTATCCCGGCCACTCCACGCCTCGAGCACCAGCTCATTGCCATGGAGCATGTACAGATACACCGAGGTGTAGGGCTCGCCGGCCTCGCGAACCAGCTCGGCCGCCTGCCGGAGCAGGGCGGGGCGGTCGGCCCCGTGGTTGAAGGCGCTCCTGAGCCGGGTCACTGCCCGGTCGGCGTCGAGGATCGCCACGCTCAGCTCGGGGGCCGCAGGCCGAGGGTGACCTTCGCCTTTTGCGCGACGCCCTTGCGCATGAACACCACCTCGATCGTCTCGCCGGGCTCGTGATCGCGGAGCACGGTGACCATGTCGCGCAGGTCGCGGACCGTGTCGCCGGCCATCATCATGATCCGGTCGCCCTTGAGGAGGCCGGCATCGTAGGCCGGGGACGCGGCGGAGACCCCGTCGAGCAGGACTCCGCGCTCCGAGTCGGTCATGTCGGGGATCGAGCCGAACCAGGCTCCGTATCCCTGTTGAGTGGGGGCGGCCTGCTTGGTGGTGTCACGGCCCGATTGCGCGGCCAGCGGGGCGGCGGAGAGGGCGGCGGCGAGAAGAGCGGCGGTGATTCGCATCGTGATATCCCGGTTGGACTCCCCGGATTCTACCCGGACCGCGTCGCCGCGGCCATCCGGACCTGTCCGGATCGCGGCGACACCATACCTTGTGAGGATGCCCAGCACGCTGACCGCCCTCTTTGCCACCGCGATCCATGAGGCCCGGGTCGCTGAAGCGGACCCCGGCGGACTGCACCGGGCAGCGGCGTTGCTGGTGACTGCGAGCGGTGCCCGGCGGGTGGAGTGGCGCGTGGCGGGCGGCCACCTCGAGGTCTACGACACCCCGGTGGCCGACAATTCTCCCGGGGCCAACCTGATCCTCGGTGCCTTTGCCACCCACAACGTCGCGCGGCTCTCCCTCCCCCCGGCGCTGAACGCCAACCAGTGGTCCGAGTTGGCGGTGATCCTCGCGGCCGCGCGGGGACTCTATCCGTCACCTGAGCACCTTCGTGCCGCCCTCGTCGACGCGGTGCCGGGGATCGGCTTCGTCCCCGCAGAGACCCCGCAACGCGACGACCCGGAGCTTGCCGCCGCGTTGCGCGAGATCCCCGACATGTCGGCGTTCGCCGATGCGGTGAATCCCGACGAGGCGGTGGTGGTGCGGCGTGACACCGAGCGGTCCAAATTTTCCGGCTCGCTCGATCCACTCCTCGCCGCCGGGCGCGACGCGGTGGCGACCTTCGACTGGGGGCGAGCGGCAGAGGTCCTGCTTGGACTCGCCGAGCTGGCGGCACGGAGCGACGAGGCCGGCCGTGCGATCATCGTCCGCGAGCGGCGCCGGACGATTCCCGAATCGGCGCTGCAGCACCTGGTGCGCGAGTACCCCACCGCAGGTCCCGGGTCGGTGATCGGCCGCGCGCTCGCCACGCTCGGCAACGACGGCGCCGAAGCGGTGCTCGAAGTGCTCGCCGCACGGCCCGGCAAGGCCCAGCATCGCCACTACCTCGAGTTGCTCAGCCACCTGCCGGACGCCGAGCAGGCGCTGATCCGGGCGGTCGGCTCGTCCCGTGACCACCTGGTCGGTGATGCCGCCGAGGTGCTGGGCCGCCGCCGGCTGGAAGCCGCGGTCCCGATCCTCGGCACGCTGCTGCGACACGGCAATGCGGAGGTGCGGACGGCGGCCTGGCGAGCCCTGGAAGCGATCGGGACCGACGAGGCGATCAGGCTGATACGATAGACGATAGACGATAGACGACTGCGGGGCCGGCATTTCGCTTCGATGCCGGCCCCGAGTCCATTCACGTCTATCGTCTATCGTCTATCGTTTATCGCGGCACGAAGTCCTCGTCCGGCTTCATGCTCCGCGCGAACGCCGCCAGCAGCTTTGCCGCGTGACCGATGTCACTCAGCGCCGACATCTCGTTGGGCGAATGCATGTAACGCAGCGGCACCGACACCAGGCCGGTCGCGATGCCGCGGTGGGCGGTGAAGATCGCGTCGGCGTCGGTGCCGGTGGAGCGCGGGGCCGCCTGCAGCTGGAACGGGATCCCCTCGGCGGTGGCCACCGCCTCGAGCCGCTCGAACACCACCGGATTCACCGCGGCGCCGCGGGAAAGCACCGGCCCGCCGCCAAGCTTCACGTCGCCGTGCCGCTTCTTCTCGATATTGGGTGAGTCGGTGGCGTGGGTCACGTCGACCGCCAACGCCACCAGCGCGTCGAGGGCGGTCGCCGAGGTGCGCGCCCCGCCGCCGGTGTACGCGATCTCCTCCTGGGTGGTGGCGACCGCCGTCACCGTCACGCCGGCGCGATCCTCGGCCAGGAGCCGCAGCGCTTCGAGGACCACATACGCGCCGATCCGGTTGTCGAGCGAGCGCGAGACGATCCGGTCGTTGGGGAAGCGTTCCATCGTGCCTCCGATCACCCCGGCAGTGCCCACGGCGACCCGCTCCACCGCCTGGGCCCGCGAGGTCGCCCCGATGTCGATCCAGAGATCGTGCACCTTGCTGAGTTTGTCGCGCGCGGGCTGATCCATCAGGTGGATCGCCTGCTTGCCGATCACCCCCTGGACCGGGCCGTGCTTGCCGAGCAGCGTCACCCGCTGCCCCACGAACACCTGCGAATCCCACCCCCCGATCACGTCGAACCAGCAATACCCCTCATCATCGATGTGGACCAGCATCACGCCGATCTCGTCGATGTGGCCGGCGAACATCACCCGGGGGCCGTCGCGGCTGCCGTCGGCGGGGTAGAGAGTGGCGCGCGAGTTCCCGTTCACGTCGACCACCAGGTCGTCGGCAAACGCCGCGGCCTCCCGCCAGACGGTGGCGGGAGCACGCTCGAAGCCGGAGGGCCCGGGGGCGTCGAGCAGCCGGGTCAGCAGGGCAAAGGGATCGTGGGTCATCCCTGCAAGGTAGGACGCGAGCGGCGACGGATAAAGCGCTGCCCTTCACCCCGACGGGGAGGTGCCGATATGTTCGCCGGATGGCGGCGCGCTCGGTGACCACCCTGGCCTCGATCTGGACCTGGACGATTCTCGCCCTGGGCGTGGCGATCGCCTTCCCCTTCACGCTCGTCTGGCGGATCATCGGCTGGCCGGTCGATCGCTGGAACTATTTCGGTGGGCTGCTCTTCCGGAGCATCGCCCGGCTGCTGCGGCTCGCCACCCCGCGATGGCATCTCGAGGTCCGCGGTCCACGCCCCGCCAATCCGAGGAATCCATACGTCGTGGTCGCCAACCACGAATCGTTCGCCGACATCATCCTGCTGTCGCTGCTCCCCTGGGAGATGAAGTGGCTCAGCAAGGCCAGCATCATGCGGATCCCGGTCTTCGGCTGGATCATGTGGGCGGTGCGCGATGTGCCGGTCCACCGCGGTCGGACCACCAGTGCCCGCGACGCGATGGCGGCCTGCCGGACCCGGCTCGATGGCCGGGTCTCGGTGATGATCTTCCCCGAGGGCACCCGCTCGCCGCGTGCCGAGATGCTGCCGTTCAAGGATGGGGCATTCCGGCTGGCCATCGAGGCAGGAGTCCCGATCCTGCCACTCGCCCTGTTCGGCACCCGGCAGGCGGTCGCCAAGCACGACTGGCGGATCGGTCCCACCCATGCCGTGGTCGAGATCCTCGAGCCCGAACCGACGGCGGGACTCGACATGGCCGACCTCCCGGCCCTGAAGGCCCGGGTCCGTGAACGGATCGGGACGGCGCGGGACCGGTTGCGGGAGGAGTTGAGGGGTGCGCAGTAAGGACAGATGGCTGACGGTCGAGGGCTGATGGTCGATGGTCGATGGCAGTCAGATGGAGAGGCCGGCTCCTCAATGGGATGCCGGCCTCTTCGTTCCATCGACTATCGACTATCGACTATCGACCACCCTATCGTTCCGCGTACGGCGTCGCCTTCCCCTGTGCATCGAAGGTGTAGACGATGTAGCGGTCCTTCACCGGCCCCTCCATCCCGGGCGAGCCCTGCGGCATCCCCGGCGCGCTGACCCCCTTGACCCCCTTCGGCCGGGTGCGCAGCAGCTTGTGGACGATGTCGGCCGGCACGTGTCCCTCGACGACCAGGCCGTCAACGAAGGCAGTGTGGCACGCCTCCAGCTGCCGGGTGACGCCGTTGGCGCGCTTGAGTGCCGTGAGCGATGCCATGTCGGTGCGGTTCTCGACCTCGACCGTGAAGCCCTGGGTCTTCATGTAGTCGACCCAGGCCTGGCAACAGCCGCAGGTCGGCGACTTGACGACGTGCAGCACCGGCGCCGGCGGGGCAGGGGTGCCGCGCCAGGCGATCAGCACCGCGGCAAGCGGCAGGATGGCGAGGAGCGAGAAACGGGGCTTCATGAGGACCTTCCGGGTGGTGTCGGCATCGATACGGCCAAGGGTAAATGGCGAATGGTGAATGGTGAATGGGACGTGCCGCATTGAAGCGCTCCCATTCACCATTCACCATTCACGATTCACTGCGTGCAACCCACGAGCAACCTAGTCCCGGACGAGAATCAGGAACTTGCCACCGGCCCAGAACTGCGGCGACGCGATATGGAGGTCGCCCTTGACCTTCCCCTTGCTGGTGACGGTCGACCCGAGGTACTGCGGGTCCTGACGGGTCACGATCTTGTACTCCTGGGTCGGCTCGGGAACCGGCAACACGGTGTCGCTGCGCAGGTCGAGGCGCTGGAACTGCTCGGGCTTGAGCTGACGTGCCGGCTGGAGCGACTTGCTCCCGAAGAAGAGGAACTTGCTTCCCTCCTTGACCAGGATGCCGCGGTCGACCAGCTCGTCCTCGGTCCCCACCGCGTAGTACACGGTGTTGGCCTCGTCGACCACCTGCGTGAGCGTGTCCGAGATCGCGGCGCGCTCGACCGAGAGGCGATTGGTCTGCTCGGCGAGGGTGTCGACCTTGCTGCTGAGGGTCTGGATCTCCTGGCGCTGCTCGGTGATCAGCGACTCCTGCTGGATGGCCGTCGCCTTGAGATCCTCGATGGTGTTCTGGAAGGCCTGCAGCTGCTGCTGCAGCCGACGCCGCTCCGCGGTGAGGGAGCCGATCCGCTTCTTCTGCGCGTCGACTTCCTGCTCGGCGGCCTCGAGCCGCGAGATCACCTCGCGGATCTTGCCGAGGAGCACCTGGCGGTCCTCGACGCCACCGGTGGCCGGGGTCTCACCAGCCGAGGCGGGGGAGACGCCCAGCCCCTTGACCCGTGCGAGATCAGCATTGATCTCCGTCACCATCTGCGTCGCGGTGAGCACATCGGCGACCAGGGAGTCCTTCTGCTCGTTGATGCGTTGCTGCTCTGTAACCAGCTCGTCGTACTTCTTCTTGCTGACGCACCCCGTGAGGGCGCCAACGACGATGAATGCCATCAAGACCTTGCGCATTTCGAATATCCTTCTCGGGTGGACGTTCGTATGGACGTTGCGACCCTGAAACGTTGCACAGCGGCCCCCATCGGGCCAGCCGGGAAACCCCGACCTCCTCTGGAGACTCCAAAGATGGCATTTCGGCTCACATTTCGCCTCCTGGCGCCTCTCGGCCTGTTGGTGGCCTGCGCCCCAGCCCCCCGGCAGGCGATGCCCGCCGGCGGGCCTCCCTCGCCAGTCGCCGAGCGGGTCCGAGCCCCGGAGGTCCCCGCGCTCGAAGGGGTTCCCCAGGCGGTCCGGGCCGGGTTGACGGTCTACCTCTCAGGGATGGTGCCGGTCGATTCGCTGGGCCGGATCGTGGGCACGACCGTGGCCGAGCAGGCCGCCCAGGCCACCGGCAACATGGCGGCGGTGGTCCGCGCCGCCCGGGGGGTACCCGGCGACGTGGTCCACGTGACGATCTACCTCCGCGACGCGACCCCCGCGGCGATCAACGCCGCCCGGGCGGCGGTTCTTGCGGGGCTCGATCCCGACGCCGCCCCGTCGATCACGGTGGTGGGAGTGAGCCAGCTCCCGGAGCCGGCGATGCAGGTGATGCTCGACGGCACCGCCGAGCTGCGCAGCGAGTTTCCCGATCGGACCCGGATGCGGAGGCCGGTAGGGCAGTGAGTCCTGAGTCCTGAGACGTGGGGGGAGGTGTGGCACAGTCGTCCCACGTCTCAGGACTCAGGACTCACGCCGCTGGAAGAGCTCGATCCGGTTCCCCTCCGGGTCGTCGAGCCAGGCGAAGTCCCCATCGCCGGTTTCCTGCCGCTCGTCCACCGTCAACCCTGCTTCACCGAGAAACTCGACCATGGTATCGAGATCATCGACCAGCCAGGTGATCTCGCAATGGCGCCGGTCATGGCCAAGCTGGTGCTTGGCCTGATGAATCGCGAAGGCCGGGCCGCCGGGGAGTGCGCACCACCACTCGTGAGTCTCGGGCTCCCGGGTGAAGAACAGGCCCAGGTGCTGCTCATACCAGTGCGCCAGCGAATCGGCGTGGTCGGCGAAGAGAACGACACCACCAAGACCCGCGACCGTCGGACGATCCATCGTCTGCTCCAGGGTGAGGGAAGGTGCTCCAGCAACACGGGCCCGAGAATCACCAGCCTTCGCGGGCCCGCAGATGCGTGACATGCGCCACATGATGCCGGCTGTGCCAGTCATAGAGCGCCGTGATCGACCAGATCGTGAGCGGTGCATCGTATTCGGGGTGCACCAGGGTCCGCTGCCAGCCCGCCTCGTCGAGCGATGCGAGCAGCGCGACCCAGCGGGCATGAAGCCCCCGCAGCAACTCGAGCGATGGCGCGACCGGCAGTGTCCTGGCATCCGGCAACTCCGCCCAGCGCTTTTCCTCGTACGGCCGGATGGTCGGGGTGTCCTCGGTGAGCGCCAGGCGGACCCGCACCGCGGCGTTGACGTGCGAGTCGGCCACATGGTGCACCACCTGTCGCACGGTCCAGCCACCCTCGCGGTACGGTGTGTCCAGTTGGGCCTCGTCGAGCCCGTCCACCGCGGCGGCGAGCCGGTCCGGGAGTTCCTCGAGCACCGTGATCGCGGCGCGCCGACCGGTCGCGTCCAGCGACACCGGCGCGGTGAACCGACCGACCGGGTAGCGCGGGTCGCCGTTCACGACGCCACCCGCCGGAACTTGAATCCCGACCAGTTGTCGTCGATCGAGATCAATGCCACTCGCTTCAGGTCGTCGCGCTCGGTCGGATGCCAACCAAGGTCGCGGGTGAGCGTCGTGGCACGGCCCGACGACCCTTTGGGGAAGGCGACCCAGAGCACCGCCCCGGGGAGACAGGCCCGCAGCGCGGCGGGGAGTCGCCTGGCCAGCGCTGCCGCCGTGGCCGCGTAGAGCACCACCACATCGAAGCCGACCCGGCCGGGCTCCCGAGCGATCTCCGAGCCCTTCGGCAGCGAAGCGAAGGCGGCACTGGCGTCAGCCTCGGCGTCGAGCAGCAGGACACGTTGACCGGCCGTGATGCCCATCTTGGCCACCGCCGGGCGGGTGGAGACGGCATCAACCGTCCGCGGCTCGGTCGAGGTGAGCTTCTCCACCATCCGGACGATCCGGCGCTGCCTGGTCTCCGGCTTCTTCGCCGAGGTGATCGCCTCCACAAGCTCGCGCCGGTTGGTGTAGGAGAGCGCCTCGAAGCCAGCCAGCGCACCGGGCACGCGCGCCAGCGACTTGCGCGCGTCGTCGGGGAGCACGATCGCAGGCCGGGAGTCGGGCTTCGCGGTGCGAGTCTTCGTGGATTTCCGTGCAGTGGGCGCCATCGAGATCGGCCTCGCGCGTGCGGGGGAGTCGCTGGAGGCTATCCCGGAACCGGGCGGCCGACAACCTCCGCCCAGTGCGCCGGATCGGTGGCCCCCTCGGTGGACCAGACCAGCACGCGAGGAGCCTTCTCCAGCCCGAGGTGTTCACGCACCGGCGCCAGGGCGGGGTCGCCGTCGAGGGCGAGCAGCCCGGCGATGCTCGCGGCACCTGATTCGCCGGCGACGACGACCGGGTCCTTCCCGGTGGGCATCGCGAGGCGTCGCATCGCCTCGAGACTCCAGGCGTCGTCGATGGTGAACAGCGCGTCGACGCCCCGGCCAAGAATCGGCACGGCGGTGGTGCTGGCGAGGGCGCAATCGAGCCCTGCCATCACGGTGTGCCCGTCGGTCGGGACCATGACCGCACCGCCGGCTTCCACTGCGGCCAGCACGCACGGCGCCCGGGTTGGCTCCACGATCGCGATCCGCGGTCGTCGGGTGCCGTAGCGATGCCAGTAGTACGCGGTGATCGCCGCCGCCCACGTCCCGACACCGGCGTGGAGCAGCACCAGGTCAATCTCCGGGACGTCTGTGGCATGTGGCACCGGCTCGAGCTCGCGGGCGTGGGTCCAGTAGCCCGCGGCGATCCAGTCGGGAATCTCCTCGTACCCGGGCGTCGCGGTGTCCTGGATCACCACCCACCCCTCGGCCGCGGCCGCGGCATGGGCCTGCCCGACCGCGGCGTCATAGCCGTCCTCCACCAGGACCACCTCGGCACCCTCGCCCCGGATCGCCGCGATTCGTGCCGGGCGGGCGTGGGCCGGGATGAAGACCACGGCGCGCGCACCCACCTCGCGCGCACTCCACGCCACCGCACGGCCGTGGTTGCCATCGGTGGCGGTGGTGAAGGTCACCCCGCGACGATCGGGATGTTGCGCCAGCCAGCGCCGCACCGCGAACGAGGCGCCCAGTCCCTTGAAGGCGTTGAGGCCGAACCGTGCCGATTCGTCCTTGAGCAACAGCCCACCGAGGCCGAGGGCCCCTGCCAGGGCGTCAAGTCGATGGAGTGGGGTGGCGGCGTACGACGGCATCGCGCGGTGGATCGCCAGCGCCTCGTCGGCCAGTCCCGCCATCGCCTCGAGGCGCGGCGGCGGGGCGGTGTCGCGTACCAGGTGGAAGCTCACAACGAGATCTGGATCCCCGAGGTGAAGAGCCGGTCGGTCGTCTCGAAGCCGGCCTCGGGCAGGCCGTCGTAGCGGATCACGTAGGAGAGCTTCACGCCCACCTTGCTGGTGATCGGGGCCACGACGGCACTCTCGGTGTTGACGCGCAGGTCGTTGGTCTGGTGGAAGTTTGGCAGCACCTCGACCGTCTGCGAGACCGATGCCTTGGGGCCGAAGAGGTGGATGTAGGTGGTCGCGGCCCGGCCGCCGAGGAAGTCGGCGTCGTGCCCCTTGGTGCCGATGCCCCGTTGGCGAGTGAGCGTGAAGCCGCTCTCCAGCGTCAGCTTGTTGTGGTCGTCGTGGACCAGATGCGCCGAGAGACCTGCCGCCACCGAGATTCGCGAGGCGAGCCCCGCGAAGGTGTTCCGCTCGTAGTTGAAGAGGGTGTAGGCCGAGAAATTGGCCGTCCTGAGCCCCTTGTCGACTCGAATCGATCCGCGGGTCTGCGACGTGACCGGCGTCCCCTTGCTCTCGCCGTAGACCAGTGCGAAGGTCTGGCTCAGGGTGAGGTCGTCGACCTTGGCCGAGAACTTGTTGCCAAGATTGAGGGTCGACACCGAGGTGTTCCCGGCGGTGGAGACATAGCCGATGTCACCAGTGAACTTGAGTTCCGGTGGCTTCCGTGACACGGTGTCGGCCTGGAGAGTGAAGAACAGGAGCGGTAGTGCGGCAACGATCACGACGGCATTCCCGACGAGGTGGAGAGCGGCGGGCCGGCCCTCATGACCGGTCAGCCCACCCCAAGGTAACCCCCGGCAGTTGGCCGGGCGCAGGGCTCAGAAGGTGACCTGGATCCCGGTCGTCAGGATCCGGTCGGTCTGCTTGAAGCCCGGCTCGGGCAACCCGTCGTGACGGATCACGTAGCTCGCCTTCATGGCGATCCCTGCCGTGATCGGCGCCGAGACCGCCGTCTCGGTGTTGATCCGCAGGTCGTCGCCCTGCTTGAGGTTCGGCAGCACCTCGACCAGTTGGGAGAACTCGGCCTTCTCGCCCAGGGTACGGCGATACCTGGCGGCGCCGCGTCCGGCGGCGAACTCCTCCGAGCCGCCGGGTGCCACCGCGTTCTGCCACACATAGCCGGCGCCGATTTCCACGTCGAGGTGATCGCGTCCGCTGCGGACGGCCGCATACGCCAGGCCGACCGATGGCGCGTAGCGCGACGACAGCCCCGCGAAGCGATTTCGCTCGAACTCGCCCAGGGCATAGAACCCGAGTCGGCTCGAGATCGCCCGGTCGCTGCGAACCGAACCGCGCCACAATGAGGTGGAGGTTTCGCCGTCGGTGCGACCATAGATCACGCTGAACTTCTGGACCAGGGTCCACGCCTCACCCTTCACCTCGAGGGCATTGCCGATGTTCACCGAAGTGACCTCGGAGTTGCCACTGGTGTTCACGAAACCGGCGTCGGCGGTGAACTTGAGTGTCGTGGTGTCAGGAGGGGACTGAAGCGCGAGAAGAGCGAGAATCAGCATGGCATGAGTGGTGAATGGTGAATGGTCAATGGTGAATGGTGAATCGGAAACTCGTAGGGCTGGAGGGGGGACGGGCGCGATTCATCCTTCCCCGTCCCCCGTTACCCGTCACCGACTCGTAGATAGACGATCAGGTCGGTGGATAATGGCACTCCGCCCCGCCGACGCACCTCAAGGGCCACCTGGCCACGGTGATACATCCCGTGCAAGGCCACATGGTGGAGGATCCCGGCGACGGTGTTGGTGAACTGCTCGCCGTGGGAGTTGCGGTAGGTGATGGCCCGCGTCATCTCGGCCGCACTCCCGTCGGTGATCCGGGAGAGTTCCTCGTGATTGCGCGTCATCAACGCCCGGCACTCGGCCACATCAAGCTCGGGCCAGACCGCCACGTCGGCGATCCGGCCGGCAAGCCGAGCCAGCCAGGTCGCCTCGGCACCAAGGAGATGGGCCCAGATCCGGACGACGTCGGCGGGCGGCGGATCGAGCGTGTCGAGAGACTCGGCGGTGCGGCGATCGGCCCAGAGAATGTGGTGCAGGAGGGTATCGAGCATGGCTGGAATCTCGGGGTGAATGGTGAATGGTAAATGGTAAATGGTGAATGGGGGCGCAGAGCGGCTCCCTCGTCCGGATCGCAGCGAGGGATCGCATCTTCCTCCCCCATTCACCATTCACCATTCACCATTCACCAGCCACCATTGACCAATCACCGTTGCGGGACGCCGTGGATCAGGTTGGCGTTGCTCGCGCTGCTCAACGCCCGGGCAAGGCCGAGGCGGTCAACACAGCGCGCGCCCGACGGATAGGCGTGGAGGCAGATCACGCCGGTCCCGCCACCGGCGATCACGTCGCTGAACACGAATCCCGAGAGTACGTTGGCCGGGCGCTCCGTGAAGCCGGCGCCGCTGAGCCCTCCCCACACCACCAGGTCGCGATCGACCGTCACCGCGAGGAAGCCCTCGGCGGTGCTGCCGACCGACACGAAGTAGTCGGTCCCCTCGATCTGCACTGGGCTCGGACCGGCACCGACTCCCGCTCGGCCCCGGCCACCCTGGCGTCCGGATCCCCAGCAGATCATTCGCAAGCCACCATCGATCGCACACATCGATCCGTTGCCGTCGGCCGCCACTTGCGTGAGAAGGAAGTTCCCGGGCACCGCGATCGGCACTGGTGAGTTGCCGCTCCCGGCAACGACCCCCTCGGCGGCCGACCCCCAGCACCAACCCGCGCCAGCAAGGTCGATCGCGCAGCTCGCCCCCGGCGTGACGGCGATCGACAGCGCACGGAGGCCACCGCTCACCGCCGCCGGGACGTTTCGGTGCCCCCCGACAGTTCCATCCCCAACTTCACCGGAGTCGTTGCGGCCCCAGCAGAAGACCTTGAGGTCGAGCGTGGTGGCGCACCACGTGATGCCCAGCTCGGGATCGCCGGCGCCGACGATGCGCGAGAAGACCGGCACACCCGTCGCCACCACCCGCACCGCCGCCGCTTCGGGCCGGAAGCTCCCGCCGGGGGCGATGTCGGCGTCGTCGAAACAGGCGACCGCCCCGGACCGGGTCCCACCGCACCAGATGCCGGCGGCGAAGGCGAGCGACGAGAAGCGGATGTCGGTATCGAGCGCGGTTGCCCGGGCGGGACCGCCGTCGGGCGGCGCCCAGCACCGAACCACGTCGTCGAAGTAATGGCCGCACTGATGTTCCAGCGTACCGGCCACTTCGAGGACGTCGCCCGACACCGCCTGTGCCTCGAACCGGCTGGCCACCAGGGAGCCGAGGGTCGCCTTGGCGTGCTGGATGCCATCGTCACGCCCGAGCCGCCACGCGGTGCGGGCGACCCCGTCTGCACCCGTAACCGACACCGTCGGCAGCACGCTGGCATCGCGATCCTCGACCCCCCAGGTGATCGTGGCGTTGGCCACCGGATGGCCGCCCGCGTCGAGCACTCGCACCGCCAGGGACTCCGCGAGCACGTAGGCCGGTGATCCCGACTGGGCGTCGCCACCGATGATCTCCACCTGAGTAATCGGATCGGGTGCGGTGGTGGCTCCGGTGCAGGCCGCGAGTACGCAGAGCAGGGCAGGGACGGCGCGGCTCATGGCAGCGGCATCCCGAATCCGGCGAACGTCGGCTCTGGTTGGTGAGTGGGATACCCCGTGAGCGAGGCCATCCGGCCACAGAGCCAACGATCGGTGGCGACTTCGGTCGACCCGCAAAGGAGACCGTGGCTCGCCGGCATCACCAACGCTTGCAGGCCGAGCGACTGGATGAAGGACCGTGGTTCGTTGCTGCGCACCAGCGCCACGACGGCGGAGAGATCCCCCCACCAGGCACCGAGCCCCGCTGGTCCGACGGCCACGGCGGCGCCGTCGACCCGACCGATGGCCCGAGGCCCCCCAAGATGGGAGACGTACACCGGAAATGACGTGTTCGGGGCCTCGATCAGGCTGTTGACCACGGGGCCGGCACCGAGATCGGTGGTGTCACCCCAGCACCAGGCGCCACCACCGCCCTCTACCAGTCCGCAGGTGGTGCCGACGGTCACCGGCACGATCGTCTCGTAATCCAAGGTGCCGGTCCGGATGACCGGAGTCACCACCGGCAGGGTGCTTGCGACGATTCCGGCCTGGGCGGCGTCGTTGCGACCCCAGCACCAGCCCCGCTTGCCCGCATCGACGCCACAGGCATGGTACGACCCGACCGCGAGCGTAGTGAACCGCACCGCCGTGGCAACCGGGGCCGGCGTCGCCCGATCGGTGAGTCCGCCGTCGCCCAGTGCGCCGAAGGCGTTGCTTCCCCAGCACCACGCCTGGCCATCGGCGGTGAGACCGCAGAAGGGAGGGTCGTGGTCGAGATCGCTGCTGCCGGTGAAGAGGTCGACCAGTGGTGGATAACCACCGGAGAGTTCGGCAAACTGGGCAATCGTCGCATCGTCACCGAGCTCGAAGCACCAGATGCGGCCATCGCTGGCCAGCGCACAACCGTGCCCGCCACGCTCCCGATAGGCGTAGACTGCCACCGCCGTGAAGCGCAGTGCACCGGCGATCGGCACGAACCGCGGCGCATGCTCGGGACTCGCCAGCGGACTCCAGCAACCGAGCTGCCCGCCGAGGTCCACGGCGCAGAGCCCGTGGTCGCCACCGCCGAGGGAACGCAACGGGTTGCTCACCGCCGTTGCCGCCACGACCAGCGGCTCGGTGGCCGTGGCGGAACTGCTGACGGTGAGCTGTTGGGGACCGAGTGCAACGCCGAGTCGCCAGGTGAATCGTGCGGTGCCGTCGGCGCGGCTGCGACCATCGATCGCCGTGACCGCGGCGAATGCCGCGCCAAGTGTCGCACCGACCGTCGCGTCGATCCGGGCATACGGCATCGGCACGCCATCACCGTCGGTGAGTCGCACCACCACGGTGTCCGGGAGGAGATAGCCGGCCACTTCGGTCTGGTCGCCGCCGGCCACGAGCGCGAGCGTAGCGGTGGGCGTCTCGGTGCCGTTGCCGGTCGGCGTTGAACCGCAGCCGACGACCAGGCCAGCAACCGCGGCTGTGACGACGGCACTCAACCTCACCGGCACCTCGTATTGGAAAATGGTGACTGGTGGATGGCGAGTCGGGCAGACGGGGAGGAAGGGAGCGGCTTCCGGACCCTTTCACCATTCACCATTCACCATTCACGCCCTCGGCATGATCGCACGCACCGCCGCATCGAGCATCGCCGCATCGGGCACGCTTCCCTGCGCCTGCCTCGGCGACCCACCGCCCCGGCCACCGACCGCCTCCAGCGCCGACTTGAGCAGCGCACCGGCGTCGACACCGGTCCCCTCCGCGGCGGAGAGCACCACCGTGGCGGGATCGGTGCTGGTGGCCAGGAAGGCGATCCCGGGCTCCCGGGACGCCGCCTGCGCCATGAGTCGGAGTGCGGCAACCGGTTCGTCTGCGGGGTGGAGGACCACCCACCGCACTCCGCCGGGTCCCTCCGGAGCCTTGGCGGTCAACTCCCGGACCCGGAATCCTGCCAGCTCTCGTTCGAGAGCCTCGATCCGCTTCTCGGCATCCCGGAGTGCGGCCATCCGCTTCGGGACCAGGGCGGCGAGTTCGACCGGGGCAGCCCCGACCTCGGAGGCCAGTGCCGCCAGGAGGTCCGCCCCGTGGTGCGCCTCACCGAGCACGCGAGATCCTGCCAGGAACCCCACCCGGACCCGCTGCCGGATCCGCTCCACGCCCCTCACCATGACCGACCCGAGCCGGGCGGTACTGGTCACGTGGGTGCCACCGCAGGCGCTCCGGTCGATGCCGTCGATGGTCACCACCCGGATGGTCCCGCTCCGGTCAGTCGGCTTCCGGAGCCCCGCCGCCAGCGAGGCGTCCTCGTACCCGATGGTGACCGGGAGCGCCGTTGCCACCAACTCGTTGGCCCAGCGCTCCAGCTGCCGGAGCTGCTCGTCGGTCACGTCGGCGGTGTCGAATTCGATTGTCGAATGCCGCTCGCCGAAATGGACGCTTTCGGTGGACCAGCCGAGCCGGTCGCCCGCGAGCGCGGAGAGGAGGTGCTGCGCGGTGTGCTGGACGGTGTGGTCGCGACGGCGCGAGGCGTCGATCTCGCCGCGCACCGGACCGAGTGCGACCGGCGCGTCGGTCACGTGAATGATCCGGTCGCCGTCGTCGATCACGTCAAGCACGCTGGCGTCGCCCAGCCGGCCGGTGTCGTGCGGCTGACCGCCGCTGGTGGGATAGAAGCAGGTGCGGTCGAGCACCACCCGAGTCGCTGCCCCGTCGTGGGCGATCGCGTTGGCGTCGAACGCGAGCTCGGCAGAGTCGTGGTACAAACGGAGGGTCGTCATGAGCGTCAGAGCCTACTGCAGCCGCGCCGCTTGCGGCGCGGACGACATGGCCGAGGCCTGGATGACCTCCACCCCATCCCCCACCGCGATCCGCCCGGGCCCGCGCGGCACCGCGTTCTGGCCGAAGATCGCCCCGAACTCGGGGACCGTCCGCAAGCGTGCCAGGGTGCGGAGCGGTTCCTGGTTCGGGTCGCGCACACCGGTCGCCTGGTCGACGGTGGGTACGGTGCAGCGGGCGCACGGCTTGACCACGTCGAAGGTGAGGTCGCCGATACGCAGCTCGCGCCAGCCATCCTCGCTCCAGGCATCGGCGCCGGTCACCACCACGTTGGGACGGAAACGGCTCATCGGCACCGGCTCGGGCAACCGACCGTTGAGGTCGGCCAGCGACTCCTCCAGCATGACCAGAACCGGATAGCCATCGGCAAACGCGGTCTCCGCATCGTTGCGCGGAGTGAACCGTGGATCGAGCAACCGCTCGGACACGGCCGTGAACTCCACCAGTCGCACCGGCGCGCCGAGGATGGCGCCGAACCACCCTGCCGCCGTGTCGCCCTGATCGGTGACCCGGATGGTGTCCCTCCAGAGCACCACGTCGCGGGTCGGTCCCGCCGGATCGAGCTCCAGCGACAACGGCGCGACCCCCTGGTGCCGGACCGTGAGCACCGGCCCGTCGATCTCGGGCTCGATCGTGGCCAGCGCCGGCAGCTCGCGCTGGGAGAGGAAGCGGTCCTGCGCATCGACCAGCATCAACCGCCGGTCGCCCACCACCCCCAGCCGATCGAACTCGGCGTGGGTGAGGACCCGGCCGCGGCAGCCCTTGATCGGGAAGCAGTGGAGCGAGGTGACATGCATGGTCAAGAAGATAGACGATAGACGATAGACGATGGACGGTTGCCACTCGAGCTCCCGGTGCGCCGCGCCTGGCACACGAGGAGCCGCCCAGGTGGCAGACGATCGTCTATCGTCTATCGTCTATCGTCCATCCTCTATCGTCTATCGTCTATCGTCTATCGTATCTTCCCTCATGACCAAGCCTCCCGTCATGCTCGCCACGCTCCTCCTGGCCGCGCCGCTCGCGGCGCAGGCCCCCGCCCCCGCCCTCATGCCGATGCCCAGCTCCGTGACATGGAGCGGCAGCCGGCTGGCGATCGACACCACCTTCTCGGTGGCGATCGTGGACCACCGCGACGGTCGCCTCGAGCGCGCCGTCGGCCGGGCGCTCCGTCGCCTCGAGGGCCGGGTGGGCTTGGCCCTGCCGAGGGAGTTCGGCCGGGAGCCGAACGCCACGCTGGTCGTCGACGTGAAGGCGCGCGGCTTCGCGGTTCCCGACCTCGACGAGGACGAGTCGTACCGCCTCGACGTGGGCGCGCGACAGGCAGTCCTCCACGCCAACACCGTGGTCGGTGCGATCCGCGGACTCGAGACGCTGCTGCAGCTCCAGTCGGCCGACGCCAACGGCTTCTTCCTCGCTGGTGCCGAGATCAACGATGTACCTCGCTTCCGCTGGCGCGGCCTGCTGGTCGACGTGTCGCGGCACTGGGAGCCACCCGAGGTGATCAAGCGCAACCTCGACGGGATGGCGGCGGTCAAGCTCAACGTGCTCCACTGGCACCTGAGCGACGACCAGGGCTTCCGGGTCGAGTCGAAGCGCCACCCCGAACTGCAGCGACAGGGCTCCGACGGCCTCTACTACAGCCAGGACGAGATCCGCGAGATCGTGGCCTACGCCGCCGATCGCGGCATTCGCGTGGTTCCGGAGTTCGACATGCCGGGGCACTCGGCGGCATGGTTCGTGGGATACCCCGAACTGGCGAGCAACCCCGGCCCGTACCAGATCCTGCGCCGCTGGGGAGTGATCCAGTCCGCCATGGATCCGACCCGTGATGAGGTCTTTGCCTTCCTCGGTGACTTCGTCGCCGAGATGTCGGGCCTCTTTCCCGACCGCTACTGGCACGTGGGTGGCGACGAGGTCGACCCCAGGGGATGGAACCGTTCGGCGCCGATCCAGGCGTGGATGAAGGCGCACGACATCGCCGACGCCCACGCCCTGCAGACGTACTTCAACGGCAAGCTGTTCGACATCCTGACCCGGTACCATCGGCAGCCGGTCGGCTGGGACGAGATCCTGCAGCCCGGACTGCCGCAGACCGCGGTGATCCAGTCGTGGCGCGGGATGGAGGGGCTCACCCAGGCCACCGCACAGGGTCGCGCAGCGATCCTCTCGGCGCCCTACTACCTCGACCACATCAAGACCGCGGCCGAGATGTACCTCACCGACCCGCTCCCCGACGGCCTCACCGCCGCGCAGCAGGCGCTGGTGCTCGGCGGCGAGGCGTGCATGTGGGCGGAGTACATCACCAGCGAGACGATCGACTCGCGGATCTGGCCCCGCATGGCGGCGGTCGCCGAACGGTTCTGGTCGCCGGCGCGTGTGCGCGACGTGCCCGATCTCTATCGCCGGCTCGAGGCCGACCTCGCGGCAACTCGCCGAGCTGGGGCTGCAGCACTACACCCAGTCGGAGCGGATGCTGGCCCGGATCGCGCCCGACAGCGACCGGGCCGTGCTGCGCGAGTTCCTGCACTACGTCCGACCGCGCGGCTTTGGTGGTCGCGGCACCAACCAGTTCTCGCCGCTCACCCGGCTGATCGACGCGGCGGCATCCCGACCCGTTCACCGAGTGGCAGATGCTGGCGCTGGCGCAGCTGCCGGTCGGCTTCGATGCCCTCGACGCCCACTTCCGCCGGATGCGGCTCTTCGAGGCGCAGCTCCGCGCCATGGTGCCGCACGCCCCGCTGGTGGCCGACGGGCTGCCGGTCGCGGCGGCGCTCGCCGACATCGGCCGGATCGGCAACGAGCTCCTCGGCTACGATCGAACCGGTCGCCGCCCGTCGGCCGAGTGGCTCCGCGATGCCGACTCGGTGATCGCCCGGACCGACGGCAAGACATTCGGACTGCTGCGACCGGTCGGCGTCCAGAGCGTGAAGTCGTTGATCGCGCGGCTGCGATGACAACCGCGGCCGGGCAATCGCCCCTTCCGTGACGCCCCGGCCCGCCGTACCCTTCTCTGGTTTCCCCCGTCCCTCCCCGATGACGAGGTTCCTGCCATGCTCCGACCCGCCATGGGTCGCGCCGCCGCGCTGGGCGCCATCGTACTGCTCGCGGCCTGCGGCGCGCCGGCTCCCGAAGTCGATCCCACCCCGGTCGGACCCAACACCCTCACGGCGCGTGAGATCCGCACCGGCTGGCAGCTGCTCTTCGATGGTCGAACCACCTCCGGGTGGCACAACTACGGCCAGAGCGGCGCTGCCAAGGGCTGGGAGGTGATCGACGGGATGCTGGTGCGCACCGGCGACGGCGGAACCCTGGTGACCGACCGCCAGTTCGGCGCGTTCGAGCTGGAGCTCGACTGGAAGGTCAGCACCGGCGGCAACAGCGGCATCCTCTACTGGGGGCACGAGGCGTCGGAAGCCATGTACGAGAACGCCCCCGAGTACCAGGTCCTCGACAACGCCGTGCTGGGCGACAATCCCTCCCCGCTCCAGGCGGCCGGGGCACTCTACGCGCTCTATCCCGCACCGCTCGATGGCACCAAGCCGGTGGGCGAGTGGAACCACACCCTGATCGTCACCAACGGCAGTCATGTGGAGCACTGGCTCAACGGCGTCAAGGTGGTCGACGCCGACTTCGACAGCAAGGCAATGAAGGCGAAGATCGCCGCCAGCAAGTTCGCCGAGTGGCCCACCTTCGGGAAGCAGCGGCGCGGACACCTCGGGCTGCAGGACCACGGTGACTCCGTCTGGTACCGCAACATCATCATCCGGGAGCGTCCATGAGCGTCCGACTGCGGCTGCAGGCGATGATGTTCCTGCAGTATTTCATCTGGGGGGTCTGGTTCGTCACCATGGGGACGTACCTCTCCCAGACGCTCGGCTTCTCGGGGAGTGAAGTCGGTCTCGCCTATGGCGCCACCGCGATTGCCGCACTCGTCTCGCCGTTCTTCATCGGCATGGTGGCCGACCGCTTCTTCGCGTCGGAGAAGCTCCTCGCGGGCCTCCACCTGATCGGTGCGGTGCTGATCTGGTATGCGAGCACGCAGACCACCTTTGCCACTTTCTACCCGGCGCTGATCCTCTACGCGCTGGCCTACATGCCCACGCTGTCGGTCTCCAACACCGTGGCCTTCCATCATGTCGCCAACCCGGGCCGCGACTTCCCGATCATCCGGGTGCTCGGCACCATCGGCTGGATCGCCGCGGGCATCCTGGTCGGCAAGGTCCTCCACGCCGACGCCCAGGTGGTGCCGATGCAGATCGCCGCCGGCGTGTCGGTGCTGCTGGGCGTCTTCTCGCTCTCGCTGCCCCACACCCCGCCGCGCAGCGCCGGGGCGCCGTTCTCGGTCCGCGACGCGCTCGGGCTCGACGCCCTGTCGCTCCTCAGGGACCGCTCGTTCCTGGTCTTCGCCCTCGGCTCGTTCCTGCTCTGCATCCCGCTCCAGTTCTACTACACCTTCGCCAACCCCTTCCTCAACGAGATCGGGGTCAAGGACCCGGCGTTCATCCAGACCTTCGGCCAGATGTCGGAGATGCTCTTCATCCTCGCGCTGCCGCTCCTGCTGTCGAAATTCGGCATCAAGTGGGTGCTGCTGGTCGGGATGGTGGCGTGGGCCGCCCGGTACCTCGCCTTCGGCTATGGCGACGCCGGCAGCGGAATGTGGCTGATCCTGGTCGGCATCATCCTCCATGGCGTCTGCTACGACTTCTTCTTCGTGGCCGGGCAGATCTACACCGACGAACAGGCTGGCCCGAAGATCCGCGGCGCCGCCCAGGGCTTCCTCAACTTCCTGACCAATGGCGTGGGATATTTCATCGGCGCCTCGGTCTCAGGGCGGGTGGTCGACATGTACGCCTCCTCGCCCACCCAGCACGACTGGCACGGCATCTGGATGGTGCCCGCGATCGGCGCCGCGGTGATCGCCCTGCTGTTCGCGGTCCTCTTCCGACCGAGGCGACCAGCGAACGGCGAACCGCGACCAGCGGCCGCCTGACCACCTCGCGCCCAGTACCTCGTATCTCGTACCCGGAGCCGTCATGTCCAACCGTCGCACCTTCGTGAAGTCGCTCGCCGCCACCGGCGCGGCGTTCCACATCGTCCCCCGCCACGTCCTCGGCCGCGGTTTCACGGCACCGAGCGACATGGTCCGCTACGCCGCGATCGGTGCCGGCGGCAAGGGCGACAGTGACGTGCAGGGGATCGCCAAGGCCGGCGCCTCGGTGGCCGCCCTCTGCGATGTCGACTTGCGCTCCGCACGGCGTTCGTTCGGCCGCTTTCCCGATGCGCGCCGCTTCAAGGACTACCGCGAGATGTTCGATGTGATGGGTGACCAGATCGATGCGGTGTCGGTCTCGATCCCCGACCACTCGCACACCCCCGCCACGCTGATGGCGCTCCGGCATGGCAAGGCAGTCTTCACCCAGAAGCCGCTCACCCGCACCCTCGCCGAGGTCCGCACCGTGATGGCGGAGGCCAAGGCGAGCGGACTGCCGACCCAGATGGGCAACCAGGGCCATGCTGGTGAAGGCACCCGGCTGATCCGGGAGTGGTACGAGGCGGGCGCCATCGGCGAGATCCGCGAGGTCCACTACTGGACCAACCGCCCGATCTGGCCCCAGGGGCTCGACCGCCCCACCGAGGCCCACAACCCGCTGCCGACTTTCGACTGGAATCTCTGGCTCGGTCCCGCACCGGAGCGGCCCTATAATCCGGCCTACGCCCCATTCCGCTGGCGCGGCTGGTGGGACTACGGCACCGGGGCGCTGGGCGACATCGCCTGCCACGCGATGGACGCTGCGTTCTGGACCTTCGACCTGCGCAACCCGACCCGGATCGAGCCGGAGAGCACCACCCTCTTCGAGGAGACCGCGCCCAAGTCGTCGCGGATCGAGTACAGCTTCCCGGCCCGCGGCAATCGCCCGGCCGTCAAGGTGGTCTGGCGCGACGGCTCGCTCTGGCCGGCCAAGCCACCCGAGCTCAGCCAGTACGACGACTGGCCCTGGGGCGACGTCGGCGGCCAGATGTGGGTCGGCACCGAGGGTGCGCTGATCGCCGATGCCTACGGGGATGACTGCCGGATCCTCAACGCCAAGCGCCACGAGCAGTTCACCAAGAACCCGCCCAAGATCAAGTACGAGCGCTCCCCCGGCGTCTATGCGGAATGGATCAACGCGATCACCGGCAAGGGCCCCGCGCCGATGAGCAATTTCCCGGGACACGCCGGGCCGCTCACCGAGATGGTGCTCTACGGCTGCCTGGCGGTGCGCGCCGGACAGGCAATCGAGCTCTCACCCACCGGCGAGGTGAAGAATGTGCTGCCGGCCGAGTGGATGAAGCCCGACTACCGCGATGGGTGGACGATGTGACGACGATAGACGATAGACGATAGACGATAGAGGATGACCGTCTGCGGTAGCTGGCCCTGCCGACCGGGTCGCCTCCCCTGTAGAGATCAACGGGTACACTCGTCTATCGTCTATCCTCTATCGTCTATCGTCTATCGACTCAGCGATATGTCCGTACTCATTGAAGCCTGTATCGACGACATCCAGTCGGCCCGCTACGCCGTGGAAGGCGGGGCGGACCGGCTGGAGCTCTGCGACAACCTCGCCGACGGCGGCACCACCCCGTCGCACGCGCTGATCGAGTGGATGGTTGCCAACGCGGCTGTCCCGGTCTTCCCGATCATCCGGGTGCGCGGCGGCGGCTTCGTCTATTCCGCCGACGAACTCGACGTGATGTGCCGTGACGCAGCCCATGCCCGCGCCCTCGGCGCCCCCGGCATCGTGATCGGCGCGCTGAACGCGGCCGGTGAGGTCGACCGCGATGCGACCTCCCGGATGATGGATGCTGCCGACGGTGCCTCGATAACCTTCCATCGCGCCTTCGACCGCTGCCGCGATCCGTTCGCGGCACTCGAGACCCTCGTCGAGCTCGGTGTCGACCGGATCCTCACCTCGGGCCAGCGGGCCCGGGCGTGGGAGGGACGCGAGCTGATCGCCGAACTGGTGCGACGCGCCGGCGGCCGAATCTCCATCATGGCCGGAGGCGCGGTCAATGAGAACGACGCCGCCAAGCTGGTGCACCAGACCGGCGTGTCCGAGATCCATGTGCGTGCCACGATGATCATCCGCGACGCCGACCGGCACGAGAACTGGTCGGCGGTACCCTTCCGCAAGGCGCTCCCCGGAGACGAGGCGGCTCGACTGGTCACCGACCCGCAGCGGATCAGGACAATCCGGACGGCGATCGACGGCGAATCGCGGTAGACTTCGGGCACCACTGCCGGGAGAGCCCGATGCGCCGTCGCGAATTCGTGAAGTGCACCGCCGTCGGCCCCCTCGCGACCTCGCTCCCATTCCGACTTTCCCGCTCGGTGATCGCCGAGCGCGCCCCGCTGATTCGGCCCGACGAGGTCCGCCCGGACGACCTTCAGCTCGTGGCCCGCGCCGCTCCAGCCACGATCGCCCCGGGTCGCGAGGCGACCGTCTGGACCGTCGCCGCCGAGCACCACGCCGCGGTGGCACCGACCATCCGGACCCGCACCGGTGAGACCGCCGCCATCACTCTCGAGAACCGCCTCGACGAACCGACGATCCTGCATTGGCACGGCCTCCATGTCCCGGAGGCGGCCGACGGTCATCCGCGGCTCGCGATCGGCACCGGCGAGCGCTACCGCTACGAATTCCCGGTGATCAATCGGGCGGGCACCTACTGGTACCACGCCCACCCCCACATGCGGACCGGAATCCAGGTCTACCGGGGGATGGCGGGGCTGCTGCTCATCGGTGACGACGCCGAGGATGCACTCGGCCTGCCGAGCGGGGCGCGCGAGATCCCGCTGCTGATCCACGACCGGCGAGTGGTGGGCGAGGAGTATGCGTTCGACCCGGTCATGCACGAGCGGATGGAGGGCTTCCTCGGCGACACGCCATTCGGCAACGGCGTCCCCGACCCCACGGTCGAGGTCGACAGCGCCCTCCACCGGCTCCGGGTGGTGAACACCACCGGTGCCCGGATCCTCCGGCTCGGGCTCTCGACCGGCGCGCCGATGACCCTCATCGGGGTAGACGGCGGACTGCTTGCCGCGCCGACCAGGATTGATGCCATCGAGCTCGGCACCGGTGAACGCGCCGACCTGCTGGTCGACTTCAGCGGACTCGCCGTGGGTGAGCGGGTGATGCTCCGGTCGCTGCCGTTTGCCGCCCCTGGCGGGATGGGGATGGGACGCATGGTGGCCGGAGGCCTCCCGCAGGGCGCCGCTCTCGACCTGCTCGAGTTCGTGGTGACCCGCGCGGTGCGAGAGCCAGCCTGGGCACCCGGGTCGTTCCCCCCGATCGACCAGATCGACTCCGAGTCGGCCGACCGGACCCGGGAGTTCCGCTTCCAGAGCGCGATGATGCGACACACCATCAACGGCCGCGCCTTCGAGATGGATCGGATCGACGAGGAGATCCCGTTCGGCAGCACCGAGATCTGGCGCTTCACCAACGACGGCCCGTTCCCGCACCCGGTGCATATGCACGAGGTGCAGTTCCGGGTGCTCTCACGTGAGGGTGGCCGGGGACGGCTCTTCCCCTGGGAGGCCGGGTGGAAGGACACCGTGCTGGTCTTCCCCGGCGAAACGGTGTCGGTCATCGCGACCTTCGATCATCACCGCGGCCGCTACCTCATGCACTGCCACAACCTGATGCATGAGGACATGGGGATGATGATGAACTACGGGGTGGTCTAACGCAGAGGACGGAGAACGGAACGACGGAGGACGGAGGACGGAGGACGGAGGAATCAGGGAACCGGCCACCGTTCTCCCTCCGTCCTCCGTCGTTCCGTCCTCCGTCCTCCGTGGTCACACGTACCGCGCCACCGCCATTCCCATCGACGCCGCCAGCACCAGCCACGCGATGACGCGGATCGCCGTGAAGCTCCGCTGCTGGTGGGGTCGCATCTGGAGCAGCAGTGCCTCGCGTTCGGCGGGGTCGCTCGTGGCCTGGAGCCGCGGACCGAGCACCGCCAGCGCGGCGCCTGCGGGGCGGGAGACGAAGAAGCCCACGAACCAGGCGATGATCGCCAACCCACCGGCCACGCTGAACACATGCCCCGACCAGCTGTGGACCCAGGCGGCCATGTCGCCGCCGCTTGCCATCCACATCAGCCACATCCCCGACAGCACAGTGACCAGCGCCACCGCGGGGATGATCACGTGGAACCGGCGGCGGATCATCCCGTTCATGAACGCGCCACCGGCCGGACCGGCATCGATGACGGAGGGGATCACGAACCAGGCGGAAAACATCGCGGCGCCGGCCCACATGATCCCCGAGACGACGTGCAACAGCCGAAGCAGCAGCAACGAGCCCATGATGGTTCCCGTGTGAAGGGTGGCGTGAACGACGAAGGGCGGCCGACCCGGCCGCCCCACAATACTACTGCCGCCGCGCCCGGCGATCAGGCCCGAACGTCGGCGAAGAGCTCGTTGAGCCCCGAGGCGAGGTAGGCCACCAGGCCGACCATGATCAGGGTGCCGAGCGCAACCAGGGCGATGTCCTCGGTGCCGACCCGGAAGGCCGGACCGAATGGCGTCGCCACTTCGACCAACCGACCGCTGCCAAGCTGCATGTTGATCAGGCGCTCGAGCGGATCCCGGATCGGGAAGGTGACGTAGGCCGAGGGGACCGCACTGGCCATGGTGATTGCCCCCAGCCATCGCGGCTGGTCGCCGAGCGGAATCCCGACGAAATACTGCAGCGCCGCTGCCAGCGCCGCGGCCGTCGTGCCCACCACCGCTGCATGCACTGCCCGCTGTCGAACGGTCATCGCCTTGGCCTCCCCCGGGATCGCCGGAAAAACAACAGGTCACCACCCGTTGGAGCCTCCCAAGGAGACGGGCGATGACCTATGGACTATCGGACAGCAGGGATCGTGCCTTAACGGAGGACAGAGGTCGGAGGACGGAGGACGGAGGGACTCCCGTCACATGCTTCCGTCCTCTGTCCTCTGCCCTCCGTCCTCCGTCCTCCGTCCTCTGTTCTGTCCTCTACCTGACCTCCACCTCATCCGCGAAGATCCACGCCGCGCCTCCCGCGCCGAGGTGCCAGGCCGGGAGCGTCCTGCCACCATCCGCCACGACCCGGAGGTAGCGGGCCGTGGTGCCGGTCGGCAGGTCGAAGGAGACCAGCTTCCGCGAAGCCGCGCCGGCGGTGACGGTCTGGTCGAGTTCGCGGCGCTCGGCGAGCTGCCACGTGGATCCATCCTGCGAGTAGTAGACTGCCACCGCCACCGGGTAGAGGATCCAGGAGTTGACCTCCTCGAGCAGCGACAGGGCGACGCTGTGCACCGGCTGCGCCGAGCCGAGGTCGATGGTGGCATCGAGGTCAGGACCCTGCCAGCCATTCCAGAAGCCATCGTGGAAGTCGGTTCCCCGCACGCCGTCGACCAGTGTTTGGGCGCCGGTGCCGGGATAGCGGGAATCGGTCGGCGTGGCGAGGTGGATCGGCTGGCCAACAGCCAGATGGTCGACCGCGATGATCGTCCGGGCCTCACCCACCAACTCGCCGTTCCATCGCGCGCTCAGCTGCCAGGTCCCCGCACCCGGAAGCCGATCGCCGTCATGCACCACCCGGGCCTCCTGACCCGACGACTCGAGCGTCACCCGCAATCCGGTCACCTCATCGTCATTGGCGATCCGGACCGAACCGGTGGCGCTGTCATAGCGGAAGCGCAACGAGACCAGCGCCCGATCCTCGGGTCCCACCGCGACCCCCTCCGAACGCATCTGCGCGGCAACCAGCTCCGCCCGTCCGCGGAACTCCGCCGTGTCGGCCGGGCCATGCCAGCCGACCTCGCTGATCGCGAGGAGCCGCGGCCACCACATCAGCTCGGCGTTGGCCGGCGACGTCACATGTTCGGTCCAGAGCGGCGCCTCGATGCCGAGCAATCTCCCCGCACCTGTTGCAGCATGCGAGGCGGGGGCGAACATCGCCACGCGATCGAGTGGCAGCGAACCGGCCGAGCCATTGAGGTAGGTCCACTCGCTCGGCGACGCGATCACGTCGGCACCAGCACTGATCGCCTCGTTGATCTTCGACTCACCGCGCCACGCCTGCACGGTGGCACCCTCGGGGAGTCCACCCTCGAGAATCTCGTCCCAGCCGATCAGCGTTCGACCGCGCTCACGGAGCCAGCGGCCGATCCGCGCGATCATCCAGCGCTGCAGGCCATGCTCGTCGCCCAGCTTCTCGCGGCGGATGATCGCCTGGCACGGCGGGCACGCGGCCCAGCTCTGCTTGGGCACCTCGTCGCCGCCGACGTGGATGTAGGGCGAGGGGAAAAGCTCCAGCACCTCCGTGAGCACCGCCTCCAGGAAGGCGAAGGTCGACTCCTTCCCCGGGCAGAGCACGTCGGTGAACACCCCCCAGGTGGCGGGTACCGGCAGGGTGTCATTGGAGCAGCCGAGATCTGGGTAGGCGGCGAGCGCGGCGCGGGAATGACCCGGCATCTCGATCTCGGGCACCACCGTGATGCCGAGCTGGCGGGCCCGCTCGACCACGCGACGGACGTCGTCCTTGGTGTAGAAGCCGCCGTAGCGGCCGCCTTCGGCTGCTACCCCGCCCTCTGGCGGGAGCTGACCGGTGGGGCTGACGACGCTGTCGGGATCAGTCAGAGCGGCGGGGTCCCTCCGCCATGCAGCAACGCTGGTCAGCCGCGGGTATGCGTCGATCGCCAGTCGCCACCCCTGGTCCTCGGTCAGGTGCCAGTGAAACACATTGAGCTTGTAGCGTGACATCCAGTCGAGGTGGCGGAGGATGTACTCCACCGGGAACAGATGCCGCCCCACGTCAAGCATCGATCCGCGCCAGGCGAACTTCGGGGCGTCGGCAATCCCGGCACCGTGGACCTGCCAGCCGGTCGCGGTGGGCTCGAGGAGCTGCCGAAGAGTCTGGACGCCCCAGAGGACGCCGGCCTCGGCGCGCCCCTCGACCAGCACCCCGTGCGACGTGGAGACCAGCTCGTAGGACTCATCGTCCACGGCGGGACTGCCGATCCGGAGCAGGATCCCGTCGCCCACGAATGGTCCGTCGAGGAAGCGGGTGGCGATGCCGTGTTCGGCAAGCGCCGAGGCGAGCACCGCGGCGATCTCGTGCATCCGGGGTGTGGCGGGGACGACGGCGATCGAGACGGTATCGGGCAGCGTGAAGCCGGAATCCGCAAAGGCGACCGACGCCGGCATGGGGATCAGGGCGGGCTGCTGTGCGGCGAGGGGGGACGCCAGAACGAGAATGGCGGCGAGCAACGCCCTCCGTCCTCCGTCGTTCCGCCCTCCGCCCTCCATCTTCAGTCCTCCGATTCCACCGCCACCGCGGTGCCGTAGCAGATCACCTCGGTAATGCCCTTCATGATGTCGGTGGCATCGTAGCGAATGCCGATGACCGCGTTGGCCCCGGCGTCATGGGCCTGGTGGAGCATCGTGTCGAACGCCTGTGCCCGGGTTCGCTCGGCGAGCTCGGTGAACGCGCGGATGTTGCCGCCGGCAATGCTCTGCAGCACCCCGGCGAGCGAGCCGATCACGCTGCGGGAACGCACCACCACGCCGCGCACCACCCCCAGCGACTCGACGATCCGGTAGCCCGGCAGCTCGAAGCCGGTAGTGGTCATCTCATGGGGCAGCTCGGCGACCTGGCTGCGGATGATGTCACGGCGCATGGCTTCAATTCCCTTCGGTGATTGGGCGACAGGCGACAGGCGACAGGCGACGGGCGGTGGGCGACAAGCGACACGCGACGGGCGACGGGCGGTCCGTTCGGGCAGGCACCGCCCCCTCGCTCCGCTCAGGGTGACGCACCCGTCGGAGCTTCCGCCTGTCGCCCGTCGCCTGTCGCCCGTCGCACTTCACGGCTTCCACGTTCCCTTGGCCACCTTCGGCACGAACTTGTCGAGCCCCCTGGGCGGGAAGCTCAGCGTCCTTCCCTGCTCGGCGCTCTGGTAGGCCGTCATCAGCATCTGCATCACTTCCACACCGTCCTGGAAGGTGAGCAGCGGCTCCTCCAGCCCCAGGAAGACGCGACAGAAATGCCGGTTCTCGGCCGAATAGCCATACGTCGCCGCCTCATCCGGCACCACCGGCATCAGTCCCATCTCGGCATTCTGCTTCTCGACCAGGTCCTCGCCGGCCTTGCCCTGCACCTCGCGCGAGAAGAAGCAGTTGAGCTCGCTGTTGAGGGTGTTCCAGTTCATCGAGTACTCGGGACCGAGCAACTCGCCCGAGAGCCGCAGTCCCGGTCCCACGAAGCTCCATGAGGTGGTCGCCTCGCCGATCACTTCGAGCCCCTCCGGAGTCCGGTAGCGGGCGGTGACCGAGGCGAAGTCCTCGCTCGGGTGCTTGCGGTAGTCCACGCTCCTGCCATAGCGCGCCTTGAGCTGCCTGGCGTACTCGGGCCGGCTCCACTTGAGCGATGCGATCCGGCCGTCGACCGAGATCGGCGTGAGGGTGCTGCGCGGCTTGCCCGGTTCGGTGAGCAGGAACCGCACCACCTCGATCGAGTGGCACATCATGTCGTTGAGCACCCCGCCACCCTGCTTCTTCCCCTCCCAGAACCACGCCGCGTGCGGCCCGGAGTGCTCCTCGGCGGCGCGGGCGAGATACGGCCGACCGCTCGCCCGGGCACCGCGACCCCAGATCAGCTCGCGCCCGCGGGTGATCCCGGGCGAGAAGAGCTGGTTCTCGAGGTAGCCGTGCCGGAGCCCGGCCCGCTCCACCATCTGCTTGACCTGCTTCGCCTCGGCCACGTTGCGGGCCAGCGGCTTCTCGCAGGCGATGCCGATCAGCTCGCCCTTGCCGCTGGTGACCGCATCGCAGATCTCCTCGACGTTGTCGATCCGGGCCTGATTGGGACCGCAGAGCCAGATCGCATCGATCGCCGGGTCGGCCACCATCTCGGTGATGCTCTTGTACCCCTTGGCATCGCCGGTACCGAGGTCGCGCGAGAGCTTCGCGGCGCTGGCCGCGTTCTTCGCGTTGGGGCTCCACACACCGAGCACGTCGCCCTCGCGAACCTGCTGCCAGGCCTGGATGTGGAATCGGGTGTTGAAGCCGGAGCCGACGAAGCCGACGCCGAGGCGGGAGGGGAGCTTGGTCATGAGCGAAATGGCCCGTTGATGGTGGTATTCACCCCGCCCTCGATCGCCTCGCGATCGAGCGGCGGGGTCTCCTTGCTATCCGAGTGCCTGACGCTCGTGCGCCAGGCTCCTTGCTATCCGAACGCCTGACCTCAGCCTACCAAGATCAGGCGTCCCCGGCCGAGGAGGCCCCGCCGCCGTGGCCAGCGGCCACGGGGCCGGGAAGCAGCGATCAGGCGTCCCCGGCCGAGGAGGCCCCGCCGCCCTCACTGCGTTCGGGGGCGGGGTCAGAACCCCAGCCGCTTCAGGTTCGGCGCCGGGCAGCCATCCCAACTCGGCTGCGGCGTGTTGCCCTGGTAGCCGATGTCGTTGACGCCGATCTCGGAGGTCCAGAAGCCGCTGGCGGTGAAGTCGCGGAAGTGGTTGAACCACTCCACCCCCGCCTTGAATTCGTCGCGGGCCTTGCCGGGCCACGCGATGTCGTCGAGGATGGCGCGGCGCTGCTCGTCGGTCGCGGCGACGAAGGTGGTCCCGAACCGCTCGCGGGACTCATGGTCGAGCCAGGCGAGGCCGCCGCGATGGCTGGTCCGCATCCCCGGCTCCAGGTCGAGCATCGTGTCCATGAATTCGGGCACCATCGCATCGGTCGCCGATCCCGAGTGCTCATCCTTGGGGATGATGTAGTCGACCAGCATCCGGACGGTCTGCCATTCATGCTCGGTGTAGATCTTCGGGTCGAACGCGCCGCGCGCACCGCCAGCGGCGCGCCTGCGGGAGACGCGCATTGCCTCGGCCGCCTGGGCCTCGGTGGGCCGGACGATGCCGGTGGCGGCGATCGCTGCCATCGCGGCGACCATCTCGCGTCGGGAAAGTCCCGGGCGCGACGTGTCGTGTTCGCTCACAGCCGGCCTGCCTTTCGTTCCTCGACGATATGTCGTGAGGTGCGCATCGACAGCGCGAGGATCGTCAGTGTCGGATTCTTGTCGGCCTGGGTGACGAACGGCCCGCCGTCGGCCACGAAGAGATTCTTGCAGTCCCACGCCCGGCAGTGCGAGTCGAGGGCCGAGTTGCGGGGATCGCTCCCCATCCGGACTCCGCCCACCTCGTGGATGATCGAGCCACCGGTCGAGATCCCGTACCCCTGCTCCTTCGTCGGCATCGTCGACCGGACCTCGGCGCCCATGTCATCGAGCAGGGCGCGGAAGGTCTCCTGCATGTGCTTCACCTGCAGGTACTCGTGATCGGTCCACTCCCAGTGGAAGCGGAGCACCGGGATGCCGTAGCGATCGACGGTGGTCGGGTCGATCTCGCAGTAGGAGTTCTCGTTGGGGATCATCTCGCCACGGCCCGAGAAGCCGATCGTGGTGCCGTAGAAGCGCCGATACTCGTTCTTGAGCGATGCCCCATAGCCGCCGCCCTGGCCGTAGTGCTGGATGCCGCCCATGAAGCCGGCACCGGGCATCCCCATGCCGCCCCAGATCTCGATGTGGTAGCCGCGCGGGAAGTCGAGCTTGGCGTTGTCGAGCCACCACGGCATGTAGAGGTGGGCGCCGCCCACGCCGTCGCAGTTGTGGCGCGGCTGGTCGGCGAGCGAGGGGATGAAGCCGCCCACGTCGGTGCCGGTGGTGTCGGTGATGTACTTGCCGACCACCCCGCTGGAGTTGGCCAGGCCATCGGGAAAGCGACTCGACCTGGAGTTGAGCAGCAGCCGGGCGCTCTCGCAGGCGCTGGCGGCCACCACCACCACCCTGGCGTCGACCCGCTGCTCCTCACCGGTGGCGGTGTCGATGTAGACCACCCCGGTCGCCAGCCCATCGCGCCCCACCGTCACCTCGCGCACCATCGCATGGGTGCGGAGCTCGAGGTTGCCGGTGCGGAGCGCCGGCGCGATCAGCACATTCGTGCTGGAGAAGTTGGCGTTGACACTGCAGCCGCGATTGCACTGGCCGCAGTAGTGGCATGGCGCGCGACCGTTGATCGACCTGGTGATGATCGAGAGGCGGGAGGGGATGCAGGTCACGTCGAGCCGGTCGGCCGAGCGCTTGACGATGTGTTCCCAGCAGCGTGGGGTCGGCGGCGGGAGAAAGATGCCGTCGGGATGATTGCGGAGCCCCTCGTTGCTCCCGAAGATGCCGATCAGCCGATCGGTGTCGTCGTAGAAGGGCTTCATGTCGTCGTAGGTGATTGGCCAGTTGTCGCCCAGGCCGTCGACCGACTTGTGCTGGAAATCGTCGGGGCCGAAGCGGAGCGAGATGCGGCCCCAGTGATTGGTCCGACCGCCCACCATCCGGGCCCGCCACCAGGAGAACCGGGTCCCTGGTGCGGTGGTGAACGGCTCACCCTCGAGATTCCAGCCACCGATGCAGCCGTCGTGCTCGCCGAACGGCTTCTCCCTGGTGGAACCGCCGCGCCGGTCGGTTTCCCACGGCCACACCAGCATGTCGCTGTCGGTGGTGTTGTCCCACGGGCCACCGGCCTCGAGGAGGCAGACCTTGGCGCCGGCCTTGGTGAGTTCGTACGCCGCCATGCCGCCGCCGGCGCCTGAGCCGACGATCACGACGTCGTAGGGATCGCGCTTGGAGAACAGGGAGAACATGGGCTGGCCGTGGTGCGGGGCGGAGGAGAGGGGAACCCCGAAAACCTACGCGCGCACGGCCCGGGAGAGAAGGCGGGCCGGCACCTCGGCGGCGCGGGAGCGGCGAGCCCGGGAAACCAATCCCGCCCCGCCCCCGTCCTCAATCGAAGCAGGAACCTTCTCGACAGGGACCGATGCGCACCCGCACACTTGCCCTCCTCGCCCTCGCCGTCGGCGGTGTGCCGCCCGCCACCGCCCAGGGTGCCCCCAAGCCACCGGGCCGCCTTGTCGCCATCGGCGGCGGCCAGCGACTTCATCTCCATTGCACCGGCAGCGGTGCGCCGACGGTGATCCTCGAGGCGGGGGCCGGTGACTTCTCGGTCATCTGGTCGGCGGTGCAGGAGCGCGTGAGCCGCTTCACGCGCGTCTGCAGCTACGACCGCGGCGGCTATGCCTGGAGCGACCCCGGTCACTCGCCGCGCACCTTCGGTCAGCTCACGCTCGAGTTGCACACCCTGCTGCAGCGGGGCGGCGTCCGCTGTCCGTGCGTGCTGGTCGGCCAGTCGTTCGGGGCCTCGTTGGTGCGCGGCTACACCACCCGCCATCCCGGCGAGGTCGCCGGCATGGTGCTCGTCGACGCGATCCACGAGGATGGCTACGTCTTCTGGGGTGGCGAGGCGCACCACCTGCGCGACGATGCCAAGGGCCAACCGGAGCCCCCGCCGGCGATCGCGATCGACCGGGCGCTGCTGGCCATCGCCGACACCATGCAGGCCGCGGCCGTCGAGCCGCTGGAGCCACCGCTCGACCGGATGCCCGCGGCGGCGCAGCGAACCTGGCAATGGGCCGCGGCACGACCGATCTACCGGCTCGCCCGGGCGCAGGAGATGGCCTGGTCGCCCGACGAGGCGGAGCGCACCGTCCGGGCGCGCCGGGACCTCCCGCAGTCGCTCGGTGACACGCCGCTGATCGTCCTCGCGCGCACCGAGGGCGGCTACGCCGACGGCATGCACATCCCGGCCGATTCGCTCGAGCGGCTGCGCCGCGCCCAGCAGGCCGACCTCGCCCGGATGTCGAGCCGGGGCGAGCTCCGCTTCGCCCCGCACTCGGGCCACAACATCCACCTCGAGGACCCGGACTTCGTGGCCCAGGCGATCCATGACGTGGTCGATCGGGCGAGGCGCTGAACAATCACCGCCTGACCCGCCCCGAACACCAGGCCCGAATCCGGGACCGGCCGCGCCACGTCCGCCATGCATCGCCCTCATCCTGCGGACCGTCATGCGACTCACCTGCGCCATGAGACTCTCGAGCCCGACCCGCCTCTTTCTTCTCCTCCTGACCACGATGTCAGGTCTCGGCGCCGGCGCGCTCCCCGCCCAGTCCGGAGCGATGCAGGACCTGCGGCTCGATGCCGCGACGCACCTGACCCTCCACAACGGCCGGGTCGAATGGGTGGAACACGGCGGTCGCGCGGCGCTGCACCTGGTACCGCTGGTGGGCCACGAGCACGACACCGATCAGGAACTGAGCGCCGACCTCGTGGGCGTGGCATTCACCGACGGCGTGATCGAAGTCGACGTCTCGGGCGCCCGGCGCGAGGGCTACGCCACCGACGACGCCAGTGCGTTCAAGGGATTCATCGGGGTGAGCTTCCGGGTCCGCGGCGACACCGCCGAGCGGTTCTATGTGCGCCCCGAGAACGCCCACCACCCGGACGAGGTCTTCCGCAACCGCGCGACCCAGTACGAGGCCAGTCCCGACTGGCCCTGGAACCGGTTGCGGCAGGAGCGGCCCGGCGCCTACGAATCACATGCCGAGATGGTGGCAGGCGACTGGACCCACCTGCGGATCGAGGTGAGCGGCACCACCGCGCGGCTCTTCGTCAACCGCGCCGCCACGCCGGCCCTCGTCGTGACCGACCTCCGCAACGGCACTCGCGGTGGCGGCATCGCGCTGTGGACCCGGATCAGCAGCGATGCCTACTTCTCCAACCTCCGAATCGAGGCAAGATGAGGCGAGTCATCCCGGCGATCCTTGCGGTACTGTGCCTGGCGATGCCGATCCGGGCGCAGGACGCAAGCGAGGCGCTGCCGGCAATCGCGCGAACCATCAACGGCACCGTCGAGCGGGTCACCTACCGCGGCCGGTCGGCCCTCCACCTGGTGCCGGCACCTGAACTGATCGGCAGCGACGAGGGTGTCCTCGCGATCCTCACCGGGCCGGCATTCCAGGACGGGGTGATCGAGGCGACGCTCTCGGGCGCCCCGCGGCCCGACGCGCCGGCCGACTCGCGAGGCTTCGTCGGGATCGCCTTCCGGACCGGGCCGGACGCCGCCTGGTCGGAGCTCTTCTACCTGCGGCCGACCAATGCGCGGGTGGACGACCAGGTGCGACGCAACCGCTCGCTGCAGTACGTGTCGCACCCGGACTGGCCCTGGAACCGGCTGCGCGAGGAGACTCCCGGCAGGTACGAGTCGTACGCCGACCTGGAGACGGGCGCGTGGACCCGGATCCGGATCGAGGTGAAGGGACACGAGGCGCGACTGTTCGTCAACGGGGCGACCCAGCCCGCGCTGGTCGTCACCGACCTCAAGCATGGCGACGCGGCCGGCCAGGTGGCGCTGTGGGGACATGTGCAGACCGCCGCCTACTTCGGGGAGCTCCGAATCACCCCGCGCTAGCCGATCACCTCCGACACGATCCCGAGCCCCCAGCGATCGGGCTGTCCAGGCTACGCCCCTTCCTCGGCCGTCCAGTACAACCGCACTCGGCAGCCGTCGCTGCCGAGGGTGATCGATTGCGGCCCAAGATTGGACCAGTGCCCGTTCCGGTAGGTGTGGTAGACATAGGGCCACCGCATGGTCGAGCCGCGAGTCGCTGTACTCCTCGCCCAGGATGTTCCGGTCCAGCTCCGTGGCACTGAATTCGACGTCCACGACGGTGCCATCGATCGCATTGACCAGGTACGATCGGCGACCGAGCACCGGGCTCTGCCCGCCCGGCCCGAGGGTGATCTTCGCGTCGTAGATCAGGTCGATCGGGAACTGCACCGAGGCGGTGGCGACGCCGAAGTCGAAGTCGCCGTCGCCCTCGATGCCGTCGCAGTCCTCGAGCACTTCCACGGTGGAGAAGTCGAGGATCAGGGTGGTGAGTTCGGGCCCCGGATCCGGCGCACTCGGCATCGCTGCACCACCGCAGCCGACCGCGGCTGCCGCGAACCATGCGACGAAGAATCCCGGCCTACGGCGTCTCGGCACTCGCCCTCCACCGCAGCGTCACGCGGCAACCGTCGGCGCCGAGCGTGATCGAATGATTGCCAAGCGTGTTCCAGCTGCCGTTGGTGAGGAAGTAGGTGAGCGATCCGTTGGCGAAACTGAGTCGTTCGTCGCGATAGATCGAGCCGAAGATGTCCTTGTCGAACTCCGAGGCACTGAACACCACGGTGCGCCGCACGTCGCCCGAGTCGGGCACGGTGTACGATCGGTGGCCGATCAGGGCCGATCGCCCACCCGGTCCGAGCGTCACCGACTGATGCAGCAGGACCTCGGGCGTCTCGGTCGGTGTCTCGTATGTCTCTACTCGGAACTCGAACTCGCCGTCACCCTCGATGCCGTCGCAGTCGTCCTCCACCGTGATATAGTCGAAATCGAGGTTGAGCGTGATCGTGTGAGGATCGGCGGGCGTCGTGACCCCGTCGCCACCGCACCCGGTGAGCAACCCGCCGAGGCAGAGCACGGCGAGCAGCGAATGGGCGCGCCTCATGATGCCGTCGCCGTCCAGTAGAGCACCACCCGGCAGCCGGAGCTGCCGAGGGTGATCGACTGGGGACCGAGATTCGACCAGGTGCCGGTGGCCTGGTCGTAGCTGTGGTAGACGTACGAATACGCCTCATCCAGCCGCTCGTCGTTGTAGACCGCGCCGAAGATGCTCTTGTCGACCTCCGATGCCAGGAAACTCACCTGCACCGCCGCGTCCGCGGTCGATTCGATCCGGTAGGTCCGGCGACCGATCACGTCGCTCTTGGCGCCCGGGCCGAAGGTGGGACTCTCCCGGTAGACCACTTCCGATGGCCCGATGCCCGGCGGAGAGACGGAAACCGTGAAGTGGAAGTCGCCGTCACCCTCGACACCATCGCAGTCCTCGATCACCTGCACGTAGGAAAAGTCGAGTGTCAGGGTGGTGAACGTGGGAGTCGGGTCGGTCGGGCCACCACCGCCGCCGCCGCACCCGATGGCCAGCAGGGCAAGGCAGAGGGCCGCCAGCGGCGGTCGGATCGATGCGGTCATGAGCGTCTCCTGGTGAGGGGGTCGGGGACCCGTATCCCTCAAGGCGCTCTTGTCCGCTCAAACTGATCATCGGCCCCGGGTGGGCGGTGGCGGGCCGGTCCTAGGGCAGGTTGGTGCTGTCGGCGGGCGGGCGGAAGGCCGCCGCCCGGCGCCGGCTTCCCCCAGGCCTCGTAGAGCTCCACCAGCCGTGAGCGCGCCGCGCGGGCCGTCGACGCGGTGTCGCCGAAGATCTTCGAGAGCTTCGCGTTGGACGTGAGCAGCACTCGTTCGGCCTCGGGGTACTGTCTGGTGGCGGTGAGGCACCGGCCGAGGTTGATCCGGATCGCGCTCGGTACCCAGTAGCCCTCGCCCAGCGCCTGCTCGTAGGTGTCCGCCGCCTGGCGGAAGAGCGGGATCGCGTCGGGACAGTCGCCCCGACGGAGCTTGCTCACGGCCACCGAATTGAGGGCGGCGGCATACTCGGGATGCGCCTCGCCGATCGACCGGCGATAGGAGTCGAGGGCCAGCACCGCGAGCGATTCGGCCGCCGCCGTGTTGCCGGTGGCCAGCATGAAGACGCCGTAGTTGCTGAGCGCCTGGGCGTACTGCGAATGATCCTCGCCGAGGTAGCGCCGCCGCAGGTCGATCACGTCGCGGTAGAGCGGCCCCGCCGAGTCGTACTTCTGCTCGTTCTTGAGCAGCACCGCGAGGTCGCTCTCGATGTCGGCGATCGCCAGCTCGTGCGAGCCGGTGTCGGCCTGCAGCTCGCCGATCGCCGCGCGGAAGTGGGCTCCCGCGCTGTCGAACCGGCCATCCATGTGCTCGACCGAGCCGATGTCGTAGAGCGTCGCCGCGATGTCCTCCCGCGACGCGCCCGGCGATGGCGCGATATCGCCCCAGCACCTGGCGAAAGATCGACTCGGCGGGCGCGTAGGCGCCGGTCGCCTCCATGACGCCTGCCACCGCACGCTCCGCGCCGAGCACCTCCGGATGGTCGGGCCCGAAGATCCGGCGGCGGATCGCCAGTGCCTCGCGCAGCGAGCTGTCGGCCCGCGCGTATTCGCCCTGCCACTGCCGGGCCAGGCCGAGGTCGATCAACGCCACGGCGATGGCGGAATCCGACGGCACCCCGGCGGGACGCCGCCTGGCGAGCGCGCCCGTCGAGCATCCGCTCACCATCGGCATACAGCCCGAGCGACACGTAGACATTGCCGATCACGTCCATCATCTCGGCCTGGACCTCCGGCTCGCCGGCGAGCCGGGTCTCGATCCGCTTGGCGCCCTCGTCGAGCAGCGCACGCGCCGTCACCGTCTCGCCCTTGCTCGCCGCCGGGATCGGAGACCTCGAAGAGCCGCGCAGGAAGGTCGCCACCTCGCCGGCCTGTCGTGCCGCGCGTCCGGGCCCGATCGCGTTCGCCCCGGAGCTGCACCGTGTAGTAGGTCACCAGCGAAACGACGAGCACCACCATCGTCACCGCGCTGGCCACCGCCACCCGGTGGCGGGCCAGGAACCGGCCGGTGCGGTAGGTGGCCGATTCGGACCGGGCGCGGATCGGCAGGCCGGCGCGGTGCCGCGCGATGTCGTCGGCCAGTTCCTGCACCGTGGCGTAGCGCCGCTCCGGTTCCTTGCGGAGCGCCTTCATCACGATCACATCGAGGTCGCCGGCCAGCTGATGCCGAAGGCGGCGATGGTCGCCGTGTGTCTGTGGCGTCGATCGCGAGCGACGGCCGGGTCGGCTCGGTCTCGGTCACGATCCGCACCACCTCGGCGGGATTGCCGCTCGACGACCGTGTACGGGCGCTTGCCGGTGAGCAGCTGGTAGAGCACCACGCCGAGCGAGTAGATGTCGGTGGCGGTGCCGACCGGCTCGCCGCGCACCTGTTCCGGGCTGGCGTAGGCCGGGCTCATCAGCGTGGCGCCGGGGCGGGTCAGCGTCTCCTCGTCGTCCTCGCGCACCACCTTGGCGATCCCGAAGTCGAGCAGCTTCACCTGGCCGTCGTGGGTGACCAGCATGTTCGACGGCTTCAGGTCGCGGTGCACCACTGAGCCGGCCGTGCGCGTGGCCGACCGCCGCGCACACCTGGAGGAAGAGGGCGAGGCGCTCGTCAACCGAGAGGCGTTCGTGTCGGCGTATTCGTCGATCGGCAGGCCGTCGACGAACTCCAGCACGAAGAACGGCTGCTCCACCTCGGTGATGCCGCCATCGAGGAAGCGGGCGATGTGTGGGTGCTCCAGTCGCGCGAGGATCTGGCGTTCGGCGCGGAAGCGGGCTCACCAGCTGCTCCGGTGGCCAGCCCCGGCCGCACCAGCTTGACGGCGGCCTGTTGCTCCACCTCGCCATCGGCGCGCTCGGCGAGGTACACCTCGCCCATCCCGCCCGACGCCGAGCCGGCGGACCAGGCGGTAGGCTCCCACCCGCTTGCCCACCCGCGAAAGCTCGTCGGGAAGCCCCAGCGCCTGCACGGCGACGCTGTCGACGATCGGCGGGACGCTCCCCTCCTGGGCCAGCAGCGAGGCCACCTCCTCACGGAGCGCCAGGTCGTCGGTGGCCCGCCGGAGCGCCTCGGCGCGCTCGGCTCGCCGGCAGGTCGCAGACGGCGTCGAACAGCGCCTCGACCCGTTCCCAGCGCTCGCGATCCCGTTCGTTCTGGTCCGGCGACGTCATCGAAGCTCCCCCGTTGCCCTGGAAGGCGTCGTTCGAGGCTGCGCGGCTGATCATCACTCGGCGATCTCGTGCTTCATCTCGCGGGCGAGCCAGAGCCGGGCGAGGCGCCAATCGCGCTGGACCGTGGGGGTCGGAGATCCCCAGCACTTCGGCGATCTCCTCGTGCGAGAGGCCGCCGAAGAACTTGTAGGTCACCACGCTCGCCGAGCGGGGATTGGTGGCCTCGAGCCGGGTGAGCGCCTCGTCGAGCTCGAGGAACTCCTCGGGGCGGCTCTGGTGGGGATGCTGCGCGTCGTCGAGGGTGACGATCGCCAGCCCGCCGCCGCGCTTGTCGCGGGCGCGGCGCCGGGCGTAGTCGACCAGGATGCGCCGCATCGCGATCGCCGCCATCGAGAGGAAATGGGCGCGGCCCTGCCAGTCGAGCCGCTCGTTCTTGACGAGGTTGAGGTACGCCTCGTGCACCAGGGCGGTGGTATCGAGGGTGTGATCGGGGCGTTCGCGCTGCATCTGCCGATGGGCGATGGCGCGGAGCTCGTCGTAGACCAGCGGCAGCAGCGAATCGACCACGGCCTGGTTGCCGGTGGACAGGTCATCGAGCAGCCGGGCGATTTCCGACGAGGTGGTCACGCCGGGGTGCCCGTCAGTCGCACCAGCTTCCCCTTCCGCTTGACGATGTTCTTGTAGTCCCACTGGATCTCGCGCCCCTTGGCACACCAGCGCTTGAGGTCACTCTTCTCGATCTGGATGACGTCGGTGTACGTGATCGAGGCGTCCTTGAACTTGGCCCCCCGCTCGGTGAGCCCCGGCTCATCGAACGACTGGCCGCTCCAGAACATCAGCCGCACGCCGCCCTTGAGCTTGCTGTAGCCGACGATCGGGTTGCCGTCGAGGAACCAGACCGGGTGGGCGTGCCAGACCTTGTTCTCGGCGTGCTTCAGGTGCTTGTCGATTTCGGCGGCAAGCAGGTCGCAGATGGCGCGGTCGGCGGGGGCCAAGGCGGCGTTGTACTTCGAGATGTCGGGGTGCATGGCGTGCCTCGGGCCTGATGGGGGTCGGTGGTCGATTGTCGCCGGTCGATGGCAACCTGCCACACCCCCCATTCTACCGGAAGATCTTGAGCCCTCCCAGCAGCCACCACAACAGCAGGAAGATCAGGATGGTCGAGATGCAACCGCCCCCCAGCTTCTTGGCTCCCCAGCCTGCAGCCACGCCGCGCAGGAGCTTGCTCATGGATCCCTCCGGGTTCGACGATGAGGACTGGTACCCAGGACACCGGGGCGTGATACCCACGAACCGGAAAACCGGCTGACCCCGGATCCCCCACCGGCAAGTCACCTCCCTTGCGCCCTTGGGCCCCGGACCGCACTCTCAACCCGGCTCTCCCACCGACAGGATCTTCCGATGATCGCCTTCGCTTCGCGGCACACCGCCGTGGTGTTCGCCCTTGCCGCCGTGCTCACACCCGCAATCGCCGCCCAGGGTGCCCGTGGCGGGCTCGGGCGCCCCAATCCCAACCTCGAGGCGTTCCAGGCCAAGCGGATTCCCCACGAGCCGGGGTTCCGGGCCTACATCGTCTCGAACATGGCCGGGATGGGCGCCGCGGTCGATCCCAAGGAAGTGCTCTCGGGCACCGAGCGGGGCGCGCCGGCCCAGACCAACACGGCATCGTTCGCCGACTACGACCCGCTCTTCCGCCGGCTGCTCACCCAGGAGGCCAACGCCGCGGTGCAGGGCGCCCGGAAGGGCGGCGCGGTGTCGTTCGTGGTGAGCGACGCCCACCCGGGCAACGCCTTCGGCAACATCCTGCCGTGGGAGCTCGACAGCGCCGCGGTGCTCGTGCGCGGCTTCCCCCGGCCGCTGTTCATGATCTCCGGGATCGACAGCACCTTCGGCACCCTGATGTTCGACGGCGCGGTGGCCAGCGCCGGCAGCCAGGGCATCATGCCGCACACCTTCGGCTTCTCGGCGCTCTCCGTGAACGGCATTCCGCTCAACGAAGTGGCCGTCAGCGCGCTGATCGCCGGCGAGATGGGCGTGTCGGTGTCGATGGTGGCGGGCGATGACGCCGCGATCGCCGAGACGCAGCAGATGCTCGGCAACGGCTTCGTGCCGGTGATCACCAAGTACGCGGTGGGTCGTATAGCCGGGATCACCTATTCGCCGGCCAAGGTGCGGCAGATGGTCGCCGCCGGCGCCGCCGAGGCGGTGCGCCGCGAGAAGGCCGGCGAGTTCAAGCCATTCACCATGGCCAGGCCATACCGGGTGGAGTTCACCCTGCAGCCGAGCATGAGCGACGAGGTGGTCGACCAGGTCGCGGCGCTGCCGGGATTCACGCTCGAGAAGACCGGGCCGCAGATCGTTCCGCTTCACCACCGAGAGTGCCCGCGAGCTGGGCTACCTGATCGACGCGATCCAGCCGGCGGTGACGCCATGAGGGCCGGGATGAGGTCGGCGATTGCCGTGGTGATGATGATGGTCGTGGCGATCGCCACGGTGGGGGCGCAGTCGCGCGCCGCGAGCAGCACGGCAGCGGAAGCACCGCCACTCGGCGATGCCGACACGCTGCCGCCGTACGCCTACTTCGGCATCACCGAGTACGACCTGGCACGCAACAAGCTCGAGGCGCTGGTGAAGCCGGGCGGCTTCGCGGTGATGATCGTCACCGACATGGAAGGGCTCGCAGGGGTGGTCAACAACGGCCGCGAGATGTCGAACGGCCGCACCGGCTACTCGCCCGACCACCAGAAGATGCGCCAGGAACTCACCGACGAGCTCAACGCCGCGATCGCCGGGGCGCGGGCTGGCGGGGCGACCCAGTTCTTCGTGGTGGAGGGACACGGCGCCAACAACTTCCGCAACGTGCTGGTGGACAAGGTCGACCCCGACGCGATGCTGCTGCGCGGCTGGCCCCGGCCCAACGTGATGGAGACCGGCATCAACGCGAAGATCGATCTCCTCATGGTGGTCGGCAACCACCCCAACGCCGGGACGCCGGGGATCATCGCCCACAGCTATGCGCTGGGCGGGCCACTCACGGTCAACGGCGTGCCAGCTCAACGAATCGGGGATCGCCGCCTTCATCGGCGCGGAATACGGCGTGCGGTTCGGGATGGGCACCGGCGACGACACCTATGCTGCGGAAATGCGGAAGGTCTTTCCCACCGCCGAGATCGTCGAGGTCAAGATGGCGATGAGCGGATCGGGCGGCGCGATGCAGCCGTTGGCCCGGGTGCACGGCCGGATCCACGCGGCGGCGGAGCGGGCGGTGCGGCGGGCCAGGGCGGGCGAGATCAAGCTGGTGAGCTTCCAGAAGCCGTATCAGGTGGCGTGGTGCATTCGAAGCACCTTCTCACCCACCGTCTACGAGGTGATGAGCAAGCCGGAGCGGTTCGACCGGATCGAGCCCGATTCGGCGGCGGGCCCGCGCTGCTTCAGGTACGTGCCCGAGAAGGCCGAGGAGATCGGCACGATCCTCAACCTGGTGGAGTGGGCCGCGCTCAAGCCGTAGGGTTGGCGGCCGTCGAAGAAGTGCCTGACCCAGGGATCGGTGGCCCCGTCGCGGCCGCCGGGCGTCTTACTGGGCCGGCATCACTGGATGGCGCCGCGCCCGGAAACCGCGAAGGGCCACCGATCCCCGGTTCTGGGGTTGATACTCCGGCTGTGGACGTAGCCCCATTTCATTTTGAAACTGCGGCGCCCCCGTTCCGTACTGCACCGCCATGCGACCGCACCTGGGGCTCTTCGCCCTCCTCTCCCTCGCCGCCGGTTGCCATCCCGAGCATCGGATCCCAAGGCGGAGCGCAGCGCTGTGCCCAAGGCGACATGGCGGCGTGCGATGCCTTTGGTACCAGGCTTGAAAAGGGCCGCTACGTCCTCCGCGACCTGCCCCGGGCGGCGACCCTGCTGGACACCGCCTGCGGCGGTGGCATCGCCGCGGCCTGTGCCCGGCTCGGGTCGCTCTACCTCGATGGCCGGGGGGTCGACGCCGATTCCGTCCATGCCGCGGCCCTCTTCGAGACCGCCTGTGCCGGGGGTGCTCGCGAGGGATGCGGCCAGTTGGGGGTCCGACTTGCCGCAGATACCACCGCCGGGCGCGACGCCGCCCGGGCCGCGATGCTGCTCGCCCAGGCCTGCGATTCCACCACCACGATCGGCTGTGTCGCGCTTGGTCACCTGCTGGCCGAGGGCGATGGCATCGCGCAGGACGCCGCCCGGGCTGCCAGGGTGTTCGCCCTGGCGTGCAACGACGAGCGGTACGCTGGCTGTTTTGCCTGGGCCAACGCGCTCGAGACCGGCACCGGCGTCGCGTTGGACGCGGAGCATGCCGCGACCCTCTATCGTGACACCTGCGAGAGCCAGTACCATGGCGAGTCATGCTTCCGGCTGGGGCTCATGTACCAGCGCGGCGAGGGTGTGCCGGCGTCGGCCGGCGAGGCCGCCATCCTGACCCGTCGGGCCTGCCGCATGGGCTATCGTCCCGCCTGTCCCCCGGACGAGTCCTGAAGTTCGTCGCCGAACACCTCGTCAAGCGCTACGGCAATGACGATCGCACTCGACGACATCTCGTTCAGCATCGAGCCGGCGGATCACCGGGATCCTCGGCGAGAACGGCGCGGGCAAGAGCACCGCGATCAAGATCTTCCTCGGACTGCTGCGGCCCGACCGCCGGACGGGCCACTGGTGCTGGGCGGAGACGTGCCTCCGACGTGCCCGCCCGGGCGCGGCCGACTCGGCTACATGCCCGAGCACGACGCCTGCCCAGCGCAGGTCAGCGCCGCCGAGTTCCTGACCCACATGGCCGAGGTGAGCGGACTGCCGCCGACGGCGGCGCGCACCCGCGGCGGCCGACACGCTCCGCCACACCGGGCTGTTCGAGGAGCGCTACCGGCCGATCGGCGGCTACTCGACCGGGATGAAGCAGCGCGTCAAGCTGTCGCAGGCACTGGTGCACGACCCGGCCTTCGTCTTCCTCGACGAGCCGACCGCCGGCCTCGATCCGGTGGGCCGCGAAGAGATGCTGGCCCTGATCCGGAAGACGCAGCGGGAGTTCGGGATCAGCGTGCTGCTCTCGTCGCACCTGATGGCCGACGTCGAGCGCACCTGCGACCGGATCATCGTGCTCCGGGGCGGCCAGGTGGTGCATGCCGGGCGAAGTGGAGCGAGTTCACGCCGGGAGACGGAGCCGCTCTTCCTCGAGGTCGATGCCAACCTGGAGGCCGCTGCGTCGCGGCGCTCGCGCGGCGCGGCATCGCCGCCACGGTCGAGGGCGGCGGGATCTGACGATCGAGGGCAGCGACGAGCGGGTGCACGACGCAGGTCCGCGACGCCCTGGTCGAGGCGGAGGCGCCGCTCCGCCGCATGGCACCGCGACGCCACGCTCTCACCGAACTCTTCGAGCGGGGCGAGCGTGCCGGACGAGCGGGTGCACGGCGGCACCGTCTTCGACATCGGCTATCACCGCTACGACGGGCCGCGCGAGGGGCGGCGCCCGCTCCCGCCGCGCCGTCTTCACCGACGGGATCCGGATCGCGCTCGGCCTGGGCCGCGGCGGTCGGGCCAAGATCCTGCCCTGGTTCTTCATCTTCGTGCTGTCGTCCGATTGCCACCATCATGGCATTGGTCGCCGGGGCGATCGACCGGATGAATGGCCCAGGCGCGGCCGCAACAGGCGGGACTTCCCTCGCACGGCGACTTCTACGGCATCGCCTCGATCGTGGTGTTCGTCTTCGCCGCGGTGGTGGCGCCCGAGCTTCTCTGCCGCGACCGGCGCGAAGGGACGATCCACCTCTACCTGGTCCGGCCCATCACGGCGGCCGACTACCTCTGCGTCGCGCTGGGCCGCCTTCCTGGTGGTCACCCTCGGCGCGCTGTGGCTGCCGCAGCTGATCCTCTTCCTCGGGCTGGCCGGCGGGGACCGCCGATCCGGCCGTCTACGTCGCCGCGCACTGGGTCGACATTCCGCGCTTCCTCGCTGGCGGGGGTCGCGATGGCGGCATATGCGGTGACGCTGGCGATGCTCACCGCCTCGTTCACGACGCGGCGCGCCTATGCCTCGATCTTCCTGGTGGGGTTGTTCGCCGTGACCACGCCGTTCACTGCGGGGCTCTCGCCAGGAGATCGGCGGCACGCTCGGTCGGCTGGATCTCGATGTTCAACCTCGTCGAACATCCCGGTGCACGTGAACGACGTGATCTTCGGCGAGGCGAGCCAGCTGACCAAGGGCGCTCCGGCGCGGATGTTCGGCGCCCCGACCCTGGTGGCGTGGTGGGCGCTGCTGGACCGCTGGTGGCCGGCGCTCTGGCTGATCGCCGCTACCGGAAGCTCGCCTCGTGAGCGGCGAGCCGGTGATCCGCCTCCGCGAAGTGTCGCGCTGGTTCGGTCCGGTGGTGGCCGTGAGCGACGTCTCGCTCGACATCGGACCCGGGATCACCGGGCTGCTCGGTCCCAATGGCGCCGGCAAGACCACCCTGCTCCGAATGATGACCGGGCTCGCCGCCCCCTCGTCGGGCAGCATCACGGTGTTCGGCCAGCCGGTGCGCGACAATCCGCCGCTCTACCGCCGGCTCGGCGTGATGTCGGAGCACGAGACGGTGTACGCCTCGCTCAAGGGTCGCGAGTTCGTGCGGATGATGGGCCGGCTCCGCGGCGTCGCGCGACGAGGCGGCGGTGACCCGGGCGATCGAGCAGGTCGACATGGCTGGAGGCCCAGCACCGCTCGCTCGGGACCTACTCCGCGGCATGCGGCAGCCGATGCGACTCCCGCCACGCTGGTCCACGATCCCGAGGTGTTGATCCTCGATGAACCGCTCAACGGGGCCGATCCCCGACAGCGGGTCCACTTCCAGCGCCTGCTCCGGACGCTCGCCGACGAGGGGCGGACCATTGTCCTCTCGTCGCACATCCTCGAGGAAGTGGAGGAGCTGGCCGAGACCGTCTCGCTGGTGATCAATGGCAAGCTGGCGGCCACCGGGGGCTTCCGCGCCATCCGGGCCGCGCTCAATCAGCGGCCCTACCATGTGCGGGTGCTCTCCGATGCGCCGCGCCGGCTCGCGTCGGCCGTCACCCTGCTCGATGCGGTCGACGCGGTCCACCTCGACCCCGACGGCGCGCTGGTGATCCTGTCGCGCAGCGTGCTCGAGCTGCAGCTCGCGCTGCCGCGGCTGGCGCAAGAGGGCGGCATCCGACTGCTCCGGGTCGAGCCGCTCGACGACTCGCTCGAATCGGTCTTCGGCTACCTGGTGGAACGCTGATGCGCGACGTCTACCTGCTCACCCTACGCCAGCTCGCCGGCCGGTGGCGCCTCGCGGTGATGGCTACGCTGGCGGCGCTGCCGGTCCTGGTGAGCGTCCTCATCCTCGGCAGCGACAGCGCCACCTCCGTGGCGTCGTTCGAGTCGGTGGTGCTCGGCGGCCTCCTCACCGGATCGATCCTGCCGCTGGTCGTGCTGGCGATCGCGGCCTCGGCGTTCGCCAATGAACTCGACGACCGCACCCTCGCCAACTTGACTCTCGCCCCGATCCCGCGCTGGCAGATCGTGGTGCCGAAGCTGCTCGCCGCGATCACCCTGGCGGCGCCGTTCATCGTGATCGCCGCCGGGATCACTGCTCACGTGGCCTTCCTCGCCGACCTGCGCGCGACGGTGGCCGTGACCGTCGGCGCACTGGCCGGCGTGGCGTGCTATGCCGCCGTCTTCACCTGGCTCGGGCTCTATACCACTCAGGCAATCGGCGTCGGACTGCTGTACATCGTGATATGGGAGGGATTCTTCGCCGGCTTCGTGTCGGGGGCGCGGATGCTGTCGATCCGCTACCATGCGCTCGGCGTGATGCACGCCATCGACGGCCGCCGCTTCGCGGACATGGATCTGCTGCCACCAGTGGCAGCGATCCTGGTGGTGATTGCGGTCTTCACCGCGTTCGCCCTGCTGGCAATCCGACGGCTCCGCCGGATGGACGTGCCGTAGCGACTCCCGGCACCCGACGTCCGCAGCTTGACGCCGGCGTTGGATCGTGATGTGCCCCGGAGTCCTTCCGGCAGTTTCCCGTGCGCTCACCCCTTCCGCCGCCACTGACTCAGCGTCTGGGTCGCCGACGGCTTGCTGAAATCGGTCGGCCGCGACTGGCCCGGCGCCGCCATCAGGAAGCACGCCTCGTCGCCGACCCACTCCATGATGCCGAGGCTCACCTTCCCCTTCGGCGCGCCGGCGAGGTGGAGGTAGTCGATCGCGATCGGTGACACCGACTCGTCGATCCGCACCCTGGCGTGCACCATCACCTGGCCGCCGAAGATCACCTTCACCTCGTTGCCCTTCGCCGTGCGTGACCCGAACGACAGCCAGTCGCTGCGCATCTCCTCGCCCTTGGCCACCAGGCGGGTCGCCGCCCACTCGCCCTCGAGGCGGGTGAGGAGCGGACTCGCGGCGAGGTCGAAGCCGGTGGTGTCGGCGGCCGATGCCGGCGCGGCTTCCTGTCGCGGCTGTGGCGTGCCACCCTTTACCCCCACTGGTCGCGCCGTCGACGCGCGACGGAGTTTCTCGAGGGCGTGGCCGCTGCCGGGCGAGGTCTCGAATGCCGCTGGACGCGGGGACCCAACGAGCCCGAGGCAGATGGTGAGCGCGTCGTCGTCGAGCTGCCAGATGGCGTACGCCGAGTTGCCGGCCTCGGGTCCCTCGACGAAGGCGATGTCGAGCGGCATCGGCTGGGCCGCAGTGTCGAGGGTGAAGTGACCGTCGTAGTTCCCTTCGGGTGACTCCATCCGGAAGCGGTCGCCATCGAAGAGCATCCTGGAGTGCCCCAGCATGGCGGCCGGCATCGGTTGACCATCGACCTCGAGCGACTCGAACTGCCACGTGCCCTCGAGACTGCGGAGGAGTTCCACATGGCGCGTGAGGGCCTTCCAGCTTGCGAAGCCGTGCTGACGGGCCACCACCGACTGGGCGTCGGCGAGCTTGAACGCCTTGTCGCGCGCGTTGGGGAGGTGGTCGGTGAATGCCTTGGTGGCCGTGCGGTCGCCGCGCTTGAAGTCGGCGAGGAGCGACTTGGCCTGGCCGCGCAGGTGCTCGAGGGAGGGGCGGGCGGGAAGTGCGAGGGACATGGGACCTCCATGCATCGCCTGCGGTCCGCAAACAGGGAGCACAAAGGTCTCGTCGGCACGGGGGACAAGACGCCTGCACGAAGGTGAGTTGGACTCTTCCCGCGGACCCGGTGGCTCCCTTCCAGCCGAAGGAAAGTCTACTGGTCGGGGCTCGGGATTGGCAACCTGGGGCCCGGTGGCGTGCCGGCAGCCGATTCTCCGCAATCCATCTGGGTGGGATCCACGCCGCCCCCCTCCGGGGGGAGCGGGTCGTCACGTCCAACAGGAGCACGACCGACATGCAGAAATCCCTTGAGGCGACCACGGTCGTCGTTGCGCCACCCGATCGGGTCTGGGCGCTGTTGGCCGACGTCGTGCGTTGGCCGGAGTGGCTCTCGACGATGACCTCGGTGCAGCCACTCGACGGAGGCGAGCTGGCGCTCGGCGCCCGCTACCGCGTCACCCAGCCCAGGCTCCCGCCCGCCACCTGGACGGTGGTCCGGGTCGAGCCCGGGCTTTCCTTCGCCTGGGAGTCACGCTCACCCGGGGTGCGGGCGTTGGCCGACCATCTGCTCAGGCTGAGGCCCGACGGGTCGACCAGCGTGACGCTTCGCGTCGAGTTCTCCGGGCCGCTGGCCTTCCTGCCGCGACGCCTCTTCGGAACGCTCACCATGGAGTACATCACTCGGGAGGCGGCGCTGCTCAAGGCACACGTAGAGGGGGACCGCGCCAGGGCAGGCGGCTCGAGCACCACGCGGTGGGTCGCGCAGCCTTGTGACCGCACCAACCGGGGCCCACTTTCCCCGGACGATGTCGGCTCGACCTCCTGACCTTGAACAGGCCGCGCACGAGGCCTACCTGGCCGGGCGCGACGCGGACGCCATCAGCCTCCTGACCCGGGCCTTCCCGGCGGCCACTGCCGATGACGACCCGGTCGTGCTGCGGCGCGGATCGCGTTCTGGATCGCCTTCTACCTGATCCACCAGGGCGGCCACGCCCCGGCCGCCGGCTGGATCGCCCGGGGCCGGCGCCTGCTCGACGAGGCCGGCGCCGACTGCGTCGAGCGCGGGCCTCCTCCTCCTCCCCGAGGCGGTCCGGCTGGGTAGCGAGGGCGACCCGACCGCCGCGGCGACCGTGTTTGCCGAGGCGGTCAGCATCGGGACGCGATTCGGCGATCGCAACCTCATCACGCTCGCTCGGCACGGCATGGGGCGGGCCATGCTCGACGCCGGCCAGGTCGACGACGGCACCGCGCTGCTCGATGAAGTGATGGTTGACGTGACATCCGGCGAGCTCTCTCCCATCATCGCCGGCACGGTCTACTGCAGCGTGATCTCTGCGTGCTGCAACCGCTTCGACCTGCGACGCGCCCAGGAATGGACCGCGGCCCTGACCCGATGGTGCGAGGCGCAGCCCGACCTGGTGGCCTATCGCGGCCAGTGCATGGTGCGCCGGTCGGAACTGATGCAGCTCCACGGCGAATGGGACCGCGCCCAGCAGGAGGCCGAGTCGGCGCGCGCGCGGCTCACCGATCCTCCCGACGAGCCCGATGCCGGAGCCGCGTGGTATCAGGAGGGAGAGATGCTGCGGCTCAGGGGTCGTGCCAAGGAGGCAGAGCGTGCCTACCGCCTCGCCAACCACCATGGTCGCCGGCCGCAGCCCGGACTCGCCCTGCTGCGACTGGCACAGGGTCGCGCCCGCGACGCCCACGCCGCGCTCCGCGAGATGCTCGACGAAACCCAGGGCCGGCCGGGTCGCGTGCGTCTCCTCTCTGCATGGGTGGAGGTGACACTGGCCTGTGGCGACGTGGATGCCGCCGAAGCCGCGGCGGCGGAACTCTCCGAGACGGCACGACAGTACCACAGCCGATGGCTCGAGGCGATCGCGGCGCGGGCTGAGGGTGCCGTGTTGCTGGCGCGGAGCAGCCGCGCGAGGCGGCGGTGATCCTGCGGGAGGGCCTCGCCCTCTGGCAGGCCCTCGAGGCCCCGCACGCGCTGGCCCAGGTGCGGGTGCTGATCGCCACCGCGTGCGAGGGGCTCGGCGACCACGACACCGCCGAACTGGAGCGTGACGCCGCGCGCCAGACCTTCGAGGTGCTGGGCGCCGAGCCCGACCTCCGGCGGCTCGGCGGCGAACCAGGCAACCCAGGCGGTCTCACCCCGCGGGAGATCGAGGTGCTGCGCGAGGTCGCGGCCGGAGGCACCAACCGCGCCATCGCCGAGGCGCTCGGCATCAGCGAAAAGACCGTGGCCCGCCACCTCAGCAACATCTTCATGAAACTGGGCCTCGAATCTCGCGCGGCCGCGACGGCCTGGGCCTACGAGCACCGGGTGGTCTAGTCGCCCTGCACAGTTCTACCCATGCGCCGTTGCCACCGTCCTGCATCATTCACCCGATGCGGCCACGACGGGCGAGCCATACCATACGGCATCGACCTGTGCAGGAGAGCACCATGCCACACGACCAGAACATCGATTACGTCCCCACCGTGGTCATCGGCGGTGGCCAGGCCGGCCTCGCCACCGGTACCACCTGGCACGCCGCGGAGAGGAGTTCGTCATCCTCGAGGGCCGCGAGCGGGTCGGGGATGCCTGGCGCAAGCGCTGGGATTCGCTGCGCCTCTTCACGCCGGCCCGCTTCTCCGCGCTGCCGGGAATGCAATTTCCAGCGCCCCCGCAGACGTTCCCTGCCGAGGATGCGTTCGCGGACTACCTGGAGCGCTACGCCCGCCACTTCGAGCTGCCCATCCGTACCAACGTCCGGGTGCGTCGGCTCAGCCGACCCAACGGTCGATTCCGCATCGACACCGCGACGGGGCCACTGGAGTCGAGCAACGTGGTGGTCGCGATGTCGAATTACCAGGAACCGTCGATCCCGTCGTTCGCCGAGCAGCTCGACCCGGACATCCGGCAGATCCACTGGCGCGACTATCGCAACCCGGCACAGCTCCGCCCGGGTCCCGTCCTGATCGTGGGTGCGGGCAACTCGGGGGCGGAGATTGCCCGCGAATCGGCCTGAAGCACCAGGGTGTGGCTGGCCGGACGCGATGTCGGGCAGCTTCCCTTCCGGATCGAGAAGCCGCTCAACCAGGTCACGCTGGGCCGGCTGCGTGCTACGCGTCCTGTTCCACCGTGGTCCTGACTGTGCGCACGCCAATCGGCCGTCGCGCGCGCCCGAAGATCACCAGCCAGGCGGGACCGCTCATCCGGGTGCGGCGTGGCGACCTCAAGGCCCTGGGCGTGACCTGCGTACCGAAGGTGCGCGGGCGTGGACGGCGAACGACCGCTGCTCGCCGACGGTCGCGTCCTCGACGTCAACAACGTGATCTGGTGCACCGGATTCCACCCCGGTTTCTCATGGATCGACCTGCCCGTGCACGGCGAGCGCGAGCCTGCGGCATCGGTCGGGCGTGGTCGCGAGCGCAGCCCGGCCTCTACTTCACCGGGCTCCACTTTCTCCATGCGCTATCGTCGGCGATGATCCACGGCGTGGGTCGAGACGCCGAGCGGATCGCCGGGCAAATCGCGCGGAAATAGGCTAGCTACGCCGCGAACATCTCCTGCAGCCCCGTCAGCACCTTGGCAAGCGTCGGGGCGGAGAGCCTGGCAACCCGACGCACCAGCCGGGCGCGATCGATGGTGCGAAGCTGGTCGAGGACGATGTGTCCCGACTTGCCGGCCACGCGGCACGGAATGCGAAAGGGATAGGGATGCGAGCCGGTGGTGAGCGGCGCCACGATGAAGGTCTGCAGGTGGGCATTGAGCTCGTCGGGGGAAACCACAAGACAGGGGCGGGTCTTCCGGATCTCCCGGCCCAGTGTCGGTGCGAGACTCACCAGGTAGATCTCGCCCCGTGCCACCCGTGACGCTACCATGTCCACTCCTCGCCATCGAACCGGGTCGGCGTCTCCGCGTCGAGGAGTCCCTCGCCCTCGGCGGCCAGCCTGGCCGCCGCCTCGGCCCAGCCGGCGCGAGTCCCCTCGAGCGGCCGGACCACGATGGTGCCACCCTGCACCTCGAGCTCGACCTCGTCGGTCAATCCCGCCTCCTCGATGAGCGGCTTGGGGATCCGCACCCCGCGCGAATTCCCGATCTGCACCAGCCGAGCCGTGGTCCGCATGCATCCTCCCGATGTAATTACATGGTAATCACATCCGACACGCGCCACCAGTCGTTACCCCGAGAAGCTGCGCGGGGGCCGCGAGAAGCTGGTAACCGGCGTTCCGCATAGCGGGGCGGGATCCTGCATCGACCCTCATCTCTTCTGATCACACGCTCAAGGGCCGGGCGGCCTCGCCCTGACGAGGCAACGGTACCGGGCTCACCCGCGGAGGATCTTCTCCATCTTCTTCCCCTTGGCCAGCTCGTCGATCAGCTTGTCGAGGATAGCGGATCTCGCGCATCAGCGGCTCCTCCACCTCCTCGACCCGCACGCCGCAGACCACCCCGGTGATCAGCGTCCGCGACGGGTTCATGCCGGGGCGCCTGGGCGAAGAACGTCTCGAAGTCGGTCCGCTTCTCGAGGTGCGTGTCCAGTTGCTGCTGGCTGTAGCCGGTGAGCCACCGGAAGATGGTGTCGACCTCGTCCTTGGTGCGCCCCTTCTTCTCCGCCTTGGTGATGTAGTGCGGATAGACGCTGGCGACACTCGTGGTGTAGATCCGGTGACCTGCCATCAACCCTGCTCCCTTCTGGTGGATCGCATCATTGGCGGCTACGCGCGGGGCCGGTACTGCAGCACCACCGCCCCCGACTTGAATTCCTTGCGGTCGATGAGCTCCAGGTCGAGCGGCCTGGACAACCCCGCGAAGAGGCTCCGTCCACCGCCCACGATCCGGGGATGGATGATGAACTCGTACTCGTCGATCAGCCCCAGCTCCACCAGCGCCAGCGGCATCGTCACGCCGCCCACGGCGATCCCCCTGCCCGGCCGCGCCTTGAGCTCGCGCACGAAGTCGCCCAGGTCGCCGCGCACCAGCTCGGCGTTGTTCCAGTCGACGGCTTCGAGGGTGCTCGGAGACCACGTACTTGCGGGATCGCATGAATGGTGTGCGCGAACGGCACCATCCATCCTCCATCCAGTCGGGCCGCACCCCCGTCTCGGCGACCTCGCGCCAGCCGTCTTCCATCAGCTGGTAGGTGACCGCGGCCCATCAGCAGGCCGTCGGCCGCGGCGACGCCCCGCTCGGCGTGCGTGGTGCATCTCCGGCTCGGGGATGACTGCCGTGTGATCGACCCGGCCGTCGAGGGTGACGTTGATGGAATAGCGGAGGGGGTGGCATGGGGCTCCGGGATGGCGACAGGCGACAGGCGACAGGCGACAGGCGACAGGCGACAGGTGATGTTGGGTTCGATTGCGTCTGCTGGCAAGGGGGAAGAGATGATACCGTGACCTGTCACCCTGAGGGACCCCGAGCGCAGTGAGGGGGACCGAGGGGGCGGAACGTGGCAGCGGTGGGATTCGCCCCCTCCACATCGCTGGGCTCAGTCTCGAGGTGACTGGCTCTGGTGTGTGGAGGGCCAGCGGCTGATCCCTCGCTCCGCTCGGGACAGGAGCCGCTGCTCGGCAATGACGCCCGCTGAAGCGGGGCCAGGGATTTGTCACCCTGAGCGAAGCGAAGGGGCGGAACGTCGTTACCCCCGAGAAGCTGCGCGGGGGCCGCGAGAAGCTGGTAACCAGCGTTCCGCATAGCGGGGCGGGATACGGCAGCGACCGTCACCCCTTCCGACCACGCGTTTACGGCACGGATGGAGTCGCCCTGACGAGGCGACGGTACCGGGCTCAATCGCGGAGGATCTTCTCCATCGCCTTGCCCTTGGCCAGCTCGTCGATCAGCTTGTCCAGGTAGCGGATCTCCCGCATCAGCGGCTCCTCGACCTCCTCGACCCGCACGCCGCAGACCACGCCCGTGATCAGCTCGCGCGACGGGTTCAGCTCGGGCGCCTGCGCGAAGAAGGTCTCGAAGTCGGTCTTCGCGTCGAGCTGCGCGTCCAGCTCCTCCTGGCGTGTAGCCGGTCAGCCAGCGGATGATCTCGTCGACCTCCGCCTTCGTGCGCCCCTTCTTCTCCGCCTTGGCGACGTAGTGCGGATAGACGCTGGCGAAGCTCGTGGTGTAGATCCGGATCGAGACGCTTCTGCCGTCGACTTCTGCTCCACGTTCTGTTGAATCAGCGTCCTTGGCAGCTACGCGCGGGGCCGGTAACGCTGGAACACCCATCGCGCCCGACTTGCAATTCCTGCCGGCCGATCGGCTTGAGGTCGAGCGGCTTGGACAACCCCGCGAAGAGGCTCCGTCCACCGCCAACGATGCGGGGATGGACGATGAACTCGTACTCGTCGATCAGCCCCAGCTCCACCAGCGCCAGCGGCATCGTCACGCCGCCCACGGCGATCCCCCTGCCAGGCCGCGTCTTGAGCTCGCGCACGAACTCGCCCAGGTCGCCGCGCACCAGCTCGGCGTGAGCGTGCATCTCCGGCTCGGGGATTACCGCCGTGTGGTCAACCCGGCCGTCGAGGGTCACGTTGATGGCATAGCGGAGGGGGCGCATGGGGGCTCCGGAGGTGGTGCCGAGGGATATGGTGGCGCGCTGCCGAAGTAGCACAATTGTATTACGATCATGGCAGATCACAAGCGGGAGAGGCCCAATGGTCCGTGAAATCACCCTCAGGCAGGTCGGCGGCTCGATCGGGGCGACCCTCCCCAAGGACATGGCCCAGCGACTGCATCTCGGCGTTGGCGACCGGGTGCTGGCGGTGGAGACCGAGCGGGGAATCCTGCTCAGTCCCTATGACCCCGATGTGGAGGCCGGCCTTGCCCTCGCCGCCCGGGCCGCCGGCAAGTTCCGGAACGCCCTCCGCGAGCTCGCCAAGTAGCCGGTGCGCGAGCCGCGCTGGGTGCCGCGCCTGGTGGTCGAGGCGGTGCATCTCGACCAGCTGCGCGAGCATGGCGGCCCGCCCAGGCTCCGCGACGACGGAGCCCTCGAGGCGGCACTCGCCCGGCCTCGCCAGAAGCACAGCTACGACGCCGATACCGACCTCGCCGCTCTGGCCGCAGCCTACCCTTTCGGGCTCGCGACCGCCCATCCCTTCAATGACGGCAACAAGCGCATCGCCTTCCTGACGATTGTCGTGTTCCTGGGGCTCAACGGCAAGGATCTCGACGCCACCGAGACGGAAGTGGTGCAGGTGATGGTCGCGCTCGCGGCTGGATCGCTGGAGGAGACAGAGCTGGCAGAGTGGATTCGCGAGCGGGTGGTAAGGCTCGAGCGGTAGCGCCCCGTAATATCACCACGCCACCGAGCTGGGAAAGGCAGAGCTCGCCCTGGGCGGATTCCTGGATCAACGAGACGGCGTCGCGGCCGAGGCTCCCGTGGCTCGCTGGGACACCATTTGGAGGCGTCTCCCCGACTCGGCCATACATCCCAGCAAGACTACATTCCGTAAGGGTCGAGATTCTATGGCCAAGGATGTCGCTGCAGACGCTGGATCCCGTCGTCATCGGTGACCGCGACATAGACTGTTCCCGACCCAAATCCGACTACCCGTTCACCCTCGGGCAACAACAGCTGCGCAGTCCGATTCCCACTCCGCGCGATGACATCATAGTGTCTCCCGGGTTGCCGTGCCGTCGGTGTCCGAGCGATCAAGAGCTCTCCACCAGGCGTGTTCAGGACAACCGAGCCTCGGAGTGCTTCGAACGCAGGCACTGTGGTGGGCCAATCACTGATGGTGCTGGGGTCTGGCGGCGTTGCGGGTGGATTCCACATACGTGCTAGGTATGCTCGCTTCTCACGCCCGTCAACCTGAATGGTCTCGATCGGGATAGGGCTACCTCGCAGCCACTGTCCATTCGGGGCTCTCCAATCTACGCGGTAGGGATCAAGTCGTGCGATGGCTACCCACCCATCGGGGAATAGTGTTGCTTGCTCGAAGCCCGTAAACGGGGGAAATGTGTAACTGCCGCTGAGTTGCCGGCCATCGGGACCCGTGGTGCCTCCGACTTGCAGGCGGAGGGCGGGGCGGATCCGCCCTATGGTGTCGGCGATTCCAGTTGCCCGGCTCACGAGAGCGACATACGGAGAATCGAGGCGTCCTCGCGCATCCCCTGCGATCCGACCGGCGTTCAGCTGCGCCAGCATTCGCCCAGCGCCATCAGCGCCGACTTCCCCGCCCCGTGCGGCTGATGTAGCGGCTTCGTCGGGTGGGAGTGTCGCCACAACCCCGGCACCCTTCAGTAGCAGCCAGCGGCGATTGCCACCGTCGACCACCAAAGTGGAATCTGCCCCAACTGGAAAAATTCCGCTGACTCTCCGGATCTCTCCAGGCCCGCTTCCCGCCCTTGCAACGGTCTTGATCGATCCCGTTTGGAAGTCAGCGACCACAAGGCGGCGCTCGCTCCGGTCCGCTATTACCACCCGGCCGTCGACAAGCTCACGCACGAAATCGATACTGGTGAACTCCTCGGCAAGGCCGCCGTTGGCTGGCTTCAGGCTAATCCGCCCTGGCACGGAGGAATCTTGGCCAACCAGGGAAAGCGGCGTGAGTAGCAGCATGCCGGCACCAAGCACGGCTGCACTCGCCACGGGAAACTGCATCCGCTGAAACATACCGGATACCCCTGTTGCGGGTCTTGGATGGTTCGATCGCCTCAACCACTACTTACTGCTCCTACCTCTCCCGGCTCGCCGTGGATCCGCAGCTGCCATGACGACAAACACCTAAGGTGTCCTGAAGTCGTCATGGCGCCGCGAGTAGACCCAGATCACCCAGACCCACACGCCCTTGGGGAGCTCCAATTTCGAGTGGCCACCTGACTCCCGACTCACAGCCCCCGAAGAAGGCTGCGTCAGCAGGGGCTCACGCGCGACCCGCTCCTAGCACGAGGAGGTATAGCAGGTAGTGACATTCGTGTGGCAGCACTGATGGACGTTGTAGCTACAGCACAACTCAAAGCCCACCGTTGAGCAACACACGACATCTGGATCGCAGCGGTTCTTGCAATCGCCTTCGTCGACACTGTCGGTTTGCGCCATCAAGGGAATCGCACCGGCAATGGTGGCCAGCGCAATCGCGAGGTTGAACGCCAACCCTGCCCTCATAATGCCCTCCTGGAGTCATGCAACGTCGCAGCCGATACTGCGCCCCCCCTGGGGCGCCGTCAGTTCGAAGCCTAACAGACTGCCGTGTAGCACTGCGTGGTATTTGAGTGGCAGCACTGATGCAAATTGTAGCTGCAACACACCTCGGTGCCGTGGGCGGAGCAGCAGAAGGCACCTTGGTCACATTGCGAGATACAACCGGAATCGCCCTCACTGTCCGTCTGGGCCATGAGCGGGAGAGCTCCGACCATCGTAACCAGAGCCAGTGCCACGTTGAACGCCGTCTTGGTCTTCATAATGTCCTCCTTGTTGATGTTACCAAGCGAAAATGGCATCGAGTCACGTCACCGTCGACACAGCATTCTCAGATGACCGCATGACCTTCGCAACCGAACATTGCACGGCAGGTACCCACCGCCAGCGCAACTCAGGCCGCCACACTGGCCTCTCGTCCTAACAAAGGTCCGCCCAGCATGACGATGAATTGCTGTGGCAGCAATAGTACACCACGTAACTGCAGCACACGTGGGTCCCCGCGGTGGAGCAGCAGACTGCGCCTGAATCACATTGCGACAGACAGCCTTCGTCATTGCCGTCCGTCCTCGCCAGTAGTGGGGTGGCGCCGAAAAGCGTCACCACGCCGAGGATCGTGTTGAGCCTTGTTCGTGCAATCATGAGGACCTCTCGATATGTCTGTCGTGGAGCACCCTACTCGCCCGAACGCTTCACCCACTCTTCGAGCTGTTGCATCGATGGCGCTCCGCCAAAGAGTGAGTCTCCGACGATCCAGGTTGGCGTCGCACTGATTCCGAGTCTCGCCGCGATGATCGAATCCTCGACGATGCGCCCAGCATATCGCTCCGACGCCACACACTCATCGAAGCTGACCAGATCTCGGACGTTCGCTGCCTTGGCAAGCTTTGCCCACGTGCGGCTGCCCAGCTTGTTTCGGTTGTTGAAGACCTGATGATAGAACGCCTCGAAGGCTCCTTGTTCCGCAGCGCACTCCGCGGCGAGCGCCGCGGTACGGCTGTGGACATGCCCTGGAATGAGGAGGTGCTTGTACGTGATCGTCACCCTCCCTGGGTACTGCTTCAACAGGTCCTCAAGTTCGCCTGACGACACCGCGCAAAAGGGGCACTCAAAATCGGCAAACTCGACGATGTGAAGGGGAGCGTTCTCCCCTCCAATCCGAGGACCCACGAAGGAGACCTGCTCCCCCGAGGGGATTGGGCGACCCTGCGCCGATTCCACCGGCCGGGCGGGGAGGGGTGCTGTCGGACGGAAGAATCGTTGCTTGACGGACAGGATTGTGACCGTCACGCAGCAGAGGCTCAAGATGCCAGTAAAGACCTTTCCCCACGCGTCAGAAGTACTCACGGTGACTCTCCTGAAGGTTTCCCTGGGCCTGACTTGCTACGGTCATACCCCAGCCATGCACCGCTCTGTAGGTCGAATAGGTTGGGCAGCGAACCCATCCCGCCTGAACACCCCGGCGAGAATCGGGCGGACAACGGAGACTATTCCCGCACACAATGGGAATCTCAGTTTTCGTCGGTCCCTGCACCATCCCGCCACCGAGCGACTAGTGTTCGTTCCCGCCCTGTAGGGCGCTGCCTCGATCTCCATCGAGGATCCCGCGCCGCAGGCTGGCTTCAAGCGCCGCCTCCCATGCACCCAGCCCGCGGAGCTCAGGCCAGGAGTACCCAAAGAGCCATCGACAACGACTAGACAGAGTCTTGACGTCGATTCCGGCAGAATTGGCAGCGGCCTGCTCTGTCCATGACTGGCGTGCCGCGTGCGCGAGCAGCTTTACGGTTGCATCGACATTACGACGTCCCTTGGAGACCAATTCCCGAGCTGCCTGAGTGGGCGACGGTATCTCGTCGCATCGTTGTGACTGCAAACACAATCCATGAAGAGGCCGGCCAAACGTGTCGACGTGCGCAACAAGATGTACGCCGCAAGATCTGTGGAATCTGGGACAGGACGCGTCCGTACCGCAGCACGGGTCGCTGCAGGTGTTAGCGGGCCGGCGTCGCCTGGCAGCGCTATCTGAGCCGTCCCAGGTACTGCGAGTGATACGAGGTCTGCTGGAAGAAGGGCCTCGCATGACGCGACAACCGGGCACCACGGCGTCTCAAGGTGATACTTGCGAGCTTCTGGGATCAGAGCGATTTCTTTGTCGGCATTCATGACGATCAGAATCGTTCCCAGTGCGCGAGGGACCCCCCGCATCAGCCCGACAAACTGCTGACTAAGTGGTGGCAAGCACACCAGCGGCATTTCAGGTGCCCCGTTGGGGCGAGTGGCCTGGGGTCAGGGATTGAGGCGACCTTCTCGACCTCAGATCCTTGGCTGTCAGCGGCATTGCACATTGACACGACCGGTCCGGGTCGTTGTTGACGGATCGCATTCTGTGACAGGCCGACTGCCCACTGACGCGCCCTGTCTTAGCGGGGTCGCTGTGGAAACCGCAGTGAGCCGAACCTTGCATCACCCCGTCTGACGGCGTGGGTCGCCCTAGAGCGACTCCTACTCCCCCCACCTGTAAACGGATGGGACCCACGTGAGGAGACCGAGGCAGTGTGATCACCTCGGCGCCGGCCGCCATCCATTGGTGGATAGTCCAACGGAAGGCTTCCGTCTCGGAAGCCGCCATGCCCTTCCCATTCGACAGGGAGCTGGCCCGACACGGGATGGGGTGATGACGAAGGCCAGATTTCCCTTCCGATTGGCTCGAAAGGGCTACAAGGCAACAATTGTCATGAAGAGACGACGACACGCTGTGGGGGGAACGCGCCGGCCGGCCGGCCTTGGCGCAATGAAAAGTCTCACCTTGACGGCGATATGCCGGTGCACATTCAGCGGACATTCCGATGGCTCTAGGCAAGGGGGGTGCCTGAAAACCGGGATCCGTCTTTGGATTCAGAACCTCCGAATCCGACGGATACTCTAGTGGTTGCACCTGAATCGCGCAAGCGCCACTAGGGTCACTTCTGGTTCCCGGCCCCGACGAGCCTGGGGACCCACGCCGGTCCACCCCCACCGGTGGTTCCCGCTCAACCAGCTGACCCTCTCCCCCTCCCTCAGGCGGCGGAGCGCTGATTGGCTATCGAAACCTCACACTCACCTGGTTCGTGTCCTCGTGACCAGTCTTTCGCCGGGCTCCGCCGACCTGCCAAGCTCCAGAAGCGATGCGCCGGATGGTGGGAGCGGGCGTGCCAGCCGTAGCTCCCCCGCGGCGAGCCCGGCCCCGACACAGCCGAGGATGATTGCCATCTCGAGGTTGCCGGTGAGGAAGCGGACCAGAAAGTGGCCACGGAATGCCAGATGAACGTGCCACAAGAGGGGAAGCAGTGCTCCCGGGATGGCGCCCCAGAGCGCCATCCTGATGAGGGGGATGCGGTCGATCTCACGGTTCCGCTCCGCGATCGCGACCACGCCCGCCACGAGCACGCCGCTCGCGAAGCCGACCGCGGCCCAATACGTCATCATGCCGGGAATCAGTCGAACCAGTTCCAGCAGGTGATGACCGACCAGTCCGTGCGTGGCCTGCACGAACTCGAATACGGTTCCGGCGATCACCCAGGCCCCGGCCCAAAGAAGAGCGTGGACCAGGATTGCCTTGATTCGACGCTTGAACATGCTCCTCCGATCGCCGAGTGGCCCATAGGGACTCGTCTGGAAATACACCTACGTTCCGAGGCCCAAAAGGTGTCCAAGGATCGCCCTCTTCGTCTTCCCCGCGACCCCCTGATCTTGCCTGGCAACTTGGCGGCAAGCTTGGGCCAAGAAGACGGAGCTGGGAGGGTGGATTCGCGAGCGGTTGGTGCGGCTGCGCGGCCAGGACGCCCGCTGAAGGGGGGCAGGGAATTGTCATCCTTCGACTCCGCAGCCCTGCGGGCTGCTGCCGCTCAGCAACTGTCTTGGTTGTCAAGCCGTGGCGGGCTGCCACGGGGTGCCCGTGGCGAGCATCGCGTTGAGGATCGTGAGCAGCTTTCGCATGCACGCCACCAGCGCGACCTTCGCCGGCTTGCCGGCGTCGCACAGCCGGGTGTAGAACGCCCGGAGCACGGGATTGCGGCGGCTCGCGACCAGCGCCGCCATGTACAGCACCCGCCGCACCGTCGCGCGCCCGCCCCAGATCACCCGGCGTCCCCGCCACTGCCCGCTGTCCCGGGCCAGCGGGGCCACGCCCACCAGCGCCGCGATCTGCTTGCGGTCGAGCTGGCCCAGCTCCGGCAACAGCGCCAGCAGCGTGCGCGCCACCACCGGGCCGATCCCCGGCACGCTGCGCAGCAGGTCCTCCTTCACCCGCCACACCGGACTCGCCTCGATCGCCTGCCGCAGGTCGTCGTCGGTCTCCTTGACCCGCTTCTCCAGCCACCGGATGTGCGCCTGCACGTCCCGGCGCACCCGGGCGCGCGCCAGCCCCAGTCGATTCTTCTCCTGGGTCAGCATGTCCTGCAGCTGACGGCGGCGGGTCACCAAGTCGGCCAACTCGGTCGTCGCGCCATCGGCGAGCGGGCGCAGGGCCGGCTGCACCCGCTCGGCGAAGAGCGCCAGCACCGCGGCATCGAGGCGGTCGGTCTTGGCCAGCTGGCCGGTGCTCCGCGCGAAGTCCCGGATCTGCCGGGCATTGACCACCACCGCCGGCAACCCCGCGGCGGTCAGGGCGACGGTGGCGGCCCGCTCATAGCCGCCGGTCGGCCTCCAGCACCAGCGCGGCGGGAGCGAGGGGCGTGGCCCACGCCACCAGGGCCGCGTGGCCGGACTCGTCATTGGAGAATTGCGTCACTTCACCGGTCGGCCGCACCACGGCGTCGATCACGGCCTTGCTCACGTCCAGCCCGATGATAGCAGGTCATCCCAGGACTCCGGCGTCGAGGTCCTCGCGATGGCCCATCCTTGCGCGATGCGGGGTCGGACCCCAGGCAACTGTGCGGGCTCACGGCGAGCAGGATCGGGGGACGCCCACGCTGAGCGACGGTGTGGACACCACAGGATGAACGAGCTGTCCCCCGACCCAATACCTACGACGATCCCGTCATCCGCGCTACCTCCAGAGGGGAGATACAA
>CAWKBO010000006.1:0-148237 GCA_963847895.1 uncultured Gemmatimonadales bacterium
CACAAGGACCTGCTCCCCTACGTGGCGGGGATCACCAACCTGGTGGCGGTCTTCTTCATCTCGGTGATGCTCTTCGGTGAGCACGCCAACCCGTTCGAGCGGCTCGGCTTCACCCCGGCCGACGGGCGGGGGCTCAATCCCCAGCTGCAGAACCCGGGGATGGTGATCCACCCGCCGATGCTCTACCTCGGCTACATCTCGCTCACGGTGCCGTTCGCGTTCGGGATCGCCGCGCTGCTGGCGCGCAAGCTCGACACCGGGTGGATCATCGCGATGCGGAAGTGGGCCCTGACGAGCTGGCTCTTCCTGTCGGTGGGGATCACCATCGGGATGTGGTGGGCCTACCTCGAGCTCGGCTGGGGTGGTGTGTGGGGCTGGGACCCGGTCGAGAACGCGTCGTTCCATCCGTGGCTCACGCTCACCGCGTTCCTCCACTCGGTGATGATCCAGGAAAAACGGGGGATGCTCAAGCGCTGGAACATGGGGCTGATCATCGGCACCTACCTGCTGAGCATCTTCGGCACGTTCATCACCCGGAGCGGGGTGATCGCGTCGGTGCACTCGTTCACCCAGTCGAGCGTGGGCTACTTCTTCCTCGGCTTCCTGCTCGTCACGGCGATCGTCTCGTTCACGCTGCTCTATACCCGCTGGCCCGACCTGGAACCCGAGGCGAAGCTCGAGTCGATGGTGTCGCGCGAGTCGGCGTTCCTGTTCAACAACCTCGCGCTGGTCGGCATCGCCTTCAGCGTGCTCTGGGGCACGCTCTTCCCGATCCTCTCCGAGGCGGTGCGGGGCACCAAGATCACCGTCGGCCCGCCGTTCTTCAATCGGGTCAACGTGCCGCTGGGACTCTTCCTCCTCTTCCTCACCGGGGTCGGTCCGCTGATCGCGTGGCGCAAGGCGTCGGCGCGGAACCTGCAGCGGCAGTTCATCGCCCCCGTGGCCGCGTTCGTGGTGACCCTCGCCACGATGGTGGCGATGGGGCTGCGCGGTTTCCCGCTGATGACCATCGCGCTCGCCGCGTTCGTGCTCGCCACCGTGGTGCAGGAGTTCGGCCGCGGCGTGCGGGCCCGGATGCGGATGCACGAGGAGAACCCCCTCACGGCGCTGGGCCGGCTGATGGCCCGCAATCGTCGTCGCTACGGCGGCTACATCGTCCATGTGGCGATCGTGCTCTACTTCGTGGCGTTCACCGGGCTGGCGTTCCAGGAGAAGACCAGCATCGAGATGGTGCCGGGCCAGACGGTGACGATGCGCTCGCCGTTCGGGCACGAGGTCGGCTTCACCTATCTCGGCACCTCGCAGTTGCAGCAGCTCAACCGGTTGGTGTCGGCGGCGACGTTGCAGGTGACCCGCAACGGCAAGTCGATCGGCACGGTGGTCACCGAGAAGCGGCAGTATGTCGACTCGTTCGGCAACAAGACCTTCGAGCCGAGCACCGAGGTGGGGCTCAAGAGCAACCTGCAGGAAGACCTCTACGTGGTCTACAGCGGGTCGCCCGACGGCACCGAGCGGGCCCAGTTCTCGATCATCATCAACCCGCTGGTGAGCTGGTTCTGGATCGGTGGCGCCGTGCTGGTGCTCGGTGGCCTCCTGGCGATGTGGCCGGGCGGTCCCCAGATCCGGACCAAGCGCCGGCTGCCGCAGGAGCAGGCCGGCTACAGCGTGCCGCTCACCGAGGCGGGGACGGCCTGATGACGTCACGACGGGCCTTCATCGTTCGCGCCGTCGGTGGCGTCGCCGCCATGAGCGCGTCGCGAGCGACGCGCCTGCTGGGCCAGGACCCGACCCAGGCAACCGCCGACACCGCCGCCGCCGATCCGCTCCGCGAGCCGTGGACCATCGGCCGGCCGCGCGACTCGCTCACTGCGCTCGACAACGACCCGGTGATCGTGGCAACCGAGCGGCGGCTGCGCTGCACCTGCGGCTGCACCCTCGATGTCTACACCTGCCGGACCACCGACTTCACCTGCACCTACTCGCCGGCGATGCACAAGGAAGTGGTCGAGCTCTACCAGGGTGGCAAGACGCCGGAGGAGATCATCCAGGTCTTCGTCGCCCGGGAGGGTGAGCAGATCCTGATGGCGCCGCCGGCCGAGGGGTTCAACATCGCCGGCTACGTGGTGCCGGGACTGGTGATGCTCACCGGCGTGCTGGGGCTGGCGGCGTGGCTGACGCGCCGGCGCCAGGCAGTGGCAATGGCGGAGGGCGGCGCCGGCACGCAGGCGCGGCTCGACACAATGCCGGCACCGGATGCCGATCAGCGCGAGAAGCTCCGTCGCGCGCTCGACGACGTCGAGTCCTGATGCTGCTCGAAGCGATCGCCTCGGGGCTGGTGGCGGTGGCCATCCTCTGGATGGTGCTCCAGCCGATGATCGCCCCGGCGCCCGAGGTGGCACCGATCATCGAGCCGCCCGAACCCGAGGAGACTGCCCGCGGCCGGGCGTTGCTGGCGCTCAAGGAGATCGAGTTCGATCGCGCCACCGCGAAGCTCTCCGACGACGATTACGAGATGCTCCGCGACCGCTACGAGCGGGCCGCCATCGCCACCATGGAAGGGTGTGCCAAGTGTGGCGCTCCGATGGACGACGGCGACCAGTTCTGCACGGCCTGCGGGGCGAAGCGGTAGACGCGACAACGCGACAGGCGACAAGCGACAGGCGACAGGCGCTGTGGGTTGGCGCCTTTTCTGCTGTCCGGGCCCTACTCGCGTGTGCTCGTCGCCCGTCGCCTGTCGCCTGTCGCCTGTCGCTTTCTTACGGCACCCAGCGTGTCTCCATGCTGCCGGTGGTCACCGCCCCCTCGCCCTTGAGCACGAAGTTGGCCGTGCCCGGCGCCCAGCCCACCACCGACTTCTCGATCGCCTCGCCGATCAGGTCGTCGGCGCCCTTGATGATGTTCCGGGTCGATTCGGCCAGGCCGTAGGCGGCATAGGCCGCCTTGACGCCCTTGATGTAGTCCGGGCTCGACTTGGCGCCGGTGAGCGCCTTGTAGAGGTTGTCAATCATCTTGACGAGGTCGTTGAGGAAATTGCCGTCGATGTGGGTCACGCACGGTTCGTCGTCATCCTCCCACGCCACGATCCGGACCACGCCCTTGCTGTTCTGGCGCAGGTAGCCCTCCAGGTCCTGCTGGGTGAGGAGTGCGGCCGAGCCTTTCCAGCTGGTCGCGTCGGCATTCCACTGGTAGGCGCCACCCGAGTGTTCACCGGTGCAGGCCAGCAGCGTCGCCTTGCCGCCCACCTCGCCGTAGACATGCACCTCGAACTCCGGCGCGCCCTTGAGCCAGCTCTCGTGATCCTCGTCGAAGTCGGTGCCGACCAGGTAGAGCCCGGTGGGATGGGTCACGGCACCCGCGCCGCCTCCAGCCCCCTCGGCGCAGTCGCCACCACCGCACATCGCGAACGACGGCCGGGTGAAGTCGGTCTCCTGCGGCACCAGCGCGATCACCGGCACGTCGGGTGGCCGAGTGGCCGAGAGGAGGGTGCGGTGACCGGCGGCATCGAAGGCCACCGGCCGCTCGCCGTCGTCCTCGAGCGTGGCGACCAGGAAGTTCGCGTCGCCATCCCACGCCGCGCGTTGCGACGGCACCGGCAGGTAGAGCTCGAGGTCGCGAGCGGCGTCGAGATCGGCGAGGAGGTCGCGCACCGAACTGCTGCCGGTGGCGGCAAGCCGCGCCAGCAGCCGATTGTTGTCGGCCTTGGCCAGCGTCTGGAACTGGAGCTTGCCTTCGGGGGCGCGCGAATCACTGAAGCGCTGGGCGAGTTCGGCACGGAGCGCGGGATCCTCGAGCGCGACCGCGAGTCGCGCGGCGAGGCGTTCGCGGGCGTTGCCGGGAGCGGTGGTGGCGGTGGCGGCGTCGCCGGGTGGCGACAGCGTCACGGCGTCGCGCTCGCCGCAGGCGGCGAACGCCAGTGCAGCCGCGAGCGGCAGCAGGAGTGCACAACGGGACATCGGAACCTCCGGAAGTGAATGGCCAGTGGCACGCGGCGGCAAGCCGTCGCGCATGCGGACCATTCATCCGGAGGTGGTGCAGCCGAGGTACTGGGAAGTGCGGGGGGAAGCGAGAAAGCGAGAAGGCCATCCAGCCGCGGCCGCCTGCCCCGAGCAACGTCCAGGGGCCCGCCCCGAGCAACGTCGAGGAGTCAGGCCCCGGGGGCTTCCGGTTCGTTGGTGCGCCGTCGTAGGGGAAGGCCCGACTGTTGTCCCAGGGCCAGTGGCCGAGCTTCATCGTCAGTCGGAGCCGCCCGTGGCTGAAGGCGGTCCGGCCCGCATCACCCTTCCCCTGGGGTCTGCCGTGTCTCTCCCTCGATCCGTCGTGCTCGCGTCGTCTCGCTACTTCATCGCATCATGTGGCTCGCCCGTCACCGACTGCTCCTGATCAGCCAGCGATGCTCCTTGGCCGTGCCGGCGGCATCCAGCCGATGTGCGTGGAGGGATGCCTAGACCCGGATCCGGATCCGAGCGCGCCCGGGATCTATTTGGCTGGGGCGAACCTTATGCCGCCTGTTTGCCACGATCCAAATCAGCTTGACTCAGACAGCGACGGACTGTCGGATACCTGTGAAATCCAGCTTGCGACCGCCTTTTCGCCGGCGTTGTCCTTCTATCAATCGGATCAGGTCGATCGCGAGTCTCGGTGGTTTGCCCACCCGCTGGATTATGGTTATGTGCGGCTTGGCTATCTGCTTGGCTATTACTACGACGTCGGTAACGTCGGCAATGTCCGTTCGAATTGTCAGACGTTCCTGACGATTCCTGGCCTGAGCGATTTTGTGAACTGGATCTTCGGCGGGGGAGCCGAGTCCTGTTTGGGTCACCTGGGCGATTCAGAGTGGATCGCGCTTGATGTGGTATACAATGCGGGGTCAGGACATTGGGTGTTGCAGCACGCCCGGCTCAGTGCCCACACTCAGCCGCGGCTGCTGGAAGGGACGTACGGCAGCTATCCGCTTCAATTGAGCTATCCCGAGAAGGCTGGCGGGTATCCGCTCATTTGGGTCGCGGACGGGAAGCACGCAAACTACGAATCAGATGCTGCCTGCGACGCTGGAGGTACCAGTGGCGCCGATGAGTGCTACGATACTCCGCGCTACATCGAGCGCGCGAATGTCATGGCTAGTGGCGGGAACATCGGCAGTTGGCAGGTCAAGCTGATCGATGGTGTCCAATCGATCAACCCGCAACATCCGGCAATTGTGCTTGGCCCCGGTTACACTAGGACGGAGTACTACTTCACGCCGTCATACTTCTACGGCTGGTATCCGGGGTCCGGCGCGCATGCAGACGGCTACTCCTCCGTCCTCGAAGCGATTCTCCCGAACACGTATGTGGGGTTGCCATGATCAAGGCGCAACTGACCATCACCTGCATGGTGGTATGTTCGCTCATCCATGGGACTGTTCTGTCAGGCCAGGCTCCCGAGATCAAGGGTCCGGTTTCTTCGGCTCTCGTGACATGGCTAGGGGAGACACGAACTGTAAATCGCGCCGCCGATGCCGTGCCTCGTGCAGAGGGGACCTACTGGAAACGAGGGGCATTGATCGGCGCGATTGTCGGAGCCGGCGCATGGATTGCGACCAACGTCGCGGATGGATGCCGTGGGGAGTGCCTCGGGCGAACGATTGGGGTCGCCCCCTTCTTCGGCCTGCTCGGTGCCATTCCCGGCGCCCTGATCGGCGGCCTCTTTCCCAAGGGCGAGAGACATGACACGACGACGGTCCACTAGCATCGCGTTCGCGCTTACCATGGTGTCAGCCGTCCCGACGGCGCTCGCCGCGCAGTACCGCGCCGACCTCCGCGTTGGGATCTCGGCGCCAGCAGTAGCCGATCGACACAGCCGGGATCCTGGCGGCGAGGATCGAGAGCCATACCCACTGGAAGGAGGGGTTCATCGCTGGCACGCATCTGGTGGGAACGCTGATGGGTTCTGCCCTTCGCCTCCACAGGAGACGAGCGTCCCAGCAGGGTTACGCCTCGCACGGTGCGGTTGTATCTCTCGGCCTTCGGAGCGCTGGTTGGCGGCGTCCCCGGCGCCCTGATCGGCGGCACTCTTCCCCAAGGGTGAGAAACATGACACGACCACGGTGCACTAGCGTCGCGTTCGCGCTTGCCCTGGCGCTCGCGGGTCCGATGGCACTCGCCGCCCAGTCGCAGGAAGGCCTGCGGGTCGGGATCTCGGCACCGGGGGTGTCGCATGACACCAGCCGCCGCCTGCCGATCAGGACCGAGAGCAAGTCCCATTGGCGTGAGGGTGCGATGATCGGCGCCTCGCTCGGCTTCCTGCTCGGGGCGGCGATGGCCAGCTACGATTCCGAGGGTGCCTCGATCGGTCGCCGATTCGGACTGGGACTCGTCGGTGCCGCCGTGATCATGATGCCCGGCGCCCTCATCGGGGGACTGTTCCCGAAGGAGTGACGGCATCCCCGCGGCCTGACCCCTCGACGTTGCTCGGGGCAGGCGGCCGCGGCTGGGGTGATCCGTGTCGGGTTTCAGCCCGCGCTCCCGCATTCCATGGTCAGGATGGGCATCGCCGAGGCCTGACCCCTCGACGTTGCTCGGGGCAGGCCCCTCGACGTTGCTCGGGGCAGGCGGCCGCGACTGGATACCTTCCATCTGACCCTCTCCTGGAGGCCTGCTCCGTGCGCATCGCCATCTCCGGTGCCGGCGTCGCCGGCCCGACGCTGGCCCACTGGCTGCTCAAGGGCGGTCACGACGTCACCCTCATCGAGATCGCCCCGGCGCTCCGCACCGGCGGCTACGTGATCGACTTCTGGGGCCACGGCTACACCATCGCCGAGCGGATGGGGATCCTCCCCGAGGTGCTGGAGGCCGGCTACCAGTTGGAATCGGTCAAGCTCGTGAACGCCCGCGGGTCGGTGGTGGGGGGCTTCAACGCCGACATCTTCCGCCGGATGACCGAGGGTCGCTACACCTCGCTCCCCCGGCGGCGACCTCGCCGAGATCATCTACCGCAGCATCGAGCCGGGGTCGAGACGATCTTCCGCGACTCGATCGCCGCGCTGGAGCAGCATGCCGATGGCGTGCGCGTGTCGCTGGAACACGGTGGCGATCGCGATTTCGACCTGCTGATCGGCGCCGACGGCCTCCACTCCCGGGTGCGCGAACTGGCGTTCGGCCCCCAGGAGCGCTTCGAGCACCAGCTCGGCTATCACGTGGCGGCGTTCGAGGTGGAGGGCTATCGCCCCCGCGACGGCCTTGCCTATATCGCCCATGCCGATCCCGGCCGCCAGGTTGCCCGCTTCGCGCTCCGCGGCGACGTCACGATGTTCCTGGTCGTCTTCACCAGCGACAAGCTCGGCGGGGCCGAGCCCCACGACCGGGCCGCGCGCCAGGCGACACTTCGCCGTGTGCTGGCTGGCATGGGGTGGGAGGTGCCGCGCATTCTCGACGCGATGAACGAGGCCGGCGAGATCTACTTCGACCGGGTGAGCCAGATCCGGATGCCCCGCTGGTCCGATGGCCGCGTGATGCTGCTGGGCGACGCCGCGAGTTGCGTTTCGCTGCTGGCGGGGGAGGGAACCGGTCTCGCGATGATCGAGGCCTACGTCCTGGCCGGCGAGCTGGCGCGCGCGGGTGGTGACCATCCGGCCGCCTTCGCCGCCCACGAGCAACTGCTCCGTCCCTTCATCGAGGGGAAGCAGGCCTCGGCGGCCAAGTTCGCCGGCGCCTTCGCGCCGCGCACGGCGTTCGGCGTCTGGTTCCGGAACCAGGTGACCAAGCTGATGAAGATCCCCGCGGTGGCCAACCTGGCGGCGGGCGACCTGAGGGACGAACTGGAGCTGCCGGAGTACCCGTAGGGGCGAGGCTTGCCTCGCCCGATGGCGAGGGACATGGGTCAGGCGTGGGCCAGCGAGGAGATCCCCCTTCGACTTCGCTCAGGGCAGGCTGCCGCCGCGCCCGACGGCGCGGGGCGGGATTTCACGCCTCCAGCCGCTCCAGCTGTCCCACCGCCCTCCGCATCGGGATCCAGCCCGCCAGCAGCGCCAGCACCAGGGCGCCGGTGAACGACAGGATCGCCACAGTAGAGAGCCGGGTCGGTTGACCCTCGCTCGCCGCCCGCAGGTGCTCGATCACCGGCACCGACTCCAGCACGATGATCCCTGTCAGCAGCGCGATCGCCAGGAGCATGAACACCAGTCCACCGAACGACGTGGGAATCTGGGCCGCGTTCTCGGTGTCGTACTGCGGGTAGAGGGTGCCGATCCCCAGCGCCAGGCCACCCACTGCGAGCGTGAAGCCGATCACCGTGGCGATGCTCACCGCCATCATGAACGGGCTCGCCTTGAGGATCGTGTTGGTGGTGATGGTGAGTCCGAGCGCGAGCACCAGCAGCGGCAGCACGCCGACCAGGTACTTGCTCCGCAGCATCGCCCGCGGGTCGAGCGGACTCGACCTGAGCAGCCAGAGCTGGCGTCCCTCGAGCGAGACACTCGGGAAGATGAACCGCGCCGCCACCGCCGCGATCACGAAGCCGGCCAGCCCCTGGTTGAGGAAGACGATCAGCGTCACCAGGAAGATCGGCACCTGCTCGCCGGTGAACAGTGGCAGCGCCCGGATGTTGAAGAGGTAGACCGCCACCAGCACGCCGAGCAGGATGAGCTGGCTCCACTGGGTGGAGTCGCGGAAGAAGATCCGGAGGTCCTTGAGGATGAACTCGCGTCGCATCACCGGCACCCCGGGCATCAGCACCCGGGCCACTCGCGACCACGAACCGCCGCGGACGCCGGTGTCGTTGCCTTCCTGCGCCCGGGCAAAGCCGCTGGCGTAGAGCCGCTGGTGGAGCGAGGCGCCGATCACCACGAACGCCGCCGCGGTGCTCCAGAGCAGGACGATCGGCAGCGGGTCGCCGACCCGGGTGAGCCAGTTCATCACCATCGCGCTGGCCCACTCGCTCGGCAGCAACTGGGAAGTCGGGGTGCGGAGCACCGCGATGAAATCGACCAGCGACCGGAATCCCTCGGGGCCGGCAAGCTGTTCGGGGCGCAACAGCCGCAGCAGCAGCACCAGGCCACCGGCGGCGAGGATGGTGACCAGGCCGAGCAGGTCGCGGGTGCGCCGCGCGGGGAAGACATTGACGAGGATCAGGGTGATCGCCGAGCCGATCACCCCGGGGATCACGCAGAGCGGGATCAGCGCGCCGACGGCGACCAGCACGAAGAGCGGTCCGCCGTCCCACGCCACGGCATAGGCCGCGAGTAGCGGCACCGCCAGCAGGATCACCATCCAGCTCGAGTGGAGGATCGTCTCCCCCAGCTTGGCGAGGTAGAAGCGTCCCCAGTCGAGCGGCGCCCCGATCAGCAGGTCGAGGTCGCGGGCCAGGAAAAAGGTGCTCAGCGCGCTCACCAGGTTGGAGAGCAGCAGGATCGACATGAACGCCAGGAACGCCATCCCGAGCAGCTTGCCCGCGAGCAACGGCCCGATCTCTGGGACCGCCTTGAAGTAGCTCACCATCCGAAAGGCGATCCAGAAGCCGCCGGCAAGGAAGAGCACGGCCGCGATGGCCAGCAGCAACCCGCGGCCACCACGCTGCTCGTCGGCGCCGCGTCGCAGTCGGGCCAGGGCGCTCCGCCACTTGGGGGCGGTGAGCGCCCGGAACGACGGCTGCCGGGGCCGGGCGGCCTCAGCCGAGGACGGCATCGAGGTCGGGTTCGCTGTGCTCGCCGGTGAGCCGCAGGAAGAGGTCCTCCAGCCGGGCTCCCTCGGCGACCGCCTCGGCGCGGAGTTCCGCCATGGTGCCGCATGCGGCCAGCTCGCCCTGCCGGATGATCCCGATCCGGTCACAGAGTCCCTCGACGATGTCGAGGGTGTGGGTGCTCATCAGGATCGTGCCGCCCTTGTCGGCAAACCGCCGGAAGAGCGACTTGAGGATCCTGGCGCTCTTGGGGTCGAGGCCGACCATCGGTTCATCGACCACGATGACGTCGGGGCGGTGCACGAAGGCGCTCGAGATGATGAGCTTTTGCCGCATGCCATGGGAGTAGCTCTCGGTGAGCTCGTCCTTCCAGCGCAGCAACTCGAAGAGATCGAGCAGCTCGTCGATGCGCGACTCCACCTGGGGCCCGTCCTGGCCATAGAGTGCCGCGGTGAAGCGGAGGAACTCTGCTCCGGTGAGCTTGTCGTAGACGAACGGCCGATCGGGGATGTAGCCAAGCTTCGCCTTGGCGGCGAGGGGATCGGCCAGGATGTCGATGCCGCCGATCGTGATCCGGCCGCTGGTGGGCGGCAGGATGCCGGCGATCATCCGGAGCGTGGTGGTCTTGCCGGCGCCATTGGGGCCGAGGAAGCCGAACAGCTCGCCCCGGGGGATCTCGAGGTCGAGCCCGGCGACCGCCTGGAACTTGCCGTAGCGCTTGGTGACCGCCTGCAATCGGATCACTGCCCATCTCCTTCGGCAACCGGTTGATCTGCCGGGGTGAAACGTACATCGGCCACGTGCAACAGCAGGTCCTCGGGATGGCTCGAGCCGGCCATGCCGAGCCGGACCAGGCCGGTGCTGGCTCGGTGGCCGGTGAGCGGGTCGACCGTCTCGTCGAGGTTGTTGTCGTCCCGGTACTCGACCCAACTGTGACTGTAGAGCGTGTCGCCGCGCGGCATCACCCCGATCGCGAGGCGAGCGCGGATTCCCGCATGGCGGAACAGCGCGACGGTGAGCCGAGCCAGGCCATCCGGCGTGGCCCGTCCGATCCGGGCCGCGCCCGCAGCGTCGATCGGCAGCGCGATGGCGGTGTCCACCGTGATCCGTCGCCGCAGCTCCGTGGCGAACCGCTTGAATTGCCGCTGCTGCAGCATCGAGTCGAGTGCGCCTGCGAGCGCCACAACGGCGCTGTCATCGACCTGGATCAACGGGTCGGACTCCTCGGCGATCGACAGCCCGCGGCGGGCGCGGGAACGGACCTCGAGGATTCCGGCATCGCCGACCTCCTGGCGATTCTCCGACAGCAGCGCGAGCGACGCCGGGTCGATCGGACTGCCATCGCGGTGGGTCACTCGCCACCGACGGGCATCAGTGCTGGTATCGGCCGCCCAGGCCGACCCCAGCAGTGGCCGGACCACCGGCAGTGCCGCTCGCAGGGCGGCGCCGCTGCTGTCCATCGACTGGCGAAAGTTGAACCGCGCCATGGAGAACTCCTCCCGCTCCCAGCGCACCCCGAACGGCTCCTCGATCCGGACCACCGCTCCGCCGCGATCGACCAGCAGCCGTCGCGGCCCCGCAGGCGAGGCCAGCAGCAGCACTCGGGCGCGAACGGTATCGAAGGTGATCGGCACCCAGCGGCTGGTGACCGGATCCACCTCCGACGAGTCGGCGAAGATCACCGTGGTGTCGGTGCCGACGGTGGCCGGCGACGGGAGTGCCGCGGGCGGCCAGCCGTCGGCCACCGTCACGGTGCGCCCCTCGCCCGAGGCGATCGCCCCCACCAGGGCCAGCCGGAGCGACACCGCCGTCAGCGGGATCGGGGCCAGCGCCGCACCCGAGGGCTGCTCCAGATGGAGCCGGCCGGAGGCCTCCGCGGTGCCGCCGCGGGTCAGTGTCACCTGCCAGCCGCCGTCTCGCGCGATGCCACGGATCCGCTCGGCCCGCCGTGTCGTTGTGTAACGGCTGGTCAGCGAATCGACCGTCAGGGAGGGGGTCAGGTAGTACTCGCTCGAGCGGATCGCCCGGTAGATCCCGGTCTTTCCCGGCAGCTCGATGTTGAGCTGCTCCCGGATCCGGTAGCTGCCGTCGGCGAGGGTGTCGAGGGTGATCCCGCCGTAGCCGAGCTGGGTGGAGCCGGCCATGACCCGGAACCAGGCATCGCCGGGGGCCAGGCGCAGCGCGGCCTGGGCCGTGATCCGGGCACTGTCGCTCACCCCGAGGCGGCGGAGCCCCAGCCAGCCGAGGGCCGCCCCCCAGCAGCAGATCACCGCAATCGCGGCCCAGCTCCGCCTCGAGAGTGCCATGGCGGGAATCGTAGCAAGGCCCGGGCCTCGATCTGGGGGGCCGCGTTGCTCTCGATTCGGGCATCGCCTTACCATTGGAGGCTTATGGCCGAAGAGTTCCTCACCGTCCGCGGTGCCCGCGAGCACAATCTCCAGAACATCTCGGTCCGGATTCCCCGCAATCGCCTCACGGTGATCACCGGGCTCTCCGGGTCGGGAAAGTCGTCGCTGGCCTTCGACACGATCTACGCCGAGGGGCAGCGCCGGTATGTCGAGTCGCTGTCGGCCTACGCCCGCCAGTTCCTCGGGCTGATGGAGAAGCCCGACGTGGACGCCATCGAGGGGCTCTCGCCGGCGATCTCGATCGAGCAGAAGAGCACCGGCCACAATCCGCGATCGACGGTCGGCACGGTCACCGAGATCTACGACTACATGCGGCTCCTCTGGGCCCGGGCCGGCGTGCCGCACTGCCCCAACGATGGCACGCCGATCACCCGCTCGAGCGCCGGGCAGATCGCCGACACCATCCTCGGCTGGCCCGAGGGGACGCGGATCGAGCTGCTCGGTCCGATGGTTCGCGGCCGCAAGGGCGAGTTCCGTGACCTGCTCGAGGATCTGCAGCGTCAGGGCTACGTCCGCGTCCGCGTCGACGGCACCACCCACGACCTCGGCGCGGTGCCCAAACTCAACCGTCGCCAGAACCACGACATCGCGGTGGTGGTCGATCGCCTGGTGGTGCGCCAGGGCGACCGCGGCCGACTGGTCGATTCGCTGGAGACCGCCCTGCGGGTGGCCGACGGCGTGGTGGAGGTCGTGACCGAGAACCCGCGACGCAAGACCCAGGAGTCACGGCTGTTCAGCGAGCGGTTCGCCTGCCCCAAGTGCGGGCTGTCGCTGCCCGAGCTCGAGCCGCGACAATTCTCGTTCAACTCACCCTTCGGGGCCTGTCCGGACTGTCACGGTGTGGGCACCTCGCGGATTCCCAACGTCGACCTGATCCTCGGCGACCCGCAGATCTCGATCCTCGAGGGGGTGGTGCTGCCCTGGGGCGAGCCGACCGGTTACCTCAAGCGGGTGGTGCTCCCGACGCTGGCCCGGACCTTCAAGTTCGACCTCGCCGCGCCGTGGGCCAGGATCCCCGCGAAGGCGCGGGAGATCCTGCTCCACGGTGCGCCCGGGAAGAAGATCGCCTGGACTGCCGACGGCGGCCGTGGTCGTGAGGTGGAGGGCGAGTGGGAGGGGATTCTCCAGAACGTCGCCACCCGGTGGCGCGAGTCGTCGAGCGACGCCGTGCGTGGCGATCTCGAGGCGTACATGGTGGAGCAGCCGTGTCCCACCTGTGGCGGTCGCCGGCTGCGCCCCGAGTCGCTGTCAGTCCTGATCCATGGCCAGAGCATCGGGGATGTCGTCGAGCTGCCGGTCGATGAGGCGGTCGCGCTTCTTCGAGTCGATCCCGACCGGCCGCGGCACCACCGGGGCGGTCGATCCCGAGATCGCCGGTCCGATCCTCAAGGAAGTGATCGAACGGCTCTCCTTCCTGCGCGACGTCGGGCTCGACTACCTCACACTTGGTCGCTCGGCAGGGACGCTTTCCGGTGGCGAGTCACAGCGGATCCGGTTGGCGACCCAGATCGGCTCCCGGCTGGTGGGCGTGCTCTACATTCTCGACGAGCCGAGCATCGGCCTGCATCAGCGCGACAACGAGCGGCTGCTCGAGACGCTTCGGGAACTGCGCGACCTCGGCAACACCGTGCTGGTGGTGGAGCACGACGAGGAGACCATCCGGAGCGCCGACCATCGTGATCGACCTGGGGCCGCGGGCCGGTCGGTTCGGTGGCGAGGTCGTGGCCGAGGGGACGGTCGACGAGATCCTCGAACACCCCGACTCGCTGACCGCGCGCTACCTGCGCGGCGAGCTGCGGGTGCCGATTCCCGACCGACGGCGCACCGTCGATCCCAAGCGGGCGCTCACGGTGGTGGGCGCGCGGGCCAACAACCTCCGGGACCTCACCGTCCGCTTCCCGCTGGGGATGTTCGTGGCGGTGACCGGGGTGTCGGGATCGGGGAAGTCCACCCTGGTGACCGACATCCTCTACCAGTCGCTCGCCCGGCACCTCTACCGTGCCAAGGTGCTTCCCGGCGAACACGACCGGATCGAGGGTCTCGATCAGCTCGACAAGGTGATCGACATCGACCAGTCGCCGATCGGCCGCACCCCGCGCTCCAATCCGGCGACCTACACCGGCCTGTTCACGCCGATCCGCGAGCTCTTCACCCAGCTGCCCGAGGCGAAGATGCGCGGCTATGGGCCGGGGCGCTTCTCGTTCAACGTCAAGGGCGGTCGCTGCGAGGCGTGCCAAGGCGACGGCCTGGTCAAGATCGAGATGCACTTCCTGCCCGACGTGTACGTGCCGTGCGAGGTGTGCAAGGGCCGTCGCTACAATCGCGAGACGCTCGAGGTGCGCTACAAGGGGAAGAGCATCGCCGACGTGCTCGACCTGACCGTCGCCGAGGCGCTCGACTTCTTCTCGGCCCAGTCGCGGATTGCCGACCGGCTCGAGCTGCTCAACGACGTGGGGCTGGGCTACCTCCACCTTGGACAGCCGGCGACCACGCTCTCGGGGGGCGAGGCACAGCGGGTCAAGCTGGCCACCGAGCTCGCCAAGCGCGACACCGGGCCGGACCCTCTACATCCTCGACGAGCCGACCACCGGGCTGCATTTCGAGGACGTGCGCCTGCTGCTCGAGGTGCTCCACCGGCTGGTGGCGAAGGGGAACAGCGTGGTGGTCATCGAGCACAATCTCGACGTGATCAAGACCGCCGACTGGGTGATCGATCTCGGTCCCGAGGGCGGTTCACGCGGCGGCGCCGTCGTCGCGGAGGGAACGCCCGGAGCAGGTGGCCCGCGTCGCCGGAAGCCATACCGGGCCTTCCTCGGGCGGATGCTCGGGTGACCGGGCCAACCCTGGAGTCGCTCAGGCCACGGCTGGCCGCCCAGTATGCACTCGAGCGTGAACTCGGCCGCGGCGGCATGGGGATCGTCTTCCTCGCCCGGGAGCTGACGCTCGACCGCCAGGTGGCGATCAAGGTGCTGCCGCCCGCGATGGCCGGCGACCCCGACACTCGCGAACGGTTCGTGCGCGAGGCGCGCACCGCGGCGCAACTGTCGCATCCCGAACATCGTGCCGATCTTCCGGGCCGACGAGCTCGACGGCGTCGCCTTTTTCGCGATGGGGTACATCGACGGCGAGAGCGCCGCGGATCGGCTCGCGGCGCGCGGCCCGCTGCCACCGGCCGACGTGGTCCGGATCGTTCGCGAGGTGGCCTGGGCGCTCGCCTATGCCCATGCTCGCGGCGTGGTGCATCGCGACATCAAGCCCGAGAACATCATGATCGAGCGCGGCACCGGTCGGGTGATGGTCACCGACTTCGGGATCGCGCGTGATGCGCGGGCCAGCGGGCTGACCGCCGACGGAATGGTGCTCGGATCGGTCCATTACATGGCGCCGGAGCGGGTGAGCGGTGTCGCGGCCGACGGTCGCTCGGACCTCTACTCACTCGGCGTGGTCGCCTTCCAGTTGCTGGCAGGACGACTCCCCTTCGACGCGCCGCAGGCGTCCGCCGTGCTGCTGATGCAGGCCAACGCCCCGGCGCCCGCGCTCGGTGAGGTGGCGCCGGGTGTGCCGGCGCCACTGGCGGCGGTGGTCGACCGGTGTCTCGCGAAGCAACCTGCCGCGCGGTACCAGACCGGGGAGGCGCTGGCCGAGGCACTCGACGACGCGTTGCGCCAGGTCGCAGACCGGGCCGCAGGCCGCCCCCGAACGGGTGCTCGCCGAGGAGACGGCCAAGGGTGTCTGGTTGCGTGCGGCGCAATTGCAGGCCGACGCCTCACGCCGGATCCGCGAGCGCACCGCGCAGGCCGAGGAATTCGCCACCGGTCTGCATGCCGCGGTGCCCACTGATGGATACCGAATCGGCGATGTCGAGGCGGCCGGGGTCGAGGCGGGGATCGCCGAGGAGTTCATCCAGCTCGCGCTGGCGGAACTCACCGATGACGAACTGACCCTGCCGGTCGTGCCTCAGGGCGGCGGCTCGCGGCTCGAACGCCTGATGCTCGGCGACGTCGAGCACTCACTGCGCGTTTCACGAGTCCTCGATGCCCGACCGGCGGCCGTGCTCGAGGCGGTGGGTCGCACGCTCCCCGCGGCGCCATGGAACCTGCCGTTCCGGGACACGATCGGTGGCCATCCCCTCGACGGTGGCATCCTCACCTTCTCCTGTCCCGAGATCGGCGTGCTCCAGCACCTCGAGGCGGGGCTCGGGGGCAACCCGCTGCGGTACCACCTCTCTTCGCTCGGCGTGCGCGAACTGCGCGTGGCCCTGCAGTCGCTGGCCGGCGACTCGCAGCGGTGCGAGATCGTCGTGACCGTCGACATCCGGCCGGGCGTCGGGCGCAACGCGAGGATCGGCGCCGGCATCGGGGTGGCGCTGGGCGCGGTCGGGGGAACCGTCGGCACCGCCATCGCCCTGTTGGGTGGGGCGGCGGCCTTCGTGGTGCCGCTCTTCGGCGCACTCCCCTTGGCCGGCCTCGCCGGGGCGACGGTGCTGGGCACCCGGTTCGGCCTCCGACGGACGCTGCGGGAGACCCGGAAGCATCTGGCCGGGATGCTTGAGCAGGTGGGTGGCAATGCCAGGAGCCGGGAGGTCTTCGGGATGCCCGGCGACCCCCCGGGTCTCCTGGGCGATCCGCGCTAGATTCCATGGGTATCCGCGGTCAGGAGGCCCCGATGCAGCTTGACGCCATCATCGAGATCCTGGGATTCGCCAATGGCAACGACCGGGCGGTGCGCGTGATGCTGGAGGACGGCACCGAGATTCTCGGTGTGCCCTCCAGCGTGGACCTGCACCCCGCCGCCCATGAGGTCTTCCTCAAGCCGTCGGGTGACGACGAGACCGAGATCGCCATCTCGCTCGGCGCGATCACGGCGGCGGAACTGATCTGAACGTGGTCTCGATCCTGGATATCATCGGCCCGGTGATGGTGGGCCCCTCGTCGTCGCACACCGCGGGGGCCTGTCGACTGGGGCTGATTGCCCGGGCGCTGGTCGGTGGTACCCCCGACAAGGCGAAGGTCGAATTGCATGGTTCCTTCGCCCGGACCGGGACGGGGCACGGCACCGACCGCGCGATTGCCGGAGGACTGCTCGGCTATCAGCCCGATGACGAACGGCTGCGGGAGTCGCTCGTGGCGGCCGAGGAGGCCGGGCTCGCGATCACCTTCGAGAACACCAAGCTGCGTGGGGATCACCATCCCAACACCACCCGGATCACCGTGTCGCGCGGTGGCAGGTCGGCAACGCTGGTCGGTTCATCGCTCGGCGCGGGCCGGATCCTGGTGACTGCCATCGACGGATTCCCGGTGGACATCACTGGCGCCTACACCACCCTGGTGGCCGTGGCGCACGACGAGCCCGGCATCGTGGCGAGCGTGGCCAGTGCCCTGGCCCACGAGAGCGTCAATCTTGCCACCATGCGTGTCTCGCGCCGCCAGAAGGGTGGCGACGCGATCCATGTCTACGAGCTCGACTCGCCGCCCGCCGAGGCCGCCATCGACCGGATCCGTGCGCTCCCGGCGATCAGGACGATCCGGGTCGTGGAGCGTGTCTCATGATGTTCGATTCGGTACTCGAGGCAGTCGAGGCGGCCGAGGCTGCCGGGATCTCGCTCGGCGAACTGGCGCTGCGCACCGAGGCGGAGGAGGGGCTCCGCACTCGCGAGGACGTCGAGGCCGGGCTGCAACGTGCGCTCGACGTGATGCGTGGCGCCGTCGAGCGCGGCATCAAGGGCGACATACGCTCGGTCTCCGGGCTGGTCGGTGGCGACGCCGCCAAGCTCGCGGCCGGCCATGGGCCGCTGGCCGGCACCGCGTTTGTCGATGCACTGGCTGCCGCCCTCGCGGTGCAGGAGGTCAACGCCGCGATGGGGGTGATCGTCGCAGCACCGACCGCTGGTGGCGCCGGGGTCCTGCCGGGCACCCTGCTCGGCCTCGCCAAGCACCACGGCTCCACCGATGCCGAACTGGTCCGGGCGCTGGCGACCGCCGGCCTGGTCGGCGCCGTGGTGGCCGTCCGCGCCTCGCTCTCGGGGGCCGAGGGAGGGTGCCAGGCGGAAACCGGGGCTGCGGCCGGGATGGCCGCTGCCGCAGGAGTGGAGATGCTCGGTGGCACACCCCGGCAGGCAATGCAGGCGGTGTCGATCACCATGCAGGGGACCCTCGGCCTGGTCTGTGATCCGCTCGGCGGCCTGGTCGAGGTCCCCTGTGTCTACCGCAACGCCACTGGGGCAGCGATGGCGCTGGCCGGCATCGAGATGGCGCTCGCCGGTGTCGGCTTCCCGATCCCGGTCGACGAAGTGATCGACACGATGGGAAAGATTGGCCGGGACATGGACGTCCGTTACCGCGAGACGGCTGGGGGCGGGCTGGCTGCCACCCCCACTGGTCGCCGCCTCGCGAAGGAGCGGCTGGTCCAACTCAGGCCGCGCCAGCCCTGACCCTCGTTTCTGGCTGAAACATCTCCGCCCGCCATCCCGTAGGGCGGCCATCTCCCGTTGCAGGAGGCGTCCGCTGGAAGACATTCTCGCCATCATCTTCCTGTTCGGTGGGGGCACCTTGGTCCTGCTCTCGTTCTCGCCGCTGGGACGGGCGCTCGCCGAGCGGATTCGGCACGGCCGGCAGCCATTGCCGGCGCCGGAGCCCGACGAGGCCCTCTATGAGGAGGTCGATCGCCTCCGCCTGGAGCTCGGCGAAATCCATGAACGGCTCGACTTCGCCGAACGGTTGCTCGCCCGCGGCGAGGCCGTCCGGCCCGAAGAGGAAGGCTGAGATGGACGTGGCTTCGGTGATGTTCATCATGATCTTCATGGTGCCGATCTCGGCCATCATCGCGAAGAGCCCGATCGGCAAGGCGATTGCCGACCGGATCGCGGGTCGCAGTGGCGAGGCGGACGGCCGCCTGCTGGCGGAGGTCGATGCGCTCCGTGCCGAGCTCGACCACGTGCACGAGCAATTGAGCGAGGTGCACGAGCGTCTGGATTTCAGTGAGCGGATGCTGGCGACGCGTGGCGAGACGCCTTCACGCGAGGTGGCGCCATGACCGAATCGGGCGAGTTCGCGATGTGGATTGCCGTGGGTGCGGGGCAGATCGCGTTCTGGTTCGCGATGACGCCGGTGATCCGTGCCCTGGCGAATCGGATCGGCGGCAGGGGCCGCGCGAGCGAAATCGCCGAGCTCGAGGTGAGGCTCGAGGCGCTGGAGCAGCGGGGCTTCACCAGCGGGGAGGTCGAGAGCCAGTTCGACCGCCTCGCCGAGGTGGAGGAGCGACTTGATTTCACCGAGCGGATGCTGGCGAGTCGCACGCAGCCGCCGACCCTGCAGCACGGAGAGACGACCTGATGGCATCGCGGAGCTCGAAGGTGATCGGGATGGCGATGGTCCTCACCATGTTGCTCATGGCGGGCGTCTTCATGGTCTTCCTGCTTGATGAGGTCGCCCGCCAGGGGATGGAGATGGTGGTGGCCGGTCTCGCGGGTCTCGGCGCCGTGTCCTGGATCCTCTTTCGCGGCCCGGTCGGCAAGGCGCTGGCCTCGATGCTCGAGGGCGGGACGCCGGAAAGCGATCCGATGCTCGGCGCCCGGCTGGCCGATGTCGAGGATCGCCTTCAGGAGATTTCGCTGGAGACCCAGCGCCTGATGGAGATCGAGGACCGACTCGATTTCACCGAGCGGCTGTTGGCGCAGCACACCGATCCGGGCCGACTGCGGTCGTCGGAGGATTCGTGAACGTGCAGGCGATTCCCGACATCCCGCCGATCCCCGATCCGGTGATCATCACCCAGACCGGACCGCTGCCGCCGTGGGAGAGCATGCCGCCGCAGGTGTTCGCGATGATCGTGCTTGCGCTTGTGGCCGGGGCCGTGCTGATCCTCTGGCCGCTGGCGCGCGCGATCGCTCGACGACTCGAGGGTGGTGACCGAAAGCTGCGCACCGAGGTGGAGGAGCTCCGGGTCCGGTTGGAGGCGATGGAGCATCAGGCGATCGGCAGCGGCGAGTTCGACGCCGCCGAGCACCGGATGTACGAGCTCGAGGAGCGGGTCCAGTTCGTCGAGCGACTGCTCTCGCGCGGCGGCAAGGAGGGTGGCTCATGAATCCCCGGCAGGATACCGGTCACGGCTGGATGTTCGTTGGACTCGCCCTCTCGGTCATGGTGGTGGTGCTCGGGCTGACGTCGGTGACCCGGATCATCGGGGCGGCGGCGATCCCGATCTGGATCGTGACCGCCGCCGCGGGCGTGCTCATCCTGCGCGGTCCCCTCGGCAAGGCGCTCGCCGCCCGACTCGGCGGCGGGACCGATCCGGTCGACGCGACGATCGACGTGCCCGAGGAGGTCTACGCCGAGCTCGACGAGCTGCGGGCCCGGATGATCGAGATGGAGGAGCGACAGGACTTCGCCGAGCGACTGCTGGCGGCCCGCAGCGCGGCGGCCGGCGATTCATCGGCACCGGAGGGGTGATGGCGGATCACGGCAAGCAGGAGTGGGTCACCGGCGCATTCATCGGGATCGGGCTCGCCGGGCTCGGGCTGGGCGGGGCGCTGGCCGCCGCGTCGGGGACCATGGGCAAGGAATCGATCCCGGTGTGGGGGATCGCGATGATCATGGTGATCGTGCTGATCCGATCGCCGCTGGCCAAGGCGTTCGCCACCAAGCTCACCGAGAAGCCATCCGAGGCGGAGGGGCTGGCCGGCGACGAGGTGTATGGCGAACTCGACGAGCTGCGGGCCCGGGTGCTCGAGCTCGAGGAACGACAGGACTTCGCCGAGCGGATGCTGGCGAATCGCAGCGAGGTGCCGGAGCAGTCATGACGACGCCGTTGGCCCGCCTCCCGGGGGCCACTACGTTTCCCGTTGAACGCCCGGCTTGCCCGGGCCCGAAGGAGCGACGATGACCACCCGTGAGGACGTGCAGGCCTGGCTCGATCGGCTCGAGTTGCCGGTGGAGTCGGTGGCCGAGGACATCTGGCTGCTGCGCACCGACGGCGGCGCCGAGCTGGCGGTGCACTATGCGCCACCGGTGCTGGTGATGCGGGTGCGGGTGCTCCAGCTCCCGGCCGACCCGGTTCGGGCCGGCGAGCTCTGCCGCCGGCTGCTGGAGTTCAACGCGCGCGACCTGGTGCACGGGTCGTACGGGGTCGAGGGCGATCACGTGGTGCTCACCGACACGCTGGACCTGGCCAACCTGGACTTTTCCGAGTTCGAGGCGAGCGTCGATTCGCTCACCCTTGCGCTCGCATCTCATGCCGGCACTCTCGCGCCGTACGGGGAGGGGTGAGCAACCATGGGGATCTTTGACCGTTTCGCGACGATGCTGCGAAGCAACATCAATGACCTCATCTCCCGGGCCGAGAACCCGGAGAAGATGCTGGTCCAGCTGATCACCGACATGCGCAGCCAGCTGGACAAGGCGCGCCAGCAGGTCGCGCAGGCCATCGCCGACGAGAAGAAGCTGGAGGCCGACGCCGCCGCGATGAAGAAGCAGGCGGAGGACTGGGAACGCCGGGCGATGCTGGCGGTGCAGGAGGGCCGCGATGACCTCGCCAAGCAGGCGCTGATGCGCTACAACGAGGCGCTCCAGGGCGCCCAGGCCCTGCATGAGACGTGGGTCAAGAGCAAGCAGGAGACCGAGTCGCTCAAGCACTCGCTGCGCCAGCTCAACGAGAAGATCGAGGAGGCGAAGCGCAAGAAGAACATCCTCATCGCGCGGGCCCGTCGCGCCGAGGCACAGCAGCGGATCCAGGACACCCTGGCGGGGATGGGCGACAAGAGCGCCTTCGAGTCATTCGAGCGGATGCAGGAGAAGATCGAGGCCAACGAGCGCAAGGCACTGGCTGCGGCCGAGTTGCAGGAGGAGTTCACCGGCGACAAGCTGACCCGCGAGTTCGAGCAACTCGAATACCATGGCAGCGCCGATCAGCAGCTGCTCGAACTGAAGCAGAAGATGGGCGTGCTCGGCGCCGGCAAGGGCGAGGCTCCCAAGCAGATCGGCGGCGGCAAGGACACCGACGCGAGCGAGGCCGAGGTGGTGGAGGAGAACGACCAGGCGTGAGCGCAAGCAAACCGCGATCGGACCAGCCGAGCGCGCCGCCAGCGGCGCGCCAGCAGGATGGCGCACCGCGAGACGCGGCGCGCCATCTCATTCTCGCCGACGGCGACTTCACCCCGCTGCTCTCCAAGACCGCCAACTCGGTGATCCGCTACCAGCCCGACGCGGTGGTGGCGGTGCTCGACAGCACCCAGGCCGGCAAGACCGTGGAGCAGGTCCTCGGCTACGGCGGAGACATCCCCGTGGTCGCGACCATGGCCGAGGGGCTGGCGCTCGGCGCCAACTCGGTGCTGATCGGGATCGCCCCGGTGGGTGGTGGCCTCCCCGACACCTGGCACGCCTGGCTGCTCGAGGCGATCGAGGGTGGCTGCGACATCGTGAGCGGGCTGCACACCTTCCTGGGCGAGGATCCTGGCCTGGCCGAGGCGGCGCGGACACGTGGCCGCACCATCACCGACATCCGCCGGCCACCCAAGGGCCTCCCGGTGTCCAGCGGCAAGGCGCGCGACCTCGAGGCGCTGGTGGTGCTCACGGTCGGCACCGACTGCAACGTCGGCAAGATGACGGCCCAGCTCCAGCTGGTGCGCGGTCTCCGGCAACGTGGCCTGCGCACCAACTTCGTGGCGACCGGTCAGACCGGGATCATGATCGAGGGATGGGGGATCGGGGTCGACGCCGTGGTGGCCGACTTCATCGGTGGCGCCGCCGAGGTGATCACCTGTCGCGGCGCCGAGGGGGCCGACATCGTGCTGGTGGAGGGGCAGGGGAGCATCAATCACCCCGGCTACTCAGGGGTCACCCTCGGCCTGCTGCATGGCAGCTGTCCCGATGCGATGATCCTCTGTCACCAGGCGAGTCGGAAGTACATCGGCGACTATCGCAAGGCGGCGTGGCTCGAGTTGCCACCCCTTGCCGAGTATGTGCGGCTCTACGAGACGATGGCCAACCTGGTTCACCCGTCGAAGGTCGTGGGGATCGCGCTCAACACCTTCGACCTCGATGAGGACGCGGCGCGCGAGGCGTGTCGCCGGGCCACCGCGGCGACCGGCCTGCCGGCCACCGACCCGGTGCGATTCGATGCGGCGCCGCTGCTTGACGCGCTGCAGGCGGCACAGGTGGAACACCTGACGGCGAAGGTCGCGGCAAGACCATAGCTCACGGGCATCGGTCCGACGCCGTGACGGCCGCTCGGCGCTCGGGCACGCCGCCCTCCTCCTCCGGAGGCGTGATGCTTGCCATGTTGTGGACGTTGCTGCTCATCCCAGGGCTCACGGGGCCCCGGGTGCAACTCTACCGGGTCTGGCAGCCACTCACCGGCGCGCCGGTCATGCTCGTTGCGATCGAACTCGATGATGGCACTCCGGTCGGCGATGGTCGCTGGAGTGGGCCGTTCGACTTCCGGCTCCGGACCTGGGCGCACCGCGCCTCGCCACTCCCCTCAACCGAATGGCGCGCGCTGGTCGGGTCGGTCACTGGCCGACCGCGCGGCCTCTTCGTGTTGCCCGGTTCCGGTGCCACCGACAGCTGGCAGCTCCGGTTCGGTGGCCGGGGTGTTGCGAGTCACACCACGCCGATCGAGCGACTGTCACCGCTGGACGGGACCACGCCGGTGCTCTCCGATATCGTGGTCGGTCAGGTGGGCAGGTCGCCCCAATGGTGGGATCCGGGTGAACCGATGCCGGTGTCGGCCGGCGGTGTCTTCCGGCGTGGGCGGCCGCTCGAACTGCTGGCCCAACTGAAGAGCCAGGTGGCACTCGAGGGGTTGCGGGTGCAGATCGCCATCACCGACGTGGAGCAGGCGGTGACGGCGGCCCAGGCCCGGTTGACCCTCGAGATGGAGCTGCACCTCGAGCCGGGGATCACCACGATCCGGCGATCGCTGGCGTTCGATCAGCTTCCCGCGGGGCGCTATCGCGTGACCATCGGCGTGCGCACGTCCGAGGGGACCATGATCAGCCAGCGCGAGCGAGAGGTCGAAGTGCGCGACTGAGCGGCCCGGACAGCTAGTGCCCCACCGCCCGGCGTACGTCGGCCAATTCCCGATGGAAACCCGCCGGCGCCCGCTCGAGGGCGGCGATTGCCGAGTCGCAGGTGCTGCGTGTCTCGGTCGAATCGTGCCCTGCGAGCAGCATCGTCTGGCACAGTCGTCCGCGGCCGCGCGCTGTTTCCGGATGGTCCGGCCCAAGGCTCGCCATCAGTCCGGCGAGCCCGGCTCGACCGAGTCGCATTGCCGCGGTGCTCTCGCCAAGCCGGGCCCGGATGAGCGCCTCCCGGCCCGTGGCTGACGCCACCTCGGGATGCGTCGGGCCGTGCGCCGCAGTGAGGGTGGCAACCGCTCGCCGCGATGCCGCGAGAGCGCCGGCCAGGTCGCCACGCGACAACCGGATGCCGGCGAGGCGGTCGAGGGTCACGCCGAGCTGCGGTGCCCCGGCGCCTGGTTGCCGCGCCTGGATCGCCAGCACCTCGTCGAGGAGTGCCTCCGCCTCGGCGAGCGCGCCGGCGCGTCCGCTGCCCTCTCGACCGCTCAGCACCGAGGCCAGTGCGGTCATCACCCGCTGTGTCACCGGATGCTCCCGGCCCTGCAGCCGGGTCTGCTGGGCCAGCAGGGCGCGGTAGTCGAGCTCGGCACCGACCAGGTCGCCAGCGGCGATCTTGAACGCCGCGAGGTTGCTGCGCGCGATGACCGTCCGTTGGTGATCCTCTCCCACCCCTTTGCGGAGCGCCTCGAGCGCCACCTGCTGCATCGTGCTGGCGGAGTCGTAGCGGGCCTGGTAGTAGTAGGCGGCGGCCAGGTTGTTGGCCGTCGTCCCGATGCCGAGGTCACCTTCGCCACGCAGTGCACGATGGAGGGCGAGCGATTCGACCAGGGACGATTCGGCGGCCGAGTATCGGCCGGTGGCGTTGAGCAACACCCCAAGGTCGTTGAGCGCGTGCGCGAGCCCGCCCGAATCGTTGGTCTCACGGCGGAGCGCGACCGCGCGCCGCAGGTGGCCCTCGGCTTCGTCGCGTCGGCCGCTCTGGTGCAGCACCCAGCCCAGCAGGTTCTCCGCCCCGGCCACGCGGGAGTCCGCGCCACTGCCATGGGTCTGCCGCAGCGCCAGGGCGTGTTCGGCCAGGGGGACCGCCTGGTCGGGGAGGCCGAGTCGATCGTAGGCATCGGCGACCACTTCGTCGAGGCGAGCGGCCAGCAAGGGTTCCGTGGCGTGCTCGCGCTCGATCCGCGCCGCCTGGCGGTCGAGCAGCTCCCGCACCGTTTCCGACGAGCCGACCAGCTTGCCACTGCCGGTGGCACCGAACATCTCCATCAGGAAGCCGCGGACGGCCACGGCCTCGTCGCGCTCCAGCTCCACCGCGGCGGCATTCCGGGTGGCGCGACGCGACTCGAGCAGGGCGGCGCCTGTGGTGGCGAGGAGTGCCAGCACCGCCAGCGTTGCCGATGCGACCGAGCCGGCGTTGCGGCGCACGAACTTGCGGGCCCGGTAGCCGAGGGTGTCGGGCCGGGCGCGGACCGGCAGGCCGTCGAGATGCCGGCGCAGGTCTTCGGCGAGTGCCGCCACCGACGGGTACCGTCGGGCGGGCTCCTTGCGGAGCGCCATCAAGACGATGTTGTCGAGGTCGCCGGTCAGTCGGCGTCCCAGCGTCTCCGGGCTGGCAGTTCCACGGGCCTCGGCCCGGGCCTGGGCGTCGCCCTCGGTTACCGGTCCGCTCGCCGGTCGGCTGCGCACTGCGGCACTGGGGCGCTCCGGCTCGCGTTCGAGGATGGCATGCTCCACCTGGCCGGGAGTGGCGTTGTCATCGCGGAAGGGATGGATCCCGGTGAGCAGCTCGTATAGCAGCACCCCCAGGGCATGCACGTCGGTGGCGGTGGTCACGACATCGCCGCGAAGCTGCTCCGGCGCCGCGTAGTCGAGCGTGAGCACCCGGTCACTCGGGGCGGTTTCCACCACGGTGCCGAGGCTCGCTGAACGATCGAGCACCTTGCCGATCCCGAAGTCGAGCAACGTGGCGACGCCGGCATCCGACACGAGGATGTTGGCGGGCTTGATGTCGCGGTGGACGACCAGGTTGCGATGGGCATGCGCCACGGCCGCGCATACGGTGATCAACAATTCGAGTCGATCACGGATCGGCAGGCGGCGGAGGTCGGCGTGGGCCGTGAGGGGAATCCCGGCCACATACTCGAGCACGAAGCAGGGCCGTCCCTCCGCGGTCTCCGTGGCGTCGAGCAAGCGGGCGATGTTGGGATGACTCAGGTTCTCGAGGATGCGCCGCTCGAGGGCGAAGCGCCGAATCACGTCGACCGAGTCGAGGTCGGGGCGCAGCACCTTGATGGCAACCTGCTGGCCGCCATCCTCACCGAGATAGACCTCGCCCATGCCGCCCCGGCCGAGGCGCCGGACCACCCGCCACCGCCCGATCATCGCCGGCAGCGGCCCGTCGGGAGCCGGACCGTTTCCGCGGCCAAGGTCGACGAGCGGCTGTTCGAGAAAGTCGGGATCGAGCCGGAGCTGGGCCAGGAGCGAGACGACGTCGGCCTCCAGTGCCGGGTCGCCCTCGCACTCGGCGGCAAGCCATGCGAGGCGTTCCTCCTCCGGACGCTCGAGCGCCGACTCGCAGAGTGCCTCGACCCGGGTCCAGCGCGCCGGATCCATCAGCGAGTGGCGGTCAATTCGCGGCGGAGCCAGGCGCGTGCCGCCGTCCACGAGCGACGCACCGTCCGCTCCGAGGTACCGAGCAACTCGGCCACCTCGGCGTTCGAGAGGCCGGCGAAGAAGCGATACTGCACCACCCGGGCGCCGTCGGCATTGAACACCGCCAGGCGACCCAGGGCCTCGTCGAGCGCCACCACCGTGTCATCGCGCTCATGACCGGGACCAAAGGTCGCCCCGATCCGCTCCGCGGCATCGATCGGCAGCAGCGTCGCCCCACTGCCGCGCTTGCCAGCCAACCGCCGCTTGGCGTGGTCGACCAGGGTCCGGCGCATCGCTTCGGATGCCACCGCGAAGAAGTGTCGGCGGTCCTGCCAGACGGCCCGGTGCTGCTCGATCAGCCGCAGCCAGGCTTCGTGCACGAGGCCGGCGGTCTCCAGGGTGTGCCCCGGGGCCTCGTGGCGGAGGCGTGCCCGGGCCATGACGGTCAGCTCGCCATAGACCAGCGGCATCAGTTCGTCGAGCGCGCCTCGCCGCCCTGCGGCGGCTTCCCGCAGCAGGCCGGTTATCTGGTGGGGCGCCGGATCGGGGAATCCTTCGGCCATCGGGGTCCTCGAGGGTGAGGCGAGGGGTACCTGGCTCAAGTCTACCGCCGGCGGGCCACCCCGCCAGCGGCGAGTTGGCCGGTTCGGATCCGATTTCTCGCGTTACCGGATATCACCCCCTTCTCGGGGGCCATCCGGAGGCCATTCGTGAACCGCGGACGCATCGGGAGAGTCTCGGCGCTCGGCGGGCTGGCGGCTGCGGCCTGGGCCGCGGTGCCTGCACCGGCGCTGCCCACCGAGGCCGGGTGCCAGGTTGTCCTGGTCGCCCGGGGGCGCCTGCGCGACTCGATCGTGGTGCAGGGCTCGGCGGTGACGCTGCAGCTGCGCTTCAGCCAGCCGCTCACCCTGGAGAATCCCCAGATCCGTGGCTCCCAGGCGGCGTGTGACAGGCCGATCGCGTCGGGCACCCTCGAGCGGGATGACGCGACCGAGGTGCTCCAGCAGGTCGCCCAGACGATCTATGACGAACTGGCCAACCAGTACCAGAACCAGACAGTTCGGCCGACCCAATTCATCTACCGCGAGCTCGGCAACGTCACCAACGACATCCGTGGCCGACTCGGCTGGGGATCGTTCCTGGCCGAGGTCGACGCCGACGCGACCCGGGTGATCGCGGCGTTTCTCCAGCCGACCGCGCTGCTCACCGACGAGGGCGCGCGGCTGGTGGCCGAGGCGACGGTGGCCGAAGGATTGCGGCAACACCTCCGGGGTGCGGAGCAGTCGAGCTGGCTGAACGGCTTCGTGCAGCGGATCGCGGCGCAGATCGCCGGGAAGCCCAGGTTCACCGCGTCGACCCTGACCGGCGCCGATCTCGAGGTCGCGCTCTCGTTGCAGGTCCTCCGGATCCTCGAGATGTTCCAGCGCGAGGTGGTGCAGTCGCGCCCGGGTTCGGAATCGCTTCGCTGGGAATATGTCGATGCCGCGAACGACTGCACCCACTCCCTCGATCTCTTCTGGACCTTCTTCGGCGGGCGCTTCCGTGCCACCCTCGAGGTGCGCTGTGGCCAACCACCGGGCGACGTGATCTCCCGGGTGGCGGTCACGGTGCCTCCGCCCCAGCCGCCCGGTGGCGGTGGCGCGGTCACGATCACCGCCTTCAACCAGCACGGCACGCCATTTCCGCTCGACCAGGCCGAGGTGGAGGGACTCGCCGATGTGATGCCGGACGGGTCGGGCGAGCCGAAGGCGGTGATCGCCGGCGCCACCGCCACCTTCAATTTCACGATCGGCAAGCCGCGTCGCGACGCCGACTTCCCGATCCAGCTCCGGATCTGGACCACCCCGGCCTCCGGCGGATTCTCGACGCGGGCGCGGGCCACGATTTCCGTCTACAACGTCAGTCCCGACATCCTGGACGTGACCCCCGACACCCTCCGCGCCGACCCCGGGATGGCGATCGGCTTCGCCGATGCCCGAGTCCTGCTGCGCGACGACAATGCCGATCGCTTCAACGGCTTCGAGGTGACCGCCACCTCGCTCAAGCTCGCCCACCCGGCCGGACTCGACGCGCGACCGAGGTTCGATGCGGTCGACAACAGCCACTTCGTGTCGCACGACGATGCCAGCGGCCGGTACGTCTTCGCCTTTTCGCGCGGCAGCAAGGTGCAGTTGCCGCACCCGCACGGCACCTTCACCGGCCGTCTCGAGATGAGCGACAACGATGGCAACGCCGCGATCGTCCCGCTCACCTATGTCGTCCGCGACGTGCCGCCACGGTTCGCCTCGGCCCACGTGACACCGCAGTACGTCCACACCGGCGACGGGCAGCGGATCGCCGTGACACTCTCGGTGGAGGATCCCAACGGGGCCGACGACATCACCGCGGTGGCGCTCGACGCCACGGCGGCCGGTGGCGGGCGCTACGCCATCGGACAAGGGCTGACCGTGGTGCGCCGCACCCCTTCCGGGCTCGACCTGCGCATCGATCCGCCGTTCCCGCACACTGATGCGGGCGGGTATCACACGCTGAGCTGGAGGGTCACCGACGAAACGGGCACGGTGACCGACACCTCCTTCATTCACGTCGGCAACGACCCGCCGATCATCCACGGCTACGGCTACCTGTACGGTCCCGATTCGATCCCCGCGGCCGACGACTCGTTGCGCTTCGTCGAGGTGCCCCCAGCCCGGCTCTGCCCACTGCAACACTTGAGTGCCGGAATCATTGCGAGCGACCCCGAGCAGGACCGGTTCACCGTCGAGGGGGTGATCGTCGAGACCGGGCAGCGGGTTCCGCTCGAGCACTCGCGGGGCCGCAGCTGGATCGCCCACTTCGACGCACCGTCGCGGCCGGGGCACTACACCCTCAAGATCTCGGTGACCGAGATCCCCCCCGAGAACACGACGGCGATCTCGTTGCCGATCGATGTGGTGCCGTGCGACAGTGCCCAGCAACAGCAGCAGCAGCAACAGATGCAGGATGGCGGTTCGCCGGTGCTCGAACAGGAGCAGCAACAGGAGGTCGAGCTCGCCGATCCCGCCACACCACAAGACGTTGCCCACGCGCCCGCCGACCTCAAGGGCCAGAAGGAATTCGCCGCGATGGCCGGCGGAGTGGTCGCCCCGGTCAGCCTGGCAAGCAGCCCGACACAGGGCGGCCCGAGCGTCGCCGACCTGGCGGATTCGATTGCCCTGGTCCTGTCCGGCGTTGCCGGGCCAGACGCCCCGCCACTCGAGAGCTACCTCCTTGCCACCGGGGGATCGACCGGTCCGGTCGCGCAGCTCTTCGCGATCAATCAGGGCGGCAAGCCGCTCCGGCTGCCGCGCGCCACGATGGTCGTCGAGCCGGTGGCGATCACCCCGGCAATCCAGGCCCGGGTCGGCGAGCTGCTGCAGCGCTACCTCGCCGCCGGCGGACGCGGGCTCACCCTCGAGATGTACTGCCTTGAGCGGCTGCGGCTCCCGCCGGCAGGGGGGACGTTGCTCCGGATCGTCTCCGGCGACGCGGCGGCGCCATTCCAACCGTTCACCGGGGTGCTCGACGCGGCGACGCGTGTTCGTGACGCGCTCGGGCTGCACCCCGACAGCGACCCGGAAGAGTACTTCCATGCGATCCGCCAGTGGGCGCTCTGGTCTGCCGAGGAACGATTCGATGCCGCCCGCTTCGGCGATGCCTTCGTGGCGACAACCCGGCATGCGCTCGAGGCGGCGGGACAGCGCTGGGACCGCGACGTGGAACGTCAGGTGCGCGCCCTGGTCCCCAACCGCTGGTCTGATGTGCAGGCCGTGCTCCGAGAAGCGGATCTCGCCCTGCCTTGACTCCCGAACTCCCGACGTCGGGAGGAGGTCCACCATGCGTACCATGCGATGTGCCGCGGCGACTGCCGCCCTGTTGGTGACCGTGCCCCATCTGCTCGGGGCGCAGGCCAGCGTCCTCACGATCTCGTTGAGTGGCATCACCGCCGCGAACGTGGTGACGGTCGACGGCGGTGCGCGACGCGACCTCGGCCAGGTCACGAGCCAGCAGCCACTCAAGGTCGACATGGCGTTGGTCAACGCCGTCAAGGGGCAGCAGGTGCGGTCGTTCATGCAGCGCGCCACCGACGGGGGCAACACCCTCGTGTTCGTGCCTCGAGGGCAGCGCGACCCGATCTGCGACGCGGCGGAACCCCGACAGCCCGCGCCCCCGGGAAACGGTTCCGACGACGCCGGCCGCTGCCAGGTGCTCGCACCGTTCCGGGCCGGGATCACCGCCGAGTACGGAGTCCAGGCCACCGGTGGAACGATCTCCGTGGTGACGAAGTCGGCCACCGGCGTTCCGGGTGCCGGCGCCCGGGGCGGGCGGTGGCGGTTCGGCCTCGACGCCAGTTACGCAAGCTATGGCAAGGTGCAGGACGTGGCCTGTGACATGGCCGCCATTCCTGGACTGACCAGCTGCACCAGCAAGGGTTCGAGCGGAGGATTCGGCGTGTCCGTGGGCTATCAGGTCACCGATCGCTGGTCACTCGGGGTCCGCTATGGCCGGAACCACTACACGGTCGACCAGCTGTACACCGGGGGACCGGTCACCTATAAGGTGAATGTGAACGCCTTCGACCTCACCAGTCGGCTCAATCTGTTGGGGCGTAACCGACGGATCCGCCCGTTCATCAGGGGCGGCGTGGCGCTCCTCGACAACAAGCTCGATCTCTCGTCGTCGGTCTTCGACGTCACCAGCCGGTCCCAGAGCGGCGTGCGCACGACGCTTGGCGGCGGTGTCGACGTCGCGCTGTCGCAACGGATCGGCGCGATGCTCGATGCCGCGTACACCGGCCTGGCGGCTGGCGACGCCGATACCAATGCTCGCCTTGCGGCGGGCGTCTACTTCACTTTCTGATCCGGAGGCGTCGCGATGAAGACCACGCACCCCGCGGACTCCCTCCGGCCGATCACCGGTGTGGCGTTGGCTGCCGCCCTGCTCGGTGGCCTGAGTTGCGCGATCAAGGGCTCCGATGCCTTCACCTTCGACGGTCTCGGTGCCAGCGATGGCATCGTGGCCTATGTCAACGGCATCCCGGGTGGCTCGCTCGTCACGGTCGAGGCGGTCAGCGGTGTCATGCGCGACCACGTGGCGACCGACCAGGGCTATCGCTTTGCGCCACTGGCCGGCGGGCTCTACGCCGTGTCGGTCGAGGTCCCGGCCGGCTACACCTGCGACAAGTCCACCGTGACCGTCGGCCTGATCGAGGGCGGTGGCGACGCGATCGTCACCTTCAATTGCTCGCCGACGCCCGGCACGGTGGTCTTCACGGCAACGGGCCTGACGGGGAGTGCGACGTACGGGATCACCCTGGAAGGCGGCACCACCCTGACGGGCCAGTTCGGCAGTGGCGGCAAGACCTTCACCGCCGTGCCCGCCGGTCACTGGAACTGGTCGCTCGGCGCGACGGCCGGCTACACCTGCACTCCGAACAACGGCGCGTTCGACCTCGCCGCAGGTGCCACCTTCACCCAGGCGATCGATTGCCTCTCAGACACCGGGAGCCTCTCGGTGGCGGTGACCGGCACCGGCACCACCCATGCGGTCGACTACACCGGTCCGCAATCCGGTACCGTGCAGGCCGGTGAGACGCCGGTGATCGTCAGCGTGCTGCCGGGGAACTACACCCTCAGCTTCATCAACCCGGTGGGATACACCTGCCCGACCTCGGTCCAGGTCTTGGTCCCGGCCGGCGGGACCGGCACCGGAGTCTTCGGGTGCACCGCCAATCCGGGCACCGTCGACGTGAGCGTCACCGGGACGAGCGCCACTGTCACTTACACAGGGGCGTCAAGCGGATCTGTGGTCGCAGGTGCGACCCCGGTCCCGGTCACCGGTCTTCCCGCCGGAAGCTATGCCTTCACGGTCACTGCTCCGGCGGGCTTCACCTGCATGCCGATGAGTGTCCCGGTCACGCTGGCCCCGGGCGGCACCGAGAACGCCGCCTTCACGTTGCACGGCGGTGGCCGTCAGCGACTACACCCTCGACTTCACGGCGCTCTACAATCCCGGCATCGTCACCGGGGCACGGACCGGCAACCTGCTCCTCGGTGGGTCAGTCGTGGGCACCTATCTGGCCGATCCGGCCGGTCCCGGCAACAACTACTTCGGGTGGTCGCCCTACCGGTTCGGGTTCGATGCCGGCAATTGGTGGACCTTCCGGAACTTCAACGCCGGCGGTCCCAATTACCAACTCACCCACCTGGACTTCTGTGCCACGACTGGCTTCAGCGGGGCAAACTTCATCGACGTGACCTACCTCGACGACTTGCAGCAGACGCTTGGCACGGCCACGCTCAGCAGTGGGCCAGCCTGTTTCTCGGGCGATGCTCCCGGAGGGACCACCGGCTTCCGCATCCGCGGCAACGGCGGCGGCTCCTTCGATGTCAACGGCCTGGTGATCAGTGGGGCGACATGGTGACCGCGATCCGTGGAGTCATCGTTCGCGAGTCGTGAGCGCTGATTCGTGAAGGGTGAAGGGGGAACCGATGCTGGCTCCTCGCGTTCACCCTTCACCCTTCAGCTACGCCCGCGTGATTCCGGCCACCCCGTTCTCGACCCGCCAGCTGCTGGCGGTGGCGATCGGTGCGTCGGGCCGTGACACATACGGCACCGTGCGGTAGTCCGCCCGCCAGCTGTCGGGGGTGACCTCGCAGCGGATGTAGCCACGCCGGCCATTGAACCACTTGAGGTGGGGATTCTCGGCGCGGTTGGCCTCGACGGTCGGCGAGTCGTCGGCGCCGTCGCCACCCGAGGTGATGCTGGTGCCGACGAACTCCGCGGCCACCACCGGTGCCTCGAAGCGATTGAAGCTCGACCACAGCTCGTTGACCCAGTTGCTGTGGATGTCGCCGGTGACCACCACGGTGCGATTGGGCGCCCGCTGCGCGATGGCGCCGAGCAGCCGGTCGCGGGCCACCGGATAGCCGCTCCACTGATCCATCGAGAGCTGTTGCTCCTCGCCAGGCTTCGAGTCGTACGGGGCCATCATCACCTGGTTGGCGAGCACCTGCCAGCGGGCACGGCTGGTGCCGAGCCCGCCCACCAGCCAGCGTTCCTGGGCATCGCCCAGCATGGTGCGACCGGCGGCATTCCAGTTGCCGCAGGGGACCACCTTGCTGCCATCGTCGCACGCCTGGTCGGAGCGGAACTGCCGGGTGTCGAGCATCCAGAAGTCGGCCAACCCACCCCACGCCACGTTGCGGGTGATTGCGAGGTCGCTCCACGACAGGACCCGGTTCACCCGCACCGGCTGGTGTTCCCACCACGCCTGATACGCCGCGGCCCGCCGGGCCCGCATCTGCTCCTCCGACTCCATGCCGTTCTCGCCGATCAGCCCGGCGTAGTTGTTGTCCACTTCATGGTCGTCCCAGGTGACCAGCCACGGGCAGCGGGCGTGGGCGGCCTGCAGGTCGGGATCGGACTTGTACTGGGCGTACCGGATCCGGTAGTCGTCGAGCGCGATCACTTCATCGTTGGCGTGCCGACGCACATCGCCATCGTGGGCGCTGTACTCGTAGATGTAGTCGCCCAGATGGGTGACCAGGTCGAGGTCCTCGGCCGCCATGTGCTTGTACGCCGTGTAGTAGCCCGATTCGTAGTACTGGCAGCTGGCCACCGCGAAGCGGAGCGGCGACTCGGCACCGAGGGCCGGGGCGGTCCGCGCGCGGCCCACCGCGCTCACCGCATCGCCGCTGTGGAAGCGATAGAAGTACCAGCGGTCGGGATCGAGCCCCTGCACGTCGGCGTGGACGGCGTGCCCCAGCTCGGGAGCCGCGGTGGCGCGACCCTGCTGCACCACGTTCGCGAACCGCTCGTCGTGCGCCACCTCCCAGGAGACCGCGGTGCGGACGCGGTCCATCCCGTAGCCGGGTTCCAACGGCTTCGGCGCGAGTCGCGTCCAGAGCATCACCGAGTCGGGAGTCGGGTCTCCCGAGGCGATACCGAGCGTGAAGGGGTCATCGGCGAAGCGGGGATGGTGCCGCACCCGCCAGATGGTGGGGACCGTGGCCGCGAGGGCCGCGTTCCGGGCCAGTTCCAGGAAGTCGCGTCGCTGCATGGCTCTGCTGGGAAAGGGATGATCTCAATCAACTGCCGGACCGGTCCTCGCGCGAGGGGGCGGGGGTACGGTCCCGTTACTGGTGCCCTGCCTGGCGGGGACGCAGCCGCCTCGTCGCGATCGAATGCCCGCGCCGCCGCTTCGCCCTGACGACCGCGTGCGCGGTCCTCGTGGGCTTCGCGATCGGGGAGGCGGCAGGGCGCGGGCGGGATCGATCGCTCCTCGACTGGCGCGTCCCCGCCACGGCCCGGCACCCGGACGCGGCGTCCCCGAGGACCGCGAACGCGGTCATCAGGGCGGAGTACGGCGCGGGCGTTTGAGCGCGACGAGATGAACCTGCCCTCCGGCTGCAATGGAGTCGGGCTTCGGCGGTTGCGGTTCGGGCCGATCGGCCCGAGGATCAGGTGTGTGCCTCTCCGGGGCGGCGGCGTCACCCCGGTGTCGGCCGAGTCCTGGCCGACATCCGCATTGCCAAACCGGACCTCGCGACCACCCCCGCTCCGCCCCCTGCGGAGGCCCCATGCGTGTGGCGACCCTGCTGCTGGCCCTCGGCCTGCCCGGACTCCTGACGGGACAGCAGGTTCGTGGCCGCGTGGTCGGCGGCGATGACCAGCATCCACTCTCCCGCGCGTTGGTGGAGCTCCGACTCCCGGCCGGCGCCGTCAGTGCCCGCACGGTCACCTCGCCGTCGGGCAGCTTCGTGGTTCGGGTACCGGCGCCCGGGCGCTACACCGTGCGTGTCGCCGCGATCGGCTACGCCCCCCGGCAGCTCCCCGCCTTCGAGGTCCGCGGCGATATCCGGCTCCCCGACGTGGTGCTCGATCCTGCCGTCGTCACCCTCCAGGAACTCGAAGTCCTCGGCGACGCTGGACGCTGCGGCTCGCTCGGCGGCGAGTCGTCGGTGCTCACCAGGCTGCTCGATGGCGCGCGAACCTCGCTCGACGTGATGGCCGCGACGCTTGAGGGAAGCGGCGGCTTCCGGATCGAGGCCGTGCATCGAATCGCCCTGGCGGGGCGCGGCGATTCGATCGTCACCGCGGACACCAGTCGTGGGGCGATGGTGACCTGGCCGATCCAGGCCGTCGACCCCGATTCGCTCAGGCGGGTGGGGTTCATGGCCGAGGGGTTGGTCAACTTCCAGCTGGGCCGCGTCTGGTATGGCCCCGATGTGAGCGTCCTGTCGGCCGACTGGTTCCTCCAGTCGCACTGCTTCCGCCTCGGCAAGCACGCCGAGGACTCGACCGGGATCACGCTGGTCTTCGAGCCGGCGAAGAAGGGGAAGCTGGTCGACGTTGCCGGGACGATGCTGCTCGACCCGAAGACGCTGGCGCTCAAGCGGCTCACCTTCGAGCATCGCAATCTTCCCGATCGCCTCCGCGACGGCGTGGCAGGTGGGGAGATGCAGTTCGCTCCGCTGCCCTCGGGACTCTGGCTCCCGGTGTCTTGGCGGATCTTCGCGCCGATCCAGAGCGACCGGACCGGTCGTGCCATGGGAATCGACGAGCGTGACGGGCGGCTCCTGTCTGCCGAGCCGGGCGATGTGTCGAGTCGGGCGCCGCCGGCAACGGCCGGCATGACCCGGCCCCTCGTCTTCACGATCCCGCGCGCCACCCTCGCCCCACCCGATTCGCTCACCGACGTCTCTCACCTCCGCGATGCCCTCGCCGCCGGCTGTCCCGATCGGGCCTCTCTCGACCTCGGGATGCTCCTCGCCGAGGAGCGGGTCCTCGCCAATCGCGATGCCAAGGCCGGTGCCAGCGCCGATGACTGGCTCGACCTCGGCTGCACCCGCGCGCTGCTCGACCTGGCCGGCGCGATCGGTCACGAGGGGCTCCAGATGCCGCTCGGCACCAGCTGGCAGCAGGGTGCCACCCGGTCGTTGCTGAGTGCGCTGGAGCTCGATCACCGATCGAGCCGCGCCGCCGAGGTGCTGGCGGTGGTGGCGCTCGACCAGGCCGAGCCGAAGGAGGGAAGGGAGGTGCGCGATGCGCTGGCCCGGGCGGTGACCGGTGGGGTCACCGCGCCGGCGGCGGTGCGCGGCTGTGCGCTGCTGTCGCTCCGGATGGGTGAGCTCGGAGGCATCGAACCGGTGCACCATCGTCGGCCTCGAGGGCGGTGGCGACTCGACCTGGCAGCTGCTGCACCTGGCGCGGCTCGCCTCGCGGAGCGCCGACACCGCCACGGTGGCGTCGCTGCTCGACGCCGCGATGGCCGCGGCGCACCAGCCCAGCGACTGGGCGGAGGTCGGCTGGCAGCTGCGCTGGTTCCTGGAGCCCGGCGAATGGGAGGCATGGCAGGAGATTCCCGACTCGGCCCGTGGACCGTTCGTGCGCGACGAGCTGGCCCGGCGCGACATCCGCGACGGGCGACGCCCCGGCAGCCGGCTGGTGGAGCACTTCAACCGGCTCGACTACGCCGAGGAGCACTTCCTCCGCGACATGCCGCGGAAGATGCGGGGGCGGATGGCGATCGCGTCGACTCCCGAAGATGGCAAGGCGGTTGAGCCAGATGCGTTGCGCTTCACGAACCTGCCCGAGACAGTTGCCGCACAACCATTCCGCTTCTACCGGCCGTGGAATCCCGCACTCGACGATCGAGGGTCGGTCTGGCTGCGACTCGGCAAGCCCGACAAGATGGTCTTCTGGAAGGACGTCGTTGGATACAACACGAGGGAGGCGTGGCTCTACGAGTACGGTGACCGGCGATTGATCCTGAACTTCGAGGGCGAACTGTTTGACCGTTCCCAGGAACCGACCCGATTGGTGGCTGGAGTTCTGGGCCACTATTTGTGCGGTATCGACAACTCCCGCTGCCAACTGACCATGCGTCTGAGTTGCTGGGAGAAACCATTCACCTGTGATCCGGCGGGCACCGGCTACAGCCCCATCTCGCCCGAACGCCTCGAGGCGCTCCGCACCGAGGACAAGGCGGACATTGCCATCGCCACAACCACCGACGACAACGCCGTCCGCGTCAGCCACCCGATCGAGACCGAGGCGCATCTCTCGCGGGTCTGGGACCCGGCCACCGGCGCGCCGCTGGCGGTGATCCCCTATGCCTTCCGCGCTGGCGACCTGGTCCTCACCCCCGACTCGACCGGCGTCTCGGCCGAATTCGAACTGACGCTGCGGCAATGGAGTCGTGCCACCGAGACCTGGCTCGCCACCTCGATCATCCGGCGACTCCACTACCGCGGTACGCCCGACGACCAGTCGTGGCTCACCAGCTTCGTGGTGATCCCGTCGGCACCCGACGTGAGCGCCTGGTCGCTGGTCGCGCAGCAGGACACCGCCCATCGCGGCCGGGCCTGGGTCGATTCGCTGGGCGCGATCGGCGACGGGGCGCTGCGGCTCTCCGACCTGGTGCTCGGCGCGGACATCCAGGGACAGCGCTGGATCACGACGACCGGCAACATGGTGCCGCTCGGGTCGCTGGGCGCGTTCGATCGGGGTGAGCCGGTGTCGGTCTACTGGCAGGTGCGGAGCACGGTGCCGCGCGACAGCGTGCGCACCACGATGGCGCTCTACCGGGTCGGTGCCCGGCGCGAGGAGCCGGCGTTCCGGGTCGCCTTCGGGGGCCGGCTCGGCGCCGGGCTCAGCGAGGTGCGGCGTGATCTCGGCGTCGATCGGCTCGATGGCGGTGAGTATCGCCTTGAGCTGGTGGTGCGCGACCTGGTGACCGGCGTCGAGGCGCGGCGGTCGGCAAGGCTCCTGGTCAAGTGAAGCGCGACAGGCGACAGGCGACGGGCGACGGGCGAGCGACCGTCATCCCGAGCGGAGGCCGCGGAGCGGCCGAAGTCGAGGGATCTGCATTTCTTTCGATCCAGCTCGTGCTCCTCCTCGCCACGCTCGCCCTCAACCCGCTGCGTATCCCCGCCCAATCCGGCACCTCGGGCATGCCCGAGCTTCGCGCCATGATCGCCGCGGCCGATGCGCGGATCCGGACCGCGTGTCCCAGCGACCATCCCGACGACCGCTCGGCGCTGCTGGCCGACGAGCGGCGGATTGCCGCCGCGGTCGACGACGCGGGCGACGCCGACACCTGGCTCCGCCTCGCCTGCGCCCGTGCGCTGCTGCATGCCGCGGACGCGATCGCGCACGACGGTCCGCTGATGGCGCTCGGGGATTCGTGGTTCAGCGGCGCCACCCGCGCGCTGTTCCATGTGCTCGAGGAGCGGCCCGGGGACTCCACGGCCAGCCACCTGCTCGGCCAGCTGATGCTCGACGAGAACATCCCGCCGGGCGCGGACTCGGCGGCGATCTTGCTCGCCTCTAGTGTCCGACACGGCGTTCGGGACGTCGCCGCGCTTCGCGGCTGCACGGCGTTGTCGCACCGGGCACGGCGCCACGATGCGGCCACGCGCTGCGCCGAAGCGGCGCTGACGGCGGGTCGGGACTCGACCTGGCAACTGCTCCACCTGGCCTGGCTCCGATTCGATGCTGGCGACACCACTGGGGGCGTGCAGCGGTTCAATCGCGCCCTGGCGTCGGCACGGGATTCCACTGACTGGGACGACGTGGGTTGGCACCTGCGCTGGTTCCTCGAGCCGGACGAGGAGGCGACCTGGGATACCCTGCCCGGGGGCGACCGCGCGGCATGGGTGCGCGACCGATTCGCCTCGCGCGACGTGCGCGACGGCCGGGCACCGGGGAGCCGGATGGCGGAGCACTTCGCGCGCCTGGACACGGTGGAGGCACGATTCAGGGTGCAAGTTCCATTGCGGGAATTCGATCGATTGCTGGGCCCAGCGACGCCGGACGACTTGATCGGGTCGGGCAATGTTGCTCACTTCTCCGACCCCGCACTCGTGGCTGCCCGGCCCTGGCGATATTTCAGGCGACTCCATCAGGCCTACGACGACCGGGCTGCCGTCTGGATGCGCTGGGGCCAGCCGAAGGATCGGATTCCGTGGTCCGGCTGCATCTTCGTGGGACCCTCCCGAATCCCGGGCCGGTGCTCGGATCGATCCCACGATCCGACTGCCTGCCGGCGCCAATTACGCCATCGATACGTGCGTCCCACCCGGCTCGCACCTGAACATGCGAGAAGGGTGGCGCTATGTGATCGATGGGCAAGTCCTCGTCCTCAACTTCGAAGGCGAGATGTTCGACGGCGTCGAAGAGGCCACCCGTCTGGTCGAGGGCGTCCTTGGACGTATTTCTGCGGCATCGACGTCTATCGTTGCGGGCTGACGCGGCGAGCCAGCTCGATGCCCCAGCCGATCAATCCCGAAGTCATCGAGACGTTGCGATTCGCCGACCGGAAAACATCCGCGAGGCGACCACCAAGGATGACAACTCCGATCCGCGTCGAACATCCGATCTCGGTGGCCGCGGCGCTATCGCGCATCTGGGATCCCCGGAGCGGGGTCCCGCTGGCGGTGATTCCCTATGCCATCAAGGTCGGCGACGTCGAACGCTCCGAAGACTCCACCGGCATCACCGCCACGATCGCGCTCACGCTCCGTCAGTGGGATCCGGTCAAGGCGAGCTGGCAGGCGACCGACGTGGTCCGCCGGCTGCGGTTGCCCGACAAGCTGCGCAAGTCGTCACACCTGACGGGCTACCTGGTCACCCCGACCTCCACCGGGGTGAGTGCCTGGTCACTGGTGGCCCAGCAGGGCGACGATCGACGGGGTCGTGCCTGGGAAGACAACAAGTCGGCCCCGGATGCCGGCCCGCTCCGCCTCTCCGACCTGATCCTCGGCGCGGCGTCGCAGGGAGAGCAATGGACCACCACCTCGGGCAGGGCGGTGCCGCTCGCGCCCCTCGGCACCTTTGACCGCAAGGAGCCGGTGTCGGTCTACTGGCAGGTGCGGAGCACGGTGCCGCGCGGCCGGAGCGTGTCGCACACGAGTGGCGCTCTACGAGGTCGGCGCCCGGGGTGAGAAGCCGGCGATCGAGGTCGCGTTCACCGGGCCGCTCACCGCAGGGATCAACGAACTGAGCGCGAGCTGGGCATCGACCGGCTCGAAAGGGTGAGTACCGCATGGAACTGACGGTGACGCGACCAGGCGACTGGCGCCGAGGCGCGGCAGTCGGCGCGGTTGCTGGTGCGGTGACGGCGATGGGCAGTTCGCCTGTCGCCTGTCGCCTGTCGCGTTTCGTGGTCCCGCCCCGCGTCGACCTCGTGACGCCCCGGTGACGGTTCTCTCCTATCGTCCCCGCCATGCGACGCCGGATGCTGGTTCTCGACCTCGGCCCCATGGCCGGGCCATTCCCCAGGCCCACCCCACTGGTGCTCCTGCCGCTGGGTGACAACCGGGCCGCGGTGGCGCTCGACGACCTCTCCCCCGAGGAGGTCCTCGCCGAGCTGCTCTCCCGGGGGGTGGCGGTGCGGGGGTCGAGGGTGGTCGAGGCGTGAACCCCTGTCACCCTGAGGAGCGAAGCGACGAAGGGCGGTGTTGACCCTCCGTCGCATCCCGGGTCACTTTGCCGGGATGATACCCGTCCCGTTCGGCACTCTCCCCGACCTCAGCGCCACCCTGGAGCGCTTCTTCGCGCTCTTCGGGGTGGAACTCGAGGCGGCTCGTGCCTACGGGGTGCGGATCCTCGTCATCTGGCTGCTGGCGCTGGCAGCCTGGGTCGGCGTCAAGCTGATCGCCGCCCACATCATCCGGCTCGCCGATGACGGCGACGACACCCACCTCTCCTACGGGGAGAAGCGCGCCCAGACGATCTCCGGGCTCCTCAAGGGCGTTGGCTGGATTGTCATCATGGTGTTCGCGCTGATCCTGACGCTCGACATCTTCATGGACATCGGGCCGCTGCTCGCCGGCGCCGGGGTGATCGGGCTGGCGGTGTCGTTCGGCTCGCAGTCGCTGGTCAAGGATGTGATCGCCGGCTTCTTCATCCTGTCGGAGAACCAGTTTGACGTCGGCGACGTGATCGAGGTGGCCGGCAAGAGCGGCGGGGTGGAGCGGATGACCCTCCGCGTGGTGGTGCTCCGCGATGTAGAGGGGATCGTCCACTTCATCCCCAACGGCCAGATCAGCACCGTGAGCAACAAGACCCGCGGCTGGTCGCGCGTGGTGCTCGACGTGGGCGTGGCCTACGACACCGACATCGACCACGCCCTTCAGGTCCTGCGCGACGAGTCCACCGCCTTCCACGCCGACGGCGCCTGGGAGACCAAGCTCGATGGCGCGCCCGAGGTGGCCGGTGTCCAGGGACTCGACGACAGCGCGGTGACCCTCCGGACCATGCTCCGCACCCAGCCCGGCTTCCAGTGGGAGGTGGCCCGCGAGTTCCGGCGCCGGGTCAAGAACCGCTTCGACCGCGAGGGGATCGAGATCCCGTTTCCGCAGCGCACCGTGCACCTGCGCGACGCGCCGAAGTCGGGAGAGGCGTCGTGACGCTGCGGCTCTTCAACACGATGACCCGGTCGGTCGACCCGTTCACGCCGCTCAGCCCCCCGCACGTGTCGTTCTACACCTGCGGTCCGACGGTCTACAACTACGCCCACATCGGCAACTTCAGGACCTTCCTCTTCGAGGACGTGCTGCGCCGCTGGCTCGAGGCGAATGGCCTCGATGTCTTCCACGTGATGAACCTCACCGACGTGGACGACAAGACGATCAAGGGCGCCCTCGCGGCGGGGACGCGGCTCGATGCGCACACCGGTCAGTACATCGACGCCTTCCTGGCCGATCGTGACTACCTGCGGATCCTGCCGGCGCACGAATATCCCCGGGCCACCGAGTTCATCGGTCCGATGGTGGCGCTGGTCGAGTCGCTGCTGGCCAAGGGCGTGGCCTACAAGGGCGACGACGGTTCGGTGTACTTCGCGATCGCCCGCTTCCCGGCCTATGGCAAGCTCTCGCGGCTCGACACTCGCGAGCTCAAGGGCGGCGCCGGTGGGCGCACCAGCGACGACGAGTATGCCAAGGAGGACGCCCGCGACTTCGTGCTCTGGAAGGCGGCGCGTCCGGAGGATGAGCAGGTCGGCGCCGCGTGGGACGCCCCGTTCGGTCGCGGCCGCCCCGGCTGGCACCTGGAGTGCTCGGCGATGGCCCTCGACGCGATCGGTCGCCGACTCGGCGCCGACGTGCTCGACATCCACGCCGGTGGGATCGACCTGGTCTTCCCGCACCACGAAGACGAGATCGCCCAGAGCTGCGCCCATACCGGCGAGCCGGAGTTCGCCCGGTTCTGGGTCCATGGCGAGTTCCTCACCATGGCCGGCACCAAGATGAGCAAGCGGTTCGGCAACATCCTCACCGCCCGCGACCTGCGCGAGGAGGGGGTCGATCCGGGCACGGTGCGGCTGCTGTTCGCCACCACCCACTACCGGGCGCCGCTCGACTTCACCGACGACTCGCTCGATGCCGCCAGGGAAGGGTCTCGGCGCCTTGGCGGGTTCGACGCCCGGCTCGGCACGGTTCCCGATGGGCCCTCGGCGGATTTCGAGCTGGCGGCGACCCGGCTGGAGTCTGATTTCGCCCGGGCGATGGACGACGACCTCAACACCCCCCGTGCGCTCGCCGCCCTGTTCGAGGCAGCCAAGGATGGCAACCGGCTGCTCGACGCCGGCGAGCTGCCGTGCGCGGCGTTCCGCGCGGCATGGGCCAAGGCGACCGGAGTGCTGCAGGTGCTGCCAGACGGGACGCACCAAATCCTGCAGGCTGAGTCAGGCGCGTATCGGCTTGGGGATGCTCTCTCCGAGGCTCCCCCGGAGGATCCCGAGGCCACCGGGGGGTGGGCCCTCGCCTGGGCCAACCGCCGCCTGGCGGCCCGCCTCGCCAAGGACTACGCCGAGTCGGACCGGATTCGTGACCTGCTGGCAGGAGCCGGCTGGGAAGTGCGCGACCGGAAGGATGGCACGGCGGAAGTCGTCAAGCGCTAGGGGAGGACGGAACGGCGGAACGACGGAGAACGGAGCCTGAGCGCTGGCGGTTGCCGGGCACGCTCCGCCCTCCGTCGTTCCACCCGCCGATCTCTAGCGTCCCTCAAGCCTCTTCAGCAGCTGCTGCGCCTCGCGATTCTCCGGCGTCAGCTCGAGCCGCTTCTGCCACGCGGCCTTGGCCGCGGCGGTGTCTCCCACCGCCAGCAACCCGAAGCCCAGTTGCCGGTAGGCGAACCCCGACGTCGGGAGGAGCTCGGCGTTGAGCCGCAGGAAGGCCAGTGCGTCGGCCGGCTTGCCGTCGGCGGCCACCGCATCGGCCACGTCGCTGAGCGGCACCTCGCCGAAGTCGTAGGCCGCCCCGCCGTAGTAGCGCTCCCGGAGCGCCCGGTACCGGGCGATCGCCGAGTCGAGCCCGGTGGTCCGGTAGCTGGTCAGGACCAGCTGGTCGATCGGCCGGGGGATTGCCACGCCGCGGTGGCAGGTGGCGCAGGCCACGGCGAGCGGTGGCTCGACCCGGTCGGGGAGCTTGGCGAGATGATCGCGGTTGATCGCCCGGACCATTTCGATCATCGCCCGGGCCTTCAGCTTGGTCGGCTTGTCATCGCTGGCGAAGTCATACTCGGCCAGCGGCTTCCCCTCCTCCCCGACATGGCAGTAGGTGCAGCGGACCCCGAGCGCCCGGGTGAACGCTTTCATCGTGTCGATCACCGCCCGGACGGTCATTCCCTCGGGGAGCGACTGGACGTTCTTGAGCTCGGCCGGCGGGAACTGGGCCCGGAGCGGGACGGCCGGGAGGAGGGTGGCGAGGAGGAGGCCGGCAAGGCGGAGTCTGGGCATGGGGGAATCCGGGTGTGAGGAATTGAGGACTGTACGGGATTGCCGGGTGCCAGGTTCTTCCGGACTTGGCGAGGGGCGGCCACCGAACCCGACGGGAGGGAGGGCTGGTGCCGAGCCGCGGCCTTGGCCGCGGAACGGGGCGGGGTCCCCCGTTGACGCTCCCTTGCCCTCCAAGTATCCTTGGGGTCTGCCGGGGAACCGGGCTTTTTGGCTGACGTAGCTCAGCTGGTAGAGCACCCGCCTTGTAAGCGGGAGGTCGTGGGTTCGAGACCCACCGTCAGCTCCAGCGACCTGGGCGTCGGCCAGCGAGACCGGGGAAGGGCAGGCCACGGTGGGGTGGCCGAGTGGCTAATGGCAGCAGACTGTAAATCTGCCGGGCTTACGCCCTACGTAGGTTCGAATCCTACCCCCACCACTTGTTGGCGCGGGACGCGACCGCTGCGGGTGTAGCTCAGTTGGTAGAGCATCAGCCTTCCAAGCTGAGGGTCGCGGGTTCGAGTCCCGTCGCCCGCTCTGGCCGGCCCGGGAGGGCCGGCGGTCCCGAGGGTGCAGGGCGACCGAGGGCGACCTGGTCGCGAACGCAGCGACGCTCGCGTAGCTCAGTCGGTAGAGCGCATCCTTGGTAAGGATGAGGTCACCGGTTCAATCCCGGTCGCGAGCTCTGGAGGAAGAAGTGCAGGGGTGAGTCCTGAGTCCTGAGATCGCAGTCGCCCGGCGACGCCGCGCGGTGCACTCTCAGGACTCACTTCTCAGGACTCAGGACTGGAACACTGAACCGGGTACCACACGAGGAACGTCGCAATGGGCAAGGCAAAGTTCGAGCGGACGAAGCCGCACGTGAACGTCGGGACGATCGGGCACGTGGACCACGGCAAGACGACCACGACGGCGGCGCTGACGAAGATCTCGGCGGACAAGGGGTACGGGACGAAGTACGTGCCGTACGACGAGGTCGCCAAGGCGTCGGAGAGCGCAGGGGCGGCGGGACTCGACGAAGATCCTGACGATCGCGACGAGCCACGTGGAGTACGAGACGCCGAACCGGCACTACGCGCACGTGGACTGTCCGGGGCACGCCGACTACGTGAAGAACATGATCACGGGGGCGGCGCAGATGGACGGGGCGATCCTGGTGGTGTCGGCGGTGGACGGGCCGATGCCGCAGACGCGGGAGCACATCCTGCTGGCGCGGCAGGTGAACGTGCCGAAGGTGGTGGTGTTCCTGAACAAGTGCGACCTGGTCGACGACGAGGAGCTGCTGGACCTGGTGGAGCTGGAGGTGCGCGAGCTGCTGAACCAGTACGAGTTCAACGGCGACGAGGCCCCGGTGATCCGCGGGTCGGCGATGAAGGCGATCGAGGGCGACCCGGCGTGGGTCGCGAAGATCGAGGAGCTCTACGAGGCGCTGGACACGTACATCCCGGAGCCGGTGCGGGAGACGGACAAGCCGTTCCTGATGCCCGTGGAGGATGTGTTCTCGATCACGGGGCGGGGGACGGTGGCGACGGGGCGGATCGAGCGCGGCATCGTGAAGGTGGGCGAAGAGGTCGCGCTGGTGGGCTTCGGGGCCGACAAGAAGACGACGGTGACGGGCGTGGAGATGTTCCGCAAGCTGCTCGACGAGGGGCGGGCGGGAGACAACGTCGGGCTGCTGTTGCGGGGCGTGGAGAAGACGGAGATCGAGCGGGGGATGGTGCTGGCGAAGCCGGGGTCGATCCCGCCGCACACGACCTTCGAGGCGGAGGTGTACGTGCTCACCAAGGAAGAGGGTGGGCGGCACACGCCGTTCTTCAAGGGGTACCGGCCGCAGTTCTACTTCCGGACGACGGACGTGACGGGGTCGGTGGAGCTGCCGGCGGGGGTGGAGATGGTGATGCCGGGCGACAACATCCAGATGACGATCGAGCTGATCATCCCGGTGGCGATGGACGAGGGGCTGCGGTTCGCGATCCGCGAGGGCGGCCGGACGGTGGGCGCCGGCGTGGTGACGAAGATTCTCAAGTGACCGCGCGCTAGCGCGCGGTCATCCCGAGCCCGCGGGGCGAGGGATCTCTGGACGAAGACGCAATCCGCGGCGCCGCGCGCGACGCCGCAGCAGGAGTAGCGATGGCCGAGCAGATCCAGACGCAGGAAGCCCCCGGCAAGGTTGCCGTGGTCCGCGACTTCCTGGTCGACACCCGGTTGGAGATGGACAAGGTCAGCTGGCCGGCGAAGCCGGAGCTGATCGCCTCCACCCGCGCCGTGATCCTCGGGTCACTGCTCCTGGGCGTCGCCATCGGCCTCGTCGACAAGCTCCTCCAGCTGATCCTGGTCGACGGCGTGGCGCTGCTCTCGCGGTGATGACGACCATGGCGGACTATCGCTGGTACGCGATCCAGACCACGGCCGGTCACGAGAACAAGGTCCGCTCGCTGCTGGAGCGGCGGATCCAGGACGATCCGCGCCCCGAAGGGGAGAAGCTGGTCGCCCAGGCGCTGGTCCCGACCCAGGACGTGGTCGAGATCAAGAATGGCAAGAAGGTCACGGTGGAGCGGAAGCTCTACCCCGGCTACGTGATCGTCCAGATGGGGCTGAGCCAGGAGGCGCAGCACCTGGTCAACTCGATCCAGGGCGTGATCAAGTTCGTCGGGACCAGCAAGGCGCCGGTGCCGCTGCGCGAGGACGAGGTCAATCGGCTCCTCGGTGTCGAGGAGGCGGAGGCCGACAGCGGACCGAAGGAGGAGATCCCGTTCCTCGTCGGTCAGGCCGTGGAGATCATCGAGGGGCCGTTCAGCGACTTCAACGGCACCGTCGAGGAAGTGATCCCCGAGAAGGGGAAGGTGAAGGTGTCGGTGTCGCTCTTCGGGCGGCCGACGACGGTGGAGCTGGATTATCTCCAGCTTCGGGGTCACTAGGAGGACGTAGTCCGGGAAGTGAGTCCCGAGCAGTGAGTCCTGAGGGAACGCCCTCGACGACTCAGGACTCAGAGCCTCGCTTCTCTCCGGCGACCGCCCCGGGTCAACTGGCGGCAGGACGGGCGATGAGCGCCCCTCCGTCATTCGGCGCCCCGCCTCGCCAGCGGCCGTCGTGAAAGGAGCGACATGGCGAAGAAGATCGTGGCCATGGTGAAGCTGCAGTGCCCGGCAGGAGCCGCCAACCCGGCGCCGCCGGTGGGCACCGCGCTCGGCCCGCACGGGGTCAACATCATGGAGTTCTGCAAGCAGTTCAATGCGCGCACCCAGGCGCAGTCGGGAATGGTGATCCCGGTGGTGGTGACGATCTTTGCCGATCGCACCTTCACCTTCATCACCAAGACCCCGCCGGCGCCGAACCTCCTGCTCAAGGAAGCCGGGGTGGAGAAGGGAAGCGGCCAGCCCAACCGGAACAAGGTGGGCAAGGTGACCAGTGCGCAGCTCCGCAAGATCGCGGAGATCAAGATGGCCGACCTCAATGCCTCCGACGTCGAGTCGGCGATGCGAATGATCGCCGGCACCGCGCGCTCGATGGGGCTGGAGGTGATCGACTGATGGCGACCGCCGGCAAGCAGTATCGCGCCGCGACCGCCAAGGTCGAGGCCAACCGGTTCTATGCCGCCCCCGAGGCGGTGGAACTGGTCAAGCAGACCTCCTATGCCAAGTTCGACGCGACGGTGGATGTCGCGGTGCGGCTCGGCGTCGACCCCCGGCACGCCGACCAGGTGGTCCGCGGCACCGTGGTGTTGCCGCACGGCACCGGCAAGAGCGTCCGGGTGCTGGTGATCACCCAGGGCGACCGGGTGAAGGACGCGGAGGCCGCCGGCGCCGACTTCGTCGGGCTGGAGTACCTCCAGAAGCTCAAGGACGGCTGGCTCGAGTGCGACGTGATCGTCGCCACGCCGGACGTCATGGGCCAGCTCGGGGCACTGGGCCGGATCCTCGGGCCCCGCGGCCTGATGCCGAATCCCAAGGCCGGCACCGTCACGATGGACGTGACCCGCGCGGTCACCGAGATCAAGGCCGGCAAGATCGAGTTCCGGGTCGACAAGACCGGCAACGTTCACGTGCCGATCGGGAAGGTGTCGTTCTCGCCGCAGCAGCTGGCCGAGAACCTGGCGGCCTTCCTGGAGACCATCGTCAAGGCCAAGCCGTCGGCGGCCAAGGGGACCTACATCCGGTCCGCGACCGTGTCGAGCACGATGGGGCCCGGCATCAAGCTCGACATGGCGGGGTACCGATGAGCAAGACTGAGCGACAGGGCACGGTCGAGAGCCTGACCGAGCAGATCAAGGGGTCGCCCAACCTCTTCGTCACCGACTTCAGCGGCCTCAACGTCCTGAAGATGACGGAGTTCCGCCGCCGACTCCGGGCGGCGGGCGCGCGCTACGTGGTGGTCAAGAACACCCTGGCGTCGCGGGCCCTGGCGGCCAACAACATTGCGGAGATGGACGCGCAGCTCACCGGCACGACCGGCTTCGTCCTTGCCGGCGACGACCCGATGGCCGCGGCCAAGGTGCTCGGCGAGTTCGCCAAGGAGCACGAGCGTCCCACCCTGAAGGGGGGCTGGCTCGACGGCCGTGCCGTGGAGCCCGCCTACGTGAAGCGGCTGGGCGAGATCCCGTCCCGCGAGGTGCTCCTGGGGCAGTTCCTGGGCGGCCTCAACGGGATTCTCTATCAAATGGTCGGCGCGCTCGAGGCGCTCCGCGAACAGCGTCAGGCCGACACGGCCGCCTAAGCAACCCGGAGACTGGACACCATGGCAACCATGACCAACGAAGAGATTCTCGAGGCGATCGGCACCAAGACCGTCCTCGAACTGGCCGACCTGATCGAGGCCTTCAAGGAGAAGTTCAACGTATCCGTCGTCGCGGCCGCCGCTCCGGCGGGTGCGGGTGCGGCAGCGGCGGCGGTCGAGGAGCAGACGGAGTTTGCCGTCGTCCTCACCGCCAGCGGCGACAAGAAGATCAACGTCATCAAGGTCGTCCGCGAGCTCACCTCGCTCGGCCTGAAGGAAGCCAAGGACCTCGTCGACAGCGCCCCGAGCAACATCAAGGAGGGCGTGTCGAAGGCCGAGGCCGAGGAGATGAAGAAGCGACTCGAGGACCAGGGCGCCTCCGTCGAACTGAAGTGACCCGCGAAGCGGGGCACCCCGCCCCGGCCCCCGGGCCGGTGGCGGGGTCTCCCGTCCTTCGCAACGTCACTCTCAGTGAGACGGCATGAGCCACGCACGCGACCTCGACATCCGACTGTTCCACGGCGCCCGCCTCCGCTCCATGCGGGGGGCGGGGCATCGCCGTGTTCCCTTGCCCCGGGACGTAGCACATGCCTGACACGCTGCCCGTGATCTCGTTTTCCAACGCCCAGGCGGGGATGCGCATGCCCCACCTGCTCGACATCCAGACGCGGGCGTTCGACTCGCTGCTGCTCCCGGACGACGTCGAGGGGGACCGCCAGGACGTCTCCCTGGAGCGTGTCTTCCGGGACCTCTTCCCGATCAGCGACGTCAACGGGAAGTACTCGCTCGAGTTCGTCGGCTACGGCCTGGGCGAGCCCAAGTACTCCGTCGAGGAGTGCATCGAGCGGGACATGACCTACGCCGCGCCGCTCCGGACCAAGCTCCGGCTCGACGTGTTCGAGGAGGTCGACAACCAGCGTCGCCTCAAGAACGCGATCGAGAAGGAGGTCTACCTCGGCGAGCTGCCGATCATGACCCCGCTGGGGACCTTCGTGATCAACGGCGCCGAGCGGGTCGTGGTGTCGCAGCTGCACCGGTCGCCGGGCGTGGTGTTCGAGGAGGACACCCACCCCAACGGCCAGCGGCTCTTCAGTGCACGGATCATCCCGTTCCGGGGCTCGTGGGTGGAGTTCACGATCGACATCCACGACGTGATCTACGTCCACATCGACAAGAAGAAGAAGTTCCCGGCGACGGCGCTGCTGCGCGCCTTCGGCCATGGCCAGAACGCCGATATCCTGCGGCTGTTCTTCGCCGAGAAGGACCTCGACCTCACCGAGCGGGCCGACTCGCGGCAGGAGCGGCGCGAGATCGTCGGGTCGATGCTGGCCGCCGATGTGGCCAATCCCGAGGATCCCGAGGGCGAACCGCTGGGGCTGACCGGCGAGGAGCTCACCGCCGAGCGCCTGGCCGACATGCGCCACGTGGGGGTGAACACCGTCCGGGTCTTCGCCGGCTACACCACCATCGACCTGCGCGACGAGGAGCAGCCGGTCAGCACCCGCGACCGGAGCAACCACGTGCTGGCGTTCGCGGCCGCCGACCCGGAGACGGGCGAGGTCGTGGCCGACGCGGGGACCGAGCTCACCGACAAGATGCGCGCCAAGCTCGAGAAGGCCGGCGTGCACAAGGTCGAGGTGCTCCTCCCGGCCGGCCGGGGCGAGTCGCCGCTGATCCGCAACACGCTGGCCAAGGATCCGACCCACTCCGAGCAGGAGGCGCTCGAGCAGATCTATGCGCTGCTCCGGCCCGGCGACGCGCCGAACCTCGAGACCGCGCGCCAGCAGATCCAGAAGCTGTTCTTCAACCCGAAGCGCTACGACCTCGGGCGGGTGGGCCGCTACAAGATCAACCAGCGGCTCCGGCTGCGGCAGGACCCGAACCACACGGTGCTGACCGAGGAGGACTTCGTCGCCATCGTGAAGTACCTGATCGACCTGCACGACGGCCGCGGCCACACCGACGACATCGACCACCTCGGCAACCGCCGGATCCGGTCGGTCGGCGAGCTGATCGCCAACCAGTTCTCGGTCGGCCTGTCGCGCATGGCCCGCCTGGTCAAGGAGCGGATGAGCATCAACTCCGATCCGGAGAAGATCTCGCTCGATGACCTGGTCAACGCCCGCACCGTCTCGGCGGTGATCCAGGCGTTCTTCGGGTCGAGCCAGCTGTCGCAGTTCATGGACCAGACCAACCCGCTGGCGGAGCTGACCAACAAGCGCCGCCTCTCGGCGCTGGGGCCCGGCGGGCTGACTCGCGAGCGGGCCGGCTTCGAGGTTCGCGACGTCCACTACTCGCAGTACGGCCGGATGTGCCCGATCGAGACGCCGGAAGGCCCCAACATCGGCCTGATCACGTCGCTGTCGACCTACGCCCGGATCAACGACCTCGGCTTCATCGAGACGCCGTACCGGGTGGTCAAGAACGGCAAGGTCAGCAACGAGATCCACTGGCTCTCGGCCAGCGAGGAGGAGGACTTCGCGGTGGCCCAGGCCAACGCGCCGCTCTCCCCCGACGGGACCTTCGCCGAGGCGATGGTCCTCACCCGGAAGGGCGACGACTACCCGTTGCTGCCGCCCAACCGGATCGACTACATGGATGTGGCGCCCGAGCAGCTGGTCTCGATCGCCGCGGCGCTGATCCCGTTCCTCGAGCACGACGACGCCAACCGCGCCCTGATGGGCTCGAACATGCAGCGCCAGTCGGTGCCGCTGGTCTTCCCGCAGGCGCCGCTGGTCGGCACCGGGCTCGAGGCCACCGTGGCGACCGACTCCGGTGCGGTGATCATCGCGCGCCGGGGCGGGGTTGTCACCCGGGTCACCGCCGATGAGATCATCATCGACGCCGGTCCGGAAGCCGCCGAGAGCAAGCAGCCGCTCGGTCGCCTGGCCCGGATCGACCGCTACCGGGTCAAGAAGTTCTGGCGCACCAACCAGGACACCGCCATCAACCAGCGACCGCTGGTGCAGCAGGGCCAGGCGGTCGAGGCCGGCGAGATCATCGCCGACGGCGCGGCGACCGAGGATGGCGAGCTCGCCCTCGGCAGCAACGTGCTGGTGGCGTTCATGCCCTGGTACGGCCACAACTTCGAGGACGCCATCGTCCTCTCCGAGCGCCTGGTCAAGGACGACGTCTATTCGTCGATCCACATCCAGGAACTCGAGCTCCACGTCCGCGACACCAAGCGCGGCCAGGAGGAGATCACCCGCGAGATCCCCAACGTCTCCGACGAGTCGCTGGTGGACCTCGACGAGCGCGGCATCGTCCGCATCGGCGCCGCGGTCAATCCCGGCGACATCCTGGTCGGCAAGATCACCCCCAAGGGCGAGACCGAGCTCTCCCCCGAGGAGAAGCTGCTCACCGCGATCTTCGGCGAGAAGGCCAAGGACGTGAAGGACTCGTCGCTCAAGGTGCCGCCCGGCATGAAGGGCACCGTGATCGACGTCAAGATCTTCTCGCGGGTCGAGGGCCCGGTGGTCGACAAGGACCGCGGCGAGCGGATCGGCGAGGTGCGCCGCCGCGAGGCCGAGGAGAAGGCCCGCATCACCCAGGCGATGCTCGACGAGCTGCATGAGCAGCTCGAGGGCCAGGAAGTCGGCCTGATGCTCAAGGCCGGCACCGTCGAGGAGATGCGTGCCGCCGGCGCCAAGCTGACCAAGAGCGAGATGAAGGGGATCGACCTCGCCGACGTCGACCTCAAGACGCTGCGCGTGGCCGACAAGGCCGCCAACGAGCGCATCCGCGCCACCCTCGACGCTGCGGCGCAGGAGCGGGCCCGGGTCGAGGAGAAGGCCGAGGACCAGATCGACAAGATCCTCCAGCCGGACGAGCTTCCGCCGGGGGTGATTCAGCTGGTCAAGGTCTACATCGCCGAGAAGCGCAAGATCTCGGTGGGCGACAAGATGGCCGGCCGCCACGGCAACAAGGGCATCGTGGCCCGCGTGGTCCCCGAGGAGGACATGCCGTTCCTCCCCGACGGCACCCCGGTCGACATCGTCCTCAATCCGCTCGGTGTGCCGAGCCGGATGAACGTCGGCCAGATCCTCGAGACCCACCTCGGCTGGTGCGCCCGAATCCTCGGCTTCAAGGCGAAGACCCCGGTGTTCCGGGGCGCCGAGGAAAGCGAGATCGGCGTGCTGCTGCGGCTCTCCGGGCTGCAGTGGTCGGCCCAGGCGCTGCGGCTCGCGGCGGCGGCCCCCGAGGCGCCGACCGCCACCATCGAGGCGCTGGTCCGCGACCTCAAGGCGCACCACGTGCCCGGCGCGATGCTCGACAACACCGGGATCGAGGCGCTCTGGATGAAGGGTGCCTCCAAGGAGACGACGGCGCTCGCCAAGGGCGTGGCCGGCTTCCTCAAGGCCGCCGCCGGTGAGCTGGCCGGCCGGCTGCGGGCGGAGCTCGAGGTCGCCGAGGCGACCCACGAGGCGTTCCGCGCCGAGGTCGAGGGATCGCCGCTCAAGGCCGGGATCGATGCCGGCAAGAAGGCGGTGACCAAGGCGCTCAAGCACGACGACGCCGGCCTCCTCGAGGAGGCCGGTCTCGGCGGGTTGGCCGCCGTGCTCGGCGGGGCGCACGATCCCGAGGCGATCGGGCTGGCCGCCGACGCGCTGCTCAAGCGGGCCGGGCTCAACCCGGTCGGCAAGGCGCGGCTGCGCGACGGCCGCACCGGGCAGGAGTTCACCGGCGACGTGACCGTCGGGACGATCTACATGCTGAAGCTGAGCCACCTGGTGGACGACAAGATTCACGCCCGGTCGATCGGCCCGTACTCGCTGGTGACCCAGCAGCCGCTCGCCGGCAAGGCGCAGTTCGGCGGCCAGCGGTTCGGCGAGATGGAGGTCTGGGCGCTGGAGGCCTACGGCGCCGCCCATGTGCTGCAGGAGATGCTCACGGTCAAGTCCGACGACGTGAACGGCCGCAGCCGGGTGTACGAGGCCATCGTGAAGGGGCAGAACCTGCCGGAACCCGGCATCCCCGAGTCGTTCAACGTGCTCGTCAAGGAACTGCAGGCCCTCGGGCTGAAGGTGACCCTGGGCACCACGGCCGAAGGGGAGGAGTGAGACGATGATCGACTTTCGCAGCGGACGCGAGCCCAAGAGCTCGAGCTTTGACTTCATCAGCATCCGGATCGCGAGCCCCGAGGAGATCCGCGGCCCGCGCGACACCAAGGAGCGCGAGCGGCTCGAGGTCCAGGGGCAGCGCTACTGGTGGTCGTGGGGCGAGGTCACCAAGCCCGAGACCATCAACTATCGCTCCTTCAAGCCGGAGAAGGACGGCCTGTTCTGCGAGCGGATCTTCGGTCCGGTCAAGGACTGGGAGTGCCACTGCGGCAAGTACAAGCGGATCCGCTATCGTGGCGTGATCTGCGACCGTTGCGGCGTGGAGGTCACCCTCTCGAAGGTCCGGCGCGAGCGGATGGGGCACATCGAGCTCTCGGTGCCGGTGGCCCACATCTGGTTCTTCAAGACGCTGCCCTCGCCGATGGGGAACCTGATCAACATCACGCTCAAGGAACTCGAGCGGATCCTCTACTACTCGAGCTACGTGGTGCTCGAGCAGGGCCAGCAGGAGGTCGAGCCGAACCAGCTGCTCGACGAGGACGAGTACCTCACCCTCCGGATGAAGGCGCGCGAGGAGGGCGACACCACCTTCCGCGCCGACATCGGCGCGCCGGCGGTGCGCGAGCTGCTGCGGCGGCTCGACATCAAGTCGCTCGCGGAGGAACTCCGGGCCTCGGTCGCGACCGAGACCAGCCAGCATCGCAAGAAGCAGATGCTGAAGCGGCTCAAGATCGTCGACGCGTTCCTCTCGTCGGCCGACGGCACCGACGTGGCCAACGACCCGGCATGGATGATCATGGACGTCATCCCGGTGATCCCGCCCGACCTGCGGCCGCTGGTGCCGCTCGATGGCGGCCGCTTCGCCACGTCCGACCTCAACGACCTGTACCGCCGGGTGATCAACCGCAACAACCGGCTCCAGAAGCTGATCCAGCACCGCGCCCCGGAGGTGATCCTCCGCAACGAGAAGCGGATGCTGCAGGAGGCCGTCGACGCGCTGTTCGACAACGGCCGCCGGAGCAAGGCGATCCGTGGTCGCGGCAAGCGGCCGCTGAAGTCGCTCTCCGACATGCTCAAGGGCAAGCAGGGCCGCTTCCGGCAGAACCTGCTTGGCAAGCGGGTGGACTACTCCGGCCGGTCGGTGATCGTGGTGGGCCCGGAGCTGCGGCTGCACCAGTGCGGCCTCCCCAAGACGATGGCGGTCGAGCTCTTCAAGCCGTTCATCATCCACAAGCTGGTGGAGAAGGGGATCGCCGAGACCGTCAAGCGCGCCAAGAAGATCGTGGAGCGGGAGAGCCCCGAGGTGTACGAGATCCTCGAGGAGATCATCCAGGACCACCCGGTGCTGCTCAACCGCGCCCCGACGCTCCACCGCCTCGGCATCCAGGCGTTCGAGCCGAAGCTGGTCGAGGGCAAGGCGATCCGGATCCATCCGCTGGTGTGCGCGGCGTTCAACGCCGACTTCGACGGCGACCAGATGGCGGTGCACGTGCCGCTGTCGTTCGAGGCGCAGCTCGAGGCCCGGGTGCTGATGGTCTCGTCGAACAACATCCTCAAGCCGTCCGACGGCCGGCCGATCGCCGAGCCGTCGCAGGACATGGTGCTCGGGTCGTATTTCCTGACCAAGCTGCCGGCGGGCTTCGAGGAGGAACTCCGCAGCGCCGGCCCGGCGCTCGAGTCGGTGCGCGAGCGGCTCTGGAAGGACGCCCACGCCTACGGGTCGATCGCCGAGCTGGAGATGGCGCTGGTCCACCGGGTGGTGACCCACCAGAGTGCGATCCGCTTCTGGTTCATCCCGCCGGCCGAGGCGCTCGACCCGCGGCCGCGGTGGATCCGCACCACCGTGGGCCGGGTGCTCTTCAACAACATCCTGCCGCGCGCCGTGGTGGCCGAGCACGGCTTCCGCGACGAGCTGATGAAGAAGCGGCAGCTCTCCGAGGCGGTGCTGCAGAGCTACCGCCGCGCCGGGCTGCGCGAGACGGTCGAGTTCCTCGACCGCCTCAAGCGGTTCGGGTTCGACTTCGCGACGATGGGCGGCGTGTCGATCGGCATCGCCGACCTCGAGATCCCGACCGAGAAGCCCGAGCTGCTGGCCGAGGCGCAGAAGCGTGTCGAGCGGTTCCAGCGGGCCTACAACACCGGCCAGATCACCTTTGGTGAGCGCTACAACAAGGTGATCGACGCCTGGACCCACGCCAACAACGACGTGGCCGAGGCGATGCTCGCCCACATGCGTCGCTCGCGCGGCGGGTACAACCCGGTCTACATGATGTACGATTCGGGGTCCCGTGGCTCGCGCGACCAGATCCGCCAGCTCGCCGGGATGCGCGGCCTGATGGCCAAGCCCCAGAAGAAGCTCACCGGCGGCATCGGCGAGATCATCGAGTCGCCGATCAAGTCGAACTTCCGCGAGGGACTCACCGTGCTCGAGTACTTCATCTCGACGCACGGCGCCCGCAAGGGGCTCGCCGACACGGCGCTCAAGACCGCCGATGCCGGCTACCTCACCCGCCGCCTCTGCGACGTGGCGCAGGACGTCACGATCACCGAGGAGGACTGCGGCACGGTCCTCGGGCTCGAGATGAGCCCGCTCAAGGAGGGCGAGGACGTCATCGAGCCGCTGCGCGACCGGATCCTCGGGACCGTCGCGGCCGAAGACGTGGTCGATCCGCACGAGCTCGACGAGTTTGGCGACCCGCGCCTGCTGGTGCAGGCCGGCCAGATGATCGACGAGGAGGTCGCCACCAAGATCGACGACGCCGGGATCGAGCACGTCACCATCCGCTCGGTGCTGACCTGCGAGAGCAAGCGCGGCGTCTGCCGGATGTGCTATGGCCGCAACCTGGCCACCATGGAGATGGTGGACCTGGGCGAGGCCGTCGGCATCCTGGCCGCGCAGTCGATCGGTGAGCCGGGGACGCAGCTGACGCTGCGGACGTTCCACATCGGCGGCACCTCGAGCCGCATCGCCGAGGAGGCCGAGCGGCGGGCCCGGACCGAGGGCGTGGTCACCTACACCTCCGATCTCGAGTGGGCCGACGTGGCCGTCGAGTACGAGGACGGCGTCACCAGCAGCATCCGTGTGGCGCTCACCCGCGAGGCGGAGTCGATCGCCGAGGAGACCCGGGCCGGCATCGTGATCGTCGATGCGGCCGACCCGTCGCGGGCGCTCAACCGGTACCCGGTGCCCGAGGGCGCCCTGATCCAGGTCAAGGAACAGGAAGCGGCCACCAAGGGCGACAGCGAGAAGCGGGCGACGATCCTCTACACCTGGGACCCGTACAACGACCCGTCGATCATCAAGACCGATGGCGAGCTGCGCTGGAAGGACCTGGTGCCCGGGGTGACGCTCCGCGAGGAGCTCGACGAGGGAACCGGACTGCGGTCGCTGGTGGTCCAGGCCGATCCGGATCGCGAGCTGCATCCGTCGGTGCTGGTCTACCAGAAGAACCGCAAGGATCCGCAGGAGTACACCCTGGCCGAGGGCGCCCGGATCATCCTCGGCTCGCCCACCGACCCGGTGTCGCGGGCGATGGAGATCCCCGATCCCGCCAACCCGTGGTCGGAGAAGTTCAAGGTCGAGGAGCGGCCGATCACCGATGCCTGGCCGGGCAAGTCGAAGCGCGAGGCGAAGGACAAGACGGTCTTCCTCTCGCCGCCGGTCAAGGTGGCCAAGGGCGTGACGATCACCAAGATCCCGCGCCAGGCCTACAAGACCCGCGACATCACCGGCGGCCTGCCGCGGGTGGCGGAGCTGTTCGAGGCACGGCGGCCCAAGGATCCGGCCACGATGTCCGAGGTCGACGGGATCGTGAAGTTCGGCGAGATCAAGCGCGGCAAGCGCGAGATCTTCGTCTTCCCGACCGCCCCCGACGGCTCGAGTGCCGAGGGTGCCGAGGCGCGTGTCTACGAGGTCCCGGCCGGCAAGCACCTCCGGGTGCACGAGGGCGACCGCGTCCGGGCCGGCGACCGGCTCACCGAGGGCCCGGTGTCGCCGCACGAGATCCTGCAGATCAAGGGACCGCGCGCCGTGCAGGAATACCTGCTCAACGAGGTCCAGGAGGTCTATCGCCTCCAGGGCGTCCGGATCAACGACAAGCACATCGGCGTGATCGTGCGCCAGATGCTCCAGAAGGTCCGGGTCACCACGCCGGGCGACACCACCTTCCTCGATGGCGAGACCGTGGACCGGCTCTCGTTCCGCGAGGAGAACGAGCGGGTGCTGCGTCGCAAGGCCGTGCCCGCCACCGCGGAGCCGGTGCTGCTCGGCATCACCAAGGCGTCGCTGTCGACCCGGTCGTTCTTCTCGGCCGCGTCGTTCCAGGAGACGACCAGGATCCTCACTGATGCCGCGATCCGCGGGGCCCGGGACGAGCTGATCGGCCTCAAGGAGAACATCATCATCGGTCACCTCATCCCGGCCGGCACCGGACACTACCGGTATGTCGACCTGGAGATCGAGGTCCCCGAGGGCTTCGAGCCCCCGCCGCCGCCGGAGCCGGAGGAACAGCTCCCGGAGGTGGTGCTGGCCGGGGTGGCGGACGAGGAGATCTGACCGGTCGAGTGAACCGGTGCCGTGTGTCGGAGGCCCCCAGCGTCACGGGGGCCTTCGTCGCGTGGTGGAACCCGCGGCGCCTCCGCCGGTAGATTTCGGCATGCTGCGCGTCGTGGCGTGTGCTGCCGCCCTGTTCCTCGTCGCCGGGTGCGCTGAAGCGCCCGGTGGCCCGGAGAATCCCGCCGTCGCCCTCCGGATCTCGGCGAGCCGGATCGTCGTGGGCGAATCGGTGACGCTCACATGGGACGTGACCGGGGCCGACCAGTGCACCGCCGGCGTCGAGCCGGCCGGCGGGGGAGCGTTTTCGGGCAACGTGCCGGCCGTCTCGTCCGGCGGCTGGATGGTCCAGCCGGGCACGGCCGGCAGCTTCACCTACTCGCTCCACTGCGCCGGCGGCGGCGGGGTCGCGGCCGATGCCGTGGCGTTGACCGTTGATCCCCCCGAGTCCCCTCCACCGCCGCCCCCGCCGCCGGACCCAGTGCGGAGCTTCACCGCCTCCAGTGCCAATGCCTTTGTTGGCGAACCGGTCACGCTCGCCTGGCAGGTACAGCAGGCAACCACGTGTTCGGCGAGCGGCGCCTGGCAGGGCGAACGGCCGCCGCAGGGAAGCGAATCGTTCGTCGCCACCACGACCGGCGCGCTGGAATTCACCCTCGTCTGCACCGGAACGGGTAATCCCTTCGAGGCGACGGTCGAGCTGCTGGGGGTCACCCGCCGGATCACCCTGGCGCACGACTTCACCGCCGGCGCGCGCACCATCTCGTCGAGCGAGGGAGCGCCGTACGGCGACGCCGACTTCTGGTTCGGCCCCGAGGACAACCAGTCGATCCACGGCTACGGTCCCACCAGGGTGATGCGCACCTACATCTGCCTCAACGGTCGGGTGTCGGTCGGCTTCTGCTCCATGCTGGCTCCACCATCGGGGCCGCTCCCGGCCGACCTCGTCGCCGGCGTCGAGGCCGGCATTGCGGCATACGAAGGCAGCGGTGTCCGCCTGCTGATCCGGTTCATCTACAACTTCGGGCCAGCCGGGCGCATCCGACGCGCCGATGGATGTCATCCTCGCCCACGTCGACCAGCTCATGCCGATCCTGCTGCGCCATCGCGACCTGGTCTTTGCGCTGGAGGCCGGCTTCATCGGCACGTGGGGCGAATGGCACACCTCGACCAGCGGCAACACCGCGCCGGCGGCGGAAGACCGATTGCTCGACGCGCTGACCGGATGGGTCGGGGGTGCGTTTCCGATCCTCGTCCGCTATCCGGCCGACCTGCTGCGCTACACCGGCAGCACCCAACCGACCCCGGACCTCGGCCTCCACGACGACTACTGGGCCTCCGACAGCCACGATGGCGGCACCTGGTATCCTCGCGACGGATACACCGCGGCCGACCTGCAGGCGTATGCCATGGCCGTGGCGCGGTCCGGCGTGTTCGTCGGCGAGTTCGGTGCCCTCTCGTCGTCGCAGCAGACGTGCGCGGCGCTGGACGCATACGCGCGGCTCCTGCCGTTGCAGTCACTCTCGCTGGCGATCTACCCGTTCGAGATCGCGACCGCGATCGACGCCCAGGGCTGCCTGCAGGAATTCCTGGACCGGGTCGGCACCCGGATCGAGGTCGACCAGCTCACCCTGGATGGCGCCGCGGTGGCCGGGGCAACGCTGAATGGTGCGCTGGTGCTGCACAACGCCGGCTACGGGCGGGTGTTGCGCGCCCGGCCTGCGATCCTGGTGCTGCACACCGGGAACCGGGTGTGGAGTCGGGTGCCCCTCCCGCTCGCCTCGCTCGATCTTCGCGGGCTCCTGCCGATGGCTCCGCCCGGGTCGGCCGCGTCGTTCTCCATGGTGTTGCCCGACTCGGTGCCGGGGGGCAGCGTGACGCTGTCGATCGCGTTTCCCGATCCCGCCACCTCGCTCGTGAACGATCCCGACTACGCGCTGCCGCTCAACAGCGTCGATCCTGACGGGGCGGCCGTGTTTGACCCCACCACGGGCTGGAACCGGCTGGCGACGTTCGTGGTGCGGCCAGCCGAGGTCACCGGCAGTGGCACGGGCACGGCCTTGGTGCTGCCACCTGCATCCTCGGGGCTCAGCGCTTCACGGCACGCACGGCGATGATCACGGGGCAGTGTGGGTCGTCTGTCGCCCAGGCTTCGGCCGGCACCTCGACGGCGGAGAGCCCGTGGAGGAACGATATGGCCGAGAGCACATTGCCGTGGCACTCCACGGTGAACCCCCCGGCGCCGAACGCCTCGTTGAACAGCTCGCTGGCGGAGTGCCTGGTCAGCGACCAGCGCCACTCGGCACCCGCCTCGCCCTCCGGGACCCTGGTGATGCCGGGAAAGGTGGCGAGGACCACGCCGCCCGGCTTGAGGATGCGGTGGATCGTCCGGATCGCCGCCCGCACGTCACGGACATGCTGCAGCACCTGCACGAGGAGCACGCATCCGAAGCTCTCGTCCGGGACCGTGTCCGCGGTGGTGATGTCGCCGACGATCGACGCCAGCCGGTTGGTGTCGACCACGTCCATCACCTCGCTCCGCGTCACCCGTCGCCGTCCGTAACGCTCCGTGTAGCGACGATCCCCGAATTCCAGCACCGTGCCGCTGATGTCGGCAGCGTGCGTTGCCAGGAACCGTTCGATATAGACGCGATCCACAGACTGCCCGCGGTTCGTCCCGGACATGGTGCCGAGCGGCGCGACGCGACGGAACGACCCGAAGGCAATACCCTCGTTCGACAGATCGTCATCTGCATTGAGCAGCGACGGGAGCGGGGCGAGGTGCGGCCCTTCCCGGCGACGGATCCGTCCGTCGTCGAGGCTGCGGAGAACCAGTCCGCCGATCTCCACCACCGCCGGCGCCTGGCCGAGGTCGAAGTGGAGGCGCAGGGAGTCGCTGTCCTTGCCAACGATGAAGGACCGCTCAACCGCCTGCCACTGCGGGATCACGTCGAGGGCTTCATAGAGTCCCAGGTTCCCCCAGGGGGCCGCATTGTCGGCCGCGCCGAAGGCCAGGGGCCGCGGCTCCGAGGCCCGGATGATGAAGGAGACCGACAGGCGCTCGCCGGCACGAACAGCCCCGAAGGGACGATTGGCCTGGATGTCGTGTGCAATGCCAGTCGGCGCCGCGATGATCTCGACTCGCACCCCGTTGCGGGGATCCTCGATCAGGCGGAGGCGTGCCTCGCTGCCACCGTCTGTCCGGAGCCACCACTCACCCTTGATGAGCCGACGGATCACGCGGAGGGCGCTCCGGGCCAATCCGGCATGGCGGGTGCTCATCTCCAGGGCCTCGAAGAAGGCGATCGCTGCCGGTCGGCACCTGACCCAGACGTCGAGCCAGCGACTCCGGGCAGTGTCGGTGGTCGGTTCCATGGCGTCGAAAAAAGCTTCGGCCGCCAGCTGGGGATCGAGATCCATCGCGATCTCTCCCCGGATCCCATCGAGCGCGGGCAGCGGGTCGTCACCTGCCAGCGCAAGGAGGCCCCCATCGAGACAGGCGTCAAGGTAGCGCTGGTGCAGGGTCCGTGCTGGGGCCTCCCGGTAGGGCTCGAGCTCGGCGTCGAGCGCGGCACGAAGCTCCGGGTCCACGCTGGCTCGGCTGGAGAGGTGGCAATCGAGCCATCGCAGCAGGTTGCCCCGGCGGAGGTTGGGACGACGCGGGTGCCACTCGCCGCTCCGGCGTGCCGCCGCCACCGAATTCCCCGGGTGCTGGCGGTAGGAGTCCCAGCACGCCCCGGAAACCTGGACCGGTGCCTCGATCATCACCTTGTAGAAGAACACCACGTCATCATAGATCGTCCGGAATTCATTCTCGAATCCCCCGACCCGCTCCGCGACCTCGCGGCGAACGAGCACGCTGCAGGGCGAGGGCAGGCCGCGCTCGTCGGCGAGAAAGTCGATGACCAATCGGGGCGGGGCAACGACGGTCTCGGGTGGAACCCGGTGGACGGTGAATCCGTCGCGAGCCCGATCCTCCGGCTTGCCGGTCCAGCTGTGCCAGAATCGGGTTCGACCATAGGTCATCCCCGCTTCGGGGTGCGCCTCGAGGATCGCCACCTGGTCCGTCAGCTTGTTCGGCAGCCACGTGTCGTCGTGGTCCAGGAACGCCACGTATTTTCCGGTCGCATGCGCCAGTCCGAGATTGCGGGAGGCACTCTTGCCACGATTGGCATGCCCCGGGTGCTCGAGGTAGCGGATACGCGGATCCCGTTCGGACCAGTCCCGGGCACGCGCCGAACTCCCGTCGGATGAGCCGTCATCGACGAGAAGCAGCTCCCAGCGCTGCCAGGACTGGGCCGCGATGCTGACAATCGCGTCCTCGAGGAACGGTTCGCCATCGAGGAAGGCGACGATGCACGAAACCAGGGGGCCGTCCGGCTCGCCGCGCCTGGAAGCCTGGAGCTCGAGCACCAGTCGCGTGAAGGCCTCGGCCAGGGCGGGGAGGGAATGCGACCGCTCAACCACCTTCCGGGCGATGTCGACCTCCGCCGCGGCGGCGCCGGACCCGGCCGACTCCAGGAGCGCGACCACCTCGCGAGCGCATGCCTGGGCGTCCCGAGGGGGTAGAGCCGGCCGACGCCGTGTCCCGTCAGGAACGCCCGCGATCCGTCCACGTCGCTGCTCACGATCGGGCAACCGGAGGCCATCGCCTCCAGGAAGATCATCGGCTGCGATTCGTTGCACGAGGTGGACACCAGGCACCCGCCGGTCGCCCCTGCCAGGGCGAATACCTGCGGCATGTCGGCCGGCTGGACGTGGCGGACAAACCGCAGCCGTCTGGATAGGGCCGGCGAGATGCCCGCGAGGAGGTCGTCACGCACGCCCTCGTAGCCCTGGGAATCCCACGTATCACCGATCATCACGATGCACGCCTCCGCATGCGTCGCCACCACGTGCTCGGCCATGGCCACGAACTCGGCGGGGTTCTTTTCCTGCTCCAGTCGACCGACGAACAGAACCACCGGGCCATCGCCCCACGCCCGGAAGTCCGGCGCGATCGCATCGAGCGGGAGGGGTCGGAACGCCTTGGTATCCACCGCGTTCGGCAGCACGACCGTCCTCCGGGGTCGGACACCGGCATCCTCGATCAGTCGGCGGTTGAAGTCGGACGGGACCAGCACGCCGCTGACCCGAGGCGACGCGAAGTGGCTGTACATCAGTGGCAGTTCCGGGCGCGAATCATGGCTTTCGGCCAGCACAGGTGTGCCGATGTGCGCTGTCTTGACGAGTTCCATGAACTCAGGAAAATCGGTCACCGTGATGAGATCCCAGTCGCGGCGGAGCAACTCGACCATCGCGGCCTGCGAATGCGCCACGTGCACGAAGGGATGGTCCTCCAGGTGCGCCGCCCCCTCGTTGAACCGCTCGGCGAACAGGATTTCCGCCGTCACGCCAACCTCCGCCAGGGCACGGACGCGCTGAAGCAGTGCGGTTTCGACGCCACCGAGCCCGCAGAAGCGCCAGACGAAGAGGATCCGCATCACTCGACTCCGTGGAGGGCATCGAGGAAACGCGCCAGATCGGCCGCGGGGTCGATCGCCCCGATCCCGTGGCGGAGGAGCTCCAGCGGTGGTGTGTCCGGCCGGTTCACGCCCTCGACCGCGGTCACCGCGGCCTGCACCCCGGCGTCATGGAGGATGGCGAGTGCCGTCTGGTCATAGTCCGCGCTCCCTCCGTTCGGGTAGGCAAAGAGCCGCGTCGGGCGTCCCGTGATCGACGCGATTGATGCGAGCGATCCCTCGATCTCACGGCGCTGTTCCGCCGCCGACAGTGGCGCCAGGATCGCATGCGAAACCGTGTGGCCCCCGAGGTCGATGAGACCCGACGCCAGGAGGTCGGCCAGGCCGGCGGGGTCGAGGAGCCGGAACGGGGAATCACACGCCAGCGGTGCCCGCGGATCGTAGCCGAGGGAGCGCAGCAGGTCACGGAATCGGGTGGCGAAGGCCGCGCCGCTCGAAGGCTTGAGCCGGGCCTGGAGCTCGGCCGCGGTCTCGCGGCGCGCCATGCTGCCGGCCAGGCTGTAGCGACGGTCCTCCCAGGTCAATACCGTTTCTGGGCACCTCGCGATCGCGTCGTTGAGTCGGCAGTACCAGATCGTGTCGCCCTTCGCTGCCGGTCCGGTGGTGAGGAAGACCGTCGCCGGGGTGTCCCCGGCGGCGAGGCGCGGCAGTGCCACTGTGGCGTTGTTGAGAAATCCGTCGTCGAAGGTGATGACCGCGAGCGGTCGGGTCGGATTGGCGCGGAGCCGGCTCCGCGCCTCGCCCAACGATACGATGTCGGCGTGACGTCGGATCTCTGCCAGCTGCCGTTGGAATGTCTCGGCAGCCAGGAAACACCAGTCGGGAACGGCGAGCGGCGCCTCGATCACTGCGTGATACATGACGATGCCGAGAGCCGCCGGGCCGCGGGTGCCGACCGCCCGGGCCCCGCTGGCCGGGCGTGCCGCGGTCACCCGCACTTCCGGTTCCCCGAGCTCGACCCCGGCGGTGTCGGCGCCGAGGTCGACGTGGAATCGTGCCAATGGATCGGTCCGCTCGGCGAGGCATTCCAGTTCAATGGTCTGCCAGTCGTCGCCAACAGGGATCTCGCGGTAGGCACCCAGTCCCTGCCACGGCGCGTGGGCCATGGCCACGCCGACCGCGATCTGTCGCGGCCGCTCGGCCCGCACGCGCAGTCGGATGGCGAGCGCGTCGCCCCGGTGCAGGGGCCCGACCGGGGTGTTGAGTTGGACATGCCATGGCAGGGTGCCCCCACTGACCCCAAAGTCTACGCGCAACGGCCCTGCGGGACCGGCGGGTCGGGTGAGAGTCGCGCGGGCGTCCTGGGAGTGGAGGTGGAGTCGCCACCGGCGCGGGACATCCGGGCCACCAACCCGCACCGGAAGCTCGAGCGCCGCGCCGCCACGCTCGGCGAGCCACTCCGTGCCGTTCCAGACGAGATCGAGCGCGAGCCTGGTCGCGCCGGGCGTCCACGGTGCCTGGATTTCGAGGTCGACGACGCGCTCCTCGCCGGGAAGGAGCGGGGGGTCGAACTCGCGTAGTCGGCCGGCAAGGCCAGTCGGATATCCCGCGGAATCCAGGTAGCGTGCACCAAGCAGCACCCCGAAGTCTCCGAGGCGAAACGCGACGGACGACCGATTGGTGACCCGTACCGGCAGCGTCGCGACTTCACCGGGGTGCACGACGAGCTGCGGCACCTCCACCGAGAGGCCGGCGTCGAGCAGCAAGGGCGGCACCACCTGGTCCGGGGGGATCGCCAGGGCTCCGCGGCGCAGCGCCTCGCACCGAGCGGCGGCCACATCGAATCCGAGATCGCGGCATCGCTGGGCGATCATCGCCGCATCGTCCAGGAGATGGCGCACGTCGGGATGATCCGCGCCAAGACCGGCGCCGGTCAGGTGCGCCAGCATCAGCTCGGCCGCGCGGGCTGCGTCCTCCATGCACGCAGGGTCGACGTACGCCGCCAGTTCCGACGCACGTGGCTCGTCATGGTCACGATAGTCGGTCAGGAACTCCCGAACGTGCACCAGCCGCGGTTGGGTGGCCGCGATGCGGACGTCGTACTCGATATCCTCCCAGAATTGCAGGTCGGTCCACGGGCCGATCCGGTCGATGAGCGTCCGGCGATAGAGCGGCGTCGAGGTGTGCCAGATCCGGCGCTCGAGGAAACCGGGCAGCATGCGGCCGAGACTCTGCCCGGTTCGCTCGGCCGGCAGGTCGCGCCGTTCCGTCCCGCGCTGGTAGCGCCGAGTGTAGCAATACGCCAGGTCGGCTTCCGGGTCGGCCCGGAGCGCGGCGATCATCGTCGCGAATTTCGTCGGCGCCAGGAGGTCATCGCTATCCAGGTACTGGATGAACTCGCCCCGTGCGGCGCGGCGGCCGGCCTCCCGCACCAGGCCGATCCGTCCGGTGCGCTGGAGGTGGATGACGCGCACCCGTGTGTCGGCGCGTGCCAGCGCGTCGGCGACTTCGCCCGTCCCATCGGTCGAGCCGTCATCGACGATGATCGTCTCCAGGGACGGCCAGGTCTGCTCCAGGGTGCTGGTGACCGCCTCGCGGAGGAGCACCGCCCGATTGTGGACCGGGATGATCGTGCTGACCAACCCCGGTACCGTCTCGGAGTTCATGGCTTGCTCCCGAGCGGTCCCTCGCCGGCGGGGAGCCCGAGCCGGAGCGCTGCCGCCGCGATCCGATGTGCCAGGGCATTCGGGTGCCGGCCTGGTTCATCGTTGAGGATCGCCGGGAGCGGCAGGCTGTCCGCGAGATGCCGCCCGAGGTCGATGGTCGTCGCGTCCACGCCGGCAAGCGCGGAGTCGACTGCCGCGATGACGACGGGCCATCCCGGATTCGAATCGGCGCGGAAATAGGCGACCGTCAGGCGGCCACCATCCGACCGGACAGCGACCGCCAGCTGGCGGAGATTGTCGGCCATTGGCTTGACGATCGCTTCCCACTGCGTTGTCTCGACGCGCGCGAGTCGTGCGAGCACCGAGGAGAGTCGCAGCGGGGCCGGGAGGCGTTGCAGGCTGGCCGCCGTGGCATCACGGCGCAGCCGGTCTGCGGTCTCCGGCCCGAGGACATACAGGACGGTCGCGGGGGGAGCGCCCCCGCCGAGTGCGCGGTACCGGGCGATTGCGGTGGCCGGATCCGCGCCTGGCACCGCGCAGTTGCGGGCGTGGAGGTCGCCTTTCGGCGCGATGCCGGTCGCGAGTTGGCTTGCCAACACATCCTGCTGCCGCACACCCAGCCCGAAGGCATCCCCGTCGCCAAGGACCAGCACGGCGGGTGCCGCCTGGCCTTCCGCCGCTGGCGGCGTGCGGCGGCAGCCATCGCCGTCGAAGGCATATCGCACCTCGTAGTGGTGGAGCGGGAGCGGCGGCGTCACCGGGGCGCCAAATTCATCTTCGATCGACACGTCGCGAATCGTGACCGAGACATCGCTGCCGCCGAGGTCGAACGCGAGCCGAGCGTCGTCGTCAGCAATCCCCGCGATGAAGTATTCGTTGAACTCACTCCACGTGGTATCGACGGCCAGCGTGCGGTAGAAGCCGATAACGGTCCACGGCTCGTGTGCCTGCAGGAATCCGACCCCCACCGACCTGGCGGAATCCGCCCGGATCCGAAACCGGACGGTGTATCCCCTCAGCGTCTGAACCACCAGGCCGGCCTGATTGAGCTGGATGTGCCACGCGGGACCGGTGTCGGCCACGGCGATCCGAACACCCACTTCACCACGCGCGCCCGCGGGCAGGTCGAGCGCGGCCGCGTTGCCGGGAAAGGCGACGAGGCCCCAGATCCGTTCCCGGAAATCGCGCGCGTCGTGGTCACCCCCGCCGTCATTCGGATAGGTCGTGACGAAGGCCGTGTCCGGCAGGTACCGTGCGCCGAGCAGCGAGTCGTCCACCAGCGTGGCTCGCCATTCCGGGCGACCGGGCGCCGGGCCCGCCTGCGGATAGGGCACGGCCAGGTCTGCGAGAAAGAGTGCCAGTGGGACACCGAGGCCGACGGCCAGCGCGGCACGAAGGTGCGCGGGTCGCAACTGCCCCAGCGTCAAGGTCGTGGCACCGGCCACCGCGACCAGCACGATGGCGAGCCGGAGCAGTCGATGCGGTGCGTCGATGAGCACCGGGGTGGTCGCGATGACCACGCCGGCCACGGTGAGCGCCAGCCCCTGCACGCCGAGCAGCAGCCTCCGGTTCCCGGTGGCGATGGTGCGCCAGGCGACGAACGGACTGGCGACCGCGAGCAGGAGAAGCGCGCTGGCCGGGATCACGCCCGCACTGCCGCCGGCGACGAGCCCCACGGCGAGCAGGGCAGTCAGCACGGGCGCAATCAGGACCGAGGTCCCGAAGGTGGTTCGTGTCACCGTCATGCGATGACTCCTTCCGCTGCGGGTGTGGCGTCCCCCGCGCCGATGGTTCCGCGGGGATCCGGCGCCAATCGCCCGGCACGCTCGAGGACGACTCGCCAGCCGTTGACGAGGTTTCGCCACGCCATTCGATGTCCGCCACTCCGGACCGCGTCCGGAATCCGGAGAGCACAATCGAGGAATACCATGGCAAGGGCGATCAGGAGGGTGGAAACCGGGTAGTTGTACCGGGCATCGAACGCCTCGAGCGTCGCGGTGCCGAGCAGATACAGGATCGGCACGGTGGCCAGCGCGAGAGTCAGGATCCGATCCCGATGCCACAGTGCGCTCACCATCCCCAGGGTCGCGATCCAGCCGATCACTGGCCACGCCAGGCGGGCGACCACCTCGGTACTGCTCCGCCAGGCGAGACCCGTCGCGGTCACCGGCACCAGTGCGGGAGGCTCAAGCGGGGGATGCCGCTCCATCGATTCTCCCCATCGTGGCGTCCAGGCCGACGGCTCGGACATCAGCTCCTGCCAGGCCAGGCGCGGCACGTACCCAAGGAACCCGACGGGGTCACTCCGGATACCCTCCATTGCCGTCTCACCCAGCAGCGCCTCGAAGGTCGAGTCGGGCATCTCGCTCGCCTGCAGCCGGGCCCAGGTGTCCCACCAAGCGAGTCCCCGTGGGTCGGAGCCGCCCAGTGACTGCAGCAGCCTCTGCGTCGCCGGCGCCGAGATGTCGAGGAGTTGTTGCTGCGCGACCACGCGGTTGAAGAGGTGCAGCGAACTCGAGTTCGCCAGGGCCGGCCGGCCCGAGCGGGCGTCGAACCAGAGCAGCGGAGTGACCACCAGCACGGCGGCTGTCGTCAGCATGAGGGTGAACTGGCGCAGGCGTCGTTCGCGCCACGGTACCAGGAGGAGGAGTCCGCACGCCGGTGCCAACGCGAGGGCGGGAACGACCCGAAGCAGCCCGGCCCAGCCCAGCAACAGCCCTCCGAACAGCGCATCCCTGCGGCGGCCGTGTTCACGGAGGCGAATCGCGAACCAGAGCGTGCCGACCGTGGCGAAGAGCGTGGGCGCCTCGGACATCATCACTTGTGGAAGGGCGAATGCCGCCGCCAGGCCCCCCGCCAACAGGCCACCGCCGAGCGCGAGTGACTCCGACACCATCCTGCGCATGATCAGGAAGAGCCAGGCCGCCGCAATGACCACGAACAGGTGCTGGACGAAGGTGACCAGCAACGGCAACCGGGCACCCCCCAACAGTCGAAGGACTCCCAGGAAGCCAGGATACCCCGGCGGGAAGTAGCTCGGCACGCCGTTCCGGAGCGCCTCGAGCGAGACGAGGTACTCCGGGGAGTCATTCGTGGTGCCGAAGGCCATCGTGAGCCAGAACGCCAGGTGCGCCCCGCCGAGCAGTGTGGCCAACCAACCGACGGCACGGCGACCTCCCCGCCACGGCCGCCAACCGAACGCGAGCAGCCCGGTCGCGAGAAGGGCCAACGCGATCCGCCATTCTGTGGTCGGCGGCATGAAGGGGTCGATAAAGGCCACGGAGTCGGTGGGCGTGAGCTGCTGGCGTCGGATCGGCACTCCATCGCGAAGCACGGTGATCGAGCCCGCGAAGCCGGCACTGTGCGTCACCAGCACGAAGCGACGCGCCTCGAAGTGAATCGCCGCCGTCTCGAGGCCTGGACCCATCCGGAAGAGCGGCTCGACTGTCGGGTCGAAAGGCTCGGCATGCCACTCGGAGCTGTCGGTCAGCGGCCCGATCGAACGGCGTCGTCCGTCAATCAGGAGGCGGTTGAGCCACAGCTGGCCCTGCTGCGCCCGCGACGGCTGCACCATGATGCGATACTCGGCGGGACTTGCCGGGCGCATCGTTCCCGGCGCCGCGACCGTGCGTGCGATGCAGATCGCCGTGATCAGGCTCGCCGCCGCGACGAGGGCAAGGCGCGCAGTGACCTCCGCCCGTCCAGGGCTGGGCGTGTCCAGCGCCGCGGTGCAGGTCGGCATCCTCAGGTCGCCTCGCGCCCGACCGCATACCGACGATCCAGCAACAGCGCATCGGGATGCCCGGGGGCCTCCGCCAGCACGCCGTTGATCAGGGCGCGTGCCTCTTCGATTGCGCCAAGGTGGCCCGCCTCCTGGGCTCGCAACAGGCGGACCGGAATCCGGTCGCCGAAGCGATCGACCAGCGTGGCCAGCAGTTCCGTGTGGGGCCCCGCTGGCGCCTCGAGCGACCAGATCCACCCGAGCATCGAGAGTGCCCAGTGGAGCATGGTGTCGGGCCAGTGCCGCCCCAGCTCGAGGGCATGCCAGGCATGGCGCTCGGCGAGCTCGGCGTGGTCGTCGGAGAGTTCCAGCTCGGCGAGGTACATCCAGGCGTCCGCCGTGCCCGGCGTACGGCGTGCGAGCTCCTCGCAGCACAGGCCGTGCTGCATCGGTGTCCCCGAGCCGCAGCAGGGACATGCCGAACAGGGCCAGGCTCTCGTTCGGATGCTCCGGGTGCCCGGCATGCATTCGCGTGGCGACGTCGCGCGCCGCGCCGTAATCACCGCGGTCAAAGGCCGCCCAGCCCTCCGCCAGCGGCTCGCGATCGCCCGCCGCGTCGAGGATGCCTCCGCCGATGGGCGCGTCCTGGATGTGCAAGGCGTCAAGGGCACCGCGGCCAGCGAACCGCCGCTCCAGATCGGCGCGCACCGTCGCACGCGATGGGGAAAGCGGCGTGAGCCGCCACGCCGAGGCGAGCAGGGTCAGCGCCGAGTGAAGCATGCTGTCCGACCACTCCTCCCGGAGTGCGATGGCGTGGAGGACATCTTCCTCGGTCGAGTCCGGTGCACCACTCGTCAGGGCGAGTTCAGCGCGATAGAGCCACGCGTCGGGCACATCCGGCATCCGCGAGGCGACGTCCTCGATGCACGGCCGGGCCGCCTCGAGTTCGCCGAGCTTCAGGAGCGACATCCCCAGGAGCGCGACGCCCCAGACGGGGCGAGGTGTGCGGCGGACAATCGCGCGCTCCGCGAGTTCCCGGGCTCGGGCAAAGTCCCCGCGATCGTACGCCTGCCACCCGGCCGGGATCAGGAGGGTGGCCACGTCCTCGATCCGCGCCAACTCACGGGCATCGATCCCGGTGGATCGCAGTTCGTTGCGCAGGCGGGCGACATCCTGCGGCGAGCCGTCAACCATCACCCGTCGATACAGCATCCGGAGAAAGAGTGCGGCGTTCCCGGGATCCTCCTGGTCCATCCGCCGACGCAGGAGCGGTTCCACGGTCTCGATCGGGAAGTCGCGGTCCCCCCATTGGCGAGGCGGCTCGCCGTCGCGGCGCAACGCGCGGAGCGGCTCGAAGGTCACGGTCCAGCCGTCCTGCACCGACTCGAGTTGATGCCAGAGGTCCGGCTGGCTGTCGAAGATCAGGGGGAGCCAGTGGGTCTCGTGATATCGGAAGTCCTGAAGGACGACCCGCGAGCGACCGGGAATGAGGTGGTCACCGAAGCCGGCGAGGATCGCGTTGGCGAGTTCCCAGGTTTTTGCCGCATCGACGAACAGCAGCTCGATCGGGCCACCCTCCCACCGGAAGCGGCTGAGGTCCGCCTGTCGGGCCTGGATGAACGAAGCCCACGGCGCGGTGTGGCGCGCGAAGACGTGCTGGAAGTCGGCCCCCTCTTCCAGCGGCTCCGCGGCGACCGGTCCCATGTAGTCGGGTTCCCAGCGAAACAGGTCGAGGCTGTGCACCACGCCGCCCTTGCCGCGACGACGGAGTCCCTCGGCGAGGGCGGCGGTGCTGCCTCCAAGCCATGGGCCAAGGTCGACGACGGCGCCCCAGCCCTCGTACTGGGTGCTGGTGAGCCAGATCAGGTATTGACGCTCCTCGCGCGACAGCATGGCCGGCACCGCCGTCACGGCTGCGGGAACCGAGACGCGCATCCAGGGGCGGCTACTCACCGAGAGCCACCGGCGTTGCGTCGGGTCCCGCGGCGGATGAGGGCGCGGACCCGCTCGTGAAATTCCGCCTCGCAGGTCGCGACATCGAATCGCTCGCGCACCGTTTCCGCACCGGCCACGCCCAGCAAGGCGCGTCGAGCCGGGCTACCGATCAGTTCTGCGATGGCAAGGGCCAGCGCGTCGCTGTCTCCCTGGGGAACGATCAGGCCGTCCCGCCCGGAGGTCACCACCTCCCCGATCGACCCGGCGTCGCTCGCCACGACCGGGATCCCGGTCGCCATCGCCTCCAGCAGGGCAGTGGGGATGCCGTCCTTGTCGCCGGTGGCGGTCTCCACGAAAGGGGCGACAAACAGGTGGCCCATCGCGAGGAACCGCAGCACGCCTGCGTGATCTTGCCTGCCCTCGAGGTGCACCCTGCCCCAGAGGTCGAGCTCGGTGATCCGCCGATCGAGCTCGTCCTTGTAGGCGCGGCTGGATGGGCTCCACTCGTCAGCGACCCCGATGATGTGGGCCTCAACGGCATGACCCGCCAGACGCAGGCGGTGGACCGCCTCGACCAGGTGCAGCAGTCCCTTCTTCGGCTCGATGCGACAGACCGTCACCAGTCGGTGCGCCTCGCCGTCCCGGGGTTCTTCGCGTGCGACGAGGGGGAATCGCCGGCCGTCGATGCCGTTCGGCTTCACCAGGATCCGGTCGGCCACCATGCCGGGGGCGAGTGCCAGGAGTTCCTCCCGGATCCGGGCCGACGTGGCGACCACCAGGTCCGCCTGGTGCATGTGCAGCGGCACGACCTTGAGCTCGTAGTCGGCGAGGAGGTGGTCCGCGTAGCAGGTGACACCCCGGGGAATGCCGAGCAACTCGCTGGCGATGAGCGCCATGAGGCTGCGATCGTAGAAGAAGTAGGAATGCAGGTAGGCGGGACGGTACGCTTCGGCCATCCGGGCGAAGGTGAACCCCTCCAGCACGTTGTCGTGCTCCCGCAGCGCCTCGATGGGGAGGCCCGAGGCTTCGGAGAGGTGCTCCAGGAGTGCCGCGACGCGGCCGGGCACCGCTCGCTCGTAGTGGTCGCGGTGTCGCCGTTGCATCGGCCGGTGCTGCACCAGCCTGCGCCGCCCCTGCCAGAGCTTGTCGAAGCGGCCACCGAGGGCGGTCCGTGGCGCAGCCTGCGAGTACGCTACCCGCATGGCATGGCCGCTCTCGGCGAGCTGGGCCAGCTCCTGGTGGACAAAGGTCTGCGAGTAGATGGGAAACTCACTGCAGACCGTGGCGAGCACACGAGGCGAACCGCGGTTGCCGAGCCGATCAAGCGCGAGCCGCGCCAGGGTCGCGCGCTGCACGAGCGCCGCGGTCGCAGCGTGTCCGGCCCGGAGCATCCCGGCCAGTCGGAACCGGTTGAGGAGCATGTCGCCGAGACGCCGCTCCGGTGATCCCTCCAGGCGAGCTGCGTCAGCACTGGCGCGGGCCAGTGCGGCTTGCAGCTCGGACACGGTGTCACGTGCGCGCGAGTCATCCGCGCGGAGCGCGTCGATCGTGCGCTCCCTTTCGGTGAGCTCGTCGTTCTGCCAGGCCATCCGTTCCGTCAGCGTCGCCACCGTCGCGTCGAGGTGCGCCACGGTCTCGGCGGCGTCCCGTCGCTGTGCGGCGAGGGCGTCGTGCAACTCCGCACGTTCGTGCTGTGCGGCCTCGAGTCGTGCCTCGAGGGCCTGGAGCATCTCATCCCGTTCCCGGCCGGCGGTGTGCAGCTGCTCCTCCAGGGTGCGCAGCATGGCCTCCAGTTGGGCGCGGCCGGCGGCGGCCTCAGCTCGCACCGCCTCGAGTCGTGCCGCCTCCAGCGCGAGCACCGGCTGCCAGGACGGGCTGTGCGACGCGACCCGGTGGAGCAGCGCGGCGGTTGTGGCGGCTGCCAATCCAGGGGCCTCCGAATGGCGCTCGAGGGCAACCAGGAAGGCCTCGATCTGCTGATGTGTCGTCGGCCACAGGGCCTCCCACGCTGGTGGTGCCGCGCGACTCGGCAGTGGTGCCGCGTCGAAGATGCAGGTGGCCACCGCATCGGGGTACAGGCCAGGGAAGCGCATTCCCTCGAGCTGTGCCAGCAGCGACCGCGCGTCGCCGCCACTGCCCAGCACCAGCCCGGCACACCAGCTGAGCAGGTAGAAGGCCTGGGTTGGCACGTCGTCCGGCGGGGCGCCTGCGGCGAAGGCCGGATCCGGATCCGGTACTCGTGGATCGGGGGCATGGCCACGCCGCAAGACGCGCAGTCCGTCGGACAGCATCGCGGCGGCGTCGAGCGAAGCCGCCCCTTCGCTCATCCGATAGAAGGCGAGGATCTCGGGCACCGCGCCGAAGCGGACGCCGGTCCGCGCCACCCGCTGCCAGAAGTCCCAGTCAGTGGACTTGACCTGGGCCGGATCGAAGCCACCGAGGCGCTCGACGACCTCGCGGCGCACCACGCAGGCGTGGACCGGGAACGCCGAACGCCGGGCCCACACGTCGAACATCGTTCCGATCGGCGGCTGGTAGCCATCGGCAATCTCGGTCCCGTCTTCCGCCACGCGTGCCCAGCGGCAGTGAACCGCGTCGAGTGTGGGGTCCGCCCGCAGGGCCGCGGTCATCCGGGCGAGGAAGTCCGGCGCGATCCAGTCGTCGGCATCGAGGAAGGCGACCCACGCTCCGCGCGCCAGCGCCAGCCCCGCGTTTCGCGCCCCGGCCTCGCCGCGGTTGACCTGGTGCACTACCCGGATCCGCGGGTCGGCCGCGGCCAGGCGATCGGCGATCGGGGGCGTGTCGTCGGTGGATCCGTCGTCAACGATGACCAGCTCCCACTCGCGGACGACTGCGCCCGGACCGAATCGACTGCCTCCTCGAGGGTCGCTCCGGCGTTGAACGCCGGCATGATGATCGACGTGGTCATGCCGTCGGCTCCCATCACGGGGATCGCCGGCTGACCCACGGCCGCACGACCCCTCCCGTGAGCCATCCCAGGGGTACCACGGCGAGCAGGACGAGGAACGGCGTCACGTCGATGGCGTGCCGGTTGAGCATGATGTCGAGTGATGCGCTCGCCAGCAGGTATGATCCGACGATCCACCCGAGCGCGAGCACTCCACGCCGGTGCCCGGATCCGAATCCGAGCACCAACCCGAGCCCGGAGAGCCCCAGGAGGATCGGCCAGCTCGCGGCCTGAAGGTCCTCGAGCCGCAAGCGGGTCGTGTACCACGCGGCGGTGGCCGGCAGCGGCCGGTGCGATTCGAGGGTGGCTGCGCCCTCGGTCTGGGTGTCGGTCCACCGCGGAATGTCCCAGAACGGCGTGCGACGAATTTCGTCCCAGCCCACCTGCGGCGAATAGGCGAGAAACGCGACCGGGGCATTGCGGATCCCCTCCATCGCGACCGCCCCGAGCAGCCGTTCCGCCCCGGCGTAGCCGAGGCTCTCGATCCCCGGGAACTTGCGCACATCCCAGAAGGCCATCGTGCGGGGATCGGCGCCTTCGAGGCGCTTCACGAGCGCGCGCGTGGCGCCTCCCGTGCCGTCGAGAAGGTGCTGCGTGAAGACGACGCGATTGTAGAGGTGCAATCCAGTGGAGTTCGCGAGGCGTACCGTGCCGGACCGGACCAGGAACCAGCCGAGCGGAAGGCAGACGACCGCCATGGTGACCAGGCCCGACCGGAGCGCCAGCCGCGCCTGGCGCTTCCGCCACGGCAGCAGGAGGAGCAAGCCGACGGCCGGCAGGAGTGCCACGAGGGGTACCACCCGGATCAACACGGCGAGGCCGGCGAGGATCCCGATGAGCAGCGGCCAGCGGAGCCTCGGATCGTCGCGGGCCACCGTGGCGCATGTGATCGTGCCGAGCATCAGGAACGCGGTCGGAATTTCGGTCATCACCGCCTGGGACATTGCCAGCATCGAGGGCATCATGCCGATTGTCACACCCGCGACGAGTGCCGGGCCGATTCCCGCGTGTGGGCGCACCAGCCGGTAGCACCAGAGTGCCATCGCCACGACCATCGCATGCTGGACGAGGGTGACAGTGCCGCCGAGCCACGGGTTCGCCGCCGCCCCGAGCGAGGCCAGGAAGATCGCATATCCGGGTGGGAAGTAGGCCGGCTGGCCGCGACCGATGTCGGTGACCCCGGTGAGGAAGCCGGTCGAGTCGGAGCCGATCCCGATCGGTTGGCAGGCCCAGAACGCCAGGTGGATCGCGGAGAGCACGACGGCGAGCCAGGCGAGTCGATGCTGCTCGTCGCGCCACGGACGAAACAGCACCGTGATCATCGTTGCGAGCAGCAGGGCAAGCCCGAGCGGCAGGACACGCGGCGGCGCCGGTTGGCCACTCACCACCACCTGCGACGGGTAACCGGAGATCGTGTGGGTGGTGATCGGGGTCCCGTTCCGTGTCACCATGACGACGCCCTGCCAGCCGAACGGTGCCAGCAGCAGGACAGGATTGCTCGCCCGGAACTCAAGCCGATGCGCCACCCCGGTGCTGTCGGGCATCAGGCGCGGGGTGAAGTCGGCCGGCAGTGAGGGGTCCACGCGCCATCCCGAGATGCCGAGGGAGGTCGCGTCGGCCGCGGCCTCGCCGTCGGTGAGCACGGCATCGATGCGCGGGGCCCTGTCGCCGTCGGGCGTGATCGTGACGGCGTAGTCGGCCAGCACCGCGTCGGGGCGAGATGCCCGCCAACCGTCGAGTGCCGCGCTGACGACGAGCACCAGCATCGCGGTGGCGGCGACAAGCGCCGCGAGCTCGACTATTCGGTCGCGCCGGTTTCGGTTCGTGGTGGCCATCGGGCTAGGCGCTCTCCGCCGCACCGGTGGTCGGCGAGTTGTCGCAGTAGGCCGTCACGGCGCGCCGGGCGACGGTCACGTCGGTGAAGTGCTCGCCCACCCGACGCCGCGCGGCGGCGCCAAGACGCTGCCGAAGGTCGGCATCCCCGATCAGGCACTCCAGTCGCTCGAGGTAGGATTCCGCCACGCCGCTCTCGGCGAGGAGGCCCGACACTCCGTCCTCGATCAGCTCGGGCATCCCGCCCTGGTTCGAGGCGACGATCGCGCGTCCGGCCGCCATCGCCTCCAGGCAGGAGTAGGGGCAGTTCTCCCAGAGCGACGGCAGCAGGAAGACGTCGCTCTGGCAGACCCCGGAACGGATCGCCACCTGGTCGAGCTTGCCGAGATAGTGGAACGACCCACGAAGGCGGTGGCCGGCCAGCGCCGGTTCGAGCGTGTCGCGCACATGGTGGAAGAGGTCGTCGCCCGCGAGGACCACCGCCACCTCGTGGCGCTCAAGCAACGGGACCAGGATCTCGGGGAGGAGGTGGACGCCCTTGCGGGGTTCCATCCGCCCCGCGAAGAAGATCATCGGGCGGCCGGCCGGGATCGCGAATCGCCGCCGGAAGTCGAGCTGGTCGGCCGCGTCGAAGAGCGCCACGTCGATCCCGTTCGGAACGACCTCGATCGGCCGTGCCTCGCCGAGCTTCGCGTGCACCTCGTCGGCGAGGAACCGCGAGCACGAGGTGAGCCGCGTGGCCCCGCTGATGCCGATCCGCTCCGCTCGCGCACACCAGCGGGTGTCCGCGGGCACCACGTCGTAGAACGGCATGATCAGTTCGGCAGGCGAATGGAACCGCACCACGGTGGGCGTATCGGTGAGGCGGTTCAGCAAGACGCCCTCGCCGCCGCACTCGGGCATCTCGATCACGTCGAAGCGGTGGTCGCGTTCCAGGCGCCGCAGCCCCCGGTACATCGACCAGGCGGTCTCGAGGCGGTTCTTGGTCCACCACATCCGTCGGCGCGCGAGGAGTCCCACGGTGCGGGTCATGGCACCATCGGCCCGATGCCGATGCACCACCACGCCGTCATGCTCCGTGGTGCGCAGCGGCGTTGGCGCGGTCGCACCGGCCAGCACGTGCACCTCGTGGCCCAACTTCACCAGCGCGCGCGCGTGATACCAGGTGTAGGTCCCGATTCCCCCGAAGCCGGTCTCGGGCGGGTACTCGAAGGAGAGCAGGGCGATCTTCATCGCGAGCCCCCCAGCGGCCGGAGGCCAAGGCGCCTGGCGATCGATCGGGTCGTCGAGACTGGCCGCGATGCCCCGCGCCGGAGCGAGGAGAGCAGCGTCGTGGCCTGGCCGGCCCCGCCGGAACGCCAGCTGACCGACCGGGCGATCGCCTGGGGCCCTTTGCCGGCATCGGCTCGCCTCGCGCGGCCAGCCGTCGAGCTGGGCGAGGTTGCGCGTGCCGGTCGCGATCACTTGCCGCGCCAGGTCCTGATGACCTGCCACCACCTGCTGCTCGTCGCAGAGGCGGGCCACGGCATTCGCCGCCTGCGCCCCGACCAGCGCGAGTTCGGCCGGACTCCGTCGCAGCGCCTGTCGCACCGCGTCCGCGAGGTCGTCAGGGTGATGGGACCGGGCGATCCAGCCGGTCGCGTCGTGGACCACCATCTCCGACATCCCGCCGTCGGGCGAGACGACGACCGGCAGCCCGCTCGCCATCGCCTCGATGCAGGTGTAGGGAAAGTTCTCCCAGCGCGACGGCACGATCGCCAGTCGGGCCGCGGCGAGGCGTTCCTCGAGACGGCCCCGGTCGAGCGGGCCGCGGAACACGAACCGCGATCGAAGCCGGGGCGGGATCCGCGACCAGGCGTCGCCGCCGACCTGGTAGTCGAGGTGATCCGCACCGACGAACTCGAAATGCAGGGAGGGATCCTCGCTCGCCAGGGCGACGGCGGCCTGGAGCCACTCCAGGATGCCTTTCCGGAGCTCGAGCCGGCCGACGTAGAGGATCGGTCCGTTGGCCCAGGCGGACGGCGGCCGAAGCACCGGACTCGCGCCGCCGAGGGGATAGCGAATGATCGCGATCGCACCAGCGGGGAGTCCGACATGCGCCGTCACCTGGTCGGTCAGGTACCTGCTGGGGCAGAGCAGGCCATCGGCCGCACGAATGCACTGGTTCTCCAGCGCGGCGAGTGCCCGGCTGCGGGGGAGACTCGGCTCCTCCCCGTTCGCCACGGCGAGCAGCGCCGTCGGCGAGTGCAGGTGCACCATGCACGGCGGCCGCGCGGCCGGTGCCAGTCCCTGGGCACGGCGCAGCATCAGGTAGTACAACGGTGCCTCATACTCGGGCGCCTCGATCAACTCGATCGGCTCCGAGACAATGAGCGCTTCGGCCAGCGCCGCGGCTTGCCAGGCGAACGCCGCTGCGGCGCCCCCGGCGTGCCAGAGCGCGGTGGCGATGCCGGTCGGCAGCGCGCGATGGGCACGGGTGCCGAACAGCCAGCCTGGGCGCTCCACCGGGAGGCGATGGACGACCAGCCGCCCGTCGGGCCGTGTTTCCCGGGGTGCCTCCGCGCCGGGCCATCGTTGGGAGATGACGTGCACGGTGTCGCCGGCGTCGGCAAGGGCACGCGCGATGTGGCCGGCATACGTCCCGATTCCCCCGCCCGGGGCCGGCGGGTATTCGCGGGAAATCAGCAGGCGGTGCATCTCAGCGTGAGGCTTCGACTGGGTAGGCCGGTTCCACCCGGGTTGCACTCGGCGGTGCCAGCGTTGGCGACCACGGCGGCGGGGGCGTGCGCATCCCGTGCACCGCGAGCACGATGCTGAGGAGGGTGATGCTCCCGGCCGTGATCGACAGTGGTAGCCCGACCGATCCCCGCTCGCGGCCGACAATCCAGCAGACCAGCACGACAGCCGCCAGCGCGAGGTTCCAGGCGACGAACGAGCGGTAGCTCCCGGTGCCGGGGGTCTTCTTGGTGACCACGTACCCGAAGTCGCGCCGGGTGAGCACATCCGCCAGGGCGAGGAGGAACCACGGCCACTTGGCGAATCCCACCAGGCCGCCGCGCCAATGGAGTCCCCGCTCACCGCGCGGATCGAGGTAGAACTGCTGGCGGTACGCCTCCTGAGCCGCGATCGCGCCAAGCAGGAGGAGCGATGGCGCCAGGAGTTCCGGGGTGAGCAGTGAGAACTGGCCACCGGTGAGCAGGAGGTACGCCACGCTGGCCACCAGCCCGGCATGGGCGAGGCTGCGATGCAGGAAGTTGAGCCCGTGCAGGAAGCTCATCGCGCGGGTGGCGATCGGGAGGGAGCCGGCATACTCACCGCGGTGGCGGAACTTGAGGTCGAGCACCGAGCGAGCCCAGCGGCGCTGCTGGACCAGGTAGCCCTGCCAGTCGACCGGCGTGAGCCCTCGCGCGAGGATCTCGGGGTGATAGACGCCTTGCCAGCCGGCGGCGCGATAGCGCAGGGTCAGCAGCAGGTCGTCGGCATCGTGCACCGCGAACCCGCCGACTTCCCGGAGTGCCGCCATCCGGTGCAGGTTGTGGCCACCCACGATGATCGGGTACTCCATCCCGTAGCTCGCCATCTGCACCGCGGAGAAGTAGGCATAGGTCTCCTCCGCCGCACCGTGCGCGACCAGGCTGGCGTGCTGGTTGTAGTACGCCTGCGCCGCCTGCACATACCCGACCGACGGGTCGGCGAGGTAGCCGAGGGTGCGGTCGAGGTACCCGGGCTGGGGCAGATGATCGGGGTCGAAGGCGACAAGGGCGTCATACCCGGCGAAGCCCACCTCGGTCAGCCAGGCGTTGTAATTGCCATGCTTGGTCCGGGCCCGGTACGGCGCCGGCGTCAGCCTGATACTCGGGTCGATGGCGCCGGGTGAAGTGGTGGACGCCGAGTCGGGCGCAGAGCTCGGCCACCGCCGGCTCGTCGCCCTCGTCGAGGAGCCAGGTGTCATGCGGATAGTCGATGGCCACCAGGGCGCTGAGGGTCGCGACCAGCATCTCGCGTGATTCGACGCCGGGGACATAGGTCGTGACCGCCGCCACCCGCAGGCCAGCTGGTGCCGACATCGGCTCGGGACGGCGCATCGGCAGCAGCAGGAACCAGCGGCCCTGCTGGTTGACGAGCAGCATCGCTGCCAGTCCGCTCACGACCAGCGTGAGCCAGCGGATGATCGCCCCAGCCGGCGTTGAACCAGGCGAGACCGAAGTTGGCCAGTGCCGCCAGCCCGAGCGCACTCAGCAGCCAGAACACGGCCCGATCGAGCGGCGTGAACACCGGCTGAGTGCGGACCCGGCTCCCGGCCGGCGTCGGGCGATCAGGCATGGGCCACCGTGTCGCGCTCGTATTCCGTCATCACTCCGTCCGCCGGACCGGCTTCGCGCACGCGGCCGTGCTCCAGCCACACGGCCGTGTCGCAGATCTCGCGGATCGTGTCGCCCTGGTGCGAGCAGACCACCAGGGTCGAGCCCTGGGCCCGCAGCCGGTCGATCCGGGCGGCGCACTTGTGCTGGAACGCCGCATCGCCGACACCGAGGATCTCGTCGACCAGGAGCACGTCGGGCTCGACGACGGTGGCCACGGAGAACGCCAGTCGCATCTGCATCCCGGTGCTGTACGTCCGCAGTGGATTGTCGATTGCGGCCTCGAGGCCGGCGAACTCCACGATGTCGTCGAATGCCTGCCGGACCTCGCGGCGCGAGAGGCCGTTGATCACGCCGCCAAGCATCACGTTCTCGCGGCCGGTCAGGTCACCGTGGAATCCGGCGCCGAGGTCGAGGAGCGCGGCGACCCGGCCCCGGATGGTGATGCTGCCGGCGTCGGGCAGACCGACCCGGGCGAGCAGTCGAAGCAGGGTGGACTTTCCGGCGCCGTTGTTGCCCACCAGGCCGATGGCGGAACCCTGGGGCACGTCGAGGTCGATGTCGCGCAGCGCCCAGAACACCTCCGCGGGAGCCAGGCGTCCGAAGCCGTGGCTGAGCGCCTCGTGCAGCGACCGAGGTCGCCACGCGTGGTGGACCCGGAACTGCTTGGCGAGGCCGCGAACGGTGATGGCGTCGGTCACAGCTCGTCCACGAAGTGAGAGCTGGCCCGGGCGAACAGCCGGTAGCCGATCGCCAGCAGTGCGAGGGAGGCCCCGCTCACCCCGACCAGCGGGAGGGCGGCCGGCACGGTTCCGTGGAGCAGCACGTCGCGGTAGGACGTGATCAGGTGCACCATCGGGTTCAGCGCGTAGGCCAGCGCGAACCGTGTGGGGACCTGATGCACCTCGTAGAACACCGGCGACAGGTAGAAGCCAAGCATCAGCCCCACTTGCAGCAGGTGCTTGACGTCGCGGAAGGTCACGTACAGCGCCGCCACGAAGTAGGCCACGCTGAGGGTGAAGAGGAACTGGATCGCGAGGAGCAGTGGCAGCAGCAGCGGCGCCGGAGAGAGCGTGAAGCCCCCGGAGGTCCACAGGAAAATCGCCAGGACGGGGAGGGCGAAGATCAGTTCGATCAGGTTGGCGGCCACGGTGACCACGGGCAGCACGGCCACCGGGAAGCCGGCCAGACGGACCAGCTCACGGTTGTCCACGATCGAACTCGCGGCCTGGTCGAGCGAGCTCTGGAACCAGGTCCAGACCAGCAGGCCAGTGAAGAGGAAGGCCGTGAAGTTCGGGATGCCGAGCGGGACGATGGTTGTGAAGACGAAGCGCAGCACCACCAACTGGACCAGCGGGGTGACCAGGGACCAGAGAATCCCGAGAATCGAGCGCTTGAAGCGCAGCCGGATATCGCGGACGACCAATTCGAGCAGGAGGTCGCCGAGGTAGGCCAGCCGCAACAGGAGGGCTGGGCCTCGCTGTCGAGGCGGCGCAACACCGTCCCCGGGGATGCGGGGAGGGCGCAACATCCCCAGCCTCCCCGATGGGGGTGATGCATCCGGTCCGACGACCGCCTCTGGGGGGTCCTGAGCCATCACTGCCGATCCGCGAGTTGGGGGTTTGCTGGGCAAGATCACTGCGGGGTCGGGTGCCCCACCGGCCGAATCCCGGAATCCATTGAGCAGGTGGCAACTCCCGTGCCCTGCCCGGGAACACTGGCGGCTCCGGGCCCGAGGGGATCCGTGGGCCTTGGCGGCGATCTCGGGGGCCGGCGTCGTCTCGCCCCCCAACCCCGAGCCGGCAGCGCAGCGCCGACCCCTGCCCCTGGTTACCGGTTACCGGTCACCGGTCACCGGTCACCTGTCGCCTGTCGCCTGTCGCCTGTCGCCTGTCGCCTGTCGCCTGTCGCCTGTCACCCGTCACTCATGCAGCCTTGACCCCCGGCCGATGCCCCGGTATCATTGGGGTCTGTCGCCGATCCGGGCTTGCCGGGTCGGCCCTGTTTTGGGCTGCTCAAGCGGAAACTGATGCCGACGATCAACCAGCTGCTGCGTCACGGCCGGACCGACCCCAAGTTCAAGGGGAAGTCGCCGCACCTTCGCGGGAACCCGCAGAAGCGGGGCGTCTGCACCCGCGTCTATACCACCACGCCCAAGAAGCCGAACTCGGCGCTGCGCAAGGTGGCCAAGGTGCGGCTCGTCAACGGGATCGAGGTCATCGCCTACATCCCGGGCGAGGGGCACAACCTGCAGGAGCACTCGATCGTGCTGATCCGCGGCGGCCGGGTGAAGGACCTGCCGGGCGTGCGGTATCACATTCTCCGCGGGGCGCTCGATGCCGCGGGAGTGAATGATCGCCGCCAGAGCCGGTCGAAGTACGGCGCCAAGCGGCCCAAGGCGGGTGGCAAGTGAGCCGCCGCAACAAGGCGGTCAAGCGGCTGGTGCCGCCCGATCCGCGCTACGACTCGCAGACGGTGTCGAAGTTCGTCAGCAACCTGATGTTCGAGGGGAAGAAGTCGCTGGCGGAGTCGATCTTCTACAAGGCGATGGACCTGATCGAGGAGCGCACCGGACAGGCGGGCGTCGCGGTCTTCAAGCAGGCCGTGAACAATGCCAAGCCGGCGGTCGAGGTGAAGAGCCGCCGGGTCGGGGGCGCCTCGCTCCAGGTGCCGGTCGAGGTGCGGCCCGAGCGGCGCACCGCGCTGGCGATGCGCTGGCTGATCTCCTTCGCACGGGCCCGCGGCGAGAAGACGATGGCCGAGCGGCTGGCGGCGGAGCTGATCCTGGCGAGCAAGGGCGAGGGCAGCACCATCAAGAAGAAGGAAGACACGCACCGGATGGCCGAGGCCAACCGCGCGTTTGCACACTATAGGTGGTGAGGTCGAGTGCTGATGGCTGAGTGGCTCACCGCCATCAGGACCCACGACGGGGTGAAATCGGAATCACGTGAGCAGGGAAGGTCCCTGACCCACCTCTGGTTCCTCGGACAAACGCCGGGATGTCCCATGGGCATCCCCGTCACGGCCTCCGGGCCGGACGAGGCGCGGAGCGATACCGCGGGCCCAGGCCCGGCCCGGTCGCCCCGCTTTTCTGCTGGGAGTGGACGGACGACGATGGCGCGCAAGCATCCAATCGAGCTGTACCGGAATATCGGCATCATGGCCCACATCGATGCCGGGAAGACCACGACGACCGAGCGGATCCTCTATTACACGGGGAAGTCGCACAAGATCGGCGAGGTCCATGACGGTGCCGCGACCATGGACTGGATGGAGCAGGAGCAGGAGCGGGGGATCACCATCACCTCCGCCGCCACGACCTGTTTCTGGATGCGCCATGGCGAGAGCGATGAGCAGGGGAGCGGGGCCGAGTACCGGATCAACATCATCGACACCCCGGGCCACGTCGACTTCACGGTCGAGGTCGAGCGCTCGCTGCGGGTGCTCGACGGCGCGGTCGCGCTGCTCGACTCGGTGGCCGGGGTGGAGCCGCAGACCGAGACCGTCTGGAAGCAGGCCGACCGCTACCGCGTCCCGCGGATGATCTTCTCGAACAAGATGGACCGGGTCGGCGCCAACTTCGACCGCTGCGTCGCGATGATCCGCGACCGGCTCAGCAAGAAGGCGCATCCGATCCAGCTGCCGGTGGGCACCGGCGAGACCTTCACCGGGCACATCGACGTCGTCACCCGGCGCCAGTACATCTTCGACGACTCGACGATGGGCAAGCGGTTCCAGGTCGTCGATGCCCCGGCCGAATTCCACGACGTCATCGAGACGACCCGTCACGAGTTGATCGAGGCGGTGGTGGAGCACGACGAGGCGCTGATGGAGAAGTACCTCGGCGGCGAGGAACTGAGCCACGACGAGATCCGCCTGGCGATCCGCAAGGCGACGCTGGCGCTCGAGTTCGTCCCGATCCTCTGCGGCGCCTCGTTCAAGAACAAGGGCGTCCAGGCGCTGCTCGACGCGGTGATCGACTTCTTCCCGAGTCCGCTCGACGTGCCGGCGATCGTGGGCCACGCGCCCGACGACGAGCTGCACGTGGTCGAGCGGCACGCCGACGACAGCGAGCCCTTCAGCGCCCTCGCGTTCAAGGTGGCGACCGACCCGTTCGTCGGCCGGCTGACCTTCTTCCGGGTCTACTCGGGGAAGTTCTCCTCGGGCAGCTACGTGTACAACGCGACCAAGGACAAGAAGGAGCGGGTCGGCCGCCTGCTGCAGATGCACGCCAACAAGCGCGAGGAGATCGAGGAAGTGCTCGCGGGTGACATCGGCGCGGCGATCGGCCTCAAGGACACCCGGACCGGCGACACGCTCTGCGACGAGGACTCGCCGGTCATCCTCGAGGCGATGAAGTTCCCCGAGCCGGTCATCGACGTGGCGATCGAGCCGAAGTCGAAGGCCGACCAGGACAAGCTGTCGATCGCCCTGCAGAAGCTGAGCGAGGAAGATCCCACCTTCCGGGTCCGCAGCGATGCCGAGACCGGCCAGGTCATCATCGCCGGGATGGGCGAGCTGCACCTCGAGGTGCTGGTCGACCGGATGAAGCGCGAGTTCAAGGTCGAGGCCAACGTCGGCCGGCCGCAGGTCGCGTTCCGCGAGACGATCACCAAGCGGGTCGAGCAGGTCGAGGGGAAGTTCATCCGCCAGTCGGGCGGCAAGGGCCAGTACGGCCATGTGGTGATCAACGCCGAGCCCGGCGAGACCGGCTCCGGGTTCACCTTCGAGGACAAGATCGTCGGCGGCGTGATCCCGCGGGAGTTCATCAAGCCGGTCGAGGCGGGGATCCGCGAGGCGCTGGAGAACGGCATCATTGCCGGCTATCCGATGGTCGATGTCAAGGTGCAGCTGGTCTACGGCTCCTACCACGACGTCGACTCGAGCGAGACGGCGTTCAAGATCGCCGGCTCCATGGCGATCAAGGACGCGGTGCGCTCGGCGGGCGGCGTGATCCTCGAGCCGATCATGGACGTCGAAGTGGTGGTGCCCGAGGACTTCCTCGGCTCGGTCATCGGTGACCTCTCGTCGCGTCGCGGCAAGGTCGGCGGGATGAGCCAGCGGGGCGAGTCGCAGGTCGTGACCGCGCACGTGCCGCTGGCCGAGATGTTCGGCTACTCGACGTCGCTGCGGAGCGCGACCCAGGGCCGCGCGGTGTACACGATGCAGTTCCATCACTACGAGGAAGTGCCGAAGAACGTCGCCGAGCAGATCATCGCCAAGGCGGCCGCGAGGTAGCTGCCGCGCTGGCGCGGCAAACGACACGACAGCGAACGGGTGGTGCCGCCACGCGGCGCCGCAATGGATCAACCGGGTACCACACGAGGAACGTCGCAATGGGCAAGGCAAAGTTCGAGCGGACGAAGCCGCACGTGAACGTCGGGACGATCGGGCACGTGGACCACGGCAAGACGACCACGACGGCGGCGCTGACGAAGATCTCGGCGGACAAGGGGTACGGGACGAAGTACGTGCCGTACGACGAGGTGGCCAAGGCGTCGGAGAGCCAGGGGCGGCGCGACTCGACGAAGATCCTGACGATCGCGACGAGCCACGTGGAGTACGAGACGCCGAACCGGCACTACGCGCACGTGGACTGTCCGGGGCACGCCGACTACGTGAAGAACATGATCACGGGGGCGGCGCAGATGGACGGGGCGATCCTGGTGGTGTCGGCGGTGGACGGGCCGATGCCGCAGACGCGGGAGCACATCCTGCTGGCGCGGCAGGTGAACGTGCCGAAGGTGGTGGTGTTCCTGAACAAGTGCGACCTGGTCGACGACGAGGAGCTGCTGGACCTGGTGGAGCTGGAGGTGCGCGAGCTGCTGAACCAGTACGAGTTCAACGGCGACGAGGCCCCGGTGATCCGCGGGTCGGCGATGAAGGCGATCGAGGGCGACCCGGCGTGGGTCGCGAAGATCGAGGAGCTCTACGAGGCGCTGGACACCTACATCCCGGAGCCGGTGCGGGAGACGGACAAGCCGTTCCTGATGCCGGTGGAGGATGTGTTCTCGATCACGGGGCGGGGGACGGTGGCGACGGGGCGGATCGAGCGCGGCATCGTGAAGGTGGGCGAAGAGGTCGCGCTGGTGGGCTTCGGGGCCGACAAGAAGACGACGGTGACGGGCGTGGAGATGTTCCGCAAGCTGCTCGACGAGGGGCGGGCGGGAGACAACGTCGGGCTGCTGTTGCGGGGCGTGGAGAAGACGGAGATCGAGCGGGGGATGGTGCTGGCGAAGCCGGGGTCGATCCCGCCGCACACGACCTTCGAGGCGGAGGTGTACGTGCTCACGAAGGAAGAGGGTGGGCGGCACACGCCGTTCTTCAAGGGGTACCGGCCGCAGTTCTACTTCCGGACGACGGACGTGACGGGGTCGGTGGAGCTGCCGGCGGGGGTGGAGATGGTGATGCCGGGCGACAACATCCAGATGACGATCGAGCTGATCATCCCGGTGGCGATGGACGAGGGGCTGCGGTTCGCGATCCGCGAGGGCGGCCGGACGGTGGGCGCCGGCGTGGTGACGAAGATTCTCAAGTAGGTCGATGGTCGAGGGCTGATGGTCGATCGACGATCGACCATCGACGATCGACCCCAACGCGACAGTGGCCCGGCCGAGGGTGCCGGCTCATGATGCGCAACGAACGAGGACACTGATGGCGGGCAAGATCCGCATCCGCCTCAAGGCGTTCGACCACGTGGTGCTCGACCAGGCCGCGGCGGACATCGTGCGCACGGCGGAAAAGACCGGCGCCCAGATCTCCGGGCCGATCCCGCTCCCGGTGAAGATGGAGCGGTGGACGGTGCTGCGCTCGCCGCACGTGGACAAGAAGAGCCGTGAGCAGTTCGAGCTGCGCACCCACAAGCGCCTGCTCGACATCCACGACTCGCGACCCCAGACGATGGACGCGCTGACGAAGCTGGACCTGCCGGCGGGCGTGGACGTCGAGATCAAGGTCGAATAGCCATGGCGAGCAACGGACTGATCGGTCGCAAGCTCGGGATGACCCGGGTCTTCGCCGAGGACGGCACCGCGGTGCCGGTGACGGTGATCGAGGCCGGGCCCTGCCCGGTGCTCCAGGTGCGCGACGACCAGGTGCAGCTCGGCTGGGGCCGCAAGAAGGCGCTGCGCTCCTCGCGGGCCGAACTGGGCCACGCCGCCCGGGCCGGGGTCGATCACGCCCCGCAGGTGGTGCGCACCTTCGCGGCGGCCGGCGACGGGGTCGAGCCGGGCGCGCTGGTGACGGTGGCGATGTTCACCGAGGGCGAGCTGGTCAAGGTGACCGGGACGTCGAAGGGGCGGGGGTTCCAGGGCGTCGTGCACCGGCACGGTTTCGGTGGCGGCCCCGGCTCGCACGGCAACACCCGGCATCGCAAGCCGGGTTCGATCGGGCCAGGCACCGACCCATCGCGGGTCATCAAGGGCAAGAAGATGCCGGGGCATCACGGCGCGGCGCGGCACACCGAGCTGGGCCTCCGGATCGTCAGGGTCGACGCGGAGCGGAACCTGCTCTTCGTGCGCGGGGCGGTTCCCGGCTCGAAGAATGGCATCGTCACCGTCGCCAGGCAGGGGGGGAGGAGCCGCCATGATTGAGGCCCCGCATTACAGCGCAGCTGGCAAGAAGCACGGGACCGCGTTCGCGCTGCCGGCCGAGCCGTTCGACGGCACCGTCAACGAGGCGGTGCTGCACCAGGCGGTGACCAGCTATCTCGCCAACCAGCGCCAGGGAACGGCCAAGGTGAAGCGCCGGCAGGAGGTCTCCGGCGGCAACCAGAAGCCGTGGCGGCAGAAGGGCACCGGCCGGGCCCGTCAGGGAACCACCCGGGCGCCGCACTGGCGCGGCGGTGGCGTGGTCTTCGGGCCGGCGCCGCGTGACTATCGCATCGACCTGCCCAAGAAGGTCCGCCAACTGGCGCGCCGCTCGGCCTTCAACGCCCGGGCGCGCGAGGGGATGGTCCGGGTGGTCGATCCGATCGCGATGGAGGCGCCCAAGACCAAGGCGCTGCTGGCGCTGCTCGACAAGCTGGGGCTGACCGGGACGCGCACGCTGATCCTGACGGCCGCCCCGTCGACCACGGTCCACCTGTCGGCCCGCAACGTTCCGGGGCTCACGGTCCGGCCGTTCGCCGACGTGACCGCCTACGAGATCCTGCATGCCGAGGTGCTGGTCATCGAGAGCAGCGCGCTCGGGGCCGAGGACGCCCCGGCCACCGCGCCGCGGCGCCGCGCGACCAAGAAGGAGAGTGCCTGATGGCCGACCTCCATCAGATCGTGGTGAAGCCGCTGATCACCGAGAAGAGTTCGCTCGCCTGGCAGCAGCGCGGCGAGTACACCTTCGAGGTGCATCCGGAGGCCACCAAGCCGCAGATCCGTGCCGCCCTCCTCGAGCACTTCGGGGTGCATGCGGTGTCGGTGCGGACCATGCAGATGCGCCGCATCGCGGTGGCCCGGGCGCGGACGCGCGGGGTCACGCCGCGCTGGAAGAAGGCCATCGTCACGCTGCAGGACGGCGAGTCGCTCGCCGTGTTCGAGGGCTGAGATGAGCATTCGCCAATTCCGTCCGATGACGGCGGGGACCCGGTTCCGGTCCGTCGCCGGGTTCGACGAGATCACCCGCTCGACGCCGGAGAAGTCGCTGGTCGAGCCGGTCAAGCGCACCGGGGGCCGCAACAACAAGGGCCACCTGACCGTTCGCCATCGCGGCGGCGGGCACAAGCGCCAGTACCGGCGGATCGACTTCAAGCGCGACAAGTTCGGCATCCCCGGGCGCGTCGCCGAGATCGAGTACGATCCCAACCGCACGGCGCGCATCGCGCTGATCGTGTATGCCGACGGCGAGAAGCGCTACATCCTGCATCCGCAGGGGCTGGCGCAGGGCGACACGGTGACCAGTGGCCCGGGGAGCGACGTGCGGGTCGGCAACGCGCTGCCCCTGGCCGAGATGCCGCTGGGCACCGTGGTGCACAACATCGAGGTCAAGATCGGCAAGGGCGGCGCGATGGCACGCGCGGCCGGCCAGGGCGCGCAGGTGGTGGCTCGCGAGGGTGACTACGTCACGCTCCGGATGAAGAGCACCGAGATGCGGATGGTGCATCGCCGCTGCCTCGCCACGGTCGGCGAGGTGGGCAACGGCGAGCACGAGCTGCTCTCGGTGGGCAAGGCCGGCAAGAACCGGTGGAAGGGCCGCCGCCCGACGGTGCGCGGCGTCGCGATGAACCCGGTGGACCATCCCCTCGGTGGCGGCGAGGGCAAGACGTCGGGCGGTCGCCCGCCGGTCTCGCCCTGGGGCAAGCCCGAGGGCACCAAGACCCGGAAGCGCAAGAAGGCCTCGAATCGGCTGATCGTGCGCGGCCGCAAGCGTGGGAAGGCGACCAAGTAATGGCGCGAAGCATCCGGAAGGGCCCCTTCGTCCAGCAGGCACTGCTCGACAAGGTGTCGGCCCAAAACGAGCGGAACGACAAGAAGGTGATCAAGACCTGGAGCCGGGCGAGCACCATCCTGCCCGAGTTCGTGGGTCACACCTTCGCGGTGCACAACGGCAACAAGTTCGTGCCGGTGTACGTCTCTGAGAACATGGTCGGGCACAAGCTCGGGGAGTTCGCCCCGACGCGGCTCTTCCGCGGCCACAGCGGCAAGCTGGTGGCCGACAAGAAGGCGAAGGCCTGACCATGCGAGGCTATGCGATCCAGCGGTGGGTCCGCCAGTCGCCGCGCAAGATGCGGCTGGTGGTCGACCTGATCCGCGGCAAGAACGTCAATGAGGCCTACGCCATCCTGCAGTTCAACAAGAAGCAGGCGGCGCGGCAGATCGCCAAGACGCTGAAGTCGGCGGTGGCGAACGCCGAGCAGCACGCGGCCCGCGACAACGAGGCGTTCGACCTCGACGCGCTCGTCGTGGTGGACGTCCAGGTCGACATGGGGGCGCCGCTGAAGCGCTTCACCGCGGCCGCGCAGGGCCGGGCCACGCCGATCCGGAAGCCGACCAGCCACGTGAAGATCGCGGTGGCCGAGAAGCCCGCGAAGAAGAAGAAGGGGGCGAAGTAATGGGACAGAAGACCCATCCGGTCGGGTTCCGGCTCGGGATCACGCGCCAGGCGATGTCGCGGTGGTATGCCGGCAAGACGATGCCGGCGCTGCTCGGCGAGGATCGCCTGATCCGCGACTACATCCAGAAGCGGCTCGGGCACGCGGCGATTGCCGAGGTCCACATCGAGCGCAAGCCGGGGAAGGTGACCATCACCATCCACACCGGCCGGCCCGGCGTGGTGATCGGCAAGAAGGGCGCCGAGGTCGACAAGCTGCGCGAGGAACTGGCGCTGGTGCTCGAGCGGCACAGCGGCGCACCGCGCGAGGTGGCGGTCAACGTCGAGGAGATCAAGCGGCCGGAGATCTCCGCCAAGCTGGTCGCCGACAACATCGCCGCCCAGCTGGTGCAGCGGATCTCGTTCCGCCGGGCGATGAAGCGCGCGGTCCAGAGCGCGATGCGGATGGGTGCGCAGGGGATCCGGGTGCGCGCGTCGGGGCGCCTGGGTGGCGCCGAGATCGCACGGACCGAGGGATACCGGGAGGGGCGGGTGCCGCTCCACACCCTGCGGGCCGACATCGACTACGCGACCAGCACGGCCAAGACCACCTACGGGACGATCGGGATCAAGGTCTGGATCTTCCGCGGTGAGGTGGTCGAGGACGTCGCCGGCCGCACCTACAGCACGGGGAGCTGACGGCCATGCTGGCACCGAAGCGGATCAAGTTCCGCAAGACATTCAAGGGGCGGACCAAGGGCGTCGCGACGCGGGGCAACACCGTCGCGTTCGGCCAGTGGGGCGTCATGTCGCTCGAGCCGGGCTGGATCACCAACCGGCAGATCGAGGCGGCCCGCGTGGCGATGACCCGCGAGATGAAGCGCGGCGGCAAGGTCTGGATCCGGATCTTCCCCGACAAGCCGATCACCAAGAAGCCGGCCGAGACCCGGATGGGGAAGGGCAAGGGCAACCCCGAGGGCTGGGTGGCGGTGATCAAGCCGGGGCGGGTGCTGTTCGAGGTGGATGGAGTGGAGGAGGACCTCGCCAAGAAGGCGATGGCGCTGGCGATGGCCAAGCTGCCGGTGCGGACCCGGGTGATCCGGCGAGAGGAGATCTGATGCTGGAAGCAACCGACCTGCGCGAGCTGTCGGCCGAGGAGCTCGAGGCCAGGCTGGCCGAGCTCAAGGCGGCCCGGCTCAAGCTCTCGTTCCGCTCGGCCACCGAGTCGATCGAGAATCCCATGGAGTTCCGGACGCTGCGTCGCGACATCGCGCGGGTGCAGACGATCCTGGGCGAGAAGGCGCGCGAGGGCTGAGGAACCGATGACCGACGAGACGACGACGACGGCTGGCGAGCGCGCCGCCCGGAAGACCCGAGTGGGCGTGGTGGTGAGCGACGCGATGGAGAAGACGGTGACCGTCCTCCTGACCCGGCGCTTCACGCACCCGAAGTACGGCAAGCAGATCACGCGCAGCACCAAGGTGAAGGCCCGCAACGAGCACGAGGCGAAGGCGGGCGACACCGTGCGCATCATGGAGACCCGACCGCTGGCGAAGACCGTTCGCTGGCGCACCGTCGCGGTCGTCGAGCGGGCCAAGTAGGCCCCGGGGGAACGAGCGATGGTGCAGCAGGAGAGCATTCTCAAGATTGCGGACAACTCCGGCGCCAGGAAGGCGCTGGTGATCCGCGTGCTGGGCGGGTCGCGCCGGCGCTATGCCTCCCTTGGCGACAAGGTGGTCGTGGCGATCAAGGACGCGATCCCGACCGGCCAGGTGAAGAAGGGCGACGTGGCGAAGGCCGTGATCGTCCGGACCGCGAAGGAGGTCCGCCGCAAGGACGGATCGTACATCCGGTTCGACGAGAACGCCGCCGTCCTCATCGATGACAAGGGCGAGCCCCGGGCGACCCGCATCTTCGGGCCCGTGGCGCGCGAACTGCGCGAGAAGCGGTACATGAAGATCGTCTCGCTCGCGCCGGAGGTGCTCTGACATGAAGCCGCTCGTGCACCGCAAGGCGGCCCGCATCCGCACCCAGGCCACCCCGGAGCGGAAGAAGCTCCACATCACCAAGGGCGACATCGTCCAGGTGATCCGGGGTGACGACAAGGGCAAGCGCGGCACCGTGCTCCGGGTCTTCCCGAAGACCGGCCGCGTGGTGGTCGAGGGAATCAACCTCGCCAAGCGGCACCGCAAGGCGACCCAGACCGCGGAGGCCGGGATCGTGACCTTCCCGGCCCCGATGGACCATTCGAAGGTGATGCTGATCGACCCGAAGACCGACGCGCCGACCCGCGTCCGGCGGCGCAAGGATGCCGACGGCACGCTGGAGCGGATCGCGGTCCGGTCGGGCGATGCCATCCCGAGGAACCGCTGACGATGGCGACGAAGACCACCAAGGGCGGCGCCGCCGCCCCGAAGACCAAGGCCGCGAAGTCGGCCGCCGCCGGCGGGAAGGGTGCCGCGTCGACCCTCCCGGTCGACGAGGCGCCGCGGGCCAGCATCGGCAAGCCCCGGCTGCAGCGGTACTACGAGGACACGATCCGGGGCCGGCTGGCCAAGGAGTTCGGGCTCTCCAATCCGAACCAGGTGCCCCGGCTCACCAAGATCGTCCTCAACGTCGGCCTCGGCGAGGCGGCCAAGACCCCGCGCCTCGTCGAGGTGGCGGTCGAGGAGCTGGCCCAGGTGACCGGGCAGCGTGCCGTCGTGACCCGGGCCAAGAAGGCGATCGCCAACTTCGGCCTCCGGGCCGGGATGCCGGTCGGCGCCCGCGTGACGCTGCGCGGCGCCCGGATGTACGAGTTCCTGGACCGCTTCATCGCCCTGGCGATTCCCCGCATCCGCGATTTCCGCGGGCTGCCGACCCGCTCGTTCGACGGGCGCGGGAGCTACACCTTCGGTGTGAAGGAACAGATGATCTTTCCCGAGGTCGACTACGACAAGGTCGAGCAGGTGCACGGGATGGACATCACCCTGGTGACCACGGCAGGCCGCGATGACCTCGCGATGGCGCTGCTTCGCGAGTTCGGCTGGCCGTTCCGGGGCGAGACACCGTTGTCGCTCCAGCTGGCCTGAGGAGAGACGCATGAGCATGACTGATCCGGTCGCGGATATGCTGACCCGCATCCGCAACGCCTGCTCGGCTGGGCACAAGCGCGTGGACATCCCCGCGTCGAAGCTCAAGGCCGAGTTCGCCCGGTTGCTGCGGGACAACCACTACATCGCCGACTACCGGGTGCTCGAGGACGGCCCGGCGGGGACGCTGCGACTGTACCTGAAGTACCACAACGAGCTGCCGGTGATTCGCGCCCTCCAGCGCGTCTCGACCCCGGGACTGCGGCGCTACGTCAAGTGCCGCGAGATCCCGCGAGTCAAGAACGGCCTCGGCATCGCGATCGTCTCGACCCCCAAGGGGCTGATGACCGATCGCGAGGCGCGCTCGGCCAACCTGGGCGGCGAGCTCCTCGCCGTCGTCTGGTAAGGGGACGGCGATGTCGCGCATTGGCAAGAAGCCGATCGAACTGCCCAGCGGGGTGAGTGTCGCGATCGACGGTTCCACGGTGACCGTCACGGGGCCCAAGGGCACCCTGACGCGGACCCTGCCTGCCGAGATGCTGATCTCGGCCGAGGGGAACATCGTGACCGTCGGGCGGCCCAGCGAGGCCACCCGCCACAAGGCGCTCCACGGCCTGTCGCGGACCCTCGTCGCCAACATGGTGCAGGGGGTGTCGCAGGGGTACATGAAGGCCCTCGAGTTGCAGGGCGTCGGCTACAAGGCCGAGCCGAAGCCGTTCGGCGTCAACCTGGTGGTGGGGCTCTCCCACCAGGTGGCGGTGAAGGCGCCCGACGGGATCAAGCTGGTGGTCGAGACCCCGACGCTGCTCAAGGTCGAGGGGATCGACAAGGAACTGGTGGGTCAGGTCGCCGCGGAGATCCGTGCGGTGCGGCCGCCCGAGCCCTACAAGGGCAAGGGGATCCGCTATCAGGGTGAACAGGTCCGCCGCAAGGCGGGCAAGACCGGAGCGAAGTAGATGCGGCCGATTCACAGCCCGAAGACCGAGCGCCAGCGGCGCTATCGCCGCCACCTCCGCGTGCGTCGGCGCGTCGCCGGCACCGCCGAGCGTCCCCGGCTGGTGGTCTTCCGCTCGCTCAAGCACATCTACGCCCAGCTGGTCGACGACGACCGCGGCGTGGCGCTGCTTGGCGTGGCGGACACCAGCGACGGGATCGCCATCGACGGTGCCGGCAAGACGGCCCGCGCCGTGGCGGTGGGCAAGCTGCTGGCCGACAAGGCCAAGGCGGCGGGGATCACCCGGGTGGTGTTCGACCGCGCCGGCTACCAGTATCACGGCCGCGTGAAGGCGGTCGCCGACGGCGCCCGCGAGGGCGGATTGGAGTTCTGATGAGCGACGAGACGACAGCGGCCGGCAGCACGCCGGAGCAGGGCAGCGCGCCCGCCGCCGCCACCCCGAGTGCGCCCGCTCCCAGCGCCCCGAGCGCGCCCGCGCAGGGCCAGGGTCGCGGCGGTGGTCGCGGTCGGGGTGGTCAGGGTGGTCGCGGCGGCCAGGGTGGCCGCGGTGGCCGTGGCGGCCCCGGGCGAGGTCGCGATCGCCGTGACGACCGCGACGGCGACAAGGACACGGTCGAGAACGTGATCGCCATCAACCGCGTCGCCAAGGTGGTCAAGGGCGGCCGGCGGTTCTCGTTCAACGCCCTCGTGGCGGTCGGCGACGGCAAGGGCCGGGTCGGCATCGCCACCGGCAAGGCGAACGAGGTGGCCGAGGCGGTCCGCAAGGCGGTCGAGGCCGCCAAGCGCGCAATGCAGCTGATTCCCCGGACCGGCTCGACGATCCCGCACGAGATCATCGGCGAGCACGGCGCCGGCCGCGTGCTGCTCAAGCCCGCCGCGAGCGGTACCGGCGTGATCGCCGGTGGCCCGGTGCGCGCGGTGCTCGAGTGCGCCGGGATCACCGACATCCTCACCAAGAGCCTCGGCTCGAACAATCCGCACAACATGGTGCGGGCCACGATGGACGGGCTCGCCGACCTGGTGTCGGTCGAGCGGGTGGCCCGCGAGCGCGGCATCGAGGTCGACCAGGTCGGCTACCGCGCCCGCCAGCAGGAGGGCTGAACGATGGGACGCAATCCAGTGGTCGGCCGGCAGGGGCCGGCGCACCACGCCGCGGTGATTCCGGCCGAGGCCGAGGCGACGCGGCTGCGCGTGAAGCAGATCCGCTCCGGGATCGGCCATCCGGAGACGATGCGCCGTACCCTCAAGGCGATCGGCCTCCGGCACCACCAGGCGACGGTCGAGGTGGCGAACACCGCGACCATGCGCGGCATGCTGTCCAAGGTGCGCCACCTCGTCGAGGTGGCGCCGGTCAGGAGAACTAGCGATGGCGAAGAAGGACGAGGAGACGGTCGAGCGGCTCACCCTCTCGAACCTTGCGCCCGGCCCCCGGGTCGCCGCAGGTGCGCAAGCGGGTCGGGCGCGGCCCCGGCAGCGGACTCGGCAAGACGTCGGGCAAGGGCCACAAGGGTCACAAGGCCCGCACCGGCGGCAGCACCAATCCCGGCTTCGAGGGCGGCCAGATGCCGATGTACCGGCGGCTGCCCAAGCGCGGCTTCACCAACCCGTTCAAGGTGACCTACCGTGGCGTCAACCTGCGCGACCTCGACAAGGTCGCCGGCGACGAGATCACCCCGGAGACCCTGACGGCCGCCGGGTTGCTCGACAAGGTCGGCGACGCGGTCAAGCTGCTGGGCACCGGTGAGATCGGCCGGGCGGTGACCGTGCGCGGGCTGCCGGTGTCGGCGTCGGCCCGGGCCAAGATCGAGGCAGCGGGCGGCAAGGTCGAGGGCTGATGACCGCGCCGCGCATGCCGGGCCTCAGCATGGACGAGGAGCTCAAGAACAAGCTCCTCTTCACCGCCCTGGCGATCCTCATCTACCGGGTCGGCGCGCACATCGTGGCGCCGGGCGTGGACGTGGCCGCGCTGCCAGGCCTCAATCCCCAACACCAGCGGCCGGGACCTTCTTCCGGCTCTACGACGCCCTCGGCGGCGGCCTCTCCCGGGCGACGGTCTTCGCGCTCGGGATCATGCCGTACATCTCGGCGTCGATCGTCTTCCAGCTCGCCGGCGGCGTGGTGCCGACCGTGGGCAAGATGCAGAAGGACGAGGAGGGCCGGAAGAAGCTCACCCAGTGGACCCGCTACCTCACGGTCGTGATCTCGCTCTCCCAGGCCTACACCTTCGCCCTGTTCACCGAGGGGCTCCGGCGCCGTCCCCAATCCGGGCTTCGTGAGCCGGATGATGATGGTGGTCATGCTCACGACCGGCGCGATCTTCGTCATGTGGCTGGGCGAGCAGATCACCGAGCGCGGGATCGGCAACGGCATGAGCCTGCTGATCACCTTGTCGATCCTCGAGCGGCTCTGGCCGGGCACCTTCCACATGATCGGCTTCGTCCGCGACGGGGTGATGTCCTTCCCGGCGGCGGTGCTCTTCCTGGCGGTGCTGGTCGGCATGATCGCCGCGGTGGTGGCGATGACGATCGCCGCGCGGCGGATCCCGATCCAGATCCCGCGCAAGGTCATGGGCCGGGGCCGGATCCGCGAGGGCCAGAAGACGTTCATCCCGATCCGGCTGATCACCGCCGGCGTGATGCCGATCATCTTCGCGCAGACGATCATCATCGTGCCGGGCACCCTGGCGCAGTTCACGCAGGCCGGGATGCTGCGCGAGGTGGCCGACTTCCTGGTTCCCGGTCGACCTGCCGTACAACATGCTCTTCGCGGTCATGATCGTGCTGTTCAGCTACTTCTACACGTCGATCATCTTCAACTCGGTGGACCTGGCGGAGAACCTGAAGAAGCAGGGCGGGTTCATCCCGGGCGTGAAGCCGGGCGCCGCCACCGCCGACTACATCGACGGCGTGCTGGGCCGGATCACCCTGCCGGGGCGCTCTTCCTGGCGGTGGTGGCGCTCATCCCGATCATCGTCGCCAAGGTGCTCGGCGTCCCAGCCTCCAGTTCGGCGGGACCTCGGTGCTGATCGTCGTCGGCGTGCTGCTGGACACCATCGCCCAGATCGAGCAGCACCGCACGCTCCGCAAGTACGACGGCTTCATGAAGACCGGCCGGGTCAAGTTCCGGGGGCGGCAGCAGCGGTTCGCATGTGACGGGCGAGTCGATGAGGTCGTGAGTCGTGAGGGGCGATCGCCCGGCGCGCACCCGCAGGTGCCGGACGTCCAATCTCAGGACTCAGGACTCACGCCTACACTCCCGGGAGTTGATCCATGGATATCCTTCTCCTGGGCCCGCCGGGCGCCGGCAAGGGCACCCAGGGCGCGCTGCTCGCCGAGCGCTCGGCCTGCCCAAGTTCGCCACCGGTGATCTCCTGCGCGACGCGGTCGCGCGCCGGGCACGCCGCTCGGCCTCCAGGCCAAGGCGGTGATGGAGGCGGGCGAGCTGGTGAGCGACGACATCATCCTCGGCGTCATCCGGGACGAGCTGGCCAAGCCGCGCGCCGCGCGGCGGCGTCATCTTCGACGGCGTGGTGCGGACCATCCCGCAGGCGGAAGGGATGGCCGCGCTGCTCGCGGCACGGGGCCGCCGGATCGACCACGTGCTGTTCTTCGACGTGCCCGACGAGGAAATTCTCGCCCGGCTCGACAAGCGGCGCGCGATCGAGGGCCGGGCCGACGACGACCCCGCGGCGGTCGCCCGGCGGCTGCAGGCCTACCGGGAGCAGACGGCGCCGGTGCTGGCCTGGTACGGCGAGCGCGGCGGGGTCACCCGGATCGATGCCGTGGGCGACGGTGGCGGCGATCGCCGACCGGGTGCGCAACGCGCGTCGACGCCGGATGATCACCCTCAAGTCGCCCCGCGAAATCGACACGATGGCCCATGCCGGCGCCATCGTCGCACGACACGCTGGCCTGCTGCGCGGACTGGTCCGGCCGGGCATCACCACCGAGGACCTCGACCGGAGGCCGAGGTTCATCCGCGAGCCACGCGGCGCCACGCCGTCGTTCAAGGGCCTCTACGGCTTCCCCAAGACCCTCTGCACCTCGATCGACGAGGAGATCGTCCACGGCATCCCCTCGCCCAAGCGGGTCCTGCGCGAGGGGAACATCGTGTCAGCGTCGACGTCGGGGTCTGCTCGACGGCCTGCACGCCGACTCGGCCACCACCATTCCGGTGGGCGAGATCGCGCCCGAGATGCACCCGGCTGCTCGAGGTGACCCAGGAGTGCCTCGCGGCCGGGATCGCCGCAGCGCGGGTCGGCAACCACGTCGGCGACATCGGCCACGCGGTCCAGACGGTGGCGGAGGCGCGGGGTACGGCGTGGTGCGGGAACTGGTGGGCCACGGCATCGGCACGCGCTTCCACGAGGAGCCGCAGGTGCCCAACTACGGCACGCCCAAGCCGGGGGCCGGCTGCTCGAGGGGATGACCATCGCCATCGAGCCGATGATCACCATGGGCGCACCGGCCACCCGGACCCTCGCCGACAAGTGGACCGTGGTCACCGCGGACGGGTCCCTGTCGGCCCACTTCGAGCACACCGTGGCGATCACCGGCGACGGACCGGGGATCCTGACGACGGGGTAGTCGTGAGTCCTGAGTCCTGAGTCGTGAGAGCTGCAAGGCCGGTACCCCGCTCGGGATGCCGGCCTTGTTCCACCCCTCAGGACTCAGGCCTCCGACTCACCGCCAGCGTCCAGCAGCCACGTGCATCGCCGGGTTGCCCGCCACGACCGCCCCGTGCTCGATCCCCAGGTCCCGCCCGTCGAGTCGCGTCACCACGCCGCCCGCCTCCCGCACCAGCAGCGGTCCCCGCCGCGATGTCCCACGGGGCCAGCCGCAGCTCCCAGAAGCCGTCGAGATGCCCGGCCGCGACGTCGAGCCAGGTCGAGCGCCGCCGCACCGGCCCGGCGGATGCCGCTGGTGCGTGGCCAGACCGGCCGAACTGGGCTGAGATATGCCGGCAAGCTGGTCGGGGTCCTTGAACGGGAAGCCGGTGCCGATCAGGGCGTGGCCGGGATCGGCGATGCGCCGAGACCCGGAGCCGGCTGTCCATCGCACCAGGCGCCGCCGCCGGCGCCAGCCGGTGGCTCGCCGCATGCGTCGGCACCTCGAAGACCACGCCGGCCTCCAGGGCGCCGTCGACCGCCGCGGCGATCGAGACGGCCCAGGCGGGAAGCCGTGCAGGAAGTTGGTGGTGCCGTCGAGCGGGTCGACGATCCAGACCGAGTCCCGGGTCGTCGATCAGGTCGGGACTCCCTTCCTCGCCCATCATCCGGCCGTCGGGCTCGGCCCGCAGCAGCGTCTCGGTGATGATCGCCTCGGCGGTGCGGTCGACCTCGGTGACGAAGTCGCTGGTGGCCCTTGGCGGTCCACGCGGCGGGGCCGGGCGGCGCGGCCCGCCGCAGGTAGGCCGCCGCCGCGCCGGCGGCCCGCTCCGCGAGCCGGGCGAGGCGCTCGGCGTCGCGGGTCATCTTGCCGCCCTTCCGGGCTGCGGGTAGCTTGCCGCCATGGCCACCGTCTTCTCCGGCATCCAGCCCTCCGGCGAACTGCACATCGGCAACTGGCTGGGCGCGGTCCAGAACTGGGTCGCGCTGCAGGATCGCTACGACTGCCTCTACTGCATCGTGGACCTGCACGCGCATCACCGGCCAGTACGACCACGCCGCCCTGGCGGAGCGGACCCGCGAGATGGCGATCGGGCTGCTGGCCGCCGGGCTCGACCCCGACGCGCGCGGTGCTCTTCGTGCAGTCGCCACGTGCCGGAGCACGCCGAGCTCGATGTGGCTGCTCACCACGGTGGCGCCGCTCGGCGAGCTGGAGCGGATGACCCAGTTCAAAGATAAGTCGCAGCGGATGGAGCGATCCCGGCCGGGCTGCTCAGCTACCCGGTCCTGATGGCGGCCGACATCCTGCTGTACCGGGCCGACCAGGTGCCGGTGGGCGAGGACCAGACCCAGCACCTCGAGCTGACCCGGGAGCATCGCGCGGCGCTGGAACGCCGAGTTCGGCGGCGGCGAACCGTTCTTTCCCGAGCCGCAGCCGCTGCTGACGGCGGCGAAGCGGATCCTCGGGCTCGACGGCCAGGCCAAGATGTCGAAGAGCCTGGGCAACACCATCGGGCTGCTCGGAGACGCCCGAGGAGATCTGGCAGAAGCTGCGCCCGGCGATGACCGACCCGGCGCGGATGACGCGGAAGGATCCGGGCACCCCCGAGATCTGCAACATCTACGCGCTGCACCAGCATTTCTCGCCGCCGGACACGGTCGCGGAGGTGGCGGGCAAGTGCCGCACGGCGGGCTGGGGCTGCCTCGACTGCAAGCGGGTGCTGGCGGACAACATGGCCGCCGACGCTCGGCGCCGATCCGCGAGCGGGCCGCGGAGCTGGCCGGCCGAGCCGGCGCCGGGTCGACGCAGGTGCTCGGCGACGGGGCGGCGACGGCCCGGGCGATCGCGCCGCGGAGACGATGCGGGAGGTGCGAGCGCCGGATGGGCTTCCTCCCGGCCAGGCATGATGCCGCGACTGGCCTGCGATGCTCGATCGAGCGGATGCATCAAGGCGGCGGTCGAGCGCGGCGCGTCGGACCTCCATATCAAGGCGGGCGACGTCTTCCGCGCCCGGATCGACGGCAAGCTGGTGCCGCTCACCAAGCAGCGGCTCACCCCGGAGCAGACCCGGGCCGATGGCGCTCAGGCTGATCGCCAGCGACGAGGACCGAGGCCCGCCTCGACACGCTGCGGGACTTCGATTGCTCCTGGGGAATGCCGGGGGTGGGGCGGTTCCGGGTCAACGTGCTGCGCCAGCGGTCGTCGCTTCATGATCGTGATGCGGGTCATCCCGTTCGCGGTGCCGACCCTCGAAGAGCTCCGAGCTGCCCGAGAGGTGCTCCGACTCTGGCCGAGTGCGGACGCGGGCTGGTGCTGGTGACCGGGGTGAGCGGCAGCGGCAAGAGCTCGACCATCGCGGCGATGGTGCACCACATCAACCGCACCACCGCACCGGCACATCGATCACCATCGAGAACCCGATCGAGTTCCTGCACCGCGACATCAAGTGCTCGGTGACCCAGCGCGAGGTCGGGATCGACACCGAGACGCTGGCCATCGGGCTCCGGGCCGCGCTCCGGCAGGATCCCGACGTCATCGTCGTCGGGCGACATGCGCGATCCGCAGGCGCTCGACACCGCGATCCAGGCGGCCGAGACCGGCCTGCTGGTGATCGGCATCGATCGCCTGCCCCGGACGCCGCCTCGGCGTTGCTGCAGGTCGGTGGCGATGCTGATCCCGATGAGCGCGACATCGGCCGGATCCGGTTTGCCGAGGTGCTCGCACGGGGTCGCTCGCCCAGCGCCTGGTCCCCCGGGCAGGACGGGAGAGGGGCGGCCGGCCGGTGGTGGAGTTGGTCGAGGCCACCGAACCGATCCGCGACGGCGCTCAGTGACGGGCGCCGATCCGGCGAGCTCAAGAAGGCGATTGACCGCCGGCCGGGAAGGACGGCCACGCGAGACCTTCGCGCAGCACCTCGACCGAACTGGTGAAGCCGGGCGCCACCCGCCGGCAGATTGTGGGGGCCTCGGCGGCGCGTAAGGGGCCGTTTTCCGGTCGCAGCCGGGGTGTCGCGTGTTCGACCGGAAGCACACCTGTGTCGTCGTGGTCGGCGCCCAGTGGGGCGACGAAGGGAAGGGCAAGCTGGTCGACGTCCTCTCCGAGCAGGCCGACCTGGTGGTGCGCTACCAGGGCGGCGCCAACGCCGGCCATACGGTGGTGATCGGCGACCGCCAGTTCATCCTCCACCAGATCCCCTCCGGCATCCTCCACCCGGCGGCGACCTGCGTCGTCGGCAACGGCGTGGTGCTCGATCCGGAGACCTTCTTCGCCGAGCTCGACGGGCTCGGCGAGCAGGGCATCGACATCGCCGGCCGGCTCTTCGTCTCGGAGCGGGCGCACCTGGTGCTGCCGTATCACAAGCTGCTCGACGCCGGCCGAGCGAGCGGCAGCAACAGATCGGGACCACCGGGCGCGGGATCGGCCCGGCCTACGAGGACAAGATCGGCCGCCGCGGGGATCCGGGTGGCCGACTCTGCCGGCAGCGGCGCGCGTGCGAGCCGCCTGCTCGCCGAGCGGATCGACCGGGCCAACCAGCTGCTGGAGCTGATGGGGGCGTCCGAGCGGGCCTCGTCGACGAGCACGTGGCCCTGCTGCGCAGCGGGTCGGCGCCACGCTGCTGCCCCTGGCCACCGACACCGGGCCTGGTGCACCAGGCGGGCACCGCGAGCCGGCCGCCGGGTGCTCCTGGAGGGCGCCCAGGGGGCGCTGCTCGACGTCGACCACGGCACCTACCCGTTCGTGACCTCCTCGAACACCACGGCGGGCGGCGCCGTCGGTCGGCGCCGGGATCGGCCCGACCGCGATCGACGGCGTGCTCGGGGTGGTGAAGGCCTACACCACCCGGGTCGGCAACGGCCCGCTGCCGACCGGCAGCCGCCGGGCGTGCTCGAGGAGCAGCTCCGCGAGTTGGGCGACGAGTTCGGGGCCATCACCGGGCGGCCGCGGCGCTGCGGCTGGTTCGACGCCGAGGTGGTCCGCTACTCGGTGCGGGTGAACGGGCTCACCGGGCTGGCGGTGACCAAGCTCGACGTGCTGGACGCATTCGACGAGATTCCGGTCGGGGTGGGCTACAAGCTCGACGGGGAGCGGTGCGACGGAATGCCGAGCGAGGTGGAGGCGCTGGAGCGGGTCGAGCCGGTCTACGAGATGCTGCCCGGCTGGCAGGCGAGCACCGCCGGCGCCGGTCGCTGGCCGACCTGCCGCCCGCGGCGCGGGCCTATCTCGACCGGCTGCAGGACCTGGCCGAGGCGCCGATCCGCTACGTGAGCGTGGGGACTCGGCGGGACCAGATCATCGAGTGCTAGGACGAGAGACGATAGGCGAGAGACGATAGACGATAGACGATAGACGATAGACGATAGACCGATAGACGCCCGAAGGCCAGCATCCCCATCGAGGAGCTGGCCTTCGTCGCGGTCACGTCTATCGTCTATCGTCTATCGTCTCTCGTCATCACTGCGCCTGCAGCTTCTCGAAATAGTTGGCCACGCCGAGGTCGTTGAGCCAGACCGGGTCGAGCTCGTAGTAGCGGCTCTTGATGAACCGCCCGGTGGTCGGGAAGTACGGCGGCGGATTGACCGCGCCGCAGTTGTCGTAGGCGTGCGCCTCGGCCCAGCCCGAGGAGTGCGCGTTGCCGACCGGGCAGTAGGTGCAGCAGTCGACCTTGCCCATCGCCAGGCCGCCGGTGATCCGGATGCAGCCCGGCGGCGTCCGCCAGCAGTTCCGCTGGTCGCCGAGGAGTTGAAGGTCCCCGGTGCATCCGGCAGGGCGGTGTCGGGCCCGGGTACGCCGGGGAGGCCGGTGGTGAAGAAGTTGCCCTTGCCCGACGAGCCATCGCCGGCGGCGAGGAAGAACATGTTGTAGTTCTCGTCGGCCGGGGTGTCGTCGTAGCCGCCGTAAATGGTGTTGTTGACCGGAACGGCGTCTGGAGGTTGTTGTCCTCGATCAGCACGTTGAGCGTCGCGATCGCGCCGAAGATGTCGCCCTCGGCGTCGCATTGGTGCCGGGGGTGTTCTAGTACAGGAGGTCGTCGGCCAGCACGATGTTGCCGGTCGCGAACACCGAGACCGGCCGCGGAGCCGGCCGCTGATGGCGACGTCGCCGGTGACGAAGATCACGCCCTTGAAGTTCGGGTTCTTGCCGAGCGGGATCAGGTAGTCGGCGTCGCCCCGGATGCGCGGAGACCGAGCGCGTGCCGGGCCGAGTCGCCGGGGCTGCCAGGCACCCATGCCGCGTTGCGTGGCGCTGTTGGTCACCGCCGGGATCGGGCGTGAGAACGGTGTCAGCCGGTCGAGTGGTAGAGCTGCGGGTCGCCGCCGAGGTAGCAGCGCTGCTCGCTCGGGGTGCCGAGACGTTGTCGAGCGGCGAACGGCGGATACCGGTCACGCCGCGTGACAGCGCCCATCGCACCCATCGCGGGCGTAGCTGTGCTTGGTGCTCGAAGTGCCCGACGTGGCGTTGTAGACCGAGTCGTAGATCTCCGCCGCGGTGAACCAGCCGTAGGTGCCGTTCATCCGCACCCGCGCCCGCAGTTCCGGGAGACCATGTTGGGGTCTTTGACTGACACGCGGCGATGCCACTCGGCACGGTTGGGCCAGCGGCGTCCGGTGGCGTAGGCGAGCACCGAGTCCGAGGTGCCCCCGGAGTGCCAGCACCCGCACGTAGCCCTCGTCCCACTGGATCATCCCGTCGCCGTTGGCGTCGATGGAGAGGAACTCGAGCCGGAGGCCCGGGTGTGGGAGCCGAGGTGTCGGCGCGGTGATGTCATAGTCGCCGTCCGCGGCGTCGGCGTCCTGGGCGTACTGACTGCATCAGCGAGATCGGGCGGGGGTCGGCCAGGCGATCGGCGGCACGCGCCGGTCTTGAGCCCGCGGTGAAGTTGCCCGAACTCTGGTTGGCTGACGAGCCGACCACGGAGGCGGGCCCGGCGAACAGCGACCTTGGGGCTGCAGCACCCGCTCTGGAGCCGGAGCATGTCGTTGGAGAAGAACGGGCCGTTGATCGACTCGCCGCAGCCGTAGACGCCGCAGCCGCTCCAGTCGTTGATCGCCACGGCGAACTTGGCCCACGACTCCTGGGTCATCAGCAGCCGCCGGGCGGCGACCGCGCCGCGGTCGTTGCGGATCACCGAGAGTGCTCAGGCGAAGTTGCTGCCGTACTGGCCGGCGGTCGCGGGCCCGCCGGTCCGGCCGCCGGTGCGGCCGACGTAGAGCGATCGGGTCATCCGGGGAGCACGTTGCCCGAGGCGTCGGTCACCTGGGCTTCGACGCGATGGTGGTGTAGCTGTTGAGCGGCAGCAACGAGTCGAAGTTGCCGCGGTTGACCGAGTCGCGAATCATCTCGAGCCCGCCATTGGCGGCCGACTGCAGCGCGGCCTCGGTGGCGGTGAACCTGGTGGTCAGCCGGGCGCCCGACGCGATCATGATGGCGCCCATCGCCATCGCGGCGACGGCGATCGAGACGAGCAGGGCGAGCACCAGGGCGGCGCCCCGGCGTTCGGATGGCTTGCGCGGACGGACCGCATGGGAACTCTCCCGCTCAGGGGGCGCTCAGGGTGACGTGGAGGTACGACCGTGGACGTGTCGGGGTGCAGTCCTGCGCCGCAATGCCGAAGATGTAGGCCTCGCCCGGGGTCCTGGTCAGAAGACGTTGGTGTCGTACGGGTCTGGCCCGCCTCGGCGCGGACCACCAGGATCGGGGCTGTCCACACCGTGGCCGACGACGCGGCGCTAGAGGATGTACTGCCGCACGTCGACCTCACCGGCATCCTGGTCGGTGGACCGCGACCAGCACCAGGTGCGACCTGCGCCGAGCCCGGTGCCGACCTGGGTGGTGGTGAGGCTTCCCGGGGCGATCGGGGCGCGGCCGCAGACGGTGGGCATGTCGACGCCGTTGTTGGGGATCTCGATGATCTAGGTGAACTCTCGGGTCCGCTCCGCGGTGCCGGTGTGGCCGTTGGTGATCCGGAAGTTGATCCGGACCGCCCGGACCGAGTCGGGCCGGACATCGTCGGCGCTGTCGCTGGCCGAGATGCCGCTCACCAGCTCGCGCCGGATCAGTGGCAGCAGGGAACCGGTCGCGGTGATCAGGGTGTCGCCGGTCGACAGGATGCGCTGCATCAGGTACTGGAAGAACGGCCGAGCCGTTGCTGGCCGGGAGGATGTTCCGGGCGATCACCTCCGGGGTGCCGGTTGATCCGCTCCCAGAGGACATAGTCGTCGGTGCGCGCGGTGGCGTCATCGGGCTGGAAGAAGAGCAGGTAGGTCTCGGCCGGGGACGAGCGCGCCGTTGCCCATCCGGTAGGTGGTCGAGGGATAGGTGTAGCTGGGCGAGGAATTGGGGATCGTCGTGGCCGGGGCCGCGTCCCAGACGATCGCCTCGGTCGCCGGCGACATCCGGGTTCCAGTAGGCCGCCCAGCGCATGTCGATGGTGTCCCGCTCCGGCGTAGTCGGTGTTGAAGGCCACGACGTCGTTCTTGCCGTAGACCAGCATCGGCTGCTGGCCGGTGACGCCGGCCCCCATGGTCCGGATCACCCGCTCCGACGGGCTCGATCGAGTCGCGGGCGTTCTGGAGCAGGTCGAACCGCTCGGTGTTCTTCCGGAACGAGACGGCTCTGGGACCGGAAGAGCTAGACGGTCGCGCCCATGATCAGCGACCAGCATGGTGACGACGATCAGCAGCTCGATCAGCGAGAAGCCGGCGGTCGGAACGAGGTTGGGTCGCATCATGGACTCGCGATCACGGCGGTGACGGCGACGGTGTCGCGCATGGCCGGGTCGGTGACGCGGACCGTGACCGTGGTGCGGTCGCGGTTGCCGCTCTGGTCGCGGACGAGCGTGGTCAGCCGGCGCATCCGGGGATACCCCTGGAACCCGGTCGTGTCGGCACCCGCGGAGCCACTGCCGTACAGGTTGCCCAGCCGCGTGTATCGCGGGTCGGCCCGGATCAGCTCGAGGCGGGCCGTGGCGGTGCTGCTGCCGATCAGCCGGATCGAGGCGTCCCCCATGCTGCGGGCATAGCTCGCCGAGAACTTCGCGAAGGTGGTGGCCACGATCACGAGAATCACGACCGTGATCAGCACCTCGATCAGGGTGAAGCCGTTGCGGCGACGGTGCATTCAGTTCCCCCGGACCCAGCTGTGGGTGGCATAGGAGTAGACCACCGCGCGGCCGGTGGCCCGGGTGATCTCGACCGCCCGGCAATAGTGGCAGTCGCTGTCGGTCACCGGACTGTGGATGTAGAACGACCCGCTGATCGAGGCGGTCCCGTCACGGCGGAAGATCAGTGAGGTCAGTTCGCCGCCTGCGGCCGGTGCCGGCACCGCCGCGACCGTCCCCTGTCCCAGGGTGAAGCCGTCGTCCAGCACGCTGAAGATCACCCGCTCCCCGCTGTCGAGGGTGCCGTTGTTGTTGGCGTCCTCATGGATTCGCAGCCTCGTGGGCGACATCTGGGTCACCCGCACGTCGGTCTGCAACGACACCGCCGTCCGCTGCGCCTGGCTCAGGTCGGCAAGGACCCCTCGCGCCACGCTGTTCGCGCGGTACTGGACCCAGTCGAGATGGGACACCGCAATCGCCGCCAGGATGCCGATCAGGACGATCACGATCAGCATCTCGATCAGGGTGATGCCGTGCCGGGCCGCCCGGGGGTCGGACCGTCGGGAGAAGGGGAGGGGAATCATGACCTCCAAGAATACGCAAGAAACCGGCCCGATGGCACCTGTTTTCCACATTCCCTTCCAGCGAGCCACTTTGGCCCCCGGCCCGGATGGGCCCGCCGGCGTGGGGGCACGGCAAAATGCCATACCGGGTCCCCCGGGTTCGTGGAGCCAAACCGCTGTCACGATTAGCTTTCTGGCTCCCGACGGCCCCAAAGGGCACCACCCCGATACCCAAAGCATCGACCATGGCCGACACGACCCTGATGGACAAGCTCGTGTCGCTCTGCAAGCGGCGCGGATTCGTCTTCCAGTCCTCCGAGATCTACGGCGGCCTCGGTTCGGTCTGGGACTACGGCCCGCTGGGCGTCGAGCTCAAGAGGAACGTCAAGGACCGCTGGTGGCGGGCCATGGTCCAGGCCCGGGACGACATCGAGGGCCTCGATGCCGCCATCCTGATGCACCCCAAGGTCTGGGAGGCGTCGGGCCACGTGCGCGGGCTTCACCGACCCGCTGGTCGACTGCCGGACCTGCAAGGCGCGCTTCCGGGCCGACAAGCTCGAGGACGCCGCCTGCCCCCAGAAGCCGAGCAAGCAGCCCGGGCGAGCACACCACCTGCGAGCTGACCGAGCCGCGCCTGTTCAACCTGATGTTCAAGACCTTCATGGGGCCGGTGGAGGAATCGGCCGCGGTGGTCTATCTGCGCCCCGAGACGGCCCAGGGGATCTACGTCAACTACCTCAACGTCCTGCAGGGCTCGCGCCAGAAGATCCCGTTCGGCATCGCCCAGATCGGCAAGGCGTTCCGCAACGAGATCACGCCCGGCAACTTCATCTTCCGGACCCGCGAGTTCGAGCAGATGGAGATGCAGTTCTTCGTGCAAGCCGGGCAGCCGACGAGGAGTGGTTCGAGCAGTGGCGCGAGCTCCGGATGGCCTGGCACCACGACCTCGGCCTCGACCCCGGCCAAGCTGCGCTGGCACCAGCACGGCCCGGGCGAGCTGGCCCACTACGCCAAGGCGGCCTACGACATCGAGTACGAGTTTCCCTTCGGCTGGAAGGAGATCGAGGGGATCCACAACCGCACCGACTTCGACCTGCAGCGCCACCAGGAGGCCTCCGGCAAGAAGCTCGAGTACTTCGACCAGGCCACCAACGAGCGGTTCCTGCCCTACATCGTCGAGACCTCGGCCGGCGCCGACCGGGTCACCCTGACGGTGCTGGTCGATGCCTATCGCGAGGAGCAGGTCGAGGGGGAGACCCGCGTGGTGCTCGGGCTTCCACCCGCCATCGCGCCGATCAAGGTGGCGGTGTTTCCGCTGGTCAAGAAGGACGGGATGCCGGAGTTGGCCACGCGGCTGTACCACGACCTCAAGCCGCACGTGCCTGCGTTCTACGACGACAGCGGTGCGATCGGCCGGCGCTACCGGCGGCATGGACGAGGCCGGCACGCCGTTCTGCATCACGGTGGACGGACAGACGCTGCAGGACGGCACCGTGACGGTGCGGCACCGGGATTCGATGGCGCAGGAGCGGGTGGCGCGGATCGATCAGGTGCCGGCCTGGATCCGCGATCGCCTCGGCTGAGGATCGACATGAGGACGGGCGATGAGCACGCACCGCGGAAGATCGGCGAGCGAGTGCTGCGGCCCGAGAGCTCGATGATGAGCTACGGGTACGACCCGCCGCTCTCCGAGGGGGCGGTCAAGTGCCCGATCTTCCAGACCTCGACCTTCGCCTTCGAGATCGGCGGAGGCGGGCAAGGCGTTCTTCGAGGTGGCCTACGGACTGCGCGAGCCGGAGTGGTGGCGAGGAAACTGGGGCTGATCTACAGCCGGCTCAACAACCCGGACCTGGAAATCCTCGAGGACCGGCTGGCGCTCTGGGATGATGCCGAGTCGCGCCGCGGTCTTCGCCAGCGGCATGGCGGCCATCACCACCTCGCTGCTCGCGTACCTGCGCCCGGCGACGTGCTGGTGCACAGCGAGCCGCTCTACGGCGGCTCGGACCATTTCATCCGCCACATCCTCCCCGCCTGGACATCGAGATGATTCCAGTTCCCGGCGGGTGTACCGATGTCGGCCTCGCTCGAGGCCGAGCTGCGGCAGGCGATCGGCGGCCGCCGGTGGCCGCCGTGCTGGTCGAGACACCGGCCAATCCGACCAACGCCTGGTGGACATCGCCGGCCCTCGTCGCCGATTCACCGCCTCCCTGGCCCGTGGCGACCGGCGCCCCCCGTGATGGTGGACAACACCTTCCTCGGCCCGATCTTCCAGCAGCCGCTCGATCACGGCGCCGACCTGGTGCTCTACTCGCTCACCAAGTTCATCGGCGGGCACAGCGACGTGATCGCCGGCGCCGTCTTTGGCAGTCTCGAGGCGATGGCGCCGGTCCGCGCCCTGCGCACCTTCATGGGCACCATGGCGGGCCCCTGGTCGGGCTGGCTGCTGCTGCGGAGCCTCGAGACGCTCAAGATGCGGATGGAGGCTGGCGCCCGAAGAATGCCGGTCGGGTGGCCGACTTCCTGGCCGGGCACCCGAAGGTGCGCCAGGTGAACTGGCTGGGGCTGCTCCCGGTCGATGACCCGATGTGCGAGGTCTACCGATCGGCAGTGCGCGGACCCGGGGCGATGATCTCGTTCGAGGTGCACGGCGGCGAGGCCGAGGCGTTCCGGTTCCTCGAACGCCCTCACGCTGGTGAAGCTGGCGGTGTGCCTGGGTGGCACCGAGTCGCTGGCGGAGCATCCGCAGACGATGACGCACGCCGACGTCGACCCGGCGGATCAGGCGCGCATCGGGATCACCCCGGCGCTGGTGCGCCTGTCGGTCGGGATCGAGGACGCCGACGACCTCGCTGCCGATCTCGGTGCGGCGCTCGACGCCGGTGTAGCGGGGGCGATGCAGCTCGACGCCTTCGAGGCCATGGTGCGGGAGCTCAGCCGCGAGATGCCCGACCGCTACTTCGACGGCGTGTCCGAGATCGTGGTGTCACCCCGCGCCGTTCCGCACCCGGTCCACGGCGACGTGTTCACGCTCGGGGAGTGCATCGCATTGCCACTCGACGGCGAAGGCCCCGAGTCGGTGCAGAGTCGAGTCGTGCTCTATCACGGCTCGTTCCGGGCGCTCGCCGAGCTCGACCCGGCGTTCGACTGGCGTGAGGAGGCGTGGGAGACGCTTACTCACGAGCTGCGGCATCACGTCGAGTGGCGGGCCCGCCGCGACGACCTCGGCGCCTCCGACGAGGCCGCCGACCAGAACTGGGCTCGGCAACGCGGCGAGCCATTCGACCCGCTCTTCCACCTCGATGGCGAGGAACTGGCGGATGGGGTCTTCCAGGTGGACGAGGACTGGTTCCTCGACCGGGTGGTGCGCGAGATGCCCCACCGGGTCGATATTGGCTGGCACGGCAGGCGCTACTTCGTGACGATGCCCCGGGCGGCCGTCCTGCCGGCGTTCGTGGCGCTCGACGGGGTAGAGGAACCCCCTGCGGGCGACCTGGTGCTGGTGTTGCGCCGCCGGCCGCGATGGCGGGACCTCTTCCGCCCAACCCGGCCCTGGCAGGGCCGCGCAACTGTCTCCTTGCTCGAGGGCGACTGACAATGGTGCACGAGACCATGACGACCCTGGCACCCGATGAGGTGCTCGACCGCGCCGAGTCGTTCTTTGGCGAGCGGGTGCCGCTCCAGGCGGCGTTTCCCGAGCGACGCGGACCGACCCATCTGGTCTTGCGTGGCCAGGGCGGGGAAGAGGTCGCGATCGCGGTCCGGCCCGCCGAGGCCGGCACCCGGGTGCGCGGTTCCACGCTGCTCTTCGACCAGGCACTGGCGCGTTTCCTCACCACCCTCCCGCCGCTTCCGGGGGTCGCATGAGCGCCTTGCGCGTGACGGTGCTCGACACGTGGGACGAGATCGCCCTGCCGCTGGAGGCCAACCAGACCGTGGCGGCGATCAAGCAGGCGGCACTCGAGGCGGCGCGGGTCCCCGACGATCCCGGTGCCTTCGCGGTGAAGTATCTCGGGGCCGAGTTGCGCGATGAGCAGCAGACCGTGGCGGAGGCCGGATTTCCCGACGGCGCCGCGTTGATCGTCCTGCGTCGTCGGCGCCGCGCCGTGCGCTGATGACCGCAGTCTTCACCGCGACCGCCTGCCTGGGCCACGAGGGATTCCCCGAGCAGCCGGCTCGACTCGCCGCGGTGCAGGAGCGGCTGGCCAGCGACGGCCGGTTCGTCCCGCGCGAGGCCCCACCCGCCGGTCTCGAGCCGCTGGAGCTCCGCCACCCACATGAGTGGTTGCTGACCCTCGAATATCGGGCCGCGCATCGCGAGGACGCCGGGGAGGAGGTGCCACTGGTGCCCGCCTCCTGGTCGGCGATCCTCGGGGCGGCCGGGGCGGTCGCTGCCGCGGTCGAACACGCGATGCCGGGGCGGGCGGCATTCGCCGCAGTGCGTCCCCCAGGCCACCACGCGTCGGCCCAGCGAGCGATGGGATTCTGCCCGGTCAACCTGGTCACCGTGGCGGTGGCGATGGCCCGTCGTGCCGGGGCCGAGCGGGCGCTGATCGTCGACTGGGACGTGCACCACGGCAACGGGACCCAGGAGATCATCCAGGCCGAGGCGGCGACCCGATTCGTCTCGATGCACCAGCATCCGTGGTATCCCGGCACCGGTCGTGCCGACGAACGCGGGGTCGGCAACTGCTTCAATGTGCCGATGCCCGCCGGCCAGTCACGCGCGGACTACCTCGAGGCGCTCTGGGACGCCGTCACGGCGGCCACCGACGACTGGAGTCCGGACGCGCTCTTCGTGAGCGCCGGCTACGATGGGATGGCGGGCGACCCGCTCGGTGGCTTCACCCTCGAGCCGGCCGATTACGCCACCTGGATCACCCGACTCCGCGACCGGTGGCCCGACCGGCCGATGGTGGCACTGATGGAAGGCGGCTACGATCCCGCCCGCCTCGCGGACGGCGTGCTGAGCACGGTCGAGGCGATGGTAGATTAGGGACGAGATCAGCGATCAGAGATCTGCCGTTCGAGGTTCGATAGACCAGCGGCGCGCCGCTGGTGTCCGGCTTCGGCATCCAGGACCCCGGCCCGATCCCGAGGCCGACGTCCTTCGTCTCCGTTCCCGGCTCGCGCACCTCGTATCTCCCCGCCAAGGAACACTGCCATGCCGCTCACGCTCTCCACCGAAATTCTCACTCTCAGGACCCGGCATCCATTCATCATCGCCCGCGGGGGACAGTCGGAATACCGCACCGTGATGGTGCGGATCTCCGATGGCGACGGCATGGAGGGGTGGGGTGAGGCCGCGGCCACGCGGTTCTACGGCGAGACGCTCGAGACGGTGCAGGCGGCGTTGCCAACCTACGCCGCGGTGCTCGGTGATGACCCGCAGCAGCTCGAGGCGATCGAGACCCGGTTGCTCGCGACCCTCGGGCGCAACGCAGCCGCACGAGTGGCGATCTCGGCGGCGCTCCACGACCTGGTCGCCAGGCGCGCCGGCGTGTCGCTCTGTCGCTACTGGGGACTCGACCCGGCGGCGGCTCCGCAATCGACCTTCACGATCGGGATGGACACCGCCGAGATGGTGCGTCGCAAGGTCGGCGAGGCGGACGAGTATCCGGTGCTCAAGATCAAGCTCGGGGGTGACCACGATCTCGAGCTGCTCGAGACGATCCGCAGCGTCACCGACAAGGAGTTGCGGGTCGACGCCAATTGCGGCTGGACCGCACCGCACGCCGTGAGGATGTTGCCCATCCTCGAGGAGTTCGGCGTGACGCTGCTCGAGCAACCAGTGGCGCCTGGCGACCTCGAGGGGCTCGCCCGGGTTCGTGCCCACAGCCGGATGCCGGTCATCGCCGATGAGAGCTGTGTCACGGCGCAGGACATCCCGGCGCTGGTGGGTCGGGTCGATGGCATCAACATCAAGCTCGCCAAGTGCGGTTCGCTGCGGGAGGCGATCCGGATGATCGCGATCGCACGGGCCCACGGGCTGATGGTGATGATCGGCTGCATGATCGAGTCCTCGCTCGGCATCACCGCCGCGGCCCATCTCACGCCTCTCGTGGACGTGGTCGACCTCGATGGCGCCGCGTTGCTTGCCGAGGACCCGTTCGCCGGGGCGACGATCGCCGGGGGACAGGTGCGGATTCCCGAGGGACCCGGTCTGGGTGTCGCCCGGCGGTGAGCGACGGGCTGTTCGCGCAGGTCGCACTGCCGTTGCCGGTGGCCGATCCCTACCGCTACCGGATCCCGATCGCCCTCGCCGACCGCGCGCTCCCCGGGGCGCGCGTCGTCGTTCCGGTCCGGGCCCGCGAGATGGTGGGCATCGTGGTGGCCGTCGACGACATCGCCCCGGACGGTGTGGCACGCGAGATCCTCGCGGCACCCGATCCCGAGCCGGCGTTGCCACCGGGCCTGCTCGCCCTCGCTGACGAGGCAGCGAGGCACTGGGGCGCGCCCCTGGGGCTGATGCTGCGCGCGATGCTTCCCGGCGCGCTCTGGGGGCGCTCGACGGTGGAGCTGGTGGCCCTCGATGTGGGCGCCCCTGCAATCGGCGGAGTGGCCGGCGAGCTGCTCGAGTGGCTGGCGCGTCGCGGCGGGCGTGCCCGCGCGAGCGCCGCGTCGAAGGCGCTGCGTCGTCCGGTCTGGGATGCCGCCGATCGGCTGCAGCGGATCGGATTGCTGGCGATCGAAGTGGTTCCTCCCGATCTGCGCGGCGGCGTTCGCACCGAACGGGTCGCGGTGCTGGCGGGCGACCCGATGCCGCTGCTCGAGCGTGAACGACAGTTCAAGCGGTCGCCAGCCCAGCGCCGGCTCTACGAGACACTCGAATCGAGTGCTGGCCGATTGGAGGTGCAGCGGCTGCTCGAGCGGGCGGGCGCCAGCGACGGACCCCTGCGGCAGCTCGTCGTGGCCGGCCTGGTGAAGGTGGACGCGGAGGAGAGCCGCCGCGATCCGTTCGCGGGCCTGCCTGCCACGCCGCCCCCGGCCCGGCTCACGACCGCGCAGGACGCCGCGCTGGAGCGGCTCGACGCGCTGGAGCCGACGCGACCGGGACTCCTCTTCGGCGTGACCGGCTCGGGCAAGACCGCGGTCTACCTGGCCTGCATCCGGCGCCTGCTCGACGCCGATCGCGGTGCAATCCTGCTGGTCCCCGAGATCGCCCTCACCCCACAGACAGTGGCCCGGGTGCGGGGTGCGTTCGGCGATGGCGTGGCGGTGCTGCACAGCGGCCTCTCCGATGGCGAACGGGCCGACGCATGGCGGGCCCTCCGCCGCGGTGATTGCCGGGTTGCGGTTGGCGCGCGCTCCGCGGTGTTCGCGCCGGTCCGGGATCTCGGCATCATCGTGCTCGACGAGGAGCACGAGGCCACCTACAAGAACGGCGAGACACCGCGCTATCATGCCCGCGATGTGGCCCGGATGCGGGCCCGACTCGAAGGCGCCGCCCTCGTGCTCGGAAGTGCCACACCTTCGGTGGAGAGCTGGGCCCGGGCGCTTCGCGAGGAGACACTGATCCGATTGCCGGCCCGGATCGGCGACCGCCCGATGCCGCCGGTCACGATGGTGGACCTCCGGTCGGAGCCGTCACTAGGCGGGGCGGGACTTCCCTGGACCGCCCCACTCGACACGGCCGTCACCGCCACCCTCGGCCGCGGCGAGCAGGTGCTCCTGCTCCTCAACCGGCGCGGCTGGGCGTCGTTCATCCAGTGCACCGCGTGCGGCGAGGCGGTCGAGTGCCCCAACTGCAGCATCGCGATGACCGTGCACCGGTCGCCCGATCACCTGCGGTGCCACTACTGCGATCATCGCGCCGACATCCCGCGGCGCTGCGCCGTCTGTGACGGCGAGACCACCAGTCATCGAGGTGCCGGCACCCAGCAACTCGAGCGACTGGTCGCCGAACGCTTCCCGGCGGCGCGCCTGGCTCGGATGGACCTCGACACCACCACCGGCCGTTGGTCGCATCACCGCATCCTCGAACGGGTCGGTCGGCGCGAAGTCGACATCCTGCTCGGCACCCAGATGATCGCCAAGGGGATCGACTTCCCCAATGTGACGCTGGTGGGAGTGGTCGATGCCGACCTCGCGCTCCATCTCCCCGACTTTCGCGCCGCGGAACGGGCCTTCCAGCTGGTGGCGCAAGTGGCGGGTCGGGCCGGCCGCGGTCCCCGCGGCGGCACCGTGCTGGTGCAGACCCGGCAGCCGGAACACCCGGCGCTGCAGTTCGCCGCCGCCCACGATGCCGAGGGGTTCCTCACCGCCGAGCTCGAGTCACGGGCCAGTCCGGCCTATCCGCCGTGCACGGCACTGGCGCGGGTGGTGGCGAGCGGCCCCGATCGCGACGAGGTGCAGCGCCGGATCCTGGAATTCACCGCCTGGAGCGAGCGGGCGATCGCCCGCTCGGGTCGGGCGCTGATCGTGCTGGGTCCGGCTGCGTGTCCGGTGGAGCGGATCCGCAACGAATGGCGGATGCACCTCCTCATCAAGGGCGACGACCGGGCACTCGGCGCCTGGGTCCGCACCGTGGGCCCGAGGCTGTCGGCGCGGCGCGGCAACGTGCGGCTCACCCTCGACCGGGATCCGGTGAGCCTCTTGTGACGCGAGCGGCGAACAGCGAACAGCGAACGGCGAAGGGGTGGACGAGCGGACCCGGGCCCCGCGGGTCGCCTCTCGCCGGTTGGCTTCCCCGACAGTAACTTCGCCTGTCGCCTGTCGCCTGTCGCCTGTCGCCTGTCGCCTGTCGCCCCTATCCTCGAGGCCACAATGAAGAAGCTGCTTACCGAGTTCATCGGCACCTACTTCCTCGTGCTGGTGATCGGACTGGCGGTGACCGGTTCGGTGGCGATGGCACCGCTCGCGATCGGTGGAGTGCTCGCCGTGGTGGTCTACATGGGTGGTCACGTATCCGGGGGCCACTACAATCCGGCGGTCAGCACGGCGGTCCTGCTCCGCGGGGCGATGCCGCGAGGCGATTTCGTGCCATACGTCCTCGCGCAGCTGCTGGGTGCCCTCGCGGCGGCGGCAACGGTCCAGCTGGCGACCGGGCACACCTTTGCCCCGGCACCGGCAGCGGAGGCGGGCCTGGTCGCCCCCTTCCTGCTCGAGCTGCTCTTCACCTTCCTGCTCGCGCTGGTGGTGCTCAATACCGCTGCGACGGAGGCGACCAAGGGCAACTCCTACTTCGGCTTGGCGATCGGTGGCACGGTGATGGTCGGGGCATTCGTGGCGGGCGGGATTTCGGGCGGTGCGTTCAACCCGGCGGTGGGAACCGGGCCGATCGTCTTCCAGGCATTTGCGGGCACGGGCGGGCTGGAGCACCTCTGGCTCTACATCGTCGCGCCGCTCACCGGTGGCGTGCTCGCTGCGGTGGTGCACCGGTTGCAGTCGCAGTAAGCGGCTCGCCGTGCGCTAGCGGCCGAGGTCGATGCTGAGGCCGGCGATGAGCCGTCGCCCGCCGCCGGGTTCCACCACCCGTCCGAAGCCGCCATTGGCCACCACGCCTGCGACGAATCGACGGTCGAAGAGGTTCTGCACCGCCAGCGAGGTGGACACCCCGCTGCTGACCTGCCATCGGGCCGCAAGGTTGATGACTCCGGGACCCCATCCCGGTACGACGATCGTGTGGTCGTCGTCGGCGGAGACGCTGCTCGACCATTCCTGATCGATGTCGAGCGCCAGCGCACCGCGCTGGAATGCCGCCCCGAGGCGTGCCGTCATTCGCGCCACCCCCGGAAGCGGATTGCCGGCAATGGAGCTTCCGTTCGCATCGCGCGCGCCCTTCCCGAAGCTGGCGTCGATCCAGGTCCCGGTTGCCCGAAGGCCGAGCCCGGGCGTTGGGGTCCAGGCACCACCAAGCTCCACCCCGGCGCGATGTGTCGTGCCGACGTTGGCGAAGTAGCTCCGACCACCCTCCTCGGCGATCGGCAGGATGGCGTCGCGGGTCTCGGCCCGGAACGCGGTGGCCTCCGCCTGCACGGTGCCACGCACCAGTCTCGCGCCGATTTCCACGCTGAGCGTGCGGGCCGGATCGAGGTCGTGATTGAGACCCGTCGAGCCATCGGGCCGATTCGCGAGCTCGGTCGTCGTGGGCGTCTCGAAGGCCGTTGCCACGCCGAGCCATACCGTGTGGCCACCCGCGGCATGACTGAGCACCGCGTCGCCGCTCCAGGCCGCCAGCACGCGCGAGCCACCGGCAGCGGCGTCGAGATGGTCGGTCACCGCGAAGGCCACCCGGTCGCGGCGAACCCCGGCCCGAAGCCCGAGTGCCGAACCGATCGGCACGGAGAACTGCCCGAACATCCCGGCTTCGCTGGTGCGCTCCTGTTGATCGAGGAAGGGGTCGCCGCTCGGGATCCCCGCGTCGTGACGGCGATTCACCCGGTCATCGCGCTGATGCTGGAGGTCCACGCCGCCAGTGAACAGGACCCGACCCACGCGGGTGGACAGGCTGCCTCGCAGGCCCTCCACCGCGCGCTCGATCCCGATCCAGATCCCCTCGCTCGCCCTTGCTGGCGCTGGGGCAGGGGCAGCGATCGGATTCTCGAGCGAGCGACCCAGCACCCAGGCATGGAGCTCACTCCGTATCGGACCGGCGTCGCGCCGCCATCCCAGCGCGAGTTGCGATTGCCGCAGCGACTTGCCGGCGTTGCGCAGCACCGAAGTGGGTGAGGCGCTGGTCGGATCGTCCCGCCACTCCGCAAGGGTGAGGGCGCCAGGGCTCTCGAGGTGCGGGTCGTCGGCGTGGTCGGCGCGCAGCGTCACGGTCGCGTCCGGTGCGACTTGCCAGTCGACGGCACCGTGGAGGCGCCACTGTCGGGCGGTGGCGTGGGCGCGCGACCCGTCGGTGGCGAGCCGGTTGGCCGACAACGAGCCGCCGAGGCGCCGCCCGCCGCCGCCGAGCACCAGCCAGTTCCGGAGCGTCGACTCGCCGCCACCATCGGTTCCTGCGCGCACCTGCCACGGACCGTCCGGCCTTGCCGCGGTGGTGATCGCCACCACTCCCTCGGTGCCGTTGCCGTGCAGCGCCGCCAGCGGACCGCGCACCACCTCGATCCGCTCGGCGAGGTCGAGGGCGAGCACAGTCAGGGGAGTCTGGCCGTCGGGCAGCGTGGCGGGCACGCCATCGACCAGCACCCGGATCCCCCGCACGCCAAAATTGGCCCGGGCGCCGGCGCCGCGGATCGCGAGGCGCTGGTCGAGCGAGTGATCGCCCCGATCGCGCGCGACCACCCCAGGGACGAAGGCGAGCGCTTCGTCGAGGCCGGGCAGGTTTCGTGAGCGGCGAAGCGCCTCGCGGCCAAGCACGGTGAGGGCGAGTCCCGCCGTCGTCGGGTCCATCGCGGTCCGGACCACGACCAGCTCGGGAAGCACCACGGCGGAGTCCGTCCGCTGGGCGGCAAGCGGGCCGCCGAGGCACAGCGCCGGCGTGAGCAGGAGGAGACCTCGGCGAGATGTCATGCCGGGCAAACTCGCCCTGGGGTGATGGGTCGCCAAGGCCGCGGCTTGTCCCCGCTCCCTGCCGCGGCCTAGCTTACTCGCCCATGAGCTGGCTTCCCGACGTGACCCGCGCCCCGTTCCACGACGCCCCGGTGGCACAATTCGCCCCTGCGCCGGCCGACGGCGTCCTCCCCGAGGGGTTCTTCTCCACCTCCAATCTGCCGACCTACATCCGGCTCGAGCATGGCTGGGTCGCGCCGAGCCGGCCGAGGATGGACGGTGCGGTGGTGCGTCGGGGTGACGCGCTGGAGACGCTGGAGCCGCGCAAGGTGCGCCGGGGCGAGCCGGTGCTGGTGGGGCTGCGGGAGCATGGCGAGGACGGTGTCGTGGTGTACACCGAGGGATTCCTGGCGGCGACCCACTCGGCGAACGAATTCTCCTTCATGAGCACCGATGTCTCGCGCGAGCGACCGGTGAACTACGAGGACATCGCGGCGCGGTTGGTGGCCCAGCGCGATGGCGGCGGCTACCTGCTCTGGGTTGCCGGTCCGGCGGTGGTGCATTCGCGGGCCCGGAACGACTTCGAGTGGTTCGTCCGCGAGGGCTTCGTGCAGGCGGTGCTCGCCGGCAACGCGGTGGCGGTGCACGACATCGAGGCGGCGATCTTCGGCACCACGCTCGGCATGAACAACGCCGGCCGGCCGACGTCCGGTGGGCACGGCACCCACATGCGCGCGATCAATGCAGTCCGCGCCGCCGGCAGCATCGAGGCCGCCGTGGCCGGCGGCACCATCGGCAGTGGAATCATGCACGCCCTGGTCACCACCGGCACGCCATACGTGCTCGCCGGATCGATCCGTGATGACGGACCACTCCCCGGCGTGATCACCGACGCCGGGGAGGCCCAGGACGCGATGCGCGAGCACACCGTGCGCGCCACCGGAGCGGTGTTCGTCGCCACCGCGCTGCACGCGATCGCGGTCGGCAACATGCTCCCCTCGTTTCACACCAACACCCCTGACGGCCATCCGGAGCCGTTGCTCACCATCTGTGTCGACCAGACGGAGTTCGTCGTGACCAAGCTGAAGGACCGCGGGACCCACCAGGCCTACGGTGTGGTGACCAATGCCCAGGACTTCATGCACGTGCTCCGCCACTTCGTGGAACGATGCTCCCGGAACTGAGCCTCGGCCCGGGCGAGGGCGAGCGCTGGGAGCGGCTCGCCGACTGGCTCCGCGACCAGGTCCCGGTCGATGAGGTCGACGGCATCTGGGTATTCCGGGTGGTGCGGCGCGAGCAGAGTGAGTACGGCACCGCTGTCCTCTCCCTGGTGAGCGGTGACCGCCGGCGGATCCTCACCGCGCGCTACGTCGCCACGATCAAGGGACGGGAGCGTGGCGGCTTCGAGACCGCGCTCACCGAGGTCGGCAGCGGTCCGCTGGAGGCACTGCACGAGCTCCTCGCCCTGGTGCCGATCCGGGCCGACGATGAGGACCCGCCTGCCGAGGTGGCCCCGGGGCGGTGGTTCCCACCGCTCCCGGAGCCCGACCCGAGTGAGCACGCCGATCCGAGCGACGCGGTGGCCGCCGATGCCGGTGGAGCCTGAGGCAACCCGTGAACTGGCGCAGCGCTTCCGGCGCTGGCTTCGCGACCGGCACCAGCCGGTCACCCGGCCGCGCGACCGGGTCGCCCAGGTGATCTTCGCGAGCGATCGTCACCTCTCGGCCGACGAGGTCGCCGAGCGACTGCGCCAGGACGGCTCCCCGATCGGGACCGCCACCATCTACCGGGCCCTCGACACCCTGGTCGAGGCCGGCTTCGCCCGCGCCCACGATTTCGGTGAGGGATTCCGCCGCTACGAGACGCTGCATCCCGGCACTCAGCACGGCCACCTCATCTGCACTCGTTGTGGTGGAGTCACCGAGTTCAGCCTCGACCGGATGGAACGCCCGCTGGCCCTGCTGGCCGATGAGCACGGCTTCGTGGTGGAGCGCAACCGCGTCGAGCTGCACGGACTCTGCCAGGGGTGTCGGCGCCGGGGCATTGGCGCACTGGCGCGCGCGGGGAGCGGTCGATGAACGAGTCCGTCAGTCTCGGACCGCTGGTCGCCTTCCTCGGTGGCCTGCTCTCGTTCCTCTCGCCCTGCGTGCTGCCCCTGGTGCCGTCCTATCTCGGCTTCCTCACCGGAATGACCCTCGAGGAAATGGAGGACAAGCGGCACTGGGCCGTGTTGCACGCGCTCGCCTTCATCGCTGGCTTCTCGCTCGTCTTCATTGCACTCGGTGCCGGGGCCACCGCCCTCGGCTCGACGCTGCTCTACCACAAGCAGACGCTGGCCCGGGTCGGTGGGGTGGTGATCATCCTGTTCGGGATCTACGCCACCGGGATCGTTCACTTCGGCTTCATGGAACGTGAGCGCAAGGTCCACCTTGATCGGAAGCCGATGGGCTTCTTCGGATCGCTCTTCGTCGGGATGGCATTCGCATTCGGTTGGACCCCGTGCCTCGGCCCGATCCTCGCTGGGATCCTGGCGCTGGCCGGGGTCGGGGGTGACCTCTCGCGGGGGATGCTGTTGCTCGCTGCCTATTCGGCTGGGCTGGCGGTGCCCTTCCTGATCGCTGCCGTGGCGGTCGACAAGTTCCGTGACTGGTTCCAGCGGTTCCGGCGCTGGCTCCCCTGGGTGCAACGGGCCAGCGGGATCCTCCTGATCCTCGTGGGGTTGTTGCTGGTGACCGGAGAGTTCACCCGACTGGCACAGCTCCTCAACGGCGTGACGCCGGAGTGGCTCCGCTCACGGCTCTAGGGCCATTGTGCGGCCGTCGCGATGAGAAACGTCTCCTAGCTGTGGACGGCGACCCGCCCTTGGGGTGGAGAGCCGGTCCGATCACACTGCATTCCCGGCGATGGCAGCGGCTCGACGAGCCGCCCTCCGAGCGGTCCTGCCGCTTCGGGGGCTGGGTGGCATGGCCACCGCCACGTCGTCACCATGGAGAGGATATGTCACGAGGACATGAGCTGATGAAGGTCACGGCGGTACTGGTGCTGGTCGCGTGTGGCGGCGGGGACAAGGGGCTGGCCCCCGGCGACACCACCGCGATGCTCAACGACTCGCTGGTGCCGATCGCCGACCAGGCGCTGTTGCCCGACTCCTCCCCGCCGGCCCCGCCGGAGACGGTGTACGTGGATCATGGCACGCCACCACCCGCGTCACGGCCGGCACCATCGCGCACCACGCCGAGCCCCGCGCCGGTCCCCTCCCCGGCGCCGGCGTCGACTCCACCGCCGGCTCCGGCCCCCGCGCCGGCCGTGCCACAACTGGCGAGCGGCACCAAGCTCAACACCGTGACCCTCGACACCATCAGCTCGCGCACCAACAAGGCCGGTGACCAGGTGCGCGTGCGGGTCGCCAGCGACGTGGTGGATGCCGACGGAGTCACCGTGATTCCGGCCGGGTCCATCGTCACGCTCGCGATCGTCGAGATCGCCCCTGCCGCCAACAAGGGTGGCGTCGGGACGCTCACCCTCAGCGCACGCACCGTCACCATCAACGGAACCAGCGTTCCGATCACGGCGCGGGCGACCGACTACGCCTTCGAGATGCGGGGACGCGGGGTGACCGGTCGCGAAGTCGCCAAGACCGGAGCCGGCGCCGCCGCCGGAGCGATCATCGGGCGGGTGATCGGTGGCAAGAAGGGCACCGTGATCGGCGCGGTCGGCGGTGCCGCCGCTGGCGCGGCCGTGGCGGATGCCACCCAGGACCGCGACATCGTGGTCGACGCCGGCAGCGCGATGGTGCTCACGCTGCGCGACGAGTTCAGCCGGACGGCACCATGAGGACGCGCCTCCTGATGCTCGGCCTCAGCGCCGCACTCGGCGCGACAACCGGCTGCGGCGGGGTGACCGGCAGCGGCCCGCAGCTTTCCGAGGGCACCCAGATTGTGGCAAACTTCACCGCCGCGGTCTCCTCGCGCGAGAATCATGTCGGTGACAAGGTCGCCGTGAAGGTGAACCGGGATGTCGCCGACTCCGCCGGTCGAGTCGTGATCCCGGCGGGGTCCACCATCGACCTGACCATCACCGCCATCGAACCGGCTGCCCACAAGGGTGGTGAGGGGATCCTCACCTTCGGCGTCGGCGACGTGACGGTCGGCGGTTCGTCGCACGGGCTCGACGCCGAGGTCGTCGACTTTGCCCACGAGATGCGCGGCAGTGGGGTTGGCGCCGCCGAAGTGGGCAAGACCGCGGCCGGTGGCGTGGCAGGGGCCATCATCGGTCACGCCGTCGGCGGCGACAAGGGCACCGCGGTTGGCGCCGTGGGTGGCGCTGCGGCCGGCGCGGCGGTGGCCGACTACTCCCAGGATCGCGACATCGTCGTCGCGGCGGGGAACCGGGTCACGCTCAGGCTCACGGGCGCGTTCAGGGGATAGACGGGGACAGAGGACGGAGGACGGAGGACGGAGGACGGAGGACAGAGGACGGAGAACAGCAATCTCTGATCTCCGTCCTCTGTCCTCCGTCCTCCGTCCTCTGTTCAGTATCCGGCTCCGCCGCCTCCACTGCGCGGATCGCTCACACCGACCCAGCCGGTGGCGGTGCGCATGATCGCCTCGAAGTCGCCCCAGCTGCCGCCGATCTCGAGATGGTGCCCCAACGCTCGCAGGGCATCGAGAGTCGCCTCGGCGAAGCCGTCGGGTCCCTCGAGGCGCAGCTCGTCGGGGAGCGCCTGGTGATGGCTGCGTGGTGCCGCGACGGCGTCGGCCAGTGACATCCGGTGGTCGATCACGTTGCTGATCACATGGAAGACCTGGGTGATGATCGTCGGGCCACCCGGCGAGCCGACCACCATCCGCAACTCACCGCTCGGGTCGACCACCACGCTGGGCGTCATCGCCGAGAGCATCCGCTTGCCGGGCTCGATCGCGTTCACCTCGCCCTGCACCAGGCCGAAGCCGTTGGGCTTGCCGGGCGCGGCGGCGAAGTCATCCATCTCGTCGTTGAGCAGGAACCCGGCACCGGAAACGGTCACCTTGGAGCCGTAGCTGAAGTTCAGCGTCGTGGTGGTCGACACCGCGTTGCCCTCGGCGTCGACCACCGAGTAGTGCGTGGTGTTGTTGCCGTCGCGAATCGACGGATCGAACGGCGGGGTCGGCGTCGCATGATTCGGGTCGATCGTGGAGCGCAGCGAGTCGAGGTGTGCCTTCGACAGCATCCACTCCAGCGGCACCGACTCGAAATCCGGGTCGCCAAGGAAGCGGTTGCGGTCGGTGAACGCCCGACGCATCGCCTCCGCCTCGAGGTGCATCAACTGCGGCGTCCCGAAATCGGGAAGCGGGTCGTACGGTTCCAGGAGCTTGAGGATCATCGCCAGCGTCACGCCACCCGACGAGGCCGGCGGCATCGAGTGGATCGTCCAGCCCCGATAGGTGACCGTGATCGGCGTCCGCCACTTGGCCTGGTACCCCTCGAGATCGGCATGGGTGATGATCCCGTCGCCGCGCGCCATCTCGGCCACGATCGAGTCGGCGACCCAGCCACGGTAAAAGCCGTCGCGGCCCTCCCGCTTGATCGACTCGAGGGTCCGCGCCAAGTCGGGCTGCTTGAGGAGGTAACCGTCCGGCGGACCCGCAGTGCCGTCGGGCAGGAACTGGCGTGCCGAGGCGGGAAACTGGGCCAGCCGTCGAGCCGAGGCGCGAATCGACCCGGCGTGATGGCTGTCGAGCACGAAGCCGTCGCGCGCGAGCCGTATCGCCGGGTCGATCACCTGGGCGAGTGTCAGTCGACCGAAGCGACGGTGCGCCTCGAGCATCCCTGCCACCGCGCCCGGCACCCCGGCTGCCAGGTGCCCGGTGAGCGACTTGCCATTGAGCTCGCCGTGCTCGTCGAGGTACATGTCCCGGCTCGCGGCAGCCGGGGCGGTCTCGCGGTAGTCGAGCGCCTGGACCTCGCCGCTGCGCATCCGCATCACCATGAAGCCACCGCCGCCGATGTTGCCCGCGGCCGGATGGACCACTGCCAGCGCGAAGCCGACCGCGACGGCCGCGTCGACCGCGTTGCCACCAGCCTCGAGCACATCGCGGCCGACCGCACTGGCGATCGGGGAAGACGACACCACCATGGCGTGCTGCCCCTCGGCCACTGGCGCCTTGCCGGTGTAGCGCCAGTCGGGAGGCAGGACGCTCGTCTGTTGTGCCGGTGCGACCGCGAGGGGCGATACCAGCAGGAGGAGGGCCGGAAGGAGGTGCGCGAGGCGGCGATGGGGCATGGCTACGGCTCGGATAGAGGGGACGGGCGGGGGATGCCGTGGTCCGGCAGCGGGTGGCCACGTAAGTTAAGCCGCAATGAAGCCGATGCCACCAGCCCGGGCCCGGTGCCCTTGATCCCACCCCTCCCACCGCGCGACACCGAGCGGCGCAACCCGCGGTCGGTCGACATCGACGAACTCGAGCCGGGGGCCCTCGTCGATCTCTTCCTCGCCGAGGATGCCACCGTCCCCGCGGCAGTGCACACCGCACGCGACGCCATCGCCGCCGCTGTGCGCCTGGTCGAGGCGGCGTTTCGCGCCGGGCATCGGCTGTTCTATGTCGGCGCCGGGACCTCCGGTCGGCTGGGCGTGCTCGACGCCTCGGAATGCCCGCCCACCTTCGGGACCGATCCCGAGATGGTCCAGGGGATCATCGCCGGTGGCGAGGCGGCGCTGACCCGCTCCATCGAGGGGGCCGAGGACGACCCGAGCGCCGGGAGCGCCGCGCTCAGGGAGCGCGGGGCGGTCGCGGGCGATGTGGTGGTGGGGATCGCGGCCAGTGGGTCGACGCCGTTCGTGGTCGGGGCGCTCGAGGCCGCGCGGTCGCTTGGCTCGGCGACGGTCCTGGTGACCTGTGCCACGCCATCGCCCGAGGCTGCCCGGGTGGCCGATGTCCTGGTCCACGTCGACGTCGGCCCCGAACTGGTGACCGGAAGCACCCGGCTCAAGGCGGGTACTGCCACCAAGCTGGTACTCAACATGTTGACCACCGGGGCGCTGATCCGGATCGGCAAGACCTACGGGAACCTGATGGTCGACCTCGAGGCGCGGAACGCCAAGCTGCGCGATCGGGGCGAGCGGATCGTGATGGAGGTGCTCGGCGTCGATCGCCCCACGGCCCGCACGGCGATCGAGGGTGCGGGGGGCAGTGTGCGCACCGCGATCGTGATGGCCCGCTTCAGGATCGGTCGGGATGACGCCGAAGCGCGGCTCGCCTCGGTCGACCGGCACCTGCGTCGCCTGCTCGGCCCGCCGCCGCGGCTGGAGTCACCATGAGCGAGGCGGCCATGCTCGTCGTCGGACTGATGTCGGGCACCTCGCTCGACGGGATGGATGCTGCCCTGGTGCGGATCGGCGGCCCGACGCGAGTGGAACTGCTGCAGTTCGCGCATCGCCCCTACTCGCTGGTGGAGCGGGCCCAGCTCGAGGCGGTGCTCGCCGGTGGCCCGGTGGCGGAGGTGGCCCGACTGCACGCCGCGATCGCCAACTGGGCGGCCGATGCGGTCGACATGGTGCTCACCGCCGCCCACTGTCGTGCCGACACGCTGGGATGCATCGCGTTCCCGGGCCAGACGATCTGGCACGAACCCCCGGTGGTCACCCTGCAGCTCGGGGCGGCCGCGCACCTTGCGGAGCGGTTCGGGGTGCGGGTGGTCCACGACTTCCGCTCGCGCGATCTCGCGGCGGGAGGGCAGGGTGCTCCGCTCGTGCCGCTGATCGATGCCCTCTGCTTCGGCGATGACCACCAGCCGCGCATCCTGCTCAACCTCGGTGGGATGGCCAACGCAACCTGGGTCGAACGCCGTGCTCGACTCGAGGGTGTGATCGCCGGCGACAGCGGGCCGGGAATGGCGGTGCTCGATGCGATCGCCAGGCTGGTCGACCCGACGCTCCCCTTTGACGCCGGCGGGGTGCTCGCCGAGCTCGGCGAGGTCGACCACGAGGTGCTCCAGCAACTGCTCGCCGAGCCGTTCTTTGCGACCGCCCCTCCCCGGAGCACCGGGCGCGAGCATTTCGGTGCCGAGTATGCGCAGCGGCTCCACCGCCGGGTCCCGGGTCCCGACGGTGTGCGCACCGCGGTGGCGCTCACCGTGGCAACGGTGGTGGCGTTCTGTCGCGATTTTCTTCCCCGCGCTGCCGACGTGGTGGTGGCCGGCGGTGGGACCCATCATCCGGTGCTGATGCGCGAACTCGCTGCGGAATTCGCTCGACTGGAGATGCCCCTGCGGCACTTCGACGAACTCTTCTTCCCGGCCGATGCCAAGGAGGCCGTGGCGTTCGCGATGCTGGGGTGGCTCACGCTGCACGGCCAGCCGGGCTCCCTCCCCGCGGTCACCGGTGCGTCCGGGACGCGGGTGCTCGGCTCGGTGGTGCCGGGCTGAACGAGGGGAGCGGGAACGGAGCGTGCCGGCGGTTGCCGGCGGGGCGTCAGCCGAAGATCAGTGCCAATCCGAGGATCGCCATGAGGACTGCCAGCGCGGTGAGCGCCATGGCGGTTGGCGAGCCGCGGCGGCGGGGCGCGATGGTGGGACGGGGCGCCGACGTGGCGGGGAACGCGGCGGTCGGCTGCAGGGCGGGGCGGTCGCCGAGGGTGGGGAACTCGTGATACCCGGGTTCGTCTGGTGACCGGTCGGTGAGCCCCTCGCCCTCGAAGCGCACGGCCACCACCGTGATGTTGTCCGGACCACCCCGTTCGTTGGCCATGTCGACCAGCCGTTCGCAGATCTGCTGCACATCGCCGGCATCGCGGGCCACCGCGGCGATGTCGTCGCGCCGCACCACGCTCGACAGTCCGTCGGAGCAGAGGATCAGCAAGTCGCCGCGCTGGAGCATCTGCCAGCTCAGGTCGACGTGGATATCGGAGTCGGGGCCGAGTGCCTGCAGGATGATGTTGCGGCGCTCGCTCGCCTCGGCCTCCTCCTCGGTCAGCTCGCCGACCTCCACCAGTCGCTGGGTCAGCGATTGATCACGGGTCAGCTGCCGGGCGTGGCCGTCACGAATCAGGTAGGCTCGCGAGTCGCCGATCTGGGCCAGGTAGAGCCGGTCGTGCCAGAGACCGACCACCGTGGCGGTGGTGCCCATCCCCCGCACCTCGGGGTGACCGACGGCGTAGTCGTGGAGTTCCTGGTTGGCCCCCTCCACCGCCCGACGGAGCGCCTCGGCGAACGCCTCCTCGCTCGGCACGACCACCGTGGCCCAGCCGTCGGCGAGGTGGCGATGGATGGCCACCGCGGCCATCTCGCTGGCGATCTCGCCGGCGGCGGCACCGCCCATCCCGTCGGCAACCAGGAAGAGCATCCCCCGGTCACCGAGCGACACCTCCTGACGCCGCGACGCCCGGACCGGCTCGTCGGAACCGAGGTCGGCGACGAGGAAGGTGTCCTCGTTGTGGTCGCGGGTCCGGCCGCGGTCGGTGAGCGCGTACAGCGTGGCGCGAATGGGCGGCGTTGTCATCATCCCGGTTGGGTGGCCAACGGTCGGCGATCGATGACCGCCGCGCCAGTGCCGACGGCACGACGGCTGAAGATAGGATCGGTGAGGGGCAGCGTCAACGCGAAATCGGCCTAAATGAAGCGTTTTCAGCGCCTTATGCCGCCGGGGCGCGGTTTCCCGGTGGCCGGTCGGCACTGGAGGATGCCGGATGTCTCCCCCAAACCGCTTCACTCGTCCTTGACAGCAACACCCCCGACTTTCCCGGTAGATTCCCCTATGCGCTCTCGCTGGCTGGCCATCCTCACCGTCCTGCCCCTCGCGTCGCTGCCCGTCGCGGCGCCGGCGCAGACTCCCACCCAGCGGGTCGGGCTCGAGCGATTCCGCGACTCGCTCGATGTGATCGGCGATGCCGGTGCGCTGAAGTCCCTCGAGGCCGCCCTCATCGGCCAGGCGAAGAAAGACCGCGACAACGCCGAGCTGCACCTCCGCCTCGGGTTCGTGGCGATCCGACTCGGAGAGGTGACGGCCGACGACGACCAGACCGCATCCCGCCGGCACTACGATGAGGCCGGGGGTGAATTCGAGTGGGCGGTGCAGGTCAAGCCCGACTGGCCGTACGGCTGGTATGGTCTCGGCCTTGCCGAGCTGGGTGTCGGGGATTCCGAGGTGTCGCTGGTCGAGGGGCTCCAGACGATGCTGGGGCGCGACGCGCTGACCCGGTCGGCAAACGCCTTTGCCAAGAGTGCCGAAGTCGATCCGGGCTTCGTGGCGGGCCTGGTGGAGTTGAGCAACACGGCGCTCCGGCAACGGATCAACGCCCGCATGGATGTGGCACTGGCGGCGCTCCGGCGGGCCTCACGCACGGCGTCGGCCGGATCCCCGGCGGTGCTGCTCGCCCGCGGCCGGGTGGAGCGGGTGGTGGGCAATCTCGACTCGTCGACGGCCGCGCTCTCGCGACTGCTCAAGCGCGACAGCACCAACTCCATGGCGCGCTACGAGCTGGCCCGGACCCGGTTCCTGCAGGGTGACTCCACGGCGCCAGCTCTCTGGTACCGGGCTCTCGTCGAGGCCGACTCCGCCACGCTGGCGATGTACCGCGCCGACCTGGCGACCATCCTGCCCGACTCCACGCTGACAGTGTTCGACCGGGACGCACCGGACGACCGGGTTCGGCTGGTGCGCGACTTCTGGCGCGAACGCGACGACGACGAACTCCATCCACCTGGCGACCGGGTGGCGGAGCACTACCGGCGACTCGACGTGGCACGGCGCAACTACCGACTGGTGACCGAGAACCGGCAGTACGGCATCGCCGAGCGGTATCGGTCGAGACAGTCGGAATACGACGACCGCGGCATCATCTACATCCGCCACGGCGATCCCGACGAGCGAACCCAGTACAATGCCCCCGGAATCGAGCCGAACGAGTCGTGGCTCTATCGTCGCGAGAGCGGTGACCTGCTCTTCCACTTCGTGGCGCGGCAGGACGTGCAGGACTACCGGTTGGTCGAGTCGCTCTTCGACGTGCTCGACTATGCCTCGACGGTGGCGATGCGAAACCTCGATCGGCTCGAGAGCACCGATGCGGCCTCGGCCGAACTGGCCCGGCACATCGAGGCACTGTTGCTGTCGCGGGAGGGATTCGACCCGATCTACTCGCGGCTGTTGAGTGCCGGGCGCGGCTCGCGTGACCAGCTGCTCACCGAGGAGCGGGCGGCGGGGCGCCGGGCGATCGCGATCGGGACCTCGACCGATTCGTGGCCGCTGGATCTCGGCGATCGGATCGACGCCACGGTGCAGGTGCTGGCGGTGGGGAGCGACGCCGGCGGCCCGCAGCTGCAGGTGGCGTTCGCGATCCCGGGGCGGGGGATGACGCCGCGCGAGTTGCCGCAGGGCTTTGCCTACCCCGTGCGCATCCGTGCCTCGGCGCTGTCGCTCGACGGCACCACGGTCGGGCTGGTGGACACCACCCGGACCTTCCTCGCCACCGGGCCGCTCGCCGACGACCAGATGCTCCTCGGGCGGCTGCCGGTCCATGTCCCGCCCGGCATCCTCACGGTCCGCGTTGCGGTGCAGACCGACGCCGGCGGGCTGGTGACCGAACGCGACACGGTGCGCGTCCCATCGCCGCTCGGTCCGGAGCCCGGACTGAGTGACCTGGCGATCGGCGTGCGCTCGGTCAACCTGCCGTGGGTGGTTCCGGGTGGCGACACTGCGTGGGTCTCGCCCTTGGCACGATTCCACCAGGGTGAACCGCTGAAGCTTTACTTCGAGGTGACCGGCCTGACGCCGGGACAGCCGTACGACCTCGAGCTGTCGGTGCGCCGGGCCGGCGGCGGCTCGATCCTTCGCCGGATCTTCGGTGGCGGCACTGCGATCAAGCTCGAGTCGGAGCAACGCCATCCCGGCGGGATCGAGCGGATCGCGCGCGAGCTTTCCCTCGAGCGGGTCTCGCCCGGCAACTACGAGCTCCAGGTGCAGGTGCGCACCGCCGATGGTCGCGAGGTTGTCCGCCGCCGGCGGATCGAGGTCGTCGAGTGAGGGTGCCGGGCCAGCGCCAGCGCTGGTGGCAGTGGGGGGCGATTGCGCTGCTCGCCGTCGGCCGGCCCCTGGCGGCCCAGCGACCGATCGACCTCGCCCCCCTCCGGGCCTTGCACGATTCGCTCGCCGGGATCGAGGGCGAGGCCCTCCTGGCGGAAATGCTTCGCGATGCCCGCGCCATCGCCGACCGGCAGCGCGATGACCCCGAAGAGGAGCTCCGCCTCGGGCTGATCGCGCTCCGCCTTGGCGAACTTTCCGGTGAGACGCGGTACCTCAACCTCGCCGGTCGCACCTTCGCCGGGATCACCGAGGATCGTCCCGACCTCACCCTGGGGTGGTACGGACTGGCCCGAACCGATCTCGACCAGTCCGACCACTCGCTGTCGTTCGGCATGGCGTCGATGTTCGGCCTCGACCCGGCCAAGGGGATCGTCCAGGAGTTCATGCGCTCCAGCGGTGCCGATTCGAGCAACCTTTTCGGCGTGCTCCAGCTGGCCCATCGCGCGTTGCGCAGCCGCGACGACCTCGACGAGGAGATCGGGCTGCGGACGTTGCGGCTGCTGCCGGCCCGCGCGATGGCCCGCGACGCGGAGCTGGCGCTGGTGCGCGCCCGGCTTGAACGGGAAACCGGCGACAAGGATTCCGCCACCGCCGTGGCGGAGCGCGCTGCCCGGTTGCATCCCGACGATGCCGGGGTACTGCGCGCCCAGGCCCAGATGCGCTTCGTGGTCGGCCGCAGCGACGGGGCGGGGCCGTGGTATCGCGGCCTGGTCCGCGCGAAGGGTGAGGCGCTGGTCCGCTATCGCCGCGACCTGCAGATCGTGATCCCCGACTCGGTGCTGGCAAGCTTCGACACGGTGCGCGCCGCCGATCGCGACACCGTGATTCGCGCCTACTGGGCCTCGCAGGATCCCGACGGGTTGCCGACGGCCGACGACCGACTGGCGGAGCACTACCGGCGGCTCGAGTTTGCCCGCCATCACTACGTCCGCACCACGCTGGTGCACACCCACCCGGTCTTCGAGCTCGACACCCTGGGCACCGAGGCGTTCGACGCCCGCGGCGAGACAATCCTCCGCCACGGCTCCCCCGATGAGCGGACCGCGATCGGGCAGGGTGGCGGGCCCGAGGTGAAGGTCACGTTGCACGTGATCGGGATGCCACCCAATGAGTCGTGGGCCTATCACGACACCCACGACGGCGACCGGTTCTACCACTTCGTGGCGGCGAATCGTGACAGCGACTTCGTGGCGGTCACCAGTCTCCTCGACATCCTCGCCCTGTCGTCGCAGTTCCAGCGCTTCCGGCCCGGCGACGATCCGTCCCAGGCGGTGACCAAGACCTGGGGCGCCGAACTCGTGTCGGCGCTGGCGCAGGAGCTGCTCCGGTCACGGCAGGATATGAGCCCGCTCTACACCCGGATGCTCAACGAGGGGATGGGGGGCGCCGATTCGCTCCAGGCGCGCGAGCGCGAGATCGGCCGCCTCGCCCTGCTCAAGCCGTACAGCTACGAGCTTGGCTTCGAGCTGCCGATCAACGGGGCGATCGACATTCTCGCCGTGGGATCCGACCGTCGTGGCCCGCTGGTGCAGATCGCGTTCGCGGTGCCGGGTGATGATCTCACCCCGGAGCGGTTGCGCACCGGGGCGATGGCCTATCCGGTTCGCATGCGTGTCGCCGTCGTCAACACTGCCGGGACCACCGTGATGCAGGTGGACACCGTGCGCGGCTTCGTCACGGCACAGCGGCTCGCCAACGGCCAGTATCTCCTCGGCCAGCTGCCGCTGCGGGTGCCGCCGGGCACCTACCGGATCCGTGCGTCGCTGGAGGAGGGTCGGCGGGGGATGCTGTCGCGCCCCGTGACCGTCCACGTGCCCGCCCCGGCCGGACACGCGCTGGCACTCTCCGACGTGTCGCTCGGGGTGCGCAGTGTGCGGATCCCCTGGGCCGCCTCGGCTGCCGACACCGCCTGGGCGAATCCGTTGCGCCGCTTCCCGCTCGATGAACCGATGCAGCTCTACGTCGAGGTCAACGGGCTCGATGCCGGGACCGAGTACGAGACGGCCGTGGCAATCGACCGGCTCGATGCGCTCCCCGAGACCGGTACCAGCTGTGGGGGAAGCGGCGCGATGCTCTCGCTCGCGACCCGCGCCACGGCCGGCGGCGGCATCGAGCGGGTGTCGCGCGCGGTGGCGCTCGATCCCCTCAGGCCCGGCGAGTACCAGCTCACGATCACCGTGCGGGCCGATGGCGCCGTGGCCAGCCGGTGCCGGAACTTCACGGTGGTCAAGCCGTGAGGCGCCGCGTGTTGGCGGCGCTGCTGATCGCGCTGGCCGCACGCAGCACCGCCGCGCGTGCCCAGGCGTCGTGGGAGCGGGACGCGCTGACCCGCTTGCGCGACTCCATCCGCTATTCGGGCGACACCACCGGGATCCGGATGCTCGAGCGGGGGCTCATCGAACAGGCCGCCGCCGAGCGGTTCGAGGCGATGCACCACCTCCGGCTCGGCATCATCGCATTGCGGCTGAGTGAGCTCGAGCCCGGTGTGGCCCATCTCGACGACGCGATTGGCGAGTTCCAGTGGGCCGCGGAGCTCCGGCCCGACTGGCCCTGGCCGTGGTACGGCCTCGGACTGGCCGAGGCGAGTGGCACCGATCGCGCCGCCGGGTTCGCCGGCGGCCTCTATACGATGCTCGGGATCGATCGCGATCGGCTCTCCGGCAGTGCGTTCGCTCGCGCCATCGCGGCTGATCCTGCCTTCATCGACGGCCTGCTCGAGTTTGCCCGCGTGGCGCTGGAGCAGCGAATCGATGCCCCCCTGGGCCCGGCGGTCGACGCGCTCCGCGCCGCCACGGCATCGCCGATCGGCTGGGACCCGGCGCTACTGCTTGCCCGTGGCCGGCTCGAACGCCAGGCGGGTCACCCCGATTCGGCGCAGGTCGCCTTCCGCCGCGCCGTGCTGCTGTCGCGCGCGCCCGCGACCGCCGAGGTCGAACTGGCACGGACCATTCCGCTCACCGGCCCAATCGACGGGCCGTCCGGGCTCCTGCTGCGGCGCGACACCCGGCGCGCCTACCGCATCGCGGCCGCTTCGGCCGATCCGGCGGTGGTCGCGATGCTTCGCCGCGACATCGAGCCGATCGCCGACTCCGCCGAGCTGTCCGGCTTCGATGCCCAGGCGGCCGCCGATCGGCCAGCGTGGCTCGACGCATTCTGGGCGGCCCGCGACGCCGCCGACTTGCGCGACCCGGGTTCCCGGCTCGCCGAGCATTTCCGCCGCTGGGATGTGGCACGGCGCGAGTTCCGCCTGCCGCCGTTCCGGCGCCGGTATCGCTGGGGCATCGAGACCTGGAAGAGTGGCGACGGTGAGCTCGACGATCGCGGCCTGGTGTACATCCGGCAGGGGGAACCGTCGCTTCGCATCGTCTGGCCCAAGTCACGGTCCGCCGGACGGGTCGATCCGCTCCAGCGGAACTACGGCAACGAGTCGTGGCGCTACGACCGGCCCGACGGCACCCTCACGCTGCACTTCGTGGCCCGCGATGATCCAGCCGACTACCGGTTGGTCGAGACACCGCTCGAGCTCGACGTCGCCCTCGACCAGCTGGAACGCCACGCCCACGAGATCCCCGGGCTCGACCGGCTCGTTCGTGCCGGGGAATACTCGGCCACCTGGGTGAGCGAGGATGTTCGCCAGAAAATCTCGGCGGGTTGCCCAGCTACAAGTCAAGTCGTGCCGTCAGCGACGGGGCTGACAAGAAAGGCATCGCAGCGGTGTGATTTGTACCGTACGTTGCTTCCAACTGCCCCCCGGCGCCAATTGGAGAAGTTTACATGTTGATTTTGACCCGCCGTGTAGGTGAGACGCTGATGATAGGGGACGAAGTCACGGTGACGGTCCTCGGCGTCAAAGGCAATCAGGTCCGTATCGGCATCAATGCGCCGAAGGACGTGCCCGTCCATCGCGAGGAGATCTACCAGCGCATCAAGCGCGAACAAAGCGGTGATGCGATGCCGCATCAGGAGGAACCCGAGGGCGACAGCTGAAACGCTTTACCCGTCGAGCACGGGACCGCTATCCTGCGCGTCCGCCGTTGAAGGCATCAGCGCGCGGCGCAGTACAAGCACAGCCAGCAACACCAAGAATCCCGGAGAGATGCCCGAGTGGCTGAAGGGGCTCCCCTGCTAAGGGAGTATAGGGTTTATAGCTCTATCGAGGGTTCGAATCCCTCTCTCTCCGCCAGACACAAAAGCGCCCCGAAAGGGGCGTTTTTGTGTCTGGCGGAGAGAGAGGGTAAGCGGAACCCTCTCGGTTCGACAAATTGATTCGGGCTGATCCCGGCCCTCTCCCTCTGGGCCATCGCCTTCGGCGACGTTCGCTTCGGCATCCTGCCTCCGCAGTGTCAGGAACGAATTTGGACAGCCGAAGGGCTGGCCCGCAGCGCAAAGCGCGAAGGGGTGACCCCCATGGATGGGGTGAGCACTAAAATCGTCTGGAACGAATTTGGACAGCCGGAGGCTGGCCCCGAAGGGGCGAGTCCCATGGATGGGACGAGCACTAAATCGTTTGGAACGAATTGGGAAGCCGGAGGCTGGCCCCGAAGGGGCGAGTCCCATGGATGGGACGAGCACTAAAATCGTTTGGAACGAATTTGGACAGCCGGAGGCTGGCCCCGAAGGGGCGAGTCCCATGGATGGGACGAGCAATCCCAATCTGCATGCTGGGCGAATGCCCCAGCGAGGCCGGCGCTCAACTACGCCGATTGCCACCGATTCCGCCCGGAACGAATTTGGACAGCCGAAGGGCTGGCCCCGCAGCGCAAAGCGCGAAGGGGTGAACCCCATGGATGGGGTGAACACTAAATCGTGTGGAACGATTTGGACAGCCGGAGGCTGGCCCCGAAGGGGCGAGTCCCATGGATGGGACGAGCAATCCCGATCTGCATGCCGCGGGAACCTCGCAGGGAGTCTGGCGGCTTCAGTGCGTCAGCCATTGTTCGACCTTGTCGCGGCTCGGCACCCCGCCGGCATGGACGACCTTGCCATCGATGACGACCCGGGCGTGGACATGACGTTGTAGCTCATGATGTCTCGCGGCTCCTCGACCTTTTGCAGCGTGACTTCAATGCCCTTCGCCTGTGCAACCTGTTCGATCAGGGCGACTGTCGATTTGCACTTCGCACAGCCGGTTCCCAGTACCTTGATCTCTTTCATGACGGACTCCTTGCATTCACAAAACGATGATTCCTAGAGCACCGCGTTGAAGACGTAGCCCACGATCAGGATCCCGACTGCAACCACGCCGACGAAGGTGGCGATCAGTCGCAGCTTCAGGACCTTGCGCAGGATCACCATCTCCGGGAGCGACAGCGCGATCACGCTCATCATGAACGCGAGCACCGTGCCCAGGGCTGCTCCCTTGGCCAGCAGCGCTTGAACGATCGGGATCACGCCAGCCGCGTTCGTGTACATCGGCACGCCAATGATCACGGCCAGGGGCACGGCCCACCAGGCCTCCTTGCCCATGAAGGAAGCCATGAAATCCTCGGGAACGTAGCCATGGATTCCCGCACCGATCGCGATGCCTGCGAGGATGTACGGCCAGACCTTGCCGACGATTTCGCGCACGCCGGCTATCCCCGCATCAATGCGTTCGCCGAGGCCGATTGTTCGTTGCTGGTGCGTGACCGCCGTTCGAGGCATCTCGCGCACCCAATCCTCGAGGTAGGCCTCCATAGTCAGCCGTCCAATGACCCAACCGGCCAGGATCGCAATGGTCAAGACCCAGACCGAGATACAGCATGGCGACACGCCAGCCGAACATGCCGAACAGCAAGGTAAGAGCCACCTCGTTCACCATGGGTGCCGCAATGAGGAACGAGAACGTGACGCCCAATGGCACGCCGGCCTGCACAAAGCCAATGAACAGCGGCACCGCCGAGCACGAGCAGAAGGGCGTTACGACACCCAGGCTTGCCGCCATGACATTGGCGACACCTTCCGTACGACCGGCGAGCAGCGCGCGCGTGCGCTCCGGCGTGAAGTAGGAATTGATCATTCCCATCACGAATACGATGCCGGTGAGGAGCAGCAGCACTTTGGGTGTGTCGTAGAGAAAGAACTGCAGTGCTCCACCGAGGTGGCTGCTGCGGTCCACCGGCAGCGCGCAACAAGGGCTTCTGACAGCGGTGCGAGGGCCGTGTACAAGCCCAGCCAGGTGATGAGCGCCAAGGCGATGAACAGGGTGGGTTGCTGGCTGGGCCAGCGCCGCATTGCGGTGGAAACAGCGCTCATAGGTCAAAACCGAAGCCTTTTCAAACGCGTGTCTTGTCGCCATCCAGTCCAGCAGACGAACGATCATTCGAAGGGATGCAGCGGACGCCCCGGATTGCCGACGCACGATCAGGGCAGCCGATATCCCGGCGGCCGCACCGACGGCAGCAGTGGCAAATATAGGCGGATTGTCGCGGGCAATCTGTACGGCAACGCACGCTGCGATACGGCAGTCAGCGCCGGCGATCGCTTCCCAAGTCGAACTCCGTCGCAATGAGCTTTGCGACCACACTTCCGAGGCTATGGCGGTAATGCTCATCAGCGCTCGCCGCTCACCGCCCTGGCTCGGACTCGTATTGGCGGAGCATGCCCCATGGATAGACGAGCGATTCCAATCAATACCGGAGCGGCTTGCGGTCTTTCCGTTGCCCCTCTACCAGCCCCTCGTGTAAACTGCGCGGCCGCATCGCGGGACAGCTTGCAACGCGCCCGTAGCTCAGTTGGATAGAGTACCAGGCTTCGAACTTGGTGGTCGGGAGTTCGAATCTCTCCGGGCGCGCCATACACGACAGGCCAGCGAGTTCATTCTCGCTGGCCTTTTTATTTTGCCCATCCTTCGGCGCTGGCGTTCGTGCGGGCTGACACATGCGCGCGCATCGGGTGAGCAGTTAAAATGCCGCGTTCGGCACGGAGTTTCAGCTTCTCGTTGTGCTATGCCCACCGCGCTTCGCCGAATCCCATCCTAACCGGAATCCCGCATGAGTTCGCACATCAGCAACGTTCGCCCCAAGCCCGACCAGGTTCTCGTCGACATCGTCGATTACGTGACCGAAGTACGAGATCAAATCGGCCTTGGCCTACGAGACGGCGCGCAGTTGCCTGATCGATACGCTCGGTTGCGGACTCGAAGCGCTCGAATATCCGGCCTGCACCAAGCTGCTCGGGCCGATCGTGCCGGGAACGGTGGTGCCGAATGGCGCGAAGGTTCCGGGGACGCAATTCCAGCTCGATCCGGTCCAGGCCGCATTCAATATCGGCTGCCATGATCCGCTGGCTGGATTTCAACGACACCTGGCTGGCGGCCGAGTGGGGTCATCCGTCCGACAATCTCGGCGGCATTCTGGCCGTTGCCGATTGGCTCAGCCGCAATGCAGTCGCGGCCGGCAAGCCGGCGCTGACGATGAAAGCCGTGCTCACCGGCATGATCAAGGCGCACGAAATCCAGGGCTGCATCGCGCTGGAGAACTCTTTCAACAAGGTCGGCCTCGATCATGTCGTGCTGGTCAAGGTTGCCTCGACCGCGGTGGTCGCCGAGATGCTCGGGCTTGTCGCGCGACGAAATCCTCAATGCGGTGTCGCTGGCCTGGGTCGATGGCCAGTCGCTGCGCACCTATCGCCATTCGCCGAATACCGGCAGCCGCAAATCGTGGGCGGCCGGCGATGCGACCAGCCGCGCGGTGCGCCTCGCCTTGATCGCGAAAACCGGCGAGATGGGCTATCCGTCCGTGCTCACCGCAAAGACCTGGGGCTTCTACGACGTGCTGTTCAAGGGCAAGGAGTTCCAGTTCCAGCGTCCGTACGGCAGCTACGTGATGGAAAACGTGCTGTTCAAGATCAGCTTCCCGGCCGAGTTCCATAGCCAGACCGGTGTCGAAGCGGCGATGACCTTGCACGGCCAGTTGCTGAAGGCCGGCAAGAAAGTCGAGGACATCAAGCAGATCACGATCCGCACCCATGAAGCCTGCATCCGCATCATCGACAAGAAGGGCCCGCTCAACAATCCGGCCGATCGCGATCACTGCATCCAGTACATGGTCGCGGTGCCGCTGATCTATGGTCGCCTGACTGCCGGCGATTACGAGGATTCCGTCGCTGCCGATCCGCGCATCGATGCCCTGCGCGACAAGATCGTCTGCGTCGAAGACCCGCAATTCACCAAGGACTATCACGATCCCGACAAGCGCTCGATCGCCAACGCGATGACGGTCGAGTTCAACGACGGCAGTAAGTTCGATGAGGTCGTCGTCGAATATCCGATCGGCCACAAGCGCCGCCGCGCCGAAGGCATTCCGGTGCTGGTCGAGAAGTTCAAGACCAATCTCGCGCGCCGCTTTCCGGCCGAAGCAGCAGAAGGCCATTCTCGATGTCTCGCTCGATCAGAAAAAACTGGAAGCGATGGCGGTCAATGAATACGTCGATTTGTACGTGATATGAGCGTCATCTGGCGGCGCGATTCGCGCGCAGGAATGGCGCGAATTCGTTGCATCGCAGCGAGAGGCTTAGAATGAGATCGTGATTGTCGCGTTTGCGCGGTCGTTCGTCCGAAGAAAGGCCGCAGGCGCACCCGTTCAAGAGGAAACGTTTGATGAGCAGTACCGCAAAGCACGCGTCCGACATCGTTGAGCGCGATCTATCCGCCGAGCCGACGCCGTTGCGCTTTGTCACCGCCGCCAGCCTGTTCGACGGCCACGATGCGGCGATCAACATCATGCGCCGGCTGATCCAGTCGCAGGGCGCCGAAGTGATCCACCTGGGCCACAACCGCAGCGTCGAGGACGTCGTGCGCGCGGCCTTGCAGGAAGACGCCGACGCGATCGCGCTGTCGTCGTACCAGGGCGGCCACGTCGAGTACTTCAAGTACATGGTCGACATGCTGCGCGAGCGCGGCGCCGGGCCATATCCGCGTGTTCGGCGGCGGTGGCGGCACGATCACGCCGGAAGAGATCCGCGAGCTGCAGGATTACGGCGTCGAGCGCATCTACCACCCGAACGACGGCATGCATCTCGGCCTGGTCGCGATGATCGAGGATGTGGTCGCGCGCGCCGAGAAAAGTCGTGAATCCGCGCGATGCAAACGTCCACGCGAAGCACCGGCAGCGTCGACATCACCGATGAAATCGCGATCGGCCGCATCCTCAGTGCGATCGAGGATGGCGGCTACAGCGAAAGCGAACTGACCAAGCTGCGCAAGACATGGTCATCACCATCCGAGTCGCGCGGCGTAGCCAAGATCGCGCCGCCACGTCAGGCACCGGTGGTCGGCATCACCGGCACCGGCGGCGCCGGCAAGTCGAGCGTGGTCGACGAGCTGCTGCTGCGCTTCCTGCACGCATTCCCGGAAATGCGCATCGCCGTGCTTGCGGTCGATCCGACCCGGCGCCGTTCCGGCGGCGCGCTGCTCGGCGATCGCATCCGCATGAACTCGCTGCGCAGCCCGCGCGTGTTCATGCGCTCGATGGCCACGCGCCGCCAGCACGCCGCGACCTCGCGCATGCTCAAGGATTGCATCGCGTTCCTCAAAGGCTGCGGGCGAACGGGCAGGGCTTCGACCTGGTCATCGTCGAAACCGCCGGCATCGGCCAGTCCGACAGCGAGATCGTCGATCTGGTCGATTTCCCGATGTACGTGATGACCAGCGAATACGGTGCGGCCAGCCAGCTCGAAAAAATCGACATGATCGATTTCGCCGAACTCATCGTGCTCAACAAGTACGACAAGCGCGGCGCCGAAGATGCGCTGCGCGACGTGCGCAAGCAATGGAAGCGCAACCGCACCGCGTTCCAGATGAAGGACGAAAACGTGCCGGTCTATCCGACCATCGCCAGCCAGTTCAACGATCCCGGCATCAGCTGGATGTTCGTCAACCTGTGCCGGCTGTTGCGCGAGAAAGTGCCGGGACTCGTCGCGACCGAGGACTCGGAACGCTGGCGACTCGTCATTGCGACTTCGACCCGCAACTCGATACCTCGCTCAAGGAACCGCGCGCGACCGTGCTGATTCCCGGCAACCGCGTGCGCTATCTCGCCGAGATTGCCGAGGGGGACGCGCAATCAACACCGACATCGCGCGCCAGGCCGAAGCGGCGAACAAGGTGCAGCACTATTTCTCCGCGTTGAAGGAACTTGGCGACGATCGTTTGCCGCGTGCATTCGATCTGTATCAGGGCGACGAATTGCGCTATGCGGATTTAGAGCAACCCCTCTCCCCAACCCCTCTCCCTCAAGGGGCGAGGGGCTCAACGGCAGGGGCGAACGCTCTGCCGCAAGGTGGGAGGGGCTCAAAGGCAGAGGCGCGCGTTTCAGCTCAACTGCAAGGCGAGGCCGGCGGAAGCTCTTTCACCTCTCCCCTCGCGGGAGAGGTCGACGCGCGCAGCGCGGCGGGAGAGGGGGAATCGCGGGGACGTGACGACGCGTCGAAAAACTCCCCATCCAGCCTGAGTGGAACCCAGCAACCCGACCGCAGCCTGATCACCCTGCGCCAGCGCTACAACGAAGCCGTCAAGCAACTTTCATCGGAAGCGATCGAGCTGCTGCGCGAATGGCCGGCGCGCTCGCGTTCGGTTACCGACGAGATCACCGAATACTCGGTGCGCGGCAAGACCATTCGCGTCGAGATGCGCCACTTCGTCGTCCTCGACGCCGAGATAGGCGGCGATGACGCGCGGATCATTGCGCACGCTGTCCGGCGTGCCGTCGGAGATGCGCAGCCCGTATTCCAGCACGACGACGTGGTCGGATATCTCCATGACCACCGACATGTCGTGCTCGATCAGCAGAATGGACGTGGCGTGCTCGTCGCGTATGGCGCGCAGCAGCACGTTGAGCATGGCGCTTTCGCGCGGGTTGAGGCCGGCTGCCGGCTCGTCGAGGCACAGCAGCACCGGATCGGTGCACATGGCGCGCACGATCTCCAGCCGCCGCTGGTCGCCATAGGGCAGGGCGCCGGCCGCATCGTCGGCGCGGTGCGTCAGCTCGATCCGGTCAAGCCAGTAGCGCGCGATGTTCACCGCGGCCGCCTCGGCCTGCTTGTAGATCGGTGAACCGACGAGGCCGAGCAGCGACCACCCGGAGGCGTGCATCAGCGGGTTGTGCTGGGCGATGATAAGGTTCTCTAAAACCGTCATGCCGGGAAACAGGCGGATGTTCTGGAACGTGCGGGCGACGCGCGCGCGCCGGGCGATTTCGAAATCGGGCATGCGCTCGAGCAGGAACAGCCCGTCGGCACCCATGTGCTCGCCGCGGCATACGTAGCGCCGGCTCGATGCCGTGAGGTCGGCAACCGCCTGCGGCTCGATAGGGCCGCCGGTCGACAGCGCCATGAGGCCGCTGGTCGGTTTGTAGAAGCCGGTGATGCAATTGAACACGGTCGTCTTGCCGGCGCCGTTGGGGCCGATGAGGGCGGTGATGTCGCCGCGGCCGACGGAGAACGACAGGTCGCGCACGGCGACGAGGCCGCCAAAACGCATGGTGAGGCCTTCGACGACGAGCAGCGGGTCACGCAGCCAGCGCATCAGCCGTGCCCCTCCTTGACGTGGGCGCTGGATACCGCCTTGGCCTCGTTGAGCGCGATCGACGGCTCGCGCGCGGCGATCAGACCGCGCGGGCGCCACACCATCACCAGCACCATGGCGAGGCCGAAGATGAGCATGCGGTATTGGCCAGGATCGAAGTCGGGACCGAAGATCGACTTCATCCAGTCGAGTTCGCGCAGCAACTCGATGCCGCCGATGACCACCACCGCCGCGACCGCGACGCCGGTCAGCGAGCCCATGCCGCCAAGCACGACGATGGCAAGGACGGTCGCCGATTCCATGAACTCGAACGAGCGCGGCGTGACGAAACCCTGCCGCGCTCCGAAGAAGGCGCCCGCGAAGCCGCCGAACAGGGCGCCCATGGCGAAGGCAGTGAGCTTGGTGTTGACGGTGTTGATGCCGAGCGAGCGGCAGGCGATCTCGTCCTCGCGCAGGGCTTCCCAGGCGCGCCCGATAGGCAGCCGCCGCATGCGCTGGGTGATGAAGGCGACCAGCAGCGCCAAGCCTAAGATCACGTAATAGAGGAAGATGACCCGATGCAGCGTCGGCGAGCCGGGCAGATGGAAGACATCGGCGAACGTCGTCTCGCCGGTGCGTGAGGTGAACGGCAAGCCGAAGAAGGTGATGTACGGGGTCTGCATGCCGACGTTGCCGTTGGTCAGCGCGACCCAGTTGATGAGCACCAGGCGGATGATCTCGCCGAAGGCCAGCGTGACGATGGCGAGATAGTCGCCGCGCAGCCGCAGCACCGGCATGCCGAGCAGGATGCCCCAGAAGGCGGCGAGGATGCCGGCGATAGGCAGGCAGACCCAGAATGCCCACGGCCCGAGCGCGGGCAGCGTCGCCGGGATCACGTAGGTGGCGATGATGGCGTAGGCGTAGGCGCCGACCGCATAGAACGCGACATAGCCGAGGTCCAACAGGCCGGCGAGGCCGACGACGATGTTGAGCCCCCAGGCCAGCATCACGTAGATGAGGATCTGCACGCCGAAATTGTCGATCCACTTGATGGCGCCGGCCTGCCCGGTCAGCGTCACCGCCGCCCAGGGAAAGATCAGCAGCGCGGCGAGCCCGAGACGCGGCAGCCACGCCTTATGGTGAGCGCCGAGTGCGAGAGGCGGGAAGAGCACGCGGGGGGCGGGACGCGGATGCGCGTAGAGGCGCCACAGCAGCCGGCCGGCGAATACGGTGAAGACGAACAGCGCGGTGAGGTAGGGCCGCACATCGAGAACGGGCTGGTGGGAGAAGTTCAGATCGGTGCGGAAGGCGATGAGCGGAAAGCACAGCCCGAGCGCGACCAGCGCCCACATCGCCGCGTCCTTGATCATGTCCCGCATGGGGATCGATGCGGGCGGCAGCCCGCCCTGGCCGCCCAAGCTCATCGATCAGACCTTCTCGACGTCCGGCCGGCCGAGCAGGCCGGAGGGGAGGAAAATCAGCACAACGGCAAGAATAGAGAACGCAGCAACATCCTTGTAGTCGATTGAAAAGTACGCCGACCACATCGTCTCGATCAGTCCAATCAGTAGACCGCCAATGACGGCGCCAGGCAGTGAGCCGATGCCGCCGAGGACGGCGGCGGTGAACGCTTTGACGCCGGGGGTGAAGCCGTCGGAGAAATTCACGACGCCGTAGTAGGTCATGAACATCATGCCGGCCACCGCGGCCAAGGCGCCGCCGATGACGAAGGTGAGCGACACGGTGCGGTTCACGTCGATGCCGATCAGCGCCGCCATGCGCCGATCCTGTTCGCAGGCGCGCTGCGCGCGGCCGAGCCGCGTCTTCTGCACCAGCGCCCAGAAGGCGACCAGCAGCACTGCCGTGACGACAAAGATGAGGAACTGCTTTTCCGAGATCGTGACGCTGCCGCTACCGACCGGGATGCTGATCACATCGTTGAGCATCGGCGGCACCGGCTTGTTGCGCGGTCCCTGCGCCACCTGCACGAAGTTCGACAGGAATATCGACATGCCGATGGCCGAGATGAGCGGTGCCAGGCGGAATGATCCGGCCAACGGCCGGTAGGCGATGCGCTCGATGACCCAGCTCCACAAGGCGGTCAGGGCCATGCCGAGCACGAGCACGATCAGCAGCGCGAGGCCGATGGAGGTGAGCCCGAGGATCTGCGTCAGGATGAGGAACAGGATGAGGGCAATAAAAGCGGAGACCATGAACACGTCGCCGTGGGCGAAGTTCACCATGCCGATGATGCCGAATACCATCGTGTAACCGATGGCAATGAGCCCGTAGATGGAGCCGAGCGTCAGACCGTTGATCAGCTGCTGAACGAAATAATCCATGCGTCCCCCGTCGCCCGAACTCCTCGTACCCTAGAGCAAAAGATGCGATCCGTCGCAGAACGGCTCGTCGTCGGTCTGCTTGCAGCCGCAGATGTTGAAGGTGCCGGAGTGATCGACGACGAAGCGCAGGGGCTCGATGCCGGTGCCGGTGTGCGTGCCGTCGCAGAAGGGCTGCTTCTGCGAGCGCCCGCAGCGGCAGTAGAAGTAGGGCTTTCCTTCGGTGAGTTCGACCTGATAGGGCCCTGCCTGCGCGACGATCGCCTCTTCTGCCATGGGCGCCTCTCCCTGCCTGCGTGGCGCCGCATTTCGGCGTCGCCCGTCGATCCATTTGTAGATGGCTAGCGGCTTCGGTGCAGCGCGACAAGCCCGGCGCGCTGATGTGGGTCGCTAGATTGCGCGGCGAATCGCGCATCGACGTGCCTTGCCGGTCACACATGCGGCCCGCGGGCGGGAAAGGGCGTGCGCGCAGCTCCGCTCGGCGCGCCGGCATGGCGGCGAATTGTGCGAATTCTCAGCCTCGGTGCGCGGCCGGAAGACGGCACGTCGCGGCGCCGTCGCGACTCCTAGGGTGGGAAGGCGGAATGGCGCGTGAGGGGGACGCTGCTCGCAAGTTCGGCGCAGCCGCCAGGGCGCGTCCGCGCTTGGCGTGCCCGCTTGCGTTGCTGCTTGCCGCCGCCGCACTTGCCTCGCACGTTACTCCCGCCACGGCGCAAACGGTGGAGCAGGAAGGCGGCCGCGTTCCCGGCATCCCCGAGCCGTCAATCGCCGTCAACTTCCCAACCTGGTTCGGCGACCCGGGCGGCATCCGCTCGACGCTGGCCCGCCGTGGTGTCACGTACGCCGTCAACTACATCGGTGAGACGTCCGGCAATCCAACCGGCGGCTTTGCGCAGGGGACGTTCTATGACGGGCGTCTCGAAGTTGCGGTCACCATCGACATGGAGAAGGCGATCGGCTGGGACGGGCTGACGCTCTTCGCCAACGCCTACGACATCCACGGCCGCAGCATCACCGCCAACAACCTCGGCGCCCTGATGACCGTGAGTTTCATCGAGGCGCTCCCGTCGACGCGCTTGTTCGAGCTGTGGCTGGATCAGAAGGTGCTCGACGACCGGCTTTCGTTCAGGTTCGGGCAGCTCTCAGCCGACAGCGAATTCTTCGTCAGCGACAGTGCCGGCGCGTTTCTCAACGCGACCTGGGGCTGGCCAGCGCTCGCCGGCGTCAACCTGCCCGACGGCGGCCCGCCTATCCGCTCGCGGCCCCCGGCGCGCGGCTGGCCTTCAATCCCAACGATCAGCTCTCGCTGCTGATGGGCGTCTATAGCGGCGACCCGGCGGACGATTGCCCGGAGGGGCTGCCGCAAGTCTGCAATCCGCACGGGCTCGAATTCAATTTCAGCTCGCCGCTGCTCATGGCGGAGATGGGGATCAGCTACAATCAAGGCGAAGGCGAACTCGCCGGCACGCTGAAGCTCGGCGGGTGGAAGCTCTACGGTACGTTCGTGCCGCAAGCGACGGGCAACGCCGGCCTGCCGATCGGGCTGCAGCCGGTCCCTGGCGTGCTCGATGAGCACGATCACGCGCTCTACATCATGCTCGACCAGATGATCTATCGCGTGCCGGGCGACGGCGATCCCAAGGGCATTACCGTGTTCGGTCGCATTATCGGTGCGCCTTCGGAAGGCAACATGATCGATCACTATTGGGCCACCGGGATGGTCTTCGACGGCCTGTGGTCCGCGCGCCCGCACGACATCCTAGGTATCGGCTTTGCCTACACGGGCGTCTCCTCGCAAATCATCGATTACAACCGG
>CAWKBO010000007.1:0-36880 GCA_963847895.1 uncultured Gemmatimonadales bacterium
GATCGGGGTGGACGGCCTGGTCGGCACCGTCGTAGGTGTGGAGGATCACCGGCACGAACGGCACCGGACCGTGGAGGACAAAGTCGAGGCAGGTGGCCAGCCAGCAGGGGGGCGTGCCGGCGGTGGCGGTCACCACCAACTCGTCGGCATCGTCGGTCCTGGCCCGGAGGCGCTGGGTCCCCGGCGCCGATCCGATGATCCAGACCGCGGCGGTCCTGCCGTGCGCGTCGGTGATGCCCTGGTGGTTGACGAGGCTACCCGAGCCATCATCCACCGTGAAGGTGACCACCGCCCCCGCGACCGGCTCGCCGGTGGTGGATCGGAGGACAATCACCACCGGAAGGGGGAGGGGTTCGTCGGGACGGCCGACCTGAGCGGTGCCTTCGATCGCGCTGAGTTGACGACCGTGAATCACGGGGAGCGATGGGGGATCGCCCGCACAACCGGCGATGCAAAGGAGGAGGGCGGCGGCAACGGCGTGGCGGCGCATGCAGATCGACCTGCTGGGGTCACCCCGGGTCACATCGCGCACGACCCGTTGGAAGCGAGAAGCCGCGTGCCGGAGTGAACACAGGCTGGCCTGGTTTGCTGCGAGCACCTCGGTGCGAAATGAAACAAGTCCGGCCGCAGCTCTCGTAGGTGGTGTCGCTCCGCTGGCGCTGGTTCGCCTTGTCGGAAGGGGGCTTCATGAATGACGTCTCGCTGTTCCGCCTCTACCTGCTCCGAGCGATGTACCTGCTGATGGTCGTCGGGCTTGCCGCGACGATCTGGCCGCTGCTGCTCGACAAGCCGGCGGCGGTGGAGCACTTCCGCGGCGTGACCTGGTGCATGCTGGGCACGGTGGCCCTGCTCTCGCTGCTGGGTCTCCGCTATCCACTCAAGATGTTGCCACTGCTCTTCTTCGAACTGGTCTGGAAGGTGACGTGGGTGGTGCTGATCGGGCTGCCGCTCCGCAAGGCCGGCGCGCTCACGGGCGACTTTGCCGACACCTGGTTTGCCGACATGCTCGGCGTGGTGCTGCTGCCGCTGGTCATCCCTTGGGGCTACGTGGTGCGGCACTACCTCCGCGCACCGGGCGACCGCTGGAGGTCGCCGCGGCCAGCCGCGTGAGGCGCAGTCAGGAGAGGGGGCTCAGCACCGCCCTGCCGTAGGCAACGAACGCCATGAGGAGCCCGAGCACGGCGCTCATGATGATGGTGCCCGTCTCGTGGTACCGCACGTGCACCCAGATGAAGAGGAGACTCTCCACCGCCAGGGCCGCTGCTGCCACCACGGTGAGACTCGGCTGCCAGTGGATGGCACCGGGCACGATCAGGCCGACCGCAGCGACGAGTTCGAGGACGCCGAGCGCGGTCCAGGCGCTGCGCGGCAGGGCGCCGAACGACGGGACGTCGCCGCTGATCCGGTCGAACAAGAAGACCTTCATGATGCCCGACGCACCGTACATCAGTGCGGCGAGGGTCTGCAGCACCCACAACAGGATGTTCATCGTGCGCCTCCTCCCGGGTACGAGCGAGCACGCCGGGCTGACCAGCGGCTCGATATTCTAGCTCCAATCGGGAATGGTGCCAGCCGGGGGGCGATTCCGGCCGCCCACGGCGACGGTGCGCTAGCGACCCGCCAGCGCCGCCTTCGCCGCGTCGCGCATCTCGCCCGGCGGTTCCGCGGCGATGATCTCCTGCAGCGCGCGGGCGGCCGCCGAGTCGTGATGACCTCGCAGCTGCTCGAGTACGCCGTAGCGGAGCAGCTGCGGGGTGTGGCCATCGAAGAGTGCCCGCAGCTCGGCCACCGACCGCCTCGCCACCCACCTGCTGCAGCCCGGTGAGCCGCACCATCGTGGGCAGCGCGGGATTCTCGACCTGGGTCCAGATCCACGCGAGCTCTTGGGCGTCGCCGTGGAGTGCCACGAACTGGAGAACGGTGGCCCAGCGAACCACGCTCCGCCGCGCGGGAACGCCTGTAGCAGCGCGACCACTGTGGATGGGCCCGGCCATCGAACCGACTCCAGGAGAGCACCGACTGCTGACGCCGAACCGACGGTCGGGTCAGGGACGGCCATCAGGAGTCGGGGTGCCCGGTACTCGCCTGCTGGCAGCACTCGGCCGAGTGAGCGCGACGCAAGCTGTCGCGTCGGACGGCAAGTGCCACCACGCGCAACGTGGCCAGCGCGGTGTCGCCGGCCAACTGGGTGAGCGCGTCGCTCCGCACTTGCGGGGCTGCATCCCGGGCCACCGCGCCCGGACGGCAGCGCGCGCCGACCGTTGATCCGCTGCGGCCCAGCAGTGCCACCGCGGCCGCCGTCCAACCACCGGACACTGTGGTGCCGCCAATGCCTCGCTCGCCAGCGGCTCGGCGACGCCGCGATCGCTGGCACCTGCGGCGGCGAGGATCTCCGCAAACGCGCCTCCGTTGCCGGCCCGGCAGGCGATCGGTGTCGGTGGTGGGCCCGCGCGCAGTGCCGCGATCCGAGCGGCGAGTGCCGGGGCGTCGGGATGGATGCTGGCGGCATCAGGAATGGCGAGCAGCGTTGCGGCGCGCGCCAGGTCGTCGCCCCGGTTGCGGCGGTAGCGAGCGAACGCCTCCCAGTAGCGCGTCTCCCCGGCATGGCTTCCCTCGGGATGCTCCGCGCGATACTCGAGGAAGGTGACGATCGCGCTGTCGAGCACGCCGCGCGCAAACTGGTCGCGACCGGCGCGGTAGTCGATCTCGCCCGGCGCCTGCCACTCGCCGGCGTCGTGATCAGCAGCAACGCGAGAACCGCCAGGCCATGACGAAGGAGTCGAGTCACGACGCCTCCGACGGCGCGGGAGTGGCGAGACGATCGAGCAGCTTGGCGGAGGTGATCGACCGGCGAACCAGCCGCAGCTCGAAGTCGTCGTCGGTGCCGCCCACCTCGAGGACCTGGGTCAGCACTGCTTCGAGGTCGGAGAGGAGCTGCCGCTCGCTGACGCTCCGCAGCGTTGGATCGTCGAGGAGCCGCCGGGTGGCCCAGAGGAGTTCACTGGCGAGCGGTTGCCATTGCTGTTCGGGTGCCGCGTCGGTGGTGCTCACTTCCCTGAGGAGTCCGCGCGAACGGGTCTGCAGGTCGACCATCATCGGCGACCAGGCCGCCACAGTGGTGGTGGGAGTTCCGTTCGACACGTCAGCACTCCGACTCCAGCGGCCGAGCCCGAAGCCGATCGCCAGCGTCGCGGCCACTGCGGCGCCTGCGCGCCACCACTGCCGTCGACGCGCGAGCCGTCGCCGGCGCGCCGGGATCCCCGCCACGCGGCGGCGGCACTGGCACGACTCTCGGTCGCGTCGGCCTCCGCGAGCGCACCGAGGGCACGGTCGAGCTCGTGTTCGTCGATCATGTTGTGCCTCCAGCGTGGGCGGGCTGGTCGAGCACCTCGCGCAGGGTTGCCCGGGCCTCGCTCACCCGTCGCCGACTCGTTCCCTCGGGGATGCCGAGCACCTCGGCGACCTCGCGGTGACTGAATCCCTCCAGTGCATGCATCACCAGCGGAAGCCGGAGTGCCTGGGGGAGCGCGTCGATCGCGGTGGAGAGCGCGAGCGCCATGGTCGGGTTCACGCCGCGGCCGAGTTCCACGGGCGGGGCATGCTCGAGGGCGATCTCGCGACCGGTCTGTCGTCGCATGCCGCGCACGGCATTGAGGCAGGTCCGCACGGCGACCCGGTGCAACCAGGTGGTGAAGGTGGACTCGCCACGGAAGCTCCCCAGCTTGTCGAAGACGCGCACGAAGACCTCCTGCACCAGATCGGCGACGTCCTCGCCGGGACCGGCAATCCGGCGCGCCAGCCGCCAGACCCGCGGGGCGTGCCGATCGAAGAGCATCCGTTCCGCCGCCGGGTCGCCATCCGCCGCTCGGCGGACCAGCTCCCCGTCGGACGGGTCCTCGGATGTCGCCTCGACTGGCTCCATGCTCACACCTCGTTGGACACCGGCTCCCCGTGAAACGCTCACTCCCGATCGGGACCGAGCGATCGGCCTCTCCCCGGTGTCCAACCCGGTGAGTGGCGCGCCCCCCGGTGGGTGGCGCCTCTGCTGCCGTCCACCCTACGCCCACGGGGGCAAGTCGTGTCGCCAATCGCTGCGCTGTTCCTTGCTGCCCTCGCCCAGACTCCCTCACGGGCGCCCGATTGCGCCACGCTCCTCGCGCGGACTCCAGGGCAAGATCGAGGCGAACTACGCCGGTCACCTCCTGGAAGTGAAGGGGCAGCGGGCCGCCGACCACCGGAAGCTGCTGGCGACCCTCGGACGCGCGGCGGTGGGCGCCGAGGGGGAGGCGTGCCGGGAGGTGCTGCAGCGACTGGTCGACTGGTACGATGACCCGCACCTCTTCCTCTACCAGAGTACTCGCACTGGATAGCGCCGAGACGATCCGCCGCGCGGCGACGCTGCCCCGGCACCCGGTTGAGGAGGGAGGAGTCCTGGCAAACGTGGCCGGGCGTTCCGATGCCGATCCGATCGAGGGAATCTGGTACGAGGGAGCGCGCCGGATGGCGGTGATCCCGGGCGAGGGGAAGGGGAAGTATCTCGCCGTGGTGACCAGGAGCGACACCGCGACGCTGCCGGTGGGGGCCGTCGTTGCGCGGATCGCGAAGACGGCGCCCGAGTCACTACCGGGTCGAACGGCTCGCCAACTCGCTGGCTGAGACGGTGGCGCGTGGGACGCTCCACCGGGAGGGAACGGTGCTGCGGCTCTCGCCAGGGATGTGGGGGAAGGCGGCGCCATTGTCGGCATCGGCGCGCGGGCTCCTCGATCCCGGCGACGTGCATCGGCCGACGCTGCAGGTGCGTGACGGCGCGATCATCATTGCCGTGCCGAGCCACGATCCGGGTCTGCGTCCGGTGCTCGACTCGTTGGTGCATGCCAACGATGCGGTGTTGCGGAGCGGCAAGGCATTGATCGTCGACTTGCGTGGCAACGAGGGCGGCGGGTCGCAGACCACCGCCTCATTGATGCCGTTCCTGATGGATTCGACGCCGCGGCCCCGGACGTACGACTTCGGGCGGGCGGTGATGCTGTCGTCGCCCGACCAGATCCGCTACGCCTCACGGTCGTTCGGGCCCGACACCTCGGCGTTCGTGCAGGCGACTGGTCGGCGAGATGCGCGCGCATCCGGGCGAGCTGGTGCCGATCATGGATCCCGCCGAGCCGCCGGATCCGGGGACCGAGGTGGTGCCGATCTACGGCCCGCGCCGGGTGGCGGTGCTCATCGATCGCGGCACGGTGAGCGCCTCCGAGGTGACGGTGAGCGAGGTGCAGCGGAGCAGGCGGGCGGTGGTGATCGGCCAACCGACGGCAGGCGCACTCGACTACCAGAGCACCTTCATCGTGCCGATCGCCGAGGGGGAACGGCGCTGGTATCTCGGCTATCCGACGATCACTGCGCATCCGGGATTGCCGGCGGGTGGGATTCGCGGCAAGGGGTTGGCGCCCGACGTGATGGTCGACTGGAGTCGGGTCGACGATCCCTATGCGACCACGCTCGGGATCCTGGCGGAACGGGGAGCGGGGGAATGAGTCGGAGGCGTCCGCGGCTGGCGCCCTGGCGTGTTCGGCGTCGTTGCGCTGCTGATCGGGTGCGCGGGCCGGGAGCACGCGGTGGAGACGACACGGGTCGACAGCGCCGGCATTGCCATCGTCACCAGCGCGGTGCCGGTGCGGGTCGACTCGATCGGGCCAGAACCGGCATGGCGAGTCGTGGCATCGGCCGATGACGCCACACCGGTCCTCTTCGACGTGAGCGACTTCACCGCGATGGCGTCCGGGGGAGTGGTCGTCGCCAATGCCGGCAGTCATCAGGTGGTGGCGATCGGTGCCGACGGCCGCGAGCGCTGGCGCTTCGGTCGGCGCGGCGAGGGACCGGGGGAGTTCAGCGGCACGGTGTCGCTCGCCACGCTTGGCGACACCGTGCTGGCCTTCGACTTCAACACTCGTCGGCTGGTGCGGATCACCCCCGAGGGCGCGCTCGCGAGTGTGATGCAGATCGACCTCCCCGACCCCAATCTCGAGCTGCTCGCCGGCCGGGCCGACGGATCGCTGGTATTCACCTCGCGGCACCTGCTGGGCCCGTCCGAGGGGATCAACCACGACTCGGTGGTCTATCTCGCCATCGGACCGGATGGCAGCCGGATCGGCGAGGTCGGTTGGGGCCGGCGGCGGGATGTCGACCTGGTGATGGGGGCATACGGTCCCAACATCCACGATCAGGCACTTGGCCCGACCGGCACGGTCACCTCGCTCGGAGCGGGATTGGCAGATGCCGATGGGGCTCGGCCGGAGGTGACGCTTCGCGATCGATCGGGAGCGATCACGCGCTTGCTGCGGTGGCAGGAGGACGCGGTGCCGGTGACGGACGCCGACCGAGCGGAGTTCGCCGCCGCGCGGCGGGCGAGCACGAACGATGAGTTCCAGCGCAAGCAGCTCGACGAGTGGCTCGACCACGCAACCTGGTCGAAGACAATGCCGGTCACGGGACTGATGGCGGGACGCGATGATGGCACCCTGCTGGTGGCGGGGGCGTGCGCGGAGGAGGCCGCCGGGTGCGCTTGGCGCGAATTCGATTCGGCGGGAGCGTTCCGGCGCAGCTTGTGGCTGCCGACCAACCCCATCCTGGCGGTGTTCGCCGGAGGTCTCCTGGTGACCGTCTCGAACGACACGCAGGGACTCGAGCGGCTCGAAGGGTGGCGGATTCCGGAGTGGTGACTGGAGGTCGTCCCACGGCTCGATGTCTCCGATCTCCCGGGTTGTCCTTCACCTCGCTGGTGCAATCGGCCCCGAAGGGGTAGATCTTGGTGAGGACCGCCGCACTCAGGGGCCACACCGAGCTCTACCACACCGGTCACCGCGAGTTGCTGCAGACCGCATGATTGGCAGGCAGTCGGGAAAGGAGCTCCGATGCATCGCTTCGAGACCACACTGGTGGCTGGCAAGAAGCCGCCCTATCACATCTGGACCTTCGTGGTCATGCCGGGGCCGCTGGCGAAGGAATGGGGCACCGGGAGCAAGGCGGTTCGCGGCACCATGGCCGGGACCGCGTTCCGGGGCACGGTCAGCCGCGGCGAGGGCGTGCTCCGGATGCCGGTGCCGAGCGCCTTGCGCAAGGCGGCCGGGGTCGAGCGCGGCGACACGGTCGAGGTTGCGATCGAGCTGGATCCGGAGCCGCGACCGGTGGAGCTTCCCGACGAGTTGCGGGAGGTGTTCCGGGAGGATCCGGAGGTCGGCCGGTTGTTCGACGACCTCCCGCCGGCGCATCGGCGTGCCTGGGCCAGTTATGTGGCCGAGGCGAAGCGAGCGGAGACGCGCCAGCTTCGGGCCGACAAGGCGCCGGCGGGAATCAGGGCACGGGCGTTTCCGGAATAGACCGCTGCGCTACGGCACCATCGCCCGGTCGTCCATCAACTGCCGGGTAAAGTAGGTGTAGCCCAGCGCGGTGGTGTGGGCGCTCTGGATCGCGTTGGCGCCCGACCCGTGGCCGCCCTCGATCACCTCGTAATACAGATAGGGCATGCCGTACTCGGCCATCCGAGCCGCGAACTTGCGGGCGTGCTGCGGGCCGACCCGGTCGTCCTTGGTGGTGGTCCAGATGAGCGGCATCGGGTACTTCTTGCTCGGGTCGAGGTTGTTGTAGGGTGAAATCTTCGCCAGGAACGCCCGCTCGTCGGGGTTCTTGACGCTGCCGTACTCGCCCACCCAGCTGGCGCCGGCGGCGATCTGCTCGTAGCGCAGCATGTCGAGCAGCGGCACCTCGATCTGCACCGCATTCCAGAGATCGGGGTGCTGGTTCATCTCCACCCCCATCAGCAGCCCACCGTTGGAGCCGCCAACGATGCCGAGCCGGCGGGGTGAGGTGATCTTGCGGGCGATCAGGTCCTTGGCCACGGCGGCGAAGTCGTCGTAGATGATCTGTCGCTTGGTCTTGAGTCCCGCCTCGTGCCATGCCGGCCCGAACTCGCCACCGCCACGAATGTTGGCCAGCACATAGGCCCCCCCGCGCTCGATCCAGAGCTTGCCCACGTCGGCGCCATATGAGGGCGTTCTGGACAGCTCGAAGCCACCGTAGGCGGTGAGGATCGTCGGCGTCGAGCCGTCGAGCGGCATCGCCCTGGGATGGACGATGAAGTACGGGAATCTTCGTTCCATCGGTCGACGTCGCCTCGAACTGCTCCACCACACTGCCGGAGGCGTCGAATCGGGTGGGCGACGACTTGACTGTGCTGGCCGTGGCCGTCGCGGCGTCGGCGAGCCAGTAGCTGGTCGGCGTCAGGAAGCCGGTCACCGCGACGAACGCCATGTCGCTGCGCGAGTCGGTGCTGCCGACACCGGTGGTCATGTTGTCGGGGAGGGGAAGGAGCGTGCGGCTCCACTTCCCGTTGGCGGCGCGGGTGAAGCTGTAGACCCGGCCGCGCACGTTATCGGTCATCCCGACCAGCAGATGGTGCTTCGTGGCCGAGGCACCGGCTACCGATTCGCGGGGACCGGGCTCCACGATCGCCACCGGTGCCAGTGCATCGGGCGTGGTCATCGCGGTCGCCGCCGAGAAGGAGGCCAGGCCGCCGCTCTTGATGGTGGTGCCGTCGGCCACCCAGTCCTCCGACAACTTGATGATCACCTGGCCGTCGAGCATCGCGGTGGGACCGGCCTTGGCAGGGATCGCCAGCCGAGCCACGTCGTTCGGCCGGACCACATACCACTCCTGGTGGAAGAAGTCGCGGCCACGATTGATCAGCGAGATCCGGTTGCCGGCAGCGTCGTCGAGTGTGGCCGGCCCGGCCCACACATCGCTCGGCGTGCCGCGGAAGATCTCGACCGCCTGATCCAGTGACTGGCCGCGCACCAACCGCTTGATGATGTAGGGGTAGCCGGAGGCGGTCATCTCGCCGGGATTCCACTCGCGGGCGACCAGCAGGGTGTCTGGCCCCATCCACGACACGTTCTGCTTCCCCTTGGGGAGCACGAAGCCGCCCGGCACGAACGCCTTGGTGGCGAGATCGAATTCGCGCACCGTGACGGCGTCCTCGCCGCCATCGGAGAGGCGCAACAGGCAGCGCTGTTCGGCCGGCGGCACGCAGTCGGCACCGTGCCAGACCCAGTTGGCGTCTTCCGCCTTGGCCAGTGCGTCGAGGTCGAGCACGGTGGTCCACTCGGGAGTGGCGGTGCGGTAGCTCGCCAGGGTGGTGCTTCGCCAGATGCCGCGGATGTGGCTGGAGTCCTGCCAGAAGTTGTAGAGCCGCCCGCCAATGAACGAGACGCCGGGGATGCGGTCCTGGGCCTGGGCCATCTTGAGTGCGCCCTGGTAGAAGCCCTCGAAGTGCGGGTCGTGTTCCAGCACGTCGGTGGTCTTGGCGTTTTCCGCCTTGACCCAGGTCATGGCGCGGTCACCGTTCACATCCTCGAGCCAGATGTAGGGATCGGGCTTCTCGACGGGGGCCTGGGCGCTCACGGTTCTGGACCCCGCTATGACGATGAGGAGAAAGAGGGCAGTGCGGCGCATGGAGGCTCCGGGCGAGGGAGGAGCTGGCGGTCGGGCCGTTGGTAGCTCACATATGCTAACACAGATGTGGAGGTCGCGGTGGGATCCAGGTTGTCTTCGTCGCCTCGGTCCTTCCGTGGCTTGCCGGGCGCTCGGTGGACAGCTTGGTAACTGGTGCCCCCGCGCCCGGAGATCCGCTCCGGGACCAATGCGACGGTTGGCCAGTGCGTTCGGTTCCCGTCGCACCGGTCCTTCCGCGGCTTGCCGGGCGCTCGGTGGCCCGCTTGGCAATTGGTGCCCCCGCGCCCGGAGATCCGCTTCGGGACCAATGCGACGGGTGACCGGCGCGTTCGGTTCCCGTCGCACCGGTCCTTCCGCGGCTTGCCGGGCGCTTGGTGGACAGCTTGGTAACTGGTGCCCCCGCGCCCGGAGATCCGCTCCGGGACCGATGCGACAGGTGGCCCGCATGTTCGGTTCGCGCCGCACCGGTCCTTCTGCGGCTTGCCGGGCGCTCGGTGGCCTGCTCGGCAATTGGTGATGCCGCGCCCGGAGATCCACTTCGGGACCAATGCGACGGGTGGCCGGTGCGTTCGGTTAGCGTCGCACCGGTCCCTCCGCGGCTTGCCGGGCGCTCGGTGGACAGCTTGGCAACTGGTGCCCCCGCGCCCGGAGATCCGCTCCAGGGCCGATGCGACGGGTGGCCGGTGCTTTCGGTTCGCCTCGCACCGGTCCCTCGGCGAACTGGCTGGTAGTTGTTGCTAACGCGCCCGGTGATCCGCTCCAGGACCGATGCGACGGTTTGGTGGCTGATGGATTGCAGATCAGGCATTTCGCGCCGGGGAATTCAGGCCTAGCTTTGTCCCTGCCGGTCCCCCCGGCCATCCCGCCATCCGGAGTTCTTCTCATGCGCCTGCTGCCCCTGGCCGTGCTCGGCGTTCTCGCCGCAGCCTGCAGTCCCACGCCCGCCACGCCCGCCAGCACCACACCCGAGCCGCTGTCGGCCGCGGCGCTCGACTCGGTCCGGGCGGTCGACGCCGCCTTTGCCGCGGCGATGAATGCCGGTGATTCGGCCGCGGCGATGGCGATCTATGCCGCCGATGCCAGGCTGATGCCACCCGACTCACCAGTGCTCGAAGGAGACGGCATCGGCGCCATGCTGGCCGGGTTCATCAACGGCGGCGTGAGCGGCATGACGCTCAACACCACGCACACCTATGGTGTCGGCGACCTGGCCTACTCGGTGGGCACGGCGACCTTCACCATGGGCGGCGCCACCGAGACGGTGAAGTACACCGAGGTGCTTCGCCGCGGTGACGACGGGAAGTGGCGCTACGTGGTCGACATGTTCAGCGGCATCGCCCCGCCGGCCAAGCCGGAGTAATAGCCAAGGAGAGATAGCGATGCGCGTCGTCCGGGCAGGAACCATTGTCCCCACAATCCTCGCGCTGCTGGTCGGCGCAATCCCTGTCCGGGCGCTTGTTGGTCAAGGTCCCGATACCCCGGTCCGCGACGGCCCGTTCCCCGACTGGGCCAACCCCGCGGTGGTACGGCGCAACGTGGAGCCGACACACGCCAGCTTCACTGCGTGGCCCACCGAGGAGGCGGCACGGACCGCCCGGAACACCGCCCCTTTCTATCTGAGCGAGCAGCCGACCACGGCGCCGTGGTACCAGTCGCTCAACGGACTCTGGAAGTTCCACTGGGTACGGCGTCCCGCCGACAAGCCCGCGGACTTCTACCGCGACGATTTCGACGATTCGGCCTGGCCCATGATCCCGGTACCCGCCAACTGGGAACGCTACGGCTACGGCGTGGCGATCTACACCAACATCAAGTACCCCTTCCACCCAGACGGTCGCCCCACGCCGCCCGAACTCCCGGCCAACAACAACCCGGTCGGGTCGTACCGGCACACGTTCACGGTGCCGGCCGACTGGAACGGACGCGACGTGGTGCTCCGCTTCGGGGCGGTGAGCTCGGCGTACTACCTCTGGGTCAACGGCCAGATGGTGGGCTACAACGAGGGGAGCAAGGACCCGGCCGAGTTTGACGTCACCAAGTATGTGCACACGGGAACGAATACCCTCGCGCTCGAGGTGTACCGCTGGAGCTCGGCGAGCTACCTCGAGGACCAGGATTTCTGGCGGCTGAGTGGGATCACCCGTGACGTGTATCTCTACAGCCGGCCCGCAAACCACATTCGCGACTTCTTTGTGCATGCCGGCCTGAGCGACGACTATCGGGATGGGCGGCTGGCGGTGGATGTGGCGCTGCAAGGCGACAGGCGACAGGCGACAGGCGACAGGAAAGAAGCGACAGGCGACCCGCGACAGGCGACGGGCGACGGGCGGGGGTACACCGTCGTGGCGAAGCTGTGGGATGGGGATCGTGTGCTACTGGAGCGGCGAGTGTCCGGCGACTCGGCGCTCCGCATCGAGGCGACGGTACCTCGGGTGCGGGCGTGGTCGGCGGAGCAGCCCAACCTCTACACCCTGACCCTCACACTGGTGGGTGCCAATGGCACAGTTATCGAGTCGGTATCGAACCGGATCGGCTTCCGCACCACGGAGGTGCGCGGCAGCCAGTATCTCGTCAACGGCAAGCCGGTGCTCATCAAGGGGACCGACTACCACGAGCACGACCCATTCAACGGTCACGTGCTCGACGAGGCAATGATGCGGCGCGACCTGTCGCTGATGAAGCAGCACAACATCAACGCGATCCGGTTCTCGCACTACCCCGAGCCGGAGCGGATGTACGAGCTGACCGACGAGTACGGCCTTTACGTGGTTGGCGAGGCGAATATCGAGTCGCACGGGATGGGCTACAGTCCCGAGTACACGCTCGGCAACAAGCCGGCGTGGCTCACGATGCACGTGGATCGCACCGAGCGGATGGTCGAGCGGGACAAGAACCACCCCTCGATCGTGATCTGGTCGCTCGGCAACGAGGCCGGCGATGGCGAGAACTTCGTCGCCACCTACGACTGGATCCATCAGCGCGACAGCTCGCGGCCGGTGCAGTACGAGCGGGAGACCGACCGCTACCGGCGGCACTCCGACCTGCGGGTGCCGATGTATCCGGGGATCCCGTGGCTGATCCGCTATGCGGAGGGCGACGGCGACCGGCCGTTGATCATGTGCGAATACGCCCACGCGATGGGCAACAGCACCGGCAACTTCAAGGACTACTGGGACGTGATCCGGAAGTACCCCAAGCTGCAGGGGGGCTTCATCTGGGACTGGGTGGACCAGGGGCTGGCCGACACCTCGTGGAGCGGGCGGCCGTTCTGGGCCTATGGCGGCGACTACGGGCCGGCGGGGACGCCGAGCGATGCCAGCTTCCTCGCCAATGGACTGGTGGGCCCGGACCGGGTGCCGCATCCGGGGCTCGGGGAGGTAAAGCACGTCTACCAGAACGTGCTCTTCTCGGCGGTCGACCTGTCGAGGGGGATGGTCCGGCTCCGGAACGAGTACTTCTTCACCTCGCTCGACGACTTCGCGCTGCGGTGGACGATCACCGATGATGGCATCGCCGTGGATTCAGGGGAGGTGCAGCCCCGGCTGGCCCCCGGCGACAGCGCGGTGGTGTCGCTTGGCTACACGCTGCCCACTCCGCAGCCGGGGCACGAGTACTTCGTGAACTTGGGCGTCGTGCGGCGCACCGCGCACGGGCTGGTGCCCGCGGGCACCACGCTGGCGACGGAGCAGTTCGCGTTGCCGGTGTCGAAGCCGGCGATGACGCGTCCGCTCGCCGGGGCGCCGGCTGTCAGGCTGATGCGGGACAGCACCGGCATCACCGTCACCGCTGCCGACATGGTCGCGCGGTTCGATCTTCGGCGTGGCACGCTCGCGAGTCTCCATTACCGGGGCCACGAGGTGATCCGTCGTGGCCCAGGGCCCAACCTGTGGCGGCCGGCGACCGACAACGACTGGGGCAACGGCCTGCCGCGACGGGCGGAGGTCTGGCGGCACGCCGCGGAGCGCATGACGGTGTCGGCCCCACGGGTGGAGCAACCCACGCCGGACATGGTCCGGGTCGGGTTCGACCAGGTGCTGCACGATGACGGCGGGGCTGAGGTCGCGACGCTCACGACCAGCTACACGGTGATCCGTACCGGTGACATCGTGGTCGACAACAGCTTCACGCGCACCGACGCGTCACCCGAGCTGCCGCGACTCGGTGTGAACCTGGTGCTTCCCGACGGCTTCGACCAGATGGCCTGGTTCGGACGCGGCCCGTGGGAGAGCTACTGGGATCGGAAGACGGCGGCATTCGTGGGACGCTACAGCGGTACGGTTGCTGACCAGTACGTGCCCTACGTGCGGCCGCAGGAGAACGGCAACAAGACCGACGTGCGTTGGGTGGCGATCACCGGCGACAGCGTGGGACTGCTGGCGGTCGGTGCGCCACTGCTCGAGGTCGAGGCGCACCACAACATGCCGGAGGACTTCGAGACGCCGGGAGCGGGGTATGTCGAACGCGACCAGACGCTCAACCGGCACACGAGCGACATCGTGCCCGGCCCGTTCACCTGGCTGGCGCTCGACCTGCACCAGATGGGGGTGGGCGGCGACGATTCGTGGGGATCGTGGACCCACGACCAGTACCGGCTCCGCGACACGAGCTACACGTGGTCATATCGGTTGCGTGCGTTCGACCCAAGAAGCGAGGATCCGGCGGTGCTGGCGCGGCGTGGGGTGGCGGTGCCGTAGACCTTCTTCACCCCGGGCACAGCGAGGGGGCGGCGGCTCGGGCAGTCTTCGCCACTCGCTACGCTCGGGGTGACAATCGCGCTCCCCGGCTGATCGAGCGCTGCCGCGGTCCACGACGCGGTGCGGCGGCTGTTCCCCCAAGTCCTGACTTCGCCGCGATCTCAGGCCGCTGCCAACCGCCGCCGGAGCAGCACGTAGCCAACCGTTCCCGAGATAAGCGAGCCGAGCAGGATGCCGAGTCGCTCGAGGCCGATCCACTGGGCGCTGCCGTCCTCGAAGGCGAGCGACGCGATGAAGAGCGACATGGTGAAGCCGATGCCGCAGAGCACTGCGGCGGGTCGCAGATGACTCCAGTCGATCTCGTCGGGGAGTGCCGCGAGGCCCAGCTTCACGGCGATCACGGCAAAGAGCAGGATCCCCACCGGCTTGCCGATCACCAATCCTCCGATCACGCCCAGCGGCACCGGGTGGGTGATGTCCCCGATCGTGAACCCCGCGAGTGGCACCCCGGCGTTGGCGAAGGCGAACAGCGGCAGGATGGCGTAGGCGACCCACGGGTGGAGGGCGTGCTCGAGGTCCTCGAGCGGCGACCCCTCGCGATCTGGTGTGCGGAACGGGATGCAGAGCGCCACCAGGACCCCGGCGAGGGTGGCGTGGACGCCCGACTTGAGCACCGCCACCCAGAGCACGGCCCCCAGGATCATGTACGGCGTGGCGCTCATCACGTTGGCGCGGTTGAGCAACCACATGATGCCCACCACGGCCGCCGCGATGCCGAGCGCCAGCACGGAGAGGTGCGAGGTGTAGAAGAGGGCGATCACGATGATCACGCCGAGGTCGTCGAAGATGGCCACGCTCAGGAGGAACGCCTTGAGCGCCGACGGCACCCTGGGACCCAGCAGCGCCAGCACACCGAGGGCGAAGGCGATGTCGGTGGCGGCGGGGATCGCCCAGCCGCTGATGGCGGTGGGATCGCCGTGGTTGAGCAGGGCGAAGATCGCCGCCGGTGCGAGCATGCCGCCCAGTGCCGCGAAGGCCGGCAGCGCCGCCTGGCGCACCGTCGAGAGGTGACCGGCGAGCACCTCGCGCTTGAGCTCCAGGCCGATCAAAAGGAAGAAGACGCCCATCAGGCCGTCGTTGATCCAGAGGATCAACGGCTTGGTGAGGCCGGCCTCGCCGAGGCGGATGCTGAAGGGGAGGGCGAGGAACGCCTCGTAGCCCTCGCGGAGCGGCGAGTTGGCGACCACCATGGCCAGCACCGAGGCGCCCATCAGCAGCAGTCCACCACTGGCCTGCAGGTTCAGGAAGTGGTGGAGCGGGCGGAGCAGCCGATCGGTGGCGGCTTCGAGCGGATTGGTCATGCGGGAAAGATATCGAGGACGGAGGACGGAGGACGGAGAACGGAGCCCCAGCCGCGGCCGCAGCCGAGCATCGTCGAGGGGTCAGGCCGCGGTGATGCCCGTACCGCTCATCTCTTGCCCCAGCGCATCTGCTTGATCCACTCGCCGGCGGCGCAGTCGGCGATCAGTTGCGCGAGGCGTCGTTCGCGGGTTGCCTCCCGCTTGGCGGAGACGACCCAGTTGATCACCGCCCGGCGATACGATGGTGGCTGCTTCTCGAAGTAGTCCCAGGCCTTCCGGTTCCGGCGGAACGTCTTCTCGAAGGGCGCCGGCAGGACTTCTGGGCGCTTCTCATAGGAGTAGATCGCCGTCTTGTTTTCCTTGCGAGCCTCGAATGCCACCATGCCGGCCGGCTCGACGAGCCCCTCCTTGCTCAGCTCCTTGATCCGCTTCACGTTGACGGCGCTCCAGATACTTCCCTTGCGGCGCGGGGTGAAGCGGATGGTGTAGCGGTCGTCGTCGATCCGGCGCCGCTGGCCGTCGATCCAGCCGAAGCAGAGTGCCTGATCGACCGACTCGGGCCAGGTGAGCGAGGGCTTGTCGGTGTGCTTCTTGTGGAAGCCGACCCAGAGTTCGTCGGCCTTGGCGTGATTGGCCGTGAGCCACTTCCGGAAGGCGGCCGGCGAGGGGAAGTAGCGGATGTGGTGGGGGGTGATGGGCATGGGGGAAGATATTGCGGAGGTCGGAACGACGGAGGACGGAGGACGGAGGGTGGAGGGTAGGGGTGGAGGGCGGAACGACGGAGCCCCAGCCGCGGCCGCCTGCCCCGAGCAACGTCGAGGGGTCATGCCGCGGTGATGCCGGCGGGAGAGGAGGCTCGTCGCGTACTCGTTGTTAAAGACGGAGTCCCCGCCCTCGGCCGCGAGCTCTCTCGCCATGCCGCCCTGACCGAGCTCGCCCTCGATGCGGTAGCGGTCGACGAGGCTTGCCCTGAGTGAGTCCAGACTCATACGCTCGCCCCTGCGAGGAAGCGAGCCGAAGCATGCCCTGAGCGTAGCCGAAGGGGGGCGGCGGTGAGGCGGTCGAGGGCCGTTGTCATCACTTCATCCGCTCCGCGAGATCACGGACAAAGCCCTGCACCAGCAGCGCTTCCTGCACTGCGCGATGCTCGGGGCGGCGAATCACGAGAAAACGCTGGCCATCCGGGCTCACGTCGTACTGCTGGTGATTGATCGCCGCAGCGTAGGTGCCCACGGGGAACAGCACTCGGGGTGTCCCGGGGGCGAACCCGGCACCAGGCGCCACCGGCATCGCCATCATCTTCCCGCGACTCTTGTAGAAGAGCTCGCGACCGTCTCGCGACCACCGGGGTTCCGTGCCGCCCTTCAGCGACACGGGATACCTGACGCTCATGTCGGGAAACGACGCCACGAACACCTCGGCATTGTCCGAGAGGCCGGCCGTGTAGGCCAGCCAGCGGCTGTCGGGAGACAGGGCAAGCTGGCTGTTGAAGTCCTTGCCCGCAGAGATCTGCACCAGCGTGGTGTCGCCGTGGGTCCGTTGCGCGAGGAAGGTGCCAAAGGAGGTGCCCTCATCTGATCGCACGACCATCCACTGTCCATCGCGGCTGAATTCGACCTCCCACAGATTGTTCTTGATGTCGAGCAGGAGCGTTGGGGGTGCGGTGCCGTCGAGCGCGCTCTCGAACAGGTCGTTCGACCGGTTCTCCGTGATGGATCCGCCGGTCGTTGCGAAGGCGAATGATCGTCCATCGGGCCGCCAGGCGGGCCGCCAGCTGCCACGGTCGCCATTCGAGATGCGGATGCGTGACCCGTCGGCACGTCGCACCCAGAGCCGGGTCTGGTCTTCGCGAATGCTGACGGCGATGGTGTTGCCGTCCGGGGAGACCGCAGGATACTCGAAAGCCGCCTTCCAGGTGGAATCGACCGGCACTTCGCGTCCGTCCCGCGTGACCCAGACCAGCATGGAGTTGCCGTGGTCCTCCGTCCCGAAACTCAGGACGGCGTCTCCGGAAGCGGACATCGCCAAGCCTCCCGGCGCCACGCCCTCGGCGATCGACACCGGACCGGACGTGACCCTCATTCGCGCCAGGTCAAACTGCACGGCGAACAGCCCCCCATTCCGGCTCGTGTACAGTAAATGCCCCGTCGGTGCGTACCAGCCTCCGGTGGCGTTCTCCACGAGCAGGAGTGTGGTATCGGTCTTGATATCGTAGGCATAGACGGCCGATCCGCTGGCACAGTTGCCCGGACAGCCGGTGAACAGCACCCCGCGACTGTGGGGGAGCGGGGACAACGAGGTGGGGTCCGCGCGGTGAAGGGAATCTGGGGCGAGGAACGCCGTGGCCGGACCTCCCGATCCCTCGACCTGGGACAGGCCGTTGGACTTGTCCACGAAGACAACCCGGCCATCGTCGAGCCATGTACCGATCGCGTACAACTCGCTCGACGACGCGACCAGGTCGATCGCACCACCTCCGGCCGCGGGAATCTTGCGGATCGTGCCACCGTGGCCCTGGAAGCCGATCCATGCCCCGTCCGGCGAGAAGAACGGACCGGCGGCGCCCACGGTGCCTTCGAGCGGAACCGGCCGAGCCTCGCCACGCCGCTTGATGAACAGCCTTGTGTCGCCGTCCACGGAGTCCGAGAACACGATTGCTGACCCATCCGGGGCGAGCGCGACCCGATTCTCGGCCCGCACGCTCGGGTTGAGGAAGTCGGGGAAGGGCTTCTCCCACAGGAGCACGCGTTGCCGGCTGACATCCGGGTGCGATGTTGGCCTGAGCCAGCCCCACAGCGCCGCACCAACCGTGACCACCAGGAGGGCGCCGAGTGTGCGCACCAGGCGGGGCGTCCCGGACGGGGCGCGCATTCGCGCGGTGCTCCGCCGGGGTGTCCCTGTCGTCCCGGCCTCCTTGAGCGCAGCCGCGAATTCGGCCGCGGTGGCGAAGCGGTCGGCCGGCAGCTTCTCCAGCGCCGTGAGGACGGCCGCCTCAACGTGGGGTGGAATGGTGTGACGCTGGGCGGTGAGCGAATGCGGCGTCTCGGTCACGACCTTGGCGACGATCGCCTGGGCAGTACTACCGGTGAACGGCGGATCGCCGGTGAGCATCTCGTAGGTGATGCAGCCGATGGCGTAGACATCGCTGCGCGCGGTGATCTCGCGCTCGCCCATTGCCTGTTCGGGGCTCATGTAGTGCGGCGTGCCGAGCGACATCCCCGTCTCGGTCATGCGGGTGCCGGCGGTGCTCGCGGCGAGCGCAATGCCGAAGTCGGCCACCAGCGCGGAGCCATCATGCAGCAGGATGTTCTCCGGCTTGATGTCGCGGTGGATCACGCCGTGGCGATGGGCGTAGTCGAGCGCGCCGGCGACCTCGGTTGCGATGCGCACCGCATCGCCGATCGGCAGCTGCTTCTCGCGTTGCAGCCGGTCGCGGAGCGACTCGCCTTCCACGAACGGCATCGCATACCAGAGCAGTCCGCCGGCATCGCCCGAATCGATCAGCCCCAGGATGTGCGGGTGCTGCAGGTTGGCGGTGGTCTTGATCTCCTTGAGGAAGCGCTCGGCGCCGATCACCGCCCCGAGTTCGGGGCGAAGGAGCTTGATCGCGACCTTGCGGTCGTGCTTGAGATCCTCGGCGAGGTACACCGTTGCCATGCCGCCGGCGCCGAGTTCGCGCTCGATGCGATAGCGGTCGGCGAGGCTTGCCCTGCGCGAGCCCAGACTCATCCGCTCGCCCCTGCGAGGAAGCGAGCCGAAGCATGCCCTGAGCGAATCAGAAGCGGGGCGGCGGCGAGGCGGTCGAGGCTCACGCTCCCTCCTCGTGGCGGCTCACCATCGCGCGACCCAGACGTCGAGGGTCGGGACGCTGGTGCGCACGGCCATGCGGAGGCCGTCGTTGGAGAACGACACCCCGGCGGGGAAGGGGATCGGGAAGTCGCTCCCCCGTTGCAAGGAACCGGTGGTCGGATCGAGTCGATAGAATCCCGCCGAGGCGACGGTCTCGGCGATGACCAACTCGACCGAGCCGTCGCGCATCCAGTGCAGGCCCGGAACGTAGTCGAAGACGGTGCGGAGGACGGCCGTACCCTCGTCGGCGCCGGGCGGGACACGGAAGACCACCACCGAGTCGGCCACCGGGTAGTTGAAGCCCCACCCGATCAGGCCGTATCCCCATGGTGAATCCTCGATCTGGATGACCCGGATTGGTGGCAGGTGTACCGTCCGTATTTCGCCGGCCGGCGAACGGATCGCCAGCGACGTCGGTGCATCGGCGAACTGCCAGACGATTCCGCCATCGGCCATCACCTCGAGGCCACCAATGGCGGCGCTGTCGGGGAAGGTGCCCTGGGGACGCAGGCTACCGCTGGCCAGCTCGAGCGAGGAGATCCGGATGTTCGCTCCGTCGCGGTGCAGCAGGACCATGGCCGACCCGTCGACGGTGCGCGAACGATCCGTCACGTTGGCGACGCCGGGGCCGAGGCTCCGTTCGGGTCCGCCGGCGAAGGGCTGCACGGCAAACTGCATCACCGGCGTACCAGGGGACGACGTGAGCGTGCGCATCAAGATCACCGAGGCTCCGTCGCTGCCCATCAGCACCGAGAGCTGCCCGGTCGCGGTGGCCACCTCTCGCGCCACCACCCCGGCGTCGGCAATGTTTCGCCGGGAGACGGCCACCGCGTTCGATTGATGGGTCCCCGCCAGGTAGGCGATCCCCCCCGCCGAGACGGTGGCGAGCTCCATGGGTACCGCCGACAGGATCTCCTGTGAGGACCCGCTGAACCTGCCGGCATCGCTGAGCAGGTGCGCGGAGACGGTGACGAGTCCGTTGCCACCGGCATCGGCGGTTCCAATCACGATCTCACGTGGACCCCGAAACCCGGCGAGTCGCACTCCTCGGGAAACTGGCATGGAGTCCCGGGCGATCCCGCGGCGATCGAATACGACGATCTGCCGCGCTTTCCCATCGGGAGCATCGGTGCCGATCACGATCCACTGACCATCGGGCGATGAACGCCAGCTGAAGGCCGAGGCTCCCGGTCGTTCAATGACGATGGAATCGCCCCGGCTCGGATCGATGGATGTCATGGCCCGGAATGAGATCCGCCCGGGTGCCAACTCATTGGCGATCAGCAGCGAGTCACCGTCGCCGATCGAAGCCACCGCGGCACCGGGGATCAATCGCGGAGCCGCGCCGCCCAGCGCGGGGACCAGGTAGTAGCCGATCGAACCGACCGCGGGCAGGCCGACGAAGAGCAGGTTGCGGCCGTCGCCGGTCCACGCCACCTCGTAGACCGCCTTGAGGTCCCCGACGGTTCGCAGCGTGCCGGAGCCCTCGACGTCCTGCACCACGAGGGCGTACGTGCAGCGCGCATCCGCACCACACTCGCGGTTGGCATAGGCAATCCGCTGTCCGTCGGGGGAAAGCGCCACCGCCCCCTCGGCTGTCCCGGAGACCGTCACCTGACGGCGGGGCGCATTGACGAACACGGTGGCCTTGGGCTGCCGCAACGCGACCCAGCCGAGCCCGGCCGCCGCGATCACCGCCACGGCAGCAAGGACCGGCACCAGCCAGCGCCGGCCTCCGCCAGCCGATCGCCATCCCTGGATTGGTTGCGTATCGGTCGGCGTGATGCCGGTGCTGGGCGTGGCCTGTCCCTCGAGCAGATGGAGGAGTTCCTCGGCGGTCTGGAACCGATCGGCTGGGCGCTTGGCGAGACAACGCATCACGATCTGCTCGAGCGGTCGCGGGATCGCGCTCCGCCGTCGTGCCACCGGCTCGGGGGCCTCGGTCACATGTGCCGCGAGCACCTGCTGCGGCGTCGCGGCCACGAACGGTGGCCGTCCGGTCAGCATCTCGTAGGCCACCACGCCGACCGAATAGATGTCGGAGCGATGGTCGACGTGCGGATCGGCCGAAGCCTGTTCGGGCGACATGTACGTCGGCGTGCCAACGGCCACGCCGAGGGTCGTGATCGTGTTCCGGCCGGTGGCCTCCGAGATTGCCTTTGCAACCCCGAAGTCGGTCACCAGCGCGTGGCGCCCCGACATCATGATGTTGTCCGGCTTCACGTCGCGATGGACGACCCCCATCTGGTGGGCCTGGGCGAGGGCATCGGTCACCTCCACGAGGAGGCGCACCGCCTCATGCACCGGCAGCTCCCCCTCGCGCGCCAGTCGCTCGCGGAGCGACTGCCCCGGCACATACGGCATCACGTAGAACAGGAATCCGTCGGCGGCGCCGGAGTCGAGTAGCGGAAGGATGTTGGGGTGCTGGAGCCGGGCGGCGATCTCGATCTCGCGCAGGAAGCGGGTCGATCCCATCGAGGCGGCGAGATCCTCCCGCAATACCTTGATCGCCACCTGGCGATGATGCTTGAGGTCCTCGGCCAGGTACACCGTGGCCATGCCACCGGCCCCGAGTTCACGCTCGATGGTGTAGCGGTCGGACAGCGCAGCCTGGAGCCGCTCGAGACTCACTGACGCTCCTCGATTGCCCATGGGGGCCTGGGGATGTTCTGGCGGGATCCCATCAGGATACGGGCTTTGTCTCACAACAGCCAGTATCGCCAAGCTATTCTTCGGTGCTCCCCCGATCCCCCGCCGCAGTTCCGGAGGTCCCCATGCATGCCCGCCTGTCCGTGGTGCTCCTCGCCCCAGCCCTGTTCCTCGCGCCGCTCCAGGCCCAGACCGTCGCCGCGCCGACGGTGGAGCGCCGACCGCGACCACGCCGCGGCCGATCCCGGGGCCGATCTTCGAGTCGCCCGGGTTCACCCGGGCGGTCGAGTCGGGAACCCGCACCAGGACGGGCGCACCCGGGCCCGCGCAACTGGGTCCAGCACGCGCGCTACTCGATCGATGCGGCACTCGATCCGGTCGCGGGGCGGGTGAGCGGCAGCGAGCAGGTGACCTACCTGAACCATTCGCCCGACACGCTGGGCACGGTCTTCGTGTATCTGCGCCAGAATGTGTTCGCTCCGGGATCGCCTCGCCGCGACCCGGCGCCGATCACCGGTGGGGTGACGCTCACCCAGGTGGCCGTGAACGGTCAGGACTACTCGCCTCCTGACACGACCACCGGACGACGACGCGGTCGCGCGATGGCCGGGACCTATCTGGTGCAGGGCACAGTGATGCGGCTGCCGCTGGCGGCGCCGCTCCTTCCGGGCGACAGCGTGTCACTGTCATTCGCGTGGTCGTATGCGCCGGCGCCGACGCCGTCGGACGGTCGTGAGGGACGCGAAGGCAATGTCTTCTTCATGGGCTACTGGTATCCGCAGGTCGCGGTCTACGACGACGTGAGCGGCTGGGTGACCGATCCCTACCTGAGCGGCGCCGAGTTCTACATGGACCCGGCCGACTACGATGTGCGGCTCACGGTGCCGTATGGCTGGACGGTGGGCGCGACCGGGAGCCTGGCGAATCCGGAGGAGGTGCTCACGCCGGCCGCGCGCGACTCACTTCGCGCGGCGCGCATGAGCGGCCGGGTGATCCGGATGTTCGCAGCCCGGCCGCGATCCTGCACCGGTGTTCCGGCGGACCGGCGCCACCAGCACCTGGCACTTTCGCGCCCCCGACGTGCGCGACTTCGCGTGGGGCGCCAGCAACGAGCAGGCGTGGGACGCGACCCGGGCACTGGTCAAACACGCCGGAACGGCGCCCGACACGGTCGACATCCACTCGTTCTTCCGGCTCACCGACCGCGCGGCGGCATGGAACCTGGGCGGGGCGCGGTTCACCCGCGACGCGATCGAGGCACTGTCGACCACGCTCTGGCCATATCCGTGGCCCACCATGAGCTCGGTGGAAGGGATCCTCACCGGTGGCGGGATGGAGTATCCGATGATGACGGTGATGCAGCCGTGGGCCGACACGCTGTCGCTCGCCGGCGACCTGATGCACGAGACCGGGCACATGTGGTTCCCGATGATGGTGGGCTCCAACGAGACTCGGCATGTCGTGGATGGACGAGGGACTCACCCAGTACGACGTGGCGCAGGGAATGAAGTTGATCTACGGCGCACCGCGCAGCGGCGGCCGCCCCAACGACTCCGAAGAGGGGCAGCGGCAGCAGTACCTGCTCTTCGCGCGTGCCGGCGCCGACAACTCGCTGATGGTCAATGGCGATGAGCTATCCGCAGGATCGCTACATGCTCAACTACAACAAGACGGCGCAGGTGCTGGTGGCACTCCGGAGCATCATGGGACCGGACCGCTTCCACGATGCGCTGGTTGCCTACGGCCACGCGTGGACCGACCGACATCCGGAGCCGTACGACTTCTTCAATGCGATGAACCGCGCGGCGGGGAAGGACCTGTCGTGGTTCTGGCAGACCTGGTTCTATCACGGCTGGCCGCTCGATCAGGCGATCGCCGAGCGTGGCCACGCGGGCGACTCGACCACGATCACGGTGGAGGATCGGGGCCTGGCGCCGATGCCGGTGCGGCTTCGGGTCACCCATGCCGACGGTTCGGTGGAGAACATCGAGTTGCCCGTGAAGGTGTGGCTGGGTGGCTCGCGGCGCGCGACCGCCACGGTGGTGGCTCGAGGTCGCCGGTCACGAGGGTGGAGATCGATGCGGCGGGCGACTTCCCCGACATCGACCGCAGCAACCAGGTGTGGCCGCGATAGGTGGAGGTGCTCAGTCCTCCGGGAGGAAGTGTTCCCGGAGGACGAGGTGCATCTGCGTTTCCCCTCCCGCGGCACGGATGCGCCGCATCAGCAGGAACCCCTTGCCGTCGGGGGTGAGGACGTACTGGCGGGTGTCATCGTTCTGCCAGTATTCGTCGGGTGCGCCCTGCCAGACGACCGACTGCCCGCTGGCCGGAAAGCCGCCATTGGCGTCCATCGTGGCGGCGATGATCTGCCCCTGCCTTGCCTCCCGGTAGTAGAGCGTCCGGCCGTCGCGACTCCAGAGTGGCTCCTGGCCACCGCCGTTCGACACCTGGACGCGACCGTCGCCGACATTCGGGAACGGCCGCACGATGATCTCCTTTGCGGCGCCGATCTTCTCGGCGTAGGCCACCCAGTGTCCATCCGGTGACACCGTCGGCGACGTTTCCTCGGCCTCGGTGGTGGCGATCGGGATCGTGGTGGTGTCGCCGCTGATGCGGCGGGCGTAGATGTCACCGTTGCCGACGGCCACGTCGTCGGTGCGGTAGAGCAGCCACTGTCCGTCGGGGCCGAAATTGACCTCGTAGACGCCACGCGGCTCGTCGACGAGGATCGACGGGCTGCCCGAGCCGTCGGCGGCCTGCTGCCAGACCGCGGCATGGCTGGTCGAGTCGACCGAGACCCAGGCGAGCCGCCGGCCATCGGGCGACCACACGGCGCGAGAACTCTGCGTCCCCATCATGTTGAACAGGGTGGCCGGCCCGTCGGGATACGGCTTGGTGTACAGTGCGTAGGAGATGCCGTCACCCTCGACCTGGGAGAGGAGCAGGCGGTGTCCGTCCGGGGAGAGCTCGATCCGGCTGTTGTTGGCGAAGGCGCCGGTCCAGGAGGAATCGACCACTCGGGTGCTCCCATCGAACCCTACCGCCACGAGTTGCGTCCTGCTGGTGAAGGTCTCCCCACCGCCGACTCCCGTGACCATCACGCCGTCGATGCCGATGCTCACTTCCGGGCCGAGTGCCGTTACTGCGATGCCGCGGGCGACGAGCGTCCCTTCGCCGATCGTCCCCGACGTCGCGTCGAAGCTGGCGAGGTAGAGGGTGCCATCGGGGAGAAGGTTGAGGATGCGATTGCCGCGCAGTGGCCACGCGCCCGCCGAGCCGGGGATGATCCGGCGTCGGGTGAGCGAATCGAGTCCGATCAGGGAGATGACCGGGGTGGCACAGCCGCCGATGTCGCAGGCCGAGACGACGATGGCATCCTGGCCCGGTACGGGCGCGACGGAGGCGGCCCAGCCCAGCAGTTGGTCCGCCGTGGCGATGCGGCGAGCCACTCCGCCGGTGTCCGCTACGGCGTAGAGGATGCTGCTCGATCCGCCCAGAAAGACGATGGTGCCGTTCTCGAGCCAGGCGCTCCGGATGGAGACCGGGCCGAGTTCGGCCGAATCCGAGAGGAGCCTGGAGGCACCACCGGCGAGGGGGATCCGTCGTAGCTGGTGGCCGACCGTGAAGGCGACGGAGCGTCCATCGGGCGAGATCCCGGGGCCCGATCCTCCCTGCGTGCCGGGAATCGGTCGTGCCCCGGCGTCAGCGCGCGCCTTGAGCCAGAGCTGCCGCGTGCCGCCCACGGTGTCGCTGTACACGATCAGGCTGGCGTCGTCGCTCATGGCGAGCTGCGTCCCGACGAAGCCGACGTCCGATTCCGACGGGGTGAGATGGATCTGGTAGGCCAGGGGTTCGTCGGTGCCCGCACCTCGGGATCCCGTTCGGGTCCAGCCCACGATCGCGACCACCGCCAGCACGGCTGCGAGGATGCCCAACGCCAGCAGGGCACGGCGGTCGGTGCGCGCGGCGCGCCTGGCGCCGGTGAGGCGACGCGTGCCGGTGCCGTTCCCTTCCAGTGCTGCCGCGAATTCGGCAGCGGTGGCGAAGCGATCGGCCGGCAGCTTGGCGAGGGCGGTGAGCACCGCGTCCTCGACCGCCTCGGACACCGTGTCGCGCGCCCGCGAGGGCGGCGCCGGCTTCTCGGTCATCACCTTGGCGACGATCGCCTGTGCGGAGGAGCCGTCGAACGGTGGGTCGCCGGTGAGCATCTCGTAGCAGACGCAGCCGAGGGCGTAGATGTCGGTGCGGGCGTCGAGGTTGCGCTCGCCCATCGCCTGCTCGGGACTCATGTAGTGCGGCGTGCCGAGACTCATGCCGGTCTCGGTCATCCGGGTGCCGCCCTCCGACTTGCTCGCCGCCAGGGCGATGCCGAAGTCGGCGACCAGGGCACGGCCGTCGTGCAGCAGGATGTTCTCGGGCTTGATGTCGCGGTGGATCACGCCGTGGCGATGGGCGTAGTCGAGCGCGCTGGCCACCTCGGTGGTGATCCGCACCGCGTCGGCGATCGGCAGCTGGGTCTCGCGGTCGAGGCGGTCGCGGAGCGACTCGCCGTCGATGAAGGGCATGACGTAGAAGACGTGGGTCGATGGCTGATGGTCGATCGTCGATGGATCCTCGCCTTCGACCATCGACCATCGACCCGTCACCTTTCCCGAGTCGAACAGGGGGAGGATATGGGGATGCTGCAGGTTGGCGGTGGTCTTGATCTCCGACAGGAACCGGTCGGCGCCGATCACGGCGGCGAGTTCGGGGCGGAGGACCTTGATGGCGACCTGGCGGTCGTGCTTGAGGTCGTGGGCGAGGTAGACCGTGGCCATGCCGCCGGCACCGAGCTCGCGCTCGATGCGGTAACGGTCGCTCAGGGCGGTGGCGAGGCGGTCCAGGGTCATCAATTCCTCATGTGGTGAAGCCGAGGGCCGTTGCAATCTCTCGCTGGCGCAGGTCGAGGGTGAGGAAGGTCACTTCGGCGGGATCTGGAACGATGCTCAGTGCCGTGGCGAGATGCCAGCAGTCGGCCCCACGGATATAGCCTGCTTCGAGTACGCGGACAATTTCCGGAGTGAGTGAGCGTTCCGGGAGCACCCACGTCAGCGCAGTAAACCACTCCGCATCGACTTCGGCACTCTCTCGCATCGCTGCGGAGCGCACCTCGGCTTCGAGCAGGGGAGCCGAGAAGAGTTGGTCGAATCGCGCCAGCTGAGCCGAGAGTTCCGAATGAGCGTGCTCCGAAAACGCGATCGCGGTGATGACGGAGCTGTCGACGTAGGCAGCGGCCACTATCGGTCTTCCAGGAAACGCTTCAGCGCCCCCGGCCTCGGCGATCCAGGTCGGAAGACACGTGGGTCGTTCGGCTTCCGCGAGGCCGGAATGAGCTCCCCGCTGGCCGTCAGCTCGGCGATCCGCTCGGCGAAGGTCTGGGGGCGGTCCGGCTTCCGGTACGGCCGGAGTTCTGCCACCGGCTCACCGTGGACGGTGATGACCACACTCCGGCCCTCGCGGACCTGGCGGACGAGGGCCGAGAGCTTCGCCTTGGCGTCGTAGATGGAGTATTCGTCTGGCATGCCGGATAAATATCAGGTCTGGTCTGACTAGTCAATTACGCAATGGCCTTCGCGGGCGGAGTCGAAGGGGCTCCCCCGAGCAAGTCGAGACTCATGTGCTGGTTGCCGTGAGGAGGCGAGTCGAGGGAGTTCCCTTGAGTCTGGCGATGGTCACTCCCCCGCCGCTCGGGCTACTTCCAGGTTGCGGTGACTGTGGCGGCACCGTTGGGGCAGACGCCGTTGCCGTCGGTCCAGCTCCATGCCTCGGTGCCGGTGAACGTGGTGAGCGAGGTCCGGGTCAGGGTATGCGTCGTGGTGGTGGTACCGCCATCCTCCGGATAGGAGCCGCTCAGGACCATCCCCGTGGCGGTGAGCGACCCACTGATGGTGCTCGTCGGCTGGCCGATCCAGCCGCTGGCTGCCACGGCGTACGGGAACGCGGAACCGGTCTGGGTGATGGTGATCGTCTCGGTCGAGAGTCCCGATTCGCCGGCACAGGCCCCGTTGGCTGCCGTGACGTTCACCTTGAAGAGCCAGACACCGGCAATGTTGGTCTGGGTCGGCTGGCCGGTGTTGCCCGATGGGCCGGCCGGCGAGCTGCAGCCGGCGAGGACGAGCAGGGCGAACGTCAAGCCGGCGATGCCGGCCCGCGATGATGAACGCATGAATCTCTCCTGGGCGCTGGGTTGGCCCAGTGTACCTCCCAATCCCGGGATCCGCGAGAGGGGCCCTCAGGGTGCGGTCTCCGCACTCCGGATCCGCGCCCGCACCTCGTCCGCGAAGCCGTAGACCACCTGCAGTTGCGGAATCTCGGCGCTCTTGACCATCAGGAAGCGGGAGCCATCGGGTGCCACATCGTAGTTGGCGTGCGGGGCCTGCGCGAACATGAACTCGTCGGCGAAAAGCGGGGTGCGGCCGGTGACGGTGAAGCCCGTGGTGGTGGCCACGCTTGCCGCCATGAGGTTGCGGCCGTCGCGATAGAAGATCCGGCGGCCGTCGCGCGACCAGACCGGCTCGGAGCCGCGACCCGTCGAGACCTGCACCCGCGCACCGGGACCGGGGAATGGCTGCACGAAGACCTGGTCGACGCCCGAGGCGTCGCTCACAAAGGCGATCCACTTGCCGTCGGGCGAGAAGCGCGGCTGAGCCTCGATGAACTGGGATGCGGCGAACGGTCGCGCGGTCGTGTCGCCGGTGAGCGCGCGGACCTCGACGTCGGCCTGCTGCTCGCCGCCGTCATCGACCTGGTAGGCCAGCGTCGTGCCGTCGGGCGAGATGACGCCCTCGTAGTACTGGTGCCGGTCGTCGGCCTGGAGTGGCGTGGCGGCGCTGCTCATGTCCACCGGCTGCCACCAGATCCCGGTCCGCGACCCTCGCGTCGAACGGAACAGCACCCGCCGTCCATCGGGGCTCCACTCCGGACGGTCATTGAGCGCCTCGGTGTTGGTGAGCCGCGTCGGTGTGGCGGAGGCGATGTCGTAGAGCCAGATGTCGGAGCGGCCGCCGCCACCGATCGCCATGGCAATGCGGCGCCCGTCGGGCGAGAGCCGCGGGAAGGTGTAGGGCTGGGAATCGGGGAGAATCGGCGCGAACCGACCCTGCAGATTGACCCAACCGAGCCAGGCGGCGGTGTTTGCCTGCTGGTAGACCAGGGTGCCGCTCGGCGACATCGCCGCCTCGCTCGCCCCGGCGACACTGGTCAGCACCTCGGCACCGAGCGGCACGGGATTGGACGTCAGCGTACCCTTGGCAACGTCGAGTCGCACCGCCGAGAGGGCGCCGGCCGGTGTCACGAACACCAGTGCGTCGTCGATCATGCCGATGGGGTCACGGATCGGGAGATCGACCCGCTTGATCTCATTGGTCTTGAGCGAGAGGATGCCGAGGGTGACCTGAGTCACCCCACCCGTTGGCTGGATCCCAAAGAGGACGTGGTCACCATCGGGGAGGGCGCGCGGCTGCTCGAAGAAGACATCGCCATTCGCCGTGTCGGGTGCCGTGAGCAGCCGCACGGGGCCACCGGCCTCGGGCAGCGCCAAGATGCCGGGCGTCGCGGCGGTCAGGATGCTGCCATTGGGGGCCCAACTGAGCCCGATCGTTCCGGCACTGACGGTGCCGACCATGATCGGGGCGCCGCCGGCGAGGTCCACGCGCCAGACCACATTGCTGACGAGATAGGCGACCGATTTGCCGTCGGGCGAGAAGCCCGGCTGCTGGGCGCCATCGGTGCCGGCCAGAATCCGGGCGTCGGCGTCGCCGATCGGGCGAACCGCGAGGCGCACCGTGCCGTCGCGATCGATCACCGAGTAGGCGATGGTCTGGCCAGCCGGCGAGACCGCCACATTGGTTCCCGCCCCGGCGTTATTGACCAGGATCGAGGCCGGTCGGGGCATCGCGAACCGGATCATCGGCCGGGGGATGTCGCGGTGCGCCGCGCGCCACTGCATCCCGGCGAAGCCGAGTGCGGCGATCAGGGCGAGCCCCAGCACCGCAACTGCCCGTCGGCTGGTGCCGGGTGCGATGGCGCCGAAGCCCGTGGCGCTGGTCGTCGCGGTCGTGAATCCCGGATCGGCCAGCGCGTCGGCGAACTCCTTCGCCGTGGCGAAGCGGTCGGCGGGGAGCTTCTCGAGCCCCTTGGCCACCGCGGCCGCGACATTGGCCGGCACGCTCTTGCGGTACTTGGTGACCGGCTGGGCCTCCTCGGCGACGATCTTCATGATGATCTGCTGGGCCGAGGAGCCGGTGTGGGGCGGGTTGCCGGTGAGCATCTCGTAGCAGACGCTCGCCAGCGAGTAGATGTCGCTCCGGCCGGTGATCTCCTTGTCGGCGGTGGCCTGCTCGGGGGACATGTAGTGCGGGGTGCCGAGCGAGAGGCCGGTCTCGGTCATCCGGCCGCCCGCGGCGGCACTCACCGCCAGGGCGATCCCGAAGTCGGCGACCATCGGCCGGCCGTCGTGGAGCAGGATGTTCTCGGGCTTGATGTCGCGATGCACCACCCCGTGGCGGTGGGCGTAGTCGAGGGCGTCGGCCACCTCGCGGGTGATCCGGACCGCCTCGTCGACGCCGAGCTGGGTCTCGCGGTCGAGTCTGGTGCGGAGCGTCTCGCCCTCGATGAAGGGCATGACATAGAAGAGCAGGGTCGATGGTCGATGGTCGTTGGTCGATGGATCATCTCCATCAGGCATTGACCATTGACCCACGACCTTTCCGGAATCAAACAGCGGCAGGATGTGCGGGTGCTGCAGTGCGGCGGTGGTCGTGATCTCCTGGACGAAACGCTCGGCGCCCAACACTGCCGCCAGCTCCGGCTTGAGGACCTTGATCGCGACCTTGCGCCGGTGCTTGATGTCCTCCGCCAGGTAGACGGTGGCCATGCCGCCCTGACCGAGCTCCCGCTCGATGAGGTAGCGGTCGGCGAGTGCGGTCTTGAGGGTGTCGATGGTCATCGCATCTCCATTATGGCTCTCGTCGCTCCAGCCCGGCCCTCACCTGAGTGACATCACCCGAGCCGCGAGTCCACTCGCGGTGTGCAGAGCGTCACTCACCGGACTCCCTCCACCGTGAAGAGCCGCGACACGTATGGGTACTCGACAAACGCGTAGCTGTGAGGGTCGTCGGCCAGGGTGAGATAGCCGACGGCCCGCACATCGGTCAGGTCGCGCGGTATGATGTCCACGAGCGAGGCGCGAGCTCCAGTCACCGGATCAACCCGATCCACGTGCAACGGTGAGATCGCGTACTGGTTGGCCCAGACCCAGACCTCATTCCCATCCGGGCTCCACCGGATCGGGAGGTCGTCGGGCCGGAATCCGAGGGCAGGCTGCGACGGGCCGCCATCGGTCGGGTAAATCCTGAAGCTGTCCGCGGCGGCCAGCACCCGGCTCCCGTCGGGCGAGAGCCAACCCTGAGTTGTTCCCAGGGGTGTGACCGGGGTGATGGAGCCGGCAGGAAGCTTTTCGACGTAGCAGCGTCCCGCCTGCTTCGGCTCCGCCCCGCAGAAGAAGACGGTGGTATCTCGCCCAGCGACCCGGATCCCACCGGAAGTCGCGAGCGACTGGTACTGTCCCGAGTCGAGACGCTGAACGGAGCCGGGGCCCGTCGGGTAGAGCATGACTCTTGGCGGGGAGGAGAACACCATTGCCAGGACGAGACCATCGTCGGCGGAAACGGCCACCGGCCCGCCTTCGCCGAGCGGGACCGGGGGCGAGCCATCGGTCTTGCGCCACATCACCTTGTAATTGCCCCCCCCAAACGCGCTCAGGTCCGCAAACGTCACGTACCGGCCGTCTCGACTGATGATCCCGGCACTGGACAAGTCACGGACACCGAAGGTCGCCTCTCCCGATGCGCCCGGCCCTCGCCCGACCAGTACGAAGGGCGTCTGATCTTCCGTCACCAGCAGCCGACCGGCCTGCGAGACGTCCTGGACAATCAGGTTGCCAGCACCCGAAAGCACCAGCCGGTCCTGCCCCGATCGGCTCAAGGCGCGCACCTGGTACTGACTCCTCCCCGTACCGACGCCGGAATAGAAGATGCCGCTGCCGTCCGGCTGCCAGGCGATTCCCTCGAGACCCGCGGACTCGGGGGATCGTGCTACGGCGTGACCTGAGCGATCCACGATCACGGCGGTGCCACGGTCGTCGTATTTCGTCGGGTGCTCGAAGTACGCGACCGCATCTCCCGAGGGCGAGACTCTCGGGTCCGAGAGATACCCGGTCGACCGTACCAGCGCCGTCCTCACGGGATATTCCAGCAGGTCGGTGCCGAGGCTGTCGCGGACGACGGCCATGGTGGTGTCGTCGGGGGCCCAGTCGGCTTCCCGCACGCCGGCGACCAGCTCGCGAGGGGCCTCGCCGCCGAGGGACATCGTCGAGAGCGTCCCCAGGAACAGTCGGTGGTGCCCCAGGTATTTCGCGTGGGTGAGGATCGCCAGCTTGCCACTCTTCGAGACGCTCAGGAGGTGGGTCGAGTCCGGCCCGACCGTCAGGGGATCGGGATGGTCGGCGCGGATCACGAAGAGCCGGGGGGTCTGACCGACTGCCGGCATGGCATCGTACACCATCGTCTGCACGTCGGGGGTGAATCGGGCCACGAAGATCGACTGCGACTCGAAGGTCCACGGCGTGAAGGTTGGCACCGGCAACGAGGATTCTCGGCGACTGGCCACCACCGCCATCGCCACGACAGCCACAAGCACCGCCGTCGCCGCCCACGACCAGGGGCTGCGCACCCAGCTGCCGAAGGCGCGCAGGTTGCCGCCGCCGGTGGCCGAGGCTGCTGCCGTCCCGGACGCCGCGAAGTGCGGATCGGCCAGCGCGTCGGCGAATGCCTTGGCGGTCTCGAAACGGTCGGCGGGGAGCTTCTCCAGCGCCTTGCCCAGCGCCGCGGCCACGTTCGGTGGCACGCTCTTCCTGAACTTCGTGACCGGTTGTGCCTCCTCGGCCACAATCTTCATGATGATCTGCTGCGCCGAGCTGCCGACGTGCGGCGGGTTGCCGGCGAGCATTTCATACATCACGCTCGCCAGGGAATAGATGTCGCTGCGCCCGGTGATTTCCTTGTCGGCGGTGGCCTGCTCGGGAGACATGTAGTGCGGCGTGCCGATACTGAGACCGGTCTCGGTCATCCGACCTCCGGCGGCTGCACTCACCGCCAGTGCAATCCCGAAATCCGCCACCATTGGCCGACCGTCGTGCAGCAGAATGTTCTCGGGCTTGATGTCGCGATGGACCACGCCCTTGGAGTGGGCGTAGTCGAGCGCGTCGGCGACCTCGCGGGTGATCCGGACCGCCTCGTCGACGCCGAGCTGGGTGTCGCGATCGAGCCTGGCACGCAATGTCTCGCCGTCGATGAACGGCATGACATAGAAGAGCAGAGTCGATGGTCGATGGTCGTTGGTCGATGGATCATCTCCATCAGCCATTGACCATTGACCCACGACCTTTCCGGAATCGAAGAGCGGCAGGATGTGCGGGTGCTGCAATGCCGCGGTGGTCTTGATCTCCTGAATGAACCGCTCGGCGCCGAGCACGGCGGCGAGTTCGGGCTTGAGGACCTTGATGGCGACCTTGCGGTCGTGCTTGATGTCGTGCGCCAGATAGACCGTGGCCATGCCGCCCTGCCCGAGCTCGCGCTCGATGGCGTAGCGGTCGGCCAGGGCAGCGGAGAGTCGGGAGGAAAGCTCGCTCACGAGCCCCCCTTCGCTTCGAGCTTCGCGGCCCAGTTCAGGACGAGCACCGCGTCCTTCGTCGACGCGGTCTGTCTGACGATGAAGCGCTGGCCGTCGGGGCTGACGTCATACGGGGTGCCGATATCGAAGAAGAGGGAGCGCGTCCAACCCGGGACGTGAAAGAGGAGCTTCGGGACTGAGGCCTGAAAGCCGGGACCGGGTGTCGGGCTCGCCACCAGGATGCCTCCGTCCGGCGCCTCGAAGAAGAGTTCACGGCCGTCGCTCCTCCAACGGGGTGTCCTGCCTCCCAGGCGCGACACCCGCACCGGTCGGCCCCCGGCGGGGAAGGGTTGGACGTACACCTCCGGCTTCCCGGTCTCGTCGGACGTGTAAGCGAGCCAGTGCATGTTGGGAGAGAGCGCCCCTTCGCCGGCATTCCCGGGCACGTTGAACCGGATCGTGCGTCCCGGCGCCAGATCGAGCGCGGCGACGGACGTGTGGTCCTGCCGCGCCGTCGCCGTATCCTGGCGGCTCTTCGTATCGGCCAATGGAATGTCGGTGACGATGAGGTAGCGTCCGTCGGACGACCAATCCGTCGGTCTGCGGCATTCCGGCGATTGCGGGGCGATGCGGCGAATGGAGCCGTCCGCGACCCGCACGACGGTCAGGCGACACCACCCGAACGCCACTGCGGAATCGGAAGGCGCCCACACCGGGAAGGCGCGAAGCACGCCGGAGCCGGGATCCCGTGCAACGAGAGGGGTCGCCAGACCCTGCTCGAGGTCGTACAGCCACATCGCGTTCGCGTTGCTGAGCGCGGCCCAGGGATGATCGTGGGCGTAGCGGTGCGTGAAGGTATTGTCGACGCGCACGGTGTCGACCACGGCGCCCGTCCTGTCCACGATGGGCTTCTCGCGATCTCCGAGGCTGGGGAGGTAGAGGAGCGCATGCTCCGACGCCGCGTACGCAAACACGAGACTGGACGTGCGCACGGGTCCCGTGAGCGTCGTGGCTTCTCCCGCGGCTGCCGAGCCGTCGGGACGGACGCGCTGGGCGTACAGCGCCGAACTGCCTTCCGCATTGAAGCGTCCGTACACGACGTACCCGGGCGGTACCCAGGTGGGCGCGGCCGCACCCGGGACGAGGGCCGTCGAGTGGCCCGACGCGAGATCGCCCACCATCACCGTTTGCCGGGACCTCTCCGCGCGCTCGAACAGGACCCGGGTGCCGCCCGGCAGGAACGAGGGGTGACGATAGGCATTCGCGCCGGAGTCCAGGGGGATCGCGATCTCGCACGGGCCTCCGGCCGCATTGACGCGCTCGAGGCCTCGCCCCGTGCTGAAGACGATCACACCGGTACCGCTCCACGCGCCCGACTCCTCGGGCGTCGCCGGGCACAAGGTCCGCGGGGCTCCCCCCGCCACGTCAACACGCATCAGCGCATCGCGAGCGAAATACCCCACCGACCGGCCGTCCGGTGACCAGAACGGCGCCTCCGCCCCCGTCGTACCGGGGACCATCCGGGCGGCGAGGGTGTCCAGCCGGCGCAACCAGAGGTTTCGTTCCCCATTCGCCGCGATGGTAACGAACGCGAACGTTCGACCGTCGGGCGAAAGCGCCCCGAAGGACTCCCGCTCGCTGAAGTCCTCACCGGTTGGCGGCTGCAGGGATGAGACGACGAAAGCGCCCGTCGGCGAGGCCGGGGGGCGCACCGCGAACACCACGGCCGCGGCGGTGGCAACGACCGCCACCGCTGAAACGAGCACGAGGGCACGCCGCTGCCACTCCGGGGCGCGTCCCGGCACACCGGACGTCGCCGCGCCAGCCGCCGCCGCCCCCGAGAAGTGCGGGTCGGTCAGCGCGTCGGCGAATGCCTTGGCGGTCTCGAAGCGGTCGGCGGGGAGCTTCTGGAGGGCGCGCGTGACCGTCGCCGCGACGTTGGCCGGCACCGTCTTCCGCTGGCTGGTGAGCGGCCGCGGCTCCTCGGTCATCACCCGGGCGATGATCGCCTGCGCGGTGGGGCCGCTGAACGGCGGCTCGCCCACCAGCATCTCGTAGGTGATGCAGCCCAGGGCGTAGACATCGCTCCGGGCGGTGATCTCCCGCTCGCCCATTGCCTGCTCGGGGCTCATGTAGTGCGGCGTGCCGAGACTCATGCCGGTCTCGGTCATCCGGGTCCCGGCGCCAGAGCTCGCGGCCAGGGCGATCCCGAAGTCGGCCACCAGCGCGCTGCCGTCGTGCAGCAGGATGTTCTCGGGCTTGATGTCGCGGTGGATCACGCCGTGGCGGTGGGCGTAGTCGAGGGCGCTGGCCACTTCGGTGGCGATCCGGACCGCGTCGGCGACGGGCAGCTGCTTTTCGCGCGTGAGTCGGTCCCGGAGCGACTCGCCCTCGACATACGGCATCACGTACCAAAGCATGCCGCCGCTGTCGCCGGAGTCGATCAGCGCCAGGATGTGCGGGTGCTGCAGGTTGGCGGTGGTCTGGATCTCGGAGAGGAACCGCTCGGCGCCGATCACGGCGGCCAGCTCGGGTCGCAGGACCTTGATCGCGACCTTGCGGTGGTGCTTGAGGTCCTCGGCGAGGTAGACGGTGGCCATGCCGCCCGCGCCGAGTTCGCGCTCGAGGCGGTAGCGGTCGCTCAGCGCTGCCTTCAGGGCGTCGAGGGTCACCTAGTCCTCGCTATCTCGCTCGTCGCTAAAGCGACGGCTCGGCTGGTGTCGCTGAAGCGACGGATTTCCCATTCTACACCCTCGCTTCAGCGAGATCAGCCGAGCCGCGGCCTTGGCCGCGAGCCTGGTCACCCTGCCCGAGCTCGCGCTCGATCGTGTAGCGGTCGGAAAATGCCTCCTTGAGCGCGTCGATGGTCACGGTGCGAGCCCCTTTCCGGCCGTGCTATCGGCCCCACTGCCGCCGCCCACCACGCGCCTGGCCTCGGTGATCATCGCACGCTGGCCGGTGGCCGACGGGTCGACCGTGGCCAGGAAGCGGGAGAGCTGCAGGACCGCTCCGGCATGATCGCCGGCTTCCTCCAGCGCCATGCCACGCTCGAATTGCACCAGCGGGCCGAGCGCGAATCGCAGGCTCCAGGTCCTGGGCGTGTTGATTCCTCAAATC
>CAWKBO010000008.1:0-193531 GCA_963847895.1 uncultured Gemmatimonadales bacterium
GGCGCGAGCAAGCATGCACCATTCACCCACCCGGCCACTCGTCAGTAGCTCACCGTCACCTCCACCACCATCCCGGCGAACCGTGGGCCAAAGCCGGCCGCGGCCGGGCCGACGGAGCTGTTGGGACCGGCAAACGCGGTGAGCATGAAGCGGTATTCGCTGCCGGTGCTGCCGTCCTGTCCCCATCCCGCGAGACTGCAGCCGGCATAGGGCTGAATCGGCGGCGTGACACCAAACCTGATGTCGTTGCGACCGGCGGCGGTGTCGTTGAAGCCGTAGGCATGCACCGAATACGAGCGGGCATCGGCAACCAGCGGGAAGGAGATGTACGCTTCGACGCAACTCCGCCCGGCGTCGAGCGCCACGGGCTGTGTGGTCGCCCACGAGCCCATCACGATCGTCGGCCGCTGGTGCTCGACCAGGATCGTTGCCGTGGCCGAGCCGAGATTCCGGGTGACGCCATTCTTGGTGGAGGTGACCGAGACGGTCACCGTCTCGGTTCCCTCGATGTGGCGGCTCGCCACATAGTTGATCGTATTGAGGGTCGTCTGCGCGCTCGTCTGGCCCAGCAGGAAGGTGCCCAGTGCCCCGGCGGTGTTCCAGGTGTAGGTCAGGGCTCCCCCGTCGAGGAGCTGCGGGTCGACCGTGGCGGTGAGCTGCACCTGCCCGTCGTAGTCGATCGAGCTTTGTTGCGGCGCGATCTCCACCTTGGGGGCATAGGTGGTGATCGTCGACGACGCCTCGCCGATCACGTGCTCCTTGCCGTTCTCGACGATGAACACCACGACGGTGACCTGGTCGGTCCCTTCCTTGTGGGTGTCGGGCGAATAGCTCACCACGTCGCGCGAGCTCGAGGGAATCGAGGTGCCGCACCCGGCGAACTGCGCACAGATCTCGCCCACGCTCCCGGTGGTGCTCCAGCGGTAATGGAACACCGGGACGGGGCCGCCGTCGGTCGCCTCCAGGACCACGGCGTGCAACAGCTGCAGCTGCTGGTTCGAGATCAAGGCGTTCGGGGGATCGAGTCGCACCTGGGCCTCGCCCACATTGACATCCCAGATCTCGGCGTCGTAGGCCGAGGCGGAGTGCTTGACCACATAGAAGAGGTCACCTGCCGTCGCGATCGCCTCCACGATGGTCAGCACCTTGGTCCATTCCTTCGCCTTGGCGAGGATCACGTCCTGCGGCACGCCGTTGGCGGCGATCGTCGTCATGAAGACGTTGAGCAGCAGGTCCTGTCCGTGGCCGCTGTCCTGCAAGAGCGTCCACGCTCCCTGCAGCGCCCCCTGCATATCGCCCGAGGCCGCGGCCTCGAGCACCCCCGACGGCAGCAGGTCGACGAACTCGCTCACCAGCGAGGAGACGTCGGTGCCGGTGCCCCTCGACTGCAGCGCATTGTCGGCCTGCAGGAGCTGGTCGAGCAGCGGGAGCAGCCCTTCCAGGATGAAGGTTTCGAATGACGCCCGTCGCTGCTCGGCTCGCTGCTCGGTGGTGAGGGGCACATTCGGATTCGGCACCCCGGGTCCCACCACGATCACCTGGTAGCGTGTCGCCACGGCATTCGCCGGCGCCAAGGGGACCGGTTGGGGCGCGCTCACCACCGGCGCCCACGCCATCTTGCCGAACAGGATGTCGATGCCGGTGCCGATCACCGAGGTGGCCGCCGTGACCGCGGCGAGCGGGATCGGCTGCCCGGCCGCGGGCGACGGGACACTGCCCCCCAATCCCTTCGGCACGTACGACACCCGGTCGACGAACGCCGAGATCCGGCGGCGGCGATGGTTGGTGATCGTGATCGCATTGAGCCCGACCTGGTCGACGAAGACGCCGCTCTGCTCCTGACCGGAGGGATCGATGATGATCGCGCGCGCCAGGATGCCCGACGACCTGAGCTGCTGGAGCAGCGCCACCCGCGCCTGCACGATCGCCGAGGTGGCGAGCGTCGCCCCGGCGGCAGGACCACGCAGCATCGCCGTGATCGCGGTGACCAGCGGATCGAGATCGGCGCGCCGGAGATAGCTGCGAATCGAATCGCGCCGCTCGACTTCGGGCATCTGGTAGCCGCCAAGATCGAAGTAGGTCAGCACTTCGGCGGTGGTCCGGGCACTCAAGGCGTGATGCGACCCGTCAAACCATCCCATCATCACCGGCGCACCGTTGGGGGCGTGCGCGGCAGCGAGCTGCACGCCAGCCGGCTCTGCCGAGGCGAGGAACGCCCCGTCGGCACCGACCGGCACATCGGCGATGGCGGTCTCCAGGCGCAGGGTGGCGGCGGCGAGCGAGGCGCCGGTGGGGAGCGTCACCATGCCCGGGACAGGAGTCGTCGGCACCAGATAGCGACCCGTGGCGGTGAATTGCGCCGGCGGCAGACCGGCGACGGTCGCCTTCATCCGGTTCTCGGCGGGCATCGGTCCCAGGCGCCAGCCGGCAGAGGTGGCGACGCCGTTCGCATCGGTCTGTGCCGTCTCGGCGATCATCGACCCGCCACCGGCCTCCACCGTGAAGGTCACGGTCACGCCGGCCACCCCGTGGCTTGCATCGTCGCGAACCACCACCGCCGGAGCCATCGCCACCGCCGTGCCCGGCGCCGTCGCCTGGCTGTTGCCGGCGGCGATCGCCACCGAGGTCGGCGTCGTCTCGACCGGTCCGGACGGCGGGGGGGGAGTACCTGGCCCCGACGGGTCGCCACCACAGCCGATCAGGCAGGTCGCGACGAGCGCGGCCAGCGGCGCGCCGAAATGTGGCAGGTGACGCATGCGATCCTCGTGGAGGGAGTCATCAATGCATGCGCCATGGCGCCCCGTCGGGGATCATCGCCCCCGATTCGCCGGCAGGCGTTATGTATTGGGGGTTCCGACCAGGCCCCCAGATGCCCGAGACCACAGACCCCGGCGAGGTGACCGACCTGCTGCGCGCCGCCGCCCAGGGCGACGCGTCGGCAGACGAGCGGCTCTTTTCCGTTGTCTACGACGAGCTCCGCAGCCTGGCCCGGGCGGTGCTCCGCCGGGAACAATCGACCACCCTCGAGCCGACCGGCCTGGTCCACGAGGCGTTCCTCCGCCTCGGCAACCGGCATGCGATCGCCTGGGCCGATCGCCATCACTTCTACGGCGTCGCCGCCCGCGCGATGCGCCGGGTGCTGGTCGATCGAGCCCGCGCGCGGAACCGCGACAAGCGCGCCGGCGTCAGCGTGACCCTCACCGACGCAGCGGCTGGTGGCGAGTCGCCGGAGCTGGTGCTGGCCGTGGACGAGGCGCTCGAGCGACTCGCCGCGATCGATCCACGCCGCGCCAGGGTGGTCGAGCTGCGCTGGTTTGCTGGCCTCGAGGTCGACGAGGTCGCCGAGTTGCTTGGCGTCGGTTCCGCCACGGTCAAGCGCGACTGGGCAGCGGCCCGCGCCTGGCTCGCCGCGCAACTGGGCCACCTGGCCGGATGATCCGCCGAGCCCCGCGGCATCGCATGTCCGGACAATGACGATTCCACCCTCCGCCGAGCAGTGGCTCGCTGTCGGCGATCTCGTCGGCGAACTCGCCGAGCTGGCTCCGGAGGAGCGGCAGTTCCGCCTCGAAGCGATCGGCGATCCGGCGCTTCGCGACACGATCCGCTCGCTGCTCGACGCGCTCGACACCGGTGGCCAACTCTTCGAGCGCCCCGCCGCGGCCTGGCTCGGCGACGCGGTCGACGCGACCGACCCGCGTGACTGGCTCGGCCACCGGATCGGCGCCTGGAAGTTGGTCGCGGTGATCGGTCGCGGCGGGATGGGCGCGGTGTACGCCGCCGAGCGAGTCGACGGGGACTTCACCCAGCAGGCCGCGATCAAGATGCTGCGGCCGGATCTCCACCCGGGCATCGCGATCGACCGCTTCCGGCGCGAGCGTCGGCTGCTGGCGCGACTGGTCCACCGCAACATCGCGACGCTGCTCGACGGCGGCGTCACCGACGACGGCCGTCCGTGGTTCGCGATGGAGCTGGTCGAAGGCGAGCCGATCACCCGGTGGTGCGCGCGCCACCGGCTGACCGCCGAGGCGCGGCTCACCCTCTTTCGCCAGGCGTGCAACGCGGTGCAGCACGCCCACCGGGAGCTGGTGGTGCATCGCGACCTCAAGCCCGGCAATATCCTCGTCACGGCCGACGGCACGGTGAAGCTGCTCGACTTCGGGATCGCCAAGCTGCTCGAATCTCCCGATGCGACCGAGGAATCCATCACCCAGTGGGGCGTCGTCCCCGCCACCCCCTCCTACGCCTCGCCGGAGCAGCTCGCCGGGGCGCCGGTCAATACGGCAAGCGACATCTACTCCCTCGGTGTGGTGCTGTACGAGCTGCTCACCGGCATGCCGCCATTCCCGGTCGAGAGTGATCCGGTCGGCCATCGCCAGCGGGTGGCGGAGGAGACCCCGCGATCCCTCGCGGAATCGCTCACGCCAGCGACCGCAGCGGCAATGAGCGATCGCTCGATCGGTCGCCTGCGACGGTGGCTTGGCGGCGACGTCGATCGGGTGGTGCAGATGGCGCTCCGCAAGGATCCAGCGCGACGCTATGCCAGCGCGGATCAGTTCGCGGCCGACCTGCTTGCCGTGGAGGAACGGCGCCCGGTGCTGGCCCGGCCGGAAGGGATCGGCTATCGCACCCGGCGATTCGTCGCCCGGAACCCGATCGCGGTCGTGGTGATCGCGCTGCTCACCATTGGCCTGATCGCGACTGCCGGCCTGGCGATCGATCGCGCAGTCCGGGCGTCGCGGGCCTCGCGCGAGGCGCTCGCCGCCGCCGCACGCGCCGAGCGGGTCACCGCGTTTCTCGCCGAGGTCCTGGCGGCGCCCGATCCGTGGACGGGCGACCGCAACGTCACCGTGCGTGAGCTGCTCGATGACGCCTCCAGGCGAGCCGGAGCCGACTTTGCGAGCGAGCCGAGGGTGGAGGGGGCGGTGCGGCTCGCCCTCGGCCGATCGTATCGCGGCCTCGGTCGCTGGGATGACGCCGAGCGCGAACTGCTTCGGGCGTGGCGGCTCACCACCCAGGAACACCTCGATGCCGATCGACTGGAGGCGAGTCGCGCCCTCGCCGAGGTGACCGCTGAGCGGGGCGATGCCGACCGGGCGCGCGACTGGTACGACACCGCCGCGGTGATCGCCGCATCGCTTGGCGACTCGCTCGCGATCGCCACCGTCGATGCCGACGTGGCCTGGCTGCAGGGCCTTCAGGGAGACGCCGATTCCGCCCGGGCGGCGGCGCTCGAGGCGCTCGGCATCCGGCGCCGAAACGCCGCGCCACCGATCGACCTCGCCAACTCGCTCAACAACCTCGCCGTGGCAGAGCTGCAGAGCGGCTGGCCCGACTCCGCACGCGGACACGTGACGGAAGCCGTCGCACTCCTCCGCGACGCCGGACCCGATGGCGAGCCACCGCTGGCATCGGCGCTCGCCACGCTGGGCGGGATGTATTCGGATCTCGGCGACTTCCCGGCCGCGGAGCGGAACTACCGCGAAGCACTCGAGCTTCGGCGCAGGATCTTCGGTCCCGGCCATCCTGACGAGATCGGACTGCTGGTGAACCTCGCCGTCAATGCACTCGACGCGAAGGAACCCGCCAGGGCCCTCGCGATCACCGACACACTGATTGCGAGGATCGGGCCCGGGTCGCTCCCGGAAGACCATCCGTTGGCCGCCGCCGCGCGGACCGTGCGGGGGCGCGCGCTGAATGCACTGGTCCGCCACCGCGAGGCGCTCGACGAACTCGAACTGGCCCTCCGGATCCGCCGGACGGCGCTGCCGCCGGGCCACCCTGCCCTCGCCTTCACGCTGGAGGCTCTGGCCGAGGCGCAGGCGGCCACCGGCCATCACCGCGAGGCACTCGCCTCGGAACGCGAGGCGGTCCACACCCTCGAGGAAGCGTTCGGGAAGGACGCCACCCGCGCCCTGCAGGCCCGGCAGCGGCTCCAGGCAATGGAGGGAGGGAGCACCTGACCACCCCTCCACCCTCCATCCGCCTTTCCCCCCGGCCGACACTTCCGGGCATATCCAAGCCCTTTCCCCGACCGGGGTTATGCCCATGTTCGATCCCTTCCTCCTCGTTCCGTTCGCCGTCGGCCTCGTGGTCGGCGCCCTCTTCTGCTGGCTGGCGCTCCGGGCCACGGTGGCCCGGCTGACCGCCGAGGTCGGCGCCGCGGAGCGGTTCCGGGAGCGGGCCCAGGCCACCATCGAGGCCCATCAGGGCGCCGAGTCGCGACTCCGCGACGTCTTCGGGTCGCTCTCCAATGAGGTCCTCCAGGCCAACTCGGCCGCCTTCCTCGAGCAGGCCAAGCTGGTGCTCGGCGAGGTGCAGGCCAAGGCCACCGGCGACCTCGACCTCAAGCGGGCGGAGGTCCAGTCGCTGGTCGAGCCGATCCGCACCTCACTCGCCCAGGTCGACGAGAAGCTCCAGGCGCTCGACAAGTCGCGGGCCGAGAGCCAGGGCGCCCTCGAGGCGATGCTCAAGGGAATGGGGGAGGCGCAGAAGGAACTCACCACCGAGACCCACTCGCTGGTCACCGCGCTCAGGAGTCCCACCGGTCGGGGCCAGTGGGGTGAGTTGCAGCTCGAGCGGGTGGTCGAGCTGGCCGGGATGGTCGAGCACTGCGACTTCTCGACCCAGCACACGGTGGAGGGCGACAACGGCAGCCAGCGTCCCGACCTGGTGGTCCGTCTCCCCGGCGACAAGGTCGTCATCGTCGACGCCAAGGCACCGCTCTCGGCGTACCTCGAGGCGATCGAGGCCACCGACGAGCCGACCCGTGAGGCGGCGCTCGATCGCCATGCCCGCCAGGTCCGCACCCACGTGGACCAGCTCGCCAAGCGTGACTACAGCGACCAGTTCAGCGAGGCGCCCGACTTCGTGGTGCTCTTCCTGCCCGGCGAGGCGTTCTTCGCGGCGGCCTGCCAGCGCGACGCCACGCTGCTCGAGGACGCGGTGGCCCGCGGGGTGATTCCCGCGTCGCCCACCACGCTGATCACCCTGCTCAAGGCGGTGAGCTACGGCTGGCAGCAGGAGCGCATCGCCCGCAACGCCGAGGCGATCCGCGATGCCGGGATCGAGCTCTACCGGCGGATGAGCAAGCTGGGCGACCACATGACTCGGATCCGCGCCGGCCTGAGTGGCGCGGTCAGCGCCTACAACAACGCCATCGGGTCGATCGAGAGTCGGGTGCTGCCGGCGGCGCGGCGCTTCCGCGACCTCGAGCTCGACAACGGCGCCGACATCGCCCCGCTCGAAGGGAGTGAGCGAGCCGCTCCGGATCGCGAGCGCCCCGGAGCTGGTGGAGAAGTGACCCGCCGCCTTCGGGCGGCGGGTCATCCCGACCAAGGGCGCGGAGCGCCCGCGTGGAGGGATCCCTGGCACGGGCACGCGGGTGAACGGTGAATGGTGAATGGTGAATGGGGCAGGCCGGATTACCCCATTCACCATTCACCATTTACCATTCACCAAGCCCAACCCCCGCCCCAACATGGATGGCCCTCGTGTCAACCGCCGCCTACGCCGCCTTCGACGCCAAGTCGCCCCTCAAGTCCCACACCATTGACCGCCGTGCCCCCGGCCCCCGCGACGTCGCGATCGACATCACCCACTGCGGCGTCTGCCACTCCGACCTCCACTTCTCCCGCAGCGAGTGGATGCCGGTTGAATATCCAGTGGTCCCCGGTCACGAGATCCTCGGCACCGTCACGGCGGTCGGCAAGGATGTCAGCAAGTTCAAGGTCGGCGACACGGTGGGGGTCGGCTGCCTGGTCGATTCCTGCCGCAGCTGCCCCAGCTGCAAGGAAGGGCTGGAGAACTACTGCACCGGCGGGATGGTCCTGACCTACGGCTCGCCCGATCCGCTCTCGGGCGGGATGACCTACGGCGGCTACTCCACCGATGTGGTCGTCGACCAGGACTTCGTCCTGTCGATCCCGAAGCACCTCGACCCCGCCGGGGCAGCACCCCTCCTCTGCGCCGGGATCACCACCTACTCGCCGCTCCGGTTCTGGAACGTCGAGCGGGGAACCCGGGTCGGCGTGATGGGACTCGGCGGCCTCGGCCACATGGCCGTCAAGCTGGCGGCGGCGATGGGGGCCGAAGTGACCGTCTTCACCACTTCTCCGGAGAAGGCGGCCGACGCGAAGCGGTTCGGCGCCAGCGACGTGGTGATGAGCAAGGACGACGACGCGATGGGCAAGCAGGCAATGCGGCTCGACCTGATCCTCAACACCGTCGCGGCGGCGATCCCGCTCGAGGGCTACATGAGCACCCTCAAGCGCGAGGGGACGATGGTCTTCCTCGGCATCCCCGAGGGAACGGCGATCACCACCTCGCTCATGCCGCTGGTCTTCGGCCGCCGCAGCATGGCCGGCTCGCTGATCGGCGGTTTGCCGGAAACCCAGGAGATGCTCGACTTCTGCGGCACGCACAACATCACCGCCGACGTCGAGGTGATCCCGATGCAGGAGATCAACACCGCCTGGGATCGGATGCTCAAGAGCGACGTGCGTTACAGATTCAGTGTGGATATGGCTTCGCTGAAGCGATAGACGATAGACGATAGACGATGAGACGACTGAGGGCCGGCATCCCCGCAGTGGGCTGCCGGCCTTCGTCGCAGTCGTCTATCGTCTATCGTCTCTCGTCTATCGTCTCTCGTTCAATGCACCGTCAGCGCCACTCCCAGCTGACCCACATTGGCGTCGCCGTTGTCGTACTTGACCGCGAACCATTGCAGCCACGGCGTGATACTCAACATCCGGCCGACGCGGATATCGTAGCCGAGGCCGGCGATGCCACCGGAACCGGTCTGGCTGATCGTGAACGTGGGGTTGGTCCCGAAGGAGAGGTCGCTGCTTCCCACGCCGGCTCCCGCGGTCAGGTAGAAGCCACCGGTGGCCGACGGGTAGTAGCGGATGGTGAGCGCGGCGAGGCCAACGGTGAGCGTGTTGCTGTTGACCGACTTGGTCCAGCCGTTGAGCGACCCGCCGAGGAGCACATGGTCGCTCAGCTTGCCGCCGAGGGTGATCTGGCCCACCCCGCCGTTCTCACGCTCGTCGCAGTCGCTGCAGCCGAGTGACCCGCCGCCCACGCCGATCGAGAACCAGAAGCCTTCGCGCGCCTGGGGATGCTGGGCCCGCGCAGTGGCGGCCACCAGCATGGTCAGGGCGACGACCGCCAGCACCGGCCGAAGGGACCTTGTCATTCGCTGCTCCAGGAAGAGGATGGGGCCAATGTACTTCTGGGAGGCGAGAGACGATAGACGATAGACGAGAGACGATAGACGACTGCGGGGCCGGCAACGCACTTCGATGCCGACCCCGAGTCTGTTCACGTCTATCGTCTATCGTCTATCGTCTATCGTCTCTCGTCATTTCCACTGCGCCAGGATCATCTTGATCTCGTCGCGGTGGCCGGTCTCGTCGGCGATGACGTCGTCGAACTCCGCCGCCAGGCCATACTCCTGCGCCTCCTCGGCCTCCTTGCGGCGCTTCACGTAGCGCTCGATCGTCTCTTCCTCGGCCTTGAGCGCATTCTCCAGCATCGCCTTCGCATCGCGGGTCACCTTGACCGGCGCCGGTTCGGCGGCAGGCAGGCCACCCATCGCGGCGATCTTGTCGGCCAGCAACTGCGCGTGCCGCAGCTCGTCGGGAATCTCGGCGGCGAAGAAGTTGCGCAACTCCTGGCGATACGGCCCCTGCACCAATGAGGCATAGAGGCGGTACATGATCACCGCCTGGAACTCTCCCCTGAGATCCTCGTTGAGTCCCTTGATGAGCGCGGCCTGCTTGGCGTTGGGTTTGGTGGTCATGCAGAAGATCCTTTCAGGGAACGGAGAACGGCGATCGGAGATCAGAGGGCGGCGGAAGTCAGCTTCCCCCCCTTGATCCAGATCGGCGATCTCGGATCTCCGATCGCCGATCGCTGATCTCTGATTAAACGCCGTCGCATCCTGAAATGTTCCTGCGCATCCCCGGAGTACCTTACAGCCCCGGAGTCTGCCCGTGCGTGACCGTTGCCTGGACACTGCCGAGATCGAGATTGCGCTCATGGATACAACCAATGCCCCGGCGTCCGGGTCTGGTGATACCCCGACACCGGCTCTGGACACCAGCGACCTGCACCCGGTCGACCTCCCCCCTGAAGCCTTTCAGGCGGTGGGCCATGCCGCGATCAACCTGCTGGCCGACCACTTCGCCACCCTGCGCGATCGGCCGGTCTTCCCGACCGCGACGCCGCCCGACCTCGAGCCGATCTTTGCCGGTCCCGCTCCCGAGCAGGGCGAGCCGATCGAGGCACTGCTCCGCGATTTCGACCAGTTGGTGATGCCCAATTCCACCCTGCAGGGGCACCCGCGGTTCTTTGCCTGGGTCAATGGCGGTGGCACCCAGGTGGGGGCGATCGCCGAACTGCTGGCGGCCGGACTCAACCCCAACCTTGGCGGCTGGCGGGCGGCCCAGGCCGCCACGGTGATCGAGAACCAGACGATCCGCTGGCTGGCCGAGCTGATGGGGCTCGCCCCCACGGCCGGGGGGCTGTTCGTATCGGGCGGCACCATGGCCAACACCGCGGCGCTGCAGATGGCGCTCCGGGCCACGGCCAGCTGGGACATCGTCAACGGTGGGCTCCAGTCGCCCGATCGTCCCGCCCGGCTCACCGTCTACATGGCCGACCACGAGTCGCACATCTCGCTCACCAAGGCGCTCGACCTGCTGGGTCTCGGTCGCGATGCACTCCGCAAGGTGCCCAGCCATGCCGACTTCACGATCGACACGGCGGCGCTCGAGCGGATGCTGCACGACGACGTCGCCAACGGGATGACGCCGTTCTGCATCGTCGGGCATGTCGGGTCGATCAACGTCGGGGCGATCGACGACATCGCCGAGCTGGCCCGGATCGCCGAGGCCAACCGCCTCTGGCTCCATCTCGACGGGGCGTGCGGCGGGCTGGGGGCGATCCTCCCGGAGCTCCGCCAGGCGTATCGTGGCATCGAACTCGCCGACTCGGTCTCGTTCGACGCCCACAAGTGGATGGGCGTTCCCTACGAGTGCGGCTGCGTGCTGGTGCGCGACACCAAGGTGCTGCGGCGGACCTTCGCGGTCACCGCCAGCTACCTGCACGAGGACGGCGACGACCGCTTCGAGCCGTACGACTTCTTCGACCGCGGTCCGCAGATGTCACGCGGCTTCCGGGCGCTCAAGGTGTGGATGTCGTTGCGGCACCACGGTGCCGAGGGCTATCGCGCCTTCTTCCGGCGGACGATCGACAACGCGCGATATGCCCACGAACTCGTCAGCGCCTCCGACGAATGGGAAGTGGTCCAGCCCGAGCCGCAGCTCTACATCTATTCCTTTCGGTACGTGGGGCGACAGGCGACAGGCGACAGGCGACAGGCGGAGGAGCTCGACGCCCTCAACGCCCACATCGCCGACGAGATGCGGCGGCGGCAACTCGCCCTGGTGATGACCACCCGGATCCGTGGCCGGGTCTGCCAGCGGCTCTCGATCGCCAACCACCGGACCACCCGCGACGACGTCCGGGTCACGATCGAGGCGATGGCGGCGATCGGGCGGGAGGTGTAGGTCCCCCGCCCCGCCTCAGCCGGGGTCCGGGGGGCCGCTTGACACCGCCCTGACCTGCCCGTAGCGTATTCCCCAAGCAGGTGTGCGGTCCTGGTCAGGTGACACGTCACCGGACAGGACTGCAGAAAAATCGGGGGCCGGCCGCGGGCCGGTCCACCTTGTCGGACGGGGCATTCGGCCCCGCCAGACGAAGGCGCCACTCCGGCTCGAGCCGGGGCGGCGCCTTCGTGTTTTCACCAGAGAGGAGGCCATATGCTCCGCTGGGCCGTGGTGTTCTTCGTGCTGGCGATCGTGGCAGGGGTGCTGGGTTTCGGCGGGATCGCCGTGGCCACCGCCGAGATCGCCAAACTGCTGTTCTTCGTGTTCCTGATCGTCTTTGCCGTCTCCCTCATCACGGGCCTGGCCGCCGGTCGGCGCCCACCGGTCGTTTGAGGGCGGCGCGGAAGGACCGGATGCCCATGGCCACCGTCCACGACCTGCTGCTGCACCAGCTCCGCGACCTGCATTCCGCGGAACGGCAGATCCTGCGCGTGTGGCCCGAGTTGATCGGACACGCCCGGTCGCGGAACCTGGCGCTGACGCTCGAGGAGCATCGCACCGACACGGTGCGGCACATCGCCCGGCTGCACGAATGCACCGAGATGCTCGACGCCCTGCCCCATGGTGAACGCTGCCGGGGGATGGAGATCCTGATGGTCGAGTGCCTCACTCACCTCGCCCAGGAACGCGATCCGGCGGTGCGCGACGCCGCGATGATCGCCGACTGCCAGCGGGTCGAGGGCTACGAACTCGCGGTCTACGGCAATGCCAGGATCTTCGCCCTGGGACTTGGCCTCCACCACATGGTGGCCTTGCTCGACCGCACCATCGCGGAGGAGGAGGCGATCGATGCCCGCCTCGCCGCGATCGCCGAGCACGAGGTGAACCCTCGCGCGGTCGCCTCGGCGATCCGGAACGCCAACGAGACCGTGGCGATTCCGATATCACGTGCCCGCCAACAGCGGGGACTGCAGGTATAGATGCTCGACCCGGCCGGGGCCTGACCGTCCCGGCTGGCCAGAGGGAATCGGAGAATGGGGAGCGGGGGAGCCGTCGATCGTTGGCGCTCCCCCGCGAACCACTCCGCACTTCACCGCCGCGCCGGCACCCCGCTGGTGGCTCTGGCGCCTCCCTGCCCACTCCGCGATTCTGAGAGATGCCCGGCACCGCTGTCTATCGCCGCCACCGACGGGTGACCCGACTGGTTCGCGCCACGGCGTGGCTCGTGCTGGGCGGTTCCCTGCTGGTCTTGGCCTCCCGCCAGGCCGGGGTGTTGTCGCCCTTCTCGCCGCTGGCCGGCGTCGGGGTCGCGCTGCTCAGTGCGGCCCTGCTGGGGCTCGCCCAGGCCGCCCGTCGCCGGGGCAGGCTGCCGGCGCTGCTCGCCACCCTCGTGGCAGTCGCGGCGCTGGTCTCCGCCTCGGGCTCGGCCGGCATCCCGACCTCGCTCAACCCCGGTTGGGCGGTCACGGCGATCCTGTTCACCGGCTCCCTCACCTTTGTGGCCGCCTCGTTCACCCCGCCGTTCACCGAGCAGGTGGTGCTCGGCGTGGGGGGCTTCGTGCTCGCGGCGCTCGGCACCGTGGCGCTCTTCGTCCGGCTCACCGGCCTGGTCGAGTCGCTGCAGTCGCGGGGCTTCGAGACGATCCCCCTGGCGATGGCGGTCGCCACCCTGCCGCTCGGCATCAGCGCCATCGCCCTGGCCTGGACCAATGTGGCCGAAGTGGCCGCAGTGCCTCGCTGGGCCCCGACCGCCGCGGCACTCGCCGGTGCGGTGGCATCGCTCTTCCTGTGGCGCACCCTCGCGGTGCGCGAGGCCGCCGAGAATGCCCGGCTCCTCGAGCAGGCGGCGGTCGGCCGCGCCGGCGCGATCAGCCGCGAAATGGAGGCGGTCGGGCGGGTGCTGCTGGAGTTCGCCCTCTTCTACGACCAGACCGACGCCGACACCGACCACGGCGCTCACGTTGTTGCGCCGCGACCTCCCTGCGGTGGACGCCATCGCGATGGTCGATTCGCTCGGGGCACCCACGATGGTGGCCCCGGCAGGTGCCGACGTGTCACCGATCGCGCTGACGGTGCCGTGGCGCGCGATCGTGCGCCCGGCCAGCGCCCCACTCGACGTGGCGGTGCTCGAGGTGCCCGGCGACACCACCAGGGTGGTGGTGCACGCCGCCCGATGCTCGGCCCGCGCCTGCCCGGGTGGCGTGGCGGCCGTGGTCGATCCCGCGATCCTCAATCAACTGGTCACCGCCGGCCGCGCGAGCGATTGGCGCTTTGCCGTGTCGCCGCCGCACGCCTACCAGCCGCGCAACCAGTTGCGCTACACCGTCCCACTCGCGCTCGGCCAGGTCGGCTGGACACTCACCGCCACGCCCGCGCCGATGGCCGTCACCGGCAACCGCTCGATCCTCCCCGAAGTGGCGCTCATGCTGGGGCTCTTCAGCACTGCCCTGCTCACCGCGGCGATCCGCTTCGGTGGCACCGCCCTGGACAATGCCCGCGCCGTCGAACGGATGCGGATCGCCGCGGCGATCACCACGGCCACCGACGCGGTGTGGGAATGGGAGATCGCCTCCGGCTCCCTGCGCCGCTCCGGCGAGCTCTGGCGCCATCTCGACTACGATCCGGCCGAACAGCAACAGACCCTCGGCGCGTGGCTCGACCTGATCCACCGCGACGATCGCGACCGGGTGGCCACCCAGTTCGGCTGGGTCGCCGAGGGTCACCGCGCCGAGGTCGACCTCGAGTACCGGGTCCGGAACCGGGTCGGCAGCTGGCACACCCTGGTCGACCGCGGCCGGGTGATCGACCGCCATGCCGACGGTCGTCCGACCCTGATGCTCGGCATCACCGCCGACGTGACCGCGTCGCGCCTGACCGAGCGACAGCTGCGCGAGGTCGAGGCGCTGTCGGGGATCGGTCGGATCGCGGCCCGCACCGCCCACGAGATCAACAACCCGCTCGCCGGGATCCGCAGCGCCTTCCTGCTGATCAAGGATGCCGTCCCGGTCGATCACCCGCATCATCATTACGTCGGTGCGATCGAGCGCGAGATCGCGCGAATCGCCACGGTCACCCGCAATCTCTACGAGACCTACCGCCCCGAACCCGACCAGCGTGGCGCCTCGCTCTCGACCATCGCCAGCGACGCGGCGTCGCTCCTGGGCGAACTCAATCGCGAAGCGAACGTGGCGATCGAGGTGACGCTCGACGCCGTCCCCGGCGTGGTGCCGGTGAGTGGGGCGATGCTCCGGCAGATCGTCTACAACCTGGTCCAGAACGCCGTCGATGCCTCGCCGGTGGGCGGCACCGTGGACCTGCTGGGTCGGATCGACCAGGGCGACCTCGTCGTGGAGGTTCGCGACCAGGGTCACGGTGTGCCGGCCGAATTGCGGGAGCGGATCTTCGAGCCGTTCTTCACCACCAAGGAGAGCGGCGTCCGGACCAGCGGGCTCGGCCTTGGCCTGTCGATGGTGGCCCGCAGCGTTGCGGCTGCCGCCGGCACGATCACGGTCGGCGACACGCCCGGCGGCGGCGCCACCTTCACCGTGCGGCTCCCCCTTTCACGCGAAGGAATCACGACATGAGCACCGAGGGCCGCATCCTGCTGGCCGACGACGAACCGGTCTTCGCCGAAGCGACCGCCGACCTGCTGCGTCGCGAGGGATTCGAGGTGGAAACCGTCGGCGACGCCCACGCGGCACTCGCCGCCGTCGGCGAGCGACACCACGACCTGGTCATCTCGGACCTCGAGATGCCCGGCAATGAGGACATGACACTGCTCCGCCGGCTCGCCGAGAGCAACGGCGGGCTGCCGGTGATCGTGGTGACCGGCTATCCGTCGCTCCGTTCGGCGCTCACCTGCATCGACCTCCCCTGCGCCGGCTACCTCACCAAGCCGGTGGAGATCGAGCAACTGGTGGCCAAGGCGCGCGCGGCGATCCAGCGCTACCGGGCCTGGATGGCGATGCGCCGGAGCGAGGAGCGGACACGCGAGTGGCGCGAGGAGGTTCGCCAGCTCGCCGAGATCCATCCGGAGGGCGGCGGCGTAGATTCGTTCCTCGCACTCACGCTGCGCAACGTGATGGGATCACTCACCGACCTGCGCGAAGTCGGCCAGGCGGCACTCGGCCGCGGGCCGGGGGAGGGGGCCCACACCTGCCAGCTGATCAACTGCCCCCGCGGCATCCAGCTGCAGCAGGCGGTCCGGGAGACGGTGGACGTGCTGGAGCAGACCAAGGGATCGTTCAAGTCCAAGGCACTCGGCGACTTGCGCCGCAAGCTCGAGTTGCTGCTTGCAGTGGGCTGATCGCCAGCGATAGTGTGTGGGACAGGACCGAAAGGACGTCAGTGCAGTCGTGAAGCAGCGGAGCCGTTATCGCAGGCCGGATCCACCGAAGACTCCACCGCGCTCCCCGAGCCCGGTGACCGCCCCATTTCCCGAGAGCCGCGGCCGACTCGCGGTCTACTCCGCCGACGGCTCCGGCCACCCCGACGCCCTCTTCGTGGCCCCGGCGCCACGGTTGTCGTGGCTGGGACGACTGTGGAACCGGCTCTTGGGGCGAAGCTAGCACAGAGGACGGAGGACGGAGAGAGGTCTCTCTGTCCTCCGTCCTCCGTCCTCTCGTCCTCCGCAAGTGGCCAGGGTCGGAATCGAACCGACGACACCACAATTTTCAGTCGTGTGCTCTACCAACTGAGCTACCTGGCCGGGGCGGAGAAGATAGCGGCGGGCCTCGCGGTCCGGCAACGGCCGTTGGTGATGGGTGATGGCTGAAGGGCGTGGTGGGGGGCGGGGACGGGGGTGAACCTCGTCACCGGGCGCCGAAGCACCCCGCAACCCATTCACCATTCACCATTTACCAATCACCTACAGTTCCCCCCGAAAGTCGGGATGCGCCAGCCCCCGGAGCAGATCGGCCCGCTCGCGGAGCGTCTTGCCATGGAGGTTGACCGCACCGTATTCGGTCACCACCCAGTGGACGTGGCCCCTGGTGGTCACCACCCCGGCGCCGGGCGTCAGTTCGCGGACGATCCGCGAGATCGTGCCGCCGGAGGCGGTGCTGGGCAGGGCGATGATCGGCTTGCCGCCCGGGCTCTTCGCGGCACCGCGAATGAAGTCCATCTGTCCGCCGATGCCGGAGTAGATCCGGTGGCCGATCGAGTCGGCCACCACCTGCCCGGTGAGGTCCACCTGCAGTGCCGAGTTGATGGCGGTGACCTTGGGGAACTTGCGGATCAGCGCGGTGTCGTTGGTCCAGTCGCAACCATAGAACCCCACCAGCGGGTTGTCGTCGACGAAGTCGAAGACTCGCTTGGTGCCGGCCACGAACGAGGTGGCCAGCCGGCCACGAAGGATCGTCTTGTGGCGATTGGTCACCACGCCCGCCTCGACCAGGTCGACCATCCGGTCGGAGAACATCTCCGTGTGGACGCCGAGGTCGTGCTTGTCGTGCAGCCGGGCGAGCACCGCATCGGGAATGGCACCGATCCCCACCTGCAGCGTGGCACCGTCCTCCACCAGGCCGGCGATGATCTCGCCGATCCGTGCGATCGCGGGCGTCTCCTCCTGCAGGGGATGTTGCGGCAGCGGCCGGTCGGTGATCGTGAACGCCGTCACCCGGTCGATCGGCACCGCCGTCTCGCCGTGGGTCCGCGGCAGCTGGTGATTGATCTCCGCGAGGACGATCGGCGCGACATCGACCGCTGCCCGGGTGGCGTCGACCGACGTGCCGAGGGTGCAGAAGCCATGGGCATCGGGCGGCGAGAGCTGCACGATCGCGACGTCGAGTGGCAGCGCCCGCTCGCGGAAGAGCACCGGGATGTCGCTCAGGAAGACCGGCATGTAGTCGGCGCGGCCCTCGGCGATCGGCTCGCGACACGCCGGACCGGTGAAGAGCGAGACGCTGCGGTACTTCCCTTCCTGCCCTCGCGCCATCGGGCGCAACTCGCCCTCGAGGTGCAGGTGATAGAGGATCACGTTCTCGAGGTCGCCGCGATCGGCCATCGCGTCGAGGAGGGTGCAGGGCGTGGCTGCCGCGCCGTGCACGAAGCAGCGCATTCCCGAGCGGAGGTGGCCGACCACCTCGGCGGGCGAGACGGCGCGCGAGGTCCAGGTCATGTTGACGCGACGGGCGACGAGCGACGGGCGACAGGCGGGATCACGCCACGTGTCGCGTGTCGCGTGTCGCTTGTCGCCCTCACCGGGCCACCCGCAGTCCCACGATGCCGAGCACGATCAACCCGATGCACCCCAGCCGCAGCAGTGAACGCGACTCGCCCAGCAGCACCACGCCAAGGATCGCCGTGCCGACGGCACCGATCCCGGTCCACACCGCGTAACCGGTGCCGACGGGAAGGACCTTGAGTGCCAGGGCGAGGAGCCACATCGAGCCGACCAGCGTGACCACGGTGAAGGCGCTGATCCACGGTCTGGTGAATCCCTGCGACGACTTGAGCCCGATCGCCCACGCGACCTCGAGGAGGCCGGCGAGGGTGATCAGGAACCAGGCGCGGGAGACGGACATCTCGGGACCGAGTGGAAGGGTGGAGACAGACGATAGACGATAGACGATAGACGATAGACGATAGACGATAGACGATAGACGGACCGAAAGGTAACGGTCCCGTCCAGACCTCACGGCCGGTCACGGAGGGGACCATCGTCTATCGTCTATCGTCTATCCTCTATCGTCCACCACCGCATCCGCCTCGATCTCGACCAGCATGTCGGGATGGATCAGCGCGGCCACCTGCACCATCGAGGTCGCGGGGCGGATCTCGCCGAAGAGCTCACCGTGAGCCCGGCCGACCGCCTCCCACTGGGTGATGTCGGTCACGTAGATCCGGGTCCGGATCACGTCCTCGGGTCGCGCGCCGAGTTGCGCGAGCGCCTGCACGATCACGGCGAGGGTCGCCTTGGCCTGGCCGTAGGCGTCGCCCACATGGGCCACGCTGCCATCGGGGAGGACGGCAGTCGATCCGGAGACGCTGATGTGCGAGCCCGAACGGACCGCCCGCGAGTAGCCGACGATCGGTTCCTAGGGTGCTCCGGAGGAGACGGCTTGGCGCATCGGTGAATGGTAAGTGGTGAATGGTGATTGGGGTATCGCCGCTCGGGGCAGTTCCCATTCACCATTCACCATTCACAAATCACCTGCTATCGCTTCGGCGCGTAGTCCCCCACGAAGCCAAGCTGCCAGCTGGCACCCTGGTCCTTGCTCACGAACTGGGACTGGCGCACCACGCCGCCGGGGCGCTTGACCCAGGTCATCTTGAGCCAGACCGTGGGGGATGCGTGGGCCACCATCGTCATCACCCCGTCTTCGGGCTTCCCCACGTACTGGTTGGCCCGGCCGGTGCCCGACATCCAGCTCTGATGCCAGAGCGAGTCGGTCCGCTCGTACCACGAGATGCTGGCGCCCGGCGGGCTGCCGATCGGGTGCCACTGCTCGAGCACGGCGCAATCCTTGGCGAGCAGCGAGATGCTGCTCTCGGCCATCGGCTTTCCGGTGGAATCGGTCACGGTCCATTCGCCCACCCAGTAGTCGAACGCCCGGAACTCCGGGCCGTCGCAGGTGGGCAATGGTCGCGGAGTGTTCTGCGCGGCAAGGGCGGCGGGAAGCATCAGCAGGGCCAGGACGGCGATGCGCATGACGGACCTCAGGAGTGGAAGGACGAGCGGCCGGGTCTCGTATCGTACGACTCGCCCGGCCCTTCCTCTGTCAGACTTCCGTCAGCGGCACCACTCCCATCGCGCCGACCGGATCGCGGTTGCCGGTGACCACCCGGCGATGGATGTCGGCCTGACCCAGGTGATAGGCCAGGTGGGTCGCGAGGTGGGCCAGCGCCTGCCCAGTGCTGACCGTCGCGTGGCCGAGCGGAATCGGGAACGGCTCCTGGAGCCGGGCAGGATCGAGGGCGCGGAGGGTGGCATCGACCTCGGCACGGGCGGCGCCGAGCAGCGCGCGCAACTCATCGCGCGACGCGCCGCGGTGAGCGAACTCGGCGTCGCGATCACGGACGTAGCCTGTGGCGCCGAGCTGTGCGCCCACGAAGTGGCGCAAGTTGCCGGCGAGGTGCAGCGCCAGGGTGCCGGTGGAATTGGCGATGCCGTCGGGCATCGCCCACACCGTGGCGTCGTCGGGAAAGCCGTCGAGCTCGGCCAGCATTCCGTCGAGATCGCGGAGCATGCAACGGCGGATGGCGTCGATCATCGGGGTGTGGACTTCTGCAGCCGATCGCGGACCCGCTCGGCCTGCCAGAGGTGGCGCCGCTCATGGGCGGCGAGGATGCACAGCGCCGACCACGCCGAGTAGCGCAGTGATGCATTGAACGGCGAGGTGATCCGGATCGTGGTGATGTCGTATCCGTCGAGCCGGCGCAGTCGCTCGCGAAGCGCGGCCTGCGTCGCGTCGAACGCGGCGAGCGTGGCGCTCCGCGACGCCGGCCCCGGCGGCAGGAACTCGTTCCCGGTGGGCAACCGGAGTCGCACCGGTGGTTCCATCATCCAGCTCAGGAGCCAGCCAGCGAGGTCGCGCCGGAACGGCCGCTCCAGCGGGCCGTCGGGGCCATCAGGCCAGGCCGGCGCCGTGTCAGCGGCCTCGTCGAGGATCGGGAGGTAGCGTTCGTTGGTGAGTCGCACGTGCGCGACGCACTCATCGATCGACCATCGGTTGGCGACCGGCCGGGTGGTCCACCCGGCCTCGTCGACCGCCTCGGCGAGGCGGTGCAGCCGAGCCTGGGCGGTGTCGAACTCCGAGACGAGCCGGGCAAGGTCGGAATGCATCACGACCCGCCGCGTCGGAGGAAACCGAGAGCCATCGCCCCGTCGGCCAGCCCGGCGGCAAGGAACAGCCCGCCAACCAGCTTGCCGTCGGAGGTGGCCAGCATCCAGCTGCCGGCCGCAACGAGCACCGCCGCCGTGAACAGCAGCGCCTTGACCACCACCCCGGTCCCGTCGCGCTGATCCTCGGCCACGATCACATCGCCGGGATGAACATGATGTGGGCCCGCGGCGTCCCCGGGAACATCACCCATGGCGTGTCGCGCGCCGGCGTCTCCGGCAACCCGGTCGACGCGCCAGTTGCACCCGGGATGTAGACCACGTACAGCGGCCGCAGCGGCTGGTTGGGCTCCAGCGTCTCCCAGTTCATGCTGCCGGCCGGGCCGGTCAGTTGCCAGAGCGCCGCGCGGCTCGGCATCGGCAGCGCGCCGTACTCCACCTCGGCGTTGCGGATCATCGCCGCCGAGTCGGCGGGAATCCCCGAGGCACGCAGTTCGCGGCCCCGCGCCATGAACGGTTCCAACGACTTGTGGTAGCACGCCACGTGGAATCGGGGTGCGGGATCATCGGCCAGGCAGATCATCGTGCCGGTGCCCTGCCGCAGCACGGTCACCTGATCGGGGCCAGTGAAGCCGAGTACCGTGGCGCCGGCGCGGAACTCTTCCGGCAACGGCAGCACCGCCGTCTTGATCAGCGCCTCGGTGGACGGCGCCGCGGTCGCGGCCGCCGGGGCGGCGTCCTGGGCGACCAGGGCCGGGGCGATCGCGACAATGGCAACGGCGAACAGGTGGCGCATGGAACTCTCGAGGTAGGGGAAATGGTGATCCACAAGGATGCGGTCAGGAGGCGGAGTCCACCACCCCGGCCAGTACGGTGAGCGGCCACTGGATCTCGCGGCTCCCCTCCCCCCACGCCTCGCGGACCCGGTCCTCGATCAGGCCGACCGGGTCGGTGCCCATCACCTCGCGGGCCCGCCGGGTGGCGCTCCAGGAACGGAGATAGCCGAGCTGACGGCCGACGTCCCAGGTCGCGGTCATCGCCGCGCCGGGTGCCTCCAACCGCTCGAACGGGAAGGCGAGCTCGGCGTAGCCGGTATCGACGTGTTGCCGCTCGGGGGGCCAGTAGGGACCGACGATCTCGGTGGTGAACTCGCGCAGCAGCGCGTCGAGCGCTGTGTCACCGGTCTGCTGGAAGGCGTAGCTCCAGGCGGTCACGATCCCGTACGGTCGCACGATCCGGCGCACCTCGGGCCAGAAGCGATCCAGGTCGATCCAGTGCAGCGCCTGGGCGATCAGCACCGCATCGACCGAGTGATCGGGGAGACCGCTCGACTCGGCGGTGACCTGTTGCCATACCACCCGCGGCAGCGCCGGGGCGTGCGAGAGCTGCTCGCCAGATGGGTCGGTGGCGACCACCGACTCGAACCGCTCGGCGAGCCCGGCGGTGGCCTGACCGGAGCCACAGCCGCAGTCCCACGCCTGAATCCGGGCCGGGGCAACGGCGCCGAGCCAGGCGTACAGCTCGGCGGGATAGCTGGGACGAGAGCGGGCATAGTCGGCCGCGACGCCGGAGAAGTGGTCCGCAAATTCTCCGAACGGCGTGGCGCGGCCGATCTGCCGCTTGCTCAGGGAAGATCCCCCTGCGAGCCGATGATGGTGCCTACCAGGCCGTACCCCTTCGCCTCCTCGGCGGAGAGCCAGAAATTGCGGTGGGTATCGTCCTCGATTCTCGCGATCGACTGGCCGGTCTCCCGCGCGAAGATCCGGTTGAGCCGCTCGCGCATCTTGACGATCTCGCGGGCCTCGATGTCGATGTCAGCCGCCGTACCTCCCATGCCGCCAGCCGGCTGGTGCAGCAGGAAGCGGGTGTTGGGCAGGCAGTAGCGCTGCTCGCGCGGCACCGCCACGAAGATCAGCGCACCGGCCGAGGCGACCCACCCGGTGCCGACCATCTGCACCGGCGGGGTCACGAAGCGGATCATGTCATGGATCGTGTCGCCCGCCTCGACGTGGCCGCCCTGCGAGTTGATGTAGATGGTGATCGGTGCCTTGGGGTCGGCGTACGACAGCGCCAGCAGCTGCGCGATCACCCGCTCGGCCACCTTCTGGGAGATCTCGCTCGAGATGATGATCGTCCGGGCCTGGAAGAGGCGCTCGGTGAGGAGGTCGTTGGGGTTGGTGCTGCGGTCGGTTTCGGCCATGGGTCGCTTGGGTCTCGGGGAAGCGGGTCAGCGCCGGCCCTGCCGGCTCCAGGTCCTGAGCCACACGATCCCGCCGACCACCAGACAGAGGGCGCCGGCCACGTAGCTCGGGATGAAAAGGTAGCGGACCCACGGGGCGGCCGCCGGGTGATTGATGGTGCTGGCCAGGCCGACAAGGCCGACCAGGGTCAGCACGATGCCGGTGAAGAGCAGGGTGCGGGGCATCCAGCAATCCTAGCAGGGGCGGGGCTTGCCTCGCCCGATGACGGACCCGGCTGGTGAATGGTGAATGGTGAATGGGGGACCCTGGGGTGGGGGAGCGGGGTGGCCCGGTCAACGAATTTCCCATTCACCAATCACCATTCACCATTCACCATTGACCATTCCCCAGCCTCCCTGGATTTGACACATCGATTCCATTTGACTCTCTTTTGACCACCTCCCCCGACAATCCAATCCCATTCCCCTGCCACTCTTCTCCGAGAGAGCGAGCATTTCTGCATGTCGAAGATGTTCAAGGACGCCGTCGAGACCCACATCGAGCAGCTCAAGAGCAAGATCACGGGGGCCGACCCGCGGCACGTGGAGGAAGAGGCCAAGTCGGTCCAGACCCTGCTCGACACCACCACCGATGCCCGACTCCGCACAGCCTTGCAGAAGCGCCTTGCCGCGCTCCACAAGCAGAAGCAGGGTGCCGGCGGTGCCGACGACTACAAGAAGATCCTCTCCGCGATCCAGAACGTGTACACCCTCATCAAGGATCGCCCCGAATACAATGTGGTCCGCAAGAAGCGCGGTGAAGGCGCCCGGGCCCGGAAGACCGCCAAGGCGCGGGGCTGATCAACCCGGGCCGTTCATGGGACGGACCTGGTCGCGGGGAACGAGCTTTCCCGGGCAGGTCAGGACGATGAGTTCGGGGGCTGCGCCGCGACTGGCCCACGCATATGACGTCTTGTCCGATCCGGGGCAGCCCTCGTCGATGGCGAAGATCAGGTGGAAGGTCATCGGGATCGGTGCGGCGGGTCGGCCAGGCGCCTCGCTGAAGCCGAACCGCCACGTCTTCACCGCCGCAAGCGCGGGGGCGTGAAAGCCCCGCTGTGTGCTGCCCTCGGTCCGGATCGCTGCCGAATCAACCCGGCCGGTGGCATCCACGGTGATCTCCACCACCACATGACCCCCGACTCCCACCGCCTTCAGCACCGCGGGATACCGGGGCATCGCGTTGGTGGTGTCCCAGAGCAATCCCGGGCGCCACGGGCAGCTCTCCGTCGGGGGACAGTTGGGCCGGTGGGTGAGTCGGCTCCACACCGAGTCCTGGGCGGCCAGGTGTGACCATCCCCCGAACGCGAGGACGCCCGCCAGCATCACGATGCGCCGGATCATCGATCCTCCCCAGTCATGTCGCCGCTCTCCAGATGGAACCGGTGCAGCGCGGCGTGGATCACCGGGCCGAGCATCACGCCCGCGAGCACGATGAAGACCAGCCCGGCGAAGAGGGCATAGCCACCCGCGAGCCATTTGCCGGCGGTGGTGTGGATCGGATTCACCGGCCCCATCCCGCCGAGGATCATCGCGGCGTTGAGGAAGGCATCGGGCCAGGGAAGCGACTCGACCCAGTGGTAGATGGCCATTCCTGCAAGCAGTGTCCCGAACGCCAGCGGCAGCAGCCCCCAGCCGCGCATGAACATCCGGTGGGCGATGCGCCAGGGATTCAACACGAGGTGAAGCGGTCGGGGCATGGGGGCTCCTGGGCCGGGATGGTCTCCTAGCTGTGCACGATATCCTGCCATTCGGGCTTCCGCTCCAGCACCGCCTTGGTGAACGGGCAGACCGGGATCACTTCCTGCCGGTTGGCGCGGGCCCACTCCACCAGGTGCCCAACCAGCGCCCGCCCCACGCCGGTGCCCCGGAAGGCATCATCGACCATCGTGTGATCGACGATCACGATGGTGTCGTTGAGCCGCGAGTAGGTCATCGTTCCGGCATGGCGGTCGTGGGCCCAGGCCATGAAGGAGCCTCGTCCGTCGACCTCCTTGTGCCGGATCTCGAGGGCGTGGGTCGGGGCGTCTGGCTCGTGATCGGGATGCGGGACGGTCATCCGCGGTCCAGCGCCCGGAACTCGACGTAGCCGCACCGGGGGCAGCGGTGGGCCGTGAGCGGCACGCTCTCGTGCCCCTTGGTGGTGATCCCCCACCAGCGCTTCTCGGGTTCCCCCTCGACCCACTTGGCCGGTTCGACCTGGTTGCCGTGGCCGCGATCGGCCACATAGCCGGCGTCCATCGGTGCGCGGCAGCGGAGACAATCGATGGTGGATCCTGGCATCGCGACCTGCTCCGAAAGGGGTGGACGATCAAGTGGTGAAGCAGCGCACCCGACCGGGCAGGATCTCCCAGCGTCCTTCGTGGCGGACCAGGTGATAGCGACAGCCACGTCCGGCGAGCCGGGGTGAGTTTCGGCACCAGAGCGAAGTCCCGACCTGGGCCGAGTCGCCGGCAATGTGCAGCGACTCGACTCGGAGCTGTGCGCCGGCCGCAGCGCCGCCGCAAGCCGGGATCCGGTCGGGCGACCCCAGTGGCAGGCCGAGGGAGTCGGCGACACTCTGGAGCACGGCCGCCACGCGACCCTTGGGACTCTTCACGCATGGTGGGTCGTCGGTAGCCATTCGCAGGCAGCTCAACTGCGACGAGAGCTCAGTCGGTCGCTGCTCCCGACCCACGAGATACCGGTCGATCGCCGTCCGGGCCACCACCACACTGTCGTCGGCACCCTGCGCCGGGGCGGTCGACGCGCCCAGCAGCGACAGGACGAACAACGCCATGACCTTGCCCCTCATCCGTCCTCCGGTTCCAGATACGATAGTGCGTCGAGCGGCACGTCCAGATGATCGGGAGGCGGATCAGCGGCGAATCGCACCGCCCGGATCGTGGCACGGCCCTCGAGCAGTGCCTTGCAGACCCGGTGCATCCCATCCATCACCCTGCCATCGGCCGAGAGGATGATCGGGTGGCGGAGATCGGTCTCGGCGATCAACTGGGTGTGCTCGGCGACCTCGCGGCAGGTGAGGGGTCCGCCGTCGCCCCAGAACGGTTCATCGAGCTCGGCAATCGCGACGAGGGGCACCTCGAGTACCGGAAGATGACGACTGAGGGCAACCAGGCGGTGCACATCCCAGATCAGGGTGTGGCCATCCACCGATCGGCTGTGATACTGGCGCCTCACCCGCACCCCTTGGTCTCGATCCGGTCGAGTTCGGCGCCGGTCACCCCGCTGGTGGCGTCGAGTCCATCCCGCCACGCCTGCCACCAATCAGCCAGCGACCGACCCGCGAGCACGGTCGCCGGGGTGGCACCGCGCCGCCAGGCGGTGCGCACCGCGACGACCCCGGCGTGCTCACGAAACCAGGCGGTGAACGCCGCCGCCTGGAGGTAGGCCCGCAGGTCGTCCTGTTGCCGGAAGGCGGTGAGCATCGTGTCGAGCGGGATCCAGCCGTGGCGCACGACCAGACCGAGCATCATCGCCTCGTTGGAATGACCACCGCAGCGACTGTCGGCCATCTGCGCCAGCCCCTCGATCAACCAGTCGCTGCCGGCGGCGGCCCGACCCCAACTGTCCACCGCCACCACGTGCATCAGTTCGTGGCGCTCGAAGGCGCGCCATCCGGGATTGGTGACCAGGAAGACGCCCCGCCCCTGGGGGTCGGCGAAGCCGGTCACCCCGAACCCTGTGGCGCGCCGCATCTGGTCACGACTGGCGATGAAGAAGACATCGATCGGCTCGGACCGCACCGGGCCGTTGATCAGCGCCCGGTCGGCGGCAATCGCCGGGGCGAGCCGGGCGATCAGCGAGTCCTGGTGTGCCGCGGGGTAGCTGCCGGCAGCGAAATGGACCCGGAACCCCGGTGCCTTGCGGTTGATCCACTGGAACGAGGTGTCGGCCAGCGCCTGATCGGCCAACCGCTGCGCCGCCAGGGGCGGGGCGAAAACGGCGAGGAACAGGAGCAGGTGCTGTGGGCGCGGCATCGGGCTGACCACCAGGGTGGAGACCTCGTAGCATACCGTCGCCCGTTGCCCGAGTGAACTTTCTGCCGCCCCCACCCGTCCCTTGGACACGATGCCACTCGAGACCACGACACCTTGACCGCCACCCTTGCGAGGCGCGGTAGCGAGCTCCGGCTCCGGATCCTGGTCATCCGCTGCCAGGCCGGCGACGAGCAAGCCTTCACCGCGCTCTTCGATCGGTTCGGCTCGGCGACCAGTCGCTATCTGGCCGGTCTGGTGGGCGACGGGGCCGACGACCTCGATCAGGAACTCTGGCTCACGGTCTATCGGCGGATCGGCGAACTGGCCGATCCGGGAGCGTTCCGGATGTGGCTGTTCCGGACCGCCCGCCATCGGGCGATCGACTGGCTCAGGCGGCGGCGCCGGGATCGGGAACTCTTCGCCGACGTCGAACCGGCGGAGGTGGCCTCGGGCGAGGCGCCGGTCGATGACCTCGTGGGGATCGATCTCGAGCGGGCCATCGCCGCGCTCGGCCCGCTCCATCGCGAGGTGATCCTGCTCCGCTACCGCGACGACCTGAGCTACGGCGAGATCGCCCTGGTGGTCGGCGTCGCGGTCGGCACCGTGCGATCCCGACTGCATCACGCGCATCAACAACTGCGAGAAGTCATGAATCCGCCGCACCAGGGTGGTGTGGCCTGACCCAAGGAGCACTACATGACCGGAACAACGACCACCCAGGGGACCTGGGACGCCATCGCCCGCGAGAAGCGGATCGACAAGCTGGTGCGCGCCGTCTGCACCGCCGCCTGGGCCGTGACCTTCGTGATCACGGCCGGCTATGCCTACATCGTCTGGCAGCAGGTCGCCTTCATGCGCGACGCACTCGGCGTCGGCGCCGTGACCCGGCAGGCCATGCTTGCCTCGGCCACACCGCTGCTGCTCGCTCTCGGAGCACTCGACGCTGCTGGTCGCCGCCCTCAGCACCGTCGGCGTCTTCCTCCGCTTCCGCGGCGCGACGCTGAGCGAGATCCAGCTGCGGCTGGCCGCGCTGGAGACGATGCTGGCCGACAACGGGTGAACGGTGAACGGTGATTGGTGAATGGGGGTTACACGGTAGTTCCCATTCACCATTCACCATTCACGATTCACCGCCCCTGTCACCCGTCACCTGTTTCCGCTACAGGTAGTCCCGCACGAACCGGCGTACCCACCAGGCGCCCAGCGCCGTGCCGACCACCGAGAGGGTCATCGAGGTCATGATTCCGCCGACCAGCGACCCCAGCCACCAGCCGAGCGCGCCGCCGATGGTGGTGGCCATGATCCAGAGGAGTGTTGTCATCGGGGGGCTCCGGTATACTGTGCAGCCGAGGCGGATCTTCACCCACCCGAGGAATATGCACGATGGCGGATGACTACGAGGACGATGAGGCGGCGACCGGCTGGGCCGACAACGAGACGACACTCGAGTCCGAGGCCGAGGTGACCTGCCCCTATTGCGGTGAGGAGGCCACCATCACCGTCGATTCCGGCGGCGGCGACACCCAGCAGTATGTGGAAGATTGCCAGGTCTGCTGCCGGCCGTGGCAGGTGCATGTCTCGTTCGGGATCGATGGCGAGGTGGAGGTCTGGGTCGAGGCGGCGGCCTAGCGGCCGGGTGGGGGGAACGCCGACACCGCCACGGGAGCCTTGGGGGTAGGCTACGGTCTATCCTCCCACCCGAGGCCATCATGGCGGGCGCAAGCCATCTCTTCACGTCGCAGCTGACCTGGAACGACCCGACCGGCGCCGGCACCACCTCTGCCGGGACCTTCTCGCGCCAGTACACCATCGCGATCGCCGGCAAGCCCGACCTGGTCGGCACCGCGGCGGCGGAGTTCCGGGGCGACCCCACCCTGCCCAATCCCGAGGATCTCTTCATCTCGGCGATCAGTGCCTGCCACATGCTCACCTACCTGGCCATCGCGGCCAAGAGCGGCCTCAAGGTGCTTGGCTACCGCGACACCGCGCAGGGCACCCTGCAGGTCGGCGGGCCCGACGGCAGTCGCTTCACCGAGGTGGTGCTCCACCCCGAAGTGGTCATATCGCCCGACTCCGACCCGGCGCTGGCGCTCAAGATCCACGACTCGGCCCATCGCCACTGCTTTATCGCCAACTCGAGCAGCACCCCGATCCGGCATGAGGCAACGATCTCGGTGGCCGCCGCCGTCTGACTGACGGTGACGGGGGACAGGGAACAGGGACAGGGAACAGGAGACACCCCCGTCCCCCGTTCCCCATTCACCATTCCCCATTCACCATTCCCCATTCCCCATTCACCATTCCCCATTCACCATTCACCATTCACCATTCACCATTCACCCCCCCCACCCCTCATCGGCCGTGGGACCGTACATCGACGGCACCGCCACGTCGAGCAGGCGGAGGTAGACGCCGAGCTGGGCGCGGTGGTGGACCAGGTGGGAGAGGTTCTGGCGCACCACCCGTCCCTTCGGCATGGTGAGCAGCACCTTGTCGCCGAAGGTGAGCGACCACGGTTCGGCCATCACCTCGTCTGTTGCCCCGGCGATCGCGGCTCGTCCCTCAGCCACATTCCTGTCGAAGAGCTCGAGGAGCGCGGCGGTCGTCTCGTTGCTGTACTTGCCGGCGGCAGCGAGATCGAGCTTGTCCTGCTTGAGGGTGTGGACCTGCCACCCCGGCATCCATGCCACCAGCTGGGCCAGGTGCGCCAGCGAGAACGACTTGGGGTGCGGCTTCCAGTCGGGGTTGCCGTCGGGGACCCGCTCGAGGACGCGACGGGTCGTCCGCATTTCCTGATCGAATTCCTGCAGCAGCTCGGTGTTGGCAGTCATGAGGCACCCCACGTGGTGAAAGTCATCCCGCCCGCGCGAGCAAGGTTCCGAAGGTTGTCACGCCCCGTGCGGAGCCCGCTGGCGGCGGGCTGCGGTACGTATGATACGCCGCGAGGCGGCGGGGGCACGCGGCAGACCGAACCCTGACCGATCCAGCCACCGCGCCTCCTATTATTCGCCTCTGGAGCCCGGCCGGCTGTCGCCCGGGGCGCAGACGTGCCGCATTTCATGCCGGGGACGCCAGACCCAACGACCCCGCCACCCGATCAGCGATCGAGGACCCGATGACCGTCACACCCAACCTCTCCTCGCCACGCGGGGCACCTCTCGCCCTCGACCCAGCGGTCTTCCGTGAGGCGGGGCACGCCATGGTCGACCGGCTGGCGGACTTCCTGGCCGGGCTGGGTGATGGCAAGGTCACCGCTGGCGAGCGTCCGGCCGAGATCCGCGATGCCCTGGGCACCGACCGGCCATTGCCCGACCGGGGAGAGGACCCAGTGGTGCTGCTCCGCGAGACCACCGAGCAGCTGATTGCCCATTCGCTCTTCAATGGCCACCCGCAATTCTATGGCTACATCACCTCGAGTCCGACCCACATCGGGATGCTCGGCGACCTGCTCGCCGCGGCGATCAACCCCAACGTCGGTGCCCACCGGCTCTCTCCCGCCGCGACCGAGATCGAGGGCCAGGCGGTGCGCTGGATCTGCGAGCTGATCGGTTACCCGACCAGCGCCGGCGGGCTCTTCGTGAGCGGCGGCAACATGGCCAACATCGTGGCCCTGTTCGTGGCGCGGGCCAAGGCCAACGGATTCGACCGTGAGCACATCGCCGGCTGGGATCGCGAGGTGCCCACCAGGGTCTACGCCTCCACCGAGACCCATACCTGGCTCCAGAAGGCCACCGAACTGAGCGGGCTCGGCACCGAGGTGATCCGCTGGATTCCGGTCGACGATACCGGCCGGATGGACGCCGCGGCACTGCGCACCGCCATGGTCTCCGATCGGGCGGCGGGGATCAAGCCGATGATGGTCATCGCCACCGCGGGGACCGTGGGGCTCGGGGTGATCGACCCGATCCGCTCGATCGCGAACATCTGCTACGAGAACAACGCCTGGCTGCACGTCGATGGCGCCTACGGCGCGTTCGCCGCGGCGGTTCCGGGTTGCTCCGAGGAGTTCGCGGCGCTGGAGCTGGCCGATTCGGTGGCGGTCGATCCCCACAAGTGGCTCTATGCCCCGCTCGAGGCGGGGTGCGTGCTGGTGCGCGACGCCGCGACACTGCAGCGCACCTTCTCGCACCATCCGGTCTACTACCAGTTCGGGACCGAGGAGATCAACTACCACGAGTTCGGCCCGCAGAACTCGCGCGGCTTCCGGGCACTCAAGGTCTGGCTGGCGCTGCGCCAGGTGGGCCGTGACGGCTACGTCCGCATGATCGGCGACGACATCCGGCTCTCCGGGCGACTCCGCGACAACCTCGAGGCGCACCCGGACTTCGAGGTGCTGTCGCAGTCGCTCAGCATCACGGCGTTTCGCTACGTCCCCGACGATCTCGTTGCGCGGCGCGACGACCTGGCGGTGGGCAATTACCTCGACGAGCTGAACAAGGAGATCGTCGAGGCACTCCAGGCCGGCGGTGAGGCGTTCGTGTCAAACGCAATGGTGGCCGGCCGCTACGCGATGCGGGCGTGCATCGTCAACTTCAACACCGGGCCGGACCATGTCGACGCGCTGCCGGCGATCATCGCGCGCATCGCCGCAAAGGTCGACCGGGTGATGCCCAATCGGCCGTAGCGCCGGCGGCTAGAACCGCCAGGCGACCCCGACCTCGAGCGCCACATACCGCAAGTCGCCGTTCACTGTCGCGCTGCCGACCTCGTAATCGCGGGTCAGGGCGCGATACCGCACCGCCGGCACGAGTCGGAGATTGCCACCGACCGGCACCACCACGCCAGCAGCCGCCTCGAAGCCCAGGCCGTGCTTGGTATCGAAGACGAGGTCCCCGACGGGGTTCTCCACCTCGACATGCTTGTAGGTCCCACCCCCCTCGAGCCGGTAGCGGATCGCGGAAGCGGAGGCGAATGGATGCTCGAACCGCAGACCGAAGGTGTAGCCAGTCTCGTTGAAGTCGACGTCAACGCCGCCAAAGTTGTTGTCGGCGCCAAAGTGCATCCAGTCCCAGCCTCCGTAGACACCGAGGTGCGGCAAGACCCGGTACGCCAGCACGGCACCGAACCCGCCCCCTGTCGAGAGGCTCGTCCCGGCCAACTCCTGGGGCACCGCGACGGCACCCCGTGCGTCAAGCGTGAGGCGCTGGGCAGCAAGGGACCACGGCATCGAGGCAGCGATCATCGTGATGAGCAGGGCAGATCGTCGACCAGACATCGTTGCTCCAAGGTTGAGGAATCACCTCTCCGGGCAACGCACTACCATGCCCGGGTCATCCTCAAGATTGCGCAACGCATCTCACCGGGGAGTCGGGAAAAGGCGGTCCGGGAAACTACCGAGGAGCACCGAATCAGTTGGGAGTGCGGACCACCTCGGGATTGCCGCGATCCTGACCCACCGACGACGTGTGCCCGCTCAGGAATTGCCATCCCGCGTCGCGATGCACCACCACCGCGGTGATCGCGCCGGCAAAGCCGCCCTTCAGCCCGTCGTGCATCGTGAATTGCTGCGCGAAGCCGGCCGACAGCGTGGCCACCCCCGGTGCCAGCGGGGTGATCACGGTTCCGTCGTAGAGCAGCCTGGTGGCGGTCACCGTGCCGACCACGCCTCGGTACGCCGCCGCGATCTCGTCGCGGTTGGTGTAGCGCACCACACCATCCTCGATCCAGCGGAAGGTCGAATCGGGCACGTAGAATCGTGCCACGCTGTCGGCGTCGAGCGAACCGACGGCACCCCGGAAATTCTCCAGCATCGTCGACACCGAGTCGACGATCGCCTCCTGATGTCCGGCGTCGAATGTTGGCGGAGGCGATGCCGTGCAGCCGGCCACCGTCGCGACAAGGAGAAGGATTGCTGGTGCTGGTCGCATCATGACACTCCGGCGCGCAGGGTCGTGTTCTCGAGCAGTTCCACCGCTGGGCCGCCACGCAGCACCGCCGCCGCCAGCTCCGCAGCCACCCGGTCGGCGCCCACCGGCCGCCACCGGCCGGGAAGCAGGCGACCAAGGATGACGCCGAGCCGCTCGCCGGGGCGGAACTCGTCGCGGGCACCGGCCAGGAAACTCGGCCGGGCGATCACCAGTCGCTCCCAGTGCTGGGCCCGAAAGGCCATTTCGAGCTCGCCCTTCTGGCGCAGGTAGACCGAACGGGCCGCCGGGTCGGCGCCCACCGACGACACCACCCCGAGGTGCCGCGCGCCGGCCGCCCGGGCCCGGCGGGCGACGTCGAGCGGGATCTCCACCTCGATCCGTCGATAGCTCGCCGGGTCCGGGGTCGAGCGCTTCGTGGTCCCCATGGCGGTGATCATCGCGTCCACCTGAAAGGCGTCGTCGAGCCCCTCGAGCCGGTCGAAATCGACCACCCGGTAGCTCACCTTGGTGGAGGGCCGCGGTCCGGGATCCCGACGCACCAGCGCCACCACCTCGTCGACCCCCGACCGGTCGGCGAGCCGCCGGACCAGCTCCCGACCCACCAGCCCGGTGGCGCCAATGACCAGCACCCGTCGAATCGTGTCAGCCATCCCGTGATGGTCATCCGACGCGACGACCATCGCAAGGGGGGCAGAGGGCAATGGCACCATCGATTCCGGGGGCACGCCGATGGGGCGACCTGTTCACTGCTGGCGGACAAGGGATTCTCGCGCAATGCTCCATGGCAGCCATCCCCATCCGGAGGACCTCCCGTGTCCCGTCTCCCTCGCCCCGTCCGAACCAGTCGCTGGCTCGGCGCCCTGCTGCTGCTCGCCGTGCCGCTCGTCGCGCAGCAACCGACAACCAAGGTCAAGCTCAGCACGGTCCTCACCGCGTTCCTGGTCGACTCGGGGATCCGCACCACCGGGCTTCCGTGGACCACCGGCAAGGAGCTGCCGGTGCGCTGGACCACCCCGGGCCCGGTCGCGACCTCCGAGGCCTGGCTCAAGCAGCAGGGCCTCACCCACATCCGTGAGGGGAGGTTTCTCGGCACCCTTGGCGACAGCGTGGCGCTCGGCATGGACATCCGACTCACCGGCACCGCCACTGCGCTGACCCAGGTCTCGGTGCTGCTCGATTCAATGCTGGTCACCGACGCCGGGGGGAACGGCTTCTTCGTGCACCGGGAAATGATCGAGGATGCGCTCAAGCACGACGGCGTGATGCTGCAGCCGATCAAGTGCAAGCGCGAGACCGAGGGCGCCTCTTACGGCAACCTGATCGACGCCTTCAAGATTCCCGGCAAGACGGCGTCGGGACTCTGGTGGTACTGGGCCTCGCCACAGCAGGAATTGGTCGTGACGCTCACGATCCTCTACCGTCGCGCCGACATGAACCAGGTGGAATGCAACAGCGGGTGAATGGTGAATCGTGAATGGTGAATGGGCGCTGCGCTGGGAATGCCTTCCCATTCCCCATTCCCCATTCACCATTCACCCATCACCATTCACCATTCACCAGTCCTCACGGCTCGCCCTGATAGGTGCAGCCCCGTTCCTGCACGAGGCCGATCAGCATCGTGTGGGCTGGCACCACCTTGACGTGCGGCAGCATGTTGGCGCGGAAGTCGGTGTAGATGGCGCTGGCGTCGCCGCCGGTCGCGGTGGCGATCTTCTGTGACACGCCATGCAGCGCGTTGTTGCACATCCAGAAGATCACCCCGCGGTCCACCATGGTCGGGATGCTGTAGCTCCGGAGCGCCGGGTCGTCGGGCACATGGACCATCACGTTGCGTCGCGCCCACTCGCCGGTCGACGGATCCTTGATCTGGTACTGCTCGCCGATCGGGTACTTCTGCCAGAGGGCATCGTTGGCGTTGGCCGGGAAGCCCTTCGACGCCAGCCCCACGATCGCGGTCAGCCGGTCGTCGGCGAGGCCGTACACCTCGTTGTGCCCGTTGAGCCAGTTGCGCACCACATGCAGCAACCCGGTGTCGAGCTTGCCGAGATCGAAGACCTGCTTGTGCACGCCGTTGAGCTCGTCGAGCCAGCGGAGGTCCCAGTCGGCGCTGGCGGGTCCCGAGGCCCCGAGTGTCTTCCATGCCGGTGCGACCACGAGACCTGCCATCAGCGAACCGAAGAAGGTGCGACGGGAAGACATGATCGGACTCCGGAATGGGATGGAGGAAGTGTAATCGGGATCGGAGCTCGGAGATCGGAGATCAGAGATCGGAGAGGCCCGGGGGCGGCCGATTCAGCGGATGAGACCGCCCCGAAGGCACGATCCCTCCGATCTCCGATCTCCGATCTCACCGGTGCATCACATAGCGCCCGCTGAAGGTGGCCACCACTTCACCATCGGCATCGTGTACCGTCACCTGCAGGGGCACCCTGGCACGGCCCCGACGTCGAAAGGTGGTCAGCAGCTTGTGGCGGGTTGCCGGGTCGGGGAGCGGGCAATGGGCAGTGGCGTTGGTCCGGACCGGGTGACGATAGTGGATCGAGGCGTCCTGGATCACCACGTGGGCGGTTTCGCCGGCGTCGCGCACCAGCAGCCAGATGGCGCTCCAGCCCGCCAGCGTGGCCAGCGCCGAGAGTGAGCCGGCGAAGAGTGTCCCCTTGTGGTTGCGATTGGGATGGAGTGGCATCGCCAGCACCAGGGCGGCATCGGCGAGCGAGGCCAGATCGATGCCCATCGCCCCGGTGATCGGCATCCTCGCCGCCCAGACTTCGCGAAGCGCCGCCTCGTCGCTCAGAGCCACCGGCCCACCCGGGTGCGGTAGGCCTCGTAGTCGGTCGCGAACCTGACGGCCAGATAGCGTTCCTCCCGCACGATCACCATGCGCACCAACGTCACCAGGGTGGGCAGCAGCAGGAGCAGCGGGCCCCAGCGACCCAGCGCCAGGGTGAGCCCGAGATAGGCGGTGGTCAGCGCCAGGTACATCGGATTCCGGCTGTGCCGATAGGGTCCCGCCATCACCAGCCGTGAGGCTGGCCGGTGGGGGATGATCGCGGTGCGGTGGCGGACGAACGTCGTGACCGCCCACACCGCCAGCCCGGCTCCCAGGCCGATGAGCAGCACACCAACCAGTGGCGGTGGCGTGAACCGCGGCAGCGCGAGGAGCCGATCGAGGAGCAGGCCGGTCAGGAACCCGGCCGCGAAGATCGCCGGTGGCGGGACGAGAACCCCGGGTGAGTCGAGCGAGTCGACCATCAGGGAATGATAATGTCCGCGCTTGCCGTTCGGCTGCGGCCGTCCGATCATTCCCCCCATGACGGCCGTCCCAACCCGCGGCATCACGGTGCTCGACCATCCGCTGATCCGGCACAAGCTCTCGCTGTTGCGCAACGCGACCACCTCCTCCAAGGATTTCCGGGAGCTGGTTGGCGAGATCGCCGCGCTGATGACCTATGAGGTCACCCGCGACCTGCCGACCGAGCCGATCGAGGTGCAGACGCCGTTGGAGACGACCGCCGGAATCCAGGTGGCCGGCAGCATCGCCCTGGTGCCGATCCTGCGCGCCGGGCTGGGGATGGTCGAGGGGATCCACAAGCTGATCCCCAATGCGCGCGTCGGACACATCGGGTTGTATCGCGATCACGACACCCTCAAGCCGGTGTCGTACTACTTCAAGGTGCCGACCCCGGTCGCGGACCATCGCTTCCTGATTCTCGACCCGATGCTCGCCACCGGCGGCTCGGCCGCCGAGGCGGCCAGCGAGCTCAAGCGGGCCGGCGCGCGCGACATCATGCTGATCTGCCTGGTGGCCGCTCCCGAGGGTGTGGCGGCGTTCACCGCCGCGCATCCCGACATCCCGGTCTACGCCGCCGCGCTCGACCGCGAGCTCAACCACCTGGGCTACATCCTCCCGGGACTGGGCGACGCCGGCGACCGGATCTTCGGTACCCGATGACCGCCCGCACCCTGACCTTCTTCGGCGGCGCCGCGACCACCACCGGCTCGATGATCCTGCTCGAGGCCGCCGGAGCACGGATCCTGCTCGACGCCGGCCTCTTCGAGGGCAATCGCGCCGAGGTGGCGGCCAAGAACCGCGAGCTGCCACTCGACCCCGGCAAGGTCGATGCGATCCTGCTGTCGCAGGCCGGCCTGAGCTACGCCGGCCGGGTGCCCCAGATGGTGCGTCACGGCTTCAACGGACCGGTGTATGCCACACCGGGCACCCGCGACCTCGCCGCGGTGCTCCATACCGAGACCGCGATCAATCGCAGCGGCGACGGCGAGCCCCTCTACACCCTGGCCGACGTTGTCGCCGCGCAGGCCCATGTGGTCGGTCAGCCGTACCACCGCGCGGTCCACCTGCGACGCAACCTGGTCTTCGAATTCGCCGACGCCGGCCATGTGCTCGGCTCGGCCTCGATCGAGCTTCGGACGGGCGAGGGAGGCTCCCACCGGATGGTCTATTCCGGCTGCCTCGGTCGTCCGGGCTCGCCCCTGCTGCGTGACCCCGAGCCGCTCCCCGGCCCGGTCGACACGCTGATCATCGGCGGGCCGTTTGCCCACGCCCGCCACCCGATGTTTGCCGACGCCCATCAGCAACTCGCCGAACTGATCCGGGATGCCGTGGCCCGTGGTGGCCAGATCATCGTGCCGGCCTCCACCGTCGGGCCGATCCACGAGTTCATTCGCGCCGTGCAGGAACTGTGGCGCCGCGGCCAGATCCCGGAGATTCCGATCTGGCTCGACACCCCGGCGCCGATCGCGCTCGCCACCATGCTCCGGCTCCACCCCGACGCGATCCCGCGGGGAGAGAAGGCCTACACCACCTTCGGTGGCGCGTTCGACCAGGCACTGGTCCGCCAGGGTGGCGCCGAGGGCGGACGCGAGCTGCTCGACGCCTTCGTCGACCCGGCGATCATCATCGCCCCGAGCGAGATGGGCGACAGCGGCCGTGCCGCCTACCACCTGCGTCGCTGTCTCGGCGATCCGCGGCACACCGTGGCCCTCCTGTCGTTCATGGAGGAGGGCTCGGTGGGGCGCCTGCTGGTCGATGGCGCCACGACGATTGCCCTCGACGGCAAGACGGTGCCGGTCAAGGCCAGGATCGAGCCGATGCCGGGATGGAGCGGCCACGCCGATGGCGAGGAAATGCGCGGCTGGATCCGCTCCCTGGGCGGCCCGATCAAGCGCGCCTTCGTGGTGCACGGCGACGATCTCGCCGTGGCGATGATGGTCACCATCCTCCGCGAGGAGGGGGTGCGCGACGTGATCGTGCCACGCGAAGGGGAGTCGTTCCCCTTCTGATGTCTCCCGGTCGCCGCTGGAGCCTGGCCCTCGCAGCCGCCGTGGCCGGCCTCTACCTGCTCTCGTTCCTCACCGTCGTTGTCGTCTCCCGGCTCGACCAGCGCTATGCCGCCGACGCGATCGTGGTGCTCGGGGCGGCCCAGTACAACGGTCGCCCTTCGCCGGTGCTGCAGGCCCGGCTCGACCACGGCGCGGAACTGTATCGCGAGGGTTGGGCCGACATGGTGGTGGTCACCGGCGGGATTGTCGCCGGCGATCGGATGAGCGAGGCCACCGCCGGCCGCCGCTACCTGATCGGCGTGGGGATCCCGCCCGACTCGATCGTCGTCCAGGCGGTGGGGCACTCCACGGCCGGTTCGATGGATGCCGTGGCCGGCTGGCTCCGGGGCCAGGGGCTCAACCGTGTCATCCTGGTGAGCGACCCGTTTCACCTGGCCCGGTTGCGACTCGAGGCCGGCCGGCTCGGCCTCGAGGCGTGGACCTCACCCACCGCCACCTCACCGATTTCGTCCCGCTTCGGTACCGAGCTGCAGTACCTGCTCGTCGAGGCGGCCAAGCTTCCAGTCCTCGTTGTCCAGGGATGGCTGCCATGAGCGAGCGACAGATCACCTTCTGGGGCGCCGCCGGTCAGGTGACCGGCTCCTGCCACCTCGTCGAGATGCACGGACACCGCGTGTTGCTCGACTGCGGCCTCTTCCAGGGACACCGCGAGGCGTCACGACACCTCAATGCCGAACTGCCGTTCGATCCGCGCCAGATCGACTCGGTGATCCTCTCGCATGCTCACCTCGACCACGCCGGTCGGTTGCCGCTGCTGGCCGCACATCACTACGACCACTCGATCCACGCCACACCGGCCACCCGCGACCTGTCGGCGGTGATGCTGGCCGACGCCGCGCAGATCCAGGAATCGGACTTTGCCTGGCTCAGGAAGAAGGGTCGGGCCGGCCCGGGATCCGAGCCGCTGTACACCGCCTCTGACGCCATCCGGGTGCAGGAGCTGATGCACGGTCACCCGTACTGCCGGCCGTTCCAGGTCAACGACACCGGTTTCCGCGCCACCTATTTCGACGCCGGGCACATTCTCGGCAGTGCCAGCGTGGTCCTCGAGGGCGGTCGCGAGGGCGATCCGCGCATCGTCTTCTCCGGCGACATCGGCCGCTGGGGTCAGCCCATCATTCGCGACCCGGCACCACCGCCTGGACCGATCGATGTGCTGATCATCGAGAGCACCTACGCCCTGCGCCAGCACCCCGACATGTCGGGCACGGAGGCCGAGCTCGGGGCACTGGTCCGCAAGGTGGTCGGCCGCGGTGGCACGCTGCTGATCCCGGCGTTCGCCCTGGGGCGAACCCAGGAGATGGTCTACGCCCTCCACGAGTTGCTCCGCAATGGCGAGATCCCCGAGGTGCCGATCTTCATCGACTCGCCGCTGGCGCTGGAGGCCACCGATGTCTTCCGGATGCACCCCGAGGTCTTCGATCACCGCGAGGAGCTGATCAAGGAGACCTCGAAGATCTTCGACCATCACATGGTGCGGTTCGTCCGCAGCGTCGAGGAGTCGAAGCGACTCAACGGGCTGAAGGAACCGGCGATCATCATCGCCGCCAGCGGGATGGTCGAAGCCGGTCGCATCCTCCACCACATCATCAACCACGGCGACGACCCGAAGAACTGCATCGTCTTCGTCGGCTTCCAGGCCCAGCACACCCTCGGGCGCCGAATCAAGGAGGGGCGGAACCCGGTCCGGATCTACGGCGAGGAACGGGAGATTCGCGCCGAGATCGCCAGCATCGAGGGCTACTCGGCCCATGCCGACCGTGACGAACTGCGTCGCTGGGTCCGGGAACAGGGCGGCCCGATCCGCCGGGCCTTCTGCGTCCACGGCGAGCCCGATGCCCTGGAGGGGATGCGCAAGCTCCTGCTGGAGGAGGGTGTCGAGCAGGTCGAGGTGCCCAAGCATGGAGAGCGCTTCGAACTGTGAAGCGACGAGCGACAGGCGACAGGCGACAGGCGGCGTGAAACGGAAACTCCCCCGATACGCGTAGATTCCGGTCAGGTCGGGGATGCCGTCTCCGCCTGTCGCCTGTCGCTTGTCGCTTGTCGCCATTCAAGGACGCCCGCATGAAATGGACTTCCGCCTTGGGCACCGTCGCGCTGCTGCTGCTCGGCTGCCTTCCGCTCGCCGCCCAATCGATCTCCGTCCCGGCTTCCGTGGACACCCTGCCCAACGGTCTCACCGTGATCGTGCACGAGGATCACTCGGCACCGGTGGTGATGGTCAACGTCTGGTACCATGTCGGCTCCGGCAGCGAGAAGCCGGGACGCACCGGCTTCGCCCACCTCTTCGAACACCTGATGTTCATGGGCTCGGAGCATGCCCCGTACCCGACGTTCGACCGACTGCTCGAGTCGGCGGGAGCCAACAACAACGGCTCGACCACCGAGGACCGGACCAACTACTACGAGACCGGCCCCAAGTCGGCGCTGGCGCTGATGCTCTGGCTCGAGGCCGACCGCATGGGATGGCTGCTGCCCACCATGGACGCCGTGAAGGTCGACGCCCAGCGCGACATCGTGAAGAACGAGCGACGCCAGAGCTACGAGAACCAGCCCTACGGCAAGGTGGGCGACGTGCTGCCGCCGGTGATGTACCCGGCGGGCCATCCGTATTCCTGGCCGGTGATCGGGTCGATGACCGACCTGAGCGCCGCGTCGCTCGATGATGTGAAGGATTTCTTCCGCACCTGGTACGCACCCAACAATGCCTCGCTGGTGGTGGCCGGCGACGTCTCCCGCCCCGAAGTGCTGGCCATGGTGCGGAAGTACTTCGGCGACATCCCGCGCGGCCCGGCGATCAGCTACCCGACGCCGAGCCAGCCAACACTGGCGCGCGACACGCTGGTGCGGCTGGAGGATCGGGTCCAGCTGCCGCGCCTCTACTACGACTTCCCGGCGGTGCGCGCCTGGGCCCAGGATGACGCCGCGCTCCAGGTGGCGGCCCAGCTCCTCACCGGATCGAAGAACTCGCGCCTGACCAAGCGCCTCGAGTACGACGACCAGTCGGTGACCCGGGTCTTCGCCAGGCCGGACGACAAGAAGCTCGCCGGCGACTTCAGCATCGTCGCCACCGCCAAGCCGGGTGTCGCCCTGCCCACGATCCAGCGCGCGATCGACGAGGAACTCCGCCGTCTCGCCACCTCGGGACCGACCGACCGCGAGATGGAGCAGGCTCGCAACGTGATCGAGTCCGAGTTTCTCCAGCGGATCCAGACCGTGGCCGGCAAGGCCAACCAGCTCAACTCCTACTACTACGAGACCGGCGAGCCCGACGCCTTCCAACGCGATCTCGACCGCCTGACGGCGGTGACCGCCGCGGACGTGCAACGGGTGGTCGCCAAGTATCTCACCGGCCCCCGCGCGATCATCAGCGTGGTGCCCGAGGGCAAGAACGAACTCGCCGCCACCGCGCGGGAGGTGACGCCATGACCGCCTGCGCCTCGATCCGGTCCGTGAACCCGCTGCCGCGCCGCTGGCGGCGCGGGCCACTCGCGCTCGCCGCGATCCTCCTCCTCGCCCCCGCGGCAATCAGAGCCCAGGTCACCGCGCCGCCGCCGCTGGCATCGGCACCACGACTCACCCTGCCCACGGTCGACACCACGCGACTCGGCAACGGTCTCACCATCCTCACCTCACGCAACGCCGAGGTGCCCCTCGTGAGCGGTCGGCTGATCATCGACGGCGGTGCCCGGGTCGACGCAGCCCCGGCCGGCCTCGCCACGTTCACTGCCGGGATGCTCGACGAAGGTGCCGCAGGGATGACCGGTCTCCAGCTCGCCGAGGCGGTCGACTTCCTCGGCGCCTCGCTCGGCGCCGGAGCCGGCTGGGAGAACTTCTCCGTGTCGGTGAGCGCTCCCAAGCGCACCTTCGACAAGGCGATGGCCCTGCTCGCCGACGTGGTGCTCGAGCCGACATTCCAGAGCGCGGACGTGGCGCGTGAGCGTGCCGCGCGTCAGGCCTCGCTGCTTTCGGCCCGCGACAACCCGGGCCAGGTGGCCAACCGGGTCTTCATGCGCAACATCTTCCCCGTCGGGCATCCGTATCACGAGAACCTGAGCGGCGATTCGCTCACCACCGCCCTGCTCGACTCGGCCCAGGTGCGCCGCTTCTGGAACCGCGCCGCCGACCCGCGCAAGGCTACCCTGATCCTCACTGGCGACGTGACGCCCGCCGAGGCACGCCAGTGGGCCAGGGCACACCTGGCGAACTGGAAGGCGCCGGCCGACCCGCTGGTCAAGCCGGCACCGGGCGAGGTGACCGCGCCTCCACGACCGGCGACCCGGGTGATCCTGGTCGACAAGCCCAACGCGCCGCAGTCCTACGTCATGATCGGCGCCCCCGGCGTGGACCGGCACAACGCCGACTACCCCGCCATCGAGGTCATGAACACGATCCTCGGCGGCTCGTTCTCGTCGCGACTGAACGACATCCTCCGCGAGCAGCGCGGCTACAGCTACGGCGCCTTTTCGAGCTTCAGCTGGAGTCCGGTGCCTGGCTACTTCATCGCCACCTCGCAGGTGCGCACCAACGTCACCGATTCGTCGCTGGCGGTCTTCTTCCACGAGTTCACCCGGGTGCGCGACGAACCGGTGGACACGGTCGAGCTCCAGCGCGCCCGCAACTACCTGGTGCTCGGCGCGCTCGGCGACTACGAGACCGCAGGCCAGGTCGCCGGAGCGATCAGCGGGGCGCTGCAGTTCGGCTTCCCCCTGTCGCGCACCGCCGATGAACTGGCGGCGATGAACCGGGTGACGATCGCCGACGTGCAACGAGTGGCGCGAAAGTACCTCGATCCCGCCCATCTCACGGTGGTCGTGGTCGGGGACATCGCCACCATCCGTCCGGGGATCGAGGCGCTGGGGCTGGGGCCGATCGAGGTGCAGACCTATCAGGAGTGAGTCCTGAGAAGTGAGGGGTGACGGGGCCGGTACCTTTCCGAGGTGCCGGCCCCATTCCTTCCCACGACCCACGACTCAGGACTCACTCCTCGATGACCCTCCTCTCCACCCGCCGCGTCTACACCGGCCGCGTCGTCTCGCTCGACGTCGACACCGTCCGCTTTCCCAACGGCAGCGAGGGCGAGCTCGAGATGCTGCGGCACCCCGGCGCCTCGGCCGTGGTGCCATTTCTGGGCTCCCCGACCGAGTCCGATCCCGAGGTCCTGTTGATCCGCCAGTTTCGTCACGCCAGCGGCGGATGGCTCTGGGAGATTCCCGCCGGTCGCCGTGAGGGCGACGAGGCACCGGTCGATACCGCCCGCCGGGAGCTCGCCGAGGAGACCGGCTACCTCGCCGGCCGGATCGAACCGCTGCTGTCGATCTGGACCACCCCGGGATTCACCGACGAACGGATCCACCTCTTCGCCGCCAGCGACCTGACCCCCGGAGAGACCGCCCAGGAGAGCGACGAGGTGCTCGAACTCCATGCGATCCGCTGGAAAGAGGCGATAAAAATGGTTCATAATGGAACAATTGACGACGCCAAGACCGTGATTGCACTGCTTTCGGTGGAGTCGGCCCGGGCCGGCTTTGATAAATCCCGACCTCGGCGATAGGATTTTATTACCCGACGCGGGGTGGGATCCGGGTTCCCGGAACTCGACCTGAACTTGGCCACCGGCGACAGCATGAGCCCGGTCGCTGGCGCGACCCGCGGGTAGGGCATCAAGAGGTTGAATTCACGTGGCTTCCAGCGTGCTTTCCGATGCCTCGACACCACGACCGAGGCAACAGCAGCTCTTCGCCTCGCCGGTGTCGGAGCGCACGAATAACGACAATGCCCGCCTGGTGGCGGCGCATCTTGCAGGAGATGGAACGGCGTTTCCCGCCCTGGTGCAGCGCTATCGCACCCGGCTACTGGCCTTTGTTCATCGGATGATCGGCGACGCGGAGCGGGCGGAGGACCTGGTTCAGGAGACCTTCGTACGCGTCCACCGGCACCTCCACCGGTTCGATCCGACCCGGAAGTTCTCGACCTGGATCTACACGATCGCCTCGAACCTCGCGAAGAACGAGCTGCGCAACCGTTCCCGGTCGCCGCTGGTCTTCCCGGAGTCGTCGAAGGCGCCCGGCCAGGATGTCCGGCCACTCGAGCTGGAAGACTGGCGGAGCATGCCCGATCGTCTCTATCGCCACCGACGGCTGTACCAGTTGGTGCGCGAGGTGGCGGGCCAGCTCCCCGAGCACCAGCGCCAGGTTTTCGTGATGCGTGAACTCGAGGGGAAGAGCTACGAGGAAATCGCCACCGAGACCGAGACCAACCTCGGCACCGTGAAGTCGCGATTGAACCGGGCACGAACCGCCTTCGCGACAATGATCAAGCCAAGACTGGAGTAGACGGAGGGCGGAGGACGGAACGACGGAGGGCGGAGGGAGAACGGAGCGAGCCTCCTTTCTCCCTCCGTCGTTCCGTCCTCCGCCCTCCGTCCTCTTGTACATTCCCCCCATGCCGCGCCCTCTCACCCCGGACCAGCTCGACACCCGCCTCGCCAAGGGGCCACCGGCGGGGGCGTACTACCTGCACGGCGCGGAGGCGATCCTCAAGGATGCCGCCCTCGACGTGTTGACCACCACTCTCCTCGACCCGTCGCTGCGCGACTTCAACCTCGACCTGCTGAGTGCCCAGCAGCTGGCCCCCGACCAGCTCGCCGCGGCGTGCGCGACCCTGCCGATGATGGCCGAGCGTCGGGTGGTGGTGGTGCGCGACGTCGAGGCATGGAAGCGGAAGTCGAAGGCCAAGCAGGCCGCGATCGACTATCTGGCGAACCCCTCGGCCGAGACGGTGTTGCTGATGGTGCAGGGCGACGACAAGGATCCCGACAGTGATCTTGCCGCCCATGCCGTGCCGATCGATTGTGGCACTCCGGTCGGTGAGGCGCTCGAGGCGTGGCTCGACGCCCGACTCACCGCCAGCGGCGTGGCGCTCGAACCCGAGGCGCGTGAGCACCTGTTGCGCGCCACGGCCGGGAGCCTGGGGATCCTTGCGGCCGAGTGCGACAAGCTCGCCGGCCTCGGTGGAGGCGACCCGGTCGATCGTGACACCGTGGCGGCGCTGGTCGGGATCCGATTTGGTGAGACCGTGGACGACTGGCGCGACGCGGTGCTGCGCGACGATCTCGATCGCGCCGTGGCGATCCTCCCGGGAGTCCTCGGTCAGAGCGGCGTCTCCGGGGTGCGGCTGCTGCTCACCCTCGGCGGCTCGCTCCTGGCGTTGCAATGGGCCCGGGCCACCGCGCGATCGCGACGGATCCGGGGTCGGGCCCTGGCCACCGCAGTGACCCGGGAACTGCTCTACCCCACCCGGCCACTGGTCGGCAACTATCAGGGATTCGCCTCCCTGGTCGCCGAGGTCGTGGCCGAGTGGCCGCTGGCCCGGACCGCAGCGGCCGTGCGCGCGGCGCTGGCCGCCGACGTCGCCTTGAAGAGCACCACCATCTCCGACGAGGAAGGGATCCTCACCGACCTCGCGCTCACTCTCGCTGCGTCGAAGACCCGGAAGGCCGCATGACCCGATCGCTTGTCACCGCCCTCGCCCTGCTCCTCGTGCTCACGCCCACCGCGGCCCGCGCCCAGGAGTCGGCGTTCCCGACCTCGCCCCGCTTCGTGGAGATCATCCGCCTGGCGCAGGACGGGCGTGGTGACTCGGCCCGGGCGATGATTGGACGTTTCCTCGAGACCACCCCCGAGGGCGACGCGGCCTACCCCGAGGCGCTCTACACCGCGGCGACGATCGCCGCATCGGGCACCGAGGCGCGGCTGTTGTTCTCGCGCGTCGCGGTGGATCATTCCCAGTCCAGCTGGGCCGACAAGGCGCTGCTCCGGCTGGCCCAGCTCGACTACGGCACCGGCGACACCGAAGGGGCGATCAACCGGGTCCGGCGCCTGATGACCGACTATCCCACGTCGGCAGTGCTCGCCGACGCCGCGCTCTGGGGCGCCCGCGCCGCATTCGAGCGCCGTGAGTATGACGTCGGCTGTCCGTGGATCACTCGGGGACTCGAGCGGACCGGCGTCGACGTGGAACTTCGCAACCAACTCGAGTTCATGCGCCAGCGCTGCGTCTCCGGCGGTGGCGTGGAACTGGTGACGCCCGCACCGGCCGAATCGCTCAAGGCCGATCGTCCACCGGTGCTCAAGACCCCGGAACGCCGACCGACCGACACCGTCCAGGTCCAGCGTCCCCCGGTCATGACGCCGCCGCCGCCACCGCCCGCACCGGCTCCGACCCCGTCGCCGGCTGTGCAGCCCGACGGACCGTGGCGAGTGCAGGTCGCGGCCCTCAGCGATCCCACCGCGATGGGGCGAGTCGAGGGTGTCATCCGTCGGCTCGGGCTCACCCCGTTCCGGGTCGCTGGCCCCAACGGGCTCACCAAGGTGCAGGCCGGTCCGTTCGCCACCCGGGATGCGGCCAGCGCCCGACTGGATGAACTCACCAAGGCGATCGGCGGCAAGCCCTTCGTGACCAGGGTACCGTAGCAGGCTGGGCTCCTGCGGGGTCGATCTCCCGACATCGTCAGGCAGCTGCCGATTCGCGTCAGCATGAGGAGAATCGATGCGATCCCTTGTCGCATTGCTCGTCTCGATCCTGGCAACGAGCGCCCCGATCGCGGCACAACGCACCGAGCATGTCGCAGTGGATTTCGGGGCCGGCGCGATCCGCATCTCCTTCGATCCGGCCGTCGCCCACAACTCGGCGAGGATCGATGCACTACTGGGAGCGAGGGCTGGCTGGCCACTCGGTGGCCGGCCCGGGGCGCTCCTCGCCACCACGGTGCGCTACCGCTTCGACCAGCTTCCGGTCCCGCCCGGGCTCTATGCGGTCGGGATCCAGCACGACACCTACGCCACCTGGTTGCTGCTCTCTCCGCTCGAGACGATCGATCGACCCCGACCCGGCGCGACACCGATCCGGGTGCCGCTGCTCGAGGAACCGCGAGACTCGGTGGCCGACTCGCTCGATGTGACCATCGACGCTGGGCGCGGCTCGTCGGAGACGATTGTCTTCACCTACGACAAGCAGCACGAGGCCACCATCGATCGCTACACGATCAGCACCGAACCGAACCGCCCTGTGCGGCGGCTGGTGATCGACTGGGGACGGCGGCGGTGGACCGTGCCGATCACCGTGCCCGACCCCTGACGCGCGGGGACCACCCTGCAGCCGGTGCGTCAGCCACCGCTCACACGCCGATACACCGCATCGAGTCCCGCCCGGCAACTCACCCTCCAGTTGCACCTTCCCCTTGGTTCCACTCCTCGGTCACCGCACAGCCATCGAGGATCTTGCTGATCCGATTGGTGCCGACCTGCTGGCCGTTGGCCCAGACCGTCCACTCCCCGACCCAGAAGTCGAGGGCGCTGAAGAGTGGGGCGGTGGCACAGGCGGGGGCTTGCCGGGCCGCCATCGATGCGGCACCGAGGATGACCACCGTGACAGGCAGCAGCCACACCAGGGAAGCTCTGGGAATTCGCATTCGCGTGCGCGCCTCTCGACGAGACGGACGGTGTGACGGGGTCGGCCGGGCCGCCTGATGGCCAGACGTGGCGAGACCCGCCAAGGATCCAGTGGGAGCCGCGGTTGACGGGGCCCTGACGCCACCGGCCGGTCCGCGCGGCTCGCGACTAACTTCTTTCCCGTGTCCGACACCCCACTCCTGGTCCAGTACCGCGAGATCAAGGCGCGTCACACCGACGCGATCCTCTTCTTCCGGATGGGCGACTTCTACGAGATGTTCTACGACGACGCCCAGGTCGCGTCGCGGGTGCTGGGCATCACCCTGACCGCCCGCGGCGACGGGGTGCCGCTGGCCGGTGTCCCGGTCAAGGCCGCCGCAGGATACCTGCGCCAGTTCATCGCTGCCGGTCACCGGGTCGCCATCTGCGAGCAGGTCGAGGATCCGAGGGCCGCCAAGGGGATCGTCAAGCGCGCCGTGATCGAGACGATCACTCCCGGCGCCTTCCTCGACGACGAATATGTCGCCGGGTCGCGGAACAACTGGCTGGTCGCCATCGCCGGCGACGGGCTCGCGGCGATCGACCTTTCCACCGGCGAGTTCGTGCTCGAACGCCCCGGCCCCGAGGCGCTCGCCGAGGCGATCGGCCGGCTCGGTCCCGCCGAGATCGTCCTCCCCGACGACGCCCCGGAACCACCCGCCAATGCCGAGGTCCTTCGCACCCGGCGTGACCGGTGGGAATTCGACCCCGACCTTGCCCGCGAGGAGCTGGCCCGCCGACTCGAACTGGCCTCGCTCGACGGTCTCGGCCTCGAACCGGCCGATGCCCCGGCGATCGGCGCCGCCGGCGCGCTGCTTCGCTACATCGGCGAGTTGCAGCCATCGGGGTTGCCGCACCTCCGGCGTCCCGTGGTGCGGCGCAGTGACGAACTCTGCTGGGTCGATGAGATGACCCGACGCAATCTCGAGCTGGTCGAGCCGCTCCGCGCCGGCGCCAAGGGCATCACACTCGTCGAGACGCTCGACCGCACCATGACACCGATGGGGGCGCGGCTCCTCCGGCAATGGGTCACTTCGCCGCTGCGACGGGTGGAGCGGATCATCGCGCGGCACGACGCCGTCGGGTCGCTCGCCCTGGAGTCACGACTGCGAACCCGGCTGCGCGAGGCGCTCGACGGGGTGCGCGACGTGGAGCGTCTCGCCGCGCGCGCCGCGGCCGGTCGAGCCAACCCGCGCGAAATGGGTGCGCTGCGCGACTCGTTTGCGCGAATCCCGGCGGTCGCGGAGGTGCTCGCCGAGCTGGCGGCGCGCCAGCGGAGACGCGCCGCTCGCAGGGCGCGATACCGACACCACCGCGAACCCCGAAGCGCCCGGCCACGATCGCCCGCCGCAAGCGGCGGGCCTGCTGGCCCACGCTGCCACGCTCGACCCGCTCGACGACCTCCGCGAGATGCTCGCCGCCGGTCTCGCCAGCCGCCCACCGGTGGCACTGGCCGACGGCGACGTGATCGCCGCGGGACACGACAGCGAACTCGACGAGCTGCGTCACCTGCGCGACCACGGCAAGCAGGCGCTCGCCGGCATCCAGCAGCGCGAGCGCGAGCGCACCGGCATCGGCTCACTCAAGGTCGGTTACAACAAGGTCTTCGGCTATTACCTCGAGGTCACCCGCGCCAACCAGGCGGCGGTTCCCGACGATTACGAGCGCCGCCAGACCCTCACCAACGCCGAGCGCTACGTCACCCCGGAACTCAAGGAGTACGAGGCCAAGGTGCTCGGAGCCGAGGACCGGATCGCCACCCGCGAGGCCGAACTCTTCGGGGCGCTGCGCGATGCGGTCGGCGCCGCGATCACCCGGATCCAGGGCACTGCCGACCTGCTGGCACGGGTCGACGTGCTGGCCTCGCTCGCCGAGGTGGCCACCACCGAACGCTGGGTGCGCCCCGAGCTGCACGACGACCTCGAGCTCACCCTCGAGGCATCGCGTCATCCGGTGATCGAGCGGATGATGCCGCGCGAGAAGTTCGTCCCCAACGACGTGCACTTCGACGCGGCGGTGCGGGTGCTGCTGGTCACCGGCCCGAACATGGCCGGCAAGAGCACCATCCTGCGGCAGATCGGCCTCTGCGTGCTGCTGGCGCAGGTCGGCGCGTTCGTCCCCGCCGATCGCGCCCGGATCGGTGTCATCGACCGGCTCTTCACTCGCGTTGGTGCGAGCGACAACCTGGCCCGTGGCCAATCGACCTTCATGGTCGAGATGAGCGAGACCAGCGCGATCCTCCACAACGCCACCGAACGCTCGCTGGTGCTGCTCGACGAGATCGGCCGCGGCACCAGCACCTACGACGGCGTCGCGATCGCCTGGGCGGTGACCGAGCACCTCCACGACCGGATCGGCTGCCGGACGATGTTCGCCACCCATTACCACGAACTGATGCAGCTCCCCGAGAAGCTGCAGCACGCCCGCAACTGCAACGTGGCGGTCAAGGAGACGGCGCAGGGGATCGTCTTCCTCCACCGGCTCGAGCCGGGTGGCACCGACCGGAGCTACGGCATCCACGTCGGCGAGCTCGCCGGCCTACCCGCATCGGTGGTGGACCGCGCCCGCGAAGTGCTCGGCACCCTGGAGACCGGCCACCGGATGGTGCCGGGCCCGCCGCCGGGAGAGCCCGACCCGGCGCAGCCCACCCTCTTCGATCTGACCCCGCCCCCTCCCCCAGGCAGGGCGCCGGGGCCTCCTCGGCCGGCACAGCTGGACCCCCTCCACGAGCACCTCAAGACGCTCGACACCGATCGGATGACCCCGCTCGAGGCGCTCCAGGAATTGGCCAGACTGAGGGGGGACCTCAAGGAGAAATGAGCCCTCGACCCGGCGGGATGCGCGTGTGGAAGTGTCAGCCAACTCAAGGACACCCCCCCATGCAGCGAGCCATTCCCGCCGCGATCGTATCATTCCTCCTCCTGGGCTGCGGCTCCAGTACACCTTCATCGGGCTCGATGAATCCCCCACCGCCGCCGCCGCCGCCGACCCCGCACTCGGTGTCCGTCAGCCCGGCCACCCTGACGCTCGAGGTCGGCCAAGGCGGCAATCTGTCGGCCACAGTGCGCGACGCCGACGACGCCACGATCTCGGCCACGGTGACGTGGAGCAGCAGTGCACCGGCGATCGCCACGGTGAGTTCCTCGGGCCGTGTCACCGGAGTGGCGCAGGGTTCGGCTACCATCACCGCAATCGCCGGGACGGTCGGGGCCACCGCAAGCGTGACCGTCAACCCCGTGCCCGTCGCCAGTGTCGCGATCGCCGCGACGCCACCGGAGCTGGAGATCGGCAACCCGATCATGCTGGTGGCCACGCCACGGTCCGCCACTGGCGCCACGCTCACCGGTCGGACCGTCACCTGGAGCACGAGCAACCCGGCGTTCGCCACGGTCGGCGCCGATGGCACCGCCACCGGGACGGGAGCGGGCACCGTCACGATCACGGCGATGTCCGAGGGTCAGTCGGCCTCAGTCACCTTCGAGGTCGGCACCAGGGCCGCCCTCCTCGCGGCAATCCTCGACTCGATCCGGACCGCCTACAACACGCCGGCCCTCGGCGCGGCGATCACCACGCGGAGTGCCCTCTTCGGCGTCGCGGCCGCCGGCAAGCGGCGGATGTCACTCCCCGAGATGGCGACCGCCAACGACCTCTGGCACATCGGCTCCAATCTCAAGGCCATCACCGCGCACGTCGCCGCGATGGCGGTGGAATCCGGCGCAATCTCCTGGAACACCACCCTGGCAGAGGCCTACCCTGAATTCGCCGGCACCATGCTACCCGCGTACCAGGCCGTCACCCTGCGGATGCTGCTTGGGCACATCGGCGGGATCGCCCCCAACGTGGAGGACCAGAACATCCCGGGGACCGGGACCCTGACGGAACAGCGGGCGAACATCGCCGGATGGGCCACCAGCATCGCCCCGATCGGGCCGATCGGCCAGTACAGCTACTCCAACGTCGGCTTCATGATCGCGGCCAACATGGTCGAGCGCGCCATGGCCACCAGCTGGGAAGCCGTGATGCAGAACCTGCTCCTGGGCCCACTCGGCATCACCGAGTTCGGCTGGGGCGCAGCCCCGTGGCAGCAGAACCAGAATCCGATCGGCCACAAGTGGACCGGGGGCGGCTGGGTCGAGAACGCCTCCGACAACCCCCCGTATCACTCGGCCGCCGGTCGCGCCCACCTGTCGCTCACCGCCTGGGCGAGGATGATGCAGGACATCCTGCAAGCCGATCAGGGCATGTCGCCGCTGGTCGGACAGGCGAACGCCAGGGTGGTGACCACCGCGATCGCACCGAATGGCTACGCCGGCGGATGGTCCACCCTCTCGGCGCCGTGGTCGCAGGGCCGTGGCCTGGAACACGACGGGTCGAACACCTGGCACTACAGCCGGGCACAGGTCGCGCTCGATCGCGGCGCGGCGATCGTGGTCGTCACCAACTTCACCGAACCGGCCGGGACCCGACACATCGATTCGCTGGCTGCCACGCTCAATCGACTCTGGATCTACTTCACCGACCACGGCAGCTGACAGCGAACAGCGAACAGCGAGCGGCGAACGGCGAGCAGCGAAGGGCGCTGCATGGGGGGATTCACGATGGGTCCATTCGGCATTCCCGAGGGCACGGGACGACGGGCCCCCCACTGTTCGCCGTTCGCCGTTCGCTGTTCGCCATTCGCTGTTCGCTTTTCGCCCCATAGGGGAATCCCTCTCACGGCGATTCCCGACATCTCGTAGGGTTTCCTAGGGAAGGCATCGACCAGTCGGTGGCCGGCACCCCGCCGGCTCCGCTGCGTGTCGATGCCGGTCCGGGGGTGCCCGTGGACTTCGAGCGCCTGATCGAGACCGAGCGGCGGAACGACGACATCCTGCGTCAGGCACGCGAGGAGGCCGCCGGACTTTGCCGTGCCGCCCAGCTCGACGCCGATCGCCATCGCGCCGAGGCCCACCACGAACTCGCCGACGTCATCGCTGCCGCCCGGGCCCGCACCGCGGCGCGGCGCGACGCCGCACTCGCCACCATCCTCGCCGAGTCTCTTGCCACATCGGCCCGCTTCGACCAGGTCGCCGACCAGCGACTCGCCGAGGTCGTCACCACCCTGATCGCCGACCTGCTCGATCCCGGCTCGGCGCCATGATTCTCGCCATGTCGAAGGCCCGGGTTCTCGGCCCTCGGGGCCGGTTGCCGGAGGTGCTCACCGCGCTCCAGGACATCGCCCTGCTGCACCTCGCCGCGCCGGAGACCGACACCCCGCTCGAGCCGGTGAGTCTCGACGGCAACCAGGAGCGCGACCGCACGCGACTGCGTGCATCCCTCGATGATGTGGAAGCGTCCCTCGCCTCGCTCGGCGCCGCGGATGGCGTGCCGGCCCCGGCACCGAACGGTGTCACCGTCCACGATCTGGCCCGGTGGACCCGACTCGCCAACCGGGTTCGCCGCGAGACCGACCGGCTCGCCACCCGTCGCGCCGAGCTGCGCGACGAGCAGGCGCTGATCCTCAAGTACCAGCACTTCTTCTCGGCCTTCCGCGAGCTGATGGAGAGCGAGACACGGTGGGCCAATGCCACCGCGTATCACGTGCTGCTCAAGCGCGGCGACCTGGGGACCATCGCCACGCTGCGCAGCACCCTCACCGCGGTGATCGGCGACGCGTTCCAGCTCTACAGCCAACTGCTCCCCTCGGGAGAGACCGCGGTGCTGGTGGTCGTCTCCGGACAGGCTGCCGGTCGGGTCGAGCAGCTCCTCGCCGAGGCCCGGGTACACGAGATGCCGGTGCCCGAGGCGTTCGGGGGATCGTCGCTCACCAAGGCGATCCCGCGGATGATCGCGCGGCTCGGCGAGATCCCGGGCGACCTGGCGGCGATCGACGCGCGACGCGTCGTGCTCGCCCGTGACCATGGCGCTGAGCTCCGTCGGGCCCGACTGGGATTGCACGACGAATTGCAGCGCTTCGAGGCGCTGCCGCTCTCGGGCGCAACGAGCCGTGCCTTCGTGATCGAGGGCTGGGTGCCGACCAGGGCCTGGCACGATCTCGAACAGGGGCTCCATCAGCGTTGCGGCGACGAGGTCGTGCTCACCGAGGTGGCACGCGAGGACTGGGCTGCCGACGGCGCCCCGGTGGTCCTCGCCAATCCGCGCATGCTGCGACCGTTCGAGACGCTGATCCGCTTGATGCCGCTTCCCGCCTACGGCTCGATCGATCCCACGCCGTTCGTGGCGGTCTTCTTCCCGGCGTTCTTCGGGCTGATGGTCGGCGACATCGGCTATGGGGCGATCCTGGCCCTGGTGGGACTGGTGCTCCACCACCGCTCCCGTCCGGGCACTATCTGGCGCGACGTCGCGGAGATCATCGGGCCGTGCGCGGCGGCCTCGATCGTGGCTGGCGCCCTCTTCGGTGAGCTGTTCGGCGACCTCGGCAGTCGGTGGCTGGGACTGCATCCACTGCTCTTCAACCGTGAGGAGGCGATCGTACCCTTCCTGCTCCTCACGGTGGCCCTCGGCGTGGTCCAGATCCTCCTGGGACTCGTCCTCGGCGCGATCAGTGCCCGGCGCCATCCCCGCCAGGCCGCGTCGCGCGGACTCTCCGCCGTGATGGTGGTGCTGGTGGTGGTGGCGATGCTCGCCGCGGTCGACCTGCTGCCCGCCGCGTTCTTCACCCCGATGGTGATCGCGCTGCTGGTGGCATTTCCGGTGCTCATCGCGCTGGAAGGCCTGGTCGCGATGATCGAGTTGCTCACCACCTTCGGCAACATCCTGTCCTACACCCGCATCATGGCGCTCGGCATCGCATCGGTGATGCTCGCCGTGGTGGCCAACCAGATGGTGGGCGCCATGGGAAGCATCGCAGTCGGGGTGCTCTTCGCGCTGCTGTTCCATCTCGTGAACTTCGCGATCGCGATGTTTTCGCCAACGATCCACGCCCTGCGACTCCACTATGTGGAGTTCTTCGGGAAGTTCTACTCCCCCGGCGGCCTCAGGTATCAGCCGTTCGGGCACTGGACGCGCACGGCCGGCCCGGTCGGCGCCACCCCACATCCTGCGAGGCTCACCCCATGGACTACGCCCTGATCGCCCTCGCTGCCGCGGTGGCCGTCGCCATCCCGGCACTGGCCACCGCCTGGGCCCAATCTCGCATCGGGCCGGCGATCGCGGCCTCGATGGCCGAGAAGCCGGAGCTCTCGACCACCGCGATCCTGATGATCGCCATCCCCGAGACGATGGTGATCCTCGGCTTCGTGGTGTCGATGGTGATCCTGGTCCGCGCCGCCTGACGGCCGTCACCTGATGTCGCTCGATCAACTGCTTGGCGCGCTCGAGCGCGAGACCCGCGAGGAGGCCGACCGGCTCCTCGCCGAGGCCCGCATCGAGGCGGAGCGCATCGGCGCTGCCGTCGACGACGAGCTGACCCGCCAGCGAGAGGCATCGCTGGGCATGCTTGAGCGCGACCTCGAATCGGAACTGGAGGCCGAGCTATCCACGGCCCGCCTCGCGGCGCGACGCGAGGTGCTGCGCGCCCGCGAACGACTGCTGGAGCGACTCTTCGCCTTGTTGGCGCAACGGATCCCCGCGCTCACCGACGACCCGCGCTACCTGGCGGGGCTCGCCACGCGCGTGGCCGATGCCCTCGCCTGCTTCGAGCCCGGGGTCCCCTTGGAGCTCCGCGCCGCGCCGACGATGGCGGCACGGATCGCGACCGACCGATTGGTCCCGGGCACGGTGACGGTGACGCCCGACGTCTCGATCGGGACCGGATTCAGGCTGGTCACGGCGGACGGCACCATCGAGGTGATCGACACCCTTGAGGCACGGATCGCCTCGCGACGCATCCCGCTCGCTCGTCGGGCGCTGGCGATGCTCGAGATCGTGTCATGACGCCGATCTGGGACGACCTGAACGGCCGGGTCCGCGGTCTTGCCGGGCACTTGCTCGACTCCGACGCGATCGACGCCCTGGGGCACGCGCCCGATCTTGTCGTCCTTGCAGACTCGCTCCGACAGCACGGAATCATCATCGCAGAATCGCTGCTGCCGCCTGGGGCGGCCGACCTCGAGCTTGCGATCCGGCGCTGGGCCGCCAACGCGCTGGGGGTCGTGGCGCGCTGGGCGGGGCCGCGCGCTGCCGCGCTGCCCTGCGTGTTCGCCGAGGAGGATCGCCGGAGCATCGGGGCGATGCTCCGCGGCGCGATGCAGCGCGCGCCGGCGCTGGAACGGCTCGCCGGACTGATCCCCACCCCCGAACTTCCCGAGAAGGCACTCGAGGAGTTGGCAGCCTCGCTCACGCCGGCCCGCGTCGTGGCCCACCTCGCCGCGTGGCATCATCCACTCGCTCCAGCACTCGTCGACTTGGTGACCATGGCCGACCCGGACCTCTTCGCGATCGAGGCGGCACTCGGTCGCGCGGTCGCCGAGCAGTCGCTTCTGGCCGCGGGCCGAACGCACGACCGCCGGGTGCGGCAATTCGTGATGGAACGCATCGATCTCGACAACGCGGTGTCCGCGATCGCGCTGGCGCGCGAGGCCACCGACGTCCGCCTTCGTGACCTGTTTGTCCCGGGCGGCGATCGCATCTCGATTGCCGTCTTCGAGGCGGCGGTGGCAAGTGACGGACCAGGCACCGCCGCGAAGCGGCTCGCGGTCGCACTCGCCGGCGCACCGTGCGCCGAGCTCCTCGTCCCAGTGGTGGTGCCGCTTGCCGACCTCGAGGACGAACTCCTGCGCTGCCGGCTGCGCCAACTCGCGCGCGCCACCCTGATCGACCCGCTCGGAGCCCTGACGGTCATCCGCTACGCACTTCAGCTCCGGCTCCAGGTTCGCGAGCTCCGCCGTGCGGTCTGGTCGGTGACCCTCGGCACCAGCCCGGCGACCTTGGGGGCGAGCGCATGAGTCACGCGGTGCGCGTGCTGTGCCGGCCCGAGGTGGCCGCCGGATTCGCCCTCACCGGCCTGCCGGTGACCGAAGCCGCCGACGCGGGCGCTGCCGCGACGGTGTTCCGCGATTGGCTCGCCGAACCCTCGCTCGGCGTGGTCCTGCTGCAGCAGGAGTTCCACGACGCACTCCCCGACGACCTTCGTCACCAGGAACGGCGCAGGGCCCTGCCGATGGTGGTGCCGTTCCCCGGCCCGACGCGCACCGGTGCAGCCGAATCGGAGAGCTACATCGTGGAGTTGCTCCGGCAGGTGATCGGCTACCGGGTGAGGCTGCGGTGAGCGACGCCCGTCTGGTCCGCCTGGTCGGTGCGCTGGCCGAAGCCGAGCCGCTCGACGGTGCGGCGCTCTACGAACTGGTGCGCGTGGGCCAGCGCGGGCTGCTCGGTGAGGTGGTGCGGGTGAGCGGCCAGCGCGGAACGATCCAGGTCTATGAGGAAACGAGTGGTCTCGCCGTGGGTGAGCCGGTCGAGCTCACCGCCAATGCCCTCACCATTGAACTCGGCCCCGGGCTGCTCGGGGCGGTGCTCGATGGCATCGGTCGGCCGCTCGAGCGCGTGGCGGAACACACCGGCGACTTCATTCTCCCCGGCGCGGTCGGCGCCACGCTCGACCCGGAACGGCGCTGGCTGTTCACGCCGTGCGTCGCAGCGGGTGACCCGGTCCACCCCGGCGACCTGATCGGCACCGTCGCGGAACGCCCGGGCTTCGAGCATCGGATCATGCTCCCACCGGGCATCGCTGGCACGGTGACGGCCATCGCCGGCGGCGAGTACACCGTGCACCAGCCGCTGGGGCAACTTGCCGACGGCACCCCGCTCACCCTCGCCCAGCGTTGGCCGGTGCGGCGCCCCCGCCCGGTGCGCCAGCGACTCGCCGTCACACGTGCCGTTCATCACCGGGCAGCGGGTCTTCGACCTGCTCTTCCCGGTGGCCGAGGGTGGCAGCGTGGCGGTGCCGGGCGGATTCGGCACCGGCAAGACGGTCATCGAGCAGTCGCTCGCCAAGTATGCCGACGCCGACGTGGTCATCTACGTGGGCTGCGGCGAGCGCGGCAATGAGATGGCGGAGGTGCTGGAAGAGTTTCCCAAGCTGGACGACCCGCGCACCGGCCGCTCGGTGATGGATCGCACCGTGCTGATGGTGAACACCTCGAACATGCCGGTCGCCGCGCGCGAGGCGTCGGTCTATGTCGGGGATCACCATCGCGGAGTACTACCGCGACATGGGCTACCGGGTCGCGCTGATGGCCGACTCGCTGTCGCGCTGGGCCGAGGCGCTGCGCGAGATCGGCGCCCGGTTGCAGGAGATGCCCGGCGAGGAGGGCTATCCCACCTACCTCGGCAACCGGCTCGGCCAATTCTACGAGCGGGCCGGTCGCGTCGAGTCGCTGGGATCACCCGGCGCGCCAGGGCGCCCTCACCGTGATCAGCGCCATCTCGCCGCCGGGAGGCGACTTCTCCGAACCGGTGACCCAGGCCTCGCTGCGGGTGACCGGCGCGCTCTGGGCGCTCGATCCGGAGCTGGCGCACCAGCGACAATTCCCGGCGGTCGACTGGGAGACCAGCTACTCGCTCCACGCCGAGGCGATCGCGCCGTGGTTCGTCGGGCAATGTCGACCCGACATGGCCGGCGGTGCGTCGCGACCTCCTCGAGCTGATGCAGCGCGATCGCGACCTCCGCGAGATCGCGGCGCTGGTCGGCCCCGAAGCGCTGCAGGATGGCGACCGGCTCGTGCTCGAGGTCGCCCGCGTGGTGCGTGAAAGCGTGCTGGGCCAGAGCGCGTACGATCCCAACGACGCCCTCTCGACGGTCGCCAAGACCTTCCTGCTGGCCTCGCTGGCGCGCGGCATTCTCACGGCCGGTGCGCAGGCGATTGCCGCGGGACGCGGCTACGAACAGCTCGACCTGTCGCGACCAGCGCGATTGCTCGCCGAGTTGCGCGACGCCGCGCCGGATCGGATCGACGCCTGCGCCGGTGCGGTGCGCCTCGCGCTGGAAGAACTGGCCCGATGACGATGCTGCCGCGGTGCCTATCATGGCGCCCAGGGCGCCGGCGGGCCGCTTCTCTACCTGCGGCGCACCCACGCGGTATCGCTCGGCGAGTGGGTCGAGATCCGGATGCCCGATCATGCTCCGTGGCGCGGACAGGTGATCGACGCCGGTCGCGACATCACCGTGATCCAGGTCCTCGAGGACACGGTCGGACTGGCGCCGGCGCGGGTGGCGATCACGCTCACCGGCGAGGGTGCCTCCACCGTGGTCGGGCGGGAGCTGCTCGGGCGGACCTTCAACGGCATGGGACAGCCGATCGACGGCCTGCCGGCTCCGGTGGGTGAGGACACCCGGGCGATCTGGGGGGCCCCGCTGAATCCGGTGCGCCGCGCCCGTCCCGGCGACTTCATCGAGACCGGCCTCTCGGCCATCGACGGGATGAACACCCTGGTGCGCGGACAGAAGCTGCCGGTCTTCTCCGGACCGGGGCTGCCGGGACTCGACCTGGCGGCACGGATCGTCGAGCAGGCGCGCGCGCCGCGCGGCGAGGCGTTTGCCGTGGTCTTCGTCGGCATCGGCATCACGGCCAGGGAGACCGACGCCTTCCTCGAGCGCTTCGATCGATCCGGCGCGCGCGAGCGTTCAGTCCTCTACCTCAACCAGACCCGCGACCCCACCATCGAGCGACTCCTCGCCCCGCGGGTGGCGCTCGCCCAGGCCGAATACCTGGCGTTCGAGCAGGGGATGCACGTCCTGGTGGTGATCGCCGACCTGACCCACTACTGCGAGGCGCTGCGCGAGATCGCCACCGCCCGGGAGGAGATCCCCGGTCGGCGCGGCTATCCCGGCTACATGTACAGCGACCTCGCCAGCATCTATGAGCGCGCCGGCGTGCTCGCCGGCAAGCCCGGATCGGTGACCCAGATCCCGATCCTCACCATGCCCGACGACGACATCACCCATCCGATCCCCGACCTGACCGGCTACATCACCGAGGGCCAGGTGGTGCTCTCGCGCGACCTGCATCGCCGCGGGATCTTTCCACCGGTGGATGTCTTGCCGTCGCTGTCGCGACTGATGCAGGCCGGCATCGGCGAGGGCAAGACCAGCGCCGACCATCGCGCCTGGGCCAACCAGCTCTATGCCAGCTACACCCGAGGCCGGGAGGCGCGCCTGATGGCGGCGATCGTGGGAGAGGCGGGGCTCGCCCCCACCGACCGCCGCGCCCTGGCGTTCGCCGATCGCTTCGAGAACGAGTTCGTCGGGCAGGGAGAGGCACGCCGTGACATCGGCGCCACCATCGCACTGGGCTGGCGACTCCTCGAGGCACTGCCGCGAGAGGACCTCGTCCGGATCAGCGATGCCGTCTGGCTGTCCCGACACGACGAGACCGCGAGGGCTGCCACATGAGCGCCCTCAATCCGCCAGCCACCCGAGCCGAGCTGCTGCGAACCCGCCGCCGACTGGCACGGCTCGGCAAGGGGGCCGACCTGCTGCGCCGCAAGCGCGAGGCGCTGGTGAGCGAGCTCTTCCGGCTGGCACGGCCAGCCGCCGATGCCCGGGCCGCGATCACGACCGCCGCGACCGCTGCCTATCCCCTCCTCGGCCCTGCCTTGGCCGAGCACGGTAGCTGCGGACTTCGGACCCTCGGCTGGCCCAGCCGCGACTTTCGCGTCGAGGTCGAACCCGGGACCGTCTGGGGAGTGGTGGTCTCACGGATCGTGGCGCGACCCAGCGTGCCGCGGACCCGGGGCGCTCGGGGGGTCACTCCAGCGGCGACCGGACTCGCCACCGAGCTGGCAACCACGGCATTCGAGGAATTTGCCGAGCTCCTCCTCGAGGCCGCACCACAAGAGATGCTTCTGCGCCGGGTTGGAGAGGCGCTGGCCCAGACCTCCCGACAGGTCCACACGCTCGAGCGCCGGGTGGCCCCCCGCCTCGAGCGCAACGCCGTTCGGGTGGCCCGGACGCTCGAGGAACGCGAACGCGAGGAACGACTGCGGCTCAGTCGACTGCTGGCCAAGCGGAGGATCGCCGACGGTGGGTGACCAGCTCCAGCCTTGGGGACGAACGCCGCAACCTCCCCACCAGCTTGCTCTTGCCACCCAATGTCACCTCGGTCATCGTAACCTCCATAAGCTGTTTTGATGGTTACAGAGTACCACCCTTGCCGTAACCTGTCAACGCCGGTATGGTGGTTACATGATCGACACCCTGAATCTCGTCGGCGGCCGGCTCTGCCTCGACTTCTGCAACACCATGCGCGGCAACGACCGGCAGCACGACAACGACCTCTGGCAGGACTACGGCGACCTCGTCGACTGGAGCGAGCGACTCGAGGTGGTGGGGTCGGCCGACGCCAGGCAACTCCGGGCGGCCGGGGCCGCCGACCCCGCCGCCGCCCAGCGGGCCCTCAAGTCAGCCCGGCGGCTCCGTGAGGCGATCTACCGGGCGTTCAGCGCCGAAGCCCGGGGGTTGGGGGCCGCCGAGGACGACCTCGAGATCATCAACGAGGTCCTGGTGCGTGGCACTACCCGGCGGCGTCTTCGTCCTTCCATGCGGGGGGCCACGTGGAGCTGGGACGAGGAGCCGGCCACGCTCGATGCGCTCCTCTGGCCGGTGGCCTGGTCGGCCGGAGAGCTGCTCACCTCGAGCCAGCTCGACCGGGTCAAGCACTGCGGCGGCTGTTCGTGGTTGTTCGTGGACACCTCACGCAACCGGTCACGCCGCTGGTGTGACATGCGCGACTGCGGCAACCGGGCGAAGGTCCGACGGCATCGAAAGCGAAGGGCGACATGAACGGCGAACGGCGAACAGCGAACAGCGGACAGCAACACCTCGAAGGCCAGGGGTCACGGCCATCGGGGATCACGCGCTCGCCGCGAGCCGTTCGCTGTTCGCCGTTCGCCGTTCGTGGTGTAGTTTGACGCCCATGCCTCGCACTGTCGCCCTGTTGCTCGGCCTGGCACTGGTTGCTGCCTGCGGCAAGCAGCCCCCGGTCGCTGGAAAGTTCACGCCGCCGTCACCGGTCGCCGGTCAGGAACCGATCCCGTACCCGCCGGAGCTCTACAGCCAGCGAATCGAGGGCGAGGTGCTTCTCTACGTGGTAGTGGACACCGACGGCACGGTGGTGCGTGATTCCACCCAGATTGCCAAGCCGAGTGGCCAGACGGCCTTCGACGCCGCCGCGCTCACCGCCGCTCCGGCACTGCGCTTCACGCCGGGCATGCGGGGCGACACCGCGGTGATGGCCCCGATCCAGGTCCCGATCCAGTTCACCATTCCCGACAGTGTCCGTCGCATGGAGCCCGAGTGAGCCACATCCCGCATCCCGAGCCCTACGACTCGATTCTCGACGCGGTCGGCCAGACCCCACTGATTCGCCTCTCCAGGGTGACTGCCGGACTGCGCACCCCGATCTACGGCAAGGCGGAGTTCTTCAATCCGGGCGGATCGGTCAAGGACCGGATCGGTGCGGCGATCATCGAGGCGGCCGAGCGCGACGGCACCCTCAAACCGGGCGGCACGATCGTGGAGGGCACCAGCGGCAACACCGGCGTGGGACTGGCCATCGCCGCGGCGCTCAAGGGCTATCGCTGCATCTTCACCATGCCCGACAAGATGAGCCAGGAGAAAGTCCGCCTGCTGCGCGCCTTCGGCGCCGAGGTGGTGATCACCCCCACCGCGGTGCCGCCGGACCATCCCGAGAACTACGTGATGAAGGCCAAGCAGATCACCCACGACACACCCGGGGCGGTGCTGGCCAACCAGTTCTACAACCAGGTGAACCCCGAGGCGCACTACGCCACCACCGGCCCCGAGATCTGGCAGCAGACCCGGGGCAAGGTCACCCACTTCGTTGCCGGCGCCGGCACCGGCGGCACGGTGAGCGGGGCGGGGAAATACCTCAAGGAGCAGAACCCCGCGATCGTGGTGATCGCCGGCGACCCGGTGGGGTCGCTCTATACCGAGTACCATCGCAACCGGGGCCTCGGCGGCGATGGTGCGCCGTACAAGGTGGAGGGAGTGGGAGGCGACAAGGCGCCGACCACGGTCTGGTGGGACCTGATCGACGAGTTCCGTCAGGTGAGCGACAAGGATGCCATGGCGATGGCCCGCCGTCTCGCCCGGGAGGAGGGGATCTTCGTCGGCGGCTCGGCCGGGCTCAATGTGCACCTGGCGATCGAGCTGGCCCGCCAGCTCGATGACCCCGACGCCTGCATCGTGACGATCCTCTGCGACACGGGCGAGCGGTATCTCTCCAAGGTCTTCAACGACGACTGGCTCCGCGAGAACCAGCTGCTCGACTCGCCCCGCAAGACCGTGGCGGCATTGCTCGAGCGCCGCAGCGGCAACGCCCCGCCGCTGGTGCAGGTCGCCCCGTCGGCGCAGGTGCGCCAGGCACTCAACCTGATGAACACCTGGGACGTGTCGCAGCTGCCAGTGATCGACGGCGACGAGGCCGTCGGATCGCTGGTCGAGTCCACCCTGATGCAGCGCGCCCTCGAGCAGCCGACGCTCCTCGATCGGCCAGTGCGCGAGGTCATGGAGGCGCGACTCCCCGAGGTCGAGTCCAGCATGCAGGTCGAGCGGCTCGCCCCGATGCTTACCAAGGATTCCCCGGCCGTCCTGGTGCGGCACGAGGGCGCCCTGGTCGGCATCGTCTCGCGCTACGACCTGCTCCAGGAGATGATCGGGCGATGAAGAACGCGACAGGCGACAGGCGACAGGCGACAGGCGCGTCAGGCACCGCGTGTCGCGTGTCGCGTGTCGCCTGTCGCGCGGCGAGGAGCTCGCCCGCATGAGAATCTGCGTCCTCACCGGTGGCTCCTCCGCGGAGCGCTCCGTCGCCCTCGCCTCCGCCGGGCAGGTGACCGCGGCCTTGCGGCTGCGCGGCCACGACGTGGCGGTGCTCGACACCGCCGCGGGGGTGATCGCGCCCGACGACGAGGCGCACCTGCTCGGCGCCGCCGTCCGCCCCGCACCAGACGACCTGGCCGCCCTGGCCGATCGCGAACGGGAACTGCTCCTGGGTGGACTGCTCGACACGCCGGCGCTCCGCGACGCCGAGATCCTCTTCCTGGCGCTCCATGGCGGCCGCGGCGAGGATGGCACCCTGCAGCACCTGCTCGACCTCGCCGGGCTCCGCTATACCGGCGCCGGTGCCCTCGCCTCGGCATTGGCCATGGACAAGGACCTCGCCAAGCAGCTCTTCGAGCGGGCCGGGGTCCCGGTGGCCGACTGGATGATGGTCTGCCCCGATCGCGGCGTGGGCGCCGACCTCACCGGCGACGTGGTCGAGCGCTCGCTGGGGTGGCCGGTGGTGGTCAAGCCGTCGAAACAGGGATCCACGGTGGGGCTTACCGTGGTCCAGCAGCCGGCTGGCCTCGGCTTTGCCATTCAGGAAGCACTCCGGCATGACGATGAAGTGATGCTGGAGCGGTTCATTCCGGGACGGGAACTCACCGTCGGGATCCTGGGCGACCAAGCACTGGCGGTGGGGGAGATCATCCCCCGGCATGAGCTGTTCGACTACGAGTGCAAGTACACTCCGGGAATGTCCGAGGAGGTCTTCCCGGCCGACCTGCCGGCCACGGTGGCGGCCGACGTCCAACGGCTCGGCCTCGCGGCGCACCAGGCCCTCAAGGCGACCGGCTACTCCCGGGTCGACTTTCGCTTGACACCCGATGGGCGGCTGTTCTGTTTGGAAGTGAACACCCTCCCCGGGATGACGGCCACGTCGCTGTTGCCACAGTCGGCGAGGGCGGTCGGGATGGAGTTCGGGGAGTTGTGCGAACGGATCGTGATGGGTCAATAGCCGAGGGTCGATCGTCGATGGACCATTGACCATTGACGATCGACCCCAGGAGTGAGCCGAGCCGATGCTGAGTGAACAGTCCCCTTCCAACCGCCTCACCCCCTGGGTTGTGCGCCTCCTGGCGCTCAACGCGGTGGTGCTGCTGTTGCAGGAGACGCTGTTCACGTCGCCAGCGATCACCGAGTGGCTCCGCTTCGATCCCGCCGTCGCCTTCCAGCGGCCCTGGACGTTCATCACCTACATGACGCTGCACGGTGGGCTCTTCCACCTGCTCGCCAACTCGATCGCACTCTTTGTCTTCGGCCCGCCGGTGGAGCGACGACTCGGCGGTGGCCCGTTCCTGATCTACTACCTGTACTGCGGCATCGGCGCCGCGGTGCTGTCATTGCTGCTCGCGCCGGTGTTGCCAGTCGGTCCGTTCATCGGCGCCTCCGGCGCGGTGCTGGGCGTGGCACTGGCGTACGCCCGCTTCTTCCCCGACGCCGAGTTGCTGATCTTCCCGTTCCCGATGCCGATCAAGGCCAAGTGGCTGGTGGTCGGCTTCGCGGTGATGGCAGCGTTCGGCGCCCTGGGCGCCGGCAGCGGCGGCATCGCCCACGTGGCGCACCTCGGCGGGCTGCTCTTCGGCTGGCTCTACTTCCAGGTGCAGCGAATGGTGCGCGGCAGCGATGCGCCGCGCTTCCCGCCGATGCGGCCGCGGGTGGCAGTGCCGGTCGGGCGGCGCGAACCGACGCGCCAGTCGGGATCCGAACTGCAGTCCGCCGAGGCGGTGCACCAGGGCAAGGCCGCGCCGCGGATCCCCGACCCGGCCGAGCTCGAGGCCGCCGAAGTCGATCGCGTCCTCGACAAGATCTCGGCGCTCGGGTTCTCGTCGCTCACGGCGGAGGAACGCACCTTCCTCGATCGCGTGAGCAAGCGCAGGCAGGACGGGTGAATGGTCAATGGTGAATCGTGAATGGGACGTCGGCTGGCACGGCCGTCCCCATTCACCATTCACCATTCACGATTGACCCGCGAGCGTACTGCCATGCCGATCATCGACCTCGTGACCCCGTGGGCGCTCGCCGAGCAGGCGGACGCCCACGAGGCGTTCCAGGCGCGGTGGGGCACCCTGCTCGAGCCGATCCGTCGTCAACGGTCGCCCACCGAGACCGCACTCCCGCCACCGGTTGCATGGGGCGACCTTGCCGCCTTCGCCGCCGATCAGGAGCTGCGTCAGGCGCTCCGCGAGGGACGTGACCGGCTGGTCGACCGAGGGCTGCGCGCCCCGGTCACGATTGCGCTGGTCGCCAGCGCGGCGCCGGGCGCCGCGTTCGAGGTGATCCCCGAACCGGGGGCCGCGGTGATCGCCCTCTTCGTCGATCGGGCAACGACGACGCGGCCGATCCTCGCGGCGCTCGGTGCGGGGATGGGAGAGCTCACCCGCTGGACCACCCCGGGCAACCCGATCGCCGATCGTGCCACCCGCCCTCCGTGGGACCGCTGGGCGGCCGCGCGCGAGCTTCCCCTCGTGGAGTGGATCTACGCGACAGGGCTCGCGGTCCATGCGGCGCGCCTGGCTGGTCGACGACGATCCCACCGCGTTGGGACTCACCGATGGCGAACTGCGTCGCCTGCGACATGCCGAGCGGTCGCTGCAGGAGCGGCTCGACGCCGACCTGGAGGGTACCGGCGTGGGATTGGTGCTGCGGTGGCTCGAGGACGACGCACCGCTGGCGATGCGTCGTGCGCCCGACGGCACTGTCACCCCCAAGGGCGCCGGTCGCTACCTGGGCTGGCGGATGCTCGCCGAACGCGTCGCGCGGGTGGGCGTGGCGGAGGCGGCGGCGATGGCGGCAGCGTAGGCGCGCCCCTTGGGGCGCGCTTCGGTCGAGGGCGGGTCGCTGGTTGACGGTCAATGGTGAATGGTGAATGGTGAATGGGAACTGCCGCGGAACCCCCCATTCACCATTCACCATTCACCATTGACCCGCTTGCAGGCATCTTACGGCCATGCCCGAACGCCGCTACACCGACGCCGAAGTCGCCGAGATCCTCCGCCGCGCGACCGAGCAACCGACCCGGCTGCCGAGCGGCAGCGACGGACTCACTCTCGCCGAGATCCAGGACGCCGGCCGCGAGGCCGGCATCGCCCCCGAATCGGTGGCCGCCGCGGCACGGGCGATCGACAGCGCGCCCACAGCGATCAACCCGCACCGTGCTGGGAGTGCCCGTGAGCGTGAGCGAGACCGTCGAACTCGGCCGGCTGCTCACCGAGGAGGAGTGGAACGATGTGGTCTCCACGGCGCGCCAGCTCTTCCATGCCAAGGGACGGGTGCGCCAGGAGGGCGCCTTCCGGTCGTGGACCAACGGCAACTTGCAGCTGATGGTGGAGCCCTCCGGCGACGGCAACCGGCTCCGGATGCGGACCACCTATGGTTCCTCGCCGAGAGCCGTTCCGGTGTTTGGCGCGATGGCGGCGGCCCTGATTGCCTTCGCGCTCGCTGCCGGCCTGACCAACTCGGACTGGGCCGCCGACCGGGGGCCGGGATTGCTGCAATTCGGAGGGCTCATGCTGGCGGTGCTGGCGCTCTACTCCGCCCGGCTCTTCGTCTGGGCCCGGCGGCGCCGCCAGCAATTCCAGGAGATCGGCGAGCGGCTGCTGAAGGGTGGGTGAATGGTGAATGGTGAATCGGAGGAGCCCCCGGGGCGGTTCCCATTCACCATTCACCATTCACCATTCACCCCCTCCCCATGGCGCAACTTGCAACATCCGGCCGCCCCGTCCCGTAGGGCTCACTGTCCAACGGCATGGAGGGGGCGATGAGCGACAGTCAGGTGCTGGCCCGGTACGGCCAGACCCGGGTCAGTCCGGTCCGGGTGGCCGGGGTCACCAGCGGCCTGGTGATGGCCGGCGCCGTGATGGGCGCCATCAACGCGGTGATCTGGTCACTGGGCTGGGCGACCCTTCACGGCGAGCTCGGCGCCCTGCTCGACTACTCCCTGGCCATCCCGATATTCCTCGGCGCGGTCCTCGGCGCCACGATCGGACCGGTGCTGGCCTGGCTCTTCCTGCGCCGGGTGCCGGTCGGCCTCGGCATCCTCGGCGTCTCCGCCGGGACGCTCGTCGGCGCATCGCTCTCGGCGTTCAGCCGCGACGTGAGCGCGACCATGCTCTTCGGCGGCGCGATCGTCGGGGCAGTGGCCGCGGCGGCGGCGATGTGGTCGGCGGCACGACGGTAGGGCGACAGGCGACAGGCGACAGGTTTCAAACGATACGATGAGGGGGATGGCACCATCACGGCACCACCCCCCTTCTTTCGCTTGTCGCTTGTCGCCTGTCGCCTGTCGCTACGTCGACGCCGGCCGCTTGTGCAGGTTCATCCGTCGCCGCTCGTGCATGATCATCCACTGCTGCGGGATCGACGCGATGTTCTGCACCGCGTAATACAGGTTGAGCCCCGAGGCGAAGTTCGAGAACATCACCCCGAACACCACCGGCAGCACATAGGTCATCATCTTCGCCTGCGGGTTCGGTGCGATCCCCATCTGGCCGATCTTGCTCACCCCGAACATCGAGATCGCCATCACCACCGGGATGATGTAGAGCGGGTCGGCGCGCGACAGGTCGGGCATCCACATGAAGGCCACCCCGCGCAGCTCGATCGTGTTCTGCAACACGAAGAACACCGCCACCAGCACCGGGTAGGGAATCAGCATCGGCCAGCAGCCGCCGAACGGATTCACCTTGTGCACCTTGTACAGCTTCATCATCTCCTGCTGCAGCCGCTGCGGATCCTCCTTGTACTTCTTCTGGATCTCCTGCAGCTCGGGCTGGATCGCCTGCATCGCGGTCATCGACCGCATCGCCTTCTGGTTGAGCGGCCAGAGCAGGATCCGGATCAGGATCCCGAAGACGATGATCGCCAGTCCGTAGTGGAGCCCGATCGACTCGTGCATCCACACGAACACCGCCCGGATCGCCACGGCGAACGGCCGGATGATGGTGCGCAACCCCGGCCAGCCGTAGGGATTCACGTCGTCGAATCCGTGCCCCAGCGCGTGGAGCCGGTCGTATTCCATCGGGCCGAGGTAGAGGGTGGCACCCCACGTGCCGGCGCTGCTCACCGGCATGGTGAGCTCGGTGCGGGCCCGCACCGGCTTGGCCGGCAGCGTGTCCGACGGCCGCGCCAGCACGCCACCGATCAGCCCCTGGGTTCCCTGGGAACCGGTCGAGTCGAACGCGAAGAAGCCCGCCACGAAATACTTCGACTTGACCGCCACCCAGTTGAACGGCCCCGAGAGCACGGTGGTCTGCAGCGGCGTGAGTGACGAGAAGCGGGTCAGGTCGCTGCCGTCCATCCGCGTCACGATGCCGCTCTCGCGATGATTCTCGGCAAGGTTCGACTCGGTGTCGCGGAAGCCGTTGCCCATCCCGATCACCAGCGTCCCACCGCTGGAGCCCATCCCGCCCACCTGCCCCGCCATGTTGATCCGGTAGTCGGTCGGCTGGAAGGTGTAGGCCAGCTGCACCTGATGACCCCGCACCGTCCCGGTGAACGTCAGCGTTGCCGGAGCGTCGCTGACCTGCAGCCGGGTCGCGCTGGGAGTGAACGCCACCGCGGCGAACGGTACCGTGTCCTGACCGATCACCAGGCGATCGTCGAGCAGCGACTCACCCCGTGGGATCAGCTCGAGCAGCTGCCGTGATCCGTCGGGGTTGGTGTCGGCCGGAAACATCGACTTGTACTCGAGGAAGCGGCTCCCCACGATCCGGCCACCCCGGGTGGAGATCCGATACTCGTAGAGATTGCTCGACACGATCACCGTGTCCTCGGGGATCGCCTCGACTGGTGCCGCGGCCGGACCCGTGGGCGCGCCGCCTGCAGCGCGCTCCTGGGAGCGCCACCGCACCCGGGGCAGCGGCCGCCAGCGAGTCGGCACTGGCCGGCATCGCCGCCGCCAGCGAGTCCGCCATCGGTGCGGACACCGTCGAGTCCTGCGGCGCCACCGGCGGCGCGTTACGCCGCATCAGCACGCCGGGGATAAACGCGATCACCAGGATCAGCACGATCGCGATCAGCGGTCGTCGGTCATTCACGGGCTGCTCACCGAATCAGGGAACCGGATCATCGCCACCAGGATGCCAGGGGTGGCACCGCGCCAGTCGCCGGGCCGCCAACCAGCTTCCCTTGAGCGCCCCGTGGCGACTGATCGCCTCGAGGGCATACTCGGAGCAGGTCGGCGTGAAACGGCAGGCCGGGGGTAACGCCGGGGAAAGGAAGCGCCGATAAAAACGGATGGGAAGCGCCAAGATCTGGGCCGGGAGCGAGGGAGACGATGACGATTCCGATGCCAGGGCCGGGGCGGTGCCCATCACCGCACTCCCTCGGCCCAGCCAGCGAGGTCGACCCGGAGCGCCGCGACCGGTGCCTCGAAACTCTCCCGGCGGGTCCGGATCACCACGTCGAGCGGCGGCAACAGCGACTGCAGCTCCCGACGCCAGAGCTCCCGGAGCCGGCGACGAAGCCGGTTCCGGGCCACGGCCGACTGGCCCAGTCGGGGCACGACGAGCCCCAACCGGGATGTCCCGGTCTCGCCGGCGGCCCAGAAGATGTCAAGGTGATCGCGGCGGGACCGGCGGCCGGTCCTGAGGACCCGGCGAAGATCGATCCCGCGAACAAGCCGGCGCGAGCGCGGGAGGCGCTCGTCGCCGGTCAGATGCGGGCGTGCTTCGTGCCGGTCGACACCGTGAGCCGCTTGCGGCCCTTCTTGCGGCGGCGCGACAGCACGGCGCGGCCCCACCGGTCGGCCATCCGCTTGCGGAAGCCGTGCTTGGCGATTCGGCGCTTGTTGCGCGGGCGATAGGTCGGCTGCATCCGGTCTCACTCCATCCCAAAGAGCCGAAAAATGTACCGGGCCGTAAGCCCCAAGGTCAAGGTTTGACTTTTCCACATCCGGACCCTAGAATCGCCCTCCCTGATCGGTGCCCGTCTCCAATTAGCGAGATCCCGAAACATTCATGTCTCTGTCAGCCAAAGAACTCTGGAAGCGCGTGCTGGATGGCGCCCGGCGCGACCTGCCGGAGCCGATGATCCAGACCTGGCTGGCCCCCAATGACCCGATCTCGTTCGAGGGCGGCACCCTGATCGTCAGCACGCCCGACGATTTCGCCAAGCGGTGGAACGAGGAGAAGTACGCCTCGGTTCTCACCCGGGCCGCCACCGAGGCCGCCGGCGAGCCGGTGGCGGTGGCGTTCCGGGTCGCAGCCGAGCGTCAGAAGCGGCCCCAGATGGACCTCTTCGTTCCGAGCGCCGCCCCGGTCGAGGGTGCCGCACCGACGCTGCCGACCAACCCCAGTGCCCAGCCGCTCAATGAGCGCTACACCTTCGGTCACTTTGTCATCGGCAAGAGCAACGAGTTGGCCGCCGCCGCGGCCCACGCCGTCGCCGAGGCGCCGGGCAAGCAGTACAACCCGTTCTTCATCTACGGCCCCACCGGGCTCGGCAAGACCCACCTGATGCAGGCGATCGCCCACGAGGTGAGCCGCCAGACCCCGGGCACCCGGGTGGTCTACGTCGGGGCCGAGCAGTTCATCAACGAGGTGATCGAGGGGATCCACGGCCGCACCATGGCCGACCTCCGCAAGCGCTATCGCCACGATGTCGATCTCTTCCTGGTCGACGACGTGCACTTCCTGGAGGGCAAGGAAGCCACCCAGGAGGAGTTCTTCCATACCTTCAACGCCCTCTACGAGGCCGGGAAGCAGATCGTCCTCACCTCCGACCGGCCGCCCAAGGAGATCCCGGGCCTCGAGGCCCGGCTGGTGTCGCGCTTCGAGTGGGGGATGGTCGCCGACGTCAAGCAGCCCGACCTCGAGCACCGGATCGCGATCCTGCGCAAGAAGCAGCAGCAGGACCACCTCGAGACGACGATTCCCGACGACGTCCTCCGCTTCATCGCCGAGAGCGTCCGGTCAAACGTCCGCGAACTGGAGGGGTGCATCATCAAGCTGCTCCTCTATGCGTCGCTCCGGCACCGCGAGATCTCGATCGAACTCGCCCGTGAGGCACTGGCCGACAAGATCCGTCCCGGCGAGGACGCCGACGCACGGCCCCGGTCGCTGCCGACCATCGAGAAGGTCCAGGAGGTCGTGGCCCGCCGCTGGGGAGTGACCCCCGAGGGGCTCCGCTCCAAGGCGCGGATCAAGACCCTGACCGTGCCGCGGCAGATCGCCATGTTCCTCGCCCGCGAGATGCTGCAGATGCAGCTGGTCGAGATCGGCCAGGCGTTCGGCGGCCGCGACCACTCGACGGTGATCCACAGCGTGGACAAGGTGCAGACCCAGCTGTCGCGCGATCGGCAGTTCCGCGACCGGGTGGATTCGGCCCGGCAGGAGTTGTTGACAGCCTGATGCACACTGTGCATCACGGCACGTGGACGACGTGGGGAGTCGGAGGGAGCCGTGGGGAAGTCGCTGGGTCATCCCCAACGTCCACGGTCGGTGCACATGTAGATTGTGGCGCAGCAGGATGCGCCACAGCAGGTTAGGGAGTGGGTCCACATTTGCCCATCCCCTACTACTACGACGAAGATCTTATTCACTAGGTGTGGTAGAGCCTTTAGGCACTCCGGGGAACCCGATGAAGTTCACCATCACGCGGGAACAGCTGAGCGAGGGAGTGAGCGCCGTCAACGCGGCGGTGCCCACCAAGACCACGCTCCCCGTTCTCGCCAACATCCTGCTCGAGGCCACCAAGGACGGCCTGCGGCTCTCGGGGACCGATCTCGATATCGCCGTGGGAACGACCGTCCCCGCGTCGGTCGACCAGGAGGGCGCCATCACGCTTCCGGCCCGCAAGCTGGCCGAGCTGGTGCGCGAACTGCCGTCGGCCGGAATCAGGGTCACCACCCAGGGCGAACAGCGGGTGACCATCGAGTGCGGTCGCTCCAAGTTCAAGCTGCTTGGGCTGCCGCGCGAGGAGTTTCCCGCCTTCCCGCAGGTGTCGTTCGACCAGGCCGGCAAGACCACTGCGCGCGAGCTCCAGAAGCTCGTCGCCCACGTAGCCTTTGCCGCCAGCACCGAGGAGTCGCGCCCGATCCTCAACGGCGTGCTCTGGCAGCTCACCGGCGACCGGATGCGGATGGTGGCCACCAACGGCCATCGTCTCGCCAAGATGGAAGTCCCGATCGGTGGCGCCGGTGAACCAGCGGAACTGATCGTGCCGCCCAAGGCGCTGGAGCAGCTCCGCAAGCTGTTCAACCCCGACGACGAGATCGAGATCGGCCGCTCGGAGAACCACCTCGGCTTCCGCTCGCCCAGCACGGTGGTCTACACCCGGCTGATCGAGGGACCGTATCCCAATTACGAGCAGGTGATCCCCCGCGAGAACGACAAGGTCGCCACCGCCGAGAAGGCGGCACTGATGGCCGCGATCCGGCGGATGAGCATCGTCGCCTCCGACCAGACCCATCGGATCCGGATGTCGTTCGGCGACGGCTCGTGCAAGCTCTCGGTGACCACCCCCGACCTCGGCGAGGCGCAGGAAGAGATCTCGCTCACCTACGAGGGCGAGCCGCTCGACATCGGCTTCAATGCCAACTACCTGCTCGAGGTCCTCAAGTACATGCCCACCGATGAGGTGCGGCTGACCTTCAAGGCCCCCGAGCGTGCCGCCACCGTCGAGCCGGTTGGCTGGGACGACCCCGCCGCCTACCTGACGCTGGTGATGCCGCTGCGCCTGCTGGACTGACGCGACAGGCGACGGGCGACAGGCGAACGGCGGTGGCGCAACATCTGGCCACCGCCGTTCGTACCTTCCAGTGCATCGCCTGTCGCCTGTCGCCTGTCGCGTGTCGCCTCTTCCCGGAGTCCGATTGATGAAGCGCCTCTTCCTCGCCACGCTGCTGTTCGTCCCCACACTGGCTTCCGCCCAGAAGCCGTTCTGGCCCGACGAAGGGCCCCGCACCTGGGCGCCTCGACCAACCGAGGCCGCGATCACCGCCAACGACCTCCGGACCCGGCTCTACCAGTTCTCCGACGACTCGATGATGGGCCGCGAGGCGGGCACCCTCGGCAACGTGATGGCCACCGACTACGTCGCTCGGGAATTCAAGCGGCTCGGTCTGGTGCCCGCCGGCGAGAACGGCAGCTACTTCCAGGAGATCGGCTACGGACGGCTCGGATTCGATTCGACCATGGTCGCCTTCTCGGTCGCAGGAGCCCCGCTGAGCGCCGGGAGCGACTGGGCCCCTCTCGCACCCAGTGCAGGGATGCTGGTGACCGGCAGCGCTGACCTGAAGGGCGTCCAGACGGTCTTCGCCGGTCGCTTCGGCGACAGCAGCACCGCGATCACTCCGGCGATGGTCGCTGGCAAGGTGGTGGTCTTCTCGCCACCCACGATGGTGACCCAACAGACCAACTTCGGATCCCGCCAGGTGATGTCGCCCGGCGACTACACCGCTGCCCAGCGGGCCGGCGCCGCGGCGATCGTCCTGATCCAGGACCCCTCACCGGCGTCGTTCCGGGAGCGGGTTTCGCTGCTGCCCACCGTGGAGGGACAGACCGCGGGAGCCGCGATCACCGCGGCCGCGGCCGCACAGCTCTTCGGCAAGCCGGTCGAACAGCTCACGCCGGGCACCGTCGGCAAGCCGGTGAGCGGCCACTGGGAATACCGGCTCACCAAGCTCGACTACCCCAGCCGCAATGTGCTGGCGATCCTCCCCGGCAGTGACCCGAAGCTCAAGGGCGAGTTCGTGGTGCTCGGCGCCCACAACGACCACGTGGGGATGGTGCGCGGCACCCCGGCCGAACACGACTCGTTGCGGGCCTTCAACACCGTGATGCGTCCCCAGGGCGCCAACGATCGGGTCCGCACCGAAGACGTGACCCCGGAGCAGTGGGCCCGGATCAACGGCCTCATCGCCGAGGCGCGCAAGGTCCGCCCGCCGCGGATCGACTCGGTGATGAACGGCGCCGACGACGATGGCTCCGGCACGGCGGTCCTGCTCGAGATCGCCGAGCGGATGGCCAACGGTGAACGGCCGGCCCGGTCGATCCTCTTCAACTCCCACGTCGGCGAAGAGAAGGGTCTCCTCGGCTCGTCGTGGTTCGTCGATCACCCGACCATCCCGCTCGACTCGGTCTCGGCTGCGCTCAACATGGACATGCTCGGCAAGGGTCGGGTCACCGACGTCAAGTTCGGCGGCCCCAACAGCGTGCAGATGCTGGGGTCGCGGCGACTCTCCGCCGAGTATGGCGACCTGATCGACTCACTCAACGCGGTGCGGAGCGAGCCGATGGCGATCGACTACTCCTGGGACCGCACCAACGCCCTCAACCGCTTCTGCCGGTCGGACCAGGTCAACTACATCCGCAAGGGGATCCCGACCACCTACTTCTCGCTCGGCTACGCCCGCGACTACCACCAGGCCACCGATGAGCCGCAGTACATCGATTACGACCACGGCGCCCGGCTGGGCCGATTCGTCCACGACATCGCGCTCACCATCGCCAACCGCCCCACCAAGCTGGCGATCCTGCCCGAAGATCAGCAGGACAAGTCGGCCAAATGCGGGGGGTGACAGCAAGGAGGGCGGAGGACAGCGGACGGATGGCGGAGAGGTTCGATCACGGGATGTAGCTGGTGCTACAACCATCGTGAACGGAGACCGTCGTCGAGGCGTGTCGCTGGGTAGCTTTGCAAGCTACTACTACTAGGCTGCTGGCCCTCCGTCCTCCGTCCTCCGCCCTCCGCGCCTCCGTCCTCCGTCCTCCGTCATCTGTTACGGATACGTAAACATCACCGTCGTCCGTGTCACCTGCACCGTCGGTACCGCCTGCCTGGTCGAGGGAATCGTGATCAATCGCGAGGCGGAATCGGTCTGCACCAGGGCGTCGAGGGTGCCGGTCATCAGTAAGTAGTAGGTGGAACTACTAGTCCCCTGTGCGCTCATTCGCATCTCGCGTCCGGCTTGCTGCCCGGTACCGAGTTGCTCGTATTGCTCCCGGAGCCGGACCGGCTGGACGATCACCCCGTCGCGCGGGCTCCGGCCACCGGCCTCCCACGAACGGATCCGGTGTTCCTGGGCGACGAAGATCTCGACGTGGCGGCTGGCATCGCTGGTGTCGGCCCACTGTTGGCCCGGCAGGACCCCGCCACCGGGGAGCGCCGGGAAGAGCTCGCGGGCCCGTTCGCCGAGGTCGGCCACCAGCGCCCCCTTCGAGGCGGTGCGAAGCGGCCCCATCCCCGCGCCGGTGAGCTGGCCCTGCCACACGGTGCCGACCGCGTCCCGCTCGCTGCCGTTCTCGCTCGGCTTGAGTGCCAGCGAATCGAGCCGGATCCTCACCCCGCCGTCGCGTCGGACGTCGATGCTGAACCGGGCGTGGCGGCCCATCCGCTGCACCTGCCGACCGCCGTTGGGCAGTGTCAGGATGATCGAGTCGGTCCTCTCCATCAGGGCGGTCGCCTTGTAGCCGGTGGTCAGGGCGATCGGGGTCGTCGGGGCGTTGGCCGCGGGCTGACGCGCCGGAGCGGGCTGGCGCCCCGGCTGGGCCGGGTTGCCGCCGCTGCATCCGGCGACCAGCGCCGCGATGGCGAAGATGGTGAGGCGATGGTGATTCATCGATCGGCTGCTCCTGGCGGGGGAGACGTCGGGTCGGGGCGATTCTCGCACCCGCGACCGACGGGGCAACTGTCGCCCCGAAACGACGACGCCCGCCGTCCTGAGCGGACGGCGGGCGTCGTGACGCGTGGGATCGCTCGATTCAGGGCAGCGAGAGCGGGTGGCATTGGTGGTGACTCTTGACCGCGATCGGGTCGGAGAACCTGCACCAGCACCGTCATATCCTGGTTGCTCTCGATGGTCTGCGACTTCGGATGGCCCGCCGACCGGGGAGGTGACGATCAGGGTGTTCTTCGACGTGCCGTTGACCGGATTGCCGGCCATGCTCGGCGGTGATCGTGCCGTTGCCGGTTCCCGACAGGGTCACGGATCCCGTCGGCTCCGGTCACGTACCAGTCAGATCACGTGGTCGGTGTTACGTTCACCACCTCGTTGACCACGATGGTGTGTAAGGGTGATCGAAGCCCATGGCGCCTTTGCCTTGTTGCGCGATCGGCCCGGGAAGAAGACCCGTTGAAGCCCGACGCTGCCGCATTCATCGCCGGATTGTTCGGCGTCGGATGGCGTCGGCGATCCCTCGACCTTGCCGCCATGATGTATGCGTGGATCGATTCGCCGCCGTGGCTCGAATCGGCGACCTCCTGCGAATAGACCTGGCGCCATCTGGCCCTCGGTCGAATCAACCCGCACCGAGTCGATCAGCATCCGGGCGATCTGTCCACCCGTGGTGTCGCTCAGCTCCAGGCTGATGAAGAGCCGAGCCTTGAACGACGAGATCTGTTCGCCCATGCCCGGCGGCGGTCAGGTCGGCGTGACTGGCTGATCCTGACGTCGAGCCGGTAGCGCATCGGCGCGGGCGCCGTGGGTCTGTGGCAGCGGACCGACCGCCGTCGAGGTGGCCACCAGCAGCGCCAGGATTCCGGAAACCATCTGCACTCCCTTGGGTTTGTGTCTCGCCGCACGCTGCGGCATGCTGCCTCAGTGACCCCCACCGCCCCGCGTCACTCGAGTCGAGTCGCACGGGGCGGCGGGGGTGGGGTCGAACCGTAAGCCGAGTTCTGTTTCCCGTGGCCCCTCGCGGGGAACCGGGAGACGATCATCTCTCTCCGACGGCTGTCGCCAGCCGCCTCCAGCAGCCTACCCGCGACTCAGACGGTGCGGGCCGCACCTCGTCGCTGCTTGGCCTTGCTCCGGCCGGGGGTTGCCTAGCCCCCTTCCTTGCGGTCGGGGCGGTGGGCTCTTGCCCCACCGTTTCACCCTTGCCTGTGCCCTCGCGGGCCATCGGCGGTCTCTTCTCTGTTGCCCCTGCTGTCGCCTTGCGGCGCCCAGGTGTTACCTGGCGGCCTGCCCTGTGGAGCTCGGACTTTCCTCGTTCCGGGTTGCCCCGGGCCGCGATCGTCGCGTCCAACCCCGTGCCCAATCTAAGCGGCGACACCCCTACGCGCCTTCCGGCACCGGGGTGCCGCGAACCGGAGTGTCGGCGGGCTTGAGTGGGGGTTGAGGCCCCGAGGCGACCGTGCGGGCGTCTCCTCCATGAGGCCTGCCATGTCCCAGACCGTCCCGTCCCGGTTGCCGGCCACCCCGACCGTCGCCGCCGTGCTCGACCCCGCCGAGCGGCTCCGGGTCGATGCCGCCAGCGGCGGCTCGTTTGCCCTGGTCCATCGCGATTCAGTTCGCGATGCCATCCGGGTGGTCCGTGAGCGCGGTGTCGACGCCATGCTGGTGTCGCTCCGGAGGTGCTCCGGCGACACAGCACCGCTCTTGGAACAGTTCACCCGTGCCTTCCCGGCGGTGCCGACCATTGCACTGGTCACCGATCGCGGCCCCGGCCACGCCGAGGCGCTGTTGCGACTCGGGGCGGGGGGCGTCCGCCAGGTGGTCGACGCTTCCGACGCCGCGGGCTGGCGGCGGCTTCGGGAGGTCCTGGGCACCCCACCGGCCGAGCGGTCGGCGGCGATGCTGGCGCCACTCCATCGGGTGCTTGGTCCGGTGGGGGCGGGGGCGCGCCGCTTCTGGGACGAACTGGTGCGCACGGCACCGGGCACCACCACGATCCGCACCCTGGCGCTGCGACTGGAGGTGACGCCCTCCACCCTCGTCTCGCGCTTCGCCCGGGCGCTGCTGCCGAGCCCCAAGGATCACCTGGTCGCGGTGCGACTCTGCTATGCGGCCAAGCTCTTCGACGAGAGCGATCTCACCATCGGCGACGTGGCCTACCGCCTGGAGTATGCCTCCCCGCAGTCATTCGGTCGCCACCTGCGCGCAGTGATGGGGATCACGCCGAGCGAGTTCCGCAGCCGCTTCCCGTTCAGCATGATGCTCGACCGGTTCATCGAGCGATTGGTGCAACCGCACGCGACGACCTGGCGGACGTTCAATCCGCTGGCGCCGGGGCGGTAGGGGCGTGCCACGGCCCGGTGATTTGCCCCAGCCGCGGCCTGACGGCCGCGGCTATGCTGGCGTTCGCGTTCCGTTCACCGGCGCCGGTTCCATCGGCGGGATCCCCAGGTCGTCGACACCCTCGAGGCGACGCGCCACCGTGCCGGTAAGGGTGTCGCCCTCGGCGCCGAGCACCCAGGTGCTGATCGAAGTGGCTTCGCGCTCCTCGCCGTTGAGATGGAGTTGCGCGGTGCTCTTCACGATGAAGGTGACCTTGCCGTCAGTTCTCGCCGCCGCCATGCGCGCCGGCGGACGCGCGGGCATGTCGCCCACTGGCTCCGGCGTGAGGGTGCCGATCAGCGAGTCCCCCTTTGCCTCGAACACCAGCGCAGCGTTGCCGGTGATCACCTCGGCACCGTCGGGTCCCATCCGGGCGCCGGCGGCGTAGGTGATGCTCCATCGGCCCTCGAGCGGATGCGTCTGCGCCGCGAGGGGTGCGACGACGGTGAGGCAGCAGAGGCCTGCGAGCGCGAAACGGGTCATGGATTCCTCGAGTGGGAGTTCGAGGAGAGGACGCGCGACGCCACCGGAAAGTTGCATCGGTGGGTCTTCACAAGTTCTTCACACGCATGGATATAGCGACGGGCGACAAGCGACGGGCGACAGGCGAAACAGCACGAGGCTCCGGGCTGGCCTCGATGCAATTCCGCCTGTCGCCCGTCGCCTGTCGCCCGTCGCTACTTCAGCCCCAGCTCCGTCGCCGTCACCAGCGTCACCACCGGCACCGCGATCGCCTCGATCTTCTGGCGGCCGCCTGCCTCGCGATCGAGCACCGCCAGCACCCCGAGCACCTCGCCCCCCTCGGCGCGGACCGCCTCGATCGCCGCAACGGCGGAACCGCCGCTGGTGATCACGTCCTCGATCACCACCACCTTGTCGCCGGCGCGGAAGTTCCCCTCGATCCGCTTTGTGGTGCCGTGATCCTTCGGCTGCTTGCGCACGGAGAAGGCGTCGATCGGGGTGGGGAGGTCGACGCTTGCCGCGGCAATGGCATAGGCCACCGGATCGGCGCCCATGGTGAGGCCGCCGACCGAGACCGGCTCCCAGCCAGCGAGCCGGATCGCCGCGAGGCCGAGCCGGCCGATGGCGCGCTGGCCGGCGGCCGACATGGTGGTGGGCCGACAGTCCACATACCACGAGGAGCGCTCACCCGAGGCGAGGACGAAATCGCCGTGTCGGATCGAGCGCTCCTGGAGTAGCGCGAGCAGGATCTTGTGGTCGGGCACGCTACTTCTTGAACAGCGAGCCGAAGAACCCCTTCTTCTCCGGTTCGGCCGTTGCCGCCTCACAGAAGGCCGTCGTGAAGTCACGGACGGTCTTCCAGCGCTTGGAGAGGTCGCGCGCCAGCCCCTTCATGACCACTTCCTCGAGCCGGGAGGAGAACTTGACCCCCTTCTCGGCGCTGTTGAGCGGGGTCGGCTCCTCGGTGAGGAGCTGCTGGAAGAGCTCGCGTGGGTTTTTCCCGGGGAACGGCGTCACCTCGGTAAGGAGCTGGTACGCGATAACCGCCAGGGAGTAGACATCGGCCTGCTCCCCGACCAACTCTCCTGACAGCGCTTCGGGGGCCACGTACTGCAGGGTGCCCACGAAGAACCCGGCTCGGGTGAGTCGCTCCTCCGCCGGCAATTCGGCGTCGCGGGCGATCCCGAAATCGAGCAAGCGGGCCTGTTGCTCCGCCGGGTCGTACATGATGTTGGCCGGCTTGAGGTCGCGATGGATGATCCCGACCCGGTGGGCCTCCTCGAGGGCGCCGCCCAGCTGCTCGACGATCGTGGCGACCACCGGAGGGGCCAGCCGGCCGGAGCGGGTGAGGAAGACCTCGAGTGGCTCGCCGGGGGCCCATTCCAGGGCCAGGTAGTACACCCCGTCGTCTTCACCGAAGTCGAAGGTGCGCACCACGTTGGGATGCACCACTCGGGCGCCGAACTCGGCCTCGCGCAGGAAGCGCTTGACCGCGACCGGATCCTGGGCAAGGCGAGGCCTCAGCACCTTGAGGGCAATTTCGCCGCGCTCCGGATGCTCGGCGAGATAGACCTGTGCGGTGCCGCCCTCGCCGACTGCCCGGGTAAGGGTGTAGCCGGCGATTGTCCGACCTACGAGAGGATCTTGTGCCATGGGAACGCGCAAAGGTACCGCCCGTCCGGCCCTGACGGCAAGGCGAGGCGATTCTCCCCGGCGAAGCGTATTATCAGGAATGCTCACCATCTCCCCCCGGCGGGCCCTCTCGCTCCTGCTTCTGGCGGGCCTCGGCACCGCCAGCTGCACCAGCTGGCAGCGGGCCGCCGATCCCGGCACCGTCTCCCCCGAGGAATCGCTCCTCCAGCTCTTCGACCCGGGGGCCCTCTACCGCCACCTCGGCCGGATCGTCGTCTCGACCGGAGTGCCGTTCATCGGCAGCGTCGCCTACCTCCCGGGCCCGGGCGACTCGACCATCGCCCTGATCGGCCTGTCGCTCACCAATCGATCGCTGGCCTTCGAGAAGAGCGGTGACTACTACCAGGCCCAGTACCGGGTCGAATACTCCCTGGCCGGCGCCGGGCTCGCCCCGGTGACCGTGGCTCGCGACGCCTCGATCCGCGTCGGCTCGTTGCGCGAGTCGCTGCGAACCGATGAGAGCATCCTGCTGCAGCAGCAACTCGTGGTGCCGCCGGGCCGCTACCAGCTCACCGTGAAGGTCTCCGACCGCTCCAGCACCAACACCGGCCTGTCCACCGATTCGGTGACCGTCCCCACCTTCACCGCCGGGAGCTACACCGCCCCGATCCTGGCCTACCAGGCTCGCGGCCGCGCCTCCCGCGACGACTCGGTGGCGATCGTGCTCAATCCCCGCGGGTCGATCGCGTTCGGCAGCGACACCCTGCTGATCTACATCGAGGGCGTCGGCTACCGGCAGCCCACCACGGTGCCGCTGCAGGTGCGCGACGGACGCGACTCGGCAATCGTCCGCTCCGCGATGCAGCTGACCGGCAGGCAACAGGTGGAGAGCCAGGTGATCCGCGTCGCCCCCGACTCGGCGCCGCTCGGCCAGCTGCAGATCGTGATCGGCAACGACAGCGCCCACAAGTCGAACTCGGCGATCGTCTCCTTCAGTGGCAACTGGTTGATCACCAACTTCGACGACCTGCTCTCGCTGCTGCGCTACTTCGGCGAGGACAACCGGGTGAGCGCCATGCGCAACGCCTCCCCCGAAGCGCGTCCCGGAATGTGGGTCGACTTCTACCACGCCACCGACCCCAATCCCATCACGCCGGAGAACGAGGCGCTCGACAGCTACCTGTCGCGACTTGCCTCAGCCAACCAGCTCTTCCGCGACGAGGGACTCCCCGGCTGGCGCACCGATCGCGGCGAGGTGTTCGTCACCATCGGGCCGCCCGACGAGGTCTATGATGGCTCGACGATCGCCGCCCAGGAGGGTCGCTACATCCGCTGGGCCTACTACGATCTCCGGGTGGCCCTGATCTTCCAGGACGCCACCGGCTTCGGCCGCTTCCGGCTCACCCCCGAGTCGCGCAGCGAGTTCGACCGCGCCCGGTCCCGGCTGCAGCAGGCGGCGCCGAGGTAGCACGCGACAGGCGACGGGCGACAGGCGACACGTGAGGCGGGCTAGAGTCGACGTGCCGGCTCCCGGGGAACCTCCTGTCGCCTGTCGCCTGTCGCTGTATCTTCTCGCATGCACACCCCGCCGCAGCTCTTCCTGATCGACGGCTATGCGCTGATCTATCGGGCCTTCTTCGCGTTGATCACCCGGCCGCTCCGCACCAGCAGGGGCGAGAACACCAGCGCCGCCTGGGGCGTGACCAATTTCCTGCTCCGGCTGCGCGACAAGTACCAGCCCGACTACGTGGTGTGGGTCAACGACGCCGGCGACTCGTTCCGCACTGCCGAGTACCCCGAGTACAAGTCGACCCGCGAGAAGCTCGACGAGGAGTTGCAGGCCGACTTCGACACCGCGGTCGAGCGGATCCGCGAGTTGCTGGCTGCGTTCCGCATTCCCCTGGTCGAGGTGGAGCACTACGAGGCCGACGACGTGATCGGCACCCTGGCGCTCATGGGCGCCGGCGCCGGGATGCAGTCGGTGATTGTCTCGGGCGACAAGGACTTCTACCAGTTGATCCGGCCCGGGGTCGCACTGCTCAACCCCGGCCGCGGCGGGCCGGCCGGGGTGGATGAGAGCTGGGTCACCGAGGAGAACGCCAACGAGCGGCTCGGCGTCCCGCCGGCGCAGGTGACCGACTACCTCGCCCTGGTCGGCGACGCGTCGGACAACGTCCCGGGAGTGCGGGGGATCGGCGAGAAGGGGGCCGTGGCGCTGTTGTCGGAGTATCCCGACATCGAGGCGCTGATTGCCGCCGCCCCCGACCTCAAGCAGAAGCGGCCTCGCGAGGCGCTGCAGGAGCACGCCGACCTGGCCCGGCTCTCCAAGCGGCTGGTCACCATCCTCACCGATGTCCCGGTGGAATTCGATCCCGCGCGCTACCAACCGCAGCCGCCCGACTCGCAGGCGCTGGCGCGGATCTTCGCCGAGCTCGAGTTCCATTCGCTGCTCACGCGGCTCGACGCGGTGGGTGGTGAGGCGGCGACGGCGGCGGTCGCTCCGCCGGCGCGGACCGTCCACGTGGTCAGCGATCCGGCCGAGCTGCCGGCGCTCGCCACCCGTCTTCGCGCCGTCGAGGTCGTCGCCTTCGATACCGAGACGACGTCGCTCGAGCCGCACGACGCCGAACTGATCGGTCTCTCGCTCGCCAGCGCCCCCGACGAGGTCTGGTACCTCCCGTTCGGCCACTCGGCGCCGGCGGCCACGTTGCTCGACGGCGACGCGCCCCCGGCCACCCCGCGCAACCTGCCGCCGATCACCGATCCGGCCTGCGCCCCGATCCGCGAACTGCTCGAGGATCCGCAGGTGGCGATGGCTGCCCATCACGCCAAGTACGACATCCAGGTGCTCCGCCGCGCCGGCGTCGAGGTGCGAGGGCTGGACTACGACTCGATGCTCGCGGCCTTCGTGCTCGATCCGTCACGGCGTTCCTACGCCATCGACGCGCTGTCGCTCGAGTTTCTCGGGGCGATGATGTCGTCATACACCGATATGGTGGGCAAGGGGAAGTCGCAGATTCCCTTCGCCGAGGTGGCGGTCGAGCGGGCGGCGGAGTATTGCGGTGCCGACTCGACCACCGTGCTGGCGCTCCGCGAACACTTCGCGCCGCAGCTCGTCGAGCACGGCCTCGGAGGCCTCCTCGACACCATCGAGATGCCGCTGGTGGCGGTGCTCGCCGACATGGAGTGGGCCGGGATCGCGATCGATGCCGCCCACTTCGCACGGCTCGCCGACGAACTGGGGCGCGACCTGGCCCGGCTCGAGGAGGAGATCCGCAGCGTGGCCGGGGTGGACGGGCTCAACCTCAACTCGCCCCGACAGCTCGCCGAGGTGCTGTTCGACAAGCTCCAATTGCCGGTGATCCGGCGCACCAAGACCGGACCGAGCACCGACGCCGCGGTCCTCGAGGCGCTCGCCGCCGAGGGCCACGAGCTGCCGTCGTTGATCCTCCAGTATCGCGAGCTGCAGAAGCTCAAGAGCACCTATGTGGATGTGTTGCCGACTCGGGTGAACCGGACCACCGGCCGGATCCACACCTCGTTCAACCAGGTCGGCGCCCAGACCGGGCGACTCTCCTCGAGCGACCCCAACCTCCAGAACATCCCGATCCGCACCGCCCGCGGCGAGGCGATCCGGCGCGGCTTCGTGCCCGCCAGGGGATGGCGTTTCGTGGTGGCCGACTACTCGCAGATCGAGCTGCGCCTGATGGCCCATCTCTCCGGCGACCCGGCGTTCGTCGAGGCGTTCCGGAGCGGCGGCGACATCCACCGCCAGACGGCGGCGATCATCTTCGGGGTGGAACTCGACACCGTGACGCCCGAGATGCGGGCCCGCGCCAAGACGATCAACTTCGGCACCATCTATGGCCAGGGACCATTCGCCCTCTCCAACCAGCTCGGCATCACCCAGGACGAGGCGAAGGCGTTCATCAACGACTACTTCGCCCGCTTCAGCGGCGTGCGCGCCTTCCTCGACCGGCAGGTGGAGTTGGCCCGCGAGCAGGGCTACGTGGAGACACTCTTCGGGCGCCGCCGCTACATCCCCGAGATCCACGACAAGAACTTCAATCTTCGCTCGTTCGCCGAGCGCACCGCCCAGAACACCCCGCTCCAGGGATCCGCCGCCGATCTCATCAAGCGGGCGATGATCGACATCCACCGCGCCCTCCCCGAGGCGGGGATGCAGGCGCGACTGTTGCTGCAGGTGCACGACGAACTGGTGGTCGAGGCACCGGCCGACGAGGCCGAGCGGGCAGCCGAGCTGCTCAAGAGCCACATGGAGGGCGCCGCCGAACTCAGCGTGCCGCTGGTGGTCGATGTCGGGATCGGCGAGAACTGGGTGGAGGCGAAACGATAGACGATAGACGATGAGTACCTGAGTGTCGTCGTCGAGGAATGCGGTGGGGCCCGGCCTCCGCTGCGGGAGCCGGGCCCTTGCACTTGCCCAACGTCTATCGACTCAGGATCACTACTCTCCTCACCCCCGGCCACCAGTTCCACTTGCCGGCGATCTGCATCAGGCTCGGTACCAGCACCATCCGGATGATCGTGGCGTCGAGCAGCACCGCCACGGCCAGCCCGAAGCCGATGAACTGCATCACCAGGATCCGGGCAAAGGCGAACGCGCCGAAGACCGCGATCATGATCAGCGCCGCCGAGGTGATCACGCTGGCGGTGGCCGAGAGTCCCTCGCGAGTGGCGAGGGTATTCTGGCCGGTGCGGTCCCACGCCTCCTTGATCCGCGCCAGCAGGAACACCTCGTAGTCCATCGACAGCCCGAAGACCACCGCGAAGACCAGGACCGGCACCAGCACATAGATCGCCGAGGTCGGGCCGTCGATGCCGAGGATCGACCCGCCGATCCCCTCCTGGAAGACCAGCACGATCAGCCCGAAGGTGGCCGCCACCGAGAGGGAATTCATCACCACCGCCTTGAGCGGCACCAGCACGGAACGAAACACGATCGCCAGCATGACCGCGGTCACACCCAGGATCAGCGCCACGATCAACGGGAATCGCCGCAGCAACTCACGCTGGAAGTCGACCGCGCCGGCCACGTAGCCACCGACCCAGGCCGTGCTGCCGCGCAGCTGGCGGATCGCCGCCGAGTCCGCGGCGAACCGCCGCACCGAGCCGACCAGCCCCATCGTGGTGGTGAGCGAGGTGGTGTCGGCCGGGATCACGTCGAGCAACGTGGTCTGGCCATCGCGACCGAGATAGGCGTCGAGGAAGTCGGGGTACTGCACCCGCACCGAGTCGGGCTCGGAGTAGAACAGCGAGTACTCGAGGATCCCCATCCCGGGGACCAGGTCCACCAGGGAGCGCACGTCGGCGACGCGCGGGTCGGCGCGGAGCGAGTCGGAGAGGTGCCGGAGGGCGCGTAGCGCCGTGGCACTGGTGGCGGCGGTTCCCTCGGGAAACTCGATCACCAGGCGGACCGGGGCGAGATAGCCCGATCGACCCATCTTCTCGAGCGCCTGTACCCCGGCGCCGGCCTCGGTCGCTGTCGGCCACCAGTTGCGGCTCGGCAACCCGATCCGGAGCTTGAGCACCGGCAGGGTGAGCACCGCGATCAGCAGCGTGCCGGTCGCCGCGGCCCGGTACGGGTGTCGCGACAGCGACCGGGCCCAGCGTTCCCAGGTTTGTTGGCGGTGGTACCAGGCCAGCCGCCGCGACAGCCACTTGGGCCGGTCGATGTTGCGGCCGAGGACCGCCAGCAGTGCCGGGAGCAGGGTGGTCGAGAGCAGCACCGCCACCGCAACCACCACCAGCCCGGCGATCCCCACGCTGCGAGTCTCGGTGAGCGGGATCAGCAACAGGGCGGCGAAGCCGACCACCACCGTCGCGCCCGAGGTCATCACCGCCTTGCCCGCCGTGCGGAAGGTGCGCACCGCGGCGTCGGCCGCCCGGAGGCCGGCGTTCAGCTCTTCCCGAAATCGCGTCACCACCAGCAGCGAATAGTCGATCCCCACGCCGAGCCCGATCATGGTGATCATGTTCAGGACGAACACCGACATCGGCATCACCGTGGCGAGGATTCCCACGGTGGCCAGCGCGATCACGATCGCCATCACCCCCACGATCACCGGCAGCACCGCCGCGACCAGGGCGCCGAAGGCGAGGATCAGGATTGTCAGGGTGATCGGCACCAGCCGGCGCTCGTTGCGGCTGGCGTCGTCGGCGCTGGTGGCCCGGATGTCGACATCGAGGGCGGTGCGGCCAGTCACCAGGACGGTATAGGCATCGCGGTCGGGGAACCGGCGCACCACCGAGTCGAGTGTCTGGCGGAGCGGCGTCACCGCCTGGGCGGCCACCTGGCCGTCGCCGTCGATCGCGACCAGGAAGAAGGTGGTCCGTCCGTCGGCGGCGACGAAGGTCGAGTCGTCGGTCGAGCGCCACGAGACCACTCCCTCGGCTCGAGGCAGTCGCCTGGCGGTGTTGATCAGCCGGTCGAGCAGCTCGCCGCCCTGCCCCGAGATCATCGACCCGGGGCCTTCGACGGTCACCACGAAGTACTCGCTGAGGGGCTTGTCGAAGCGGGCCAGCAGCAGCGAATCCGCGATCCGCGATTCGCTGCGCTGGGTGGCACCGCCCCGGGCGTCGAGACGCGACACGGTCGTACCGGCGCACGAGGCGGCCCAGGTTCCCAGCGCCGCCCACGTCAGGATCACCAGCCATCGCCAGCGGACGAGGGCATTGCCAAGGGTTGCAAACACGGCACAATGGTAGGAGCCGCCCCCTCCCCGCGCCAGCCGAGACTCGCATCCCACGACCCCACCTGCCGATATTCCAACAATGAGTCCTCGCCTCCTCGGCGGGGTGGCCCTCGGTCTCCTCGCCCTGATCCTCCTCTCCGGGTCGCACCAGGAGGGAGCGCCGCCCGAGCCCCCGCCGGCAGCCATCCAAGTGGCGGCCGTCCCCTCCGGCCCGGTCTCCAATCCGGGAGTGCGACGGGCCCCCCGGCTCGCCCCGCTCCCCAACGCCCTCGATCGCCAGACCGACGCCACTCGGGAGATCGACGTGCTGGCGATCCTCGCCGTGCGGCGGAGGATCGTCCGCGAGGGACAGCTGGTCTATCTCGATTCGCTGTTCGTCCAGACCGACTCGAACGTGGTTCGCTGGGCCGATCGCCACGGTCGGCCGCTCCAGGTCGTCTTCGTGCCCGACACCACACTGGCCGACTGGTCACCGAGCTACCTCGGGGCGGCCCGTGGCGCGCTCGACGGCTGGCGGAACAATGCATCGGGGATCCGGCTCGAGGAGACCGACGACCCCGCCGAGGCCGAGATCGAGGTTCACTTCGTGGCAACCGTGTCGGATAGCAGTGAGTTCGGCGTCACCCAACTCACCTGGGGCGGCGACGGCACTGCCAGTCATGCCGAAATCCGGCTGGCACTGCGGCCGGCCTCGAGCGGGCCACTGGTGCCACCGGCGGTGCTCCGACGCGTCGCCGTCCACGAATTCGGTCACGCCCTCGGCCTGCCGCACTCGGGTCGTCGCGATGACGTCATGTTTGCCTCGTCTCCCGTTGCGGCCCCGTCGCGCCGTGACCAGGCGACCCTCAGGTTGCTCTATGCCCTTCCGCCGGGATCGATCAAGACACCCTGACCGCAGCGAACGGCGAACGGCGAACGGCGAACGGTGGATCGCACGGTTCGCCGTTCGCTGTTCGCTGTTCGCGCTTGCCCTCGTGGTGCCCGTGGCAATGATGGCCCAGTCCCCCGCAGCGATCGACGCCGCGGTCGCTTCCGGAATCAACCAACGAATCTTTCCAGCCGCGGTGGTGATCGTCGGTCGTGCCGACACGATCCTCTACAGCAAGGGGTACGGCAGCTACACCTGGCAGGGCGACACCCGCCGCCCCGACCCGGCCTGGTCACTCTGGGATGTCGCCTCCATCTCCAAGGTGGTGGCCACCGCGAGCGCGGTGGCGGTGCTGGTCGATCGCGATCGCCTCGATCTCGACGCCAAGGTGAGTGACTACGTCCCCGCCTTCTCCGGCGGGGGGAAGGACAGCGTCACGGTGCGGATGCTGCTCGACCACACCAGCGGCCTTCCCGCCTGGGCGGCGCTCGGCTCCAACGACACCAGCGTCTCGGCGGCGCGCCTGCGGCTCTTCGACATCGCCCTCCGTCGCCCCCCCGGCGAGACGCCGGTCTACAGCGACCTCAACGCCATCCTCGCCGCGATGGTCGTCGAGCGTGCCAGCGACACGCCGCTCGACCGCTTCACCCGCGAAGCGGTGTTCGCCCCGACCGGAATGACAGGGGCCGAGTGGCGGCCACCGCCGGCCGACCGGCTCCGCGCGGTCCCCACCGAGCGCCGTCGCGACGGGTCATCGTATTTCGGGGTGGTGCAGGATCCCAACGCCCGGGCCCTCGGCGGTGTCGCCGGTCACGCCGGGGTCTTCGCCACCGGACTCGATCTTGCCCATTTCGCCCAGAGCTGGTTGCGCGGTGTGCGGGAGCACGACTCGACCTGGCTGCGACCGGCCACGATGTCGCGGTTCCTCGAGCGCTCGGAGACCTCCGGCACCCGCGCCCTCGGTTGGGACACGCCACAGCTGGTCACCGATGACGGCGACCCACCACTCTACGGAGCGTGTGCCACCGAGACCACCTACGGTCACACCGGCTACACCGGGACCCTGTTGTGGTTTGATCCTGAGGCGGATCTGTTCGTGGTCTTCCTCACCAACCGCAGCTACGATCCCGGGCGGAAGTCGCTATCGGAGATTCGTGGCGTGCGTGCCAAGGTGAGCGACGCGGCGCGGCACTACGCGGGGGTGAAGTGCTGAGACGATGGACGATGGACGATGACGATAGACGATAGACGATAGACGTGGTGTGGCGCGGGGCCGGCATTCAGGTTCGATGCCAGCCCCGTCGACGTCTATCCTCTATCGTCTATCGTCTATCGTCCCTCGTTTCAATGCCCCAGGAACGCCCTCACACGCGGATCCATCCGATCGGGGGTCCAGTACGGCTCCCAGACCAGGTCCACTTCGACCGCGGTGATTCCCTCGAGGTCGGCCAGGGTCTGCTTGACGTCGTCGATGATCTCGGTGCCCGCCGGGCAGCCTGGCGACGTGAGGGTCATCTTGACCTGGGCGATACCCTCGTCGGTCACCACCACATCGTAGATCAGCCCGATGTCGATGATGTTGAGGCCCAGTTCCGGGTCCTTGACCGCCCGAAGCGCCTTGCGGGCGAGCTCGGGGGATACGGGAGGCGTCATGTCAGGAAATATAGCACGGCGAGGTGGATCGTCCTGAGTGCCTGAGACGTAGCGAGCGGCTGGCTGGCCCGGACCATCGTCCCTCGACCCTCAGGACTCAGCGACTCAGCGCCTTCAACAATTCCCCCCCGAACTCCTTCCGCTGCCACTCGCGAAGCTCCGGGATTGCCGCCATCGCCTCGACATCGTCCGGCATCATCCGCACGATCGCCTCCAGGGTGCCGTTGGGGCAGAGCACGCCCGGCTGCAGTCCGTATTCCTCGGCGAGGGCGTTGCGGCGGTTCTTGAGGGCCTGGAGCCGCTCATCGAACGCGGGGTCCGGCGGCGGGCGGCGCGGGCCTCGGGGAAAGCGCGGCAGTTCATCCTCGGGGAGCGCGAGGCCGATCTCGATGGCGGCGATCAACTCGTTGCCCCAGCGCCCCAGCGCCTCACGGCCGATGCCCCTGACCCGTGCCAGCTCCTCCACGGTCCGCACCGGGTTGGCCGCCAGATGGAGCAAGACCTCGTTGCCCATCACCCGGAAGCCGGCCCGGTCGAGCCGGGAGGCGGTCTCCTCGCGCCAGGCATAGAGCTCCCGCAGGAGCGCCAATCCCCGCGGTTCCAGGTTCCTGGCGCCCTTGACCTTCAGGAATGTTTGCCGCGGATCAGTCGGTGTCGGATCCCACTTGGGCGAGGATTCAAGCAGCGTGAATTCCTCCTCGGCCCACCAGAGCCGCCCAGCCTCCTCGAGTTTTGTGCGTAGTATGTTCCGCAACTCATAGAGGTGCATCGTGTCACCGGCGGCGTAGTCGAGCATCCCGTCGCTCAGCGGGCGCGCCGACCAATCGGCTCGCTGGAAGCGCTTGTCGGGCCGGACGTCGAGGTAGCGCTCGAGCAGGGCGGCGAGGCCGATCCCCGGTTCGCCCAGGAGTTGGGCGGCGATCCGGGTGTCGAAGAGGCTGGTGGCGGCAAAGCCGTGCTCGTGGTGCAGCAGCCGGAGGTCGTAGTCGGCGTCGTGGAAGATCTTCTCCACCCTCCGGTCGGCGAGCAGGGCTCCGAGTCGAGCCAGGTCGGTCACCGCGAGTGGATCGATCACCGCAGTGCGGTCGGCGGTCGAGAGCTGGACCAGGTAGACCCGGTCGTGATAGCGGTGGAACGAGGCGGCCTCGGTGTCGAGGGCGATCGAGTCCTCACCCGCCACCGCATCCATCAGCGCCTCGAACTCGCGCTGGTCGGCGATCAGTTCGAAGGGCACTCAGTCGCGCCGGCGCGCGGTTTGTTCGATGGCATCGGCGACCTGTTCCAGCGCCCGGGCCAAGGTCTTGTAGAACTCCGGATCGGGGGCCGGTGTGGCCCCGGGGCCGGCGTCCATCGCAGCCTGGCGCGACAGCCGGGCGGCATGGCGGATATAGTCGGTGGCGGGTGGCATGGCGACGGGACTCCGATTCTGGGTAGGCCAAAGTTAGCGAGATCGGCGATCGGCGATCGGAGACCCGGGAACTGACCCACCTCACCCGCGACGGCCTCCGAACTACCTTCTGGATCTCCGATCTCCGATCTCCGATCTCGTCTCGATCTCGAATATCGAGGCGCTTCGTGCCGATCCGCTTCACCATCTACCCCGATCTGTGCGATGCCTACGGTCATCTCAACCAGGCAGCGTACCTCAGCCTCTTCGAGCGGGCCCGTTGGGAACTGCTGGCGCGCGGACCCGGGATCGACGTCTTCGAGCGAGCCGAGGTGTGGCCGGCGGTGCGTCACGCGGCGGTGGACTATCACGCCGGTGCGTGGCCGGGCGATGTGCTGGAGTTCACCACCGATCTGGTGCGGCGAGGCCGCACCTCGTTCACGCTGCGCCAGCACGCGGTCCGGCTCCACGACCGCCAGCTGGTGGCGACACTGGAAGCGGTGTTCGTGTGCATCGACCGCCACGAGCAACCGGTGGCGGTGCCCGAGCTGGTCGTCGCGTGGCTCGGTCGGGTGCCGATGCGCGCGGCTCTGCCCGGCGGAATGACGATCGCCTGGGAGGAAGCGGGAGAAGGTGCCCCGCCGGTGCTCTTCGTCCACGGCTATCCACTCGACCGCGCCCTCTGGGCGGCGCAACTCGAGGGGCTCCACCGCCACCGCCTCCTGGCTCCCGACCTGCGCGGTTTTGGCGACTCCGCAACCAGCAATCCACCGGCACTCTCGATCGACCAGCATGCCGATGACCTCGCCAACTTCCTCGATCGGCTCGAGATCGGCCGTGCCGTGGTGGTGGGGCTCTCGATGGGCGGCTACGTGGCACTGGCGATGGCCGAGCGACACCGCGACCGGCTGGCAGGGCTGGTGCTCGTCGACACACGCGCCGGGGCCGACGATGCCGCCGGCCGGGCGGGCCGCGATGCCACGATCGCCACGATCAACGGTGGTGGAGGTCGAGATGTGGTCCGGGGGCTGGCTCCGCGGCTCTTCACCGCCGACACCCCGGCGTCGGTCCGCGACCCGGTTGTTGCCCGGATGGAAGCGATCCCGCCCGAGGGATTGGTCGCCGCACTCGGCGCGATGCGCGATCGTCCCGACCGGTCGGACCTGCTGCCCACCCTGGCCGGCTTGCCGACCCTGGTGCTGGTCGGATCCGACGACCGGATCACCCCTCCGGCCGAGGCCCGGGCGATGGCCGGGGCGATTCCCGGGGCCGAGTTGGTGGTGGTCGAGGGCGCCGGTCACCTGACCCCGGTTGAGCGTCCCGAGGCCGTCAACGACGCCCTCCAACGCTTCCTTGACACGAGGGTGTGAAACACCCGCCACCCTCCGGCGTCATATCCACTGGCGGGCCCGATGGAAATTCCCATCCATCACCGCCATCTACTTGGAATTCCCTCCCCAAGGCGCCCCGGGACCACGGCCAGTTGGATTGGTCCCGGGGCGGCCTTCTTTTTGGGGAAGTGAGTCCTGAGTCCTGAGACGTGGGGGGGAGTAGTGGTGAGTCCTGAGTCCTGAGACGTGAGGGACAACATCGGGGCCCGATTCCGCGTGCGGAACCGGGCCCAGGTACTTCCCCCCACGTCTCAGGACTCAGGACTCACTGCTACTTCTTCGGCCGCCCCGGTGGATCGTCGGAGTCGAACACCTCGCGGTTCCTGGTGATGAACTCCGTGAGGTTTTCGGGGACGTCCTCTTCCGGATAGATCGCGCTCACCGGACACTCGGGTTCGCACGCCCCGCAGTCGATGCACTCGTCGGGATGGATGAAGAGCTGATCCTCCCCTTCGTAGATGCAGTCCACCGGGCAGACGTCCACGCAGGCGCGATCCTTCACGCCGATGCAGGCCTCGGTGATGATGTAGGGCATTCGGACAGCTCCTTCGGGGTGAACGTTTGGGCGATCGATCGTCGGCATCGACGCCCAGGCCACGGCCGTCACAGTAGAAACCCCTCCCGGCGCCGCGCAAGGGGGCAACTGGTGACAGTTCCCTGGACCATTACGTTCCCCGGCATGTCGATGCGCCGCCCTGCCATCCTGGCCGTGCTTGCGGCGCTTCTGGCCGGGCCTCTGGCGGCCCAGTCGAGTTGCCCCGCCGGGCCGACGACGCTGGTCCTTTCCGGTGGCGGCGCCAAGGGTCTCGCCCACGTCGGTGTGATCAAGGCGCTCGAACGGGCCGGGATCCATCCCGACCGAATCGTTGGCACATCGATGGGGGCGGTGGTCGGTGCGCTGTACGCCTCGGGCTACGACGGGGCCGGGCTCGACTCGATCGCCCGGGCCCTTCCGCTCGCCGAACTCTTCCGCGCCAGCCAACCACCCGGCCCCGCCGTCTGGGGAACTCGTCATCCCCTCATCCTCTGGGAGGAGGGGGAGCACGGCTTCGCGCCGCAGGGGACCACCGTGCAGCAGGCCGCGGTGAGCGCCATCCTCAACGGCGTGATGCTCCGCGGCAACCTTGCGGCACGGGGCGACTTCGACCGGTTGCCGATCCCGCTTCGGGTGGTCGCCACCGATCTCGCCGACCGAAGCATCGTGGTGCTCGGTCGGGGCGACCTCGCCCAAGCGGTTCGCGCCAGCATCGCGATTCCCCTGGTCTTCACGCCGGAGCAGATCGGCCCCCGGACCCTGGTCGACGGTGGCCTCTCGGCCAACATCCCCGCCAGTGTCGCGCGTGAGCTCGGGGCCGGGATCCTGATCGTGAGCGACGTGAGCGACACGCCCTCCGATTCGCTCCAGCCGCGGTCGCCGCTGGCGGTCGTGAGTCGGCTCCTCGACTGGCTCTTCAACCAGCCTCGCGATTCCCTGGCGCCGAGCGACCTGCGGATCCGGCCGCCGGTCGACGGTTTCGGCACGCTCGATTTCTCCGGTCGCGTCATCGATTCGATGATCGCCCTCGGTGAAGCGAGCGGCGCCCGCGCCGTCGCCGGCTGGTCGTGTCGTACCGCCGCCATTGCCCCCGCTCCGACCTTCGCCGCGACGCCGACGCACGTGGGCTCGATCGCCGGCGCGTCGGCCGATCGTGACGGGATGCGTATCCTTCGCCGATCCCTCCGGCTCGACCCGGGCGCGACGATCGACCTCGACGATCTCTCCTCGCGACTGATCCGGCTCAGCGATCGGGAGTTCTTCCGCGAGGTGTGGCTGCGACCCGAGGGTGGCGGCGACTCGCTGCGCCTGAATCCGCTGCTGCGCCGCTTGCCGCGACGCACCGCCGGAATCGGTCTCAGCTACGATGGCGAGCTCGGGGGTCGCGCCTGGGCGGCCGTCGTCGATCGACGCGTGCCGCTGCTTCTCGGCGAGGCGTCGGCGGTCCTGTCGCTGGGACGCTACGATTCGCGACTCCATCTCGAGATCCGGCGCCAGACACTCCTCGGCCAACCCGACTTCACTCCGGTTGCGGGACTCTACTTCCGTGACGGGGAAGCGCGCCGCTTTCTCGACATCGGCGTGCTTGCGCCGGGCATCGACTACCGCTCGGCCACGGCGGCGGCCGGCGTGGAACGCGCCATCGCGCTCGGACTCCGCCTGCGACTCACCGGGTCGGTCGAGAGCTGGCGCAACGAGGACATGATCACCACCGAGCGGCTGACACGCTCCGCCATCGGAGGCGAGGTGCGGCTCGAGAAACTCACCCTCGATCGCCAACCGGTCCTCTCCGCCGCACTGGCGGCGACCGATCGTTACACCCGCGCCGCGCTGGAGCTGCGCCTCTCGCGACAGATCGGCGCATTCGGCCTGGCGGAGGTGATCCGGGTCGGAGTCGGCCGCGACCTTCCCGCCCATCAGGCGTTCCAGCTCGGCGGCGCCGACGGCTTCCCGGGACTCCATATCGGCGAGCGTCCCGGCGACAGCGAGGCGTTCACCTCGCTGACCGCGTCACACCACTTCGTTGGACCGCTCGACCTGCGACTCACCGGCGCCTTCGGCCGCACCGCGTACGGCCACACCACCTTCGCCGACGCCGACCACCCCGACGGCGAACTGCTTCCCGGCGAGGCGACTCGAGGGAATTTCTTCGGCACCGGAGGATGGCTCCTCGGCGGCCGGATCGGCGTCGGCGCCGAGACCCCTCTCGGCCCGGTTCGACTCGAATGGGGGATCAACGATCGCGGCCGCGACCAGATCTACCTCCGCGTCGGCAGGTGGGAATGACGGAGGACGGAGGACGGAACGACGGAGGACGGAGGGCGGCGGCTCTCTCCGCTCTCCCTCCGCCCTCCGCCCTCCGTCATCAAGTCCATAAGTTCAAGCCCCACAATGCATTACGTTTTTGACGCCAATTTAGTGGTGTGAATTGACTTTTTGGCTCATTTCGGCTAGGATCCCGGCCAGATGGCGCATCTTCCCCTCCTTCCGCTGGCCGATCCGGCCATCCAGGCGGTGCCCCCCGGTCATCGGGGGCCCCGTGGACTGATTTTGCTCCACCTCAAGTCCGAGGGCGGGGCCACGGCCGGGGGGCTGGCGGAGAAGCTCGACTGTTCGCTCAACGCGGTTCGCCACCACCTCAAGGAGCTCGAGGCCGAGGGGGTGGTGACCTACGGTCGGACACCCAAGGGCGTCGGGGCGCCGGCGCACACCTACCGGCTGACCGAGGCCGGGCACCGCCTCTTCCCGGAGCGCTACGCCAGGACGGTGCTCGACCTGATGGAGTACCTGGTCGAGCAGGAGGGGCGCGATGCCGCGGTGTCGCTGCTCGAGCGCCAGTACGACTCCCTTGCCGATCGGCTCGAGGCCGCGACGCGAGGGCTGGAAGGGCAGCGCCGTGGCGAGGCGATCGCCCAGCTGCTGACCCGGGAGGGCTACCTGGCCACCTGGGACGAGGGCGCGGGGCTCCTCACCGAGCACCACTGTCCCCATCAGGTGCTGGCGGAGCGGTTCCCCGAGATCTGTGCCGCCGAGGAGCGGACGCTGGCTCGGGTGCTTGGCATGGCGGTCGAGCGTCGCTCGCGGATCGCCGGTGGATGCGGAACGTGCAGTTATCGCGCCGACGGGAGCTCCCCGGACGACGCCGACGAGGAGAGTCGATGAGCAGCTCGGTGGAACAACTCGTCAATCGCGAGTACAAGTACGGCTTCGTCACCGACATCGAGCAGGACACTGTCCCGCCCGGTTTGTCGGAGGACACCATCCGCTTCATCTCGGCCAAGAAGGACGAGCCGACCTGGCTGCTCGAGTGGCGGCTCAAGGCGTACCGCCGCTGGCTCGAGATGCGCGAGCCGCACTGGGCCAATATCCACTACACGTCGCCCGACTACCAGGCGATCTCCTACTACTCGGCGCCGAAGAGCACCACGCCGCTGGGGTCGCTCGACGAGGTCGATCCCAAGCTGCTCGAGACCTACGAGAAGCTCGGCATCCCCCTCAGCGAGCAGAAGCTGCTCGCCGGGGTGGCGGTCGACGCGATCTTCGACTCGGTATCGGTGGGGACCACCTTCAAGAAGGCGCTCGGCGAGGCCGGGGTGATCTTCTGCTCGTTCGGCGAGGCGGTGCGCGAGCACCCCGACCTGGTGCAGCGATATCTCGGCAGCGTGGTGCCGGCCAACGACAACTACTTCGCCGCGCTCAACTCGGCGGTGTTCACCGACGGCTCCTTCGTGTTCGTCCCGAAGGGTGTCCGTTGCCCGATGGAGCTCTCGACCTACTTCCGGATCAACGCGGCCAACACCGGCCAGTTCGAGCGCACGCTCATCGTTGCCGAGGAAGGTGCGTCGGTGAGCTATCTCGAGGGATGCACCGCCCCCAAGCGCGACGAGAACCAGCTCCACGCCGCGGTGGTCGAGCTGGTGGCGCTCGACGACGCGTCGATCAAGTACTCCACGGTGCAGAACTGGTACGCCGGCGATGACGAGGGGAAGGGCGGCATCTACAACTTCGTCACCAAGCGCGGCAAGGCGATGCGCGGCGCCAAGATCTCGTGGACCCAGGTCGAGACCGGCTCGGCGATCACCTGGAAGTATCCCAGCGTGATCCTCCAGGGCGACGACGCGGTCGGCGAGTTCTACTCGGTCGCGGTGGCCAATGGCCGCCAGCAGGCCGACACCGGCACCAAGATGATCCACATTGGCCGCAACACCCGCAGCACCATCGTGTCGAAGGGGATCTCGGCCGGCCAGGGGCAGAACTCCTATCGCGGCCAGGTCAAGATCCTTCCCAAGGCCATCGGGGCGCGCAACTACACCCAGTGCGACTCGATGCTGATCGGCAACCGCTGTGGCGCCCACACCTTCCCGTACATCGACGTGCAGAACTCGTCGAGCGACGTGGAGCACGAGGCGAGCACCAGCAAGATCGGCGAGGACCAGATCTTCTACTGCAAGGCGCGGGGTCTCAACACCGAACACGCCATCAGCGTGATCGTCAACGGCTTCTGCAAGGAAGTCTTCCGCGAGCTGCCGATGGAGTTCGCGGTCGAGGCGCAGAAGCTGCTCGGCGTGAGCCTCGAGGGCAGCGTGGGATAACAGCAGCGACGAGCGACGAGCGACAGGCGACAAGCGCGTCTCGCCTGTCGCCTGTCGCCTGTCGCATTCACCAAGGAACTGAGTTCATGGCATTGCTCGAAGTGAAGGACCTCCAGGCCTCCGCCGACGAGAAGCAGATCCTCAACGGCATCTCGCTCACCGTCAATGCGGGCGAGGTGCACGCGATCATGGGCCCCAACGGCTCGGGCAAGAGCACCCTGGCCCAGGTGCTGGCCGGGCATCCCGCCTACGAGGTGACCGGCGGCTCGGCCACCTTTGCCGGCGAGGACCTGCTCGACATGGAGGCCGAGGAGCGGGCGTGGGCCGGGCTCTTCCTGGCGTTCCAGTATCCGGTGGAGATCCCCGGGGTGACCAACGCGTACTTCCTCCGCCAGGCCTACAACGAGGTGCGCAAGGCGCGCGGCCTGGAGGAGATCGACCCGATCGACTTCATCGACCTGCTCGAGGAGAAGCTCAAGGTCGTCGAGTGGGGGCCCGAGATCATGGAACGGGCGGTCAACTTCGGCTTCTCGGGCGGCGAGAAGAAGCGCAACGAGATCCTGCAGATGGCGGTGCTCGAGCCCAAGCTGGCGATCCTCGACGAGACCGACTCGGGACTCGACATCGACGCGCTCAGGATCGTGGCCGAGGGGGTCAACAAGCTCCGTCGCCCCGACAACGCCTTCGTGCTGGTGACCCACTACCAGCGGATCCTCAACTTCGTCGTCCCCGACTTCGTCCACGTGCTGGCCGGTGGCCGGATCATCCGTTCCGGTGGCAAGGAGCTGGCGCTGGAGCTGGAGGAGAAGGGCTACGAGTGGTTGACGGGCGCCGCGATCGGGGCGTCGGCGTGATGACCGGAACGGTCACCCCGAGCGAAGCGAGGGGGCGGAGTTCCGATGTTACCGTCCCGTTCCCTGCTCTCATCGCGGAGTCCCTCCAGCGCCCGGCGCCCTCGTGGCTGGCCGCGCTGCGGCAGGCCGGAGCCGACCGCTTCGCGGAGGTCGGCCTGCCGGGGAGCAAGGACGAGGAATGGCGCTTCACCCCCGTCGCGCCGATGGGACGCCTTGCCCTCGGCGCCGCCGAGGCCGGTGCGTCGCCGGCCCTCGAGGCGCTCGCCCCCTACCTCTTCGATGCGGGCTGGTCCCGGATCGTGATGGTCGACGGCCGGGTTGATCCGGCGCTCTCGTCGCTGGGGCAGTTGCCGGAGGGGGTCCGCCTGATGGGGTTGGCCGAGGCGATCGGCGCCGGGCTCCCCGTGCTGGCCAGCAATCTCGGCCGGACCGCCGACCCGACCCAGACGCCGTTCACCGCGCTCAACGCCGCGACCTTCACCGACGGCCTGGTGCTCCATGTCCCGGCCGGGGTCCACCTCGAGCAGCCGGTGCACCTCGTCCACGTCGCCACCGACCGGGCCAGGGAGGCGATGCTTGCACCGCGGCTTCTGATGGTGGTCGACGGCGGCGCCCGGGCCACGCTGGTCGAGAGCTATCTGGCAATGACCGACGCCCGCTACGTGACCAACAGCGTCGCCGAGGTGGTGATCGGTCAGGACGCCTGGGTCGAGCACATCCGCGTCCAGCGCGAGAGCGAGGCGGCGTGGCATGTGGGCTTCACCCAGGTCAACCAGCAGCGCGACTCCCACTATCGATCGTTCACGTTGGCGATGGGCGGTCACCTGGCGCGGCACAACCTGCACGCCCGGCTCGGTGGCGAACAGGTGGAGACGCTGCTCTACGGCCTCTATCTCACCCGCGGTGAACAACTGGCCGACACCCACTCGGCGATCTTCCACGACCAGCCGAACTGCAACTCGTGGGAAGTCTACAAGGGCGTCCTGGCCGACCAGTCGCGCGCGGTCTTCAACGGCAAGGTGCTGGTCGAGCCGATCGCCCAGAAGACCGATGCCAAGCAGACCAATCGCAACCTGCTGCTGTCGGACCGCGCCAAGGTCGACACCAAGCCGCAGCTCGAGATCTTCGCCGACGACGTGCGATGCACCCACGGCGCGACCGTCGGCAAGCTCAATGAACAGCAGCGCTACTACCTGCAGTCGCGCGGCATCGGCGGCGATCGCGCCCGCCAGTTGCTGATCTGGGCGTTCGCCGCCGAGGTGATGTCGGAGATCATGCAGCCCGAGGTGCGACGCGAGCTGGAGCGGGTGGTGCACCAGCGGCTTGATGAGCTGACGGGATGAACCGCGACAGGCGACAGGCGACAGGCGACAGGCGGTTGGCTCGTTCGGCGCGGGCTCGTCGCGCAGCGGGAGATGGCCACGATGTCTGACCCGCTTGTCGCCCGTCGCCCGTCGCCTGTCGCCGCCCTCCGCGCGGAATTCCCGATGCTCTCGACGTCCTCCCGCGGCAAGCCGATCGTCTACCTCGACAGTGCCGCGTCGGCCCAGAAGCCTCGCGTGGTACTCGACGCGATGCAGCGCTTCTACGAGAGCGGTTACGCCAACATCCATCGCGGCGTCTATCAGGCCTCGGAGTCCGCGTCGATTGCCTACGATGGCGCCCGCGACACGGTGGCCACTTTCCTGGGCGGGGTCTCTCCCGAGGAGATCGTCTTCGTCCGGGGGACCACCGAGGCGATCAACCTGGTCGCCCAGTCGTACCTCCGGCCGACGCTGGCCGAGGGTGACACGGTGCTGGTCACCGAGATGGAGCACCACGCCAACATCGTCCCCTGGCAGCTGGTCGGCGCCCGGACGGTGCCGGTCCCCGTTTCCGACACCGGCGAGCTTGACCTCGAGGCGGCGGCCCGGCTGCTGGCCGAGCGGCCCCGGTTGCTCGCCGTGGTGCATGCGTCGAACGCGCTCGGCACCATCAACCCGATCGCCGAACTCACGGCCATGGCCAGGCAGCACGGGGTACCGGTACTGGTTGATGGCGCCCAGGCGGCGGCACATCTGCCGCTCGACATCCCCTCGCTCGGCTGCGACTTCTACTGCTTCAGCGGTCACAAGGTCTACGGCCCCACCGGCGTCGGGGTGCTCTGGGGCCGTCGCGAACTGCTCGACGCGATGCCGCCCTGGCAGGGCGGTGGCGACATGATCGATCTGGTCTCATTCGAGCGATCGAGCTATGCGCCAGCACCGCGGAAGTTCGAGGCGGGCACACCCGATATCGCCGGGGTGATCGGGCTCGATGCCGCGCTGCAGTGGCTCGGGCGACAGGACCGCGGCGCCATCGCCGCGCACGAGCACGGACTCCTCGAGGCCGGCCGGGAGGCGCTCGATGCGATCGACGGGGTGCACAGGGTTGGTGAGCCGGCCCACAACGTCGGGATCCTGACGTTCACGGTGGACGGAGCCCACCCGCACGATGTCGCCTCGCTGCTCGACCAGGATGGCATCTGTGTCCGGGCCGGCCATCACTGTACCCAGCCGCTGCATCGACGACTCGGCTTGCCGGCCACGGTCCGGGCGTCGCTCGCCCCCTACAACACCGCGGAGGACATCGAGGCGCTGGCCGCCTCGCTCACCCGGATCCGGGGAATCTTCGGCTGATGGCCACGATGGACGAGCTCTATCAGAGCGTGATCATCGAGCACGACCGGAGCCCGCGGAATTTCCGCAAGGTCGAGGGGGCCACCCATCACGCCGAGGCGCGCAACCCGCTCTGCGGTGACGAGGTGGACCTCGAGTTCCGACTCGACGACAACGGGCGGATCGTCGACGTCGGCTTCCAGGGGCGTGGCTGCGCCGTGTCGAAGGCGTCCGCGTCGATGCTCACCACGACGGTCAAGGGGAAGACCCGGGCCGAGGCGCTGGAACTCGCGACCCGGTTCACGGCGTTGCTCACTGGCAAGCCGGTCGAGGGCGAGCTCGGCAAGCTGGCGGTGTTCGCCGGACTGGCCGCGTATCCGATGCGGGTCAAGTGTGCCACGATGCCGTGGCATGCATTGAAGGAAGCGATGGGGAGAGGTGAGTCCGAGTGGTAGGATGACGTGTCGCCATGTCGCAGGTCGCTTGTCGCAGGACTCACACCATTTGCGAGGAGTATTGAGAGAGATGCCCTACCCCGAACTGATGGTCAAGCCGATGCGTGAGGATCTCACCCGTCTCGGCGTGCAGGAACTGAAGTCGGTCGACGAGGTCGATAGCGCGCTGGGCAACCAGCAGGGCACCGCGATGGTGTTCGTCAACTCGGTGTGCGGTTGCGCCGCGGGGGCGGCCCGTCCCGGGCTGATGATGGCGCTCGAGCAGGCGGCGGTGAAGCCCGACGCCCTCTACACCGTCTTCGCCGGCCAGGACCTCGACGCCACGGCGCGGGCGCGGTCGTACTTCGGCGAGTACCAGCCCTCCAGCCCATCGGTCGCGCTGATGAAGGACGGCGAGGTGGTGGCATTCATCCATCGCCACCAGATCGAGGGTCGTCATCCCGGCCAGATCGCCGAGCAGCTGTTGCTGGCGTTCGAGGCAAATTGCCGATGAGCGACGGGATCACGCAGCACCACGACCGCGACGAACTCCACGGGATCACCGTCGTGGTCGGCGGCAAGAGCGGCCGCACCTACGTGGGCCGCTGGCACGAACGACAGCCACGAGGCGTGGTGATGCGCGATGTGGCGATCCTGGAGCCGGGTGAGGACGCTGCGGCCTGGCTCGCCAGGTTGGCAAAGTACGGTGTCCCCCCGGATCACCGGATGCTGGTGGTGCCGGACGACGAGATGGGCGAGGTCCGGAGGTTTGATGGGTGACGGAGGACGGAGGACGGAGGACGGAGGACGGCCAACACTGTTAAACAATGGTTTATTTATCCATTACAACAAAGAAATGGCCGCATCTCCGTCCTCCGTCCTCCGTCCTCCGTCCTCCGCCCTCCGTTACTGCCCGAAACACGGCGGGCTGTTACTCTGTAGGGCGCTCGATCCCCTCAACCTGGAGTCGGTTCTCTCATGTCTGCACCAGCGGTGCTGCTCGACGGAGTGACCAAGCGGTTCAGTGGTCACGTTGCCGTTCGCGATCTCTCGCTCGAGGTTCCCACCGGGGGAATCTTCGGGCTCCTCGGCCCCAACGGTGCCGGCAAGTCGACCACGATCCGGATGATCATGGAGATCTATTACCCGGATCAGGGTCGGATCGAGCTCTTCGGCACGCCCCACGGCGCCCGGGCCCTCTCCGACCGACTCGGCTACCTCCCCGAGGAGCGTGGCCTCTACAAGAAGATGAAGGTGCTCGACCAGCTGGTCTTCCTGGCCGAGTCGAAGGGGATCGCTCGGCGCGATGCGACCGGCCGGGCCAAGGCCTGGCTCGATCGCCTCGGTCTCGGCGACTGGGCGCAGAAGAAGGTCGAGGATCTCTCCAAGGGGATGCAGCAGAAGGTCCAGTTCGCCGGGACGCTGCTGCACGACCCGGACCTGGTGATCCTCGACGAGCCGTTCAGTGGCCTCGACCCGGTCAACTCCCAGGTGATGAAGGACGTGGTGGTCGACCTCGCCAAGAGTGGCAAGACGGTGCTCTTCTCGACCCACATCATGGAGCAGGCCGAGCGGATGTGCGACCGGATCGTGATCATCGCGCGGGGTCGCAAGATCGTCGACGGCTCGATCGCCGAGGTGAAGGGGGAGCACGGTGGCAGGCACGTGGCGCTCAGCTTCACGCATGACAAGGAGAAGGCCGCCAGGGTTCTCGGTGATCGCCGCATCGTGGCGTCGGTCGACGACTATGGTGCCACCGCCGATGTCGAGCTGACCGACGATGCCGGCGCGGAAGAGTTGCTGCAGACGCTGGTGCGCGAGGGTGTCGGCCTGAGCCGCTTCGAGGTGGTGGAGCCATCGCTGCAATCGATCTTCATTGCCAAGGTCGGTGCCGACGCCGCGACCGCGGCGCGGAGCGAGGAGGTCGCAGCATGAGCAAGGTCTTCGCGGTCGTCCGTCGGGAATTCGTGGAGCGAGTCCGGAGCAGGGCCTTCGTGATCGCCACCATCCTGCTGCCGCTGCTGATGTTCGGCTTCATCTTCGCGCAGGTCGCGATCATGTCGGGTGGTGACCGGACCCAGTCGGTCGCCCTGGTCGATGCGACCAGCAGTGGTCTCGGCGCCGAGATCGCCTCGCGCCTCGGGTCGCAGATGTTCGACAATGGCACCACCCCGAAGTTCAAGGTCGAGCGCGTGGCCGCCGACGGGCGCACCGATGCCATCCGAGACTCGCTCATCGGACTGACCGGCTTCTCGCGTCGTGAACGACCCGAGTCGTTTGACGGCGTGCTGGTGCTCACCGACAGCTCCTATGCCACCGGTCGGACCACCTTCTACAGCAGCGGTGGCATCAAGGCGATCGACGAACTGCGCAGCACCGTCTCCGAGACGCTCACCGAATCGCGCCTCACCCGCAATGGCGTCGATCCCGCGGTCGTGGCGCAGGCGATGAGCCCGGCCCGGATCGAGACCCGCAAGGTGTCCGATGGCAAGCTCACCGGCGACTCGGGTGGCGCCTCGGTCTTGCTCGGCTATTTCATGGGATTCATTCTCTACTTGGCCATCCTGATTCTCGGCCAGCAGACCGCGTCGTCGGTGATCGAGGAGAAGACGTCGCGCATCATGGAGATTCTCGCGTCGTCGTTGACGCCGTTCCAGATGCTGATCGGCAAGATCGTCGGCGTGGGACTCACCGGCCTGCTGCAGCTCACCATCTGGGGCGGCACCGTTTACCTGCTCGGTTCGCAACGGCAGCATCTCGCCGGACTGTTCGGTGCCAACGCCCAGGCGCTCAGCCGTCTGCCGATCCCCACGATGCCCTTCGACCTGCTGCTGATCTTCCTGGCGTTCTTCGGGCTCGGCTTCTTCATGTACGGCGCGCTCTACGCGATGGTCGGCTCGCTGGTGAACTCGATGCAGGAGATCCAGCAGTTCATCCTGCCGGTGACACTGCCGGTGGTCTTCGGTTTTCTCGGCATGATCTCGGTGATCAACGATCCCCAGTCGACGCTGGGAATCGTCTTCTCATTCATCCCGCTCTTCGCGCCGTTCGTGATGCCGGTGCGCTGGGCGATGTCGTCGGTACCCGTCCTCGAACTGGCGCTCTCGATCGCCTCGATGATCGCCGGGGTGATCGCGGTCGCCTGGCTTGCCGGTCGCATCTACCGGACCGGGATCCTGATGTACGGCAAGAAGCCGACGGTCAAGGAGATCTTCCGGTGGGTGAAGGCGGGATAGACGGAGGACGGAACGACGGAGGACGGAGGACGGAGGGCCCGCCGAAAGGTGGGCTTTTCCGGTAACGTGTTGTAAACAAAGAAGTTATGGCCGCATATTGCAAGACGCCCTTGCGTTTCACGTGAAACACCGACCTGCTGTATGCCGGTGATTTCACGTGAAACATGGGGTGTGGAATCGACCGGGGCGGGGTAGATTCTCTCCGTCCTCCGTCCTCCGTCCTCCGTCCTCCGTCCTCTGTCCTCCGGTTCCCAATGGCACGCACGATCGCAATCGCCAATCAAAAGGGTGGGGTCGGCAAGACGACCACCGCCGTGAACCTTGCCGCCTCGCTCGCCATTGCGGAGCGGCGGGTGTTACTGGTCGATGCCGACCCGCAGGGGAATGCCACCTCAGGCGTGGGGATCGAGAAGGGCGAGGTCCAGCGCTCGATCTACGACCTGATCATCGAGGGCGCCGCGGTGTCTGATGTGGTGCGCCAGGATCCCCAGCTGCCGTACCTCCATGTGATCCCGGCCACCCAGGATCTTGTCGGCGCCGAGCTGGAGCTGGTCGGTGGGGAGGAGAGGGAGGGGCGGCTCAAGCGGGCGCTTGAGCCAGTGAAGGGTGAGTACGACTATATCCTGGTCGACTGCCCCCCCTCGCTCGGTCTGGTGACCCTCAACGTCCTCACCGCGGCCGATGGGGTCCTGATCCCGATCCAGTGCGAGTACTACGCCCTCGAGGGGATCTCCCAGCTCCTCAACACCGTCCGCCTGGTCCAGCAGAACTTCAACCCGTCGTTCCAGATCGACGGGGTGCTGCTGACGATGTTCGATCCCCGGCTCAACCTCTCGAAGCAGGTCGTCGCCGAGGCCAAGGAGTACTTCGGGGCCAAGGTCTTCAGGACGGTGATCCCCAGGAATGTCCGTCTCGCCGAGGCGCCGAGCTTTGGCAAGCCGATCCTGCTGTACGACATACAGTCGGCAGGAGCAAAGAGCTATCTCTCTGTTGCACAAGAACTTATAAAGCGGACCGAGGGCGGCAAGGCGCGGGCCGGCGGGGAGGGATCATGAGCGAGACCAAGCGTCTTGGCCGTGGACTCGAGGCGCTCCTTGGCCCGATCTCCAAGGAGCAGGCTGAGTCATCTGGTGCGCTCCGGGAGATCGCCGTCGGTTCGATCTCGCCCAATCCCTGGCAGCCGCGGCGCGAATTTTCGGAGACCGCGCTCACCGAGCTCGCCGACTCGATCGCCGCCTCAGGGCTGCTTCAACCGGTGGTGGTTCGTCCGGTCGGATCCCGCTACGAGCTGATCGCGGGCGAGCGGCGCTGGCGGGCTGTGCAGCGCCTCGGCTGGAAGACGGTCTCCGCAGTGGTCAGGGAGGTCGACGACCAGGCCGCCCTCACCCTGGCGCTGATCGAGAACCTCCAGCGCGACGACCTCTCACCGCTCGACACCGCGCTCGGCTACCAGCAGTTGATGAGCGAGTTCGGGCTGCCGCAGGCTGAGGTCGCTCGGCTGGTTGGCCGAGATCGTTCGACAGTCGCTAACACATTGCGGTTATTGAAGTTACCGTCCGACGTCCAGCAGATGGTCCAGCGCGGTGAGCTGTCTGAGGGGCATGCCCGTGGGCTGCTCGCGCTCGAGGACCCCGCCGAGATTTCCCGGCTCGCCAGGCAGGCGGTCGGCGAGGGGTGGTCGGTGCGTCAGGTGGAGGGGGTGGTCCGCGGCGACATCGCCGAGAAGCCGCGGGGCAAGATGATCAAGAAGCCGGCGCCGCATCGGCAGGCATCGGCCGATGCCCGCCGCATCGAGGAGGTGCTGCGCAAGAGGCTTGGCACCGACGTGCGGCTCACCGCCAAGCGGCGCGGGCGCGGACTGCTCACGATCTCGTACTACTCGAACGACGATCTGGCCCGGTTGCTCGAGCTGATTCTCGGCGGGCCATTCGAGGGATAGCTCGCCGTGGACGTTGTGCGTGCCGCGTCGCACGGACCCTGCGCGCGCACCTGGTCCGCTCGCGTTTTCGGTACCATCGCGATGGGATAGGACAGGCGGACCAAAGAGCGCGCTGCTGGTCCGTGCGACGCGGGCCGCAAACACGGCAAGCTCCCGACCGAAGCGGTCCCACCTGCGACACTTCTCGCTAACTTGATCAGACCCCAGCTGCACGGACCACCAATGCGCCGACTCCTGTTCGCCACGATGTTGCTGGTCCTTGCCGGATGCGCCGGGGACGCTGCGCCGTCGAGAACGCTGCGCGTGGCCCTGGTGACGCCGGGATCGGTGGCCGACGCGGCATGGAATGCCGGCGCATTCGCCGGGCTCAACCAGATCCGTGATTCGCTCAACATCGAGATCTCCCACGTCGAGGCCCGCACCCCGGCGGAGCAGGAGGAAGCGCTCCGCAGCTATGCCGCGCAGGGCTACGCACTGGTGTTCGGGCATGGCTTCGAGTTCCAGGATCCCGCCGAGCGGGTGGCACGGGAGTATCCCGGCACGGTGTTCGCCATCACCAGCGGGCAACGGGTCGATGGCAAGGTGATCCCGCTGGTCTTCCGGATCCACGAGGCGACCTACCTCCTCGGCATGCTTGCCGGGGGGCTCACTCGCAGCGGCAAGATCGGCTTCATCGGCGGGATGGAGCTGCCACCGATCGTGCTCGGCTACGACGGCTGGGTCCGGGGCGCCCGCGCGGTGCGCCCCGACGTCGACTCGCGGATCACCTGGCTCAATTCGTTCGACGACGTGGCGGCCGGCAAGGAGGCCGCGCTGGCGATGATCCGGCTCGGAGTCGACGAGCTCCACCACAACGCCGACGCGGCGGCGCTCGGCGCGTTCTCGGCGGTGCGCGAATCGCCCGGGGTGCACATCTATGGCGCCAACAACGATCAGGCCTCGCTCGCGCCGGAACAGGTTCCCGCGTCGGCGCTGATCGACCTGCCGCGAGCGATGTTGCTGATCGCGCGCGAAGTGGCGAGTGATTCATTCACCCCGCGAGTGGAGTCGTTCGGCCTCCAGAGCGGCGTGATCCAGCTGGCACTCAATGCGGTGTTCCGCGACTCGATTCCGGTGTCGCTGCTCAACCGGGTGCGCGCCGCGCAGGACTCGATCATCGCCGGAACGCTCGTGGTGGCTGCGGAGCCGACGCCATGAAAGCGGTCGACCTCGAGGAGATCGTCGAGTATCTCGACAGCTACCTGCACGTGGCGTCGATGCCCGACTCGTCGAACGCCCTCAACGGCCTGCAGGTCGAGAACGGCGGGACGGTCACCTCGATCGTGGCCGCCGTCGATGCGTCGCAGCGGACCATCGACCGGGTCGTCAACGAGGTCGAGCCCGGGGCGCTGCTGATCGTGCACCACGGCCTCTTCTGGGACGGCCAGCGCCCGGTCACCGGTCGCCGTTACCACCGGCTGCGCGCGTTGCTCGATCACGACATCGCACTTTACGGGGCGCACATCCCCCTCGATGTCCACCCCGAAGTGGGCAACAACGCGGTGCTGGCCCGGATGATCGGGATCCTCGATCCGGTGCCGTTCGACGACTATCACGGCGTGCCGTTCGGTGCCTCCGGACACCTGATCATGGGACGCGACCGGCTCGCCTCGATGCTCGAGGAGCTGCTCGACACCCGGGTGCACCTGGTGCCGGGCGGGCCGGAGACCACCACCCGGGTGGGGATCATCACCGGCGCCGCCGGTGGGCAGGTGGAGCGGGCCGCCGCCGCGGGGCTCGACACCTTCATCACCGGCGAGGGGGCGCACCACACCACCTTCGACGCACTCGAGTTCGGCGTGAACCTCCTCTACGCCGGGCACTATGCCACCGAGACCGTCGGGGTGAAGGCGCTGGCCGAGCACCTCGCCGAGCAGTTCGGCCTGCCCTGGGAGTTCCACGACCACCCCACCGGGTTGTGACCCCGCCCTCGTTGGCGCAGCCAGCGAGCGGCGGGGCCTCCTCGGCTGGCGACGCCTGACAGCTGCACTCGCGCTCCATTCGTCATGATCCCCCTCGCGCTCCGCCACATCTCCAAGTCGTTCGGCCCCACCCGGGCGCTCGACGACGTCTCACTCGAGGTGCAGGCCGGCGAGGTGCACGCGCTCCTCGGCGAGAATGGCGCCGGCAAGTCGACGCTGGTGCGGATTGCCTACGGACTGGAACGCCCCGACACCGGCGAGATCGTCGTCGGCGACAGGCGACACGCGACAGGCGAGGGGCTGCGCTCTCCACGCGAGGCGCGGGCACTGGGGATCGGCATGGTGCATCAGCACTTCACGTCGATCGCCGCGCTGTCGGTAGGGGAGAACGTGGCACTGGCGGCCGACTGGCGCGAGACCGGTCGTCGCGCCGAGCGGCGCGCTGGTGGGGTGATCACGGAGCTGGGATTGCCGCTCGACCCGGCGGCGCGGGCGGGATCGCTGTCGGTACAGCTGCGCCAGCGACTCGAGATCGTCCAGGCGCTGGCGGCTCGGGCGCGCGTGCTCCTCCTCGACGAGCCGACCGCCGTGCTGGCCCCGCGCGAGGTGGGCGAGTTGATGGCCCTGGTGCGGCGCTTCGCCGCCGGGGGCGGCGCGGTGGTGCTGATCAGCCACAAGCTGCGCGAGGTGCGCGACGTGGCCGACCGGGTGACGGTGCTGCGCGGCGGTTCGGTGGCGCTCAGCGGATTGCTCGCCGACCACGATGATGCCGCGCTGTCGCGCGCGATGATCGGCGGCGACCTGCGCGGCCAACCGCGCGAACCGGGCGTGCCGGGACCGGTGCGAGCCACGCTGCACCAGCACTCCGGTGCGCCGATCACCTGGCGGGGCGGTGAGGTGATCGGCATTGCCGCGATCGAGGGCAATGGCCAGCGGGCACTGCTCCGGTCCATGGTCGGGCTCGAGCCGCCGCCCGCGGGGATGCTCGTGACGGTCGGCGGCGAGACGGCGTTCATTCCCGAGGACCGGACCACCGAGGGACTGATCGGGGCCTTCTCGCTCACCGAGAACTACGCTCTCGGCCTGCTCGACCGCCTGCCGCAGTGGCTCGACTGGTCGCGCCTGCGGCGTGACGCGCAGGAGGTGATGGCAGCGTTCGATGTGCGGGCCGGGTCGCCGGACCGGGTCGCGAGCTCACTCTCCGGCGGCAACCAGCAGAAGTTCGTGCTCGGCCGCACCCTTGGCCGCCATCCCGACGTGCTGGTCGCCGAGGATCCGACTCGCGGGCTTGATCTTCATGCCACCGCCACCATTCACGCGCGCCTCCGCGAGGCGGCGCAGCGCGGTGCGCTCGTGGTGGTGCACGCTTCCGATCTCGACGAGGTGATCGCGCTCGCCGATCGCCTGATGGTGATGCACGACGGTCGGCTGACGGAATTGCCACGCGACTCGTCGCGCGCCTCCGTGGGCGACGCGATGCTGGGCCGCGATCCGGTGGCGACACCGGCGTGACCGCGATCACCGCCGCTCGTCGCCCGCCGCTCGGTGGCCTGGCCCGCGCCTCGTTCGCCTTCGGGGTCGGGCTGCTGGTGCTGGTCGGCTTCCTTGCCGTGGCCGGCTACGACGTCGCCGCCGCGCTGTCAGCGCTCTGGCGCGGCGCGCTCGGCTCCCGCTATGCAATCCTCTCGGCCACGCTGGTGCGCAGCACACCGCTGCTCCTCCTCGGGCTGGCATTCGCACTCGGTGCCCGTGCCGGTGCCTTCAACATCGGGATGGAGGGACAGTTCGCCGTCGGCGCGATCGCCGCCACATGGGTGGGGCTGGCAGTGGGCCACCTCCCGCCGCCGATTGCGATCGCGGCGGTGCTCCTCTCGGGCTCGCTTGCCGGGCTGCTCTGGATGGTCGTGCCGGTGGTGCTGCGCTCGCGCTTCGGGGTGACGGAGGTGATCTCCACCCTGCTCCTCAACTTCGTGGCCGAGGCGGCGGTGAGCTGGGCAGTGGCAGGCCCGCTGCAGGAGGCGAGTGGCACCTATCCGCAGAGCGACCCGATCGCGGTCGCGGCTCGGCTGCCGCGGCTGGTGACCGACAGCCGGGTGCATCTCGGGCTGGTGTTGGCGGTGCTGGTGGCCGGCGCACTGGCGGTGGTCTTCCGGCGAAGCCGGATCGGCTTCGCGCTGCGGGCCGCTGGCGCCGGCCCCGAGGCGGCACGCGTCAGCGGGCGCGCGCCGATCACCCGGCTGATTGTCCTGGCGTTGCTCGGATCCGGCGCGCTGGCGGGACTCGGCGGTGCGGTCGAGGTGAGTGGGGTCTCGTACGCTCTCTACCAGCGACTCTCACCGGGTTACGGCTTCACGGCCATCGCGGTGGCGTTGCTCGGTCGCCTCAGGCCGATGGCGATCGTGGCCGCGGCGTTGTTGTTCGGGGCACTCGAAGCGGGTGCCGGGGCGATGCAGCGTGAGGCCGGCGTCCCGGCGGTGGCGGTGATGGTGGTCGAGGCGGTGGTGATCCTGGCGATGGTCCTCGGCCAGCGGGAGGAACGGTGATCGAGTCGACACTGCTGGTTGCCTTCGGCGCCGCGACGATCCGGGTGGCCACCCCGTTGGCGCTCGCCGCCTTGGGTGAGACGATCAGCGAGCGGGGCGGCGTGCTCAATCTCGGCATCGAGGGGGCAATGCTCGCGGGAGCGCTCGGTGGGGCGATCGGCGCGACCAGCGGCGGCGCGTGGGCCGGCGTCGCACTGGGCATCGCGGCCGGGGCGGTGACTGCGCTGGTGCTGGCGCTCGCCTCGGTGGTCGGCCGTGCCGACCAGATCATCGCCGGGACGGCGGTGACCCTCGGCGCCACCGGACTCACCGGGATGATCGCCCAGCGGGTGTTCGGGACGACCGGCGCCGCGCTCCGCGTCGCCACCCTGCCGCCGGTGGCGATTCCCGGACTCGCCGCGATTCCGGTGCTTGGGCCGGTGCTGTTCAACCAGTCGGTGCTCACCTACCTGACCGCGGCCCTCGTCCCGCTGGTGTGGTGGATGCTCTTCCGGACCCGGTTCGGTCTGGAGCTTCGGGCGGTGGGTGAGTCGCCGACCAGCGCCCGCGCGGCAGGGGTTCGGGTGCGCTGGATCCGGAGCGCGGGCACAGTCCTGGGCGGGGCACTTGCCGGGCTGGGCGGTGTATCGCTGGTGCTGTCGCAGGTGGGGGTCTTCACCGAACGAATGACGGCCGGACGCGGCTTCATCGCGATCGCGATCGTGGTGCTCGGCCGCTGGCATCCGGTCGGCGCGCTGCTCGCGGCGTTACTCTTTGGGGCGGCCACGGCATTGCAGTTCCTCTTCCAGGCGTCGGGAACCACGATCGTGCCCTATCAGCTCCTGTTGGCCCTCCCCTACCTGCTGGCCCTGGCGGTCCTTGCCACCGCCGTGGGACGGGCCCGGGCACCGGCCGCGCTGACCCGCAACGAGTGAGTGTCACGATGCCCCGACGCCTGATGCGGAGTGCCGTCTGCCTGGTGCTGCTGACCGGCTGTGGCGAGCGTGATCTTGCCCCGGTTCGCCTCGAGCCGCTGCTCACCATCGGAGCCGACGAGGGTCCAGGGGTGATGGCGACCTGGCCGCGGGTGTCGGCGCGCCATCCACTCGGCTACCGGATCGCGGTGCCGCAGCCGGGCGGAGTGCCGGCGTTGCCGGTGGTGTTCGACGACAGCGGTCGCTATGTGGCAATGCTCGGTGCCCGTGGTGACGACACCGGCGGCTTCGTTGAGCCGCTCTTCACCCGGATCGGTCCGGGCGATTCGCTCTGGGTCTTCGATGGAGCCCGACGGGTGGTGCTCTTTTCGCCGGAGCGTCAACAGGTTCGCACCATCGCGCTGCCGGTCGCTCCGTGGGACGCGGTGGTGTTGCCGGGGAGCCGGATCGCGGTGACCCCGGCGGCGTTCGGCAATCCGCTCCCCTGGCTGTTGCTCGACGGTGAGGGGAGAGTCGTGCGTGAGGTGGGGACCAACGACTCCACGATTCCGACACCACGACGAATCGTGGCCGGGCTCGACAACACGGTCTGGACGATCGCGATGACACACCACTGGCGACTCGAGCACTGGTCGCTCGATGGTACCCTGCTCGATTCGCTGACCACACCACCCGACTGGTTCACGCCGCACGCGACACTCCAGGGGCCATCACCCGACCGGCCGCCACAGCCGGCCGTGCAGGATGGCTGGATCGACACTGCCGGTCGGGTGTGGATCGTCGGCAAGGTGGCCGATGCCGCCTGGCGCGACGGGATCGGCGCGCCGGTGGACGGTGTCTCGCCGATCACCGACCCCGACCGGGCGTATGACACCATTGTCGAGGTGTTCGACCCGGCGACGGGCGCCGTGCTGGCGGAGGCACGCTTCGATCCCGCCTATCCTTTCATGGCCGAACCGGGAGTGCTGATGCGGGTGATCAACACTCCGGGTGGCTGGTACCGAGTCGAACTCGCCCGGGTGCTGGTGGACACGACCCGACTGGGAGGAGGGCGATGATGCGGGCGATCCTGCTGGGTGCAGCGCTGTTGCTCGCAGGTTGCCGCGTGGAGCGCGCCGCCCCACCGCCCCGTGTCGACTCGACTCGCGCCGCAATGACGCCGGTGGGAAGCAGCGCCACGAGCACCGGATTCTTCCTGGGATTGCGCACCGCCAAGTACACCGCCGCCGACTTGCAGGCGGCCAAGGCATGGTACCAGCGAGTGACCGGGGTGGCGCCGTACTTCGACCAGCCGTTCTACGTGGGGTTCAATATCGGCGGCTTCGAGCTGGGGATAGTCCCCGAGGCGAGCGCCACCCGCGATCGCGCCGAGGCGGGGGTGGCCTACTGGGGGGTGCGAAACGCCGACAGTGCATGGGCGCGGTTGCTCGAGCTCGGCGCCACGCCGGAGGAGCCGCTCCAGGATGTCGGCGGCGGGGTCAAGATCGGCACCTTGCACGACCCGTTCGGCAATCTCCTCGGCATCGTCGAGAATCCGTTATTCAAGGCAAGGCAGTAACGAGTTCGACTGACCGCTACGGCATTTCTCCCTGCTCCCCTGACAGAGGAGTCCTCCCGATGCGCACTGCACAACCCGGCTATCTGGTGTTGTTCACCCTGGTGGCTGCCTGCGCGGGCCGCGAAACAGGCGATGCGTCCGCCACGGCCGTGACCCGCGATTCGTCCGGTGTCACGATCGTCGAGCATTCCGCCGCCGCGGTCGAGGCGGTGCCCATGATGGTTCCCGCCGAGGCCGTCCTGTCGATCGGTGGTCCCGAGGCAGACGAGGAGCACGACGCGACCTTTTTCTCACGGGGATGGTTATTCGACGATGGTCTCGTGGTGCATCCACAATCGGACGCTCCGCTTCTTCCGGTTCGGTCTGGAGGGTGAGCTGCTCGGTGGCTACGGGCGGCGAGGGAGATGGACCCGACGAGTACCAGGCGCCGGGGCCGTTCAGATTGGACGGCGATTCGCTGGTGGTGACCGACATGATCGCGGAGCAGTCGGCGCATCCTCCGATCTGACCTGACGGTCTCGGCCACGACCAGCTACGGCGACGGGCCGAGCTTCGAGCACCTGGTCTTCGGCGCCGAGCCCGATGGGTCGCTGCTGGCCGTGCGCCGGCCGATCGGTCCCGGGTCGCAGGAAACGTCCGGTCCACCCAGGCGCGAGTCGCGCACCGTCGAGCGCATCCGCGATGGCGCCACCACCTGGGACTCCATCCTCAGTTACCGCGGCGAGCTGGTCTATCCGATCGTCTTCACGGAGGGTGGCCGCGAATATCCGGGACAGCGGCTGGTCACCTTCGGCGCCTATCCGTATGTCACGCCCTGGCAGGGGGCGCTCGCGGTGGTCGACAATGCCGATCGCACGGTCGAGGTGCGGGGGCTCGACGGCGTCCTGCAGCGCTCGATCCGGTTCAGCCTGCCGCTCCGGCCTGTCACCACGTCGATGCATGACAGCGTGCTGGCGCGCGACGCCCGCTCGCTGGAGCGGTCCAACATGCCCCCCGCCATGAAGGCTCGCTACCTTCAGGAGTCCAGGGAACAGCGCTTCGCCGATTCGGTGGCACCGTACGATCGGATCCTCGCCTCCGGCGATGGCCGGCTCTGGCTTCGTCTCAATGAGACTCCGGTGGATTCTGCCACGACCTGGTACGCGTTGAAGGCCGACGGTGCGCTGGAGCGGCGGCTGCTCCTGCCTCACGGCTGGCTGCTGTTCGACTCGAGCGGCGAACGGATCGTGATTCGCCGTCTCGACGACGACGGGCTCGGCTATCTCGAGCTCCGTCCGATGCGGCGCCTTGCCGATTCGACTTCCGGCCACTGAGCATCCGAGCCTGCCATGACCGAAATCTCGCGATCCCGATTCCTCTTCCTGGGCACGGCCCTCCTCCTTGCCGCGTGTGCCAAGGAAAACGCCACCATGGGCACCCGGCGCATGGACCCGATCGAGCCGGCCCGCAGCGACTCGTCGGGCGTGACGATGCTGGTGCACGACGCCCAGGCCTTCGACCAGGCACCGCGGGTCGAGATCGATTCGGTGGCCATCGTCACGATGCACGGATCGGCCGATGATCCCGACCAGGATATCTCCACCATCGATCCGGTGCTCTTCCTTGCCGATGGTCGGCTCATCGGGATCGACCATCAGCGTCAGGCGGTGATGGTCTTCGGTGCCGACGGCGGCACCCGGGTCGCCTTCGGGCGGCAGGGATCAGGACCGGGGGAGTTCGCCTTCATCACCGACCTGATCCGGGCCGGTGGCGACTCGCTCCTGATCTTCGACCCGAGGAACGGTCGGGTGACAGCGTTCTCCCCCGACACCGGGATGGGAGCGGAGTATTCGCTCTCCGAGGCGATGGGAGCCGGCGGCAGCAGTCCGGTGGCGCTTGCGGGTCACGAACTGCTCACCTGGGGGTTCAGCTTCGCCGCCGGATCGGAGGCGCCTCCCGGCGTGAAGGGCGTGATGCTCGATCTCGCCCACAACACGGCGCGACTGGTCTTCAACACCGGGCCGAGCAAGGAGGATGAGTCGAAGCCGCAGGAGATCAAGGGCTCCAACGGTTCGGTGATGGCGATCAGGGCGGTCTCGATCAAGCCGCTCACCGGGTTCCCGAGTGCCTTCGGCTGGCAGGGACAGTATGTGCTGGCCGACGGCAACGACTACCGCTTCGAGGTGCGCGACACCACCGGCAAGATGATGCTGGTGCTGCGAGTCGACCGGCCGAGAGTGCCGGTGACCGAGGCGATGTGGCAGAAGTACGTCGATGCCCAGATCGCGGGATTCTCCGCCGCGATGGGCTCGGGCGCCACGGTGGTCGTGGGTGGCGGTGGTGGCGGCGGTGGTCCCGACACCGCGGCGGTCCGCCAGCGCATGGCTGCGGCGGCCCACTCCGACTCACTGCCGGCGATTCGCGACAGCTGGGTGACGCCGGGCGGCACGCTTTGGGTCCTCGACTATCCGGTTCCCGGCGACTCGGGATGGGCCGCCACGGCGTTCGCGCCCGATGGCCGCATTCTGGGTCGGGTGGTGGAGCCGACCGGCAGCGCCCCGGTGGCCTGGGGCGACGATCGCCTCGCGTTTCGGAGCGAAGACGAGCTGGGGATCGCCACGATCACGATCCGGAGGATTCACTTCTTCAAGTAGGCCACCCGAACCACGAGGCGCCGCGTGACCCCTGCTCGCCACTCGCTGTTCGTGCTCTTCCTGCTCGCCGCCTGCGGTGGTGCCGGCGGATCGTCGGGCGACCGCGCCACGGCGCCGCTCGAGCCGACGGTAAGGGATTCCGCCGGTGTGGCGCTGCTCGAGTACCCGGCCGATGCGCTCGACCGCGCGCCGCTCGTCACCATCGATAGCGTGCCGCTGGCGACGTTTGCGGGGGATGTGGATGATCCGGAGCAGGATGTGTCCGCGATTCTCTTCCCGTCATTCACCACCCGAGGCGATCTCGCGGGCTACGATCGGGAGGACCACCAGCTCGTGGTGCTCGTCATGGCCAATGCTTCTCGGCGGCGATTCGGGCGCAAGGGCGCCGGGCCGGATGAATTCGGATCGATCGAGCAGTTGGTCGTACTCTCTGGCGATTCGATCCTTCTCACTGACTATGCCAATGCGAGACTGGTGCTGGCCGACCCGGATTCCGGATTGATCCGCACGATACCGCTCTCCATGGTGAAGGGAAGTCGTGGGCAGGAGGCGATAGGGAGAATCGCCGACACGTACCTCTTCACCTATCACGACTTCCTCTCCGATAGCCAGCCCAAGGATGGCCGGGCACGCCATCTCTACCGCCAGGGGACGTGGCGGACTGGATCGGATTCCATGCGCGGAATATTCGCCATCCCCACCGGATGGCTCGTGCAGAAGGTGAGCGTGAGCAAGAATGGCGTGGCGATGACTGCCTACGGACTCGCGCTTTCGGCGATGCCCGTGGTGGCGGCGTGGGGCGATGGCTTCCTCACCGCGCAGGGTGAGCATTGGCAACTCGAGCAGTGGGACACGGCGGGCCGGATGCGTCGAGTCGTTCGGGTCAACGTGCCGCGCCAAGCGGTTGATGGGGCCGTCTGGCACGACTGGATCGAATCTCAGATGCGCTTCGCCACGACCATCGCGCGTTCACGACGGGATCCTGATTCCTTGCGAGCGGACTATGCGACGATGGAGCATGTCGATTCGCTCGCGGCCTATGGCGGTGCAGCCATCAGTCCACGTGGGGTCGTCTGGGTGTACGACCGACACGAACTGGGCGACACCACCTGGTCTGCCACCGCGATCGCCCCAGACGGCCGGATCCTGGGACGGATCGTGGCCCAGCCGGGCGAACTGCCGATCGCCTGGGGCGATGACCGGCTCGCGTTCAAGACCGAGGACGCCGACGGCATCGCCACGATCACGGTCAAGCGGCTCATCATGCCGCGCTGATCGGTTCGCCCGTCGCCCGTCGCCCCGACCGCACGTGCTTCGCACGTGGGCGGGGCAGGCCTGTCGCCTGTCGCTTGTCGCCTGTCGCTTGTCGCCTGTCGCCTTCCATCGCGAGGTACCCGCGTGACCCCAGTACACCGCTCGCTCAGCTGCGTCCTGCTGCTCCTCGCCGCCTGCGGTGGTTCCGATGGTGCAGCGGGGGACCGCGCCACGGCGCCGCTCGATCCCGCCGTGAGCGATTCGGCCGGGGTCACCATCTATGAGCATCCCGGCGATGCGCTCGAGCGGGCGCCGCGCATCACCATCGACTCGGCGCCGCTGGCGGTGTTCGCCGGCGACGTGAATGACCCCGATCGTGACGTGTCGACGCTGGCGGGCTTTCGGTTCACCGCCGCCGGCGAACTGGTGGGCATCGACCGGAACCCGGGCAACCTCGTGGTGCTTGATCCGGACGACGGCTCGCAGCGTCGCTTCGGCCGGCAGGGGTCCGGGCCGCTCGAACTGGGATCGATCAACAGCGTGGTGGTCGTCCCCGGCGACACGATCCTGCTCACCGACGGCGCCAATGCCCGGGCGCTCCTTGCCACCGCCAGCAACGGCCCGATCCGCACCGAATCATTCGCCGAATCGCAGGGGATGCGCGGCAGCCAGGTGCTGGGGCAGACCAGCTCGGGAGCGCTGATGGCACGCCGCATCGGCTTCTCGTTCGACCAGACCCAGGCACAAGGGTCGGGGTTCAAGCGCCGCCCGATCCTGCTCGGCATCTGGCGACCCGGGCAGGACTCGCTGTCGGGAGGCTTCACGATTCCTGGCCCCCTGATGAACGAGCAGGTCTCGGATCAGGGCGGCGGCCGGGTGGCGGTGCAGCTGATTATGGTCCAGCTCAGCACGGCACCGGAGTTCGCGGCGGTGGGCGACGACTTCGTGGTCGCCCGCAGCGAGTCGTGGTCGCTGGAACGCTGGGACACCACCGGCACGCTCCGGGCGCTGATCCGCGTGAATCGTCCTCGCGAGCTGGTGACGCCCGCGATCTGGGAGCGCCATGTCGACAGCTACATCCGCCAGATGCTCGGCCGGGAACCCGAGGTGTCCGACACCGCCGGGACGCGCGACAAGTTCCTGGCTCAGCAGCATGCCGATACGCTGCCCGCCTATGGCCGCATCGCGACCTCCCCGAACGGCACCATCTGGGTCCCCGACTACGGCATCTATGGCGAACCGGGTTGGGCCGCCACCGCGATCACCGCCGACGGCCGGATCCTGGGCCGGATCGTGGCCGACTCGGGCGACGCCCCGATCGCCTGGGGTGACGACCGCGCCGCCTTCCGCAGCGAAGACGACCTCGGCATTGCCACGATCACGGTCAAACGGCTCATCATGCCGCGCTGATCGGTTCGCCCGTCGCCCGTCGCCCGTCGCCTGTCGCTGTCGCTGTCGCCCGTCGCCCGTCGCCCGTGCGCCTGTCGCTTGTCGCCTGTCGCTTGTCGCCTGTCGCCCGTCGCCTTCATCCGTGAGGTGCCCGTGACCCCCGCACGACGCCTGCTCTCCCTGCTCCTCCTCGCCGGCTGCTCCGGTGCCGACGACGCCTCGACGTCGGCGCGCTCAAGTACCCCGATCGAACCGACTGCGCACGACTCGGCCGGGGTGACGGTCTACGAGCTGCCGGCTGACGCGCTGGAGCGGGCGCCGCTGGTCACGATGGACGCCAGGACCATCGGGACGATCGGCAGCGACGATCCGGACGACGACGTCTCCCGCCTGCAGTACTTTCGGTTCCTCCCGGACGGTCGCGTCGTCGGGTTCGATCAGCGCGCCGGCTCGGTCGTGGTCTATCGGCCCGATGGTGCACCGGTTCGGCGAATCGGTCGGCAGGGTGAGGGGCCGGGTGAGTTCGAGGGAGCCGACTTCCTGGTCCGGATTGCCGACGACACTCTGGCTATCAGCGACCAGAGCAACGGACGAGTCTCCCTGGTGGCTCCCGACAGCGGGGTGATCCGCTCATTTCCGGCACGGATGTGGAGTGGGGCCGCGGGTCTGGCTGCTGGCGCCCGCCTGGCCGATGGCCGGTGGGCGATGCTCCCGGTGGCCTACGCGATCGATCCGAGTGCGACCAGCGGTCGTCCGCTCTATCCGGTACTGGCGGTCGCCGAGTCGGCGGGTGTCGATGGCCCGGCCGACACGCTCGACTTCCTGCCCGGACTCGCCGCCGTCGTCACCGACGGCGGCACGGTGGGTGGCAAGCATCGGGTATCGGTTTCCCTGGGACGATTCGGTGAGCTGCCCGGGGCGCAGCCGTTCGCCGGCGGATTCGCGCTCGTTCCAGGCGACGCCTACCGGATCCTCGTCCACGGCACCGACGGGACACTTCGCGCCGTGATCCGCATCGATCGCCGGCGGATCGCCGTGACCGATTCCATGGTCGAGGCCGGGATCCGGGACGATCTCGAGCGGCTCTCGGCTCCCGGCACGGAATTGCCCGCCGACCGGCGCGACGAGGCGGAGAAGAAACTACGGGGCCAGCCTGTGGCCGATTCGCTGCCGCCGTTCGGCCGCGGCTACTCCGCCGGCGAGCTCCTCTGGCTCGCCGACTATCCCAATCCGACCCTCGCCGACCAGGGCTACACGGCGTTCGATCGTGACGGGCGTGTCGTCGGCCGCCTGCTCCTGCCGCGAGCCAGCCGAGTCGAGGCGTTCGGGGTCGACCGCATCATCCTCCGTACCGAGGACGACGACGGCATCGTGCGGTTCGAGATCCACAAGCTGAGAATGCCGTGACGAACCACAGCGGGCATCTCGCCGACGCAGCGCCGCGTCCGGACCCCTAGATTCGGGGTTGACCTTCACCGGGAATCCCGATGCGCCGACTCGTCTCCTCCGCCCTCGTTGTCCTCCTCGCCACCGCCTGCGGTTCGGGGGGCGGCTCCGCTGGGGGGGCCGCCGCCACAACCCGCGATTCCGCCGGGGTCGCCATCGTGGAGTACCCGGCCGGCGCCGTGCGGACGGCCCCCGAGCTGGACCCTCTCGGCCGAGCCGATGGCGTCGGTCGGCGGCGACGTCAACGACACCGAGCTCGATCTCTCGACCTCCGGCCTCGGCATGCTGCTCACCGACAACCGACTGGTCGCCGCCACCACCATCAACCCGGCCCAGATCTACCTCTTCACCGCCGATGGCAGCTCGCGGACCCTGATCGGCCGTCCCGGCGAAGGTCCCGGTGAATATCGGGTGATCACCGGACTGACCCGGCTCGGCGGCGACACGATCGCCGTGTACGACGTGGCGACCCGCAAGGCGCTGCTCTTCACCCCCGACGGCCAGGAGGCGGGGCGAATCCAGCTCCCGTTCAGCGGCGACGCGGCCGCCCCGCCGCAGTTGATCGGGCGCACCACGTCCGGCACCTGGATCTTCCAGCCACTCGACCAGCTCAACCTCCCGCCCGACGATGCGCCGGAGCGGTTCCGCAAGTCGCAGGCGCTGATGACCTGGCACGAGGGCGGCGAGACCCTCGACTCGTTCTACACTGTCGAGGGACCGCTCAGCATGCGCAGCACGGTCGACTTCGGCGGCCAGTCGATCCCCGTGGGACGGCCATTGGCCTACGGCGCCAATTCCACCCACACCGTCTCCGGCGACCTGGTCTGGAGCACGCCGGGTGACAGCTACACTCTTCGCGCCCACGACCTCACCGGGACGCTGGTGCGCGAGGTGCGCGTGGCGATGCCGTCGAGGCCGGTGACCGATGCCGACCGCGAGCACTTCAAGGCGGTGCAGCGCGAGGGGCTCGAGCGGGCTCGCGGGATGGGGATCGCGCCGCCGCAGGTGATCGAGTCGGAACTCGCCAAGGTGGAGCAGACGCCGTTCGCCGACAATCATCCGGCGATCGGCCAGCTCACCAGTGACAATGTGGGGCGACTGTGGGTGACCACCGGCTTCCCCGGACTCGATAGCACCCTCACCTACGAGATCTTCTCGCCCGAGGGCGAGATGGTCGGTCGGGTGGTGCTCCCCAACGGGATCGTGCTCGGCGCGAGCAACGACCGGGTGGTGGTGCGACGCGAGGACCAGGAGTCCGGCCTGGTGCGGATGGAAGTGTGGGGACTCAAGCCCAAGCCGTGACCGAGACACGCGAGGCGGTCCAGCTGGCGCGCCTGCGTCAGCTGGCGGTGCTGTGGGACGACCTGATTCCGCTGCCGCTCATCGATCGCCGGATCGGGATCGATGCGCTGATCGGCGTGGTGCCCGGCATCGGTGACGTGGCCGGTGCCCTGGTGGCGAGCTGGGCGCTGGTCGTCGGCGTGCGCCTCGGCGCACCCGTCAGCGTGTTGCTTCGCATGCTGCTCAACATCGGCATCGACGCGCTGGTCGGCGCCGATCCCATTGGTCGGTGATCTGTTCGACATCGGCTGGCGCGCACAGCTTCGCAACGTTGCACTGCTGGAACGCTGGGTCGAGCGTCCCGAGCACGCGCGACGGCGAAGTGCTATGCTCTTGGTGGCGGTCGCGGGTGGCACGGCCGCCGGCGTGGTGGGCGTGGTGATCGCCGCGCTCTGGGCAACGGTCCGGATCCTGTCGCTGGTGCTGGGAGGTGGTGCGTCGTGAGCCTGGCTCCGCAGTGGGAACCGCTCGCCACCTGGCGCGAGTATCCCGAGCACGAGATGATGGAGCGGGCTCGCGCCATGCGCGAGGAGCTCGAGCGCCGGCGCACGGTGCGCGAGTTCAGCGACCGTCCGGTGGCGCGCGAGCTCATCGCCGAGGCGATCCGCGCCGCCGGCACGGCGCCCAACGGTGCAAACCGCCAGCCGTGGCACTTCGTGGCGGTGGCCGACCCGGCGCTCAAGGCGGCGATCCGCGCCGGAGCCGAGGACGAGGAGCGCGAGTTCTACCGGACCGCGCCCCAGGAATGGCTCGACGCACTGGCACCGCTGGGCACCGACGATGCCAAGCCGTTCCTCGAGACCGCACCATGGCTGATCGCCGTCTTCGCCGAACGCTGGGGGGTCGATGGCAACGGTGGCCGGGTATCGAACTACTACGTGCAGGAGTCGGTCGGCATCGCGGCGGGGATGCTGCTCACCACCCTGCACCACGCCGGCCTGGTGACGCTCACCCACACGCCGAGTCCGATGAAGTTCCTCAATGCGCTGCTCGAGCGACCCGAGCGGGAGAAGGCGATGATGCTGGTGGTGACCGGCTATCCGGCCCCCGGGGCGCAGGTGCCACGGATCACCAAGAAGACGCTCGACGAGATCGCGACCTTTCGTGAACCGTGAGTCCGGGAACCACATCTCAATGGAGGGGTCATGAACATCATCTGGACTGTCCTGATCGGTTTCGTCGTCGGGGTGGTGGCGAAGTGGATCATGCCGGGCGAAGAGGGCGGTGGCTTCATCATGACCGCGATCCTCGGCATCGCCGGTTCGTTCGTGGGCGGGTTCGTCTTCGGCCTGCTCGGTTTCAGCACCAATGTCGGCTTCATCGGTTCGGTGATCGGCGCCCTGATCATCCTCTGGATCGTCAAGATGCTGGGCAAGAAGTGAAATCAATCAGGAACGGCATCGCGGCCTTCAAGGGCGATGCCCCGGGCGCCGAGGTCGTCGAGAGCTGAGCTCGGTGTCGAGAGCGTGATCACCGAACGCCGCCGGATCTCGTTTCGGCGGCGTTTCGGTGTCCGAGATCGCGCGCGCCGCAGTCCATTTTCCGAGGAGCCAGCATGTTGCTCAATACCGTCATCCTTCTCGCCCAGCTCGCGGCACCCGACACCACGCTGGCGCAACAGGCCGCGCGGTGGATCGCCGAGTCGCGGGCGGTGGGACTCGCCATGGCCGTGATCACCGATCAGGGAGTCGACGCCGCCACGGTTGGAGTCACCCGCTTGGGCGGCAATCAGCCGGTCGGTGATTCGACGCTGTTCGAGATCGGCTCGATCACCAAGGCGATCACCGGCACACTGCTGGCCGACATGGTGCTTCGCGGCGAGGTGGCGCTCGACGATCCGGTCGAGCGATACCTGCCCGGCTGGAACGTCCCGCAGGTGGGCGACCGGCCGATCACACTGCTCGACCTTGCCACCCAGAGCTCTGGGTTGCCGCGGATGCCGGCGGGGTTCAATCCGGTCGACCTCGAGGACCCGTATGTCGCGGTCGACACGCTGCAACTCCGCACCTGGCTGGCGAGCACCACGCCCGCCAGGCCGCCCGGCGCCGGCTATGAATATTCCAATTTCGGATTCGCGGTGCTCGGCCAGGCGCTCTCGGTCGCGGCGGGGCAGCCGTGGTGGCAGCTGGTGCGAGCCCGGGTGCTCATCCCGCTCGGGATGCACGACACCTGGCTCGACGTGCCGGACCAGGCGATGGCCCGGCGCACCGCCGGGCACAACGACCGGTTTATGCCGGTGCCCTGGTGGCATCTCGGTGCATTCTCGCCCGCGGGTGGACTCAAGTCGACCCTGGCCGACATGACCCGCCTGGCCGGGGCGCTGCGCACCACCGGCGATTCACCGGTGATGCGGGCGTTGACGCTCGCCACCACGTCGCAACGGCCCATCGGCAACGGTGTCGATTCCGTGGCACTGGGATGGCACATCCTGCATCGCGGCGGCGCACGGATCGTGTGGCACAACGGCGGTACTGGAGGATTCCGGACATGGGTCGGTGCCGATCGCGGCCATGGCCGTGCCGCAGTGGTGCTCGACAACGCGACACAAGGGTGGGTTGATGCAGTTGGGGCGACCCTGGTCCAGGGCGACACGGTGGCAGATCCCCCGGTCGTCACGCCGGTCCGGTCGGTGCCGGTCGCCGCCGCCACCCTTGAGCCATTGGCGGGTCGGTATCAGTTGGCACCGGGGGCGATCATCACGATCAGCCATGAGGGGACGACGCTCTACCTGCAGCTCACCGGGCAATCGCGAGTCCGGATGGTGGCGACCGGACCCGACAGCTTCGCGGCCGCGGTCGTGGATGCATCGATCACCTTCGAGCGGAGTAGCGGCGGGGCGGTCGCCGCGCTGGTGCTGCACCAGAACGGCCGAGACCTGCGCGCCCCGCGACAACCGTGAGGGCGCTACTCCTCCCAGAGCTCCGGACCAGGTGCAACCTCGGCAACCGGCTGGGCGGGGCCGAGGGTCTCCTTCACCCACTGGGTGAGCTGACGGTCGACATCGGGCTCGGGCTGGTCCTTCTCGTAGGGCATCACCGGAAGCCGGCGCCCCTCGATCATCAGGAACCACATCGCAGGTGATGGGATCACGGCCCGTTTGGGGTTGCCGGGCACTGCCTCATAGGCCACGAAATGGAACTGGCGCCGACGAATCGTCAGGTATTTCTGCGGCGTCTGGAAACCACCCATGCGGTTCTCCGATTGGGATGAAAGGCAGGGCCCGGGGGTGACCGCCACGCTCGATCGACAGTGGGGCAGCGACGCCTGCTTCCCCTCAAGCTAGCCGGTCGGCGACTGCGGGGCGGCCTCAGTTGTTCCAGTGCGAAACCTCATCAACCGTGACGACGTAGCGATGGCGGAGGGAAGTGCCAATGAACTACAGCGAGATCATCCAGACAATCATGTCGTTCGCGCTGATTCTCTTCGGCGCGATGGCCATCTATGCCCGGGTAAAGCTCCGCTGGGTCGAGACCAAGCTGGAGCGGCTCGAGGCCAGCGCAGAGCTGCGGGGCCCCGCCGCCCTCGATCCGGCCGACGCCGAGCGGCTCGACCTGCTGGAGTCGGGAATCGACCGGCTCGAGGCGCGCATGGAGCAGCTCGCCGAGGGTCAGGAGTTCCTGGGCCGGGTGCTCACCGACAGGGTGGTCGACGCCAATCGCCCCGCCCCACGTTCCAACGAGACCACGCCGCACTAGGCGCCCCGAAGGGCAATCCGGGCCACCCCCATGGCCTGGGATTACTGGCCGACCACTCAACAGCCTCCCATGAGCCGCCATATTGGGCCGTTACGTTGGCCACTAGTATTGGCGGATCAACCAATTATAATGTCGGGCATGATTCCATGCCCTGGTCGCTGGCAACGACGTCCGACCGAACGGCGCCCGGAAATCCTGGCCGCTGCCCGGATCGAGTTCGGCACCCTCGGCTATGCCAAGGCGACCCTGGCCGGGGTCGCCGAGCGCGCTGGCGTGTCGGCGGCCACGGTGTCGCATTACTTCGGGACGAAGGCGGGGCTCTTCGAGGCGATGGTTTCGGAGGAGGCGCTCTGTCTCGCGGCGGCCGAGCCGGTGTTGATGGTGGGGCCCGAGGGGTACCGGGGCGCCCTCCATGAACTCGTCGCATCGAAGTGGCGACGGATGTCGGAGCCGGGGATGGCGGAGATGGTGCTGGCGGTGCTGATCGAGAAGGACGACTTCCCCGATTCGGCGCGTCAGCTCTTTCGCCAGTTGAGCGAACGCGGTCGGCAGCGCTTCGAGGCGGTGATCGCGGGCGGGGTTGCCGCCGGCGAGTTCGCGGCCACCGATCCGAGGCGTGCCGCCCAGGCGATCCAGGCCTTCCTCGTCGGCGTGCTGCTCGACACTCGCTTCATCGCCGGATGCACCGATGCCCAGCCCTGCTGCGAGGGGGCGATCGAGCAACTGCAGTTGATGGTCGACCGATTGGTGGGGGCGACCCCGCTGGAAACTCTCCAACCTGCGAACCCGACGGACGGCTGATGCGAGCCCAGACTGAGTTCCTCTCCCCCTGGACGACGGTCGCCGTCGTCACCTTGTTGGCCGCCTGCGGCGACGCACCGGCACCTCCGCCGCCGCCCCCGGCCGCGGTCACCGTCGAGGTGGTCGATACCACGACCGTGAACCAGCCGGTCGAGCTGGTCGGCACCGTGCAGCCGTATCGGCGGGTCGAGGTTCGCGCGCCGGTGGCCGGCGTGATCACCGCGCGGCCGTTCCGCGAGGGTGCCGAGGTGCACAAGGGCGACATCCTCTACGAGATCGACCGGACGGTCTATGCCGCGGCGGTCCAGGGTGCCAAGGCGCGGCTCGACAACGCCAAGCGACAGGTGGCGCGACTCACGCCGCTGCTCACCGACCGGGCGATCGCCCAGCGCGACATGGACATCGCCTCGACCGAATTGGAGCAGGCGCAGGCCGAGTACGACCGCGCCGCCAAGGAGCTGCGCGACGCCACCGTGCGGGCCGAGATCAGCGGCCGGGTGGGTCGCGCGATGCTCGAGCTGGGGGCCCGGGTGTCGGGTTCCGCCGACCTGCTCACCACCATCGACCAGCTGGAGCCGGTCTACGTGGTGTTCCGGCCATCGCAGCAGCAGCTCACGGAGTGGGGCGCCTCGCCGCTCGCCGCCCAGCTGCTGCAGCCGGGGAGCAAGCTGGCGATCACCGTGACCCTCCCCGACGGTACCACGCTCGACCGCAAGGGCACCCTCGACTACGTCGCCCCGGTGCTCGACCAGGCGAGCGGCACGCAGGAGTACCGCGCCCGCTTCACCAACGCCGATCGTCGGCTGGTGCCGGGCTCGTTCGTGCGGGTGCACCTCGACGGCTTCAGCCGTCCCGGCGTGATCACCGTGCCCCAGCGCGCGGTGCAGCAGCAGCTCGGCCACCAGGTGGTCTACCTGGCCGGCACGGGCGACACGGTGAAGATCAGGGACGTGAAGGTCGGCCCGTGGGTCGGTGATCGCTGGATCATCGATTCGGGTCTGGTGGTCGGCGATCGGGTGATCATCGAGGGCCTCCAGAAGACCGGCCCCGGAGCGGTGGTCAACCCGAGCGACGCTGGCGCGGCACCGCCGTCGGCGCCTGCGGGCGGCGAGGAGTCCGGCTCGTGAGTCGCGCGGCCGACAACACGCCGGCTGCCGGCGGCGAACCCAGCTACTTCTTCGTCCGCCGGCCGATCATGGCCGCGGTCATCTCGATCGTGATCACCCTGCTCGGGCTGTTCGCCGTGCAGCGGCTACCGGTCAACCGCTATCCCCAGATCACCCCGCCGCAGATCAGCGTGGTGGCGGTGTACCCGGGCGCCACCGCGCAGGACGTGGCGACCGCCGTGGCGGCACCGATCGAGCAGCAGCTCTCGGGGCTCGACGGGTTGCTGTACTACCAGTCGACCAACTCGTCCGACGGGGTGCTGAGCCTCACGGTCACCTTCGACATCAGCCGCGACCAGGACCTTGCCGCGGTCGATGTGCAGAACGCGATCAAGGTCGCCGAGCCGCTGCTGCCGGAGGAGGTGCGCCGCAACGGGATCGTGGTGACCAAGGCCCAGTCGGACTTCCTGTTCGCCACCGCGCTCTACTCCGACGATCCCCGCTACGACGCGGCGTTCCTGCAGAACTACGCCAAGCTCAACATCGTCGACGAGATCAAGCGGCTGCCGGGCGTCGGCAACGCCTTCGTGTTCGGCGGGCTCGAGTTCTCGATGCTGATCAGCGTCGATCCCGACAAGCTGGCGCAGCGCGGTCTCACGGTGAGCGACATCGCGGCCGCGGTGCGGGAGCAGAACACCACCAACCCGGCGGGCCGTCTCGGCCGCGAGCCGGCCCCGGCGGGAACCCAGTTCACCGTGCCGGTCACCACCCAGGGCCGGCTCACCACGCCGGAGGAATTCGGCGACGTGATCGTGCGCGCCGACCCGGATGGTCGGTTGGTCCGGGTGCGCGACGTGGCCGAGGTGAAGCTCGCCTCGCGGAACTACGATCAGGTGGCCCGGCTCGACGGCAAGCCGACCACCTTCATGCTGGTCTCCCTCCGCAACGGCGCCAACGCGCTGCAGGTCCGCGACGTCTTCCAGACGCGGATGACCGAGCTCGCCCGGGACTTCCCGCCCGGCGTCCAGTGGACCACGCCGTACGACACCACCCCGTTCATCACCGAGTCGATCGCCGAGGTGGCCAAGACCCTCGCCGAGGCGATGTTGCTGGTGACGCTGGTGGTCTTCATCTTCCTGCAGAGCTGGCGGGCGACGCTGATCCCGGTGCTCGCCGTGCCGGTCTCGGTGATCGGCACCTTCCTCGGGCTGCTGATGCTGGGCTTCTCGATCAACGTGCTGACGCTGTTCGGCCTGGTGCTGGCGATCGGCATCGTGGTCGACGACGCGATCGTGGTGATCGAGAATGTCGAGCGGATCATGGACGAGGAGCACCTCGACGCCCGGGCCGCCGCCGACAAGGCGATGGGGCAGGTGGCCGGCGCCCTGGTGGCGATCGTGCTGGTGCTCTGCGCCGTCTTCATCCCGGTCGCCTTCCTGGGCGGGATCACCGGCAAGATGTACGAGCAGTTCGCGATCACCATCGTGCTGTCGGTGGTCATCTCCGGCATCGTGGCGCTGACCCTCACGCCGGCGCTCTGCGCCATGCTGCTCAAGCCCACCCTCGTGGTCCACGAGGAGGGGCGTCGCGGCTTCTTCGGCTGGTTCAACCACCGCTTCGCCGGCCTCACCCGGCGCTATACCGGGACGGTGGGACGGCTGATCAGCCATCCGCGGACGACGATCGCCCTCTTCGTGGTGCTGATCGGTGCCGTGGTGGTGCTCTTCCGTCGTACGCCGCGGGCGTTCATCCCGTCGGAGGACAAGGGCTTCTTCGCGGTCGCGGTGCAGCTCCCCGACGGTGCCTCCAAGCAGCGCACCGAGGCGGTGGTGGCCCGGGTGGAGCAACAGTTGTTGTCCGACCCCGCGGTGGAGCACGCCTCCGCGCTGGTCGGCGTCGACGCCCTCTCGTTCGCGGCCCAGACCAACAGTGCCATCATCTTCGTGAACCTGAAGCCATGGGACGAGCGGACCTCCCCCGATCTCTCGATCGACGCGGTGGTCGGCCGGACCAACGGCGCGCTGTTCGCGATGCAGGACGCCCTCGCGTTCGCCTTCAACTTCCCCGAGGTGCCGGGCCTCGGCACCACGTCGGGGTTGGAGATGCACCTGCAGGCCCGCGCCGGGCAGTCGTTCCCCGACTTCGCGCAGAAGGTCCAGGAGTTCATCGGCGACCTCAACCAGCTGCCGGAGATGGGCGGGGCGCAGACCACGTTCCGCGCCTCGGTGCCACAGCTGCACCTCTTCGTCGACCGCGAGGCCGCCAAGGCGCGTGGGGTGAGCCTCACCGACCTCTTCGCCACGGCGCAGGCGTCGCTGTCGACGCTCTACATCAACGACTTCAACCTCTACGGCCGCACCTACCGGGTGCAGGCCGAGGCGCAGGCGCCGTTCCGCCAGACGCCCGAGGACATCGGTCGCCTGCAGGTCCGCTCCGCCTCGGGCGAGATGATCCCGCTCAGCGCGCTCACCCGCACCGAGTTCAGCAGCGGCCCGAACCTGCTGTCGCGCTTCAACGGGCTGACCTCGGCGCTGATCACCGGCGTCCCGGGGCCCAACGCCTCCTCGGGCCAGATGCTCGACGCCATCGACCGGCTGGTGGCCGACAAGTACGCCTCGCAGGGAGTGACCGCGGCCTACAGCGGCGAGTCGTTCCAGGAGAAGAACTCGAGCGGCGACAGCGGCATGGTGTTCGCCCTCGGCCTGGTGCTGGTGTTCCTGGTGCTCGCGGCCCAGTACGAGAGCTGGGCACTGCCGTTCGCGGTGCTCTTCGGGATCCCGTTCGGCATCCTCGGTGCCTTCCTCGGCGTCTGGCTGCGGGGGATGCCGAGTGACATCTACTTCCAGGTCGGCCTGATCACCGTGGTGGGGCTCGCCGCGAAGAACGCGATCCTGATCGTGGAATTCGCCACGGCGCTCCGCGAACGCGGCATGCCGATCATCGAGGCGGCGCGCGAGGCGGCGCGCGAGCGGTTCCGGCCGATCCTGATGACCTCATTTGCATTCATCCTCGGCGTGCTGCCGCTGGCGATCGCGCACGGTGCCGGGGCCTCGTCGCGCCGCTCGCTCGGGACGGGGGTCTTCTTCGGGATGCTCTTCGCCACCAGCGTCGGCGTGCTGTTCATCCCCACCTTCTTCACGTTGATCCGCCGGCTGGTCGAGCGGCGGACCGCCACGGAGGCCGAGTGACCGTCCGTCGACTCGCCATCCTGACACTGCTCGGCTCGGTCGCGGCGTGCGCAACCCGGGGTGCCCCGGAGACAGCGCCATTGCCTGTGGCGTCGCTCAGCAGTTCGCCCGGTCCGCTGGGCGACTCGCTGCGCCAGTTCTACGATTCGATCGGCGCCAACCGCCGGCCGGCCGCCGTCACCCTGTCGGGCGACACCGCAAGTGCGGTGGCCTGGACCACGCTGCTGCAGGACGACACCCTGCGCTCGCTGGTGCGAGAGGCGCTCGCCAACAACCGCGATCTTCAGGTGGCCCGGGCCCGGATCCGGGAGTTCCGCGCCGAGGCCGGCGTCAAGCGCGCCGACCTGCTGCCCGCGGTGATGATCAACGGGTCGGGGTCGACCAACCAGACGGTGTTCGGGTCGCTGGGCACCTTCGGTTTCGACGCCTATCGGGTCACCGCCGACCTCAGCTGGGAACTCGACTTCTGGGGCCGGATCCGCGGCAACGTCCGGGCGGCCAACGCCGACCTCGACGCCCGGGGCGAGGATGTCCGCGCCACCGTGCTCTCGCTGGTCGCCGACGTGGCCAACGGCTATCTCGACCTGCGCGCCCTCGACCAGAACCTGGCCGTGGCCGAACGCACCCTCGAGAGTCGCCGCGCCACGCTCAAGCTCGCCGAGCGGCGCCTGGGCGAGGGGCTGATCAGCGAACTCGACGTGCGCCAGTTCGAGGCGCAGGTCGCCCAGCCAGCGGCCCGGGTGGCGGAGTTCTCGCTGGCGATCGCCCGGGCCGAGCACCGACTGGCCGAGCTCCTCGGCCGTGGTCCGGGGCCGATCGCCCGTGGCAAGCCGCTGGCCGATGTCGCTGGTGAGGTGGCGATTCCCGACTCGGTCGACGCGGCGCTGGTGGCCCGGCGTCCCGACGTGCTCCGCGCCGGTCACGAACTCGAGGCCGCCGCCGCGCGGGCCGGATCCAAGGAAGCGGCCCGCCTGCCGTCGTTCTTCATCACCGGCCAGTACGGCTCGCAGGCCGAGCGCCCGGGGGGACTCTTCAAGAACTCGTCGGAGATCTACACGCTCCAGGGCGGGGTCCAGATTCCGCTGTTCGACAACGGCCGTCGGGCCGCCGACGCGCGCGCCGAGGAGGCCCGGGAGGAACAGGCGCGCTTCCGGCACGACGCAGTGGTCCTCGGTGCGCTGCGCGAAGTGAGCGATGCGCTCGTTGCGGTGCGCAGCACCCGCGACCAGCTCGCCGCCCAGGAAGTTCAGGTCCGCGCCCTCCGGCGGGCGCTCGAACTCGCCCAGCGCCGCTACGAAAACGGAGTGTCGAGCTACCTGGAGGTGCTCGACTCCCAGCGGTCACTGTTCGAGGCCGAGCTGGCCCTGACCAGCGCGGAGCAGGCCCACCTCGAGAGCGGGGTGCAGCTCTATCGGGCGCTGGGCGGTAGCTGGGAGTAGTCGAGATCGGAGACCGGAGATCGAGATCAGAGATCAGAGGTCGGATCTCCGGTCTCTGATCTCGACGTTATCATTTGGGGTCCCCGTTCCACGGACTCTCCTATGCATCGCCGCGACCTCCTCCGTTTCCTTGGCGGCGTGTCGGTCATCGCCGGCCTCGGTGCCGACGATCTCCTCGCGCTGGGGCGGGAGACCCACGCCGCCCTGGGTCGCGATCCGGCCGGCCCCGGCTTCTTCGACGCGCCCCAGCTGCGCACCGTGGCGGCGACCGGCGACCGGATCATCCCCGACACAGAGACGCCCGGCGCGAGCGCAGCGGCGTGCGAGCGGTTCACCGAACGGATCGTGGCCGACCACTATGACCTGCCGCGCCAGCGGCGCTTCGTCGATGGGCTCGCCGACCTCGACCGGCGCGCTTCGCGCAACCAGCAGCGGCTGTTCGTGGAGTGCACCATCGGCGGGCAGGACGCCATCCTGTCGGCCGTGGAAGCCGACGCGTATCTGGCCAGGGATGATGGCGGCGATTCGTTCTGGCACGACCTCAAGTACCTGACACTCTACGGCTACTACACCTCCGAGATCGGGATGCGCGAGGAGCTGGAGATCCCGGTCATCCCGGGCCACTTCGACGGCTGCCTGCCGATCGCCGGTGGCGCTCAGTGAGTGGTCGTGATACGTGGGACGCGATCGTGATCGGATCGGGGATCGCCGGCGGCTGGGCGGCCAAGGAGCTATCCGAGAAGGGACTCCGGGTGCTGGTGCTCGAGGCCGGCCGGCCGATCGACCCGGCGCGCGACTTCGTGATGAACATCCCCGCCTATGAACTCCGGTACCGCTACCTCGGCAATCCCCGGGAACTCACCGCGCGCCAGCCGGTGCAGCGGAAGTGCTATGCCTGCGACGAAGGCGCCACGCAGTTCTTCGTCGACGACGTCGACAATCCGTACACCACGGCGGCCGACCGGCCGTTCGACTGGATCCGCGGTCGTCAGGTCGGCGGCAAGTCGATCATGTGGGGTCGGCAGTGCTACCGCTGGTCGGACCTCGATTTCGAGGCCAACCTCCGGGACGGACACGGCACCGACTGGCCGATCCGCTACCGTGACATCGCGCCATGGTACGATCACGTGGAGGCCTACGCCGGCATCTCGGGAGAGCGGCTGGGGCTCTCGCACCTCCCGGACGGACCGTTCCTGCCGCCGATGCCGCTCACATGCAGCGAGCAATGGTTCCGCGACAACCTCCGCCGGGCGTTCGGTGGCGAACGGGTGATGACGGTCGGACGGGTGGCGGTGCTCACCGAGGCACACCGGGGTCGCGCGCCGTGTCACTATTGCGGCGATTGTCACCGCGGGTGCACCACCAGCAGCTACTTCAACTCGGTGCAGACGACGCTCAAGGATGCACTGATGACTGGCCGGACCCGGATCCGGCCGTTCTCCGTGGTCCACTCGCTGGTCTGGGACGAGGCCAAGGGAAAGGTCACTGGCGTGCGGGTGATCGACGGCGAATCGCTCGAGGGGCTCGAGTTCGCCGCCCCGATCATCTTCGTCTGCGCCTCGGCGCTCGAGTCGACCCGGATCCTGCTCAACTCCCGCTCGAGCTCGCATCCCGAGGGGCTGGGCGGCAATAGCGGGATGCTGGGCCGCAACCTGATGGACCACACGATGCAGCACGGCGCCCGAGGCGACGTGCCGGGATTCGAGGACCGGCGGACCTACGGCAATCGCCCCAACGGGGTCTATGTGCCGCGGTTCCGCAACGTGAAGGACCAGCACCCCGACTTCCTCCGCGGCTACGGCTACGAGGGCGTCGGCAGCCGCCGGGTGCTGGGCTGGAGCCGGGGCGCCAGCGCGCGCGGCTTCGGCGCCGACTTCAAGCGGTCGCTCAAGACGCCGGTCTACGGCAGCTGGCGGATGTCGCTGGGCGCGTTCGGCGAGTGCCTGCCGAACCCCGAAAACCGGGTCAGCCTGGACCCGGTCCGGGTCGACCGCTGGGGGGTCCCGGTGCTCCACATCAACATGCAATGGCGCGACAACGAGCGGGCGATGAAGGCCGACGCCGCCACCGCGGCCGCCGAGATGCTCGAGGCAGCCGGTTGCACCAACGTGGAGCGCTACGACAACCAGACCGCACCGGGGCTCACGGTTCACGAGATGGGGACCGCCCGGATGGGGCGCCGACGTCAGGATTCGGTTCTGAACCAGTGGAACCAGGTGTGGGACGCCCCCAACGTCTTCGTCACCGATGGCGCCTGCATGGCATCTTCCGGGTGCCAGAACCCCTCGATCACCTACATGGCACTGACCGCCAGGGCCGCCGACCATGCGGTCGCCGCGCTCAACCGCAAGGAGCTGTGAGTGGACCGTCGCACCTTCCTCTCGACCGTCGGCGCCGCGGCCGTCATCCCGAGCGTCGCGTCAGTGACGCGAACCAATCCCTTGCCGAGCCTGCGGGATCACATCGACAGGATCGGGCTCCAGCTCTACACCGTCCGCGGCCAGATGGAGCACAGTGTCGAGAAGACGCTCCATGAGGTGGCCGAGGTCGGCTACCAGGAGGTGGAGTTCGCCGGCTACTTCGGCCGCCCGGCGCTGGCTGTCCGCCAGCTGCTCGATCGCAACGGGCTCAAGTCACCCTCCGCCCACGTGGGGATGGAGAAGCTCAAGTCGGGATGGTATCGGACCCTCAATGACGCCTCGGAGATGGGACAGAAGTGGCTGGTGATCGCGTCGCTCCCCGAGGAGGACCGCAACTCGATCGATGCGCTCAAGCGCACCGCGGAAAGCCTCAACCGCGCGGCGAGCGACGCCAAGACCTTCAAGATCAAGGTGGGATACCACAATCACGACATCGAGCTCCAGGAGGTCGAGGGTCGCCGGATGCTCGACGTGCTGCTGGAGGAGACCGACCCCGAGCTGGTCGACTTCGAGATGGACCTCTTCTGGATCACCAAGGGTGGCGGCGATCCGCTCGACTACTTCGCGCGCTATCCCGGGCGCTTCAAGCTGGTGCACGTCAAGGACGCCGGACCGGCGCCCGCGCTGGAGATGACCGAGGTCGGCAAGGGGACGATCGACTGGGCCCGGATCTTCGCGCAGCACGAGCAGGCGGGCATCAAGCACTACTTCGTGGAGCACGACCATCCCGAGGATCCGATGGCGAGCATCGCGACAAGCTACCGCTATCTCAAGAACCTGGAGTTCTAGGACGGGCTTCGAGATCGAGGATTGTCACCCTGAGCGCAGCGAGGGGGCGGAGCCTGCCGGGCAAGCTCCGCCCCCTCGGTCGCTACGCTCCCTCGGGATGACGATCGCGGTGCGGCTACATCTTCTCCATGTACAGACTCGGGAACTCCTTCTTCAGCGCCGCCACCTTCGGCTTGTCGTTGTAGATGATGTACGGGCTGTAGGGATGCGCATCGTAGTAGCCCTGGTGATACGCCTCGGCCTGGTGCCAGCTGCCCCACGGCCGCACCTCGGTGACGATCGGCGCGGCGAAGGTGTGCGCCTTGGTGAGCTGGTCGATGTATCCCTCGGTGAGTTGTTTCTGTGCCGGTGAGGCATAGAAGATCGCCGAGCGATACTGGGTGCCCACATCAGGGCCCTGCCGGTTCTTCTCGGTCGGGTCATGCGCCACGGCAAAGAAGACCTGCAGCAGCTGGCTGTAACTCACCACAGCCGGATCGAAGATGATCTTGACCGATTCGGCGTAGCCCGTGGTGCCGGTACTGACCATTTCGTACGACGGATCGCGGCTGGTGCCTCCGGCATAGCCCGAGGTGACATCGAGCACGCCCTTGACCCGCTCGAAGACCGCCTCGACCCCCCAGAAGCAGCCACCGGCAAAGATCACCGAGTCGCGCCCCGCCGCCGGGGCGAGCATCGCGGCCTGCTCGGCCGGGGGCAGGTGGATACCCCGCTCCGCGGCGCTGGCGGAGCTGCAGGCGGCGGCTGCGGTCAGGAGGAAGGCCAGACCAGGGAGGGCGAGGCGACGGCGGTCGATCATGATGCGGTCCGGGTCGAGTGGGTTGAATCCATCCTACCCACTGTACGACAGAAGCTGCGCAACGGATCCGTCAGAGACGGCAGACGAGGGACGGGAGCTGTCACCCTGAGCGAAGCGAAGGGGCGGAGTCTGGCCGCTGGCCGCACCGGTCCCTCCGTGGCTTGCCAGGCGCTCCGGAGGCTGGATCCCATCTGATGGCACCGCGCCTGGAGATCCGCTCCGGGACCGGTGCGACCGATGATCGGCGGTGCACCCTCGATTCGCCAATCTCGCGTCGCGAAGCTCGATCTGGGCTCGAACCCGGAAGCCCGCCCCATCGTCTCGCGCGCTGCCCCCTTCCCACCTCTTGTGCTTCTACAGGAGGGGCGATAACCTTGCTTCCTGTAGAAGCCAAAGGGGTGATCCGATGACCGACCGACTCGACCTGCCGCAGGGAACCCTTGACCTCCTGATCCTTCGGGCACTGTCGCTGGAGCCGAAGCACGGTTGGGGGGTCGGCGAGCGGATCGAGGAGATCTCACGCGGCACGCTCCGGGTCCCCCAGGGGTCGCTCTACCCTGCGCTCCATCGGCTCGAGCGGCGTGGCTGGATTCGCGCCCAATGGGGCTTCTCGGACAACAATCGGCGGGCGAAGTTCTACCAGCTCACCGGCTCGGGCCGGAAGCAACTCGGCATCGAGACCGAGGCATGGCGCCGGTTGACGGCAGCCGTGTCGCTCGTGCTCGGTCAGGCCTGAGGAGGACGACCGATGCTCTTCGCCGACGTCCGCTATCGCCTGCGGGTGTTCTTCCGGCGCAACCTGGTAGAACAGGAACTCACCGCCGAACTCGAGCACCATGTCGCGATGCAGGCGGCCCGGTACGAGCAGATGGGGGCCGACCCGGAAGCCGCCAGGCGCCGGGCACGTCTCGACCTCGGCGGCACCGAGCAGGTGAAGGAACGGACCCGCGACGTGCACGGGACCTCGACCATCGATTCGATCATGCGGGATCTTCGTTACGCCGTCCGCAGCCTGCTCCGATCGCCGAGCTTCACCCTCGCTGCGGTCGCCGCGCTGGGCCTCGGCATCGGGTCGACTACCGCCGTGTTCAGTCTGCTCCAGGGAATCGTGCTGCGCCCGCTGGTTTTCCGTGAGCCGGCACGACTGGTGTCGCTCTGGGAGAACAACGACGCCAAGGGCCTTGATCACCAGCTGATGTCGCCGGTCAACTTCGTCGACTATTCCTCGCTGACGAAGACCTTCAGCGACGTGGCCGGCTGGTGGCGCACGGAGTTCGTGCTGGACGGCGAGGATGGCGGCGCACCGCTCCGTGTCCCGGGCATCGAGGTCACGTCGAACTTTCTCGGCGTGCTCGGGGTGTCGCCGGCCCTGGGGCGTGATTTTGTCGGCGACTCGCTGCTCAACGTGCCCTCGAAGCAGGTGCTCATCAGCAACCGGCTCTGGCGCAGTCACTTCGGCGGTGATCCGGGCGCGATCGGCCGCAGCGTGCGGGTGAACGGCCAGCCCTTCACCATCGCGGGCGTCATGCCGGCCGGCTTCGACTTCCCGTCGAAGGTGGACCTCTGGCAGGGCCTCGGCTGGACGCTGTCGCAGCACAGCCGGACCGCGCACTTCTGGGAGGGTGTGGGCCGCCTGGCGCCCGGGGCGACCGAGGCGAGCGCCAACCGCGATCTCACGCTGCTCAGCACCCAGCTCGCCAGGGAGTACCCGGCATCGAATCAGGGCTGGCGGGCGAGCGTGGTGCGCCTGGATCGCGAGATCGTCGGCAGCTTCCGACCGGCGCTCTTTGCCCTCTTCGGCGCGTCCGCGCTGCTGCTCCTGATCGCGTGCATCAACGTGGCCAACCTGCTCCTGGCCCGCGGCGCGGTGCGCCGTCGGGAGATCGCGCTCCGCCTGGCGATCGGTGCTGATGGCCGGCGCATCATGCGGTTGATGCTCACGGAGAGCCTGATCCTGGCGGCCGCCGGCTCCATCGTCGGCGTGGTCTTCGCGGTCGCCTGCGTGCGAGGGTTACTGGCCCTGTCGCCGATCGCGATCCCCCGGGCGGCGGATGTGCGGGTCGACGGATTGGTGGTGCTCTTTTCCACCACCGTCGCCGTCATCACCGCGGTTGCCTTCGGGTTGGTGCCGGCGATGTTCTCGTGGCGCACGAATCCCGCCGACGCGCTGCGGTCCGGGTCGCGCGGCGCCGGGACCCGGTCGGAACGGACCCGCAGGGCGCTCGTGATCGCGGAGGTCGCGCTCGCGGTGACGCTCCTCGCTGGCGCCGGGCTCGTGATCCGGAGTGTCTCCGGGCTGCTGCACGAGGACATCGGTGTCGATCCGCAGGGCGTCGTGACCGGGGAGGTCCAGCTCGCGGGCAGCGGCTACCAGAGCCTGGATCGGGTGAACAGCTTCTTCGAGCAGCTGCTCACGCAGCTGCGCGACCGCCCCGACGTCGTGGCGGCCGGGCGAGGCTACCACCTGCCGCTCGACGTGGCGTACCGGCTCAAGTTCACCGTCGAGGGAGTGCCATTGACTTCGGAGGCGGACGCGCCAACGGCGCAGTTTCATTCGGTGGATGAGGGTTTCTTCCCGACGTTCCACACGCCGATCCTCAGCGGGCGCAACTTCTCCCGGCTCGACGACAGCAGCCGCACGCCGGTGGTGATCGTGAACGAAGCGTTCGTCAGGGGGCACTTTCCCGACGGTAACGCCGTGGGCAAGCGCATTGTGACCGAGGTCCGGAACATCGGGCCCCTGGGCTCCCGAATCGTGGCGAGCAACACCCACGAGATCGTCGGCGTCGTCCGTGACGTCAGGAACACGTCGCTGCGCGATGCCGCCGAGCCGGCGATCTATTTCTCATCGCTGCAATTCCCGTATCGCACCATGCACATCGTGGCGCGCGTCCGAAGCGATCCGGCGCAATTTGCCGCCGAACTTCGCGACGAGGTCCGGCAGCTCGATCCGCAACTGGCGATCGGCGCAGTGCGACCGATGGACGCCGTCCTGGCCAGCTCGATCGAGCCGCCCCGGCTGATGCGCATGCTGCTCGGGTTGTTCGCGTCGCTGGCGCTGTCGCTGGCGGCGATCGGGATCTACGGCATCATGGCGTACACGGTGGCCAGTCGCCAGCGAGAGATGTCGGTGCGAATCGCCCTGGGCGCGGCGCCCCGGGGGGTGCTGCTGATGGTTGTGCGCGAAGGACTGGCACTGGCGGTGACCGGCTTCATCGCCGGCACCATCGTGGCCCTGGTGGGCGGCCGGTCGCTCGGCGCATTCCTCTACGGCGTGACGACCTGGGATCCGATCACGATGGGAACGGTCCTGGCCGTGGTGATCGGCATCGGCGGCGTGGCCTGCCTCGTGCCGGCGTGGCGCGCGTCACGCGAAGACCCGGCACGCGCGCTCCGAATGGAATAGCCGGACAGCGGCAGGCCATGCGCGCGCGGAGTCAGCCCCCGACCCGCTCCGCCGCGCCCGGAGATCCGCCCCAGGACCGGTGCGACCGGACGACCGGCGGTGCACCCTCGATCCGCCAATCTCGGGTCGCCACTCTCGTCCTATCGCTTCATGAGCGTCATCTCGAAGAACTGGGTCCACGTCTTGCCGTCATCGCGCGAGGCGAAGCCCTGCTCCACCCATCGCCCCTGCTCATCGAGGTGCATTTCGTAGCGCACGTTGCCGGCACGGGGGTCAGTCATTCGCCACTCGTAGCCGCCGTCGGTCATGGTGAGGTTCATGTCCATCCAGTTGTAGGCGGTGAACGCCCGCATCAACGGGGTGGTGCCGTCGTGATCGAGATGGATGATCGCGTAGGCGTCGTGGACGATTCGTTCGGTCCCGTCGGGCAGTTTCTCCATGCCGATGCCGCGAACCGTGATGACCGTGCCGCCGGCCGCGGTGCTGACGGTCTCGCGCTGGCTGACGTTGTGTCGGCCATCGGGGCCCATCACGATCCAGGCGCTTCCTTCCCACTCCCCGACCAGATGCGTGAAGACCCCGAGCGGTGATGGAGCGACCTGCTGGGCGGTGAGCGGGGCGGCGAGGGCCGTGATGGCCAGGGCCAGGGTGGGGCGCGGCATCGGAACTCCGGGGCTGGGGTCTGCTGCAATCTCCGCTGTCGACCGGCCGGGCCGCTTGAACGATTCGGTCAGGGGTCGACCTGGTCATGCTCGGTGGCGCGGATGCGCGCTCCCAGCTCGCCGGGTGTCAGGCCAGTGAGGCCTGCCACCTCGCGGTGCAGGTGCGGCTGGTCGGCGTAGCCGGCCAGGTGCGCGGCCCGGCCCCAGTTGGTCGCGTCCCCGGTGATTGCCCAGGCGGCCTCGAGGACCCGGCGGATTCGGGCGAACTGCTTGGGGGCGATGCCCGTGGCGCGCACGAAGCGACGGTGCAGGGTCCTGGGCGACACACCGAGCATCGCCGCGAGGCCTGCGATCGGCTGCTCTCCCCCGGTCTCGATCAGTCGCGCCACCGCCACGGCGACCAATGCATCCCGAGCCGTGGCACGGGCGGCCAGCGCGACCAGCACCGGCCTGACGCGGAGGGCGACGTCGTCGATCGTGGCAGCCTCGGTGAATGCGGTGACGAGCTGGTCGGCCGTCGACCCCAGGAGCGGCCTCGCCGGCACGCTTCGATTGCGCAGTGCGCGCGGATCGAGGCCCAGCAGTGGGCCGAGTGCGCCTGGCTGGAGTCGGAGGCCCACGAAGCGGTCACCAGGCGTCACCGGCACGGCGAGTGGCACCAGCCACGGCCCACTCAGTACCGGTCCTGGGCCATGGCCTGCGGTTAGGGCGAGCACCAGTGCGGTTGAACCGTCGGGCGGAACATGATGCAGCGGCGGTGCCCCCTCGCGCACCTCGAGCATCCAGTAGTTCCGGACCCACGGAAGCAGGTGCGCCGCCGGGCGGCGCTCGGCGTAGCGGAAGGGGGTGGGCGCTGGCATGACACCGGGAAGATATTGTGCAGCCGCGCCGCTGGCGGCGCGGACGAATCCGCCCGATTCGGTGCGCCGGCCGCACCGGTCCCTTCGCGGCTTGCCAGGCGCTCCGGAGGTCGGATCCCATCTGGTGGCCCCGCGCCTGGAGATCCGCTGCAGGACCGGTGCGGCCGGTGATCGGCCGGGGAGGTCCGTGGGCCGGTCGCCCCGGTCCTTCCGCGGCTTGCCAGGTGCTCCGGAGGTCGGGTCCCATCTGGCGCACCGCGCCTGGAGATCCGCTCCAGGACCGATGCGACTGGTCAACCATCGGTCGGGCGGTCATCCAGTTCTTCCATCCTCTATCGTCTATCCTCTATCGTCTGCCGCACCCGCGGCGCCACCTCACCGCCGAAGAGCTCGATGCAGCGCATCAGCTTGGGGTGCTCCATCGTCCCGGCGCTGTACTTGAGGTCGAAGCGCGCCACGTCGAGTGCGTCGATCGTGTCGGCGATCCGACCCGCGACGGTCTCGACCGATCCCACATAGAGCGAGCCATGCTCGACCTCGCGATCGAACTGCATCCGGGTCGGTGGCGGCCAGCCGCGCTCGGCGCCGATCCGGTCGATCATCTCGCGGTACGCCGGCCAGAACTCCTCGCGCGCCTGTTCGTCGGTGTCGGCGACATACCCGGGCGAGTGCATGCCCACGGGGATGGCTTCCTTGCCGAGTTGGTGCATCGTCTGGCGATACAGATCGACGTAGGGCCGGAAGCGGTGCGGGTCGCCGCCGATGATCGCCAGCATCAGACCGAGCCCGTGGCGGGCGGCGCGAACCACCGATTGGGGCGAGCCACCGACGCCGACCCAGGTGGTGAGGCGACCCGACTCGATCGGGGGGTAGATGCGCTGGTCGCGGAGTGGTGCGCGAGTCTGGCCGCTCCAGGTCACCGGCGCCTGGTCGAGCAGCCTCGCGAACAGCTCGAGGCGCTCCTCGAACAGGAGCTCGTACTCATCGAGGTCGAAGCCGAAGAGCGGGAAGGTTTCCGTGAACGACCCGCGCCCCACGATGATCTCGGCTCGGCCACCGGAGACGGCGTCGAGGGTGGCGAAGCGCTCGTAGACGCGCACCGGGTCGTCGGTCGAGAGGACGGTGACCGCGCTCCCCAACCGGATCTGCTCGGTCCGTCCGGCGATCGCGGCGAGCACCACCTCCGGGGCCGAAATCGCAAAGTCGGGGCGGTGATGCTCGCCGACGCCGAAGGCATGCAGCCCGAGTCGGTCGGCGAGGACCGCTTCCTCGACCACGTCGCGGATCACCTGGGCGTACGACGTGAGGCCGCCGTCGGCGCGGCGGGTGACGTCGCCGAAGGTGTCGAGGCCAAGCATTGGTGCGGAGGCGGGCATGAGGGTCTTGGTGAATGGTGAATGGTGAATGGGAAATGGGGTGGGTGGGACGTCGGCGGCATCCGCGCTATTCTCAACCCATTCCGACCGCGAGGAGTTCCCATGATGGCCCGGCGCCTGTTGATCGGCAGTGTCCTTGTTGGGGTGGTGGTGGGGTGTGAGGCTCCGGCCCCGAAGCCGGCCGCCGACAGTACCACCGTGGCGGCACCGGATCCCGACTCACTCGCTCGCGCCCTCGCGACGCAGGCCGCCGAGCTTCGCGACACGGCCGAGGCGACGCTGGCCACGCTGCTCGACAATCCCGCCACTGCCACCTGGGACAGCGTGGTGGTGGTGCAGCCGCCCCGGCAGGACGGCCGCCTGCCGGCGATGGCGGTCTGCGGTCGGATCGGCGGCAGGCCGGGGGTGAAGGGCACCCGCACCCCGGTGCGGTTCATCTACCTGACGAAGTTCACGGTGTTCGTCGAGGAGGCGAAGAACCGCGGCCAGTTCGCGGATGTGTGGAACAAGAACTGTGCGGTCCCCCCGGGAGAGGTGGTGGCCGGGGGGGAGGACGGTGGGCGGAGGACGGAGGGCTGACATCCCCGGACAGCCCTCCGACGGCGGGGCGGAGTCCGAGTGCCCCTATCCGTCGCTCCGCAACGACTCCATCGGATCGACATTGGACGCCCGGCGTGCCGGCATGTAGCTCGCCAGCATCCCGACGGCCACCAGGAGAAGCGACATCCCGATGAAGGTGGGGATGTCGATTGGCGCCACCCCGAACAACAATGCACCGAGTGCGCGAGTCGACACGAGCGCCACGACCACCCCGAGCACCACGCCAAGTCCCACCACCCGAATCCCCTGCCCCACCACCATGCGGCGCACCCGTCCGGCCTCGGCGCCGAGCGCCATGCGCACCCCGATCTCCCGGGTGCGCTGGGCGACGATGTAGGAGAGGACTCCGTACAGTCCGACCGTCCCCAGAATGAGCGCCAGCAACGAAGCAATGCCCAGGGTCAACATCGTGAAGGTCAGCGAGGCCATCGATCGGTCCATCAGCCCGGCCAGGGTGTAGGTGCGGTACATCGGAGCCTCGGGCGCGACCTCGTGGACCAGTTGCCGCACCTCGCCGGCGATCAGTTCGGCGCGCGGCGTCTTGAGCACATAGGCCGGAGACGAGATGCGCCAGCCAGCAGAGGGGCCCACGAGCGGGAAGTAGACGGTCGGTTCCGGCTGCGTGCGGAAATCACTCTGCAACACGTTGCCGACGACACCCACCACCTGGAACCACGTCGAATCGCCTTCCTGCTGGAGTCGACGCCCCATGGCGTCCTGTCCGGGCCACATCAGGTCCGCCGCGGCCTTGCTCACCACGACATTGCCCCGCCACGAACTGTTCTCCTCGTTCGTCAGCGGGCGTCCGGCCAGCAGCTTGATCCCCATCGCCTTGAAGTAATCGCCCGCGGCGAAGGTCAGGTTGAGGAGCGAACCACCGTCGGCACCGTTGGCGTCTCCGTGGAATCGCAGGGTCCGGGTTCCCTCGTCGAGAGGAAAGTTCTCGACCAGTCCCACCGTCTCCACGCCTGGCAGGGCCCGGAGACGATCCATGAAGTCGAGATCGAACCGCGCGAAGCTCTCCCCGTCGTTGAGCGAAGGCCGCTCAGGGGCGATCTGGAAGGTGAAGATATCGCGGGTGTCGTAGCCGGGATCCACATGACGAAGCTTCTGGAAGCTGCGCATCAGCAACCCCGAACCGATCAGCAACACCAGGGCCATCGCGGTCTGCGCAACCACCAGGCCGTTGCGCGCCCAGGCGTGGCCGCGCGTCGACCCGCGACCACCCTCGCGGAGTCGCTTGAGATCCGGTTCGGATGCCTTGACCGCCGGAATCAGCCCGCACCCAAGGGCCGCCACGAACGCTGCCCCCACGGTGAAGAGCAGCCCGCTGAGGCCTAGCCGCACGTCGGCCAGCCGTGGAATGTCCGGAGGGGCCGCGCGCAGGAACGCGGGGAGGATGACCGAGGCAAGCAGCGCCGCCACCAGACCCGCACAGAGGGCCACCACCATCGCCTCCGCCATCTGCATCCGGATCAATTGGCCCCGGCCGGCGCCGATCGCTCGCCGCACGGCGAGGTCTCGCTGCTTCCCCTCCGCCCGGACGAGGAAGAGATTGGCCACGTTGACGCAGGCAATCATGAGGACGATCGTGACCGCACCCAGCAATACCCAGAGGGGCCCGGACACCGAGCCGAGCAGCTCCTCCTTCATGCTCCGAACCACGGCATGGTGCTGGGCAATGACGCGGGAATAGCTGGGGGAGCCGCCGAACCGCTCGGGCAGTTGCCGCGCGAGTCCCGTCAACTCCCGGGCGAGGGCGTCGGTGGTGACCCCGGGCTTCATCCGGGCAATCATCCCCGCGCCAAAGTTGCCGGGTTGGATATCCTCCAGGCGAATCGTGTTGGGGAACCAGAGGAGCGTGCCCTCCACGGGAAACCTGAAGTCCTTGCCCATCACCCCGATGACTTCGCGACTCTCGCCGGAGACCTGGAGCGTCCGGCCGATCACCGATGAGTCACTCCCGAACCAGTTCTGCCACAGGGCGTAGCTGAGGACGGTCACGCGCGATTCGTCGTCCGGGCGCGGAAGCCGCCCCAGGATCGGTCGTGCGCCGAGCGTGGGGAAGAGCGAGGCCGTCGGGGCGGACATCCGGATCCGCTCGACGCGATCGCCGTCGCGAAGGGTCGACGTGAACGAGTTCACGAGTGCCGCATCCTCGAGGAGTGCGGACCGTTCCTTGTATTGCAGATAGAATTCGGCGGAGACGCCGAACTCCGGCGGCAAGTCCGACCCTGGGGCCGACGCGCTGATGTAGACCAGCCGGTCGACGTGCCCGTACGGTAGCGGGTCGAGCAAGACCGTTCGCACCACCGCGAACATCCCGGTGTTCGCGCCGATCGCGAGGCCGAGCGTTCCGATGGTCACGAGTGCGAAGCCCGGCGCGCGCGACAGGCTGCGGACGGCGTGGCGGAGGTCGTCGATCCAGTCCTTCGGTCGCCAGCTCATCTGGTCTCCTTCGTGCGGAATCAGGTCGGGTGACTCCGAGGTGGGACGCAAGCGTTCCGTCATGGCGGTGTGGAGCAGGTCACAGGCGGCAGGCACAACGAAGCGGAGTGTCGGCAGAAATCCCCGCGCACGCGCGGCCGCGTACTCGAACGTCAGGTGCGCCCGGATCTCGGCGCCGAAGCGCTCGCGAAAGTGCGTGGGAAGGAGGCGGACCAGCCAGAGCAGCACCGCCCTCACGAGCCACCGCCCGCGAGACCGAGCCGTTCCTCTGCCATGCGCGCGCTCTGCTTCAGCCGACGAGCGGCGGCACCGAGGACTCTCCGTCCATCCGGCGTCAAGGTGTAGTACTTCCTGGCAAGACCGGGATGCGGCGGGGCGTCCATGTCAGGCTCAATGTCCGTCACCAGCTTCCACTGCATCAGCCGGGCGAGGACGCGATAGAGTGAGCCCGCGTGGGGTTGGAGCGCGCCCGACGACTCGGCCGTGACGGCCTCCTTGATTGCATAGCCGTACAACGGCTGCCTGACGAGTGCCAGCATCACGTGAAATTCGAGCGAACTCAGGTCCTGATAGCCGCCGCCGCCCATCGATGCCTCGCCATTGTCCGCGGAATGGCCAATTACTCCGCCTGCACATATAGGGACGAAGCCTGACCTGGAATAGTTGCAAGCAGCGTTTCCGGGTGAGCCTCATCCCCCGGCTCCGGCAGGCGCAGGTTCGGGGATCCTGATTCCCCGAACCCCGCGGTTTCAGCTCACTCCGCCCGCATCGCGATCACCGGATCGATCCGTGCCGCCCGAAGAGAAGGGATCGCCGATGCGACCAGCCCGGCGAGCAGCAGTCCGGCGGCGGCCTCGATCCAGGTGAGCGGGTCGAGCGGGGAGACGCCGTACAACAGTCCCACCAGCAGTCGCGTCACCAGCGCGGCGCCCGCGAGGCCCAGGACGGTGCCGAGCGCCACAAGACGCATTCCCTGCCCGGTCACCAGGCCAAGGGTTCGGGATGTCGAGCTCCCCAGCGCCGTGCGAACCCCGAGTTCGCGGGTGCGCTGCTCCACCACATAGCTCATCACGCCGTATAGTCCCGCCACGGCGAGCAGGATCGCGACCACCGCGAACGCACTGAGCAGGATGAGGTAGAACCGTGGCCGGCCGACGCTCTGGGCAATCACCTCGGGCATGGCCTGCACGTCGGTCAGTGCAGCCTGGGGATCGACTCCCCGAATCGCCTCGCGCACCCCCGCCGTCACCGCCAATGGATCGTGACCCCGGACCCGGATCATCAGTGGGAAGGTGCCGGAGCCGAGGGGCAGCTGGCGCTCGGGGAAGTACATCTCCGCGGTGGGTGGTCGGTACGGACCGGCGTTCTTGATGTCACTCACCACGCCGACGATCGTCGCGAAGCCGGTGTCCCCCCAGTAGAAGCGCTTGCCGATCGGATCGACACCCTTGAAGTCGCGCTCGACCAGCGCCTGGTTGACCACCACAACCGCCGGCGACTCGGCTCGTTCGTCGTCGGAGAGCTGGAGTTCCCGGCCCTGGATCAGTCGCTGCCCGGTCACCTTGAAGAAATCCAGCGTGGTGACCCGCATCTCCACCAGGGGGAGCTGGCTCTGGTTGTCATCGGACTGCCCCTCGTAGCGCACGTTGAAATTCCAGCCCCAGCCCTGGTAGGGCAGCAGCTGGATCGACGCCGCGGACTCGACACCCGGCACCTGCTCGATGGCCGTGATTGCGGGCTCGAGGAAGCGCGGAATCGCGCCGAGGGATTCGGGATACTGCTGCGGCGAGACGGTCACCTGCATCGTGAGGATCGACGTCGGGTCGAATCCCGGATCGCTCCCCATCAGGCGGGAGAACCCCTTCAGCACCAGCCCCGCGCCGACGAGCAGCATCAGCGAGAGGGCGACCTCCAGCACCACCAATCCCGCGAGCATCCGGCTGTGTCCACGGCCGGTTCCCCCGCCTCGCCCATCGCGGAGGGCGTCCTGGGGATCGACCGAGGCGGTGCGCCACGCCGGGACCGCGCCGCAGGCCACCGCGACAACGGCGGCCAGGATCAGGGCAAAGGCGACGATCCGGAAGTCGATGGTCAGCCCAGCCAGCTGCGGCAGCTGGCGACTTGCCAGTGTGCCGATGGTGCGGACACCTACCCAGGCGAGCCCGAGTCCGACCGCCGCGCCAACCAGCGCCAGCAGCAGGCTCTCGGCCAGCACCGGGCGCATGATGGCCCAGCGGCTGCCGCCGAGTGCCGACCGGATCGCCGTCTCCCGGCGCCGGTGGACGCTCCGCGCCAGGAGAAGGGAGGCGACGTTCGTCGCGGAAATCAGCAGCACCATCACCACCGCGCCGAAGACGAGCAACAGCGGCGTGCGGACGCTTCCCGTGGCATCCGCTTCCAGCGGGACCACCCGGATTCCCTCACCCTTGAGGCTGGGATACGACTCCACGAGGCCATCGAAGACCCGCCTCAGGTCGGCCTGTGCGCTCGCCGGCGTGGCGCCGGGGGCGAGCCGCCCCATCGCCATCAGGAAGTTGCTGCCCCGTTGGCCGAGCTGGGTCGGGGTGAACCGGAACGGGAGCCAGACCTGGGCACGAAGCACCTGGCTGCCGCGCGGCAGCCGGAAATCGCGTGGTGCGATGCCCACCACCGTCACCAGCTCGCCGTCGAGCCTGATGGCGCGGCCGACGAGGGCCGGATCGGCGCCGAACCGGGCTCGCCAGAGCTCATCGCTCAAGACCGCGACCTTGTTCTCGCTGGTCGCCTCGTCGGCTGGCGTCAGGAGTCGGCCGTGCTGCGCTGTCACGCCGAGCGACGGGAAGAAGTTGCCGGTCACCGAGAGCGACGTCACCTGGACAGCGTCGTTGGGTAGCTGGAGGAGCGAGGTGCCCGAGCCGAGCACCGAGAGACTCGAGAGCTGGGTCGCGCCGCGAGCCAGGTCGAGATAGTTGGGGGCCGAGAACGGGCCGGTGTCGAAGTGCGGTGTGGTGCGATATACCGTGACCAGTCGCTCGGGGTCGCGGAACGGGAGCGATTGCAGCAGTGCCCGATCGATCGCGCTGGAGATGGCGGTGGTGGCGCCAAGTCCCAGGGCGAGACAGAGCACGGCAGAGAAGGTGACCGTCGGGGCGCGGAGGAGGCTCCGCGCCGCATCACGCAGGTCGGTCAGGCTCAGCAGAGACACGGCGGGCTCCCGGTGGACACTGGGAGCTTGGACGTTGGGGGCCGCGGGTTGGTTGCAGCCCGCCCGAGGCGCCCCTCGATCGGTCCGCCGGGAGGCGTTAGGCTTCGTGAACCCATTTCCAGGAACCCCCGCCATGGCACCGAAACCCACCACTTCCCCCACCGCCGAGGCCCAACTACAGGGGTTCCTCGCCCGGTACGACGCGGGATCGCAGAAACTGGTCAAGTCGCTCCGGACCGCGCTCCGGAAGCGATTCCCGACGGCGTGCGAGCTGGGCTATGACTATGGCAGCCACGTGGTAATCAGCTACGGCCCGACCGAACGCGGGATCGAGGCGATCGTCTCGATCGACCTCCGCCCCGACGGGGTACAGCTCTACTTGAACAACGGCCCCAGGTTGCCGGACCCCAGGAAGCTGCTGCAGGGGAAGGCAAAGATGGCGCGTTACATCGCCATCGAGTCGGCCAGCCGACTCAAGGATCCGGAGGTGGAGGCACTGCTCAAGGCGGCCACGAAGATGGCAAGCGTGCCGTTGCCGACCACCGGCACGGGAACGCTCAGCATCCGGGGGAAGGCGGCGAAGCGGTAGCGGCTCTCCCCCGGGGCCCCGTCGGCGCTGCCCTGGAGTGTATGATGGAGGGACATCGCCCGCCCGCCTGACGCCGTACCCGGAGGCAAGAGTCCATGGATTTTGGCAACCTGATCCCCATTGTCGCCGTGGTCGTCGGCGTCCCCGGATTTGTCACCTTCGTGGGGATGCTCATCGGTCACACCCGCAGGATGAAGGAACTGGCGATCCGCGAGCGGGAGCTCGAGCTGGGCGGCAGCGAGGCAGCGTTGGGGCCGGTGGTCGACGCGCTGAGTGACGATGTCAACGACATGCGCGCCCAGGTGGCGGAGATGCAGGAACGCCTTGATTTCGCAGAGCGGCTGCTGGCCTCGGGGAGTCCACCGAGAACTGAAGGAGGCGGCTGAGACAGACGGCCGGTCCTCGTGCGCAAGGACGTCCTCCTCTACGGGCTGGTCGGCGCCGCGCTGATCGCGGTGCTGCAGGCGATCGAGTTCCGCTGGATCATCATCGAGCACTCGATCGCGATCCAAGGGGGGCTGGGGGAACTCTGCCGGGTGAGACGGGTTCCGCATGGAGTGGCGCACTGAAGGCGCCAAACTCCACCCGAACGAGTCGGAAGGCTCTCCCATGCAGGAACCTGTCACGGCCCGCCCCGCCCGCGAGTCGCCCTGGATGGCCTCGGCGCGAATGCCGGCCTTCCCCGCCCTGGGCGCCGATGCCCGGGCCGACGTCTGCATCGTCGGGGCCGGGTTCGCCGGCCTGAGCATCGCTTACCTGCTCACCCACGCCGGCAAGTCCGTCGTCATCCTCGATGATGGGCCGGTCGCCGGCGGACAGAGCCAGTACACCACCGCGCATCTCACCAACGCCATCGACGACCGCTATTTCCGGATGGCCGGACTGCACGGTGAGGCCGCGCTGCCGCTCATCGCCGGGAGCCACACGGCGGCCATCGACCGGATCGAAGTGATCGTTCGTGAGGAGCGGATCGACTGCGACTTCGCCCGCGTCGACGGCTACCTCTTCCTCGCTCCGGGCGACGGCGAGGAACTGCTCGACCGCGAACTCGATGCCGCACACCGGGCCGGACTCACCGGGGTGACGAGGCACGACTCGGCCCCGATCCGCGGGTTCGACACCGGGCCCTGCCTCCGCTTCCCCCATCAGGCGCAGTTCCATCCGCTCAAGTACCTCGCCGCATTGGCCGAGGCCATCGTCCGCGGCGGCGGCCGGATCCACGCCGGATCGCACGTCGACGAGGTGACCGGCGGGGAGCGTCCCGCCGTGCGGGTGGGACACCGCCGGGTGTCGGCCGGGGCGGTGGTGGTGGCCACCAACTCGCCGATCAACGATCGCCTGGTACTCCACACCAAGCAGGTGCCCTATCTGACCTATGCGATCGGCGCTGCGGTGCCGCGGGGCGCCCTCACGCACGCGCTCTTCTGGGACACTGGCGATCCGTATCACTACATCCGGCTGCAACCCGATCCCGATGGCGAGCACGACATCCTCATCGTCGGTGGCGAGGACCACCACACCGGACAGGCCGGCGATGCTGCCCGCCGCTACGCCGCCCTCGAGACATGGACCCGCCAGCGGATCCCGTCGGTCGGGGAGGTGCGCCACCGCTGGGCGGGCCAGGTGATGCAGTCGATCGATGGTCTCGCCTTCGTCGGTCCCGACCCACTCGGCGAGGACCATCTCTTCGCCGTGACCGGCGGTTCGGGGCTCGGGATCACCCACGCCACCATCGCCGGCCTGGTGCTCACCGATCTGCTCACCGGCAGGGACAATCCCTGGGCCGAGCTCTATCGGTCCACCCGCAAGACACTTCGCGCCGCGGGTCCCTTCCTCAGGGAGGCCGCCCACGTGGCGGCGCAGTATGCCGACTGGGTGACCGGGGGCGACATGACGGCCGAGGAGGAGATCGCTCCGGGCAGCGGTGCGGTGCTGCGTCACGGTCTCGCCAAGGTCGCCGTCTATCGCGATGAGACTGGGAGGCACCACCGCAGGTCGGCGACCTGCCCCCACCTGGGATGCATCGTCGCCTGGAACGATTCGGAGAAGACGTGGGACTGCCCCTGCCACGGCTCGCGGTTCGACGCGTTCGGCACCGTGATCGTGGGGCCGGCCAACCGCGACCTGCAGACGCTCGATCAATAGGGCATCCCCTTGCCCTGGCCACGAGCCGGACGCAACATCTGTCCCCATGCGCAAGGATGTCCTGCTCTACGGCCTGGCCGGCGCCGCGGTGATCGCGCTCCTCCAGATGATCGAGTTCCGCTGGATCATCATCGAGCACTCGGTGGCGATCTACGGCGGGCTGGTGGCGGTCATCTTTGCCGGGGTCGGCCTCTGGCTCGGTCTGCGGCTCACCCGCCCCAAGCCCGAGGTGGTGGTCCGCGAGGTGGAGGTGATGGTCCTCGCGGCGACGAAACTGTCGAAGGTGCCGACGCCGGCTGACGGGAAGGGCACGCTCAGCATTGGGGGGGCGGCGGGGAAGCGGTAGCGGTTCCCCTTTCCGAACGCCGCCTGCTCCAAGTGACGACGCGCCCCGCTCTCCCGAACCGAAGGCGAGGGGGGCAGGATCAGGTCCGACAGATCTCAGGGAAACAGGCCGGTGAACTTCAGGGGGGCATCATTAACGTCCTGTTGTGGGTTCTGCAGGGCCTTGCCGCGCTGCTCTTCGGATCGTCGGGCGTGATGAAGCTGTTCATGTTCGACAAGCTTAGCGCCGACGTCCCCTCGTTCGGCGCGCTGCCGCAACCGGACTGGACCGTACTCGGGGTCATCGAACTGATCTGCGCGGTGGGGTTGAACCTCCCCGGCCTGATCCACTGGCAGCCCGGACTCACCGTCGTCGCTGCGGCGGTCCTGGCCGCCGAGACGCTGGTCTTCATCTGGGTGCATGTCCGGGACCGTGAGGTCGGGACGATCATCTTCAGCGCGTGCTGGGCCTAGTGATGGTGTTCATCGCCTACGGAAGGGCCGTCCTCAGCCCGCTCGGCTGAGATCGGCGGCGCGGGCCTCCCCGAAGGCTGGCCCAGCTCGCCGGGATTCGACCTGGGTACGACCGTTGTGTACTACGGCTGCGGCAGGGGTGCCATCCTGAGCATCCTGAGTGTCACGACACCGTCCTGATCAACCCCACGAACGAGGACTCGGTCGTCCCCGAATGCGACCGGGGTTCCACGGTCCCGAATTGCCAGGCGTCTTATCATGGCACCGTCGGACCGGAATGCAGTGGCGGTCCGATCGGCGGTGCCTGGCCTGGGCTCATCGGTGACCCAGAGCGTTCCGTCTGGCGAGACGAAGAGGTCGTCGAGCGGCGGCAACGAGTCTGCAAACGGCATCTCTTGAATCAGGCGTCGACTCTCCGCGGGGTCGATGGGCTGCTCCCGATAGCTCGCCAGCTCATCCAGCCGTCGCGCGATCTCTGCCTCCCGCATTTCCCCGGTGACGGCGCGACGTGGCTCGGCGACACGAATCGCCCTCACAGGAGCCCCCTTGGAGTAATAAAGGTCGATTTGCCAAGTGAGTCCGGTGTGTACGACGATCAGACCATCCCACGTCACGATCCTCGTCCGGGTTCCATATCCGACCGGAACGGGTTCCGTTCCGCGCTGTCCCGCGTAGTGGGTTTCCACGACCTCATACTCGACGTCAGGCAGAGTCAGCACCGCCCTCGCGGTGTCGCCGCGGGGAAGCACGTACAGCGGGACATCAGTCCTCGCTCTGCCGAGACCTGCGCGCGGAGGGAGTCGACCAAGCATCGAGACCAGCGTGGCACCTCCATCGAGGGTGCCAACGACCCGGTTCGCGGTCACCGGGATCCGGCCAACGACACTCCGGCTCGCGACCGATCCGTCGCGCGCGGCGATCCGATTCAGGCGACCTGTGCCCGGGTCGATGAACACGATCGTGTCCCCTGCGGTTCGCGCCATCGTGGTCAAGCTCTTCCACTCACCAGGCCCTTCCCCACTCCTCCCGATCACGCGGGACTCCGCTCCGTCGGCTGTGAAGATCCGGAGCTCCGGGCCGCGCGGTGATCCGACGACAATCCGGCCATCGGAAAGAACGAGAAACTGCATCGCGTCCGTTAGGTCGTTCGTTGCGTCGATTCCGCCAACCTCCGCGAGGGGACGTCCCTCGGTTTCCCAGGCCGGCACTCTTGCAAAGGAGGTGCTGTCGAATGCCAGCACTTGAAGGTCGCCATCCTGGTAGCGCATCGGATGCAGGGCCCCGGAAGCTGAGACGACGGCGGGGTGGACCAGATCCCCATCCAACAGGTCAGAAATGAAGGTGGCGAGCTGGGTCGTCGAGGGGAGGTGGTCGAAGCGCCACCCCTCGACGAAGAGCGTTGGAGTCGAACTCACGCCCAGGCGCTTTCCGACCTCGAGTCCCGACGCGACGCGGTCCGGGTGCTCCTGTTGTTCGAGGCATCGACGGAAGGCGATCGTGTCAGTGACGCCCGCGCGCGCGGCCAGTACTGGCCATGGAGTGGTAGCGAACGCCTTCTGGTGCGTGAGCGCCAACATGACGAATGGAGTTCCATGCCCAGCGCGGTCAGCGCACTCCGCGGCATGCGCGGCGGAAAGGGCGTGCTCGTGATACGCCAACGGGAAGTGGGCATAACGGATGGACACACGATCCCCGAATCGCCCGCGTATCGCCTCGATGACGGGTGCGTACGAACTGCACGCTGGACATTCGAGGTCGATGAATTCGACGATGCGAACCGGTGCCTCGATCGCGTCGGAACGCATGGTGACCTCGAGCGCAGACTCCCATTCCGCAACGTAAGTCGGCTTCGGGAAGGGTTGCTGCGCCGGCCTGCGCAGGAATTCCCGGTAGACAAGGATCGATGCCAGGCCGACGATGGCGAGTGTAAGGGCGGCCGTTGTCAGACGATCACCAGCGTGCTTCACGCGAACCTCGGTGTTTCAGGGGGACACCGTGTCGATATCCGGCGTGGCAATACACCCCGGCCGCCCGCACCACCGTTCGGTGATGCGGGCGCGGAGCCATCTACCGCCCGTAGGCGGTGTCCGCGACGGCTTGCAGATCAGCTGTGGGTCATGTCGATGTGCAGGGTCGATGCATCCCGGGACACGATCCCCCGTTGCCCGTCTGCTGTGCGTCGGGGTACATGTAGCACCCTGGGGAATCGAGGTCGCAGCAGGACAATTCCCAATCATGGGTGATCCATCCGCCAGTGTTCGTCGAACATGGCGAACACTCGAGGTTCGAATCAGCGGCCTCGGCGGTTGTGGTGTTGCCGACTAGCACGGCGAGCGCGAGGAGCGCCGAACACGACAGCAGGATCTTGTGATGCTTGAGCAGGGCTGGGCTCGCTTCCGGTTCGGGGGGACGTGAACTACAACAAGAATCACGGGAAGTGCGATGAACCACACTGACCACGGTGCCGCCAGACCTGGGGCACGGGCGGTGAGAGGAAAGACACGCTTCTGGCCACACTACCGGCCGGACTGATGGATGTCAACTAGGATAAGTCCTAGTCAGCCGCGTCTCGCCCCGAGCCCACTTCCCCCTAGTTCGGATGACGATCGCCTCCTGCAGCATGAGGAGATTGCAATGGTGCTATGTGGTTCTCAGGAACCCTGACCGCGAAGCGCGTGAGGAGGACTGTCCAGTTTCGTCGGAAGATGCCAGTTAACAGGGGGAGCTGCGGCGATTCAGTTCCCGTCGCGCTACACTTCCCCCATGCGCAAGGACGTCCTCCTCTACGGCCTGGCCGGCGCCCTGGTCATCGCGCTCCTCCAGATGATCGAATTCCGCTGGGTCATCATCGAACACTCGGTGGCGATCTACGGCGGGCTGGTGGCGGTCATCTTTGCCGGGGTCGGCCTCTGGCTCGGTCTTCGGCTCACCCGTCCCAGGCCCGAGGTGGTGGTCCGCGAGGTGGAGGTGCTGGTCCCCGCCCCGGCGGAGTTCGTCCGCGACGAGGCTCGGGTCGCCTCGCTTGGCCTCACCCCCCGTGAGCTGGACGTCCTCGACCTGATCGCCCTGGGACTCAGCAACCAGGAGATCGCCGAGCGGCTCTTCGTCTCGGTGAACACGGTCAAGACCCATTCGAGCCGGGTGTTCGAGAAGCTCGAGGTGCGGCGGCGGACCCAGGCGGTCCAGCAGGGGAAGGCGTTGCGGCTGATTCCCTGAGCCGATCGGTCACCCGTTGGGGTGATTTTCCCCGAAGAAGTCCCAAATCATACTTTTCGGTAATGGTCCGTCCGGGCGGCGGCCGGTATCCTGTGCGCTCCCGTCCACATCTGGAGCCCCGATGCGCAAGATCGTCCTCACCTTCGGCCTGATCGCCGCCGCCATCCTGTCGGTGATGATGGTGATCACCTTCATCCCCGGCACCGGCATCGATTTCGACAATGGCGAACTGATCGGCTACACCACCATGGTGGTGGCCTTCCTGATGATCTATTTCGGGATCCGGTCGTATCGCGACAACGTGGCCGGCGGGTCGGTGGCCTTCGGTCGGGCCTTCAAGGTCGGGTTCCTGATCATGCTGATCGGCGTGGCTGGCTACGTGGCCACCTGGGAGGTGATCTACTTCGGCTTCACCCCCGACTTCGGCGACAAGTACGCGGTGCACGCCGTCGAGGAAGCGAAGGCCAGTGGCAAGAGCGACGCCGAGGTGGCCGAGCTGGAGCGGAAGATGGCGGAATTCCAGGCGTCGTATCGGAATCCGCTGGTGAACGTGGCGTACACCACGCTCGAGCCGCTGCCGGTGGGGCTGGTGCTGACGCTGGTGTCGGCGTTTGCGTTGAGCCGGAAGAAGCGGGGAAGCGTGGAGGAACGGGCATAGCGAGATGGTCACCCTGAGCGTAGCGAGGGGACGGAACTCGCCGGACAGCTCCTCCCCTTCGCTGCGCTCAGGGTGACAGGCGTCACCGGACGGCTCCTTCCCCTCGCCTTCGGCTCAGGGTGACAGGCGTCACCGGACGGCTCCTTCCCCTCGCCTTCGGCTCAGGGTGACAGGCGTCACCGGACGGCTCCTTCCCCTCGCCTTCGGCTCAGGGTGACAGGCGTCAGGCGGCGGCAAGCGAGGAGGCCCCGCCGCTCCCGCGTTGCGGGAGGGCGGGGCAGTCAACCAGTCACCACGATGGAGGCAACCATGGCACGAGTCACCGGCATCGGCGGCATCTTCTTCAAGAGCAGCGGCGATCACAAGGCGCTGGCGGCGTGGTACGAGACGCACCTCGGGATGCCGCTTGAGTCGTGGGGCGGCGCGATCCTGCGCTGGCCCGACGACAAGGGTCCCGACAAGGGGCTCACCGTCTGGTCGACTGCCGCGGCCGACACCAAGTGGTTCGCGCCGAGCGATGCGCCGTTCATGATCAATTACCGGGTCGACGACATGGCGGGCCTGCTCGAGCAGCTCAAGGCCGCCGGGATCGAGCCGATCAAGGGGCCCGACGAGGACTTCAACGGCACCTTCGCCTGGATCGTCGACCCCGACGGCAACAAGGTGGAGCTCTGGGAGCCGAAGGCGCCCGCGGAGGGCGAGGGCGTGACCCCCCCTTGGACGCGAGGACCCCCCGCTGCGGCACCCCACGGGCCCGGCGGGGTACTGGTGGAGAGACGGATCGCCCAGTTCCCATCCTCACCGCGAGAGGCAGGCCCGACATGATGACCATCGCCGCACTGCTGATCATCCTCTGGTTGCTCGGCTTCCTGACGTCGTACACCCTCGGTGGCCTGATCCACATCCTGCTGGTGATCGCCATCATCGTGATCCTGGTCCGCGTCATCCAGGGGCGGAAGCCAGTCTGATCACGGGCCGACCGGTGCCAGGCGGGGCAGTCCACGCGGCTGCCCCGCCGGCGTTGGTGCCCCGAGCGCTTGCTCCTCGCTTGCCAATCCCCGTCGACGGACCGTAGGATCTCCGGAAGCCGCAACACCACCGCTCCGGAGAACCACGCGTGACCGACCGCACCGGACCCTCACCGGATACCCGGTATCCGATCGAGGGGATCACCCGCACCGCCTTCCTGCAGCCGTTCATCACTCGGCCCAACATCATCGTCGGTGAGTACACCTACTACGACGACCCGCGCGGGCCGGAACGGTTCGAGGAGAACGTCCTCTATCACTTCGAATGGAGCGGCGATCGGCTGGTGATCGGCCGCTACTGCTCGATCGCCGCGGAGACGCGCTTCATCATGAACGGCGGCAATCACCCCACCACCTGGATGACCACCTATCCCTTCCCCGTCTTCGGCCACGGATGGGAAGCGGCGATGCCCGAGAGCTGGCCGACCAAGGGCGACACCACGATCGGGCATGACGTCTGGATCGGCTACGGGGCGATCATCATGCCCGGGGTCACCATCGGCAACGGGGCGATCATCGCCGCCGCCACGGTGGTCACCCGCGACGTGCCGCCGTACGCCATCGTGGGGGGGAACCCCGGCACCGTGTTGCGGTACCGGTTCGACGAGGCGACGATCGCGCGTCTGCAGGCGCTCGCGTGGTGGAACTGGGATGCGGCCAAGGTGACCCGCAACGTGAAGGCGCTCTGCGCGGGTGATGTCGATGCCCTGGAGGGCGCGAGCTAGCTGGCACCGGGAAGGAGGGTGATCGACCGGGCGGTGTCGCGCGGATGGCCGTAGACCCCGAGCCGCCCCACGATGCGGATTGAAACCCCGTGGGGCGACGAGCCGTACAGCCGAGTTAACGCTCGTAAACTTGGCTCGGAGGTCACCAATTTCCCCGTTCCGTCGCCCCTCCCGCCGGCTGTTCCTCGTGCTGGCCCTGCTCGTCGTGGTTGCCGTGGTTGTCTGGCGCCGACGCTCGGCCCAGCCCCCTGTGGCGTACGACGTCAACGACCGTCCCGTGGGGGAGCTCGCCCTCTCCCCGCTGGAGGTCCAGCTGGCCGATGGCGACACGCTCGCGCTGGAGCAGGGGCAGCTGGTGGTGCCGGAACGCCACGACAGTCCCGGCGGCCGGCACATCCTCCTCACCTACGCCCGGCTGGCCTCCACCGCGGCGCATCCCCGGGCGCCGATCGTGGTGCTGGCGGGTGGTCCGGGGGTGAGCGGCATCGCCCTGTTGTTCGGTCCCAATGCGCCGCTCTATCGCGCGCTGCAATCGGTGGCCGACGTGATCCTCCTCGACCAGCGCGGCACCGGTCGCTCGATCCCGAACCTGCAGTGCCACAACTCCCTCGACCTGCCGACCGGCCCCGACGAGAACAGCCCGCCGGAGATCCTGGCGCACATCGCCGACCGGGCGCGGGAGTGCGCCGACGGGTTTCGCGCCCACGGCGTCGACCTCGCCGCCTACAACTCGGAGGAGAACGCCGACGACATCGAGGCGCTGCGCCTCGCGCTCGGCGCCGAGCGGATCACGCTGCTGGGACACAGCTACGGCACCGAGCTGGCGATGGTCTATGCGCGGCGTCATCCCGACGCCGTGGAGCGGATGATCCTGATGGGTGTCGTCTCGCCCGATCTCTCGCTCAAGTTGCCGTCGGAGGTCGAGGGGGAGTTCGATCGGCTGTCGGTGCTGGCGCGGAACGACAGCACCCTGCATGGTGCGGTGCCCGACCTGGCCGGCTTGATGCGCGGCGTGCACGAGGGACTCGGACGTCATCCACGGGCGATCGCGATCCCGCTGATGGATGCCGTCGACGCCAACGATCCCGCCTTCGTGCGCGCCATCTTCCGGATCCGGAGCGTGTTCCAGCCGTACTGGAAGATGACGCTCACCCGGCTGGACCTCGAGCTGATGATGCAGGACCGCATCGGCGGCGACGGCTGGCTCGGCTGGTTCCCCCAGGGATACGCCCGGATGGCGGCCGGCGACTACCGCGAGGTCGGCAACCTGCTCCGCAACTTCCGCCGCCGCTCGATGCCGAACCTGCTCCTCTTCACCACCAACTGCGCCACCGGCGCCACCCCCGAGCGGATGGCCGCAGCGGCGGCCGACACCGTCGGGACGATCTTCACGCCGGCCGCGCTGAGCTTCGGGCGCTCGCCCGAATTCTGCGCGGCGGCCGGCTTGCGGTCCGCGCCCGACGCCTTCCGTGAACCGATCCGTTCGACCCGGCCGGTGATGCTGGTGGGTGGTACCCTCGATGGCCGGACGCCGGTGGAGCACTTTCCGGAGTTCGAGCAGCGCTTTCCCGACCACGTCTCGATCGTGGTGGACAATGCCGCCCACACCAACCTGCTCGATCCCGACGTCCAATCGGCCATCGTGGCGTTCGTGGCCGGGGAGCCGGTGCCACCGGTCATGAGCGGGCGTGAGGTGCAGTTCGAGCCACTACCGGCACCGGCAGCAGGGCCCCGGTAGGGAACGCGGCTGGACGCAGCAGCAGGGCGCTCTCGCCTGTCGTGTGCATTGGGGAAGCCTGAGACACCCGGGCGGCCTCGGGGGTAACAGGGTACAGTTCATCCCCTCAGAGGAGTGCCCGATGCGGATGTCATGGATCGGCCGGGGAGCCCTGGTCGTGGCGATTGCCGCGGGGGTCAGTTCTCCTGCTCGGTCGGCCGCACCAGGATCTCGTTCACCGCGACGCGCCGCGGCCGGGTGACGATGTAGCTCACCGCGTCGGCAATATCCTCGCTCTGGAGCAACTCGAACGACTCGACTGCCGCCTGAATCGCGGCACGGATGTCCGGCCGGTTGTGGCTTGCGAGTTCGGTCTGGACCGCACCCGGCTCAACCAGCGAAATCCGGACATGCTTGCGAGTCACCTCCTGACGCAGCGCCTCACTGAATCCGGTCATGCTGTGCTTGGTCGCATTGTAGACAGCCCGCCCTCCGCGCGGGAACCGCCCGGCCGTCGAACTGATATTGACCATGTCCGCGACGCCTCTCGTGCCGCTTGCCGCTGCACGTATCAGGTGTGGCAGCGCCGCGTGGGCGCAATACAGCATGCCGAGGACGTTGATCTCGACCATCTGCTGCCATTCGGATAGGGGTGCGTCGAGCACCGGGCCGAGCAGCATCACGCCCGCGTTGTTGACGAGAGTGTCGAGGCGGCCCAGCTCGGCGACCGTGCGCATGACAGCGTCCGTCGCCTGGACCTCCCGGGTGATGTCCGCTTCGAGTACCAGCACGGTGCCGCCCCTCGAGCGGATCCCAGCGGCAAGCGCTTCCAGCCTGTCCTTGCGGCGCGCAGCGAGTGCCACCGCCACGCCCCGGGATGCGAGCGCGGTGGCCGTGGCCGCTCCGATACCGCTCGAGGCTCCCGTCACGAGGGCGACAGTGCCGTTCAGTGCTTCTGACATGGTCTGCTCCTTGGCGCGCTCCGGCATCAATGTTGACGGCACAGGCCGCGCGATCCGCGGCGCGCCTCTGCCGCACCTAATCGGCGCGCCGGTCGACGTCGATGATTGCCTTGGCGAAGGCCTGCGGCGCCTCCTGCGGCAGGTTGTGGCCCACCCCTCCGGTGATCACCCGGTGCTCATACGCCCCGGCAAACTTGCCGGCGTAGTTTCTGGCGTCGGGATGGGGCGCGCCGTTGGCGTCGCCTTCGAGCGTGATCGACGGCACGGTGATCAACGGCGAGGTCGCCAGCCGCGCTTCCAGGTTGTCATACTGTCGCTCGCCATCGGCCAGCGCGAGCCGCCAACGATAGTTGTGGAGCACGATGTCGACATGATCGGGATTGTCCAGCGCGCTGGCGCTCTGATCGAAGGTCTCGTCACTGAAATGCCACTCGGGCGAGGCGGTCTCCCAGATCAGCCGGGCAAAGGCCCGCCGATTCCTCTGATACCCCGCGCGCCCGCGCTCGGTGGCGAAGTAGTACTGGTACCACCACTGCATCTCGGCGCTCGGGGGGAGCGGTGCCTTGCCGGCCTCCTGATTCCCGATCAGGTATCCACTCACCGACACCAGCGCCTTGCACCGTTCCGGCCAGAGGGCCGCGACAATGGCGGCAGTGCGAGCGCCCCAGTCGAAGCCTGCGAGTACTGCGCGGTCAATGGCGAGCGCATCCAGCAAGGCGATGGTGTCGAGCCCGAGCGCGGACGGCTGGCCATTCCGGACCGCCTCGTCGGAGAGAAACGTCGTGCTACCGAAGCCGCGCGTGAATGGCACGATGACCCGGTACCCGGCCGCGACGAGGCGTGGCGTCACATCGGCAAAGCTGTGGATGTCATAGGGCCATCCGTGGAGCAGCAGGACGGGTCGACCATTGCCGGGGCCTGCTTCGGCGTATCCCACATCCAGCACACCGGCCCGTACCTGCTTGATCGAGCCGAACACCGAGCCGCGTGTCGAGATGCTCTTCATGGTGGATCGCTCCTTTCCCACTGGAGTGCCGCTCCGTGACACGAGCGGGTGGCGACCGAATGGGGCAGTGGCCAGGACCATTGCCGCCATGTGCAGGAATTCGCGCCGCCCCTGGCCGGCACCGAGGGCCGAGTCCGTCATCATCGACGGGTCATTCATTGTGGCTCCCAACGGTCCATCATTGGCGCGGTCCTGGTGCCAGTGGCGCGCGGCATCGTGACTTCAACAGATTCGCTCGGGTCCGGACGATCGTCGGCGCCGTGCATCACCAGGATCGCGACCCGCATGCGCCCGAACCTGTCGGCGGCCGGCTGTGGGGTCGAGATTTCGACCGTGAAGAGCATTGCCGCGTCCATCACACTGTCTCCCTGCATCGGTGATTGAAGGTTCGAGCGCCGATCGGTCACGGCACCTGGTGCCCTGGTGCCTTTGTCGCCGCATCGATGATGACCGTGGCGACCGCGTCGGGATGCGAGAGCATCGCGAGGTGACTCGAGGGCAATTCGGTCGTCGTCGCCCGCATCCGCTTCGCGAAGAAGCGCTCCTCGTCGGGTGCAATGGCCCCATCCTGGGCGGAGACGATGTACCACGACGGCTTCGTCTTCCATGCCGCAGCGGATACCTGGGCGCCAAAGGCAGCCACCGCGATCGGTACCTGGGTTGCTGCGACCACCCTTGCTTCCGCCTCAGGCAGGTCCGAGGCGAAATGCTCCACCACCGCCTCCGTGGGCAGGGACATGAACCCCTCCTGGTCGACGATCGGTGCCGCGAATGACGGCGGCGGCGGGTATGCCTTCCCCAGTTCCTCCACCGTCTCCCCGACATCCGGTCCGAACGCCGCCACATACACGAGGCCGGCGACCTTCGGATCCATGCCGGCCTCGGTGATGACGACGCCGGCCCAGGAGTGCCCCACCAAAACCGCCGGCCCGTGCTGGAGTGCCAGCGCCCTGCGGGTTGCGGCGACATCGTCGGCGAGCGAAGTGAGCGGGATTTGCACCGCCGTCACCGTGAAGCCCTTCGATTGCAGGATCGTGATCACCTTGGCCCAGCTCGATCCATCCGCGAACGCCCCGTGGACCAGGACGATGTTCTTGATTGCTGGCACTGAAGCCTCCTGGGCTGGGCGCGCTGCGCCGGTTTGCGCGAGTGGGCCGCCCTGGGCGGCGCAGGGAGTGGAGAGGAGTGCGAGACCGAGCGCCGCCATCAGGCGGACTGATCGCTTCCCCGCAGGGAGCATGAGCATCTTCGCTTTCATCAGGATCTCCTTGTCGAGAGTTCAGGAGCATCAATCCTCCTGTCGTACATCACCGCAACGACCTGAACGACGCCCGCAGCTGGGCCGCGAAGCGCTCCGGCTGCTCCCATGCCGCGAAATGTCCGCCCGTGTCGAGCTTGCTGTAGTAGATCAGCCGCGGGTACGCCTGTTCCGTCCAGCTCCGCGGCGCCTGGTAGAGTTCATCCGGGAAGGCGCTCACCGCGACGGGGATCGCGACGTGCTTGGGAGCGAAGAAGGCGAGCTTGCTTTCCCAGTAGAGGCGAGCGGACGACACCGCCGTGTTCGTCAGCCAGTAGAGGGTGATGTTGTCGAGGATGTCATCCCGGGTCAGCCCCTCCGGCTCGCCATCGAACACTCGCGCCATGAGGGCGTAGCTCCGCGCGTCGTGATCGAGCATCCAACTGGCGAGGCCGATCGGCGAGTCGCCGACCCCGTACAGGGTCTGCGGGCGGTTCGCCATCTCCTGCGCGTAGCCCAGACCATGTGTGTAGAAGGTGTCGAGCTGATCGTAGGCATGCCGTTCGTCGGCCGACAGGCCGACCGGTGCCGGCCCACCTGCGGCCAGCGCCCTTGCCACGTCCTCCGGCACGGTGGCGGGCATGTTGGTGTGAATGCCGATCAACCCCGGTGGAGCGAGGAGGGCCATCTGCTCGGTGACCGCGTTCCCCCAGTCGCCCCCCTGGGCGACGAATCGGGTATAGCCCAGCCGCTGCATCAGGACGATCCATGCCCGCGCGATGCGGATCGGATCCCAGCCGGTCACCGTCGGCTTGCCGGAAAAGCCGTAGCCGGGAAGTGACGGAATCACCACATCGAACGCATCCGATGCCGCACCGCCATGCGCGGTGGGATTCGTCAGCGGCTCGATGAGCTTCAGCTGCTCAACGATCGAACCGGGCCACCCGTGTGTGATGATGATCGGCATCGCGTTCGGAAACTTCGAGCGTACGTGGATGAAATGAATGTCGACGCCGTCGATCGTGGTGACGAATTGGGGCAGCGCGTTTAGCGTCGCCTCGATCTTCCGCCAGTCGTAGGCGGTGGCCCAATAGCGCGCCAGCGCCTGCATCGTGGCGAGCTGCACTCCTTGCGACTGGTCGGCCACGACCTCCCGATCAGGCCACCGTGTTGCCAGGATCCGGCGCTTCAGGTCGGCGAGCGCCTCATCCGATGCATGGAAGTAGAACGGCCGGATGGATTCGTCGTCGCGGGCCGCCTGGCGCCACGTGACGGCGTGGGGTGCCTCGGCGATGGCCTGGTCACTCATGATGGAATCCTCGGAGCGAGTGGTGGGATTGTCAGCGGTCTGGGCACCGACCGGTGTGGACCTGAAGGGAACCAGTGTTGCGCCCAGCGCGATCCCGATGGCGAACTTGCGCAGCAAGCGACTGCTCATGGTGAACTCCGCGAAGGGATACCGAGGCAATGGATCGCAGCAGACGGGCCCGCGTATCACAGCGACAACTATTGGGAGATCACGGCATTCCCGACATTGCACGATGGTATCGATCGATACCTAGGTACCGACGGACGGCTCACGGAGGCGGTGGAGCCTGGCCGCAACTGCCCGGCCCTATCCCGAACGGAATAGTCGGATTTGAATCGATTGGCGGATTCGCAAAAGGGGCCCGTGCGATAGCGTTCTCTGGTGAGCCGTGGGACACCGGACAACGACCTGCACACGATGCGAGGATGCTGACATGCCGACCGATACCGCGACCGTCTACATCGTTGACAGGGAAAGGGTGGTGCGGGAATCGGTGAAGGCACTGGTCGGTGCCGCCGGCTGGGCATGGAAGGTCTGTACCTCGGCGGGGGAGCTACTCAGCTGCCCGCTGCCCGAGGGGCCGAGTTGCGCGATCCTGGACGATTCACTGCCCGACCTCGACGGTCAGGCGCTGTTGAAGCGCCTCGCCATCGAACGGGGAAGCACCCCGATCATCATGATGACCGGCCATGCCGACGTGCCGACGACGGTGCGGGCGATCAAGGCGGGAGCGATCGAATACCTGATGAAGCCGTTGCGGGAGGAGCTGGTGCTGAAGGCCGTCGGGGAGGCCCTCGAACAGAGCGGCGAGATCCTCGGACGCGAGGCGACCATTCGCGAGCTTCGGGTTCGCTTCACTTCCCTGACTTCCCGGGAATCCGAAGTCATGGGCCTGGTCGTCAGCGGGTTCCTGAACAAGCAGGTTGCCGGCCGACTCGGCATCAGCGAAATCACCGTGAAGGCGCACCGTGGGAAGATGATGCGGAAGATGCGGGCGGGTTCGCTGGCGGAACTGGTGACCATGGCCATGGCGCTTGGCCTGCCACTCTCGGCCTCCTTCGAGGAACCCGCTCCGATCTCCCTGAGCGCGAGGCCCGGCTCCGCCGCCCAGCCGTCGCCGGCACGTGTGGTTCGGGCGGGACGCCCGATGTCGCGCGTGCATGGCGTAGCTGCTGCTCGTGGGGCGGTTCACACCCGGCGGCCGGCCGAGCGATTCGTCGAGAGGGGACTGCTGCTGAGGGCCCAGGCATAGCCCGACCGGCATAGGCGGGTCATTCCGCCGAGGCGTATCTTCATTCATGAACACCAAGCCCAAGATCACCATCCTGGCGGTGGACGATCATCCCCTGATCCGCGACGGGCTCGCCGTGGTCATCGGACGGGAAGCCGACATGCAGGTCGTCGCCGAGGCGGGCGATGGCGAGGAGGCGCTCGAGAAGTATCGCGAACACCTGCCCGCAATCGTGCTGATGGACTTGCGGATGCCGGTGATGGATGGCGTCGAGGCGATCCAGGCGATCCGTGATGAATTTCCGGAGGCGAAGATCATCGCGCTCACGACCTTCGAGGGTGACGAGGACATCTACCAGGCGCTCGCCGCCGGCGCCAGCGGCTACCTACTCAAGGACATGCTCCGCAACGAGCTCGTGAGCGTGATCCGCAAGGTGCACCAGGGGTACCGGGGCATTCCACCGGCCATTGCGGCCCGGCTGGCCGACCATACCCCTCGCGTCGGTCTCACGGCGCGTGAGGTCGAGGTGCTGCGTCTCATGGCCGAGGGAATGTCCAATGCCGAGATCGCGGAGGCCCTTGGGCGGGCGGAGGGGACGATGAAGGTCCACGTCCACAACATCCTGCAGAAGCTCGGGGCAGTCGACCGGACGCAAGCCGTCACGATCGCACTGCGTCGAGGCATACTCCACCTCGAGAAATGACCTCGCGCACGCGAATCGCCCTGCTCTGGCTGTGGTTGGTGGTGCCGGCGCATCGCGCGCTCGCGCAAGCTGGTGAATTGCCGCTATCCCATTGGCAACACACCGAGTGGACCGGAAAGAACGGGCCGCCTCCGCAGGCCGGCCAGGGGATGCACCGCAGCAACGATGGCTACCTCTGGCTCGGCACCCCGACCGGCCTGGTGCGGTTCGACGGTGTCAGTTTCACCGTGTTCGACTCCACCAAGATCCCGGCACTCAAGGGAATCACCGGCTGCTGCTACGCGGTCATGCCGAAGGGTCCGTCCGGAACGCTGTGGGTCGTCGCGCCGGAGGGCCTCCTGCTGGGCTACCGCGACGGTCAGTTCCGGGTGGAGCTGCCCGCCGGTTCAGGTCGAACCGGCTCGGTGACGGAAGATCGACTCGGTCGATTGTGGGGGTCGACCGATCGGCTCCGGATCATCCGGGACGGCCACTTCGAAGCACCACCGCTGCCGGCTGGCGTTCCCGATACCGGGGTCATCGGGGTCGAGCCCGACTCCGGGATGGGAGTCTGGATCGGCACGGCGCACATGGGATTGTGGCACGTGAACGGCGATTCCGTGGAGCATATCGGCACCGGGTGGCTCCGGGCCGCACTCCAGGGCTCCGATGGCACGCTCTGGGTCATCGGTACCCGAGAGCCGTTCCCCAACCTCCACCGGATCCAGAACGGCGTCGTGTCGGAGGTCCTCCTCCCGGACGGCAGCGGCCGACCCACCGCCCGAAGCATCGTCGAGGGCCCGGATGGCTCGGTCTGGATTCCGACCAACAGCGACGGCGTGCTCCGCTGGCATGATGGGGTCATGGAGCAGTTCTCCGCCGCGGACGGATTGTCGAGCGACCACACCCAATACCTGTATCCCAGCGCCCAGGGCGCGGTCTGGGTCGTGACCGATGGCGGGTTCGATCGGCTGCGGCCCGGCGAGCTCGCCTATGTCGATCCATCGATCAAACCACCGGAGACCCCGTTCGTGGTGGACCGCAATGGAGCGATCTGGCTCTCCGGCAACGACAGGCCACTACGTCGCCTGTCGGGCGGGCTGGTTTTCCAGCAACACGGTCGCGTCGTGATGGATTCGCTTCCGCTCCCCTTTCCGGAGCCTTCGACGTCGTTGCCCCCTCCCGGGCGGGCGGGGTCTGGCTGGCCCCCCACAAGGGTGGACTGGTGCACGTGAGTGACCGGGGAAGCCGGTCATTCGGTCGTGCAGAGGGTTTCCCTCTGAACGCGTCCAGGTTGGACTCGAGACTCGTGATGGCACGTCTGGGTCAAGGTGTTCGGTGGCGAACTGGGCGAGGTGCGCAACGGGCGCTATCGCAAGTTTCCCCTCCCAGGATCCGGTCAGGCTGGTCCGATGATCGAGGACGGCCGCGGACGGCTCTGGGTCGCCTCGAAGGACGGCGCGGCGCTCCGGGTGCTGTCCCATGACTCAATCGTGGCCGAGGTGCGGCTGCCCGGACCCGGCGCCACGAATGTGATCGCACTCGCGGTGGAGGGTGCTGACACGCTCTGGGCCGTGAGCGAGACGGCAGTCTATCGGATCATCGGTACTCGGGCGGCGGAGGTGCGTGCCCCGGCGCTCGGGCACCTGTTTGCGGGCAACGTGGCGATTGCGGTGAGCCGTGGGCAGCTCTGGTTCGCGAGCGCACTCGGCATCTCCCGTATATCGCTGACCGAGCTCCATCGCGCCGCCGATGGGTTGGCCGGGTCGATCACACCGGTTTCGCTCGATGCGCTTGATGGCATTCCGACGCTCCGGACCGCGGGACTGGTGCGCAACACGATCCAGGTGGGGCCGGATGGACGGGTGTGGATCGCGACGCTTGGCGGACTCGCCGTCGCCGATGGGCCACGTGAGCCGTACGACCCGATCCCGCCGAAGGTATTCCTCGATGGCGCGACCCTCGGTGGTCGGCCGATCGAGCTGCCGGATGGTGGAGCCGTGGGACCCCATCCTCGCCAGCTGTCGATCCACTTCACCGTACCGGACCTGGGACTGCCTGAACGGATGCGGGTGGAGTATCAGCTCGAGCGTGCGGATACCGGGTGGGTGAGGGCCACGCCACCGTATCTGGCAACCTACGATCAGCTGCGACCCGGCAGGTATTGGTTCCGGGTCCGGGCGTGGAATGAGGCGGGTGTCCCGAGTCTCGCGGAGAGCGTGCTGTCGTTCCGGGTGCTGGCGGGATGGGAAGAGAGCTGGTGGTTCCGGATGCTGTGTGTCCTCGGCGTCGCCGGGCTGGGAGCGGGAGCCGCGATCACCATCCACCGCGGCCGCACGCGTCGCACCGTGGCGATGGCCCAGGGCCGGTTCGAGGCCGCCCTCGCCGAACGCACGCGGCTGGCACGCGAACTCCATGACACCTTGCTCCAGGGCTTCACCGGCATCACGCTGCAGCTCGATGGCGTCCGCAACTCGTTGACCGCCACGTCGGCGCCGATCGCCGAGCACCTTTCGCAGATCCTGAAGAACGCCGACCGGACCCTTCGCGATGCCCGCGAGATGGTGTGGGACATGCGGCAGCCGGGCCTGATCGACGCCGACCTCGGTGAGGCGCTGAAGACGACGATCGCGGCGTTGCCCAATCCGGATGCGATCAGCATCGTGCAGCACCTCAGCGGGACGCCCCGGACGCTTTCGCCCACCGTGGCGACCACGCTGCTGCGGATCGGCAAGGAAGCGATCATCAATGCGATCAACCACTCCAAGGCGCATCGCATCGACGTGGCGCTGGACTACGGATCCCACCACGTGCGACTGGAAGTCCGCGATGACGGCCGTGGCGCCAGGCCGGAGCAACTCGAAGGGTTGGCGACCGCGCGCGGGCACTGGGGAATTGCCGGCATGCGCGAACGGGCCCGCGCCGCCGGGGGAACGATCACCTTCGACACGACGCCCGGCTGGGGGACTCGGGTCACCGTCTCACTCCCGGCCGAGCCGATGATGTGACCGCAGGGTCCGGGGCAGCCGTGCGATGGTCGCGAGCCGGGAAGATCTATTCACGCCAACGGTGTAGGATTCGCTCGAGGCCTGTGTCGATCTCGGTCGGCTTCGTTGCCGGAGTACAACGAGACGGCGGTGAGCTCGCGGGTTCCCCTCTCTCCAGGGAGCGACCAATGCGTCCGTCCTCAATCAGCCGAGCGGCCCTGGTCGTGGCGATTGCCGCGGCTGTCACGGGCTGCGCCGCCCTTCAGCAATACACCGCACTCACCCAGGTCGCCTTCTCCCTCGACCGGGTGGGCGACGGCCGGCTTGCCGGGGTGTCGCTGGAGCGGATCGCCCAGTACCGCGACCTCACTGCCGGCGAGATCGCGACCCTCGTGGCGACGCTCGGCCGCGGCACCGCGCCGCTGGAGTTCACGATCGACGTCGGCGCCGCCAATCCCGCGAGCAACACCACGGCGGCCAGGTTGCTCCGCTTCGACTGGTTGTTGCTGCTCGACGGCAAGGAGACGATCCGCGGGGCAGTGGACACGGCATTCGTGATCCCGGCCGGCAAGTCGGTGACGATCCCGGTGCGGGCGCAGCTCGACCTGCGCCAGTTCTTCTCGGGCAACGTCGAGGAGATCGTCAACCTCGCCGCCGGCTTCGCCGGGCTCCGCAACGATCCCACCCGGATCACGCTGGAGCTCAAGCCCCAGGTCGAGACGCCATTGGGGGCGCTCACGCCACCGACGCCGATCCGGATCAGCGGCACGGCGGGCCGGTAGTCATCCCGAGCAGCCTGTCCTGAGCGTAGTCGAAGGGAAGCAGTCCCCAGTGCTGCGCGGTCGAGGAGCTTGCCCGGAGCGAGGTCGCGGGGGGATCTGCTTGTCGAATGGAGAGCCGAAGAGGAGACCCGATGAAGCGCACGCTCCACCTCGCGACCCTGGCCCTTGCCGCCGTCGTGGGCGCCTGCTCGCCATCACAGGGCGAGCTCGACACGCACCCCGACGGCGTGCTGGTGGTGGTGGAGGAGAGCTGGCGGTCGGCTCACGACGCTCGATGCCGCGAGCGGGCCAGCGATCCACAGCGCGAGACTCGACTCGCTGCCGCACGAGGTGGAGATCGCCGGTGATGGCCGGACGGCATATGTCTCCAACTTCGGCCTCCGCGACTACGATCTCCGGATCGGCGAGCCCGGCCGCTCGATCGCGATCGTCGATCTCGAGGACGGCATGCTCACAGGGTCATCTCTGGCTGGGCGGTGATTCGCTCAGCGCATCGGCGCCCGGGCACCGCACGGCGTCAAGCTCCGGCCACCCGAGCGGCGCGAGCTCTTTGTCAACGCCGAGGTCGGCGACTCGATGGTGGTCTTCGACGTCGACCACGCGAGAGCGGCTGCGCGCGTTCCCCGTTCCCGGCCGGCACCCACAACTTCGTCTTCACGGCCGACGGCAAGACGCTCTGGCTGATGGCCGCCGACTCGGGCGTCTACCGGATGGATCCCGATTCGGGGACGGTCACCGGCCACATCGCGACCGCGACTCCGATCCGCGGGCTCGACTGGATGCCGGGTGGCTTTCACCTCCTCGCCTCCGGTCGCGGCGAGCTGCTGATCATCAACCCTGACTCCCTCTCCATCGAGCGCCGGATCGACTCACTCGGCGTGGGCCAGATCATCTACTCCGCCGCGACCCTCGACGGCAGCTATCTCCTCGCCCCCGCCCCGCGCGACTCGGTGGTCGTGGTCGTCAACCTCGAGACCGGCAAGCCGGAGCGTCGGCTCCACACCGGCGTCTCGCCGATCCGGGTGCTGCTCGACCCGACCGGCAGCCGGGCGTATGTGGCCAACGCCGAGGACGATTACGTGACGGTGATCGACCTGGGCGACTGGTCGATGCGGAGCATCGGGAGCGTGGATGAGCCCAACGGGTTGGCGCTGGTGCCGTAGGGGGTGGGCCGTCATCCCGAGCGGGGCGAGGGAAAGTGGCCGCAGTCGAGGGATCGGCTACTCTTTGCGATCCAGTACAGCGGGTCCTTCGACTGCGGGCCCCGGCGGGGCCCTTCGCTCAGGATGAGGTCCTTGGCGGGTTTACCCGCCGTCCTTGCCGAGAAGCGGCGTGAGCCGTTGGCCCGAGGGGGGCTTGCCGGGTCCCGTCCCAGGTGGAGAATTCATGGAGCCCGGTTCGACCGCCATGGCCGACCCGTGTTCCAACCGGCGCGCAGGCCGTCAGGAGCAGTCCCCATGTCTGGAACAGCACACCGCGAGCGCGATCTCTCGTTGCCCTGGCTACTGCTGGGTGTCATCGGGGTCGGCTATGCCGCCTGGGATTTCACGCAGTGGATTCTCGCCTGGCGGGGAGCGGACGGTGACTACGTCGCAGCACGGGCGAGCTTCCACCAGCACGTACTTCTCGCCTCACCGACGGGTGAGACGCTCGCCGCGATCGCCTGCGGGGCACTTGGGCTGGTGGGTGCGGTGTCGCTGACCCGCAGCAGCAGCCGCGGCGTGCGCCGCGCGGGCGTGGCGCTGGTCGCCGTGGGGTGCCCGCTGGTGTTCTGGCAGGTGTGGGTGCTGTTGTAGGGACAGGGGCCGGGCATGCCCGGCCCCTGCACGAGGGATTCAATCGACCGGACGCAGGGGCGAGGCGTGCTTCGCCCGATCGCGTCGTCGTCCCGCCCCCTACCGCCTGAGCGCCCGCCCCGCCAGCGCCCCGGTGTACTCGCCGTCGTCAATCGCCACCACGCCGTTCACCACCACGTAGCGCATCCCCGTGGCCAGGAGCGTCGGCTCGCGGTAGGTGGAGCGGTCCCGCACCTCGTACGGATCGAAGACGATCACGTCGGCCGCCATGCCGGGGGCCAGCGTGCCGCGACCCGTGAGGCCCAGGAACCGCGCGGTGACCGCACTGCTCCGCTGCACCGCCTGCTCGAGGGTGAGCACGCTGTCGGTCTCCACGTACTGATGGATGAGCTTCGCGAAGGTGCCGTACTTGCGCGGGTGGCCGTCGCTGCCATCCGAGCCGGTCACGACCCACGGCTGGACCATGAAGGCGCGGATGTCGCCCTCGGTCATGTTGAACGACGCCACGCTCGACCCGCCCGCCAGGATGATCTGGATCGCCGCCTCGATCGGCGTGGTGCCCCGTTCGTCAGCGATCTCCTTGAGCGTCTTGCCGAGGATGCCGGGCACGCTTCGTCGACACCATGAGCAGTGACGCGGCGCCACCCCGGCGGCGCAGGTTCTCGGTCATCTCGGCGGCGATGCGGGCGCGAATCGCCGGATCGGCGAAGCGGGCCTTGAGCGAGTCCGTTCCGCCGACCTCTGCCCAGCGCGGCAGCAGTGCCGCGCCGACGCTGGTGCCCGAGGCGAGGTAGGGATACTGGTCGGCGGTCACGTCGAGCCCCGCGGCGCGCGCGGCGTTCACCAGCGCGATCACCGTGTCGGCCTCGCCCCAGACGTCCACCCCCAGTGCCTTGATGTGCGAGATGTGGACGGGGATCTGCGCCTCGCGCGCGATGCGGAGCGTCTCATTGACCGAGCCGATGAGGCCGATGGTGTACGAACTCTCGTCGCGCATGTGCGAGTCGTAGATGCCGCCCTTCACGGCCGCGATACGCGCCAGGGCGATCACCTCGTCGGTCGCGGCGAACGATCCCGGGGCGTAGTAGAGCCCGGTCGACATCCCCAGCGCGCCCTCGTCCATCGCGCGTGCCACGATTGCCTTCATTGAATCGAGCTGGACGGGTGACGCCGGGCCGGCGGTCATCCCCATCACCGTGCCGCGCACGGAGCCCTGCCCGATGTAGAGCGCCGCGTTGGTGCCGATTCCCTGGCTGGTCCACCGCTCGAGCGTGCGGCTGATGGCGATCGATCCGCCGCCGTCGTTGTTGGTGATGACGGTGGTGACCCCCTGCATCAGGTACGGCAGGTTGGCGTGCCGCTCGATACTCGAGAGATCACCGGCGGTATGGGTGTGCGGATCGATGAAGCCGGGGGCCACCACGAGTCCGGCGGCGTCGATGGTGCGGCGGGCCGTGGTGCCCGCGCTGGCGGCATCGCCGACCAGCACGATGCGGCCGTCACGGATCCCGACGTCGGCCGCGCGGGAAGGTGTGCCGGTGCCGTCGATCACCCGACCGCCGCGAATGAGGAGGTCGAGCGGCGGCTGCTGCGCGCCGAGCGGGAGGGCGAGGCCCAGGGCGAGGGCGAGGAGGAGGCGGGTGAGCATGGGACCAAGTTTGCCGTCACGGCGACGGGAACGCGAGTAGGGGCGAGGCTCGCCTCGCCCGATGCCGGCCTGCCGGATGGCTGTCATGAGTCCGGTCCTTCGACTGCGCAGCCCTGCGGGCTGCTACGTCAGGATGACGTCCGTGGATCGGCATGGGCGGCCCATCCAGCCTGGGAAGATCGGTGGCGTCGATCTGGTGCCCGCCCTATGTTCGCTCACCATGGCCACACGACGATACGGAAGCGATGAGGTGCGCGAGATCCTGGCACTCGCCACCACTGGCGACAGTCAGGGTCGTGCCCTCCCCGCCGAGAGCGATGGCCTCACCCTCGACGAGCTGCAGCAGATCGCCGGCGAGGCGGGGATCGAGCCGTCGCGCATCACCCAGGCCGCCGCACGGCTCGACAGCCGGGGCCAGGTGGCGCCGGTCCGGCGCTCGTTCGGGATGCCGATCGGGGTGTCACGGGTGGTTGACCTGCCGCGCGAGCCGACCGATCGCGAGTGGGAGCAGATGATCACCGGCTTCCGGAGCACCTTCGGGGTGCCTGGGCATGCAGTCACCTCGGGCGGGCTCCGCGAGTGGTCGCATGGCAACCTGCACATCGCCGTCGAGCCCACCGCCACCGGTCACCAGCTCCGTCTCGCCACGCTCAAGGGCGACGCCGCATCACTCAACGCGCTTGGACTCGTGCTGGGCGGCATGGCGGTACTGATGGGCGCCATCATCGCCGCCAACGGCAAGCCTGGCAAGTCGCTGGTGATCGTCGGGATGTTCGGCGGGATGGCGCTGGCGGCGTGGGCCGCCAACCTGATCCGGCTCCCGCGCTGGGCCCGCGAGCGCGAGCGGCAGATGGAGGCGCTGGCCGAGGATGCGGTGAAGTTGTTGTCGGGAACGAGCTCGTAGCGGCCGGGCACACCCGGCCCCTACGACCCCGCGACTCCCCTACCGCCCGCCAACCGGCAGCGGCTCCTCGGGCAGCGGCATCTGGAAGCTCACGTTGAGCATGTTGAACGCCCGGATCGCCCCGATCGCACCGGTGAGCTCGGCGATCTCCTGCGGTTCGAACTGTTCGCGCAGCACCCGAAACTCCTCGTCGCTCGGGCTCCGCTGCGGAATGGCGTTGACCGACTCGGCCCAGCCGAGTGCCGCGCGGTCGCGGGCATCGAAGAGGCGATGCGCCTCGCGCCACCCCGGCACCGCATTGAGGGTGCGGGCATCGACGCCCAGACGGGTGAGCTCGGCGGCGTGCATGTCGACGCAGATGGCACAGGCATTGATCTGGGAGACGCGCAGCTTGACCATTTCGCGCAGCCGCGGGTCGATCGACGGCGCGACGGCATTGGAATAGGCGATGAGTGCGTGCACCGACTTGGGTGCGGCTTCGTAGTAGTTCATGCGGGGTTCCTGCATGGTGTTGACTCCTGGTGATCGATGGTCGAACGCCACCGGTTCGGCTCGGGGGCGCCTGGTGTCGCGCGATTGGTGCGACTACCCATCAAGACGCGGGAGGTCGCGGCGTGTGACAGCCGCCGGCCGACGAGTTGTGGGATGGGTTGAGGCGGTTGTGGAGTCGGGTGCGGCGATCGTCCCGGGTCAGCTCAGATGGCGCAGCTTGTCGGGATTGAGCACCGCGTAGAAGTCGCGGATTCGCTCGCCATCGGTGGCGATCGCGGTGACGGCGAAGACCCGGCCGTCGTGGTAGCGTACCCACGCCGGCTCGCCGTTGAGCCTGACGATACCATGGGTCACTGCGCCGCGGCCCTTCCGCTCGAAACCGAGAATGAGCCGGGCCACCGACAGCGCCCCGCGCACCACCCGACGCGCCGCGCGGGCCTTGCCGCCACCGTCGGTAGTCCAGCTCACGTCTTCAGCCACCAGTGCGAGCACCGCCTCCTGGTCGTCGGCCTCGATCGCCGTGAGGAAGCGGCCCAGCAGCCGGTCGGCGGCGGCCTCGTCGACGGTGAATCGCTGCCGATCCTCGCGCACCCGCTGCCGGGCCCGGTGCACCGTCTGCCGGGCGGCGGCCTCACTCTTCTCGAGCACCTCGGCAATCGCGGCGTAGTCGCTGTCGAACACGTCGCGGAGCAGCAGGGCGGCGCGTTCCTCTGGCGCCAGCCGCTCGAGCATCAGCAGGAACGCCATCGAGAGGTCGGAGTCGAGCTCGGCGGGCCGGTCGGCGCTGGCCCAGCGTTGGGTGGCCACCGGTTCGGGGAGCCAGGGCCCCGTATAGGCCGCCCGCTCGGTGCGGACCCGGCGCAGCCGGTCGATGGCCAGCCGGGTCACCACGGTCACCAGCCACCGTTCCGGCTCGCGGATGGTCGAGGTGTCGGCCTCGTGCCAGCGCAGGAACGCCTCCTGGACCAGGTCCTCGCCGTCCTGCACGGTGCCGAGCATCCGGTAGGCAATGCCGAAGAGCCGGGGCCGAAGCCGCTCCAGGGCGGCATCGGAGTCGGGGAGCGAAGTCATGGTCATCCGGAGTATGGACGGGCACATTCGGGCTCTGTGACAGGTGGCACTGGGTCGGATACCCCTATCAAGCTGCCGGCGGTCCGAACCAGGCCGCCAGCGCCTCTTCGAGCCCCTTCGCGCTGCCGTCGCCACCCGGACCCGCTGGCTTTCCAAACGGCGCGTTACTTTCGGGTGAAGCGCGAGCTGCGGACGGCTCTAAATTCCTCGGTCGCCGCGCTCCCCTGGAATGACGCCGCCATTCTGGTTGGCCTGCCCGCCCGACGCCCGAGGAGATCGCGTTGTCCGATGTGCTGGCCCGTCTGACCTCCGCGCTGTCCGGCCGCTACCGCATCGAGCGGGAGCTGGGCCAGGGCGGCATGGCGACGGTCTATCTGGCCCACGATCTCAGGCACGACCGCAAGGTCGCCATCAAGGTGCTGCGCCCCGAGCTCGCCGCCGCAATCGGGAGCGAGCGGTTCCTCGCCGAGATCCGGACCACGGCCAATCTCCAGCACCCGAACATCCTGCCGCTGTTCGACTCGGGCGTTGCACACCTGAGTCACCCCGAGCGAAGCGAAGGGGCGGAGTCCTGGTTCTTCTACGTGATGCCGTTCGTCGAAGGGGAGACGCTCCGCGACCGCATCGTCCGGGAGCAGCAGCTGCCGATCGACGACGCGGTCCGGATCGCGAGCGAGATCGGTGCGGCGGTGGACTATGCCCATCGTCATGGTGTGGTCCACCGCGATCTCAAGCCCGAGAACATCCTGTTGCATGAGGGCCGCGTGCTGGTGGCGGACTTCGGCATCGCCCTGCCCACCGGCAACGCCGCCGGCGCTCGCCTCACCGAGAGCGGCATGTTCCTCGGCACGCCGCAGTACATGAGCCCCGAGCAGGCGATGGGGGCGCGCGAGATCGACGGACGGAGCGACACCTTCGCGCTGGCCTGCGTGCTCCACGAGATGCTGCTGGGCGAGCCGCCGTTCACCGGCATCAACGCCCAGGCGATCATGGCCAGATTGATGACCACCGATCCGCCTTCGCTCACCGCGGCGCGGCACACCATTCCACCGTCGATCGACCGGGCGGTCCGCCGTGCGCTGGAACGGCTCCCGGCCGACCGGTTCGCGACCACCGCGGACTTCGTCTCGGCACTCCAGCTCCCCTCCCGTCCGGCACCGGCCGGTTGGCGGCGCCGGGCACTGGTCGGCTGGGGCCTGGTCCTCGCCCTCGCGCTGCTCGTCGGTGCGGCGTATCTGTGGAGCGGTCGACGGGGAACCGGCAAGCCGGACGAGATGGCCCGCCGCCGGATCGTCGCCGTGCTCCCCTTCCGCAACATCTCGGCGGACACCGCCCAGCAATACTTCAGCGCCGGGATGACCGAGGAGATCGCCTCGCAGCTGGCCAAGGTGGCGTCATTGCGGGTCCTGGGACGGTCGGCGACCGCCCAGTTCGACAGCGGGGCGGATCGCCTGCAGCGCATGGCCGATGAGTTGGGGGTGGGAAGCGTGGTCGAGGGGAGCGTGCGGCTGGCCGGGGACCGGGTCCGGATCGATGTCGAGCTGACCGACATCGCGTCGGGCCAGTCGCTCTGGTCCGAACAGTACGAACGCGAGATCACCGACCTCTTCGCGGTTCAGGACGAAGTCGCCCTGCAGGTGACCAGTGCGCTGCAGGCCACCCTGCGACCCTCCGAGGCCAAGCGGCTTGCGCACGTGCCGACCAGCAGCCCGGCGGCCTACCAGATCTTTCTTCGCGCGTTCACGCTGCGTCCGACCACCCGCACGGAGAACCGGACCCAGGCCGAGCTGCTGCGTCAGGCGATCGCGATCGACAGCAACTTCGCGCCGGCGTACGCGTCTCTCGCGCGCAATTACATGTTTCGCGCGGTCGGTGGCGAGCCGGAGTGGATCGACTCCGCCTTTGTGGCCGCCCGCAGGGCGGTTGCGATCGATCCCGACCTGGCGGACGGCTACTTCGCGCTGGGCGACCTGCAGTCGATCAACCTGAAGCTTGCCGATGCGCGCCGGTCGTATCTCCGGGCGCTCGAACTGCAACCCAGCCATGCCGGCGCGATGGACGACCTGGCCAACGTGTACGTGGCGCTGGGTCGCTTCGACGAGGCGGTCGACTGGGCGCTGCGAGCTGCAGAGCTCGACCCCAACCAGATCCACGCCCCGTATCACGTCGGACTACCCATGATAGAACTGGGCGACGACGCGGCAACCGCCCGCTACCTGCACGCGGCCGAGCGCAAGCGACCGACCGAGCTGCGGGTGCAGGGCCTGCTGGCCTGGCTGGAGATGCGGCAGGGTGCACCGGAGGCGGCATTGGCGAGAGCTTACCGGATGGTGGCCAACAATCCCGACAACGCCGAGGGGGTCCCGATCCTGGCGGAGCTGGCCTTCCTCGCCGGGGCCCCGGAGGCGGAGGAGCTGCTCAAGTCGTTGGTCGAGGCCGATCCCGCGACACCGTCGCAGTTCGATGCCGCTGGCGTGCGCTCCATGTATGCCCTGGTACTGCAGCAGCGCGGCGCCGGTCCGGAGGCAGCCGAGCTGTGGCGACAGTCCGAGGCTGCGGCCCGTGAGCGCCTCGGCGCCGGAGCTGAAGGGCCTGCAGCCCAGATGGAACTGGCCGCCATCAACGCGATCCAGGGCCACACGCAGCAAGCGATGGACTGGCTCGAGCAGGGATTCCGGGCGGGGTGGAGGGACGCGCGGCAGCTGGAACTCGATCCGTTCTTTGCCCCGGTCAGGCAGGACCCCCGATACCTGGCCACGCTGGCGGAGATGCGGCGGGATGTGGCGGCCATGCGCAGGCGGGCTGCCGCGGCGCATCCCCAGGTGTTTTCAGGAACGTCTCCCTGAGCAGATGAGCGGTGAGGGTTGAAGGCGCGAGCGCTGCCGTCAGGGGTGGGGCATGGCGGTGGTACGGAGCGGGGTGCCGGTCGAGTGAGCGTGGTGGGGCGAGGCGCGCCTCGCCCCTACGCAGGGGTTACGACCCGACCGGCGTGCCGAGCACGTCGTCGAGCTGCTCGAACTGCTGGGCCGCCCCGGCACTGCCGGTGCTGCCGGAGGCGATCGCCTCGTCGAGCACTTCCTTGGACGGGTAGAGCTCGCTCATCGTCAGCAGCGTCTTGCCATGCTGTTCCTCGAGGGTCACCGTCGTCACCGGACCATCGGGGCTTTCCTCGTTGGTCCAGACGATCTTCGAGTGCGGCGTCACCTCGATGTACTTGCCGAAGAACGCCATCGGCTCCTGGAAGTCGGGGTGACTGATGACCAGGCGGTAGCTGCCGCCGGTGCGGGCGTCGAGTTCGCAGGAGACGAGGGTCATGCCGAACGACGCAGGGATCCACCACCGCTGGAACAGCTCGGCCCTGGTCCAGGCCTCGAACACCGGGCGCGCGGGGCTGTTGAAGGTGCGCGTGACGACCAGCTCGCGATCGGACTTTCGGTCTGCCGTGGTGGGGTTCTTCATCGGGTCGGGCTCACTTTCCTGTGGTGGTGTCATCGGCGCTGTTCGCCGGTTGCAATTCCTCAACGATCCTGTCGAGCTGGTCGAAGCGTTCCTCCCAGAGCCTGCGGTACCATTCGATCCATTCCGCCTCCTCCTCCAGCCGGCGCGCGCCGAGTCGACAAGTCCGTACACGGCCGGCCTTCTGGGTGGCCACGAGGCCCGCCTGCTCCAGCACGCCGACGTGCTTCTTGATGCCCGTCAGGGTCATCCCGAACCGCTCGGCGAGGTCGCTGATCGAGGCGTCGGCCTGCCCCAGCCGCTCCAGGATGCCGCGCCGGGTGGGGTCCGAGAGCGCGGCAAAGGAGGTGTCGAGGCGGTCACGATTAAGCTGAACCATATGGTTCAGTATATGGCCGGAGGGACGGGTGCGCAAGGGGAGGTGGGGGGGTGGGGCTTGGGCCGGCGGAGCGGAGCCGGGGTGCCTGTCGCCACACGGCCGGTTTACCTAACCTTCCCCAACGCCGCACCACCTTCCCGCACCCGAGGACATCCGCGCATGCGATTCTCGCGCGCCAGCACCGTCACCACCTTCCTTTCGCTCCTCTCGCTCGCCGCGCTGTTGTCGCCCGCGCCGCTCACCGCCCAGTCGCGTCCGGCGTCGCGCTACGACGCGCGGGTGGTGTTCGATCCGCTGTTCATGGCGGAGACGGGGACGGCGTACCGGAGCGCCGACGGGTCGCCGGGGCCGGGGTACTGGCAGAACCGTGCCGATTACTCCATCACTGCGCGGTTGGACGAGCAGGCCCACGCGATCGCCGGACACGTGGTGATCAGCTACACCAACGAGAGCCCCGACTCGCTGCGCTTCCTCTGGCTGCAGCTCGACCAGAACCTGTCGCGCGCCGACGCCCGCGGCACCGTGTCGTTCCCGGGCGGCAACGCGACCAACGGCTACGAGATCACGTCAGTACGGGTCGCGATCAACGGGCATCCGGTCGAGACCAGCACGGTCACGACCGACACCCGGATGCAGGTGCGGCTGCCGACGGCGCTGCCCGCGCGCGGCGGGGTGGCCACCCTCGACATCGAGTACGGCTATGAGGTGCCGCGCGGGGGCCAGGGGCGCACCGGTTGGGACGAGACCGAGAGTGGCCAACCGATCTATGACATCGCGCAGTGGTTCCCGCGGATGGCGGTCTACGACGACATTCGCGGCTGGAACACCCTCCCCTACCTGGGCTCCGGCGAGTTCTACCTCGACTACGGCAACATCGACTACACCATCGACGTGCCCTGGAACTTCGTGGTGATGGGACCCGGCACGCTCCAGAACCCGCAGGAGACGCTGACCGGCCAGGAGCGCGAGCGGCTCGAGCGGGCGCGGCAGAGCGACGCGACGCTGCCGATCATCGCGCCGGCGGAGGTGGGCCAGGCCACCACGCGCCCGGCGCGCTCCGGTCGCACCAGGTGGCACTACACCATGAACAACACCCGCGATGTGGCGTGGTAGTGCGTCGCCAGCATTCGTGTGGGATGCGGCACGGATCAACCTGCCGGCTGGGAAGACGGCGCTGGCGATGTCGGTTTACCCCAAGGAGGGAGTCGGCGACACGCTCTGGAGCCGCTCCACCGAATACACCAAGTACACCATCGAGTCGTTCTCGCGCGACTGGTATCCGTGGCCGTGGCCGACCGCGATCAGCGTGGGTGGGCCGGTGGGCGGGATGGAGTACCCGGCGCTGGTCTTCGACGACTACCACTGGGGCGGCAAGGATTTCATGTCGCGTCACGGTGCACGAGTTCGGGCACTCGTGGTACCCGATGATCGTGGGGAGCGACGAGCGGCGCTGGGCCTTCATGGACGAGGGATTCAACACCTTCGCCGACATCGCGTCGCAGGAGGCATTCAACGGCGGCGAGTTCGCCCCCAAGCGCGACGGCGAGTACGCCCCCAAGGGCGGCAATCCCGCCGACGAGATCGTGCCGCTGCTGGCCGACTCGATGGCGCCCAACATCCTGATGCCGGCCGACGCGGTGTCGGAGCGATACCGGCATCCGGTCGAGTACTACAAGGCGGCGTTCGGGCTCACGATGCTGCGCCAGGTGATCCTGGGGCCCGATCGCTTCGACTACGCCTTCCGCGAGTACACCCGCCGCTGGGCGTTCCGCCACCCGCAGCCGCTCGACTTCTTCCGCAGCATGAACAACGCGGCGGGCGAGGACCTCGGGTGGTTCTGGAAGGAGTGGTTCGCCAACAACTGGAGCTACGACCTGGCGGTGACGGGGGTCCAGTCGGTGGGCAATGACCCGGCCAAGGGAGCGATGGTCTCGCTCGCCAACCTCGACCGGATGGTCTTCCCCACCACGCTCCGCATCGAGCAGGCGGATGGCCCGGCGCTCACGGTGCGCGTGCCGGTCGAGACCTGGCACACCGGGCCGTACGTGCAGGTGTACGTGGCGAGCCACGGCCGGATCACCGGTGTGGTGGCCGATCCCGACAAGCAGTTGCCCGATGCCAATCGGTCGAACGACCGGTGGACGGCGGGATGACGCCGTAGGGGCCGGGCATGCCCGGCCCCTGTAGGGATACCTGCACCACCTGGCGAGGCGACGAACCCGAAGTCCCGAGCGCGCGCCTGATACGCGTGAGGTCCAGGGAGTGTCGGGGGTCAGCGACCTTGCTGGAGCAACGTGACCAGCACTGCCACGATCCCGACGGTGGTCGTCATCCACAGCGCGATCATCCAGCGGAGCTGCTGGACGAAGGCGCGCTGGAGCTGAACCTCGAGCTGCGCGAATCGGGCATCCACTTGGACGAATCGCTTCTCGATCCGCAGGTCTACCTCGGTGAACCGCTTCTCGATCCGAAGGTCCGCCTGGGCGAACCGCGCGTCCAGCACCGCCTCGAACCGGGCGAAGTTGGTGTCGTTGAGGGCGCGCAGGTCGTTGCGGTAGGTCAGGTCCACCTGGTTGAACCACTCCACCAGCTCATTGGTGACTTGTTCACCGAACTGGTCGTAGAAGGCCTTGGAGAGGCGGGCGGTCACGGGCACCGGGGCCCTTCGCTGCGCTCAGGGTGACAACTCCTGGGAGTGGACCCAGTGATCCTAAGCTAGGGGCTCGGCCGGACGGGGCGCAATTCTACGCAGGACGACGCGCACAGCGTTCTCGTGACTCTCGCGCTCGGCGTGGCGCTGATCCTGCCCTGGCCGCAGTCAGTGCGTCACCCGTCCAGCCCCTCCGCGATCTCCGCCACTCGTCGCGCCTCCTCGACCGTCTCGACCTGGTCCGGTGCGTCGGTCTCACGACTCAGCGCCAGGTCGAGCGCCGCCCAGTAGACGTGCGGCAGGTCGTCGATCCTCGCTTCGCCACCCGTCTCGCCCGACTCCCTTGGCAGCAGTTGCAGCAGGTCGCCGAGGTGCGGGGTGGTGCTCACCAGGGTGCGGGCCTGATCGAGGGTGTCGTCGGGAAGGCCGGCGAGCGAGTGGGGTGAGTTCCCCCGCTACTCCCGCACCAGGATCCGCTGGACGCGTTCCTGGGTGGTGCCGTCGGGGAGCGTGGCCGTGACGATCAGGTCGTAGGCGCCGTCGTCGAGCTCCTTGAGGCCGAGGCGACGGCGGATGAATTGGCGTGCGGTGGCGGGATGCTCGGTCGAGCCGACCGAGAAACGGGTTCGCGCCGAGTCGTCGCCGACCTTGCGGATCGCGATCGCGACCGGCACGTCCGATCCGGCGAGGCCGGCCAGCACGAAGCCGATCTCCAGCTCCTGGGTGGCGCCGGGGGCGAAGGTGGGCGAGAGGTGCACGGTCTGGCCGGCTATCGTGCTGCTGGGCCCTCGCGCTTGCGTCGGCATCAGGATCACATCCGACAGTCCCGGTTGGCCGGGCCCCAGCACGATCATTCCCTCACGATGATAGAGCGCCCCGGCCTGTCCCAGGGTGTCGGACAGCACCAGGCGGACGTCGAGCCACCCGGCAGGGACTGCCTGCTCGTCGACCAGCGTGACGACGGCCTCTTTCTCCCGGCCCTCCGGCATCGGCGGTGGCAGCACCAGACCGCGCTGCCGGTCCTCGCTCACGGCGGCATTCTGCCCCGGCGCCCTCACGCGGAGCTGCCACCGGAGCATCACCCGGTTGGCGCCGTCGGCCAGCCTGCGGAGCGCCGTGAGCGGCACCTCGGCGACCACCGTCACCCGGTTGCCGCTCGATCCGAGCCCGACGCTCTGGACGTTGAGCGGCAACGGGTCGTGGAAGCGCTGGATCGCCTCGTCGGTGGTCAGGATCTCCTGCATCTCCTCGGCGCCGCGCTCCATCACCATCCGGATTCTCTCGGGGGGGATGCGTTCGCCCAGGGACTTTCTGGAGGCAAGAACACAGTATCTCGGCGTGATCTGGCATGTCGACATCCAATCCCCTCCTGACAACGGCTTGGCAATCATGCCAACCAAGGGGCTGGAATTCGGCTTGTAGAAGTGAATCACGCGAGGACCATCAACAAACTGATAAAGCCAGGATTCGTAGCTGAATTGCTGTTGGCCGGGGTAGTTGGCTCGCTGCTGGGGCTCACCGTGCCGCAGCAGTGTCAGACCCCGATCGTCGAGGACTGAGTTTCGCTCGAAACCTGGAGGCAGATTGCACCACGCAACGAGCCGGCCAAGGGAGGAGTCCGCAATATCTGAGGAACAGCCGCTGTCGCTATTTGAATCCCGGCCAATACCGCGCAACCGAAGGTCCTCGCGAAGATATCGATACTCGTGGAATGCCTTTCGCCATCTTTCAGCGTGTTTGATGAGCCGCTCTCCGTGCCTCAGTCCGTCGCGAAAGTCCCGCGAGTTCCAGAACTCCTCAGTCCATTTGCCGCGCTGCGATACTGGCAAGGCGCGCCAGTGTCCCAGTTCTTCGGGGCTCCCGATCAGTTCGATGTCGTGCTCGATCCATTTCGATTGATCCCCAGCATCGGCGGCGGTAGCCGCTGACACATACGCCGCAACTGCGGCAGGTCCATCGCCAAGCAAAGCATCGATACGGGATTGCAGGAACGCTCGCTCTCCTGGAGTGAACAGGGAATCCGACCCAGACGCCATCTCTCCCGACAGCTTCGTTGGTTGTTCCAGTTCCATCTGCAGGAGAAGTTTCCGGCGGGAGAGATTGCGGCGAAGTGGTTCCGACAGGTCCGCGAACGAGATCGCAATGATATGGTGGCGATATTCGGCTTCCGGTTCTGCCCACAATTCTGGCCAGGGTGTCATCCGGTCCAACTCCGCGACCACCGGAGCAAATCCGGAGTCGAGTGCGATGGCTCTGCGAAGTGCGCCTGCTGTTTGGCGGCAGTGGAAGTACCAATCACGCGGTGAAGTCGAATCCAGAGGTGCACAACTGCCCTTGAGTGCTTGTGATTGCCGTGCCAATGCAAGCTGTCCCCACGGCGACTCGCGCAGCTTGCCACCGGACATCACCGAACGGGCCAGCGCCGAGTCGAGGTCGGGGGTGAGGCGATCGGCCTTGGCCTGAAATTCGAGGCCGGCAAGGCGGGCGATGCGGGCCGAAAAGACGGTGTCGAGCGGGAGGGTGTCGTTGGCACCGAGCTGCTCACGCCAGATGGAGGCCGCAGCGGAGTTGAACGCGGGGGTGCCGGGGGAGACGTTGCGCGGTGTGTCAGGTGATCCTTGGGCTCCCAGGCGATGGGTGGCCAGGCTGAGCGAAGCAGCGGTGGCGGCACACACCAGGAGTGCATGCCGCCACAGGTTCACAATGAAGCCGATCCAATCTGACTTACAACGATGACCAGAGGACACAAACACCTCCACCCGAGCGGTGCAAGGAACTCGTCCATCGCTCCCAAGGTTCTCCAGGCCATTCCTTGACCGTCCCGCCTACGGCGTCACCACCAGTCAGTTGATCTGTGTGGTCGGATAGCACTCGGGAAACTCGTCGATTGTCCCGCCACCAGCACACCGAAGCGGATAGTTCGAATTGCCCTCGTATGCTCCATCGCCGCAGATATCGGTCACATTCGCGTGGAAGCAGAAATCTGCTGCGAGTCCCGGGTCCGGTCCGATGTCCCCCTCGCAGCGTGAAGGATACTGATCGCAGTAGGAGGGCCCGCCGCACGACGGCCGTTCATAGCCCTGTTCCTCCGGATCCTCGGAGACGTCAGTGCAGCACGCCCCCCACACGGCTGGATCGTTCTGACACTGCCCCGAAGCGCAGCTCCATGCCAGACAACCCACGAAGCTGTACTGGAAGTGCGGAATCGGCACTTCAGGCGTGCTGCCCGTCAGGTCATCTGCAGCTGCATTGGTGCACGCTACGACCACAACCGCGATCGCTCCGAGACCGAGCAGCCTTCGCAGGGCAATCATACTCCCTCCTTGGGTGGCAGGCGAGGGCTGATGGAGACCCGGCCGGACGACCCACCCTCGCTACGGAGGCTGTCCAGCAATCTCAGCACCTCGGGAGCCGGATAGGCTCCCTGCAGCAGCATCCCCTCCACGGAGTCGCCGCTGATCCTGCGTCCGAGGATCAGTGCCGGGGTGCCTCGGAGTCGGAGGCGAGCGGCTTCTGCCCGGTCACGTTCGACTCGGCGATGCTTGGCGTCCGCGTCGAGACAGCTTCGAAGTGCTGTGGGTACAGGGTCGAAGAGACTGTCGATCCGGGTTGGTCCGAGCGATCGGACTTCGGCCTGGTGGTAGAACAGACGACGGTGCAGCGCCCACGCCGTCGCCGTGTCGAGATCGGCCACGCATTCGACTTCTGCGGCGAGGACCGCCGCCTGGGGATGGATCTCGGGGATCGGGAAGTTCCGGACCACGAGCTCGATGTCCGGCGCCTTGGCGAGAATATCCCCCAGCGCACTGACTGTGAACGTGGCGCAATAGGGGCAGTAGTAGTCAGTGAACTCGAGGAGAACGAACTTGGCATCGCTCGGTCCCGACCGGAGGCCCGCCCCGAGGGATGTGCGTACGACCTGCGGAACGGCTGCCGTGCGATCGTTCAATCCACGCTGTTCGCCAAGGACCGTGATCGCCCTCGCCAAGCTGTCGACACGAAGTGTGAGGCGCCTCAGCTCAGCATGACTTGGGCGCCCACAAGCGGAGGCCGCAATGCAGAGCGCAGCGGCCAATGATCGGTGATCAGGGAGGATTCGCATTTGGAGAGGCGGCTCGGGGGCACTTGGAAATGTGAAGGCGCGCCAAAGGACGACGCGTGCAACTCTCGCCTCCCCGTCGGGACGCGGCCATCCCACCAACTGCCGCTGAACCCCACGTTCCCCTACCGCTCCCCTCTGCGACGGCAGAGGCAAGCCTGTGCAGGATCGTGACTTGCCAGACCACTACGCACTGCAGCCGCCCAACTAGTGACCGAGAAGTCGCTCCCAGGTGACTGGGGCACCGGGTGCGAGACCGAATGCCCTTCTAAGGCGCCGTTTGGCGGCATCGACGCCCGAGATCGAAATGCCCAACCGCTTGGCGACCTCGGCACGGTCATGGCCCTGCTGCAGCAAGCCAAGTACCCGTCGTACACGGGGACTCAACGGACGTGTTGGGCGCAACAGAACGGCCTGTCGGCTTCCGCTCGACTGCATGGTCGGTCCGAGTACCGTGATGCGCCCCCATGCCGCAGCCTCGATTGCGATGCGGACCTCGACCAGGCCCATCGTCTTGTGGACGTACCCGCATGCTCCGGCGGCGAGTGCCGCATCGACAACCACCTCATCCCAGTGCGCGCTGTGCATGACGAACGCGACCTCTGGACAATCCTTCACCAGCACAGGGAGGAGCCGGAGCGCGCTCTGTTCGCCAAACTGCAGATCCAGCAGCACGACCGAGGGACGTGGTGTAACGGAGAGCGCGCCACTGAGTTGCGGAAGGGTGTTGACCGAGGGCGCCACTTCGAACCAGCGAGCGAGCGCCTGTGAAAGGACCGTCGCGACACCGACGTGGTCGTCGGCAACAAGGACCGAAATGGGGCTCGACATAGGCTGACTCGAGGGGGAGGAGATTGGAGTATTGGCCCTATCCCCCGATCGTCAAGGGGGCCTCGGCCGTGTCGTTCGATGCGACCGGTCGCGTGGGACCGAACCCCCGGGTGGTCATCCGGCTCTCGGGCACCGACCCATTGGCCACCAGCCACCGCTTGACCGCCTCCGCCCGCTCCAGGGCGAGGCGGTCGTTGTGGGCCCTGCGCCCCACGCTGGCGGTGTGGCCCTCGATCTCCACGGGCAGCTCCGGGTGAGGGTGGCCGAGATCGCCGGGGAGGGGAGCATTACCAGCGGAATAGAGCCGAGCGCCGGTATCACAGGGCCGCTCGAGAAGTCCGCCGACTGTCTGATCCGGTGTCAGGGTCCTCGATCGAGCCCCTCCGCGATCTCGGCCACCTGCCGCGCCTCCTCCACCGTCTCGATCTGGTCCGGTGCATCGGTCTCGCGACTCAGTGCCAGGTCGAGCGCCGCCCAGTAGACGTGCGGCAAATCGTCGACCCTCGCTTCTCCACCCATCTCGCCCGACTCCCTCGGCAATAGTTGCAGCAAGTCACGGAGGTGCGGGGTGGTGCTCACCAGGGTGCGGGCCTGATCGAGGGTATCGTCGGGGAGCCCGGCGACCCATTCGACGAGGTGGGTGAGCACGTAGCGGGAGTCGGTGGCGTCGAGGGCATTGCCATTGGAAAGGATCACCGTGACGGTGGCGGGGTCGACGCTCCAGCGAACCCGGAGTGCCATCAGTTCGGTTGCCACCACGGGAAGACGCCGGCCGCTCGGCAGGCGATAGCGGATCAGCAGTCTCGACACCGTCTCACCAAAGAGCCCGACGAATAGGGCTCCGCCGAGCGCCCATGCGGCGCCCTCGAGGCTGCCGCGGGAGCTGGATAGTGCGGCGAGGGTGGTGCCGGTCACGAGAGCGATGAGGGCGAACCGGGTCCGCCCGCGCCGGGTGGGGAGGCCGAGCCGCCACCGGCGCCATGATTGCGCGCCGAAGATGGCGCCGACCATGGCGATCATCCGACCGGACCAGTCGCTGTCGGGCCGCCAGCCGGTGGCGAAGACACCCACGAGCAGGCCAAGCAGCAATAGCAGCATGATCGCCGCGGGAACGGCCGCTGCCCTGAGCTTCCGGTACCGACTGCCGAGCGCCAGCAGTTGGGCGACCTGGTCGGCGCGATCGGCCAGCCGGAGGATCTCGAGCTGATCGCTGGGCCGGGCCAGCGCGATGGCGGGGGCGCCTCCCTCGTGAGGCGCCTCGGCCGATCCTTGCCGCGTGTCACGTGACGCGTTACATTGCCGTCATGATCAAGTCCTTTGCGGATCGGCGGACGGAAGAGCTGTTCCGCACGGGACGGGCGAAACGGTTTCCGTCCGATGTGGCAGCACGTGCCGCGCGGAAGCTGGAGTACGTGCACCTCGCCGTTGCCCTGGACGACCTCAAGGTGCCTCCGGGCAATCGACTTCACGCCCTCAAGGGGGACCGCCGCGGACAGCACGCCATCGCGGTGAATGACCAGTGGCGCATCTGCTTTCGCTGGGTGGATGGCGATGCCCACGATGTCGAAGTGTGCGACTATCACTGAAGGGATGGACAGGATGAGCATTCCGAACGATCGCCCGATGCGGCGCCGACCCACCCACCCGGGCGAGATGCTCGCTGAGGACTTCATGGCCGACTTCGACCTGACGGTGTCGGGGTTGGCTGAGGCGGTCGGCGTGTCGCGGCAGTCGATCAACGAGCTGCTTCGGGGGCGCCGGGCCGTCAGCCCGGAGATGGCCCTGCGCCTCGGTCGCCTGTTCGGCAACACGCCGGAGTTCTGGCTGAATGCGCAGCGTGCGGTCGATCTGTGGGACGCGGCACAGGCGATCAAGGGCGAAGTGGCTCGCATCAAGCCTCTCCAGGTCGCCTGACGGGCCGGGCGGGGGCGGGCGAAAATGAAGGCAGTGACCAAGTGAATCGTCGTGCCGATCGCTGCATGGTGGCGCTGGTGCTCCTGCTGGGCTGCCGAGATGCGACGCCAGGGGATCCATCAATGTCTGCGGTGCTCGATGGCACGACGTGTGACACGGCCGTCGTGTCTGCCCAGTCCGAAGACGGGCTCGTCGGGATGGTGGCTCCCGGGCCGCAGGGTGTCCTGGCCTGGAGCGGCGGCAGGTCGTCGAGTCGCGCTTCGCCGTCGCTCGGCAACAGTTGCAGCAGGTCGCCCAGGTGTGGGGTGGTGCTCACCAGGGTCCTCGCCTGATCGAGCATGGTGTCGGGGAGTCCGGCAGACGGGCTGGACCTCGGCGCTACCGCAGCCTTTCCCGATTCGGCTGCGCGGAGCAACGTGCAGGAGGATCAGGCTGCGGGGGGAGTCGGGCTCCTGCAGGTCCAATACTTGTCAGCTGGACCACGGCACCCTCTTGACACTAGTAACGCCACGCGTTACTATACCGCATGATCCGGAGTTTCGCGGACCGCGAGACGGAGCGCCTCTTCGCTCGGGAGCCCAGCCGGCGCCTTCCTCAAGCGTTGCAGCGGATCATGCTGCGCAAACTGCTCCTCGTGGACGCCGCCGAATCCGTGACTGACCTGCGGATTCCTCCGGGGAATCGCCTTGAGAAGCTCCACGGAGACCGCGCAGGCCAACACAGCATTCGGATCAACAATCAGTGGCGCATCTGCTTCCGGTGGCGGGCTGGCGATGCCCACGACGTTGAGATGGTTGACTACCACTAGGAGCCGCGATGCGTCGCACCAAGCTGTCGCCGATTCACCCGGGGGAGATTCTCCTCGAGGACTTCCTGACTCCCCTGGAGCTCAGTCAGTACCGGCTGGCACATGACATCAGTGTACCGCCGCGCCGGGTCAATGAGATCGTTCATGGCAAGCGCGCGATCACGGCGGACACTGCGCTGCGCTTCGCTCGGTACTTCGGAACGTCAGATCGCTTCTGGCTCAACCTTCAGACCCGGTATGACCTCGAGGTGGAGAGGGATCGCCTCGGCGACCGGCTGGAAGAGGAAGTCGCCGTATTGACGGCCAGCTAACTCGCTTGCTGCCGTCGAGGCCCGCCCCGGGCCCCGCAGCAGAACGGCGTGGGTCCCTGGAAAGAGGTCCACCGAGGCTAACGCCTTGACGCCGCCAGGATCGGGGGCACTGACTTTGGACGAGGCGACTCCCGCCCCCTACTTCCTCAACCGCACCTCCACCCGTCACCGATCCCCAGACTGATCCAGCCTGGCACAGTGCTTCAGCACTTGGGTTTGGCCGAGCCGTCGCTTGAGCGACGAGCTCGGGATTGGCGCGACCCGTTGGCCACCAGCCACCGCTTGACCGCCTCCGCCCGCTCCAGGGAGAGCCGGTCGTTGTAGGCCCTGGTCCCCACGCTGTCGGTGTGGCCCTCGATCGCCACGGGCAGGTCGGGGTGATCGCGAATCAGCGCCGCCAGCCTGGCCAATGCGTCGGTCGCAGCGTCACGTAGCGTCAACTCCCCGGTATCGAAGAGAATCTCGGCGCTCAAGTTCACCTGGATCTCGGTGGCGTTCTCGGTCACCCGGAGCGGCCCTTGAGCTCCGAGCCATCCCAACGCTCGGCGAGGGCGCGAAGGGCGGCCAGGGTTAGGAGTTGGAGGAGTACGCCGCGCAACCCTGCGTGGCCGCGTGCAGGCGACCATCATTGTGTTGTACATATAATGTATGTACGTTGGGCCATGAGCGAGCTCCGGTTCGAGTGGGACCCGCGCAAGGCAGCGGCCAACCTGCGGAAGCACGGGGTCTCGTTCCCTGAGGCAGAGACCGTATTCAGCGACGAGCACGGCCTCTTGATCGATGATCCTGAACACTCCCTGGACGAGGACCGCTTTGTCCTGCTCGGGGTCAGTGCCACCAGTCGGCTGCTTGTGGTCGTTCACTGCCATCGGGCCGACGACTTCATCGTTCGGATCATCTCCGCGCGGAAGGCGGACCTCTTCGAGCGCCGACAATACGAGGAGCGTGGAAAGCCATGAAGGACCGCTACGATTTCTCCAAGGGACGTCCGAATCCCTACGCCAAGATGCTCAAGAAGCCTGTGACCATCCGGCTGGACGCCGCGACGGTGCAGTACTTCAAGGGGCTGGCTGAGGAGTCGGAGATTCCCTATCAGACGCTGATCAACCTGTATCTCCGCGACTGCGCCGCAAACCACCGCCGACTTGACCTGAAATGGCGCAAGTCGAAGGCGGGAAGCGCGTGACAGACGAATGGGGTCGGCCAGCCCTTTGATGTTCCGCCCGCTGACGTCCGCGCTGGCGCCACGGGCGCACGCAAGACCCGCCGAGGAAGACGGAGGTAGTGAGTGAATCGTCGTGCCGATCGCTGCATGGTGGCGCTGGTGCTCGTGCTGGGTTGCGGTGGTGCGACGCCAGGGGATGCATCGATGTCTGCGGTGCTCGATGGCACGAGGTGTGACACCGTCGTGGTGTCGGGACAGTCCGAGGATGGAACGGTCGGGATAGTGGCTCCCGGACCGAAGGGTGTCCTGGCCTGGAGCGGCGGCATCCGTTCGACATCAATTCATCTGGGTGGCGACGGCCGCGACACGATCATGGGTCGGAGCGGCAGTGGACCGGATGAGTTTCGCTCGATCGGTGGGGCGTGGTGGGTCGGTGACACGCTCTGGGTGAGCGACTGGAGGCAGGGGCGGTCCGTCGCGTATACCAGCGACGGTGGCTATGTCACTACCCTCACACCGCCGCTTCCCGCGGCCTGGGTCCGCACTGCTGCCGGTGAGGCTGTGGGTCTGGCGCCCGCTGCGGTCGCGGTTCCCAAGGTGCTGTTCCTCTCAGCCGACGATGGTGAGCGGATCGATACCGTGGCGAGAATTCGCGGCCCCGGACACCTTCCGCGCCGGTGACCTGGGCAATGCATCGCCGTTCACGTTGCGGCGTGCGCTCCCGGCCTGGAATCCCGAGGGCGGGCGGCTCTGCGCCATCACCCCGGGGAAGGCATCCGACATCCACATCCAGTGCCTGACCCCGGCTGGCGAACCGGAGTTGGATACGACCGTGGTGTTGGCGGAGCGGGTCGTGACCCAGGAAGACTATGACACTGTCGTCGCCGCAATGGTGAAGGGTCTCGAGCCAGCGATTGCGGCCAAACTTCGCGAGGCTACACCGAAGCCACCTCATTTCACGGCGGCCTTCCGTGCCCTGATGGACAATCGGGATCGCTTCTGGATTCTGCGGTCGACAGTGGGCGAGCAGAGCGAGATCTGGGCGCTCTTGTCACCGCGCGGTGTGCCGCTCCGCGCGATGACGCTCGGGCCCGGGCTGAACCTGGTCGCGGTGCGGGATGATGTGGTCTACCTGCGGGCCGAGCGGACCGATGGATTCCAGGACCTGCTGCGGTGTGATCTGCCGGCAGATGGGATGTAGCTGACCATGCGCGGACATGTGGGCGCGGTCCACGGCCCCCCTACTTCCTCAACCGCACCTCCACTCGCCACCGATCCCCAGGCTCATCCATCCTGGCACAGTGCTTCAGCACTTGGGTTTGGCCGAGCCGTCGCTTGAGCGACGAGCTCGGGGTCGGGGGGTATGGAGATGCGGGCCCGAGGTTCAGCGCAGCGGTGGGCTTTGGAGGGCGCGGTGGGCCTCCAGCACGAGTTCGACCGCTTCGCGGAGGTTGGCGCGTGCCTCGTCGAGCGTCGCACCCTGGGTGTTCGCTCCGGGGAGTTCTTCGACGAATCCGACGTACCCTTCGGGTACCTTCTGGAACACGGCCGTGAGCCGCATGGGGACCTCCGCGTGATGCCGGAATCTATTGGTGTGGGGCCCTGACGTCTAACTAGCATCCGCAGCTGACGGGACCCCTACCCGTCTGGGGCGACCCGGTACCATTTCACGCAAGGATGGGCCGCCTCGGTCCCCACCCCCTACTTCCTCAACCGCACCTCCACCCGTCGGTTCTGCTGCCGCCCCTCGGCGGTGTCGTTCGAGGCGACCGGCTGCGTGGGACCGAACCCCCGGGTTGTCATCCGGCCCTCGGGCACTGACCCGTTGGCCACCAGCCACCGCTTGACCGCTTCCGCCCGCTCCAGGGAGAGCCGGTCGTTGTAGGCCCTGGTCCCCACGCTGTCGGTGTGGCCCTCGATCGCCACGGGCAGGTCGGGGTGATCGCGAATCAGCGCCGCCAGCTTGGCCAATGCGTCGGTCGCAGCGTCACGTAGCGCCCATTCCCCGGTATCGAAGAGGATCTCGGCGCTCAGGTTCACCTGGATCTCGGTGGCGTTCTCGGTCACCCGGAGCGGCCCGTCGTCGAGTGGCACCACGGCGACCCGGTCGATCGCCGCGCCGTAGCCGGTCTGGGGCGACACCGTGAGCGAGGTGAACTCCAGGGTGGTCGAGTCGGCGACGGCCGAGAACACCCATGCCGTGGGGAGCCATCCCATGTCGCGTCCGGACTTGCCGGTGGCGTCGAACACGAAGTCGGCCGACTGGCCCGCCGCCGTGATGCGCATCGGCTTGACCACAGGAGCGCGATTGGGGTTTCCGGCCAGGTCGAAGGTCACCCGATAGCGCTGGCCCGGCACGGTGGCGAAGGTTTGCGCGATCCCGCCGCGCACGTAGGGCGGCGTGGTCCTGCTTCTGGCGCTGCCGTCGAGATCGATCGCGTAGCTGCCCTCGGAGGAGCGCCAGTAGCCGGCGCCCACGAGATCGATCCCCTCGCCCGTCACCACCCACCCCGGCAGCGCGGTCGATCCGCCCGGAAGATTGAGGTAGGCCCGGGTGCCCGGTCCCTGCTCGAAGCCGCCGTTCCGGATCAGGGAGGCGGGCTGCTGGGCGGGCGCTGGCGCGGTCAGGAGACCGAGCAGCATCGCCGTGAGGGCGACGGCGCGGGTCGGCGTG
>CAWKBO010000009.1:0-918867 GCA_963847895.1 uncultured Gemmatimonadales bacterium
GTCCCGTTCTTCCCGGACGCCGACATGGTCTCGAGGTTCTACCTCAGGCTGAGGGTCAATGATCAGCCCGGTGTGCTCGCCAAGGTGAGCGCGCTGTTCGGCGACCACGGCGTCAGCATCCGTTCCATGGTCCAGGAGGGCGGCGGCGACGAGGCCGAACTGGTGCTGCTGCTCCACCCCGTCCGCGAGGCGCAGTTCTTCGGCGCTCTCGAGCAGATCAGCGCCCTGCCCGACGTCCACGGCGAGCCGGCCGTCATCCGCGTGGAAGGCGATGCCTGAAATGCCGCCGCAGCAGCACCGCACACAGGCCATCGAGCGGGGCGCCGGCGGATCACAGCTCTCGGCGCCCCAGGAGAGGAGACAGCATGACTGACAAGAAGGGCCGTATCGGCATCCTCACGGGCGGTGGCGACATCCCCGGCCTCAACCAGGCGATCCGCGGCGTCACGCTGCGCGCCCTCAGCGAAGGGTTCGAGGTCGTCGGCATCCGCCGCGGCTGGGCCGGCCTCATCCAGCTGCAGCGCGACCCCGCGGCCGACAACAGCGAGTGGGTCCTGCCGCTCACGCGTGAGCTCGTCGAACGCTACGCGTACTCGGGCGGCACCTTTCTGCACTCGTCGCGCACGCGGCCGAGTACCGTGCCCCTCAAGGACGTCCCGGCGCACCTGAAGGACAAGTACACGGCCGAGAAGAACGACCTCACCGACGAAGTGATAGCGAACCTGGAGTTCCTCGGCGTCGACTACCTGGTGCCGGCCGGCGGCGACGACACGCTCAGCTACGGCGTCGAGCTCGGCCGCCGCGGCTTCCCCGTCGTGGCCATCCCCAAGACGATGGACAACGACGTCCCCGGCACGGACTACTGCATGGGCTTCGGCACCTGCGTGAACCGGATCATCGAGATGGCGCGCCAGGTCACCAGCTCGGCCGCCTCGCACGAGCGCATCGTCGTGCTCGAGGTCTTCGGCCGCTACGCCGGCTTCACGGCGCTGCTGCCGACGTTCGCCGGTGCGGCGGACCGCTGCGTGATCCCGGAGGCCGAGTTCGACATGGAGAAGCTCACGGAGCTCCTCGTGGCCGATCGCAACGGGCGGCCTGAGGGCTACTCGGTCTGCATCGTCAGCGAGGGCGCCATGCCCTCCGGCGGCGAGATGGTGTTCATGGGCGGCGAGAAGGACATGTTCGGCCACGCCAAGCTCGGCGGCATCGGCCAGAACGTGAGCAACAAGATCAAGGAACTCGCCCCGAAGTACAACGGCGGCAAGAAGATCGACATGATCAGCATGAACCTCAGCTACCTGGTGCGCAGCGGCGCGCCGGACGCGATCGACTGCATCGTGCCGACCGCCTACGGCAACCTCGCCGTGGACCTGATCCTCAAGGGCGAGACCGGCCGCATGGTCGCGCTGGCCGGCGGCCGCTACGGCTCGGTGCCGATCGAGGAGGTCGTGTCCACCAAGAAGGTCGTCGACGTCGCGCGCTGCTACGACACGGAGCGCTACCAGCCCAAGTACGACGGCCTCGCCGGGCTGCCGCTGATGGTGCTCGGCGGCTCAGCGTGAACGATGCCGGCCGGCTGACCGGGCCGCGCCTCGCGGGAAGGCGGACCTGATGCGCAAGCGCGTGCTCCTCGTTCCCGACGGCATGGCCGACGAGCCGCAGGCGGCGCTCCGCGGCCGCACGCCGCTGGAGGCCGCCGAGACGCCGGTCATGGACGCGCTCGCGCGCGGCGGCATCTGCGGGCGCGCGCAGACCGTGCCCGACGGCATGGCGCCGGGCAGCGACGTCGCCAACCTCGCCGTGCTCGGGTACGACCCGGCCGCCGTCTTCAGCGGGCGCAGCCCGCTGGAGGCGGCCTCCATCGGTGTCGAGCTCGGTCCCGACGACGTCGCCTACCGGCTCAACCTGGTCACGGTGGCCGGCGGGCTCATGAAGGACAACACCGCCGGCCACATCGGCAGCGACGAGGCCCGCCCGTGCATCGAGGCCCTGCAGGCCGAGCTGGGCGGCGGGCCGTTCGAGTTCCACGAGGGCGTCAGCTACCGGCACCTGCTCGTCTGGCGCGGCGGCGCCCTGGTGCCGTGCACGCCGCCGCACGACATCCTCGACCAGCCGGTCGCCGGGCACCTGCCCGGCGAGCAGGCCGGCGTCGCCGGCGAGGGCTCGCCGGCGGCCGAGCTCGCCGAGGTGCAGCGGCGCGCGAGCGAGGTGCTCGAGCGCGTGCGTCCGGGCACCAGCGCCTGGTTCTGGGGCGAGGGCACGGCGCCGAAGATCTCGCCGTTCCGCGACCACTTCGGCCTGACCGGCGCCGTCGTCGGCGCCGTGGACCTCGTGCGCGGCATCGGCCGGCTGGCCGGGCTCGACGTCATCGACGTGCCCGGCGCCACCGGCGGCCTCGACACCGACTACGGCGCCAAGGCGAGCGCCGCCATCGCGGCCCTCGCCGACCACGACCTGGTCTGGGTGCACGTGGAGGCGCCGGACGAGGCCGGCCACATGGGCGACCTGCGCGAGAAGGTCCGCGCCATCGAGCGCGTGGACGCGGAGGTGCTCGCGCCCATCATGGCCATGCCGAGCCGCCCCGGCGTGCTCGTGGTCCCCGACCACCTCACGCCGGTGCGCACACGCACGCACGCGGCCGGGCCCGTGCCGTTCGCCATCAGCGAGTCGCTGCCGGGAGTCGGCGGGGGCGGCGCGATGGAGTACGGGGAGACCCAGGCGGCGATGACCGGCCTCTTCCTCGACGACGGCGCCGCGCTGATGCGGCTGTTCCTCGAGGCGACGGGGTAAGAACCCGCCGGCGGCGCCGCTTCGTGCGCCGGCAAGCACGAGCCCGAGAGGCGGAGGCCGCGGCGATGAGCCCGTCCCAGGAACAACCAGAACGGCAGCCGTCCGCGCGCGAGCGCCCGGCCGACGAGCCCGTCGTGACCACCACCAGCGCCGAGCGCTACGTGATGGGTGGCGGTCGCGCGCGGCGTCTTGCCATCAAGGAAGGCGACCTCTTCCTCTACACCAACGAGCTCGGGCAGGTGCCGGGGACGGAGAACTCCGTGCTCGGCCTGTACTACCGCGACACGCGCTACCTGAGCCGGCACGAGGTCACGATCGCCGGCCGCCAGCCGGTGCTGCTCAGCGCCAGCGCCGACCGCGGCTACGCGGCGACGGTGGAGCTCACCAACCTGGAGGCGCGCACCGCGGACGGGCACACGCTGCCGCAGGCCAGCGTGCACGTGCGCCGCACGCGCTTCGTCTCCGACCGGCTGTACGAGCTCCTGCGCGTGCGCAACTACCACCAGCGTGACGTGGAGCTCGTCGTCGACCTCTACTTCGACGCCGACTTCGCCGACCTGTTCGAGGTCCGCGGCAGCCGCCGCCGCCGCCGCGGCCAGCGGCTCGCGCCGCAGATCGGCGCCCGCGCCCTCACGCTCTCCTACCTCGGCCTCGACGAGGTCAGGCGCCAGACGATCATCCACTTCCACGACCGCCCCGAGTCCATCAAGCAGGGGCGGGCGCGGTACCGGCTGCACCTTCCGGCCGGCGGGCGCGCGACCATCCGCTACGACGTCCAGGTCGTCGGACCCGGCGCGCCCGGCGAGGCCGGCGGTGAGTTCAACGCCCGCATCGGGGCGCTGCGGCACGAGCACGAGCGCTGGGAGTCTGACGCCACCGACATCTTCACCGACAACGACCAGCTCAACCGGGCGTTGCGCCGCGGCCAGGACGACCTGCGCCTGCTGTCCACGGTGATCGACGGGGAGCGGGTGCCGCTCGCCGGGCTGCCGTGGTTCGCGGCGCCGTTCGGCCGCGAGATGGCGTTCGTCGGTCTCGAGACGCTGCTCCTCGACCTGCGCTGGGCGAAGTCGGCGGTCTCGTTCCTGAGTCGCCGGCAGGGCACGGCCGACAACGCCTTCCGTGAGGAGCAGCCCGGCAAGATCATGCACGAGCTGCGGCGCGGCGAGCTCGCCGCCGTGCGCGCCGTGCCGCACACGCCGTACTACGGCTCCGTGGACGCCACGGCGCTGTGGCTGCTGCTGGTCGCCGAGCTCGCCGTCTGGACCGGCGACCTCGATGGGTTCGAGATGCGCGCCACCGCCGTGGATGCGGCGCTCGACTGGGTCGACGGCCCCGGGGACCCGGACGGCGACGGCTTCGTCGAGTACGAGCGCCGCTCGCGCGTCGGGCTGCGCAACCAGGGCTGGCGCGACTCGTTCGACGCCGTCCTGCACGACGACGGCACGCCGGCCCAGGGGCCGATCGCACTCGCCGAGACGCAGGGCTACGTCTACTACGCCAAGCGGCGCCTCGCGGCCGTCTACGGGCAGCTCGGCGACGTGGAGCGCGCGGAGCGGCTGGCGCAGTCCGCCGCGCGCCTCAAGCGCGCCTTCAACGAGCAGTACTGGATGGAGGACGAAGGCTTCTTCGCGATGGCGCTCGACGGGCAGAAGCGCCAGGTCCGCGCGGTCTCGTCGACCATCGGCCACGCGCTGTGGTCGCGGATCGTGGGCGAAGAGCACGTCCCGGACGTCGTGCGGCGTCTCATGGCCCCGGACATGTTCACCGGCTGGGGCATCCGCACGCTCAGCAAGGACACGCGCTCCTACAACCCGATCAGCTTCTACAACGGCAGCGTGTGGCCGTTCGACACGGCGCTGATCGCGAACGGCCTCAAGAAGCACGGCTACGTGCAGGAGGCGGGCCGCCTCGCCTGGGGTCTGGTGGAGGCGGCCGGCGCGCACGAGTACGCGCGCCTCCCGGAGATGTTCTGCGGCTTCACCCGGCAGACGGTCGACCGGCCGGTCTCGTTCCCCATGGCCTGCTCGCCGGACGCCAACTCGGCCGCCGCCCTGTTCCTCGTCCTGCAGTCCATGCTGGGCATCTACGCGCAGGCCGAGGAGAACATCGTCTACGTGCACAACCCGGTGCTGCCCCGGTGGCTGGGTGAGGTCACCCTCAGCAACCTCCGCGTCGGCCGCACGACCATGCGGCTGCGCTTCCGCCGCGTGGGCTCCCAGACGAGCTTCTCGGTGCTCGACAAGCAGGGGCCGGCGCGTATCGTGGTGGTAGAGTAGCCGCCTCAGCGAGCGTCGGGGGAACGAGCGCAGTGACCGAGCTCACCATCGCCCATATCAGCGACATCCACGCCGGTTCGCCGTACTTCGTGCCGAGCCTGATGGACCGGGTCGTCATCGAGCTCAACGAGCTCAAACCGGACATCGTGCTCTGCGCCGGGGACCTCACCGAGATGGGCTTCCGCCAGGACTACATGACCGCGGTCGAGTACCTGCGGCGCATCGAGGCTCCGATGGTCGTCGTGCCCGGCAACCACGACTCGCGCAACGTGGGCTACCTCCACTTCGAGGAGCTCATCGGGCCGCGCGTCCGCACGCTGACGATGGACGACGTGACCATCGTCGCGCTCGACTCGAGCGAGCCGGACCTGGACTACGGGCAGGTCGGCCGGGCGCGCTACGACTGGCTGCGCGAGCAGTACGCGAGACCGGCCGCGTTCCGCATCTTCATGCTCCACCACCACCTGCTGCCGATCCCCGGGACGGGGCGCGAGCGCAGCATGGTCCTGGACGCCGGCGACCTCCTCGAGGTCCTGCAGGAGTGCGGCGTGAACCTCGTGCTCTCCGGCCACAAGCACGTGCCCTACGCGTGGCGCCTCGAGCATCTCTTCGTCGTCAACGCCGGGACCTGCTCTTCCCTGCGCCTCAGGGGCAACACCAAAGCGTGCTACAACCTGATCCGCATCCAGGGGGACCGGGTGCACGTGGCGCGCAAGTACCCGTTCCACGGCGAGGAGACGCTGATCGACTTCGTGCCGTCCACCGCGTCGTTCGACAAGTACATCTGCCCCGTGCCTCAGGAGGAGGAGAGCAGATAGGCGCTCGCCTGCCGCGCGCCGTCGTGCTCGTGGACGGCGAACATTACCCACCCGTGGTCGCGGCCGGGATCACGCGGCTCCGCGCCGCCTACTCCATCGAGGCGGGCATCTTCGCCGGCGGCCGCGAGAAGCTGCGCGGCGACGCCGCCGAGGGCGGCTCGGCAGCCGGCGGCGACGCCCTGGCCGCGCTCGCGGCCGAGATCGGCGTCCCGCGGCTGGACGCGGTGGAGCCGCGGTCGGCGTCCGTGCACGAGGTGCTCGAGGGCGTGCGCGCCGCGCTGCGCGCGGCGCGCGCCGAGGCGCTCGTCGACCTCTCGGACGAGCCGGTGGTCGGCTACCGCGAACGGTTCCTGCTCATGAGCGCGGCGCTCGCGGAGGGCGCGGCCTACGTGGCCGCGGACACCGAGGTCCGGCCGCAGGCCTTCGCGCGGCTGGCCGCCACGCCGTCGCTCGCGGTGATCGGCACCGGGAAGCGCGTCGGCAAGACCGCCGTGAGCGGCTGGCTGGCGCGGCGGATCGACGCCGCCCGGCGGGCGGACGGCGGCGTCGTCGTGCTCGCCATGGGCCGCGGCGGCCCGCCGCAGCCGGAGCTCATCCTCGGCGGCGACGGGCTCGGCCCCGCCGAACTGCTCGCCGCCTCCCGCGCCGGCCGCCACGCCGCCAGCGACTGCTACGAGGACGCGGTGCTCGCCGGGGTCACGGCGGTCGGGTGCCGGCGCTGCGGCGGCGGGCTCGCCGGCATGACGTTCGACGACAACGTGCGCGAGGCGCTGCCGCTGCTGGACGGGCGCGGCGCCGCGCTGGCGGTGATCGAGGGCAGCGGCGCCGTGGTGCCGCCGGTGGCCGCCGACGCCACGCTCTGCGTGGCCGGGGCGGCCCAGCCGGCCGACTACGTCGCCGGCTTTCTCGGCACCTACCGCCTGCTGCTGAGCGACGCCCTGATGCTGACGGGGTGCGAGCCGCCGTTCGCGACGCCCGGCGAGGTGGCGGCGCTCGCCGCGGCCGCCAGGGCCGTCAAGCCCGGCCTCGAGGTCCTGGCGACCGTGTTCCGGCCGCGGCCGGCGCAGTCCGTCCGCGGCCGCCGCGTCGCCTTCTTCACCACCGCGCCCGAGGCCGCCGCGCCGGAGCTCGCGGCGTCGCTCGCCGCCGACCACGGCGCCGAGGTCGTGCTCGTCTCGTGCGACCTGGCCGACCGCCGCCGGCTGCCCGACGCCGTGAAGCGCGCGGCCGCGGAGGCCGATGTGTTCCTCACCGAGATCAAGGCGGCGGCGGTGGACGTCGTCGCCGAGGGCGCCGCCGCCGCCGGCCGCGAGCTCGTGTTCTGCGACAACGAGCCGGTGGCGCTCGACGGCGACCTGGGGACGACCGTCGACCGGCTGGCGGCACTCGCCGCCGAGCGCTTCGCGGCCCGCGCCGCCGCCGCGGCGGCCGCGCGAGCAGAGAGAGCGTGACGGTGCCGGAACACCACGACATCCCGCTCATCGACGAGGGCGACCCGGCGCCGTTCAGCAAGGGCCTCATGGCGCAGACGCTCATGTCGACCGGGCTGGCGCCCGAGCGCGCCTACAACGTGGCCGCCGCCGTGGAGCGGCGCCTGCGGCGCCGCGGGCCGGCGGCCCTCACCCTCGCCGACCTGCACGAGATCGCGCGCGACCAGCTCGGGCCGGCCCAGGGTGACGTCCTCATCGAGCGCTTCCGCCAGTGGCAGAAGCTGCGCCGCCTCGAGACTCCGCTGATCATCCTCATCGGCGGCGGGACGGGCGTGGGCAAGAGCACGCTCGCCACGGAGCTCGCGCACCGCCTCGGCATCACCCGGGTCATCGGCACCGACATGGTGCGGCAGACCATGCGCGCCTTCTTCGCCCCGGCGCTCATGCCGGCGATCCACACCTCGTCGTTCGACGCGGCGTCGGCGGTGCGCATCCCGGCGCCGCGCGACACCGATCTCAGCAAGGCGGGCTTCATCGAGCAGACCAAGGCCGTCTCGGTCGGGCTCGAAGCGTTGATCCAGCGCGGCATCGACGAGGCCCAGCGCATGGTCGTCGAGGGGGTCCACCTGGTCCCCGGCTACCTCGACCGGTCGCGGTGGGGCGAGGCGATCGTCCTCGAGTTCATGCTGGCGGTCTCCGACAAGGAGCGACACCGCAGCAACTTCACGGTGCGCGAGTGGGAGACGGGCGGCATCCGGCCGCTGCGCCGCTACCTCGAGCACTTCGCCGACATCCGCCGCATCCAGAAGTACATGGTCGGCAGGGCGGTCGCGCTGGGTGTGCCCGTGGTCGACGGGCCCAGCCTCGACGACAACCTGCACGAGGTGCTGGGCCTGATCCTGCAGCGCGTGGAGGAGGAGGGCGGCTCGGGCGCGCCCTCCCGTGGGCCGGCGCCGGCCGAAGGCGGGGCGCCGGCGTGACGCGGGTCTTCAGTTCCGCCCGCTCCGTCCGATAGACTAGGTGCATCCCCGGTCCGCGACGCTGCAGCCCAGTCCGCTGTCGGACCACGCCCACCATCGACCTGCCGCGAGGTTACTGGGAATCTCTTGCGCGGTATGACATACTTGGCAACGGAGCCCGCACGGACTCCATCTTCCATCGCACGTCCACCTTTACTCGTACGGCATCTCCCCATCGCGACTGCGTACCGCGTCGCACTCAGGATGCCAGGAGTCCCGGGAGCCCATGAGCACTGAACAAACAGACCAGATCACCATTCCGAGCGAGCCGGCCGTGGAGACCGCAGTCGCTCCTGCCCCCGCCGTCGAGGCGCCGGCCGCAGACAAGCCGGCCGCGGTGAAGCCGCCCGCCAAGCCCAGGGCCAGCCGGGCCAAGGCCGCGCCGGCCGCGGGCAAGGCCGCCGCCAAGGCCGCCGCGGCGCCCGTCGCCGACAAGCCGGCCGACGCCGCCGCCGCCGCCGCCGCGACAAGCCGGCCGACGCCAGCCCCGCCGCGGCCTACAAGACCGCCGAGGCCGCGCCGGCCGCGACCGCCGCGCCGCCCGTCGCGGCTGCGACGACCGACGCGCCGCCCGCCGACAAGCCCGCCGGCCAGGCGCCCGCCGGCCGACGCGCCCGCCGACAGGCCCGCCGGCCAGGCGCCGCGAGGCGCCGCCAGCCGACAGGCCCGCCAGCAGACGGCGACCGCCAGCAGCAGGGCGGCCAGCAGCAGGGCGGCGGCCAGCAGCAGCGCCAGGGCAAGGGCAAGAACCGCCGCGGGCGCGACAAGCAGCGCCAGGGCGGCGGACGGCGGCGGCGAGCAGCCGCAGCGCGAGCGCGAGCGCGACGACCGCCCCTCCATCCCGTGCACCGGCATCCTCGACGTGCTCCCCGACGGCTTCGGGTTCCTGCGCACCAACGGGTTCACCCAGGGCGACCGGGACGTGTACGTGAGCCTCAGCCAGATCCGCCGCTTCGGCCTGCGCCGCGGCGACCTGGTCGCCGGCCAGGTCCGCGAGCCCAAGGACAACGAGAAGTACAACGCGCTGCTCAAGATCGACGGCATCAACGACATGGACCCGGACGCCGCGCGCCAGCGCCCCGTGTTCGAGAAGCTCACGCCGCTGTACCCCGAGGAGCGCCTGCGCCTCGAGACCGACGAGCACGACACGGCGGCGCGCATCATGGACCTGCTCTGCCCCCTCGGCAAGGGTCAGCGCGGCCTCATCGTCTCGCCGCCCAAGGCCGGCAAGACGACGATCCTCAAGAAGCTGGCCAACTCGATCGCCGTCAACAACCCCGAGATCGACCTCTTCGTGCTGCTCGTGGACGAGCGCCCCGAAGAAGTCACCGACATGCAGCGCTCCGTCGTCGGCACCGTCGTGGCCAGCACGTTCGACCAGCCGAGCGAGAACCACGTGCAGGTCACCGAACTGGTGCTCGACCGCGTCAAGCGCCTGGTCGAGATGGGCCGCGACGTCGTCGTGCTGCTCGACTCGATCACGCGCATGGCCCGCGCCTTCAACCTGAACACGCCGGCCAGCGGTCGCATCCTCTCCGGCGGCGTCGACAGCACGGCGCTCTACCCGCCCAAGAAGTTCTTCGGCGCGGCCCGGAACGTCGAGGAAGGCGGCTCGCTCACGATCCTCGCCACGGCGCTGGTCGACACCGGCTCGCGCATGGACGAGGTGATCTTCGAGGAGTTCAAGGGCACCGGCAACATGGAGATCAGGCTCGACCGCAAGCTGGCCGACAAGCGCATCTTCCCGGCCATCGACATCGAGCTGACCGGTACGCGCAAGGAGGAGCTGCTCATGGAGCCGGCCGAGGCCGCCGCCGTGTGGAAGCTCCGCTCCGTGCTGCACAGCCTCGACCCGGCCGCGGCCATCGAGCTGCTCATCAAGAAGACACGCGAGACCAACAACAACGCCGAGTTCCTCAGCGCGCTGGTGAAGAACTCCCGCTGAGCAGGCTGGCGGCGGCACCGTCCCGTCCGCTCCAGAGGAGTTGCATGTCCGGAGCGAAGACGGTGGCCGGGCGATGGTCGTCGCAGGCGAGCCCGGTGAACATGTTGCGGTCGCCGACGATGCGAAGGGCGTCGTCGTCGGCCGCTTCTCCTCGCGCCACCGCACCGATCGCCTGGAGGCACAGCACCGTCTCCGCGGTGGCGGTGTCGCACAGCTCGGCGAACGTCTCTATACGCGGTTCGTTCGGCGCGAACGGATGCCACCAGGGGTTCCGCCTGGCGTAGAGACTCGCGGCGGTCGGCGAGGGGGACACCGGGTAGATCTGCGAGCGCACCACCGCGCGGTGCCTGCTGAGCGGGGCGGCGGCGGAGAGCAGGCGCGTGGGCACGGCGCGGGGGTCCGACATGGTCGCGTAGATCCACTCCATGGCGCGGAACGCCGCACGCCCGTCGGCCGGCGTGAACACGACGCCGTACACGTCGCGCAGCATCTCGCTGAGGAGCTCCGAGATGACCTCGGACTGGACCGGCGGGAGATGAAGCAGGCGCTGCTTGCGCAGCCAGTCCGTGCGGACCGACCGCTCGCCGCGGAGGAGCACGTCGATCGACGCCTCAAGGATCCCGTGGCGGCGGAACGCTTCGGTCGTCTCCTCCGGCCCGGCGGCGCCGGTGATGTCGCCCGTCCAGTACATCACCCAAGGATGGACCTCCGCGTCCAGGCACAGGTGCGACGCGTAGCCGGCGACGAACGCGTATGCGATCTCTCTCCGTCCCTCAGGGAAAGCCGCGGCGCGATCGAGCATGCAGCGGAGCGCCGCCGCCGTCCGTTGCTGGTGCGTGAGCCGGGCGAGGTCGGAGCGCCGCCGCGGACGGAGGACTCGCGAGTAGAAGAACACGTCGGGCCCTTGGGCGCCCACCTTGTAGGCGTCGAACGCACGGTCGACGAATCCTCCCAGGCAATCACGCGCCTGCCGCGCGGCGGCGTCGGCGACGAGGTAGTGGGCGAGCATGTCCGGCATCGGTCCCGTCCTTCACGTGCGCGCGCATGAATGCGAAGCGAGGGGGATTATACGCACGGACGGCGCGCTGTCGAGCGGCGCTCCGGCCGGGCGTTTCAGAAGGGGAACGATTCGAAGCGGTGCGCCGGTTCGTGGTATCATCCCGCTTCGGCCCTCGCGGCCGTTCGCGTCAGCACCGGGTTTGCTCCCAGAAGGGATCCGTTCAGATGAAGAAAGACATCCATCCGCAGTACGAAGAAGCGACCGTGCACTGCAGCTGCGGCAACACGTTCACGACGCGCAGCACCAAGAAGGAGCTGCACGTAGAACTCTGCTCGCAGTGCCACCCGTTCTATACGGGCAAGCAGAAGCTCGTGGACTCGGGCGGCCGTGTGGACCGCTTCAAGAAGCGCCTCGAGAAGAAGGCCGACGAGCCCGTCAAGCCGAAGGTCAAGGCCGCCAAGGCCGAGGCTCCCAAGCCGGAGCCGGTGGCCGTCGCCGCCGAGGCCGCACCCGAGGCCGAGACGACCGAGTCCTGACGCGGCTATGAGCGCCGAGCTCCGCGTCAGCCTTCTCCAGCACACACCCGACCCGGATCGCGCCGTCGCGATCGCGGGTCGGCTCTGTTATGCGCCCGTGTCCGCCGCCGATCTCAAGCAGGAGATGAGCGACGAGGACGTCGGCAAGCTCGTCCGCATCCTCGTCCGCAGCGGGCATCACTCGGCGCTCGAGCACGCCACGTTCAGCTTCGCGATCGACGGGGTGAGCCGCGCCTGCACGCACCAGCTGGTGCGGCACCGCGTCGCCAGCTACAACCAGCAGTCGCAGCGCTACGTGAACTTCGGCGAGGGCGACAGCTTCATCGTGCCGCCGAGCATCACCGCCAACGCGGAGGCGGAGGCGATCTTCCTCCAGGCGATGGAGGACGCGCGCGTGGCCTACGACAAGCTCGTGGAGCTCGGCCTGGCCGAGGGCCGCAAGCGGGAGAGCGTCCAGGAGGACGCCCGCTTCGTGCTGCCCAACGCGGCCGAGACCAAGATCGTCGTCACCATGAACGCGCGCGAGCTGCGCCACTTCTTCCAGGTCCGCTGCTGCAACCGCGCCCAGTGGGAGATCCGCGACCTCGCCTGGCGCATGCGCGCCATGGTCGTCGCGCTCGCCCCGAACCTCTTCGCCGGCAGCGGTCCGGGCTGTCTCTACGGCACCTGCCCCGAGGGCAAGATGACGTGCGGCAACCCGTTCAAGTCCGAGGACGTCGACGGGCCGGCCGCTGCGCGAGGTTGAAGCACGGCCGCTCCGCGGCCGCTATGCTTCCCTGACATGACCCGACGCCTCGCCCTCATCGCCCTCCTTCTGCCCGCCCTGGCCGCGCGCCGCGCGCAGGTCGTGCTGATATGCGAATGAAACAGCGGAGGACTGATGCCGTCCGCTGTTTTCGCTTGCTGGTTGCCCTTGCGCGGATATCTGCTACCTCTCTAGCAGTATGTAATTGGGCGATAGTGTGGCCTCAGCCAATGGCTGGTACGAGAGTCAAGCTGCGGCTCGGGCCGCCAAAGAGACTCGGAAGCAAGCGAGGACCCGTCACGGTGTATTCCTCGCTCAGTCCTGGTTGCGTGGTGCTGAGCGGAGCGACTTCCTGATAGACGTGCCACACGGTGCGGATGCTGTTGCCGGTGGGTGCCTCGAGGAAAGTCACCTCGTTGGCGAAGTCCAGATACTGTGCCAGTGTGGTCGGCGTGATCGACGCGCCGTCGAGGATGTAGAGCCCCTTCTGCTTGAGGTCACCACCGATAATCGTGTCCTTCGCCAGGAACAGCAGCCCGCCGTCGTTGCTGCCGCCGGCAGGCGTCATCCCCTGCCAGCGGGCGAGATCCCGGTTCCAGACCACCATCAGGTCCGGCTGCAGGTCCGGCGTTGTCGCGGGCGGATGCACGGTGAGTGCCGTGAACTTCCAGACCGGGAGGACGTTGCCGATGGTGACACTGCCGTGTCCGACCGCCAGCACCTTGCTGTCGCTCACCCGTTGCATCTCAACGGTGATGTCCTGGGCGCCCTGGCCGTTGAGCTGCACGGTGGCGTCCGGCGTGGTGGTGGTGACGGTCGTGGCCGTGGCACCCGTGCCGAAGGTCCAGACGAACTTGCTCGGCGCGGCATCGGGTCCGGTCACGGCCACCGAGAACGTGGCGGGCACACCAACGGCCACGGTGGCCGGTCCAGTGATGTCGAGATGCCACTTCTTGAGCCAGAGGAAGCGCCAGTCAACCCACAACTGGTCCGAGGAATTCGGGTCGAGGTCTGCAATCAGGAACCCAACCCGGCGGCCACTGGGCGACCACGTGGGACCGAAGTTCCATGCCGGGCCTGATCCGCTGGAGATCCACTGGCCTCCACTTGACTGGAAGAGGGCGGAAGGCACCACGATCGGGGACGATTCAAACGACGTCGTCTGAGGGTACCGGCACCCAGGACAGGTGAACCACACGCGCGCGTTCTCAAGCAAGAAGGCCGTGTCTGCCTGGGTGAAGCCATTGGCGACGCGCACTTCATAGGCGGGGAACGGCGGCGGGTCGTCGGCCGGAAAGGTGTTGGAAACGTAGTGCTCGAAGGTGGCGAGGGCCTTCTGCACGTCGAAACCCAAGCCAAGGCTCGCGGTCCCGATTTCCGGGAAGTTCGGTAGGGAGGTCGACCCCGTGAGCTGGCTGAAGCCGGCCGCGGTGTACTGGGTCGAGATCCCGGCGTTGCCGTGATCCAAACTCGATGCGACATACACGCGGCCACCGGAGACGCGATAGGCCAGGAACACCTCGAAGGCCTGGTCGGTCAGCGAGTGAGCGAGGAGGATCTGGGGCAGTTGCGTGACGAACATGCTCGCCTTCAGGTAGCTGTAGAAGACGGCGTCCCGGGTCCCGGCCGGGAGGGCGTTCCGTGTGGCAAGCATCTGCAGGTCGTAGTCGGTGCCCGCCCGGGCCAGCTCGTAGTGCGCGGAGACCCGGATACCAACGCGGTTGCTCGTGCCGATCGGGGGAGCCTCCTGGTACTTTCCCCAGAGCGCACCGTTCTGCTTCTTGCGATAGGCGTAGTGGACGGCGGCAGAGAGCAACCGGCCGGATGCGAGTGGTGTGACAGGCTCCGTGGCGATGTTCGGGAACTCCCAATCGTCGACGCCGGGCCGGAATCCGGTGTCCATGTCCTTGTCGAGATCGGCCTGGGCAATCTCCGCCACCACCACCAACGCGTCGTATCCTCCAGCGCCACCGTTGCCCAGCAGCCGTGCCGCGCCCGACGCCCTGATCGTTGGCGCCAGGGAAAATCCGGGGCCACTGCCGAAGAAATGGGGCGCCAGTCCGGTGACTGTCGTGGGTGTGGAGCTGATCGTCGGCAGCACCTCCAGGTCGCCGGACGCGGGATTCTGGATGAGGATGAACCGCTGGAAGCCCGGCCGCTCGGGCGCCGGAAGGGTCAGCGGCATCCCGACCGGCGGCACGCCGTCGGCGGAGCTGGTGATGTGCAGCGACGCGCCGACCGTTGTCACGCCCGGCCGGACGGTCCAGCCGGTTCTGGTGCGCTGTTCCAGCGTCCATTGTGCCGCGGTCGTGAAGGCGCCTGAGGGAATCGAGAGCTGCGTTCCGGTGAGCGGGCCGCTGGTGACGCCGATGGTGCCACTCACCAGCGTGGTCTGCTTGACGACCACCGTCGGGACCGAAGAGGTCGCGACGAACTTCACCTTGGGCAGCGACGCCGCGGTGGCCGACATCACGTTGCGCCCTTCCCCCGTTCCCAGCGTCCAGTCGCCGGGGCCCGCCTTCCCCGTCGCGTCGGTCATCGCCGAGCCCGACTGCAGCGTGCCGCCACCGGAGTCGACCGTGAAGGTCACGGTCACGCCGGCCACGGCTCGCCCGGCGGCATCCTTCACCACCACGGCCGGGGCGACAGCCACCTTGGCGCCCGGCTCGGCGGTCTGGCCGGAGCCCGCCGCGACGGCGATGCTGGCTGGGGTGGTCCCGCCCGGCGGCGGTGGGGGCGGTGGGGGCGGCGTGCCGGGATCGGTGGGGCTGCCGCCACAGGCGGCGGCCAGCACGAGCAGCAGTGCGGGGAGGATCGGGTGACGCATGATGGCCTCGGAGTGGGTCCTACCCACCCGGGCGCAGATCAGGTCACGATCGGCTCATCCCCCGTCGACCGACCCGACCAGCCGCTCCAGCCGCTGGCGGGCGTGGCGGACCCGGACATGGCTGGAATCGAGCTGCTGCCGTAGCCCCGTGTACCCCGACCGAAGCAGCCGCTCGGCCTCGGCCCGCCGCCCCGGCCCCTCCTGGGCCAGGACATCACCCAGGAGCGACTCCCCCTGGGCGATCGCCCAGTGCGACGGCGGGAAGGTCTGCCGCCTGAGGGCGAGACCATCCCGGAGCTGCCGCTCGCCCAACGCCACCTGGCCGATCTGGGCCCGGCACCAGCCGGCGAATAGGAGGGCGGTGCCGATCGAGACATCGCTCTCCGGCAGCGCCTTCCCCCGCATCGCGATGATCCGGTCGGCGAGCGGCACCGCCTCGGCGCAGCGACCTGCGTCCATGAGGATGTTGACCAGCAGCCGCAACGCCGCGACGGTGGCCGGATTGGTCTCGCCGACCGCCTTGGCGTCGATCGCCCACGCGCGCCGCGCCGCGGCCTCCGCATCGGCGTATTTCTCCTCGAAGAGCAGCGCCCCGGCGAGCGGCTGCAGCACCCGTCCCACGCGGATGCTCTCGGGGCCGAAGAGCGAGTCGTAGCTGGCCACGGCGTCGCGGAAGAGCGGTTCGGCCTCCTGGTAACTGCCGAGCTCGGTCAGCGCGGTGGCCTGGTTGACGCGCGCCACCGTGATCGGCACCGGATCGCCGGGCGCATGCACCGCGAGCCACCCGGCCACGCGGCCGTAGAGCTCGGCCGCTTCGGCGAGCCGACCCTGCTCGTGCACGGCGGTGGCCAGGTTGTTGAGACCGCGATAGACGTCGGTGGAGTCGTCGGGCGAGAGCCTGGCGTACATCGCGAGGGCGGTCACGTAGAGCGATTCGGCCCGGGCGCTCTCGCCGGTCTCGTTTTCCACGCCGGCGAGGTTGTAGATGGCATCCGCCCGTTCGCGGGTGATGGTGCCGCTGTCGAGCGTCTCCCGGATCCGCAGGGCATCCTCGATCAGCGGGCGGGCTCGATCGTAGAGTCCCATGTCGTGCAGCGTCGAGCCGAGGGTGTTCTTGATCGCCGCGCGCAGGTCGGGTGCGGTGGCGAAGGTGGAGTCGATCCGCGGGATCACCGCATCGAGCGCCTCGACGACGGTGATGTCGCGTCCCTCCTGCTGCGGCTTGGGAGTGGACAGCACGTCCTGGAAGAACTGGGTGACCTGCCTGGTGCGGGCGGTCTCGAGGAGGGCGCGATCGCGCTGGGTCCTGGCAAGGGCGGCCTCGCGGAGCGACACGCCGGTGGCGGCGACCAGTGCGACGATGGTCACCACGGCCATCGCGGTGGCCACGCGGTTGCGACGCACCAGGGTCGAGATCCGGTAGCCGAAGGTGTCGGGCCGTGCATGGACCTGGCGCCCCTCGAGCACGCTGTCGAGATCGTCGTCCAGTTGCTGCACCGAGCGGTAGCGCCGCTCCGCTTCGGGGCGGAGCGCCATCAGCACCACGGCATCGAGGTCGCCCCGGAGTCGCTGGGCGACCCGCGGCACCGTCCCCAATCCCATCTTCCGGGCCGCCTCGACGGTCACCGCGCGGCTGGGCGGTACGGCGGTTCGCACCAGCGGGTCGGTTGCCCCACCGCTGAACGGTCGCACGCCGGTGAGCAGTTCGTAGAGCACCACGCCGAGCGAGAAGACGTCGCTCGCGGTGGTCACCGTCTCGCCGCGCAGCTGTTCCGGTGAGGCGTAGGCAGCGGTCACCGCCACGCCGGCCACATCGGTGAGGGCCGTCACGTCGTCGTCGCGTTCAGTGAGGGTCGCGACCCCGAAGTCGAGCAGCTTCACGGTGCCGTCGTTGGCGACCAGGATGTTGCCGGGCTTGAGGTCGCGGTGCACCACGAGGTGCTCGTGGGCGAAGGCGGCGGCAGTGCAGACCTGGCGGAAGAGCCGGATCCGGTCGCGGACCCCCAGGTGGTGCTCGTCGCACCAGGCGGTGATCGGTTGTCCCTCGACCAGCTCCATCGCGAACCAGGGCTGCCCCTCGTCGGTCACGCCGCCGTCGAGCAGCTTGGCGATGTTGCCGTGATCGAGGCGCGCCAGCAGCTCGCGCTCCTGCCAGAAGCGACGGCGCATCGCCTCGGTGTCGCGTCCCATGGCGACCATCTTGATCGCCACCCGCTTGGTGTACTGCTCATCGACGCGCTCGGCCTCCCACACCGCGCCCATGCCGCCCTGGCCGATCTCGCGAGTCAGCAGGTATGGCCCGAGGCGGCGTCCGACGCGCGACGGCGCGGGGTCGTCGCCCAGGTCGGCCACGAAGGTCGGCTGGTCGAAGCGATCACCGACCCGATCGTGCGCCGTGAGCAGCGACGCCACCTCGGCGTGGATCAGTGGGTCGGCAGTGCGCAGCGCGTCGAGTGCCGCGACCCGGGCGTCGGGCGGCAGCTCGGCGAGCTCGCCGAACGCGGCGGTCACCTGTTCCCAACGGCCCGGCTCACTCATTGGCCACCGGATGGATCGGGGTCACGCGTCGGGGGAGAGTTCGCGCTGCAGCCAGGCCCGGGCCACCATCCAGTCGCGCTTGACGGTGGCCGGCGACGTGCCGAGGATCTCCGCGGTCTCCTCGATCGAGAGGCCGACGAAGTAGCGCAGCTCCACGACCCGTGCCTGCCGCGGCGTCGAGCTGGGCCAGGCGTTCGAGTGCCTCGTCGACGCCGAGGATCTCCTCGCTCGACGTGGTCGTGCCGCGCTCTCGAACGTCTCGTCGAGGGTCACCTGTTGCTGGCGGCTGCGCTTCTGGGCGGTGCGCCGGCGGGCATGGTCCACCAGGATCCGCCGCATCGCCTGCGCGGCGACGCCGAAGAAATGGTTGCGGCCCTCCCACGCCGTGGTGGCGTTGCCGGTCAGGCGGAGATACGCCTCGTGGACGAGGGAGGTCGGACTGAGGGTATGGTCGGGGCGTTCGTCGCGCAGCTGCCGAGCGGCGAGCTGCCGCAATTCGCCGTAGACCAGCGGCATCAGTCGCTGCATCCCCTCCGCATCGCCGGCGGCAATCCGGGCGAGGAGGGCGGTGACCTCGGATGGCGGGGCGGTCATATCTGCGAAGATACGGTCGATCGGTCACCTTCGCCCCTCCCCGTGTTCGGTTCACTGGGACGGGCGCGGAAGCCGGGCGGAATGGCTCATGGAGGGAACGTTATCCCGGGGGAGCGGAGCGACCGAGGGGGCCCGCACCTGTCACCCTGAGGGAGCGGAGCGACCGAGGGGGCCCGCACCTGTCACCCTGAGGGAGCGGAGCGACCGAGGGGACGGAGCTTGACGGCAAGCTCCGCCCCCTCGCTGCACTCGGGGTGACAACGTGTGGTGCCGCCTTCCGCCCCCTCGCTGCCCTTCGACTTGGCTCAGGGCAGGCTGCTCAGGGTGACGAACGCTACGCGCCCGTCAGTTGCTCTCCGCCCCGATCCCCCGGTTGGCGAGCCGCTCGAAGCGCGGGTTCTTGTCAAGCTGCCGGAACATCGGGTCGGTCTTGAGGTAGCCGGGCGTCACGTAGTACTGCCGCTTCATCAACTCCTCGAGGATGTCGAGCGCCTTCTCCTTCTCACCCGTGGCCAGCAACAGCCGAGTGTACTGCTGCAACTCGTAGTTGACGTTGTTGGTGTTGATATTGGTGGTGTCGGCAATCGCGCGCGCGGCCTCGCTGAGCGCCTCGTCCTTGCGGCCCACGTAGGCCAGCATCACCGCATTGAGCATCCGCAGCTGCGGATCGTTGGGTGAGGCGTCGATCTGCTCCCGGGCCACCTTGAGCGACGAGTCGGCATAGGCGCGGGCCCGCACCACGTCGCCCTGCTGCATCGCGGCCATGGCTAGCGCCTGTCCCCACCACGCCACGTCGTTGTCGAACGCTGCCGGGGTCATCCGGAAGAGCAGCTCCCGATCCTTGTCGCCCAGCACGAACGCCATCTCCTGATAGCCGGCGAAGTAGCTCACCAGCTCGGTGGCCGGCACCCGCTTGAGCAGACCCTGGACCACCTGCCTGGCGCCGTCCAGGTCGCCGTTGGCGAGGTGGGCGTTGGCGATCCACTGCATCTGGTTGTAGGCGGTCGGCTCGAGCGCCACCAGTTCCTCGGCGGTGGCCTGCGCCTCGGCGTACTGCCCCAGGTAGATCTGGGCCCGGATCAGGTTGGTCAGCACCCCGGTGGAGCGGGGGTCGATCTCCCGCGCCTTGGAGAGCTTCTCGAACATCGACTTGTAGTCGCCCTTGTCGAGGTCGTCGCTGGCCGACTCCTGAAGCGCCCAGGTGTTGCGAGGATTCAGTTCGAGTGCCTTGGCGACCTCGCGCTGGTACCCCTTGGGGTCGCGGCCGACGTTGGTGTACCAATTGGCCGCCACCATGTGCGCATTGGAGGTGTCGGGCGCCAGCTGGAGTGTGCGGTCCATCGCTTCCCGTGCGCGCCGACCGACGGCAGGGTCGCGGGTACCGTTGGCGTAGAGCGTGCTCAACGAGATGGACAACCGCCCCCACGCGCTGACGAAATTGGAGTCGAGGGCAACGGCCTGTTCGTAGAGTGCCGCCCGGGTGCGTGCGGCGCCGGGATTGTCGCCGGCGATGGCGTTGGCCTTGAGGAAGAGGTTGTACGCCTCGGCGTTCTGGGTCGGTCGACCGGCCAGGTCTTGCGCCTGGCCCTGGGCCAGCACTGCGCCGAGGGCGCTCGCGGCGCGGGTGGCGATCTGGCCCTGGACCGCGAACGGGTCGGCGAGGTCGCCATCGAAGGTGTCGCGCCAGGTGACCTTGCCGTCGGCGCCGTTCACCAGCTCGGTCGTGACCTTGAACTGCTTGGCGCCGTTGGTGCCGGTGGCCCAACGCACCCTCCCCATCAGCACCTGGTCGACCCGCAGCTCCTTGGCGATCTCCATTGGTGTCTTGTCGGTGCCCCGATACTGGTCGGCGCTGGCCGAGGCGATCACGGTGAGTGAATCGATGCGGGAGAGCTTGTCGCGCAATTCGTCGACGATGCCGTCGGCAAAGTAGGCGTCCTCGGCGGCGCCCTGGTTCTCGAACGGCAGCACCGCCACGCTCCGGACCGCGGTCCCGCTGCCGCCCTTGCCGGCGAACGCCTTCCAGCCGAGCGCGGCAATGATGAGGACCACGACGGCGCCGGCCGCAAGCATCCACGGCTTGATCGCATTCGCCTGTCGCATGTCGCTTGTCGCCTGTCGCTCCCCACTACCGGTCCGCATCTGGTCCTCGGCACCAACCAGCGCCTCCGCCATGTCGTTGGCCGTGGCATAGCGATCGGCCGGCGACTTGGCGAGGGCCCGCATCACTGCGGTGTCCATGGCGGGCGTGATGGCGCTGCGCGTGCGGGTGAGCGGCCGGGGGTCCTCGGTGATACTGCGGGTGATGATCGCCTGCGCGGTGGGGCCGGTGAACGGCGGCTCGCCGGCGATCATCTCATAGAGCACGCAGCCCAGCGCGTAGATGTCGGTGCGGCCGTCGAGGTTGGTCTCGCCGCTGGCCTGCTCGGGGCTCATGTAGGCCGGGGTGCCGATGGCGAGCCCGGTCTTGGTGAGTGCACCGGCGTCCTCGGTGGCCCGGGCGATGCCGAAGTCGGCCACCAGCGCGTGCCCCTCGTGGATCAGGATGTTGGCCGGCTTGATGTCGCGGTGGATGATCCCGCGCTTGTGGGCGTACGCCAGCGCCTCGGCCACCTCTCGGGCCAGCCGGATTGCCTCGTTCACCGGAAGCTGCCGCTCGCGCTTGAGCCGAGCGGGGAGCGACTCGCCCTCGACCACCGGCATCACATAGTAGAGGATGCCGCCTTCGGATCCCGAGTCGTGCACGGGCAGGATATGGGGGTGCGACAGCTTGGCCGCGATCTCCACCTCGCGCAGGAACCGCTCGGCGCCGAGCGTCTCGGCCAGCTCGGGACGCATCACCTTGACCGCCACCTTGCGGTGGTGCTTGAGGTCCTCGGCCAGGTACACGGTGGCCATGCCGCCCTCGCCGAGTACCCCCTCGATTCGGTAATGGTCGGCCAGCGCCCGGCGGACCCGGTCGACCTCGATCGCGCCGGTGGGCATGGTGCGCTCCGGCACCCCCGGCTCGGTGGGCGTGGGGGTGCCGCACTTGAGGCAGAAGAGCGCCTCGTCGGGGAGCGGGGTGTGGCAGTTGGCGCAGGAGCGTGGCACGGTGGTCACGGGACTCCGGGGATGTTCGGGGATCCCTGAAGAAACGGTTTGATGGGAGATCTGGCAACTGTCACCCTGAGCGCAGCGAGGGGGCGAAGCTGTCCGCATGACTCCGCCCCCTCGCTGCGCTCAGGGTGACACGGCATCCCCGACTGAGGGGCAAGGGCTCCCTCAGGGTGACGAAAGCCACGCGTTCGTCAGTTCTTCTCAGCCCCGATTCCCCGGTTGGCGAGCCGCTCGAAGCGGGGATTGCCGGCCAGCGACTTGTAGCTCGGGTCGGCCTTGAGCCAATTGGGCGTGACGTAGTACTGGCGGTCGACCACCTTCTCGAGCACATCGATGGCGCGGTCCTTCTCGCCGGCGGCCGTGAGCGCACGCGCGTAGGTCTGGAGCACATAGCTGGTGTTGTCGTCCGACATCCCGACCGTGTCGCTCATCGCCCGTTCGCCCTCGCGGAGCGCCTCGGCCTTGCGCCCGGCGATCGCCAGGGCCAGGGCGTTGAGCACCCGCAGCTGGGCATCGCCCGGGACGTTGTCGATCTGTTCCTTCGCCACCTTGAGGGACGAATCGGCGTAGGCGTGTGCCCGCGCGAGGTCGCCCTGCTGCCAGGCGGCAATGCCCAGTGCCTGGCCCCACCAGGCGCGGTCGTTGTCGAACGAGGCAGGGTTCATCCGGTAAAGGAGCCGGCGCTGCTCGTCGGTCAGGACGAAGCTCATCTCGAAGTAGCCGGCGAAAAAGGCGACCAGTTCCGTCTCCGGGACACCCTGGGCCAATTCGGCCACCGCCCGCCTGGCTCCCTCGAGGTCGTCATTGACGAGGTGCGCCCCGGCAATCCACTGCATCTGGCTGAAGTCGGTCGGGCCGAGGGCCTGCAGCTCATCGGCGGTGGCGAGCGCCTCCTTGTATCGGCCGGTGTAGATCTGGGCCCGGATCAGCGAGGAGAGGTTTGCCTTGTTGAGGGGATCGACCTCACGGGCCCGCGCCAGCTTGTCGGACATCGCCTGGAAGTTGCCGTCGTCGAGGTCGTAACCGGCCATGGTTCGGAGCGCCCCGCCGTTCTTTGGATCGAGCCGGAGCGCCGCCTCGGTCTCGCGCCGCGCCGCCGCCTGGTCGCGGGCGATTGTGCGGTAGTAGGTCGAGGCGACGAGGTGTACTGCGGCCGAGTCCGGGGCCAGCGCCATTGCCTTGTCGAGCGCCTCCTTGGCGCGGCGTGCCACCGCCGGGTCACGGGTGCCGCCGACCCACGACGAGGTCAGGGCGTTCGCCAGATAGCCCCAGGCGGCGGCGAAGTTGGAGTCGAGTGCCACCGCGCGTTCCATGTACCCGGCCTGTTCCCGCGCCGGCACCGCCCCGTTGCCGGTGATCGCCTTCCCCTTGAGGAAGAGGTCATACGCTTCGGCGTTTTCGGTGGCTCGTCCCGCGAGATCCTCTTCCTCGTCCTGCGCCAGCACGGTGCCGAGTGCGCCGGCCACCCGGGTGGCGATCTGTCCCTGCACCTTGAACGGATCGGACAGGTCGCCGTCGAACGAGTCGCTCCAGGTGACCTTGCCGGTGGTGCCGTCGACCAGCTCGGCGGTGACCTTGAACTGCTTGGCACCACTGGCGTTGGTGGCCCAGCGGACCTTCCCCATCAGCACCTGCTCGACCCGCAGCTCCTTGGCGATGTCAGTAGGGCTCTTGGTGGAGCCCTTGTACTCGTCGGCGCTCGAGGAGGCGATGACGGTGAACTTGTCGAGGCGGGCGAGGCGATTGCGAAGCTCGTCGACGATGCCACCGGCAAAGTAGGCGTCGTCGTCGGAGCCCTGGTTCTCGAACGGCAGCACCGCCATCGACTGGACGGTCTTGCCACCGCCTCCGCCACCACCGCCGAGCAGCTTCATGCTGAGTGCACCGATGGCGAGGATCACCACGGCCGCGACCGCGTACATCCAGGGCTTGAACGCCTTCGCCTGTCGCGTGTCGCCTGTCGCCTGTCGCGCGAACGCCCCGCTCCGCGTCACGTCTTCGGCATTCGCCAGTGCCGCGGCGAACTCGCCGGCATCGGCGTAGCGATCGCTCCGCTGCTTGGCGAGCGCCTTGAGCACCACGGTGTCGACCACTGGTGCCAGCGCGGCCCGCGTCTTCGTGAGCGGGCGGGGATCCTCGGTGATGCTCCTGGCGATGATCGCCTGCGCGGTGCGGCCGGTGAACGGCGGCTCGCCGGTGAGCATCTCGTAGAGGACGCAGCCCAGGGCGTAGATATCGGTGCGGCCGTCGAGATTGTGCTCGCCGCTCGACTGTTCGGGGCTCATGTAGGCCGGCGTGCCGATGGCGAGGCCGGTCTTGGTGAGCGCCGCCGCGTCGTCGGTGGCGCGCGCGATCCCGAAGTCGGAGACCAGCGCGTGCCCCTCGTTGATCAGAATGTTGGCTGGCTTGATGTCGCGGTGGATGATCCCCCGCTTGTGGGCATGCGCCAGCGCCTCGGCCACCTCGCGCGCGAGACGGAGCGCTTCGGCGGCCGGTAGCTCACCCTCGCGGGCGATCCGGGCCGGGAGCGACTCGCCCTCCACCACCGGCATCACGTAGAAGAGGACCCCGTCGGTCGCGCCCGAGTCGAAGACCGGCAGGATGTTCTGGTGGTTGAGCTTGGCGGCGATCTCGACCTCGCGCAGGAAACGCTCGGCGCCGAGCGTCTGGGCCAGCTCGGGCCGCATCACCTTGACTGCCACCTGGCGGTGGTGCTTGAGGTCCTCGGCGAGGTAGACGGTGGCCATGCCGCCCTCGCCCAGCACCCGCTCGATCCGGTAGCGGCCCTCGAGGGCCTGGCGGACCTTGTGCACCTCGACGGCGCCGGTCGGCATGGTCCGGGCCGGCACCCCCGGCTCGGTGGGAGTGGGCGTGCCACACTTGAGGCAGAAAAGCGCCTCGTCGGGGAGCGGCGTCTGACAGTTGGCGCAGATCCGGGACGAGGCGCTCACGGGACTCCGGGGATGTTCGGGGATCCCTGAAGAAACGGCTGGAGGGAGGAGGGCGCAACTGGCGGCACGTACGTGGCGCCAGCGGCTAAAGCCGCTTCTCGGCCCTGACGGCGGGTAAACCCGCCACTGTCACCCTGAGGGAGCGGAGCGACCGAGGGGGCGGGGCGTTGTGCCCTATCCTTCCCTCATCCCCACCCCGGAGAACCCCCTGCCTCGAGCGCCGATCGTCCTCGTCCTCCTCTGCCTGGCTGCGCCAACCCTCCTGCGCGCCCAGGCGCTCGAACCTGGCGCCAGGATCCGGGTGCGGCCGCCGTGCGAGGGCACCGGGTCGTGCGCGCCGATCATCGGCCAGCTCCGGTCGATGTCGGGCGATACGCTGGTCGTAACCCAGGAGGATGGTGAACTCCGGTCGCTGACGCTGACGCCGATCACCCGGATCGACTTGAGCCATGGTTACCGCAGCCGGATCTTCGAAGGACTCGGGCTCGGCGCCCTGGCAGGCGTGCTCGCCGGTGCGATTGCGGAGGCCACGTGCAGCGGCCCCGGCGACGACAGTCAGTGCGGGCTGTGGTACCTCATCACCGTCCCACCGGGCGTGTTGCTGGGCGGCATTGTCGGTGCGCACTTCAGGACCGAGTGGTGGCTGCCGGTGTCCCGCAGCAGACTCGCGATCCAGCCGATGCGAGGGGGAGGTGTGGGACTGGGGCTGAACATCGGGTGGTGACGGCCCTCCACCCTCCGTCGTTCCGTCCTCCATCGCCCCTACGCCACCCTCACACTCAAGCAACTCAGCCCGCCGTCCATCTTCCGGAACTCCGACATCTCCAGCGGCACGGTGACGTAGCCGAGGCGCTGGAGCGTGGTGGCGAAGCCGGGATAGCCGGCGGCGATCAGCACCACGTCGTTCACCCGCACGCAATTGGCAGCGTAGCGCTCGGCGTCGTCGACCACGATCAATTCGTATCCCGCCAAGGCCGGATGGTCCGCCAGTTCGGGCACCACCACCAGCCGATTGTCGCCCAGCGAGGCGATGCCGCTCTTGAGGTGGAGCAGGGTGTCGCTACCACGGACGCTGACGGTGGTCGAGGTGTAGCCGAGCGAAGCGAGCCAATGGGCAAGCTGTTCGGCGCCGTCGTCGTTGGTGCGGTCGGAGAGTCCGATGAAGAAGTGGTCGCCGGCCTGGCAGATATCGCCGCCGTCGAGGGTGCCGGGTGCGGTGATCTCCGCGGCGTCGCCCAGCATCCCCTCCAGTGCCTCGCGCATCGCCAGCACCTCGCCGGCACGGCACTCGGCGCCGGGTCGGGCGATGATCGCGCCGCGGGGGGTGACCACTGCGGTGTCCTCGACGAAGGTGGAGTCGGGGTGGTCGTGGTCAGCCGGCAACACGGTGACCGCCACTCCCGCCGCCTCGAGCGCGGCACAGTAGGCGGCATGCTGGGTGCGAGCCAGCGCCAGGTCGGGCGGCCCGAGCGCGGCGGTGGTGAGCCCATCCGCGTAGCTGTCGGCCGGCGGGCAGACGATGGCGCGGGTGAAGTGGTGAGTCATGTCAGCTGGCACTTGTTGACGAGATACGAGATGCGAGATGCGAGTCCCAATGCCCAGCGGGTAAACCCGCTGCTCGGCAAGGGCGCCCGCTGAAGCGGGCCACCGGGGGGCGGGATTACCCGCCGTCTGCGCCGAGCCGCGGCTTCAGCCGATGCCCCCATACGTGTCCTACCCTTCCCCCAACGCTGCGCCCCTGATCCTCACGATGAGTCTATACGTCGGCCAGCTGGCCGCCAGCAGCAGCACCGACCGGAGCGAGTTGGTCCGGTCGCTCAGCAGCGACCCGCCAATGAACGCCACCGAGCCGAGCAGCACCAGGCCGGTGGTCCAGGGGAAGCCCGGCACCCGGAACGGCCGCGGCGTGTCGGGTTCCTTGCGGCGCAGCACGAACACGGAGGCGAAGCTGAGCACGTAGTTGGCGACGAAGAAGAACGCCGCGAGCGCGAGCACGGTGTTGAAGGTCCCAGACAGGATGAAGGCCAGCGCGATCCCGATGGTGACCCAGTGCGAGACGGTCGGGGTGCCCCCGGCGTTCACGGTGGTGAAGCTCGGCGGCATGAGGTGATCTTCGCTCATCGCGATCGGGACCCGGCACGCCATCATCACGAGGGCGTTCACGGCACCGAGGATCGAGCCGAGGATCAGCAGACGGAGGATCAGGTCGCCCTTGGGGCCGAACAGCACCGCCGCCACGGTGGCGGCGGGGAATGGGTCGCCGGCTAGGCGCTCGACGCCGAGCACCCGCAGCATGGCACCGTTGAGGAGCAGGTAGATCACCAGCACCATCAGCACGCCACCGATCATCGCGCGGGGCAGCGATCGACCGGCGTCGACCGTCTCATCACCGAAGTAGATCGGCCCGGTCCAGCCATCGTAGGTGTAGATCACCGACTGCAGCGCCAGCACGAACGCCGCGAGGAACGCCGTGCCGGCCGGCAGCACAGCCGTTGGGACGGCCTCCTGATGGGGCACCGCCATGAGCAGTGCCGTCACGGAGAGGAGCGTGAGTGCGAGCGCCTTGAAGGCGCTCAGCGCCTGCTGGGCCAGGTCGCCGCTCCTGACACCCTTCCACTGCAGCAGGCCGAAGGCGAGCACGATGGTGCAGGCCACCACCCGCTGCTGCGCCGGCATCGCCGGCAGCAACGGGGCGGCGTACTCGGCGAAGACGATCGAGACCAGTGCGATCGATGCCGCGGTGGAGAGCCAGTCGCTCCAGCCAACCACGAATCCCGGATAGGGTCCCATCGCCCGATGCACGATCGGATACTGCCCGCCTGAGCGGTGGAGCATCGCGCCGGGTTCGGCGAGCGACATCGCACCGAGTAGGGCGTAGCACCCACCGAGGACCCAGGCGAGGACGAAGAGGCCGGGGGAGGGGAGGTGACCCGCCACCTCGCCGGGTGTGCGGAGAATCCCGACGCCGATCACGTTGCCGATGAGGACCGCGACACCGAAGGCGGGGCCAAGGATCTGGTGGAGCTTGCCGCGGCTGGTCCGCTCGGGAGGCATCACCCTCCGTCCGGCTCCTTGTATCGGCTCGCCTTGATCAATTGCACCGCGATCATCGCGATCATCACCAACCAGTAGAGCAGCCAGTCGAGGCCGCTGCCGCGCCAGCGACCGATGAAGCCGATGATCCACCAAGTGGTGATCGACACCGCGAGTTGGAGCACCCGGTGCGGTGGGTCGGGCTCGGTCGTGCCGCCGGGGAGGATCATCATCATCACGGCCCAGATGGTGCCGATCAGGAGCGCCAGGCTGAACCACCCCGCGCCCCCGAACAGCAGCCGGCCGGCCGCGTAGGTGCCGGCGACCACCACCGGGAACGCCGCGAGTTCATCGATCACGCGGCGCACGAACGGGCGTCGCGCTGTCACCGCACCCCGAGGTGGGTTGCCAGCCAGTCGGCCATCACGCCGAGCACCGCCGGCTCCACCTTGTTGGTGGGGAGCGTGGCGTAGCCGCTTGGCAGGCCGCTCGGGTCATGGATGAAGAGGTGGTTCATCTCGGGGAAGACGCGCATCGTGACGTCGCGATTCCCCGCCGCCTTGAACGCCTTCTCCAGTGCCGGTGCCTGCTCGGGGGTGACCTGATGATCGTTGGCGCCCTGGAGGATCAGGATCGGCACCGTCTTGACCTTGGCGGCGGTGGCGAGCGGGTTGTAATCCCTGAAATAGCGGAGCCACGCATTGGACTTGGCCGATGAATCGGTCTTCTCCATGTTCGCCTTGTAGGCCGAGTCGCGCGAGGACGGGGCGATGGTGGAGTCGAGGTCGATCGCCTGCTTCTGCTGGAAGGTGAGGATCTGGCGGCCGGTCTGTGACGGCCCGGCCATCAGCACGGCACCCTTGAGTCGCGGATCGGTGGCGGCAACGATCGGTGCGATCAGGCCACCCTCGCTGTGGCCCACGAGGGCGATCCGATCGGGGTCGATCTCGGGTTGCTGGCGGAGCCAGGTCACGGCAGCGCGGACGTCGTCGGCGTAGTCGGCACTGGTGCCAACCTTGCCGCCCGAGGCGCCGATCATCCGGTCGTCGAGCCGGAGCACCGCGATGCCGCGGCGTCCCAGCGTGTCGGCGATCTGCCGGAACGGCCGGTAGCCGCCGGCGACCGGGATGTACTCGTCACGATCCTGCTGCCCGCTGCCAGTGATGGTGACCACGGCCGGCACCGGGCCGGTCGCGTTGCCGGGCAGTGTGAGCGTGCCACCGAGGGTGAAGCCATCGGCCGGCACGGTCACCTCGCGCGCAGTGTACGGCGCGCCGGCGGGCGCGGAGTAGTCGGTCTTGCCGAGCGTGAGCCTCGAAGCCGCCGCGCCGTCGACGCGGCTGATCTCCAGTCGGGCGGCTGGCATCGTGCCACCGAGGATGTGGCCGGTCGCATCGACGTGGAGGCGGTTGACCTGACCGGCGACCGTGAGCAGCAGCGAATCGGCCGAGAGCGGGCGCACAGCCACCTGGAGCGTCACTCCGCCACTCAGCGCGAAGCCCGGGATGTCGGCCGAGTCGCCGTGGGCGCGGGCCTGCTCGGTGTAGAGCTCGGTCAGCGCATAGGAGTTGTTGAGGAGCGGCATCACGCCGGGCTGGCTGGCGAAGCCGCGCGATCCGCCGTTGTTCCGGATGATGACGCTGTCGCCGCGCATGGTCACCCGGGCTTCCTGCAACGGCTTCGCGTCGGCATCGGCGCCGGGGGCGTAGACCTCGATGTTCATCGAGTCGACCGAGCCGTCACTCCCGAGGGAGGCCGAATATCGGAATTCGGGTTGCCCCTTCGCCGTGACCCGTCCCGCGACGGTGTGGTCGGTTCGCAGGAATCGCTCAACCACCAGGGTGTCGTCGCCGCTCCGGATCACGAAGCCGGCCGGCCCGGCGGGGGCCTGGGCGGAGAGGAGGGTGGGGAGGAGGAGGGCGGCGGTCAGGAATGGTGTGCGCATATGGCAATGTACTGCGGGGGCCGCGGTCTTGGCCGCGAGCTCTCTCCCCCCGCTGGCCCACCCCGCTCGACTGCGCTACCGTATCAGCATGGCGTCACCCGACCCCATCGCCCTCCGCGAGCGCCTCGCTCTGGTGCTCGCCGGTCGTTTCGCGATCGGCGACCTGCTGGGCGTGGGTGGCTACGCAGCGGTTTTCCGGGGCCGTGACCTGGTTCTCGAGCGCGACGTGGCGATCAAGGTGCTCGAAGTCCCCGCCAAAGCCGACGCCTCGCTCGACCGCTCGCTCGACGAGGCGAAGCTGGTCGCCACGATCGAGCACCCGCACATCGTGCCGCTGTACGAGGTGGGTCGCGAGCAAGGCCTCGTCTTCCTGGTGATGCGCTACTACCCCGATGGCTCCTTGGCACGGCGCCTGGAGCGCGATGGACAGCTCACCCCGGCGCAGGTGGCCGAGCTCGGCGCCACGATCGCGGAGGCGCTCGACACCGCGCACCAGCGCGGGGTGATTCATCTCGACATCAAGCCCGACAACATCCTGCTCGATGCCAACGGACAGGCCGCAGTCACCGATTTCGGGATCGCCCAGGCGATCGGCGACGCCGGTCCCGACGGGTACATCTCGCAGGGCACCCCGCACTACATGTCGCCAGAGCATGTCTCCGGCGATGCGCTCACCGGCCGGAGCGACATCTACGCGCTGGGCGTGGTGCTCTACGAGGCGGCCACGGGTCGGACGCCGATCTCCGGCGCCACCGCGCAGCAGGTGATGGCCAACCAGGTCCGGCAGGAGGTGCCGCCGATCGGGTCGGTGATCCCGGAGTTCCCCGCCGCACTGGGCGATGTGATCATGCGGGCGCTCGCCAAGGACCCGGCGCTCCGCTGGCAGACGGCCAAGGAACTGGCCGCCTCGCTCCGTGACCTGATCGGCTCGGATCGGCTGCTGCCGCCCGCCGAACTGGCCAAGCGCGCCCGCCGTCGCTGGTACAAGCGCGGCGCGATCGGCTGCGTGCTGCTGGCGATCGGACTCGGCGTCGCGGGCTGGCTGGCGTTCAAGACGATTCGGCTGATCAGCAGCGGGCCGCGCCCGGCGGTCGATGCGCTCGCCCCGAACATTCCCGGGCCACTTGTCGATTCGGCCCGGATGCTCGGGCTGCTCGAGGAGGGCGACACGGCGCTGTACGTGTTCGTACCGGCAGAGCGCGACATGCGCGACGCGCTGGTGATCACCCAGGTCGGCATGGTGCACATGCAGGACGGGACGCGACGGGTATGGCGGTTCACCGATCACGACGACGTGCAGCTCGCGCTCAACAACACGGGCGGCTTCCTGATCTTGAATGCGCCGGACAAGTCGCGGGCGGATACCGTTTATCGGACGCTCAAGGGCCGTGAGATGACCACATTCCGGGAGGTTATCACGCGGGTGCTCAGGGAGCGGGGACAGTAGCCCCCCAGCCTCACGGTGCAGTCGTCGCCGGATGCTCCTCGAAGAACTCGATCATCCGCGCATTGACCCGCTGGGCCTGCTCAATGTTTGCCACGTGGCCGGCCGAATCGATCGGGGCGAACTTGAGCTGGGGCATCGCCTGGCGCAACGTTGCCGAATTTTCGAACGACACCGTCTGGTCCTGCCTTCCCCAGACCAGCAGTACAGGCGTCGCGAGCCGCCCGACCGGACGGTAGATGTCTGAGAGGTTGGTGTGATCGACACTCCTGAGCGTCGACAACAGTGCGCGGCCGAATCCCTTGTACTGCATCTGTGGTCGGTACTGTGCCACCCAGGATGGATAGCGCTCGGGATGGAGGAAGTCGCTCATCTGGCCCTCGGCCATCCCCGCCACCGCAATCACCTGCCAGAACCACGGCCCGATGATCGGGAGGGTGAAGTGGGTAGGCAGCTCAACCGGTCCGGCGGCCGGATCGATCAGGGTGAGGGTACGCACCCGAGCCGGATGGGAGGCCGTGAAGTGGGCGGTGATCCAGCCACCCCAGGAGAGCCCCACCAGGTCGACCGGACCGGTCACGCCGAGTGAATCGAGCAGCTCGGCGATCTGGGTGTCGGTGAGCGCGCCGTCGTAGGTCACGTCGGGGCGATCGGAGTAGCCGCGGCCGTAGGTGTCGAAGCGGATCACCCGATAGCCGGCGGCCGAGAGGCCGGCACTGGTCGAGTCCCAGATGTAGTAGGGCACCGAGAAGCCGTGCACCAGCACCACGGTGCGACCACTATCGGGGCCGGCAATGTCGTAATGGGTGACCCCAGGCGAGAGGGTGACGAACTTGCCCGATACGCCGGCGCGGGCCGCCTCGTCCAGCGTGGCCGTTTCGGGGTTCCGATAGACGCCGATGCCGAAGGCGCCGATCAGGATGCCGACGCAGAGGATGAGCAGGAAGCGGACGCGGCGACGCATGGGCGATTCCGGGAGGAGGTCCTGGGGAAGATATCGTGCTGCCACGGCTCAGGGTCGGGCGGACGCCTCTCGATCACAGATCACGATCGCGCGTTCGCGCGCCACCCGCCCCGCCGGGATTGCCCGATCACCCGCCAGCAGCCGTGTCAGCGCCTCGTGCTTCGACGCGCCGGTCACCACCCAGAGGATCCGTCGGGCCCGGTTGAGCACCGGATAGGTGAGCGTCATCCGGCGATGGCCGATGTAACTGGCGGTGATCGCCACGTCGGCGCGGGCCTCGAGCACCGGGTCGCCCGGCACCAGTGAGGCGGTGTGGCCGTCGGCGCCCAGTCCCAGATGGATCAGGTCGAAGCGCTCCGGAAGGGTGGCGGCGTAGTGCGCGGCCGCCGCGTCGAGGTCATCGTCCTCCACCGGCATCGGGTGGAGGCGTGGCAGCATCTCCAGCGGGTCGAGAAGGCAGCGCTGCAACGGGGTCAGGTTGCGCGCCGGATCGTCTGCCGGGGCGATCCGTTCGTCGACCTGGTAGAGCTCGACCTGATCCCACGGCAGGTCTTCGTCGACCAGCAGCTCGAACATCCGCGCCGGAGTGCTGCCACCGCTCACCGCCAACGAGAACCGGCCGCGCTGATGCACGGCGTCGCGCGCCGCCGCGGCGATCTCCGCCGCGGCCCTGAGCGCCACCGCCTCGGCGGTGGCCAGTTGCTCAACGACCAGATCGGTCAGGCGACCCACTTACCGCTTCTCATGGTGACCCCCGAATGCTGCACGCATCGCGGAGAGGAGCTTGTCGGCATAGTCGGCCTCGCCCCGCGACGAGAAGCGCTGATAGAGCGCCGCACTCAACACCGGTGCCGGCGCGGCCTCGTCGATCGCCGCCTTGAGGGTCCAGCGCCCCTCACCGGAGTCGGAGACACGACCGGCGAAGTTGGCGAGGTCGGGTGATTCGAGCAGTGCCCCGGCGGTGAGATCGAGCAGCCAGCTCGCGATCACGCTGCCGCGGCGCCACACCTCGGCGATGTCGGCCAGGTCGAGGTCGTACTGGTAGTGCTCCGGGTCACGCAACGGCGTGGTCTCGGCGTCCTGATCGTGGTCGCGCGCACCGACATTGGCGTGCCGGAGGATGTTGAACCCCTCGGCGTACGCGGCCATCACCCCGTACTCGATGCCATTGTGGACCATCTTCACGAAGTGTCCCGCGCCGGCCGGCCCGCAGTGCAGGTAGCCCCGCTCGGCGGTGCTCTTCCTGGCATCACGCCCCGGCGTGCGCTCCGCCGACTCCATCGGTGGGGCGAGCGCGGCGAAGACCGGCTCCAGTCGGGCCACCGCCTCGGGCTCGCCGCCGATCATCTGGCAGTAGCCGCGCTCGAGTCCCCACACCCCGCCGCTGGTGCCGACATCGACATAATGGATGCCATGCTCGGCGAGCTCCTTCGCGCGACGGATGTCGTCGATGTAGTAGGAGTTGCCGCCATCGATGATGGTGTCGCCCGCGGAGAGGTGCGGTACCAAGCCGGCGATCGCGGCATCGACCACCGCGGCGGGAACCATCAGCCACACCGCCCGCGGCGCCGGCAGCTTCGCCACCAGCTCCGCGGCCGAGGCGGCGCCGATGGCGCCCTCGGCGGTGAGCGCCGCGACCGCATCGGCGGAGCGGTCGTGGACCACGCACTGCAGGTCGGCGCGCGCCAGTCGCCGGACCATGTTGGCACCCATCCGGCCGAGGCCGATCATGCCGAGCTGGATCATCACTTGCTCCGGGATGCGGGAGACTGCCAGAGACGGAAGCCACCGATGAAGGCGTTGGTGTTGGCGCCGAGGCGCACTCCATCGGGGGTGTCATCGAGCTTGCGGGCGTTGCCGCCGCCGATCACCACCTCGTCGGGCTGCAGCGCGGCGCGCAGCAGCTCGACCACGCGCCACACGTGCTTGCGCCACTTCTCCTCGCCCATCCGGTCGTAGCCGCGCTCGCCGAGATAGTCCTCGTAGCTGCGGTGCTGACGATAGGGGAGGTGGGCGAGCTCCATCGGGAGCACCAGGCCGTCGACGACCATCGCCGAGCCGAGCCCGGTGCCGAGGCCGAGGAAGAGCATCTTGCCGCCCTGATAGGAACCGAGGGCCTGCATCGCGGCATCGTTGATCACCCGGACCGGGCACTCGAAGGCGTCGGCAAAGTCGAACCCCACCCAGCCATCCCCGAGGTGCCTCGGATTCGTGGTGATCCGGTTCTGCTTGACCACCGCCGGGAAACCGATCGCGACGCGATCCCAGTGCCAGTCGGTGGTGAGCTCGCGCACCGCGGCGACCATCTGGTCGGGGGTCATGTCGGGACCCGAATCGGCCTTGCGGTGCTTGGTCTCGCCCGAGAGCAGCACCTTCACGTGGCTGCCGCCCACATCAATCGCGAGGACCTTCATGCCGGCGCCGCCGGGTCGTCCCACCCACCGACGTCGGCGGTGAGGCGGTCGGCCTCCGCCGGGCCCCAGCTGCCGGGCTGGTATGGATGGATCGGGGTGGCATCGCCGAGCACCGGATCGACCACCGACCAGGCCGCCTCGACGGCGTCCTGGCGGGCGAAGAGCGTCTGGTCACCGGCCATCGCATCGCCGAGCAGGCGCTCGTAGGCGCTCATCTCGTCGCAGACCTTGCGTTCGACCAGGGCGAGCTCGGTCGGCACGCCGACCATCGCCTCGCCGGGCTGCTTGATCAGGGCACCGAGTCCGATCCAGAGGTCGGGGGTAAGGCGGAAGCGGATATGGTTGCCGGTGCCGGGCGCGAGGGTGGTGAGTGGCGGCCGCTTGAGCTCGACCCGCACCTCCGTGGCGGTCAGCGGCAGCGACTTGCCGGCGCGGATGAAGAACGGCACCCCGTCCCAGCGCCACGAGTCGACCGCGAGCCGGAGCGCGGCGTAGGTCTCCACCGTCGAGTCGGGCGCGACTCCCTTCTCGTCGCGATAGCCGACGAACTGACCGCGGACCACGTCGTCGGGGGTGAGCGGCCGGATCTGGCGGAAGACCTTCACCAGTTCGTCGCGGATCGCGTCGGTGTAACTGGTGGCGGGCGGTTCCATGGCGACGAAGCCGACCACCTGCATCAGGTGGTTCTGGATCACGTCGCGGATGGCACCGGCCTCGTCGTAGAACGCCCCGCGCCCCTCCACGCCGAACGACTCGGCCATCGTGATCTGGACGCTCTCGATGTAGTTGCGATTCCAGATCGGTTCGAGGAAGGTGTTGGCGAAACGGAACACGAGCAGGTTCTGCACCGCCTCCTTGCCGAGGTAGTGATCGATCCGGAAGACGGCGTCCTCGCTGAAGACGGTGTGGATCGTGTCGCTCAGTTCGCGGGCCGATGCGAGGTCGCGGCCGAACGGCTTCTCGACGATCACCCGGGCGTTGGTGGCACAGCCTGATTCGCCCAGATGCCGGATCACCGCCGGGAACATGCTGGGCGGGATGGCGAGATAGTGGATCGGGTGGCTGGCGCCATCGATCGCCGTGTGGAGGGCGTCGAAGGTGGCGCGATCGTTGTAGTCGCCTGCCACGTACCTGAGCAGCGACGACAGCTTGGCGAAGGCCGCCTCGTCGACCCCACCGCCGTGCTCGACCAGTGAGTCGTGCGCACGCTGGCGAAGCCGGTCGAGCGACCAGCCGGGACGTGCCACCCCGATGATCGGTGCGTCGAGGTGACCGCGGCGGATCATCGCCTGGAGCGCGGGGAAGATCTTCTTGTAGGCCAGGTCGCCGGTGGCGCCGAAGAAGACGAGGGTGTCGGAACGGGGCGGGTGGGTCATGGTGTCCCTGAAACGGTGGGTGCCGGCGGAGGCACGACGCGCACGGTGAAGTCGGTGCCCTCCCAGCGGTCGATCAGCAGCCAGCGAAAGGTAAAGGTGACCTCCGCGCCGGGGGTGACCGATGCGGTGTCGAGATCGGCGACGTGCATCCCGAGCGCCGTGTCGCGGGTGGGGGTGTCGTGCACCGTGGCCCAGCCGTCGGCGCTCCAATGGACCAGTGCCGGCTGTCGCAGCTCCACTCGCAATCGCTTGCCGGTCGGGAGGTGACGGCATTTCTGGTTGAATCGCCAGATGTGATACGGGGAGCCCTGGCGCTCGACCTGGTAGCGCTGGACCGGCTGCGGCGGGGTGTCGGAGGTCTTCCCGTCGGCCAGCGAGCGGAGCAGCTTGACGTACTCGGCGTGGGCCCACACCAGCGGCATCGCCGAGCCGGCTGGGCGGCCGCGGAAGAGTTCGCGAGCCGGGATGTCGTCGGCGTCCCAGACCTGCTCGGGCAGGAGTCCGCCGTCGTTGGCGAAGGCGGCGAACGCTGCCATCAATTGCTCGGCCACTGCGGGTCGTCCGGCCGCGAGTTCGTAGTGGGCCCGCTCGCCGGTGAGCAGCGGCCATGGACGCCCGCTGCCAGTGCTGTCGAAGGGACTGCCGTCGTCGTGCTCGCCGTAGCCATCGCCGTTGTAGCGATACCAGGCGGGTCCGGGAGGGAGTTCGACCCGGAGCAGGGCGTCGATCGCCTTGACCGTCGCGACGATGCGCGGGTCGTCGGCAGCGCGCAGGCCGAAGCGCACCAGCGCCAGCGCGTCGGGCGAGACGATCGCCGAGGCGTGCGCCGGCATCTCGCCAGGCGGGCGATTCTTGATCGGCACGAAGCCGTTGGCGGGTGAGCTGCCATCGGCCTCCTCGGGTGGCGCGATCCGCACGTAGTAGCCGGGGATGTCGAGTCGGCGGGAGAGTGCGGTGTCGGTCACGTAGGTCCAGTGCTCGATCATCGCGTTCCACGCGTCGGCGGTCTCGCGCAGGTAGGTCGCGACCCTCGGTTCGTGGCTGTCGGCGAGCTCGGCGGCGACCAGCAGCGCGGCGATCTCCACGGCAAGGGTGAACGGCGAGTAGCCGGGATCCTCTTCCCAGCGATCCTGGTCGGTGACCGGTCCGTTGGTCACCAGGAACGCCGCGGCGCGGCGGACCATCGGCCAGAACGCCGCCACCTTGCTGGCATCGAGGGCACCCCAGCGCCTGGCGAGATTCACCAGCAGGATCGGGAAGCCGGTCTCGTCCATCTGGATGCCGCGCCAGTAGGGCTCGCCGTCGAGCCACATGTTCTGGGGCCAGTGACCGTCGGCCTCCTGGGTGACGGCGAGGTAGCGCAACACCCGACCGACGTCGTGATGGGCGCCCGCAGCGAGCAGCCCAGCCGCGCTCTCCACCAGGTCGCGGGGCCACACCAGGTGATAGCCACCGAGGTCGCCGTCACCCTTGGAGAAGCCCCAGGGGATCGAGAGCGACGCGATGATGCCGCCGGGAAAACGGGCCGACTCGTGGGTGCGGAGCACCGCGGTGGAGACGCGGAAGAGATCGCGGCCGGTGTTCGAGGCAGTGGGTGGGCGGGTGAGCGTCTGCTGCCACTCCTCCCAGCCGCGGCAGTAGTCGGCAGCGGCCCGATCGAAACCGTCGCGCAGGCTCGCGGCGGCGCGGTGCCCCGCCTCGGCGGCGGTCCGCCCGAACCCGATCGCGATCACGCAGCCGCCATCGTCGCCGTCGAGATCGATCTCGCCAGTGAGGCCGACGTTGCCATTCTCGGCGCGGTCGTATCGCTCGCGCAACTCGCCGTGATCGTGAAGCTCGGTCCAGCCATCGGAGGCGCCGACGAATCCCACCGTACGCGCCAGCCATCCGCTGGAGCAGGCCAGGGCCAGCGCGGTCCCGTCGCGCTGGGCGAAGAGCATCGGGGCGCCCTTGTAATCGCCGAGCCAGGCTGTGTTGCCCTGGCCGGCGTTGCCGAGGTGTGGGGCGAGGATGGCGAAGAGTCGGTAGTCGCGGCGGCGGCCCTTGAGGGCGGTGAATCGCATCCGCTGGAGGATCACCTCACGATGCGGGTCGGCGACGATCTCCTTGACGATCCGGTAGCGTCCGGCGGTGCAGCTGTTGGTGAGCCGGAAGGCCGGGACACCATCGGCAAAGGCATGCACTTGCTGATGGGTGTGCCGCTTCTCCTCGGAGAAGTGGCTCCCGGGGCCGGTGACCACCAGCCCCATGTCGCGGGTGCATGCCTGATCGACGCGGGGATAGTAGATCTCGTTGAGGATGCCGTGACTGATCGTGAACCAGACGCGACCGGTCGAACCGATCGACGTGCCGACGCCGGACTTGGCGCTCGAGGTCCAGCGTGGCGGGATGCCGGGCCAGCCGGGAGCGTGTCGCGGGTCGGGGTCGGAGTCGGCCATGTCGTATAGATGTACACGATTCGGGGCGGGATGGGTTCCGGGGAGGGGGGAACGACGGAGGACGGAGGACGGAACGACGGAGGGCGGAGGACGGAGGACGGAGGGCGGAGGACGGAGGACGGAGGGCGGAGGGTCACACCAGCTCCGTCGTTCCGTCCTCCGTCCTCCGTCCTCCGTCCCTCGGGGTGACACCCCAGCGTCACCTGTCACCCGTCGCCCGTCGCTGTTTCTCGCCGTATCTTCGCCCGGCCCCCATCTCCCGGAGTCTGCATGTCCAGGCGCGCAGTTGGAGTGGTCCTGCTCTTGGTCGGCTGCGCACCCGGTCCGGAGGCACCGAGCCCACCGCCGGCTGCCGACCATCACGCCTACGTCTGGTCGATCGCCGCCGACAGTGGCGGTTCCGACGGCCTGCTGGTGTTCGACGTGGACACTGCCTCGACGACCTACGGCCAGATCGTCGGCGAGCGACTGCTCGACACCACCGGGACGCAGCCGCACCACATCGAGCGCCACGTGCATGATGGGGTGCTGTTCGCCAACGGCTGGCGCGCCAACACCACCTGGATCTTCGATGTGAGCGACCCGGTCCTGCCACGGATCCGGGCGACCTTCGGCCGGGCGGCCAACCTGGCGGGGTGGGCTCACGACTTCGCCCGGTTGCCGAACGGCCACACGCTGGTGGCGTTCAATGCCGGTCCCGGCGCATACGAGGGCCCCGGGAGCGTCGGCGAGGTCGATGATGACGGCGCCATCGTGCAGGCGGCGAGCGCCGTGATGCCGGGCGTGAATGACACCGCGGCCACGCCCTACGTGATCAAACTGGTGGCGGGTCGTGATCGCGCGGTGGTGGGGCTCACTGAGATGGGGATGCCGGGGCAGACCGTGTTCCACGACGTCAACCTACTCCAGCTCTGGCGCACCGATTCGCTGCTGCCGATCGCGGTGATCCCGATGCCCGGCAACGGCGTGGACCAGGGCCAGCTCTGGTCGTCGAGCATCGAGGCGACCGCGTCGGGTGAGATGTTCACCAACACCTTCTCGTGCGGTCTCTACCGGATCACCGGACTCGATGGCGATGCACCGGCCGCGACGCGGGTGTTCACGTTCCCCGGTGGCGGCGCCGGACTCGAGTGCGGCGTGGGCGTCACGGTGGGGAACTACTGGATCCAGGCGGTGCCGGCAGCGCCGGGCGTGGTGGTGGTCGATCTCTCGAATCCGGCCGCGGGACACGAGGTGTCGCGGCTGGCCATGGACAGCACCGGCTACCCCGGAGTGCACTGGGTCTCACGGAACCGAGCCGGCACCCGCCTGGCGATCACCGGGAGCGGTAGCTGGCTGGTCATGGCACGGTTCGACTCGACTACCGGTGCGATCGCATTCGACGAGCGCTTCGGGACCCGCGACAGCGGTGCACCGGGAATCGACGTGAAGGACATGGAAGGTCGCGCCGTGCGCCCGCACGGTGTGGCGTGGGGGCCGTAGCAGGCGAAAAGCGACGGGCGACAGGCGACGGGCGACAGCTCGCTTGTCGCCTGTCGCCGATTCTGACGGTATCTTCTCCGGATCCCACCACAGTCCGGAGTTCCGGTATGTCGATGCGTCGATCGCTCGCCCGTTTCCTGCCCTCGTTGCTGCTGGCCACGCCGCTGCTCGCGCAGGAGCCGCCCAGGATCTTCACCGAGCCCGACGTGAGTGCGACGCAGATCTGCTTCACCTTCGCCGGCGACCTCTGGCTGGTGCCTCGGGCCGGTGGCGATGCGCACCGACTCACCGCCACGCCGGGCAACGAGGGGCGTTGCGTTTTCTCGACCGACGGCCGACAGGTGGCCTATTCAGCGACCCGCGAGGGGAACACCGATGTCTACGTGGTCGGGGTCGATGGCGGCACGCCGACCCGACTCACCTGGCATCCCGCGACCGACGTGAACGTGGGCTGGTCGCCCGACGGCAAGGTGCTCTTCTCGTCGCTGCGCGACGGGGTGATGCCCTACGGCATTCCCTTCCAGTTCTACACTCAGGGCGTGGGGGACGCGGCACCCACCGCGCTGCGGCTGCGCGGTGGACCGTCGGCGTCGTTCTCGGCCGACGGAGGCCGGTTGGCGTACCCCGAGTTCCTCAACGCCAACAACATCTGGAAGCACTATCGGGGCGGCCGTGCTCCGGGGATCTGGATCGCGACGCTGGCCAATGCCGCCATCGAGAAGATCCCGCATGCCGGTTCGACCGACGGCTACCCGATGTGGGTCGGCGACACGGTCTTCTTCCTGAGTGACCGCGACGGCCCGACCACGCTCTACAGCTACAATCTCGGCAGCAAGGCGGTGACGCGGCGGATCGACAACACCGGACTCGACATCAAGTCGGCCCACGCGGGGCCGGGGGCGATCGTCTACGCCCAGTTCGGCGAGCTCCGGCTCTACGACCTGGCCACCGGCCGCACCGCACCGGTGAACATCCGGATCGATGGCGAGATGACCGAGGCGCTGGCCGGGTGGGCGAAGGTCGGGAGCCAGCTCAAGTCTGCCGCCCTGTCCCCCACCGGGAAGCGGGCGGCGTTCGAGGCGCACGGCGAGATCGTCACGGTGCCGGCCGAGAAGGGTGATCCCCGCGACATCACCAACACGACGGGCACCATGGAGCGGTCGCCGGTCTGGTCGCCCGACGGTCAGATGCTGGCCTATTTCAGCGATGCCGGTGGCCAGTACCAGCTCGAGCTCCGGTCGCAGGACGGGACAGGATCACCGCGGCGCATCGCGCTGGGCGGCGGCGACAACTTCGACTACGCGCCGAGCTGGTCGCCCGATGGCAAGACGATCGCCTTCAGCAACTCGCGGGGCGAGCTCTGGACAGTCGATGTGGCCTCGGGGCGCCTGACCCGGGTCGACGCCAATCCGTTCGGATCGTGGGGCGCCCAGGGGCCGACGCTGTCGTGGTCGATGGACTCGCGCTGGCTCGCCTATTCGCGCCAGATCGCCAACCGGCTCCCGGCGGTATTCGTCTGGGAACGAAGCAGTGGGGCGGCGCATCAGGTGACCGACGGGATGAGCAGCGCCTCGAACCCGGCATTCGACGCGGGCGGCAAGTATCTCTGGTTCGTGGCCAGCACCGACGCGGGTCCGGCCAGCGACTTCAGCATGACCACCTTTGACCACCCGGTCACCGCGAGCCTCTATGCCATTGTGCTCGCCAAGACGGATCCGAGTCCGCTGGCGCCCGAGAGTGACGAGGAACCCGCCAAGGCCGACAGCGCCAAGGCCAAGGCGAAGCCCGACTCGACGGTGACGATCGACTTCGACGGGATCGCCGCCCGCACCGTGGCGATGCCGGTGGGCCCGAGGAACTACGTGGCGGTGGTGTCCGGCAAGGCAGGCGTGGTGCTCCTCGCCGCGGTCAACAACACGCCGGTGCCACTGCAGTCGGGCGACGCCACCGCCACGCTGCACAAGTTCGCCCTCGACAAGCGCGAGGAGAGCGAGCTGGTCGGCGGCGTCAGCAGCTTCGACGTGTCGCGCGACGGCGGCAGCCTGCTCTACAAGCAGGGCAGCAGCTGGGCGATCGCGTCGCTCGACAAGCCGATCAAGCCAGGTGACGGGGCGCTCACGACCACGAACCTGCAGGTGCAGGTCGACCCCCGCGCCGAGTGGGCCCAGATGTACCACGAGGCGTTCCGGATCCAGCGGGCGTTCTTCTACGACCCGAATTACCATGGCCTCGACCTCGACGCGACCGAGCGGTTCTACGAGCGATTCCTCCCCGGGCTCGGCAGCCGCAGCGACCTCGACCTGCTGTTCCAGGAGGTGTTCGGCAACCTCACGGTCGGGCATCTCTACGTGGGGGGGCCGCCGGGTGGTGGTGACGACACCCCGGGCACCGGGCTGCTGGGCGCCGACTACCGGACCAGCAACGGTCGCTGGCAGTTCGCGCGCATCTATGCCGGCGAGAGCTGGAATCCCGGGATGATGGCCCCGCTGGTGCAGCCGGGGATCGACGTGCAGCCCGGTGAGTATCTGCTGGCGGTGAACGGCGTGGACCTCACCGCCGCGATGAACGTCAACGCCGCGCTGGCGGGCACGGCCGGGAAGCAGGTGGCGATCCGGGTCGGCCCGAATCGGGATGGCACCGGGGCCCGCGACCTCACGGTGGTGCCGCTTGGCAACGACGGGATGCTCCGTCACCTGGCGTGGATCGACCACAACCGGCACGTCGTCGACTCGCTCTCGGGCGGCAAGCTCGCCTATCTCTACATCCCGAACACCGCGAACGACGGCTACGTCCGCTTCAACCGCTACTTCTTCGCACAGCAGGACAAGCAGGGTGCGGTGGTCGACGAGCGCTACAATGGCGGGGGCAACATCGCCGACTACATGGTCTACTACCTGCTCAAGAATGCTCCGTTCAACTACGTCACCCAGAAGTACGGTGAGGACGTGCCGATCCCGGCCGGCGCCATCTACGGCCCCAAGGCGATGCTGATCAACGAGTGGGCCGGCTCGGGTGGCGACGAGTTGCCGTGGCTCTTCCGGCGCTTCGGGGTGGGGCCGCTGGTGGGCACCCGCACCTGGGGCGGACTGGTCGGCATCGGCGGCTATCCTGACCTGATGGATGGCGGCACGATCACCGCGCCGCGAATCTCGATCTGGAGCTATGAGGGAAGGTACGAGGTCGAGAACCAGGGGGTGGCGCCGGACATCGAGGTGGAGTTCGATCCGTCAGCGTGGCGTCAGGGACGTGACGTCCAGCTCGAGCGGGCGGTCAGGGTGGTGATGGACTCGCTGGCCCAGCATCCGTACGTCAAGCCCGCGCGGCCGCCGTTCCCGACGTGGGCCCAGGGGCACGCGCCGGGCGGGAACAACTAGCGCGACAGGCGACAGGCGACGGGCGATGTCACCCTGAGGGAGCGGAGCGACCGAGGGGACGGAGCTCGCCTGCGCAGGTTCCGCCCCCTCGCTACGCTCGGGGTGACAATCCATGAAACGCCGCAACAGGGAATCGAACCATGCCACGAATGCGATCGATGGGCCTCACCCTCCTCCTCCCGTTCACCCTCGCCGCGCAGGCGCTCCCCTCGGCCGGCGCGGCGTCGCGGCTGATCGATTCGCTGGCGCGTGATTTCGTGGCCACGGGCGGCGCGCCGAGCGTCGCGATCGGGGTGGTCCGGGGCGACGAGATCCTGGCGCTCCGCGGCTACGGCATGGCCGATCTCGAGAACGAGGTCCCGGCCACGGCACATTCGGTCTACGAGATCGGATCGGTGACCAAGCAGTTCACGTCATCGATCATCATGCAGCTGATCGAGGGCGACAGCGTGCACCTGGAGGACCCGATCTCGCGATACGTGACCGGGCTGCCGGCGGCCTGGCAACCGGTGACCATCCACCAGCTGCTCAACCACACCTCGGGGATTCCCAGCTACACCGAGCTTGGGGAGGTCTGGCGCAAGCGCTGGGGTGAGCAGATGACGCCCGACACCATCATCGCGCTCACCTTCGCCAAGCCGCTGGACTTCGCGCCCGGAAGCAAGTGGCAGTACAACAACACCGGCTACATCCTGCTGGGCATGGTGATCGAGAAGGTCACCGGCATGAAGTGGGGGGAGGCGGTGCAGCAGCGGCTCGCCAGCCCGCTGGGACTCACTGACACCCGCGAGTGCCTCAACGATCCGATCATTCCGCACCGGGCGCACGGCTACGAGAAGGACGGCGATGGCTGGGGCAACACCGTGTACCTGGCGATGACCCAGCCGCTCTCGGCGGGAGCGCTCTGCTCGACGGTGGTCGACCTGGCCCGTTGGAACCGGGCGCTGCACACCGGCAAGGTCGTCTCGGCGGCGTCGTATCGCCTGATGACGACGCCGGCTGGTGCGGCGGCCAAGAGCGCGCCGCTGTATGGCTTCGGGTTGATCCAGGACACCCTCGCCGGCCGGCCACTGGTCACCCACGGCGGCGGGATCTTCGGCTTCATCACCGGCAACGCCTGGGTGCCCAGCGCCGGGTTGTCGCTCACGGTGCTGACCAACTCCGGGTCGGCCAAGGCCGACGGGCTGCTCAAGCAACTGGCGCGGGCCGCGCTGGGAGCGCCGTTGGAGCAGCCGGCGACGGCGATGGCGAAGCCGCTGCCGAGCGCCGAAGGTGATGCCGTGATCGGGACCTACACGCTGGAACTGCCCGGTGGCGCGCGCGACTTCACCGTGGCGGTGGCGGGCGATCATCTCACCGGCCAGCTCGCCGGACAGGGTGCCAATCCGATGCTCTATCTCGGCGACCACACCTTCGGGATGGCGTTCGATGCCTCGATCCGCATCGTCTTCACGGTGGAGGGTGGCCGGGCGACGATGATGACGCTCAACCAGGCGGGGCAGAGTTTCGCGGGGAAGCGGAAGTAGGGAGAGGACGGAGGACGGAGGACGGAGGACGGAGAACGGAGGACGGAGGGCGGAGGGCGGAGGACCGGGATCGAAGGCGTCGCCATCGGCCGTTCGCGACTTCCCCCGACTCGCGGCCCGACGTAACTTGGGACTTCTCCCTCATTTCAGGACCGCCGTGGACCTCCGCGACCAGCTGCAGGACCACCTCGGTCAGGCCTTCCGCATCGAGCGCGAGCTCGGCGGCGGCGGGATGTCGCGGGTCTTTGTCGCGACCGAGGTGCGGCTCTCGCGCCAGGTGGTGGTCAAGGTGCTGAGCCCCGAACTGGCCCAGGGGCTCAACGCTGAACGCTTCGAGCGCGAGATCCTGCTGGCGGCGTCGTTGCAGCAGGCCAACATCGTCCCGGTGCTGGCGGCCGGCGACGTGGGCGGGCTGCCCTATTTCACGATGCCGTTCGTCGATGGCGAGTCGCTCCGCAACCGGATCGGCCGCGGGATGCCGATCGCCCAGGTCACGGCGATCGTCCGCGACGTGGCCAAGGCGCTCGCCTACGCCCACCAGCGCGGCATCGTCCACCGCGACATCAAGCCCGACAACGTGCTGCTGAGTGGCGGCACCGCGGTGGTGACCGACTTCGGCATTGCGAAAGCGCTCAGCGCCTCGCGCACCGACGGCGGCCAGCATGCCACCCTCACCAGCGTGGGCACCTCGATCGGCACGCCGGCCTACATGGCCCCCGAGCAGGTGGCCGGCGATCCCAACATCGATCACCGGGTCGATCTCTACGCGCTCGGTTGCATGGCGTTCGAGCTGCTGACGGGCAAGTCGCCGTTCGCCGACCATCCGCCGCAGCGGATGCTCGCGGCGCACCTGAGCGAGATCCCGAGGCCGGTGGAGTCGGTCCGGCCCGACTGCCCGCCGGCACTGGCGCTGCTGGTGGCGCGACTGCTGGAGAAGGATCCCGCCGACCGGCTCGGCTCAGCCGAGGAGGTGGTGCAGCTCCTCGACCAGGCGGCGACGACCTCGAGTCCGACCACGGCGCTCACGCCCAAGGGGCGCTTCGCCCGTGCACTGGTGATCTACCTGCTGGCGCTCGGCGCGGTGTGGATCCTTGCCAAGGCGGCGGTGGTGGGGATCGGCCTGCCGAGCTGGACCGTGATGGGTGCCGTGGGGGTGATGCTGCTGGGGCTGCCGGTGCTGCTGGTGACGGGCTGGGCCAAGTGGATGGCCCGGAAGGCGGCCACGGCAACGCCGACGCTGACCCCCGGTGGTTCCTCCGTGCCGCGGCCGCCGTCGGGGACGATGGCGACGATCGCGATCAGGGCCAACCGGCATCTCTCCTTCCGGCGAACGATGCGGGGCGGGCTGATCGCGATGGGCGGCTTCGTGGTGCTGATCACCGCCTTCATGGTGACCCGCGCGATGGGGATCGGGCCCGCGGCGAGTCTCTTCGCCACCGGCTCGCTCACTGCCCAGGACAAGATCGTGCTGGCCGACTTCACCACCCAGGACTCGACCTATGTCCCGATCCTGGCCGAGGCGGTGCGCTCGGCGATGGGCCAGTCGAACGCGGTCAAGCTGGTGCCGGCGACCGACGTGGCCGCCACCCTCACGGAGATGCGGCTCCCGGCCGAAGTCGCGGTGACCGACTCGATCGCACGCGAGGTCGCCCAGCGGCGCGGCGCCAAGGCAATCCTCGGCGGCAAGCTGGTGCCCGCCGGCAGCGGCTTCCTGGTGTCACTGGAGCTCCGCAAGGCCGATAACGGCGCCACGCTCGCATCGTTCCAGGGGACGGCCGACGCACCGACCGACCTGCTCACGGTGGTCGACGACCTGACGCGCAAGCTGCGCAGCAAGATCGGCGAGTCGCTCAAGAGCGTCGCCAACACCGTGCCGCTGGAGCGGGCGACCACCTCGTCGCTCGAGGCGCTCCGGCTCTACAGCGAGGCGGCGCGGGCCAACGACATCGAGACCGACTATGACAAGGCCATCACGCTCTCCCGCCAGGCCCTGGCCGAGGACTCGACGTTTGCCCTGGCGTGGCGCAAGCTCGGGGTCGCCATCAACAACGCCAACGGATCCACCGCGGCGGTCGACTCGGCGTTCGAGATGGCGATGCGGTACAGCGACAAGCTGCCACCGCTGGAGCGACTGGTGGTGCAGGCCACGTATCACGACAACCATGTGACGGGCTGGGATCGTCCGAGGGCGATCGAGGAGTATCGCCAGGTCCTCAAGCTCGACTCGACCAACCTGATCGTGCTCAACAACCTGGCGCTGAACCTCCAGGAGGCCGGTCGGGACGACTCGGCGCTGGCCCTTGTCCGGGCACAGCTCCGCCTTCAACCTGGCCTGGCCAACCAGATGAAACTGGTGCTCGCCCTGGCGGCCACCGGCCGACTCGATGCGGCGACCGCGATGCTCGACTCGGTCCGGACAGCGCCGGGGACCGACACCACGACAGCGGGATTTCTCCTCTTTGCCACCGCGCTCGCGTGGAGCAACAACAACCTCCCCCAGGCGGCCGAGTTCAGCAGGCAACTGGCCTCGTCGAGCGGGGTCTCCGACAGGATGTACGGACTCCGGATGGGTGCTGGAACGGCGTACCTGGCCGGGCAGCCGGCTGCGGGGGCAGCCCTGGCGGCGCGGGAGGACTCGTTGGCCCAGACTCGGGACTACGGGAACGCCATTCCCGGCATTGGGTCGGCATTCGGCAAGATCCTGTTCGGGACCGATCCCGCCGATGGTGTGGCAGCCCTCGATCGCATGGTGTCGAGTGCCGAGTGGCGGAACGCCGCTCCGGCCGACCGACCCTGGTTCGACGTCATCACCCTGTATGCCCGCGGCGGGGCGCCCGACAAGGCGGCGGGGCTGCTTGCCGCGTTCCGGCGTGACTGGCCCGAGGCCGCGGCCAGCGATGCGATGATCTCGCGCGTCGCGATCGCCGAGGGCGAGATCGCGCTGGCGCGGGGTGATGCGCAGGGGGCGATCGCGAAGTTCCGTGTCGCGGTCGAGCGAATCGCCCAACACCGCACGCTATGTGGGCCGTGCGCCCTTGAGGGAATGGCCCGGGCGTTCGATGCGATGCACCAGGACGATTCCACCCGCGCGTACCTGGAACGGTACGAGGCAATCCCCGTCGTCAACCGGAACTCCATCTACATCGGCATCTCGGGCGACCCGGGCCGGCTGGCGGGGGTCCGCAAGCGGCTGGGTGAACTCTACGACGCGGCGGGCGAGAAGCAGAAGGCGCTGGAGCAGTACGGGGCCTTCGTGCAGCAGTGGCAGGCCGCCGAGCCGGCGCTCCAGCCGACCGTGGAGCAGGTCAAGCGGCGGATCGCGGAACTGACGGCGACCGAGAACTGACGCGACACGCGACAGGCGACACGCGACATGAGTAGCCATCGTCGGTCGCCTGTCGCCTCGGGCTTCCGCCCCTCGTCCGCGAGCCGTACTATTGCCAAGTCCCTCCTCCACCCACCGGCGTGAGGCCAGTCAAACCCTATCGGTGAGGTCCCAATGAGCACCGTCCCGCTCGCGGAGCTGGAGCCGTCCGATCCGGACCACTGGGTGGTCGTCAACGAAGAAGTGACCGGCAGTCACACCCACGGCGCCGTGGACTTCGAGGACGACCACCTGGTGCTTCACGGCGAGTTCGAGACCGACGGCGCCAACTCCACCTCGGTGCGCTCCAAGTCGCTGCTCTCCCCCCTCACATCACTCAACGGCATCGGCCTGATGGTCCGCGGCGATGGCCGCGAGTACCACTGCGACCTGCGCGTGACCCCCAGCGGCGGCGCATCGGAGACCTGGACGGCGGTCTTCGAGACCGTGCCGGGGGTGATGAGCGAGGTCCGGCTGCCGTTCGGGGCGTTCCGACCGACCACCAACGGCACCGGTCCGGCGTCGGTGGGATTTCCCGACGCGATCTCCTCGATCGGCTTCACGCTGGCCGACGGGCACGAAGGGGAATTCCGGCTCGAAGTGCTGGCGGTGGTGGGGTACTAGAACCGGAGGACGGAACGACGGAGGACGGAACGACAGAGGACGGAACGACGGAGGACGGAACGACAGAGGGGGAGTGGAGTCACGCTCCGTTCTCCCTCCGTCCTCCGTCGTTCCGCCCTCCGCCCTCCGACCTGCTACCAGCTCCCGCCGCCGCCACCGCCGCCGCCACCACCGACACTGCCGCCCCCCCCGCTCCCGCTACTCGATCCGGGTGACGACCCCATTGTCCGGGTCGCGGCCGACTGGAAGCTGGTGAGACTCTGCTGGAAGTGGTTGGCGCTGAAGCCGGTCATCGGATTGCCGACGTACCAGGTGGGCGGGGTGGAGGCAAGGATCGGGGCGAACTGCTTGACCCAGATCTCGCTCACGTCGAGTGCCACGGCGTAGGGGAGCAGCGTCTCGAACAGCTTGACGTCCTTGGTCGGCCCCTGGTGCATCTCCAGTTCGAGCTTCTCGGCGCGCTTGATGTATTCCTCGAGCCCCTTGAGCTCGGCCCAGCGCTTGGTCCCCTCGCGCGTCATCACCGGCATCGCACTGGCGAAGCCAAGGATGATGAGGCCCGACAACCCGGCACCGACGGCGAGGACCGGCCTGGCGAGCACCACCCCGATCGCCACTCCCGCCACCATCGCCAGGCCCCCGATCAGTGCCCAGCGCTTGCGGACGCCATCGGGACTCTTCTCGAACAACCCCTGGACCACGACCTCATCGTACATCGCCCGGTCGATGCCGGGGATGTGCGTGTAGAAGTGGTTGGTCATGTCGCTCATGCGGCGAGAGCCGCGCCCCTCGAGCACGCCATCGAGCACCTCGCGCTCGTAGCGGGCGAGATCGCTGTCGGGCTTCTCGGTTCGCTCGAGCTCCCAGTCGGTGTGGGTGAGGCCGAGGGAGTGCAGTGCCTTGCCGATGAAGGAGTGCTCGTCGAGCTGGCCGAGGAGGCCGTCGGGCTTGACCTCCTTGATGACGAGATAGCCGCGCACCGCGAGGTCGAGCAGCGTGGCCACGATGTCGGCCATGTCGGCGCGCTGGTCGATCAGTGTGCCCGCGACCCCGGGACGGAGCCCCTCGGGCTCGCGCCAGCGGGGCATGATGCTGCCGGCGTCGGGCTCGCGGCCGCGGCGCCACCAGGTGCTGAGCATCAGGCCGAAGACCAGCAGCGGAAGCCCGGCCGGCCACCAGAATCCCACGGCCCGGGCGGTCTTCTCGGCGGCGGTCTCGGGCGGGATGATCCCCTTGGGAAACGAGGCGACGAGGGTGAGTCCCTCGCCGGGTTCGAGCCGGCCCACCTCGTAGTGGTACTCGCCGGGCGCGGTCATCCGTGCGGTGCAGCGTCCCTGGTCATTGGCGTCGTACCAGCCGGCGTAGCACCAGGCGCCATAGCCGGCGGTGTCGCTCCCCTCGCGGAGCGGAATCTGGACCAGCGCCGAGGCGTGGAGGATCGGCACCGGCCACTCGGTGCCGGTCACCTGCCAGTAGAGCTCGTCGTGGTCGTCGAAGAAGCCGATGCCGCGATCGAGGCGGTAGCGAATCACGTAGACCTGCCGCCCGGTCACCTCGACATCGGGGTCGCCGATCCGGATCCGGACCCGGTCGCCGCGGGTGACCGAGGTCTGGAGTGTGCGTCCCTCGCCATCGGTCACGCCGAGGAGGTCGAGGTCGAACTTCTCGGTGCCGGCGGTGATCGGCACCTGGTCGCTCACCAGCTTGCGGTACTTGATCGGGATCTCGCGGTAGATCCCGTGTCGCTGCAACGCGCCGAAGTCGACATCGATCCGCTCGGTCACGTCGATCTTCCGGTCGGTGCGGACGGTGTAGCTCGACTGGAAGTCGGTGATGGTCCAGCCGGTGTCCTGGGCGGCGAGGGCGCCGGTGCCCGCGACCTGCAGCAGGCCGATCGCGAGGAGGGCCAGGAGCCGTCGTGTGTTGGGCGGTGCAGCCGCGTCGCCGTGGTTCATTGCTCCCCCAGCTTCGAGGTGGGCAGGGCCCGGTCGTCGTCGGCGATCTCGAAGTAGACCGCCTCCCGGAAACCGAAGGTGCCGGCCACCAGCATGGTCGGGAAGGTCTCCCGGAGGATGTTGTAGTCGCGGACCACGGCGTTGTAGTAGCGCCGGGCCGACGCGATATCATCCTCGGTCTCGGTGAGCTGGTCCTGGAACTTGAGGATCGTCTGGTTGGCCTTGAGGTCGGGGTAGCTCTCGACCAGGGCGAGCAGGTGGCGCACACTGCCGGTGAGCAGCTGCTCGGCACGGGCCCGGGCCGCGACGTCGCCAGGCATCTCCGCCGCTGCCTGGGCGGAGGTGCGCGCGTGGGTCACCTGCTTGAGGGTGTCGGCCTCGTAGTCCATGTAGCCCTTGACCACGGCGACCAGGTTGGGAATCAGCTCGGCGCGGCGCTTGAGCAGTGCGTCGACCGAGGCCCAGGCCGCCTTGATGGCGGCGCGCAGGGCCACCAGCCGGTTCCAGGTCCAGGCGAGCCAGACCACGACCACCAGCAGGAGGGTCAGCAGGATGTAGGTGAGCATGCCTTGTATGGTAGCGGCCGGGGGCAGGGTTGACGAGATCCGAGACCCGAGATCCGAGAGCTGCGCCGCGCAATCCGCCTTCCTCTATATTCTCGACGGATCTCCGATTGATTCCGATCTCCTATCGCGGATCTCGGACACTCCCTCCCGCCCTCTCTGGATCTTGCCCATGGCCGACGCCTCTCCCTATCGCTCGCTCCCGCTCGAGACCCGGCTGAGGCTGGTGACTCATGAACTCACGGCCGACCGGTCGGCGCGGCAGGTGTTCATCCAGGGCATCATCGGCAAGGGCGGCGGGTTCCGGCCGGAGACGCTGCGCAAGTGGCCGCCAGCGCAACTGGCGCGCGAGGTGGTGCGCCGCAACCTGGAGACATTCGGCGACGAGCTCCGGTTGCTGCAACTGCTCTACGTGGAACTGGAGCCGGGGCTGCAGGTTGCCTTCCTCGATGCCTGCGGGGTGAAGCACAGCAACGGTTCGATCGATGAGGAATCGAGCGAACCGCTCGCCGACGAGGCCACGGTGCGGAAAGCGGCCGTGCAACTGCTTGCGGATCACGGGGATCCTGCGCGGCACTACCTCCGGACGATCGCCGCGTACAATTCCGAGGCATGGCCGGGGCTGCGGGAATGGCTCCAGGCGACTGGCTAGGGCAGGTCGCGGAGGTTGGTGGTGGGCTGCCGGTCGCCGATCTCGAGTGGCTGATTCCGCATCGGGGATGGTAGGATTCTCTCGCATTTGCAATCCACCCACGACCGTCCGGAGATGGCATGGCCACCGCGAAGAAGTCGACCACGAAGACCGCGAAGAAGGCGGCGAAGAAGTCCACCACGGCAGCAGGGAAGTCCACGAAGCGGGCCGCCAAGAAGTCGGCGAAAGTCGCCAAGACGGCCGTCAAGAAGGCCCGAACGACCACCACGAAGGCCAAGAAGACGGCGACGTCCCGGGCCAAGGCGGCTGGCGCCTCGATCCGGAAGTCGGCCAAGTCAGCCGCGGCGAGCGCCTCGAAGCAGGTTGCCCGCGCCCGGAAGGCGATCAAGGGCACGAAGATGAGCCGGGGAGCCAAGATCGCTGCCGGTGCCGCCGCAACGGCCGCAGCCGTCGCGGTCGGGGTGGCCGGCATGCGCAAGCGGAAATAGCCTGCGCTTGCGACGTCGGGTCGGGGGTGGGTCACGGCTCGCGACTCACCCCTTCCTGTCGGGGTTCCCGATCGGCTGATCGGCTGGTACGTTCGGTCGGGCGATCACTCACCCTCCTCGACTCCTCGTCACCACGACCTGCCGATGCCCACCTCGCTTCGTCTCCTCCTCGTCGTCCTCCTCGCCGCCTCCCCGCTCGCTGCCCAGCGCCCCGCGCCGGCCGGCGGTGGTTCGCCATCGGCGCCGGCCAAGGCCACATCGGCCCCGGGCGCTGACGCGATCAAGGTCGTCGCCGACACCGAAGTCACCCGTCGCGACCTCCAGGTGACAATCAAGGGGCAACCCGTCAAGTACGACGTGATGGTGGGTACCCAACCGGTGTGGGACAACGACAACGCCCCGGTCGCGTCGATGTTCTACACCTACTACCGACGCCAGGGAACCGGCGACGCCGCGACCCGGCCGCTCGTGATCTCGTTCAACGGCGGACCCGGTTCGGCATCGCTCTGGATGCACATCGCCTACACCGGGCCCAAGATCCTGCGGATCGACGACGAGGGCTATCCGGTGCAGCCGTACGGGGTGCAGGACAACCCCAACTCGATCCTCGATGTGGCGGACATCGTGTACGTGGATCCGGTCAATACCGGCTTCTCGCGGATCATCGGCGACGCGAAGCGCGACCAGTTCTTCGGGGTGAACGAGGATATCCGGTACCTCTCGAACTGGGTCACCGCCTGGGTCACGCGGCACGAACGGTGGACCAGCCCCAAGTACCTGATCGGCGAGTCGTACGGCACCACCAGGGTGGCCGGGCTGGTCGGCGCGCTGCAGGGAAACCACTGGATGTACTTCAACGGCGTGATGCTGGTGTCGCCGACCGACCTCGGCGTGAACCGGGACGGCCCGGTCGGCGACGCGCTGACGCTGCCCTACTACACCGCCACGGCGTGGTATCACAAGGCGCTCGACCCCTCACTGCAGGGACGCGATCTCGACCAGCTGCTCCCCGAGGTGGAGCAGTGGACGGTGAGCACCCTGATCCCGGCGCTCGCCCGCGGCGGGTCGCTACCGGCGGCACAGCGAGACCAGCTCGCGGCCCAGTACGCGCTCTACTCCGGCCTCGATGTGGGTGCCGTCAAGCAATACAACCTCGCGGTGCCGACCTCGTTCTTCTGGAAGGAGTTGTTGCGTGACCAGGGGCTGACGATCGGCCGGCTCGATTCCCGCTATCGCGGTCTCGACCGCGAGGACGCCGGGACCTCGCCGGACTTCGATCCGGCGCTCACGGCCTGGAACCACGCGTTCGCCCCGGCGATCAACTACTACCTGCGACAGGAACTCGGCTGGAAGACCGACCTCGAGTACTGGCTCTTCGGCCCGGTGAACCCGTGGAATCGGCAGGGCGAGCGGACTGGCGCCCAGCTGCAGCAGGCGATGGCGGAGAATCCCTACCTCAACCTGATGGTGCAGTCGGGGTTCTTCGACGGCGGCACGCCCTACTTCGACGCCAAGTACAGCATGTGGAACATCGACCCGGCCGGCCGCTTCCAGGACCGGATGCGGTTCATCGGCTATCGGTCGGGCCACATGATGTACCTGCGCAAGCCCGACCTCGCCAAGGCAAACCAGGATATCCGCGACTTCATCGCGCAGACGACGCCGGCGCCGGGACAGCCGGCCAAACGATAACGATAGACGATAGACGATAGACGATAGACGAGAGACGACTGCGGGGCCGGCATCGATCGTCGATGCCGGCCCCGAGCCGTGACACGTCTATCGTCTATCGTCTATCGTCAGAGCGTGAAGTTGAGTCCGCCGAGCACTTGCGCCGTGGACCCGTGACTGATGAACACCCTGCCCTCCATGAACGGGTGGACCCGGCCACGGAGCGACTCGGCGCCCATCAACAGGTTGAGTCCGGTGTCGGTGTGGTCGTTGTCGCCGATCGATCGCGACAGGACGCCGAGTCCACCACCGACGTAGAGCCAGCGGGCGGTGCGAGCCGGCAGCCGGTACTTGAAGTCGAAGTTCACCCCGAATGCCGAGCCCTCGTCGACGAGATGGATGTCGGCCGAAGGGTAGAACTCGAGGTGGTGGTCGATCGGGAACGAGAGCTGCCCGCCGAGCGTGACGGCATCGGCGTCGAAGTTGTATCCGATTCTCGGGCCGATGTGCGCCCGGTTGGTCTGTGCGTGGACCGCCGTGGTGGCCACGAGGGCCAGGGTGACGACGGCGCTGGTCACCCGGATCAGGAGCTGACGCATGCAACCTCCGGCTGGAGTGAGGGCGGCCCGGGGGAAGGCGGCCCGGCCGACACCCCGGATGGGCGTCGGTGACCAGTGGGAGGGACGGGTGTCGGGCGATCCGCGGCACATGCAGGATGCAAATCGCCGCCGAAGATGCGCGCAAGGTATTGCTGCGCAACGGGATAGCTGGTCGACCGCGACCGGCCGTCGACTAGCGCTTGACCAGCCGCATTCCGGTGGAATCCCGGACCACTTCCCAACCCTCGGCCGGGGTCAGGGTCCACTTGGACACGCCATCGCCCGGCAGGGCGACGCGGACCCGCTGGAAATCGGAGCTCACCAGCGCACCGCCGGCGGTGACCTGGAGGGTGCCCCACGGACCTGAATAGGTGCTGCCGGTCGGGTAGACCACACCATGTTCCCCCAGCGGGAAGATGGTGTTGGGATCGAAGGTGAAGTCGAGGGGGCCCGGCGGCGTCTCGAAGACCGGTCCGTCGACCAGGCGGCGAACGTAATCGGCGCGGATGGTCGCGAGTGAATCGGCGCGGTGGCGTTCGTCAGCGGCGAGCTGCTGGCCCCCGTAACGGTCGGTCCGCGCGGCGGGAGTGGCCGGATCACTGCGACAGCCCAGTCGGCTCGCGAGGAGGGTGGCCGGGGTGACCGAGCGGGTCACGGCGGTGCGCCACGCCGGATCGAACCGGTCGAGCAGGAAGCCGTACGCCGGACCGGTGGCATAGGCGAATGAGCGGACGTATGACGGCGTCGCCTCGGCCCGCGCGAGGTGATCGATCAGGCGCTTGTCACCACCGGGGAAGACGAGGGCGGCGAGCCGTTGGCCGGTGTATTCGGCGTAGCCCTCGTTCCGCTCGAGCTGCGCCTCGGTGCTGTCGCTGCCCGGGAAGGCCTGGTGTCGCGCGGCGCGGAAGGCCAGTGCGTCGCCCGCATCGCGGCACGACGCGGCGCCGGAGTCGGCGATCGCCCGGGCCAGCGCGCGCCATTCCAGGCGAAGCCAGCGTCGGGCCGCCGGGTCGTCGAGGTGATCGTTGCGCGGATTGGTTGCCGGCAGGCCGAGCTGGTCCTGGACCCGATGAAACTGTTCGTGAACGAGGAGGGTGGTCGCAGCGGCGTCACTCTCGGGAAGCGGCAGCACCACCATCGACCACGGGGTGCCGCCGAGGGTGATCGCAGTGTTGGCCGGGTACTGGCCGTCGGCCAGGGTACCCTGCCACCACCGCCCTGCTTGCGTGAAGCCGCCCGTGGCAGCCTGGCGGGAGGCGGTGACCCCCTGCGCCCCCCAGTGGCCGAGGAGCAGCGGGCCGCAGAGCGATGCGTGCCAGGTGTTGTCATGGTCGGCGGCACAGGCCCGGTCGAGCAGGCCTTCCGCCCGGGTCATTGCCGCGGTGTCGGCGGCCTGGCCCGCGGCGGGCGCCGCCGGAACCAGAAGCAGGACGAGCGAGAAGATGCGATTACGCATGCCCGTATGATGAGCGGGATGCGGGCGGAGTCGCACCGCGTTAGGATATCTCTCCCACCCAACCCACGGATGATCGATGCACGACGCCCGATGCCTGGCCCTGCTCCTGCTGCTGGTTGGTTGCGGTTCCGGGACCGATTCGCCCGCCGTCGAGGCGCCGGCCGATACGAGTGTCGGTCGACCGGCACTCACCACGCCGCACCCCGACACTCTGGTGGCGTCCGCCGACCTGCGCTGCGCCAATGCGGTGGAAGTCCACGTCAACTACTACATCGGTGCCAACCCCAGGGTCGTGGTCTCGACCCAGGACACCGGCATGATCCTGCCGCAGCGTGAGTCGGCATCGGGAGCGCGGTATGCCAACGACGACGCGTCGACGGCATGGTGGAACAAGGGCGACTCGGCGGCGTTCACCTTCCGCGGCTCGACCACGACGTGCGGTCCCGCGGAAGGGCTGGTGTTCTGAGGCTCGCCGATGGTCGACCGCACTCGACTCGGTGGGCCCGCCTCGCCACCGCGTGATCGTTGGAGGGTGGCCCGTCGTGAACTGGCCGCCCGCGATCCGCGGTTGGCACGGCTGGTCGCGCTGGCCCACCCGATTCCGCGGACGATTCCCGATCCGCGCCCGCTCGCCCATCTCGCGGTACGCACTGTGGTGTCACAGCTGTTGAGTACCGCGGCGGCACGATCGATCAACGAGCGCCTGATCGCCGCCCACGGGTCGGTGGAGGGGATCCTCGGCTGGGCCATGGCCACCCCCGATGACGACCCGTCGTGCCACGGGCTCTCACGCGCCAAGCGCAAGGCGATCGGTGCGCTCGGTCGCTACCTCGAAGCGGAAGGTGACCCCCGAGCGCGCTGGGGCCGACTCGAGGCGGAGCCGCTGCTGACGGAGATCATGGCGCTCAGGGGATTCGGGCGCTGGAGCGCCGAGATGCTGGCGATCTTCGGGTTCGGGCATGCCGACATCTGGCCCGAGGGCGATGCAGGGGTCCAGCGGGTGATGCGGCGGCTCTTTCCCCGGATGAAGCCGCCAGGGCGCCGTCGCCTGGTTGCAGGTCACGCCACCTATGCGGCACTCTGCTGCTGGACGGTGATCGACCGGGGTCGGGAGGGAGCGCTGACGAGAGACGATAGACGAGAGAGGATAGACGATAGACGATAGACGCTCCTGACGGCCAGGCGCCAATCCGTCCCCCGGGGCTCCGGAGCCCGACCTTCCAGACGTCTATCCTCTATCGTCTATCGTCTATCGTCTATCGTATTAGATTCTGTGCCGACCCTTGCCAACGGTTCCGCCATGCATTCCCTGCCGGAATTTTCCTACATCGTGCTGCTCCTCGGCTTCTTCGTGGCCGTCTTCGTGGTCTCGAACCTGGTGGCCCGCGCCAGCGGCTACCGCGAGTAGCTCCCCTCCTCAGGGAAGTCCGGTGAGGGTGTACCGGAAGATTCCCGAGCGGGCCTCGACGCTCGCCGCCGGCACCGGGACGATCACGAGGGGGTTGGCGAGCGTGATATCGGTTGCGGCGTAGAACTGGAGCACCGAGGTCACGTTCAGCAACCAGTAGCCCTGGTCGCGATTCTCGCTGACCGACGGCGACACGGCGCACTGACAGATGCTCGCCTCCTGCTTCGGCAGCACGTCGAGGAGTGCCTTGTCGGGATCGAGATTCCTGATGATCGGGGTGAAGAAGACCCTGCCGTCGTCGAGGACATTGTCGACGTCGAAGTGAATCGTGCCGGTGGGGTTGGCGATCGGCGCCTGGCTTTCCCCGATCGGCTCGCCGCGGCCCGAGGGTCGGACGACGGCCCAGCTGAATTGGAACGAGGCCCGCAGCGGCCGGTTGATGGTCCCGGTGTTCAGGGCACCCACCTGTCCCACGCTGTTGCCGTTCTCGAAAATCTCGATCGGATAGACCAGATAATTGGTGACCTCGATCCGGTACTTGTCGTTGTCGACCTGCAGCACACGGATCAGTCCCTGCCCAATCACGCCGTCGACGGTCGCGCTGATCGTCGACTCGCCGAGGGCCACGGCCGTGACCTTGCCATCCTGGTCGACGGTGGCGGCCGGCGGATTGAACGACGACCAGGTGACATCGCGATCGGAGGCGTCGTAGCCGAACTCGTCGGTGACGCTGACCTGCATCTGCACGGTGCCGCCGGGCGCCAGGATGGCGGTGTCAGGCGAGACGACGACCATGCCGATCTCGGACTTGATGATCGCGATGGTGGTCGACCCGGTGTGCCCGTCGATGGTGGCCGAAATGGTGACCGGATTGGCTGGCGAGACGCCGAGCACCAGGCCGAATGGCGTCACGACCGCCGCAGTACCATTGCTCGAGTGCCAGGTCACCGGACGCCCGGTGACCTCCTTGCCGGTGGCGTCGACTGCCTTCGCGGTCGCACGCACGGTGTCGCTCACCTTGAGCAATGCCCGCGAGATGCTCACGATCACGTTGGCGACGCCGCTGACAACCACCGTGACCGCGACGGTGTCGGCGCGGCTGCCGCTCGTGGCGACCAGGCGCGCGGTGCCCGGCGCCACCGCCGTGACCAGTCCGCCGGTGGTCACGGTGGCCACGGCGGTGGCGCTACTCGACCAGACGAGCGCCGCGCCAGTGACCGGCGCCCCGTTGGCATCGCGCGGGGTGGCCGTGAGCTGGTGGGTGTCGGCCACGACCAGGGTCAGCGAGGGGTCACCGTCGATCACCACGCTGGCGACCCCCCCGTTGTCACTCGGACCGGTACCGCCGCAGGCGGTGGCCAACAGCGGGAGCAGCAGCAGGGCGAGACGTCGGATCATCGTGCGGGCTCCGCGGGGGTGGCGATGTCGAGGGAGGCCACGTGCAGGTTGAGGCGATGGTTCGCGCGCATCCCGACGATGCCCTCGAGCGGGAAGTCGCCCCGCGGGCGCCGGAAGACGCGCTCGCCATTGATCAGGAATGTCACGGCGCTGGGGGTGACGCGAATGTCCAGGACGTTCTTCACCGAGGTGGTCGAGTCGGCACCTGGCGGCAGGCGGTGGATGGCGGGGCTCGCGGTCCAGTCGGCGACGTTGCGGGTGCGATCACCATCGCGGATCTTGATCAGGAACTTGCCGTCCGCGCGAATCAGGAAGTAGGTGTACCGCTGTGCCGCATCGGTCAGGTGGTCGCCACCCACGAAGAGCCCGAAGCCCTCGAGCCGCTGGGGCGTGGTGGCGAAGAGATGGACGGTCATCAGCGCCTCATAGGTCCCGCCGGCGACGGTCCCGGTCCGGAAGAGGATGCCGGAGAAGTCGCCGGTGGTGAGATGCCAGCCGGGCGCCATGGTCCGAAACGAGAAGCCCTCGGGTGTATCGTGCCCCTGGTCGGGCCGAAGTTGCCACCCGTCGGGAAGCGCGCCGTCGGGCTCCTGGGCACCGAGAACACGGCCGCCGGCGATCGTCAGGGCAGCAAGCAAGAGGGGAAGCAACCGGGGCCGAGTCATCGGTGGTCTCGCTGGTGGGGGCACAGGTGAAAACTACACCAATCGTGTTGTACGACGGCGGCTGCGGCTTCTGCGGCTGGTCGGTGCGCCTGGTACTGCGTCACGACAGCGAGCGACAGTTCCGCTTTGCGCCCCTCGACGGACCGGTTGCGGGGCGCCTGCTCGCCGAGCACCGCCTGGCCGACGGAGCAGGTTCGGTGGTGGTGATCGATGACGGCGTGGCCTACCTGCGCAGTGATGCGGTCCTCCGGATCGTGCGACGACTCGGCCGGGGATGGCATCTCCTTCGGATGGGGGTGGTGATTCCCCGCCCGGTTCGAGATGGGCTCTATTGTTGGGTGGCCCGGCACCGCGGCAGGATCAGCCGACTGCTCGGCACCCGGCCGATCCAGCCGGAGGAGCGCGCGGCGGATGATCGGTTCCTGGCCTAGTCGCTTCATCCTTTCGCCAGGCCGGCCCGTATATTTGCCATGCTGACCGAATCTTCCCGACCCCACGGCTGGGTGGCGTGACCGACAAGCTTCTCGACGACCTCAAGACGGCGCTGGGCAATGCCTACCTGATCGAGCGCGAACTCACCGGCGGCGGCATGAGCCGGGTGTTCGTGGCACGGGAGCACGCCCTGGGTCGGGAGGTGGTCATCAAGGTCCTGCCGCCCGAGCTCGCGGCGGGGATCAACCGGCAGCGGTTCCGGCGCGAGATCCAGCTCGCCGCCCAGATCTCCCACCCGTACATCGTGCCACTGCTCCACGCCGGCGAGGCCGGTGAGCTGCTCTGGTTCACGATGCCCTACATCCCGGGGGAGTCGCTCAAGGCCCGGGTCGAGCGCGAAGGACCGCTGCCGGTGAGCGAGGTCGTCCGCCTCCTCCGCGACGTGGTCGAGGCCCTGGCCTACGCCCATTCCCGGGGGGTGATCCACCGCGACATCAAGCCCGCCAATATCCTCTCCGATGGCAGTCACGCCCTGGTGACCGACTTCGGAGTCGCCAAGGCGCTCGGGGCGTCGCTGCCGCTGACCGGTGTGGCGGGACACACCACCTCGGGGATGGCGATCGGCACGCCTGCCTACATGGCGCCAGAGCAGCTGGCGGCCGACCCGTCGGCCGACCACCGGGTCGATCTGTACGCCGTGGGATTGCTGGCCTACGAGCTGCTCACCGGGGCGTCACCGTTCACCTCGCCTTCGCCCACCGCCACCATGGCCGCCCAGCTCACCCGGACTCCCGATCCGCTCAGCACCGTTCGGCCAGGTGTGCCAGCGGCGTTCTCGTCGTTGGTGGAGCGCTGCCTTGCCAAGAGCCCGGAGCAGCGACCCCAGACCGCCCGGGAGGTGCTCGCCGAGCTCGATCGGATCAGCGGCGCGTTGGCCGCCGATGTCCACCGTGACTCGACCGCGGCCGCCACGGCGACGGCCCGCCGAGCCTCGATGGTGCCGTTGGGAATTGGTGCACTCGCCGTGGTGGTGCTGGTGGGTGCCGGGATCTGGTTTGCCGGTCCGGGACGCCGTGCCGTAATGCCGGCGGTCCCTGAGACGGTCGCGGTGCCGGTGGGCGGCAGCGATACCACCACCGGCTCGGCCCTGGGTGCGCCGAGCAAGCCGCTCACCCGGGCCGACTCGCTGGCGATCGCGGCGGCGCTACGCGACGAACTCGAACGGATCGACCCGGCCGCCGCCAAGGCACAGCCGCCTGCCGCTCCGCATCCCACCGGTGGCAGTCTCACCCTCGAGCGCCAACTCTCGATCGCCGACTCGCTGGTTCGGGAGAAGCTCTCCGAAATCTCGGTCCGGACGGCGGCGGCCCAGGCGATGGCCGAGCGCTCGATCGCCCGCGGTGGCGCCTCGGTGGGCCGACCGACGATGCCCGAGGGGGAGTCACGCTCGGTGCTGGTGATCGCCTCGCCATCGCGGAACGGCGACCAGAGCCTGATGGCGATCAGCGAATCGGTGGCCACCGAGATCGGGTCGCGACTGGAACGGAGTCGTGGTTGGGAGGTGGTCACCGCGCCTGCCGAGCCGCTCAACGAGGGCGCGCTCCCGGCCGAGGTGCTGGTGACCGTCGGGACGATGCCGGCCGGAAAGGACTCGGCGGTGGTGCGGATCGCGGTCCGCAATACCGCTCCCGGATCGAGCTTCGGGTACAACGTGGTGGCGAGCCAGCCGTTTGCGCTGAGCAGCGGCCGCAGCGGCTACTCCGGAACGGTGCGCGACGCGCTCTCGACGCTCGAGACACTGCGCCGGGTGGAGCGGGGGCAGGAGTGGAATCTCGACCTCGGCCGCTTCCGGGTCTTCTCCACCGAACAGCAGCATCAGCTCGACTCGCTGCGCAAGCTGAGGCCGCCGGGCGTCCCGAGGCCACCGGAGTAGGGCGACAGGCGACGGGCGACGGGCGACAAGCGACGAGTGGCAGGCGATCCTTATGCGCACCTCGCCTGTCGCCTGTCGCCTGTCGCCTGTCGCCCTGAAACCGTCGTCCAGCGCTCCCGTAGGGCTCCCAACGTTTCACATTGGAATCTGATGGCCACCGATCCGCCGATTTCGCCGGAGTTCCTTGCGCTGCAGACCGCCTTGGCGGGTCGGTACTCGTTGGTGCGCGAGCTGGGGCGTGGGGGGATGGGGGTGGTGTTCCTGGCACGCGAGGTGGCGCTCGATCGGTTGGTGGCGATCAAGATGCTGCCGCCGGCGTTGGCGCGCGACGAGGGCAATCGCGAGCGCTTCCTGCGCGAGGCCCGCACTGCGGCCGGGCTGGCGCATCCGCACATCGTGCCGATCCACGCCGTGGAGGCCGATGGCCAGGTGGTGTGGTTCGCGATGGGGTACGTCGCGGGCGAGTCGCTTGGCGACCGGCTCCGTCGCCATGGTGCGCTTGCGCCGGGCGAGGCGCTGCGGATCGCACAGGAGGCGGGCTGGGCGCTCGCCCACGCCCATGCGCGCGGAGTGATCCATCGCGACGTGAAGCCCGACAACATCCTGCTCGAGGAGGGGACCGATCGCGCCGTGGTGACCGACTTCGGCATCGCGCGACACGATGACCGCTCCGATTCGGCAGCCGGACATGGGACACTCCACTACATGAGTCCTGAGCAGGCGATCGGCGAGCCGGTCGACGCCCGGGCCGACATCTATTCGCTCGGTGTGACCCTCTTTCACGCCGTGACGGGTCGACGGCCGTTCGAGGGCCAGGAAGGGGGCGCGTTGGTGGCGGCGCAGACGCGCCACGACCCGCCAGCGGTCGCGATGCTGGCATCCCACGTCCAGCCTTCATTCGCGGCCGCGATCGATCGCGCGGTGTTGCGCGACCGAGAGGCACGCTGGGACTCGATGGACGAACTCACCGGTGCCCTCGGTGCGGCCCGCGCCGTGGCACCGGCACTCCCCGCCCCGCTGCAGCGATTCGGCCGGCACGCCGTCGAGCACGGCCGCCAGCTCGGACCGGTGCTCGGCATGACCGGCGCGGCCGGGTTCGGCGCGCTCTTCACCAACGCGTTCCTCAACACCTTCTTCGGGTTCGAGGTGGTGATCTACGGGGTCCTGGGTGTGGTTGGCGGGGTGGTGTCGCTGGGATTGCTGATCGAGCACCTGCGCGAAATCCGGACGCTCGCGGCGCGCGGGTATCGCCGCGCGTCGGCACTCCGCGCCGTGGCCACGGTCGAGGCCGAGGAGGCCCGGACTGCCGACCCGGTGACCGGACCGGCGTGGTCGAGACGCCCGCAGGCGGTGATCTCGCTCGGGCTGGCGCTGACGATCGCGGGGATGGTCATGCTGGCGCGCTCGGATTCCGGGGTGCTGAGCATGGTCGGACTGTCGGTCTCGCTGTTCACGCCGGCGATCGTCGTGGCACGGGTGGCGCGACTCAAGGGGATGACGGGGTCATGGTGGGCACGGGTGCTGCGGAGCCGGTTCGGCGGCTGGGTCTGGAGGGCGGCGACTCTCGGCCTGGGGCGGGTTCCCGACGCTCCGGTGGGCGGCGAACCGACGGCGCTGGCGGTCGGCAGCGTGGTACAGGGGCTCTATGCGGCACTTTCGGCGGCCGACCAACAGCTGCTGGCCGAGGTGCCGGACCTGGCTTCACGCCTCGAGGCGCGGGCCATCGATCGGGATGATCCCCACGCGGTCGAGGCAATGGCGGCACTGGAAACGCTGCGGATGGACCTGCTACGGCTCCGTGCCGGTCAGCTCCACCACGACGGGATCACCGAGGACCTGCGCAAGCTGCGCGAGATGGGATACTACGTGGATGCGAAGGACGAGGTGTGACGATAGACGATAGACGATAGACGATAGACGAGTGACGTGGGTGAGTGCTGGTTTCCGACGAGATCTCAGCACTTCACCGTGAGGCCCGAGTCGAAGACGTCTATCGTCTATCCTCTATCGTTCCAGCACCAACGCGAAGACCAGCGGCGCCACGATGCTGGCGTCGCTCTCGATGATGAACTTCGGCGTGTCTTCGGCGAGCTTGCCCCAGGTGATCTTCTCGTTGGGGACTGCGCCGGAGTAGGAGCCGTAGCTGGTGGTGCTGTCGGAGATCTGGCAGAAGTAGGCCCAGACCGGGATGTCGTCGCGCTGCAGGTCCTGGTGCAGCATCGGCACCACGCAGATCGGGAAGTCCCCGGCGATGCCGCCACCGATCTGGAAGAATCCCACCCCGCGGCCGTTCGCATTGACGGTGTACCAGTCGGCGAGCTGGATCATGTATTCGATCCCGGTGCGCACGGTATGGACGTTCTTCACGTCGCCGCTGATGCAGTGCCCCGCGAACATGTTGCCGAGCGTGGAATCCTCCCACCCGGGAACGATGATCGGCAGGTTCTTCTCGCAGGCGGCGAGCATCCACGAGTCCTTCGGGTCGATCTGGTAGTGCTGCTCCAGCTTGCCGCTCTGAATCACCCGATAGAAGAACTCATGGGGGAAGTAGCGCTCGCCGGCCTGATCGGCGGCCACCCATTCCTCGAGCACGGCGCCCTCCAGGCGCCGCATCGCCTCCATCTCGGGGATGCAGGTGTCGGTGACCCGGTTCATGTGGCGGTCGAGCAGCGCCTGCTCATCGGCCGGCGTCAGGTCGCGGTAGTGGGGCACCCGCTCGTAGAAGTCGTGCGCCACGAGGTTGAAGATGTCCTCCTCGAGGTTCGCCCCGGTGCAGGTGATGATCTGCACCTTGTCCTGGCGGATCATCTCCGCCAGCGACAGCCCGAGCTCGGCGGTGCTCATCGCCCCAGCCAGCGTCACCATCATCTTGCCGCCACCGGCGAGGTGGTCGCGGTAGCCGTCGGCGGCGTCGATCAGCGCGGCGGCGTTGAAGTGGCGGAAGTGATGGCGGAGGAAGTCGGAGACGGGTGCGGACATCGGAGCGTTCCAGAGGACGGAGGACAGAGGACAGAGGACGGAGGGCGGAGAACCGAGGGCCGAGCCTCGCCTTCTCCCGTCGGGGGCCGGTAATTTACCCCCATGTCCCTGCCTTCACCGCTCGCCTGCTTTGCCTCCACCGCCCCCGGCGTGGAGGGGTTGCTCGCCGCCGAGGTGGTCGGGCTGGGGCTCACGGTGGACGAGACCGAGCCGGGTGGGGTGTCGTTCGGCACCGGTCCGGGCGGGCTCGCGAACGCGCTGCTGCAGCTCCGGACCGCCAACCGGGTCACGGTGCGGCTGGCGGCGTTCCGGGCCCGCAGCTTCGGCGAACTGGAGCGACACGCGGCGCAGCTGGACTGGTCGCTGGTGGTGCCGCCCGGTGCCGCCGTGCACTTCCGGGTCACCTCGAAGAAGTCGCGCCTCTATCACCACGACGGGATCGCCGAGCGGCTGGAGCGGAGCGTCGCGGTGGCCGTCGGGTCAACCAGCGCGGTGCGTGCCGCTGCGGAGGCCGAGGCGCGTGAGGGCGACGTGACCCGGCTTCCCGAGGTGCAGCGATTCGTGGTGCGGGTCTTCCGCGACGAGGTGACGATCTCGGCCGATGCTTCTGGGGCGCTGCTGCACCGCCGTGGCTGGCGTCAGGAAGTGGCCCGGGCGCCGCTCCGGGAGACACTCGCGGCCGCGATGCTGCTCGGGGCCGAGTGGCGGACCGACGAGTTGCTCTTCGATCCGTTCGCCGGGTCGGGCACGGTGCCGATCGAGGCGGCACTGCTGGCCCGGCGGATCGCCCCGGGTCGGGGCAGGCGATTCGCCGCGGAGCAGTGGCCGGCGATCGGCATCGCGCCGTTCCTGGTGGCCCGGACCCGGGCGAGCGAGCGGGAACTGGCACGCGCCGACGTCCGGATTGGTGGAGCCGACCGAGATCCCGGCGCGATGCTCGCCGCGATCGCCAACGCCGAGCGGGCCGGGGTGGTGCTCGACGTGTCGTTCTCCCGCGCCACGATCAGCGAGTTGCCGGCCGACCAGGGCACCGGGCTGATCTGCACCAACCCTCCCTACGGGGTGCGGGTCGGCGAGCGCACCGCGCTCCGATCGCTCTACGCCGCGCTCGGCCACGCGATCCAGGAGCGACGTCCGGGGTGGCGACTGGCGATGCTGGTCAATGACCGGGTGCTGCAGGGGCAGGTGGGATTGTCGATGCGTGAAGTGCTGCGGACGATCAACGGCGGGATTCCGGTGAGGATGGTGGCGACGATGGGCGATAGACGATAGAGAGATAGACGATAGACGATAGACGATAGACGGGGGCGGTCGCGGAACGCGGTGCCGCCGGGAAGGCATTCGCAGCGGCCCGGGCGGTGCCTCTCGGCAAGTCTCCGGAGATGAAGAACCACAAGCAGCTCATCGCCTGGCAGGTCGCCCGGGACCTTGCCAGGGCCTGCCATCATTGGGTGCAAGGCCGTTGGAGTCCGGCGCATGCCTCCACCTTCGACCAGCTTCGACGATCGTCGCTTTCCGTTCGACTCAATCTCGTCGAGGGCTACGCCTTCGGGCGCAGCCCACGGTGCCGCAACCACTTTCGCATCGCGTACGGCTCGGCTGTTGAAACAACCGAGTTGCTCGAATTCCTGGCAGAACTCGGGGAAGAGAATCCGGACCTGATCGATCTGTCGAGGCGAGTGCAAGCGCTGACCTTGCGCCTGATGCAGACGAGTTAGCTTCGGTCGTCTATCGTCTATCGTCTATCGTCTATCGTCTATCGTCTATCGTCTATCGTCTATCGTCTATCTCTATCGTCTATCGTCTATCGTCTATCGTCTATCGTCTTCGCCGCCACAGCCCCACCCACCCCGCTCCCGGTCGGTGCCGTCACCACCAGCGCCACGGCGGGGACCAGCAACATCGCGGCAAGCCCGATGCGCGGCGAGAGCGTCTCGCCGCCGAGCATCACACCGAGGAAGACGGCGACCACCGGATTGACGTAGTTGCTGGTGGCGACGCGGGTCGCCTCGACATGGGTGAGCAGCCACTGGTAGCAAGTGTAGGTGAGCATCGAACCGAAGAGGGTGAGATAGGTCCAGGCAAGCACCGAGCGGGTGCTGACGGCCGACGGATCGAATCCGTTGAGCTCGCCACTGAGCAGGCCGATCGTGAGGGCGATGGCCCCTCCGGCGAGCATCTGGGTGCCGCTCTGCATCACCACGTTGCGGGGTTGGGGCCAGTCGCGACCGAAGGTCGAGCCGAACGCCCACGAGGTGATCGCCACGAGGATCACCAGCAGCGGCAGGGGATGCGGCGTGGCGCGCAGAGTGGCGCTGGCGAGCACGGTCAGGCCGGCGGTGCCGAGTGCCATGCCGATCAACCGGCGATGCCCGATCGGGGTGCCCAGACGCCGGCGGTTGAAGAGCGCGATGATCAGCGGTGACACGGCGGTGAAGAGCGCCACCATGCCGGAGTCGACCTGGCGCTCGACCCAGACGATCGGCGCGTTGCTGAGCACGATCAGGCAGGTGCCGACCCCAGCGGCGCCGAGCCACTCCTTGCCGCGGGCAAACGGCCCGCCGCGGAGCCGTCCCCAGGCCATCAACGCCGCGCCGGCGACCATGAAGCGGGCGCCGGCGAGGAGGAAGGGGGGCAGCGTCTCCCCGGCGATCTTGATGCCGAGGTAGGTGGATCCCCAGATCACATAGATGGTGAAGAAGGCAAAGAGCGTCAGGGGCGCCATCCGGGCGGCGGGCCGGTCACGCGGTGGAGCAGGCACGGCTCGTCGTTGTAGACGGAGGGAAACTGCCAGGCACCGTTCTCCCAGGCGATGAGTCCGCTGGAGGTGATCACCGCATCGATCCCGTCGCCGTCGGCGTCGGTCACGCCGTAGATGTCCACGTTGCCGTCGTGCCGTGCGACCACCCGTCCCCAGCCATCGACGATCCAGGTGGCCGTGGTGTTCAGGGTGCCGTCCTTGTGGTCATCGCGGAGCCAGACCGAGAAGACGGCATAGTTGTGGCCGTTGGGGCCCCGCAGTCCCCAGAACTTGAGCCGGCTCCAGAGGGCGTCCTTGGCGTCGGTGTAGAAGTTCCACCAGAGCGAGGCGGATTCTCGATCGGACACCGGCTGCATCACCGTCACGTAGCGCTGCCACACCGAGTCGGCCCACGCCTTGTAGGCCGCCGCGGCGCCGAGCCGAGCCAACGGCGGCGGTTCGCGGAACATCGGCATGGCGTGGGTGCCGGGGATCACCAGCGCGAACGACGAAGTCGGCGGCGCGTCGAGGGTGTAGAACCAGCCGGGGTGGGCGACGTTGTCGCAGGCCGCCCGCCAGGAAGTGGGCGGCAGGAACCGCTCGCGGCGGGTGATCTGGGCATGCCGCATCCGGCTCAGGTTGGCACCATCGGGGAAATAGTAGAGGGTGACGCTGTCACCGACGGTGCCGAGCGGCACCGAGCCGATCGAGTCGAATTGTGATGCCACCGGGCGGCGTGGGGCGCGCGACGGCAGCTGCTTGACCTGGGCGCCGGCGATGGCCTCGGTGGCGCGAATTCCCGGCATCGGATCGGCGATCACGCGGGCCTGTGCGGCGAGGGCCGCGGGCAGGAGAAGCAGGGCCAGGGTCGGTCGGAGCATCAGGTGGTTCCCTTCAGGTCGGCGAGCCGGTCACTCCAGATCCGGACCAGTCGCCAGTGCAGGCCGGATCGCTCGAAGGTGAAGATTCCCCCATCCTGCCGATCGCCGCCCCGAGGCCAGACCTGCACATCGACTCGTGAGGGGCCGCGATAGCGATAGGCGGTCTCGGTTCCTGCCCTGACCGAATCGGCGTCGCCGGGTCGGGGGGTGTGGGTCCCGAAGCCGGTGACCAGGCGGGCCAGCCCCTGCGGGGTGACGGTGACCTCCACCAACGGATCGATCAGGGCCCCTGAGAGCCCGGCGGCGATCGGGGAGTCGGAGTCAACCCGCGAGGTGACGGCGGCGCGCAGGTCACGCTTGAGGTTGTCCCGAAGTATCGGGAAATCGATGGTGGTCTGCAGGTCGGATTCGCGGCCGCTCACCAGTGCGGCCAGGAACCGATCCCACCCGTGGCGCGGTGACCAGGCGTACCAGCCGCCAACGGCGACGAGCATCAGCAGCAAGAGCCAGCGGAGACGGCGCATCGGGGAAAGATAGAGGATAGATGACGGAGGACGGAGGACGGATGGCGGAGGGCGGAGCCAACCTCAGGCCTCCGTCCTCCGTCGTTCCGTCAGCTGCCCTCGATCAGCTCCACCCTCGGCGCCCCGTAGCGCGCCTCACCCACCAGCACCCGGAGGTTCGGGGCGATCCTGACGTCGCAGGCGCGGTGGGTGTGGCCGGCCAGGACCAGCAGGTCGATCGTCGGGTGGGCCGCCGCGAACTCCTCGAGCACCCGCCCGGTGGCACCGCAGACCAGCAGCGGATGCCAGTCGGGGTGGGCCTCGCGACTGCCCGGCCGGAGCGCGGCAACGAACGGAGGGACATGGGTCGCCACGATCAGGTGGCGGGGTTTGCACCCCAGACAGCGTTCAAGGAGGGTGGCCAGTCGGGAGGCGTCGGCATCGGCAAGAATCCGCTTGACCATCAGCCTGGCGGCGCGGCCGTCCTGCCCCGCGAGCTCGGCGATCAGCCGGTCGTCGTTGAGGACCAACGGGGTAGCGAGTGGGTCGCCGTGGCGGCCGTCGGCCCAGCCATCGACCCCGAGCAGCAGGGTGTCGGGGCCGAGTTCGACGACGCCGGCGGGGGGGAGCCAGCGGATTCGGGGATCGGCCCCGGCCAGGGCGATGACCGCGTCGCGGACGTCGCCGACCGAGGCGCCGTAGTGGTCGTGGTTGCCGAGGACGAACCAGACCGGGGCCTGGGCGGCGTCGGCCAGGCGTTGCAGGTCTGGAACGAGCCGCCCCGCGTTGGACACGTCACCGGTCACGATGACGGCGTCGGCGGCGGTTTCTCGCACTGCTCGGTGGAAGCGCTCGATCGCCGCCGGGCCGGCGCGGTCAAGGTGGCAATCGGTGACCCAGGCGAGCTTCATTCCAGAAGGTAGTCAGGGGGGGTGCTGGCGCCGCAGCACAACTGGCACAAGATTGTATGGGTACGTCCTGCCCGGCCGCCGATGGCTGACCGTGGCATGCCGGACCACCTCATCCATCCATTCGGAGGTAGCCTGATGCAACTCAAGTTTGCCCACACCATGTTTGCCGGTGCCCTGGTCGCGACCGGCCTCGCCCTGGCGACCCCGGCGACCGCCAACGCCCAGATCGTCCTCAAGGCGGAGTACGGCAGCGACGCCGACTTCGGAGTCGGTGGCGGGTTCGGCTTCCCCCTCACCAACTTCAGCAACGGCACCGCGATCAAGGCCGAAGCGACCTTCGACTACTTCTTCCCGAGCTGCGATGGCTGTGACGCCGTCGGCGCGAGCTTCAAGGTCTGGGAGATCAACGGCAACGCGATGGCCCATATGGTCGCCTCGCAGCCGTCGCTGTACTTCGGCGCCGGGGTGCGCTACTACAAGTGGGACTACAGCTTCGATGGGTGCGGCATCTACTGCGACGCTTGGGCCAACGCCGACGGCATCGGCCTCAACCTGCTCGCTGGCTGGGACTTCAGCGGAACCAAGAAGACGACGCCGTTCGTGGAGGCGAAGTTCGAGGTGGGCAACGGCAACCAGTTCGTGGTGAGCGGCGGGATTCGCTTCTAGCTCCAGGCAGGACCGGCGGCGCGAGGCGGATCCTCGCGCGGCCATCGCGGCGCCCCGGCGGAGTTCTCCGTCGGGGCGTCGTCTCGTTGGGCGAGTCCTCCCGGCGCGGTTCGCGCCGGATGCTCACCACCGGCGGCTTTTCCGAGGACGCGATCGACGCCGGTCCGTCGTATCGGTACAGGCCGGTGTCACGCGGGCGCCGAGTGCGGTCGCGGCCCGACCGGGGAGCGCTACGGCACGGCTCCGTCGGCCGGGATCTCCGGGTCCTGGATGAGCGCCCGGCCCGCGGCCACGCCGAACATCAGCAGCATCATCCAGGTCAGGACGCTCCAGCCGCCGATGTAGTAGTGCGCGGTGTATCCGACGATATCGCGCCCGATGAAGCAGGTCACGACCATCATCCCCACGGCGATCCCACCGGCCACCCGGAGCGGCCGGGGCCATCGCCGCATCGGCGCGGCGAGGAACACCGCGAACACGAAGAGCAGGGAGACGAGGTGCGATTTCCAGGTGATGCCGGAGACCAGGTGCCAGGCGAGGAAGCCGGCGGCCAGCTCCCAGCCACCGATCGGGTCGCCACGCCTGGCCCGCACCGCCCAGCTCCCCAGCAGCAGTGCCAGCACCAGCCCGATGAGGAGATTGCGGACGACGCGGGCGGTCCCGGCGGAGAGTGGCAGCCAGCGATAGTCGAGTTGCTCCTGGTTGGCGACGGGTCGTGACATCCGCTCGACGGCGGACGCGACGTTCTGGTTGGTGTAATCGGCAACGACGCGACCGCCGCTGAAGTCCGCCAGGAACGCGTGGTAGTAGTCGCGCAGGTCCTGGGTGCCCTGCACCGGCCCGCGCTGCACCATGGGAAGCGCCACCACCAGTGTGCCGGCCATCAGGATGCCCGGCACCGCCGTGCGCGAGCGCCGCACCAGGAGCCAGACCACGAACAGGACGGGCATCACCTTGAACGCGGCCGCGGCGACCAGTGGGACCGCGGCCCATCCCTCGCGGTGCTCGAGGACCAGGGTCACTCCCCAGAGGACCAGCACGACCACGACGACATTCACCTGCACCAGGTTGAGGTTGTTGAGCAGGTAGGCGTGGGCGAGCACCAGGGCGGTCACGAATGGCCAACGTCCCGCGTGCCGATCGGGGATGGTCCGCTCGACGATCGTGATGGTCAGGCGATAGAGCACGACCAGGAGCGCTGCGCTGCAGAGGCTGAACACCACGGCGGCCGGCACCAGGGGGAGGAGATGCAGCAGCTGGAACAGGAAGGCCGCGAACGGCGGATAGATGAAGATCCGCTCACCGGCGGGTGAGAGGTAGAGGGGTGCACCCGCCGCGAACCGGCCACCGGCGGCCCAGAAGACGTTGAAGTCGCCGCTGGCCGTCTGCCCGAGGCCGCGATCGATGGCGAGAATGACCGTCGCGATGAGCAGGATCGCGTAGAAGATCCGCAGCGCGATCCCGGGACTCAAGGCAAAGGGACGGGCTCCTGGGGGGGAGGCCATGGTCGCTCGTCCTGGGAGAGTGGGATCGAGGAATATATGTCGCGGGTCGCCCCGGCGGACTTCTCCACCATGGCGCCGTATCTTTGGGTCAATCCTCCCCACGGAGATCCGCGCGGATGCTCACCAGCGTCAAGGACGCCTACGAGGCGATCTACACCGGCCGTTCCTACCAGCACGAGATGGGGCTGGTCGACTTCATGATCGATTCGCGGCTGGGCAAGCCGAAAGCCGGCAAGAAGCCACCGCCGCGCCGGGTGCTCGAGGTCGGGTGCGGCCCCGGCCTCCGCCTGGCGGTGCTGAGCCAGCTCGCAGGCAAGTACGAGGTGGAGGGGCTCGACCGCGACACCCAGCTGCTGTCGCTGGCCCGGCGGCGGCTGCCCAATGTGCCGCTCCACAAGGCCGACATGCGTGACTTCAACCTCGATGTCCGCTACGACGCGATCCTCTGCCTCTTCGGGATGATCGGCTACATGGAGGATGTACCGATGATGACCCAGGCCCTGGAGCGGATGCGCGAGCACCTGGTTCCCCGTGGCGTGCTGCTGCTTGAGCCGTGGCTGACCCCCGAGCTCGCCCACGACCGCTACCTGCGTACCGACACCGCCCAGCGGACCGGTCTCGAGGTGATGCGGATGAACTTCACCCGGGTGATGGGCAACAAGTCGCTGCTCACGGTGCACTACCTGATCGGCGACGAGCACGGGGTGCGGCACGTCGAGGAGCTGCGGGAACTGACCCTCTTCACCGACGATGAGTACCGGACGGCGCTGCGCGACGCCGGCTTCGGCGACCTGCACCTCGAGGCCTATGGGCCGCAGGGACGAGGGCTGTACGTGGCGCAGGTGTAGAAGTGAGTCCTGAGTCGTGAGTCCTGAGGATCTCAGACCCTCCCCCGCTCGCTGGTCTGCCGACCGCCCGATGCCGGCGAGAGTGGGGGCAGGCGTGCGTGCGATCCTCAGCGACTCAGGACTCAGGACTCACTTCTAATCCAGCTCATCAAACCGCGGATTGACGATCGAATTGAAGAACGATCCGAAGGTGTAGCTCATCCCGATCTGGAGATTGGCCCGATAGTCGGTGGCCAGTTCGCGCAGCCGCAGGAAGACCTCCTCGTCGCTGGCGTCGCCCTTGCGAAGCGTGATCTGGTCGCGGACCCGCGAGTACGAGCCTTCGACCTGCAACTGCAGTCCCCGTGCAACACGGATATCCAGCCCGCCCCGGATGCTGAGACGGTTGCGCGACCAGTCGTGCAGGAACGTGGAGGCCGTCCCGCTCACCTGCGCCGACCCCCATGGCTGGCGCACCTGGTAGGCGACCTTGAGTGCGTGGTCGAGTCGGGTCTCGGCCAGTTTGTCGTAGATGGTCGTCTCGACGTAGTCGTAGTGGGTCAGGCCGAGCGAATAGATCACGATCAGCTGCCGGCGGGTCGCCTCGGCGTAGGGGAAGAGGTCCCACTCGATCGCCGGGGCAAGGCGGGCCCGCAAGTCGAGGTTGTCGGGCTTGGAGCCGCGCAACGACCCGGTCGCACCGATCGACCAGTGGGGCCCGCGCGAGCGGACGGCCAGCGTCCAGAAGTTCCATTCGTCGCGCCTGGCGGTGAACGTGCCGCCATCCTCGAGGGTGAAGCTGGTCCGGTCGAGGTCGCCCTCCAGGTTGAATCGCAGCTTCCAGTTCTCGGTGGTGCGGTTGGCGCGCAGCTTCCCACCGAATTGGTAGTTCTTCTGACTCGATTCGGTATTCACCTCGCCATCGGCCCCCACCGTGAAGATCCAGTGATTCCAGGGATCACTGGTGGCGGTCGGGATTGCCCCTGTCGCCGGTGCGGCGACCTCGAGGGCGAGATTGTCGGCCTGCCGGGCGGCGAGCAGGTAGGGGACCAGGCCGAGCCGCAGCACCCGGGCGAACTCCTCGCGATAGGTGTCGTCGGTCGCGTCGGGTGGCGTGTCGAAGGTGACGGTGTCGCTCCGTCCGGCGAGCGCGTTGCGACCGATGAACTCGAGGGTGACCACGCGACCCCCGGCGCCGCCGCGGAGCCCCGAGGCGATCACGTGGACGTCGGCGGCGGTGCGATCGGTGACCCAGTCGACCAGGGTCAGCTCGGTGCGGAGATACTCGGTGTCACAGCGGGTGTGGCAGTCGAGGAAGAGGGCGAGGCGGGCCGGCACCGGCCGCTGGGCGGGGAGCGTTCCGGCTCCCACCGCCAGTAGAACGGCACATGACACGGACCAACGCGACATCCATCCTCCCTGTGGGTTCAGTGTGGTGGGGCCGAACGCCACCACCGCTGTCCGGGAACCTATCACCCCGTCCCTGACACGTTGCTGTCGCGGGTGACTACGATTGACCGTGCTCCCGATCGATTCCCTGCTGCCGCGCCTGCTGACCACACTCGCCCACCAGCGGCGCGCGGTCCTGGTCGCGCCACCGGGTGCCGGCAAGACGACGCGGGTGCCCCCGGCACTGCTCGGGGCCGACTGGCTCGGGGCACGGCGGATCGTGATGCTCGAGCCACGCCGGCTCGCGGCGCGTGCGGCCGCCCGTCGGATGGCCGCGGAGCGGGGCGAATCCGTGGGGGAGACGGTCGGCTTTCGGGTCCGCGGCGAGTCGCGGGTCGGGCGCACCACCCGCATCGAGGTGGTGACCGAGGGGATCCTCACCCGGATGCTGCATGACGACGCTGCGCTCGAGACGGTTGGTGCGGTGGTGTTCGACGAGTTCCACGAGCGCTCGCTGGCCGCCGACACCGGACTCGCGCTGGTGCTCGGCTCGGCGATGGTGTTGCGCGACGATCTCCGGGTGGTGGTGATGTCGGCCACCCTCGATGGCGCGGCGGTCGGGGCCCTCCTCGGCGATGCACCGCTGCTGGAGAGCGCGGATCGGCAGCACCCGGTGGAGACCCGATTCGCGCCGCCGCGAGCCGGTCGCGAGCTGGAATCGCACGTGGCCGCCATGGTGCGCGAGGCCCTGGCCGCCGAGACGGGATCGGTGCTGGTCTTCCTTCCCGGGGCGCGCGAGATCCGCCGGGTCGAGCAGCTGCTCGACGGGGCGCTTCCCGACGGTGTCGCCGTACGGCCGCTCTTCGGGGCGCTACCGGGGCACGAACAGGATGCCGCCATCGCCCCCTCGCCGGCCGGGACGCGGAAGGTGGTGCTGGCCACGAACGTCGCCGAGACGTCGATCACCATTGCCGGGGTGCGCGTGGTGATCGACAGCGGGTTGGAGCGGGTGCCGCGCTTCTCCCCACGAACCGGTATGTCCCGCCTCGAGACGGTGCGGATCACGCGCGCCTCGGCGGACCAGCGTCGCGGGCGCGCCGGACGCACCGAACCGGGAGTGGCAATCCGGTGCTGGAGCGTCGCCGACGATGCCGGCCTGGTGCCGCGACCGCGCGCCGAGATGCTCGATGCCGACCTGGCCTCACTGGCGCTCGATCTCGCGGTGGCAGGTTTCGCCGATCCGACGGAGCTGGCGTGGATCGATCCGCCGCCCAGGGCGGCGTTCGCCGTCGCCCGCGAGCTGCTCACCAGCCTCGGGGCGCTGGATGCGACCGGCGCGCTCACCGAACACGGCCGTGCCATGGGGGCGTTCGGTGCCCATCCCAGGATTGCCCACCTGCTGCTGGGGGCAGGGAGTCTCGGAAGCGCGTCGGTGGCGCGGGCCGCACTGCTCGCCGCCATGCTCGATGAGCGCGACATCCTGCGTGGCGACGGGAAGGCCCCGCCGACCGACCTGCGACTCCGGCTCGATGCGGTGGAGCGTGACCTCGACCAGGCGATGCTGGGGGCGGTCTCCCTCGATCGCGGCGCGATCACGCGAGTGCGCGAGGCGGCGCGTGACTGGCAGCGACGCGTGGCCGTGACGGGCACCGGCGATGTACCCGAGGAGGTCGGGTCGCTGCTGGCGATCGGCTGGCCCGATCGGGTGGCGCGCCGACGCGAGGCGGCGGGCCGCTTCGTGACGGTGGCCGGGCGCGGGGTGCGGCTGCATGGCGACGATCCGCTGGCGCAGGAGGGATGGCTGGTGGTACCGGCGCTTGACGACGCCGGCGCGGAGGCCAGGGCGCTGCTCGCGGCGCCGCTCGACAGCGAGGCGGTGGCCCGGATCGTGGCTGCAGGCGGGAGCTCGGAGGAGGAGGTCGCCTGGGACGAGCGCGCCGGCATGGTGCGCGCGGTGCGTCGGGAGCGGCTCGGCGCGATCGTGCTGGCCGAGCACCCGCTCACTGCCCCCGATCCCGAGCTGGTCAGGTCCGCCCTGCTCGACGGCATCCAGCGGGGCGGCCTGGAGTTGCTGCCGTGGACCGATGAACTGCGTCGGCTGCGACAGCGGTTGGCCTTTCTCCACCATCACGACGGCTCATGGCCCGCGATGAGTGATCGCGCCCTGCTCGACGGACTCGCGGCATGGCTGGGACCGTTCCTGACCGGCCGTCGTCCCGGCGACCTCCGGCCCGATGCCCTGCGCGAGGCGCTCCTCACCGGGCTCGACTGGTCCCGGCGCAGTGCCCTGGATCGGCTCGCCCCGGAACGACTCGAGGTACCAAGCGGGTCGCGAATCGTGATCGACTACGCCGAGCCGGCGGCGCCGGCGCTGGCGGTGCGGCTGCAGGAGGTATTCGGGCTGGCCGAATCGCCGCGCGTGCTCGACGGCCGGATTGCCCTGGTGATGCAGCTGCTGTCCCCGGCGCGCCGTCCGGTGCAGGTCACCCGGGACCTGGCGTCGTTCTGGCGGGAGGGGTACTTCGAGGTGCGGAAAGACCTGCGCGGCAGGTACCCGAAGCATCACTGGCCGGAGGATCCGCTGGCGGCAGCGCCGGTGCGGGGAGTGAAGCGGTGAGTCCTGAGTCCTGAGAAGTGAGGGCAAGCATCTCCCCTCACTTCTCAGGACTCAGGACTCACTGCTTGCTAGAACCGGAATCCCACCGTGATCGGGACGAACCGATCACTGTCATTGACGGTGAAAATGTTCACCAGCCGGACCTCGACACGGAGCCCCTCCGGGCCTTCGAAACCCAGACCGGCATCGGCGGTGAAGTCGTGCGAGGTGATCGGGGCAGTGGTGGGGGCATCGTCGGGCGGGACCACCCTGCGATACAGCAGCCCGGCCCCGCCGACGGCATAGAGGCCGCGGAGGATGTCGTACTCGTACCGGATCATCCCGCCGTAGGCGCTCCAGGCGAGGCCATCGACGCTCCGGCCCGGAACAGTGGGCGTGCCGTACACGAAGACGCCGTCGAGCGTGGTGTGGTGATACACCCCTTCCAGCCCGAACGCATACCGCGCGTCGTGGCCGCGGAACATGACATAGGCATGACTGGCGCTGCCGGTCGATCCGGTCGAGGCGAGGTCACCCATCGGGAGCATCACGCCGCCCCCGAAGCCGGCGCTCACGCGGATCTGGGCGGAAAGGGCCGGCGCCGGAATGGTGAGCGCGGCTGCGAGGGCGGCAACACAGGGTAGACGGGGCATGGGTCTCGGTGGTCCGGGGGGGAGAAGAGGTGAGTCCTGAGTCCTGAGAAATGAGGGCAAGCATCTTCCCCTCATTTCTCAGGACTCAGGACTCACTTCTTCCTAGAACCGGATCCCGATCGTGATCGGGACCAGTTGGGTGTTGCTGTTGTCGGTGAAGATGTTGATGTACTTCCCCTCGACGAACAGGCCACGGCCGAAGTTGAGGCCAAGCCCTCCCTCGACGGCGAAATTGGTGTTGCTGGTGTCGCCGAAGTCGGGGTAGTTGTCGCCACCGGTCACCTCGTTGCGGAACAGGCCCGCGCCACCGAGGAGATAGACGTTGCCACCCGCGGCGAAATCGAGACGCGCCATCGCGCCATAGGAGTTCAGGTTGGCGTTGGGGTCGATGCCCAGGATCTTGTCGTAGGCGAGGCGATGGAACTGTGCCTCGATTCCCCAGCCCACCTTGGATGCCGGGTCGCGCATCATCAGGGTGACCCCGCCGCCCCAGCCGGTCTTGAGGGCGTCATTGGCGTTCCCCATCGGGAGGGTCGCGCCGCCGTTCACGCCGAACACGAAGCCGGACTGGGCCTCGGCGGGGGCGGTCGCGGCGAGTGTCAGGGCCGCGACCGCGAGGACTGCCTTCCGCATGCGATCTCCTTGTTCACGAGTGCTCCTCCCGGCTTGGGCCGGTGAGCGCGTCCCCCGCTGGCGGCGGGGGGGCGTTTGAGGGTACGTCTGAGCGGGCTGGAGTTGCACATGAGAGAGGCGTGAGTCCTGAGTCCTGGGACGTGGGGGGATTCGAAGGGCGGGTATCGATCCGGGATGCCAGCCTCGCCTCCCCCCTCACCTCTCAGGACTCAGGACTCACTTCTCCTCCCCCTCACGGCGTGAAGCGCTCGATGCCGTCGGGCGGCAGGTAGGGCATCCCCGGCTCGAAACTCCTCCAGAGCAGCGCCGAGACATTGCGGATCAGCTGCCAGCCGGCGTTGTCGCTGGTCCAGGTGGTGTCGACCTGGTTCCTGGTGATGACCGAGAAGACGTAGTCGCCGTGCGGTGCGTTGACGAGCACCACCTCGGAGCGCGACCGGTCGACGGCGCCCTGCTTGGAGGCGGCCTGGACCCAGGGCGGGATCTGCGAGAGTGCCTCGCCATTCCAGAAGATCCGGGTGAGGTGCCGGTACATCGCCTGGTCGGCTGCTGGTGAGACCAGCTTTCCCTGACGGATGCGCACCACCATCTCGGCGATCTCGCGCGGGGTGGTCTGGCCCCAGCCGTAGACCTTCCAGATGTCACGGCGGCCTGGTGTTCGCGAGTTGACCCGCGTCGAGTCGAAGCCGTTGGCGGCGAGCCAGCTGTTGATCGCCTCGCCGCCGCCGACCAGGGCCTGGAGCCAGAGCGCCGCGGCGTTGTCGCTGGTGGTGATCATCCAGAGGGCGACCTGGGAGAGGGGGACCCGGGCACTGTCCTGCAGCTTGTCGAAGAGGTCGTCCTCGCCGCCGTAGCGGAGCGAGTCGACCCAGGTCATCACCGTGTCGAACGGAAAGCGACCGTGGAGCACCTGGTCGACGGTGACGGCGAGGATCGGCACCTTGATCATCGACGCGGTCGGAAAGAGCTCATCGGGGCGGACCAGGGCTCCGCGGTTGTCGTCGAGCCGGCGGACGTAGATCCCGACCTCGCCCTGGAACGGCGCGGCGAGGGTGGTGAGCTGTTGCTCGAGGGCCGCGTCACGCCGCACGGTGGGCCACTGGGCGGCGAGCGGCGTTGCGAGCAGGAACAGGGCGGCGAGCAGAATCTGCATGGCGGGGTCCCGGTCGGGTTGACCGGAAGCTAACGCCTGCGCGCTGTAGTCTATCGCCTTGCGAAACCCGGCACCGGGCCGGTGCGTACCGAGCAACCACCCCCGGTCCCTCGACTCGTGCCCAGGATCTCCTCGATGTCGCTTGCCCCACTGCTGTTGCTCGCTTCCCTGCAGGGCCCCCAGGGGCCCGCGGTCTACAACGGGCGTCAGGGGGAGCTCCAGGTCAGTCCGCCCAAGATCGAGGCGTCGGCAACGATCGATGGTGTGCTCGACGAGCCGGCTTGGCAGGCGGCGGCGCTGCTCACCGGCTTCTCGCAGTTCACCCCGGTCGATGGGGTGGCGGCGAGCGACTCGACCGAGGTGCTGATCTGGTACTCGTCGACCGCGCTGCATGTGGGGATCCGCGCCTACGACCAGAGCGGCGACGTCCGGAGCACGCTGGGGCAGCGCGACCGGATCTTCTCGGACGACAACGTGCAGCTCTTCCTCTCGACCTTCAATGATGGTCGGCAGGCGACGTTCCTCGCGGTGAACCCGCTGGGGATCCAGGCCGACGGGGCGGTGAGCGAGCGTGGCGGCGGCGGCAGCTGCAACGGCTTCAATTGCGCGGTGTCGACTCGCGAGGGCCCCGACCTGTCCCAGGACTTCGTGTGGCAGTCGAAGGGCCGGCTGACCGAGTGGGGCTACGAAGTGGAGTTGCAGGTGCCACTCAAGAGCATCCGATTCCAGTCGCGCGACCCGCAGAGCTGGGGGATCAACGTGCTGCGGGTGGTGCACCGCAGCGGGCAGGAGCAGACCTGGACACCGACCCGGCTGGGCCAGAGCTCGTTCCTGAAGCAATCGGGCCAGCTGGTGGGGCTGGCCGGGCTCAAGACCGGTCGGGCGGTGGACGTGATCCCGGAGCTCACCTCGCGGATCGCCGGCGGACCGGGGAGCAGCGGCTGGGACTACAGCGGCGGCTCGCCGGCGGTGGGCGGCAACGTGCGCTGGGGGGTAACGCCCAACCTGACCCTCAACGCGACCGCCAACCCCGACTTTTCGCAGGTCGAGAGTGACGCGGGGCAGTTCTCATTCGATCCGCGCCAGGCACTCTACTTCCCCGAGCGGCGGCCGTTCTTCCTCGACGGGATCGAGCAGTTCCAGGTGCCCAACAACCTCGTCTACACCCGCCGGATCGTGCAGCCGGTGATCGCCACCAAGCTGACCGGCAAGACCCTCGGCATGCGGGTCGGGGTGCTGGCGGCGGTGGACGACCGGACTGTGGCGCGCAGCGGTGACAATCCGCTCTTCGGGGTGCTCCGGGTGCAGCGCGACATCGGGGCCGGGTCGCAGGTGGGGATGCTCTACACCGAACAGCACGACGGCGACGACGCGAACCGCGTGGTGGACCTCGACGGCCGGTTCGTGCTCGGCGGGATCCACTCGATCACCTATTCGGGGGCACTGGCGAGCGATCGAGTGAACGGGGTGACCACCACGGCGCCGGTCTGGGCGCTGGGCTACCGCTACAACGGCCGCGCGTTCCGGGCCCGCTACGCGATCGCCGGGATCCACGACGACTTCCGGACCCGAACCGGCTTCGTGAGCCGCCCGGGGATCGCCGATGCGGTGGTGTCCCACAGCTACACGTGGCTGCGTCCCGAGCACCTGGTGGAGTCGGTGACCTTCGAGGTGCTGCTCAACGGCACCTGGCAGTACCAGAACCTGATCCACGGCGGCGGGATCCAGGATCGCAAGATGCATTTCAACCTCAACGGGCAGTTGCGCGGCGGCTGGGTCGCCGGCGCCTCGATCCTCGACGAGAGCTTCGGCTACGACGAAGCGCTCTATGCCCGTTACGGGGTGCTGCAACCCGACGGATCGGTGACGCCGTTCGTCGGGACGCCGCGGCTGCCCAACCGGGACTACCTGGTGCAGGTCAACTCGCCCACCCACTCGTGGGGATCGTTCAACGGGTTCGTGCTGTGGGGTCGCGACGAGAATTTCGCCGAGTGGGCGTCGGGAGACATCCTGTGGATCAACGGCGGGGTGAGCCTCACCCCGACGGAGCAGTTCCGGGCTGGGCTGTCGCTCAGCTACACCAAGGTGAACCGCCCGTCGGACGGCTCACGGGTGTCGCTGCAGATGGTGCCGCGGGCGCGACTGGAGTACCAGCTGAGCCGGGCGCTGCAACTGCGGCTCATCTCGCAGTACGCGCTCGAGACGCGGGACTCGCTCCACGACGCCTCGCGGACCGGGCTGCCGCTGGTGATCCTCGACCCGGCCACCGGGACCTATCAGCGGGCCGGTCGGCTCCGCAATGGTCAGCTTCGCAACGACATCCTGCTCACCTATCTCCCCAATCCCGGGACGGTGATCTACCTGGGTTACGGCGCCTCGCACCTCGAGGATCCCGACCCGGCGCCCAACATGCCGCGATTCACCCGGGCCAACGACGCGTTCTTCCTGAAGCTGTCGTACCTGTTCCGGATGACGGGGTGAAACGATAGACGATAGACGATAGACGATAGACGACTGCAGGGGCCGGCTCCGCATGGATGACCGGCCCCTCGGATCAAACCAACCTGACGATCGTCTATCGTCTATCGTCTATCGTTTCACGCCAGTCGCGCCTCGTCGTCGCGGGCGGCGGCGTCGACGAAGGCGGCGAAGAGGCGTCCCACCGCCGGGGCACCGGGCTCGAACATCTCGGGGTGCCACTGCACCCCGACCGCGAACTGGCCCGGCAGCTCGGCGGCTTCGATCAGGCCGTCGGGCGCCCATGCCGTGGGTTCGAGATGGAAGCCGACCTCGCGGATTCCCTGATGATGCATCGAGTTGACCGGCACCACGGTGCTGCCGATCGCATCGCCGAGCTGGCTGTCGCGGCGGACGTCGATGGGGTGGGCCAGGTGGTCGCGCGACCATCCCGCGGTCGGGAAGTAGTCGTGCTTGATCGAGTCGGGCCGCTCCACGGTGAGGTCCTGCCAGAGGGTGCCGCCGTGGGCGATGTTGAGGACCTGGAGGCCGCGGCAGAGTCCCAGGAACGGCTTGGCATCCCGGATCGCCCAGCGGGCGAGCACCATCTCGGTGGTGTCGCGGGCCGGATCGAGGCGGCCGAGCTCGGGATGGCGGCTGCAGCGGTAGTAGGCCGGGTCGACATCGATCCCGCCGGGAACGCAGAGGCCGTCGAGCCGGTCGTAGATGTCGTGGAGGGTGGCGGGATCCTCGGCGAGGAGGGGCACCAGCACCGGCACCCCGCCGGCCTCCATCACGGCATGCACGTAGCGCTGGTTCATCACCCACGAGTTGGGGAGTCCCTCGGGGATCCCCTCGATGGCGTGAAGGGTCTGGGTCGTCACGCCGATCAGCGGTCGCCGTCGCATCAGGGCACTCCCTCCGCGGTCTCGCGCACGATCAGGTCGACCACGTCCTTGAGGTCACCAGTCTCGCGCCAGACGGCGAGCTGTCGGTCGGCACTGGTGCCCTCGTCGAGGATCCGGAAGGCGTACTCCACCTCGGTCCGGGTGCCGAGCTCGTCGAGCACGTCGCCGATGAACCACTCGATCAGCTCGCGGATCAGGTCGCGCGCCGGGAACTCCTCGCCCTTGCCATAGTCGACCATCTTGCCCTCGAGGCCGTAGCGGATCGCCCGCCACTTGTTCTCCTCGATGAAGCCGACCGGGTAGCTGCGATAGGTCATGTTGTCGCGGCGGAGCTTCCACAGCTTGAAGACGATCGCCTGGAAGATCGCCGCGATGCACACCGCCTCGTCGACCCGGGTGCAGATGTCGCAGATCCGGAACTCGAGGGTGGGGAAGCTCCAGCTCGGCCGCACATCCCACCAGATCTTGGACGCGTTGGGGATCGAGTTGGTGCGCACGAAGGTGTTCACCAGCCACTCGAACTCCCCCCACGACGACATGGTGCGGGGGATGCCGGTCCGCGGGAAGTTGCGGAAGACCACGCTCCGGTAGCTCTTGAGCCCCGAGTTGCGGCCGAACCAGAACGGCGACGAGGTGGAGAGGGCCAGCACGTGGGGGAGGAAATAGCGGCAGGCATTCATCGCGTCGATGAGGAAGTCGCGATCCTCGATGCCGATGTGGACGTGGGTGCCGAAGATCAGCAGCCGCTGGGCCAGGTCCTGCAGGTCCTCCTTGACCCCGACGTAGCGCTCCAGCGGGGTGATCTGCTGGTCCCACCACTTGGAGAAGGGGTGGGTGCCGGCGGCGGCGATCACGAGGCCCTTGCGGCTGGCCAGCTCCATCACCAGGCGACGGAGCCGCACCAGCTCGGCGCGCGCCTCGGCTGGCGAGCGACAGACGCGGGTGCCGACCTCGACCATCGACTGGTGCAGCTCCGGCTTGACCTCGCCGAGGAGCATCGAGTCTTCCTGGAGGATCTCGGTGATGTAGCTGCGCAGTTCGCGGGTCTCGGGGTCGATGATCTGGTACTCCTCCTCGATCCCGATGGTGAGCGACGGTTCCTTCATGGGCGCGGCTCCACGACGAAGGTGGGGACGGTGGAGCCACCGCCGGCGGTGACGTTGACGAGGGTCTCGGTGGAGATCCGGGTGAGGAGGCCGTCCATCCAGGCGCCGTGCCAGCAGAACGGCGCGGTGTCCACGATCCGGTCGGCGAATACCAATGACCCGTCGTGCACCGAGGGGAACGACTCGGTGGGCAGCGCGATGCGGCGCTGCACCACGGTGGGGTGGTCGGCGGCCGCGGCGAGGGCCGTGTGCCAGGTGGCGTCGTCGACCTCCCAGCCGAGGACGATGCCGTGGCCGCCGTAGTCGTCGTTGGGCTTGAGGACCAGGGTCTCGCGGTGCGCGGCCGCCCAGGGGAGCAGGTCGATCCGCTCACCGTCGAGCAGGGTGTGGCGTTCCTCGACCACCCGGGTCCAGGGGACCGAGCGACGGATCGCCTCGCGCTCGCCGTCAGTGAAGCGGGCGGCGTGGCGCTCATCGGTCAGCACCGCGAGGGCGGCCTTCTTGTGGAGCGGCTTGCCGTCGGGCGGGTTGACCATCACCACCGCCCGGTCGGCCACCGCACGGAGCAGCGGATGCTCGAGGCCGTGGCGCGCCACCAACTCATGGAGCAGCACCCGCTTGTAGACGAGGTCGATCCGGCGCCCCTGGGCGGTGCGGAGCGTCCCGTCGCGGTACTCGAGGTCGGCCGGCGTGGTGACCAGGCAGGGAATTCCCATCCGGCCGAGGTAGCGCTCGACGATCGCGAACTCACCGAGCGTCGGGACGTCGTCCCAATCGACGATGGCGATCGTCGGCGTGCCCTGACCGTCACCCAACCGCCACGCCTCGAGGAGGATGGCAAGGAGGTGCGGCAGCACCGGCAACGGTCGCACCACCCAGCGCTCGGTGAAGCGCTGCATCACCGGCAGGGCGAGAAAGAGGTCCGCGAGTTCGTCGGCGTAGCCGGGACCCGCCGGCGTCTCGGCATTGATCTCGGTGAGCCGTGGCTGCCCGTCGGCGGGATCGAGGAAGGCGTCGATCCGCGCCAGCGGCATCGGTCCGCTGGGGGCAGCCGGCAACCGGTCGAGCAGCGTCTCCTCCCACTCGGCGAGGTGGAATGCCTTGCGGAACTCGCGGTCGGCACTTGCCATCGCCGCCGCGCGGCCGCAGGCACTCAGCAGCGGGGCACAGGCGGCGCGGAGCGCGTCATAGCCGCCCGGGGTGAGGAACCGGGGCCGGAGCACCGTGCAGAGCGGACGCGTGCCGAAGATGATGCCGCGCTCGCGCTGCCGCGCGTCGAGCCACGCCGCCGATTCGCTGGCGAGTTCGTCGTCGAGCAGGTCGTGCCAGGCGGCGATGGCGATGGTGCTCACCCGGTGCGAGTCCGTCGGCCACCCATCAGGGCCGCGGCCCGTGGCTTGGGTGGTGGCCGGTCCTCGAGGGCCATGGCGATCGTCACGTCGGCCATTCGCTGGACCGCCCACTCGAACCACTTGGGGCCGAGCGAGTTGATGTCGAAATCGGGGGCCGGATTCATGAAGTCGATGGCGTAGGCCACGCCGTCCTTCACCGCCCACTCGATGGAGTTCATGTCGTAGCCGAGCGCGCGCACCAGGCGACGCGAGTGCTTGACGATGCGACGCAGCATCGGGGGAGGGAGGTAGTCCTCCTCGTCGTGGTAGCGACGCGCGCGCGGGTCGTAGCGGATCGGGGCGATGTGCTGCCGGCCAATGCAGATGCAGCGCACGAACTCGTCCCAGGCGATGTATTCCTGGACGATCATGGTGAGCATCCCCGAGCGGTCGTAATGGTGCAGCAACTCCTCGAGCGAGTGACAGACGTAGACGTCGCGCCAGCCACCGCCGTGGGCGTCCTTGAGGATGCACGGCAGCCCCACATGGCGGACCACCGCGTCCCAGTCGAGCGGATACTCGAGGTTGCGGAGTGACTCGTCGTGCTTGATGCCCGGGACATACTCCTTGTTCGGCAGCAGCACCGTCTTCGGCGAGCGCACCCCCAGCGCCTCGGCAAGGGTGGCGCCGAAATACTTGTCATCGGCGGTCCACATCAGTGGCGAGTTGATCACCCGCACCCCGCGCACCTGGGCATGCTTCAGCCAGCTGCGGTAGAACGGCACCTCATGGGAGATCCGGTCGACCACCACGTCGTAGCGGAGCAGGTCGTCGAGGCCGGGTGCCCCGAGCTGGACGAACTCGGCGGTGACGCCGGCGTTGCGGCGGTGGACCTCGTCGAGGAACGCCGGGGGCCATGACCATTCGCGGCCCACGAGGATGCCGATGGTGCGGGGACGGGTGTCAGCGTGCTTCATGCAGTTGTTTCCGGTCTCGGGTGTCTCTCAGGCGAGGACGGAGGGGAGAGGACCGAGGACGGAGGAACACCCGCAGTCCGCTGTCCTCCGTCGTTCCGTCCTCCGTTCTCCGTCATCAGTCGTGTCCCCCCACGTACATCTGCAGCATCTCACGCCACCACGGCCAGTCGTGCGCCCAGCCGTCCCAGACCCTGAGGGCGTTGCCGATGCCGCGCTCCCAGAGGGCCCCCGAGAGGGCGGCGTTCTGCTCGTAGAGGCCATCCTCCCGACCCACCGCGAGGATCAGGTCGAGTCGAGCGAGCTGCGCGCGGCGGTCGGGATCCTCCTCGTGCAACAGGAATTCGGCGGGATTGTAGAAGTAGACCACGTCGTCCGACCAGCCGCCGGTGAGGCGCCGGATGTCGACGAGTCCGCTCATCACCAGCGCCCGCTGCACCAGGTCGGGATAGCGGCCGGCAAAGCAGAGGGCGTGGTAGCCGCCAAACGAGGCGCCGGCGGTGATCACGAAGGGGTCGGGATTCTGCTGGGCGGTGGCCGGGAGCACCTCGTCGTGCAGCCAGGCATCGTAGCGAGCGTGCCACTCGGCGCGAGCCCGCGGGTGCGCCGCCTCGTCGTACCAGGCGCGCTCGTCGATGCTCGGCAGGCAGATGATCTGCAGGGCCCCCGAGCGCAGCTGGTCGGCCACCGCGTCACACATGCCGCGGTCGTCCCACTCGCGGTTCCACCCCATCGAAGTGGGGAAGGCGAGCAGGCGCGCCCCGGCGTGACCGTGGATGAGAATCTCCATCCGGCGGCCAAGGAGAACAGGGCTCTCCCAGGCGAGGGTCGTGCGTTGCCAGGTCATGTGGGTGGCGGGTAACCGGTGACGGGTGACGGCCTGCCCCGCGCGCGACGCCCAGCGGGGTGCGGCAGGTGACTGGTGAAGGGTAAAGGGTGATCGGGGATTTGGTGAGCGCAGCCAAGATGGTGTTGCAAGAATGAAACGTTTTGTAACGTTGGGCAAGTACCTGCTTGCATTCTGGTGGACCGGTCGGTAGCATGTCGTCCCATGTCAACCAAGGACGCACTGCTCGAGGTGACCGCACGGCTCTTTGCCGACCACGGCTGGCGCGGTACGACCACGCGCCGGATCGCCGAGGAGGCCGGCGTCAACGAGGTGACCGTGTTCCGGCACTTCAAGTCCAAGGAGGCGCTCCTTGGCGAGGCGATCCGGGTGGTGGCCACCGAGGCACAGCCCGATGGGCTCCCGGCGGAACCGGGGGACATGCGGGCCGAGCTGCTCGGCTGGGCGAGCTCGCAGCACGATCGGCTGCGGGTCAAGGGTTCGATGATCCGGACCTGCCTCGCCGAGTTCGAGGAACACCCCGAGCTGGCGCAGGTGGCCTGCGAGGGATCGATCACGTCGATGAGCGACGCGATCCGCTATTTCACCCTGGCTCGTGGACGCGGGCTGATCGGGGCCCATGGCTCGATCGAGGCCGCCACGGTGATGCTGATGAACGCGATATTCATGGATGCGATCACGCGCGACGTGATTCCCGGGGGATGCGGTCCGATCGAGGCGCGTGCGGTGATCACGGCATTCGTGGACCTGACCCTGCGCGGCCTCGGTGCCGGGGAGGCGGTGTGAAGGGAAATCGTGTCGCCGTGTCGCGTGCGACGCTGCTGACTGCGGTGGTGCTCGCTGGCGTGGTGGGGATCTCCGGATCGGCGGCGTCGCAGGCGACGCCGCGGCCGTCCCAGCCACCGATCCGACTCTCGATCGACGACGCGCTGCGCCTGGCCGACTCGGCCTCGGAGAATGTCGGGATTGCCCGGGCGGGGGTTCGGGCCGCCGGGGGCCGCTCCGAGCAGGCCCGCAGTGCCTGGCTGCCCCAGCTCACCGGTTCGGCCAGCTACACCCGGACGATCAAGTCGCAGTTCTCGGCGCTGCAGGGCGACGGCAACAGCTCGGACACGACGCCGGCGCCACCGGCGCCGGAGAACTGCGTCCGCTTCCGGCCCCACCCCGAACTGCCGGCGGGCGAGCGACTCGACTCGCTCGAGCGCGGGCTCGACTGCACGGCCAACGGTACCGGCAACATCGACTTCTCCAAGCTTCCGTTTGGCCAGGCCAACCAGTATTCGTTCGGGCTCGACCTGCAACAGACGCTGCTCGACCGCTCGGCGAGTGCCCGGATCCGGGGGGCCCGTGCCGGGGAGACCCAGGCCGAACTGGCGCTCGATGCGGCGCGCGCGCGGGCGCTGCTCGACGCGGCGCAGGCCTACTACGACGCGCAGCTCGCCGAGCGGCTGCTGGCGATCGCCGACAGCACCCTGGCGCAGGCGGAGCGGACGCACCACGACACCGAGCTGGCCTATCGCGTCGGCAACGCCGCGGAGTTCGACCTGCTGCGTGCCTCGGTGGCGCGTGACAACCAGCGTCCCGTGGTGATCCAGCGGCAGACCCAGCGTGACATCGCGCTGCTCAAGTTGCGGCAGCAGCTCGACCTGCCGATCGATCGTCCGCTGGAACTGGTCACCCCGTTGGGTGACACGGCGGCGATCGCGCTGCCGGCGTTCGCGGCCGACCTGGCCGGTGGTGGCGACACGGCGATCTCGTCACGGGTGGCGGTCCGCCAGGCCGGGGCAAGTCTCGACGTGGCGGTGGCCGGTCGCGACGCCGCGGCGGGAGCGCGCTGGCCGACGATCGCGCTCTCGAGTGCCTACTCCAAGCTGGCCTATCCGACCGACGTGTTCGGGCTGAAGAACTTCCTCACCGACTGGAGCCTGTCGGTGCGACTCAGCGTGCCCTTGTTCACCGGTGGCCGGCTGGAGGGACAGGTGCGCGAGGCCGACGCGCTCGCTGAGCAGGCGGCGTTGCGCCTCCGGCAGGCGCGCGAGGACGCCTCTCGCGAAGCGGTCGAGGTGCAGGACCAGCTCGACGGCGCGATTGCCACATGGGAGGCCTCGCGCGCCACCGCATCGCAGGCGGAGCGGGCGTATCAGATCGCCGAGATCCGGGTGCGCGAGGGTCTCTCGACCCTCACCGATCTTGCCGACGTGCGGCTGGCCCGCGAACAGGCCGAGGCGAACCGGGCCCAGGCGGCCCGGAACCTCCAGGTGGCGCGGCTTCGTGCGCTGCTGCTTCGTGACCTCCCGATCGGCGCCGGTGCCCCGGCGACGGGGAGCTTCTGATGACCACGCATTCCACTCGCGCCGGGGGCGCCAGCGTTGCCATGACCGTGAGCCCGATCCGTGTTTCCCGCCTGACCCTGGCGACCAGTAGCCTGTTGGCGCTCGTCGCTTGCGGTGGCGCCGAGGCGACGCCAGACGAGCCAGTGGCCCCGCCGCCGGTCGAGGTCGCCGCCTCGACGGTGGCCATCGCCGACAGCGCCCTGATCGAGTCGGGTCCGGTGCTCTCCGGATCGCTCACCGCCGAGCGCAGTGCCCAGCTCCGGCCCCAATTGAGTGGGACGATCGTGGCGCTCCGGGTGCGGGAGGGCGACCGGGTGTCGGCCGGCCAGTCGCTGGCGGTGATCGACACCACCGTGCTCGGCGACCAGCACCGCTCGGCGATCAGCGCGGTGCGGAGCGCCGAGCTTGCCGCTCGCACCGCGAAGCGAAACGAGTCGCGCGCCGACACGCTGTTCGCCGCGGGAGCGGTCGCCGAGCGCGACCGTGAGGCGGCCCGTGACGGCGCCCAACAGGCCGAGTCGATGCTCCAGGACGCCCGCGCCCGGCTTGCCGCGGTGGAGCAGCAACTCGACCATGCCCAGGTCCGGGCGCCGTTCGCCGGTGTGGTGAGCGAGGTGCCGGTGAGCCTCGGCGACGCGGTGCAGCCGGGCGCGACACCGATCGCAGTGCTGGTCGATCCGACCGCGTTGGAGCTGGAGGCGACGGTGCCGGCGGAGAATCTCGCCGCGATCAAGCCCGGAGTGGAGGTCGAGTTCACGCTGCCGGCCCACCCCGGCGAGATCTTCCGTGGCAAGGTGTCGCGGGTCAATCCGGCGGTGGATCCGGCCACCGGTCAGGTCCGCCTCTACGTGCGGTTGCCGAATCCCGGGGGGGCGCTGGCGGTGGGTCTCTTCGCCGAGGGGCGCGTGGCAGTCGAGTCGGTGCGGGGGATCGTGGTCCCGTCCGACGCGGTGAACCGGTTGACCCCGGAGCCGACGGTCAAGCGGCTTCGTGGCGGCGTGGTCGAGCAGGTGGCCGTCACGCTCGGGCTGCGCGATGACCTGGCCGAGCGGATCCAGGTCACCAGCGGCCTGGCTGTCGGCGACACCGTGCTGGTGGGCGCCTCACTCGGCACCCCGGTGGGTGCCACGGTGCGTTTCGCACCGCGCGATCGCTGACCGGGGGGCTGACCGATGTGGATCTCCGATTTCGCGATTCGACGCCCGATCATCACGATCACCGCCATGCTGGCGATCGTGGCGTTCGGTCTCGCGGCGCTGACGGTGCTGCAGGTCGACGAGTTTCCCGACCTCGACCAGCCGGTGGTGATGGTACAGATCCCCTATCCGGGGGCGTCGCCCGACGTGGTGGAGCGGGAGATCGTCGAGCCGGTGGAGGAGGCGATCTTCGGGCTCGAGAAGCTCGACCGGCGCCAGACGATGTCGAACTCGGTCGACGGGTTGGCCCAGTTCACGGTGACCTTCGACTTCGACAAGCCGGTCGCCGAGGCGTCGCAGGACGTGCGCGATGCGATCTCGCAGATCCGCGGCGACCTGCCGCAGGAGATGGAGGAGCCGATCATCACCCGGTTCGACTGGGGTGCCCAGCCGATCCTGTCGCTGGTGGTGTCGTCGGAGACGCTCGACGCCCAGGCGCTGACGATGATCGCCGACCCGCTGGTGGTGGGGGAGCTGCGCTCGGTGGCGGGCGTGGCGCAGGCGTCGGTGGTGGGTGGCAATTATCCCGAGATGCGGGTCGACCTCAAGCCAGCCGAGATGCAGGCGGCCGGGGTGGGGCTCGACCAGGTGGTCCGGTCCGTCGGCGCGCAGAACCTCGCCGCACCGGTGGGGCGGATCAACGGCGCTCGTGACGAGCAGACGATTCGGCTCAAGGGGCGGCTCGGTGGCGCCGAGGGCTTCCGGAGCCTCGTGGTGGCGGAGCGGGGCGGCCGGCTGATCCGGCTGGGCGACATCGCCAACGTGCACGAGGGCTCGGAGGAGGTGCGCACCGCGGCGGCCTACAACGGCAAGCCCGCGGTCGGGATCGACGTGCTCAAGTCGAAGGGCTACTCCACCGATGCGGTGGTGAACCAGCTCCGCGAACGGGTCGCGGCGATCCAGTCGCAACTGCCGACCGGCACCCGGCTCGAGATCGTGCGCGACGCCGGCGAGCGGGTCACGGCGGCAGTCGACAACACCAAGAGCACCCTGCTCGAGGGCGCGCTGCTCACGATCCTGGTGGTCTTCATCTTCCTCAACTCGTGGCGCTCGACGGTGATCACCGGCCTGGCGCTGCCGATCTCGGTCCTGGCCGGCTTCATCGGCGTCTGGGCCTTCGGCTTCACGCTCAACACCATGTCGCTGCTGGGCCTGTCGCTCGCGATCGGCATCCTCATCGACGATGCCATCGTGGTGCGGGAGAACATCGTCCGCCACGTGGAGATGGGGAAGGACCACTACACCGCGGCGCGCGAAGGGACGGCCGAGATCGGCCTGGCGGTGGCGGCGACGACCTTCTCGATCATCGCGGTGTTCGTGCCGATCGCCTTCATCACGGGGCAGTCGGGGCAATGGCTGGCGCCGTTCGCGCTGTCGATCGCCGGGGCGGTGCTGGCCTCGCTGTTCGTGTCGTTCTCGCTCGACCCGATGCTGTCAGCCTACTGGCCCGACCCGCACCACGAGGACGGCAAGCGGCCCTGGATCAACCGCCAGCTCGACAAGTTCGACGCCTGGTTCCAGCGCTTCACCGCGGGCTATGCGGGGGTGGTGTCGTGGGCGCTCGACCACCGCTGGTCGATGGTCGTCCTCGCGCTGCTCTCCTTCTTCGGCGCGATCGGCCTGCAGCGGGTTGCCGGCGGTGCGGGGTTCGTGCCGATCTCCGACCGGGGTGAGGTGGAGGTCATCGTCGAGGGGCCGCCCACCGCCAACCTCGATTTCACCGCCGAGCGGACCGAGGCGATCGCCGCGATCGCGCGGCGCCATCCCGAGGTGCTCTACAGCTACAGTACCATCGGCACCCCGCTGCCGATGCGGACGCCGGGTGTGGACCAGGGGCACATCTACCTCAAGCTCAGTCCGCGTCACGAGCGGGCCGTTTCGCAGGCGCGTCTCGGCGAGATCCTCCGCGACGAGTTCAAGCAGGTCGGCGGCGTGCGGGCCTCGGTGTTCACCGGCGGTTTCGGCGGCGCGTTCAAGGAGATCCAGCTCCAGCTCAAGGGGCCCGATGCCACGGTGCTGGCGCAGCTGGGCGATTCGGCACTGGTGCTGACCCGCCAGGTGCCCGGGGCGGTCGACGTGGGGCTCTCCTCGCGCGGCGCGCGGGAGGAGCTGACGGTCGAGATCGATCGCGGGATGGCCGGCGCGCTGGGACTCACCGTGGGTCAGGTGAGCCAGGCGATGCGGGTGGCGTTCGCGGGGATCGATGCCGGCGACTGGGTCGACCCCTCAGGGAAGACGCGCGACGTGCGGGTGCGGCTGGTGGCCGAGGCGCGGCAACGGCCCGCCGACCTGGCCCGGCTCCCCCTCACGGTCATGGATGCCAGTGGCCAGGTCCGCACCGTGCCGCTGGGCCAGGTGGCCCGGATCTCGACCGAAACCGCTCCGGCACAGATCGACCACCTCGATCGCAGCCGGGTGATCACGCTCGAGGCGAACACCTACGGTCGGCCCCTCAACGACATCACGATGGACATGAAGGCCGCACTCCAGAAGGGCCTCACCATGCCTCCCGGCTACGGGATCACCGAGGGGGGGTGGAACCAGCAGCAGAACGACACCTTCTCCAGCATCTTCCTGGCGCTGGGGATCGCGGTGCTGCTGATGTACCTGATCCTGGTGGTCCAGTTCGGATCGTTCCTCGACCCGATCGCGATCCTGGTGTCGCTGCCGCTGTCACTGATTGGCGTGGTGATCGCGCTGATCATCACCGGTGACACGCTGAACATCATGTCGCTGATGGGGGTGATGCTGCTGATGGGGATCGTGACCAAGAACTCGATCCTGCTGATCGACTTCGCCAAGTGGGCCCGCGAGGAGCGCGGATTGTCGCTCCGTGATGCGCTGGTCGAGGCGGGCCGGATCCGGCTCCGGCCGATCCTGATGACCACGTTCGCCCTGGTCGCCGGCATGCTGCCGGTGTCGCTCGGCTTGGGCGAGGGCGCCGACTTCAATGCCCCGCTGGGCCGCGCGGTGATCGGCGGGGTGATCACCTCGACGATCCTGACGCTGCTGGTGATCCCGACCTTCTACGAGATCATCGACGGCTTCCGGGAGCGGCTGACCCGCTTCGCGTCCCGGTTCATCGGTGGCGCCGAGGCGTGGCGGCCGAAGACGGGCGAGCACCCGGTGCCGGAGTCGTAGGGGCGAGGCTTGCCACGCCCGATCCCCGCCTCCCATGGAAGCCGGGATCGGGCCGGGCGAGCCCGGCCCCTACGATCGCACCATCCCCACCAAATGATGCCACTGCTTCCGCATCCGTCGGCCCCAGCTCGCCTCGTTGTGCTCGCCGGCCGGGTCCTCGACATAGCGGAAGTTGACTCCTGAGACCCAGCCACGGTCGAGCAACAGGTCGTGCATCCGCCGGGCGTCGAAGAGCTCATCGTCACCCTCCTGCAGCCCCATGTCGAGATAGATGCGGCCGACCGGCCCCGGCCGGTGAGCGAGCCAGCGGAACAACTCGCCGTCGGCGTACCAGAGCGCCGGGGAGAGCGACCACGCGGCGGTGAAGGTGGCGGCGCCAGCCAGCAGCGCCCAGAGCGCGAAGAGCCCTCCCATCGAGGAGCCGCCGATGGCGGTGTGGGCCCGCTCGGGCCGGGTCCGGAAGCCGGCATCGATCCGTGGCTTCACCTGGCCGACCAACCAGTGCAGGAATGCCTTGGCCTCGCCCGGGCCGCGGACCGGGTCGTCGAACGGCGAGTACTCGCGAAGCCGCTCGCGGCCGAGGTTGGGGACCCCGACCAGGATCAGCGGGTCGCGCCGCCCGCGGGCCTCGAGCGTCTCCAGCAGCCCCCAGTCGCCAGCGTAGCTGGTTGCCGGATCGAAGAGGTTCTGGCCGTCGAGGAGGTAGGCCACCGGATAGCGCCGGGTGCCGGTCTCATATCCCGGAGGGGTCGCGACCAGGATGTCGCGGGTGGCATCGGCGGGACCGGCGACGTCGGGGAGGACATGGAGCACGCAGCAATCCTAATCAGCCGCGGCCGTCAGGCCGCGGGGGCGCTGTCGCACCGGCATGAAGCCGGCCCCAGCACCTCCGCGGCCTGACGGCCGCGGCTCGGGATCACCGATCCCGTCGATATCTCAGAACGTCGCGGTGATCCCTCCCAGCACCCGACGACCGATCACCGAGCCGCCGTAGAGGAAGTAGCGCTTCTGGTCGAGGATGTTGGTGCCGACCGCGAACAGGCGGAAGTTCGGGGTGATCTGGTAGCCGAGATTCGCGTTGACGGTCTGGCTGCTCGGCACCGGGCCCACCAGCACGCCCGCGGCCCAATCGTAGGCCGCGATCATCCGGACTGACAGCGATGCGTCCAATCCATTGGTCACACCGCGATAGCCCACGGTGACCGTCCCCTTGGTCTTGGGGGTGTTGGGCAGCAGCTGGTCGCCGGCCTGCTGGCTCTTGACGGTGAAGTCGAAGTACGAGAAGGTGCCGTCGAGGCGGAACGCGTCGGTGAGCTGGATGCCGAGCCCCACGTCGATCCCCTTCTGCTCGACCTTCCCCTCGTTGGTGTAGGAGACCACCACCGCCGTGCTGCCATCCTCGGTACGCGTGAGCCCGGCGGCCGCAAGAGTCTGACCGGCGGCCGCGAGATTGCTGCGGACCGCGTCCTCGAGTGCGGCGCGGTACTGCTCCGGCACCGCCGCGGGCGAGGTCCAGGCGCCGAACGCCGGGTTGACCCCGGGGAGCAGGTCGGTGACGAAGTCCTTGATGTTGTTGAAGTAGGCATCGACCGTGACATAGGCCCGATCGGAGAGGGCACCCTTCCATCCGGCCTCGTAGCCGACGGTCTTCTCGACGCCGAGGTCGGCGTTGCCCCGGGCGAGGACGGGGACACTGCTCGAATTGGTGAAGAGCTGTCCCTGGGGAACTCCTGCGAGTGCCGCGCCGAGCGGCGAAGCGCGGAGGCCGGCCTCAAGCATGGAAAAATCTGCCGGTGCCTTGACGTTGGCGCGGAGGAAGAACTCGGAATAGTTGGGCGTCTGGAAGGCGCGATTGACCGTGAAGCGGAACGAGTTGTTGGGGTTCGGTGACCAGACGATGCCGCCCTTGGGCGAGAACTGGCCGTCGAAGAGATCGCCCTCGTCGTAGCGGGCGGCGCCCACGAGCCGCAGCTGGTCGGTCAGGCGATACTCGAGCTGGCCATACACACTGTAGATCTTGTCGTGGCGATCGTCGTCCTCGGGCCGCATCAGGGTGCCGCTGGTGTTGACGTTGTATTGCCGGAACGAGGTGCCGAGGATCACCCGGCCATCGCCGTCCATGAAGTCGGCGTTGCCCTGTGCCTCGACGTGGAAGATGTCGGACCGCTCCAGCAGCTGGGCCCCCGAGGCGAGCGAGTACTGGGGCTCCTTCGAGTCGCGGCGATTCCAGTAGCCGAAGATGTTGAGGTGATCGCTGTTGTACGCGGCGCGGGTGTAGGGCTTGAAGCCCTTGACCACCTGGATGCGGCCGATGCCGGTCACCAGCGTCTCGTTCTCGACCTGCGAGGCGCCGCTCTCCACTGTGAGCACGCCGCCGTTGTCGAGGTAGTAGTCGACACGCCCGGAGCCGTAGGCAGTGGTGATCGGGTCACGGTCGCCGGTGGCGGCGCGGCCGGCACCGAGCGTCTGGCCGGCGAGCGGGATCGCCTCGGGGGTCGCCGGGGCCACGGTGACCCCCGCGGCCTCGTACTCGCGGGCCAGGTCGAGTCCGTCGGCGGCGGTGCGCGACCGGGTCCAGGTGTCGCTGGAGGAGTAGCCGCCGTTGACGCGAAACCCCATCCGGCCATCGCGCGAAGGTGGTGGCATAGCGGCCGTCGGCACGGTAGGAGGAGAGCTCGCCGCCCGAAACCGACAGCTTGCCGCCGGGCGATTCCCGTGGGGAGAGGGTGGTCATGTTGATCACCCCGGCGAAGGCGTTGGCGCCATAGAGCGCCGAGCCGGGACCGCGGACGAGCTCCATGCTGCGGAGTTCGTCGAGTGCCACGGGCAAGGTGTTCCATTCCTGCGAGCCGAGGAAGGCGATGGCCAGGTCACGGCCATCGAGCAGGGTGAGCACTCGCCGATTGAGCGATGAGTTGAATCCCCGGGCGTTGATGTTGAAATCGTTCATGCCGCTCTGCACCAGGTCGACCCCCGGCGCCTGCGCCAGTGCCAGCGGTGCCTGGCCGGTCGGCGCCGTGGTCTGCAGCACCTTGGGATCGATCGCCGTGATCGCGGCCGGCGCCTCGACGATCCGTTCCGGTTCGCGCGAGGCCGCCGAGACCTCCAGGTCGGCGAGCGAGATCGGTTGCGGCTCCATCGTCACGTCGAGTGTCATGTCGCCGCTCACCGTGACCGTCTTCTCCTGGGGCGCATAGCCGAGCCACTTGAAGACGATCACCTGGGCACCGACCGGCACCCGCTGCAGCACGTACTTGCCACCGACGCCGGTCGCCGTGGCATAGCCGAGATCCTTCACGGTGATCTGCACACCGGGGATCGGTTCACCATCCCCAGCCCGGATCACGGTGCCGCGGATGGTGGCGGTCTGCTGGGCCGCCAGTGTGCTGATGGCGCCGAGGGTGAAGGAGAGCAGCAGCGCCACGACGGGTCGCATGAGCCGGTGCAGCATGGTGGGGCCTCGCGGGCAGGAGTGCATCCCCGGGCATCGCCGGGTCGATCGTAAAAAGATGGCCACAAGCCTCAGGTCGCGGAAGAGTCCGAGCCCGTGCAATCCCGACCGATTGCCTCCCGAAAGCGGCGCACAATCGCGGCGACCGGTTCGATCGCTGTGATCGCCTCGACCGACCGGCCCGCCTGCCAGTAGTCCCGGACGCCGGTGGTGTCCATGCTCGCTCGCTTGAGCTGCCACACCGATCGGAGGGCAAGCAGGGTTCGGGTCAGGTGCCGGGTGCGCCGCCAGCGGAGCAGTCGTCGGAGCAGCGGACCGGCGTGGATGCCGACCCGATCGATCCACGGTGTCCGGATCACCGCCACGGGGACGCCGGTGATCCGTTCGCTCAGGGCGATGTCCGAGGCCCGGGCTCGGACAATCGCCGCCTTGTAGGGCTGGCTCGCGGAGCATTCGGTGGTGGCGATGAACCGGGTGCCACACTGCACCGCCGCATATCCCAGGGCGAGCATCTGGTGGAAGCCCCCGGCATCGCCGACCCCGCCGGCCGCGACCACCGGCACGCCGAACGGGGCCAGTTCCTCGAGGAGCGCCTCGGGGGAGCGCGCCCCGGCATGTCCGCCGGCACGGTTGTTGACCGCGATCAGTCCGGTGGCACCGGCGTCGAGTCCCTTGGCGGCCCACTTCGCCTCGGTGGCGTCGTGGTACACCACCCCGCCGTGCGGCCGCACCATCTCGACCACCCATCGCGGGTTGCCGAGCGAGGTGATGAAGAAGCGGATCCCTTCCTCCAGCGCGACCGCGATCCACTCGGTCATCCGGGCCCGATAGCGACGCGACGACCCCTCGATCAGGGCGTTCATCCCGACCGGTCGGTCGCTGAGCGAACGGATGTGCCGGAGTCCGGCGCGGATCTCCCAACCGTGCACATAGGTGAGCGCCAGCGGCTGGACGATGCCGATCGCGCCGGTCGCCGAGATCGCCGCGACCAGTTCGGGATTGGAGCAGGGATACATCGGGCCGCCGATCAGCGGCAGCGTGGCGCCGGTGTCGGCGAGGAACTGGGCGGTGAATGGTGAATGGTCAATGGTGAATGGGGAACGACTCAACTCAGTGCTCTCCGCGCGGGGCGAGGCGCCAGGTGACGTCGGCGTCAGCCACCAGCACGCCCTCGTCGTCGTGGATGTCGGCGTGGGCCACGGCCTCGAGGGGTTCGGTGACGCTTGGTGGTGCCGCGCTCCCGGTGGCCGTGAGCCGACCGCGGGCCTTGTGGTGATACCGGATGGTGACCGCCGTGACGATGCCGCGTGTGTCGTCGCCGGTTGACGTGAGCATCGCGAGGCCACTGGCGATCTCGGCGAGGTTGGCGAGGGCGATGGCGTGGATGCTCCGGAGATGATTGCGGACCCGGCGCCGGTCGCGGAGGGTGACCACGGCAAGGCCGGGGGCGAGCTCCTGGACCACGGCGCCGATCGACCCGGTGTATGGCGCGGCGCGGCCAACCAGCCAGGAGAAGAGTCGGCGGCCCGCGGCACTGCGACCGAGCCGGCGCCACAGCGCCAGGATCCGGGAAGGGCTCAGCTCATCGCCGCCAGGATGGCGCCCATCGCGGCGAAGCGCACCGCGTGATAGCCGCCGTTGATCATCAGCAGCAGCGGACCGGTGTTCTCGAACTGGTAGTTGGTGGCGATCGACCCGGCCACCCAGACTCCGCCGGTGAGGAGACCGTAGAGCGCCCCGGTGCTCCAGTCGAGTCCGGTGCCAAGGAAGATCGCCCCGGTATAGGCGGTGACCAGTCCGATGAGGAAGGTGATCCCGTAGGTGCGCACCGGGTTGAAACCCTGCCGCAACTGTTCGGGAGTGAAGTCGTGGGCGGCCATCCAGGCCTTGCCGAAGAGCGGGCCGTACCAGATCCCTCCGATGACGAAACTCGAGAGGGTGGCGAGGAAGACGGCGAGCAGGTTGACGTCGGGCATCGGGCCGCTCCTGGACGAGGTGGGCACTGCGGTACGATGCGCCCCCGGCCGGATCGGGGCAAGGGAACGCACTATCTTGGAAAATCGCCACCTCCCCAACACGAGAACTTTCGATGCGCCCGATCCGCAGCTCGCTCGTCGCTCTCGCCGCCCTCGCGCTCGCCGCCTGCACCACCTCGTCGATCGCCGCGCGCCCAGCCGCCACCCCCGTCCCCGCCGTGCAGGACAGTACCCCGGCGAGTGCCGGGCGCGGCGCGGCGGCGCGCAACCAGGGACCCAAGCCCTACGGCAGCGTCATCCCGAAAGGTTCCAGCGCCGACAGCGGCCTCTTCCTGGTCCATCGCGGCGGCGGAAAGATCCTCTGGGAGGTGCCCGACTCGCTCCTCGGCCGCGACATGCTCTGGCTCACGCGGCTCGCCGCGGCCGCCCAGGATCTCTCGCCGTTCACCAACGCGGGATCGAACATCCACGAGTACCTGGTGCGCTTCGAGCGCGACGGCGACCGGATCCTGCTGCGCAGCGAGGGGACCCGGTACGTGGCGGACAGCAGCCTGCCGATCGCGAGGTCGATCGCGGTGAACACCTTCGCCCCGATCCTGCGGAGCTTCGCCCTCGAGGCGTGGCGCCCCGACTCGTCGGCGGTGGTGATCGACGTCACATCGTTCCTCGAGGACGACGTGACCGCGATCAGCGGCCTCTCCGCCGCGTTCCGGACCCAGTTCAAGGTGCGTCGCCTCGACCCGCAGCGGTCGTTCACCGAGAGCGTCAAGTCGTTTCCGCTGAACCTGGAGATCCGTCAGGTGCAGACCTTCGACGCCACCGATCCCCCGTCGCAGGCGGAGACCGGCACGCTGTCGATCACCACGGCCCAGTCGCTGGTGCTGCTGCCGAAGGAGCCGATGCGGCCACGTCTTGCCGATGAGCGGGTCGGCTGGTTCACGCTCCGGCAGGTCGACTTCGGGTCGCGCCAGCTGAAGGCGGCCGAGCGCGAGCTGATCCGCCGCTGGCGGCTGGAACCGAGCGATCCGGCGGCCTATGCCCGGGGGGAGCTGGTGACCCCGGTCAAGCCGATCGTGTTCTACCTCGATCCGGGCACGCCGACGGAGTGGCGGCCGTTCATCAAGGCCGGCATCGAGGAATGGAACGAGGCGTTCGAGGCGGCCGGCTACCGCAACGCGATCCTCGCACGGGATCCACCGACCCCGGCCGAGGATCCCGAGTTCGATCCGGATGACGTGCGCTACAACACGGTGCGCTACGTGGCCAACCTGACCCGCAATGCGATGGGGCCGAGCGTGTCGGATCCGCGCACCGGCGAGATCATCGAGAGCGACATCCTCTGGTATCACAACCATCTGCGGTCGTATCGCAACCGATTGATGGTGGAGACCGGGGCGGCCAACCCCGAGGCGCGCTCGCTGATGCTCGACGAGGCGCTGATCGGCGAGACGGTCAAGCAGGTGATCGCGCACGAGATCGGCCATGCCCTGGGGCTGCCGCACAACATGATCGCGTCGTCGTCGTTCCCGGTCGATTCGCTCCGCAGCCCCGCGTTCACCAGTGCGTACGGCGTGGCGCCGTCGATCATGGACTACGCCCGGCAGAACTACGTGGCCCAGCCCGGCGACGGGGTGACCCGCTTCATCCGCAAGATCGGTCCCTACGACCGCTACGCGATCAACTGGGGGTATCGCCGGATTCCCGCGGCCGCGACACCCGAGGCCGAGAAGCCGGTGCTCGATGGCTGGATCATGCAGCATGCCGATGACCCGATGTACCGGTTCTATGGTGGCGACGGGATCGATCCGCGGGCCCAGACCGAGGACATCGGCGCCGACCCGGTGGCGGCCTCGACGCTCGGCATCGCCAATCTCCAGCGGGTGCTGCCCAACCTGCCGACATGGACCGCCACCCCGGGCGAGAACTGGGACGACCTGAACGAGCTCTACGGTGAGCTGGTGTCGAGCTACTCCCGCTACGTGGGGCACGTGATCACCGAGATCGGCGGGGTCTATCGCGACGCCAAATCGACCGACCAGGCCGGCCCGGTCTTCCGGCCGGTTCCCGCCGACCGGCAGCGCGAGGCGGTCGGGTTCCTCGCCGCCCAGGTCTTCACCACCCCGACGTGGCTGGTGCCCGACGACCTGCTCAGGCGGATCGAGGGCGAAGGGGCACTGGCACGGATCCGTGGCCTGCAGTCGAGCGTGCTGGCGCGGGTGCTCGATCCGTCACGGCTGCAGCGGATGGTCGAGACGGCGGTCTACGCGACGGGGACGAGCTATCAGCCCACCACGATGCTGGCGGACGTACGGGCGGCGATCTGGGGCGAGCTCGACGGTCGCGGTGCGATCGACCCCTGGCGCCGCCAGCTGCAGCGGGCGCATCTCGCCCGGCTGGTCACCCTGGCCACGACCACGACGGCGACCCCGCGGGGTCCCGATCCGGTGACCGCCGAAGCGCGGCCACTCGCCAGGCAGGAGCTGGTGACACTGCGGGCGGCAATCGGGCGGCGCATCGCCCGCGGTGGCGACGCCGCCACGCTGGCCCACCTGCGCGACGCCTCGGCGCGGATCGAGGAGGCGCTGACGGTGAAATAGGCGACAGGCGACGGGCGACAAGCGACAAGTGATGTGCGGATCAGGGTCACTTTCCGTCCGTCGCCTGTCGCCTGTCGCCCGTCGCCGTCAGCCCTGCGCCAGGATCCGCTTGGTGACCCTGCCCACCGTGAGTCCCTGCACGATGATCGAGAAGCAGACGATCGCATAGGTGATGGTGATCAGCGCATCGCGGGGGGTGTCGCCCGATGGCAGCGCCAGCGCCAGCGCGACCGAGATCGCGCCCCGCAGGCCGCTCCAGGTGAGGATGGTGGTGGCGCCTCGTTCCAGGGCCCGGCCACTCGGCAGGGTGCTCATCGGCAGGGCCACCGACACGAACCGGACCACCAGCACCAGCGGGATCGCGATCGCGGCGGCCAGGAGGATCTCCGGGCCGACCTCGAGGATGATCACCTCGAGGCCGATGAGCACGAAGAGCGCGGCATTGAGGAACTCGTCGACCAGCTCCCAGAATTGGTCGAGGCGGTTGCGGGTGGTGTCGGACATGGCCAGTCGGCGGCCCCGGGAGCCGATCAGTAGACCGGCGACCACCATCGCCAGCGGTCCCGACACATGGAAGACCTCGGCCAGGGCGTATCCACCGGTCACCAGCGCGAGGGTCAGCAGGATCTCGACCTGGTAGTGATCGACCGCGCGGAGCATCCGGTAGACGATCCAGCCGATCACGGCGCCGTAGACGAGTCCGCCGATCGCCTCGACCAGGAAGAGATGGCCGGCGGCAGCCAGGGTGAACTCCCCGCCGCTCACCAGGTCGAGCAACAGCACGAAGAGCACCACCCCCACGCCGTCGTTGAAGAGCGACTCCCCCGCGATGGTGGCCTCGAGGTCGGGGGGCACACCGGCGCGGCGCAGGATGGCGCCCACGGCGATCGGGTCGGTGGGGGCGATGAGCGCGCCGAAGAGGAACATCCACGGCAACGGGACGACGAGGCCGACCAGCGCGAAGAGCCATTGGCCGACCAGTGCCACCACGACGGTGCTGAAGACCACGCCGAAGGTGGCCAGCGCCAGCACGATGCCCCGCTGGGCGAGCAGTCGGTGCACGTCCACGTGCAGCGCGCCGGCGAAGAGCAGCGCCCCGAGCATCCCGTTGAGGACCGTCTCGTTGAAGTCCACGGCACCGACGAATCGGGAGACCGGCTCGATCGGGATGATCCCCGTGCGACCCAGCACCACCATGACGATCGACGAGATGAGCGCCAGCACCATCAGGCCGATGGTCATCGGCAGCCTGATGAAGCGGAAGTTGATCCAGGCGAAGAGCGCCGCCAGGGTGGTGAGGGCGGCCAGCAGGTGGAACACGGTCACCGGGGTCGCTCCGAAGCGGAAGGTCTTTGGTGAAGATACTTGCCGAGTGGCCGCAGGTCGCGAGATTGCATCATGCTCGTCTCCCGCTGCCTCTTCCTTGTCGCGCTGGTGCTGCCCCACGGCGCCGGGGCCCAGGCGACCTCCCCCCCGACCGACACGACCGGGATGCCCGGCGCCCCGGTGGTGCTCGCCGGCGACACGCTGCTGCGGATCTATGCGCCCCTTGGCGCGCAGTCCCCCGCCGAGCGCGCCACCGCACTGGCCGAGCGCCTGCTGCGGCTCGAGCGCGACACCTCGGTAAGCGGCGACTCGGTCGTGGTCCGGCGGACCGGCGATGCGCTCCTGATCTCGATCGGCGACCGTCCCTTGATGTCGGTGCTGCCGGCCGACGCCGCCGCAGCCGGGGTGCCGATCGACTCCCTGGCCGGACAGTACCGCTCAACGCTGGCGGTCCACTTCGCGGCCGGCAGCGGGACGTTCCGGCTCAAGGCGCTACTCGAGGCGATCGGGTTTGCGCTGTTCGCGACGCTCGTGCTCGTGGTGCTGGCCTGGCTGCTCCGTCGGCTGCTGACTCGCCTCGAGGCACTGGTCGACCGGCTGCGCCACGCCGCCAGGCTGTCGATCCGCTTCCAGAAGCTCGAGTTGATCTCGGCCCATCAGATCGCCGACGTGGGACTCGCCGCACTTCGGGTGGTGCGGATCGCCGTCTGGGTGGTGCTGGGATACTTCTACGTGGTGCTGGTGCTGTCGCTCTTCCCGTGGACCCACACCCTCTCCACCGAGATCCTCGGCTACGTGCTCGCCCCGCTCGGCGCGGTCGGGCGGAGCGTGCTCGCGTACCTGCCGAATCTCTTCTTCCTGGCGCTGATCATCATCGCCACTCGCTGGGTGCTTCAGCTGATCCATTTCGTCTTCCGGGCGATCGGCAACGGCGCGATCACCATCAACGGCTTCGAGCGCGACTGGGCGGAGCCGACCTACAAGCTGGTGCGGGTGCTGGTGATGGCGTTCGCGCTGGTGGTGCTCTGGCCCTACCTGCCCGGTTCGGGGAGCGATGCGTTCAAGGGCGTCTCGATCTTCGTGGGGGTGCTCTTCTCGCTCGGCTCGACGGGTGCCGTGTCGAACCTGGTGGCCGGGACGCTGCTCACCTACACCCGTTCCTTCCAGATCGGCGATCGGGTGCGGATCGGCGAGACCCTCGGCGACGTGGTCGCCCGGACGCTCCTGGTCACCCGGGTGCGGACCCTCACCAACGTGGAGGTGACGATTCCCAACAGTCAGGTGATGAGCGGTCAGGTGCTCAACTTCTCGACGATGGCCGCCGAGAGTGGTGTGGCGCTGCAGGTGAAGATCACCATCGGGTATGACGTGCCCTGGCGTCGCGTGCACGAGCTGCTGCTCGAGGCTGCCCTGGCTGCGGAAGGCGTCGCCGAGACTCCAGCCCCGTTCGTGTTGCAGGTCGGGCTCGACGACTCCTACCCCTGCTACGAGCTCAACGCCTACACCCGCGACGCGGCGGGGATGCGGTTCGCCCTCTCCGCGCTGCACGCGGCGGTGCAGGACGCCTTCGCCCGGGGTCGGGTGGAGATCACCTCGCCCGCGTACCTGGCCGTGCGCAAGGGTGACGCGTCCACGATTCCCGAGGTGCCGACCGCATGAACGATCTCTTCCAGCGATTGTCGAGTCTCGATCCGTCGCTGCGCGACCGGCTGATCGACACCGCGACGATCATCGCCGCACTCTGGGTGGTGCGCTGGGCCATCCTGCGGGTCGGGGTGCGGCGGATCGAGAAGCCCGAGCTTCGTTTCAAGATCCGGAAGGGCGTGAGCTACGCGGTGGTCATCACGGGCGTGCTGCTGGTGGGGCGCACCTGGTCCGGCGGGATGAGCCAGCTCGGGGCGTTCCTCGGCCTGGTCGCCGCCGGGCTGGCGATCGCGCTCAACCAGCCGCTCACCAACCTCGCGGGGTGGCTCTTCATCCTCTGGCGTCGGCCCTTCCGGATCGGCGATCGGGTGCAGGTGGGGACCCACGCCGGCGACGTGACCGATATCCGGCTCTTCCAGTTCACGATCCTGGAGATCGGCAACTGGGTCGACGCCGACCAGTACACCGGCCGGGTGATCCACCTGCCCAACGCACTGGTGTTCAGCCAGGCCCAGGCCAACTACCACACCTCGTTCCAGCTGATCTGGAACGAGCTGCCGGTGATGGTCACCTTCGAGAGTGACTGGCGTGGCGCCAAGGAGATCCTGCAGGCGATCGTGTCGGAACACAGTCGCGCGGCTGGTGACCTGGGGAACTGGATCGCGGTGAGCCACGCCCCCGGTGCCGGGCCGCACGCGGCCGCGCGGCTCAACGGAGAGATCGGGGTGCTCACCAGCGTGGCCGACAGCGGGGTGGTGCTGACGTTGCGCTACCGCTGCCGGCCCGACGAGCGGCGGGGCACCGCCGAGGCGATCTGGGAGGCGATCCTCACGGCCTTCGACGGCCGGGAGGACATCGACTTTGCCTATCCCACCACGCGCTACTACGACAACGTGCGCGAGGGGAAGCCCGAGGCGCGAGCGGAGCCCGGGTAGCTCGCGACTGACCCACGTCAGGGCAGTCGGGCCGACGGCACCCACCATTCACGCACCCGAGCCAGCAGCCGACCGGCGCGGACCGCCGGGTCGGCCTCGGCCAGGGCCCGTGCCGAATCCAGGCTCGGGGCGCGCAGGATCGTCAGTCCGACGAGCCGATCGTCCTCGCCCGGTCCGAAGCCGCCCGCGACGATCGCGTGGCCATCACGCTGCAGCCGCAACTGATACTGGATGTGGGCGGCGGTGAGCACCGAATCGGCGCGAGGCGAGGCCGGCCGATGGTCGGGGTTGGCCACCAGGAACCAGGCATAGTGCGTGGTCCACTCCGTCGGCATCGGCAGATCTGTCGTCTGGGCCGCACTGGCCGCCAACGGCAGCAGCCCGAGGAGCAGGCCGAGCGGCAGCATCGATCGAACGGCGGGCATCAGGTGCTCCTTCCCCATTGGGTGCGACTGGAAATCCGGCAACCTGCGGTTGGCCGGTGACGTGCCGGTGCTACCAGTGTTGCAGGTCCTTGCCGACTACGACCCGGCCGGTGTAGCCACCCCGGCGCACCCCGGCGATCAGGTCCTCATCGGTGCCGCCCATCCGGACCAGGTGGGTGAGCACCACCAGCTTCACGCCGGCGCGCCGTGCCAGGGCACCGATCTCCTCGTCACTGGTGTGGAAGCTGTGCATGTAGGCCGGCCAGTCCTCGCCGCCGGGCCGATCCTCCGGCTCAAGGCGACTCGCGGGATAGGCCTCGTGCACCAGCACGTCGGCGCCGCGGGCTGCCCGCTCGACTGCCTCGCTCGGACCGGTGTCGCCCGAGATCACGATCACCCGGTCGGGGGTCTCGATCCTGTAGCCGAACGATTCGGGAAACGATCCGTGCGGCACATGAAAGGCCGTGATCCGCACGCCAGCGCTGTCATACACCACGCCAGGAACGATCTCGTGCACGGCGACCCGCTCGGTGCCGGGAGGGTGGTGCTCGAGTCCCTCGGTACGTACCTGGATGTCGACCGACCACGCCTGCATGATCAGGTCGACCATCCGGGCGGTCCCCGGTGGACCGTAGATCGGCATCGGAGTGTTCCGGCCGACGACCCAAGACGTGAGGATCAGGTCGGGAAGCCCGACGGTGTGATCGCTGTGCAGGTGGGTGATAAAGGCGGCGGTCGGACCCTTGATCGGCAGGTGCGCCGCAGCCATCTGCTGGAGCACCGCGCGGCCGGCGTCGAAGAGGAAGACGCGATCGCCCACCGTCACCGCGGTCGCCGGGCCCGAGGCCGCCGGATCCGGTCGGGGCATCCCGGTGCCGAGGAGGACCACCTCGGCGGCGGGCGCCTGGGCGGTGAGCGGTGTCGCCGCGAGCAGGGCCAGGGTGGCCAGGGTCGCTGGTCGCATCAGGCCGGTTCTTCCTGTGGCATGGTGTCGCGAACGACGCGGAGCCCGTGGGGGTCGAAGCCGGCCTCGAGTGTCGGCTTGATGATCGCAAAATATGGCGAGACGTCGAAGTCGCGTGGCGTGAAGAGCGAGTGGTGCCGGATGTGGAGCACCTCGCGGGCGTCGTCGCGGCCACCGCGTTCCTTGACCAGCACCCGGATATCGGGGAGGATCGGGTAGCCGATGTCATGGAACGCCTCGGCGATCAGCGACGAGCAGATCGCCCGAGTGGGATCGCCACTGCCGAAGGCGAGCAACCGGCGGCGCCATCGCCGGGGAACCGGCGGATGGGGGATCAGGTAGCGGGCCAGGTCCCAGATGTTCTTCATGTCGTAGCGCTGGCCCACCCGCGCCACCGCGTGGTGGATGACCAGGTCGGTCTCGTCGGCGTCGAGCCCCACCGGCCGGCAGATCCTGGTGTGTTGCGTGGCGTAGCGCTCGAGCGGCACCAGGCGCACCCCCTCGCTGACGTCGACCTCGAGCAGGATCGGGGGTTCGTGTCCCGCTGCGGCGCCGAGGACTGGCGGGGCGATGCAGAGCGTGGCATGCGACCAACTCGACTGGGTCAGGTACTTGATCGCTGCGGAGATTCGCGAGCTGCCCTCGACCAGCAGCACGTCGCCCGGCCTGATGGTCCGGGCCAGCAGCCCGGGATAGGTGGTGCCGACCCGGCGTTCCGAGGGGCGCGGGGCATTGAGCCATCGCGCCAGTCGCCGGCCGAGTCGGTCGAGGACGATCACGGCCGGTCGGCGAGCGGCCGGATCCAGATGTTGCGATAGCGGACCAGCGAGCCGTGGTCCTGCAGGCCGAGCGGCTGGCGATCGGGATGCGCCGTGTAGGGCCGCCGCTCCATGTGGGAGGTGGGACCGAGCAGCGCGACGTTCTGATGCACCAGCACGCCGTTGTGGAGCACGGTGAGCCGGGCCGGCTGGGTGACCTTGCCCTGGGCGTCGAAGCGAGGTCGGCGGAAGATGATGTCGTAGCTCTGCCAGGTGCCGGGCGGCAGCGACGCGTTCACCTGCGGTGGAAACTGGCCGTAGATCGCCGCGGCCTGGCCGTCGGCGTAGGTGGTGGCCTCCCACGAATCGAGCACCTGCACCTCGTAGCGACCCATCAGGAAGACGCCGCTGTTGCCGCGCTCCTGGCTTTCCCCGCGCGGCGGCGACGGGGTGCGCCACTCGAGGTGGAGCTGGGCATCGCCGAAGCCCTGCACGGTGTGGATGCCGCCACTGCCGGGTACCACCTCGACCGCATCGCCGACGATCCGCCATGGCGCGGGGGCAGCGGAGTCGACGTCCGAGCGCCAGGCGTCGAGCGAGGTGCCGTCGAAGAGCACGACCGCGTCGGCCGGTGGCGGCACCAGTGCCGGGCCCCCGGGATGGACCACCGGCGGCCGGGGCCGCTCGAGCGAGTGCTGCTTCCACTCGGTCGGCGCGGGGGCGGTCTGGGCGGCAAGTGGCAGGAGGGGAACGGCAACGGTCACCAGCACCAGCAGGCGGGACACCACAGGGACTCCTCGGGACAGTCGGGGATGAAGGCTGTCCCGAAGTGTACTACGGAGTGTCGCCGGGCCGGGATGGCTCGCCCTGCACCGCCGGTATCCACTCCGCGTAGCCGGCTGCCGCCATCTCCTCCAGTGGCACGAATCGCAGCGACGCCGAGTTCATGCAGAAGCGGGTGCCCTCGGGTCCCGGTCCGTCGGGGAAGACGTGGCCAAGATGGGCATCGCTGCTGGCGCTGCGGACCTCGGTCCGCGGCATCAGCATGGTGCGATCGGTCCGGGTGGTGACTCCGTCGACCTGGATCGGGTGGGTGAACGACGGCCACCCGGTGCCGGAATCGAACTTGTCACGCGACGAGAAGAGCGGCGTGCCGCTGATCACGTCGACATAGATGCCGGGCCGGTGCTCGTCCCAGTAGGCGTTGCGGAACGGCGGCTCGGTGGCGTCGCACTGGGTGACCTGGTACTGGAGCGGGGTGAGCCGCTCGCGCAGGTCGCGGGTGGTGTCGTCGGTCATGATCTCTTCCCTCCAGGGTCCAGAATACGCCCCGGGTCACCCTCCGGTTCCCGTCAGTGGACCGCCAGCACCTCGATGGTGAAGATCAGCGTGGCGTTGCCGGGGATCTTGGGCGGCGAGCCCATCGGGCCGTAGCCGAGCGACGGCGGGATGATCAGCATTCGCTTGCCACCGACGTGCATCCCGGGGATCCCCTGGTCCCAGCCGGTGATCAGGCCGCCGACCCCGATCGGGGAGGTGAGCGGCGAGCCGAGCGGGCTGGTCTCGAAGTGGCTGCCATCGGGAAACTGGCCGTCGTAGTACGCATCGATCGTGTCGCCCTTGTTGACCACCGGGCCGTCGCCCACCGTGAGGTCGCGCCAGTAGAGGCCGGTGCTGTCGTGCTGAAACTGGCTGAGGTCGATCCCCAGGGAGTCGGCGAAGGTGGCGGTGGCGATGTCGGCCGGGGTGTTGGAGATCGGCTCGGCCGGCTTCTCGGTTCCGGCGGAACCGCAGGCTGCGAGGCCAAGGACGACGATGATGGCGCGAAGTGTGGTGCTGGTCATACCCGATGGACTCCCGTGGTGGCAGGTGATGATGTACCAAGATATTCACGGCGTGCCGTCCGGCACCCTTCGCCGTCCGCTGTCCTCACGCCGCCTGATGGTCACCGCCCACCTGCCTGAACGCCAGTGTCTCGAGCGGCATGTCGACGCCGGCGCTGCGGAGTCGCTCGAAGACCAGCTCGCGGAGGGCGGCACGCCGGGCGATATGTTCGCGCTCGTTGCCGATCCATGCGCGGAGCTCCAGCTGGAGGTTGTAGTCGTTGAGCGCGGTGACGACCACCACCGGCGCCGGGTTGGGGAGATAGATCGCGGGGTCCCTGACGAGGTCGAGGAGCAGGGCGCGCACGCGGTCGACGTCCTCGCCGGTACCGATCGTGAAGCCGATGTCGAGTCGCAGGTGGGGAAAATTGGTGTACGAGGCGACGATGCTGTTGACGATCGTCGAGTTGGGCACGGCCAGCATGCGGCCGTCCACCGTGACGATCCGGGTCGAGCGCAGGGTGATCCGCTGGACGGTGCCGTAGAAGGTGCCGATCTCGACCAGGTCGCCGATCACGAATGGTCGATCCCAGAAGACCATCACTCCGGAGATGATGTTGCCGAGCGAATCGCGGGCGGCGAAGCCGATCGTGATCCCGGCAATGCCGACCGAGGCGGCCAGTGCCGCGACGTTCACCCCGGCCACGGTGAGCGCCTGGACCAGCGCCACGGTGAAAAAGCCGAAGCGCAGCAGGGCGAGGATGAACGACCGGTTGGTCTCGTCGACCCGGGTGCGGGCCAGGACCGAGTCCACCACCCAGCGGATCAGCTGCCAGAGGACCAGGAAGGCGAGGACGGTGATCACGGCGAGGAGTGCGTCGGCGGAGAGTGTGGCAAAGCGGCCGCCGAGCGCCTTGAGATCGAGCAGATCGCGCAGGCGGGAGACGATGCCCTGGAGGAACTCTTCCATGCGACCTCCGAGTCGGATGGCGGGTGAAGGGATGACCCGTGGAGGAAGGGGGTCCTGTGGCGGGTCGGTCAAGGGGACTCAACCCTCGCCCGTGCTCTCGCGTAGATTGGGACGGTTGTCTCCCTCCTCTCCCTCGGAGCGTTTCCGATGCACCTGTCCGTCCGCCTGGCGGGCGCGGCGGCGCTCGGCGCCGTCCTGGCGCCGCCATGTGCCGCGCAGCACCCACCTGTCGCGCCCTCCACCTGGGCGATCACCGGCGCCCGGATCGAGCCCGTCAGCGGGCCCGCGATCGCCAAGGGCACCCTGGTCATCCGTGATGGCCTGATCACCGCGGTCGGGCCGAATGTCGAGGCGCCGGCTGATGCGCGGGTCATCGACGGCACCGGCCTCACCGTCTATCCAGGCTTCATCGACGCCAGCGGGACGCTGGGGATGCCCAGCGCCGGCGGCAGCGCTGCCGGCGGTGGCGGTGGACAGGGGAACCAGGCCCAGAACCGATCCGACGCCGCCAACTCCAACTACGGGACTGGGTTGCAGGCCGAGATCCGGGCCAGTGACCTGCTGGAACCCACCGCGAGCAGCTTCACGGCCGCTCATGCGGCCGGATTCACGGCGGCGCTCACCGCCCAGGGGACCGGGATCTTCCGTGGCGCCGCGGCGGTGATCGCGCTGCGGGATGCTGAGCCGCGCGATCTGGTGATCCGCGAACCGGTGGCGCAGGAAATCGGTTTCTCGCGCGGTCGCGGCGGCGGTTTCGGCGGCGGGGGTGGCTATCCGGGATCGCTGATGGGGGTCTTCGCCCAGTTGCGGCAGGAACTGCTCGATGCCCAGCACTACCGCGACCTGCAGGCCGCATACGCCCGGTCGCCCAAGGGGATGGAGCGGCCGGTGCAGGATCCGACCCTCGAGGCGCTCCAGCCGGTGATCGCGGGCCGCCAGCCGGTGGTGATGCACGCCTCCTCGGAGCGCGAGATCCGTCGGGCTCTCGACCTGGCCCGGGAGTTCGGGCTCTCGCCAGTGATCGCCGGTGGCAGCGAGGCGTGGAAGGTCGCCGCCGAGCTGAAGGCCGCCAACGTGCCGGTCCTGCTCGAGATCGACTTTCCCCGGCGCAGTGCCGCCGGTGGCAACGGTGGTGGTGGTGGACGCGGTGGCGGTCCTGCCGCGCGCACCGACAGCACCCCCGAGCCGTTGCGGGTATTGCGCGACCGGGTGGACCAGCCCAAGGGGCCGGGGAAGCTCGCCGACGCCGGGGTGCAGTTCGCGTTCGCCACCGGCGGCGCGTTCCCCGAGTTTCTCGCCAACCTGCGGCGGGCAGTGGACGGGGGCCTGGCCAAGGACCGCGCCGTGCGCGCGGTGACCCTCGATCCGGCGACGCTGCTCGGCGTGGCCGACCGGCTCGGCACGATCGAGGTCGGCAAGATCGCCAACCTCACCGTGGTGAGCGGCGACCTCTTCGATGCCGACGGCAAGGTGTCGCGGGTGTTCGTGGACGGGCAGCCGTTCGAGATCCCCGCGCCGACCCCGACTCCCTCCCCGAGGAATCCATGAAGACGACTGCCTGCCTCGCGGCGCTGCTCGTCGCGGCGTCCGGCGCCTCGGCCCAGTCGGTGGCGCCGCCGACCGTGATCCGTCACGCCACGATCCTGACCGTGACCCATGGCACGCTCACCGACACCGACCTGTTGCTCCGGAACGGCAAGATCGCCGCGATCGGCAAGAACCTCGCGGCGCCAGCGGGTGCCACGGAGGTCGATGCCACGGGCAAGTACGTCATGCCGGGGATCATCGACCCGCACTCGCACATGATGTCCGACGCCACCAACGAGGGCACGTTGTCGGTCACCTCGATGGTGCGGATCGCCGACGTGCTGAACCCGACCGACGAGCACATCTACTACGACCTCGCCGGCGGCACCACCACGCTCAACGTGCTGCACGGCTCGGCCAACACCATCGGTGGCCAGAACGCGGTGGTGAAGCTCAAGTGGGGGCACCCGGTGAGCGATATGCTGTTCCCGGGCGCGCCGCCGGGGATCAAGTTTGCACTCGGCGAGAACGTCACCCAGAAGAACAATGGCCGGGTGATCGTGGTGGGACAGCCGCAGCGGCAACCGCGGTACCCCTCCACCCGCATGGGGCAGGAGGAGGTGATCCGCGATGCGTTCACCCGCGCCAAGGATTACCAGCGCGAGTGGGCCGATTACCGGGCCCGGGTCGCCAAGGGCGAGAAGAACCTGGTGGCGCCGCGGCGCGACCTGGAGCTCGAGCCGCTGGTGGAGGTGCTCGAGGGAAAGCGCCTGATCCACGCCCACAGCTACCGTGCCGACGAGATGCTGATGCTGCTCGAGCTGGGCGACGAGCTGGGCTTCAAGGTCGCGACGCTGCAGCACGCCCTCGAGGCCTACAAGATCGCCCCGGAGATCGCGGCGCACGGCGCGGGGATGTCGACCTTCGCCGACATGTGGGGCTACAAGATCGAGGCGTACGACGCGATCCCCTACAACGTGGCGATCACGATGCGCCACGGGGTGCTCTCCACGATCAACTCCGACGATGACGGCCGGTCCCGCCGGCTCAACATCGATGCCGCCAAGCTGATCCGCTACGGCGGGCTGACCGACGACGAGGCGCTGGCCACCATCACCATCAACGGGGCGAAGCAGCTCGGCATCGCCGACAAGGTCGGCTCGATCGAGGTGGGCAAGGACGCCGACGTGGTGATCTGGGACGGACACCCGCTCTCGGTGTACTCCAGCCCCGAGACGACCTTCATCGACGGCGAGATCTTCTTCGACAAGCAGCGTGACCTGGAGCTGCGCAAGGCGCTCGCCGCCGAGCGCACCGAGCTCGAGGCCGCCGAACCGAACAAGCTGCCGGCCACCGGCCGCGGCGCGGGTCGCGGAGGTCCGCGACCGACCACTCCCCAGGAGGACCGCTGATGACCCGCTCCATGCGCACGGCGGCCCTCGCGGCGATGGCTGCCCTGGCCCTGCCGGCCGCCACCCTCGCCGCCCAGCTCGGCTCCTACAACCCCGAACCCGGGCCTCGGGTCACGGTGGCGATCGAGCACGCCCGGATCGTGCCGGTCAGCGGTCCGGTCATCGCCAATGGTACCCTGGTGATCGCCGACGGCCGGATCCAGGCGGTCGGCGCCAATGTGGCGGTTCCCGCCGGAGCCCAGGTGATCGACGCCACCGGGCTGTCGGTCTATCCCGGGATGATGGATGCCGGCACCCAGATGGGGCTGCTTGAGCTCGAGACGGCCGGTGCCCAGACCCAGGACCAGTCCGAAACCGGCAACTGGAATCCCAATGCCCAGGCGTTCTTCGGGATCAATCCGCACAGTGCCCACATCGGGGTCACCCGGGTGGCGGGGATCACCCACGTGATCTCCTACCCCAACGGCAGCATCGTGGCGGGGCAGGCGGCGCTGATCAACCTCGCCGGCTACACCGTGCCGGCAATGGCGGTGGTGCCGCGGATCGCGATGGTGATCCAGCTGCCGGGCAGCGGTGGGCGCGGCGGCTTCGGTGGCGGCCGGTTCGGTGCTGCGGCGCCGGCGACGCCGGCCAGCGGGATGACACCGCTCGACTCGCTCAACCAGCTGCTCGACGACGCCGAAGCCTACGGCAAGGCGATCGACGCGGCGTCGGCTGATCCGGCATTGCCGCGGGTCACCCACGACGTGATCCTGGCGGCGCTGGTGCCGGCGGTGCGCGGCGAGATGCCGGTGATCTTCACGGCCGAGACCGAGTCGAGCATCAAGGAGGCGGTCGAGTTCGCCGAGAAGCGCCACCTCAAGCCGATCATCCTCGGTGCCCGCGATGCCTGGCGGATGACCGACTACCTGAAGGAACATGACGTTCCGGTGGTCTTCCAGCGGGTGCTGACGTTGCCGACCCGCGACGACGATCCGTACGACGCCCAGTACGCCGCCCCCGCCAAGCTGGCGGCAGCGGGAGTCCGGTTCGCCATCGCCTCGGGTGAACCGAATCCCGACGTCCGCAACCTCCCCTACGATGCGGGGATGGCGGCGGCGTTCGGGCTCGACAAGGAGGCCGCGCTCCGGGCGGTCACGCTGTCGCCGGCGGAGATCTTCGGGGTGGCCGACCGGTTGGGCTCGCTCGAACCGGGGAAGATCGCCAACGTGGTGGTGACCAACGGCGACATCCTCGAGGCCCGCACCAGCACGCGGTACCTGTTCATCGACGGCCGCAACGTGCCGCTGGCGACCAAGCACACCGAGCTCTATGACACTTTCAAGAACCGGGATGGAAAGTGAGTCTCGAGTCGTGAGTCCTGAGTCCTGAGTCCTGAGGATGTTTCCGTGATGGTTCGCGGCCGCCTCCGGATGCTGCTGCTCGCCCTGTTCGCACTCGGCGTGGCCGGGCACGATTCCCGAGCTGGTGCTGCTCGACCATCTCGACGGCTGGCGCCAGCTGATCCCGATGGTCCTGCTGGGCCTCGGCCTGCCGCTGGCGGCGTGGCACTGGCGCCGCCCTGGGCGGGCATCGGTGCGAGCGATGCGGCTGCTCGGCGTCGTCTACGTGGTGTCCGGCGGACTGGGCACCTGGTTCCACCTCCGCGGCAATCTCGAGTTCCAGCGCGAGCTCGATCCGGGGCTCCACGGCTGGCCGCTCTGGCGGGAGGCCCTCACCCATGGGGCGCCGGCACTGGCGCCCGGCACCATGACCTGGTTCGGCCTGTTGGCCCTGCTGCTCACCTTCGCCGGACCGGTCGCCAATGGCGACCGTCCGGTGTCCTCCAAGGAGTGATCCGATGTTTCGTCGTCTCGCCGTGCCCGTGCTGCTGGCCACCCTCGCGATCCCCGTCACCGCATCGGCCCAGGTCGGCAAGCCGGTCGCCATCGTCAACGCCAACGTCGCGACCGAGGCCGAGCTGGCCGCAGTGCCCGGATTCAGCGGTGCCATCGTGAAGGACCTGATCGCCAAGCGGCCGTTCCTTCGACAGGCCGATTTCGACGCGTTCCTGGCCCCGATGCTCACCCCCGAGCAGCGCAAGGAAGCGTATGGCAAGGTGTTCGTGCAGCTCAACCTGAACGAGACCACCCGCGAGGAGATCCTGATGATCCCGGTGGCCTCCAACCGGTGGGTCCGGGAATTCCTCGAATACCGTCCCTACAAGGCGCTGGCGCAGTTCCACAAGGAAATGCTCAAGTACACCAACGAGGACGTGGTGGCCGGGCTCGAGCAATACGTGTTCGTGCCGATCGACCTGAACACGGCGACCGACGACGAGATCCTCACGATTCCGGGAGTCGGCCCGCGGATGCTGCGCGAATTCAAGGAGTACCGGCCCTGGAAGGCGATGGCCCAGTTCGACAAGGAAATCGGCAAGTACGTGAAGGCCGACGAGCTGGCGAGACTCAGGCGGTATGTGGAGATCCGGTAGGCGTGAGTCCTGAGTCCTGAGACGTGGAAGGGAGACGGTTTCTTTCTCCCCCCACGTCTCAGGACTCAGGACTCACTTCTACCCGTTGAAGAACGCCGCGCAGCCTGCCTGCTGGGCGCGGACCGTGGCAAAGAAGCCCGAGGGCTGCAGGATCACCCCCGGGAGCAGATCCTTGAGCGCCAGCTCCCGCGCATCCGCCCGTGACATCCCCTCGGTGCGATACTTCCCGACCACCGTGTTGTTGAACGCCATGTCGCAGCCGAGCACGATGCCGCCCGAGGCGATGAACCCCGGGATGGTGTAGGCCTCGGCGCCCGGGCGGGCGTCATCGGCCACCGGACCGACCGGGTTCCTGGTGGCCCACGTGTCGTCGGGGCCCTTGGTCCCGGTCTTCTCGCCGACCCCGTCCTTCTCCCAGAAGCTGTGTGCCATCCCCATCGCGATCCCGTAGTGGCGGATCACCACGACCGTGGAGATCTGGTCGGGAAAAGTGCCGTAGATCTGCGCGTACTGGTTCCGGAGCACCACCGCGCGCCAGAGCGCACTCCCGTCGTCGACCGACGGTGCGTCGAAGACCACCTTGTGCGGCATGGTGACCCGGTCGACCCAGGACATGTCGTAATCGGTGGGCAGCGGCGGCAGCGAGGCGCTGGTCGGAAACGGCGCCTGGATGGCGGGCAGCACGGCACCGGCGCCGAGCAGACCGAGAAAATCACGTCGAGTGGTCATGAATGGACTCGTGGCAAGGGAAACGGGGCGACGTCTCCCGGAAGATACGTCGCCCCGTGCCCTGCGGTGTCAGCGGGTCGGTGCTCAGTCGTTGGCCACCGTGGCGATGACCGAGCAGCCATTGTCCTGCGCGACGCCGACTGCGAAGATCCCGGACGGCTGCAGGATGATTCCCGGCAGGATGTCACTCTTGGCCGCTGCGTACGCGGCGTCCTGGCTCATCCCCCGCGCGACGTACTTCGGCACCACCAGGAATTGCAGGGCGAGGTTGCAGCAGAGCACCTGCCCGCCGGACTGCTGGAACGGTTCCAGCATCGCGCCCCGCATCGGTTCCGGGAACATCGTGCTGGGAACACGGACCGGGTTGTGGTCGAGTGGCGAGCCGTCGGCGTTCTTGAAGCCGATGTCGGCACCGATCCCCGATTGGCGCCAGTAGTTGTCGTTCATGGCGAGATGGATGGCGCGGTGCCGGAGGACCATCACCCGGCTGACCTCGGTCATCGGCACCCCGAAGACCTCGGCGTACTGTCCGCCGACGATGTTCGCCTGCACGATGGGGATTCCGCCCTGGGGTTCCGGGACATCGATGACCTGCTTGTAGCGGCCGGTGAGGCGCTTGATCCAGCTCAGGTCCCAGTCGGCCGAGGTGGAGATCGGGCCGCTGGCGGTGCGGGGCTGGGCGAGGAGCGTGGACGGGGCGGCGGCGCCGAGCAGTGCCGAGGCGCCGATCCAGCCAAGGAAGTCGCGGCGTGGTGTGGTCATGGGTCCTCCGGTCGTAGGTGGGGTCGCATCAACCATACTGCGCGGGAACGGATCCCGACACGTCATCTCCGCCCTGTCGTCCCGCTACGGCACCGTCCCCATCTTGGTCGAGCTTCCCTCCGGACCCGAACGAATCACGAATCCGGTCGGCTCCCCGATCCGGAGCCAGGTCCCGACCGGTCCCCCTGCTCGCAGTGGCCGGCTGGTGAGGATTGCGGGGTCGGCATGGAGGTACAGGCCCGACGCGTCGACCGTGTCGATCGCCTCGGCGGTCTCGAGGTCACCGACCTCGCGCAGCCGGGGGCCGGTCCGGGCCACGGCGTCGTCGAAGTTGATCGCCACGTCGGCCCGGAGCGGGGCCAGTCCCGGCACCATCAGCGTGCCGCCGCGGACCAGCAGGTCGTAGGCGCCGCCGGTGTTGTAGGGGAGCCCCTCGTACCAGTCGGGGTCGGCGGTCCGATAGCTCCCGGTGGCAATCGTCTCGAGCGCCCCGAGGATCGCGGCGGCATTGAGGGTGCGGAGCCGCTGCTTCTGGGGATCGCCGGGCAGGCCGCCGCTCTCGATCAGCACAGTGCTGGTCCCCCATGCCTGCATCAGGTCGCCGAATGCGCGCGGATTGAAGGTGTCATCGTACTTGGCGACCCGGCCCGGGATGGCGTTGGCGAAGTCGTGGGCCAGGAACGCCGCCACCTGTCGGGCCCGGCTCCGCGACGGATTCCAGGCCCTGGTGGCTTCGGCTGCGGGCGCCAGCAGCGCGATCGCCACCTGCTCGCCCTGGCGCCCGACCCGGACGCGGGCGTTCTGGTCGTGCAGGTTGAAGCCGAAATCGGGGATGATTCGGTCGCGCACTGCCTTGAGGGTGCGTGCTTCCGATGAGGCGAGGCGACGTACGTCGCGGTTGATGTCGATCCCGGCGGCATTCTCCCGCTGGAAGAGCTCGGCACCATCGGGGTTGAGCATCGGCAGGAAGGTGATGGTGAGCTGGCGGTCCAGCCGTTCCCGCAATGGATCGTCGGTGGCCGAGGCGAGGAAGTTGAAGATATCGGCGAGCGCCATGGTGGCGGTTGCTTCATCACCGTGCATCTGCGACCAGAGCAGCACCTTCACCGGCCCGTGCCCGAACGTGATGGTGCGAAGCGGCCGTCCCTGCATCGATTGACCGACCGCCTCGACCCGGAGGTCGCTCGAGGCGAGCGACGGCGTGATCGCGGTCCAGAACTCCTGCTGGGTGAACCGCCGCTGGGTGATCGCGGGCACCGCATAGTGTTCGGCGATGGCGAGGCGACCGGACCACGGGGTGGACTGGGCCACGGCGGGCAGCTGCGGCACGGCGAGGACGACGATGGCCGGCACGAGCCGAGTCAGGAGCGACGAGGTGGCACGAAGCACCGAAGCGGTCACGAGATCACCTTCCCTTCAGCGGGCGAAAAGTTGCGAGGGATCCTTGAACGCCTTGAACTCGAGGGCGTTGCCGGCGGGATCGAGGAAGAACATCGTCGCCTGCTCGCCGACCCGGCCGGCGAAGCGGATCCCCGGCTCGATCACGAAGGCAACGCCCACGCCGCGCAGCCGCTCGGCGAGCGCATGCCAGTCGTCCCAGTCGAGGACCACACCGAAATGGCGAACCGGCACCGCGTGGCCGTCGACCGGATTGGTGGCTGCCTGCCCGACCTCACCGGGAGCGAGATGCGCGACCAGCTGGTGCCCCCAGAAGTCGAAATCGATCCACTGGTCCGAGCTGCGTCCCTCGGTACAGCCAAGGAGGTCGCCGTAGAAACGGCGCGCGGCGCCCAGGTCGTCGACCGGGAAGGCGAGATGGAACGGTGCGAGGGGCATGGCGGTCGTCGGTGAATGGTGAATGGTGAATGGGGAATGGTGAATGGGGAATGGGAAATGGGGAATGGTGAATGGGCGTGTCGAGTCAGGTCGACTGGAGGGCCTCGTCGAGTGTGGTGGCGACACCGCCCGGGCCGAGTCGGGTGAGCAGGCCGCTCCGTTCGAGCGCCTGTCGCGGCTGCTGTTGCAGCTCGGTCAGGATCACGCGGGTGCCATGCTGGCCGGCCTGCGTCACCACGCGCGAGAGCGCATGGATCCCGGTCGCGTCCATCGCCGGGACATGCCGCAGCCGGATCACCAGCACCTTCGGCAGCCCGGTCACCGTCCCCACCGTGTTGCTGAACTGCCCGGCCGCCCCGAAGAAGAACGGACCGTTGATCTCGTAGACCTCGACGCCGTCCGGCAGGCGCCTCGGGACGGCCTCCTCGCCGTTGCCGATCTCGTCGCTGAGTTCGCCGGTGATGACCGTGACGTTGGTGACCTCCGCCATCCGCTTCATGAACAGGAACGCGGCGAGGACCATGCCGACCTGGATCGCGACGGTGAGGTCGACCAGCACCGTGAGGAGGAACGTAACCAGCAGCACGGCCACGTCACTCCGGGGCGAACTCAGGATGTCGCGGAAGGTCCGCCACTCGCTCATGTGCCAGGCGACCACCACCAGGATGCTGGCCAGCGCGGCCATCGGGATCAGCGCCGCCCAGCGTCCGACGAAGAGGGTGATCAGCAGCAGGGTGAGTGCGTGGATCATCCCGGCGACCGGGGTGCGGCCGCCGTTCTTGATGTTGGTGGCGGTCCGCGCGATTGCCCCCGTGGCCGGGATGCCGCCGAAGAGCGGCGAGGCGATGTTGGCGATTCCCTGGGCCACCAGTTCCATGTTCGATCGGTGGCGACCGCCGATCATCCCGTCGGCGACCACTGCCGACAGCAGGGACTCGATGGCGGCGAGCACCGCGATGGTGAACGCGGGGCCGATCGAGGCTCTGCACCAGCTCGAGGGAGATACGAGGGAGATGGGGTGCCGGCAGTCCGGCATGGATCGGCCCGAACCGGCTGCCGATCGTCTCGACCGGGAGGTGCCACACGGTCACGACCACGGTGGCGGCGATGAGCGCCACGAACGGACCGGGGACGCGATGGCTCACCCGTGGCCAGAATCGGATGATCACCAGGCAGCCCACGGCCACCGCGATCGCCCACGGATTGAGGACGCCGAGATGGCTGCCGTACTGCTGCCACTTGCCGAGGAAGTCGGCCGGGACCGGTCCCATCTGGAGGCCGAGGAGGTCCTTGACCTGGCCGGAGAAGATGATGAGCGCGATCCCGCTGGTGAATCCGACGGTCACCGGATAGGGAATGAACTTGATCGCCGCCCCAAGCCGGGCCAGGCCGAAGCCGACGAGGATCACTCCGGCCATCATCGTGGCGAGGAGCAGGCCGTCGATCCCGTGCTGTTGCACGATGCCGTAGACGATCACCACGAAGGCCCCGGTGGGGCCGCCGATCTGCACGCGCGAGCCGCCGAGCGCCGAGATCAGGAAGCCGGCGATCACGGCGGTGTAGAGGCCGCGGTCGGGGGTGACGCCGCTGGCGATGGCGAACGCGATGGCGAGCGGCAGTGCGACGATGCCGACAATCACCCCGGCCGTGGCATCGGCGAGGAATTGCGCCCGGGTGTAGCCGCGAAGCGACGAGACCAGCTTGGGGACGAGCACGAAGTCCGGGGTGGCGAGTGGCGAGTGACCGGTGAAGGGTAAGGGGGGAAGGGCAAAGGGGAAGGCGCCGTTGGCATCGGCGGCTTGCCTCCCCCGGCGGCGACGCTATCCTCGTCGGGATCACCCCAGCCAGTCCTGCCCCGAACCGGAGCCGCTGATGCGACGCTCGCTCTCGTTGTCCCTGCTGGCCCTGACCGTCTCTGCGCCACTCGGTGCCCAGGAAGGTGTCTCTCCCGCCGGTGTCGAGCATCTCACGCGCTACCTCGACGCCGTGGTGACCGGGGGGCAGGCCACCGGGATCGTGGCGCTGGTGCTTCGCGACGGCAAGGTGGTCTACCAGCACGCCAACGGCATGGCCGATCGCGAGGCGGGGCGGGCGATGCAGATGAACAGCCAGTTCCGGATCGCCTCGCAGACCAAGGCGATCACCACCGTGGCCGCGATGACGCTGGTGGAGGAAGGGCGGATGGGGCTCGGCGACCCGATCTCGCGCTGGCTGCCGGCGTTCGCCCACACCAGCGTGTCAGAGGCCTACGACTCGGCCGGGGTGACCCGCCATCGGGTGGTGCCGGCCAAGCGCCAGATCACGATCCGCGACCTGATGACCCATACCGCCGGGATGTCGTACGGCCGCGAGTCGTGGCTCGACAGCACCTACGCCACGCGCGGGTTGGGCCACGAAGCGGGCTGGGGCTGGTACTTCATTCACAAGCCGATCGACATCTGCACCGCCGTCGCCCCGTTGGCCGACCTGCCGCTGGCGGCCCAGCCGGGCGAACGCTGGGTCTATGGCTACGCCCTCGACGTGCTCGGCTGCATCATCGAGAAGGAATCCGGGATGTCGCTGGCCCAGTTCGTCCGGCAGCGGATCACCGATCCGCTGGGGATGCTCGACACCAAGTTCTGCCTGAACGGGCGTGAGGGCGACCGACTCGCGGCGGTCTATGCCCTGGACAACGGCAGCCTCACCAGGGCCCCCGACGGGCCGCTCGGTCAGGGCGACTATGTCGACGGCCCGTGCCAGGCGTTCGCCGGCGGGGCGGGGCTGATCTCGACTGCGGCGGACTATGCCCGGTTTCTGGAGATGCTGCGCGAAGGCGGCACGCTCGACGGGGTGCGAATCCTGTCGCCCGCCAGTGTCCGGTTGATGACTCGCGACCACGTGGGAGATCTCTACGGCGGCGATGCGACCGGCTTCGGCCTGGCCTTCGAGATCCTCGAGCAGCCGGGGCGGGCCGGCCGCTACGGGGAACCCGGTGCCTACAGCTGGGGCGGGGCGTACCACACCATGTACTGGGTGGACCCGGCCGACCACCTGGTGGCGGTGATGATGACCCAGCTGTTGCCGGCCAACGGATCACGGCTGCAGGATCGCTACAAGACGCTGGTGTATCAGATGCTGCAGTGAGACAGAGGACGGAGGACAGAGGACGGAGGACGGAGGTATTGAGTCTCTCTCTACCGCTGTCCTCTGTCCTCTGTCCTCTGTCCTCCGTCTACTGCCGGCACGCCCCGTTGGGATCGGGCTTCGGCTGGTCGACCAGCGGGCGCTGGGCCAGGTCGGCCACGTGGCGCGCGAGGTCGCTGATGTAGCTGGTCACCCGGGCATAGTGCGGATAATCGATATACTGCGGTTCGTCGGTGACCTGGTGGTAGTCGGCGTGGCCACCGGTGGTGAAGAAGATCACCGGGATGCCGTAGCGGGCGTACATGTAGTGGTCGCTGCGGCAGTAGATGTTCTGCGGGTGGCCGTTGGCGTCCAGTGAATAGTCGAAGCGCAGGTTGTGCTTGCCGCTGGCATTGACGGCCTCCGCGAGATCGCCAAGCGCGGTGGAAAGCCGCCGCGACCCGATCAGCTGGACATAGTCGGGGTTGCCGTGGATCCGGTCGCCCCCGAGGGTCTGACCGGTGACATCGCCGGCGTCGCCGCGACCGATCATGTCGATGTTGAGCTGGGCGACGATCGAGTCGCGCGGCACGGTCGGATGGTCGGTGAACCACTGCGAGCCATACAGCCCCGCCTCTTCGCCCACATGCCAGACGAACAGCATCGAGCGCTTCGGCCGGGTCGCGGCCGCGGCGAACTGCTCGGCGATCTCGAGCACCGCCATGCTGCCACTGCCGTCGTCGTCGGCGCCGTTGTACACCGAATCCGGCCGGGCGCTGGCGCCGCCGGTGGCGCGGCGGATCCTCGCCAGTTCGGCATTGACCTGCGCCATCTGGCCCGGGTCGAGCGTCGGCGGCGCGGCGTCGGCGCCCTGGGCCCTGAAGAGATGGTTGACCACGTAGATCGAGTCGTGGGCGACGGGCTGTCCCATGCCGACATGGTCATTGTGTGCGCCCACGGCGACATACGCGTTGCGCAGCACCGGATCGCTGCCACGGAGGATGCCGATCACGTTGCGGGCCGGGTTCGGGGCGGGGGTGTTGCTCCAGGCGATGGTGCCCTGGACGGTGCCGCCTGTGGCGCCCGCGGCCAGGCCCGCGAGCGGCTTGCCCATCAGTGCCGTGGCCATCGCCGAGCTCACGTAGACGTACGCCGGCAGCTCGATGGCACCGTCGAAGAGCACCTGTTCACTGGGTTCGCGATAGTCGCGGATGTCGTCGGCCGAGAGATGGTCGCGCGCCACGACGAAGATCGCCGCCGCGTCGCGGTAGGCGGCATTGACCTGGCCGCGGTTGGGCACCCCGGGCGGGTTGCCCGGGATGTCCTGCGAGCTGGTGAGCAGGATCACCTTGCCGGCCGCCTGCTCCGGGGTGATCCGGCCAGCTGCATCGGCAAAGTCGCCGCCCCAGACCACCTGGCGACCGTCGATCGCGCGCTCCCCCGGTCCCTGGTCACGGGGGGCGAAGTCGGTCCACGCCGCGAAGTGCCGCCCACCCGCCATCACCATGCTGGCCGGGTCAAGGCCGCGGGAGACGAGCGGTAGCGTCTGGAAATAGCTGCCGTTCTCGCCACCCGGTTCGAGCCCGATCCGCCGAAGCTCACTGGCGATGTAGTCGGTGCCCTTCACGTTGCCGCGCGAACCGAGAATCCGGCCCTCCATCGAGTCGTCGGCGAATCGGTAGAGCCGAGTCTGGAGGTCGGCCGCGCTGATCGCGCCGGTGGTGGGCCGCGGGGCCATCGCCCTGGGGCGTTCGAGGACGCTCCAGTCGGGAGTGGCGGTCTGGGCGGCAAGCAGGGTCGGCATCGTGGCGAAGGCAGCCAAGGCCAAGGTGGTCAACGACTTCATGTAGGCTTCACTCGGTTGGGGTCGACAGGACACGAAGGTCGGATGGCCTCCAGACGGTGAAGCTCGGGGTCGGGTTTCCCGGTCTCGATGGCCCGGGCTCCACCAGACCTGCACATCGGGCCTCTGGTCCTCCTGTGGAATGCCGGTCAGCTTGGAGGGATGTCCCGGACCTCTCGCGCACCTCTCCTCGCCTGGCCGCTGCTGGTGATGGCCCTCGGTCTCGGCTGTGTCGGTCTGGCGGTGATCGAAGTGGGCCGGTCGGTGCGCACCAACCGCGAGGTGGCCGAGCGGGCCCGGATCGGCTACGCCCAGTTTGCCCTGTGGAGCTATCGCGAGCACCTCGCCGAGGTGTTGCGCGGCACCGCTCGCGAGGTGCTCGGTGCCGTCAATCACGGCGATGCGATGCACGTGTCACCCAACATCCCGGCGGCGGCCGACCTCGGACACTACCTGCCCTACGCCGCGCATTGCGGCTGTCACCTCCCCCGCTTCGGGCCGATGCCGCTTGCCTTCTACGGCTTCACGATCGGGGCCGACACGGTGGGGGTGGGGCCCAACTTCTCGCCATCCCCGAACGCCGGATGGCTGGCCGACCCGGCGGAGGGCGCGCCGCTGCCGTCGCCGAGCGTCTTCCGGCTGCCCGGCCCGGAAGGGCGATGGCTCTCGGGGCTCCTGGCCCGCGAGGCGAGGGCGGGCTTCTCGCCGTGGGGATACCGCTACACGATGGCCGAATGGCAGGGAGAGTCGCGGTTCTTCGTGGCCACGCTGATGCCCACCACATGGGGCGACACGCTCGTCTACGCGGCGGAATACTCGCACGAGGCGATCGATTCCCTGCTCGGTGCGGTCCTCGATGATCCCGCGTTGCTGCCAGTCGGCGCGGATCGTGGCCCACCACCACCGGGCTACAACCGCCGGGTCTTGTCGCTCGAGGTGAGCGGGCCCGGCGGGCCACCACTGCTCAGCTGGGCGGTGCCCGACGAGTGGCCCACGCCGCCGACCCGATTGCCGGAGTCGTACGCCGGCCTCGCGATCCAGGCGGCGATCGTGCCGACGATGCTCGACCAGCTGGTGATCGGTGGTCTCCCGGCTGACCGGACCCCGATGCTGCTCGGCCTGCTGGCACTGGCCGCCGGGTTGACCGTGGTGGCTGCCATCCAGTTGCGGCGCGAACTGCGCTTCGCCCGGGCGAGATCCGACTTCGTGGCGAACGTGTCGCACGAGCTGCGCACCCCGCTCACCCAGATCCGCCTGATGCTCGACACGATGCAGATGCCCTCGCGTGGCGATCGCGCGTCACGCCCGGACGACCTGGGGATGATCGATCGCGAGGTGCTCCGGTTGCAACACCTGGTGGACCGGGTGCTGCGGTTCCGTCAGGGCGAGGCGGCGGAACCGCTCGCGGTGCGGACGCCACTGTCGCTCGCGGCGGAGGTCGCCACGGTGGTGGCCGAGTTCCGGCCGCTGGCGCTGGCGCGCGGGGTGACGATCGAGGAACGGTTGCTGGTGGACGCGACCGTGGCCATGGAATCCGGCACCCTCCGCCAGGTGCTCCTCAACCTGCTCGACAACGCGGTGAAGTACGGGCCTCGCGACGCCATGGTCCGTGTCACCCTCGAGGGAGAGGGCGCGACGGTGCGGCTGCTGGTGGACGATGCCGGGCCGGGTGTGCCCGACGCGGAGCGGCAGCGGATCTTCGCCCCGTATGAACGGGGTGCGGTCGCCCGCGACCAGGCGGTGGGTGGCAGCGGCATCGGTCTCACCGTGGTGCGCGACCTGGTGTCGCGCCACGGCGGGTCGGTGAGCGCGGCCGGGGCCCCGGGTGGCGGGGCGCGCTTCGTGGTCACCCTGCCGCGGGTCCCCTGATGGCGAGGATCCTGGTGGTGGAGGATCAACCGGAGATCGGCTCGCTCCTGGCGGAGGCACTCCGCACCGAGGGTTTCGAGGTCCACCTGGTGGCCGATGGTCGCGAGGCGGCACCGCTGGCGCGGAGCTGGATCCCCGACCTGGCGATCCTCGACCTGATGCTGCCCGGACTCGACGGCTTCGAGGTGCTGCGGCAGCTGCGCGCCGACCATGATCACGTCCCGGTGATCATCCTCTCGGCCCGTGGCGAGGAGGCCGACAAGATCCGCGGTTTCCGCCTCGACGCCGATCAGTACGTGACCAAGCCATTCTCGCTGGTCGAACTGCTCGAACGGGTGCACGCCCTGCTGCGTCGTGGCGCGAGCGGAGTGCCGCCGGGGCGCGACGACACGCTCCGGTTCGCCGGGGTGGTGGTTGACGTGGCGTCGCGACGCGTGACGCGCGACGGGGAACCGGTATCGCTTTCCCCCAAGGCGTTCGATCTGCTGCTGGCGCTGATTCGCCGCAACGGGGCGGTGGCGTCGCGTGCTGCGCTGCTGCGCGAGGTGTGGGGTTACCAGGCGATGGTCCTCTCGCGCACCGTCGACTCGCACGTGGCGGAGTTGCGTCGCAAGCTCGAGCCGGACCCGGCCGAGCCCCGGCACATCCTCACCGTGTTCAAGGCCGGCTATCGCTTCGAGACGTGATCCCGACCATCACAACTCCCGGACATTCCCCGCACGACCGCGTCACGCGGATCGCCGTAGGTCAGGAAAGATTGGAGCCGTGTCCAGCGGCACGATCATCACCCTGCACCGAACGAGGCGATCGATGCGCGATTCGACTTTCCTGTTCACCTTCGCGGCGATCGTTGCCGCGCCGCTTGCGGCCCAGCGCCCCGCCGACCCGATGGTGTCGGTGGAATGGCTCGCCGCCCATCAGCACGATGCTGACCTGGTCCTGCTGCACATCGGTCCCGACGAGGACTACGCCGCGGCACATCTCGCGGGCGCCCGGCTGATCACCCATGACCTGCTTCGCGCTCCGCGCGGCGACCTGTCGCTGGAGATGCCCGATCTCGCGCAGCTGCGGCGTGACTTCGCAGCCCTGGGCATCACCGATCGCTCGCAGGTCGTGGTGGTGCAGGACCACGGCTGGGTCACGCCGGCCACCCGGGTATGGCTGACGCTGCAGTATGCCGGACTGGGTGGGCGGGCCAAGGTGCTCGACGGCGGACAGCCGGCCTGGGTGGCCGCGGGACACCCGGTCACGGCTGAGCTGCCCACGGCGGGCGGCGGCAACGCCACACCGCGGATCACTCGCGGCCTGCTCGCCGACCTCGGTGCGGTCCAGGCGGCACAGCATGCCTCGCACACCCGGATCATCGATGCCCGCGCTCCCGTCTTCTACGACGGTCCCGGCCAGGGCGATGAACCGGCGGGGCATATCCCGGGCGCCGTCAGCATTCCCTTCACCACGATGGTCGGCGATCAGGACCTGATGCTCAGCCGGGAGGAGCTTCGCCAGCGCTTCGCCGCTGCCGGGATCGCCCCCGGCGATTCACTGATCGTCTATTGCCACGTGGGGCAGCAGGCCACGCTGGTGTTCACCGCGGCCACCATCCTCGGGCATCCGGTGCGGTTGTACGACGGCTCGATGGACGAATGGCACCAGCGCAAGCTCCCGCTGGAGAACACCCGGGGTCAGTGAGGTGACGGCACGAGCGCGGGGCTACGGCGACCCGATCCGCACTGGTGCGGGACTGGGGCTGCTGCTGTTCCTCACCATCCTCGTCGCGGGCCGAGGATTGGGGGCATCGGGAGCGTTCGCCAGTGCGGCGGCCGCCACGGTTCGGGCGGCATCGCCGGGCGCGCTGGCGCACAATCGGTATCTCGCCGATCGGGTTCCCACGACCGGGGCAGGATTGCTCGGTGAGTGGCTGGTGCTCGAGCTCCTCGCTGTCGGCGTGGGCGCCTGGTGGTCCGCACGCCGACACGGGCGTGCGCACCTCGCCGTGGAGCGCGCCCACGGGGAGGCGCCTCCCACCCGGCTGGTGCACGCCGCGCTGGGTGGCGCGCTGATGGGGGCGGGAGCCCGCCTGGCGCACGGTTGCACCAGCGGGTTGGCGCTGAGCGGCGGGGCGCTCCTCGCCACCGGCGCGTGGCTCTTCATCCCGGTGGCATTCGCGACCGCGTTCGTGGTTGCGTGGCCACTGCGACGGACCGGGCGGGCTCCCTCGTGATCGGCCCGCTGCTCGATCCGCCGGTCTGGCTGGCGCTCCCGGTCGGGGTCGGTTTCGGCGTGCTGCTCGAGCGTAGCGGTCTCGCCTCCGCCCGCACCATCGCCGATCAACTGGCGTTCCGGGACTTCACGGTGGTCCAGGTAATGATGAGCGCAATCGTCACGGCGATGCTCGGCGTGTTCTGGGCGGTCCGGTTGGGATGGCTCGATCTCGCGCTGGTCGGCATTCCGGCCACCGACCTGGTGCCCCAGCTGTTCGGCGCAGTGGTCTTCGGCGCCGGTTTCGCGCTGGCATCGCTCTGTCCGGGGACGGCGTGTGCGGCCGTCGGGACCGGACGCGGCGATGGGGTCGCGGTGGTGGGCGGGCTCTTTGTTGGCACCCTGGCGATCATGATCGCCTGGCCCAGCCTCGGAGCGATGGTCGAACGGGCGCCGCGCGAAGGAGCATTGTTGCCGGCCGACCTCGGGTTGCCGACCGGCGTGGTCGTGGCGGCGATCACGCTCCTGGCGGTGGTGGGTCTTCCGCTCCTGGCGCGCCTCGAGTCGCCGGCGTCACCCACCGAGCATCCACGGCTCGCCACCGGCGCGCTGGTGCTCGGGCTCCTTGCCGTGCCGGCTGCGCTGTCCGCGCCAGGCGACAACGTCGACCGATACGATGCGATCGCACGGGAGGTGGCGGTCCGGAGTGACCAGGTGAAGGCGCTCGACCTGGCCGAGTGGATCCGCGACCGGCGCCCAGGGCTGCGGGTGATCGACATCCGGGGCGACGTGGCGGGCGACGAATACGTGATCCCGGGGAGCGAGGGAGTGCCGGTGTGGGGAATTGCCCGGCTCCGGGTGCAGCCCGGTGACCACATTGTGCTTTATGGGGATGGGGGAATCCAGGCCGCTCAGGCGTGGGTCCTGCTCCGTGCCCGGGGAGTCACCGATGTGGCGGTGCTCCACGACGGATTGGCCGCATGGGAGGACGAGGTGATGACTCCACGACCCGCTCGGCCCGGCGACCCCGCCGACGCGCTCCGCTTTGCCCGCGCGAAGGCCTTGGCGGCGTACTTCGGAGGGCGACCACGCTCTGGAGCGCCCGACGCGTTGCCGGCACGGCGGCGCCGGACATGCTGAGCGGCATCGCGGCGAGCGACGATGCCCGGTTCACCGCATGGCGGGCGCGGGAGCTCGACCGCGTCGACCGTGCCGGGCTGCACTACCTGGACTACACCGGTGCCGCGCTGGCTCCGGCATCGCTGATCCGCGGCGATGGGGAACGACTGCTGGGCGCGCCGCTCGGCAATCCGCACTCCGAGCATGCACCGTCGCGCGCGGCGAGTGCCGACCTGGAGGCCGCGAGGGCAGCCATCCTTGCGCTGCTGCATGCCGATCCCGCCGAGTATGCCGTGGTCCTCACCGCCAACGCCACATCCGCGAGTCGGCTGGTGGGCGAGGCGTGGCCATGGGACGCGCGCGCGCCGCTGATCCTCAGCGATGACAACCACAATTCGGTGCTGGGGCTGCGTGAGTTTGCCGTCCGGGCGGGCAGCCCACTTCACCGTGTCGGCTTCGGCGCCGAACTCCGTCTGCAGGGCGCCGGCGACGTGCTTCGGACCGCGGCGCGAGCGGGGCGTGGGTTGTTCGCCTTTCCGGCCCAATCAAACTTCTCCGGGGTGCGGCACCCGATCGCACTGGTCGAGGAGGCCCAGCAACTCGGCCATGCGGTGCTGCTCGACGCAGCTGCGCTGCTGCACAGTAGCCGCCTGGATCTCGGCGTGGTCCGCCCCGAGTTCGTGATCCTGTCACTCTACAAGATCAGCGGTCACCCGTCGGGGGTCGGGGCGCTGGTGGCGCGACGCGACGCGCTGACGAGGCTGCGGCGACCGTGGTTCGCGGGTGGAACGGTGGAATGGGTGGCGCTGGAGCCGCCGCAGCACCGGCTGCGCCCGGCACCCGAGAGATTCGAGGACGGCACCCCGAACTTCCTCGCCATCGGGGCCATCCCGCCGGCACTGGCGATGATCGCGAACGATGGCGGCGCCCGACTCGGACCTCACCTCACGACGCTCACCGCGGCGCTGCTCGAGGGGCTGGCCACGCTCCGCCACCCCGACGGGGAGCCGATGGTCGCCATCTACGGTCCGGTCACCACCAGCGAGCGCGGGGCGACCGTCGCCTGCAACCTGTTGCATCGGGATGGCAGTATCGCACCGCATTGGGAGGTCGAGCGGCTGGCGGCAGAGGCCGGGCTGGCGGTGCGGGGTGGCTGCTTCTGCAATCCCGGTTGCGGAGTGGCCGCGTTCGGTTGGTCGGCCGAGGACGGCGCGGCCGCGATGATCGGGCTGGGTGACCAGTTCACCATCCCCGACCTCGCCGTCCGCCTGGCACCGCATCCAGTCGGGGCGATCCGGTTGTCGATGGGACTCGGCAGCGTGCACGCCGACGTCCGCCATGCCCTGGCGGTGCTGGAAAGGCTGGCGGGTGAACGCAAAGCGCCCCGCCTCGAGGAGAGGCGGGGCGCCGGTGCAACACTGGTGGGGCGCTAGAACGAGACGCCGGCACCCGCCAGGATGAAGGAGGTGGTGAAGCCATTCTTCTTCGACATCATGTAGCGGGCGTCGATCCAGATGTTCTTCGCGAACCCGACACCGAGACCGGCGCCGTAGACCAGCGAGTTGGAGCTGAAATCGCCGGTCTTCGCGTGCAGGTAGCCGAGCGAGCCGAGCAGGTATGGCGTGGTCGAGCTGCCAGTGGTGAGGTTGTACTCTGGCGTCACCATGCCCATGAGCAGCTTCGACTTGGGGCCGTCGGTCGCCTTGGTGGTGTTCTGGCCGTACTCGCCCTCGAGCCAGAGGCCGAAGCGGCCGTCGGCGCTGGCGTACGGCTTGAAGCCCGCCGCCGCCATCCAGCCGGTCTTGTTGGTATCCTTGAAGTCGCTCTGCGGCAGCGTCGCGTAGGCGCCGACGAAGACGGTGGACTGCGCGTGGACGGGCGCGGCAAGGACAAGCGCCGCGACAAGTGTTGATGCTCCAATGACCAGACGACGCATGGTGCCTCCACAATGTGGACTGGGCAGCGGCGGATCCGCGGCCCGGGTGGTGGTGGACGAGTGGCCACCACCTGAGGGATCCTGTCAGCGATCCCTCGATCCCCTCGGCACCAGCCACGTACCACTCGGCCGTGCCGCAAGCCGATGTAATATCGGGGTATCCGGCCGAAAAGCCATACCCGGGCAGCCCCCCGAGTCGGCGACAATCCGGGACGATTTGTTCGGGTTTCCAACGCAAGATGCCCCGCCCGGGTCTCGGGCGGGGCATCTCGCATGCGGTGACCTCCCGGCGTCTGGCTAGAAGACGACGCCGCCGCCGAGCATGATGAACGAGGTCTTCTCACCGCTGATGGATGCGGTCATGTAGCGGCCCTCGACGAACAGCTTCTTGCCGAGGCCGAGGCCGGCGCCTCCGCCGAAGGCCACGCCACCGTCGGAACCTTCCTCGTCGGGGAACATGTCGGACTTGTACTGGTGCCGGAGGTAGCCTACCGAGCCGATCAGGTAGGGGGTGGTCGACGATCCCGAGGTCAGGTTGTACACCAGGGAGCCCAGCCCGCCGTACAGGTTCGTCTTGTCGCCCGCGAAGTCCTTGTGCGTGTTGGAACCATAGAAGCCCTCGGCCCAGAGGCCGAACTGTTCGCTGGCGCTCTGCCAGGCCCGGACGCCGGCGTTCACCATCCAGCCGGTCTTCGCATAGGTCTTGTAGTCGCTCTGGGGCAGGGTCGCCGACCCCTGCACGAAGAACTGGGCGTGGACCGGCGCGGCGAGCAAGAGCGCCGCGGCAAACGTGGATGCTCCGATGACAAGACGTCGCATGGTACCTCCGCGATGAAGGCGGGAAGCGGCGGATCCGCTCCCCGGGATGGCGGCGCCGGTGATCGGCGCCAGCGGGACCCGAGGTCCCGGTCCTGCCTCCGGAGTGATGGACACCCGAAGTGTTGCGCGACCGCTCCCAATATCGGACTTTGGCCTGCAAACGCCATAGTGGCGCCCCTTGTGGCCGGAGCGGAACCCCGATCACCGCACCGGATATACCTTACCTGTGTCCGCCAGGGGCATCCCGGCCCACTTCGGGGCCGGGGTTGAGACGCACCCTTGGAACCTGACCCGGTTCAGACCGGCGGAGGGAGGCGGATCGCACCACTGGAGCCGCACGATGGCCACCACCGCACAGCCCACCACCTCGTTCGCCGACGCCTTCCCCTGTTCCGCAAAGGTGTCGGGTGCCCGGTCCCCACGGGATCCGGGTGCCGATGCGTGAGATCACCCTCGACGATTCGCCCGATGGGACGCCAAATCCGTCGCTCCGGGTCTACGACACCAGCGGTCCCCAGGGGCACGATGTCCACGAGGGGTTGCCACCGGTTCGGCTGCCCTGGATCCTGGCCCGCGACGTGTCGGAGAGCGGTCGGGATCAGGTACTCGGGTTGGAGATGCCCGGTGGCCTGGTTCGGTCGCCACTTCGCGGCAACGGCCCGGTCACCCAGCTCCACTACGCGAGGCGGGGCGAGGTCACGCCGGAGATGGAGTTCATCGCGATCCGCGAGGGACTGGAGGCCGAGTTCGTCCGGAGCGAGGTGGCGCGGGGGCGGGCGATCATCCCGGCCAACATCAATCATCCCGAACTCGAGCCGATGATCATCGGCCGCGGCTTCCACGTGAAGATCAACGCCAACATCGGCAACTCGGCGGTCAGCAGCGGGATCGAGGAGGAGGTCGAGAAGCTGCGCTGGGCCACCCTCTGGGGCGCCGACACGGTGATGGACCTCTCCACCGGCGCCGACATCCACCAGACCCGGCAGTGGATCCTCCGCAACGCCCCGGTGCCGATCGGCACCGTGCCGATCTACCAGGCGCTGGAGAAGGTCGGCGGCGTTGCCGAGGACCTCACCTGGGAGGTCTACCGCGACACCCTCATCGAGCAGGCCGAGCAGGGGGTCGACTACTTCACGGTGCACGCCGGGGTGCTGCTCCGCTACGTGCCGCTCACCGCGAAGCGGCTGACGGGGATCGTGTCGCGCGGCGGCTGCATCATCGCGAAGTGGTGCCTCGCGCACCACCGCGAATCGTTCCTCTACACCCACTTCCGCGAGATCTGCGAGATCATGGCGGCGTACGACGTCTCCTTCTCGCTGGGCGACGGGCTCCGGCCCGGCAGCATCGCCGATGCCAACGACGAGGCCCAGTTCGCCGAGCTCAAGACCCAGGGTGAACTGACCCGGATTGCCTGGGAGCACGACGTCCAGGTGATGAACGAGGGGCCCGGCCACGTGCCGATGCACCTGATCAAGGAGAACATGGAGAAGCAGCTCGAATGGTGCGGCGAGGCACCGTTCTACACGCTGGGGCCGCTGACCACCGACGTGGCGCCGGGCTACGACCACATCACCAGCGCGATCGGCGCGGCGATGATCGGCTGGTTCGGCACCGCGATGCTCTGCTACGTGACCCCGAAGGAGCACCTCGGGCTGCCCGATCGCGACGACGTGAAGACCGGGGTGATCACCTACAAGATCGCGGCGCATGCCGCCGATCTCGCCAAGGGCCATCCACGGGCCCAGGCCCGCGACGACGCGCTCAGCAAGGCGCGCTTCGAGTTCCGCTGGCGCGACCAGTTCCACCTGGCCCTCGATCCCCAGACCGCGTTGGCCTACCACGACGAGACCCTTCCCGCCGAGGGGGCCAAGATCGCCCACTTCTGCAGCATGTGCGGTCCCAAGTTCTGCTCGATGCGGATCTCGCAGGACATCCGCGATCAGGCGGCGGCGCTGGAGCGCGAGCAGGGTCTGGCCGAGAAGGCGGCCGAATTCCGGGCCGGAGGCGGCGAGATCTACCTGTAGCGCCAATCGCCGGGCGGGGATACCATTTTTGCGTGCCCCCCTCACCATCAGTGTCCAGCGGACCTGTCCTCGCCCAGATCGCCGGCTTCGGCTGGGTCGTGCACTTGGCGACGATCCTGCTGCTGGTGCTCTTTTTCTGGCAGCTCCCCCGATTCGGCGCCAATCGACGGATGTTGCGCCTCTGGGTGGCCGCCTTCCTGGCGCTGGCGGTCTCGCTCGTCCCCTTGGCCTTCAACGTCGCTCGCGGCGATCGGTTCGTTCCCGCCCTTCACCCATGGTGTCGCGCTGATCGCGAGCGGGGTCCCCGCCCCGTTCCAGCTGCTGTTCACCGTGCTGGTGACGCTGGCGGCGATCGAGGCATCGGGACGGCAGATTCCCGGCCGATTGCCCTGGACCGTCGGAGTGACCGCACTGGCACTCGGTGCGGGCGGCTACCTACTCGGGATCGACGCCTGGATGGTGGTGCTGGCGACGCCGGTGCTCTTCTTCGGCTCCGCCCAACTGCTGCTCGCGGCGGCACGGGGGGAGCGGCAGCGCGGCCTGAGTTTTCTCGCGGTGGGGATGATGGTCTTCGCCACCGTCTGGACGGTGATGCAACTCGATGACGATGATGCTCCTGCCGATCGGGCCCGAGGGGTTCTGGCGCGTCCTGCACCAGCTCCGCAACTACGCACTCGCCTTCAGCGGGCTGCTGCTGGGCGCGGCCGTCGCGGTGCTGGTGGTGCAGGACTCGGTGCTCCAGGTGGCGAGGACCCGGGAGGAGTACCTGCGCGATGTCGGTGCCTCCGAGGCCCGCCTCAAGCGGATCATCGAGGCGGCGGGCGAGGCGATCCTCACCTTCTCACCCGAGCGATTGATCGAACTCGCCAACGATGCGGCGGCGCGGCTCTTCCGGTTGCCGGCCGGCGACCTGATCGGGCGGCGCCTGGACGGTCTCGTCGAGCTCGAGGACCTCACCTGGGACGCCGGCCTGACGGCGATGCTCACGGCGGGCGATCACCAGGCCACGCTCACCGGAACCGGCCTGCGACCGGGCGATGCCTCGTTCCCCCTCGAACTCACCATCGGGCCGCTGACCAGCGGCGAGCTGCCCGGTGGCGGCGGCGTGGCGATCGTGCGAGACCTGAGCCATCGCCTCGCGGCCGAGGCCGAGCGAGAGCGATTCGAGCGCAGGATTGCAGAATCGGAGAAGATGCTGGCGATCGGGCGGGTGGTCTCGGGAGTGGCCCACGAGCTCAACAACCCGCTGGCCGTGGTGCTGGGGCAGAGCGAACAGCTGGTGGCGCACGGCAGCGACGTGGAATTGCGCGAGGGGATGCGGATGATCAACGAGCAGGCCCACCGCGCCCGGCACATCGTCAGGGACCTGTTGGCGTTCGTGCGCCATCGGGAGGACCATCGCGAGCCGGTGAGCCTGGTGGACCTGGTCGATCGCGTCATCACCGCGCAGTCGGGGGAGGCGGGCGAGCTGGGGGTGACGGTGGAGATCGAACCCGTGACCGATGCCCCCCTCGCCTTGGCCGACCGGCTCGCCCTGGAGCAGGTGCTCGTGAACCTGCTCGACAATGCGATGGACTCCACTGGCCGGGGCGGGGTCGTGCGAGTGGCGGTGGGACACCGCGGTGGCGTGGCCGAGATCCGGGTCGAGGACGATGGCCCGGGGGTGCCCGAGGGGCTCCTGGGCAGGATCTTCGAGCCGTTCTTCACCACGAAGCCCACCGGGCAGGGGACCGGGCTGGGGCTGTCGGTGTCGGTGGGACTGCTGGAACAGCTGGGCGGCAGCCTCACGCTCGAGAACCGGCCAGCGCCGGGGGTTGGCGCGAGATTCGTGGTGCAGGTCCCGCTCGCCCCGGACCACCTCACCGTCGAACAAACCGAACCACCGACCGGGTTTCCGACCGTGTTGCTCGGCGAGGGACAGCCCGGTCACGCCATGGTGATCGACGATGAGCCGGCGGTCCGAGTCACCCTCGGGCGCATCTTCCGGCGTTGGGGGTGGTCGGTGCACGAGGAGGGGAACGCCGAGAACGCCCTCGCGATCCTCTGCACCGAGGGACATCAGCCTCCCGGACGTGCTGCTTTGCGACCTCCGGATGCCCGGGATGACCGGCGAGGAGTTCTACGAGGCGCTGCTCCGGGCTTGTCCCGAGTACCGCGAGCGGGTGGTGTTCGTGACCGGCGACATGGTCGAACCCGAGACAGCCAGGTTCCTCGCCTCGGCCGGGCGGGCCGTGGTCGAGAAGCCGTTCACCATCGCCGAGATCGCCCAGACCGTCGAGCGAGTCGTCCTCCCGGCCTGATCTTCTCCCCCAACACAACGCTGGGCGTCACACCCTGCTGGTAATGGTGCTCGCAGGCGCATACCCTTGCGCCTGAGCTTTTGGCTCCCGTCCCCGACCGGGGGCGGTCCACCATCACCCACGGGAGTCACCCCATGTCGAAGTCCATCCAGATCGGATCCGCCGTGTTCGGCCTCGCCCTCCTTGTCGGTGTCACCGGCACCCTTCTCGCCACGGACCGCAGCGCTGGTCCGGTCAAGGGCGGCAGCTGCTACTACTCCGAACAACACCTGCAGCTACCCCAATGGTGGCTACTGGTCGGATTGCATGGCCGGGCTCTCCGAGCAGTGGTACCTGACGTCCTTGATCCGCGACTATTGCACCAGCTACACGGCGCCGTGAGCCACTGACGTCCTCACCCTCCGAGGCAGCCGTCACCCGCGGCTGCCTCCGGGGTGCGGTGGCGCGCGGGCCAGCCGAGGTCGAGATTGCTGGAGATCGCTGCCCTCCCATCTGCAACTCCCGATTCCGGAGCCGTGATGCGCCTGATCGCGATTCTCGCCCTCCTCGCGGCCCCGACCCTCGGGGCCCAGGCCCCGGTGGACTCGGTTGTCCCCGACCTCGCCGCCATCATCGCGGCTCCGCACAGCGAACTCGCCCCGGTCCTGGAGCGGTGGTCGAGTGATCGCGGCGCCCTGGCCCGGCGCTACGATGTGGACTACTCGGCGGTGCGTCGCTCCCGGTTCCGGTCGTTTCACCAGGGCTGGCTCACCCGCCTGGCCGCGCTGCCGTTCGATGCGATGTCGCGCCCGGCACAGGTCGACGCGGTGCTGCTGCGGACCCGGCTCGAGTACGAGTTGCAGCTGCTCGATCGGGAGGCGACGCTCGCCGCCGAGATGGCGCCGCTGCTGCCGTTCGCGGATACCCTCGACACGATGCTCGAATCGCGCCGCGAGCTGGTGCGTCCCGACCCGGTCGTCGCGGCGCGACGCCTTGCGTGGATGGCCGACGCGATCGACAGCGCCCGGGCGGCACTGATCCGCCCCGGCGCGACGATGCCGTCGCGGATCGTGGCCTACCGTGCCGCCGACGCCATCGCGTCGCTCAAGCGCGACTTCCAGGGCTGGCAGCGATTCTACCTCGGGTACGATCCGGCGATCACCTGGCGGATTGCGGAGCCGGTCAAGCGGTTCGGCGAGTCGCTCGACCGCTGGCGGACCACGCTGCGCGAGAAGGTGGTCGGCATCACCGAGGGGAAGGACGAACCGATCGTGGGCGACCCGATCGGCCGCGACGGACTCGCTCGCCGATCTGGCCAACGAGATGATCCCCTACACACCCGAGGAGCTGCTGGCGCTCGCGGAGCGCGAGTTCGCCCTGCTCGAGGGCGAGGCGCGTCGCGCGTCGCGCGATATGGGTCTCGGCGACGACTGGAAGGCCGCGCTCGAGCGGGTGAAGCAGGATTATCCGCCGGTGGGCGAGCAGGTCACCACGGTGCGCGACATGGCCCGCGAGGCGACCGACTACGTGATGGACCACGACCTGGTCACGGTGCCGCCGCTGGCGCGCGAGGTGTGGCGGATGGAGATGCTGTCCGCAGAGGCACAGAAGACCAACCCGTTCTTCCTCGGCGGCGAGACGATCCTCGTGGCGTCCCCGACCGACAGTCAGTCCGAGGGGGAGAAGGAGATGGCACTGCGCGCCAACAACCGCCATTTCTCGCGGGCCACCGTGTTCCACGAACTGATCCCGGGCCACGAGCTGCAGGGGTTCATGGCGGCGCGCAACAACACCCAGCGGGGGATCTTCTACACCCCGTTCTACGTCGAGGGGTGGTCACTCTGGTGGGAGATGCACCTCTGGGAGCTGGGATTCACGGCCACCCCCGAGGACCGGATCGGCGCGCTGTTCTGGCGAATGCACCGCGCGGCCCGGATCATCTTCTCGCTCAAGTTCCACCTGGGCCAGTGGACTCCCGACCAGTGCATCGACTTCCTGGTCGAGCGGGTCGGACACGAGCGCGCCAGCGCCACCGGCGAGGTGCGGCGATCGTTCAACGGCTCCTACTCACCGCTGTATCAGGCCGGCTACCTGCTGGGCGGGATGCAGCTGCGGGCACTCCACGGTGAGTTGGTGACCAGCGGACGGATGACCGAGCGCGAGTTCCACGATGCGGTCCTGGCCACCGGACCGATGCCGATCGAGATGGTGCGGGCGCTGCTCGAGCCGGAGGTGCCGCTCACCTTTGGCCACCACGCCACCTGGCGATTCGCCGGTGAATGACCAGGCGAGGGTCCGGCGGATCTTCGCGTTCCGCGACGAGGTGGCCCGGCTGGCCGACGAGGGCGTGGTCACGCCGGCTGACGCGACCCTGGCTGCGATCGGTCGGCACCACGAGACGATCCTGGCCGAACTGGCGGGCCGCGACGACATCGACCTGAGCCGCGACGAGGCGCGACTCTCCGCGGGGATGCGCATCGCCACCGTGCTCGGGGCGATGGCCCTGTCGATCGCCTGGGCGATGTTCGTCTCGACGGTCTGGCAGGACCTCGGACACAGCGGCAAGCTGCTCCTGGTCTGGCTGCCACCGATCGCGCTCCTGCCGGCGATCGGTCTCGCTGTCCGTCGTGACCCCTCGCGATACCTGGCCAACATCGTCGGGGTGGTGGCGAGCATCGCCCTGGCGATCGCCGGGCCGGCAACGCTCTCCGTCTACCAGCTTCCCGATGCCCGGTGGCCCTGGCTCCTGGTCGGAGTCTTCGCCCTCGCGACGGCGTATCGGTGGCGACTGCTCCTGCCGCTGGTGATCGGGATCGGTGGCCTCGGTGGCTGGCTCTGGTCGCTGGAAGGGCTGCTCCGTGGGGTGCCCGTGAGCCAGGCGTTCGACAAGGGGGAGCCGGTCGTGCTGGTCGGTGTCCTGGCGATCGCGGTGTCCTTCGCCCCATGGGCTGGTTCACAGGGATTCCGGCAGGCATGGCGGCTGCTGGGGCTCGCTGCGATGTCGCTGGCGTTGTTGCTCCTTGGCGTGGAGCAGAGCCTCTCGATGCTGGGATTGGGCCAGGCGAGTGAGGGGTTCTTCCAGGTCGTCGGCCTGATCGTCTTCGTCGCCATCACGTGGCAGGGCATCCGGCGCGACGATCTCATCCTGGCCCGCGGCGGTGCCACGGCGCTGGTGCTGTACTTGGTCTTCCGGATGGCCGACTGGTTCTGGCGGGCGATTCCCGACTGGCTGTTCTTCTTCCTGATGGGGGCGCTGGCCTTCGGTGTGCTGCTGGTGATGCGGACGATTCGGCTGCGGGGACGTCGGGGGGTGGAGGGTCGACAGTGAATGGTGAATGGTGAATGGTGAAAGGGAACCGCCCTAGTCGGACATCCGCCATTCACTATTCACCATTGACCCCTGTCACCATGACACGCCGGTTTGCCGACTCGGCAAGCTGGCCGGTGCGGGGTGCCGTTTCTGGCAGGATTCCGCTGGCATGCCTGATGCCCCTCCTGTGGCTGGCCGGCGGCGACGGTGCCGCCGGGATTGGACCGCAGCAGCCCACCGTCGCGGTGGGGGAGGAGGAGACGATGGTACGCAACGCACTGATGCCGTTCGCCCGCAACGGCCTGGGAATTGAGCCGGCGATCGACCGCTTCCTCGGCCGGTCGCTCGACATGCCGGTCTGGGCCGAGGGGACCGAGATCCGGGAGCTCGAGGATCGCGCCGAGATCCAGCTCGACGTGCCGGGTGCCAAGCCCGATCAGGTGGCGGTGAGCGTCGAGAATCGCACCCTGACGGTCAAGGTCACCCGCGAGGGACGGGGCGAGTTCACTCGGCAATTCGCGGTGGGCCCGACCTACGACCTGGGGCGCATCGATGCCCATCTCGAACTCGGGGTGCTGACGCTGGTGCTGCCGAAGGCCGCCGAGGCGCAGCCTCGCACGATCGAGGTGAAGGCTCGCTAGCATCGCTTCCCCGTTCCACGGCTGAAGCCGTGGCTCGGCACGACCATCTGGGTGAGTCGGGAGATTCTCGACTGGCATCGGAGCGGGTGCCGAGCCGCGGCTTCAGCCGCGGAACGGGGTGACGGACCGTTGTCGCGCGCGGTAGGTTGGGAGATGCCGCTTTCCCGACGTGATTTCGTTGCCGCGGCCGCCGCCGCGATTCCTGCCCGTCATCTGCGCCTCCCGACGCTCGCCATCGGTCGCCCCGACCGGATGGCCTGGTGGCGCGAGGCGCGCTTCGGCCTCTTTCTCCACTGGGGCCTCTACTCGGTCCTCGCCGGGACCTGGAAGGACGACGAGCGCTGGGCCGAGTGGATCCGCAACAACGCCCACATCCCGGTCGACGAGTACGACCGGCTGGTGGAGCAGTGGCATCCCGACGCCTTCGATCCCGATCGGTGGGCCGATCTGGCGTGGCGCACCGGGATGCGTTACGTGGTGCTCACCACCAAGCACCACGACGGCTTCGGGTTGTGGCCCAGCCGGGTCGGCCACTTCAATGTGACGGCCACGCCCTCACCCCGTGACATCGTCGGCGACCTCGCGGCGGCATTCCGGCGGCGCGGCTTCCGGGTCGGCTGGTACCACTCGATCATGGACTGGCACCATCCCGACTACCTGCCGCGCCGCGACTGGGAGCAGGACTCGCGGCCGGCGGGTGGTGCCGACTTCGATCGCTACGTCGCGTACCTGCATGCGCAGGTCACCGAGCTGCTCACCCGGTATCGCCCCGACGTGCTCTGGTTCGACGGCGAATGGGAGTCGACCTGGACCCAGCGCCACGCCATCGCGCTCGACCGGCTCATCAAGCGAATCGCGCCCGACTGCCTGGTCAACGACCGGATCAACGGCGGCGGGCGCGAGACCGGCAAGCTGGGCGACTTCGGCACGCCCGAGCAGGTGATTCCCGCCACCGGCACGCCGGGCAAGGACTGGGAGTCGTGCATCACCACCAACGACAACTGGGGCTACAAGCAGCAGGATCACGACTGGAAGTCGCCGCGCCGACTGGCGGAGATCCTGGTCGAGACAGTGTCGAAGGGCGGCAACCTGCTGCTCAACGTGGGGCCGATGGCCGACGGCCGGTTTCCACCGGACGCGATCACCAATCTCGAGGGGCTCGGTACCTGGATGGCCGTGCACGGCGACATGGTGCGCGGCACCTCGGCCTCGCGCTTCAGCGATGTCTCGCGGTTCCGGAGCACCACGCAGGGTGACCGGGCGCATTTGTTCATCCACGACTGGCGACCGGGGCCACTGGTGCTTGATGGCCTGGCGACGATGCCGCGCGCGGCGGTGGTGCACCACGCCGATGGCACCACCACCGCGTTGCCGGTGGAGCGCTGGGCCTCGGGGCCGGCGGTGCTGCTCCCCGATGCGCCAGAACCGTCGCTGTTGCCGTGCCTCACCCTCGACTTCGGCGGCGCCTGGAATCTCGCGGGGTAAGGTTTGCGGCACCCCGCGGCCCTTGTCGGACATCCGTTTCTCCCGGAGGTTCCGATGCGGCTCACCGCACTGCTGCTGGTGCTCCCCTGCGCCACGGCCCTCGCCCAGCAACCACCGCTGCGGTCGGCCACGATGGTGACCGACTTCGGCGGCGCAATCGATGATCCGGCGGCCGAGCTGCTCGGCGTCACCGACGTGGTGCGCACCGCCGATGGCGGATTCGTGGTGGCGAACGGCAAGCCGCTGGAGGTGCGCCGCTACGACGCCGGGGGTCGCCTGCTGACCCGGCTGGGCCGGCAGGGCTCCGGTCCGGGGGAGTTTCGGTTCTCCGCTGCGCTGCAACCCTGGCCAGGCGACTCGGTGCTCACCTGGTCGGGAGGGACACGACGCTGGATGCTGTTCGCGCTCGACGGGCGGTTGGTGCGGGAATGGCCGCTGGCCGAAGGGACGACACCTCCGCACACGGCGGAGCTCTTCGGCAGCGCCTTCGTGCGGACCGGTGTCGGCGCCAGTGCCGCCTGTGCCGCGGCGACGATCCGTCGGCTGGCGCCACCAACCGACAGCGTCCTGCACCAGGCGATGGTCGATCCGGCAGGGCGCATCTGGTTGCGGCCCGCCGGCGCGGAGACGTGGACCATCCACACTCCCGAGGGCCGGCCGATGGTGCGGCTGGCGATGCCCGGGCGCTTCACCGCGACCCAGCTCGACGGCAACGAGGTGGTCGGCACCCGGCTCGATGACGACGACTTCTCGCACGTGACCGTGCTCCAGACCCGTCTTGACCAGCCCAGCACGGCGACCCGATGCACGGCGCCGCCGCAGGCCGTGATCCCCAACATCAACCTGCTCAAGACCACCATGCGCAACCTGATGACGGCGCAGGAGGCGTACTATGCCGACCACGCGACCTACGCCGGCAGCCTCGCGCAGCTGAAGGGGATCTTCGGAGCCCCCGAGGGTGTCGGCGTGCGGATCATGGCTGGTCGGAGCGGCGGGCATGCGGTCATGGCCTGGAACCTCGACGGCCCGGGGCGCTGCGTGGTGTCGGTCGGGGAGGCGATCCCCGACTGGCCGGATGGCTCACTGGGGTGCGGAACATGATCGGATGTAGAGCCGCGGGTGCGGCGCTCCTGCTGGTCGTTCCGCTGGCCGCCCAGCAGCCGCCGCTTCACGTGGCCAGGATCATCGCCGAGTTCGGCGGACCGGTCGACCACCCCGCCGCCGAGTTGCTGGGGGTGACCGGTGTGGTGCGCACCGCCGACGGCCGGTTCGTGGTGGCCAACGGCAAGCCGCTCGAGGTGCGGCTCTACACGGCCGACGGTGCGCTGGTCCGGCGGCTCGGCCGCGAGGGTGGCGGACCGGGAGAGTTCCGCTACCGGGCCCGGGTCTTTCCCTGGCCGGGCGATTCGGTGTTGACCCATTCGTCGGGCACCGATCGCTGGATGCTCTTCACGCTCGACGGCGGGCTGGTGCGTGAGTGGCCGGCCGATGACGCCCATCGGGTCGTCACCGGGATCGGGCTGCAGGGGAGTGCGGTGATGCCGCGCGAAATTGTCGGCTCGAGTGGCTGCCCTGCCACGGCGCTGGAGCGGCTCGCGCCGCGAACGGCGACCAGCTTCAGCGAGGCGATGACCGATCAGGCCGGACGACTCTGGATCCGGCCCGTGGGGCGCGCCGGCCCATGGGCCGTCCACACGCCGGACGGCCGACCACTGGCGCGAGTGGCACTGCCCGCCGGATTCCAGCCGATGCAATTCAGTGGGGATCAGTTGGTCGGGCTGCGTCGCGACGACGACGGGTTCTACTACATCACGGCGGTCCTGACCGGACTGCCGGTGGCCGCGGCGAGCCAGGATCCCCCGTGCAGTGCGGTGCCCCTGCCGATCGAGCGGGTGCGGGCGGCGATGATCAAGACCGGGATGCGGAACGCCATGACCTTCGGGGAAGCCTACCATGCGGACCACAACCGGTACCCCGCGGCCAGCGGCGACTACCCTTCCTCGGTGAAGCCGATCGGCACCGAGTTCGTGGTACTGGCCGGTGGTCGCGATGGATACATCATCTCCATCGTGGACCGGACCAGCGGTTGGCGCTGCGTGGTTGCGGTGGGGTCCACGGAGACCGGGCCACTGCCCGACGGCACGCTGGTGTGCGGCTGACGGGGGCCGACTGGCCGAAACACGGCGCTCCCTCTTATCGTCCGGGGGATTTCACTCCCCACGGAGGGTCCATGCGCCGCCTGTTGTTGCCGGTCCTGCTCATCCTGCCTGTCGCACTCTCCGCGCAGTTTCCCGGCCCCGGCAGCTACAAGATGATCGCCAACCCTGCGGGGTCGGAGCAGGAGATCCCACTCGACTTCAAGGTCACCACGGTCGGTGACTCGACCACGTTCGCCCTGGCCCAGGGCGAGCAGCAGATCCCGCTCACCAGCCAGGGGGTGATCTCCGGGGGCTTCTTCTTCCGGTTCGGCAACGTCTACTGCCCGTTCGTGGTCATCGACGACCGCTACGAGGCGGTCTGTTCCGACCCCGGCAACGAGCCGCTGTATGTCTTCAAGTTCCCCCGGAAGCCGGAACCACCAGCCACACCCTGATCGCGACGGGGCGCCGGACGCTCCAGGGCGGCGCGGCGCCACATGGAACCCTGCACTCCGAGGTGTCCGTGGCATCCTCCAGCAGGCCGCGCATCCGTCGCGGCGAAGGTGACGTGATCCAGTTCCGTCTCGATCTCGCCACCGTCCGTCCTCCCATCTGGCGCCGTCTCCAGGTCTCGGCCCGCGCCTCGCTGCTCGAGCTGCACGCCGTGGTGCAGCGCACCCTCGGTCGCGACGAAGCCCCGATTCACGCCTTCGAAATTGACGGGGTGCGCTATGCCGATCCCGGGGAGTGCCTCGACTGCTCCACCGAACGCACCGCGCTGGCGGTGCTGCCGCTCCACGCCGGGGCGCGGCTGGTGCACGAGGTGGAGTCGGAGGGCGAAGCCTGGTGTCACGTCCTGACTGTGGAGCAGGTCGCTCCCCGGCTGGTCGGACAGCGCTTGCCGCTCTGTCTCGGCGGCGAGGGGGCCGCTCCTCCCGACGACGTGGAGGGTCCCGAGCGCTATCAGGCGATGCTGGCGGCGCTGGAGCACCCCTTCGACCCGCGGGCCGCGGAACTCCGATCCTGGCTCCCGCACGACTTCGACCCCGGCTTCGTCGATCTCACGGCAATCAATGCCCGGCTGGCCAGGTTGCCGAAACACCGACCGGCGGCATAGGGGACGCGACAGGCGACAAGCGACAGGTGATCGCAAGCGGAATCGTTCGCTCGGGCCCCGCCGTCGTGGTACCTTCGCCTGTCACCTGTCGCCTGTCACCTGTCGCCTGTCGCCTGTCGCCTGTCGCCTGTCGCCACCGAGTCTTTCATGCGCCTCTCCCTCCCGCTGACATCGGTCTTCCTCGCCGCCTGCTCGTCGCCCGGTGCACCGGCCGCCGACCTCGTGCTGCGCCATGGCATGATCTACACCGCCGACAGCACCGCACCGACCGCCGAGGCGGTGGCAATGCGCGACGGCAAGATCGTGTATGTCGGCAGCGACGAGGGGGTCGCCGGGTACCTCGACGGCGCAAAGGTGATCGACCTCGAGGGACGATTCATCTATCCGGGCTTCGTCGACGCCCACGCGCACTTCCTCGGCATCGGGCAGCGCGAGCTGAACCTCAACCTCGAGGGGACCAGCACCAAGGACGCCTTCCTTGCCCGGGTCGACTCGGCGGTGCGGCTGGCGAAGCCGGGGGAGTGGGTCACCGGGCGTGGCTGGATCGAGACGTTCTGGGAACCGCCGGTCTTCCCGACCCGCCACGACCTCGACCGGATCGCGCCCGACAACCCGGTGGTGCTCCGGCGGGCCGACGGTCACGCCTCGATCGCCAACTCGGCGGCGCTCCGGATCGCCGCGATCACCGGCGCCACCGCGGCGCCGCCGGGCGGCGCCATCAACCTCGACGCCGACGGCGAACCGACGGGGATGCTGATCGACAGAGCACAGGGCCTGGTGTGGCAGCATGTGCCCGAGGTGACCGATGCCCAGGACGAGCGCGCGATGGAACTCGCCTCGGAGCGCTCGGTGCGGCTCGGCTGGACCCAGTTGCAGGACGCGGCCGGCTCCTGGGGGCAGGTGGCGATGATGCGCCGCCTCTACCAGGATGGCCGGATCAAGGTGCGGCTCTACAAGGCGATCACCGGCCCGGGGGCCGGTGCCGATTCGCTGATCGCCATGGGACCGCAGGTCCCCGAGTTCGGCGGCCGCTTCACGGTGCGCGACATCAAGATCGTGATGGACGGGGCGCTCGGCTCACGCGGCGCGGCGATGCTGGCGCCGTACTCCGATGATCCGAACACGATGGGATTGATCACCACCGACACGGTGGCGGTCGCGGAGATGCTGCCGCGGGCGCTCCGCGCCGGGGTGCAGGTGGAGACCCACGCGATCGGTGACCGCGCCAACCGGATCGTGCTCGACATGTACGAGGCGGCCTTCAACGCCGTGCCACCGTCCGAGCGAAAGATCGCCAACCCGCGCTGGCGGATCGAGCACGCCCAGATCGTGAACCCCGAGGACCTGCCGCGCTTCAAGGCGCTCGGCGTGATCCCGTCGATGCAGCCGTCGCACGCGATCGGCGACCTCTTCTTCGTCCCGGCGCGGATCGGGATCGAGCGCACGCCGGGCGCCTACGCCTGGCGCACCTTCCTCGACATGGGGTTGCCGGTGCCCGGCGGCAGCGATGCGCCGGTCGAGAAGGGCGAGCCGATGATCGAGTTCTACGCCGCCGTGGCGCGCAAGTCGCTCGACGGACGCGACGGCCCGGGCTGGCATCCGGAGGAGCGCGTCACCCGTGAGCAGGCGCTCCGGATGTTCACGGTCTACCCCGCCTACGCCGCCTTCGAGGAGGACGTGGCGGGCACCATCGCCGTCGGCAAGCGGGCAGACTTCACGGTGCTCGATCACGACATCATGACGATTCCGGAACCCGAAATCCTCAAGACGAAGAACGTGATGACGGTGATCGGCGGGGAAGTGGTGTACGACGATAGACGATAGACGATAGACGATAGACGACTGCAAGGTCGGGCCCCGATCGCCGCGGAATGGCTCGGGACGGGACCGCCAAAAAACCGTCCATCGTCTATCGTCTATCCTTCCAGCAGTCCCTCTTCCAGCGCCAGCTTCGTGAGTCCGGCGACGGTGCGGATGCCGACCTTGGCCATCAACGATTCGCGATGCGTTTCGACGGTGCGGGGCGAGATCCCCAGTCGCTTCGCGATCTCCTTGTTGGTGTCGCCATTGGCGATCCGTTCGAGGACCTCCCGTTCACGGGGCGTGAGCTGGTCGACGGGCGAGGACGTGCTGGCCTCGGCCTCGAGCCGGGCCAGCAGCTCGGCCGGGAAGACCTCGCGCCCGGCGTGGACTTCCAGCACCGCGCGGCGGAGCTCTGCCGGCGGCGAATCCTTGAGGAGGTAGCCCATCGCACCGGCCCGGCGCGCCTCGCGCAGGTACTCGGGTTCGTCGTGCATGGAGAGGATGAGGGCCCGCGTCGCCGCGCCGCGCCGCGACAGCTCTGCGGCGACGGCGAGGCCGGTGCGGCCGGGCATGGCGACATCGATCACCAGCACATCGGGGGACTCGCGCTCCACCAGCGCCAGCGCTTCGTCGCCGTCGGCCGCCTCGCCGACCACCCGCATCGCCGGGTCACCCTCCAGTACGCGACGGATCCCCTCGCGCACCACGGCATGGTCATCGACCACCGCCACGCGAATCGGCGAATCCTGCGTCACTGCTTCACTCCTCTCGTTGCCAGCGCTGCTGTCCGTGAATGGTCAATGGTGAATGGTGAATGGTGAATGGGAAGGCGCAGGGACACGCCGGGGGAGCCAGCATGGACGCCACCCCCCCATTCACCATTCACCATTCCCCACTTCCCACTTCCCATCAACCGGAATCGTCACGGTCACCGTCACGCCTTCGTTGCTCTGCACCGTCACCGCCCCACCCAGCGCCGCAATCCGCTCGCGCATGCCGACCAGGCCAAGGTGACCGTCCCGTTCGAAGGTGGCCAGGTCGGCGCCGGGGGGGAAGCCGCAGCCATCATCGCGAATGGTGAGTGTCACCCGGTGCCCGCTGCGGCCGAGGCGAAGGGTCACGTGGCTCGCGCGCGCGTGGCGTACCACGTTGGCGAGGGATTCCTGGGCGGCGCGGAAGAGGGCCAGCTCCGCCTCGTCGCCGAGCCGCGGGAGTGACTCCGGCAGCTCGGAGCGGACCACGATTCCGGTGCGAGTCTGCAGGTCATCGACCAGGGCCCGGATGGCGGGGGCCAGCCCCAGGTCGTCGAGCAGGGCCGGGCGCAGGTCGTTGATCACCCGACGAATGCCGCCGATCCCGTCGTCGACCAGGGCGAGCAACCGGTCGAACGAGGCGCGGCCGTCGTCGCCGGCCCCCTCACGCAACATGCCGATCTCGAGCCGCACCGCCGAGAAGGTCTGGGCCGACTCGTCATGGAGTTCGCGGGCCAGCCGGCGGCGCTCTCCCTCGTCCTGACGGACCCGCCGCTCCTGGAGCCGAGCCAGCTCGCCGGTTCGGGCGGCCAGTCGGTCGGCCAGGTCGGAGAGGACCATCAATCCGAAGCCGACCCCGACCGCCAACTCGAAGACCACATCGAGGAAGTATCCCCAGGGCGCCCAGGCTCCCCGCGCCCGGAGGAAGGGGTAGTCGAAGTGGTGCAGCCCCCAGAAGAGGAACGCGAGGGCGACGAAGCGGGCACCGGTGGAGCCGGTCCGCTGGAAGTGGCGCCAGAACACCCAGCCGGTCCAGAGGGTGGCCCCGCCGATCAGGGCGACCATTGGGGCGGCCACCAGCAGGAACTGCTCGAGGCCGTTCACCGCGATCCACGCCAGGACGAGCGGGAAGGCGGCCAGCGAGAGATACCAGTTGCGCCACGGCAGGTCCCTGGAGAAGACCAGTGCGGCCCAGAGGATGGTCAGCGCCACCCAGCCGGTGATGACCTGGTGCCAGAAGAGCCAGACCAGGTGGTTGGTGGCCAGGAAGGCGATGATGGCGCCGAGGCGGAGGACATAGAGTCCCCAGGCGGCGGCCCACCAGGCCAGCCAGCGCTCACGGATCCGGCGATGGAGGGTGAAGGCAAACAGTGCCAGTCCGGCGGTGATGGCGGCCTGGAAGATGGCATCGGCCAGCTCGGTGCCGGTGGCGAGGGGCAGGGCGTCCTGCATGGACCAAAACTAGGAGGACGGAGGGCGGAACGACGGAGGACGGAGGGGGATCGGTCGCCCTCCGTCCTCCGTCGTTCCGTCCTTCGCCCTCCCGATATACATTCCCCGCCTCATTCGGGAGGCCGTGCGATGCTCTACTATGTCGGGATGGTGCTGGCCGGGGTCGGGGCGGGCGTGCTGATCGGGGCGCTGACCTACGTGACGCTGATGCTCACGGGGGTGATCATGTCGATGTTCGCCTTCACGGCGGCCCCGGTGCTCGATCGGGTCTTCAAGGTGCGGTAGGATCGGACCCGTCGGCGGGGGTGCTGGCGGCCCGCCGGGCGCCCTCATAATTGACCCTGATGCCGGCCAGCATCTCGCGCAGGCCGCGCACCTTGACCTGATGCCCCCCGCCCCGCCGCAACAACGAACCCATAAAGCCGAACGTATCACTCAGGCTGCCGACTCCCAGGGTCGAGGCCTGTGCCTTCAACTCGTCGAGCAGCCGCTGCATCGCCCGCTGCTCGGTGTCGTCGACCCGCTGGCCCGCCAGCGTCTCGATGCCACGGTGAATCCGCTCGAACTTGGGCGGCAGGGTATCGAGCCAGGCGAGTTGGGCCTGCTGCATCGGGGTGAGCTTCTCGGCCATGGCAGGCTCCGGTTGCAGCGTGAAACCGTGTCGGGGGTGGGGCGTAGGACGCAGCACTCGCTGGGGGCGGCCGATCACCCTGCGGCGGAACCTCAAGATATGGCGGTTGCATGACGTTGTCCGATCTGTCGATCCGGCGGCCGGTCTTTGCCTCGATGCTGTCGCTGGCGCTGGTGCTGTTCGGCTACCTGGGGTACCAGCGCCTGACGGTGCGCGAGCTGCCCGACATCGACCCCCCGATCATCTCCGTCTCGACCACGCTGCGCGGCGCCAACCCGCGGGTGATGGAGTCGTCGGTCACCGACATCCTCGAGGAGGAGCTCTCCTCGGTCGAGGGATTGCGGACGCTCACCTCGAGCAGCGGCGAGCAGAGCAGCAACATCACCCTCGAGTTCAACCTCGACCGTGACGTGGAGTCGGCGGCGCAGGATGTGCGCGACAAGGTGAGCCGGGTGCGGGGCCGGCTGCCGCTCGACGTCGAGGAGCCGGTGATTGCCAAGCAGGACGCCGATGCTCGGCCATTCCTGTACATGGCGCTGACGTCGAGGAGCCACGACCTCCTCGCGCTGAGTGACATTGCCGACCGGGTGGTCAAGCAGCAGCTGCAGACGATCCCCGGCGTGTCGCGGGCCAACATCTTCGGCGAGCGTCGCTTCGCGATGCGGGTCTGGCTCGACCAGGACGCGCTGTCGGCACGCGGGCTCACCGTGCAGGATGTCTCGCGGGCGATCCAGAGTCGCAACGTGGAAGTCCCGGCGGGCCGGATCGAGTCGAGTCAGCGGGAGTTCACGGTGCGGTCGCTCGGCGACCTCGCGACGCCGGGCGAGTTCGGCGACCTGGTCGTCTCCAACAGCAACGGTGCACTGGTTCGGTTGCGCGACCTCTCGCGGGTCGAGTTGGGGAGCGAGGACGAGCGCAGTGCGCTCCGGGTCGACGGCGCGACCGCGATCGGACTCGGGCTGGTGCGCCAGTCGAAGGCCAACATCATCGAGGTCTCCCGGGCGGTCCACGAGGCGCTCCCGGCGATCCAGGCATCGCTGCCTCCCGGGGTGCACCTGGCGATCAGCTTCGACCAGTCGGTCTTCGTGCAGCGTTCGATCAACGATGCCCAGCGCACCCTGCTCGAGGCCGGGGCGCTGGTGGTGCTGATCATCTTCCTGTTCCTCCGGAACCTGCGGGCAACGCTGATCCCGGCCTTCGCGATCCCGGCCTCGATCGTGCCGGCGTTCGCGGTGATGTACTTCCTCGGCTTCTCGATCAACAACTTCACGCTGCTGGCCCTGACGATCGCCATCGGCATCGTGGTCGACGACGCGATCATCGTGCTGGAGAACGCCTACCGGCACCAGGAGGAACTCGGCAAGGACCCGATGACCGCCGCGCGCGACGGGGCGCGCGAGATCGGCTTCGCGGTGATCGCGACCACCGCCTCGCTGATCGCGGTGTTCGTGCCGCTGGCCTTCCTGCAGGGCAACACCGGGCGACTCTTCAACGAGTTCGGCATCGCGATGGCCGGGGCGGTCTTCATCTCGGGCTTCGTGGCGCTCACCCTGACGCCGATGCTCTGCTCGCGGATCCTCCGGGTGCCGAACCATCACGGCGCGCTCTACCAGCGCCTCGAGCGCGGCTTCCACGCCCTGTCGAGCGGCTATGCCCGCGGCCTCGGCTGGGCGCTCCACCGTCCGGTGGTGATCCTCGGCGGGGTGCTCCTGCTCGGGGTGGCGGCGGCGGGGGTCTACACCACCCTCAAGCGCGAGTTCATCCCGGCCGACGACCGAGGCGTCATCTTCACGACGGTGGTGGCCCCGGAGGGGAGCACCCTCGCGTACCTCGACCGCTACCAGAAGCAGGTCGAGGACATCTTTGGCGCGCTACCGGAGGTCGCCTCGGTGTTCTCGGTGCTGGGCCGTGGCAGCTCACCCAACGGCGGTTTCGTGGTCGCGCGGCTGAAGCCGTGGGAGGAGCGCGACCGCACGGCGGAGGAGATCCTCGCCGCCGTGCGACCCGACCTCAACCGGATCTCGGGTGTCTTCGCCTTCGCGAGCAACCCGCCGGCCGTGGGCGGTCGTGGGTCGCCGCTCGAGTTCATCGTCAAGAACACCGACTACGACTCGCTGCTGGTCGCCAACCAGCGGCTGCTGGCCGCGGCGCGGGCGATCCCCGGGCTGGTGAACGTCGACACCGACCTCAAGGTCAACAAGCCCGAGCTCACGGTGGCGTTCGATCGGGATCGCGCCGAGGATCTCGGCGTGCCGGTTGGCGACGTGGCAACCACCCTGCAGGCGATGCTCGGCGGCACCCGCGCGAGCACGTTCACACGCGCCAACAAGCTCTACTACGTGATGCTCCAGCTGGACCCGACCCGACGGGCCACCCCGCAGGACATGGACGGCCTGTTCGTGCGGGGCAAGGGCGGCGCCCTGGTCCGGCTCGACGCCCTCGCGACCGTCACCGAGACGACCGGTCCCCGGGCGGTGTCGCACTACGACCGGGTGCGGGACTTCACCCTCACCGCCGGCGTGGCGGGCGGGTACACCCTCGGCGAGGCGATCGACACGCTGCGCACCCTCACCCGGGCCGAGCTGCCGCCGGGAACGACGATCGCCCTGGGGGGCGAGGCACGCGAGCTGGCCGAGAGCGGCAACGAGCTTCTGCTGGCATTCGGGCTGGCGATTCTCGTGGTGCTGATGGTGCTCGCCTCGCAATTCGAGTCGCTGGTCCATCCGTTCACCGTGCTGATGGCGGTGCCGCTGGCGGTGATCGGCGCGCTCTTCACCCTCAAGCTGATGGGGGCCACCATCAACCTGTACTCGCAGATCGGCATGATCCTGCTGGTTGGCCTGGTGACCAAGAACTCGATCCTGCTGGTGGAGTACGCCAACCAGTTGCGCGGTCGCGGCGAGGAGATGGTGGCGGCAATCCTCGAGGCGGGCCGGATCCGGCTCCGGCCGATCCTGATGACCTCGGTCTCGACGGTGATGGGGGCTCTCCCGATCGCGATCGGCATCGGGGCCGGCTCGATCTCCCGGCGGCCGCTCGGCTACGCGATCGTCGGCGGGGTGGCATTCTCGACGCTGCTCACCCTGTTCGTGGTGCCGGTGCTCTGGCTGCAGCTCGAACGGCTCCGCAGCCGGGTGCTCGCGCCGCGCCCGGTGACCGTCCCGGCCGCCGGCGCCGGGACGGTGGAGGCGCACCGATGACCGGCGGCATCCTGCTCTCGCTGCTGCTCCAGTCGAGCCCGGCCCTGGCCGCGCCGGCCGACACCCTGCCGGTGATCTCGCTCGAACAGGCGCTGGTCGAGGCGACCCGGCTCGACCCGAATTATGTGGCGGCGGTGGGCCAGCTCGACAACGCCGAGTGGGGACGCCGGGCGGCGATGCTGGTGTTCCTGACGCCGAGCGTCACTGCCACGGCGGGCTATTCGCAGTTTTCCACCTCGCAGTTCAACATCGGCATCGGCAGCGCCGCCAACGCCAGCGGAAACTTTTCGTTGTCGGCCAGCTACGAGCTCTTCGCCGGTGGACGCAAGCTTTTCGGCGCGCGACAGGCCTCGGCGCAACTCGAATCGGCAGAGGCGGGCGAGCTGGGCTCGCGGTTCCTCGCGGCGCTCCAGACCGAGCAGGCGTACTACGCGGTGCTCGGTGCGCGCGAGCTGCGCGACGTCGCCGACCAGCGCCTGGCCCGGGCCCGCGAGCAGTTCGCGCTGGCGCGGGCGCGGGTCCAGGGCGGGGCGACGGTGCAGTCCGATTCCCTCCAGGTGCTGCTCGAGATGCAGCGGGCCGAGACCGACCTGCTGAGCCGCGAGGCGGCACTCACGGTGGCCCGGCTCGATCTCGGCCGCCGGGTCGGCCGGGGCGGAGCGGTCGACGCCGCGCCGCTCGCCGCCGGTCCCCCCCAGCCACTGCCGCTCACCCTCGAGGGGGCGGTGCAGCTCGCCGCAGCGCAGGGCCCGGCGTGGCGCCAGGCCCGCGCCGATGAGCGTGCGGCGGAGGCGGCGGTCAAGGTGCAGCAGGCGTCGTACCTGCCGACCATCTCGCTCACCGGATCGTACTCCGCCTTCGACAGCAAGTTCTTCCCGACCGCGACCACGCGGCGCACGATCGGTGTCGGGCTGTCGTGGTCGCTCTGGAATGGCGGCCAGCGCGAGTTCACCATCGCCCGCCTCTCGACCGCTCGCGAGATCGCGAGGGCGGTGCGCGAGGATCTCGAGCGGCGGGCCCGGCACGACGTGACCGAGGCGTACACGGCCTACGACGTGGCGCGCCAGACCCTGGCGATCACCACGACCGGTGTGGCCGTGGCGGGCGAGGTGCTCCGGGTGCAGCAGTCCCGCTATCAGGCCGGGGCCAGCACCGTGCTCGAACTGCTCGATGCCCAGACCCAGCTCGCCCAGGCTCAGGCCGACCAGGTCCAGGCCCGCTACTCCGTGCGCCTCGCGCGTGCCGGCCTCGAGGCGATCCTCGGCCGCCGGCTCGATCCCGATTCCACCGTGAGCCAACCGTGACCCGTCGACTTCCCCTCGCCGTCGCCCTTGTTCTCGCCGCGGCGAGCTGTACCGGTTCCGGCGATGCCAAGTCGGGCGCCCCAGCCGCGGGCGGCCCGCCACCGACCGCGGTCGAGGTTGCGGCCGCCTTCTCCGACACGGTGGTCGACGCGATCGTGGCCACCGGCGAGATCGAGGCGATGCAACAGATCGCACTGCGCCCAGACATCGAGGGTCGCGTGGTGGCACTGCTCTTCCACGAGGGCGCCCGCGTCGATTCGGGAACGGCGTTGGTGAAGATCGACGACGGCGAGTTGCGCGCCCAGGTGGACCGGGCACGCGCCGATCGCGATCTCGCCCAGCAGGCGCTCGACCGGACCAAGCAACTGTTGACCGACCGTGCCGCTGCCCCCGCCGACCTCGAGCGCGCCGAGGCCCAGTTCCGCGTGGCACGGGCCGCGCTCGACCTGCTCGAGTTGCGGCTGGAACGCACCACGGTGCGGGCGCCATTCACCGGCGTGATCGGCCAGCGGATGATCTCGATCGGCGACTACGTCACGTCACAGACCCAGCTGCTGCAGATGCAGACCGTCGCTCCAGTGCAGGCGTCGTTCACGGTGCCGGAGCGCTACGCGGCGCAGGTCCGGATCGGGCAGGAGGTCACCTTCCGGGTGGCGGCGCTGCCGGGACGCGACTACACCGCGCGGGTCGACTTCGTCGATCCGTCGGTGATGCTTCCGGCCCGGACCATCACGGTGAAGGGGCAGGCCGCGAATCGTGACGGTTCGCTGCAGCCGGGGATGTTCATCGAGGTGCGCCTGGCAACCGAGGTGCGTCCCGACGCGGTGGTGATTCCCGAAGAGGCGGTCGCCCCGACCTCCGGCGGCGCCTTCGTCTGGGTGGTGGTCGACGGCAAGGCGACTCGCCGGTCGGTCGAACTCGGGGTGCGCTCGCCAGGCTTCGTCGAGGTACGCCGCGGCATCGATCTCGGCGAGCCGGTGGTCGTCGGCGGCGTGGACCGGATGTTCGAGGGAGTGCAGGTCACCACGACGGTGGTCGAACGCGTGCCGCACGGGGCGCTTGAGGGGTGAGCACCCGACTGCTTCTCGTGCTCTGGCTTGCCATCGGCGGCCCGCTCGCGGCACAGTCCGCAGCGGGCCGCTGGTCGCTTCAGGTGCGGGGACCGGTCGGCGTGGATCGCGGCGACCTGCGGATCGCCGGGGACAGCGCCACGCTGTTGCTGGAGTCGCGCGACAGCAGCTGGCTGGTGATGCCAGTCCGGACCGGGGCGGGGCGGATCACGTTCACTCCTCCCGGAGGACCGCGATTCGTCGGCACGATCGGCCTGGGCGTGATGTCGGGGACGATCGAGGACCGCGACAGCATTCCCGGCAGCTGGGAGGCGCGACAGATCCAGCCGGGGATCGAGGAGTGGCCGGTGCGTCCGCGGATCACCGTGCGGCAACTGGTGATCGGCCGGGACGATTCGATGGCGGTGATCTCCGATGCCTGGCGGTCAAGGACGCTGCCGCAGCCGGCGCTGCTGGCCGAGCACGCCGCGCTGGCCACCGAGGCGGGATTTCCGCCGGCCGACCTGGAGGGCATCGCCGCGCGGGCCCAGCGCATCGTGCTGGGGTTCGACGCCGACGGCCGGGCTGCCGCCCGTCGGCTGCTCGAGAAGGTGGCCGCGTCACCGGCGGCCGACCGTGAATTCCAGGGAATCTTCCGGGCCCCCGATGGTCGCTGGCGGCTCGACATCCACGACGTGGCCTGGCAGCTTGCCGCGCAGCAGGTGGGCCCTGCCCCGCTGGCTCGCGACTCGGTGGCCGCGATGCTTGCCACCCTCGGCGCCCTCGCCGATCCGGCCGCCGATTCGGTGGCGGTGGTGCGGGCGACGTGGTTGCTCTGGGAGCGCCACCGGACCGAGCCGGGACTGCTGCGGGCCCTGCTCGCGCCCGATGTCCCACCGACCCATCCCGGGCAGCGAGCGCTGCGGGCATTGATCGTCTCGTACGATGCGGCCGAGGGATGGTGGCTGCAGGCCACCGGCTGGCTGCTCGAGCACCGCTGGATCGCCACCGACAGCGGCATGGTCTCGCCGCGAGATCTGGTGGCCCGCTTCTGGGAGCGGGATGCCCTGCCGGTCCCGGCACTGCAGCCACGCTACTTCGGCGTGGTGCAGGCGGTGCCGGTGATCGGGGCGGCGGTGCTCGGGCGGCGACTGTTGCGCCCCGACAACGCGATCGCCGCGGAGTTCCTCGACAGCCTGATGGGGCGCCGCGAGTCGATGGCGGCATGGCGGCGGCTCGATTTTCCTGAACCGGTGCCGCTGCGGATCACGGTCGGCCCCCAGACCATGTCGCTCGGTTCGCCAGCAGCAATCGCTCGCAGCCGACTGGGGGGCTTCCTCGCCGCCGATGACGCGATCCGGATCGAACCGGGCATCATGCCGGTCTTCGCGGTCGGCACCGTGGTACATGAATGGCAGCATCTCCTCTTCGAGGCGGCCCGGCTCAGCGGCCCCGGGACCCCTGGGGTGCGCGATGCCGAGTGGGGTCTCAGGCTGGTGGAGGCCGACCCGTGGCTCGGCGAAGGAGCGGCCGAGTGGGCCACCGAACAGGTCCTCGCCCCGGCGAGCCAGATGACACCGCTCTTCGCGCTGATCGAGGCCGAGAAGCGCCTGGCCATCGGCCGCGGCCTCCCCGACGACACCCATGTGCTCGGTTACCTTCTGGTGCGCGCGGCGATGAATCGGGTCGGTTCCCGGGACGAGCTGCGACGGTTGCTGGTGGCACGGCTGCACGACCCTGTCGGCCTGGCGGCCACGATCGGGCTGGCTGGTCCGGCGACGGTGCGGATTCCGCGGCCCCAGACGCTGGTGGTGATTCCCGAGGTGACGTTCACGATCGATGGCGGGGTGGCCGATGGCACGGTCCGCCGGCTGATCGTTCCCGCCCTTCCCGTGGAGCCCTGATGCGCTCGACCCTGCTTGCCCTGCTTCTCGCTGTCCCGATGACCCTCCCCGCCCAGCAGACGGTGCCGGAACGCACCGGGGCAACGGTCACCTCCTCGCACGCCGACGTGATGGCGTTCCTCGACTCGCTCACCGCGCGCGGCGCGGGAATCCGGATCGGGGTCATGGGCACCTCGCCACAGGGGCGGCCGATTCCCTACGTGATCGCGGCGCGACCGATGGTGGATGGTCCCGGTGAGGCGCACCGCAGCGGCAAGCCGGTGCTCTACATCCAGGCCAACATCCATGCCGGCGAGGTGGAGGGGAAAGAGGCGATGCAGGAGCTGCTGCGCGAGCTCACCCTCGGCGCACTCCGGCCGCTGCTCGACAGTGTCGTGTTGATCGCCGTGCCGATCTACAACGGCGACGGCAACGATGCCTTCGGTCCCGGCAGCCGCAATCGTCCCGAGCAGGACGGGCCGGCGCTGGTCGGGCTGCGACCCAACGGTCAGGGCTACGATCTCAACCGTGACTATGTCAAGCAGGACGCCCCGGAGACACGGGCGTCGCTGGCGCTGATCGCCGCGTGGGACCCCGACCTCTTCATGGATCTGCACACCACCGACGGCAGCTACCATGGCTACGCACTGACCTTCTCCCCCGGCCTCAACGCCAACCGCACGCCAGCCAACGCCTGGGTGCAGGACACGGTGCTCGAGGCGATCCGGGTCCGGATGCGCCAGCGCGACCATTTCGAGATCTATCCCTACGGCAACTTCACCGACCAGACGCCCGACTCCCTGGTGAAGGGTGCGACGGGTTGGGTCACCTACGAGTCGACGCCGCGGTTCGGCACCAACCTGATGGGGATGACGCGACTCTCGATCCTGAGCGAGGCGTTCTCCCACGATCCGTTGGAGCGGCGGATCGCCTCGACCAAGGCGTTCGTCGTCGAGACGATGCGCTGGCTGGCCGAGCACCCCGGCGCGGTGCGCGAGCACATGGCCAGGACGATTGCCGCCCGGCCCGATTCGGTGGCGGTGCGGAGCGACTTTGCCCCGCCGCGAATGGACACGGTGATCGCCGAGATCACCAACTCCACCGGTCGCGGGGCCGGCGGCTTCGCGCCGCGCGAGCGCACCGGCGAGTTCCGGCGGATCTTCATGCCGGTGACCGACCGGTTCGTGGCCACCCGTCGCGAGGCGATCCCGGCGGCCTACCTGCTCGAGCCGCAATGGAGCGACGTGGTCGCGCTGCTGGTGCGGCAGGGGATCACCGTGGAGCGACTCGACCGGGCGTGGACCGGCCCGAGCGAGCGGTTCCGGATCGACTCGCTCACCGTGCTGCGGCCGTTCGAGGGCCACCGGCCGGTCCGGGTGGATGGCGCCTGGGCCGCTCCGGCCGCCGACTCGCTGATGGTGGGCAGCTACCTTGTCTCCACCGACCAGCGATACGGGATGCTGGCGGCGTTCCTGCTGGAGCCGGCGTCCGAGGACGGCTACACCACCTGGAACCTCTTCGACCGTGCGTTGCGGGGTCGGGGCGTCCATCCGGTCCGCCGGGTGGCTGCGCTCCCCGACGTGCCTCGGACCGCGGTCCACTGACCTCCGGAGAACTACGGATGCTCACGGCGGGGTCCCGCGCGCCATCTTTCACCCTCCCCGATCACGACGGGCGGCCTGTGTCATTGGCCGACTTCCGGGGCAGGGTGGTGGTGCTCTACTTCTACCCCAGGGACGACACCCCGGGATGCACCGTCGAGGCGTGCGAGTTCCGCGATGCCTGGGAGGATGTGCAGGCGGCGGGGGCGGTGGTGCTCGGGGTTTCGCCGGACAGCCCGGCGAGTCACGCGAAGTTCCGGCGCAAGCAGCGGCTGCCGTTTCCGCTGCTCGCCGATCCCGACCACCTGGTGGCCGAGCGCTATGGCGCCTGGGGGGAGAAGCAGATGTTCGGCCGGAAGTACATGGGATTCAAGCGGATGACGGTGGTGATCGATGGTGCCGGTACCGTCCGCAGGGTGTTCGACCGGGTGAAGCCGAAGGGGCACGCCCGGCAGGTGCTCGCCGCCCTGCCGGCCTGAGCCCCACGACCAGAGAAAGGACCACAACATTTCACGTCGCCTGCTCGCCGCGCTCGTCGCGGCCCTCGCCGCCTGTTCCTCCCGTGCGGAGACTCCCGGAGCCGACGCCGAGGCTGCCGCGGTCAGCGCCGGTACTCCCGCGTCGACCACCTTCCTCGACCCGGAGCCGGGCGAGAGTCATCTCGCCAACATCCGCCAGCTGACGTTCGGCGGCAACAATGCCGAGGCCTATTTCAGTGGCGACGGTGGTCGACTGATCTTCCAGCGCCAGGACAGCGTCAGCAGCGGTTGCGACCAGGAGTACGTCATGAACATCGACGGCTCCAATGTGCGACGGGTGTCGAACGGGAAGGGTCGCACCACCTGCGGCTACTTCATCCAGGGCGACCAGCGGGTCATCTACGCCTCGACCCAGGCCGACAACCCGGCCTGCCCGACGCCGGTCGACCAGTCGAAGGGCTACGTCTGGCCACTCGGGCACCTCGAGACTGTATACGGCGAATCCTGACGGCAGCGACACGCGTCAGGTGACTGACAACGGCGCCTACAACGCCGAGGCCACCGCCTCCCCCGACGGTCAGCGGGTGATCTTCACCTCGACCCGGGACGGCGACATCGAACTGTATACCATGAACGTGGACGGCAGCGACGTGCAGCGGATCACCAACCGGGTGGGCTACGATGGCGGGGCGTTCTTCTCCCCCGACGGATCGAAGATCATCTGGCGCGCCCAGTATCCCGAGACCGCGGTCGACAGCGCCGACTACCAGGCACTCCTGGGGGAGCGCCTGGTGCGTCCCTCGAAGCTGGAGATCTGGATTGCCGATGCCGATGGCGCCAACGCGAAGCAGCTGACCCATCTCGGTGCCGCGAGCTTCGCCCCGTCGTTCACCCCCGACGGGAAGCGGATCATCTTCTCGTCGAACCACGAGGGTGAGGGCGGCCGGAACTTCGAGCTGTACCTGATGAACATCGATGGCAGCGGACTCGAGCGAATCACCTACTCGAAGGATTTCAACTGGTTCCCGATGTTCTCGCCGGACGGCGGCAAGCTGGTCTGGGCATCGAACCGGCACGGGAGCGAGCCGCGCGAGACCAACCTGTTCATCGCGGACTGGAAGAACTGACCGTGACCGCACCGCAAGCCACCCGCGGCCGGGGACTTGGGCGCTGGTTCCTCGAGTGGCTGAAGTCGATCGCCATTGCGCTGGTGATGTGGATGTTCCTCCGCACCTTCCTGGTGGAGGCCTTCCGGATCCCGTCGGGCTCGATGGAGAACACGCTGCAGATCGGCGACTTCCTGTTCGTGAACAAGTTTCTCTACGGCGCCGAGGTGCCGTTGATCCACGCGCACCTCCCCGCGGTGCGGGAGCCGGAGCGGGGTGACATCATCGTCTTCGACTCGGTCGAGGACCCGGACATGAAGATCGTCAAGCGACTGATCGGGATTCCGGGTGACACGCTGCAGATGCGCGACGGGATCCTCTATCGCAACGGCGAGCGCCTCGACGAGCCCTACGCCACGCCGATCGACCCGCGTCGCACCGAGGACCCGCTGATGCGGTCCCGGATGCGCGAGTGGCAGGTGCGCCACTTCGCGGGTGCGGTGCCGCGGCACTACCTCCCCGACCTGCACGACTGGGGGCCGGTGGTGGTGCCGACCGATTCGCTGTTCGTGATGGGGGACAACCGCGACGGATCGTACGACGGCCGCTACTGGGGCTTCCTTCCCCGCCTCAATGTGCGGGGGACGCCGCTCCTGGTGTACTACTCCTACGATCAGGAGAGCTACCGCAAGCTGGCGTTCCTGACCCAGGTGCGCTGGCATCGGTTGTTCACCGTGCCGCAGTGATCCCGCGGGCGCCGAGCACCACGGCGGCACCCATGCCGAGGGCCGCGATCGCGGCCCCCGCCTCGAAGGCCAGATCGGCCCCACCCAGTCCCATGACCACACCGGCGGCGACCGGCCCGATGATCCGGGCCGCGGAGGTGACGCTCTGCGCCACGCCGAGGACGCGTCCCTGCCGCCGCGAGCCGGTGAGCCGCGAGACCAGGCCGAGCATCGACGGGCCGGCAAGCCCGTAGCCGGTCCCGAGCACCACCAGCACCAGCCAGATCGCCGCACCATCCGCCGTGCCGACGGACGGCACCAAGGCGAGTCCGGCAGCCAGCAGCCCGGCGCCGATCCAGGCGGTCCGGGCCTCGCCGATCCGGGCCACGATCCGGCCCAGCATCCCGCCCTGCACGATCGCGGTCACCAGGCCGACCATCGCGAACCAGTAGCCCACCATGCTGCGGTCTGCCCCGACGGTCTGCTCGCCCCAGAGCGGGAAGACGACGTACATCACGGTGAAGGCAAGGGTGGCGAGGAAGACCACCCCCAGCGGCAGGGCGATCCGGAACCGCTGGGGGGTCGCCGGAATCGGCGGCTCGGGATGCTCCACCCGGGTCGACTCGGGGAGGACTCGCCACGCCGCCAGGAGGTTGATGACCGTGATCCCGGCGGCCAGCCAACCCGCCGTCGCCGCCCCCCGGGTCACCGCCAGCCCACCCAGCAGCGGTCCGACAATGAAGCCGGTCCCGACCGCGGCGCCGATCATCCCCATCGCCCGGGCTCGCTCACCGGGTGGGACCCGGTCGGCCAGGTAGGCCTGGGCCACATTCACCGTGGCACCGGAGGCGCCATCGAGGAGTCGCGAGACCAGCAGTGCCGTCCAGCTGCCGGCCAGGGCGAAGAGCGCATAGGAGACCACGCTCCCGGCCAGGGAAACCAGCAGCACCGGTCGACGTCCGAACCGGTCGCTGGCCCTGCCCCAGAGCGGGGCACAGAGCAGCTGTACCGCGGAATACGAGGCCACCAGCACCCCGATCGCGGCCGGGGTGGAGCCGAGCCGCGCCGCCTCGCCCGGCAGGATCGGGAGAATGATCCCGAAGCCGACGATGTCGATGAAGACGGTGGCGAGAACGACCGTGATGGCAGCGCGCGGTGGGGCTGGGCGAGATGTGGGCATCCCGGGGAGGATCTCCCCTCCCCCGGTGCCGGGTCAAGCGGTGGAGCGCTGCGCTCGGAGGTTCAGCGGAGACCTGCGGGGGCGGTGGCGACCCGGTCGACGTAGGCCACCAGCCGGCCACATTCGCCACACCCCAACTGGACACGACCGACCGGGCCGCTGCCAGCATCGCGTGGCGGGTGCCGTTCCACCGCCTCGCTGCCGCAGGACGGACAGCGGAGCAGCTTCCCGTCTCGATCGGCGCTGATGAGGCTCAGGGCCTCGTCCGGGCGAAACTCCTTGACGTGGCGACGGCCCATGGCGGGTCCTTTCCACGCTGCAGCCACCGGGGCGTCCGGGGCCGTTTCGCGTCCTTTCTAGGTACGGAAGAATCGGGGGACCGTCAAGAGCGCTTGGTGTCGGATCTCTTGACGCCGGTACGGCTCGGCCCCTACGTTGGCGCAACCTCGAGGGGCCCATGACCGAACTCGCTGCACCACAGATCTCGTCGCTGATGGAGGCCCTGCCGGGGATTGCCGCCGTATTGCGGAGCCCGGTGGCCAGTGCCATGGTCGACCTGGTCCGGGCTGCTGCCGGATTGGGCGATTGCCGGATCGAGGATGCCGAGGAGCTGCTGCGCTTCGGGATCCGGCGCAACCTGCTCGATGAGGATGAGGTGGATCGGGTCCTCGCCGAGGTGCGCGAGGCGATCGCCAGCAGCGGCAAGGCCCGAAGCATCGAGAAGCCGGCACCAGAAAAGCCGGCTCCCGCCAAGAAGGCGAGCGCCAAGCCTGCCAAGGCGGCGGCCAAGCCGGTCTCGAAGCCGACCCCGAAGCCGAAGCCCAAGGCGGCGGCCACCAAGGCCAAGCCGAAGCAGGCCGCCAAGGCGAAGCCCAAGGCGGCGGCCGCCAAGGCCAAGCCGAAGGCCGCCTCGAAGCCCAAGCCCAAGCCCAAGCCGAAGCCGAAGCCCAAGGCGAAGGTGGCCTCCAAGGCCAAGACCGCCGCGGCTCGCAAGCCGGCGCCTCGCAAGAAGGCGGCAGCGCGAACCAGCGCTGCCCGGAAGCCGGCTACGAAGAAGCCGGCGGCCTCGAAGAGCCGGGCCGCCAGGAAGAAGCGCTAGACCCGGAAGCCCCGGACCAGTCGGGTGAGGCGATCGGCGGTGGCCACCAGGGTGGTCGCCGCCGTCGCGATTTCCTGGGTTGCCCCCGACTGGTCGATCGCCGAATCGCTGACCAGTTGTGCCGCGCGGGCATTGCCCTGGGCGGCGCGCGCCACGTCGGCGCCGGTGGCCGCCAGGCGGTCGGCCAGTTCTCGGTGGGCCGCGGCCTCGCGGGCCACCGTCCCGGCCGCCTGGCTCACCTCCTCGACTGCCGCGACAATCTCGGCCAGCGCCCTGGTCACCCCGGCCGCAACATCCTCGACACCGGTGACCCGCTCCCGGCCCGAGGCGGCGGTGGTGGCCACCAGCCGGACCTGCTCATCGAGCAGCGCCACCGTCCGGGCGATGCGCCGGGCGCCCTCGGCGCTGGTCTCCGCCAGCTGCCGGATCTCGCCGGCCACCACCGCGAAGCCTTCCCCGGCGCCTCCGGCGCGGGCGGCCTCGATGGCGGCATTGAGCGCCAGCAGCTCGGTGCGGGCGGCGAGCTCACCGGTGAGGGTGACGAACTCGGAGACCGACGCCGCAGCGCGGTCGAGTTGCTCGACCGCCGCCGTGGTGCGCTCGACCACCTGGTGCAGCTCCAGCAGCGTGGCCGAGGCGGCGCCGAGTTGCCCCTGGTGGGTGGCCGCGGTGCGCCGGATCCCGTCGGCGACCGCCACCACCCGCTGACCCGCGCCGGCCGAACGCGCGGCGGCGGAGCGCAGGTCACCCAGCAGCGCGTCGGCATCGCGCATGCTCATGGCCTGACGCTCGGCGCTCTCCGAGACTGCGGTGATCGAGCGTGACACCTGACCGGCGCTCTGGGTGAGCTGTTCCGAGCGACCCGAGAGCTGCGAAGCGTGATCGGTGAGCGTGGCCGAGACATCGGCGACCGACCCGACCACACCGCCGAGTCCCTCGCTCATCCGCGCGACCGCGGCGGCGAGCTGGCCAAGTTCGGTCGGCATCGGGCCGAGGTCGATCGGTCGCAGGTCGCCACCCCCGACGCGTTCGGTCGCCTTGACGAGCCGCCGGAGCGGCAGGATCACGGCGCGCGCCGTCATCACCGCGGATACCACACCGATCACCAGGGCGACGGTGAAGAGCAGCCAGACGAAGCTGCGCTGACGGGTGCTCTCGCGCGACAGCGCGGCCGCCCGATCGGCGGCGGCGCCCTGCTGCATCGCCACCAGCGCCCGGACCTCGCTCAGCAGTGAGTCGACGAGCACCGCGCGGACAGCTGTCGAATCGGTGTCCTGTCGCTGCAGCAGCGTGACCAGCCCCGACACCCGCCCCAGGGCGTTCTGCTCCATCTCGGTGAGCTCGAGTGACTTGGCGTAGGCTGCGGTCGACTGGCGGAGTGCCTGATAGACGGAGTCGATCGCGGCGGTGCCGCCGGCCGAGTCGGTGATTGTCGCGGCGACGCGATCCTGTTCACGGATCACCCCGATCACGTCACGGGTGATCGACTGGGCCAGGCCGGTGCGCTCGCGCAGGGTGGCGAGTTCCACCTGCACCGCATCGTCCAGCGAATTCATCGCGTTGACGCCGAGCATCGTCATCGCGAAGACCAGCAGGAGGAGGAGGGCCGTCCCGTAGATGACCCGGCTGCGCAGTGACGGCAGGTCGGTCATTGCGGGACGGCCTCGGTCGGTGATGGAATCAGCCGGCCTTGGTCACGTTCGCCGCCTGCAGCCCCTTGGGGCCCTCCACGATCTCGAACTCGACCTCGTCCCCCTCGGCGAGTGACCGGAAGCCGGTACCCGTGATGGCGGAGAAATGCACGAAGACGTCCTTGCCACCTTCCTGCGCGATGAAGCCGAACCCCTTCGCGTCGTTGAACCACTTCACGGTGCCCTTTGGCATTGCAGACCTTCCTGGAACTGGGACTGGGCCGAAACCCGGCCGGGCCGGGGGAGGAACGCCGTCCCGACTGCTGGTGGGACGGATGCTGGACACCCCGGGGCCCGGGGTGGGTCGGTCGGCGGCACTCGCTAAACGATGCGACCGAATCATCGTCCCGGTCAAGCCGAACCCCTAGCCCGGACGGTCGCCCAGGCCTATCATCCCGGCGTGTCCGTCCCGACCTCCCTCGCGATCCGGTCGTTCGCCGACCGGGCGGAAGCCCTTGCCCACTGCATCCGTCGGGCGGGGGAGGCCCCCCGGGTGCAGGCGTTCGACGACACCGTCGGATGCCCGACCGAGACGCTGCTCGCCGCCCTCGAATGGACCCGAGTGGTGGGCATCCTGCCCGACGATGACCTGCTCCACGCCGGACGGCTCACTGCCGACACCGCCGCCGCTGTGGTCGAGCGCCGTGAGGAGTCGGGCCACCGCTGGGTCTTCCTCGGTCCTCGGCTCGAGGTGCCGGTGCTCGATCCCTATGAGGGGGAGGTGCTCCTCGATGAGCCCGGGGTCCGGGCCATCGCGTTCGCCGAGCGGGCCCATGCACTGGCCCATTTCCTCCGCGCCACACTGGGTGCCGGTGCGATGATCGCCCAGCTGGGTCGCCGGGCACCCGAGATGCGCCACGTGCGCCGCTGGCTGGGGCCGATCGTCCACGAACTGGACGGTCCCCGGCGCTGGGTGGCCGGATGGTTTGCCGTGGCCTCCGGCGGTGCCCTGTTCGTGGGTGACGAGGAGGGCGATACCAAGTACCGCTATATCGAAGTGGGGACCGAGCCGTGATCATCAAGTCATACCGTAACACTCTGGCAACCTTGGCCCTGACGCTGGTGGTGGCCCTGCCGGCCGCCTCGCAGCAGCCGGGCCAGAACGCCAACTCCCTCCCTCCCCACGTCCGGGAACAGCTCTGGCCCGAGCAACACCTCTCGCCGGCCGAGGAGGAACTCAAGGAGCACGTGCTGGTCGCCCGCGACTCGCTGACCCGGATCGAGGCGTCGATCGCGCTCCTCCAGCGCCAGCAGCGCGGCGCCGGGAGCGCGGCGGTGGTTCGCTCCACGGCACGGGCCCTGGCCAGCGACTGCGCTCGCGGCACCCGCACCGCCAAGTGGCTCGGCGAATATTCCACCACGCTGTCGACCAGCGACCCCAAGTGGGGCAACCCATCGATCCGTGCCTATCGCGCCGCGACCGCCTCGCTCCAGGAGGGGATGGCCAAGTGCGAGAGCGCGATCGGTCGGGAACTGGACCGCGACACCCCGGACCACGACCGCCTCGCCACCGCTGCGGTGGAGGCGCACCGCTCGGTGGCCGACTACCGGAGGGCCGAGGAGGGGCTGCTGAGGACCCTCAAGATCCGCATCGACCCGGGCAAGACCGGCCCCAGCAACAGTCGATAACCAAACAACGGCAGTGGAAAATGTGGATCAACATCTCCACAATCCGTGGAGAAGCACCGGAAGTTGCTGTGGCAGCACGATTTCCTCTCCACGCGTTACCCACGCCGAAGTGAGCTAACCCGAACAAAATCAGGCACTTGCGGGATTTGTCCCCAATGCCGAGACTAGTAGGAGTCGATGGGGCGTTTCGCGCGTCTCATCCTCTCCGATCTGGCGCCTCGGAGAGCCCTGCGAGCGAGTGGTCCGCGAGCCGCTCCGACTCGTAGCGCCCGTTCCGCCGCAATGCCCCCGAGCATCTGCGGTTGGAGTGCGAAGCGGTCGATCAGCCAGTCTGATCGGCCGCTTCGTTTTTCTCCCCTCCCGCCTCCCTCCCGAAGCTGGCATCATGGCGGAAGAGCCAGCGGTGGTCGAGCTGCCAGACCTTGCGACGCGAGAGTCTGGTCTCCTGATCGGGAAAGAACTCTGTCGAGGCGTAGGCCTCGTTGATCGAGGCGGTCTTGGCGCTGGCGTCGTCGGCGAAGTGCAGGATCTCCGCCTCGAGGGTGAGCGGCCGAACCGGTGAGCCATACTCCAGCCGGCCATGGTGGGACAGGATCATGTGCTCGATCAGCTGTGCCTCGGCTTCGGTGCAGGGCGGCTCGTCCGCTTCGGCGACTGCCCGGCGGAACATCATCGCGCCGATCACCACATGGCCGGCGAGCCGTCCCCGTTCGGTGGTGTCGAAGACACCCTCCTCCCAGGTGTAGCTCTCGAGCTTGCCGATGTCGTGGAGCATCGCGCCGGTGACGACCAGCTCTTCATCGGCGCGGGCCACCCGCGCGATGCCCCGGGCGATGCTCACCACTTCGCAGGTGTGTTGCAACAGCCCGCCGAGGAGGGCGTGATGGCCGGTTCCGGGGGCGCCGGGGCAACGTTCGTAGCGTTCGCGGAACGCCTCGTCGCCGTAGAAGAGGTCGAGGACCGCACGGAGCCGCGGCGCAGTGATCCGGTGGCGCACTTCGTCGAGAAACTGCCAGTACTTCTCCACCGGCCCGACCGAGGGCACCAGGTCGGCCAGCTCGATGCTCCCCTTCGGAAGCGGACGGACCGAGGAGGCGTCGATCTGGAGGGCGTCACGATAGGCGGTGACACTGCCGACGACCTGGGCGACCATCCCCTTGGCGAGGCCCTGGATCGCCTCGTCCCTGCCGGCCCAGAACGGGGCGGAGTCGATCCGGCCGGTGCGGTTTCCGAAGACCAGCACGGTGCGAGGGTAGTCGCCGCCGCGCTGGACGAGATCCAGGATCAGCAGCGGGTGGTGAATCTCGTCGCCTTCACGCAGGGTGGGGATGTCGAGCATGGCGGGCCTCCGGTGTGAGCGGAAAGTCTAACCGGGAGATCCGGGATCCGAGATGCGAGATCCGATCTCGACTTCGTGACATGGCCGTTGCGCCCTCGTGGCGTTCGATGGCGTTCGTCCCTCCATGCGCATCGCCTTTTGCACCGACACCTGGCTCCCCGAGATCAACGGCGTGACCACCGTGCTGGCGACGATGCGTCGCGGCCTTGTCGCGCGTGGTCACGAGGTCCTGGTGATCGGGCCGTCCTACGGCACGCGCGGCGGGGATGACGAGGCGGGTGTGGTGCGACGGCCGGCGATCCGCTGCCCCGGCTATTCGGCGGTGCGGCTCTCCTCGCCACTGGGCGGCGACGTGCGACGGGCGCTCGGGGCGTTCGACCCCGAGGTGGTGCACCTGGTCACCGAGGGGCCGGTGGGCTTGATCGGCCGTCGCTGGGCGCGGCGCGCCGGCGTGGCGCTGGTGTCGTCATTTCACACCGATTTTCCGCGCTACGCCGAACGCTACCTCGGTCGCTGGGCCGTGGCACCGACCCGCCGCTACCTGCGCTGGTTTCACGGGGCGGCGCGCCTGACCCAGACGCCGAGTGATGCCACCCGGGAGACGTTGGTGGCGCTGGGGGTGTCGGGTGCCGTCACCTGGGGTCGCGGGGTCGACATCGACCAGTTCCGGCCGGCGCGGCGTGATGCAACCCGCCGGGCTGGACTCGGCTGCGACGGCGACCGGCCGCTGGTGCTCCATGTCTCGCGGCTGGCGGTGGAAAAGGACGTCGAGACGTTGGTGGCGACGATGCAGATGGCACACGCCCGGTTCGGCGACCGGGTGCGCTTCGCGGTCGCGGGAGATGGGCCGAAGGCAGGGTGGGTGCGCCAGCAATTGCCGTTCGCCGCGCATTTCGGCTTCCTGAGCCGCGGCGCGCTCGCCGATCTCTATGCCGACGCCGACCTGTTCGTCTTCCCGTCGCCGACCGAGACGTGCGGCCTGGTGGTGCTGGAGGCGATGGCGTCCGGGCTGCCGGTGCTGGCGGTGCGGGCCGGCGGCGTGGTCGACCAGATCCGCGAGGGGATCAACGGACACCTCGTCGCCCCTGGTGACGCCGCGGGGCTGGCGGCGAGAATCGCATTGCTGGTCGAGGACCGGCCTCACCGGACCGGTCTGGCAGCCGGAGCGCTCGCCTCCGCCGCCGATCGGAGCTGGACGCGCGAACTCGATCGGCTGGAGCCGATGTATGCCGCGGCTGCAGCGAACACCGACGTCCCGATCGCGGAGCACCATCCGGTGTTGGCCTGAGCCGTCCCGCCGCGCTACCTTCGCGACGTGCGTCCCCTTCAGATTCGCCTGGTGGTGACCGATCCGCGCCGTGACGACGCGGCGGCGCTCACCGATGCCCTGCGCGCCGCGGGTCACCGGGTGCTCGACCACGCCGACGACACCACGGGCGCCGATTTCGTGGTCACCGAGGCGAGCGCCCAGCCGGTGCCGGAATCGCTTGAGGCCGCCGAGGCGCGCCATATCGCGGCAACGCTTCGCCATACCGATGGCAACCGGCGCCAGGCGGCGCTGCTGCTCGGTATCGCGCGATCGACGCTGCTTTCGAAGATCCGGAAGTACGGGCTGTAGGAGGACAGAGGACCGAGGACGGAGGACTGAGAGTTGGACGGCGACCGGTGGGTGGCGATTTCCTCTCCGTCCTCCGTCCTCGGTCCTCTGCCCTCCGTTTCACCGCATTCTCCCCAGGCGCGACAGCACCAGGACCAGCGAGTGCTGCCCCCGGTGGAGCGTCAGGGTCCGGTTGGCCGCGCCGACCGCGATGCCGGCCGGCCCGAAGGCGATCGGGGAGGCGAGGCCGCTGAGCGAGGCGCCGTGGAGCGCGGCAACGGGTCCGTGCCAGATCGGCTGTGAGTCGGGACCGGTGAGGGCTGGAACCAGCGTTCGAGTGGCGCCGTCGTCGCGCAGTTCCACATCGGTGCCGAGCCTGAGCGCCGCGCCGCGGGCGGCGTCGAGTGCCGTCACGAGGTCGGATCGGGCGGCGCGGAGGGCAGCTGCGTCGCCGATCGCGCCGAGCCGGGGCAGCGCGATCGCCAGCAGGATCGCCAGCACCACCAGGGCGAGGAGGAGCTCGAGGAGGGATGCACCGCGCCGGGTCATGCGCCACGATCGCTTCGCGGCGGGCTTCGTGCTGGCGCAGGACGCCGCGTCGCCGATACTCTTTGCCGCAGGGACGAGCCGCACATCTCGGCGACTCGCCCGCGGTCCCACCCCATTTCCGGGAGTCGTGATGGGAACCTGGATCTTCCTCGGCCTGATCGCGGTGGTCGTCTTCTGGCTGATCGGTGCCTTCAACCGCCTGATCGCGCTCAAGGGCCAGGTGGCCAACGGCTGGAAGCAGATCGACGTCCAGCTCAAGCGTCGCCATGACCTGATCCCCAACCTGGTCGAGACGGTGAAGGGCGCCATGCAGTTCGAGCGTGACACCCTCGAGGCTGTGGTCCAGGCGCGCACGCGCGCGGTGGGCGCCGAGGGGGTCAAGAATGTCGCCCAGGCAGAGAACATGCTGACCCAGGCGCTCGGCAAGCTCTTCGCGGTGGTCGAGGCCTATCCCGAGCTCAAGTCGGTGGGCAACGTGAGCCAGTTGCAGGAGGAACTGGCTTCGACCGAGAACCGGATCGCCTTCTCGCGCCAGCACTACAACGACGTCGCGACCAGCTACAACGTGGTCCAGGCCCAGTTCCCCACCAACCTCGTGGCCGGGCTGGCCAAGGCGACGCCAGCCGACCTGTGGGAGATCGAGGAGCCGGGCGATCGCGACGTGCCGAAGGTGGACCTCTCCGTCCGCTGACCGCGGCAATCGTGACGGGACACGATCTCTTCAGCCAGCAGGAGGCCAACCGACGCAAGTCGAGCTGGCTGCTGATCGGCTTCATCTTCTTTTTCGCGTGGGTGGGTTTCGGCGGCGACATCGCCATCTACCTGCTGCAATCCGACGGGGGCACCGGCTACCACCACTCGATACCGTGGCTCGGGATCGTCGCCACGCTCCTCGCGGCCACCATGGCCTGGTCGGCCTGGCGCTGGGGCGATCGTCAGGTGCTCTGGTCGACCCGCGCGATGGAGCTGATCAACCCGGCCACCCCGGCGCAGCAGCAACTCTGGAACGTCGTCGCCGAAATGGCGATCGCGGCCGGTCTGCCGAGGCCAAGAATCTGGATCGTTCCCGACGCGGATCCCAATGCATTCGCCACCGGCCCCGACCCCGAACATGCATCGATCGCCGTCACCGAGGGGCTGCTCGAGCGGCTCGATCGCGACGAGCTGCAGGCGGTGGTGGCGCACGAGTTCGGTCACGTGGCCCGTTACGACACGCGACTGATGACCCTGGTGGCGGCGATGGTCGGCGCGATCGCGCTGGTCTCCGATGGCATGGGGCGCTTTCTCTGGCATGGTGGCCGGGTCGGGCGCGCCGCTGGGCGCTCGCTGGCGGGGAGCGCGGGCCGGAGCGCCGGCCGACGCGGGTTGGGACGCGCGGGGCCGGCCGGGGGCGGTGGTGCTGGTGCTCTGGTTGCTGACGCTGGTCGTCGCGCCATTGGTGTCACGGCTGGTGGCGATGACGGTCTCCCGTCACCGGGAGTATCTCGCCGATGCCACCGCGGCGCAGTTCACCCGCAATCCCGCCGCCCTGGCGCGGGCGCTCGAGAAGCTCGACGACGTGCGCACTCCCACACTCGCGGTCGGGCGGGGTGCCGCGGCGCTCTGCATCGTCGATCCCTCCGACCTGCGCTTCCAGCGCTGGAAGGGGGCGTTCGGCGATCTGCTCGCCTCGCATCCGCCGATCGAGGAGCGGGTCAGGCGGCTCGAGGCGATGCAGGGACGATAGACGATAGACGATAGACGATAGACGATAGACGACTGAAGGCTGGCGTCCCCCCCGGGGTGCCAGCCTATGCCATGTCCCACGTCTATCGTCCATCCTCAATCGGCTATCGTTCCTCGCGTTCATCGAGGAACACCAGTGCTCGCCGTCGCTCGACCACCCGGGCCAGGGCGTCGTGCACCGCCGGGTCGAGGACGGTGCCGATCAGGTCGCGCATCCGATCCACCGCCTCCTGCGGTTCCATCCGCTCCTGATAGGGGCGGGCGGTCGTCAGCGCGTCATAGACCTCCGCCGCCCCGATGATCCGGGCGCCAAGCGGGATGGCATCGCTCGCCAGCGCGTCCGGGTACCCGGTGCCGTCCATTCGCTCGTGGTGCGACCGGACAAAGCCGATCACGTCGCGCAGGTGAGTGAGCGGGGCGAGGATCTGGGCGCCGATCACCACGTGGGTCTTGACGTGCTCGAACTCCTCCTCGGTGAGCGGACCCTTCTTGTTCAGCACCGACTCGCGGATCCCGATCTTGCCGATGTCGTGCAGCCGCCCGGCCGTCCGCACCGTCTCGACCTGCTCGTCGCTGAGGCCCATCTCGGCGGCGACCAACGCAGAGAGGTCGGCGATCCGGGCCGAGTGGCCGCGCAGGTAGCGATCCTTGGCCTCGAGCGCATTGACCAGTGCCTCGAGCGTCGCCACCGAGATCCGCTCCAGGTTGCCCCGCTCGCGGCGCAGCTCGGCACCGCGCCGGACGATCTCGTGCTTGAGCCAGGCCTGGGTCTGCTCCTGCTCGACCGCCTCGCGACGGCGGGCGAGCGCCCGCGAAATCGCCCGTTCGAGATCGGACAGATCGACCGGCTTGACGAGGTAGTCGAGCGCCCCGCGCTGCATGCAGAGCGCCGCGGCGTGGGCATCGTTGACCGCGGTCAGCATCAGGATCGCGACATGGGGCTCGTGCTCGACGAGCCGGGGGACGAGGTCGAGTCCCGAGCCGTCGGGGAGGCGGACGTCGAGCAGGACGCAGCTCACCTTGCGGCGGCGAATCTCGGCCATCGCGTCGGCGGCGGTGGCTGCCCCGGTCACCTCGTGTCCCAGGCCACTCACGAAACGCACCAGCGAGTTCCTGAGGTCGGCATCGTCTTCCACGATCAGGGTAGTGACGACCATGTCGTGGCCAGCCGCGGGGTCGAGCTCGGGGGTCATGACTGCTCCGGGGGGACTGAGGGGGTGCCGAACTCCCTAAACGTAGCATCGGTGCGACAGTCGGCGGCAGCCAGCGGTCACGAAACCCGGACGAGCCTCCGTCGTACAATGGAACGGAAACCCGGCCTCTCCGGGAGAGGTTACCTTCATTTCCCACGTCTTCATCCACCCAGAGGAAATTCGCATGTTCCGATCCACCGTCACCACGGCCGTCCTGCTGGCACTCGGCGCGGGAGCGGCCGGGGCGCAGACGTACCGTGCCGGTCCCGGCGATGACTCGCCGGCCCGGCTGCAACAGTTCGGGGCCTCGATCGCCCTGCTCGGCGACCAGGCCTTCATCGGCGAGCCGACGACCGGCAAGGCGCCGGGTGGAGCGGTCCACGTCTACCGGCGGACCGCCGCCGGCTGGCGCGCGACCGGGAGCTCGCTCACGGTGGCGGGGCTCGAGAACGGTGCCCAATTCGGCCAATCACTGGCCGCCGATGGGAGCACCCTCCTGGTGGGGATGCGAAACACCACCGACTCGCTCCGGGGCGGGGTCCGGGTCTTCACCCGCGCCAGCGACGGGAGCTGGAGCGATGCGGGAGCGCTGGGCGCAACGCCCAAGTCCGGCTCGCTCTTCGGTGCCGCCCTGGCGCTCTCCGGTGACTGGGCGCTAGTGGGGGCTCCCAACGAGCAGCCGAGCGGCGCAGTCCATGTCTACCGGCGCAGCGGCGGCAGCTGGGCCGACCAGGGGACCCTCCCGGCGGCCGACCTGGCCGTGGGTGACCGGTTCGGCAGCGCGATCTCGCTGAGCGGCGACCGGGTCGCGGTCAGTGCCCCGGGGCACGATGCCCAGAAGGGGATGGTCTACATCTTCGGTCGCGGAGCCGACGGCAGCTGGACGCAGGAGGCCGCAGTGGCCGGGCGGCGGGTGCCGGCCAACGGTCAGATGGGGATGTCGGTGCTGCTGGCTGGCGACAAGCTCTGGGCCGGGGCGCCCAACGCCAACGGCTTCAGCGGGATGGTGGTCGGTTTCGAGCGTGGTACGGGCGACGCCGGCTGGGCCGAGACGACCACGCTGACCCCGTTCGAGGCGGCGCCGAATCGCTTCGGGCTGTCGCTGGCCATGGTCGGCAGCGATCTCTGGGTCGGGGCGCCATACAGCGACGGTCGCGAGGGCCGGATCTACCGGGCCGCACTGACCGGCGACGGGGCGATCACCGGGATGACCAAGTTCGCCACCGACTCGCTGACCCAAGGGTCGCAGTTCGGGGCCAGTCTCGAGGTCAAGGGCGGCACTGCGATGGTCGGGATGCCGGCCGACGGCGGTGGCGGCGGGACGGTGATCTTCCTCGATCGCTCGGCGCAGGGGAACTGGGTGATGCGCTCGCTGATCTATCCGGCGCCCGACGAGTTCGCGTCGGTCACCGGCGGCGAGGTGCGCTGCAGCGGCGACAAGACCGCCAGCGCGTTCGGCTGCAGCAACACTTCGTTGCTCTCGTTCCTGCCGATCTCCGCGATCGGTGGCCGTCGCAGCACCCACCTCAACGACAACTGGGGCTGGACCGACCCGACGACCGGCCGCGAGTATGCCCTGGTCGGCCGCACCGACGGCACCTCCTTCGTCGACGTTTCCGACCCGACCAAGCCGCGCTATCTCGGCGACCTGCCGCTGACCAAGGGCGCCCACCCGGCGGCCTGGCGCGACATCAAGACGTACAAGAACCACGCGTTCATCGTCTCCGACGGTGCCGGCGCCCACGGGATGCAGGTGTTCGACCTCACCCGGCTCCGCAACGTGAAGGCGCCGCAGACGTTCACCGAGGATGCGCACTACGACAAGATCGGCAGCGCGCACAACATCGTGATCGACGAGGAGACCGGCTTCGCCTACGCGGTCGGCGTCAACTCGGGTGGCGAAACCTGCGGCGGCGGGCTGCACATGATCAACATGCAGAACCCGGAGCAGCCGAACTTCGCCGGCTGCTTCAGCGACCCGGCGACCGGTCGCGCCGGGACCGGCTACTCCCACGACGCCCAGTGCGTCATCTACCACGGCCCGGACACCCAGTACCAGGGCCACGAGATCTGCATCGGCGCCAACGAGACGGCGATCTCGATCGCCGACGTGACCGACAAGAAGGCGCCGGTGGCCATCTCGCGGGCGAGCTATCCCGACGTCGGCTACACGCACCAGGGCTGGCTGACCGACGACCACAAGTACTTCTACCTCGACGACGAGCTCGACGAGCAGGGCGGCAAGGGCCTCGCGGCCCAGGGCACCCGCACCCTGGTGTGGGACCTCTCCGATCTCGACGATCCGGTGCTGCTCAAGGAGTACGTCGGCGTCAGCAAGTCGATCGACCACAACCTGTACATCAAGGGCAACCGGGTCTACCAGGCCAACTACACGTCGGGCCTGCGGATCCTCGATATCAGCGATCCGGCCAACCCGCGCGAGGTCGGCTACTTCGACACCTATCCGAAGGACGACAGCGTCGGATTCGCCGGCGCCTGGAGCAACTATCCCTACTTCAAGTCGCGGGACGATCATCGTGACCGGGATCGGCGAGGGGCTGTTCCTGGTGCGTGACCGGACCCAGGCCGTGCCATGAGAATTCCCTCGATGCTGTGGGTCGCGACGGCGTGTGCCGCCGCGGCCTGCGCCGGCGGGGGAGCCTCCCCCGCCGGTGGGCCGACCCCAGCAACCGGCCTCAAGCTCTACGCCACCTCCCAGGGCGGCGCCCAGGTCGCGGTGATCGACGAGGCGAGCCTCACCATCGACACCGTGATCGACCTCACGGCGATGGGCTTCTCACCCAACGCCAAGCCGCACGACACCGCCGCCGAACCCGACGGGTCGGCGTGGTACCTGACCCTGATCGGCGACGGCAAGGTGCTCAAGTTCGACCGCCAGAACCGATTGGTCGGCCAGGTGTCGATGGAGACGCCGGGGCTGATCGCGCTCGACCGGGGCCACGACTCGCTCTTCGTCGGGCGTTCGATGACCGCGGTGAACCCACCGAAGGCGATCGGGGTGATCAAGCGCTCGACCTTCGAGCTGATCGACGAACAGGAAGTGCTGGTGGCCCGGCCCCACGCCATCGTGGCGACCCACGATGGCAAGTGGGTGCACACCGCCTCGCTGGCGGAGAACGCCATCGCCTCGGTGGAAACCAGCACCGGTCGGGTGACGCTGTCGAAGATCGATGGCGCGCCGCGCTCGCTGGTCGAGTTCACCATCTCCCCCGATGGTCGCTGGATGGTGGTCGGCGGCGAGCTCTCCAACACCGTGCTGGTGTTCGACCTCGCCAACCCGCCGCCGCTCAAGCCGGTGCGCGAGTTCGCCGTGGGCGGCAAGCCCTGGCACCCGTCGTTCGCCCCGGACGGCAAGCACGTGTACCTGCCGCTGCTGCTCGACAACGCGGTGGCCGAAGTCGATCCCTTCGCCGGGATCGTGACGCGGCGCTTCACCGAGGGCTTCGCCCAGCCGCACGGATCGGTCGTCTCGCCCGACGGCCGCTACCTCTTCGTGTCCAACCGGAACACCGGCGGCGCCGCGATGCCGGGGATGAGCGGCCACGACATGCACGGTCCCGACACCGGGCACGGCCCGGCGGGCTGGCTCTCGGTGGTCGACCTCCGCTCGGGCAAGACCGTCAAGACGCTGATGCTCGGCGCCTCGCCCGCCGGCATGGGAGCGCCCGGATCGCAATGACCGCGAACGACGAACCGCGAACGGCGAACGGCGAACGGGCGGGACGGTTCGCCGTTCGCTGTTCGCTGTTCGTGCTCCTCGTCACCGCCCCCCTCGGCGCCCAGCAGTTCACCCGCCAGGTCACCGGCATCCCGGTCACCGATCGCCAGGGTGCCGCCGTGCCCGCGCCGTGGCTCGGCGGCTTCAACCTGCCGCGTCCCCAGCTGGTGGACATCGACGGCGATGGTGACCTCGATCTCTTCGTCCAGGAGAACAAGGACGACGTGAAGTTCTTCGAGCGGGTCGGCGACCAGTGGATCTGGCGCACCGACCGCTGGCAGGACGTCAGGGTGGGGCAGTGGTACCGCTTCGCCGACCTCGACGGCGATGGCGACATGGACCTGCTCGGCGAGCAGCCGAATGGCTACATCCGGGCCTGGCGCAATGACGGCAGCGCCACCGCGCCGCGGATGGTGCCCGTGGTGGACAGCCTCCGGGACATCACCGGGACGCCGATCTTCGCCGATCCGCAGAACATCCTCAACGTGGTCGATATCGACTGCAACGGCCGTCCCGACCTCTTCCTCGGCCGGGTGGCGGGCTACGTCGATCGCTACGAGCGCGAGGCCGTCGACAGCGTCGGGATGCCGGTCTTCCGGTTGCTCGCCGAACGGTGGCAGAACATCGAGGTGCTGGGGCCCGTCCCCGGTGACACCTCGGCGTTCCTGCGGCCGCCCGTCGCTGCACGGTGCCAACACGATGGCGTTCGGCGACATCGACGGCGACGGCGATCTCGACCTCTTCTGGGGCGACTACTTCGAGTCCGGCCTGCTGCTGATCCGCAACGAGGGAAGCTGCCGCGCGCCGTGGCTGCAGGGCGAGCACGAACAGTTCCCCAAGGGCGGCACCCGGATCGTGACCACCGGGTACAACGCCCCCGCCACCGGTGACATCGATGGCGACGGTCGCCTCGACCTGGTGATCGGCGTGATCGGCGGTGCCTACCAGCCCAACTACAGCGCGGTGGACAATCTCTACCTGGTGATGCAGACTGCGGCCGACTCGTTCACCGTGGTCACCAAGCGACTGATCGGGATGATCGACGTCGGTTCCGAGAGTGTCCCCTCCCTGGCCGATCTCGACGGGGACGGCGACCTCGACCTGCTGCTCGCCAACAAGATCGATGCCGCCAACGACACCTCCGCGACGATCACCCGATTCGAGAATGTCGGCACGCCGAGCGCGCCGGCCTTCCGCGAACGCGAGACCCTCGACGTGCTGGGGGAGTTCCACTGGGCGCCGGCGGTGGCCGATCTCGATGGCGATGGCCTGCCCGATCTGCTGCTCGGTACCTGGCGCGACCGCCTCGAGTGGTGGCGCAACACCGGGACGCGCGCTGCCCCGGCGTGGACCCGCGCCGACACGGCGATCGTGACGATCACCCGCGGCAGCAACACGGTGCCCACCCTCGGTGACCTCGACGGCGACGGCGACCTGGACCTGCTGATCGGCGAGGCGTCCGGGCAGCTCAACTTCTACCGCAACACCGGCAGCCGCACCGCACCGCACTTCGAGCTCGTCTCGGACAACTTCGACGGGATCGACGTGGGCCGGCGCAGCGCGCCGCTGCTCACCGATCTCGATGGTGACGGGGTGCTCGAACTCCTCATCGGAGCCGAAGACGGCACCGTGGGGCTCTGGCGCCGGGCCCCGGGTCCCGACGTGCACTTCGTCCGGGACGACGGATTCCGCGTGAAGATCAGCGACCTCTACGCCACGCCAGCGGTGGGTGACCTCGACGGCGACGGCAAGCCCGAACTGCTGCTCGGTGGGTCGGGGGGTGGAGTCCAGTTGTTTCACAATGCGTCACCCTGAGAATCACCTGAACCTCTATCGGGAATGCCGCGTAGCATTAGGTTCGCCCGAGCGTCCCCATCATCCATCCGCAGCATCGATCCACTTCTCGAGGAGGTATCTCGTGACGCGTCGCATCGTCACCTCGCTGGCCGGGATCGGCGCCATCGCCCTGACCGCCAGTGCGCTGTCCGCCGCCCCGGCGCCCGAACGGGCGTCGTTCGGCCGAGCCCTCGCCATCGCTGGCGATTACGCCTTCGTGGGCGAGCCCGGCGGCCGGGGCAGCAACGACGGGGTGGTCTGGATCTTCCATCGCGGCATGCCCGCCAACTGGACCCACACCACCACCCTGTCGCTCGGCGAGGGTGCCGAGTCGGCTGGTTTCGGCTCGGCCCTGGCTGCCAGTGGCAACACCCTGCTGATCGGTCACGTGCCGCTGCGCACCTTCCGGCGACCCAACGATCCGCCTCCACCGCCCGAGATGCCCGGGATGGTGCACGTCTACTCCCGCAGCGGCGATTCCTGGCGCCCGGCCGGACTGCTCCCGGCGCCCAGCGCCGCGGGTGCCCGTTTCGGCAGCGCGATCGTGCTGGCCGGTGACCTGGCGCTGGTGGGTGCCCCAGGCGAGGGGAACGGCGTGGTGCACGTCTTCACCCGCTCGGCGGGGACCTGGGCAGCTGGTGGCCAGCTGGTGGTCGACGGTCTCACCGAGGGGGCCGACTTCGGCGCCGCGCTGGCGATCGACGGCGACCGCGTGGCGGTTGGCGCCCCCGGGCAGGAAGGCAAGGGCGCGGTCTACACCTTTGTCCGTCAGGGCGACGGCAACTGGTCGCTGGAGACCACCTCGGCGCTGGCGTCGCGGCGGGCCTCCGACAATGCCCAGTTCGGCGCCACGCTGCTGCTGCAGGGCGACAACCTCCTGGTCGGGGCGCCGGGCACCAACTTCGTGCCACAACTCGCCAATCCGCCGGCCGAGCCCCAGGGACGCCGTCCCGGCTTCCGGGGGGCGTTCGGTGGCACCGGCATGGTGGTCGGCTTCGAGCGCAATGCGCGGAGCGGGGTCTGGATCGAGCGTTCGATGCTGACGCCCTACGACTTCCCGGCCAGTGCCTCGTTCGGCAGCGCGCTGGCGATGGTCGGCAACGAACTCTGGGTCGGTGCGCCGGCCTCGGGCGGCAGCGGCGAGATCTATCGCGTCGCGATGCAGGACGGCGAGATGGCCGGGATGAGCAAGCTGGTGGTGGACTCGCTCGGGCGGCGTGGCGCGCAGGCCGGTGCCACCTTCGCGGTGGCCGGCAACCAGGCGATCGTGGGGATGCCCGGTGACATCGGTGGCGAGGGGACGGTGCTCTTCCTGCGCCGTTCGCCGACCGGGAGCTGGCAGACGATGGCCAGCGCCTTCCCGCCGACCAAGGACCGGTTCCAGATGGTGAGCGGCAAGGAGGTCATCTGCAAGGACGGCGAGGCCGCCGAGTTCCACTGCGGCAACACCGGACTGCTGGCGTTCCTGCCGATCTCGGCGGTGGGCGGCGATCGTGGCTCGCACATGAGCGACAACTGGGGCTGGACCGACCCGGAGTCGGGCCGCGAGTACGCCCTGGCCGGCCGCACCGACGGCACCGCCTTCGTGGACATCACCGATCCCGAGCACCCGCGGTATCTCGGGTCGCTGCCGCTGCACGACGGCGCCAATCCGGCGGCGTGGCGCGACATCAAGACGTACAAGAACCACGCCTACATCGTGGCCGACGGTGCCGGTCCGCACGGGATGCAGGTCTTCGACCTCACCCAGCTCCGCAACGTCAAGACGCCACGGACGTTCAAGGAAACCACCTGGTACGGCAAGATCGGCAGCGCCCACGACATCGTGATCAACGAGTCGACCGGCTATGCCTACGCCGTGGGCGTGAGCTCGGGCGAGGAGGTCTGCGGCGGCGGGCTGCACATGATCGACATCCGCCAGCCGGAGAACCCGACCTTCGTCGGCTGCTACAGCGACATGAAGACCGGCCGCCGTGGCACCGGCTACTCGCACGACGCGACCTGCGTGACGTACCACGGCCCGGACACCCAGTACCAGGGCCATGAGATCTGCGTCGGGGCCAACGAGAACGCCATCTCGCTGGCCGACGTGTCCGACAAGCAGAACGTCAAGCAGCTCTCGACGGCGACCTATCCCTTCGTGGCGTACGCCCACCAGGGGTGGTTCACCGACGACCACAAGTACTTCTATCTCGACGACGAGAGCGACGAGATCCAGGCGCAGCGGGACACCACCGGGCAGGACAACGCCGCCAAGGGGACCCGCACGATGATCTTCGACCTCACCGATCTCGATGACCCGGTGCTGGCCAAGGAGTACATCGGGCCGGTCAAGTCGTCGGACCACAACCTCTACATCAAGGGAAACAAGGCGTACCTGGCCAACTACGGCTCGGGGCTCCGGATCCTCGACATCTCGGATCCGCTCAACCCGCGGGAGGTGGGCTACCTCGACACCTTCCCGGACGACGAGAACGAGCCGCACATGGTCGGCGCGTGGAGCAACTACCCGTTCTTCAAGAGCGGCACGGTGATCGTGACCAGCGTCACCGAGGGCCTCTTCCTCATCAAGGACCGGAGCCAGGCGGTTCCGTGAGGCCAGGATCGTCGCACCACGGGGTGGTGGCGCTTGCCACCACCCTGCTGTTCCTCCCGGCCTGCGCATTCGCGCAGGCCGGGTCGCAAGCGGCCACTCCGTCGCCCGGCTGGGTGGCGCGGGTGGCCCCCTTCCCGGTGACACTGGCCGACGGCACCGCGGCACCGCAGCCCTTCCTGGGCGGCTTCGACGTGCCGCGGCCCCAGCTCGCCGACATCGACGGTGATGGCGACCTCGATCTCTTCGTCCAGGAGCGTTCCGGTGAGGTCGCCTTCTACCAACGGGAGGACGGCCATTGGACCTGGCGCACCGACCGCTACCAGGATCTCGACATCGGCGAGTGGTTTCGCTTCGTGGACCTCGACGGTGACGGTGACCTCGACCTGCTCTCGGAGTTGCCGTACAGCTACGTCCGCGCCTGGCTGAATACCGGCACCCGGACCGCACCGCGGTTCGTCGCGGCCGCCGACTCGCTCCGTGCCGCCGACGGGACGGCGCTCTTTGCCGACCGGCAGAACATCCTCAACCTGACCGACATCGACTGCAACGGCCGGCTCGACCTCTTCCTCGGGCGGGTGACCGGCACCGTCGACCGCTACGAGGCGGAGCCCGGACTCGACGCCGCGGGACTGCCTCGCTTCCGGCTGGTGACCGAGGAGTGGGAGGGGATCCGGATCACCGGGCCGATCCCCGGGCAGCCGATGCCGAACACCCCAGGTGGCTCGATGCACGGGGCCAACACGATGGCGTTCGGCGACATCGACGGCGACGGCGACCAGGACCTCTTCTGGGGTGATTTCTTCGAGGAGGGGGTGCTGCTCATTGCCAACACCGGGGGTTGTCCCACCTTCTCGCTGCGCTCCACGCCGACCCGCTTCCCGCTGGCCGACCCGCTGCTGACCACCGGCTACAACGCCCCCACAACGGGGGATGTCGACGGCGACGGCCGCCTCGACCTGGTGGTGGGGGTGATCGGTGGGGCGTTCGGCCCGAGCCGCTCCGGGGTGGAGAACCTCTACCTCGTGACCCAGCCGGCACCCGACTCGTTCGTGGTGGTCACCTCCCGGCTGATCCCGATGATCGACGTGGGGAGCGAGAGCGCGCCAGCGCTCGCCGACATCGACGGCGATGGCGACCTCGACCTGGTGGTCGGCTCCCGGATCGCCCCGGATGATCCCTCGACCTCCCGATTGGTGCTGTTCGAGAACACCGGGACCGTGACCGCCCCGGCGCTCCGCGAGCGGGGGCCGCTGCCAGTCGGCGGCGACTACCACCTCTCCCCGGCGATCGTCGACCTCGACGGCGATGGCCTGCTCGACCTGGTCCTCGGCACCTGGCGTGACGTGGTCCAGTGGTGGCGCAACACCGGCACCGCGACCGCACCGACGTGGACGCTCGCCGACAGCGCCCTGGTGACGATCACCCGCGGCAGCAACACCGTGCCGGCGCTGGCGGACCTCGACGGCGACGGTGATCTCGACATGCTGGTGGGCGAGTCGAGTGGTCAACTCAATCTCTATCGCAACACGGGAAGCCGCACCGCGCCCCGGTTCGAGCTCGAGAGCGACACCTTTGGCGACATCGACGCGGGGCGCCGCAGCGCGCCGGTGCTGCGTGACCTCGACGGCGACGGGCGGCCCGACATGCTGCTCGGCAGCGAGGAGGGCACCGTGGCTGCGTGGCGCAACGTGAGCGAGGGCACCACGATCCGCTTCGTGCCCGACCCGCGACTCGCCGCTTCGGTGCATGTGCCGGGCAACGCCACCCCGGCGCTCGGCGACCTCGACGGTGACGGCGATCTCGACCTGGTGGTGGGCACCACCAGCGGCGGATTGCGGTACTTCGAGGCCGGCAGCCGTCCCTGATCGGCGGGGCCCTCCCCGGGCCCCCCCTCGACCGGCCCGGTGCACCCTGCGACGGTCGCGGACGCCCGAGAATCAACCCCACGAAGGTCCAGCACGTATTCGCCACCAGACCTCCGTGCGCGCGGCGCCGCCGCGCGACGGGTCGTCCTTCTTGCCGGAGCCGATGTGATCCCTCGCCTGACACCGATGCTGGCCCTCCTGGTCGGGTTGCCCCTCGTGGCGACGGCCCAGTCCGGGACAGTCCGATACGACCAGTCCAATCGACTCGACTTCCGCCTGCCTCCCGGCATGCCGATGCCCGCGCGGATGCCCAAGGCGAGGGTCAAGCCGATGCAGCTCACCTTCTCGCCCGAGGCGACGCTCTTCGCCGAGGCCCCGGTGACCGACAACCCCGGGGGTGGCGACCGCGAGATGCGGTTCGTGCAGAGCGACGGCGGGGCGAATGTGGTGCTCCGGGGCGAGATGGAAGGCGGCATGGTGATGGCCACGCGGGGGTTCGGGTTCGGGTTCGGCGGCGGCGGGGGGGAGGACGCGGTCGCCGGTGCCTACACCGACCTCGCCGACGGCAGCTACATCGAGGTGCGCGAGTTCCTCGGCCGGACCTTCAGGATCCCGACCGACCGCCCGTCGTTCCCATGGAAGCTCACCGGCGAGCAGGCCACCTTCCTCGGCCATCAGGTCTTCCAGGCCACGGCCCAGCAGGACAGCACCAGCATCGAGGCGTGGTTCACGCCCGAGATCCCGATCCCGGCGGGTCCGGCGCAGTACGGCGGCCTGCCCGGGCTGATCCTGACGCTCGCCGTCGATTCGAACCGGATCGTCTACACCGCCACCGCCATCGACACCGCGGCCGCGAAGGACCCGATCAAGGCCCCATCGGACGGCAGCAAGGTGACCAAGGCCGAGTACGACAAGATCGTTGCCGACAAGATGGCCGAGATCGCCAAGCAGCGTCGCGGACGGCGGAACTAGATGCCGATGCGCACAGTCATCCGCCGGGTCGTCGGGGCGACCGCGACCGTGGTGGTCGCCCTGATGGGACACCCGGCCATCGCCGCCGCCCAGCAGTTCGACGTCAAGGGGATCGTGGTCGACTCGGCGCACGCCGCGGTCGCCAACGCGATGGTGGTCGCCCTCACCCGCACCGACTCGGTGATCGCGACCTTCGCGACCTCCAGTGCGAGCGGCCGATACACCCTCAAGCGCCTCGCACCCGGCGAGTACATCCTGCAGGTCACCGGCATCGGCTACAAGCCGTTCCGGCGTGACTTCCGCATCGCCGATGCTGACGTCTCGGCCGACACCGTGATGATGCTCGACGCCGGCGCCGTGCAACTTGGTGAGCTGGTGGTGAACGCCGAGCACATCCCCATCGTCAACAAGCCCGACACGCTGGAGTACAACGCCGAGGCGTTCAAGACGCGGATCAACGCCACCGTGGAGGAACTGCTCAAGCGGCTGCCCGGGCTGTCGGTTGCCACGGATGGCTCCATCACCGCCCAGGGCCAATCCGTCCAGAAGGTCCTCGTCGACGGCAAGGAGTTCTTCGGCAGCGACCCGAAAATGGCCACCCGCAACCTGCCGGCGGCCGCCATCGACAAGGTGCAGGTGTTCGACAAGAAGTCGGACGCCGCCGAGTTCAGCGGGATCGACGACGGCCAGGAGCAGAAGACCGTCAACCTGGTGCTCAAGCCGAATGCCCGGGTGGGCTATTTCGGCCGGGTGGTGGCCGGGGTCGGTCCCGCGCCGAGGACCGCCGACGCGTTCGCCGGCTCCAAGGGCGACGACCCTCGCTACTCCAGCGCCCTCAACCTGAACCGCTTCTCGCCCTCGACCCAGCTCTCGATGATCGGGAGCCGCAACAACGTGGCGCAGTCGGGCTTCTCGCTGGCGCTGCCGGTGGTGATCGGGCGTGGCGGCGGCGGCTTCGGCGGCGGCGGGAGCAGTGGCTTCAGCGAGACGATGGCGCTCGGGCTCAACGGCAGCCGGCAGTTCGCCGACAACAGCTGGATCCGGAGCAGCTATTTCCTGAGCACCAGCGACAACCGTCAGTCGTCGGCCACCGACGAGCAGCTGCTCCAGGGTGAGAGCATCTCGGCCAATCGGAGCGAGACCGCGACCTCGCTGTCGACCTCCCTGTCGCACCGGCTCAACCTGAATGCCCAGCACGCCTTCAACACCTGGAACCAGCTCCGCTTCCGCGGCAACTTCAACGCCGGGCCGAACAACTCGGAGAACACCTCCAACCAGGAGACGCTGACGCCGGAGGGGGCGTTCCAGAACCGCGCCTCGTCGAGCGTCTCGACCGATGCCAACAACCTCGGTGGCGACGGCCGGCTGACCTACTCGCGGCGCTTCAACCAGGCCGGCCGCACCCTGGTGGCCGAGGTCTGGGGCGACCTGAGCAAGCCGCATCAGCTCTCCAACCTCAACTCGAGCACCGACCTCACCGATGGGGCGGGTGGGATCATCACCCACGACGTGCTCCAGTCGCAGCGGCGCAACAGCCGGACCTTCACCTCGGGCCAGCGACTCGGGCTGACCAATCCGCTCGGCCAGGGGGTCGTGGTCGAGCTCTTCGGCCAGCACCGGGCGATCTCGGAGACCCAGCACTACGACGTGAACGACATCGTCGCCGGGGAGCCGGTCCCGAACTCCGACCTCAGCCAGGCGTTCGAGCGCACCTATTCCTACCTCAACGGTGGAACCCGCCTCAGCCGGAACACCAAGTCGCTCCGCTGGGTGGTGGGACTCGAGGCCCAGCGGTCCGACCTCGAGGGGACGATTCTCAACCGTAACGAGTCGATCTCGAACGGCTTCACGAACCTGCTGCCCTCGGCGAACCTCCGGTACCAGGTCAACCAGGGCAGCAACATCACGCTCAACTATCGCACCTCGACGCGCGAGCCCTCGCTCACCGAGCTGCAGCCGTTCGTCGACAACACCGACCCGCTCCGGATCTACGCCGGCAATCCCGACCTGACGCCGCAGTACCAACACTCGCTGCGGGCCGACTTCCGCCGGTTCGACCAGTTCTCGTTCCGGAGCATCTACCTCTTCGCGAACATGGGCTACAGCCGGAACCAGATCGTCCAGGCGCGCGAGGTCGACGCGCAGGGCCGCCAGACGGTGATGCCGATCAACCTCGGCGACGGCTGGAACAGCAACGTCGGCGGCAGCTACGGCACGCCGATCCGGGCCCTGGGGATCCAGGTCGATCTCGACTACAGCTACAACCGGTCGAGTGGGTCGGAGCTGGTGAATCAGGTCGAGAACACCAGTCACACCGCCAACCACAGCGTCGGGATCCGGCTCCAGAACCGCGCCAAGGAGGTGTTCGACCTGAGTGCCGGGGCCGAGTGGAACTTCAATTCCGTCAGCTACTCGATCAACACCGGGCTGAACCAGGACTACCTGAACCGGACCTTCTCCGGCAATGGCACCTGGTACCTCGGCGAGACCTGGTCGGCCAACGTCTCGGCCAACTACCAGGTCTATGACCAGAACCTCTTCGGTCCGCGCGACAACATCTTCATGCTCGGGGCGTCACTGGGGCACCAGATGCTCGACAACCGGGCCGAGATCCGGATCGCCGCCTCCGACCTGCTGAACGAGAACACCGGTATCTCGATCTCCAGCACGAGCAGCTACATCCGGGAGCAGCGTGCCGCGACCCTCGGTCGCCAGGTGATGGTGCAGTTCTCCTACCAGCTCGGCTCGAACCTCGCGCCGCCGGGAAGCGGCCGCGGCGGTCGTCGTCGCTGAGGTCTGCAGCGGGGCAGGTCGGCACCGAGGACATCGCCGGGGTCGGGGGCATCCCCTGACCCACGGCGATTTCCGCCCGGTCCCCCTCTGGACTCCGCGCCTCCCGCTTGCGATCTTGTTCCTCGCTCGGGAGGCTCCTGCCACGAGCGCAGTCTCACTCAACTGACTCGAGGATACCGTATGGCGAAGGGCGCAAAGAAGGCCGCGAAGAAGGCGGCCCCGAAGAAGGCTGCCGCGAAGAAGGCGGCTCCGAAGAAGGCCGCGAAGAAGGCGGCCCCGAAGAAGGCTGCCGCGAAGAAGGCGGCTCCGAAGAAGGCCGCCGCCAAGAAGGCGGCTCCGAAGAAGGCGGCCAAGAAGGCCGCCCCGAAGAAGGCCGTCAAGAAGGCTGCCTGAAGCCATCCGGTACGACCGCAGCAACAGAAGAAGGCTGGCCCATCGGGCCAGCCTTCTTCGCTTCCTCGTCACGGTCTCCCCGGTTCACACGAACTCGACCGCCACCCTTTCCGGGATCACCCCCGCCTCCGCGGCCCGGTCGAGGAGCAGCTGGACCGCGGCCCGGCCCCGTTCGCCGTAGTCCACGGTCCAGTGGTTCACGTACATCCCGACGAACTCGTCGGTCCGGGCATCGCCGATGCCGCGATTGAACCGGGCGGCATGGGCCAGGGCCTCGGCGCGATGGGCCAGCGAATACTCGATGCTGGCCTTCAGGTCGCGCGAGACCTGGGCGATCACCGCGGTGCCGAGGTCGCGACGCACCACGTTGCCGCCAAGCGGCAGCGGCAGGCCGGTCTCGGCGAGCCACCACTCGCCCATGTCGGCCCAGAGGTGGAAACCGTCGTCGGCGTAGGTGAGCTGGCCCTCGTGGATCACCAGGCCGAGGTCCACATCGCCGCCCTGCACCGCGGCCTCGATCGCATCGAACGTCATCACCACCGGCTCGAACTCCGGCTGCCAGAGTCGCAGCGCGAGGTAGGCGGTGGTGTAGAGACCGGGCACGGCGATCCGCTTCCCCCGGGCCGCCGCGCGCACCGCCGCCGAGCCGGTGACCCGGTCGGCCGGCGGCGGTGTGGTGGCGATCAATCGGGGGCCGTAGCCATCGCCCATCGACGAGCCGCTCGAGAGCAGCGCGTATCGGTCGGCGAGGTAGGCGTAGGCGTGGATCGACACGGCGGAGATGTCGAGCTCGCCACGGCGGGCCCGCTGATTGAGCGATTCGATGTCCTGCAGCTCATGGCTGTAGCGCAGGTCGCCGGTGTCGACCTTCCCCTCGGCGAGGGCGTAGAACATGAAGGCGTCATCGGAGTCGGGCGAGTGCGCCACGGTGATCGTCCGGGGCATCAGTTGGCGATCCGTGCGGTCTGGCGGAACTGGCTCATCAACTGCTCGTGGGCGGAGTACTCGGGGAGCCCGGTGGCCATCTGGGCGTCATAGGCCTTGTCGAACGCCTGGCGAGCCACCTTGGCCTCGGCCGGCTTCTGCTCGGCGTCAGCGATGGTCGCCTTGAGGTACCAGCCGAACAGGTGGTCGGGGACCTCGGCGAGGATCGAGTCGGCCTGGGCGGTCGCGGCGGGAAAGTTTCCCGCCTCGGTCTGCAGCAACCCGAAGTGGAACCGGGCATCGTTGTCGCGGTCACCCGGAAGAAGCTGGGCCCAGGCTCCCTCGACCATCGGGAAGAACTGCTGGAACTGGGCCTGGTCGTTGTTCTCCGCCGCGGCCTGGACCCGGTCGGCCAGCCGGGTGAATCGCTCGCGCGGCGTCATGTTGGAAATGTCCGGCGGCACCCCGGCTGCGGTGGCCGTGCCACCCGCCGACTCAGCCGCCGGCGCAGCTGGACCACGACTCGACAGCGCCCACACCAGTGCCGCCACCGCGGCCATCGCCAGGGCGCCGATCGCGATACCCCCAGTGGTGATCGCGGGGCGGGCAGGTGTGGCCACCATGGTCCGCGTCACTGCGCCGGCCGCCGCTCCGCACGAAGCACAGAAGCGGGCACCGGGCTGGAGCGGGGCCCCGCAGGATGCGCAACCGGCACCGGCAAGTGGCTGGCCACAGGAGGCGCAGAAGCGCCCGGTGCCGGTGGTGCCGCACGCGGGGCAACGAATCGGGGAAGAGCTGGTCACCGCAGGATCTCCGTCAGCGCGAATGGCTCAGGAACCGGAACCGTCCCGGAAGCTCTTGAGCATCGGGGCGTGGTCGAGGTACTCGGGTCGGCTCTTGGCCATTTCGGCATCGTAGTGCTGGTTGAACTGGCGTCGCGCCTCGCGGGCCCGGGTGCTGTCGGCCTGGAAGTCGGCCACGATCGCCCGCAGGTAGTAACCAAGGAGGTCGCCGGGGGATTGGGCGAGGATCGTGTCGGCGAGCGCGAGTGTCTGGGGGAACTGGCCAATCAGCAGGTGCAGCGTCGCCATGTGGTAGCGGATGTCGGCGTCGCGATCGCTGTCGGGGAGGTTCTGGTAGGCGCCGGCCGCCATCGGCCAGAAGGTGATCACCGTCGTGGTGTCGCCGGTCCCGGCGGCCTTCATGATCCGGTCGTCGAGCCGGGTGAACTGCTCGCGAGGGGTCATCTGCGAGATGTCGGGGGCCGGGCCGGCTGGCAGCGCCGACTGGGCTCCGCCGGCCGCCTCGTTGCCCGAGTTGGCCATGTCGGGCGCCGCCGCACGATTGCGGGCCCCGGCGGCATAGACCACCCCGGCGATGGTGATGAACGACAGCAGGCCCGCGATGATCCAGGGCGTCCGCGACGGCGGCGGGGCGGTGACTGAGGTCGCCGCTCCACCACCCGCCAACGTATGTCCGCAGTGGCCACAGAAGCGCGCTCCAGCCTTCACCGCTCCACCGCATGCGGGGCAGAACGAGGCCCCGAGCCGGGTGCCGCACGCGGCGCAGAAATTTCCCGAGGCGGCGGCGCCGCAGCTGGGACATGGTGTGGTGGTGGTCTCTGGCACAGCGTCTCCGGGGTGACAAATGGCCCTCCGGGGCCTCCGCCCGGCAATATACCCGCCCCGGCGGCTGGCGTCCGCCGCCTCCGCGGGCTACCGTTGGACATCACCCGCCCGGACAGAGATGACCACGCCGCCACCTGATACCATCGATCTCTCCAGCGCCGCGCACATGGGCGACCTCGCCCGCGGGGGGACCACCTGGTCGGTCTATCTCGAGACCCGGCAGGACGGTCCGATCACCGCTGGTCGGGTCCATTTCGCGGCCGGCGAAGTGCGCCGGAGCTCGGCGTGGATCTTCCGCGAGTGGACCGCGCAGGATGTGCGGGCCCGCTTCGCCGAATTCTCGGCGCTTGAGCTCTGGCGGCTGCTCGAGTCGCTGACCTAGGCCTGCGCCGGTGATCAGATCCTCCGCTGCCGCGCCGCTTGCGACGCGGCCCTGGCCGGCTGCTCCGCGCCGCCTGGTCGGCCCCGCCCTCTGCGGCGCGGCCGCGGCGCCGCTCCTCGCCCTGCTCCTCGCCGCCCCCCTCGCCGCCCAGGCGCCGACGGTCGATTCGATCGCGGTGGTGCGGCAGTCGGTGTTCGACACCGACGAGGCGACCTTCTGGCTCCTCTCGCTGGTCAACACCCTGCACGTGACCACCCAGCCGTGGGTGATTCGTCGTGAGCTGCTGGTCCATCCCGGCGACCGCTACGACTCGGCTCGGGTGGCCGAGTCGGCCCGCAACCTCCGATCGCTGGGGGTGTTCCGCTCGGTGGAAATCGACACGGCCACGGTGGACACGTCGCTGGTGATGACCGTCACCACCCGGGATGGTTGGAGCACGCGACCCGATTTCCGGTTCCGTTCCACCGGCGGGGAACTGGACTACACGCTGGCGATGATCGAGGACAACCTGCTGGGCACCGCGACCCAGGCCTCGGTGCTCTATCGCAAGAACCCCGACCGCTCCACCACCACCCTCGGTTTTCGGCAGCGGCGGCTGATCGGCGGACGGATCGGCCTGGCCGCCCGCTACGACAATCGCAGCGATGGCGACCGCGCCTATGCGGTGCTCAACCGGCCGTTCTTCACCCTCGAGGAGCGCCACGGCTGGGGAATCACCGGCGAGACCCGCTCCGAGCGGATCCTCCGCTTCGCCGACGGCCGGCTCGATCCGGTGGACTCGGTCTTCCGTGACTACCGGCTGGGCCGACTCGACTATGCCACGGCGCTCCGGGCCGACAGCCGTGGCTACCTGCGGCTCGGCGTCGCCGCGCAGGTGCGCAATGACAACGTGGTCCTCGACCGGCCGATCGCCGGGAACGACTGCTGCGTCTCCGGTGCGATCGGCGTCTGGCTCGAGGCACGACGGGCCCGGTATCGCACCGTCACCGGCTACAACGCGCAGGGCCGTGCCGAGGACATCGACCTCAGCACCGTGGCGCGGCTCGGCGCGTGGATCGCCCCGGCCGGACTCGGCTACGGCCAGACCGGGGTGGGCGGTGAGCTGCTGGCCCAGACCGGGGTGGCGTTGTCCGGTGGCTTCCTGCAGGCCACTGGCTACGCCAATGGCCTCTTCACGTCGGCCGGACTCGACTCGGGGAGCGTGCAACTCGGTGCAACGGCGGCGTGGCTGCCCAACGCGAAGCACCTCGCGGTGGCCCACGTGGCGCTCGGGGCGCTCGAGCGCCAGATCCCGGGCACCGAGTTCGATCTGGGGCTTGGCGCCGGGCCGCGCGGCTTCCGGCAGCACGCCTTCACCGGCGACCGGATGTTCTTCGCGACCGGGGAGTATCGCTACGCGCTCGCCACCGACTTCCTCAAGGTCGTCGATGTGGGACTGGCGGCCTTCGGCGACGCCGGCGGGGCGTGGTATCGCGGTCGACCGTCGCGCAGCGGCTGGGACGCCGGGATCGGGCTTCGGCTCGGGGCCTCGCGGGCTCCCGATCTCGAGGCCAACCGGATCGACCTCGTCTATCGCTCGGGGAACGACCGTGAGCCGGCCGGCTGGGTGCTGGTCGTCGCCAAGGGCTTCGCCTTCACCGGCGCGCTCCGCGGCGATCGATGAGGCCGCCGGCATCGACCGGTCTATCTTGGGGGCACCCGATCCCCGGCACGAACCGAGAGTGGACATCGCAGTGACAGGGCCGTCGCACCGCATCACCATCGCCATGCTCGCCGCCGGCCTCCTGGCCGGTTGCCACACCCCCGAACAGGAGCTGTCGCCCTCCGGGTTCATCGGCGCGGAGGTGGTCACCCCCGCTCCGGTGCCCGATGTGGTCCTCACCGACACCGACGGCCAACCATACCGCCTGGCCGAGCAGACCCGGGGCAAGGTGTCGCTGGTCTTCTTCGGCTACACCAACTGTCCCGACATCTGCCCGGTGCACATGGCCAACCTGGCCGCGGTGCTCGCCAAGATGGACGATGACGTCCAGCGCCAGGTCCAGGTGATCTTCGTCACCACCGATCCGGCACGCGACACCTTGCCGCGGCTCCGCGCCTGGGTTCGGCAGTTCGATCGCCGCTTCATCGGGCTCACCGGATCCGACTCGACGATCAAGGCGGCGGAGCTCGGCTTCGGCGTTCCGCCGGCGGTGCGGGACACCGCTTCCGGCGACGGCTACCTCGTGGGCCACGCCGCCCAGGTCATCGCCGTGACCGCCGACGGGATGGCGCGGGTCTGGTATCCGTCGGGGACACGGCAACGCGACTGGGCGCACGACCTGCCGCGGCTGGTGGACTTTGGCCAGTAGGCCGGTGCAATGGTGGTGCTCGGCCACCGGCCAGCCGTGGAGCTGGGAATGGCAGTGGTATCCCGGCATCCATCTCTTCCTGCTGCTGCTGGCCGTCGGCTGGTGGAGCCTCGGTCGCCGCCACCGCTGGTCGCGGCGGCCGTGGCGGTGGTTCGCCCTCGCCTGGGTGGCGCTGGTCGTCACGCTCGATTGGCCGCTCGGCAAGCTCGGCGCCGGCTACCTCGCCACGGCGCACACCGTGCAGTTCCTGCTGCTCACCCTGGTGGTCGGGCCCGCGCTGCTCAAGTCGATGCCAGCCGACGGTTGGGATCGCCTTGCGCCCGAGGGGAGCCTCCGGCGTCGGCTGCTCCATTTCCAGTCGCGGGCATTGCCGGGACTGCTGCTCTACTGGGCGATCGTGGTCGCCACCCATTTCCCGCGGATCGTCGACGGAGCGATGGCGTCGCAGCTCGGCTCGATGGTGATCGACCTCTCCTGGGTGGTGGCCGGTCTGGTGCTCTGGTGGCCGATCCTTGGCCCACCGCAATTCCGGCGGCTGGGGATGTTCGTGAAGATGGGCTACCTCTTCGGCTCGACGATCGTGCCGACGATCCCGGCGATGATGATGGTGTTCAGCAGCTGGCCGCTCTACGAGATCTACGAGCTGGCACCGCGGGTCTGGGTGCCATTCAGCGCCAACCAGGACATCCAGCTCGCCGGGCTGGTGATGAAGGTGATCGGCGACATCCCGCTCTGGATCGCCACGGCGGTGGTGTTCTTCACCGAGAGCGCCAGGGTGGAACGAAACGAGCAACAAGCGGTAATGCGGGAGGGGTGAATGGTGAATGGTGAATGGTGAATGGTGAATGGTGAATGGTGAAAGGGAAAGGCGACGGGTGACGGGGGACGGGTGATCGGCCGTTCCGCCGTGCGCAGCGTGAGGCCGCAGCATGGGAGTCGACGTGACTGAGGAAGAGAAAGACGGCAAGCCGGTGATGGTGGTGCTGGGCTGCTCGGGTGCAGAGCCGACGCGGGTACCCGGACGCCTGAGGGTTTTCTCTGCTGGGCAGCGCGCGTTGCGTGCCGCCGGATGGCTGGGGCTCGGCCTCGTCGCTGCCGCAGTGATGCTTCCGATCCCGATCATCCATCTGCTCGGGATCCCGTTGGTATTGCTTGTGGGCATCGGGGCGGCGATCCGGCAGACCCGCTCGGTGGCTCGCCTGGCGCCGATGAAGGTGACCTGTCCCAAGTGCGGCGAGCCCAACTCGATCGGCGGCGGCATCGGTTTCCGCACCGAGACGGGGCCGATCGAGCGGCGCTGCGAGGCCTGCCGGCGCGGCCAGACGCTGTCGTTCGAACCGAGGGGCTAGGCGGTCGCCTTCTTGCAGCCGTTGTAGCCGAAGAGCGTATAGACCGGACAGAAGTTCACCAACCCGGTGAGCAGCGGGACAAAGCCGAGCCACTTGAAGACCACGCCAAGCGTCCCGGTCACGACCCCACCCCACCCCAATCCGAGCAGCACCACTCCCGCAACGATCCTGAGTGCGCGATCGGTGCCCGACATGTTGCACGCCATGGTCAGCCTCCAGCCAAGGGAAACGCCAGCCTTCCAGCCCACACTGCCGGAACGCCCGTGAGGGGGATGCTGGTTCCCGTCACCCGGCGAGCCGTCGGGAGCCGAGAACCGCGGATCGCCGCGGGGGTACTGCTGCCATGACCTCACCCTTGCGCCGATTTCCCGTGGCCCTGTCGGGCCGCTGGGCCACGATCGGGCTGTTCGTCCTGGCGGCCATCGCAGCGCTCCGGGTCGGCAGTTCGCTGGTCCTGCCCATCCTGATGTCGGGTCTCCTGGCCCTCCTGCTGGCGCCCGCCGTCGCCTGGCTGGTGCGACGCCGCCTGCCACCGGCGCTCGCGGCCGGCATGGTGATGGTCGTGATCGTGGCCTGCGTCGGTACGGTGGTCGCGGCGCTGGCCGCCCCCGCCGCCTCCTGGCTCGAAGAGGCGCCGCGCACGCTCACCCAGGCCGAGCGCAAGATTCGCCGCCTCACCAAGCCGATCGAGCAGCTCCAGCAGACGGCCGAGAAGGTCGAGGAGGTGACCCGGTCGGCCGGCTCGGGGACGCCGCGGCGATCCACGGCCCAGTCGCCGCCGGGTGGGCTGTTCCAGAAGCTCTCGGGCACCACCGTGTCGTTCGTCGGGGCGCTGGTGACGGTGATATTCCTGAGCTACTTCCTCCTGGCGACGGCCCATCGCTTTCGCGACAAGCTCGACGACTTGCTGCCCACGGGGCACCGTCAGGGGGTGCGCGAGGCCCTCGCCGAGATGCAGGAGCAGATGTCGCGCTACCTGACGATTCACACCTCGATCAACGTGGCGGTCGGATTGGCGACCTGGGGGGCGATGCACCTGGTGGGGATGCCGAACCCGGGTCTCTGGGGGGTGGTGGCGGGCGTGCTGAACTACATCCCCTATATCGGCGCGATCGTGACGATCGGGGTGATCCTGCTCGCCGGCCTCGTCTCGTTCGATGAGCCCGGGCAGGCACTGGTGGCGGCCGGCGCCTTCTTCGGCATCAACCTGTGCGAGGGCTACATCGTGACGCCGATGCTGCTCGGCCGGCGGCTGCCCCTCAATCCGGTCGCGGTGTTCGGGGGCCTGCTGGTGTGGGGTTGGCTCTGGGGCGTGACCGGCGCGATCCTCGCGGTGCCGCTCACCGTGTGCATCAAGGTCGCCGCCGACCGGATCGAGCCGATCAAGGCGTTGGGCGTGATGCTGGGGCCGTGACGGGGGACGCGAGACGAGAGACGAGAGATGATCGCCGGTGGACGAACCACGGTGCCCCCGTCCATCGTCTATCGTCTGTCGTCTATCGTTACCTTTGACACTGCCCCACACCGGAGCCTGTCGTCCTGGACCCGCTGCGCCGCCTCGAACGCATCCCTGTCGAGATCCTCGATCCGCCCGATACGCTGGCCCGGGCGGTCGCCGAACGGATTGCGCGACTGATCCGCGATCGCGCCGAGGCGGGCCGCGACGCGGTGCTCGGCCTCGCCACGGGCTCCACCCCCGTCGGCGTCTACCGCGAACTGGTGCGGATGCACCGCGAGGGGACCCTCTCCTTCGCCAACGTCGAGACCTTCAACCTCGACGAGTACTGGCCGATGGATCCCGGCTCGATGCATTCCTACCACCGCTTCATGCAGGAGAATCTCTTCGACCTGGTCGATCTCGACCCCGCGCGACAGTCACGTGCCGGCCGGCGGCATCCCGCGCGGAGCAGGTGGCGCGATGCCTGCGCCCGGTACGAGCAGGAATGATTCGCGAGGCGCGGTGGGATCGACCTGCAACTGCTCGGGATCGGCAAGACGGGCCACATCGGCTTCAACGAGCCTGGTTCGGGCGCCGAGTCGCGGACCCGCTTCGTCACAACTCGACACGGTCACCCGCCGCGATGCCGCCGCCGATTTCTTCGGCGAGCAGAACGTGCCGCGCCACGCCGTGACCATGGGTGTGGCCACCATTCTCGAGGCCCGCGAGATCGTCCTGCTCGCCACCGGCGAGCACAAGGCGGGGATCCTCCGCCGCGCCGTGGAGGGCGAGGTCGACCACGCCGTCGCGGCAACCTTCCTGCAGCGCCACCCCGCGGTCACCATCTACGCCGATCACGCCGCGGCCGCCGAACTCACCCGGGTCGCCACACCGTGGTTGCTCGACGAGGTGCGCTGGACCCCCGAGCTCGAGGTGAAGGCGGTGGTCTGGCTGTCGCTGACGGCCGGGAAGGCGATCCTCAAGCTCACCGAGCACGACTACACCGAGCACCACCTCGGGCCATTGCTGGCGCGCCACGGCGAGCCGGGCGCGGTCAACGGCCAGATCTTCAACGCCCTCGGATCCCGGATCCGTGGCCGCAGCAAGTTGCCCAGGGAAAAGACCGTCATCTGCTTCTCGCCCCACCCCGACGACGACGTCATCTCGGCCGGCGGGATTCTCCGCAAGCTGCAGCTCAATGGCAACCGGATCGTGGTGGGCTACTGCACCAGCGGCAACATCGCCGTGTTCGATCACGACGTGCGGCGCTACGTGGAGGTGCTGGAGCGGCTCGCCGCCGACGAGCATCTGGCGCGCCGCAAGGTCGACTCGCTTGACGGCCCGGGTTCGTGCCTTCCTCGAGGCGAAGCACGCGGGCGAGATCGACACCGAGGAGGTGCTCGACCTCAAGCGGATCATCCGCGAGGCCGAGGCGGTGAGCGGAATCGAGACATTGGGGATCCCGCGTGCGGGGGCGCGCTTCCTCGACCTGCCGTTCTACCAGACCGGCAAGGTGAAGAAGGATCCGATCGGCCCGGCCGATATCGCGATCGTGCGTGCGCTGCTCGAAGAGGTGCGTCCCGACCTGGTGCTGGTCGCTGGCGATCTCTCCGATCCGCACGGCACCCACCGGCTCTGCAAGGACGCGATCGACGCGGCGCTCGCCGAGGCGTACCCGCCCGGCACGCGGGTCCGGAGGTCTGGCTCTATCGCGGCGCCTGGCAGGAGTGGCCGGTCACCGAGGCGACCTGGCTGGTGCCGCTGGCGCAGGAAGAGCTGCGGCTCAAGATCCAGGCGATCTTCAAGCACCAGAGCCAGAAGGATTCGGCCCCGTTCCCCGGGCAGGACGACCGCGAGTTCTGGCAGCGAGTCGAATCGCGCAACAAGGAGACGGCCGCGTTGCTCGATCGGCTCGGCCTGGCGGAATATTTCGCGATGGAGGCGTACGTGGTCGCGTCCTAGGCGCGACCAGGTACGCCCCTTCGGGGGATGGTGGCCGGTTGCTGGTGAGACGGAGTCTCACTGACTTCCCCAGTCGCGCTACCTTTCAAATCTTCCCGCGGCCACTGACCCCGTTCCCTGAGGCGTGATGCCCGACCGGGCGCTCCGCATTCATCCTGAGGACAACGTCTTCGTCGCCCTCGGCGACGCGGACACCGGCGCGGTGCTCGAGGCCGGGGGCGTGGCCGTCATCCTGGTCACCCCCGTGCGCGCCAAGCACAAGGTGGCGCTTCGCGATCTCGCCGTCGGCGACCCGGTGCTCATGTATGGTCTGCGGGTGGCCCGGGTGACCCGGCCGATCGCACGGGGCACAGCGCTCACCGTCGAGAACGTGGTCCACGACGCCTCACCGGTCGACCTGGCGGCGCCGGTTGGTCGGCCCTGGGACTCCCCCGACATCTCGCGCTTCGCTGCCCGCACCTTCGACGGCTATCACCGGAGTGACGGTCGGGTCGGCACCAGAAACCTCTGGCTGGTCCTGCCGCTGGTGTTCTGCGAGAACCGCAATGTGCAGGCGCTGCAAACGGCCCTCGAGCAGGAACTCGGCTATGCCCGGCCCGACCGGCACCGACTCGCGGTCCGGGAGCTGGTGCGGCGGCACCGCACCGATGGCGCGGGCGGTGGCGACGCGTGGGATGGCAGCGCCGCGGCGGCCACGGTCGAGCGTCCGTTCCCCAATCTCGACGGAATCCGCTTCCTGACCCACAGTGGTGGCTGCGGTGGCACCCGCGACGACGCCCGGGCGCTCTGCGGCCTGCTGGCCGGCTACCTGGTCCATCCCAATGTCGCCGGGGCCACGGTGCTTTCGCTCGGCTGTCAGCATGCCCAGGTGGCGTTGCTGCGCGAGGAGATCGCCCGCCGCGATCCGGCGTACGCCAGGCCGTTGCACATCTTCGAGCAGCAGCGGATCGGCACCGAGGAGTCGCTCATGCGCGCGGCGCTCGAGGCGACCGTCGCCGGGTGTGCCGAGGCCGATCGCGCCCGGCGGGCTCCGGCACCACTCGCGGCACTGTCGGTCGGGTCTGGAATGCGGTGGCTCTGACGGCTTCTCGGGCATCTCGGCGAATCCGGCGGTTGGCCACGCCTCCGACCTGCTCTGCGCCCTCGGTGGCACGACCATCCTGTCGGAATTTCCCGAGCTGCTCGGGGCGGAGCAGGACCTGATCGAGCGATGCCTGCGGCGCGACCTGGCCGAGCGGTTCACGACCCTGATGCGAACCTACGACGCGCGGGCCCGCGCGGTCGACTCCGGCTTCGAGATGAACCCGTCACCGGGGAACATCCGTGACGGACTGCTCACCGATGCGATGAAGTCGGCCGGGGCGGCCCGCAAGGGCGGCACCGCCCCGGTGGCCGATGTGCTCGACTATCCCGAGCGCGCCACGGCACCGGGACTCAATCTGCTCTGCACCCCGGGGAACGACGTGGAGTCGACCACCGCCCTCGCGGGGGCGGGGGCCACCGCAATCCTCTTCACGACCGGACTCGGCACCCCGACCGGTAATCCGGTGGCACCGGTGCTCAAGCTCTCGACCAATACCCCGCTCGCCCGGCGGATGCCCGACACCGTCGATCTCGACTGCGGCGCCGTGCTCTCGGGCGAGGTGACGCTGGCGGAAATGGGCGAGCGGATCCTGGACCGGGTCATCGAGACCGCGAGCGGCCGCTATCCCACCGCCGCAGAGCGACTCGGGCAGTGGGACTTCATTCCCTGGAAACGCGGGGTGTCGTTGTGAGCGAACCGTTCATGCTGAGCGCCCGGGTGGCCGTGGTCACCGGTGCCGCGAGCGGCATCGGCCGGGCCATCGCCGCAGAATTCGTCCGCGCCGGCGCCACCGTTCACTGCCTCGACATCGACGCCAAGGCGGTCGTGGCCACCGCCCTCGATCTCGGCCCACCGGCGATTCCCCACCATTGCGACGTGGGCGACGCCACGGCGGTCGCCGCGACCTTTGCGGCGCTCGAGGCGGAGTCGGCGGTGGACATCCTGGTCAACAATGCCGGCATCGGGCACATCGGCACCGTCGAGGAGACCACGCCGAAGGATTTCGAGCGACTCTTCCGGGTCAACGTGATGGGTGTGTACCACTGCACCCGCGCGGTGGTGGGCGGCATGGTGGCGCGCCGTCGCGGGGTGATCCTGAACCTCGCCTCGGTGGCCGCATCGGCCGGACTGGCCGACCGGTTCGGCTACTCGATGACCAAGGGCGCGGTGCTGGCGATGACCCTGTCGGTGGCCCGCGACTATGTCGAGCACGGCGTGCGCTGCAACAGCATCTCGCCAGGCCGGGTCCACACGCCGTTCGTCGACGGCTACCTGGCCAAGAACTACCCCGGCCGCGAGGCGGAGATGTTCGAGCGACTCGCCGCCACCCAGCCGATCGGCCGGATGGGCCGACCCGAGGAGATCGCCGCGCTGGCGCGCTATCTCGCCAGCGACGAGGCGTCGTTCGTGACCGGCAGCGACTACCCGATCGACGGCGGCTTTCTCCGCCTGCACGGCTGAATCGGTGCGACTGGTGCGATTCGGTCCTGCGGACGCCGAGCAGCCGGGCCTCCTCGATGCCGAAGGCGTCCGTCGCGACGCCACGGCGTTCGGCGAGGACTGGAGCGAGCGATTCTTCGGGAGCGACGGGCTGACCCGGTTGGCGACATGGCTCGCCGCACCGGATCGCGATCTCCCCATCGTCGCCGAGACGGTGCGCTGGGCGTCGTGCATCGCACGTCCCTCGAAGATCATCTGCGTCGGGCTCAACTACCGGGATCACGCGCGCGAAACCGGCGCCGCGATCCCCACCGAGCCGATTCTCTTCGCCAAGGCGACATCGTCGCTGGCCGGTCCGTTCGACGATCTCCGGCTCCCGCCGGGATCGACGGCGACCGACTGGGAGGTCGAGCTGGCGGTGATCATCGGCGCCCGGGCCACGCTGGTCTCCGAAGACGATGCCATGCAGTACGTGGCCGGATATGCGCTGCACAACGACTATTCCGAGCGCGACTTCCAGCTGCACCGTGGCGGGCAGTGGTTCAAGGGCAAGAGCTGGGACAGCTTCGCGCCGCTGGGGCCCTGGCTGGCCACCATCGATGAAGTACCGGATCCGGCGGCGCTCGGGCTGCGGCTGTCGGTGAACGGGACCGTGATGCAGCAGGGCACCACCGCGGAGATGGTGTTCGGGGTGCGGCAGCTGGTGAGCTATGTCTCCCGGTTCATGACCCTGCTCCCCGGCGACGTGATCTCCACCGGCACCCCGGCCGGCGTGGGCCTGGGCTTCGATCCGCCGCGGTACCTGAAGGTCGGCGACACGGTCGAGCTGTCGATCGACCTCCTGGGCACAGCACGGCAGCGGGTGGTGGGGTGGGAACGGCGGACGCCGGCGTGACAATGCGGATCGACGCGCACCAGCATTACTGGCGTTTCGATCCGGTGCGCGACACCTGGATCACCGAGGAGATGGCCGTGCTTCGCCGCGACCACCTGCCGGCCGCCGTGGCGCCCCTGCTCGAAGCCGCGGGAATCGACGGCGTGGTGACGGTGCAGGCCGATCAGTCGGAGGCGGAGACCGACTTCCTGCTGTCCCTGGCGACCGAGTATCGCTTCATCGCCGGCGTCGTCGGCTGGGTGGATCTCCGTGCGGCCGACCTCGGCGACCGGCTGGCGCGTTGGGAAGGGCAGGGACTCCTCAAGGGGTTTCGCCATGTCGCCCAGGCCGAACCCGACGATTTCCTGGGGCGCGACGACGTGGTGGCCGGTGTTCGCGAGCTGGGTCGCCGCGGCTACAGTTACGACCTGTTGGTCTACCCCCGCCAGCTCGACGCGGCCGAACGACTGGTGACCCGGGCACCCGGGGTCCAGTTCGTGCTCGATCATTGCGCCAAACCCCCGATCGGCGGCAAGGGGCTCGCCGAATGGCGGGCCGGATTCGTCCGATTGGCCCGTCACCACCATGTCTGTTGCAAGCTCTCGGGGTTGGTGACCGAGGTGTGCTCACCCACGTGGAGCGACGCCGACCTGGTGCCGATCCTCGACACCGCCCTGGAGGCGTTCGGCCCAGATCGCCTGATGTTCGGTTCCGATTGGCCGGTCTGTCTGTTGCGGGCGAGTTATCCCGAGGTGGCCGACATCGTCACGCGCTGGACCGAGGCGCTGACGGCGGGGGATCGCGATGCGATCCTTGGTGGCACTGCGCGGAGGGTCTACCGACTGGAGTGTTGAGGTGAATCTCGAACTGGACGGACGAGTGGTGCTGGTGACGGGTGGTGCCAAGGGGATCGGTGCCGCGATCGTGCGCGCCCTGGTCGAGGAGGGCGCCCGGCCGGTGATCGTCGATCGTGATCGCGACGCATCGCTGGCACTGGCAGCCGATCTGGGCTTGCTCACGCCGGTGATCGCCGATCTCGGCCGGGCCGATGCCAGCCGGGAGGCGGTCGCCGAGACCGTTGCGCGGGTGGATCGGCTCGACGCCGTGGTGAACAATGCCGGCATGAACGACGGTGTCGGGCTGGCTGGTGGCGATCCCGATCGCTTCCGCGCCTCGCTCCGAGCCAACCTGCACCACTACTACGACATCAGCCATCACGCCCTGCCGCACCTGCGCGCGGCGGACGGCGTGATCCTCAACATCGCCAGCAAGGTGGCGCTCACTGGCCAGGGCAACACCTCGGGCTACGCGGCCGCCAAGGGCGCCATCCTCGCGCTCACCCGCGAGTGGGCCGCCGAGCTGGCGGCCGACGGAATCCGCGTCAACGCGATTGTGCCGGCGGAGGTGATGACGCCGCTCTATCGCCAGTGGCTCGACTCGTTCCCCGATCCGGCGGCGCGGGAGACGGCGATCCTCGCGCGGATCCCGCTCGGCCACCGGATGACCCTGACCGAGGAGATCGCCGCGATGGCCTGCTTCCTCCTCTCTTCGCGCGCCGGTCACGTGACCGGGCAGCACATCCATGTCGACGGTGGCTATGTCCACCTCGACCGGGCCCTGACCTGATGGCGCGGCCCTGGCCCGCCCCCCGGAGCGCCAATGGCGGCTGATCGTGTCCCGCTCACCGAGCGTCGCTACCTGGTGCCGTTCATCCTGGTCACCTCGCTCTTCTTTCTCTGGGCGATCGGGGTCAACCTCAACGATGTCCTGATTCCGCACCTGAAGAAGGCGCTCGATCTCACCGACTTCCAGTCATCGCTGATCCAGACGGCGTTCTTCGGCGGCTACTTCCTGATGGCGCTCCCGGCCGGCGCGATCATGCGACGACTCGGCTATCGCCGCGGCATCCTGGTGGGACTGGGGCTCTGCGCGGTGGGGACGCTGCTCTTCCAGCCGGCGGCCGCGGCGAGATGGTATCCGTTCTTCCTGCTGGCCCTCTTCGTGATGGCCTGTGGCCAGTGCGTGCTCGAGGTGGCAGCCAATCCCTACGTGACGGTGCTCGGGCCCGCCGGGAGTGCCGCCCGGCGCCTCAATACCGCCCAGGCGTTCAATGCGCTGGGAGCGGTGATCACCCCGATCCTCGGTGCTCGCTTCATTCTCTCAGGGGTCGAGCATTCGGGCACCGACCTGGCGGCGATGGCCCCGGCGGCGGTCGAGAGCTGGCGTGCCACCGAAGCCGCCGGCGTCAAGGCGCCGTATCTGGCCATCACCGCGATCTTCCTGCTGGTCGGCCTGATGATCGCGTTCACGAAACTGCCGGAAGTGCGCGAGCCCGGCGTGGGAGGCGGAGGTGGACTGCGCGCCGCCTGGCGGCATGCCCATCTGCGACGGGGTGTGCTGGCGCAATTCTGCTATGTCGGAGCCCAGGTCGGGGTCGCCTCGTTCGTCATCCGCTTCGTGCAGCATGCCATGCCGGGCACCGGCGAGCGGGTCGCGGCATCGTTTCTCAAGTGGCACCTGGTCGGGTTCCTGGCCGGGCGGGTGGTCGGCTCGGTGGTGATGACCCGGATTCCCGCCCCGCGGCTGCTCGGCGGTGTGGCCGGTCTCGGCATCGTCGCCGCAGCGATCGCGGCCACCGGATCGGGCACCGCGGCGGTCTGGATGATCGTGCTGCTCGGGTTGTTCCACTCGATCCAGTTCCCGACCATCTTCGCCCTCGCCATCGATGGACTCGGCGAGGACACCAAGTTCGGGTCGTCGCTGGTGGTGATGAGCATCGTGGGCGGGGCGATCGTGCCGGCGGTGATGGGGGCGATCTCCGATGCCCGCGGCATCCAGGCCGCCTTCTGGGTGCCGGTGCTCTGTTACGTGGTGGTGCTCCACTTCGCGCTTCGAGGGCACCACCACACCATGGCGGTCGCGTCGTGACCCGGCGATCGTGCCTCGCGCTCGACCTGCGCGACGATCCGGCGCTGATCGCGGAGTACTGTCGCCTCCATCGGCAGATCTGGCCCGAGATCGCCGCCAGCATCCGCGACGCCGGCATCGTGTCGATGGAGATCTGGCGGACCGCCAACCGGCTCTTCATGGTGATGGAGACCGACGAGCGCTTCGATCCGGCGGCGAAGGCCGTCGCCGATGCCGCCAACCCCAGAGTGGCCGAGTGGGAGGCGTTGATGTGGCGGTTCCAGCAGCCGCTGCCGTGGGCCGATCCGGGGCAGAAGTGGGTGCCGATGGAGCGGATCTTCGACCTCGACGACCAGCCGTGATCCGTTGATGCGCGTGGCGCTTGCGGTACCGTGCTTCGTGGATCAACTCCGGCCCCAGGCAGCGCGTGCCGCACTGGTGCTGCTGGAGCGACTCGGCTGCGAGGTATCGCTCGCGTTCGACGCACCCTGCTGCGGGCAGCCGATGCACACCGCCGGGGCCCGCGATGCTGCGGTCGCCGCTGCGCGAGCCTGGAGTGCCAGCTCGACGCGGTTCGACAACGTCGTGATGCCTTCGGGGAGCTGCACCCATCATGTGCGAAACCACCTGCCCGATCTCGAGACCGGCGAGGCCGGGGCCCGTGCGGCCCGGGTCACGTTCGAGCTCTGCGAATTCATCGCCGGTCCACTGGGAATGCCGCAGCTCGTCGGTCGCTTCCCGCACCGCGTCGCGATGCATCTCGGCTGTCACGCCCAGCGAGGGCTGCGGCTCGGCGGTTCCAGCGAGCTCGGGCAATCGCCCAGTGGGCCGATGCACGGGTTGCTGTCGTCACTCGAGGGCCTCGAGCTGGTCGCGCCCACTCGTCCCGACGAGTGTTGCGGCTTCGGCGGAATCTTTGCGATCGACGAGCCCGAGGTGTCGGTTGCCATGGGCCGCGATCGACTCGCCGGCTTCGCCGAGGGTGGCGCCGAGGTGCTGGTGAGCAGCGACCCGTCATGCCTGCTGCATCTCGACGGGGTGGCCCGGCATCGGGGGGCGGCGCTGCGCTGCCTGAGCATCGCCGAGCTGCTCGAGGAGGCGACCCGGTGAGTCGCGGGCATCCGGTTGCCGCCGCCGAGTTCCAGCGCGACCCGGAGCGCGCCGCCTGGCACGATGAGGCGCTCTGGTACGTGCGCGAGGCTCGCGACCGGGCCATCGGCCTGCCGGAGTGGGAGGCACTTCGCGCCGCTGGCTCCGAGCTCAAGGCCCACGCCATGAGCCGGCTCGCGGAGTTGCTGGAGGCATTCGAGGCCCGGGCCACCGCCAATGGGGTCACGGTGCACTGGGCCCGCGACGCGGCAGAGCACAATCGGACCGTGCTCGGGATCCTTCGCGATGCCGGCGTGCAGCGGGTCGCCAAGAGCAAGTCGATGCTGACCGAGGAGTGCGGCCTCAACCACCATCTCGAGGCCGCCGGCATCGAGGTGGTCGACACCGACCTCGGCGAGCGGATCGTCCAGCTCGCGGGTGAGGCGCCGTCGCACATCGTCGCCCCGGCGATCCACTGGAAGAAGGAGGAGGTCGGCGAGCTCTTTCACCGCACCCTGGGCACGCCGGCCGGGGAGTCGTCGCCGGACGCGCTCGCGGCAGCGGCCCGGGAGCATCTCCGCGATGTCCTCTGTCATGCCGATGCCGCGATCACCGGCGCCAACGCCCTGGTCGCCGAGACCGGTGGCGTCGTGGTCTGCACCAACGAGGGCAATGCCGACCTTGGCATGCATTCGGCACCGCTGCACATCGCCTCGGTCGGCATCGAGAAGACGATCGCGACCCGCGATGACCTGGCGGTACTGCTCAGGTTGCTGGCCCGGAGTGCCACCGGGCAGCCGATCACGGTCTACACCACACATGTCACCGCCCCGCGCCCAGGGGCCGCCATGCACGTGGTGCTGGTCGACAACGGCCGCACGGCCCGGCTCGCCGACGCCACGATGCGCTCCGCACTGCACTGCATCCGGTGCGGTGCCTGCCTCAACAGCTGTCCGGTCTATCGGCGCAGCGGCGGCTACAGCTACGGCCACGTGATCCCCGGTCCGATCGGCGCGATCCTCGCCCCCGGCGTCGATCTCGCGAAACATGCCGCGCTGCCATTCGCGTCGAGTCTCTGCGGGTCGTGCGGGGATGTCTGCCCGGTGAAGATCGATATTCCGAGCCAGTTGCTGGCATGGCGCCAGCGGGTCGTGGCGGCAGGAGCGGTGCCGCGCCGCCGGCGATTCGCGCTCCGCTGGCTCGGTCGTCTGCTTGCCGACCGGACCCGATTCGACCGGTTCGGCCGGCGGCTGCGTGGTGCCATGGGGCGACTCCCCCGGTTCGTGATCGCCGGACGGTGGAATCGCTGGACCCGGGCGGGCCGGGCGCTGCCGGTGATCCCGGCCGAGTCGTTTCGTGAGTGGGCCCGGCGCGAGGGTCGGATCGAATGAGTGCCCGCGACGCGATCCTGGCGGCGATCCGGGCTGCCGCCGTGCCACCGGCACCGGCGATGGTGCCGCCGCCAGCACCGCCCGTGCCCGACGATCTCACCGGGAATTTCCTTGGGGCCCTCGAGGCCGTCGGTGGCCGCGGTGTCATCCGGGGCTCTGGTGAATCGCTCGCGGCAGTGATCACTGCGCTGGCCGGCGACGATCGCGACGAGCTGTTGGTGGTGCCCGGTCGCCTCGCGGTGGCGGAGAATGGTGCGGTGCTGGTTGAAGCCGCCGACCTGGATCGGCGCGCCGACGTAGTCCGGGCCGAGCACCTGGTAGTGGTGGTCCCGGCCGGGGCGATCGTGGCGACGATGCACGAGGCGGTGCGGCAGATCCCGGTCGAGGCGGGGTGCTGGTGGTTCGTGAGCGGGCCGTCGAAGACCGCCGACATCGAGCGGGCGCTGGTGATCGGCGCGCAGGGGGCGCGGCGGCACACGGTGGTGCTCGACGGGGGGTGAGTCGACGGTGGATCACACCACGGCCCAGCAGCCCCGCGAGCGACGTGTGATCGTCATCCAATGCACCCGCCGGTGTCGATCAGCTCCGCCGGGGCGCCGACCTACTCAGTAGGGCTCCCCCCGGACTCGAGCGCGCAGCTACTCGCCTTGGTCATGAACATGCCGGCCTTCATCGCGCCCTCGAGGCTCAACTCACCGCGGAGCCGGGTGGTCGTCTCTTCGTCCTCTCGCAGAGCGGCGACGACGAAGGACCGTTCCTTGGGGCCGAGATCACTCACCGCCTTCTGGCCCATGCAATCACAGATGGCCCGCGACATGTTGGTCGCCTCGACGCAGGCATCGGCGATCTCCTTGGCGCCTGGTGCCGCGTCGCCACAGGCGCTGATCGCGAGGGCACCGAGCAGGGCGATGGCGGCAAGCCCCGATGGCCAATGCCCGGGGACAGGGTGGTTCGGCATGGGGTGACTCTCCAAGGCTGGTGAGGGAAGGCGGTCCGGCGCACCGGTCGACATATTGGAAGGGTCGGATCACCCGCCCATGGCTCATTCGTCGAGCCGGTCTCGTGCATCGTCGGCGTCGCCGGCGCAGGAGCATCATGCCGGATCAGCCGAGGAGGTCACCAGCCGAGATCACCGGACTGCTCCACGAATGGCAGGCCGGTTCGGCGGATGCGCTCGACCAGATCGTCCCGCTCGTCCACGGCGAGCTGCTGGCGATCGCCCGCCGGCACCTCAGCCGGGAACGGCCGGGCCACACGCTCACCACGGCGGCGCTGGTGAACGAGGCCTACCTCGAGCTGGTCGGTCAGGGATCGGTCGACTGGCAGGACCGGGTCCACTTCTTCGCGATCGCCTCGCGCACCATGCGACGGGTGCTCGTGTGGCACGCCCGCAAGCGCAACGCCGCCAAACGGGCCGGCGGGAAGCTCCTCACGCTCGACGAGGAAGTCGCCATCGATGCCAACGCCAGCGGTCCCGACGCGGCCGACCTGCTCGCCCTCGACGATGCCCTCGCGCGTCTCGAGGCGGTGGACCCGCGGCTCTGTCGCGTGGTGGAGTGCCGCCACTTCGGGGGATTGAGCGTGGCCGAGACCGCGGCGGCGCTCGGCATCTCCCCGGCCACGGTCAAGCGCGACTGGCAGGCGGCCCGCGCATGGTTGCGCCTGGCACTCGCCGAGGATCCGGCATGAGCATCGACGCGGAGACGTGGCGCCGGGCCCGACCGATCTTCGACGCTGCGATGGAGCGCCCGGCGCGGGAGCGGGCGGCGCTGGTCGTCGAGATGGCCGGTGGCGATGTCCAACTCGAGCACGTCGTGCTGCAGCTCCTCGGGGCCGCCGAAGACGACGGCTTCCTCGATCGGCTCGACACCGAGGAGATCCGGATCCTCGGCATCCCGGGCGCCGATCCGGCGGGCCGCCGGGTGGGACCCTACCGGTTGCTCCGTCTGCTGGGGATGGGTGGCATGGGCGCGGTCTACCTCGCCGAGCGGGTCGACGGGGAGTTCCAGCAGCGCGTGGCGATCAAGTTGATGCGGGCCGGGCCGCTCTCGGCCGATGCCGTGGCGCGGTTCCGGCGCGAGCGCCAGATCCTGGCCTGGCTCGATCATCCGAACATCGCGCGGCTCCTCGATGGCGGGGTCAGCGATGGCGTGCCGTATCTGGTGATGGAGCACGTGGCGGGCATCCCGATCGACGCATATTGCGCGGCCGGGAGACTCGATATCCGTGCCATCACCGAGCTCTTCCTCGCCGTCTGCGATGCCGTGGACCACGCCCATCGCAATCTCGTGGTCCACCGCGACCTGAAGCCCGGCAACATCCTGGTCACCGCCGCCGGCGAGGTGAAGCTGCTCGACTTCGGCGTGGCGAGACTGCTCGACGAGGATCGGCCCGAGGCGCTGGTGACGGTGGCGGGGCGGGCACCATTCACTCCCGGCTATGCCAGTCCCGAACAACTTCTGGGGGAGCCGCTCTCGACTGCCTCGGATGTCTATTCGCTGGGCGGAGTGCTCTATCGCCTGCTCACCGACCGCTTGCCGCACGACCTCGAGGGGCTCACCCCCTCGGCGATCGAGCGCCGGGTCACCGGGGAGGTCCCGGTGCGCCCGAGCGAGTGGCGGCGGGCATTGCGGGGCGACCTCGACACCATCCTGCTCAAGGCACTCCATCGAGAACCCGGGCGACGCTACCGGTCGGCCAGCGACCTTGCCGACGACCTGCGTCGCCATCGGGCGCGGCAACCGGTCGCGGCACGGGCGGACACCGCTGGATACCGGTTGTCCCGGTTCGTCCGTCGGCATGTCGTCGGGGTGGTGGCGACGACCGTCGTGGTGCTCGCGATCGGGATCGGGACGATCATGACCGTCACCGAGGGCCGGCGGGCGCAGCACCGGTTCGCGCAGGTGCGCGGTCTGGCCAATGTGCTGCTCTTCGACCTTCACGACGCCGTCCGCGACCTGCCGGGAGCCACCACGGCTCGCGAGATGCTGGTTTCCCGTGCCCTGACCTATCTCGACACCCTCAGCGCCGACGCGCCATCGGACCCGGTGCTCCGGCTCGAGCTGGCCGCTGCGTACGAACAGATCGGCGAGATCCAGGGCGATCCGCACCGGACCAACATGGGCGACCTCGCCGGCGCGACGTCGAGCTACACCAAGGCATTTGCCCTGCGCGACGGAGTCTGGTCGGAGGACACCAGCAACGCGGTCGCCCGACTGGCACTGGCGAACAGTTACGGCCGACTCGCCGTCGTGCGCTCATGGAGTGGCAGCAACGACGAGGCGATCGCGCTGAGCCGGCGCGCCCTCGCCCTCCTGGATCCGTTGCGATCCGGCGATCCGCTCGGGGGAGTCGTGCGAAGCCGATCGGGGTCGCATCACGTCCGAGCTCGGATGGTGGCTGATCTGGGCCGGCGAGCTCGAGGAGGGGCTCATCCAGGTGGACAGCGCGGTCCAGATGCTGGAACCCCTGGCGGCGTCGGGTGGGACGGTGGAGCGCAAGCTCGATCTGTGGCGGGCCTACTCCTACCGGAGTCGATGGGCTCCGCTTCACCAATCGTTTCGGGGATGCGCTGGCACTCCTGGAAGAGACGGCATTGCCGTTCCTCCAGCAGCTCGAGGCCCGGTACCCGCATCACCCGCGAGTGCAATACGGTCTCCATGTGGGCTACGACTATCTCGGCGGGATCGAGCTGCAACTGGGCCACCTCGACAAGGCGGGCCCGGCGTTCCGGACGGCGCTCGGATTCGCCGAACGGATGGTCGCGGCGGATTCGGCCAACCAGAAGGCGTTCGAGGCGCTCGCGAGATCGAGCGGTTCACTCGGGGACATCCTCGTGCTGGAGCACCGCTTCGACGAGGCGGAGCGTCACTACCTGCGCGCCATCGAGGTGTTCGAGTCGATGCGCGAGACCAACGCGAGGAACACCGACATCGCCAGCATGCTGGCGAACGCCGAGCGTCGGCTCTGTCGCCGGTACCACGATGTCGGCCGATACGGGGCGGCACTGGTCCGATGCCGGGAAGCGGAGACGGTGCTCGAGTCGGCGGTCGCCCTCAACCGCGAGAACGCCGTGATGCGCGCGAATCTCGGCTCCAGCTACGTCTGGAGTGCCCGGGTGTACCGGGCGCTGGCCCGCGGCTCGGGTGGCGACTCCGCGGCCACGCTGCAGTCGCACGCCCTGAACCGGTACACCCGGGGGCTGGCGCTCCTTCGGGAGATCGATCGGACCGACGCAACCCCCGAGATCGAGCCGGAGGTCATCGTGGCTGAGATCGGCACCCTCGCCGGCCCGAAATGACGGTGTGACGAGACTTTCTCGACGGTCGATCGACCGGAACCGGCACCGCGATCAGTGGTTCCGGAGTTCGACGTCGATCGCTCCCTCCAGCTTCCGGATCGACCCGAGAAACTCCAAGACGAAGTCCTTGCGGGCCACCGGCTCGCCCCGACCCCGTCGGGTGTCCGGACTCTCGAGGACGTTGACCCCGAGCTTTGACAGGGCGTCGTCAAGCTCCTGGATTCTCCGCCGGAGCCAGTCCAGGCATCGCCGAGTCCGGCGAAGCCGTTCCACATCGACGGCGGTGAGCCCCGACTCGACGTTGGCCGTGTCGACTTTGGCAAGGATGGCCCAGACCCCTTTGTCGGCAGCCCGGAGCATCCCCCGTGCCGTCATGATCGCATCGGTGAGCTTGGCCGCGTCGTCCGGCACGACCGCGGTGAACGGCTGCAGCGAGCCCCACTCACTGAGAACCTCGTAGCAGGGATCGTAGAGCTCGGACAGTTGGGCGGCCGCGATCCGAGGGACGGTGAGGGCGCCACCGGTGACGAGGGTGAGCAGCATCAGGCGTCGAATCCTGGCAGGCATGGCATTGCACATGATCTCGGTTCCTTGGGTTGGCCTGGGACATTGTGCCGTGTGCGCGGCCGTCACTTCGTCGCGAGGGGCGTGATGACGACCCGACGATTGGTCTGCATGTGTTCCGGGGAATCGTTGAGGACGACCGGTTCCGACTCACCCTTGCCGACCGGGACGAGCCGTTCGCGGTCGATGCCGTGGTTGACGAGGTACTCGACCACGGCGGCGGCCCGGCGCGACGAGAGCTGGAGGTTGTAGTCGGCCTCGCCGGCGGAGTCGGTGTGCCCCTCGATCGCCACCCGGACCGAGCCCGCGTTCGCGAGCGCCTCGACGATCGTGGTCAGGGTCCGGGTCGATTCGGGCCGCAACCGGTCGCTGTCGGTGTCGAAGAGGATGCCACGGGTCGTGTAGGGTGTGCCGGCGGCAAGCGCGGCCCCCAGGTCGTCGAGACCCACCGCCACCACGAAGTCGCCGACATAGACCGGGAACCGCGGATTGCCACCGAGCTGGAACTCGATGGTGGATGAGCGCGGGAACATCGCCGTCGGCACCATCGCCACCCGGTCGGTGCCGATGTAGAGGATCGCATACTCGCCGGTCACCTGGAACCTGACCGGCACGAACTGCTTCACGATGGTTCGGACCTCGGCTCCCGACACTTCCCGACCGCCCCGGCTGATGCCGGCGTGGGCAGTGAGGTCGAGATAGTCCTCATCGGCCGGCGGCCGGCCGCTCGACTGTTCGCGGAAGTAGACCCGGGCACCAATGTTGTTGGTGGGGATCCGCAGGGTGAATTCGAGCGAGAACTCCCGCCCGAGTGTCTCCGGCAGGTCGATCCGGAAGACCGAGGCGCCCTTCGATTCGAGCCAGCGCCGCCCCTCGTAGTCGACGACCTCGAGGGTCCCGCGTCCGAATCGGAGCAGCTCGCCCGGGAACCGGCCGACGGTGGCGGCGTCGAAGGAGATCGCCTTCACCACCCGGGAACCGGGGACGAAATCGTAGTTGCGCCAGACTCCCTCGCCCGGGGCGGCATCCTGGGCCACTGCCGGGGCGGTGAGGGCGGTGGCCATGAGCAGGCCGCACCCGATGAGGGTGGATCTCGCGGTTGGCATGGGAGGGCCTCCAGGGAGCGGGTGCGGGATGTCCGTTCCCTAGAGGGGCAAAGCGGCCCGGAGAGGGCTCACCACGATGGTGGCAGTGGTAGCCGGTCCCGGGGGTGGGGTCGTGCGGTCGGCTGGTCCCCGACCGATCAGATCCCGATTCGGATCCCCGCCCGCGTCGGCGCCAGGATGAAGGCGATGCGGCGGGACCGCGCCGCGTCGGGCGTGAGGGGCGCCCACTGGGTGCCGGGGGCCGCCAGGGCACCGATCAGGGCCCCGAGCGGCGCGAAGAAGAAGGCACCGAGGAGGGCCTTCTCGCCGGCGCTGAACTGCAGGATGCAGAAGCCGGTGTTGCACTCGTCATCGCCCGAGGCGAGGCCGGCGACGATGCCCAGCCCGGCGCCGAGGCCCGCCCCGATCAGCGCCCCACGCCCCTTCCGGCCCTTCCGCGCCTCGTACTGCAGGCCGGGGGTCTCCCATGCCACCGTCACGATCGACCCCGAGTTCCTCGGGCGCACCAGCAATGGCGTGTCGGGCGCGGCCATCTCGGTCAGGCGACCCACCTGCCATCCGTCGGGGCCCGACCAGCGCACGACCTGGCCAGGCGGAAGCGGTCCCGATCCCTGGCCAGTGAGGAGCAGCGGCAACAGGGGGACGAGCGTCAACGCGATCTGCACTGTTCGCATGGCCGACCTCCGGGTTGTGCTGATACTGTGCCCGATCCCGCTGCCGTCAAGCCGCGCTGGATCCCCTCGCCTCATGGGCTAGGTTCAAGGGATCCCTCATGCGACTCCACCCTGCCTCCGCCGCGCTGCTGCTGCTGGTCGCGATGACCCCCTCCTGCGGCGAGGGGCTCACCGGACCCCGCAAGGTCGCCCAGCAGGAGCTCAACGCCGCGCGGGCCCGGTGGGCAGCGCTTGAGGTCGCCAACTACGACTACGAATACCGGATGTCGTGCTTCTGCGGCCCCGATGCCTTGCGGCCGGTGGTGGTCCAGGTGCGCGGTGGCATGGTCACCGCGGTTCGCGACCGGGAGACCGACGAGCCGCGCACGCCGCTCACCCAGTGGGCGACGATCCCGGGACTCTTCGACCGGATCCAGGGCTGGATCGATCTGCCGGCCAACACCCTCGACGTCGAGTACGATCCGGTGTCCGGGATCCCGACGTCGGTGAGCGTGGACCCGATCCGGAATGCAGTGGACGATGAGGGGGGATTCCATGCGAGCGCGCTGGTGGCGCTGGAGCCCTGACACGGTGTGAGCTCCCCCGAGCCCGGGCGTCACCCATGCATCTGCCTGTCGTGCTGGAGAAGTCCTGCCCCCCCGCGGTGAGATGTCCATGCTTGTCCTGACCCTCATCCTGGCACAGATCATCGGCCCCCGCCCAGAGGCACCGCTTTCAGCACCAACATGTGATACGGTGGTCTCGGCGGCCCTCGCACGGCCCTGGCACAGCGACACACTTCATGTCGTCTACCGATGTCCCGCACGCTTTGGGCCGACGTTCGCTGCCCTGTTGCGCGATCCACGGGTGCGGGGGGACTCGAGCTTGTCGGACCTGGTGGTGTCGTTCGCTGCGACGCGCAAGGAGCCCGAGACGTTCCAGGTGGCTTTTGAGATGGCGCGCGACACGGCAAATTCGATTCGCGATCGGATCGACGGCATGGCGATCATGGCCGAACAGGTGGGTGGAGACGGTGTCATCGAGCAGTTGCCCTGGATTCGTGCCGTGTCCGACACCTTCCCCGGATTCTCCTGCGGTCCGCTCGCGGCAGCCGACGTATCCCGGGCGGGCCAAGGAGATCGACCCCTCCCCGACGATGCCGGCCTGCTCGCACTCGAACTCGGAGTGGCAACCGACAAGGCACACCCGGCGGGCCCGCTTGGATGCATGGCGAATGTGCTGCTCTGGTCACCAGGCGAACTCCGGGATGAACGAGCCGAACGCCTGGGGATGCTGGGCTACTCCGGCACGGTTCCGGACCGTCCTCCACCCGACTTCCGCCACGATGTCACCTATCGCCTCGCGTGTGGTCGACAGGTCGTGATCCTCAACCGCTCGCCGATCTACCCCTACAGCATGAACGTGAGTTGGGGGCGGACGATCGCGGAAGTGCACGATCAACCCACTGACGATGGCTGGGACCTGACCGCCCTTCCGAAGCCACCCGATGCCGAAACCAGTGTCTGGCGCTACACCATTCCGGACTCGGCGGCCCGCTACGTCCAGATCCGCCATGTCAGGACTCATGACGGCTCTCCGCCGTGGATCTATGTGGTCGGCGCCGCCGAGCTGGATCGAGCGCCATGTCCGGAAGACGGCAGCCGGTGACGCGTTGGCAGTGCGCCGCACCAGTCTTCCTCCTGGGCACCGCCCGCACCGGCGTCACCGACCATGGTCGTGTGAGGTTGGACGGATCTCGCCTGATTCACGCCGCTCACCCAGTGGGCGACGATTCCGGGACTCTTCGACCGGATCCAGGGCTGGATCGACCTGCCGGCCAACACCCTCGACGTCGAATACGATCCGGTGTCCGGGATCCCGACCTCGGTCAGCGTGGACCCGATCCGGAATGCAGTGGACGACGAGGGGGGATTCAGTGTCGGGGGCTTCGTGGCGGTCAATCCCTGAGATGTGACCGTTCGCCCGCCAGGGAGCGCATGCGGGACGAGCCCCACCGCGGAGCCATGGGATGCTGCCGTGGCACGGATCGGTGCTCGCCTCAGGCGCGACACGACGGGCGGGCGGTCACGTGGCGACGACCCGGTGATGGGCCATGCGCTGGATCCTGCCACTGGAGACGCTAGGTTGAGGAGTCCCCCATGCCCCAACCGACCCTCCGTTCCGATCGCCTGATCCTGCGGCCGTTCACCGTTGCCGATGCGCCGCTGGTGCAGCGGATCTGCGGTGATCCGGCGATCGCCGACACCACGCTCAATGTCCCGCATCCCTACGAGGACGGCATGGCCGAGGCGTGGATCGCCACCCATGAGCCGGCCTGGGAGGCCGGCGAACTGGCCACCTTTGCAGTCACCACCCTGGCCAGTGAGTTGGTCGGCGCGGTGGGACTCCACCTCGAGCCGCAACACCGCCGGGCCGAGCTGGGCTACTGGGTGGCCGTGCCGCACTGGGGACAGGGCTACGCCACCGAGGCTGCTGCGACACTGGTCACCTGGGGATTCGATCTCCTCGACCTGCAGCGAATTCATGCCGCGCACTTTACCCGCAATCCCGCCTCCGGGCGGGTGATGCAGAAGATCGGGATGACCTTCGAGGGGATCGCCCGTCAGCACATGCTCAAGAATGATCGCTGGGAAGACCTCGCGCGCTACGCGATCGTGCGAGGCGACCCGCGACCGGGAGTGTCCCGATGATGCGCACCTTGTTGCTCGCCGCGACGCTGGCGTCGAGTCCATCGCCCGGCACATCGGCGCCCGTGCGTGTTGGCACTCTCACGGTGGAACACCAGGTCAACCCGCTCGGCATCGACGCGACCCAGCCGCGATTCTCCTGGCGACTCACCGCCACCGATCGCGATGTGGTGCAGGCCGGCTACCAGATCCAGGTGGCGACCGGCATGGCGGCATTCCGACGCGAACAGGACCTCACGTGGGACACCGGGGCGGTGTCATCCGATCAGTCGTTGCTGGTGTCGTACGCCGGCCCGTCGCTTCGATCGGCCACCCGCTACTGGTGGCGGGTCCGGGTCCGCGATGGTGGTGGGCGGTGGTCGGCCTGGAGCGAGCCGGCCTGGTGGGAGATGGGACTCCTCGAGCCGGATGACTGGTCGGCCACGTGGATCTGGCCGGGGATCATCGGCGACACGATGCCCGGGCTTCCGGCCCCGATGCTCCGTCGACCGTTCACGGTGGATGGCCGTGTCGCCACGGCCCGGCTCTACATCACTTCGCATGGTCTCAACGAGCCGTGGCTCAACGGCCGGCGGGTGGGTGACCGACTCTTCACGCCGGGGTGGACCAGCTACGGCAGGCGGCTGCAGTACGAAACCTACGACGTGACCGACATGCTTCGTCCCGGCGCCAATGTGCTCGGTGCAGTGCTTGGCGACGGCTGGTATCGCAGTCGGCTGGGCTGGGTGCACCATGACAACATCTACGGCTCGCGGTTGGGGCTGCTGGCCCAGTTGGTGATCCGCTACGCCGACGGGCGGACGGCGGTGGTCAGCAGCGATGCCAGTTGGCGCACCACCACCGGCCCGATCCTCGCCTCGACGATCTACGACGGTGAGCGCTACGACGCCCGCCTCGAGCAGGATGGCTGGAGCGAGCCGGGCTTCGATGCGAGCGCCTGGATGGGGGTCATCCTTGGCGGCGACACCGCGGCGGCACGGATCGCACCGGCCGGACCGCCGGTCCGCGCCGTGGAGGAGCTGACCCCCGTCCGGATCTTCCGCACGCCATCAGGCCTCACCGTGGCCGACATGGGCCAGAACATGGTCGGCTGGGTGCGACTCCGGGTGGCGGGTCCCCGGGGAACCACGGTCACGCTCCGCCATGCCGAGGTGCTCGACAGCGCCGGTGAGTTCTACACCGCCAATCTGCGCGACGCGAAGGCCACGGTGCGCTACACCCTCAAGGGCGGCGGCGCGGAGGTCTTCGAGCCGCACTTCACCTTCATGGGCTTCCGCTACGTGGCGATCGAGGGCTATCCGGGCACGGTCACTGCCGCGTCGGTCACCGGGATCGTGATCCACTCCGACATGCAGCCCACCGGCCGCTTCACGTCGTCGGACACGATGCTCAACCAGCTGCAGCACAACATCACGTGGGGACAGAAGGGCAACTTCCTCGACGTGCCGACCGACACGCCGGCGCGCGACGAGCGGCTGGGCTGGACCGGCGACGCCCAGGCGTTCGTCGGCACGGCGGCGTTCAACTTCCAGGTCGACGGTTTCTTCACCAAGTGGCTGGCCGACCTGGCCGCCGACCAGCGCGCCGACGGCAGCGTGCCCTGGGTGGTTCCCGACGTGGTGGGGCGTTACAGCGCCGCCGGGTGGGGCGATGTGGCCACGATCGCGCCGTGGCGGATCTACCTTGCCTACGGCGACCAGGGGATCCTGGCGCAGCAGTATTCCAGCATGAAGCGGTGGGTCGATTTCATCCGCGGCCGCGCCGGCGATGACCTGATCTGGAGCGAGGACCCGGTCTTCGGCGACTGGTTGGCGTTCAACACCACCGCCGCCGACTACCCCGGCGCCACCACCGACAAGGACTTCCTCGGCACCGCCTTCTTCGCCCATTCGGCCGACCTGGTGTCACGGGCCGCCGCGGTGCTCGGTCACGATGCGGATGCGCGTGAGTACCGCGAATTGTTCGAGCGGATCCGGGAGGCGTTCGACCGCGAGTATCTCACCGCCACCGGCCGGTTGGCGTCCAATACCCAGACCGCCTACGCGCTGGCGCTGGCGTTCGACCTGGTTCCTGATTCGCTCCGGCAGGAGGTCGGCCAGCGCCTCGCCGATGACGTCAACCAGTTCGGCCACCTGACCACCGGCTTCCTCGGCACGCCGCACCTGCTCTTCGCCCTCAGTGCGACCGGGCACCTCGCCGAGGCCTACAAGCTGCTGCTTCGGCGGGACTACCCCTCGTGGCTCTATCCGATCACCCGGGGTGCCACCACGGTGTGGGAGCGCTGGGACGGGATCCGCCCCGACGGTTCGTTCCAGGACGTGTCGATGAACTCCTTCAATCACTACGCCTATGGCGCGGTGGGCGAATGGATGTATCGCGAGCTGGCGGGGCTCGATCTCGATCCTGCAGAGCCGGGTTACCGTCACGTGCTGATTCACCCGCATCCCGGCGGTGGGCTGACGCGGGCGCGGGCGGAACTCGAGACCGGCTATGGGATGGCCGTCTCGGGATGGCAGCGCGACGGTGATCGGATGGTGGTCACAGCGGTGGTGCCGCCCAATGCGCACGCCACGATCCGGTTGCCCGGTGCGCGACTCGATCAGGTGATGGAGGGCTCCTCACCGGTCGCGTCGGCGGTCGGAGTCCGTGGCGCGCGGCAGGATGGCGCCGATGTGGTGGTCGAGAGCGGATCCGGGCGTTACCAATTCCGGTATCCCGGTTGAGTCCCGGCCGCTGTCGGAGTCGGGAGAGAGCTTCATCCCTCGGAGGGCGACATGACGATTGATCGGTGGTGGCGATGGCTGCTCGCGCTGGCAGGGCTCGCGATCATGGTTGGCGGCCCATTGCATCCAGGGGGGACGATGGTCGAGATGCTCCACGACCCCCAGTGGGTGCCCTCCCACCTGCTCCAGCTCGCCGGCTTTCTGGCGCTGACGCTGGCGCTGCTCGGGTTCTGGCGTGTCGCGGCCCACGATCGGGCGATGCGCCGGTGGAGCAGGTTGGCAGCGGTTGGCGCCTCCCTGCAGTCGGTCGAGATGGCGTTCCATCTTGCCGCCGTGGTCGATGCCGATCATCTGGCAGCGGGAGCTGCGACCCCGGTGCTCTCCACGCATATGGCGCTTGCCGTGGTCGCCTACCCGCTCTTCGCCGCGACAATGATCGGCCTGATCTGGGTCGGTGCCCGGACCCGCGAGCTTGGCCGGCCGGTGATCGCCTGGTTCGGTATTCTCGGCGCCGTCGGACATGGCCTGGCCGCGCCACTGGTCGTGGTGTTCCACATCGAAGGGGCGAGAATGCTGTTTCCGGCCGCGCTGTTGCTCGCGGTCTGGGCCGTTGCCGCCGCGGCCTGGCGGCGCCCGGCGCCACCCCTCGCATGATCGCGGTGGGCGAGTCATCTTCGGAGAGCTGGGCAGGAAATCCCGCCCACCACTCCGCACAACCATCCTCGTCGAGCGAGTCCCGATGAAGCGCCTTGCCATCCCGCTCCTCGCGGTCCTCGTTGTCGCGCCGGTCCTCGGCGGACAATCCCCCACCGACCTGGCCCGCTGGCAGGCGACCGCCAGCCGGGTCACGATCACCCGCGATGACTGGGGGATCGCCCACGTGCATGGCCCCACCGACGCCGACGCCGTGTTCGGGATGATCTATGCCCAGGCCGAGGACGACTTCAACCGGGTCGAGCACAACTACCTGCTGTCGCTCGGCCGATTGGCCGAAGCCGAGGGGGAGTCGGCGATCTGGACCGACCTGCGCCAGCGACTGTTCATCGATGCCGACACGCTGCAGATGCTCTACCAGCAGAGCCCGGCATGGCTCAAGGCGCTGATGAACGGCTGGGCCGACGGGCTCAACTTCTACCTGCACACCCATCCCGGCGTGCACCCGCAGGTGATCACCCACTTCGAGCCGTGGATGGCGCTGAGCTTCAGCGAAGGGTCGATCGGTGGCGACATCGAGCGGGTGAGCCCGGCGCGCGCTGCGGCAGTTCTATGATTCGAGCGCAGCGCGCGGGTCAAGCGGTGCGCGCCGCGAGCGGCGCGCCCGCAGCGGCGACGGGCCGCCGCCCGAGCCGGGCGGCTCCAACGGGATCGCCATCGCCCCGGCCAAGACCGCCAATGGCCATGCGCTGCTCTGGATCAACCCGCACACCTCGTTCTACTTCCGGTCCGAACTGCAGATGACCAGCGATGAGGGGCTCGATGCCTACGGGGCGGTCACCTGGGGGCAGTTCTTCATCTACCAGGGCTGGAACCGCACCGCAGGGTGGATGCACACCTCGAGCGGGGTCGACAACATCGACGAGTATCTCGAGGCGATCGAGCGCCGTTCGAGCGGAGTGTACTACCACCACGACGGCCGCCTGCTGCCGATGGCCACCCGCGAGATCACGGTCCCCTATCGCACCCCCGGTGGCCCGATGAAGTCGCGACACTTCACGGCGTACTTCACCATCCACGGTCCGGTGGTGCGCGCCACCGACAGCCAGTGGGTGAGCGTGGCGCTGATGAACGATCCGATGCACGCCCTGATCCAGTCGTATGCGCGCACCAAGGCGCCAAACCTCGCCGGGTTCCTCGAGATCATGAAGCTGCACACCAACTCGTCGAACAACACCCTCTTTGCCGATGCCGAGGGGAACATCGCCTACCTGCACTCCAACTACATCCCGCGGCGCGACACGACCTTCGACTGGACCCGGCCGGTCGACGGCAGCATCGCGGCGACCGACTACCGTGGCGTGCTGGCGGTGAGCGAGACCCCCAACGCGATCAATCCGCCCAGCGGCTGGGTGTACAACTCCAACAACTGGCCCTGGTCGGCCGCGGGGGCCGACTCGCCGCGCCGCGCCGACTACCCGGTCTATGTCGAGCGTGGCGATGCCGAATCGATGCGCGGCGAGCACGCCTTGCAGGTGCTCCCCGGTCGGGGCGACTTCACGATGACCACCCTCACCCAGGCGGCATTCGACCGCTGGCTGCCGGCATTCGCGATCATGGTGCCGGGGCTGCTGCGCGCCTGGGATGCCCTGCCGGCCAGCGACTCGCTCCGGGCCAGGCTCGCCGAGCAGGTGGCGGTCCTGCGCGAGTGGGATCACCGCTGGGGCGCCGAGTCGGTGCCGACGGCACTGGCAGTGTACTGGGGGACCGACATCGAGCGACGGGTCGGGGGGCAGCGCGCCGGGCCGGGATGCGCGTGGAGGACTACGTGGCCGGGCGCGCCGATGGCGCCGATCTGCTGGCGTCGCTGGCCGCGGCGAGTGACCGGCTCACCGCCGATTTCGGCACCTGGCAGACTGCCTGGGGCGAGATCAACCGGTTCCAGCGACTCGACGATGTGATCGACTCACACTTCGACGACGCAGCGCCCAGCATCCCGGTGCCGTTCACCTCGGCGATCTGGGGATCGCTGGCCTCGTTCGGGGCGCGGCCCTACCCGAACACCAAGCAGTGGTACGGCACCAGTGGCAACAGCTTCGTGGCGGTGGTCGAGTTCGGCGACAGCGTGCAGGCCCGGGCGGTGACCGCCGGCGGCGAGAGTGGCGACCCGGCGTCGCCGCACTTCAACGACCAGGCCGAGCGCTACGCCAACGGTGACCTGCGTGAGGTGTACTTCTACCCGAGCCAGCGGGTGGGACATACCGAGCGGGTGTACCACCCGGGCGGCTGAGGCGCGCCGGCTGGCGGCGGCGGTTGCCCCGGGTCGGGAAGGGTCCATCGCGGGAGTGGGGCCGCACCGACGCGGATCGTCCCGGGGATACGCAGTAGTTTTCCTCCATGCCGCTCGCCGCTGAACAGGTCAGCTACCGGATCGATCGCCACGATCGCCTCATCGTGGTGGGCGATGACTGGATCAAGTTCGCGCTCGCCAACGGCGGGGCCCGGCTGCTGCCGCCGGAGATCCTCGGCAGCAGCCTCTGGGAGCAGCTGGCGGATCCCACGACCCGGCAGCTCTATCACGCCATGGTGGCGCGGATCCGCGCGGGCGCCCCGCCGATCCGTTTCCGGTTCCGGTGCGATGCCACCGACCGCCGCCGCCTCATCTCCATGGACATGCGGGCGGCCGACGATGCCGCGGTGGACTTCCGGTGCACGATCGTGGAGGAGCAGCGGCGCGAGGCGGTGAGGCTGCTCGACCCAGTCGTCGCACGGGGTGACGAAACCATCCTGCTCTGCGGCTGGTGCAAACTGGTCCGACTCGACGACGATCGCTGGGTCGAGGTCGAGGCGGCGATCGATGCGCTCGACCTGTTCGAGGCACCAGCGCTCCCCCAGATGAGTCACGGGATCTGTCCGTCGTGCCGCGACCAGCTCCTGGTCGTGATCGATGGCGCGGCCGCCGGGACATCGATCACGCTCGGCCCTATGGCGCCGACCATCGGGGACGCCGCCCCATGATGCGCTCGATCGCCGAGTCGAGGATGCTGGAGGTGATGGTCCGGCCGGACGACGGCGGTTCGCTGTTGTTCCCACCCTGAGCTTCCGCTAGAATCCGGCCCTCGGCGCCGTAGCCAAGTGGTAAGGCAGAGGTCTGCAAAACCTCCATTCGCCGGTTCGATTCCGGCCGGCGCCTTTACCCCGCCCTCGCGCTTGGCGCGAGCAGAGCCTGCCCTGAGCGGAGCGAAGGGGGTCTCCTTGCCCGCCCACGCCTGATCGCCGCTGGGCACGCCCCCCGGCCCCGGTCCCCCGTCGCCGGTCACCGGTCCCCGGTGACCTCATCCCACCCCAGACGTCTCGCCACCCGTGCCAGCGGGCCCGGCGACCAACCGAACTCCACTGCCATCACCCGCGGGTCACAGCTTGTGCCCCAGTCGAGCCTCCCATGGGCGGCAGGGAAGCAGGCGTCGAGGTTGCCGGGTTCCAGCGCCGGAGCCTGCGCCCGGCGCACCGTGAGCCCCACCCGGGGAAGTTGTCGCATCAAGTCGGCGAGGGGGTGGCCCTCATCGTCGGTCTCCGCCACCAGGGTGACCCGGTCCGACCCAAGCAGCGTCGCGTTCCGGCGAATCATCGCCACCGTCGCCTGATCGATCATCAGGGCCACCGGGTGCAGATCGGCCTCGCGGCCCCATCGGTCGGGCTGTACGCCGGTGCTGATGATCGGTCCGGGTGGGGGAGCGGCTGCCCAGGCGGGGTAGGGAATCGCCGCCACTCGCCACTGCGCCGCCAGGCGCTCGGCGAGGCGGGCCCCCTGCCCCAGTGAGGCCGCCACCACCCAGACCCGAGGGACCGACGTCCCCACCTCACCGCCGCGACCCGGAGACCACCCTGTCGGATCGCCCGGGGCCCGGACCACCCGCCCGCCACGACCGCGCCGCAGGGTGATGACCCCCTCCGCCTCGAGTTCGCCCAGGGCCTGCCTGACGGTGTGGTAGTTGAGGTCCACAGCGGCTGCGATGACCCGGACCGGCGGCAACAGTACCCCGATCGGCAGTCGCCCCTCGGCAATCTCCCACCGAATGATGGCGGCGAGTTGGTGGTAGGCAGGGATCGGCTGGTCACGATCGAGGCCGGCCACCAGCCGGTCGATGATCGGATCGTGTTGGTGTGAGACCATACAAGAAGATAGGAATCACGTTGATATAGTAAAGATCTAGATCAATATATCAATAATCGGTGCCCTCGGGACCGCCATCGCCGACTTGACGCCATCCAGTCGGCGCAGTTATGGTAACCACATGGTTACCAGTAGTGTGGAACTCGATGCGGTCTTTGGCGCGCTCGGCGACCCCACCCGGCGCTCGATCCTCGAGCGGCTGGGTGACCGGGAGCTGACCGTGGGGGAGATCGCCGAGCCATACCGGATCAGTCGCCCGGCGATCTCGAAGCATCTCCGTGTCCTCGAGCGGGCAGGGCTGGTCGAGCGTCAGCGTGATGGCCGGCTCTCCCGCTGCACCCTCGCCGCGGAGCCGCTGCAGTCGGCACTCGACTGGCTCACCAACCAGCGGGTGTTCTGGGAGGGCGGGCTCGACCGACTCGCCCGCCATGTCGAATCGCGTGACGGGGTGGAGACTCCCGCGCGCCCCACCCCGGAGAGACCATGACGACCAGCAGCACCGAGCAGTTCGAGATCAGCCGGCAGGTGGCAGCCTCACCCGACCTGGTCTGGGCGGCGTGGACCGAGCCCGACCAGATGCGGTGCTGGATGGCACCGGAGGGTTGCCAGGTCGAGCGGCTCGACGCCGACGTGCGGCCCGGCGGGGCCTATCGAATCCAGATGATGACCCCCGGCGGCCAGATGACGGCCGTCGGCGTCTATCGCGAAGTTGTCGCTGGCCAACGAATCAGCTACAGCTGGCGATGGGAGGGGACCGAGATGCCGGATTCGCTGGTGGAGATCGACCTGACCGGTACTGGCGACGGCACCCGGATCCGCCTCAGGCATGGCCCGTTCGCCACGGTGGAGTCGGCCGAGAACCATCTGGCTGGCTGGAACGGCTGCCTCGACATGCTGGAACGGCATCTCGCCGCCACGTGAGTGGTGCTGGACGACGGGTGACCAGTGAATGGTGAATGGTGAATGGGGAATGGTGAATGGGGAATGGTGAATGGGGAATGGTGAATGGGGAATGGTGAATGGGGTGTTGTCGTCCTGCCCCTTCACCATTCACCGTTCAGCATCCACCTTTCACCCCATGCCCGACTACACCATCCCCGCGGGAGTCGACGTTGGTCACGTCCACCTCAAGGTGGCCGATCTCGACCGGGCCCTGGCGTTCTACCACGGCGTCCTCGGTTTCGAGGTGATGGCCCGTATGGGGAACCAGGCGGCGTTCGTCGCCGCCGGCGGCTACCACCATCACATCGGACTCAACACCTGGGAATCGCGTGGCGGCGACCCACCGCCGCGCGGCAGCACCGGCCTCTATCACGTGGCGATCCGCTATCCGACTCGGGGTGACCTGGCTCGGGCAGCGCGCCGGGTGCTCGAGGCGGGGATCCCATTGGATGGTGCGGCCGATCATGGCGTGAGCGAGGCGATCTATCTGCGCGACCCCGACCAGAACGGGATCGAGTTGTACACCGACCGGCCGCGCGAGGAGTGGCCCCGGACGGCGGATGGTGGCTACGCCCTGGTGACCGAGCCGCTCGACCTCGAGGAGCTGCTCGCCGAGGCTGGCTGAGTGCCCCGTTCCGCGGCTCAAGCCGCGGCTCGGCACCAGCCTGGGCCTCGTCACCCACAGCAGGTATCGACCGTAGGTTCGGGGGACCACCACACCCGGAGTGCCCGATGCGCCGAATCCTGCTTGCCGCCTTCGCGGCCCCCATGCTGTTGCTCTTCCCGCCGCCCTCCCTGGCCGGGCAGGATGCCACGCCGGCGGTGCGCGAGTGGGACGTCCCCTGGCCGAACAGCAGGCCCCGCGATCCGTATGTGGCGCCCGACGGCCGCGTCTGGTTCGTGGGCCAGGTCGGCAACTACCTCGCGGTCCTTGATCCGCGCACCTCGCGCTTCGAGCGGGTCGACCTGGAGCAGGGAACGCTGCCGCACAACCAGATCGTCGATCCCCAGGGCAGGGTCTGGTTCAGCGGGAACGCCAACGGGACGATCGGTCGCTACGATCCGGCCACCAAGCGCGTCACCAGCTACCCGATGCCCGATCCGACCGTGCGTGATCCCCACACGCTGGTCTTCGACGGCAAGGGGCACATCTACTTCACGGCCCAGGCGGCTGGTCGTGTCGGGCGTCTGGACATGGCCAGCGGTCGGATCGACCTGATCGCGGTCGGCGGCAACACCCGACCGTACGGGATCGTGGTGGATGCGCGGGGACGGCCGTTCTTCTGCGAATTCGGCAGCAACAAGATCGCCATGATCGACCCGGCGACGCTGACGCTCCGCGAGTACCCGCTCCCCGATCCAGGGGCGAGGCCGCGGCGGATCGCGCTCGACGCCGATGGTCGGACGATCTGGTATGTCGATTACACTCGCGGCTTTCTGGGTCGACTCGATCCGGCCACCGGCACGGTGACCGAGTTCCCGTCGCCGAGCGGAACCGCGGCGCGGCCCTATGCGATGACCTCCGACGACAAGGGGCGGCTCTGGTACGTGGAGACCGGACCACAGCCCAACCGGTTGGTGGCGTTCGACCCGGCGCGCGGCGACTTCGTCGTCAACCAGGCCATCGGTGCCGGTGAGCGGAACACGATCCGCAACATGGTGTTCCATGCGCCGACCAGGACAATCTGGTATGGCGCGGATGCCAACGTGCTGGGACGGATCAGCGTGCCGGAGACGCTGCAGCCGGTGCCCTAGCAGCGATCGGAGATCGGAGATCAGTGATCGGAGTATCGGTGATGGCGGCCGACCATGCCTTGCTCCGATCTCCGATCACTGATCTCTGCTCTCGACGCTCACCACCACGCCGTCCTCCCGCTCGAGTTCGGTCGTCACCGTCCAGTCCGAGGTGGCCAGCAGGTCGGGGAGCGGGGTGGGGAAGAACGGCAGCATCACCCGCAACTGCTGGCCGGGCTGGGCCTCGGCGGTCCAGCGCAGGATCCAGAGCAGCGGCTCCGGCGGCATCATCGCTCGCAGGTCGACCACCCCGTCCGGAACCGGCAGGCCGATCCGGTCGGGGGCCTCGCGCGCCGGTGCCGGAGGGTGGTCGGCACGCCAGAACCAGCTCGACCAGTCCTGTTCGCCGAACTGGCTGCTCCGCCAGGTGAAGCCGCGCTGGGTCATGAGCTCGAAGAGTGGCACCGGCTCGAAGGGCGAGCGGACGTGCAGCACACCGCCTGCCGGCAGGGCGACGGCGCGCTCGATGATCATCCGGAGCGGCTCGTGGCCGGCAGCGATGAGATCCCGGACATCGAGTTCCGTGACCAGGGCAGGATCGAAATCGGTGCTCACGACTGCAGCATCGCCCGGGGGCCGGACCGCCGCCGTGACGGAAGTCTCATTTCCCCTCTCCCCGGGCCCAGCTCCGCAGCCGGTCGGGTGACGCCAGCACCAGGCGACTCCCCTTGCGGGCGCGCACCAATCCCGCGCCGCGGAGCTGCTTGAGGGCGCGCGACACCGATTCGCGCGCGGTGCCGATCTCGGTGGCGAGCTCGTCCTGGGTGCGCGGCAACACCAGCGCCATGCCATCGCCCTCCGGGGAACCGTCGCGTTCGGCGTAGTCGGCGAGCAGCATCGCCAGGCGCGCCGCCACATCCCGGAAGGCGACCGTCTCGATCAGTTGGACCAGGTGTCGCAGCCGGCGTCCCAGTGCCCGGACGATGGCGGCGGCCATGTCGGGATCGGTCCGGAAGGCGTGCTCGAACTCGGGACGCGGCAGGAACATCAGCCGGGAGGGTGCCGTCGTCACGGCGCTCGCCGGGTAGCTGCCGCCGTCGACGATCGGCAGCTCGGCGACCGGGCGCCCGGGACCCTCGACCGCGAGCGTCTGCTCACGGCCGTCGGGCGAGGCGCGATAGACGCGGACCCTCCCCTCGACCACCAGGTAGAGCCCGGTGCAGCGGTCACCGGCGCGGAACAACACGAACCCCTCGCCCACCACCCGCGGGACGCACCGGGCGGAGAGTGCGGCCAGGGTGCGGTCATCGAGTTCGGCGAAGAGCGGCACGGCTCGGAGGAGGGCGACGAGATCGGGCATCGGATCGAATGAACGCCGCCGGAAGGGTTGTGACAAGCGTCACGGACCGCGGTGGCGACGCTGGCGATCGTGGGGACGACCCCAACGAGGACTGGCCATGCCTGATGCTGCCCCGATCCACTCCGCCGAATCCGCCGACCGTCCGGTCGTTTCCGACCTGCAGGTCGACGCCACCGGGCGCCGATTCCGACTCACCTTCACCCCGGGCCAGTCGCTCCCTGCCCATCGCAACCCGGCCCGGCTCGAGTTTCTGGTGCTGGAGGGGAGCGGGACATTCGTGGTCGATGGGGTGCCGCCGCGTCTCCTCCAGGTCGACACCCGGTTCCAGCTCGACGCCGATCGGCCCCATGCCGTCACGGCCGGCGGCGACGGATTGGTCCTCGAGGTGCGCACCGTGACCGCCAACTGCACCTGTTGCTGAGATGGAATCTTACGTTTCGGGGTTCCTGCGCTCGGCGCTCGGCTGGCTGGTGGCCGGGACCGCCTTCGGTGCCGCGATCGCGATGCATCCCGCGTGGGTCGTCTACCGGCCCGCGCATGCCCACATGGTGCTGCTCGGCTTCGTCACGATGATGATCGCCGGTGTCGCCTACCACGTGATCCCGCGATTCACGATGGCGACGCTCCATTCGCCGTTGCTGGCCCGCCTCCACCTGTGGGTGGCCAACGTCGGCCTGGCGCTGATGGTGGCCGGGTTCGTGTGCCGGGTGACGCGGCCACTGCTGGGCGGGCCGCTGCTCGCCATCGGTGGCATCGCGTCGGCGCTGGGCACCTGGGCCTTCGCCTGGAATCTCTGGCGCACCCTCGACCACGCCGTGCCGACGCCGTCGCGGCTGCCCGCAGCGCGGCCGCTTCCCACCGCTCCCCACTGACCGATGTCGCCACTGACCCGGCGATACCTCGTCACCGCAGCGGCGTTCCTGCTCACTGGGGTCCTGCTCGGGCTGGTCCTGCTGGTGCGGCGCGAACTCGGCGGGAGCTGGCCGACGCGCGGCGTGATCAGCGCCCATACCCACCTGATCCTGGTCGGCGCCGTGATGGAACTCATCATCGGCGTGGCGTGGTGGCTCTTCCCGCGACCGGTCGGCGACCAGCCCCCGGCATCGGTGGCGGCCGCGACGGCGGCCTGGTGGGGCCTCACCCTCGGGACGGCGGCGCGCGCCGTGGGGGAAGCGGTCTCGATCGGGGCGCCGCGGAGCGGCTGGGCGGCGGTGATCGTGGCCGGCGGAACACTCCAGGTGGCCGGCCTGGCGGCGGCGGTGATGGCGCTGAGCCGTCGGGTGCGGAGGAGGCGTGAGTCGTGAGTACCGGAGTCCTGAGTCCTGAGTCCTGAGGGTTCCGGAACGGGAGAGTCGCCAAGGGAGCCCTCACGCCTCAGGACTCACGACTCAGGACTCCTGTGACAACCGTCACGGCGCGGTGTGGTGCCGGGGGCGAGACTGCAACCGTGCCCGCCAGGACTGCGGCGGGGCACGGAGCCGGCGGGGGGACCGTCGGCACGGTGTTCCGCCCCGCGAGGGGCACCAACGCGCGAGGAACCTCATGAACCACCGCCTGATCCTGCCGCTGATCGCCGCCGCCCTCATGGCGGGTTGCGGTGGCGGCGCCAAGCCCGGCGCCCTGGTGGCAGGTGACGCCGCCAGCAAGGTCTACGTCGCTCCCGGGTCGTACGACGAGTTCTACGCCTTCATGTCGGGCGGCTTCAGCGGCAACATGACGGTCTACGGGCTGCCGTCGGGCCGGTTGCTGAAGACGATCCCGGTGTTCTCGCTCTACCCGGAGAACGGCTGGGGCTTCACCGACGAGACCAAGGCGATGCTGGAGACGTCGTGGGGTTCCCTCGCGTGGGACGATGCGCACCATCCCGAACTGTCGCAGACCGACGGCATCCCCGATGGCCGCTGGGTGTTCATCAACGCCAACAACACGCCGCGGGTGGCCCGGATCGACCTGACCCGGATGGAGACCGACGAGATCCTCGAGATCCCCAACACCGCTGGCAACCACGCGTCGCCGTTCACCACCGCGAACACCGAGTACATCGTCTCGGCGATGCGCTTCTCGGTGCCGATCCCGAACGCCGACGTGCCGATCGCCGAGTACCAGGATCATTTCAAGGGCGTGTTCACCTTCATCCGTGCCGACGAGCCCGGCAAGATGGACGTCGCCTTCCAGGTGCTGATGCCCGGCTTCGACTACGACCTGGGGCACGCCGGCAAGGGGCCGAGCGACGGCTGGTTCTTCTTCAGCTCGTACAACACCGAGCAGGCGCACACGATGCTCGAGCTGAACGCCTCGCGGAAGGACAAGGACTACGTCGCGGCGCTCAACTGGCACCTCGCCGAGCAGTGCGTCAAGGACGGCAAGGGCCGGGCGATGCCGGTGGACTACCGGCACAACGTCCTCGACCCGGTGACCCGGATCGCCACCAGCGAGGCGAAGCACACCGTGACGGTGCTCGATCCCGCGGCCTGTCCCGGGCTGGTCTACCTGCTGCCGACCCCCAAGTCACCGCACGGCGTCGACGTCGATCCGACCGGTGAGTACATCGTGGCCGGCGGCAAGCTGGCGACGGTGATCCCGGTGCATTCGGCGACCAAGATGCTCAAGGCGATCGAGGACAAGGCATTCGACGGGGATGTCGACGGGATCCCGGTGCTCAAGTACGACGCCGTGATCGCCGGTGAGGTGCAGAAGCCCGGGCTCGGCCCGCTGCACACCGAGTTCGACGGGAAAGGCTACGCCTACACCTCGATGTTCATCTCCTCCGAGATCGTCAAGTGGAAGCTGGGGACCTGGGAAGTGGTGGACCGGATGCCGGTCTACTACTCGATCGGGCACCTGATGATTCCCGGCGGCGATTCGCGCAAGCCGTGGGGCAAGTATGTGGTGGCCCTCAACAAGATCACCAAGGATCGCTACCTGCCGACCGGGCCGGAGCTGGCGCAGTCGGCGCAGCTGATCGACATCAGCGGCGACAAGATGCAGTTGCTGCTCGACTTCCCGACCCAGGGCGAGCCCCACTATGCCCAGGCGATCCCGGCCGAGATGATCCGCGACCGCCAGGTGAAGACCTACCTGATCGCCGACAACCGGAACCCGTACGTGGCGCGCGGGCCGAGCGAGACCGGGATCGCACGGCAGGGCGGCACGGTGCACGTCAAGCTGATCGCGATGCGCAGCCGGTTCACCCCCGACGTGCTCGAGGGGATCGAGGTCGGCGATACCGTCAAGTTCCACGTGACCAACATCGAGCAGGACTGGGACGTGCTGCACGGCTTCGCGGTGATGGGGATGCGCACCAGCGAACTGATCCTCGCGCCGGGCGAGACCCGGACGCTCACCTGGGTGCCGCAGCGGGTGGGGATCTACCCCTTCTACTGCACCGACTTCTGCAGCGCGCTGCACCAGGAAATGCAGGGCTACGTGCGGGTGAGCGCCCGCGGGAGCGGCGTGCCGCTCAAGGCCGAGGCGGGCGACAAGCCGGTGCAGGCGGCGGCGATGGCCGGCCATGAACACGGCGCGGCGGGAGGCGAGTGAGATGACGAACCGGGCGCGCCTCCTGCTCGCCGCGGCCGCCGTGGCCGTGCTGGGTGCCATCGTGCTCCCGCTGTGGGAGGTGCGCCTGATCGCCCCGCAGTACCCCGAGGGGCTGGGACTGCGGATCCTGGCCCACACCGTTCGCGGCATCCGGCCGAGCGACCTGCAGAGCATCAACGGCCTCAACCACTACATCGGGATGAAGGTGATCGCACCCGACAGCATTCCCGAACTGCGCTACATGCCGTGGATCCTGCTGACGCTCGCCGCCGGGCTGGTGCTGATCGCCTGGCGGGGGGCACGCCGCGCGCTGATGGCCTGGATGGTGGCGTTCGTGCTGCTGGGTGGGGTCGGCCTCTGGGATTTCTGGCGCTGGGAATACGACTACGGCCACAACCTCGATCGTGAGAACGCGATCATCGTGGTGCCGGGGATGACCTACCAACCGCCACTGGTCGGCAGCAAGCAGTTGCTCAACTTCACCGCCACCGCGTGGCCGGGAGCCGGCGCGGCGCTGCTCGGAATCGCCTTCGCGGCGGGGGCGCTGGTGCTGGTGGCCGACCGGCGCCGGGTGCGGGTGGCGTGACGATGCGCACCCGGTTGCTCGCGGTGCTGCTCCTCGCCGGCTGCGTCCCGGCGGCACCGGTGATCACGTTCGATGTCGATCAGTGCCGCTTCTGCCGGATGATCATCAGCGATGCCCGGCATGCGGCGGCGGCGATCGATGCCGGGGGCCGCACGGTGCGTTTCGACTCGATCGAGTGCCTGGCCGGATGGGTCGCGGCCGAAGACGTCGCGCCGCGCGAGGCCTGGGTCACCGATGCCGCCGACGGGACCCTGATCGCGGTGGCCGACGCGGCGTTCCGGCAGGATGTCGCCGGCTCACCGATGGCCGGCGGCTGGGTGGCCGGCCGCCGTGCCGCTGCGCCGGCCGGGGCGATCGGCTGGGACTCCCTGCAAGTGGTGGTGGCGGGTGCAGGGCTGCCGGCGCCGGGACTCCCGGTGGGCGTCGGGCGATGACCACGCTGCTGCTCGCCGCGCTGGCGTTGCAGGCGACCCTCGTCGTCTCGCCCGACGGGCCCTGGCGGCGAGTGGGCGACGCGGTCGCCGTGGCCCGCGCCGGCGACACCGTGCTGGTACGGGCCGGCATCTATGCCGAGCCGCTCATCCGGGTCTCGGTGCCGATCGTGCTGGTCGGCCTGCCCGGTGCCGTGCTCGACGGCGAGGGTGCTCACGGCTCCCTGGTGATCGCGGCCGACGGCGTGACCGTGCGGGGACTCGGCTTTCGTCACACCGGCACGTCATATCTCGAGGACCGGGCCGCGCTCCGGGTCGAGGAGGTGGCCGACTGCGCGATCATCGGCAACCGCTTCGACGAGACCTTCTTCGCGGTGTATCTCCAGAAGACCGACCACTGCCTCGTCGCGGACAACGTGATCACCGGCCATCCCGGCCGCGAGGTGACCACCGGCAACGGGATCCACAGCTGGGGCTCGGCGCACCTGGTGATTCGCGGCAACACCGTGCGCGGCCACCGTGACGGGATCTACTTCGAGTTCACCCGGCACGCCACGGTGCAGGGCAACGTCAGTCGCGACAACATGCGCTACGGGCTGCACTTCATGTTTTCCGATTCGTCGGCCTACCTCGACAACACCTTCGCCGACAATGGCACCGGGGTCGCGGTGATGTACTCGCGCGACGTGGCGCTGGCCGCCAACCGGTTCCTCGACAACCGTGGACCCAGTGCCTACGGGCTGCTGCTCAAGGACATCGTCGACGTGCGGCTCGAGGGCAACACCTTCGCCCGCAACACCAGCGCCCTGGTGGCCGACGGGGCCGAGCGTGCCATGGTGCGCCACAATCGCTTCGACGCCAATGGCACCGCGGTGCGGTTGCTGGGGAGCACCAGTGACGCGACCTTCGCGGCGAACTCCTTCGCCGAGAATGCCTTCGATGTGGTCGTCAACTCGCGCGGGCGGGGGACCCGCTTCGCGGGCAACTGGTGGCAGGCGTACCGCGGCTGGGATCTCGACCACGACGGACGCGGCGACGTGCCCCACCACCCGGTGCGGCTGTTCTCGCTGCTGGTGGCGCGGGCCGAGCCGGCGCTGATGCTGCAGCGCACGCTCTTCGTCCGGCTGCTCGACGCCGCGGAGCGGGCGATCCCGGTGCTGACGCCCGACCAGGTGGTCGATCCGGCACCGCTGATGCACCCGGCCACGGCGGGTGGCGCATGATCGGATTCGAGGCGGTCTCCAAGCGGTTCGGTCGGCGGTCGGTGCTGCAGGAACTCGATGCGACGGTGCCGCCTGGTGCGGTGACCGCCCTGGTGGGGCCCAACGGTGCCGGCAAGACCACGCTGCTCAAGCTGCTCCTCGGTCTGGCGCGCCCGGACCATGGCCGGATCACCTTCGACGGCACGCCGATCGGCCGCGATCCGTCGTATCGGGCGCGGATCGGATACATGCCCCAGATCGTGCGGTATCCAGCCCACCAGAGCGGGCGGGACCTGCTCGCGATGCTGCAGGCGATCCGGGGCGGGGATGCCGTCCCCGATCTCTCCCTGGCCGAGGCGTTCGAGCTGGGGGACCAGTTCGACCGGCCGCTCGGGGTACTCTCGGGCGGCACGCGGCAACGGGTCAATGCGGTACTGGCGCTCGCCTTCCGTCCCGCGCTGTTGGTGCTGGATGAGCCGACCGCCGGGCTCGATCCGGTGGGCAGCCGGGTGTTCAAGGACCGCCTGATTGCCGAGCGCGAGGCCGGGTGCACCGTGCTGATCACCTCCCACGTGCTGCCGGAACTCGAGGAGCTCGCCGACCGGGTGCTCTTCCTGTCGGAGGGTCGCGCGGCCTGGCAGGGAGAGGCCGCGGTCCTCAAGCGGCAGACCGGCGCCAGTTCGCTCGAGCGGGCGATCACCCGGTTGCTGAGCGGGATGCCCAGCCTGGAGGCGGCATGACTGCCGTGGTCGGCTCGCTCCGTCGTGTGGTGATCCGGGCACGCGGCACCCTCGTGCTTGCGATGTTGCTGGCGCTGATCGGCGACCTGCTGATCCGGTTCAGCGGCGGTGGCAGCACCGCGCTGGTGTCGCTCCTCGATGTGGTGCTGATCATCACGCCGCTTGCCGGGCTGGTACTCGGCACCCTGCAGGTGCACGACGGCCGTGAGCTCACCGAGTTGCTGCTCGCCCAGCCGGTCACCCGCGGCCGGCTCTTCACCCGGTTGTGGGCCGCCGCCGTGCTGCCGTTGGTGGGCGCGCTGGTGGTCGGGTTGGTGGCGCCGTTCGCCTGGCATCGGATGCTCTTCACCCCGGGAATGTCGATGCTCCCGGGCGTGGTGCTCGCGGCGGTGGCCCTGGCCCTGGTGAGCAACGCCCTCGCGTTCGTGATCGCGCTGCGCATCGACGACCGGGTGCGCGCGCTCGGCGTGGCCCTGGCGGCCTGGTTGGTGGCGGCGGTGCTCTGGGATGGATTGGTGCTGGTGGTGGCGATGCTCTTCGCCGATCGGCCGGTCGAGACCCCGATGCTGGCGCTCCTGGCCCTCAACCCACTCGACATCGCCCGGGTGCTGCTGCTGCTCGGCTCCGACGCCGCGGCGATGCTTGGCTACACCGGTGCGGTGCTGGGTCGCGCGCTCGGCGCCACCGCGGGTCGGGCGGTGCTCGCGGTGGTGCTCACCGCCTGGCTGGTCGGCCCGCTGTGGCTGGCGCGACGGAGCTTCGCGCGGAAGGACTTCTGAGGATAGACGATAGACGATAGACGATATCCATCGATATTCTCTTCATGGTCCGCTTCCCAGGGTGGCTCCTGCTGCTTCCCGCGCTGCTGTCGTCCCAGTCACCGGTTCGACGCGGCTTCGCGCTGGTCGAGGCCGACGGCGACACGGTCGCCATGGAACGGTGGATCGAGCGGGGCGAGCGCACCGAGGTGTTGATCACCCGCGACGGCTGGCCGTGGTTCCACCTGCTGGCCGACACCGATCCCGAAAGCGGTACCGAACGCCTGGCGTTCACCTCCTACGATCCGGCCCCCGATGGGGTGGCCGGGTTGTCGTTCTCGCACGAGGTCGTCGTGCTGGGCGACGTGGCCACGGTCCGCGACGCGGTCACCGGCGAGGTGTCCGAGCGACTCACCGTCCCGCCCGGCACCGTGGCCTTCTTCTCGGCGTCGCTCGCGCTGCTCGAGCGGCGATTGCTGCGCGCCGGGATCCCGCGGCGGTTCGAGGAGCCGATCCGGTTGCCGGTGCTGGTGGTCGGGCCGACCGGGGTCATTCCCGACACGCTGCAGATCGTCCCGGCCGGCGGCGATTCCGTGGCGACGCACGTGACCTGGCACGATCTTGTGGTGGCGAGGGACCGATCCGGACGGGTGACCGGCGCCCGTTCGACCGACGGGAGCGACCCGCTGCGCTACGTGCCGCTGGAGGCCGCCACCCTCGCGCTCCCCTGGCCGCCGATTCCCACCGACTACTTCGCCGATCGCGGTGCGCCGTTCCATGCCGAGGAGGCGCGACTCACCGTGCGCGACGGGGTCACCCTCGCCGGGTCGCTCACCCTTCCCGACGGAGGCGGACCCCATCCGGCGCTGCTGCTCTTGTCGGGCTCGGGAGCCCAGGATCGGGATGGGGGGACGATGAGCGGCTATCGTCCCCTGCGCGAGCTGGCCGGTGCCCTGGCACGGGCCGGGATCGCCACCCTGCGGCTCGACGATCGTGGGGTCGGTGGCTCCGGTGGCAGCTACGGCGAGATGACGATCGCCGACCTCGCCGACGATGCGCGGACCGCGGTGGCGTGGCTGGCTGCCGATCCGCGGCTCGACGCCACGCGACTCGGGATGCTGGGGCACAGCGAGGGAGCATTGGTGGCGATGCAGGCGGCGGCCCGGGGAGCTCCGGTTTCGCTGCTGGTGCTGCTGGCGGGATCGAGTCGTCCGGGAAAGGAGATCGTGGCGGAGCAACAGCGCTACGGTGTGGGACGGTTCGTCCGCGACCTGCCGGCCGACCGTCGCGGTGTGGTGGCCGACTCGTTGCTCAACGAGGCGGCCCGGTTGATCGCCGCGCTGGGTCGCGGATCGAAGCCGCTGGCCTATTTCCTGGCCTTCGACCCCTCGCGGGTGGCGCGCCGGCTCGACGTCGCCGCGCTGGTGCTCCACGGCACCACCGACCGCCAGGTGGTGGTGTCGCAGGCCGACGAGCTGGCGAGCGCCCTCCGGAGCCGGGGTGCGCCGGTCACCGTCCGGCGCTTCGCGGACACCGACCACCTCTTCCTGGCCGACTCGGTCGGCGACCCCGGACTTTACCTGACGCTGCCGTCACGCGACCTCAGGCCCGACGTGGTGGACACGATCGTGGCCTGGGTCACGGGCCGGGTGGGGTTGGCACCACGGCGCTGACGCCCCGCTGCTACCGGGGCTCCGGCTCGAGGAAGACGGTGTCATCCGGCGGTAGCTGATCGAGCGGGTAGGCGGTGTGGTGCACCCGGCCGATCGGCCGCCCCTGATCATCGAGGATCAGGAAGGTGTGTTCATTGTCTTCGAGTCGCAGGACCACCATGGCACTCCTCCACCGCCGCTCATCCGCTCTTCCCTTGTGATGCCCCGACGGTGTGGGGGGTTGCACCCCGGTCGGGCGTAAGCGATTCCGGCGCTGGTGCCGTCCCATCGGCGTGATGACCCTGGAGACCACGATCAACGACCCCCGAGCGGACGACGAACTGCGACAGCTGGCCCGGGACTCGGGCCGGGGAAATGGCGGAGCGTTCGCCGACCTGACCGCCCGGATCCTGGGCCAGGTCCGCCGTTGGGCGGGTCAGATGACCGGCGACCCCGACGAGGCCGATGACGTCGCACAACTGGTGCTGCTGCGGCTGCAAGACCGGGTGGACACCTTCGAGGGGCGCAGCCGCTTCACCAGCTGGCTCTACCGCCTGACGCGCAATGTCGCCCTCGACCGGCGCCGGACGGCGCTCCGCCGGGCCGCGCTGTTGGCGGAGTATCGCGGCGAACTCGCCTCCTCGGTCGCCCCGCCCGGTGCCGACGCCCTCGATGCCCGGGCGATGGCCGACCTGGTTCGCCATCATCGGCGCTCGCTCACCCGCCGCGAGCGCGCGGTGTTCGATCGGGTCGACCTCGAGGGGATGCCGACCGCCGACGCGGCGGCGGCGCTGGGGATCGCCCCATCGACTGCCCGGGTGCTGCTGGCGCGTGCCCGTCGCACGATCCGGTTGCGGATGCTCGCCGAGCATCCCGAGTTGCTCAAGGAGTACTGGTCATGACGTGCAACGATGCACTAGAAATGCTGCTGGCCGCGGATGCGGCGGAACTCGACCGCACCGCCGACTCACCGTTGGTCCACCACCTGGGCGGATGTCGGCGGTGCCGCGCGGTCGCCGAGCGTCTGCTGGCCGACACGGCACAACTCGCTGTGGCGGTGCGCACCGATGCGGCGCGCTCGGCACGACCCCACCGCGGCCGCAACGGACTGCTGGTGCTTGGTGCCGTAGCCACGGCGGTGCTGGTGGTGCTGTCGCGCCGTGAACCGGCCGGGCCGGTGGTGCCGATCGCGCCACCGGTGGTCGAGACCGCGGCGGTGCCGGCACCAGTCGCCACTCCGACGCCACCACCGGCGACGGTGGCGTCGCGAAACCCGGTCGCGCCGACACCCCCGGTGGGAGGCAGTCAGGCGTTCGCTCGTGCGACCGAGCGCGGTGATCGGGCGCCGGTCCCGGTGGTGCCAGCGGCGATCACCGCCACCCGCGCCACGCCTGCCACCGCGATCGCAGCGCGACCGGCGCGGCAACTGGCGGTCGCCTCCCGAGCCCGGCCGCAGCCGGCCGTCCCGGCGGCTCGTGGTGCCACCAGCGGGGGCGCGATCGGCAGGTCCGATGACGTGAATCGCACGGTCCGTCCCGATGCCGAAACCGGGATCACCGTGATCTGGCTCAACTGACTTCCGAGAAGGAGAATCTCACGATGCGCATTCATCATCTGGCCGCCGTGGCGGCGCTGGTTGTCGCCCCGACGGCACTTGCCGCGCAGGGCGCTGCGGCCACGCTGCAGACGCGGACGTACATCCTGCATCATCTCTGGTCGAACCAGGTGGTGCAGCTGATCGGGCCCTACGTGGACGCCGAGGGCGGTGGCGTGTACGCGCCCGAGAGCATCGGCCATGCGATCACCGTGCGTGGGACCGCGCGCAACCTGGCCAGTGTCGATTCGGTGCTCCGGATCATCGACGTGCCGAAGGCCACCCCGACGGTGGTGCTGCGATTCGAGCTGATCGAGCCCGCGAATCAGCCGAGTGATGAGGCCGGGTTGCAGGATGTCCAGTCCGCGCTGCGGCGAACCCTGGGGATTTCCGGCGCACGACTGATTGCCCGCGGTGCCGTCAGTGCCCAGGCCGGGGCGGACTTTGCGGTGACGATGAGCGGCGATGATGGTCGCTTCCTGGTCTCGGGTTCCCTGCACGACTGGAACGACGAGTCTGCGGCGACGGTCTCGCTCGAGGTGGGCCTCATGGCTGCCGACATGGCCCCACGGGACTCCGCGTCGGTGGCGACCAACATGATGCGGGCGATCATGCCGGGGAACAAGATCGTGGAGACAACGATCACGGCCCCCCTCGGCCGCACCGTGGTGCTCGGCAGCGGCACCCGTGAGGCGACTGGCGACACGGTGATCCTGGTGGTCACCCCGACGCTGCTCCAGTAGCCGCCGCGGGACACGGGGCGTCGGATCCGGAGTATCTTTCCGGCATGCGACGCCTCGTCCTCTTCCCGATGCTGGCGGCTGCTGCCTGCGGTGGTGGCCCCAAGCCACCACCCCCCAGCTTCGCCGTGACCTCACCGGCCGACACGCTGATCGCCCCGGTGGTCCATGTCTCCGACATGGTCCGCCGCCCCGACGGGAGCTGGGTGCTGCTCGGACCCCAGGAGATGTCGGTGATGGTCGCCGACTTCGATCACGACAGCCTCGGTCCATATCCGGGGATCACCGCCGATGAGGTCCCGGGCGCTTCCGGGCTGCTCGGCGCCGCCGACACGATGTGGATCGCCGACTTCGGGCTGCGCCGGGTCACCGCCTGGCTTCCCGGGGGACAGCGGGTTGACGCCGTGCCGACACCGGATGCGCTGCGCGGGGCCTTCCCCAGGGCCCGCGATGCGGCCGGGCAGTGGTATTTCGAGGTGACCGGACCGCCAGGGCCCGACGGACGTGGGGTGACCGATAGCGGCGCGGTGGTCCGGGCCGACCCGCTGCTCACCAGATTCGATACCGTGGTGCGGCTCGCCCCGCCCGACCTGGCCCAGGTGGAACAGGGCGGCCGGATGGTGCTCCAGATGCGGGCGCTGTCGGGCCGCGATCGGTGGGGGGTACTGCGCGACGGGACGGTGTGGCTGGCACGAGTCAACACCAACCAGGTGTACTGGTTCCCGCCGGGTGGCGGCGAGGCGCGCCATACCCGGCCGCTGCCCGACGCGATCATCCCGATCAATGAGACCGACCGGCAGCTCTACCTGCGGCAATTTCCCGAGGACCAGCGTCCCAGCCAGTCGATGCTGCAGTTCGCGCTGATCAAGCCGCCGTTCGAGCGCGCCTTCGCCGATCGCGATGGCCGGGTGTGGCTCTTCAAGAGCGCTCCCGCCCTCGACTCGGTGCGCTCATTCCAGGTGGCCGACACCACCGGCTGGTTGCTGAGCGTCACCGTCCCGAGCTATGGCACCGCCCTCGGCGTGGCCGACGGCGAGATCGTGATCGGTGAGGACTTCCCGGGCGGAATCCGCCTGCTGCGATACCAGATCCCGGCGGAAGCGAAACCGTGACCAGAGATCGGAGAACGGAGATCGGAGATCGGAGATCGCAACGAACAGGCCGGCAACCACTTGGATGCCGGCCTGTTCGTCTGCGATCGCCGATCGCTGATCTCCGATCTCCGTCACCCCTCCGGTTTGCGGTGCCGTTCGTACCACCGCCGGGTGATCTCGCCGGCCAGGGTGCTGTTGCCGAGGCCGAAGGCGAGACCGAAGGCGAGGGCCAGGGCACCGAGCATCAGGGAGAACGCCGAGGTGATGATCTCCTCGGCCACGCCGACCTGCTCCAGCGCCATGAAGATCGCGATCAGCACCACGGCGCCCTTGGCCACGTTGGCGAGTGTCGGGACGCCCTCGACCGTGCCGGCCGAGGCGAGGATCACCCCCCGCAGGAACTCGCCGATCACGATGCCCAGCATCACGACCACGATCGCGGAGATCAGGGTGGGGATGAACGAGATCATGATGCCGAACATCTCGTTGACACTCTCGAGGCCGAGCGCGGCCGAGGCGAGCAGCATCACGATCAGCATCAGCAACCAGAAGATCAGCTTGCCGACGGCGTGGACCGGGTCGAGGCGGGCTCCGGTGCGGTCGACCGCCTCGCGCAGGCCGCCGGCTTCGGCCATCCGGTTGAAGTCCATGTGCGACAGCCACTGGTCGACCCATCGCTCGAGTCGCCGGGCCACGAAATAGCCGGTGAGGAGGATCAGCGCGGCGCCGAGCAGGGCGGGGAGCACCGCCCACAACTGGCGTGCGGCGTCGCTGATGCGGGTGAGAATGTCGTTCACGACTGCACCTCGAGGACGAGTTTGCCGAATTGCCTGGCGTCCGCCAGGCGCCGGTAGGCGGCGGCCCCGTCGGCCAGCGGGAGCACCGCATCAACGATCGGTCGCAGCTCGCCCTGCTCACCCAGCGCCACGATCTCGGCGAATTCGGCGGACGTTCCCATGGTGGAGCCGAGCAGCGACCACTGGAACCAGAAGAGTCGCCGCAGGTCGAGCTCCACATGCCGGCCCGCCGGTGGCGCCGCAGGTCACCAGCCGGCCGCCCGGGCGGAGGGCGCGCAGCGATTGCGGCCAGGTCGGCGCGCCGACCGAGTCAACCACCACGTCCACCCCCCGGCCGAAATGGTCCTTCACCCGACGGGCCACATCGGCTTCGTCGCGATGGTTCACCGCCAGCTCGGCGCCGAGCGCGACGGCGCGAGCCAGCTTGGCATCGGACGACGAGGTCACCGCCACCCGGGCGCCGAGATGCCGGGCGACCTGGAGGGCCTGGATCGCCACCCCGCCCCCGATGCCCCAGATCAGGGCCCGTTCCTCGCGCCGGAGTCGGGCGCGCGTGGTCAGCATCCGCCAGGCGGTGAGGGTGGTGAGGGTGAATGCGGCGGCCTCGGCCCAGCGCCACTCGCCACGGATCGGGAGGAGGTTGCGCTCGGGGAGGACCACCTCTTCTGCCGCGGTCCCGGGGAGATGCTCACCGAGCAGCGAGAACTGGCGACAGAACACCTCCTCCCCGGCATCGCAGGCCTCGCAGCTGCCGCAACTCATCCCGGGGTTGATCACCACCCGGTCGCCCACGACGAGCCGGCTGACCGCGGGGCCAACCTCCAGCACCACGCCAGCCCCGTCGGCACCGATCACGTGGGGGAAGGTCGCGATCGGCACCTCGCGGAGGCCATCGGCCACCCAGAGGTCGAGGTGGTTGAGCGCCACCGCCCGCATCCCGATCCGCACCCCATCCGGTCGATCGAGCCGCGGGGAGGGAATGTCGAGCAGGGCGAGATGTTCTGGGCCGCCGGTGGCGGTCAGGCAGAGGGCGCGCATGCGCGTAGGGACACCTTGCAGAAGCAGGATCGTGACGCGACATATAATAGCGCCGCCAGCCGCGCCTCCGCGCGGGTTGTCGGCCATCGCCGACCGTCCGGACGGCGAGTTGCCACCTTCTTGTTCGCGCAGGAGCAGCCGATGCCCGAGGGTTCCCTGCTGGACTTCCGCGGTTCCCTGGCCAACGCCACGCCCGGTCAGCTGGCGTCCCAGCCCCAGTTGAGCATTCCCGAGCCCGCGCCGGGGACCCTGCCGGCTCCCAAGCCGAAGCGAAGGCCGGCCCGCAAGACCGCAGCCCAGGCGCCGAGGAAGCCCTCGGCACGCGCCAAGCAGAAGGCGAGGGTCAAGGCGGCTGAGGCGGCCAAGGCGGCACCCGCCGCGCCGGCCGAGGCAACCAAGCCGGTTGCACCGAAGAAGGCCGCACCGAAGCAGGCCTCCAAGAAAGCCGCGCCCAAGAAGCCCGAATCCAGGAAGGCCCCGCCGAAGCAGGCCGCAGCCAAGAAGGCCGCGCCCAAGAAGGCTGCCGCGAAGAAGGCCGCGCCCAAGAAGGCTGCCGCGAAGAAGGCCGCGCCGAAGAAGGCTGCCGCGAAGAAGGCCGCGCCGAAGAAGGCTGCCGCCAAGAAGCCCGTGGCGAAGAAGCCCGCAGCCAAGAAGGCCGCGCCGAAGAAGGCCGCCAAGAAGACCGCGGCGAAGAAGCCAGCATCGAAGAAGTCCGCGGCGAAGAAGGCTGCCCCGAAGAAGGCGGCGAAGAAGACGGCCAAGAAGCGGAAGTGACACGGCTGCTCGTGGCGGTGCTCCTCCTCGCCGGATGCGGAGGGGGTGCACCGCCCGGCTCGAGCGGGATCACGGCGCTGGTGGGGGCCACCGTGATCGACGTGGCCGCCGGCAACTCGATCGAGGACGCCGTGGTGCTGGTGCAGGACGGTCGGGTGCTGGCGCTCGGCCGGGCGTCCGACCTCAAGGTCCCTTCCGGCTCGGTGATCGACACCCTCCGCGGACGATGGATCATCCCGGGCCTGATCGACGTCCACACCCATCTGCAACCGTGGGGGATGTCCCTGGCGCTCCGCTGGGGGGTGACGGCCGTGCGCGACCTGCATTCGGGTCGTCACCTTGCCGACACCCTCCACGCCATGAGCAGCGATGGCAGGGGACCCCGGCTGTTCTCGGCGGTGGTGATGCTCGATGGTCGGCCGCCGACCTATCCCGACGCCATTTCGCTTGATCAGCCCGGCGACGCTGCCGTCGCGGTCGACTCCCTCGCCGCGTGGGAGGCGAGCTGGGTGAAGACGTACACCCGGGTCACGCCACCGCTGCTCGAGGCCGTGCTCACGGCGGCCCGACAGCATGGCCTGCCGGTCGCGGCGCACCTCGGGCTCACCGATGCCCGCACCGCCGCCCGGCTCGGCGTCGCGTCGATCGAGCACCTGACCGGGATTCCCGAGGCTGCCGGTGACTCGCTGGCCCTGTTCGCGGCCCACCGCCGGGGCTTCTTCGCGGGATGGACGGCGTTCGAGAAGGCCTGGATCGGCGCCGACCCCGCCGCGCTCGATGCCGTGGCCCGTGACCTCGCCGCGACGGGAGTGATCCTGGTGCCGACGCTGGGACTCCACGAGATCTTCGCTCGGCTCGACGACTCGAGCGTCTACCACCGCGCCGTGCTCGTTGGGGTCCCCGACTCCGCCCGCAGCAACTGGAACGTCCCCGGAATGATCGCGCGGGCCGGGTGGCACGCCGGGGATTTCGCCGACTTCCGGATCGCGCGCTCCACCCAGGACCTGCTGGTGCGCCGATTCGCTGCCGTCGGTGGACGCATCGCCACCGGCACCGATGCCTCCAATCAGTTGCTGGTGCCTGGTGGAGGCATCCACGAGGAGATGGAGCTGCTCGTCGCTGCCGGGCTCTCACCGCTCGAGGCGCTGCGTGCCGCGACCCTCAACGGTGCCGCCCTTCTCGGCGCCGACTCATTGGGGCAGCTGCGAGTCGGGTCGCCCGCCGACCTGGTGGTGCTGTCCGCCGATCCGCTTCGCGAGATCACCGCCACCCGACGGATCGAGCGAGTGATGCTCGGCGGGCGTTGGGTGCGGCGGTGAAGGGCAACGAGTGACGGGTAACGGGTATCGAGTGACGGGGGCGCCGGTGAGGATTGCATCCCCGTCCTCCGTCCCCGTCAGCCGCCATCTTCCTGGCACCGACTAGCTTTGTGAGATGGCACGTTTCCGCTGGTCGCCGGACCGCATGGAGCAACTCGAATTCGCGGTGCGCAATCGCCGGCGGGTGCTGCTTCGCCGGCGGGGCAACGAGTACGTCGTGGTCGCGAGCGGGCTCACGGCGGTTCGCGGCCGTGACGCACTGGCCGGCTTTCTCGCGATGACCGGGAACGAGCTGCACTTCCTGCTCGACGACATCGACCACTTCGAGGTACTCGACTCCTGACCGACTCCCCGATTCCGATCGCCGTGCTCCACCTCGACGAGTCGTGCCTCGGCAATGGCAAGCCGGGGGACAATCCCGGTGGTGCCGGCGGGTTGGTGGAGATCCGACTGCCGCGCGGCATCGAGCGGCGCGACTTCTTCCTCCATGCGCCGAGCACCACCAACAACCGGATGGCGCTGGCGAGTGCGATCGCCGGTTTGCAATTGCTGGGACAGAAGGGACGTCGACTGCGGCTGCTGGTGGTCTCCGACTCGGAATACCTGGTCAAGGGGATCCGCGAGTGGGCCCCCGGGTGGCAGCGGCGGGGCTGGACCCGCAAGGCCGGGCCGATCGAGAACCTCCCGCTCTGGCAGGCGCTGTGGCAGTCGCTCACCCTGCACGAAGCCCAGTTCACCTGGGTCCGGGGGCACGCCGGCCATCCCAAGAACGAGTATGCCAACGACCTCGCGGTCGAGGCGGCGCGGACCCAGCGAACCAGCGACGGGGTGGTCGTGTCGGGGTTCCTCGCCTGGCTGGCCGACCGGCAGGCGAAGGGGAAGTTTGCTGGCTATGATCCGGACACCGCGTTTGACGCGGTGGCCGTCCGTCTCGCCGCGGGCGAGCGAATTCCGTTGGCGGAGGCCTCGTGACCGAGCTGGAACGATTTGCCGCCGTGCTGCTGGCCGCATGGCAGGCGGAGAGCGGCCGCAGCGACGCGGCGCTGGCCGTGGGCGCCCTGCTTGACCGGATCCTGCCGTACAAGCAGGCGCGCCGGCAGCTGGCGCTGGAGACCGCCGAGGATTACGAGGCACTGGTGCTTCGCCTGGTCGGCGAGGAGGCCGGGCTGGTGGTGACCGAGCCGGGCGAGGCGGCCGAGATGGCCCGCACCACCCTCGCCAGCAAGGTGCCCGACCTCGAGGTGCTCAGGCTGCTGCGCAGTGCCGCGGTCACCTTCAGCGATGATGCGGTGAGTCGGCTCGAGGGCGTCCGGCCGCTGCCCGCTTCTGCTCCGTCGATCGAGGAGCCTGCGGACGACTCACCGGTGGAGTCGGGGGTCGACGACGATCGGGTCTTCCCGATCCGGCGGGCCGCGGAGCCGGCGCTCTCCACCGCCACCCCGTCGCCCGAACCACCTGCCGGGGCCGGGTCGCCACCCGAGTTCCTCACCGGGGTAGCCTTCACGCCGCCGGCCGAGGCGTGCTGGAGTTGCGACACCGCGCTCCCCATCGGCCGCACGATCAACTTCTGCGTCGAATGTGGCGCCGACCAACGACAGCCGCAGTGTGCGTCGTGCGGCGCCACGGTGGAGCGTCACTGGAAGCACTGCCCCGAATGCGGGATGGTGCTGGCGCGGCAATGACCGACATCGTGTTCACCGCCGCCGTCCGCACCGGCTTCGGCGCTTTCGGTGGCTCCCTGCGCGACCTGACCGCCACCGATCTTGGCGTTGCCGCCGCGACGGCGGCGTTGCAGCGCTCCGGTCTCCCCGCCGCGATGGTCGACCAGGTGGTGATCGGCAACGTGATCCAGACCTCGGCGGACGCGATCTACTGTGCCCGTCACGTGGGACTGCGCAGCGGCCTGGCGATCGAGACCGCTGCGGTCACCGTCAACCGGCTCTGCGGTTCCGGCTTCGAGGCGGTGATCCAGGGTGCTCATCGGTTGCTGCTCGGCGAGGCACAGGCGGTGCTCGCGGGCGGGACCGAGTCGATGAGCCAGGCGCCGCACGTGATGCGCCATGGCCGATGGGGACTCAAGTACGGCCAGTCACCGCTGCTGGAGGACTCGCTGTACCAGGCGCTGCACGATTCCTACGCCGGCTGCGCGATGGCCAAGACCGCCGAGAACCTGGCCGAGCGATACGGCATCAGCCGGGAGGCGTGCGAGGCCTACGCGGTTCGGTCACAGCAGGCCGCCGCGGCCGCCTGGGCCGCCGGGGTGTTCGCGGACGAGGTGATCGGGGTCGCGGTGCGCGACCGGAAGCGGCGCACCGAGGTGACCTTCGCCACCGACGAACACCTCCGGGCCGATACCACCACCGACACGCTGGCTCGACTCCCTGCGATCGTGCACGAAGGGGGCACGGTCACCGCGGGGACTGCGTCGGGAATCAATGACGGGGCGGCGATGCTGGTGCTCACCACGCGCGAGCGGGCGGTGGCCGAGGGTGCGCCGACGCTGGGTCGATTGGTGAGCTGGGGCGTCGCGGGGGTGCCGCCGGAGCTGATGGGAATCGGGCCGGTGCCGGCAGTGCGCCAGGCGCTCGCCCGGGCGGGGATGACGCTGGCCGACATCGATCTGGTCGAGGTGAACGAGGCGTTCGCTGCCCAGTATCTCGCCGTCGAGCAGGAACTCGGGCTCGACCGCGAGCGCACCAACATCCACGGCGGCGCGATCGCGATCGGTCATCCGCTGGCGGCGAGCGGCGCCCGGATCACCACGCACCTGCTGCACGCGCTCCGGGCCCGCGGCGGCGGAACGGGGTTGGGGGCCGCCTGCATCGGCGGTGGCCAGGGGATCGCGGTGATCGTGGCGGTGGAGCGGACGTGACCGGCCCTCCTGCCCGGATCGATCGAGCCGCGTTCGAGCGGGTGCTGCAACGGGCCACCGAGATCCAGGCGCACGGCCGGGACGTGGCCGATTCGCTCACCGAAGCGGAGGTGCTCGAGCTCGGCCGCGAGGTCGGCATTCCCGAGATGCACCTTCGGCAGGCGCTGCTGGAGGAGCAGACCCGCACCATCACCGCCGAGTCCGACGGATTCCTCGACCGTGCCATCGCCCCGGCCACCGTTGTTGCCGAGCGCGTGGTGCAGGGAAGCCAGGAGAGCGTCGCGACAGCCCTGACCGGCTGGTTCGACAAGCATGAGCTCCTCGTCGTCCAGCGCGCGATGCCGGGCAAGGTGTCCTGGGAGCCGCTCAGCTCGATGGCGGGGGCGCTGCGCCGGATCGGCGCCGCCTTCGATGCCCGTCGCGGCAAGCCATTCCTCGGCAAGGTCCAGCTGGTGACCGCCGTGATCACCCCGCTCGAGGATGGCTACTGCCACGTCACGCTGGTGGCCTCACTCCGCTCGACACGGGCTGGATATCTCGCCGGTGGTGGTGTCATCGGGGTGGTGGGCACGGTGGGAGGGGTGATTGCCACGTTGATGGGTGCACCGGAGCTGGCCCTTCCCGGCCTTGCGCTGCCCTCCGTGGCCGGTGGATGGCTGATTGCCCGGGCCTACCGGCCGATCGCCGAGCGGGCCCGACTCGGGCTGCTGCGGGCGCTCGACCAGCTCGAGCGCCAGCCGGCGCTGCCGAGTGGCAGCCCGCGACCGAAGGGGCGTGCGCTGGCGCGCGACCTCGGCGACGTGGTCCGCGAGATCACCCGTGAAGTGAAGAAGGCGATGGAGGAGAAGTGACCGAGAGCCGTGTCGGAGTGGTCGGCGCTGGATTGATGGGCCGCGGCATCGCCCAGGTCGCGGCGGCGGCGGGGCATGACGTGCTCCTCCACGACACCGTGCCGGCCCAGGGAGAAATCGCGCGCGCCGCGATCGCCGATTCGCTGGCGCGGTTCGTGGCGAAGGGGACGCTGAGTGCCGACGCGCGCGAGGCGACGATGCAGCGGATCCGCTTCGTGACCGACCTGGTGTCCCTTGCCGATCGCGACATCATCGTTGAGGCGATCATCGAGGATCTCGAGGCGAAGCGCGAGTTGTGGCGGCGACTCGAGGGGGCCTGTGATCCCGGGTGTCTCTTCGCCACCAACACTTCATCGCTCGCCGTGGTCGAACAAGCCGCCGGCCTGGCGCATCCCGAGCGGCTCGTCGGGCTCCATTTCTTCAACCCGGTGCCGATGATGCGCCTCGTCGAGGTGGTCCGCTCCATCGACACCGGCACGGCGGTCGTCGAGGCTGCCACGGCGTTCGTGCGGGGACTCGGCAAGGAACCGGTGACCACCCGCGACGAATCCGGTTTCCTGGTGAACCTGCTCCTGGTGCCGTACCTGCTCGATGCGGTGCGGGCACTCGAGGGGGGCCGCGGCGACACGGTGGCCATCGACACCGCGATGACACTCGGTGCCGGCCATCCGATGGGTCCGCTCACGCTGCTCGATTTCGTCGGCCTGGACACCGTGGTACGGATCGCCGAGATCATGTTCGACCAGTATCGCGAGACCCGCTACGCGGCGCCACCACTGCTCCGGCGACTGGTGAGCGCCGGGCGACTGGGCCGCAAGAACGGTCGTGGCTTCTATGACTGGCGCGGCGCTGCGCCGGTGCCGATGGAGCTGGGGCTGTGAGACGCCTTCTCGCAATCGTCGCGCTGACCGTCGCCTGCTATCCGGCCACGACCCGGCCCGACATCGTGCCGGTCCCGGGCGCCGATGCCGTGGAGGTGGAACTGTCGGTGCCGGAAGCCACTCGAGTGATCGCAGTGGCGCTCGATGGCGACTCGATCCCGGTGTCGCGCACCGAGCCGCGCGACGGCTGGCTCGAGACGCCCTGGTTCGACATCGCCACGCTGCGGCCGGTGGCGCATCGCGCGGTGGGACTCGGGACGGTGAAGGTGCGGGCGTTCGTCGATCCGGGACGACCCAATCACAGCGTGATCCACGTCGAGACCGTCTTCCGGCCGCTCCTCGACCCCGCGGATGTGGAGCGCAACCTCGAGCGACAGGTGCCGACGGGGCATCCGGTCGCGGCGCGGGTGAAGGCGGTGCTCGACAGCCTGGGGAAGGAGTATGGAGGGGTGAGTCCTGAGTCCTGAGAAGTGAGGTGCCGTGGAGAGCGGCTTCGGTGTGCAGTGCTGGTATCCCGATCACGCTCCCCCTTCTCAGGACTCAGGACTCACCCCTCCCACAAACGCCGCCATGTAGCGTTCCAGCGTCACGTGGTCGAGCACCGCATCCTTGCACGGCCCCGCAGGGAGCGTCATGGTGAGCCCGAGCACCGGCACCTTTCCCGCCACATCGTGCAGGCCGGTGACCATGTCGCGCTCGCACGCCACCGCCACCACGGCACGCGGTCGCCGTTCGCGGATCACTCGGCGTGCCAGCTGGCCGCGGGTGGCGACGAAGACCGGCACCTTGTAGCGTCCCGCGAGGTCGAGCACCTCGTCGAGGGTGGAGCGCGACAGGCAACGTGGCACCAGCAGCAGCAGTTCGCCCTCGCCCACCCGCCGGACCCGGAGCAGCGCCAGCGCGTTGTAGATCTTCACCGCCGCATTCTCCACCTGATCGCGCCGGCCGAACCACGCCGCCACCCGCGAGGTGAATGCCATCACCCGCAGGAAGAGGCCCCGCTCGGCAAGCCACGCCGGCAGCAGCGGCCGCCGGGCGAGGTACGAGACGCCGAGCAGCATCCACCAGCAGAGGCAGCCGAGGGTGCCGGCCACCAGGCTGCCCCAGGCGAGTCGCGGAAGGATCGGGTTGATCTCGCCGAGCCGTGGGGCGAGCAGGAAGAGCACGGCCACCACCACGGCGATCGCCACCAGCAGCGAGAACGTCGCCCAGCGGAAGAAGAGCCAGGGCGGCGCGTCGAAGTTCCCGGCGTTGGGCAACGGCATCCCGTTCCACTCGTCCCATTCGTGGCCGAGGCGTCGGTCAACGTCGATGTGGATCAGTTCTGCGCGGCGGGTTGCCATCCCGGCGAAATCTCCGGTGGGGGATGGCGGAGTCAACCCCTCCGGGCCGGTCGCATCATATTGGAGCCATGCAGCCGATTCGCACCGACGCCCGAACCCGGGCCCGCTACAGCCAGGGCGCCGGGATCTACCGGATCGTGCCGCGGGCGGTCGCCCACCCAGTCGATCCGGCCGAACTGGCGTCAATCCTCGAGTGGGCTCGTGAGCGGGGGCTTCCCGTCACCCCGCGAGGTGCCGGCACTGCGATGGACGGCGGCAATCTCGGCGACGGCCTGCTGCTCGATCTCCGTGGGCTCCGGCAGCGCCCACCACACATCGACACGGAGCGACGTCTCGCTGACGTCGATGCGGGGATTGCGCTGGCCGGTGTGAACGCGGCGGCGGCCACGGCCGGGTTGCGGGTCGGGCCGGATCCCTCGAGTGCGGCCTGGGCCACCGTGGGCGGAATGATCGGCACCAATGCGGCCGGGCCCCGCTCGTTTCGTCTCGGTGCGATCGATCGCTGGGTGAGCGAGGCCGAGCTGGTGACCTTCGACGGGCCGCTGGGCCTCGTGCGGGGCCGAGCTGCGGAGCCATCGCATGCCGCGGTCGCGCGATTCGGTCGTGACGCCGTGCCGCTGCTCGAGGCCCACCGTGATGCGATCCTGGCGCACGTCCCGCATACCACCAAGCACACCGCTGGATACGGCTTGCAGCGCTACCTGGAGCACGGCGACCTGCTCGACCTTGTCATCGGCAGCGAGGGGACACTGGGGATCGTCACCCGTGCCACGCTGCGGTTGGAGCCGATCCCCACCCAGCGCGCCACGATGCAGATCGCCCTCGACGATCGGGCCGCGATTCCCGCGGTGGTCGCGGCGCTCGCGCCGGCGATGCCGATGGCGGTGGAACTCTTCGACCGCTCGTTCCTGCGGCTGGTGGCCGAGCGCATCGGCCACATGGAGGCCGCGGCACTCCTCCTTGTCGATCTGGAGTCTGCCGACGTCGGCGATCTCGAGGCGCGGCTCGATCTCGCCACCAGCGCCGTCGCGTCGCTCGCGCGCACGGTGTCGATCGGTCGTCGACGCCGCCGCGATTGCCCGGCTCTGGGCGCTCCGGCACGCGGCGTCGCCGATCCTGGCCGGGCTCACCGATGGCCGACGTTCGCTGCAGGTCATCGAGGATGGCTGCGTGCCGCTCGCCGCGCTGCCGGACTACCTCGATCGCGTCGAGGCGGCATGTGGGCGCGGAGCGGATCGACGCGGTGATGTTCGGTCACGCTGGTGACGGGCATGTGCACGTGAACCTCCTCCCCGACCTGGGGCGGCACGACTGGCTCGACCGGGTACGCGCCATCTATCAGCAGGTGACGGAGGCGCTGCTCGAGCTGGGCGGGACACCGAGCCGGGGAGCACGGAGCGGGACGCCTGCGGGCGGCGCTGCTCGAGCGCTTCGTGGGCCGCGAGGCGATGGCGGCGATGCGTGCCATCAAGACCGCTTTCGATCCGGCGGGGCTCTGCAATCCCGGGGTCATCGTGGCCGCCGATCCCGATCCGTTCCGGCATCTCAAGGTCGGGGCGGGGCGGACCCCGCTGCCGGCCGGGATCGAGGCCGAGCTGCAGCGCATCGAGGTGGAGCGGCGCTGGGGGGAGAGCCGCTGGCCGGAGCCCACCGGCGGGGCGGTGACCGGGCGACTCGCTTAGTTTTGGCACCAGCGGGCGCCGGTCGTCCGCCGACTCGCTCCGCTACCTCTCACCTCCGACGACCCCGCCGATGCTCAAGTTGATTCGCGAACCCACCGTCACCCTGATCGCCCGGCCCGCAGTTCCTCGAGCCGGCGCACCTCCCGGTCAGTGGAAGGACACCGGGAACCGACGGTGAGCGACTGGCGGAGTTCGCCGGTCGGCTCTGCTACATGAGCCAGCGCAACCCGGCCGGCCGGAGCACGGCGGAGTATCTCGGCAACATCCTGCAAGCAGGGCCACGGCTCGGTCTTCGAGCACGCCGTCTACGTGGTGCTGATCGAGGGCGTCTCGCGCTCGCTGACGCACGAACTGGTGCGCCACCGCGCAGGGTTCGGCTACTCGCAGCTGTCGCAGCGCTACGTCGACGAATCGGACGCGGCGTTCGTCATGCCGCCGGCGATGCAGGGCGACGCGGCGCTGGAGGCGGCGTGGCAGCGGCAGGTGACGCAGGCGCAGGAGAGCTACGTCGCCGCGGTGGAGGCGGCTGATGGAGCGTACGCCTGGGTGGAGGACAGGATCCATCGCCGCAAGATGGCCCGGGAGGCCGCGCGGTCGGTGCTGCCCAACGCCACCGAGACGAAGATCGTCGTGAGCGGCAACGTCCGCGCCTGGCGGACCATGCTCGAGCTGCGGCTCGGCGAGGGAGCCGAGCGCGAGATCCGGCGGCTCGGCGATCAAGGTGCTCGAGGTGCTCCGGGGCGAGGCGCCCCGGCTTCTTCGCCGATTTCGAGCTGTACGATGCCGAGGATGGCGAGCCAAGGCCGGGCGGGTCGTGTACCACAAGGTCTGACCGCCGGGCAGCAATCTTGCGGTATCGCCAGTGACCCGCTCGCCAGCACTCCGGATCGACCGGTGCGTCTGCCAGCGCGTCACCTTCGCCGAGCTCCTCCCCCGGGCCCGGATGCTGGACTGGACGCTCGCCGAGCTCTGCCGGGAAACCGGTTGCGGTGAGCAGTGCGGGTTGTGCCGGCCCTATCTGGACCGGATGCTGGAGGACGGAACGACCGTCTTCCAAGAGTTGCTCGAGCCGCCGGAGGACGCGCCCTGAGCCAGCTCCCGACCGTGCCACACGCATCGCCGACCGCGCCCGAGGGTGGCGGTCCGCCCAAGCGCGCGTCGCTGTCTCGCCGCCTGGTCGCGACCGGATCGTTGGTCTTCTATTGCCTCCTCACCGGCTGGTTCGCGGTGGCGCTGCTTTCCAGCGGGCGCTACGACATCGGCCTCAGCTGCGCCGCGCTCTCCTCGCTGCTGGCGCTGATCACCATGAAGCGTGGCCGCACCCTGGCCGAGCGACAGCAGGAGTCGCTGTCCCGGGCGCTGCAGGCGGCACGGCGCGGCGCAACCGCGAGCTGGAGCGCCTGCGGCAACTCGCGGCCACCCTGCTTGCCGGCACCGATCTCGCCTCCCTCAACAAGCAGGTGGCGCAGGCCGCGGCCGACCTGCTCGAGGCCGAGGGCGGCGCCATCATGCTGGTGGTGGAGGAGGGGCGCTTCGTACGCGTGGTGGCCGGGGCGGGACCGCTGCAGCCGGCGGTGGGCGCGCTGGTCCCGATCGAGAAGTCGCTGGTCGGCTACGCGGTCACTGCACGACGAGCCGATGCTCGTCGCCGACATGGAGCGCGACCCACGCAACCATCCCCACGAGCAGCTGGCCGGCCGGCTCACCTGCTCCGCGATGGTCCCGCTGCGCTCCGCCGGACTCGTGGTCGGGGCGGTCTGCGCCTACAACCGCCGCGACGGTCGGCCGTTCACCGAGCACGACCGGCAGCTGCTCCAGAACCTCGGCGACCAGGTGGTGCTCGGCCTCGACCGGACCACCGTGCTCGAGGAACTCCGCCGCAACGAGCGGATGCTCGCCACGAAGAACACGGAGCTGCAGCGCGTCACCAAGCTCAAGAGCGAGTTCCTCGCCAACATGTCGCACGAGCTGCGCACTCCGCTCAACGCCATCATCGGCTTCTCCGACCTGCTCCTGACCGAGGGGCTCGGCCCGCTCGAGGAGCAGCAGAAGGAGTTCCTCGAGGCGATCCTGCGCAACGGCCGTCACCTGCTGGGGCTGATCAACGACGTGCTCGATCTCTCGAAGATCGAGGCCGGCCGGATGACGCTCTCGCTCGCACCGTGCGACGTGCGCGACGCGGTCGCCGGCGCCAGTCGCCGACACCACGTCGCTGCGCTCGCGCCAAGGGGCAGGAGTGCGTGGTCGAGCTGCCCAGGAGGGCAGCCTCGCTCGAAGTGCTCGCCGATGGCATGCGGGTGCGCCAGGTGCTCTTCAACCTGCTCTCGAACGCCTCGAAGTTCACCGGCGAGGATGGCCGGATCACCGTCTCGGCGGTTCGGACCGTGGCGCCGATGCCCGTGACGGCAACGCCACGCCCCGGCGAACCGGCCACGCTCTCGCGCCGCGCGACGTCGTCTGGGTCTCGGTGTCCGACAGCGGCGTGGGGATCAAGCACGGAGGACAGGGCAAGCTCTTCCAGGAGTTCTCGCAGGTCGACTCGTCCGCCGTCGCGTGCCGCGCAGGGCACCGGTCTCGGGCTGGCCCTGTGCAAGCGGTTCGTGGAGATGCACGGCGGACAGATCGGCGTGGAGTCGATCTACGGGAAGGGCAGCACGTTCTGGTTCCTGCTGCCGGTCGACGGCCCCCCGGCCGACGCGCCGGTCGAGCACCGTGGGGTGGTGGCGGCCTAGGAAACCAAGAGGACCGAGGACCGAGGACAGAGGACGGAGGACGTGGCGCGAACGGAACCGATCGCCTTTCTCCCTGTCCTCTGTCCTCCGTCCTCCGTCCTCCGTCTATCCCCACGCCCCCGCGAGTTCGTGCCGGGCCGTCCACGCGGCGACCCGCGAGGCGAGCAGCCGCGCCGCCAACCGGACCACCTGTTCGTCGGCGTCGCGGAACCAGTCGGCGGCATCACTCCCCACCCACAACCAGCCGACCATCTCGCCACCGACCTCGAGCCGCGCCGCGCAGAGCGAGCGCTGACGCTCGGCGCCACGCCGGTCGTGTGCGCCCGGCCATTCCAGGCCGAGTGCGGTGAGGTCCTCGATGTGATGGGTCTCCTGGGCTCCCAGGTGGTGCACCAGCGCGTCGATCCGGTCGAGGTCGACGGCGGTGAGCTGCACGCCGCTGGTGGCAGGGAGTCCCTCGGCGCCGAGCAGCGCCCAGCAGTCGGGGGCGGGAGCCACCGCCGCAATCTCGAGACGATCATGGGGGAGCTGGAGCCCGATCGCGTCGGAGGCGAGCTGCGCCAGGTCGCTGCCGGTCCGGGACCGGTCGATGGCATCGAGGAGTGCCTCGGTGATGCCCGCCACGATCGTGGTCTGTTCCTCACTGGCCGGGGCCGGGGTGATCCACGGCTGGGCGGCCAGCCGCCGGCACGACGTCGCGAGCAGCGCCGCGATGCGGTGCAGCGTGCGCAGGTCGCCGAGCGGGTAGTCATCGCCGGCGAAGCGACCGACCGCGAGGATCCCCACATCCTGGACCTCGGAGCGAATCGGCACCGCCATCACCGACTGATAGCCGGCGGCCCGGATCCGGTCTTCGAGCCCGAACAGCGCCTCCTGCCCGACCAGCGGTTCGGCCGCCGGGACCAGGAGCCCCTCGCCGGCCATTCCCTGGGGGCCGATCAGCAGCGACCCGCCACGGCTGGGAAGCAGCCAGCACGCCAGCAGGTCGAGGGGAAGCACCTGACCAACCGCGTCGCGTACCGCCTCGTGCCACGTGGCCAACTCGGCCAGGGACGGGCGGCGGCCCGGCCAGGCCAGCGCGGGCACGAAGGCCTCGAGCGGTACCGGGTCGTCAGTGGTCATGGTCTCCAGCTCAAATCTGCACCAGTCGTGCCACGGGTGGGGGGTTGCGGAGTGGGGCGGCACCTCGCACATTTCAGCGCACACCAATACCCTAGGGGGGTATATGAAGTCGCTGGTCCTGACGATCGACGGGATGTCGTGCAACCACTGCCTCAACGCGGTCAACAAGGCGCTGGGGTCGATCCCCGGCCTGGTGATCCGGGCGGTCCACATCGGCCGCGCCGAGGTGGATCTCCCCGATGGTGGCCCCGACAGCGAGCGGTGGTGAGTGCGATCGAGGAGGCCGGGTACAACGTCAACCACGTCGAGGTCATGGCGTGACGCTGCTCGACTGGGTCGTGATCGCCGGTGGGGTGGCGGCGATCGGCCTGGTGGTCTGGTGGTTCTTCGTCGCCGGGAAGCCCGGGGCGGTGCGGCATGACCACCACACCCACTGACGCGCCGAGCCACGATCTCGAGGAGCTGACGCTCGAGGTCCGCGGAATGACCTGCGCCGCCTGTCAGGCCAGGGTACAGCGTGCACTCGAGCGCACCCCCGGCGTGGAACGCGCCTCGGTGAACCTGATGATGGCCAACGCCGCGGTGCGATTCGATCCGGCCACCGTGACGCCCGGACGCGCTGGTCGGCCGGGTGCGCGACACCGGCTACGAGGCGGAGCTGCCCACCCCGACCAGGATGTGCTGGCGGAGCAGGAGGCGCACGACTCTGCGACAGCAGGCCGACTATCGGGCGCTCCGGCGCAAGGCGATCGTCACCATGGTGGCCGGGGCAGTGGCGATGCTGGTGTCGATGCCGCTGATGGGCCGCGAGACTGGCCGGCGGCCTGAGCGTCGATCCGTTCATGCGCTGGGTGATGACGACGCTCACGCCGCCGTTGCGTCGGGTGCTTCCGTGGCTCTACGCCATTCCCGTTCCGCTGCTCACCTGGGCGCTGCTGTTGCTCACCGCGGCGGTGATGGCCTGGGCCGGTCGGCACTTCTACATCCGGGCGTGGACCGCGCTTCGGCACCACGGCGCCGACATGAACACGTTGATCGCCCTGGGCACCGGGGCGGCTTTCGTCTAGTCCGCTCTGGCCACGGTGGCCCCGTCGCTCTTCACGGCGCGCGGTGTCGCGCCGGACGTGTACTTCGAGGCGGTGATCCTCATCACCGGCTTCATCCTGCTCGGTGACACCTTCGAGGCGCGGGCGACGCGTCGCACCTCGACCGCGCTGCAGGGCGCTCGCCAACCTCCAACCGCCGGTGGCACGAGTGCAGCGCGATGGCGGCGAGATCGACCTGCCGATCGCCGAGGTGCGCCGCGGCGACCTGGTGGTGGTCCGGCCGGGCGAACGGGTCGCCGTCGACGGCGAGGTGACCTCGGGGCGAGAGCGCGGTCGACGAGTCGATGCTGACCGGCGAGGCGATGCCGGTGGCCAGGGCCCCGGCGACCGCGTCGTCGGTGGCACGATCAACGGCACCGGCGCCCTCCGGATCCGGGCGACGACGCTGGGGGCCGACTCGGTGCTTGGCGCGCATCGTCCGACTGATGCGCGACGCCCAGTGCGTCGCGGGCACCGATCCAGGCGCTGGCCGATCGGATCAGCGCGATCTTCGTCCCCGTGGTGGTGTCGCTGGCGATCGTCACCTTCGTGATCTGGTTCGTTGCGGTGGACACGGCACCGGCGATGCGCGCGTTCGCCGCCGCGGTCGCGGTGCTGATCATCGCCTGCCCCTGTGCGATGGGGCTGGCGGTTCCCGACCGCGGTGATGGTCGCCACCGGCAAGGGCGCCGAGCTCGGGGTGCTGATCAAGGGTGGCGAGGCGCTTCAGCGAGCCGGGGATGTCGATACCGTGGTCCTCGACAAGACCGGCACGGTCACCGAGGGCGCGCCGACCGTGACCGACGTGGTGCTGGCACCCGATGCCGGCATCGACGAGGCCAGCGTGCTGCGGTTGGTGGCGAGCCTCGAGGCCTCGAGTCAGCATCCGCTCGCGGGCAGCGATCGTCCGGGCCGCGGCCGATCGCGGGCTTCGCCATCGCCACCGCCGAGTCGTTCGCATCGGCCACTGGCAAGGGGGCGACCGGGGTGGTCGACGGGCGCGCGCTGGTGGTCGGCAACCCGATGCTGCTCGCCGACTGGGTCGATCGCCAGTGCCCTGGGTCCGGAAGCCGAGCGACTGGCGGCCGCGGCACGGACCCCAGTGCACGTGGCGATCGACGGACGGGAGGTGGCGGTCGATCGCCGTGGCCGACCCGATCCGGGCCACGTCGCAGCGAGCCATTGCGAGGCTGCGGAAGATGGGGCTCGACGTGGTGCTGCTCACCGGCGACCGGCAGGCGACCGCCGAGGCGATCGCGCGAGAGGCCGGAATCGAGCGAGTCATCGCCGAGGTGCTCCCCGAGGGGAAGGTGGCCGAGGTGGCGCGTCTGCGTCGACGGCGGTCACGTGGTCGCGATGGTGGGTGACGGCATCAACGACGCGCCGGCACTGGCCCGCGCCGACGTGGGGATCGCCATGGGTGGCGGCACCGACGTGGCGGTCGAGGCGGCCGATGTGGCGTTGATCCGCGAGGACCTGCAGGGGGTCGCCGATGCGATCGCCCTGTCGCGGCGCACCATGCGCCACAATGCGCCAGAACCTCTTCTGGGCCTTCGCCTACAACGTGGTCGCCATCCCGGTCGCGGCCGGGGCGCTCTACCCGTCGCTCGGCATCCTCCTGTCGCCGGTCCTCGCCAGCGCGGCGATGGCGTTCTCGAGCGTGAGCGTGGTGAGCAACAGCCTGCGGCTGCGCGGGTGGCGGCCGTGAAGCGCGACCGGCGGGACACACCCCGTCCGCCGCGAGTCACCCGTCGCTCGTCGCCACAACCATGGAGCAGCGAATGACCCAGGAGGCGACGTCCGTCCGCCACGCCACCCACGTGCCGCCGGAGACCAAGGAGGCGCTCGAGCGTCGGCTGCAAGCGGATCGAGGGGCAGGTGCGGGGGCTGCAGCGCATGGTCGACGATCAGCGCTACTGCGCCGACATCCTGGTGCAGATCGCCTCGGTGCAGGAGGCGCTGCGCGGCGTCGGCCGGGTGCTGCTGCAGAACCATCTCGCCCACTGCACCACCGACGCCATTCGTTCCGGCGATCCGGCCGAGGCGGAGCGCGTGGTACGCGAACTGGTGGAGCTCTGGGGGAAATAGCGGTCGCTCAGCTGGCGATCTCGGCGGCGATCTCCGGCCGCTGGGTATGGAGCGTGAGCGCGAACCGCGCCCCACCGAGCGGCGAGGTGTCGATCCGCACGGCTCCATCGTGATGCTCGGCGCACATCTGCACCGAGGTGAGCCCCACACCGGTGCCGGATTCCTTCGAGGTGTGGAACGCCTCGAAGATCGCGTCCCGCCGTTCCCTCGGGACTCCCGGACCGGCATCGTCCACCATGATCGTGACGGTGCCGTCGCGATTCCACTCGAGCGACATCAGCACCGCCCCAACCTCCGGCATCGCCTCGCCGGCGTTGATCAGCAGGTTGGTGACCGCGCGAGTGATCAGCAGGCGGTTGCCGGTCATCGGACACGGGATGTCGAGGCCGTGGGTGTCGAGGTGGTGGGGCCGGAGGGCGCGGTGCATGCCGCAGAGGCGAGCCACCTCCCCCAGCAGGGCCGCGAGGTCGAAGCTGGCGTTCGACTCGCCGCCGAGCCGCTCGCGACCGACATCGGAAAGGCGCTGGGCGAGTTCGATGATCTGCCGGTTGGCCGAGCGCACATCCTCGACCGCCCGTCGATCGTCGGCGACGAGGCTCGCCGATTCGAGCAGCATCTCCAGTTCGACCGTGCTCGCGGTGAGGGCGTTGCGGATGTCGTGAGCCACGGCGGAGGCGAGCGCCCCGGCCACCGCGCGATTCTCGGCACCGGTGAGTGCCTCGAGATGGTTGGCGGCTTCGGTCTCGCGCTGGCGCAACCGGCTGAGCACTGCCCAGGCAAAGAGGTAGAAGGCCACGCCAGTGACCACCACGAACAGCACCCCCTTGACCTGCTCGACGAAGCCGAGCTCGGGGATGCTCGCCGCGATGGTCGCGGCCGCCTCGGAGGAGAGGATGATGTAGGCGGTGGCGGCGATGAGGTAGCCGCCAGCCAGCACCGCGGCGTGCAGGGCCGGGCGGAGCACCACGCTTTCGCGAAGCGTGGTGGTCCAGGGCGCTGCCGACGGTTGGCGCATCGAGTTGCTCCGCGGGGAGACGGTCATGAAGCTACTCCGGAATCTCGACCCCGTCAGTCCTCGAGCAACTGCCGGGCGATCACCATCCGCTGGATCTCGCTGGTCCCCTCCCCGATCGTGCAGAGCTTCACGTCGCGGTAGTACTTCTCGGCCGGGAACTCCTTGATGAAGCCGTAGCCGCCGAAGATCTGGACCCCCTTCTCGGTGGCCCGGACGGCGACCTCCGACGCGTAGAGCTTGGCCATCGCCGATGCCGTGGTGGTCTTCGCGCCGCTGTCCTTCAGGGTGGCAGCGCGGTAGCAGAGCAGTCGGGCCGCCTCGATCTCGGTCGCCATGTCGGCCAGCATGAACTGGATCGCCTGGAACTGGCCGATCGGCTTGCCGAAGGCCTGCCGCTCGGCGGCGTACCGGCGTGCGGCGTCATAGGCGCCCCGGGCGATCCCCAGGGCCAGTGCGGCGATCGAGATCCGGCCGCCATCGAGGACCTTCATCGCATCGATGAAGCCGTGGCCCACCTCGCCCAACACATTGGCATGGGGGACTCGGCAGTCCTCGAGGATCAGCTCGGCGGTGTCCGAGGTGCGCATGCCGAGCTTGTTCTCCTTCTTGCCGGAGCGAATGCCCGGGGTGTCCATCTCGATCGCGAAGGCCGTGACCCCACGGCGGCGATCCTCGCGGTCGCTCACCGCGAGCACCACGGCGATCTGGGCGTGACTGGCGTTGGTGATGAAGTTCTTGGTGCCGTTGAGCACCCAGTGATCGCCGTCGCGCACGGCGGTGGTCCGCAGGCCGGCCGCGTCGCTCCCGGAGCCCGGTTCGGTCAGCGCCCAGCAGGCGAGCCACTCGCCGCTGGTGAGCCGCGGCATCCAGCGGCGACGCTGCTCCTCGCTGCCGGCAAGGTAGATGTGACCGGTGCCGAGCGAGTTGTGGGCAGCGACGCCGAGGGCCACGCCGGATTCCACCGCGGCGAGCTCCTCGATGATGTGCACGTAGTCCACGTAGGAGAGGCCCGCGCCGCCGAGCGCCTCGGGAAAGATCGCACCCAGGAAGCCGAGTTCGCCAAGCCGTCGCATCACGTCGGCCGGGAAGTGCTGCGCCTCGTCCCATGCCATCACGTGGGGCAGGATCTCGGTGGCGGCGAAGTCCCGCACCATCTGGCGGATCTGGTCCTGCTCTTCGGTGAGGCGAAAGTCCATGGGGAAGGCGTGCTCCTCAGGGTGGTCGGGACGGCGGGCGGAAGCCTGCCGGTCAGTCGTAGGCGGGGTCGTACATCCGGGCGGTGAGCCAGTCAGTGACCGACCCCTCGGGCTGCGGCACGGTGGCGAGTCCCTCGGCCCAGGCGACTCGGGCCACCGCCTCGGCGATCCGCACCGACACGCGGCGGATCGCTGGCAGGGGCGGGTAGAGGGCGCCGCCGGCGAGGTCGTCGTCGGTCACCGTGTCGGCCAGCGCTCGTGCGGCGGCCAGGAACATCGTGTCGGTGACCCGTCGCGCCTGGGTGGCCACCACGCCCAGTCCGACGCCCGGGAAGACATAGACGTTGTTGGCCTGGCGTGGGGTCACGGTCCGGCCGCGCAGCGCGACTGCCGCCTGGGGAGAACCGCTGGCGAAGAGGGCGCGTCCGTCGGTCCAACGATACGCCTCCTCGGCGGTGCACTCGGCCTTCGACGTGGGGTTGGAGAGCGCGAAGACGATCGGGCGCTCCTGGCGCTCGGCCAGACGGCGGAGGATCGGCTCGGTGAACGTCTTCGGTTGGGCGGCGACCCCGATCAGGGCGGTGGGATCGAGCGCCTCGACCGCCTCGGCAAGGCTTCGCATCGGTGCATGCTCGTGGGCGAAGGGCCGCTTGTGGTTGGCCAGGTCGCCACGGGAGGCGACCACCAATCCCTTCGAGTCGACGAACCAGCAGCGCAGGCGTGCCTCGGCTTCCGAGAGCCCATCGGTCATCATCGACGCCACGATCAGTTCACCGATCCCGGTGGCAGCCGAGCCGGCACCGAAGAAGAGCAGCTTCTGCTCGGTGAGTGGCCGTCCGGTGGCGCGGGCGGCGGCGTGCAGGCCGGCGAGGGTCACCCCCGCTGTGCCCTGGATGTCGTCGTTGAAGGAGCGGATCCGGTCGCGATGCGCGCGCAGGATGCGGAAGGCATTCTCGGTGGCGAAGTCCTCCCACTGCAGTAGCGCGTGCGGGAAGATCTCGTGGACCGCGTCGGCGAACTCCGCGACCAGCGCATCGTAGGCCTCGCCCCGCAGCCGTGGCTGGTCGAGCCCAGGATAGAACGGGGCCTGTCGCAGCTCCACGTTCTCGGTGCCGACGTCGAGAGTCACCGGGAGGCAGCGAGAGGGGTCGATGCCGGCGCATGCGGCGTAGAGGGCCAGCTTGCCGACCGGGATCCCCATCCCCTGGGCGCCCAGGTCGCCGAGGCCGAGGATCCGCTCGCCGTCGGTGACCACCAGCACCTCGACGTCGCGATTGGGCCAGTTGCCGAGCACGTCGCGGATCCGGCCCCGGTCGTTGGCGGTCACGTAGAGGCCGCGGTGACGCCGGAAGATCTCACCCCATTGCTGGCACGCCTCGCCGACCGTCGGGGTGTAGATGATCGGCATCATGTCGGTGATGTGGTCGATCACCGTGCGATAGAAGAGGGTCTCGTTGCGATCGAGCAGTCCCATCAGATAGATGTACCGATCGATGCCCTCGCCCTTGCGCTCGAGGTGGGCCAGGGAGCGCTGGACCTGGTCCTCGAGGGTGACGACGCGGGGCGGCAGCAGGCCGCGCAGGCCGAGGCGGTCGCGTTCGGGGTCGGTGAAGGCCATCTCGCGATTGAATCGGGGATGCTGCAGCAACTCGATGCCGCGCAACCCGGTCGGGGCGTCCATCGGATCTCCGGTCAGTTTCAGGGCCAACCCACCAAATCTAGTCCCCGTCGGGCCACGATGGGTGAGGGTCGGCTCCGGCATCGCGCAGCGCCTCGAGCTCCCGGCGAGCGTGCTCGCCGCTGGCGGTGCCGGGGAATCGGCGGGCACATTCGGTCAGTTCGGCGCGGAGCGCCGCAGAGTCGGCCGTAGCGCGGTGCAGCGCGGCCAGCCCGGTGCTGATACGGAGCGCCAGCGGCTCGCCCGGGTGACGGGCCCTGGCGTCGAGATAATTCCGCTCGGCCCCGGCCACGTCACCGCTGTCGGCGAGGAGCCGGGCAAGTCGGACCCGCGCCTCGAGATCGTCGGGATAGGCGACCAGCAGCGATCGGAAGGAATCGATCGCCTCGGCGGATCGTCCGGCGATCACCAGCGCCTCCTGTTCGGAGTAGCCGCGGGTCGGCGGGTCGCCCCCGTGGGCGCCGAGCGCCCCCAGCGCGCCGCGGGCGAAGCGATCCATGAAGCCACGACCCGCCGATCCCGGCGCCCAGCGCGAGCAGGGGGCCGACGACCCAGATGGCCAGCAGCGTGCTGCCGCGGCCGATCCGGTTGGTGGCGTGAAGGAGATTCGCCGCGATGACGATGAGCAACCAGAGCGGGACCGCCAGCCGGATCCGCGTGGCGCGCTCGGCGAGGTCGCTGTCGCGCGATCGTCGCCGTGGTGTGGACATCAGGTCGTGCCGGGCTCGGCGGCATGTGCCACGGGCCAGTCGCCGCTCGCCGCGTCGGTGACCCGGGTCATGTCGTGCACCACGGTGCGCAGCGCGCCGAGCGTCACCACGCCGCCGATCAGCGCGATGATCGGCAGCACCATCACTGCGGTGGCGAGTCCGAGCCGATCCGAGAGCGAGCCCACCAGGGGAAAGGCGATGGCGTCGCCGGCGAGGTGGATGAACAGCAGGTAGGCGCCGCTCACCGTCGCACCGATCCGGGCCGGCACCACATCGAAGATCACCGCGGTGAGCGGGCCGTTGTACCACGACAGCAGGAAGAACGCGACGGCGAACAGCGGCACGAACAGCTCGAGGTCGCGCACCGTCATCAGCCAGATTGCCAGCGGCCCGCCGAGGAGCAGCCCGATCGCCACGGTGATGACCCTGGCGCGCCGGGTGTAGCGACCCAGCCAATCGGCGAAGACGCCCCCCACGAGCGCCCCCGACACCCCGGCGATCAATCCCCACTTGCCGAGCAGCGCCGCGCTGGCACCCGCGGTGAGCCCGAAGGTGCGGGTCATGAATGTCGGGCCCCAGCCCACGATGCCGTTCAGGCCGAAGGAGATCATCGCCCCGGAGAGGAAGATGTACACCAGGGTGGGCGTGCCGAGCACCACCCGACCGGCGCGGAAGAGTTCCTCGACGGCACCCTCGATCTCGCGGGTCCACGGTGTCTGGCTGCGCTTGCCGTGGCGCACCAGCCGGACCCAGCGCCAGATGTTGAGCGCCAGGCCGATGGTGACCAGGATCGCGAAGACGGCCGCGTCGAGTGCGCTGTCGGCTCCGTAGGAGAGGGTGGCCAGCAAGGCGGCGACGAGGCCGATGCCGGTGAACAGCAGCGATTCCGAGAAGAGCCGCGCGAAGGTGCGCAGGCCGATCTCGAAGTCGCGAAGGGTCTTGCGAACCGTGATCGGTCGCTCGGCCCGGGTCGGATCGCGGAGCCGCCCCACCAGCACGGCGCAGAGGAATCCCGGCAGTCCGACCGCCATGAACGCCACCCGCCAGCCATAGATCCCCTCCAGCCAGCCCCCGAGAAGCAGCCCCAGGACCCCGCCGACCGGGATCCCCGCGGCGAGGATCCCCATGGCGATCGCGCGGTCCTTGCCCGGGAAGTAGTCGGCGGTCATCGACGCCGAGGCGGGGCCGTACGCGGCCTCGCCGATCCCCACGGCGGCGCGACAGACGAACAGCTGACCGAAGTTGCGCACCAGCCCGCCGACAAAGGTGAACATGCTCCAGACGGCAACGCCACCGGCGATCACGCCCTTGCGGCTCTTGACGTCGGAAAGCACCCCGAACGGCAGCGCGGCGAGCGAGAAGACGAGGATGTAGGCCGAGCCGAGCCAGCCGAGCTGGGCGTCGGTGAGCGACAGCTCGGTCTTGATCGGCTCGAAGAGCGCGAAGATGACGTTGCGGTCGAGGTAGTTGAGCAGGTTGATGAACGCGAGCAGGGCGAGCGCCAGCCACGCCCCACGGCGGGTGGGAGCGGCGGGCGACTCGACCGGGGGGACGGCAGCGGCCATGGGGCTCAGGGCTCCACGGAGTCGATCCGCAACCGGCGGCGGCAGTCATTGATGATCCGCACCACCTGGTAGGGGTCGTCGGTGACCGTCACGAGCTTCTCGTCCCCCGGCGAGATCATCCCATCGGTGAGCAGCCGCTCGCGGATCCAGGTCGTGCAGTCCCCGCCAGTATTCGCTGCCGAAGAGCACCACCGGGAAGTCGGTCACCTTGTCGGTCTGGATGAGTGTCAGCGCCTCGAACAGCTCGTCGAGCGTGCCGAAGCCACCGGGGAAGACCACGAAGCCGAGCGCATACTTCACGAACATCGTCTTGCGAACGAAGAAGAACTTGAAGTCGAGCGACCGGGTGAGATACGGATTGCTGTGCTGTTCGTGAGGCAACTCGATGTTGCAGCCGATCGAGAGCCCGCCGGCCTCGAAGGCCCCCTTGTTGGCCGCCTCCATGATGCCGGGTCCGCCCCCGGTGATCACCGGGACCCCGCTCTTGGCGAAGAGCGAACCGACCTCGATGGCGGCCTGGTACATCGGATCGTCGGGCTTGGTCCGCGCCGAGCCGAAGATCGAGACCCCGCCTGCCACCGGCTGGAGGTTCTCGAAGCCCCAGATGAACTCCCCCATGATCCGGAGCACCCGCCAGGAATCGGAGTTGCGGCGGTGGCGAATCGTCTCGGCGTCCACCGGTTCGTTGAGGAGCTTCTCGTCCTCGGTCGGCTGTGGTGGGCGGCCGCTCTCGGGAGTCTCAGCCATGACAGAAGGCCTCCAGCATCGCCCGGTGATCATCGGCGACGTTGTAGAAGTAGGGCGACACCCGGACATGTCCCGGCCGGGCATCGACGATGAAGCCGCGTTCGGCCAACCGCGCCACGTCGCGGGGCGGGTTGGCGCTGGGCAGCATCACGATCGCGCTGCGGTGCATCGGGCGGTCGGCCACCCGGGGTCGCAACCCGCGCTCCCGGGCCTGCTCGATCAGGTCCTCGGTGAGCGCACTGGTCACCGCGCGAATCGCCTGCACCCCGGCGGCCTCGAGCACGTCGAGGCCACCGAGCTGGGCCGCGACCGGGAGCAGTGGCGGGGTGCCGGTCTCGAAGCGCCGGGCGCCGTCGTGCGGCTCGTAGTGTGCCGGGTCGAAGCGGAACTGGTCGCGGTGGCCGAACCAGCCGGTCACCGTCGGTCGCAGCGCCGCGGTCGTGGCCCGACTGGCCCAGAGAAAGGTGACCCCGGTGCCACCCAGCAGCCACTTCAGCCCACCGGAGCAGTAGAAGTCGACCCCGAGCGCGGGCGCGTCGACCGGGAGCTGCCCGGCGGCCTGATAGCCGTCGATGAAGGAGAGGGCACCGTGGCGCCGGGCGATCGCCGCGATCGCGGCCACATCCTGGATCGCCCCCGAGGTGAAGTAGACATGGCTGGTGGCGACCAGTGCCGTGCGGTCGTCGATCGCGTCCTCGAACGCCTCCACCGGCACCGTGACGCCATCCTCGCTGGGCAGCAGCACCACCTCGGCATCGCGGGCCAGCCATTGGTAGGGGACCGTCGGGAAGTCGAGCGCCGTGGTGACGATGCGGGGCCGGCGATCGGTGTCGAGCGCGCTGGCCACCACCCCGAGGATGCTGGAAACGGACGGGTGCAGCGCGATCTCGTCGGCCTCGCCGCGGACCACCAACGCGTAGCGGCGGCGCAGCTCGTCGAGCATCGCCCACCAGGTGTCGTACCAGTTGGCCGCTCCGCGGGCTTCCCACTCATCGAGATGCCGCAGCACCCGGACTCGCGAGGCCCGCGACAGTGCCCCGAGGGAACAACTGTTGAGGTACGTCGCCTGGGCGAAGATCGGGAACTCGGCGCGCCACGCGGTGAGCGGGTGCGGCAAGGCTGGTGGGCGGGCAGTCATGGGTCCGGAATATACGGAGGACGGCGCATGGAGAACCGGGAATCGTGGCCCGGGGTGGAGATCTCCGTCCTCGGTCCTCCCTCCTCTGTCCTCCGTCCTCGGTCCTCTGTCCTCCGTCCTCCCCCTCCGTTGTACGTTTCACCCATGTCCGACAGCATCGCGCCACTCGACGCCAGGTATCGTGGCAGCTGGGGGGCGCTGACCGCCCGTCTCGCCGGCCGGGCGCTCCTGTCGCCCCGGTTGGCCGTCGACCTGCTGCGCACCGCCTGGGCGTTCCGGCGCCGCGGCTGGTGGCGCCGATCGCCGTTCCTGCCGGTTCCCGACCGACGCTACCTGCGCTGGCGGATGTACACCGCCTATGGCGACGAGGCGGCCGTGCCACCAGCGGAGGATGTGGTGCGCTTTGCCCGCTGGCGGCGGGAGACGATGGGGCTGTGACCGACCTGCCTCGGGTGGTGATCATCGGCGGCGGATTCGCCGGACTCTACCTCGCCAAGGGGCTCAAGAAGGCCCCGGTGCGGGTGACCCTGATCGACCGGTCGAACCACCACCTCTTCCAGCCGATGCTCTATCAGGTCGCGACGGCGGCACTCAACCCGGCCGACATCGCGTCGCCGATCCGGTCCATCCTGCACAAGCATGCGCAACCTCGAGGTGATGCTCGATGGTGCCGAGCGGATCGACGTGGCGGCGCGCGAGGTCCACCTCACCGACGGCCGGGTCGTGCCCTATGACTTCCTGCGCGGTGGCCCCTGGGGCGCACCACAGCTACTTCGGTCACGCCGACTGGGACGCGCCTCGCGCCGGGGCTGAAGTCGCTCGAGGACGCGCTGGAGATCCGCCGTCGCGTGCTGCTCGCGTTCGAGCACGCCGAGCTCGAACCCGACGCCAAGGTGCGGCAGCAGATGCTCACCTTCGTGGTGGTGGGCGGCGGCCCGACCGGTGTCGAGGTAGCCGGCGCGCTGGCCGAGATGCGCCGATACGCGCTGGCGCACGACTTCCGGCACATCGATACCCGCGATGCCACGGTGATGCTGGTCGAGGGCGGCCCGCGGATCCTGCCGAGCTATCCGGAACACCTCTCGCGCCGCGCCAAGGAGGACCTGCGCCGGCTCGGGGTCGACGTGCGCGAGAACACAATGGTGACCGACGTGCGCGACGACGCGGTCGAGGCCGGCGGGTGGCGAATCCCGACCACGACGGTGATCTGGGCCGCGGGCAACCAGGCGTCGCCGCTTGCTGGCGAGTCTCGGTGCCCCGCTCGATCGGCAGGGCCAGGTGATCGTCGAGCCCGACTGTTCCATTGCCGGCCACCCCGAGGTGTTCGTGCTCGGTGACGCGGCCTGGTACCAGCATCACGGCAAGCCCGCGGTGCCGGCGACCTGCCCGGGGGCGATCCAGATGGGCAAGCACACCGCCCGGGCGATCCGCGACGCCATCGCCGGCCGCGAGCGCCGACCCTTCCGGTACCTCGACAAGGGTCAGCTCGCGGTGATCGGTCGTGGTCACGCCGTCTGCGAGATCGGGAAACTGCGCTTCGCCGGCGTGGTCGCGTGGCTGCTCTGGGTGTTCATCCACATCGCCTACCTGATCGGCTTCCGCAACCGCCTGCTGGTGATGATCCAGTACGCCTACCTCTACGTGACGTTCGGCTACGGCGCCCGGCTGATCACCGGCGCGACCGGCGAGTATGCGGCGCGGGTCACCCGCGCGTCATGACCCCGGTGAGTGTCGCGGAGGTGAAGGCGGAGGCGGCCCGGATCGGGTTCGTCGCCTGTGGCATCGCCCGCCTCGATCCGTCGCGCCGCGGGGAGGCCCTCGATCGATGGCTGGCCGCGGGTCATGCCGGAACGATGGGTTACCTGCCGCGGCAGGCCCGCAAGCGCAAGGCTCCGGCCACGATCACGCCGGGGGCCAGGACGGCGGTGGTGGTGCTGGAGAACTACGCCGCCGGGCCCGACGAACGGCCGCACCAGGATGACGCCTTCCAGATCGCCAGCTATGCACGCGGCACCGACTATCACGTGGTGACGCACGGGCGGCTGCACCAGCTGAGTGAATGGCTCAAGGGCCGCGGCGCGGCGGTGGCCCACACCTGGGTCGACGACGGACCGGTACCGGAACGCGAGCTCGCGGAGCGCGCCGGCCTGGGGTGGATCGGCAAGAACACCATGCTGATTCATCCACGGATCGGTTCCTTCACGCTCATCGGCAGTGTCTTCACCGACCTGGAACTGGCGGCCGATCCCCCGCTGGCCCTCGATCACTGCGGCAGTTGCACCCGCTGTCTCGACGCCTGCCCCACCGACGCCTTCGTGACCGATCGGGTGCTCGATGCCAGGCGCTGTCTCTCGTACCTGACGATCGAGTACCGCGCCGACCCACCGCCCGAGCTCGCGGCGCGATTCGACGGCTGGGCGTTCGGCTGCGACATCTGCAACACGGTCTGTCCCTGGAACGTGAAGTTCGCCGAGCCGACCACCGTGGCCGAGTTCCGCGATCGCGGTGATCCCGACCGTCGCGATGCCGCCGTGTTCGAGCGGATGGACGACGCCGAGTTCTCATCGTCGCTATGGCGACACACCCCTGGCCCGTCCCGGTCTCGACCGGATGCGCCGCAACGTCCGGCTCGCCGTCGCGAGCCGGCCCGACCGGATCCCATGACACCGAACCTCCATTCCGTCGCCATCTTCGTGACCGACCTCGAACGGGCCCGCGGCTTCTACGAGGAGTCGCTCGGCCTGCCGCTGCTGGCGGCCGGGTCGTTCGGCTTCCAGTTCCTCGAGACTCCGCCGCACCTCAGCGTGCATCCCGCCGAGCATCCCTCGGCTCGGGCGATGGTGGGTCGCGAGACCGGCTTCACCTTCCGGGTCGACAACCTGCTCGACTTCTGCTCACGGCTCGGTGAGCGGGGGGTGCGCTTCGTCGCGGAGCCGACGCAGCAGGGCTTCGGGATCATGGCGCTGGTGGCCGATCCCGATGGCAACGTGCTCGCGCTCTGGGAGGACAACGTCTCGCCACCACCGGAGGATGGGTGAGCCTGCCACGCGAGTTTCGCAGCGACAACGCCGCACCGGCGCACCCCGCCGTGCTCGCGGCGATGGCGCGCGCCAACGAGGGGCCGGCCGGCGCCTATGGCGACGATCCCTGGACCCGCCAGGCCCTCGACTGGTTCCGGGGCCAGTTCGGCGACCAGACCGAGGCCTTCCTGGTGTGGAATGGCACCGGTGCCAACGTGACGGCGCTCCGGGCGATGGCGCGTCCCTGGCAGGCGGTGCTCACCAGCGAGCATGCCCACATCAATGTCGACGAGTGCGGCGCCCCCGAACTGCTGGGTGGCTTCAAGCTGGTCGACCTGCCCAGCCCCGATGCCAAGCTCACCCCCGAGGAGATCGAGGAGGCCGGTGCGCGCGGGATCGGCAACGAGCATCATGTGCAGCCTCGGGTGGTCTCGCTGACCCAGACCACCGAGTACGGCACCGCCTATTCGGTCGACGAACTCACCGAGCTCTGTGACACCGCCCACGACCTCGACCTGCTGGTGCACGTCGACGGCGCACGGATCTGCAACGCGGCGGCCTCGCTCCAGATGCCGCTGCGCGAGATCACCCGCGATGCGGGAGTGGACGTCCTCTCGTTCGGGCTCACCAAGAACGGCGCGGTCGCGGCCGAGGCGGTGCTGGTGTTCCGTCCCGAGCTGGCGGCCGAGTTCAGGTTCATCCGCAAGCAGTCGGCCCAGCTGGCGAGCAAGATGCGCTACCTCGCGGCCCAGGTGGTGGCGCTCGCCGAGGGCGATCAGTGGCTCCACAATGCGCGGCATGCCAACGCCATGGCGCGTCGGCTCGCGGCGGGACTCGCCGAGGTGCCCGGGGTGGAGATCACCCAGGCGGTCGAGTCGAATGCCGTCTTCGCCATCCTTCCCGAGGGGACGACCGAGCGGCTGCAGGAGGACTTCCGGTTCTACGTCTGGAACGAGGCGACCGGCGAGGTGCGGCTGATGTGCAGCTGGGCCACGGCGGAGGCCGACGTCGACGAGCTGGTGGCGGCGGCGGGTCGCTGATCGTGTCGCGTCCCCGGCTCCCCCCGCCGGTCTTCGCCTGCCTCGCGTTCTTCGTGGGCACTATCGATGCTGGTGGTGAGCGGGGTGACCCTGCCCTGGGACGTCGCCGTGCTGCGGTGGGTCGGCGCGATCCGCTCGTCGACCCTCACCGACGGCATGCTGGTGGCCACCTTCCTCGGCAGCGGAATCGTGGAGGTGCCAGTCGCCCTCGGCGCGGTGGCCCTGCTCTGGGTTCGCGCCGGTCGACGGAGCGCGATGGCACTGCTGTTCGCCGGGGTGAGCGGCGAACTGGTGTACGCCGGGGCCAAGGCGGCGTTCCAGCGGCCGCGGCCCGACATCATCGAGAAGTTGTCGAGTGCCGGGTGGTACTCCTATCCGTCGGGACACGCGATGCTGGCGCCGATCCTCTGGTCGTTGATGCTGGTGCTGCTGGCGCGCAGCATGCCGGCCGGCCGGCGCTGGCCGCTACTGATGCTCGCCGTGGCGATGCCGATCGCCATCGCGGCGTCGCGGGTCTATCTCGGGGTGCACTACCCCAGCGACGTGCTGGGGGCGCTGGCGCTGGGGGTGGCCTGGCTGCTGTTCTGGCTCGACTGGTCCCGACTCCCGTCGACTATCCGCCCGTCACCGCAGGCCGGGGGCCGCTGAACGATGCCGACGGTCTCCCCGCATGCCCGCCGCTACTGGTTGCGCCTCACCGCGCTCTCCCTCGGCGTCGGAATCGGGGGCGGCGCGATCGCGGTGCTGCTGCTGGCGCTGATCAACGGGATGACCCACCTCGCGTTCAGTGGTACCCTCTCCACCGCCCCGGTCGAGGGTGTGGTCGAGGCCTCGTGGCTCCGCATTCTTGTCGTCCCGCTGGTCGGTGCCCTCGTCGTCGGGGTGATGGCCCGCTGGGGATCGGCCGCGATCCGGGGGCACGGGATCCCGGAGGTGATGGAGCGGATCCTGGTCGCCGAGAGCCGCATCCCGGCACGCCTCACCGTGCTGAAGCCACTCTCGGCGGCCGTCGCGATCGGCACCGGCGGTCCCTTCGGTGCCGAGGGGCCGATCATCGCCACCGGCGGCTCGGTCGGGTCGCTGGTGGGCCAGTTGATGAAGGTCACCGCCAATGAACGCAAGACGCTGCTGGCCGCCGGGGCGGCGGCCGGGATGGCCGCGACCTTCGACACCCCGGTGGCGGCGGTCCTGCTGGCGATCGAACTGCTGCTATTCGAGTACCGCGCCCGCTCGATCATTCCCGTGGCGCTCGCCGTCTCGGCCGCCACCGCCGTGCGGCTCTCGCTGCTGGGTTCCGGGCCGATGTTCCCGATGCCCGATGTGAGCGATCCGACCGGCCTCGCCCTGGTGAGCTACGGCGTGGTCGGTGGGATCATCGGCTTCGTGGCGGTCGGGATCACCCGTGCGTTGCACGAGCTTGAGGCACTGTACGAAAAGCTGCCCCTTCACTGGATGTGGTGGCCGCTGATCGGGGCGTTGGTCGTCGGCGGCCTGGGTATCGTCGAGCCACGGATCCTCGGCGTCGGGTATGCCAACATCGCCGACGTACTTGCCGGCCATCTGGCCGCGACGGCGATCGTGGCGATCGTGGGCCTCAAGCTGGTCGCCTGGCTGGTCTATCTCGCCAGCGGAACCTCGGGCGGCACCCTGGCCCCACTGTTCACCTTCGGGAGCGGGATCGGGGCCCTGGTCGGCACGGCGATCGCCACCTTGCTGCCGGCCGCGCAGGTCGAGCCGACCGTTGCCGCGTTGGTGGGGATGGCCGCGATGTTCGCCGGCGCCACGAGGGCGCTGCTCGCGTCGGTGGTGTTCGCGTTCGAGGCGACCCGCCAACCGCTCGGCCTGCTGCCGCTGCTGGCAGGATGCACCATGGCGGTACTCATCTCGAGGTTGCTGAGTCGCCAGACGATCATGACCGACAAGCTCGCCCAGCGGGGCATGATCGTCCCCGAGGAGTACGCCGTCGACCAACTCTCGCTGATCCCGGTCGGGCAGGCGATGTCGGGTGAGGTCGAGGCGCTCGGCGCGGAGCTCACCGTGGCCGGGGCCCTCGAGATTCTCGCGGCGACGCCGGAGATGCGGCACCAGGGATTCCCGGTGATCACCGCCGACGGCACGGTGACCGGCGTGGTCACGCGCCACGACCTGCGCTCGGCGGTGCCGGCGGCGACGGTACAGTCGATCCTCCGGCGCGAGCCGATCGTGATCACCCCCGAGCAGACGCTCCGCGATGCCGCCGACCAGATGGTCAGGGCCCAGGTCGGGCGGCTGCCGGTCGTGGTCGACCGTCGCAAGAGGAAATTGATCGGGATCGTGACGCGGAGCGACCTGCTGCTGGCCCACACGGCCCGGCTCCGGGCAGCAGAGGAACGGCGTCGGGCACTGCATCTCGGGTCACTGCTCAAGGCCGGCCGGCGGATCCTATCCCAGTGAGGTGCCCGGGGTGACGGGGGTGCGACTCTCCCTGGCCGGCTCGAGTTCGGCGCGCACCTCCCGCTCGGCCTCGACCAGGTAGTCGATCCGCGACGCCAGGTCACGTGCCGCGTCGAGGTCGGCGGTGAGCGACCCGGCGTCGCTCATCTGGGCGTGGATCCGGAGGAGCCCGAGCCGGAGGGTCTCGATCGCACCGACCGCCGCCTCGAGTCGGTCGCCCCATTCGCCTTCCACTCCGCCGGCCAGCTGCGATCGCGCATGGGTCGCCTCGTGCTCGAGGCGCGCCACCACCATCGGGAGGTCCTCCAGCTGGCGCTGCTGACCCGCGCCAAGGGCATGGTAGAGCGTCTCGGTGGCGCCACCCAGCGCCGCCTCGGTCGGACGCCAGCTCGCCCATGCGTTCTCGCGTCTCGGCAATCCGATCGCCGCGGCGCGGGCGAAGACGCGACCCATCGGGCCGTGCCAGAACCAGGAACGGAGTCGCGCCCACTGGTCGACCGGCTTGATGCGGCGTCCCGGGATCAGCAATCCCTTGAGCGCCCCGGCGATCCCCATCATCGTGGAGAGGCAGAAGAGGGCGCCCCAGGGCGAGCGGAAGAGGAACTCGCCCGCAGCCCGACGGCGGCCAGCGAGCCCAGCGCCACGGCGAACATTCCGTAGGTCCCCACCCGAACCAGCTTCGGCAGCCAGTGGATCGGCCGGGCAGCGTCGAAGCGGAGCTCCTCCTCGCGCCGCGCCCGGGTCACCTCCGAGGCATGGCGCAGGTCCTCGAGCGTGGCGCCGGCCTCCAGCGCGCGGCGCGTCTCGACGAGTCGCCAGAGGGCGTGGCCGATCCATGGCACCGGGATCGCCATCAGGAAGAACGCGAACATGACCACCGCCTGGATCGGCCAGCCCTGGACCGAGGCGACGCTGAAGATCATCGTGGCCAGGCCGTAGAACATCAGCGACCAGATCACGTACAGTCCCTTCATCTCCCGGCCGCGCTCGGCCCAGATCCGCACCGGGACCGGCAGGTCGGCGGTGAGTGGCAACGGCGGGGCGAACGCCTCCGCCATCGTCTCGGCGTTGGGCCAGCGCAGGGCAGGGTCCTTCATCAGCGAGCGGTCGACCGCGGCGGCGAGGCGCGGTGGCAGCTCGGGCGCCAGGTCGACCATCGACGGCGCCGGTGCGGTGAGATGCTGGTGGATCAGCGCCACGGCGTCGCCGGCGAACGGCGGCCGTCCCGACCAAGGCGTGAAAGGCCACCGCGCCGAGCGAATAGAGGTCACTCCGCGCATCGCACGGCTCGCCGCCGGCCTGTTCGGGCGAGAGGTACTCCGGGGTGCCCTGCACGCGGCCGTCACCGTCGTGGTCGGCCAGCCTCGCGATGCCGAAGTCGGCGACCAGCGCGCGACCCTCGTGATCGAGCAGGATGTTGTCGGGCTTGATGTCGCAGTGGACCACGCCCTGGGCGTGGGCGTAGGCCAGCGCCCACGCCACGTCGCGCAACAGGTGGGCGGCATCCCACGGGGCGAGGTGCCCTTCGCGCCGCATCCGGTCGCCAAGGGTCTCTCCCGCCACGTAGCGCATCGCGAAGAAGACGAAGCCGCCGAGCTCCTCGACGGCGTGGATCGGCACGATGTTCGGGTGGGCCAGCCCCGCCGCCATCCGCGCCTCGGCCAGGAAGCGGGCTCGGGTCGTGTCGCTCGCCGTCCGCTCCGGCGGCAGCAGCTTGAGCGCCACCGGCCGGTCGAGGCGCACATCGCGGGCGAGGAAGACGATCCCCATCCCGCCGCGCCCCAGCTCGCGCTCGAGCGAATAGCGCCCGGCCACGGCGGCCTGGAACTCCAGGAAGAGGGCGTCCTGCGGGGTGATCGTCATCGGGGCCGTTTCGCGGGGAATGCCGTGTCGTGAAGCCGCCTACGGCGGCGAGCATCACCCCGTTTCCCGATCCCGGAAGTTCGCCCGCCGCCTCCCCCAAGATAGGGAGGGATTCCGGAGTGGCGAGACGTGACCATCACCGGTCGAGGGAGGTCCTCCGGTCGATCTCCCAACATCGGAGGCCTGATGCGCACGGCAACGGCACTCGCCCTGCTCCTGCTCACCGCATGCAGCGACGGACCCGTACTGGCGGGGGCCGATGCCGGCTCCGCCGATGGCCGGCTGTTCGTGGTGCGCGGCGGAGGCCAGCTGCGCGTGTACGACGACCTGCGCTATCCATCCCAGCCCGCGGCCCCGAACCTCGTGGCCGGCTACGGCGGGCTGGTCGTGTCGCGTGACAGCCGCTACCTGGCCTGGACCAGCTACACCTACACCGATTTCAACCTGCCCGCCGTGTACCGGCTCTACACCTACGACCGTCACACCGGCAGCCTCCGGCAGTTGTTGCCCGAGGGATTCGCTGCGGCGAATCCCTCGTGGACGGCCGACGGCCACCTCGCGTACCTCCGGACCGATCAGGCGGGGGACGGCGTCACCCGGCTGGTGAGCAGTGCCGCCGACGGCAGCGCACTGCGTCAACTGCTGCCCGACGCCGACACGCTGGGCCGCTCTCCCGAGATCTCGCCCGACGGCCGACGCGTGGTCTGGGTCACCGACGAGTTCACGCCACGGCTCGCCGTGGTCGACCTCGCCTCGGGCAGCCGCACCCTCCTCACCGATGCCGATTCCGCATCGAGCTACACGTTGCGTGATCCGACCTGGTCTCCCGATGGTCGGAGAGTGGCGGTGATCCGGATCGACTATGCGTATCCCGCGCCCAACGTGGGCATGCTGCAGGTGGTGGACCTGGGTGGCGCGGTGGCCGACGAACACGCGGTGACGGGGTACAGCAGCCGGCCGGCATGGTCGCCCGACGGGCACCGGCTGGCGTATTGCCGGTACGCGGGTGCTCCGGACTATGGTGTGGAGGTGCGGGTGTTTCGGATCGGCAGCGAGGCGGAAGTGACCATCACGCCGTCGCTGGTGAGCGAGTGCGGCCCCACGTGGGGCCGCTGAAGACTACTGGCCCGAGACCACCGCCGGACCACCAAGCGAGAAGATCGTGCCGTCGTCGGCAAGCGGGACCGGGATGCCGTCGGCGCCGAGGGTGCGGAAGAGCTGCCACTGCTGCTGCTTGGCTGCCCCCACGTGGCTGCCGTTGTACATCGCCGCCACCAGGAGCATGCCGTTCGACTGGCCGAGATAGCCCACCAGGGTCGAGGCATTGCCGAGGGTGCCGGTCTTGGCCCGTACGACCCCCGCCTCGGAAATCCCCCGCGCCAGCGACTTGAGCGTGCCGTGGCCATTCGACGGCAGCAGCAGCGGGAAGTCGCGCCCGGCCGGCGTGAGCGGGAACCTGGAGAGGTAGGTGGCGAAGACGATCGGGGCGACCCGGTCGTCGTCGGAGAGGCCGCTGCCGTCGACCAGGTGGATGCCGTCCTTGAGGCCGGTGACCGAGCGAACGTGGGCCTCGAGCCGCGATGCGGCGTGATCCGACCCGCCGCCCCACAGGAGCATCAGTTCGGCGCCGATGTTGACCGAGCGGGTGTTGATCTCGTGGGCCACCGAATCGAAGACCGGCGAGACCACCTCGGCGAGGATGCGGCGTCCTTCCGGCTTGGGTGCCCGGATCGAAGGCACCTGTTGCCACTCGATCCCCGCGTGTGACAGCGCCTCGGCCCAGGTGGCCTCGACAACCGCGGTCGGGTCGTGGGCCACGAAGGTGTAGCGGCGGGCCCGGGCCCGGTTGCCGATCGTCCCGGTGATGATCCAGCCATCGCCGCTGGATCGTACCCCGAGCCGATTGCGGCTGCCACTCACCGTCTTGGCCTCCACCTTGATCAGCCGGGCGACCCCGTTGGGCGAGTCGGCCGAGAGGACCGGCGACTGTCCCGGGCGAGAGCCTGGCGAGACCGAAAAGGCGATCACATTCTCATTGAGGGTGACCGGGCCCACCGGCGGGGCGAAGTAACGGCCCCGATGCCGCGGCGACCAGGCCGCCGGATAGCTGGCGCTGGCCTGCTCGCCCTCCTCGGTGGTGAGCGAGAGCGGTCCGACCAGCTTGCGAACCCCGATGGCGCGCAACTGGTCGGCGAGCGCCTGCAGCGTCGGTCCGGCCACGTCGGGACGTTCCAGCGTGGGATCGCCGTTGAGCTCGAGCGACCAGCTGCCCTTCCAGATGCCGTTGGCGGGGTCAACCCCGCCACTGCCGATCACCCGGGTCGGGCGCCTGGCGTTGGCCCCGACCTGGGTCCGGGCAAAGCCGGTGGTCAGCAATTTGACGGTTGAGGCCGGAACCAGCGGCTCACTGCCATTGACCGACCAGAGGACCTCGCCCTGCTGGGTTGTCACCACCACCCCCCAGGTCCCAGGTGCGCTCTGGCGGGCCTTGGCATACCAGGCCTCCATCTGGTCGGTGATCGGCGTCTGGGCTGCAAGGGGTACGGCGAAAAGCGCCGCGACCGCGGCGCCACAGAGCAGGGATTGGGGGGTCCGACAGGCCATGGGTTGGTCCTACGCAAGTTCCGTGCGGGAAGTGTCGGAAGACTGAGGACGGAGGGCGGAGGACGGCACGACGGAGGGACCTGCTGCCGCTCTCCCTCCGTCCTCCGTCCTCGCCTCCGTCCTCTCGTCCTCCTGTCCTCTGTCCTCTGTCCTCAGTCCTTGAGCATCAGCTTGGCGATCGTCTGCAGCTGCATGTTGCTGGTCCCCTCGTAGATCACGCCGATCTTGGCATCGCGGAAGAACTTCTCCGCCGGATACTCCCGGCTGTAGCCGTAGCCACCGAAGAGCTCCAGCGCCTGTCACGGTGATCCGGTTGGCGGCCTCGGAGGCGAAGAGCTTGGCCATCGCCGCCTCCTGCGTGAACGGCAGGCCGGCGTCCTTGAGGCGGGCGGCGTTGTAGACCATCAGCCGCGCCGCCGCGAGTTGCGGTGACCATCTCGGCGAGCTGGAACTGCACGCCCTGGAACTCGGCGATCGGTCTTGCCGAACTGCTTCCGCTCCTTGATGTAGCGTGGTCGCGGCGTCGATCGCGCCCTGCGCCACGCCGATCATCTGGGCGCCGATGCCGATCCGTCCCTCGTTGAGGGTCTCGATCGAGATCTTGTAGCCCTGGCCCACCGGGCCGAGGACGTTCTTCGCCGGCACCCGGCAATTCTCGAGGATCAGCTCCACCGTGCTCGAGGCCCGGATGCCGAGCTTCTTCTCGCGCTTGCCGACGGCGAAGCCGGCGAAGTCCCGCTCGACCAGGAACGCGGTGATCCCCTTGTAGCCCTTCGACCGGGATCGACGTTGGCGAAGACGATGAAGATCCCCGCCTCGGCGCCGCTGGTGATCCAGAACTTGCGGCCGGTGAGCAGCCAGTCGTCGCCGTCCTGCACGGCCCGGGTCTCGAGCGCGAAGGCATCCGAGCCCGAGTTCGGCTCGGAGAGCGCGAAGGCGCCGAGCAGGTCGGTCGGTCATCCGCGGGAAGTAGCGGGCCTTCTGCTCGTCGTTGCCCCAGCGGAGCAGCGCGTTGTTGACCAGGGTGTTGTGCACGTCGACGTAGATGGCCGTCGAGGCGTCGACCCGCGCCAGCTCCTCGATCGCCAGCGTGGCCAGGAAGATCGATCCCCCCGCGCCGCCGAACTCGCTCCGGGATCTCGATCCCCATCAGCCCGAGGTCGAAGAACTTCGCGATCAGATGTCGGGATTCATCTGCGCGGCCTCGTCCATGTCGTGGACATGGGGCGCCGACCTCGGTCTCGGCGAACTCCCGCACCGTCTGCGCGGAAGAGCTCCTCTTCTTCGGAAAGGACGGAGAGCGGGCTGGGGAGCGGTGATGGCAGTCATGGAACAATCCGGATTCGAGTGACGAGAGAAGATGACGCGGACCTAGAAGAGTGACGCAGGCGACGAGCCTCGGTCATCCGCTCGCAGCACCTCCAGCGCCACCTCCACCCGCCCCAGTCGGTGCGGCGACCTGCACGCCCGCCACTCGTGCCCGCGCATCGCGCCGCAGCATCTCGCGCGCGATCGCGACGCCTTCGGCGAGCGCGGCGTCCTTGCCGAGCGCACTGGCCGGCGCATCCGCTCGAGCACCTCGGTCGGGGATGGTGATGCCGGGCACCTCGTTGGCGAGGAACTCGGCGTTGCGGAGCGAGACCAGCGGCCAGATCCCGGCGATGATCGGAATGCCGAACTGGCGCGAGCGTCGGCAGCACCACGCTCGAGCTGGCCGGAGGTCGAACACCGGCTGGGTCATCGCGAAGCACGCGCCCGGCCTCGACCTTCCACGCAAAGCGACGCAGCTCGCGGTCGAGGTCGGGCGACGGCGGGATTGACGCCCGACGCCATGCACGAATGCGGTCGGGTGCGCCGATCGGCGTTGCCGCCGGGATCGAGGCCGCGATTGAGCCGCGCGACCAGGTTGGTGAGGCCGATCGCGTCGATGTCGAAGACGGCGGTGGCGTCGGGATAGGGTCCCATCTTCGGCGGATCGCCGGTGATGATCAGCAGGTTGCGGATCCCCGACGCGGCGGCGCCCAGCAGGTCGGAGAGCATCCCGAGCAGGTTGCGGTCGCGGCAGCAGTAGTGGACGACCGGCTCGAGGCCGGTCTCGCGCTGGATCAGCAGGCCGGAGAGGAGCGCCCCATCCGGCTCTGCGCGCGCGGGCCGTCGGGGAGGTTCACCGCGTCGATCCCGGCGGCCTTGAGCGCCCGCGCCTGCGCCAGCATCGGCTGCCGGGTCGACGCCGCGCGGCGGCACGATCTCCACCGTGGTGACGAACTCTCCCGCGCGCGAGCTTGGCCCCGAATGCGCGAACGCTCGGCCAGCGGCACCGGCTCGACGCCGGTCGCAACGCGTCTGTCCCCTGCGCTGCGCGACCAGTGCGCGTCACCGGCGTGCACGACTGCCGGACGATAGGACCGGATCGCCTTGATGTGCTCCGGCGTGGTGCCGCAGCAGCCGCCGACGAAGCGCGCACCGGCCTCGACCATCCGCCTGGCATACTCGGCCATGTACTCCGGGCTCGCCATGTAGATCTTGCGATCGCCGACTTCGCGCGGCAGGCCGGCGTTCGGCTGCGCCGGAGAGCGGCAGCCGCACCACCCGGGCGAGTCGCTCGATCACCTCGAGCACCACCTGCGGGCCGATCGAGCAGTTGACGCCGATCGACATCGGCGCCCGGCCGCGTCGAGGGCCGGGCCGAAGCACCTCCGGCGTCGTGCCGTAGGCCGTGCCGCCGTCCGGGCCGACCGTCACCTGGGCCATGCACCGCCAGGTCGGAGCGGGCACGCACGGCGCGGATGGCCGCCGTCGAGTTCCTCGATGTCGGAAAAGGTCTCGAGGCAGAATCCATCGACGCCGCCCTCGAGCAGTCCGTCGACCTGGCGTCCGAACGCTGCCTCCGCCTCGGCGATGCTCGAGCTCGCCGAACGGTTCCAGGCGAACGCCGAGCGGACCGATCGCGCCGAGCACCACGACGTCGTCGCCGGCCGCTCGTCGCGCGCCACCCGCGCGGCCGCGCGGTTGAGCTGCCTCGGTGTCCGCGGCGAGGCCGTACGTGCGCCAGCTTGAGCGGGTTGGCGCCGAAGGTGTTGGTCTCGATCAGCTCGGCGCCGGCGGCCGCATACGGCGGCATGCACCTCGGCGACCAGCTCCGGCTGCTTCACGGCCAGCTCGTCGAAGCAGACGTTGAGGAAGACGCCCTTCTGGTAGAGCATGGTGCCCATCGCGCCATCCACCACGTGGACCCGGCCATCGTCGATGCAGGTCGCGAAGTGTCGGCACGGTCGCTACCTCCGGTAGCCGAGCACGGGCGCGAGCCAGCGCTCGGTGGTGGCGAGGTCCCAGCCCTTGCGGCGCGGCGTAGTCCGGCGACCTGGTCGCGACCGATGCGCCCGACGCCGAAGTAGCGCGCCTCGGGTCGCCAGAAGTACCAGCCGCTCACCGACGCACCGGGCCACATCGCGCAACTCTCGGTCAGCGTGATGCCGGCGTGTCGCTCCAGCGTCGAGCAGCGTCGCAAGAGCGTCGCTTCTCGGTGTGATCGGGGCAGGCGGGATAGCCCGGTGCCGGACGGATGCCCTGATAGCGCTCGTGGAGCAGGCCGGCGTTGTCGAGCGCTCGCCGGCGGCGTAACCCCCAGTGTTCGCGCCGCACCCGTTCGTGCAGCCGCTCGGCGAACGCCTCGGCGAGCCGGTCGGCGAGCGCCGCGAGGAGGATCGCGCGATAGTCGTCGTGGCGCGCCTTGGCCGCCGGCGACCAGCGGCTCGAGGCCGTGCCCGGTGGTGACGGCGAAGGCGCCGACGTAGTCGGTGATCCCCGGCGTCGCGCGGGGCGACGAAATCGGCGAGGGCGGGCAGCGGCGCGATCGTCCTGCGCGCGACCCTGCTGCCGCAGGGTATGCAGGGTGGCCAGCGGCTCGCGGCGCGCTCTGGCGTCGTGATAGAGGGTGATGTCGTCGGCCGCGGCTGTCGGCCGGCCAGAAGCCGATCACGCCGCGCGGCCGTGAGCAGCGCCGCTCGTGCTCCAGCTCGTCGAGCAGCGCGAGGGCGTCGCGATACAGGTCGCGGGCGGCCGCGCCCTGCGGCGGGGTCGTCGAGGATCGCCGGGAAGGCTCCCTGCAGTTCCCAGGTCTGGAAGAACGGCGTCCAGTCGATCCGCGTCCCGCAGGTCGGCAAGCGGCCAGTCGTCGAAGGCCCGGACACCGGTGAAGCGTCGGCCGGGGTACCGCAAGCGCGAGATCGACGGTGCTGCGCGGCCGCGCGCGCCTCGGCGAGCGGGAGTCAGCGCGCCTTCGTGCTCGCCCTCTCGCTCGGCACGGAGCGCGTCGTACTCGCTGCGTCACGTCGGCGAAGAACGCCTCGCGCCGCGCCGGGTCACGCAGCGCGCGCGGCGACCGGCACTGCCCGCGACGCGTCGAGCACATGGACCACCGGGCCGCGAGTAGGCCGGCGCGATGCGAAGCGCGGTGTGCGCCTGCGAGGTGGTGGCGCCGCCGATCAGCAGCGGCGTGGTGAGTCCCTCCCGCTCGAATTCGCCGGCCACGAACGCCATCTCGTCGAGCGAGGGGGTGATCAGCCCGGAGAGGCCGATCAGGTCGACCTGTTCCCGCCGTGCGGTCTCCAGGATCGTCGCGCGTCGGCACCATCACGCCGAGGTCGATGACCTCCCATTCGTTGCACTGGAGCACCACGCCGACGATGTTCTTGCCGATGTCGTGCACGTCGCCCTTGACGGTGGCGAGCAGGATCCTGCCGCGCGCTTGGCGGCGGCGGTGCCGCGCCCGGGCCGCCTCGAGGTAGGGCACCAGGTGCGCCACGGCGCGCTTCATCACCCGGGCGCTCTTGACCACCTGCGGCAGGAACATCTTGCCGCGCGCGAACAGGTCGCCGACGCGGTTCATCCCCGCCATCAGCGGTCCCTCGATCACGTCCAGCGGCGTATCGGCGGCGAGCCGCGCCTCTTCGGTGTCGGCCTCGATGTAGCTCGACGATGCCGTGCACCAGCGCATGCGACAGTCGTTCGTCCACCGGCGCGTCGCGCCACGCAGAGTCGGCGCCGCGGCGCGACGCGCTGCCGCGGGCACGGTCGGCGATCTCGAGCAGGCGCTCGGTGGCGTCGGCGCGGCGGTTCCAGAGCACGTCGGCCACCGCGCTCGCGGAGCGCCGGGTCGAGGTCGTCGACCAGCGGCAGCTGCCCCGGCGTTGACGATCCCCATGTCGAGTCCGGCGGCGATCGCGCGCTCGAGGAAGACCGCGTGCATCGCCTCGCGCACGCGCATCGTTGCCGCGGAAGGAGAACGACACGTTGCTGATCCCGCCGCTGGTGAGCGCCCCGGGGCAGCGCGACTTGACCGCGCGAACCGCCGTCGACGAAGGCGTTGCCGTACTCGGCGTGCTCCTCGATGCCGGTGCCCACCGCGAAGACGTTGGGGTCGAGGATCACGTCGTTCGGCGTCGAAGCCGGCCACATCGACCAGCAGGCGGAAGGCCCGCTGCGAGGATGGCGACCTCGCGCGCTCGACCGTCTCGGCCTGGCCCTGCTCGTCGAACGCCATCACCACCGCGGCAGCGCCGTAGCGCCGGACCAGCCGAGCCTGGTGCAGGAACGCCGCCTCGCCCTCCTTGAGCGACAGCGAGTTGACCACGCCCTTGCCCTGCAGGCAGCTGGAGTCCCGCCTCGATCACGCTCCATGCTGAGAGTCGATCATCACCGGCACCCGCGCGATCGCCGGCTCGGAGGCGATGAGGTTGAGGAAGGTGGCCATCGCCCGTTCTCCGTCGAGCAGCGCCTCGTCGAAGTTGACGTCGAGGAGCTGGGCACCGGCCTCGACCTGCTGGCGGGCGACCTCGAGCGCGGTCTCGTACTGCTGCTCGCTGGATCAGTCGCGCGAAGCGGCGCGACCCGGTCACGTTGGTCCGCTCGCCGACGTTCACGAAGTTGCGTGTCGGGCGCGATCACGAACGGCTCGAGTCCGGCCAGTCGGGTGCGCGGTTCGAGCGTCGGCACGCCGACGTGGCGTCACGCCGTGCACCGCCTCGGCGATCGCCGCGATATGATCCGGCGTGGTGCCGCAACAGCCGCCGACGATGTTCACGAGTCCTTCGCGCGCCCACGCCGCCGAGGTCGGCGGCCATCGTCTCGGCGATCGAGATCGTAGCCGCCCATGGCGTTGGGGAGCCCGGCGTTGGGGTGAGCGATGACGAAGGTGTCGGCGAGCGCGCGAGAGATCCTGCACGTGCTGGTGCAGCAGGTCGGGGCCGAGGGCGCAGTTGAGGCCGATGCTGAAGCGGCCGGGCATGCGCGCACCGAGATCCAGAACGCCTCGGCGGTCTGCCCGGAGAGGGTGCGGCCGCTGCGGTCGGTGATCGTGCCCGAGATCATCACCGGAACCCGGCACCCCAGCTCGCTCGAAGCAGCGTGTCGATCGCGAAGAGCGCCGCCTTGGCGTTGAGCGTGTCGAAGACCGTCTCGACCAGCAGCAGGTCGGCGCCGCCTGCCAGCAGCGCACGCGCCGCCTCGTCATAGGCGGCGACCAGCTCCACGAAGGTGACGTTGCGGAATCGCCGGGTCATCGACCGAGGGCGAGAGCGACGCAGTCCGCGAGGTGGGGCCCAGCACGCCGGCCACGTAGCGCGGCCGATCGGCGGTCTCCATGGCGTCGGCGGCCGCGCGGGCGATCGCGGGCCGCCTCGCGGTTGATGTCCGTCACCGCGCCTCGGTGCCGTACTCGGCCTGCGACGATGCGCGTGGCAGTTGAACGAGTTGGTCTCGATGATGTCGGCGCCGGCGGCGAGGTAGGCGTCGTGCACGCTCGCGCACCACGTCGGGGCGGGTCAGCGCCGAGCAGGTCGTGGTTGCCCTTGAGGTCGCGCGGGGTGATCGGCGAACCGCGCGCCGCGATAGTCGGCCTCGACCAGGCCGGCGCGCTGCAGCATCGTTCCCATCGCCCCGTCGAGCACGAGGATCCGTTGGCGAGCAGGGCGGGGAGGCGCTGCGAGGCGCGCGGCGCGCGCCGGTCTCGGGTCGGGCAGGACAGCTCCTTAGCGGTTTGTTTAGCGTGGCCGCAAGTTGCGGAAATCGCCACGAGAAGAAGGGGCGAGTCGTGAGTCCTGAGACGTGGGGGGAGTCGTCGTGCCTACCTCCCCTCGACCGGCCCCGGATCCTCGCCAGGCATGGGGGAGCGAGGTCGGAGACGTCTCCCCACGTCTCAGGACTCAGGACTCACATCTATGTGATTCCCCGCATCACGATCCACCGCAGCATGACCAGTGCCAGATAGGCCACGAACGGCGAGAAATCGAACATCCCCAGCGGCGGCATCACCCGGCGCAGCGGCTCGACGATCCAGTCGGTCATCCTGTAGGCCAGGCGCATCACCTTGTGGTGCCGGCCCACCCCGAACCACGACGAGATCACCCGCGCCAGCAGGGCGAAGATCACCACCGAGAAGGCGGTGTCGACCAGGAAGGCCAGCAGCCAGCGCGGCCCGCCACGGGCGGCGTACTGGGCACTCAGGATCCAGCCGAAGAACCACTGCTCGACCTGGATCAGCACCAGGCCACCCACCACGATCAGGCCGAGGAGCCACCACGGGGCATGTTGCGGATTGCCGCCGGCCCGGACGAGGCGGGTCTCGATCGGCCGGAGCAGTGGGTCGCTCCAGCCGCGGACGAACCGGGCCCAGCCGCCGAACGCGGCGATCTTTCCCCCGCGCACCAGCCAGTGGGTGACGGCCAGGACGAGTCCCACCAGGAAGGCGGCACCCACCAGCACCCGGGTGGCGGCGATGATCATGACGAACAGGTCGGCCAGCATCAGCGCCTCACTCCAGGGCGAACTCGCGGGCGAAGGCCACGTCAAACGCGAATGTCTTGGCGCGCGCCCGGGTCTCCATCAGCTCGGCGATCCGCCGGAGTCGGTCGGGAATCGCCAGCAGCTTCTCCTGCGCCTTGCGGCCCCACTCGTCGAGCTCGGTCAGCGCGTCGATCCGCCAGTGGGCCAGCTGATCCTGCACGATCTTGAGATAGTCGCGCGGGCCGTAGATCCCGGAGCGGCGGATCACCTCGGCGAAGTCCTTGAACCCGGGAATCGTGATCCCCGGCATGTCGATCGCCGGCATCACATGGACCGCGCTGCGGAGCGCCTCGCTCGGGTCGCGCTTGAGAATCTCGGTGAAGATGCGGCGATAGAAGGTGAAGTGCCGCGCCTCCTCCATCGCGATCTTGCGCAGGATGGCGCCGAGTACCGGCTCGTATTCGCCGGTCACGCGCCCGGTGTTGGCATGGCACTACTGCGTCGCCCGCTCCTGCAGGGTGGTGTAGACGAACACCCGGTACGGATCCATGTCCCATTCGGGATGGAAGCCCGCCTTGATGTACTCGAACTTGAGCTCCTCGATCTTGCGCTGGTCGACCGCACCGGTGTCGCGCATGTAGTCGCTGAGCACCGCGCCGTGGCGGTCCTCCTCGGCGGTCCACATGTTGTTCCAGGCGCGCCAGTGCGAGTCGTCGCCGAGGTGGGTGGCCAGCAGCCGGTGGAAGTGCGGCAACCCCTCCTCGGTGAGGGTATTGAGGGCCAGCGCGGCACGGCAGGCATCGGGGAAGCCCTTGACCCGGTCGATCAGGGTCTGGCGGTGCTCTTCCGGATCGATGCCCGGCTCCGGCGCCAGCAGGTCGGCCGGGAACCAGAGGTCGCGCTTCTCCTCGTGGTCGGCCATCAGCTCGAAGACGATCGGCTCGAGATCCTTGAGGACCTCGACCTTCTTCGCCATCCGCCGTTCGTCGTCAGTCATGCGAGTCGTGAGTCCTGAGGCCTGAGAGATGAGGGGACGGCGGTTCCGCCCCCCTCAAGGGTGCCATCCCTGCAATCTGGGCCGGTCGGGCTGCCGGTCAAAATCGAGCAGCGAGTCGTGGGTCCCGAGTCCTGAGGCTCGACAGGCCCCTCTCCGGGCTCCAACCGCGGGGATCGGCCTGACTGGACCTCAGGCCTCAGGACTCAGGACTCAGGACTCACTTCTCATTTCGTCGAGCACTGCGTGCTCACCGGCGGCTTCGCGTCGCAGGCGATCGCGTCGTTCATGCCGCTGGTCACGGGGCCGCAGGCGGTGTTCTGCGCCGAGCGGATCGCCTCCTGCTCGGTCTCGTGCGAGGCGGTGGCGCAATTGCGCTTGCCGTTGTAGTCCACGCACACATTGCACTCCACCTTCTGGGCCGAAAGCGTGGTCCAGGCCAGGAAGGCGAAGAAGCCGACGATCAGGGCGAGCCAGCCGAGGGTCTTGGGTTTCATGCCCCCAAATCTACTGCCGAGATCCGAGATCCGAGCCGAGGGGGTCCTTGACCCGGCTATCGGATCTCGGATCTCGGATCTCGACAGTAGATTCACCCCATGCGCCACTCATCTCTGCTCCTCGCCGCCCTTGTGGCCGCCCCGCTGGCCGCCCAGGATCACCAGCATCAGCCGGGGATGGTCCATCCCGGCGCCACCGAGGTCGCCCCACCGACGATGCCGGGCCAGGCCGCCTTCGGGGCAATTGCCGAGATCGTGGCCCGGCTCGACGCCGATCCCGCCACCGACTGGTCGACGGTGAACATCGAGGCCCTCCGCCAGCACCTGATCGACATGGACAACGTGACGCTCCGGAGCCGGGTCGAACGGCACGACGTGCCCGGCGGCTTCACTGCCCTGGTCACCGGTGAGGGGCCGGTCGCCGCCTCGATCCGCCGGATGACCACCGCCCATGCCCGGCAGATGGTCGGCGAGGGGGCCTTCGACGCCGAAGTGACCGAGGTGCCCGGCGGCGTCCGGATGACGGTCACCAGCAAGACCCCCGACGACGCCCGGTCGGTGGCCCGCCTCCGCGGACTCGGCGTCATCGGGGTGCTGGCGCTGGGCAGCCATCATCAGGCGCATCACGAGATGATGGCGAAGGGGATGGGGCCGCACTGATGGCTGATGGCTGATGGTCGATGGTTGCTGAGGGGGAAGGGACAAGCGGCGAGCGAGAGTGGATCGGCTGCCGGGGAGCCCCCTCCATCAGCCTTCGACCATCGACAATCGACTATCGACCATCGACCATGGCCGCATCCTCCCCCTACTCTTCTCCATGCTCCGCCTCGCCCTCCTCCTCGCCTTCGCCGCCGCCCCGCTCGCCGCGCAGCACGACTATCACAACCTCGACCGCGGCCATCCCGCAATCACCGAGGACGCCTATCCTGTCGAGTGGCAGGCGCTGGAGATGACGCTGTCGGGGCATGGCGAGCGGCACGACGGCATCAACCGCTCGATCATCGAGCCGGAGCTGGCCTGGGGCGCCCTGCCCAACCTCATGTTCGGCCTGGCGGTGCCGATCGCGCTCGACCGACAGGGCGTCGGCTGGGGATTGCGCGTCTTCACCTTGATCAATTTCAACACCGAGAGCCGCCGTCTCCCGGCGCTGGCGCTGCGCGTCGAAGGGCCAAATAACCGGCCTGGGAAGAGTCCGTTGACGATGCTGACCGCGATCGCGACACGTTCATGGGGTGTCACCCGGCTCCACCTCAACGCCGGCGTCACGATCGGGTCGGCCGACGCGGCGAGCGACCTCGAGCCGCCGCCCCGCTGGCAGGGATCGCTGGCCGTCGATCACACGCTCTGGCGCCACGCGGTACTGTTGGTGGCCGAGGCAGTGGTCGCGCGGCCGCTCGGCGGCGGCACCACCTGGCTCGGCGGGGCGGGGATGCGGTGGCAACTCGACCCATCGCTGATCCTCGACGCCGGTGTCTCGCGACGGCTGGCGAGCGATGGGCCCGACCTGGCCGTGACCCTCGGCCTCACCCGGGCGATCAGCGTCCGGGGCGGTGCGCGATGAGGCGGTTCCTGGCTTGCCCCGCAGTGGCGCTGCTCGTGGTGGCCTCGCTCCCGGCGCAGGACAGTCGCGCATGCGCGGGCCTATCCCGGCGGCGCGTTCAACTGGACCTTCCGCGATCGATATCCCGCGGCCGCACGGCTCTTCAACGGTTTCGACTACGGCCACGCCGTGCTCTACGAGCGGCTGCTGACACTCGACTCGGCGCGGGCCGCTGTCGCGCTCGAGCGCGACCGCCGCTTCCTGCTCGTCGACCTCCTGGTCGATCCGCCGCGGCTCCCGGTTGTCGAAGAGGCGCTGGCTCCGCACTACGCCAAGCTGGCCTGGCCGGCGATGGTCGCCTTCGACCGCGCCCACGTGCTCCATCGCCAGCTCTACGACATCTACGCCCGCACCGAGCTCGATTCGGCCAGCCAACAGGCGATGGTTGAACGGCTGATCGACCGCTACCTGGCCGGCGGATACGCCTTCGCGGCGGTCCCCAAGTCGATGGCGCTGATGGACGACCAGCCGTTCTCGCAACGGTTCCGGCGTGAGCAGCCGCGATTCAATGGGCTGATCTGGGCCTATCATTGGCTGCAGGTGGGGCTCTATGAGCCGCTGGTCACCGAGCACGACCCGGCCCGGCAGCGCGCAGCTGGTCGACTCGGTGGTGGCACACTTCCGGTGGATGATCGCCGACCCGGCCCGGTTCCCGACCACGATGCCGATGACCGCGATGGTCTCACCCCGCTTCGCCGCAATGCATCCCCGGGCCGCGGCGATCTTCGACAACCTGCACATGCTGCACGACATCGTCAGCGACGTGCTGGCGAATCCGGAGTGGTCAGCAGCGGAGAAGCGCGCCGAGATCCTGCGGCAGCTCGGGATGCTGATGGAAGGGGCGGGAGACGGGATGGACGGGATGGAGATGGACTGAGCGGTGAGTCCTGAGTCCTGAGACGTGGGGGAAAATCGATGGCCGGCATCCATTCCGGGTGCCGGCCATGCAACTCTCACGACTCAGGACTCACGCCTCACTTCTGCCCCGGCAACCCCACCGTCTCGGCGCCCGCCTTGCCGTCATCAATCGGGTTCACCTGGGCCGCCCAGCCATCCTTGAAATGGACCACCAGCCGGTTGCCGAGCGAGTCGACGCTGATCGAGTCGACCTGCGCGAACTTCTTGCCGTAGTCGGCGGCCGTCGTCGCGTCGTGCTGGCCGAACTCGCGCCCGATCGCCACTGCCATCGCCTGCTCGGGGCCGTACTTGGCCCATTGGTCCGCGTTCATCAGGCCATCCTGCGACGATACGTACGGCTCGGCGTCGTAGGAGGGGCAGGCGGCGAGGGTGGCGACCAGTAGCAGCGGAACGAGGCGGCGCATCGGAGCGTTCTCCCGGCGGAGTTCGTGAGGCCCCAAGATAATGGCCCCGGCCCGGTCGGGCATCCTTGTCCACCCCGGCCGTCCGGCCTACCCTTGGGGCCCTGACCACCCAGCACTCGTTTCCCGGATCCAGGCCCCATGAGCGCGATCGGCAACATCCCCACCCCCCGCAACGAGCCCGTCAAGAGCTACGCCTCCGGCAGTGCCGAGCGGGCCGAACTCCAGGCCACCCTGGTCGAGATGGGCGCGACCGTGACCGAAATCCCGGTCGTGGTCAACGGAGAGCGCCACCTCGGGCCCACCACGAGTGGGGTCTTCTCGCCCCAGCGCCACCAGCATCGGCTCGCCGACCTGCACGGCGCCTCGCCGGCGCTGCTGCAACAGGCGATCGACGGGGCGGTGGCGGCCCAGCGCGATTGGGCCAACTGGCGTTTCGAGGATCGTGCTGCCGTGTTCCTCAGGGCAGCCGAACTGCTGGCCGGCCCGTGGCGCCAGCGACTCAACGCCGCCACGATGCTGGGGCAGGGGAAGACACCGCATCAGGCCGAGATCGATGCCGCCTGCGAGCTGATCGACTTCCTGCGCTTCAACGTGCACTACGCCGAGCGGTTGATGCACGAGCAGCCCGGGTCGAGCGACAACTCGTGGAACCGGCTCGATCACCGGCCGCTCGAGGGGTTCGTCTACGCAATCACGCCGTTCAACTTCACGGCCATCGGTGGCAACCTCCCGACCGCACCGGCACTGCTCGGCAACGCGGTGCTCTGGAAGCCATCGCACACCGCGTCGCTCTCCAACTGGCTCTTCTACGAACTGCTGCTCGAGGCCGGGCTGCCGCCTGGGGTGATCCAGTTCGTCCCGGGCAATTCGGTCGAGGTGAGCGACGCCCTGCTGGCATCGCCGCACTTCGCCGGGATCCACTTCACCGGCTCGACTGCCGTCTTCCGGCTGTTGTGGCGCAAGGCGGCCGAGAACCTCGACCACTACCGTGGCTATCCGCGGATCGTCGGCGAGACCGGCGGCAAGGACTTCATCATCGCCCATCCGAGTGCCGACGTGGCGGCGTTGGTGACCGCGCTGCTCCGCGGCGCGTTCGAGTACCAGGGCCAGAAGTGCTCGGCGGCGTCGCGCTGCTACATCCCGAAGTCGCTCTGGCCCGAGGTGAAGGAGCGAATGGCGGCCGAAATGGCGACGATGAAGGTCGGCGACCCGGCCGACTTCGGTGTCTTCGTGGGCGCGGTGATCGACGAGCGGGCGTGGACCAAGCTCGACGCGGTGCTCACGGCGGCGCGAAGCGACAGCGGAGTGGAGATCGTGGCCGGCGGCAACACCGACCGCAGCGAGGGATGGTTCGTGTCGCCCACGCTGGTGCGGGTCGACGACCCGCGCCACCGGATGATGCGCGACGAATTCTTCGGCCCGATTCTCACGGCCTACGTCTACGACGACAGCGCCTGGACCGAGACGCTTGCGCTCGTCGACGAGACCGCCGAGTACGCGCTGACCGGTGCGGTGTTCGCGCAGCGACCAGCGGGCGATTGCCGAGGCCGACCTGGCGCTTCGCAACGCGGCGGGGAACTACTACATCAACGACAAGTGCACCGGTGCCGTGGTGGGCCAGCAGCCGTTCGGCGGTGGGCGCGCCAGCGGCACCAACGACAAGGCCGGCAGCATCCTCAACCTGGTGCGCTGGATCTCGCCGCGGACGATCAAGGAAGTGGGCAGCCCGCCCACCGACTGGCGCTACCCGTATCTCGGCTAGGGCTGCCGGAACACCGCGCCGGCCTTCATCACGAAGTCGGCGCGGCCGAGCGCGGTGATGTCGGCCAGCGGGTCGCCGGGCACCGCGATGATGTCGGCCGCGTAGCCGGGAGCGATCCGGCCCAGGGTGTTGGCCTGGCCGAGCAGGTCGGCGGCCACCGTGGTGGCGCTTCGGATCGCCTGCATCGGCGACATGCCGTTCTTCACCAGGATCGGGAAGTCGCCGGTCATCGGTTCGCTCCACGCATAGCCGCCGGCGTCGGTGCCGTACGCGATCTTCACCCCACGCTTGACCCCCTCGCGGACTGCCGCGGCCGCCGCATCGACCAGCTTGAGCCAGATCCCGCCCCGGCCGGGAGCCACGTAGGCCACCACAAAGAGCGTGGGGCACCACCAGGTCCCCTGCGCCACGGCGCGGTCGAGCAGGTCGGGGGTGAAGCCGACCCCGTGCTCGATGCTGTCGAAGTGATGGCGGAGCGCCATGTCGATCCCGTCCCACGCCATCGCGTGTCCGGCGATCCGCTTGCCGAGCCGATGGGTCTCCGCCGCGAACGCCTCGAGCTCCTCGTCGGTCCAGTTGGGCCGCGACCGGAGCCGGCCGTCGTCGGCGAAGTAGTAGCCGCGATCGACATACACCTTGATCCAGTCGGCGCCGTGGGCCACCTGTTCACGCACCGCCTTGCGGATCTCGTCGACGCCGTCGACAAAATTGACGCCGCCGGGGAGGTCGATCTCCCACGAGAAACCGTTGGGCGGGTACATGCCCGTGGGCGCGTTGGCGAGGGTCGCCACGAACATCCTCGGTCCCGGCACCACGCCGCGCTGGATGGCCCGCTTGAGGTCCACATCGGCGTAGCGGGCGCCCTCGGTGCCCACGTCGCGGATGGAGGTGAACCCCTGCTCGAGGGCGCGACGGGCCGCTGCGGTTGCCCGGATGGCCCGGTAGGGGATCGATTCCTTGAGGAGCTGGTCGTCCCACTCGGCCGAGGTGATGTCGCCCTGGAGCAGCACATGCGTGTGGGCATCGATGAGCCCCGGGAGGACCGTCTGGCGGCTCAGGTCGATCACCGCGTCGGCCGGCGCACGACCGGCCATCTCGCGCCAGGGGCCGACCGCGCGGATCTGGCCACCCTCGACCAGGATCCCCTGGTCAACCAGCGCCCGGTCGGCGTTGCCATCGATCAGGTGGCCGGCGTGGATCAGGATCAATGCGGGGGCGGGCGCCTGGGCGCCGAGCGGAGCCGCCACGGCGAGCGCGGCGACGAAGCGCAGGTGATGCATTGGAGGCCTCGAGCGATGGGAAGTGATGGTGCAAGGCTGTGGCGACTGGCCGGGTTCGGCAAGGGGGCATTGGTCCTCGTGGCCGTGGCCCTCGGCGCAGCTCCAGTTGCTGCCCAGGGAGCGGCGCACTGGGTCGAGGAGAGTCGCACCACCGTCACGGCGCACACCGCCGCCGCCGATCGCGAGCGCACCGTGCGCCGGCGCGCCAGCTACGCGACGACGCTCCGGGCCGACACGCTGGTGCTCCAGGTCGAGGCCCTCGAGCTCACCGAATCGATCGACGGGACCACGAGGGTGTGGGACACCGACGGCTTCGTTGGCGGCTTCTGGAAGCTGCTCGCCGACAGCAGCGGGGCCTGGCGGGTGGTGGAGCGACCGTTCGTCCCGTCGGCGCTGGCCACGGTGAGCGATCTCGGCCGGATCGGCGACGACTTCTTCCCGGCCGTACCGCCGAAGCTGCTGGTGGGCTCGGCAACCACCCTCGCCGGACACGAGTGGCGGCGTGAACCCGATCGTGATGGCAGCCGTCGCTACCGGTGGTCGTTCACCCACACCACCGACACGACGGAGATCGTCGCCGACTCCACCCCGGTGCATCGCACCGAGAAGATCCTCGAGCATGGCGACGGCGGTTGGGATGCTGCCGGGCCGCGGGCGTGGACCCGGCGGATCGAGGAGGAGACCGAGGGGCGGTTCCTCGGTCGGGCCGTCCGCGCCAGCGCGGTCACCGAGGTGTCGGTGCGGCGGGATGACGATAGACGATAGACGAGAGACGAGAGACGATAGACGATGGACAGCTCCCGCGGTCAGGCACTGATCTGTGCAGCACGCCACGCCTCCCCCGCCCGCAGTCGTCTATCGTCCCTCGTCTATCGTCTCTCGTCTCTCGCCTCAATGCGCCCCGCCGGCTCCTCGTCCCGACACGTGCCCGGTGCGCAGGAAGAACAACAGCGGCAGGGCGAGCACGAAGGTCATCCCCATGGTAAGGAAGATCCGTTCGAAGGCGAGCACCGACGCCTGCTGCTCGAGTCGCAAGCCCATCAGCGCCTCGGCGCGGTGCATTGCCTCGCCGGCCGACGCACCGGCGTGACGCAGGCCGGCCGCCACCTGGTCGAGCCACGAGCGCACCTCCGGCCGGCTCGGGTCGAGGTGCTCGCGCAATCCCTCGCGTGCCTGCTCCCGGAAGCGGGTCACCAGGGTGGCCGCGCCGGCGATGCCGAGCGAACCGCCCAGCTGGCGTGACAGGTTGAAGAGCCCGGTCCCCAGTGCCATCTGGCGCGGCTGGAGCGTGGCCACCGTCACCCCGGTGAGCGGCACGAAGACCAGCCCGAGCCCCACCCCGCGGAAGATCATCGGCCAGAGCGTGTCATGCATGCCGATCGCCATCGTGAAGCGCGAGTGCAGCACCATCGACCAGAGGAAGAGCAGCACGCCGGCGATGATCAGCGGCCGGGCGTCGAACCGATCGGAGAGCCGCCCCGCGATCGGCATGGTGAGCCCGGCGGCGAGTGCCCCCGGCAGGATCACCAGGCCGGTCTGTTCGGCCGAGTAGCCGAGCAGGTTCTGCAGGAACACCGGCAGCACGAACACCGAGGCGTAGAGGGCGAAGCCGAGGATCGCGCCGAAGGAGACACCGATCGCCAATTGGCGGTCGCGCAGCACCCGCAGGTCCACCATCGGGTGATCCGACTTGAGCTCGTGCCACACGAACGCGACGATGCCGACGACGGCAGCGATCGCCAGCGCCACGATCTCCCGGGAGGCGAACCAGTCCTTGCTCTCGCCCCGCTCCAGCATGATCTGCAGCGAGCCGATGCCGATCGCGAGCAGGGCCACCCCGCTCCAGTCCACCGAGGATCGGTGGGTCCGCTCCTTCGGCTCCGGGACGTACTGCCAGCACAGCAGCGCGGCGAGGATGCCGAGCGGCACGTTGATGTAGAAGATCCAGGGCCAGGTGAAGTTGTCGGTGATCCAGCCGCCCAGGGTCGGTCCGAGGGTGGGACCGACCATCACGCCCATGCCGAAGATCGCGCCCGCCATGCCGCGTTCCTCCTGGGGGAAGACGTCGAAGAGGATCGCCTGGGCGGTGGAGATCAGCGCTCCGCCACCGATCCCCTGCACGATCCGCGCGGCCACCAGCGACTCCAGCGACCCGGCGTGTCCGCAGAAGAACGACGCGACGGTGAAGAGCACGACCGACCCGACGTAGTAGTGGCGCCGGCCGAAGGTGTCGCCCAGGAACGACGTCAGCGGGAGGATGATCACGTTGGCCACGATGTAGCCGGTGCTCACCCAGGCGATCTGCTCGAGGGTGGCGCCCAGCTCGCCCATCATGTGCGGGATCGCCACGTTGACGATGCTGGTGTCGATCAGCTCCATGACCGACGCCAGCACCACCGCGAACGCGATCAGGTAGCGGGCGCGATAGACGGCGTCCTCGTCGCGCGGCTGCGCGACGGGGATGGCGGCGGTGGTCACTGGCCGGTGGTGCCCGTGGTGATCGCCACATCCACCGACATCCCCGGCCGGAGCGGGTGATCCGGGTCCCGCGGACCGGTGACCGCGATCCGCACCGGGACGTTCTGCACCACCTTGGTGAAGTTGCCGGTGGCATTGTCGGGCGGCAGCAGTGCGAAGCGCGCACCGGTCGCCGGCGACAGGCTGGTCACGGTTCCGGTGAACTTCTCCCGGCCATAGCCGTCGACGGTGAACTCCACCGGGTCGCCGATCCGCACGTTCGCGAGCGAGGTCTCCTTCACATTGGCGGTGATCCACACCTCGCTGTCGGGCACCACCATCATCGCCGTCTGCCCCGGCTGCAGCAGCGCGCCGGGATCGACCGACCGGTGACTCACGATGCCGTCGACCGGGGCGGTGAGCACCGCCCAATCGCGCTGCAGCCGTGCCGTCTCGAGGGCCGCCTGCGCCGCGGCCACCTCCGAGGAGCCTCCCTGTTGCGCTGCCTGCACCACCCGAACCTGGGCCTCGGCGGCCAGTTGCTGGCGCCGCGCGGCCTCCAGCTCGGCGGCGGCGGCCGCGTCTCGCGCTTCTGCCGCGTCGAGCTGCTGGGCCGGCACGATCTGCTTGGCGGCCAGCCCCCGGATCCGCTCGAGGTCGGCCGCCGCCTGCGTCGCGTTCGCCGCGGCACTGGTCACCGCCGACCCGACGGCGGCGGCCGCCGCCCGCGAGGCCGCCACCCGTGCCGCCAGCTCGCCGGCGTCGCCGTGTGAGCCCACCCGAGCAACCGCCCCGGCGAGCCCCGCCTCGGCACGCTTCACGGCGGCGTCGAGGTCGCTGGTCTCCAGCACCACCAGGGTATCGCCGCGATGCACCGGCTGGTTGTCGTCGACCAGGACCCGGGCCACGTAGCCTTGCAGCCGGGGTGCCACCGGCACCAGACGGCCGTCGACCTGCGCGTTGTCGGTGCGCACGTGGTGGCGGGAGTAGAGCCACTTGTTGCCGCCATAGGCGGCGCCGAGCAGCACCAGAATCACCATGATCACGATTGTCCTGCGATTCTGCATGGTCGTCACTGTCCCCCGGCCGCAGCCGGTGCGTTGGTCGGAGTCAGGAGCCCGAGGGCACCGGCCGCCGCCACCCGGGCGGCACCGAGTGACATCCGGGCCTGGATCAGGGCATCGCGCGCCGCGGTCACGCCGGCCTGCGCCGTGGTGGTCTCCACGCTGCCGGTCACGCCGGCCGTGAAGCGTTCCTCGGCCTCGCGCAGCTCCTCGCTGGCGAGCGCCAGTCGGTCGGTGGCGATCGCCACCAGCTCCGCCGCCGAGGCGATGTCGAGCGTGGCACGGCGCGCGTCGGCGTCAACCGACTCGCGGATGTCGTCGCGCCGTACCCGTGCCGCCTCGGCACGGAGCCGGGCCTGATCGGTCTCGCGCTGGCGCCGGAAGCCATCGAACGGCGACCACTGCAGCGCCACCCCCACGTTCCACGAGCTGCTCAGGCCGTCGACCCGCTGGCCGCTCTCCTGCCAGTAGCCACCGGCCACCAGCGATGGCCACCAGTCGTAGCCGCCGCGCTTCACCTTGCGCTCTGCCACCGCCACCCGGCTGTCGGCGGCCGCGAGATCCTGCCGTCGCGCCTCGGCAAGCGCGACCGCCGCATCGGCGTTGTCCGGGACGTCGAAGGTCAGCGTCGGGTCGCCGGCAGTGACCAGCGGATCGGCGGGCGGCAGGCGCATCGCGCGCGCCAGGTCGAGCGCCGAGCGCGCCGCCTCGTGACGCGCCTCGCTCAGTTCGCCCCGGGTCACCGCGGCGCGGGTCTCGTTGCGGGTCCGCTCGATCCGCGCCGCGGTGCCGGCCGCGACCTGCTGGCGGGCCACGTCGAGCAGCGCCGCCGCGGTTGCCGAGTCAGCCTCGCGTGCCCGCACCGTCTCCTCCGCCCGGGCCAGGCGGAGCCAGGCGAGGCCGGCGGTCACCGCGCCGAGTTCGCCGGCACGGCTAGCGTCGGCCTCGGCGGCGATCGCCGAGTCGCGTGCGGTGGCCACCTCCGCGAAGGCCGCACGATCGAACAGCACCTGACTTACCGTCACGCGAGCGCGGAGGACATCGAACGGATCGGTCACGCCGGAGACCCCCGGGAAGCCGAACTCGTCGAGGTTGAGGGTCTGTCGCTCACCACTCACCCGGGTGCCGATACTCGGCAGGATCGCGGACCGTCGCACCGCCACCTTCTGGTCGGCGATCGCGGCATCGAGCCGGGCGAGCACCGCCTGGGTCGCCAACGCGCGGCCAGCCTGGAGCGCGTCGTCGAGAGTCACGGGACGGGGGGCTTGGGCCGCGAGTGGCCAGGCCACCAGCGATGCCACGAGCACCCGCCCGAGCGATCTGGAGATCGACATCAGGAGTCCCTGCCCGTGACCCGGACGCCCTCGAGGAGCACGTCCAGGGTGAGGTTGATCATCTCGGCCGGCGCCGGTGCCTCGCGGTCGAGGTCGCCGAAGAGCGCGCGCGACTGCCCCTGATGAATCAGCAACGAGGGAATCGCCCGCGGAATCACCTCCCGCGCGACCGGCCGGAGCTCGCCCTGGGCGATGCCGCGATCGACGATGCTGGTGAGCAGCCGTCGGTTGCGCAGGATCACGTGCTCCCAGTAGAACGCCCGGATCTCCGGGAACTGCGCCAGCTCGGCGTGCACGAGCTTGGAGATCCGGACCATGTCGCGGCACTGGATCGCCTCGTGCATCCGGAGCACCACCCGCCGCAGCAGGTCGCTCGCCGGCCCCTCGTGCCGGGAGAGCAGCGCCTCGCCCTCCTCGAGCAGCACCACGATCTTGCGCTCCACCACTGCCCGGAAGAGGTCGTCCTTGGAGGCGAAGTAGAGGTACACGGTGCCCTTGGAGACCCCGGCCCGGCGGGCCACCTCGTCGAGCGAGGCGCCCCGGAAGCCGCGTTCGCCGAACACCTCGAGGGCGGCATCGATCAATTCCTCGGGGCGGGCGTCGGGTCGCCGGGTCCGGCGGGATTTCGGGGGTCTGGCGGTGCGTCCGGTCATGGCGGCTCCTTTACTGACTAACCGGTCAGTAAGAAAATCAGCCACCAGACCGCTGTCAACCACCGGTTCCTGGGCACCGATGCATCCGGGTCTTGCCCCGCCGACCGCGCTCGCCGACATTGCGGACTGACCCTCCGGGAGGCTCATGCCACATGACGGAGCCCTTTCGCAGCTCCGACGAGTACGATGAGCAGGCCCACCAGCTGTACAACGAAGGTCGATACGATGAAGCGCTGACCCTCCTCCGCGAGGGACTCCTCCGACACCCCCAGTCCGTCGAACTCCATGTCGGCGTCGGCTATGCCCAGCTCGCGAGCGAGCAGTATCCCTGGGCGCGTCAGGCGTTCGAGTTCGCGCTGGTGCTCGATCCCGAGCACGAGGATGCACTCGCCGGGCTCGGCGAGGTGTCGCTGGTGCTCGGCCAGGTCGACCCGGCATTCGCCGCGTTCCAGCGGCTGATCGATCTCGGCTACGACGACGATCACGAGCTGATCCTCCAGGTCGGCCGGGCGCTCTTCCGCGAGGGGTACTTCGTCGAGGCCCAGCGCTACTTCGAGGTCGGCCGTCTCCACCACGCCGAGTCGGCGGAACTGGCGGCCTCGCTCGGCTACACCAGCCATCGCCTCGGGCTCGAGGCCGACGCCTTCTACTGGCTGCGCCGCGCACTCTCGCTCGACGACAGCTACACCGAGGCACGCCTCTACCTCGCCAACATTCTCTACGACCGCGGCGAGAACGGCGCGGCGCTGCACCACTTCGCCCGGCTCCAGCCGGACGACCACCTCGATGATCTCGGCGTCTGGCGCACCATCGAGCTGCTCAAGGCCGCCCGCGGCGTGGGCGATGATCACCTCGACCTGCACCCCTGGCTGGCCCGCCTCGCCGAGCTCGGGGCGGAGGCGACTCCCGAGGACCTGATCCTCGCCGAGATCGAGTCGCTGCAACCCGACGGCACTCGGCTCGACCCCAATCAGCTCGAGCTGTTCGGCACCCTGATGCGCGATGTGCCCGAGATGCAGAAGCGGCCCTCGACCGAACCGACGCAGCACGTGATCGAGACCCTCGACGGGCTGGTGCTCCGTGGCAGTTGGGACGACCTGCTGCTCCAGTTGCAGGCGGTCGAGGGGGCGTGGCCCGATGGCACGATCACCGAGTTCATGGAGGCGTTCGCCCTCCGCGGCCAGGCCGAGACCGGGGTGCGAATCCCGGTCACCACGGCCGAGGCGTTCCTGCGTGGCGCGGCCGAGGCCGGCGTGATCCGGATCGTCGAGTGATCCGGTTCGAGGGCGCCAGCAAGAGCTACGTCACCCTGCTCACTCGCCGTCGGGTCGACGCACTGGTCGATTTCTCCCTCGAGCTGCACCCCGGCGAGGTGGTCGGCATCGCCGGTCCCAACGGTGCCGGCAAGTCCACCCTCATCTCGCTGCTGCTCGGTTTCCTGCGTCCCAGCGCCGGGCGGATCGCGGTCGACGGGATGACCCCGCGCCAGTATGCCGAGCGGCGAGGCGTGGGATACCTCACCGAGCTGGTGAACCTCCCGCCCACCTGGAAGGTGCCCGACACCCTCCACCGGATGGCGATCCTGGCGGGCATCCCCAGGAGCGAGCGCGCCGCCGCCGTGCGCGAGACGATGGACCGGCTCGGTCTGGGTGAGCACGCCGCCAAGCGGATCAAGCAGCTCTCCAAGGGCAACCTGCAGCGGGTGGGGCTCGGTCAGGCGTTGCTCGGTGATTTCGAGCTCGTTGTGCTCGACGAGCCGACTCACGGACTCGATCCGGTCTGGACCCAGCACTTCCGTGACATCGTGGTGGGCCTCCGGCGTCCCGACCGGGTGATCCTCATCGCCTCGCACAATCTCGAGGAACTCGAGCAGCTCGCCGACCGGGTCGCGATCCTCGATCACGGCCGACTCGCCCGCGTGGTGGACCACGCTGCCGATACCTCCGAGGCATCGATCGCGTGGCGAGTGGTGTTCGAGGGCGTTCCCGACGTGACCACCGTCCTCGCTGGTGCCGTGCCGGTGGAGGGCCGGCCGGGAACGTGGCGGGTGCTCGCCTCGCGGGGCGAGATGAGTCGCGGCCTCGCCGCGCTGCTCGGGGCCGGCGCCGTGCTGGTCGAGTGCGTGCCCGAGCAGGGCCGGCTCGCCACCGCCTTCCACGAGACGGTGAACCGATGAACCGGGCGCATTCGCCGCTCCGCTATGTCGGGCGCCAGGCCTGGGACGTCGCGCGCGCCCCGCTGCTGCTCTTCGTGATCGTGTCGGCGGGACTCGCCTTCGTGGTCTGGAAGATCTTCGGGTCGCGTGACCTCCCCCAGATCGAGCAACTGCTGGCGTCGCTCATTGCCGGCACCCTGCTCATCGCGACCCTGATCGCCTCAGGTGGGGTGGCCGGCACCGACATCAAGCAGGGCTACTATCGCGCCTGGTTCAGCAAGCCGATCGCCCCGTGGTGGTTCTACCTGGAGCGCTGGCTGCTCGGCGGCCTGGCAGTGCTGTCGATTCCGGTCTGGCTCGGACTGTCGTTGCAGGTGGCGTTCGGCAAGGGCAACGGGATGACCTGGCCACTCTTCGGGGCGGTCGCGCTGGGATACCTGCTGATCGGCGGGGCGGTCCTGCTCTTCTCGACCATCACCGCGCGTGATTGGCTGGTGGTGTTCCTGGTCTATTTCTTCGAGATGCGGTTGCACGACGCGAGTGAGGTCCTCACCAGGATGGGCACCGACTTGCCCTGGGCGGTGCATTGGGCCCTGGTGGTGCTGCCGCCGTTCCACCTGGTCGCCGCGAATCAACCGCTGCCGACCGGCGCCGACCTGGTGCACGTCCTCGGCTATGGCGGGGGGATGGTACTGGCGGCGCTGCTGATGCTGCGCTACCGACCGCTCGGCAGCGGCGGACGGGCGTAGACCGAGGACGGAGGACGGAACGACGGAGGACGGAGGACGGAGAGAGAGCCGTGAGCGTCCTCCGCCCTCCGTCCTCCGCCCTCCCTCCTCCGTGTATGTTCCGGCATGCCGGCCCCGCGCCTCCGGTTTTCCGCCGCCGATGCCATCTCCCTGGTCCGGTTACCGCTCGCGATCGCGTTTGTCGTCTTTCCCGCGCTCGAGCTGCGCCTGGCCGTGTTGCTGGTGGCCGGGGCCAGCGATCTGGGCGATGGCTGGGTGGCCCGACGATTCGGCGCGTCGCGAATCGGCGCGGTGCTCGACCCGATCGTCGACAAGCTCTTCATGGCTGCCGCGTTCGCGGTGGTGCTCTTCTCGGGGGCGCTGGCGTGGTATGAGGTGGTGATGGTGCTGATCCGCGACATCGTCGCGTCGTTGGCGTTCTTCATTGCCGCCGGTGCCGGCCGGCCCACCGCGGTGCCGGCCCGGGCCGGGGGAAGGCGGTCACCCTCCTCCAGTTGCTCACCCTGCTAGCCTTCCTGTTCGACGCCCCGCAGCTCCGGCCGCTCGCCTGGGCCACCGGGGCGGTCGCCTTGTATGCCCTGTGGGACTACAATCGCCACTTCTTCCGGAAACTCGACAGGTCATGACCGACGATCCCAAGCACCTGCGGCACGCCGTCCTCGACTGGACCGGCGAGCTCGTCTTCACCGGTGGTCACCCCGACGGTCCCAGCGTGACCCTTGACGGCAACAGTGCCCAGGGGCCCTCGCCGGTGATCGCGCTGCTTCTGGCCGCCGGGGCGTGCGCCGGCGCCGACGTGGTGAGCATCCTCGAGAAGATGCAGGTGAAGCTGGCGCGTTGCCGGGTGGAACTGACCGGCCGCCGCAACCCCGATTATCCGCGCCGCTACAACAAGATCTGGCTGCGCTTCCGCCTGGCGGGCGAGGGACTGACCGACGCCAACAGCCGTCGTGCCGTCGAGTTGAGTGTCACCAAGTACTGCTCGGTGCTGCTCACCCTCGACCCGGCGATGCCGGTGGAGACGGAGATCGTCATCGAGGAGTGACCGGAGGGCAGTGGCCCGGGTCACTTGGTGCCCCCTGATCCGCGCCGCCTTCCACCCCTCCACCCCGTCGTCCCGGAGTCGCCGGTGGCTCACCGCCGTCGCACCGCCTCCCTGGCTCTCCTCACCGCACTTGCGGGCTGCGGGCACAGCGCACCGTTCACGGCGACCGATCCGGGCACGCGCTCGCCATTCGGCGAGGCGGTGCCGATCCGGCTCACCTACGACCCGGGCGCCGACCTCCACCCGGTGTGGACCGCCGATGGCCGGGCACTGATGTACTCCTTCGAGCGCCAGCTGCCCGGTGACGAGTATCCCGACCGGTGCCTGGGAGCGCTCCCGCCGGAGGGCGGCCAGCGAATCGGCGAGTGGTGCTGGAACAGCTTCGACGAGGGATCGCGCCGCGACGGGATCGAGGCGGGAACCCTCGATGGCGAGGGCGGGCTGCTCTTTGCTCATCACTACGGCGCCGGCAGCAAGCAGCCGAACCCGTATCGCGGGGCGGTCTACTTCGCCGCCGCGGATTCGCTCGCCGATCCCGAGCGGCTGATGACGCTGCTGGTGCCGCCGCCCGGGGGGACCGCCCGCTACGACTACTTCCTCGATCCGGTGAGCACCGGTCGCCATCAGGTCACCGGTCTCGCCGCGACGGCCGTGATCGAGGAACGCTGTCGGGGATGCCAGTTCGACACGCTGTACAACGGCGTCGATCTGGTGCGGCTCGCAACCGATACCCCGGACGACGTGAAGGTGCTGGCAAAGCTCGGTGGCGCCCGCAACCTGGCCTGGGACCGGAGCGTCGGCCGCTTCTTCTTCTCGCGCTACGGCAGGGTGGAAACCGTCCCGACCGATGGTGGCCTGCCGCAACTGGTGTGGCAGGTCCCCCGCTCGGCCGATCGCGCCGACCCCGAGGTCACCGGGGTCGCCGCGGGAGCCGGCCGCGTGGTGGTGAGCTATCGCTGGACCGAGCGCGGCGAGGTGTGGAGCGTCCTGGCCGAGCTCGCCCCCGATGGCAGCCCGTTGCCGATCGCCACGACGGTCGGCAGCGCCCTCTGGGGGGAGCTGTCGCTCTCACCCGACGGCCGTCGGCTGGTGGCCGAGCGCCGCGCCGGACGAGATCGGGACTTGTATCTGTTCCAGATGCCCTGAGGGGCGACAGGCGACGGGCGACAGGCGACAGGCGAAACAGCCCGAGGCTTCGGGCTGGCCTCGATGGAATTCCGCTTGTCGCCCGTCGCTTGTCGCTTGTCGCCCTACTGCTCCTCGTTCCGCTGCCAGCTGCCATACATCGGGTTGGGCAGCGCGAACCACCGTTCGCCGAAGTGGCTCAGCGCCCCGGCGTCGTTTCGGCTCGCCTGGTCGAGGGCGGGGAAGTCCTGGATATTGTCGCCGACCCAGGTCACCACGGTGAGCGGACCGGGGGCGCCGGGGGCGCTGCCGTCGGCCACCGCCGCGAACCGGGGATTCTTGTCGCCGGTGTCGGGTGGCTTGCAGAGCAGGATTGCCGGCCGGACTCCCACCGCCTCGAGGTTGACCCGGGTGTCGGCACAGAGCGAGTCGGCCCGGTTGGTGACGATCGCCACCAATCCGCCGGCTTGCTCCACCGCGTGGATGAACTCGACCGAGCCCGGCACCGCCGGGGCGGCCCGCTCGCGGACCCACGCCACCCAGGCGGAATCCGAGAAGCCGCGGCCTGCCAGTGCGCTCCGGCGCTCCTGCTCCGAATTGTCGAGCACCGTCTCGTCGGCATCGAGGATCACCGCCCAGTGTCCGGCCGGGATGGCCGAGCCCCGGGCCAGGGTCGCCACCGTTGCTGCCCGATAGATCTCGAGGCTGATCGCGCGGTACTCTGCCGAGGTGCGCAGCCACTTGAGCGACGCCGGATAGCTGCTGGCCGGCGAGGGGATCGGGGTGGGTGCCGGCCGCGCGGAGGCGCAGCCGGAGCCGAGCAGGAGCGCGACCGGGAAAATCAAGAAGCGAGAAGCCGGGCGACACCGCCCTGCTCCCCGCTCTCCCACCGCACTCGGTACTCGCATGGCCGCCCTAGGCGGAGACGTCAGCGGTCTCCTGCTCTTCCGTCTCGGCGTCGGCCCCGGCATCGGTCTCGACCTCGGTCTGCACCGTCTCGACCACTTCGGCGGCAGAGGTGTGCTTGACCACCGGTCGGCAGAACCGCTCGCCGAGGGTCCGCACCTGGGCGAGTTCCTCGTTGCCGAGGTCGGGGTAGCGGTCCACGAGATACTGCATGGTGTCGTCCATCCACTCCTTCTGGTGCTCGGGAGCCGCTTCGAGCACGCCACAACGGAGGATGTGGCTGAACAACTCGTCCCGCGCCTGATCGAGCACGGTTGGCATGTTCGAGGAGGTACGGGGCGCCTTCTTCTTCGACATTGACCTTCCTGGTTGCTGTGGCGGGGCAGCACCCCGCGTGAACTGCTTGCGAAGCCTTAATATAGGGAATCCGTGCACTTTGGGGCGATTCCGGGGTAGATTGTGCCCCGTTCGGCCCCGGATCGGGGCCGCGAGCGCGGCTGGAGCTGATCCACGCGCCCACCGAGTCGGCCCGGCATCCGGGCCCCGCGCTCGCCGGTGGGTGCCCGAGGGGTGGCATGTCGGGACAGCGACTCTTCCTGCTGACGCTGGGTCTCATCGGAGCCGCCGGGGCCGCCTGGCTCCTGTCGCGGACCGCCTTCGCTCCGCCGCTGCCGGTCACCGCCGCCCAGGGCACCCGGGACACCACCGGATTCCAGGGGTACGTGATGGGGTCGGCCGAGGCCCCGGTGGAGGTGGTCGAGTATGGCGACTACCAGTGCCCCGGCTGCGCCAACTGGGACCAGGTCCAGTTCCCGACCGTCAAGCGACAGTTGATCGAGACCGGCAAGCTGCGGTTCCGTTACCGGGATTTCCCGCTCAACATGCATTCGCACTCGCGGCTGGCAGCTCACGCCGCCGCGTGTGCCGACGATCAGGGAAAGTACTGGCCGATGCACGAGGCGCTCTTCCACAACCAGGCGAACTGGACCGTTGCCAGTGAGCGGGGAGCGTACGGACAGTTCGGCGACATGATCGGCCAGCTCGGCGGTGATCGCGCCGCCTGGGAGAGTTGCATGGAGGCGGGAACCCACGCCGCCCGGATCGAGGCCTCCTTCGAGGAAGGCGTCGCGCTCGGCATCGGCACCACGCCGACGATGCTCCTCGAGAACAACCTGTATGTTGGCGGCTGGAGCTCCGACTCCCTCGCCAGCATCGTCAACGCCATGATCGCGAGGCGCGACACCACCCCGTGAGCGAGCCCGACGGTCCCATTGATCCGCCACCGGCGGAGGGCGAGCCCGCGCCGCCCGCCGGATCGACCGATTCCACCAGCCAGAATGGCCACACCAAGGCCACCACGGCGGCGCTGGCGTTTGCGGCACTCGGCGTGGTCTACGGCGACATCGGCACCTCGCCGCTGTACGCCATCAAGGAGTGCTTCGCCGGTCAGACCCACCACGTGCCCCTGACCCACGACAACGTCCTCGGGGTGTTGTCGTTGGTGTTCTGGGCGCTCAACTTCGTGGTCTCGTTCAAGTACATCGGGCTGGTGATGCGGGCCCACAACCGCGGCGAGGGCGGCATCCTCGCCCTGCTGGCGCTGGCCCGCCCCGGCGGCCGGGCCCGCGGTCGCGGCATCCTGCTGCTCTTCGGCCTCTTCGGCGCGGCGCTGCTCTATGGCGATGGGGTGATCACCCCGGCGATCTCGGTGCTCGGCGCGGTCGAGGGCCTCGAGGTCAAGGCACCGGTGCTCTCCCACATGATCGTCCCGATCGCGATCGCGATCATCTCGGCGCTCTTCCTGGTCCAGCGCAAGGGCACCGCCGGCGTCGGCAAGCTCTTCGGCCCGGTCACCACCCTCTGGTTCATCTGCATCGCCCTGCTCGGCATCCGAGGGATCGCAATGGAGCCGGCGGTGCTCGCGGCCATCAACCCCTGGCACGCCTACGACTTCTTCATGCGCGAGGGATTCCAGGGGATCAGGATCCTGGCGCCGGTGGTGCTGGTGATCACCGGGGGCGAGGCGCTCTACGCCGACATGGGGCACTTCGGGGCGCGGCCGATCCGGATCGCGTGGTTCGGCGTGGTGCTCCCCGCGCTGGTGCTCAACTACTTCGGCCAGGGTGCGCTGCTGCTGGGCAATCCGGATGCGGTCAGCAACCCGTTCTTCCTGCTGGTGCCGGAGTGGGCTGGCTATCCGATGATCGCGATCGCCACCGGCGCCGCGGTGGTCGCCTCCCAGGCGCTGATTTCAGGGGCCTACTCGCTCACCCAGCAGGCGATGCAGCTCGGCTTCGCCCCGCGGATGCGGTTGATCCACACCTCGCACACCGAGAAGGGCCAGATCTACATGCCGGGGGTGAACGGCGCCCTGTGGCTGGCCTGCGTCGCGCTGGTCCTGGCGTTCCGCAACACCGACGCGCTGGCCGCCACCTACGGCGTGGCGGTGACCGGCACCATGCTCACCACCTCGGTGCTCTTCGCCTACGTGATGCGGGTCAAGTGGCGCTGGCCGCTCTGGCAGGTGATCGTGCTCACCAGCCTCTTCGTGACGGTCGACGCGGCGTTCCTCACCGGCAACCTCATCAAGATCCCCGATGGCGGCTGGTTCCCGCTGGTCGCGGCCCTCGGTGTCTTCACGCTGATGGCCACCTGGAAGCGGGGCCGCCGCCAGGTGACGGCGATCCTCAAGGAGAGCTCGCTGCCGCTCGACCTCTTCATTCCCGACATCGCCCGCCGCAAGCCGCACCGGGTGCCGGGGCTGGCGGTGTTCATGACGTCGATCCCCGATGTCGCCCCGTCGGTGCTGCTCCACCACCTCAAGCACAACAAGGTGCTCCACGAGAAGGTGGTGTTGATGACGGTGGAGGCCGCCGAGATCCCGACGGTCGCCCCCGCCGACCGGGTGACGGTCACCCCGAGGGGCGAGGGGTTCTTCGAGGTGATCGCTCGCTACGGCTTCATGGAGACGCCCGACGTCCCCGCGGTGCTGGGTGCGATCGGCGACCGGCTCCGCGAGCCCGACGAGGCCAAGGCGCCGTCGATGCGCCTCAGCGACATCACCTTCTACCTCGGTCGCGAGACGCTGATCGTCGGCCCGCGGGCCCCGGGGGCGCCGAAGGCTGCCGGCGGGATGGCGGCATGGCGCGCCAAGCTGTTCGGGGTGATGACCCGCAACGCCCAGAGCGCCACCGCCTACTTCGGCCTGCCGCCCAATCGGGTGGTGGAGCTGGGGGCGCAGATCCAGGTCTGACGGAGACCGGAGACCGGAGTGGCAGCCCTGATCTCCGACCTCTGATCGCCGATCTCTGTCATTCCTTCCCCTCGAACGCGTCCTGTCCTTCACTGGACGGAGGGTGTCCGATGAGCAGGTCAGATCGTCGCCAGGCTTCGCGAGTGCGTGAGCAGGGTAGCGCCAAGACGACGGCGGTCCACGTCCGGACGTCACCTTCGAGGGCGGCGACGGCCTGGGTCCGTGACCATCAACAGGCGATCCTCTTCCTGGTGCTGATCCTGGCCGTGGTGATCGCCTACCTCCCGGCGCTCGGCGGTGGTGTACTCTGGGACGACCCGGCGCACATGACCAAGCCGGAATTCCGCTCATTCGCGGGACTGGTGCGGATCTGGCTCGAGCCCGGGTCGACCCAACAGTATTACCCGCTCACGTACTCGCTGTTCTGGTTCCAGAACCTTCTCTTTGGTCAATCCACGCTCGCGCATCACCTCGTCAACGTCCTGCTGCACGTCAGCGCGGCGACCCTTGTGTGGCTGCTCCTGCGTGACCTCCGTGTGCCAGCCGCCTTCGCGATCGCCCTGATCTGGGCGGTTCATCCGTTGCAGGTCGAATCCGTGGCATGGATCTCGGAGCAGAAGAACACGCTGTCGGCGGTCTTCTACCTGGCGGCCTTCCGAAGCTACTTGCGCTTTGATCGCAGCCGGGACCGCAAGCCGTACCTCTGGGCAGTCGGTCTCTTTGTCGCCGGGCTCGCCTCCAAGACCGTGGTGGCCACGCTACCTGGAGCAGTGCTCGTGGTGCTCTGGTGGCAGAGAGGTCGGCTGGATTGGCGGCGCGACGTGGTGCCCACACTGCCCTTCTTCCTGGTGGGCCTGGTCGCCACGCGCATCACCAGCCACGTCGAATGGGCGGTGGTGGGTGGGGCGCCCGGCGCCGAGTTCGACCTCTCCTTCGCCCAGCGCCTGATCGAGGCGGGTCGTTCAGTCTGGTTCTACGCCGGGAAACTGGCGTGGCCGGATAACCTTGTGTTCATCTATCCCCGCTGGACGCTTGATGCGGCGGACCCGAGGCAATGGGTGCCGCTGCTCCTCGGTGTAGCGGTGCTCGCGGCATGCTGGCTGGCCCGACGCCGGAGTCGCGCTCCACTCGCTGCGGTGCTGTGCTTCGCGGGCACGCTGCTTCCTGCCCTGGGGTTCGTGAACGTCTATCCGTTCCGATTCTCGTTCGTTGCCGACCATTTCCAGTACCTGGCCGGAATCGCGATCATCGCACTCGTGGTCGGTGGGGGCACGTCGTGGGTGGTCCGCCGTGCCCCGCATGGGGGGCGAATCGCCGTGCGATCGGCAGTCATCGGGCTGGCGGTCGTGCTGGGGCTGCTATCGTGGCGACAGAGTCACCTGTATGGCGGCGATGTGCTCGCCCTCTATCGCGCAACGCTCGAACGGAACCCTGACGCCTGGATCTTCCAGCAGAACTGGGGTGAGGCGCTGCAGCTCAAGGGCGACCGGGAGGGTGCCCTGGCGCATTACCTGGCCGCGCTCGCGATCCGCCCCGACCTCGCCGACGTCCAGTTCGACGCCGGAACGATGTACTACGAGTTGGGACGGCGGCGCGAGGCGGCCGAGGCGTTCGCAGAGGGGGTCCGGCTCTGGCCGAAGTACGCGAAAGGCCGCTTCAACTACGCGGCCGCCCTGGCAGGCAGTGGCGAACGTGACCGCGCCATTGCCCAATTCGACACCGCCGCTGTGATCGAGGCCGATTCGGTCGGCATGCAGCGCCGAGTCGCCGAAGCCTACCTGAGCCTCGGCGACACCGCGCGCGCAATGGCGGCGATGAATCGGGCGGTCCGGTTGGGGTGGAGGCCGTAGGCCAGCGTCCGGGTTCATGCTGGCGCTCAGCCTCGCCGATTGTCTAGCCTTCCTTCCCCTCGTACTCGTCCTTGAGCCGCGCCACCACGTTGGGATCGGCAAGCGTCGTCGTGTCGCCCAGCGCCCGTCCCTCGGCGATGTCGCGCAGCAGCCGGCGCATGATCTTGCCGCTCCGGGTCTTGGGCAGGTCGGCGGCGAAGAGAATGTCGTCGGGCTTGGCGATCGCACCGATCTTGGTGCCGACATGGTCGCGCAGCTCGTCGCGGAGCGCCGGCGAGGGATGGTGCCCCTCCTTGAGCGTCACGAAGGCGGCGATCGCCTGCCCCTTGAGGTCGTGCGCCTTGCCGACGACCGCCGATTCCGCGACCGCCGGGTGGTCGACCAGGGCGCTCTCGACCTCCATCGTCCCGATCCGGTGCCCGGCCACGTTCAACACGTCGTCGACCCGGCCCAGGATCCACCAGTAGCCGTCGGTGTCGACCTTGGCGCCGTCGCCCGCGAAGTAGCGACCCGGGAAACGGCTCCAGTAGGTCTCATGGTAGCGCGCGTCGTCGCCCCAGATGGTGCGCAGCATTCCGGGCCACGGACTCTTGATGGTGAGGAAGCCGCCACCCGGGCCCTCGACCGGTTCCCCGGCGCCGTCGACCAGCTCCACGTCGATGCCGGGGAAGGGGATCGTCGCCGAGCCCGGCTTGGTCGTCACGACGCCCGGCAGCGGGGTGATCATGATGCCGCCGGTCTCGGTCTGCCACCAGGTGTCGACGATCGGGCACGCCTCGCCGCCGATGTGGGTGTTGTACCAGATCCAGGCCTCGGGGTTGATCGGCTCGCCCACGGTCCCGAGCAGCCGCAGCATCGACAGGTCGTGGCGCGCCGGATGCGACGGGCCCCACTTCATGAAGGCGCGAATCGCCGTCGGCGCGGTGTAGAAGACGGTCACGCCATAACGCTCGCAGATCTCCCAGAAGCGATCGCGCTCCGGCCAGTCGGGCGCCCCCTCGTACATCAGCACGGTGGCGCCGTTGGCCAGCGGCCCGTAGACCACGTACGAATGGCCGGTGACCCAGCCCACATCGGCGGTGCACCAGAACACGTCGCCATCACGCAGGTCGAAGACGTGTCGGGTCGTCGCCGCGACCTGGGTCAGGTAGCCGCCGGTGGTGTGGACGATCCCCTTCGGCTTGCCGGTCGTTCCCGACGTGTAGAGGATGAACAGCAGGTCCTCGGCGTCCATCGCCTCCGGTTGGGCATTGCCAGGCTCGTTCTCGAGCAGGCGATGCCACCAGTGGTCGCGTCCCTCGGTCATCGGGCAGTGGGTCGGGTCGATCGCGCCGCCACCGCGATGCACCACCAGCACGCTCCGGATGGAGGGACACTGGCGCACCGCGTCATCGGCGAATCGCTTCAGCTGCACCACCGAGCCGCGCCGGTAGCCGCCGTCCGCGGTGATCAGGCAGACCGCCTCGGCGTCGTTGATCCGGTCGCGCAGCGACTCGGCCGAGAAGCCGCCGAAGACCACCGAGTGGATCGCGCCGATCCGGGCGCAGGCGAGCATCGCGATCGCCGCCTCGGGGATCATCGGCAGGTAGATCGCCACCCGGTCGCCCTTCTGCACCCCGAGCCGGCGCAGCGCATTGGCAGCCCGGCAGACCTCGCGGTGGAGGTCCCAGTAGGTGAGCACCCTGGTGTCGCCCGGCTCCCCCTCCCAGATCAGCGCCGCCTGGTTGCGGCGGGCGCCTCGGAGGTGCCGGTCGAGGCAGTTGACCGAGACGTTCAACTCGCCCCCCGCGAACCACTTGGCGTGGGGGAGCTGCCACTCGAGGACCGTCTCCCAGGGGCGCGACCACTCCAGCCGTTTCGCCTCGTCTTCCCAGAACCCCAGTCGGTCGGCATCGGCCCGGTCGTAGAGCGCCTGGGTGGCCACCGCCCGCTCGGCAAAGCCGGCCGGTGGTGGAAAGCGGCGGTCCTCGGTGAGCAGGGTGGCGAGCTGGTCGGCCATCTGGAGTCTCCGTGGTGGCGGCAGGAGCCTGATTATACCAGAGGACGGAGGACCGAGGGCGGAGGACGGAGGAAGATCCAGGTCCCGCCGTCCTCCGTCCTCGGTCCTCCGTCCTCATGTCAAGAATCTGTACATCATCCTCGGAGCCGGTTTCTGGCAGACCTCTTGCTCTCGGTGGAGGTGAACCCTTGCTCCACCCGGAGAACGCTGTTGTGACTGTCTCCCAGACCCCTCGCCCCCGGCGGGTGCTCGATGCCCCATCGCTCCTCGGTCTCGCGACCAGGGAGGGATTCCGGGAGGCTGCCAATACCCTGCTCGACGAAATGTCGGCTGGCAACGGCGAGCTGGTCATCGACCTCGGCGCCACCCGCGAGGTGGACTCGTCGGGGCTGGGAGCACTGGTCCTGGTGCAGCGCCACGCCACCGATCGCCGCCAGCAGGTGGTCCTGCGCGGGGTCGGCCCCGAACTCGAGTACCTGCTGGTCCTCACCAAGCTCGACGACCTCTTTCAGTTCGAGACGATAGACGATAGACGATAGACGGTTGCACGGGCCGGCTCCGTCCGGGATCTCGCCCCTGGCGCGGCGCCCCGCTTGCCGCCGTCTATCGTCTATCGCCTGTCGCCTGTCGCCTGTCGCCTGTCGCCCCACCATATTCCCGGCATGTCGTCATCACCTCCGGTCGTCGTCGCCTCCGGGCTGGTCCGCCGCTTCGGCGCCGTGACCGCCCTCGGCGGTGTCGACCTGGCGGCTGGCGCCGGTGAGCTGGTACTGCTGCTCGGACCCAACGGTGCCGGCAAGACCACCCTGCTGCGCGCGATCGCCGGGTTGCTGCGGCCACTGCGCGGCACGGTGATGGTCGCCGGCCGTGACCTGAACCGGGATCCGTCCGCCCGGCGAGCGGTCGGATTTCTCTCCCACCACACCCTGCTGTACGAGGACCTCACCCCGCGCGAGAACCTGCGCTTCGCGGCAGCGTTGCACGGGCTCGACGATGCAGAACGCCGGATCGCCGAGGCACTCGACACGGCCGGACTCAGGGCGCGCGGCGATGCGATGGTGCGTGGCTTCTCGCGGGGGATGCTCCAGCGACTGGCACTGGCGCGGGCCACCCTCCATGAGCCGGAGGTGTTGCTGCTCGACGAGCCGTTCACCGGTCTCGACGGGGTCGCGGCGCGCGATCTCCGGACCCGGATCGCCAGACATCGCGACGGCGGCAACACCATCATCGCGGTGAGCCACGACCCGGCCGAGCTGTGGGACGTGGCCACCCGGGTGGTGATGCTGGTGGCCGGACGAATCGCCTTCGACGAGCCGCGCCCCGGCGATCTCGGCGATTTTCGCGACCGGATGCACGGACTGCTCGCCGCGTGAGCCCGCTCCGCGCCGCCTGGGCGATCGCCATCAAGGACCTGCGGATCGAGTCGCGCAACCGCACCGCACTGCTCACCGCGGTGACCTTCGCGATCCTGGTCCAGATGATCTTCGTCTTCGCTCGCGAGCCCGGTGGGGCGACCCTCACCTCGCTGGCGCCGAGCGTGCTCTGGATCACCCTCTCGCTGGCGGGACTGGTGGTGCTCAACCGGGCCTTCCTCCTCGAACGGGAGCACAGTGCCCTGGAGGGGATCCTCCTCGCCCCGGTGCCGCGGGTGGCGCTCTTCTGGGGAAAGTGGTTCGCCAACTCGATCCTCGTGGCCGGGGTCCTCACGGTGTCGTTCCCCGTCTGGGTGCTCTTCTTCAACGTCGAGCCGCAACCGGCGCTGCTGGCAGTGTACGCCCTGGGGCTCCTCGCGGCGCTCGGCTTCACCGCGGCCGGAACCCTCTTCGCCGCGATGACCGCCCGGACCCGCTACGCCGAGCTGCTGCTCCCGGTGCTGCTGCTCCCGTTCCTGATCCCGCCGGTCTTCGCCGGGGCACAGGCGTCGGTGCGGCTGATGAACGGCCGGCCATTCATGGAACTTGCCGGATGGCTTAGGATTCTCACTGTCTATGACATCGTCTTCCTGGTGCTCGCCTCGTTTCTCTTCCCCATCGTGGTGGACGAATGACCCTCAACGCTGAGGCCGCCGGCCGGGCGATCCGTCGCGGTCGCGCGGTGACCATCACCGCGATCCTCCTGCTGGCCGGGCTCTACGTGCTGGCGCTCCGGTTCACGCCGCCCGAGAAGAACCAGGGGCTGGCGCAGAAGATCTTCTACATCCATCCGCCGGCCGCCTATGCGATGCAGCTCGCCTTCATCTGCGTCGGCCTCGCCTCGATTCTCTACCTCTGGCTGCGCGACGACCGACTCGATGCCTTCGCCGAGGCCTCCGCCGAGGTGGGATTGGTGCTCGGCACCATCGTGGTGATCTCGGGGCCGATCTGGGCCAAGCCGGTGTGGGGGGCGTGGTGGACCTGGGACTCGCGACTCACCTTCACCGTGATCGAGTTGCTGGTCTTTGCCGGCTACTTCGCACTGCGAAGCGCGGTGCGCGACCCGGCCGAGCGGGCCAAGTTCGCGGCGGTGGCGGGGATCATGGGGATGCTGCTGGTGCCGTTCAACCACCTCACCGTCTACCTCTTCAACACCACACACCCGCAACCGGTGGTCGTCGGCACCCACAAGCCCGAGCTGCCGGGCGTGATGCTGCGCACCTTCCTCTCCGGCTTCGGGGTGTTCACCGTGATCTATGTCGGCTTCGTGATGCAGCGCTACGGCATCGGGGTGCGGCGGATGCTCGAGGAGGGTGGCGATGCCTGAGATGCCCTCGAATGGCGGCTACATGATCGCCGCCTACGTCGTGGTCGCGGTGGTGGTGCTGGGATACAGCCTCAGTCTGTGGCGGAGGGGTGGGCAGAAGTCGAGTCGCTGAGTCCTGAGACGTCGGGGGGAGCCGGTACACGCCGCTCCCCCCACGTCTCAGGACTCAGGACTCACTTCTCTGACCAGCCACTGCCACACGAAGGCCGCCACCACCGCGCCCACGATCGGCCCGACCCACCACACTGCCTGGGCCGTCATGTTGCCGCTCATCAGCGCCGGCCCGAAGGCGCGCGCCGGGTTGAGGGCCGCGCCGGTGAGCGGCCCGCCGATCATGATCGTGAAGAACAACGTCATCCCGATCCCGAAGCCGCCGATCTTCGGCGCCACCGGCGAGACCGCGGTCCCCATCACCGCGCTCATCAGGAAGAAGGTCAGCACCGCCTCGATCGCCACGCCATGCCACAGATCCACCGACTGGTTGAGTGTCGGGGTGCCCCAGAGCGCGAGATCACCAACGCTGGTCGGCAGCAGCTGCTTGAGGATCGCCACGGCGAGGATCGCGCCCGCCAGCTGGGCCACGATGTAGCTCGCTCCGTCGCGTGGGGTGACCCGGCGCACCGCCATCATCCCCGCGGTCAGCGCCGGGTTGAGCAGGCCACCCGAGATGGCCATCGTCATCGACACCGCGACCGAGAGCACCACGGCGTGGACCAGCGCGATCCCGAACAGCCCATAGCGGGCGTCGGGGAACGAGTTCATCACCACCGCCCCGCAGCCGAAGAAGACCAGGGCAAAGGTGCCGATGAGTTCGGCGGTGGCACGGCGGGCGAGCGACGGCATCGGTGTGATCTCCTGGGAAACGCGAGGATCAGGCAACAGGGGACGGGGGGACGGGGGACGGGGGATTCCTCCCGCAGCGCGGGAATCTAGTGCCCGATCTGGCGGAGCAGCAGCGTGGCGTTGCAGCCACCGAAACCGAACGAGTTCTTGAGCACCGCCCGCGGCGCCCGGGCGATGCCGGCAGGCGGCACGAAGGTGAGGGCGCCGTCGGGCACCGGGTCATCGCAGTTGAGCACGCCCGGGACCCAGCCACGATGCATCGCGAGGCAGGCGATGGCCGTCTCCATCGCGCCGCTGGCCCCCAGCGCGTGGCCATGCCAGCCCTTGGTGCCGCTCACCAGCAAGCGGTCGGCATGGTCACCAAAGACGGTCCGGATCGCCGCCGCCTCGGTGGCGTCGTTGAGCGGGGTGGAGGAGCCGTGCGCGTTCACCCACTCCACCTCGTCGGGCCGCATCCCGGCATCGTCGAGCGCCAGCCGCATCGCCCGGATCACCTCGCGACCGTCGGGGCGCGGCTGGGTCATGTGGTGGGCGTCGTTGGTGAGGCCGGTGCCGGCGATCTCGGCGAACACCCTGGCACCGCGCGCTGCAGCGTGCGCTGCCGACTCCAGCACCAGCACGGCGGCCCCCTCGGCCATCACGAAACCGTCGCGACCCCGGTCGAACGGCCGCGAGGCGCCGGCCGGGTCGTCGTTGCGGGTGCTCATCGCCCGGATCATCGCGAACGAGCCGAAGCAGAGCGGGTAGAGCGGCGCCTCACTGCCGCCGGCGAGCACCACGTCGGCCTCGCCAGCGGCGATCGCCCGCGCACCCTGGCGGATCGCCAGCGTCCCCGAGGCGCAGCTCATCGCGTTGGTCGCGTTCACGCCCGAGATGCCGTGGGCTATCGCGATGTTGCAGCTCACGGCGCCCCCGAACACGGTGAGCGCGAGCAGCGGATCGACCGCCCGGAGCCCGCCGGTGAGGTAGTGCCCGTTCTCCTCCTCGGCAAAACCGATCCCGCCGAGAGCGGTGCCCATCATCACGCCGACGCGATCGACTGGTTCGGCACCGAGCTCGAGCCCGGCATCGGCGATCGCCTGCTTGGCGGCGACCAGCGCGAGCTGCGAGCATCGGTCGGTGCGCCGCGCGGTCTTCGCGTCGAGCAGCGCGACCGGATCGAAGTCGTCGACCTGGGCGCCGACGTGCGAGCGGAACGGCGACGGGTCGAACCGATCGATGGTGCGCACCGCCGACTCGGCGGTGTGCAGTCGCTGCCACACCGCATCGGCGCCGATGCCGATCGGCGTGACCAACCCGATGCCGGTGACCACCACGCGTGTCGTCATGTCGTGCCCTCAGAGGCTCGGGCCACACCGGCGAGGGTGCGCGAGGCGATGCCGTGGATGAAGACCGGGCCGATCACCAGCGACGCGGCCAGCGGGCCGACCAGCGGCCAGCCGGGACCGGGCCATTCGTGCACGATGGTCACCCGGGTGTGGCGCGCGTCCTCGGACTCCACCGTCCAGAGCACGTCCATCCCGGTGGTGACGCCACCGATGTGCCGGTAGCGGATCTCCCGTCGCGCGGAGTCGATCCACATCCGCGAGCGCCACCAGGTGGGCCATCGCAGCGGTCCGCCGAACGGGCGCCAGGCCGCCATCTCCACCACGCCGTCGCCGGCGAGGTCGCCCTCGAGCCGGGTCACGAAGCGGTAGTGGGGCAGGATGGCCGGCCACCGTTCGACCGCCACCGCATGCGTCCACACCACATCGGCCGGGGCGGCAATCCGGCATCGATCGACCGTGCGCATCAGCGGTCCGTCCGCCAGCTGACCACCACCCGGCCGAGCGACAGGTCGCGCCCGCCGACCGCCCGGGCCCCGGCCCGCCGGGCCAGTCGCACCAACGCCGCGGCATCGCGGCCGCGTCGCAACGAGGTGACGCCATCATCGATGGTGACGCTCGCGAACCGGAGCACCCGACCGGCCAGGCTGAACCCGAGTTCGGCAAGTCGTGATGGCCTGAGGTCGGCCACGATCACCCCACGCCGCGCCGTCGTGGTCGCCTCGGCGAGCATCGCGACGGCGGCGTCATCGTCGAAGTGATGCAGCAGTTGCGACATCAGGATGATGTCGGGAGATCTGCGCCGGGACGAATCGTTGGCGACCGTATCGCGATGCTCGTGCGGAGCCGGGCCCCGGGCGACGGTATCACGATGCTCGTGCCGAGCCGCGGCTTCAGCCGCGGAACGGGGCGACAATCCCCGAAACGGCAACCGCGTCGCGCACGCCACCACCGTCGGTACCCCGGCGTCGCGGGCCATCGCCGCGGCCGCCCGGTGACGCTCGAGGCCGACCGGCTGGAGCGTCACCCGGTGCCGCCCCGCCCAGCGCACCGCGGCGAGCGGCAAGTCGCCGGCGCCGATTCCCACGTCGAGCAGGGTGAGGCTTCCGCCCCGATCGGCACGATCGACCAGTGCGGCGATCCCGGCGGTCACCGCACTGGTGCCACCCAGCCAGCGGTTGGCGCGGGCGATGTCGGCCAGCATCCGTCGCACCACGGGGGCGTCGGCATCGGGGTCGTCAAGCACCTCGACCCCGATCGGGGAGACCGCCGTCGCTACCATGTCAGAGACCGTCGGGATCGGCGTAGCCACCGCGGTAGTAGAGGAGAGGCCGGCCGTGGTCGGCCGCAGCCCCGCCGGTCACCCGGCCGATGAGCAGGGTGTGGTCGCCGGCCTCGACCGCGCTCCAGCGGGTGCACAGCAGATGGGCCAGGGCGCCCTCGAGCAACAGCTCATCCTCGGGGCCGCGCCGCCAGCCGACTCCGTCGAACCGCTCGGCATGCGTCGCCGCGAACCGCCGCGACAACGCCTCCTGGTGCGAGGAGAGGATGTTGACCGTCCATCGCTCGGCGGCGACGAGCACCGCGAACGCCGAGGCCTCGCGATCGACCGCCACCGACACCAGCGGCGGACTCAGCGACACCGACGAGAACGAATTGACCGTCATCCCCGCCGGTCGGTCGTCGCCGTCGAAGGCGGTGACGATCGCGACGCCGGTGGCGAACCGACCGCAGAGGTTGCGGAAGCGGAATTCATCCATGGCGTGGCCCCGACCGGCGACGGCCGGCGGGCAACGGCTGGGTGCACATCACGCGATCACCTTGAGGAGGAATCCCGGGTTGAGTGCTCGTCGGGCCGGCAACACGTGGCCGGTCACGCCGATCAGGGTCGAGGCCATGCCGCGCCGTTCGATGCGCGACACGAAGCGGTCGAACAGCGCCGGCTGGAGCATCGCATACCCGATCAGTCGCTCGACGATCCACTTGCCGCCGAAGGTGCGCAGCCGGGCCCGACGATAGGACGAGAGTGTCGCCCGGCCGATCGGTCCCCGCTGCCGGAGCGCGGCGTCGAGCACCGGCGCGGCGAGCCGGGCGCCGATCAGCGCGGCACAGATCCCCTCGCCGGTGAATGGATCGAAGAAACCGGCGGCGTCGCCCAGCAGCAGCAGGCCGTCGGCGGTGCTTCGGCGGCAGCCGCTGTCGAACGGGCCGGTGACCAGCACCGGCTCGCTCTGGTCGGTGAGGTCGATCCGGTCGGCCAGGTCGGGAAACGCCGCCAGCCCGGCGGCGAGGAACGCCTCCGGGTCGCCACGGAGCTGCTCGGCCCGATGCTGCGGCACCACCAGCGCGACGTTGGTGACGCCTTCGCCCAGCGGATTGAGCCCGACGTAGCCCTCGCGCCCCACATGCAGCTCGGCCCGGTCGCCGATGCCGGCCACATGGCGAACCCGGGCCACCACCGCCATCCGGCGCAGCGATCCGTGGCGGTGCAAGCCGGTGAGCCGAGCCACCCTGCTCCGAAGGCCGTCGGCACCGGCCACCACCCGCGCTCGCACCGTCCGGCATCCGTCGGGGCCCTCGACCTCCGCGCGCATGCTGCCATCGTCATCGCGGGTGAGGGTGAGCAGTCGGGTCCGTTCGGCCACCGTCACCCCGGCCTCGCGGGCGATCGCCAGCAGACGGGCATCGAGTTCGCGCCGCGGCAGCGCCATCCCCATCGACGGGAAGGCCGACGGCGCCAACTCTCCGAAGCGTCCCAGCAGCTGGCTTCCCGCCGATGCGGTCACGCTGGTTCCCGCCAGCGAGGCCCAGCGGCCAGCCACTGCCCCCCGATCGAACCCCAACGCATCGAGCTCCCCCAGGGTGCCGGGGGAGCCGAACTCGGAGCAGGGCTTGGTGCGGGGAAAGGCGCTCTTGTCGATCAGCAGGACGTCGTGACCGGAGCGCGCCAGCCGGGTCGCCAGGGCGCTGCCGGCCGGCCCGCCGCCGACCACGACGGCCTCATGACTGCTCGGCATCGGGCTGCTCGCGGGCCAGCAACTGCTGAATGCGCCGCCGGAGCTCGTCCGGGCAGCAGCAGCTCCGCTGCAGCGTCCTGAGCCGTTCCCGGAAGGCACGCTCATAGCTCGCCACGCTGGCGCAGTGGCCGCAGCGATCCAGGTGCACCCGCATCCGCTCGACCTCGTCGACCGGCAGCTCTCCCCGGACGAACGCATCGAGCTCGTCGAGGGCCTTGGTGCAATCGTAGCTCTGCTCTGCCTGGTTCACTGCTCCGGCTCCTTGGGCCTGATGACTCCGGTCTCCTCTGCATAACGTCGCAGGGTGCCCTGGAGGATCCGCCGGCCCCGGAAGAGTCGCGACTTGACCGTCCCCACCGGGATGTCGAGTGCCTCGGCCACCTCGGCATACGGCATCCCTTCCAGGTCGCTCAGCACCACCACATCGCGGAAGTCGTCGGGGAGGGCCTCCAGCGCCGCGGTCACCTCGTCGTCCACCAGCTCCGCGAAGAACCGCCCCTCGGGGTCCGGGTCGTGGTGGTCGGTGAATTCGGGCACCGACTCGACATCGACCTGCTGGGGGGCGCGTCGAACCTTGCGCCAGCCGTTGATGAACTGGTTGCGGAGGATCGTCACCAGCCACGCCCGTGCGTTGGAGCCGGGCCGGAACGAGGCCCAACCGCGCAGCGCCTTGAGGATCGTGTCCTGCACCAGGTCTTCGGCCGCTGCCGGATCGCCGGTGAGCCGGAGTGCCACGCGGTAGAGCAGGTCGAGATGGGGGAGGGCCTCGTCGTCGAACCGGGCCGGTGCGGTGGGGGCGGACATGACGGAAAGGTAGTGGAGGACTGAGGACGGAGGGTGGAGGGCGGAGGGTGGAGGGCGGAGGGTGGAGGACGGAGGGCGGAGGGTCAGGTACTGCGGCGGGATGTGCCGACCCGGAGAGGTTCGCAGTGCGAGTTCGGGCCTGGTCCGCCATCCTCGACCATGGCCTCCTACCGTGACCTGCGGGCATGGCAGCTCGCGCACTCGCTCTCGACCGATATTCACCGATGGTGCGACGATCATTGGTCGCCGGCGCGGGCGAGTTCGATAGATCAGCTCCGGCGGGCTTCCCTTTCTGTCTCGCTCAACATCGCAGAGGGATATGCGAGTGGCCCCGGACTGCGCTGCAAGCACTTCCTCCGCATCGCCCATGGGTCGGCGGTCGAGACTGCAGTACTGCTCGACTTCCTGACGGCTCTCGGAGAGGATGTCCAGGGGCTGCTGTCACAGGCCGAGTCCTCGGCCGCCCTGACATACAGACTCTGGGCCGCCAGTCGCTCAAGCCCAAGGCGATGAGGAACTCCGTCCTCCGTCCTCTGTCCTCTGTCCTCTGTCCTCCGTCCTCCGTCCTCTGTCCTCCGCCCTCCGTTTAGATTCTCCCGACATCCATGTCAGCCTCCGTCCCCGCCATCCTCCCGCTCGCGCTGCTCGAGGCGGTTCAGAACATCGACACCCCGCCCGACGACGGCCTGGGCGCGCTCGAGCACGAGCTGGCCTCGAAGCGCCTCGGTCTCTCGCCCACGGTCGCCCGCCAGGTGGCGCGCTATCGTGAGCTGGCCGATCGCGGTGGCGAGGTGGAGCACGAGGAGGCGCTGGCGGTCTTCCGTCTGGTCGGTCGCCGACCCGACGCCGAACTGGTCTACGCCGATGCTGGCCGTCGCGCCGCCCGCTACGCCGCCCGGGAACGCGGCCGCGGGTCGCGGATTTTCGGGGCCCTCGTCCCGGGCCGGCTCGGCCTCGGCGTGCGGCTTCGCTCCGCTGGCGGCCTCGCCCGTCGCTGGCTGTTGGTCGACCTCCGCCCGGCCGACGACCTGGCTCGGGCGGAATCGGAGGCCTCGCTGGCGCTGCTGGCCCGCGAGGATGGAGTGGGATGTCGATTCTATACGGCGGGACTCGCCGAGCTGCTGCGGCTGGTTTCCGGGGTGGAGGGAGCCATGGTCCACGAGGCGTGTCGCGGCCGCGGCGACCGCACCTGCATCTGGCGCGCGACCCGCGCCCAGGGATACGAATGACCGACCTTGCCCATCTCGATCGCGATGCCCTCGCCGCCGGTCTCGACCGACTCGGCGCCGACGGCTGGTTGCTGTTCGACTTCCACGGCCTCAATCCGGTGGCCACTCGACTGCTCCCCGGCGGCGCGATGGCGACCCGGCGAGTCTTCGTGTGGATCCCTCGCGAGGGCGACGATCACCGCGATCGTCCATCGGATCGAGATGCAACCGTGGGCCGGCTTCGATGGCACCATCATCCAGTACTCGCGACACGCCGAGCTGCACGATGCGCTGCGACGCACCGTCGGAGGTCAGACGGCGGCAATGGAGATCTCGCCGCGCGATGCGGTCCCCTATCTCGACCGGATTCCGTGGGGGGTGATCGATCTCCTCGACAGCCTCGACGTGACCGTGGTGGAGAGCTCCGAGCTGGTGACCCGGTTCGCCGCCACGTGGAGCGCCGACGAGACGGCCGAGCACCGCCAGGCGGCCGAGCTGCTGCGAACGATCGCGCTCGATGCCCTGGCGAAGGCGGTGCGGCGCACCGATGGCACGCTCAGCGAGAGCGGGATGCAGCAGGAGGTCGTCGCGGCGATGGAGCGGGCCGGGCTCTTCCTCACCACCCATCCGATCGTCGGCTTCGGTCCCAACGCCGCCAATCCCCACTACGAGCCGCATCCCGGCAGCGATCGGGTGCTCGGCCCGGATCAGGTGGTGCTGCTCGATCTCTGGGCCGGGATGCGCGAGAACGCGGTCTTCGCCGACCAGACCTGGATGGGGTTCAGCGGCAGCGATGTGCCGGCCAAGGTGGCCGAGGTCTGGGCCACGGTGCGCGATGCGCGCGACGCCGCCATCGCCAGGCTCAGGGCCCTCCTCGCCGCAGGCGAGCCGGTGCGGGGCTTCGAGGGCGACCGCGCCGCGCGACAGGTGATCGAGGCCGCCGGCTACGGTGAGTACTTCGTGCATCGCACCGGGCACTCGATCGATCGCGACCTGCACGGCTCGGGGCCGCACCTCGACGACTACGAGACCCACGACGACCGCGAGCTGCTGCCGGGCACCGGCTGCTCGGTCGAGCCGGGGATCTACCTGCCGGGCGAGTTCGGGGTGCGGAGCGAGGTGAACCTCTACTGGGGCGCCGAAGGGATCGTGGTGACGCCGACGGTGCCGCAAGCGGAGTTGGTGACGGCCTGACAAGGCGACACGGAGAGGCGACAGGCGACAGGCGACACGAGGGCGTAGCTCCGGCTCGCCTTCTTTTCCGTCGCTCGTCGCTCGTCGCCCGTCGCCTGTCGCCCGTCGCCAGATGTGACCTCCTGCCTGTCAGGAAGGTGTAAAGGCATCCCTGCTTCGCTCCTGAGGAGCCGATGCGCCCCCTGACCGGCGCCGGCGGCTCTATGCTGCTCCTTTGCGGCGGCGCTGACCGTCGCAGCTCGGCGCTCGCGCTCATCGTGACCGCGACCGGCGACCGGCCGCTACCCACTGTTCGCCGCCAGCTTTGGCGGCGAGTTCCTCGCCAACCGGGTCGACTATTACGCCACCTCCCGCGGCGAGATCGGCGAGCGGTCGGGACTGCGACTGCCTCGGCGGCGGCTTCTGGCCGCGAGGCACGGCCGACCAGTACATCTTCAACTCCGGGCTGCAGCTGAGCGGCATCATCGGCGGTTCGCGACCGACCAATCCGTGGGCCGGCGACACCTCGATGGGGTTGTTCTTCGACGCCTCCGGCCTCCGGCAGCACGGCAGATCCGTCACCAACATCTTCAACGCCCTGATCGCCGGCGACCTGCGCCAATGGCCCGAGGCCGCGCAGGTTCCCTCCGACGGTGACCTCTATTCGGCGGCACGGCAGGGGATGCCCTCGGCGTCCGACGGCGACCTCTGGTGGATGAGTTGGGAGGGCGATCCGGGGCTCAACGCCGCGCGACCCCATCCGCTCGGCGTGGCGGTCGAGTTCCGGGTGATGGGGTGGAATGCCCCGCGCGGCCTCGACGACGTGATGTTCGTGGTGGCCACGATCTACAACGTCAGTGCCAGTGATCCGTCGGTGTATCAGGCCTACCGTCCCGGACTCCGCGACACCCTCGCCGCGCTCGGCAGCCGGTTCCAGCTGCTCAACGAAGCCGAATTCGGTGTCGCGCTTCCCGACGGCGGCTACCCGGTCGGGCCGCTGCACGCCAACATCGCCGTCGACCCCGACATCACCACGGGGGCGGGTACCAACTTCGCCAGTGTGAACCTGCCGCTGGCGATGGGGTTCGCGTGGCATCCCGACTTCCCGCGCCAGGCGGGCTGGGCGTTCCCGGCCGAGATCTTCGGGCCGCCGTTCTTTGCCGCCTCCGGCCTGGTGGGAGTCAAGTACCTGCGCACGCCGGGGCCTTCACCAACGATCCAGCTCTATTCCAACTTCACCGGTGGCGGGGCGTTCCCCGATCCCAACAGCGCGGTGCGGGCGTTCAAGTATTTCGCCGGGGCGGTGACACCGGCCGACGGCATCTCCTGCAACCAGGGAGCGCCGCTCGACGAGACCCACATCTGCTTCATCAATACCTTCTCGCCATCGGATATCCGGTTCATGGAGTCGACCCCCGCCATGCAGCTGGGACCCGGCGAGTCGTCGGTGGTGGCGTTCGCCTACGTGCACGCCGCGCCGGTGGCCATCGCCGGTTACCAGCGTGGCACACCGGTCTCGCCCGGCGATCCGACCCGGATGGCCGACGCCGGTCGGCTGGTGCAGGGTGCCAACACCATCGACTCGATCGCCGGTTTCGCCGGCTACGCCGATCGCAACGGTGATGGAATCGTGCAGCCGAACGAGCTCACTGCCGTGCGCGGCTCGCTGGTGGAGAAGGCCCAGCTCGCCCAGGCGGTGTTCGACAACCACTTCGCCCTGCCCGAGGCCCCGCTGGCCCCCGACTTCTTCCTCATCCCCGGCAGCGGCGAGGTGACGATTGTCTGGCGTCCGTCGGGGAGCGAGACAACCGGCGATCCGTTCTACAGCATCGCCCATCCGGCCAGCGTGGTGCCGGCCGGAGGCGGCGCGCCGGTACCCAATCCACTCTACGATGCCAACTACCGTCAGTTCGACGTGGAGGGCTACCGGGTCTGGCGCGGGCGTACCGACAATCCCGCCGCGATGACGCTGGTGGCGCAGTACGACTACGGCGGCACCGTGTTCAGCGACTACACCGGCCAGGTCACCGACTGGCACGCCTGGCCGCAGTGTGCCCCCGAACTCGGGGTTACCGAGAGCTGTCCCGCCGCCTTCGACCCACCGCTCCCCGGGGTTCAGCTGGCAACCCACGTCGATCACGACATCTCGGGCGCGCTGCTCCAGGTCGACCGGGGCGACCGGACCGTGCTTCCCGACGGGAGTGTGCTGGTGCTCCGCGCCGATACCCTGATCACCGGTGGCGGCAGCGGATACCCCGCCCTGGCCAACATCGGGGTGCCGTTCGCCCACGTCGATCAGGGGCTCCGGAACGGACTCACCTATTTCTATGCGGTCACCAGCTTCGACGTGAACGCGATCTCGTCGACCGGGGCGGGGCACACCTCGCTCGAGTCGGCACGCCTGCCGCGGGCGGTCACGCCGCGGAGTGCCGCCCCGACCGACCGCCGGACCCTGGCAGTCGAGCAGGGGATCTACGGCCGCCATGGTCGCCTCACCGACGTCGAGATGCCGACCATCGATCCGGCCACGGGCCGCTTCTCGAAGCGCTTCCCGCCGACCGATGGCATCACCCTCGATGTGATCGGGGTGGTGCCCCAGCTGCTGGCGGGGAGCGACGAGGTCAGCATCACCTTCGATTCCAGCACCACCACCGGCTTCCAGCCGGCGACCTCGATCGAGGCGGTGTACCACTACACCGTCCACGCCCCGGCCGGTGATGCGAGGCTGCGGGTGCCGATTACCCAGTCCTCCACGACGGCCGGGACCGGTGCCTCGGGACGCTTCCCGGCCCTGGTCGGCGACCCCGATCGGCTGGCCCGGTACGGTGTGGAGTCCGGCGCATTCGTCAACGAGGCGCGCTACCAGCTGTCATTCCCCTCGGGCTACTACGGCACCGTCCGGGCGCGCGGCTGTGTCAACCATGCCAACGGCTTCTACTACGGGCCGTGCGACTACAACGGTCCCCGCTGGTTCCCGGGCGACCAGGAGACGGTGGACAATCCCAATGCCAGCAACCCTGACCGCTACAACACCGGCATGGGCCGGGTCGACTTCAACAATGTCGGCGGCGGGCTTGGCAACGTCCGCACCATCTTCGAGCCGCGGGCGTACGACGATTACAGCAACACCTGGCGTGACGTCGAGGCGGTGCTGCTGCCATTCCAGTCGGCGGCCGACTACCGGCTCTTCTGGGGGACCAACGGAGTCGTCGACTCGGTGATCGACCTCACCCACGACGTGGTGGTGCCCTTCGGGGAGCAGCTTGGCCCCAGCTGGGGGATCCTCAACCAGGTCGCCACCCAGAACGGCGCCAGCTACTTCGACCAGCGCACCACGCTCACGGTCACCGACGCCGGCTGCCTGGAGCCGATCCGGAGCCTCGATCCCGGTGGGGTGGCCTGCAGCGGGCCGGCGGCGAAGCTCAGCCGCCACGCCGAGCCCGGGCCGATCGCCTACGGCTCGACCGGAACCACTCTGGACGACCGGACCGCTGCGGTCGCTGCCGGGCAGGGGTTCGTCCTCTACCTCAAGGGACATCTCTTCATGGTCGAGCTGGTCGGCCCGAGCCTCCCCGCGGCGGGGTCGGCCTGGACGATGCGCGACTATGTCGGGGTGGTGGCGGGCGGCAACGGCCGGGCCGGCGACGGGGGCGCCTATCAGTTCACCACCCAGGAGCAGCCGCGGCCGTTCACCGCCGTGGGCAGCTCGATCCGGCTCCGGTATGCCGTTGCCGACGGGACCGCCCTTGCCAGCGAGGCCGATCTGGCCCGGGTTCATCCGGTCCCGGACCCGTACTACGACGGCACCATCGATGCCGGCGCGGCACCCGAGGGCATCACCTTCATCAATCTCCCCGCCCAGGCCACAGTACGGATCTACTCCACCAGCGGGGTCCTCCTGCGGGTCCTGCCGCACGACGATCCCACCGGTGGCGGCGACCAGCTCTGGGATCTCAAGAGTCGGGCTGGGCGCTCGGTGGCCAGCGGGATCTACTTCTACCATGTCCAGGCCCCGAGTGGGGCGACGGCCGTGGGGCGGATGACGGTCGTAAGGCATTGATATGCAATGAGTTGTGCCGGTCGCGCGCCGCCCGCCGCGGGGCGCTGTGGCCCTGACGTGACCCGAGGGCGGCTGGCCGGGTCATAGAGCCAAAGCCCCGGGAGCGAAGCGGTGGCCACGGAGGGCAGCGGTTGGCGGGGGTTGGCCGATCCCCAGAGGTTCCAGCGAGTTACGCCGCCCGGCCGGGCCCGGATTCTTTCGTGACGATTGCTTGACACTTCCCAAGGGGCCGGACATATTCGGTGAACTCGGCCACCCGGCCGGGATTTCCGGATACTCAAGCGGCTGACATTCGCGAACGATGGATCGGGTGCACGTGACACCCGGTCAGCGGCCTCCACCCACGGGGTCGCGGGCGTACCGTCGGGACCTCCAGGGGACCGATCATCGCTCATCACTCTGGATCACGTCGTCGCGCCGCCGGCGCGACGTTGCGGGACGGGGACGGCGGCACCGCCACGGTGGCGCTGACCCGATCGAAGGAGCGGCAGCATCCGTTACTCGCCTTCGGAGGATGGTTCCATGATTCAAAGCTGTGTAAGGACCCTCGCCCGTGCAGCGCGTTCATTCGCGCTCGCGGCGGTGGTACTCGGGTTCGGCGCCACGGCGCTGGCAGCCCAGGCCACCGGTAAGCTCGAGGGACGCATCTCGGACCAGGCAGGCCAGCCGGTCGCGAATGCGCAGGTGGTCATCTCTGGCACGGCCTTCAAGGCCATCGCCAACCAGCAGGGGTACTACTTCATCAACGGCATCCCTGCCAGCGCATATGACCTCCGCGTTTCGTACGTCGGCTACAAGCCGCTGGAGATCCAGGGCGTCCGCATCCTGTCCGGTCAGACCGTGACCCAGGACATCCAGATGGAACAGACGGCGGTCGAGATCCAGGAACTGACCGTTGTCGCGGCCGAGAACGCGCTGGTGCCGCGTGACCAGGTCACGTCGAAGCAGCTGATCGACGGTGCCTACACCGACAAGCTTCCGGTCGACAACCTGAACAACGTCTTCGCGCTGCAGCCGGGCGTGATGGCGTCGCCGGGCAACACGATCCTCTCCGTCCGGGGCGGTCGTGCCGACGAGAACAACACCTACGTCGACGGTGTCCCGGTGCAGCCGGGCAACCGCGGTACCGGTGCCGGCCGGTCGGTGCCGACCCTCACGGTGGCGACCAACGCCTTCGAGGACGCCTCGATCACCACCGGCGCCTCGTCGGCCGAGTTCGGCAATGCCCAGGGCGGCGTGATCGCGATCACGACCCGCACCGGCGGCCAGCGCTTCAGCGGCAATGTCGGCTACGAGACCGATGAGTTCTCCGGCCTCAAGCAGTCGGCTGGCTACAACAAGCTGCAGGCGTCGTTCGGCGGCCCGATCACCAACGACCTGACGTTCTTCGTCGGCGGTGACCTCTCGGGTACGCGCTTCGGCACCGGCGGCTTCAAGGGCTGGGAGACGCCGGGATGGCGCCAGGTCGGGCTCGACACGACCTTCGCGATCGCCAAGAGCACCAGCCCGACCGCCGACACGCTCTTCGTGCCGGTCGATCGCTACGCCCTCTACCAGGGCGACTGCTCGGCGTCGTACGCTGCGGGGTCGTCGAACCCCGACATCGCCAACAACTACGGCTATGACTGCCGGGGCAACCTGGCGGGTGGCGGCGGTGCGAACTCGAACCTGCAGCTGACGAGCAAGCTGAACTACTCGTTCGGCCAGGGCTCGCGCATCTCGCTGTCGTACCTCGCCTCACGGGGACTGAACCGTGGCGATCGTGGCACCGACGCGACCACCGGCACCACCAACACGTCGCAGGTGGCGACCCTGAACTGGAACCAGGTGCTCACCAAGAGCTCCTCGCGCGCGCTGGCGATCGACGCCTACGTGTCGTACCAGAGCAACCGGTCGATCAACTCGGTGCTGACCACGGCGTCAGAGGAGTCGACCCGCGATCCGTTCCTCGGCTGGTACTTCGGTGGCTTCGACTACCAGTACGGCTTCAACGACTTCCCGGTCACCGACCAGATGATCAAGGACTACCGGCTCCAGACGCCGGACGCCCCGATCACCATCTACGACCGGTTCAACAGCTCGCAGTACAACGGCCAGAACGGGTACGACGGCTCCCCGGGCAACCCGGGTAACGCCGTCGGCGGCGTGTGCAACGGCTGTGGCTACGGCTACGCGCCCGGCACCCTCAACACCGCCGAGGAGACCCGCTGGATCGGCAAGGCCAACATCGACTGGCAGGTGGACCGCTACAACCGCCTCAAGTTCGGTGGCGAGTACACCAAGTCGGACATGAACACCTACAACAACGGTTCGTCCGGCCAGGGCTTCTCGGACGTCTGGCTCGCCAAGCCGACCCGCTACAACCTCTTCGCCGAGGACCGGCTTGACCTGGGCGACGTGGTGCTGGTGGGCGGCATCCGGTACGACTACTTCGATGTCGGCGCGGACAAGTGGAAGGACTTCCCCCGCATCTCGTCGTACCCCGGCTTCACGCCGGATGATCTCGCCAGCCGGCTGGAGCCGTACACCAGCCACAACTACGTGTCGCCGCACATCCAGGTCGCCTTCCCGGTGACCGAGCGGACCAACTTCCGGCTGTCGTATGCGCAGCAGGTGCAGGCGCCGGACTTCTCCGTGGTGCTCTACGGGTCGAACACCGACCTGGCGATCACCAACACCAACAACCGCTACGGCACCGACCTCGACTTCGGCAAGACGATCCTGTTCGAGTTCGGGGTGCGCCACGCCTTCAACGATGACATGGTGCTGGACGTGACGGTGTACAACAAGGACAACCTGGCCAACGCGGCAGGCCGCCTGATCGGCACCTTCGATCCGCGGACCCAGAGCCGTGCCGACCTGCGGCAGGTGGTCAACCAGGACTTCGGCAACACCCGCGGCATCGACCTCCGCATCGACCGGCGTTTCGGCAACATCTTCAACGGCGTGCTGAGCTACAGCTACCAGGACGCCCGGAACACCGGCTCGGACCCGTTCACCTACATCAACTTCGGGTCACGGATCACCTCGGCGATCACGGGCAGCGCGGCGCCGCCGCCGCAGGCGGCCCAGCCGGTCGGCTACTCGCGGCCGCACTCGCTCGCCGCGCAGTTCGCCTTCAACTTCCCGGCGGACTTCCAGCAGGGGTCATTCATCGGCACCGTGATGAAGCGGGTCGGCATCTTCGGCACCGCCCGGTACGCTTCGGGCACGCCGTACACCAAGTGTGACCCGACGCTCGACGACGACCTCAACGTCACGTCCGGCGGCACCTGCAGCAACCTCGGTGGCGACTTCAACGCCGCCCGGTTGCCGGCGTTCAAGAACGTCGACCTGCGCGTGACCAAGGGCTTCCGGCTCGGGGCCTTCGACCTGACGGCCTACGCCGACGCGCGCAACGTGTTCAACATCGAGAACGTCCTGGCGGTCTTCTCGCAGACCGGCACCACCGAGAGCCAGCGGTACCGGGCCAACCTGTGGTCGACCGACTCGGCAACCTTCGCGCAGAACGCCAAGGCCAACGGGATCTATGACGCCACCGATGCCTCGATCCACCTGCCCGGCTCCGATTCGGAGTGTGGCAGCTGGGTGACCACGGGCGCCAGCCCGTCACCGCCGACCTGCTACTTCTACCGCAAGGGCGAGCAGCGGTTCGGCAACGGCGACGGGGTGTACACCCTGGCCGAGCAGCGGGCGGCGTCGGACATCAACCGCGCCGGCACGTTCCACATCTCCCGGTTCGCCGGGGGTGGCCGGATCCTGCGGTTCGGCATGGAAGTGAACTTCTGATTGACCATTCGCCCGTAACGGGTGGGGTCGGCCTCGGCCGGCCCCCCCGCGACGGACGTCCGCATCCATCCTCGAGAGGTCGCACAATGCACTCACTGCGTGGTACGCGAGGCCTGATCGGCGGACTGATGTTCGCGCTCGCCGCCGCCGTCGCGCTGCCCAACACGGCGCACGCTGGCCCGGACCCGGCTGCCAAGCGGCCGACCACCGGCCGGTACCGGCTCTTCGCCGGCAGCACGGGCGCGATCACCATCAATCGCGTCTATTACGGACTCAACACCCGCGGCGAGGTGGGCGTCGACTCGTCCAACTCGTCCACGATCGGTGGCGGCTACTGGCCCAAGGGCACCGGCAACCAGTACATGTTCAACTCTGGTCTGCAGGTGGCCGGCATCATCCAGGGCGACAAGCCGACCAACCCGTGGGGCGGTGACACCACCGGCGGCATGTTCTTCGACGCCTCCGGTCTCCGCCAGCACGGCACCTTCGTGACCGAGCTCTACAATGCGTCCTCGCCGGTCGACCAGGCCAACTGGCCCCAGGCGGCCTACGTGCCGCAGGGCGACGCGTCGGAAGACGTCTTCGACCCACTCCTTCGCGGCCGGCTCACGGCCTCGCAGGGTGACGTCTGGTTCATGGCCACCGAGACCGACCCGGGCCTGAACGCCGCCCGGCCGCACCCGCTCGGCATCGTCGCCGAGTATCGGGTGATGGGGTGGAACTACCCGACCGGCAACGAGGACCTGATCTACCTGATCCTCACCTTCTACAACGTCTCGTCGCTCAACGAGGCCGACTACGCCCAGTACCGGCCCGGCCTGCGCGAGATCCTGATCAACCAGGCGAAGCAGTTCCATGCCCTCAACGACGCCAACTTCAGCGTGACGCTGCCGACCGAGGGCTACACGATCGATCCGTTCTACGCGGCGTTCGCGGCCGACCCCGACGTCACCACGTCGGCCGGCGTCAACTTCTCGAGCGTGAACCTGCCGTTCGCGATGGGCTACGCCTACCACGCCGACTTCCCGCGGCAGGCCGGCTGGACCTATTCGCCGGACATCTTCGGGGCGCCGTTCTTCGCCGGCGTCGGCTTCGTCGGCATCAAGTACCTCAAGTCGGCGACCGGGCCGGGCGAGATCTCGCTCTACTCGAACACCACCAACGGCGGCGCCTTCCCCGACCCGAACTCGGCGGTGCGCCTCTACAAGTACCTGTCGGGCACCATCACGGCGGCCGACGGCGTCAACTGCAACCAGGGCGACCCGCTCGTCAACCACATCTGCTACGTGGGTGACGCCAACCCGGCCGACGTCCGGATGCTCGAGTCGTCGACGCCGTTCGCGCTTGGGGCCGGCCAGTCGGGCTCGATCGTGGTGGGCTACATCCACGCCGCCCCGGTCCAGATCCCCGGCTACACCGGCGGCACCCGGGTCTTCCCGGGCGACCCGACTCGCCTCAGCAACGCGACGCTGCTGGCCAACGGCGCCAACCGGGTCGACTCGCTGCAGGGTTTCGCCGGCTACACCGACAAGAACAGCGACGGCATTGTCCAGCAGGACGAATTCACCGTGGTGCCGCGGTCGCTGCTCTCCAAGGCGCTGCTGGCACAGACGATCTTCGACAACAAGTTCCTGCTGCCGTTCGCGCCGGAAGCGCCCGACTTCTTCCTGATCCCGGGCGACCAGCAGGTCACCGTGGTCTGGAAGCCGTCGTCGACCGAGACGCAGGGTGACCCGTACTTCGAGGTTGCCAAGGACGCGGCGACGGTGCCCGAGGGCGGTGGCGCCCCGGTGCCGAACGCCCTCTACGACGCCAACTATCGGCAGTTCGACGTCGAGGGCTACCGGATCTACCGCGGCCGGGCCGACACGCCCACCGCGCTCAAGCTGATTGCCCAGTACGACTACACTGGCACCAGCTTCACCGACTACACCGGGCAGATTGTCGACGACGCCCGCGGGTCGCGCTGCGCACCGGAAATCGGCGTCACCTCAAGCTGCTCGGGCACCTTCGACACCTTCGTGCCGGGCACCCAGCTCAGCAAGCACGTCAACTACGACCTCAACGGCAACGTGGTCCAGATCCGGATCGGTGACCGCACGCTGCTCGCCAGCGGCGACATCATCAACCTGAAGACCGACACCGCGGTGACCGGCAACAACAAGGGGCTCCCGTCGCTGAGCAACACCGGCGTGCCCTTCGTCTACGTCGACAAGGACACCCGGAACGGCCTCCGCTATTTCTACGCGGTGACGGCGTTCGACGTGAACTCGATCAACTCGACCGGCGCGGGCAACACCTCGCTCGAGTCGGCCCGGATCACCAAGACGGTGACCCCGCGCACCTCGGCGGGCAACTACGTCAACGAGGCCACCATCCAGAGCGGCGTCTTCGGCCGCAATGGACTGCTGACCGACGCGGCCAACCCGACGATCGACCCGAAGACCGGCAAGTTCTCCAAGGGCTTCCCGCCGACCAACGCGGTGAGCCTGCAGCTGGCCGCCTTCGTCAAGGAACTGCTCACCGAACCGGGTGAGATTTCCTTCGCGGTCGACTCGATCAAGCCGACCGCCTACGCCGGCGCGGCGTCGGTGACGGCCAACTACTACTACACGATCTCCACCCCGAACGGCGAGACCCGCCTCACGGTGCCGATCACCCAGGACGCCACGTCGAGTTCGACCAGCACCAGCGGGTCGTTCCCGGCGCTCACCGCCGACGCCACGCTGTCGGCCAAGTACGGCGCCCCCCCGGGCGACTACGGCATCGGCGGGTCGTTCTCGGTCAAGTACCCGGGCATGTATTACGTGACCGTCCGGGCCCGAGGCTGCGTCAACCTCGCCGGCGGCTTCCCCTCCCACCCGTGCGATTACGGCGGTCCCCGGTGGTTCGAGGGCGCCAACGAGACGGTCGACAACCCCGGTGGTTCCAACCCGGACTATTACGGCACCGGGACCCTCCGCCAGGAGTTCAACAACGTCGGGGCGGTGGGTGGAGCGACCACTATCTATGAAGGCCGGGCCTACGACGACTTCACCTCCTCGTGGCGTGATGTCGAGGCGGTCCTGGGCGTCTTCTCGGGCGCGGCCGACTACAACGTCTACTGGGGCGCTGGCGGCACCGTCGACTCGGTGATCGACAAGACCCACGACGTGGTGGTGCCGTTCTCCCCGGAGATCGGCCCGAGCTGGGGGATCCTGACCCAGGCGGCCACCCAGAACGGGGCCACCTACTACGACGGACGTCCCGAGCTGACGGTGACCGACGCCGGCTGCGTCCCGCCGCTCAAGACGCTGGGAGCGGGCGGTATCGCCTGCACCGGCACGGCGGCGCAGCTGTCCCAGACCGCCTCGCTCGGCAGCATCGTGCTGGCCTCGTCGCCCTACACCAGCACCGGCACGGCGCTCTACAAGACCGCGCCGGTCACCGGGCAGGGCTTCATCTTCTACCTGAAGGGCCACCTGTTCGCCTTCGTGATGGAGAGCGCGGTGCCGGCCGAGGGCTCGGTCTGGACCATGCGCGACTACTCCGGCGCGATCGCCGGCGGCAACGGCGTGGCGGGCAACAACGGCAACTACGTCTTCACGACGCAGGAGCAGCCGCGGCCCTACTCGCAGATCGGCGCCAAGATCAAGTTCGCCTTCGACCTGCAGAACCAGCTCGTCGCCAGCGACCAGGATCAGCTCGCCAAGGTCCACACCGTGCCGGATCCGTACTATGTGACCAGCGCGTTCGAGGCGACGACCACCTCGAAGATCATCAAGTTCGTGAACCTGCCGGAGAATGCCACGATCCGGATCTACACCACGAGTGGCGTGCTGGTGCGGGTGCTCAAGCACGCGAGCACCCAGTTCGGTGGCGAGGAGACCTGGGACGTCCGGAACCGGAACAACCAGTTCGTCGCCAGCGGAGTCTATTTCTATCACGTCACCGCGGAGAACGGCGAGACCACCGTTGGCCGCATGACCATCATCAACTACGCCCAGTAGTCCACGCCGACGGGCCGGTGCGTCCTTCGGGGCGCACCGGTCCTCCTCAGGAGAACGACGCATGAATCGCAGCTACACGCCTCGGCTCGTCCTGTCGGCCGCGCTCCTCGGCTTCCTGCCAGCGGCCGTGTCGGCGCAGCAGGACATCGCCGACAACGTGGCCTACGGGACCACGACCGCGGAATACCTGCTCCTCGGGGCCAACGCGCGCGGCGCGGCCCTGGGTGGCTCCTATATCTCCGTGGCGACCGACGTGGGCGGGCTCAATGCCAACCCCGCGGCCACCGCGCTGATGACCCGACCCGGCGCGCAGTTCTCGCAGTACGACTACGTCGCCAACACCAAGCTGAACTGGGGCGCCATGGCGTTCCCGTTCGGCGGCGGAGCCCGGGCCTTCGGCCTGCAGCTCGGCACCTTCGGGTTCAGCGACCAGCCGGTGTACACCGTCGAGGTGCCCGAGGGCACCGGCGAGGTGTACAGCGTCTCGGAGACCTTCGCGGCCTTGACCTTTGCCCAGAACTTCTCCGACCGCTTCTCGGTCGGCTTCACCGCCAAGGGGGTCTTCGACCAGCTTGGCCAGGCCTCCGGGTCGGCGTTCGCGATCGACTTCGGCACCCACTTCCACTCGAACCTGAGTGGCAAGCCGATCCGCTTCGCCTTCACGCTGAGCAACCTCGGCACCAAGATGAGCTACAACGGCGACGCCATCCGCACCACGGCGCCCCGTGAAGAGCTCCCGGGCGAGGATCCGATCACCCAGGAAGACCAGCCGGCGCTGTTCCGCACCACCGGCTTCTCGCTCCCGACGGTGTTCCGGGTCGGCCTGGCCTACGACGTGGTGGCCAACGCCAACTCACGCGTGACCATCATGGGCGAGTTCAACCAGGCCAACTCGAACAAGGCCGGCTTCGGCTTCGGTACCGAGCTGGCGGCCGACAAGCTGGGCGGCTCGAACTTCGGGGTCGCCGTCCGCGGCTCCTGGACCGCCACGCCGGCCAACAGCTACAAGACCGACTTCTTCGGCGTCGGGGTCGACAAGACCTCGGACGAGAAGTCCCAGGGCCTCGCCTTCGGCGGCGGCCTGGCATACCAGACGGCCACCTTCTCCCTCGGCTTCGACTACGCCTGGAAGAAGATGGGCCTGCTGGGTGACACCAACTTCTTCACGGTGTCGCTGGGCTGGTGATCGGTGGCGCTCCCGGATGGCATTCGCCGTCCGGGGTCGCCGATCCCCGACCCGACGAACGACCAGAGAAAGACTGACCTGACGTCATGTTGCTGAAGTCGCTTGCCCTCGCACTCGGTGCCCTTGGCGCACCGCACTCCTCACCGCCGAAGCTGGCGGTGCAGGCGGTTCGGTTCTTTGCACCAGGGCAGGCCCAGCCCACCACCACGGTGCTGGCCTTCCTCCAGGTTCCCTACGTCCTGGCCGAACCGGCCGGCGACCGGATCGCCTGGCAGACCGAACTCGAGATCAAGGATGCCGCGGGAAACCGGCTCTACGGCGAGAAGTGGTGGGCGGGGGCCCCGGCATCGTTCCGGGTTCCCGAGGCCTACGGCATGGAGTCGCTTCGCTTCCCGCCGATGGTCCCCGGCAAGTACACGGTGACCGTCACGGTGACCGATTCGGTGTCGGGACGGACCGCCACCACCGAGACGATGGTGGAGGGCTTCACCCAGGCGCCGGTCGTCTCCGACATGCTGCTCGCCCGCGAGATGCGGGTCACCCCAGCGGGTGACACCCTCACCCTGCCGGGCGAGGTCGCCCGGGGAAATCTCCGGTTCATCACCTCGCCGGATCTTGTTCTCGACGGCCTCAAGCCCAATCTCGCCTTCATGCTCGAGGCCTACAGCGGGCCGGAGGTCACGGCGACCACCCGCCTGGAGATTCGCCAGCGGGCGGACGGCAAGGTGGTCTACGCCCTGCCGCCGTTCGAGCAGACGATCCCCGCCGGCGGCGGGGTGATCCGCGGGCACTTCCCGCTCGAGGGGCTGCCGGAGGGTGAATACCTCCTGGCGGCAGCGATCGACCTCGGCGGCCGCAAGGCCGAGCGGCAGGCCCCCTTCTCGGTCGGCTCGCTCGACGCGGCGATGGCCCGCGACGTGGCGATGCGCAATGCCCAGAAGGGGCTCGACGAGCAGTACTTCGCGTCGCTCTCCGAGGATGACCTCGACCGGGCGGCCGACGTGCTGTCGGTGATCGCCAAGCCGTCGGAGCTCGCGGTGTACAAGGCCGAGGGCGACGGCGCGCTGACGGTCAACGCCAAGCGGCAGTTCCTGATCCAGTTCTGGGCCTCGCGGGACCTCGACAAGTCGACCCCGATCAACGAGACCCGCATGGCGTTCTACGATGCGATCGACTACGCCGACAACCAGTTCGCCGAGAGCGGCCGCAACGCCCGGCCGGGGTGGAAGACCGACCGCGGTCGCATCTTCGTCAAGTATGGCCGGCCCGACGAGCGCAACCCGTTCCCGAGCGGGAACCGGGCGCCGGCGTTCGAGATCTGGCGCTACACCCAGGGCCGGGTGCGGTTCTTCATCTTCGCCGACGAGAACAATTTCGGACATTACCGGTTGATCAAGACCAACGCCCTTGAGGAGACCAGCGCACCGAACTGGTGCGAGATCCTGACGCCGCAGGTCGTGCAAGAGGACATCGAACCATTCCTCGGCCAGCGGTTCGTGCAGGCCCAGGGCGTCAATGCCAACAGCGCACTGAGCGGCCAGATCCTTTGCAACTGACAGCGGTGTCGCCGCGACACCTTTTCCACCTGGTGAGGAGCAGCTCTATGAACCGAACGATTCGTGGGATGGCGGGTTTGTTGGTGGCCCTCGGGGCCTCCGCCTGCGCGAGCGACTACTCCCTCGACTTCGAGGGACCGCCGACCGAGATCCAGGCATCGCCGACGGTGATGTTCATCACCAGCGGTGACGCCCCGAAGGAACTGCTCCTTCGGCTGACCAACGACATCAACCAGTCGGTACCGGCCAAGTTCGAGGTCTCGAACGTCCCGGCCGGCCTGACGGTCGCGCACGACGACGACTACCGTCCCGACTACGTCAACCCCGAAGGGACCCTCCAGCAGCCCGACCTGCTGGTGCAGCAGCGCTACTTCGTGAGCGCCGACATCCCGACGGGCGGCATGTACACCTTCACGGTCGCCTCCGGGTCCATCTCCCAGGTGATCACCGTGCGGGTACTGCCGATCAACCTCGGCGCGGCGCTCAGCGCCACCGCCCCGGCGATCGGTGACGAGGTGACGATTACCGCCCCGGCCAACCTCTCGTTCACCACCACCTCGACGGTGAACATTCCCGGCGGCGGGGACGCGGTCATCACCGCACAGGACACCAAGTCGATCACCTTCATTCCCGATCCCGGGTTCGTCCGGTGTCGCCACGGTGACCAACGTCACGCTCGACTATGCGCCGACGCTGAACCCGATGACGCTCAAGACCACGTCGAGCATCGACGTGGCGGCGGTGACCGGTGCCCCGCTGGCCTTCTCCGCCACGACGCCGCTCACCCCGGTAACCGTCACGGCGACCGGCTTCCGGTTCGAGAGCGGATTCAGCCTGACGATCGGCGGGGAATCAGCGATTGTCGAATCGGTCTCGGGTGACGGGACCACCGCCACGGTCGTGCTCCCTCCTGGCGTGTCCGGAATTCCTATGGCCAGCGGAATTCACCTGTCGTTCCTCGCCAGTGTGTCGCTCAGTGACATCCCTGGCCCCACGAGCGTCAGCACCGCGGCCGGAACGTCGTGGGACGGATCAATGCCCGATGGAACGGCGCCGGTGCTCAATGCCGGGCCGGCCGGCACGGAAATGGTCCTCTACGACAGCTGGATCAACGACAATCCCGCCGATGCCGGGTTCTGGGGCGGCAACGGCCGCTATGCCAAGCTGGTGCTCCCGTCGGGCGGTGCCCGGCAGGTCTGCGTGGGCTGGAACAATGGTGCCGACGTGGACATGGTCGTGACCGGCACGACGGACATCGGCGACTACTTCGCCGTATCGGCCGGCTCCGCCAATCCGGAATGCGCCAACATCTCCTCCGGGGCGGGCACCTACTGGATCGGCATGGGACTCTACGCCGGCGACAAGCCGAGCTTGGTCCGCATCTCAGTCAAGTAGGCTGGCGTAGGTCGACGGCATCACTGCCTCCACCCGGCTTGCCGGGTGGGGGCAGTGTGATTCTGGGGTGCCCGCGTGAGAGCTCGCGACGAGCGCATACGAGCGAGGAGGGCCAGCGGCTGAGAGCCGCTGCTCGGCCAAGGCGCCCCGTGAACGGGGCCTCCGATGCGGACTTGGCCCTGCACGGACGACTCTCACCCGCCGCTCTCACCGAGCCGTCGCTCTTGGCGACGAGCCCACACGCGCAGCATGGCGACCCCTGGCGCATGAATCGGATGGTCGCGGGATGGGCCGGCCGTGCCCGATTGCGGCCGATGCGACACCGCCTCTTCCTCCATCTCACGTGGACCACCTTCGCTCGCCGGCCCCTGATCGATGCGCAGGTGGCGTGCTTCCTCGACCGAGCCCTGCGAGCGATCGCGTCCCAGGAACGAGCACGCGTCCTCGAACTGGGGATCGTGTCGACCCACGTTCACCTGGTCACCCGGGTGCATCCTTGCACGATATTGACGCGCCTGGTCCAACGCCTGAAAGGCAGCACCGCGACCCTGGCCAATCGAGAGCTCGGCACCCGGCTCCGCTGGGCGAAGGGGTACAGCGTCGAGTCGGTGAGCGTCCGGGCAATCTGGGATGTGCGGATGTACGTGAGGAACCAGCCCGCCCACCACCCCGACCAGGCGATCGTTGGGTGGGGCGCAGCATCCTTGCACGATGCCAGCGGCTGAGAGCCGCTGCTCGGCGAGGGCCTCCGCTAAAGCGGAGCGCTGGCGGGTTCACCCGCCGCTCTCGCCGAGCCGTCGCTCTTAGCGACGAGCGCACACGCGAGGGCCAGCGGCTGAGAGCCGCTGCTCGGTAAGGGCCTCCGCTGAAGCGGAGCGCTGGCGGGTTCACCCGCCGCTCTCGCCGAGCCGTCGCTCTTAGCGACGAGCGATCATCGAGATCCCGCTTTCGCCGAGCCGTCGCTTGAGCGACGAGCTCGCTTCGCTTAAGGCCAGCGGCTGAGAGCCGCTGCTCGGCCAGGGCGCCCGCTGAAGCGGGCCTCGCGGGGCAACCTGCTGGTGCGGGGGCGACTCTCAGTCGCCGCTTTCGCCGAGCCGTCGCTCTTAGCGACGAGCGATCATCGAGATCCCGCTCTCGCCGAGCCGTCGCTCTTGGCGACGAGCGAACCCGTGATGCCTGCCCTCAGCGAAGTCGAAGGGCTACGTCGAGATCACCCTGATCGCACTCAAGGCGGCGGCCACATCCTCGTCGCCCCTGAACTGCATCTGGAAGAGCCGCGCGTACATCCCGCCCTGGCGCAGCAGCTCGGCGTGGGTCCCCTCCTCCACGATCCGGCCGCGGTCCAGCACCATCAGGCGGTCGGCCCGCTGCACCGTGCTGAGGCGGTGGGCGATGATAAGCGTGGTCCGGCCCACCAGCAGCTGTTCGAGCGCGTCCTCGACCAGCCGCTCGCTCTCGGTGTCGAGGCTGCTGGTGGCCTCGTCGAGGACGAGCACCGCCGGGTCCTTGAGCATCGCCCGGGCAATGGCGATCCGCTGCCGCTGGCCGCCGGAGAGCTTGACCCCCCGCTCGCCCACCAGCGTGTCGTAGCCCTCCGGCAGCCGCTCGATGAACTCGTGGGCGTGCGCCGCCCGGGCCGCCGGCCTCGACGTCGGCCTCGCAGGCATCGGGGCGGGCGTAGGCGATGTTCTCGCGGACGGTGCCGCTGAACAGCGCCGGCTCCTGCGGCACGATCCCGATGGCCCCGCGCAGCTCGCCGGAGCCGGAGCTGGCGGATGTCGACCCCGTCGAGCCGGATGCGCCCCGCGGCCACGTCCCAGAAGCGCGGCAGCAGCGAGACCAGGGTGGTCTTGCCCGCCCCGGACGGCCCCACCAGGGCCACGACCTCGCCCGGGGCGATCCGGAAGGGATGCCGTCGAGGATCGCCGCCGCATCGGGCTCGGGTGGTCCGGTACCGGAAGCGACACCTGGTCGAACTCGACCTCGCCCCGGACCGGCACGGGCAGCGGGGTCGGGCGCGGCCGGGTCGGCGATCGGGCTCGCGCTCCAGCAGCTCGAAGACCCGCTCGGCCGCGCCCACCGACTCCTGGTAGCTGCTGAAGAACGAGGCCAGCGCGCCGACCGACGCGGCGATGCGTCACGGTGTAGAGGAGGAAGCGAGACCAGGGTGCCGGCGGTGAGCGTTGCCGTCCAGCACCAGCCGGCCGCCCTGCCAGAGCACGATGACGATCCCGGCGAAGGTGGTGAAGGTGATCGCCCCGAAGAACACGCCCCGGACCCTGCGCCCGGCGCAGCGCCGCCGCGACCACCCGGCGATCCGCGCCGCCGTAGCGGGCCCGCTCCGCCGGCTCCTGCACGAAGCTCTGCACCGTGCGGATCTGGCTGAACGCCTCCTCGGCCACCGCGGTGGCGTCGGCCAGCTTGTCCTGCACCCCGGTGCTGATCCGCCGCAGCCGCCGGCCGAAGAAGCAGCGCCGACCCGACCACCAGCGGCACCACCGCCAGCGCGGTGAGCATGAGCCTGGGCTGCATCCAGGTGAGGAGGATCACGCCGCCGACCAGCGCCAGCGACTGGCGGGCGAACTCGGCGATCTGGTGGCTCAGCACTCCCTGCAGCAGCCCGATGTCGATGGTGAGGCCGGCTGGTGAGCTCGCCGGTGCGCCGGTCGGCGAAGAACCCCGGCGGCATGTCCAGCAGCTTGGCGAAGAGCTCCCGGCGGAGCCCCGCCACCGCCCGCTCGCCGGTGGCGCTCAGACAGGTAGGTCTGGGCGTAGTTGAGCACCGCCTGGATCGGCGAAGAGCACCAGCAGGCCGAGGGCGATCCGGTCGAGCAGGGCGGCGTTGCCGTCCACGAAGGCGGCGTCGAGCAGGGCTGGACCACCAGCGGGAAGGCCAGTGCCAGCGTCGACGAGGCCACCAGGGGACGGCGGCGAGACAGGCCGCCGCGGTAGGGCCGGACCCGCGGCCAGAGCCGGAGGCAGCGGCCGGGGAGACGGCGGGCGCTTCCGGCGGAGCGGTCAGTTCGAGCGATCGCTCGTGCAGCACGGTCGGCCACCGGGGCGCTGGGCTGGTCGAGGATCACCCGCACACCGGGCCGGTCGGGTTGCCCGAACGGCACGGCGCGGTCCACCCCCATCGCCACGAAGAGCAGCGCCAGGTAGAGCAGCGAGAACTTGTACATCTTCCAGGCGGTCGGGGTCACCCCGTCCTCGCGGAGCGATGATCAGCAGTAGCAGCAGGAAGCGCAGCGCCCAGCAGCGCGCCGCCACGCCATAGAACAGCCCCGGTGATCCCGAACACCGACGGCATGATCGTGAGCGGCAGCAGCATCAGGGTGTAGAGCAGCATCTGCGCCTTGGTGTCGGCGACGCCCCGCACCACCGGCATCATCGGGATCCCGGCCTTGGCGTACTCGCCCTGCTTGATGAGCGCCAGCGCCCAGAAGTGCGGCGGGGTCCAGTAGAAGATGATGGCGAAGAGGTAGATCGCGCCGAGGTCGAGCTGACCCGGTCATCGCCGCCCAGCCCACCAGCGGCGGGAAGGCGCCGGCCGCGCCGCCGATCACGATGTTCTGCGGGCTCGAACGCTTGAGCCAGACGGTATAGACCAGCACGTAGAAGAGCAGCCCGCCCAGGGCCAGCCACGCCGCGAGCGGGTTGACCAGGGTGTAGAAGATGGCGAAGGCCACCGCGCCGAGGGTCATCCCGAAGAGCAGCGCTGCCCCGGCGGGCACCCGCCCGACGGGGACCGGCCGGAGCTCCGGGTCCGGACCATCAGGTTGTCGATGTCCCGGTCGAACCACATGTTGATCGCGTTGGCGCCGCCGGCCATCAGGTAGCCGCCAAGGGTGACCCAACCGAGCAGCGCCAGCGAGGGAAGGCCGGCCGGGGTGATGAACATCGGGGCGAGGGTGGTGACCAGCAGCAGCGAGATGATCCGCGGCTTGGTGAGCGTCACCAGGTCGGCCAGCAGGGCGGGGCGCGAAACGGTGGTCGCCCCGGTGCGTACGGCGTCAGACATCGATCGGACAGCAGCCTTCCCGCCGAATCGCCCCTAGGCGAGACGGCCGTAACGTGGCAGTTTAGGAGGCCGGAAAGGTACCCGGCCGGGGCAAGCCCCTCAAGCCGGGGGAGGACGGAGGGCGGAGGACCGAGGACGGAGAGGTGCCCGCTCTCCGCTGCCCTTCTCAACTCTCCGTCCTCCACCCTCCGTCGTTCCGCCCTCCGCCCTCCGTCCTCCGTCCTCCACTCTCCGGAGCCTCCACGTGACCGACACCGGCGTCGTCTTCGAGGAACGCCTCCCCCGCACCCTGGGCCTCTGGAGCGCGGTCGCGATCCTGGTGGGGATCACCATCGGCAGCGGGATCTTCCGGGTGCCGGCCACCATCGCGGCGGCGGTGGGAACGCCGCTGGCGTTTCTCGGCGTCTGGGTGCTCGGTGGGCTGATCACCCTCACCGGCGCGCTGGCGATCGCCGAACTGGCCGCGATGTTCCCCCGCAGCGGCGGGATCCTCCCCTACCTGCACGAGAGCTGGGGCGCCTTCCCGGCCTTCCTCGCCGGCTGGGCCGAGCTCACGGTGATCCGCGCCTCGGCGGTGGGCGGCATCTCCACGATCTTCGCCGAGTACCTGTCGTACTTCGTCCCGATGACGGCGATGCAGGTCCGCTATGTGGCGGCGGGCACGATCCTGCTGATCGGCTTCCTCAACTGGATCGGGGTGAGTTACGCGTCGGCGCTGATGAACGTGACCACGGTCCTCAAGTACGGCGCGTTGATCGGCATCACCTTGTTCGCGTTCGGGGCAGGGAACGGCGCCATCACCAACCTCAGCCACGCCGATCCGGCGGCGGTGGTCGGCCTCTCGGCGATCTTCACGGCGCTGGTGCCGGTGATGTGGACCTACGATGGCTGGAGCAATCTCGCCGCCGTGGGAGGCGAGGTGAAGGAACCGGGGCGCAACCTGCCGCGGGCACTGCTGATCGGCACCACGGCGATCGTGGTGATCTACCTGATGATCAACGCGGCGTATCTCTACCTCGTGCCGGTCGGCGAGATGCCGATGCAACGATTGGTGGCGGCGACCGCCGCCGAGCGGATTCCATTCTTCGGTGCGGCCGGCGCGGCGATCGTGAGCGGCATCGTGATGCTGTCGTGCTTCGGCTCGACCAACGGCTCGATCCTCACCGGGCCACGGGTCTGGTTCGCCATGGCCGACCGGGGACTCTTCTTCCCGGTCCTCGCCCGGGTGAGCCCCCGCTTCAAGACGCCGTCGGTCGCGATCTGGGCCGCCACCACGGTCAGCATCATCTACGTGCTGCAGAACGACTTCGCGACCCTGGCCGACCGGTTCATCCTCGGCTCGTGGCCGTTCTACGCCCTGGCGGTGGCCGGCGTCTATCGCCTCCGCCAGACCCGCCCCGATGCGGCGCGTCCCTACCGCACCCTCGGCTACCCGATCACCCCGGCGATCTTCCTGCTCGCCTCGGTGATGATGATGGGTAACGCCCTGATCACCGATCCGGGCGGCACCGGCTTCACCTTCGGTGTGATCGCCACCGGGATCCCGGTGTACTTCGTGTGGCGGGCGTTCAAGAAATAGCGACAGGCGACAGGCGACAGGCGGGGCCCACGAGGTCCGGGCTGCGGGTCCGCGTTCCGTGGCGGCTTTGCGGGCGCGTTGAACACGTCTGGGCAGGATGGTCATGCCCGGATCACGCGCACTGCTCCGCTTGGTGGCCCGACCCGGCCAGCTGCTCGAGGTCGCTGGTCGGCCCACGCCGCTGGGGCGCTGGCTCCTCGAGCGCGTTGCCTCACTCCGTCTCGACTGGCCGGCGATCGGCTTCCATTCGGTGGGGCTGGCTGGGGACTGCCTGGAGCTGCTGCTGGTCGCCGGGCGACACGCCGATCCGCAGGCGCAGTTCGTCGCGGTGAGCCGCGCGATCGTGCGCGAAACCGATCTCGCCGCGCGGCGCCAGGGGAGAGCCACGACCGGCCTCTGGGACTCGGCCGCGCTCTCGATCCAGGCGATCGGGGACGCTCGCCGTCATCTGTCCTCGCCTGTGCCGTCGCCCGTCGCCTGTCGCCCGTCGCCTGTCGCCCCTAGCTCCGCACCTTCACCAGCAGCCACACCGCCAGGACCAGGAACAGGCCGTTCATCGACCACGCGGCGAGATCGGGTGACACCAGGTCCTTGCCGCCGACCGCCTTCATGATCTGGATCCCGGTCAGGTAGACGAGCGTGGTGCCCATCGCGATCGCGAGGCCCAAGGCCGCGCCGGCGCGCGGGTTGGTCACCGCCAGTGGCGCACCGAAGAGCGCGACCACCAGGCACGCCACCGGCACGGCGTACTTGAGTGGCAGGTCCACCGCGAGCATTCCCGGCCGCACGCCGGTGCGCTCCAGTCGCTGCAGGTAGTTGCGCAGCTGGCCGGTGCGCATCTCCTCGGCCTTGGAGTAGGTGTTGACCAGCGAACCGGGCGGCTGGTTGAGGATCGGCGCTTCCATCGACTGGAAGGCGAGTGACATCGTCACCCCGCCGCTGTCGGCCACCAGGTGCGACGCGCCGCCGTAGAGGGTCCAGCGCGCGGTGCTGTCGTTCCACCGGGCGCTGTCGGCGGTGATCGCCCAGCGCTGGCCGGCCGAGTCGACCGGCGACTCGAGCAGCACCACGCCGAGGTAGTCGCGGTTGCGCTGCAGCTCCTTCACCGCCCAGGTCCACCCCGACTCGCTCTCGAAGGCGAAGTCGAACCGGGTCAGGTCGCGCGGATTGGCCTTCTCCTTGTGGAGCTCGCGCTGCCGCTCGCCGGTGACCGCGGCCACCTCCTGCAGACCGTAGTTGATCGGGATCGCGATGGTGGCCATCAGCAGCATCGGCGCGATCAGCCGATAGAACGACACCCCGCCGGCCTTGACCGCGGTGAGCTCGCTGTGGCGGCCCATCGCATTCAGGGTGAACACCGTGGCGAAGAGGACGCCGGCCGGGAAGAGCATCGCCAGCTGTCCCGGGTAGAGCATGGCGAAGCCGAGCAGGTTCTCGGGCAGCGGCACGCCGCGGTCGGACACCTTGCCGAAGAACTCCGACATCCGGATCAGCACCGCCACCGCCGGGATGCCGAACGCCGAGAGCGCGAAGGTGATGAACCATTGCCGCAGCACGTAGCGGTCGAGGGTGCCGAGCGGTTTCATCGGTTGATCCGCCGGCGAAAGAGGTTGCGGAACCACTCGGCGATCCCCGCGGTGCGCGCGGTGCCCATCTCGCGGTTCGCCGAGGCGACGGCCAGCAACCCGAACAGGGTGAACACCACCACCGGGCCGTACATCGCCAGCTCGGCGCTGATCACGCCGTCGTCGGCCAGCGACTCGCCGCCGATCAGCAGCACGTAGAGCGCGAGAAACGTGATCAGCGAGCCGCCGATCACCAGCCCGATGCCGCTCTGCGGAAACTTGAGCGCCAGTGCCACGCCGAGCAGCACGAAGCAGAACGACGCCAGCGGGATGGCGAACTTCTTGTGGTATTCCACGTCGTACTCGCGCACCACCCGGAGGGCATCCTGGGCCTGGAGCCGGGCGCTGGAGACCTCCACCGGTGAGGTCAGCAGGCCGTCGGTCCGCCCGGGGATCGAGAGCTGGGGGTCGACGAGGAACGGCGACGGTGTGGCCACCGTCTCGGCCGGGGTCGGCGCCAGTGGTGCGGCGAAGCCGGTGTCCTGCATGCCCTGCGCCGGCAGGCCGGGGACCTGGGCCGCCCCGGCCGAGTCGTTGCCGGGCGGAGCCGAATCCTGGCCCAGGGTGACCCCGAACGCCCCGACCGAGTCCTTCTTCGGGACGCGGAGCAGCGACCGGGCTCGCGGCTTGGCGCTGTCACCGGGACCGAGCGAGTCGCGACCGGCACGGACGGTGTCGCGTCGCTTGCCGGTGGTGTCCTGCGCGGTGCTGCTGCTGTCCTGCGCCGCGGCTGGACGCGGCGGGTCCTGTGCCTCGAGACGTGACGGGAGCAGCACCTCCTCGAGGAAGTCCTGCACCTTGCGCCACCGACCGCAGTGCGGCGTGAACTCGGGGCGTCCCAGCGCGGTGGGCGGTGGCGTCGGCGGCAGGCCCACCAGGTGGCGCAGGTCGCGCCGGGTGAGTGTCTCGCGCTGCCGCCGGGCGTTGTCGAGCGTCCACTCGCTCTCGGTGATGCCGTCGAGCAGCTCGCAGCCGCTCCGTTCGCGGTCGCCACGCTCGGCCTGGCCCTGGCTCCGCTCGAAGTCGCGCTGCACGTCGGCGATCTTCACCACGTTCACGTGGAAGGCGGTGCGCTCGACCCGGGTCGGCTCGCGGGTCGAGAAGTCGATCACCTCGCCGTCGTAGAGCGTCATCAGCAGGTCGTTGCCGTCGGGCGACTGCATCATCTGGCCGCTGTCGGCATGGATCACCCGGCGGCCGTCGTAGCGTCGGAGGTCCCAGATCGTCACGTCGCGGATGCCACCGCCGGTGGCCGCGATCTCGCGGGCCCGGAGCACATAGCCGGTCGGCGGCAGTTCGTTGAGCTGGCCGGCTCGCAGCGTCAGCGTCGGTGTCTTGCGGTAGACGTCCTGGGTCAGGGTCCGGAAGCGGGTGTTGCTGATCGGCACGATCTGGTCGAACAGCAGGAAGTTGACCACCGTGACGATCACCGCGGCGAGCAGGGCGGGGCGGACCATCCGCCAGACCGAGACACCGTTGGCGTAGAGCGCCACGATCTCCAGGTCGGCGGCGAGGGTACTGTAGGCGTAGAGGGTGGCCACCAGCACCGACATCGGGAGGGTCAACGTGAGCAGTGCCGGAAGCGCCAGCACGATCGCCTCGATCATCACCCGGAAGTCGAGCCCCCGACCACCGAACGTGTCGATCAGCCGCGGCAGCTGGTTGAGCAGCAGCAGGCCGGTCAGTGCCAGGACCCCCCAGACAAACGGGGCCGCCAGCGAGCTCAGGATGTGGCGGGAGATCAGGCGCATCGGCCGCGGGGGCGTTCCGGTTGTGGCCCCCAGCGGGGGGGACCTAGGTTTGGCGTTCCTCCTCCTAAGGTAATCGCCCGGTTTTGCCGTTCGTGGCGTTTCGACCCGTCTCCCTCGCCGTCCTGGTCGCCCTGTTCGCCGTCCCCGGCGGTCGGGTGGCCGCTCAGGCGCCGTCCGACACCACCTGGCCGGGTATCGGCCTGCACCTGTCGTTCCCGACCGGGCTCGAGCCGCTGCGCCTCCCCGGGGCGGTGGTGACGCCTCCCCGGGGCGAGGCCGGGGCGATCGAGATCCGCCACCGCTTCGACACCGGCCTGGCCGAGCTGCTGGTCCGGCAGGCGGCGCTGCGCCGGCGCCAGCGGCTGCTGGCGACGATCTATGGCGGCGACTCGCTGGCGATCGACGTCGGGCTCCCCGCGGAGTACCAGCCGGCGCCCAACCGCGGCCTCCTCGGCTCCGCCACGTCGCAGGTCGACCTGGCCATCGATGGCCAGCTCGGGCTGGAGATCTCCTCGGAGCGCTTCCAGAACCTCCGGTGCACCGCCTACCAGCTCCAGGATCCGACCTCGGGGTGCCGGCCCAAGTTCACCGCGCCACGGATCGACAACACCCTGATCCTGCAGGCCAGCGGGGTGATCGGCCAGCGGCTCCACATCGACGTCGACCTCGACACCAAGCGCGACTACACCAACTCCAACACCATCCGGGCCTACTACCAGGGGCTCGAGGACGAGAAGCTGCAGCGGGTGGACGTCGGCACGGTGCAGTTCCGTCCGCCGGCGTCGCGTTTCCTCACGGCGGGGATCCCGATCAACAACTTCGGTGTCAGTGCAGCGATGGAGTTCGGACCGCTCTCGATCGAGGGGCTCGCCGCCACCCAGAAGGGCAGCGTGGTCGCCGAACGGACCTATCGGGTCGGCGACCAGACGCAGTCACCGCAGGATCGCCTGGTGCGCGACCTCGACTACGAGACCGGGCGGTTCTACTGGGTGGTCGATCCCGCGACGCTCCCCGGCTACCCGCGGGTCGACCCGCTCACGCTCCAGTCGCTCCAGCTGCCACCGGGGGTGCGTCCGGCCGAGGTGCGGGTCTATCGCTACCGGACCGCAACCGGCAACACCGGCGTCAACCCGAATCTCGGCGGCATCTCGGCGCTGGCGCGCAACGCCGAGGGGACCACGCCGCAGCAGGTCGGTCCGTTGCGCTGGGAGCTGCTCACCCAGGGCGACCAGTACTGGCTCGACCCGTCGGGGACCTGGTTCGTCCTCACCGCCAAGCTCGACCCCAACGACTACCTCGCGGTGAGCTACGTGACCCAGGATGGCCAGCGGGTCGGCACCTTTCCGGCCACCGACGATCCGCTGGTGAGCGATTCGCTGCTGCTGGTGGTCGAGCCGAATCGCGGCCCCGATGCCGGCACCTTCCGGCACGCGATGCGGAACGCCTACCGGGTCGCGGGCTCCGACCTCGAGCGCGCCTCGCTCAATGTGGCGGTGCTGCTCAATCGTGCCGAGCGCCCGGAGAACGAGGTGGCGACCTGGCTGTCGCGGTTCGGGCTGGCGGTGCCGACCGACCAGGCCGTCTTCGACACCGACAACCGGCTCTTCCCGCGGACCCGCGACCCCGGCGCGAGCGAGGTGATCCGCGACCAGTTCGTGGTGTTCCCGACCCTCGAGCCGTTCGGCGACCCGACGCTGGTCACCAACGCCGCGGCACGCAACGATTCGCTCTACCGCACCCCGGAGTACCTGCTGCTGTCGCAGGGGCCGCCGGCCAAGTTCCAGCTGCACCTCACCTACCTCGCCTCGGGCGGTGGTGACAAGTCCTCCCTCGACCTCAACGCGCTCCAGATCCGTGACGGCACCGAGCAGATCTATCTCGATGGCCGGCGGCTCACCCGCGGGGTCGACTACTCGATCGCCTACAACACCGGGCTGGTCACCTTCCTCGAGCCCGAGGCGCTGTTCGGTTCCCGGGGGGCCACCGTCACGGCCCGCTTCGAGGAGCGCGGCTTCTTCGCGGTGGCGCCGACCTCGATCTTCGGGCTCACTGCGCGCTACAAGCTCGGCGATGTGGGCGGCATCAACCTGGTGGGGCTCTACCAGTCGGAGGCGACCGCGTTCAACCGGCCGCCGCTCGGCTTCGAGCCGACCGCGTCGCTGATCGGCGGGATCTCGACCGACCTGCGGTTCGACATGCCGAGCGTCAGCCGGTTGATGCAGCGCCTGGTCCGCGGGCCGATGACCGCCCGGTCCTCGCTCGCGCTCGACGCCGAGGTTGCCTTCTCGCGACCCGACCTGAACCGCTCGGGCGAGGCCTACCTCGAGGAGTTCGAGAACGACCAGGGGATCCCGATCTCGCTGCGGGAGAACGCCTGGCAGTACGGCTCGCGGCCCGACTCGCCCTCCGGGGTCGAACAGTACGGCTTCGCGGCCGGCTTCGACTCGACCGACGCGGTGCAGCTCATCTGGCAGAACCTGGTCCCCGACGGTCGCGGCGGCGTGCGCGAACTGCGGCCCACCGACATCGACACCAACATCGTGATCCGGGGCGGCAGCACCATCGGCACCGAGACGGTGATGTACATGACCTTCCACGCCGACACCGCCGGCGGGATCGTGTCGTTCGACAACCGCTCCCACTGGCAGCAGCCGCGGCGCGACTTCGCCCCGCGCTGGCGGTCGATGGTGACACCGCTCTCGCTCACCGGCCGCGACCTGTCGCGCAACGAGTATCTCGAGTTCTGGGTCTTCGAGGGCGCCGACCGGCCGATTCGCGACAACGACATGCGGCTGATGGTCGATCTCGGGTCGGTGAACGAGGATGCCCTCGCGATCGCGCCCGACTCGTTCCGGGTCGAGGCCGGCGGCGACACGACGTATCTGGGCCGCCGGTATGCCGGGGTGGGACGGCTCGACACCGAACGCTCACCGACCGGCACCTTCAACGCCTCGACCGACGACAACGGCATCCTCGGCGATCGCCCGCCGCTGCTGACCCCGCTCGGCAACATCGACACCATCGCGACCTGCCGCCGCCAGCTCGGCACCGCGGTGGAGGTCTTCCCGTGGGGCGACCTCGGTGCCCGCTGCACCGCCGGCAACGGCGTGCTCGACACCGAGGACCTCGACGCCGACCTGCTGCTCAACGCCACCGGCCCCGACGACAACGTCTTCCGCTACGTGGTCGACCTCAACGATCCGAAGTACTTCGTCCGGACCGGCGTCCAGGCGGTCGATCCGACCGACTCGACCCGCTATGGTGGCTGGCGGCTCTACCGGATTCCGCTGCGCGAGGTCGATCGCACCATTGGCCAGCCCAACATCCGGCTGGTGAAGGACCTGCGGATCACCTTCCTCACCCCGCCCGACAACGGCCAGCCCGATCCGGTGATCCGGTTCGCCCTGGCGCGGATGCGGCTGGTCGGTGCGCCGTGGATCGCGCGCGCCGACGCGCCGATCGTCGGGCTCGATGGCTCGACCGCCCAGCCGCGCGGCGAGGTGACGGTCACCTCGGTCTCGACGGAGAACATCGAGCTCGGCTACCAGTCGCCCCCGGGGCTCGGCTCCTCGCTCAACGACCTCAATGCCGGGCAGCAGGGGCTCGGCACCCAGGTCAACGAGAAGGCGCTGCGCACCATCGCCCGCGACTTGCGACCCGGCGAGCGGGCCGAGGCCTACAACCGCTTCGCGTCGGGAACCCAGAACCTGCTCGCCTACCGCGAGATGCGGGTCTGGGTGCGGGGCCGCGGCGATGGCTGGGACGACGGCCGGCTGCGCGCCTTCGTGAAGGTCGGCACCGACGACGAGAACTTCTACTACTACGAGGCCCCGGCCCAGACGATGAGCTGGCAGCCGGAGATGGTGATCGACCTCGAGCAGTGGCGCCAGCTGCGCGCCGAGATCGAGACCCGGTTCCTGCGCGGCGACGCGCCGAGTGGTGCCACCGAGTGCGGTGGCGATCCCGACGCCTGGGTCGCCTGCGACGGCGGCTACGTGGTCCACGTCAAGGACCCGGCGATCAAGCCCCCCAACCTCGCCGCCGTGCAGGAGGTGGCGACCGGCATCCGCTACGCCGGAGACGGCATGTCGATCGCCGAGACCGAATTGTGGACCGACGACATCCGCCTCGCCGCGCCGCTCTCGCAGGTCGGCATCGCGACGGCGTTCTCCGCCCGGCTGGTGGCCGGCGACGTGGGGGCGATGGCGCTCTCCTACGTGGGCGAGGACGGCAACTTCCGCCAGATCGGCCAGGCCCCGACCTATCGCACCACCCACACCCTGACCGGCTCGACGTCGCTCAACCTCGGGAGGTTCCTCGATCCTGGGCTCGGGCTGGTCATCCCGATGAGCGTGTCGATCAACCGGATCAGTGTCTCGCCCGAGTTGATCACCGGGAGCGATGTGCGCGGTTCGGAATTGGCGGGGCTCCGGCGGCCGCGGAGTGCGGTGACCGCGGTCACCCTGAGCGCCCGGCGCACCCTGCAGGACGGCTCGTTCTGGGTGCGGACATTCATCAACCCGATCAGCCTGAGCGGCAACCTCTCGACCACCACCGCGGTCACCGAGTACAGCGACGCCGACAACCGGTCGTGGGGGGTCTCGATGGCGTGGGACAAGCAGCTCAGGGGGCCGTCGATCCCGCTGGGGCTGTCGGGGATGGTCAGCAAGCTGCCGCACTGGCTCGCCAGCAGCCAGGCCGCGAAGGGGATCGCCAGCGGCGGCTTCAACCCGTTTCCGTCGCAGCTCCGCTTCCAGAGCGACCTGAGCCGGAGCGTCGGCAATGTCACGTCGTACACCGTGCCGATCGAGCGTCTGGCCGACACGATCCTCATCCCCACCGAGAACCTCACCCACCTCTGGCGCAACAGTGCGGCGATGAGCTGGCGGCCGCTGGGGATGCTCAGTCTCGGCACCAACTGGCAGAGCACCCGCGACTTGCGCCGATATCCCGACTCGACCACCCTGGGCCGGTTGGTGGGGCAGTCACGGCAGACCTTCCTGGGGCTCGACGCCGGGGTGGAACGCGACCGCAGCATCACCTCGGTGGTGGCGCTCACTCCGCAACTGGCCAGCTGGCTGCGACCCCGGGCCACCACCACCAGCAACTTCGCCCTGTCGCGCTCGCTCACGTCGCGCAACCCGGTTCGGGTCGACGGCGACACCGCCGGGGCCTACATCCTTCCCCAGACGCTCAACAACGCCCGCACCAACGAGCTGGGGCTCACCCTCGAGCCGGCGGTGCTGGCCCAGCGGATCTTCGGCGACACGTCGGGGGTGGCCCGAACCCTGGCCCGGGTGCGGCCGATCGACGCGTCGTGGAGCCACTCCTACCAGTCCACCTTCGACCTCGCGGCGTTCCAGCCGGGCACCGGGTACCAGCTGGCCCTGGGGGGGCTTGGCGACTATCTCGAGCAGGAGGGGGTCCAGGCGATCGGGGCCGCCGACGTGCACGCAACCAGACTCGGTGGCTCCCTCGACCTGCTGGGGCTCTCGGCCGATGTGCGCTACTCGAGCACCGATGCCGACCGTTACCAGCGGGCGGCCGGCGGGCGCTTCGTGGTGGCCCAGAGCCGCCAGCGCGACTGGCCCGACGCCACCCTTCGCTGGTCGCGGCCATTCCGCGGCGGTCCGCTCACCCTGGTGATCCTTTCGGGGCGGGTCCGTGGCCGGGAGACGCGAAGCACCATCCCCGCCGCCGATTCGGCGCAGCCGGCAGCGTTCACCTCGTCGACCAGCACCGGCTATTCACCGCTGGTCGAGTTCTACCTCCGCAACGGGATCCACCTGCGCGGTGACGCCACCCTCGACCGCGGTGACGGCATCAACAACGGCAACCAGACCCAGCGTCGGTCCGATCGCTGGTCGGCCTCGCTCGAATTCAGCGTCAAGCTGCCGGGGCCGACCGAGGCCCGGCGCCGACCGTTGCGCACCTCGCTGCTCGCGTCGTCGTTCCACCAGGACGAGTGCCTGCTCCAGGCCGGCAATGCGGAGTGCATCACCATCTCCGACATCCGGCGCACCGAGTATTCACTGCGACTCGACACCGACGTGGTCGGATCGGTGACCGGCGGCATCTTCGTGCAGTACATTCTGCAGGAGTATCGCCACCTCGACCGTCGAACCTCGACGCTGTCGCTCAACCTCCAGATGCAGGTGCCGCTGAGCACCCTGGGAGAACTGTAGATGTCGGGACGCCGCTCGTTCGCCCTCCTCCTTGCGGCGGCATTGCCGCTGGCGGCCTGCACCGCCGAGCACCTGGTTCGCGAGTTCGATGGCCCGGCGGCGATGGCCCGGGTCGAGCAGCAGCTCGCCTTCGGGCCGCGGGTCCCGGGGACCGCGCCGCACCGCGCGATGGCCGCCTGGCTCGACTCGCTGGCGCGGGCCGGTGCCGATACCGTGGTGCGCCGCGACTGGGTCCACGTGACGGTGACGGGCGACTCGGTGCCGATGACAAACCTGGTGGCCCGCTTCAACCCGGCGGCCACCGAGCGGATCCTCTACGTGGCGCACTGGGACACCCGCCCCCGGGCCGACGCCCCGGGGTCGACCCACGCCGACCAGCCGATTCCCGGTGCCAACGATGGCGCCTCCGGCGTGGCCGTGCTGCTCGGCGTGCTCGACGCGCTCAAGGCGAACCGGCCGACGATCGGCGTCGACCTCCTCTTTGTCGATGGCGAGGACTACGGCGAGTTCTCCCCGGTGATGGCGGACGTACTGGTCGGGGCGAAGCACTACGCCGCCGATCCGCTGCTCCCCAAGCCCAGCTTCGCGGTGGTCTGGGACATGGTCGGCGCCAAGGACCTCAAGATCGCCAAGGAGCCGGGCAGCGCCGTCGCCGCCCCCGATGTGGTGACCACCATCTGGGCGATCGCCGAACGGCTCGGCTATGGTCACGTCTTCGTCCAGGAGCCGGGGGCCCAGATGACCGACGACCACATCCCGCTGATCGACGCCGGAATCCGGGCGATCGACATCATCGGCTGGCCGTATGCCTACTGGCACACCATCGACGACACCGCCGACAAGCTCTCGGTGGAGTCACTCGAGGCGGTCGGCAACACCGCGGTGGCAGTGATCCGGGAGGCGGACGCCAAACACTAGCCGCGGCCGTCAGGCCGCGGCTGGGGCCTCGTTCCGCCCTCCGTCGTTCCGTCCTCCGTTCTCGGGTACCGTGATCCTGCCGTTCGTCGGGTAGTCTGCCTCGCATGTCTCCCCATGAGCGCCGCGCCCTCGTCGTCGTGCTCGGGCTCGGCGTCGCCGGGCACCTGATCCGGGCCAGCCGGGGGGTGCCGGCGTCGGACGACCGGCCAGTGGTTCTGCTCGACTCCACGACCGATGGCGACCCGTTGGGCCAGCGGGAGCTCTCGTTGGCCCTCGCCAGGCCGCTGGGAACGGGTGAGCGAATCGACGCCGACCGGGCGGGCGCACGGGAGCTCCAGCGGCTCCCCGGGGTCGGGCCGGCGCTGGCGCAACGGATCGTGGCGGATCGCGAGAGCCGGGGGGCGTTCGGCGGCATCGCAGGGCTCGATCGGGTCGCCGGAGTGGGCCCAGCGACCCTCGCCCGGTTGGCGCCCCACCTTACGTTCAGTGGTCGCCCGGCCGACACTGCAACCAGCGGCGGAACTGCCAGACTGTCGCTCAACCGGGCAACCGTCGCGGAGCTGGACGCCTTGCCGGGGATCGGACCGGCGCGTGCCGGTGCGATAGTGGCATTTCGCGACAGCGCCGGGCCATTTCGCCATGTCGAGGATCTCCGGAAGGTCCCGGGGATCCCGGCTTCACTGGTCGAACGGCTGGTCGGCCAACTTCGTCCCCCCTAGCAATGATGCGGGTTCTGGGGGCCCCGGTCCGGGAGGCATCCCGCTTGCACCCACGTCGTCCCATGACCGCTCTTCAGCCCAATCCCGGCGTGACCAATGGTGGCCCTCCGGCCGACCGCCTCGGTGACCTGCTGGTCGCCGAAGGGCTGATCACGGCCGGTCAGCTCAAGGCCGCGCTGGTCGAGCAGCGGGCCTCGGGGGCGCGCCTCGGCTACATCCTGGTCAAGCAGGGCGCCGTCAGCGAACTGGAGCTCACCAAGACCCTGGCCCGCCAGTTCCGGATGCCGGCGGTCGACCTGTCGAAGTTCGAGGTCGACCCCCGGATGCTGCCGCTGGTGCCGGGCGAGCTGGCGCTGAAGCGGATGGTCCTGCCGCTCCGGCGCGAGGGACGCACCCTGACCGTCGCGGTGGCCGATCCGGCCGACCAGGGGCTGCTCGAGGATCTCAAGTTCATCACCCGCTTCGACCTCTTCCCGGTCCTCGCCGGCGAGCACACGCTCCGGTCGCTGATCGAGAAGCACTACGAGACCGGCGACGAGCAGCTGCAGACGATCCTGCGCGAGATGGAGGGGGTCGGCGAGGACGTCGAGGTGCTCGAGGCCGACGAGGACGAGCAGGCCCAGATGCAGGCCGCCGTCGACGACGCCCCGGTCGTCAAGCTGATCAACGGGATCCTCACCGACGCGGTGAAGCGGGGCGCCTCCGACATCCACATCGAGCCGTTCGAGCACGAGCTCCGGATCCGCTACCGGATCGACGGTGCCCTGCAGGAAGTCATGAAGCCGCCGCTCAAGATGAAGGCGGCGCTCACCTCCCGGGTGAAGATCCTCGCCTCGCTCAACATCGCCGAGCGCCGGGTGCCGCAGGATGGCCGCCTCAAGCTCAAGATGGGTTCGCGGGTGATCGACTTCCGCGTCTCGACGCTGCCGGTGCTCTTCGGCGAGAAGATCGTGATGCGAATCCTCGACAAGGGCAACCTCACCCTCGACCTCGCCAAGTTCGGCTTCGAGCCGAAGGCGGAGCAGGACCTGCTGCGGGCGATCCTCAATCCCTACGGGATGGTGCTGGTGACCGGGCCGACCGGCTCGGGCAAGACCACCACCCTCTACTCGGCGCTGCAGCGGATCAACACCATCGACACCAACATCATGACCGCCGAGGACCCGGTGGAGTACAACCTGCCGGGGATCAACCAGGTGCCGGTGCGCAACGAGATCGGGCTGACCTTCGCGTCGGCGCTGCGCGCGTTCCTGCGGCAGGACCCCAACGTGATCATGATCGGCGAGGTGCGCGACCTCGAGACCGGCGGCATCGCCATCAAGGCGGCGCTCACTGGCCACCTGGTGCTCTCCACGCTGCACACCAACGACGCCCCGAGCACCATCGTCCGGATGATCGACATGGGGATCGAGGCCTTCAACGTGGCCAGCGCGGTGAACCTGGTGGTGGCCCAGCGGCTGGTCCGGCGGATCTGCGAGGGTTGCCGCACCGAGGTGCACCACACCGACGCGGAGCTGGACGTTCTCGGGGGCGACTTCGATCGCCTGCGCAAGATCACCTACTACAGTGGCACCGGGTGCGAGCAGTGCGGTGGCACCGGCTATCGCGGGCGCGCGGGGCTCTACGAGGTGATGTCGATGTCGCCCACACTGCGACGCATGGTGCTGATCGGCGCCTCCACGGCCGAGCTCCGCGACCAGGCGGTGACCGAGGGGATGCTCACCCTGCGAATGGATGGCATCCGGAAACTCGAGCGGGGAATCACCTCCCTCGAGGAAGTCGTCAAGGAGACCGCCTCATGACGCTCAACCTGCGGGCCCTGCTCGAGGAAATGCTGGCGCGGGACGCCTCGGACCTCCACCTCTCGGCCGGCGAACGGCCCAAGCTCCGGGTCGACGGCGACATCGTCGACGCCAGCGTCGACCAGGTGCTGTCGCCCAAGGACACCCTGACCCTGGCCTACTCGGTGCTCACCGAGACCCAGAAGAAGCGCTTCGAGCAGGAGGACGAGCTCGACTTCTCGTTCGGGATCCAGAACCTGGCCCGGTTCCGCGGCAACGTCTTCAAGCAGCGCGGCTGCGTGTCGATGGTGGTCCGGATGATCCCGTTCAACGTGCGGACCTTCGAAGAGCTGCGGCTGCCGGCGATCACCGCCAAGCTGGCCGAGCGGCCCCGCGGCCTGGTGCTGGTCACCGGCCCGACCGGATCGGGCAAGTCCACCACCCTCGCGGCGATGATCGACAAGATCAACCGCGAGCGGAACGGCCACATCATCACGGTCGAGGACCCGATCGAGTTCATCCACAAGCACCAGAACTGCATCGTCAACCAGCGCGAGGTGGGCACCGACACCCGGTCGTTCTCGTCGGCGCTCAAGTATGCCCTCCGCGAGGATCCCGACGTGATCCTGATCGGCGAGATGCGCGACCTGGAGACGATCTCCGCCGCGCTCACCATCGCCGAGACCGGCCACCTCGCCCTCGCCACGCTGCACACCAACTCGGCGCCCGAGGCGATCAACCGGATGATCGACGTCTTCCCCAGCAGCCAGCAGGCCCAGGTCCGGGCCCAGCTCGCCTTCGTGCTGGAGGGGATCATCACCCAGACGCTGCTGCCGCGCGCCTCCGGCCGGGGCCGCGTGATGGTCGCGGAGATCCTGGTGGCCACCCCGGCGATCCGGGCGGTGATCCGCGACGACAAGGTGCACCAGATCTACTCGCTGATGCAGGCCGGCAAGAAGCACGGCATGCAGACGATGAACGATTCCCTCTACCAGCTCTACATGAGCCGGGAGATCGTCAAGGACGAGGCGCTGCGCGTCTCGCCCAACCCGTCGGAGTTCCTGCGATCGATCGGCGAGACGCCGATCGAGGAACAGGCGATCGCGGCGGTGCGGTAGGTCGATGGTCGATCGCTGATGGTCGATCGACCATCGACCATCGACCCGGAGTACACCGATAGCCACGGAGTCCGAGGCATGCCAGTTTTCGAATACACCGCCAAGAACGCCACCACCGGCCAGATCCTGAAGGGCAGCTTCGACGCGCCCAACCGCGATGACCTGCTCGGCCATCTCCGCAAGAACCGGCTGGTGCTGGTCTCGCTGCGCGAGGCGCCCAAGGAGATCCGGATCAACCTGCCCGGGAGCGGCATCCGCACCCGCGACGTGGTGATCTTCACCCGGCAGTTCGCCACGATGATCAACTCGGGCCTGCCGCTGGTGCAGTCGCTCAACATCCTGGCGCAGCAGACCGAGAACGCCAAGCTCAAGGAGGTCACCAAGGCGGTGGTCTTCGACGTCGAGGCCGGCAACACCCTGGCCGACGCGTTTGCCAAGCATCCGTCGGCCTTCTCGCAGCTCTACGTGAACATGGTCGCCGCCGGCGAGGCCGGCGGCATCCTCGACACCATCCTGCTCCGGCTGGCGACCTTCCTCGAGAAGAACGACAAGCTGGTCCGCAAGGTGAAGAGCGCGATGATCTACCCCGGCGTGATCATGACGGTCGCGGGCGGGGCCATCGCGGTCCTGCTGATCTTCGTGATCCCGGTGTTCCAGAAGATGTTCGCCGACGCGGCGGTGGCGCTGCCGCTGCCGACCCGGTTCGTGATCGGGATGTCGCAGTTCCTCCAGTCGTTCTGGTGGGCCGTCGCCCTGGCGATCGGCCTGCTCATCCTGTCGATCAACCGTTACTACGCCACCCCCGGTGGTCGCCGGCGGATCGACGCCGTGCTGCTCGCCATGCCGGTGCTCGGCGACGTGATCCGCAAGTCGGCGGTGGCCCGCTTCACCCGGACCCTCGGCACCCTGATCTCCTCGGGCGTCTCGATCCTCGACGGCCTCGAGATCACCGCCAAGACCGCCGGCAACACCGTGATCCAGGACGCCATCATGGCGTCGCGGGCCTCGATCGCCGGCGGCGACACCATCGCCGGTCCGCTCGAGAAGTCGGGCGTCTTTCCGCCGATGGTGATCTCGATGATCGCCGTCGGCGAGCAGACCGGTGGGCTCGACGAGATGCTCTCGAAGATCGCCGACTTCTACGATGACGAGGTCGACGTCGCCGTCTCCGGCCTGCTGTCGCTCCTCGAACCGGCGATGATCCTGATCCTCGGCGTGGTCGTCGGCGGCATGATCGTGGCGATGTACCTGCCGATCTTCAACATGATGGAGACCGTGCAGTAGCTGCGCACTCCTGACGCAGCGAGCAGCGGGGCGCGCCACCGGAGACGGGGGCCGCCCCGCTTGCTCGTGGCGGCTGCGGGAGGTCGCCCGCTCGCCTTCCGGCGGCAGAGCCCGTATCGTTTCCCCATGGCACCCACCTCCCGCCTCCAGGCCGAGATCAAGCAGACCCGGCCGTTCGTCTCGGCCGCCGAGGAGGCGGCCCTGGCGCTGTTGCGCACCGCCGATCGGCTGCGGCAATTCCACGCGTCGGTCATCGAACCCCACGGTGTCACTTCCCAGCAGTACAATGTCCTCCGGATCCTCCGTGGCGCCCATCCGGCGCCATTGCCCACCCTCGAGATCGGCCAGCGCCTGATCGAACGCGACCCCGGGATCACCCGGTTGCTCGATCGGCTGGCACAGAAGGGGCTGGTGACCAGGGTCCGCTGTCCCGAGGACCGTCGGCGGGTCGATTGCTCGATCACCGAGAGTGGGCTCACGCTCCTCGCCGAGATGGATCCGGTCGTCGACCAGGCCAATCGCCGGGCCATCGCCGCCCTCGACCAGCCGGAGATCGCCACCCTCGTCGGGCTGCTCGACCGACTCCGGGAGGGCTGCGACTAGCGACCGGGAACCTTCCTGCCGCCATAATAGTTGACTTGACAATGATTGTCTAAACGTCTATTGTTCGAGTCAACCACGGTGGAGGTACCCGATGACCAGCATCACCCAGACCCCAAGCGCCATGGCCAGTCCGAGCACCGGCCTGGCCATCTCTCTCGATCGGTTGCTGACCACCGACGGGCGGGTCGCCCCGGCGCTCCTGCGGATCACCCTCGGGGTGGTCCTCTTCCCGCACGGAGCCCAGAAGGTCCTCGGCTGGTTCGGAGGCTACGGCCTCGAGGGCACCATGGGATTCATGACTTCGCTTGGCATCCCCACCGCGCTGGCGGTGGTGGCCATCGCCACCGAGTTCCTGGCGTCGATTGCCCTGATCCTCGGGATCGGGACCCGGTTTGCGGCCCTCGGCGTGATCGGCGTGATGGTCGGGGCGGTGGCGACGGTGCACCTCCCGAACGGCTTCTTCATGAACTGGTCGGGGGCCGCGCCGGGTGAGGGCTTCGAGTACCACCTGCTGGTGATCGGCATGGCGCTGGCGCTGCTGACAAGCGGGGCGGGCCGCTGGTCGCTCGACCGCCGGCTGGCGCGCTCCTGATCTCGACACGACCACTTCGCGCAGGCGAGCCTGCGATCATGAAAGGGAAGGACCCGATGACCACGACCACGACAACACCAGACACCGGCATCACCACCTGGACGATCGACGCGGCCCATTCACTGGTCGAGTTCAGCGCCAGGCACCTGATGATCACCAACGTGAAGGGCCGCTTGCCGGCGCTCGCCGGATCGCTCTCGCTCGACGAGGGAGACCTCACCGGGTCGAGCGTGACCGTGGAGTTCGACCCGAGCCGGATCGACACCAGCAGCGCCGAGCGCGATGCCCACCTGCGCTCGGGCGACTTCCTCGAGGTCGAGCAGTACCCGACGATCACCTTCCGGAGCACCGCGGTCGAGGGCGGACCGCTGACCGAGGGCGCCGCCCTGCGGGTGACCGGCGAACTCTCGATCCACGGCGTGACCCGGCCGGTGACGCTCGATGCGACCTTCGAGGGCCGTGGTCCCGATCCGTGGGGCGGGGAACGGCTGAGCTTCAGCGCTCGCACCACCATCGACCGGCGCGACTTCGGGCTGACCTGGAACGCCGCGCTCGAAACCGGTGGCGTGGTGGTCAGCAACGAGATCAAGGTGGCGATCGAGCTCCAGGCGGTGCTGACGCCGTAGCCGGAGGACGGATCGACGGAGGACGGATCGACGGAGAGCACCTGGCCCGCCAAGGCCTCCGCCCTCCGTCCTCCGTCCTCCGTCCTCCGTGATGTCGTCTCCCGCCGCTCCCTCGCGCATTCCTCCCCAGCACCACATCAACCATCATTTCTGGGGAGGCACAATGCTTGGTATCACCCGTCGTCGCTTGGTCGGCGCCGCGCTCTTCACCACCGTCATCGCCGGCATGGCCATCGGCACCTCGGCGGCCCTCGCCCGTGCTCCGGGCGACGTCAAGGACGAATGGCTCACCAAGCTCGATGGCAAGCACAAGATGCTCTTCGACGCGCCGACGACGAACAACGGCATCCCGCTGGTGCACCTGATGAACTGGTACGACACCTGGAACAAGGCGTACGGGGTCCCCGACAAGGACCTCGATGGGGTGCTGACCTTCTACGGGATGACCACCTTCCACGGCCTCAACGACGCGATGTGGGCCAAGTACCACCTGGGCGAGTTCCTCGGCGACAAGGACCAGGACGGCAGGTTCTCCACCGCCAATCCGTGGCGCACCAATCCGGTGGCGCTGGGGATGACGCTCCCGCAGGCCTCGATCGAGTCGATGCAGAAGCGCGGCGCGACCTTCATCATCTGCAACAACGCGCTGGGGATCTTCGCCGACATGGTGGCCGAGAAGCAGGGACTCGATGTGACCACGGTCTACCAGGAGATGAAGGCGAACATCCTCCCCGGTGTGACCCTGGTGCCGGGGATGGTCGTGGCGATCGACAAGGCGCAGGAGGCGGGCCTGGCGTACCATCGGCAGTAGGAGAGTGGACGGAGGACAGAGGACGGAGGACTGAGGACGGAGGACGGAGGAAACACCGAGAGTCGGACCCTCCGTCCTCCGTCCTCAGTCCTCAGTCCTCAGTCCTCTGTCCTCAGTCCTCCGTCCTCCGTCAATCCCGACGGCCCGGGTCGACTTGGAAACCTGCCGACAGGTTGTGCTGTATGTTTCGGTGCCCATACCCCTGATCCCTCGCACCGGACCTTGGCGCCATGCCTCGCTTGATGCTGTCCCTGCTCGTCCTCGCCGCGGCCCCGCTGGCGGCGCAACAGAACCAGCCACCCCTCCGGCCCCAGGCACCGGTGGCCGACACCTCGATCTTCGCCCCGCTCGCCCTTCCGGCCGCCAACGAGTACCGCTCCGGCGGTGGTGCCCCGGGCCATGCCTACTGGCAGAACCGGGCCGACTACGACATCGCGGCCACCCTCGACACCGCCTCCCGGTCGCTGTCGGGCCGACTGACGCTCCGCTACACCAACAACTCGCCGGACAGCCTGCCATTTCTCTGGCTGCAGACGGAGCAGAACGCCTTCCGGGCCAACTCGCTGAACGGGCTGATCTTTCCCCAGAATTCGCGTTTCGGCGCCCGTGGTTTCGACGGTGGCGACCAGATCGACCGGCTGGAGCAGGTGATGGGTCGTGGCAACGCGGCGAAGCGTGTGCCGCTCTCCCGCCGCGACGAGGGGACGGTGATGAAGGTCGACCTGGCCGAGCCGCTCGCCCCGGGGCAGACCGCCACGATCGACTTGGCGTGGCATTTCAGCATTCCGGAACACGGTGCCGACCGGATGGGCTACGACGGCGCGCTCTTCGAGCTGGCGCAGTGGTATCCGCGGATGTCGGTGTACGACGATGTGCAGGGCTGGAACACCGATCCCTACCTGGGCCAGGGCGAGTTCTACCTCGACTATGGCACCTACACGATGGCGATCACCGTGCCCGCTGGCTACATCGTGGCCGGCACCGGTGAGCTCACCAATGCCGCCGAGGTTCTCACCCCGACCCAGGTCCGGCGTCTCGCCGCCGCGGCGAAGACCGACACGGTGGTCCGGGTGATCACTGCCGACGAGCTCACCAGCGGTGCCGCGCGGCCGAAGCGCGAGGGCACCCTCACCTGGAAGTTCCGCGCCGAGAACGTCCGCGACGCGGTCTGGGCCGGCTCGCCGGAGTATCAGTGGGACGCGACCAGCTACAACGGCCATCTCGCGATGGCCTACTACCGTCCGAGCGCGGCGGTCAACTGGTACGACGCTGCCGACCAGTCGCGGATGTCGATCGAGGAGTATTCCGAGCGGTGGTTCCCGTATCCGTGGCCGCACATCTCCGCGGTGGAGGGACCGATCAGCGGGATGGAGTACCCGATGATCGCGATGGAGACCAAGAGCCGGACGGTGCAGGATCTCTACAACGTCGTCACCCACGAGATCGGGCACATGTGGTACCCGATGATCGTCGGTTCCAACGAGCGGATGCACATGTGGCAGGACGAGGGATTCAACACCTTCATCAACACCTTCTCCGAGGGCCGCCGCTATCCCGACGAGGGTGACCAGATGGCCCGGGCCGCGCAGGAGCGGAACCTGGTGGAGCAGATCATGCGGGCCGGCTTCGACAAGCCGGTGGACATCAACCCCGACCGGATCTCGCCGAACTTCCTGGGCGTCTCCGCCTACGTCAAGCCGAGCGTCGGGCTGCAGCTGCTTCGGCAGGAGATTCTCGGGCCGGCGGCGTTCGACGACGCGTTCCGGGCCTACACCGCCCGCTGGGCATTCAAGCACCCGACTCCGACCGACTTCTACCGCACCATGAACGACGTCTCCGGTCGACGGCTCGACTGGTTCTGGCGGGAGTGGTTCATCGAGAACGCCCGCTTCGACCAGGCGGTGGACTCGGTGGCGACCCGGCCGATGGGCGACAGCACCCGGGTGATGGTGGTCTACGGCAACCGCGAACGCGGCGTGCTGCCGATCCGGGCCCGATTCACCTTCGATGACGGCTCGACCGAGGAGATGCGATACCCGGCCGAGGTGTGGAGCACCAACTCCATGGCCTACCAGCGGGTCTACACCTTCACCGGCAAGAAGCTGGTCGCGATCGACCTCGATCCCGATCACCTGTTGGTCGACATCGACCGCAGCAACAACGGCTGGAAGGCCGGACCCTGAGGGAGGACGGATGACGGAATGACGGAGGGCGGAGGGAATCCTGAAGCGCGCCGCAAGCGGTGCGCCTCCCTCCGCCCTCCGTCGTTCCGTTCTCCGTCGCTCCGCCCTCCCCGCGTCATGCTCCTCCTCGCCCTCCTCCTCCAGGCCGCACCGGATAGCGCCGCGATGGCGGCGCTGCTCCGCGAGCGGGTCGCCGACGACTCCGCCCTGACGGCGGTCTACGGCGCTCACCAGTGGCACCCCTTCTGGTTCGAGGGGACGGCACCGACCGCCGCCGCGCTCCGGCTGCGGACCCAGTTCCATGACGCCTGGCGGCGTGGACTCGATCCGGCCGACTACCCGATCGCGACCGACGACCGCGGCCTGACCGCGCTGCCCACCGTGGCCGATCGGGCGACGCTCGACGTCCTGCTCACGCGCCGGGCGATCGAGCTCGCCGCCGACCTCTCCCGGGGTCGACTGGCTCCCGAGTCGTTCGATTCGACCGCCAGGGTCCCACGGCGTCGGTCGATGGACGCGGTGGCCGTGCTTGCCCGGCTGCCCACCGCCGACGATCCCGGTGCGGTGTTCGACGCACTGGAGCCGCGCGACCCCGCCTATCGTCGCCTGGAGGCGGCGCTGCCGGGCTTGCGCCGGCTGGTCGAGGAGGGAGTCGCCTTCGACACCACCCTGCTGGCGCCGGTGGTCCGACCCGGCGAGCAGCCGTGCGGCGATGCCGAGGCTCGAGCGCTACCTCGCCGCGCTCGGCGACCTGCCGCCGCCGCGGGGCATCACTGGCGATACACGGTATATGGCACCAGACCTGGTCGCCGCCGTGGGCCGCGGTTCCAGGCGCGCCACGGCCTCGAGGCCGACGGGATCATCGGTCCGGCCACCCGTGCCGCGCTCGGCGTGCCGATGGCCTGGCGGCTCCGCCAGGCCGAGCTGGCGCTCGAACGCTGGCGATGGTTCACCGATCCCGGCAGTCGACCGGTGGTCGACGTGGATGTCGCCGGTGCCCATCTCACCTACCGCGACTCGGCCAGGGCAGCGTTCCGCTTCGAGGGGCCGGTAATCGTGGGACGCCCCGCCTGGGCCACGCCGATCATCGAGGCGGAGATCGTCCGGATCGTGGTGCACCCCGAATGGGTCGTGCCCACCAGCATCGCGCGTGGCGAGCTGCTCGGCGAGTTCGCGGCCGACCTGACGCTCTTCGCGCGCGCCGGTTACGAGCTGCGTCGCGACGGAGCCGTGGTGCCCCCAACGGCGGAGAACCTCGCCGCGATCGGTCGGGGGGCGGTGCTCCGACAACGGCCCGGGCCGGCCAATGCGCTGGGAACCATCAAGCTCGAGGTCGGGGGGACCACCGCGATCCACCTCCATGACACCCCGGATCGGCGGCTCTTCGGCGCCGACAACCGCTTCCTGTCGCACGGTTGCATCCGGGTGCAGCGGATCACCGAGTTGACGCGGCTGCTGCTTGCCGCCGATCCTGACTGGCCTGCTGCGCGCATCGATTCGGTGCTCGCCGACAGCGCCACCACGGTGATCCCGCTGCGCCGGCCGGTGCTGCTCCGGTTGAGCTATGCCACGGCGGCCGTGGGCGAGGACGGGGTCCTCGAGTTCCGTCCCGATCGGTACCTGCGCGATCCATCGCTGGCGGCGGCGCTGTCAGGGCGCGAACGGCGGTAGCCCGCCCCGCCGTCCTCCCTCCGCCCTCCGTCGTTCCGTTCTCCGTCGTTCCCCTTAGATTCACCCGCCCATGCCCTCGCTCACCTCCGCCTGGCTCTACTCGATCGGCAGCGTGCTGCTGGTCAGCGCCGTCCCACTGGCCGGACTGCTGCTGGCCCGCGGCCGGGTTGCGGCGCTGCAGCGCCACATGATGCTGCTGGTGAGCTTCGCCGTGGGCGCGCTGCTCGGTGGCGCGGTGATTCACCTCCTCCCCGAGGCCTACGAGCGTCTTGGCCCGGGGTCGGCAATCACCGGCGGGCTGCTCGGAGGCTTCCTCGGCTTCTTCATTCTCGAGAAGTTCCTCTGGCACCACCACCATCACCATCTCGACGGCGAGGAAGACCAGTACCACGCCATCCCGCCGCTGGCCGCCCTCAACCTGATCGGCGACGGGATCCACAACTTCCTCGACGGGGTGCTGATCGCCGGCGCCTACCTGGTGTCGGTGCCGCTCGGCGTCGCCACGACCCTGGCGGTCTTCCTCCACGAGATCCCGCAGGAGATCGGCGATTTCGGCGTGCTGCTGCATGCCGGCCTGCCGCTCAGGCGCGCCGTGTGGCTCAACTTCCTCTCGGGGCTGGGCGCAGTGGGCGGGGCGGTGCTGGCACTGGTGATCGGCGAGCAGGTGGGCGGCTTCAGCGCGGCACTGATCCCGGTCGCAGCCGGCGCGTTCCTCTACATCGCCGCCTCGGACCTGATTCCCGAGCTGCACCGGGAGCGGCGTCCGGGTGCCGTGCTCGGTCAGGTGATGCTGGTGCTGCTCGGCGTGGCGGTGATGGCGGTCGGCAAGATGCTGCTGGGGTGAACGAGAGACGATAGACGAGAGACGATAGAGGATAGACGATAGACGATAGACGAGAGACAGTTCTGGCGGCGAGGCTCCAATCTGTCCGATGAGTCGGGAAATCCGAGCCTGCAAGCGTCTATCGTCTATCGTCTATCGTCTATCGTCTCTCGTCACAGCTTCTTCGCCCCCAGCGCCCGCACCAGGTCGGTCTGGGAGATGACGCCGATCAGCACGTCGCCCTCGCCGACGAAGACGCGGTGCACGTCGCGGTACAGCATCAGCTGCGCGGCTTCGCCCACCTCCGCGTCCGGGGCGATGGTCACCGCCGGCGCCGACATCACGTCGCCGACCACGCGCTCTTCCCAGGCTCCCTCCTCCTCCTGTTCGGCCTGGGCCTCGAGGATGTCGGCCGTGGAGATGACGCCCTTGAGGTGGCCGGCGTTGTCGAGCACGGCCAGCGCCGTCACGTGGCCGTCGGCGAGCTCGATCACGGCCTCGCGAAGCAGCTGGTCGCGGTTGATGGTGCGTACATCAGTCTGCATCAGGTCGGCGACACGCATGACAACGGCCCTCCCGTGAACGAAGCGATCAGCCTGCAATGACCTTGCCGGCGGCCTGCCAGGCGGCGTAGCCGTCGGTGAGGTTCACCACGTCGGTGAACCCCATCGTCTCCAGCAACGAGGCGCCGATCGCCGCGCGGGTGCCCGCCTGGCAATGGACCGCCAGTGGCGTCTCGCGCGGCAAGCTCGCGATCGACTCCCGCAGCCCACCGAGCGGATGGTGCGCCGCGTCGGGGAGGTGGCCCGCCGCCCATTCGTTCGGCTCGCGCAGGTCGATCACCGTGCGCCCCGCTTCGATCAGCGTCCCGGCCTCGAGGATCGAGCCCCCGGTCATGGTCCCCCAGTCGTCCCCCCCGGCGGTGGCGCGGAGCAGGTCGGAGCCGAACACCCCGCGGACGTCATCGAGGCCGATCGAGGCGAGCGCACGCCGCGCCTCGATCGCCCGCTCGGCGTCGGGGTCGAGCAGCGCGATTGGTCGGTCGTAGGGCAGCAACCAGCCCGCCCAGGTGGTGAACGCCCGGTTGAGCGGGATGTTGAGGGTGCCGCGCACGTGGCCCGCGGCGTATTCGGTGGCCGACCGGACATCGACCACCGTCCCCGCCTTGCGGCTGGCGGCAAACTCGCCGGCCGGCAGTGCTGCCGGCGGACCGCGACGCCCCAGCAGCGGCGGGCCATCGCGGTTGATCCGCTTCATCGTCCCGAAGTACGCCGGCGGGGTCGGCTGTCCCTCGAGCACTGCCGTCACGAACGCGGCCTCGTCGGCGATGCCGAACGCCCAGTTGGTGCGTCGCTCGTAGCCCAGGGTGGAGGTGGGCATCGCGCCGAGTGCCTTGCCGCACGCCGACCCGGCGCCGTGGCCGGGCCAGATCTGGAGGTGATCGGGCAGCCGCTCGAGCCGTTGCAGCGACCGGAACAGCTGTCGCGCCCCGGTCTCCATGGTTCCCATCACGTGGGCGGCCTTCTCGAGCAGGTCCGGTCGGCCCACGTCGCCCACGAAGACGAAGTCACCCGAGACCATCGCCACCGGCTCCGTGCTCCGGGCGTCGTCGGTCACCACGAACGCCAGGTGCTCCGGCGTGTGTCCCGGGGTGTGCCAGACGTCGAGGTGCACGTTGCCGATGCCGATCAGGTCTCCGTCGCGGAGCAGCGTCGCGTCGTCCTCGGCCGCATAGCCGTACTGCCAGTCGGCACCACCCTCGGCCGACAGGAGCAGCAGCGCCCCGGTCGCCGCCGCCAGCTCGCGTGCCCCGGAGACGAAGTCGGCATGGATGTGCGTCTCGGTGACCCGGGTGATCCGCATCCCCTCCACCGCGGCCGCCTCGAGCAGCGGCGCGATGTCGCGCGGCGGGTCGATCACGATCGCCTCACCGGTCTGCTGGCAGCCGATCAGGTACGCGGCCTGGGCCAGGCGATCATCATAGAAACGGCGAACGAGCATCAACGGATTCCTTGTAGGTCGAGGTCATTGTGAAGATGACGGAGGACGGAGGACGGAGGACGGAACGACGGATGCCTCTGCCCTCCGTCCTCCGTCGTTCCATTCTCCTCACATTTCCTGGAGTAGCATGAACCCGGCAACGACCAGCAGCAAGACGGCAAATCCCCGACTCAGTGCCCGCGAACTGAAGCGGGGGGCCAGCGCCGTGCCGATCGCCATCCCGGCCAGCGCCGCCACGGTGACCAGGGCGGTGAGCCGCAGGTCGAGCTCCACCAGTCCCCACCATCCGGCACTGGCCGCCACGGTGTTGAGCGCGATGACGGCCAGCGAGGTGGCGGTGGCCTGGCCCATCGGCAGCCCCAGCACCCCCACCAGCGCCGGCACAATCAGGAAGCCACCCCCCACCCCGACCAATCCGGTCAAGGCGCCCACCGCCAACCCCGCCGGGATCAGTCGCGGTAGCGAGAGGGCTGTCGGGCGCGACTCGCTCACGGTGCTCGGCGTCGCGGCCTTCCGGCGCGACCGTCGCCACATCAGCAGCGCGGCGACCAGCATCACCGCCGTGAAGAGAACAAGTCGTGGCCGGTCGGGGATCCCGGCGCCGAGCCGCGCCGCCGCGTACGACGACCCCATGGCGGCCAGCGCGAAGACCGCCGCCATTCCCACCCGAAGCTGGCCCGATCGCCAGCGGGTGAGCGCCCCGGCGGCCGAGGCCGCTCCCACCACCGGCAGCGACATCGGGACCGCCACCCCGGCCGGCAGCCCGAGCACATGCACCAGCACCGGGACCGCCAGGATCGATCCCCCGCCCCCGAGCAGCCCCAGCGAGATCCCCACCGCCACGAAGCCAAGCAGTCCGAGGATCAGCACCGGCTCATCCGTGGGCCAGGGCCCGGTCGAGCACGGCACTGAGCCGCACGGTGGCGCGCACCAGCTGGAGCTGCAGCGCCGGGAGCACCGTCAGGGCGTAGCGGTCATCGAGCTGGAGCGAGGCCGGCAACTCGGGATAGACCACGTCACGCGCCACGTCGTGCGATTCCATTGTCCAGTCGATCACCTTGCCCTCGGTGATCTCTTCGAGGTTGCCCTGCGCCATGATCCCGGTGTGGATTGCGTCGGCGAGGAGGGCGTCGTCGTAGCCGAGTGCCTCGAGCATCTGCGAGTCCCAGAGCCAGTGGAGATTGAGGCGCTGGCCGTGGAAGGTCACCTGCACGTCGTTGCCGCCCCGGTCACCCCGGTCGCCCGCGTGGAGCGGCATGTGGAGGTCCTCGAGCAGGTGCACCACCCAGCGGAGTGCTTCCGCGCGCTGGTTCCGGGGGCGGTTCCGGTCGGCGAGGATCGCCAGCTGAGTGGTGTAGGCCGAGACAACGCAGCTGCGGGGGCAGTACTGCTTGGGGCGATAGACCGAGTCGATCACCGGGATGTTGACGTAGTGCCAGGGCGACGTCTCGGGGCGCTCCGACCGGATGCTGTCGGCCCAGGTGCTGGCATCGGCCAGGGAGCCGCCGTCGAGGAGCATTGCGACAGTGCGGCGGGCCGCGGGAGACAGTCGCTCGGCTGCCGCCATCGCGATGGCGCGGTGGCCGACCCGGCCCCAGCGCAGCACCACTGGCGCCGCGTGGGGCTCCGGGCCGACGGCCCGGGGTGGGGCGACGGCCGTCGTCAGGGCGATGGCAAGGGTCGCAAGCAGCATCGTCGGTCTCGCGGCTGGGGCATCGTGGCACGGGATCGCACAGATTGTAGCCGGTCCGCTCTCGTCGCGCCCGTGTGGTTGCGGTCGAGCCCGGCCGTCTCCCCGGCTACCTGCTCCTGGAGGGATTCCTGGCTGTCCGCATCACGAGGTCCATCCTGCTCCTGATCTTCGCCCTGGGCTCCCCGGCATTCGCCGCGGCCCAGGATGGTGGCGGGGATCACCTGCCCCCCGACTCGCTGCGAATCACCAACGCCGGAGTGTTGCGGGCCGATTCGGCGGTCGAGGCCGTCTTCATCGCTCGGACCCGGCCGATCGACACCGTGGCGATCGGCGACTTCGCCAGCCACCTGCTGGCCCGGCTTGGTGTTCCCCCCTTCGACGACTCACTCGCCTTCCGGGTCAGCGCCGATTCGGCGCTGGTGCGGATTCGCGGCCGGCTCAAGGATTTCCCGCCCGAATCGCGCCAGGAACTGGGGCCGATCTTCTCGTTTGTCGACTCGCTCACGCCGTTCGTCGCGGAGATCAGCATGCCGCAACACAGCGGCGGCTTGATGCGGTTCCGCCTGATCCGGGTCACGGTCTCGGGGTTCCCGATCCCGGAGTTGTTGTTGCTGCCGGCTCTGCGCGAATACGATCGCCGCTATCCGGTGCTCGCCAGCGGGGGCCGGGAACTGCTGGTGGCGATGCCGACCGACGCGGAGGCGCGGCTGGTGCAGGACGGGATCGAGATCAGGACGGTTGGAGATAGACGATAGACGATAGACGATAGACGCGTGTGATTGCGGGACCCGAGGGAAAGGCCGTCATTCCCCGCGAGGAGCCGGCCCTTCAGATGCTCTCACGTCTATCGTCTGACCCGCCGCCGATCGAGCCCCACCAGGATCAGGTGCAGCGTGATCGTCACAGCCGACACGGCGCACCACGGGCAGAACGAGTGGAGGACCAGGAACTCATAGTATTTCAGCCGCAGGGTGAACAGGAACGCCGGCACGATCAACAGGGCGAGCACGAGCGTGATCCGCGGATCGTTACGCCAGCGGGTCAGGGTCCCGAGTACCGCGGTGGTGAAGATCAGGGTGTAGCCCACCGTGCCGATCAGTGCCACGTCCACACCGAGGAACCAGCCGTAGGGTGAGAACTGGACCACCTCGCAGCCGTGGGCGCCGCCGCAGAGCAGCGTCCCGGCCAGCCCCAGTTTCCAGAGGTGGAGGTAGAGCGCCACGATCCCCGAGATCAGGGCGGTGATCGCGATCCAGTGGCGGGGGGTGAGGGAGTCGTCGGTGGCCATGGAGACAATCTAGGAGGACGGAGGACGGATGACAGAGGACAGAGAGGATCCCTCCGTCCTCCGTCCTCGGTCCTCCGTCCTCCGCCCTCCGTCCCGTTACCTTCCGCCCGCCATGTCCAGCCCCGATTCCGCCGCCATCGCCCGGGCCATCGCCAACCGGCGCACCTTCGCGATCATCTCGCATCCCGACGCCGGCAAGACCACCCTGACCGAGAAGCTGCTGCTCTACGGTGGGGCGATCCATCTCGCCGGGTCGGTCAAGGCGCGTCGTGCGGCCCGGCACGCCACCTCCGACTGGATGGCGATGGAACGGGAGCGCGGCATCTCGGTGACCTCGAGCGTGATGCAGTTCGCCTATCGCGGCTATCAGGTCAACCTGCTCGACACCCCCGGTCACGCCGACTTCTCCGAGGACACCTACCGCACCCTGGTGGCGGCCGACAGCGCGGTGATGCTGCTCGACAATCGCCGCGGGGTGGAGGAGCGGACCCGGCAGCTCTTCGAGGTCTGCAAGCTGCGCCGGATGCCGATCTTCACCTTCGTCAACAAGTGCGACCGTCCCGGCGGCAACCCGCTCCAGCTGATCAGCGACGTCGAGGCCGACCTCGGCCTGGCGATCCACCCGGTGACCTGGCCGGTGCACACCGCGGCGGGGTTCGTGGGCGTCGCCGATCGACGCCGCGGCGAGGTGCTGGTCTTCGACCGGGCACTCGACCACGGGGCCACCCTGGTGACGGCCCGCCGGCTGCCGCTCGCCGACCCGGCCCTCGACGCGGCACTCGGTGCCGAGAATGTCGCCACGCTGCGCGACGAGCTCGAGCTGCTCGACCACGCCGGTGCGCCATGGGACGAGGCGGCGATCCGCGCGGGGACGCTGTCGCCGATGTACTTCGGCTCGGCGCTCACCAACTTCGGCGTCGCCCCGTTCCTCGAGGACTTCCTCGACCACGCCCCCGCGCCGCTGTCGCGCGAGGCGGAGGGTCGCACCATCGCGCCGACCGACGAGGACTTCACCGGCTTCGTCTTCAAGATCCAGGCGAACATGGATCCCCGCCACCGCGACCGGGTGGCGTTCGTGCGGATCTGTTCGGGCCACTTCGAGGCCGGGATGACGGTGAACCTCGCCCGGACCGCCAAGCCGCTGCGGCTCGCCCAGCCGCAGCAGTTTCTCGCCCAGGAGCGGACCGAGGTCGAGGAGGCATGGCCCGGCGACGTGATCGGCGTGCTCGACCGCGGCAACCTGCGGGTGAGCGACTCGCTTTCGCTCAAGGGCGACGTGACCTTCAGCGGCATCCCCCGCTTCGCGCCGTCGTACTTCTCGCGTGTGGTGCTGCGCGATCCGCTCAAGCGCAAGCAGCTCGACACCGGCCTCCGGCAGCTCGAGCGAGGAGGGGGCGGTGCAGGTCTTCTACGGCGAGTCGGTCGCCGGGCCGCTGGCGATCGTCGGTGCGATCGGGCAGCTCCAGTTCGACGTGCTGCTCGCCCGTCTCGAGGCCGAGTACAACGTCCGTGCCACCCTCGAGCCAATGCCCTTCAAGCTGGCCCGCTGGGTCCGGGGCGATGATGCGGCGGTCGACCGACTGGTCGAGGGCCGCTCGCGACTGCGGCTCTACGACACCAAGGGCGGCTCCATCCTGTTGTTCGAGGACGAATGGGCGCTCCGCCACGGGATGGAGGCGGCGCCGGAGCTGGAGTTCCTCGAGGTGGCGCCGTAGGGCGACAAGCGACAAGCGACAGGCGACAGGTGCCGTCGAAGGCGGTGGCGTGCATGTTCAGGGCGCGCGCCTGACCACGATCGCACTGTCGCCTGTCGCTTGTCGCTTGTCGCCTGTCGCCTGTCGCCTGTCGCCCTTCAGCTGCTGCAGCTCACCACGATGTCGCGGGCCCAGTCGGGCGGCTTGGCGGCATAGCGCGCCATCCCGGGATGCTCGTCGAACGGTCGCTCGAGCAGCCGGCGGATCTCGTCGACCAGCCCCACATTGCGCGTCTCGGCGTTCTGGATCGCCTCCTGCGCCACCCAGTTGCGGAGCACGTACTTGGGGTTGGTGGCGAGCATCGCCGCGTGCCGCGCGGCCGCGCGGCGCGACTCCCGCGTCAACCGCGCCCGGTATTGCTCGAGCCACCGATCGAGGCCAGTGGTGCCAGCGAGCTCGTGGCGGAGGGGGGTGGCGGAGGCGTCGTCGTCGGCGTCCCACCGCGACAGCGCCCGGAACGTCCTGGTGTAGTCGGCTCCCACCCCGCGCATCAACTCAAGGAACGCCGTCGCCAGCGACACGTCGTCGTCCGCCGCGATCTCGAGTCCCAGCTTGGCGCGCATCCGCGCCGCGACCTCCGTCTCATAGGCCACCCGATACCCCTCGAGCGCCGCCATCGCGGCGGGTTCGTCGATCAGCGGGTGCAGCGCCTCACCCAGTCGGGCGCAGTTCCAGAGCCCCACGATCGGCTGCTGGTCGAAGGCATACCGACCGGCCCAGTCGGAGTGATTGCAGATCAGCGTCGGATCGTAGCCGTCGAGCCAGCCGTAGGGACCGTAGTCGAGTGTCAGCCCGAGGATCGAGAAGTTGTCGGTGTTCATCACGCCGTGGGCAAACCCCACCGCGATCCACGCCGCCATCAGTCGCGCGGTGCGCTCCACCACTGTGGTGTACCAGGCGGCGTAGCGCTCGGCGACGGGGAGCGCGAACAGCTCGGGGTGGAAGCGCTCGATCACGAAGTCGGCGAGCTGCTGGCGCTCGGTGGCCATCCTGCGTGCCGCGAGATACTCGAAGGTGCCGAACCGGATGTGGGTCGGCGCCACGCGAGTGAGGATCGCCGCACTCTCGGTCCGTTCGCGATGGACCGGCATGTCGCTCCCGACGATGGCGAGCGCCCTGGTGGTGGGGATCCCGAGCCCGTGCATCGCCGCCGAGGCGAGGTACTCGCGGATCGTCGAACGGAGCACCGCCCGCCCGTCGCCCATCCGCGACCAGCGGGTGAGTCCGGCGCCCTTGAGCTGGAGTTCCTGATGCACACCGGACGGGGACACCAGCTCGCCGAGGATGATCGCCCGGCCATCGCCAAGTTCGGGGACCCAGCTGCCGAACTGGTGCCCGGCATAGGCGGAGGCGATCGGGTCCATCGCGTCGACGACTCGGTTCCCGGCAAGCACGGCCAGGGTCTCCGGGTCACGCAGGTCGCCGGGCCAACCGAGTTCGGCGGCCAATCCCTCGTTCCAGGCAACCGGGTAGGGATCGGGCACCGGAGTCGGAGTCACCCGCTGGTGGAACGCCTCCGGGAGTCGGCCATAGGCGTTGTCCCAGGTGAGATCGGTGATCGCCGTCATGGCCTCAAGCTACCGGCAAGCGACTGCCGGTTCGACGGAAGATCGTTGCAGTGGTGAAACGTTCCGACTTGAAACCTCGACGCAAGCCACTACGTTTGGTCACAAGGACCCGGTCGTCGGCCGGGCCGAAGGCATTGCGGTGGGGAGGCAACGATGACGCCGAAATACTGGATCAAGATCGTCCTTGGCATGCTGGGAGTCTTCATCGTCGGGATGGTGGTGGCGACCGGGATCCGGGCCGGGAAGAGCGGCGTGCACCGGCTGGTGGACAGTGCCGACGCCGTGACGTTGCCGATGTTCGGGGTCCCCTTCATGCTCGGTGACCTCAAGCTGGGGTCGATGCAGAGCCTGCGGGTGGAGCGCGACGCGCCCCGCGAAGTCTCGGGCTTCCACCTCAAGGTTCGCCTCGACGACCCGGCCTCCCTCGACACCCTGGCCGACTGCCAGATCTCGCTCGACGATTTCGACTCGATCGATGAGCACTCGCGCTTCGTCTGCGTCGTGCCGGCCGACTCGATCGCCGAGGGGATGGAGCAGTTCGGCACCATCACCTTCCAGCCCTCGGGGCAGGTGCACGTGCTGCTGGCGCCCGCCAAGGTTCGCCAGGAACTGCGCGCCGCCCTGGTCGATTCCCCCGGCGATGCCAATGGCTCGACGTCGGTGGCGATCGACTCGGCCAACGGCGGCAACGTCTCGGTGAAGATCAACGGGAAGCAGATCGTCGACATCCACGGCGACTCCGCCGGGGGCCACGTGCTGATCCGCGACCCGTCGACCGGCAAGACGATCGTCGAGGTGAAGGGCGGCAGCGACGGGCCGTGACGATAGACGATAGACGATAGACGATAGACGATAGACGATGGACGATGGACGATCGCGCCACCGCTGGCCTCCGCCGGAGGTTGCCGTGCCCGATCGTCGCCCGGCCTTGGGTTCGTCTATCGTCTATCGTCTATCTTCTATCGTCATGACTCTCCTTTCCGTTTCCGCCGCCGCGGTTCGCTTCGGCGGCGTTCCCTTGTTCGAGAACGTCACCTTCGTGGTGGGGCGCGGCGAGCGCTGGGGGATCGTCGGGAGAAACGGCAGTGGCAAGACGACGCTGGTCGACCTGCTGCGCGGGGCCCGGCAGCCCGACAGTGGCCAGGTGGCGCGCGCGAGCGGCCTGCGGATCGCGATGGTCGACCAGTATCGCGATTTTGGTGACGCCGCGACGGTGTGGCAGGCCGCGGCACGCGGCCTCGCCGAGCTGTTCGACCTGGAGCGGACCATCGAGCGGCACCTGGCCGAGTTCGCCGAGGCCGGCAGCGACGTGACCCAGGCGCTCCTCGATCGCTATGCCCACGATCAGGAGCGCTTCGAGCGGGCCGGCGGCTACGGCGCATCGGCGCGCGTCGACGCGGTGCTGGCCGGGCTGGGCTTCGATCCGGAGGCGGCGCGGAGCCGCCCGGTGGCAGTCCTCTCCGGCGGGGAGCGCGGGCGCCTTGCGCTGGCGGCCTCGCTGGCGGCCCCGGTTGATCTCCTCATCCTCGACGAACCGACCAACCATCTCGACCTGGTCACGTCGCGCTGGTTGGAGGGCTACCTCCGGGATCTCGACGAGACGGTGCTGCTGATCTCGCACGATCGCGCCTTTCTCGACGCGGTGGTCGATCACGTGGTCCACATCGAGGGCGGCACGATGCAGACCTACGAGGGTGGCTACCAGGCGTTCCTGCGGCAACACGCCGAGCGGCGCGAGGCGCTGGGGCGCGCGGTGCGGAAGCAGGAGGCACGGATCGCCGCCGAGGAGGACTACATCCGCCGCAACATCGCCGGTGGCAACTCGGCCCAGGCCAAGGGACGCCGTCGTCGGCTGGCGCGGGTGGAGCGGCTCTCGCCGCCACCCGGCGAGGACGACGTGATGGCGGTCGCGTTCGAGGCGACATCGCGCGGAGGCGACCAGGTGCTGGTGGCCGATCGCCTGGTGGTCGCGATCGGCGACCGCCGGCTGGTGGCCCCATGGAGTGGCATCCTGCGCCGCGGCGAGGTGGTGGGACTGATCGGCCACAACGGGGCGGGGAAGTCGACGTTGCTGCACACCATTCTTGGCGAACGGCCGGCGCAGGGCGGCACCGTGCGGTTGATGCCCTCGGTCGAGGTTGCCCACTATCGCCAGGACCTCGGCGGGGTCAAGGGTGACCAGTCGCTGTACGACCTGATCGCCGATCGCCGGCCGCTCTGGACCCGGGGACAGGTGCAGGGACATCTCGGTCGCTTCGGCTTCAGCGGCGATGCGGTGCTGCGTCGGGCCGAGACGCTCTCCGGTGGGGAGCGGGCACGGGTGGCGCTCGCGTTGATGATGCTCGAGCGCGCCAACCTGCTGGTGTTCGACGAACCGACCAACCATCTCGATGTCGAGTCGATCGAGGCGCTCGAGGATGCCCTCGCCGGGTACGACGGGACGGTGCTCCTGGTCTCCCACGACCGGGCCCTCCTGGAGACGCTCACCACGCGGATCTGGGCGATCGAGGACGGCACGCTGGTGGACTTTCCCGGCAACTTTGCCGACTGGGAGCTCGAGCAGGACCGCCGCCGTGTCCGCGCTCGCGAGGACGCGGCGCGGGTCCCGACCGTGCGGGCGCCGCGGGCCACCACCGCGCAGGACGAGGCCCGCACCGTCGCGAGCGAGCGACGCCGGTTGGAGCGGGCGGTGGAAGATGCCGAGGCGCAGGTCGGCGTACTCGAGGCCGAGCTCGCCGTGGTCGAGGGTCGGCTGGCCGATCCGGCGCTCTATGCTGCCGGTGACGGGGGTGAGGCGGCCCGCTCGCTGGTGGCCGACCGCGACCGGATCCGCGCGGCCGTCGACCGGGCGATGCTGGCCTGGGAGGGCGCCCAGGCCGAGCTCGGGGCGCTGGGGTAGGGAACCAACCCCGCGCCGACGACGTATCCTTCCGGTTCTCACCCGCCGCTCCGGAGCAGTCCATGTCCAGCTCGCCAGCCGAGGGCGGCTCACCATCGCCCCCGCCACGTCGACACCACGGCCTGGTGCGCCTCACCCACTGGCTCAACGCGATCGTCCTCACCGGGATGATCGCGAGCGGCCTGCAGATCTACACGGCGTTCCCGCACATCGGCTCCAAGAACGCGGTGCTGGGGGTGCCCAATCCGTTCGACGCCGACCGGATCGGTCAGCTTCCCGAGGCGATCCGGTTGGGTGGCTGGCTCGCCGGCGGGCTGCGGTGGCATTTCACCCTGGCGTGGCCGTTCGTCCTCACCGGCCTGGCCTATCTCGTCTTCCTGCTCGCCTCGGGCGAGTGGCGCAAGTTGGTCTTCCGGCCACGCGACGTGCCGGGTGCGTGGCAGATGGCGCGCTACTACCTCCACCTTCGCAAGGACCATCCCGAACAGGGGAAGCACAATCCGCTGCAGAAGGCGGCCTACACCACCGCGATCCTGCTCGGAATCGTGTCGATCGTCAGTGGCTTCGCGATCGCCAAGCCGGTCCAGCTCGCCTTCCTCACCAACCTCCTCGGCGGGTACGAGTTGGCGCGTTACTGGCATTTCGTGGCGGTCTGGGCCTTCACGGCCTTCACGCTGAGTCACGTGATCATGGTCTTCGTGGCCGACCCGGCGTCGCTCCGGGCAATCATCACCGGCCGCTATCGCGGGAGCTTTCCCAATGAGCCGTGATCCGAGCGACCGGCGCACCTTCCTGCGACGGATGGCCCCGGTCGTCCCTGCGGCGCTTGCGGCGTGCGGGTGGGACGGCGGCGACCGGCTGCAACCGGTGTTCGACAGGGTGATCGCCCTCAACAACCGGTTGGGCGAGGAACTGCAGGCGATCCGGCAGGGCACCGTCCCGACCCATCAGGTGGTCAAGGGACGGATGCCGGCGTACTACGTCTCCCGCGACATGCCGATGCTCGAGGACCCGGCGGGCTGGCGCCTCGAGGTCGGCGGCCTGGTCGCGCGGCCGGCATCGTTCACGCTCGCGATGCTCGGCGCGATGCCGCATCTCGGCTACACCGTCACGCATCACTGCGTCGAGGGTTGGACCGCGGTCGCGCCGTGGCGAGGGGTGCCGTTCTCGACCATCGCGGCGATGGTCGAGCCACTTCCGGCGGCGCGTTTCGTCCGCTTCGACTCGTTCGACAGTGGCTACAGCAACGGGTGGGACCTGGCCAGTGCGATGCATCCCCAGACGATCCTCGCCGACGGCCACGACGGCCAGCCGCTGTCGGCGGCGCATGGTGCCCCGCTGCGGCTCTACTCGCCGATCAAGCTCGGCTACAAGCTCACCAAGTACCTGACCCGGATCACCTTCACCGACCGGAAGCCCGGTGGCTACTGGGAAGATCGTGGTTATCCGTGGTTCGCGGGGCTGTGACGATAGACGATAGACGATAGACGATAGACGATGGCGGGGGCATCCCATCGTGATGCCGGCCCTGCGTTGGATCACGTCTATCGTCTATCGTCTATCGTCTCGCCCCCTCCCATTCGCCCGGCATCCTGAGCATATTTGTCCGGGTTCCCGGGGTGGCACTCGAGGCCGCAATCGGGTAGGATGTGCGCCTGTTTCCGGAGCCGGTCTTCCCCCCGGCCGGGCGATACCACGCAAGGAGGCCGGGTGAGAACCCACGCTCGATTGCTGGCAGGATTTCTGACGACCGCTGGGGCCCTTGGGCTCGGCGGTCGTTTGGCGTTGTGGGGCATACCCGACCGATCCGTTCCGCTTTCCCTTCACCGCGAGGTCACCGGATGACCGGGTCCGCCCACTCGGCCGGCGCTGCCGGTGTCGTGCTCGACGAGTTCTCGTACGACGACGCCATCGTCCGCAAGTTCCTGTTCGCCACCCTGATCTGGGGGACGGTGGGGATGCTGGTGGGGCTGCTGATCGCGCTGCAGCTCGCCAACCCGGCGTTCAACCTGGGGTTGTCGGTCACCACATTCGGTCGGCTCAGGCCGTTGCACACCAATGCGGTGATCTTCGCCTTCGCCGGCAACGCCTTCTTCACCGGCTGCTACTACTCCACGCAGCGGCTGCTGAAGGCGCGGATGTTCTCCGACACGCTCAGCAAGCTGCACTTCTGGGGCTGGCAGCTGATCATCGTGGCGGCCGCGATCACCCTGCCGCTCGGCTTCACGCAGGCCAAGGAATACGCCGAGCTCGAGTGGCCGATCGACATCCTGATCACGATCGTCTGGGTGATCTTCGCCGCCAACTTCATCGGCACCCTGCTGCGGCGCCGCGAGCGGCACCTCTACGTGGCGATCTGGTTCTACATCGCCAGCATCGTGACCGTGGCCATCCTGCACATCTTCAACAACCTGGCGATCCCGGCCGGCCCGCTGAAGAGCTACAGCATCTACGCGGGAGTGCAGGACGCCTTCATGCAGTGGTGGTACGGCCACAACGCGGTGGCGTTCTTCCTCACCACGCCGTTCCTGGGGCTGATGTACTACTTCATGCCCAAGGCGGCCGAGGGGCCGGTCTTCTCCTATCGATTGTCGATCCTCCACTTCTGGTCGCTGGTCTTCCTCTACATCTGGGCCGGACCGCACCACCTGCACTACACGGCGCTGCCCGAATGGGCCTCGACGCTGGGGATGATCTTCTCGGTGATGCTCTGGGCGCCGAGCTGGGGCGGGATGATCAACGGCCTGCTCACCCTGCGGGGCGGCTGGCAGAAGGTGGTCGACGACCCGATCCTGAAATTCTTCGTGGTGGGCATCACGGCCTACGGCATGTCGACCTTCGAGGGCCCGATGCTCTCGATCAAGAGTGTCAACGCCCTGGCCCACTACACCGACTGGATCATCGCCCACGTCCACACCGGCGCGCTGGGGTGGAACGGCTTCCTCACCTTCGGCATGATCTACTGGCTGCTGCCGCGGCTCTTCCAGGCTCCGCTGCACAGCAAGCGACTGGCGAGTCTCCACTTCTGGATTGCGACCTTCGGGATCATCCTCTACGTGGTCGCGATCTACAGTGCCGGCGTGACGCAGGGGCTGATGTGGCGCGCCTTCGACGAGACCGGTCGGCTCACCTATCCCGACTTCGTGGAGACCGTCGCGCGGCTGATGCCGATGTACTGGACCCGCGCCGTCGGCGGCGGGCTCTACATCACCGGGAATGTTCCTGTTCGGCTACAACGTGTTCATGACCTGGAAGCGGCGGCCGGCCGCCTACGACGTGCCGGTGGTCCGCGCACCGGCGCTGGCGAAGCGCCACGTCGAGGCGAAGGCCCCCCGACCCGCCGGCGAGAGCCGCCTCGGCGCACTGGTGGCGATGCGCTACCATCGCGCCTGGGAGCGGATGCCGATCGTCTTCACGCTGCTGGTGATCGTGGCGGTCGCGGTCGCCTCACTGTTCGAGGTGCTGCCCACCTTCCTGATCAAGTCGAACGTGCCGACCATCGCCTCGGTGAAGCCGTACACCCCGCTCGAGCTCTACGGTCGCGACGTCTACATCCGCGAGGGATGCTTCAATTGCCACTCGCAGATGATCCGGCCATTGCGCTACGAGACGGAGCGCTACGGCGAGTACTCCAAGCCGGGCGAGTCGGTCTACGACCACCCGTTCCTGTGGGGGTCGCGACGGATCGGCCCTGACCTGGCGCGCGAGGGCGGCAAGTACCCGAACCTCTGGCATGTGCGGCACTTCGCCAACCCGCGGGAGATCGCCGCCAAGTCGATCATGCCGGCCTATCCGGACTTCGCCACCAACACGATCCCGTGGACCGCGATCGCCAAGCGGGTGGATGTGATGGCGATGCTGGGCGTCCCCTACGGTGACGCGGTGAACCACGCCGAGGAGATGGCCCGGGCCCAGGCGGCGACGATCGCCGCCGACATCGCCGCCACCGGTGGCCCCACCGGACTCGAGGACAGGGAGATCGTGGCGATCATCGCCTACCTCCAGCGCCTCGGTCGCGACATCTCGCAGGGCGCGGTGGCGGCCGTGGCGGTCGCCCCGGCCGGGAGCGCCACGCCATGAAATTGTCCGACATCATGAGCCACGCCGGCCTGTCGGGATACGCCGTGATCGCGTTGATCCTGTTCCTGCTGGCGTTCCTTGCCATCATCTGGTGGGTCTTCCGACCCGCCAACCGGGGCCGCTGGACGCGCGACGCCCAGATTCCCCTCGACGATGTTCACCCGCAGCCGCCGCGCGACGCGGAGGACTGACCCGTGGCCGACGAGACCAAGGACCGACTGATCGAGCACTCCTACGACGGCATCCAGGAATACGACAACCCGATGCCGCGCTGGTGGGTGCTGACCTTCTGGGCGACGATCATCTTCGCGATCGTCTACGCCCTCAACATCTTCGGCATCGGGATCGGCCAGGGACGGATCGCGGCCTACGAGGCCGACATGGCCGCCTTCCGGGCGGCCCATCCCGCCCCGGTTGCCGACGTGACCCCCGAGGCATTGCTCGGCCTGGCCGGCAGCGCCACCGAGGTCAGCGAGGGGAAGGCGGTGTTCGAGAAGAACTGCGCCGCGTGCCACGTGGCCGACGGCGGCGGACTGATCGGTCCCAACCTCACCGATGACTACTGGATTCACGGCGGCGGGATCGGTGAGATCCACGCCACCATCGCCGGCGGCGTGCTCGACAAGGGGATGCCGGCCTGGGGCAAGCAGCTCCAGCCCGACGAGATCAACGCGGTGACCGTCTACGTCTGGACCCTGCACGGCACCACCCCGGCCAACCCGAAGGAACCGCAGGGAGAGCTGGCGCCGCGATGAGTGCGCCGACCGCCTCGGGGCGGGTGCTCCCGACGCTCAACGAGGACGGTTCGCGCAACTGGATCCGCCCGAGGCCATCCCCGGGACAGTGGTGGCACCGCCGCCGGGTGGTGGCCTACCTGCTGATGCTGGCGTTCATCGGCCTGCCGTACCTGCGGATCCATGGCAAGGCCGCGATCCTGCTCGACGTGCCGCGTCGCCAGTTCACCATTCTCGGCACCACGTTCCTGCCGACCGACACGCTGCTGCTGATGCTGCTGCTCGCCAGCGTGATCATCGCCATCTTTCTCTTCTCGGCGCTGTTCGGCCGGGTCTGGTGCGGCTGGGCCTGTCCCCAGACGGTGTACCTGGAGTTCCTCTACCGGCCGATCGAACGACTGTTCGAGGGCGGTCAGAGCGGCTCGCTGCACCTCGACCGGGCCAACCGCCATTTCGCGCCCCGTCGGCTGCTCAAGTACGCCGTCTATCTGGGGCTCTCGCTGATCCTGGCCCACACCTTCCTGGCCTACTTCGTCGGCACCGACGCGCTCGCGCACTGGGTCCGGCTCTCGCCGCGCGAGCACCCGGCGCCGTTCCTGGTGATGGCCGTCACCACCACGCTGATCTTCACCGACTTCACCTGGTTCCGCGAGCAGACCTGCCTGATCGCCTGCCCGTATGGCCGATGGCAGTCGGTGCTGCTCGACCGCCGGTCGCTGGTGGTGTCCTACGATTACACCCGGGGTGAGCCGCGGAGGATGCCCAAGGACCGCGACGAGAACGCTGGCGACTGCATCGACTGCAAGGCGTGTGTCACCACCTGTCCCACCGGGATCGACATCCGCAACGGTCTCCAGATGGAGTGCGTGCACTGCACCCAGTGCATGGATGCCTGCGACGCGATCATGGACCGGGTCGGTCGGCCGAGGGGGCTGATCCGCTATGCCACCCAGGATGGCCTGGCCGGCATGCCGCGACGCTTCTTCCAGCCCCGGGCGGTGATCTACCTCGTGGCGCTGGGGGGATTCGTGGCTGCCTTCGCGCTGTCACTCGGGATGCGACCCGACGCCGACGTGACCCTGCTGCGCGGCACCGGCGAACCGTTCACCGTCGAACCGGATGGCCTGGTCCTCAACCAGGTCCGGATCCGGATCGCCAATCGCAGTCGCGCGGCGCACAGCTACACCATCACCTTCGCCGGGGTGGGCGACAGCGCCCAGGTGATCGCGCCCGAGAATCCGCTCGAGGTGGCCGCGGGAGAACTGCGGACCACCAGTGCGTTCCTCCGCCTGCCACCGGGAGCCTTCACCCGGGGCCGCCGCGACATCGTCCTCACGATCACCGCCGGCAGCAGCTTCGAGAAGCACTATCCGTTCAACCTGCTCGGTCCCGACGCGACCGAGGAAGCCGACGCCCCGTGACGTGGATCCGCAAGGACCGGATCTGGCCCACCATCGTGGTCACCGTGCTGCTCGGCAACGTCGCGCTCGGCGTGGTGCTCTACCGGGTGGCCAACGCCGACAGCCATTTCGCCATCGAGCCCGACTACTACCGCAAGGCGCTCGACTGGGACGCGACCCAGGTGCAGGCGCGGTACAACGCCGCTCTCGGCTGGCAGGTGACACCGAGCATGGGACCGCTCGTTGCCGGCGGGCCGACCCCGCTCACCCTCGACATCGTCGGCGCCGATGGCCGGCCGCTGATCGGGGCGACGGCCACGCTCGAGGCCCGGCAGGTGGCCCACGCTGCCAACGTGATCACCGCCACGGCGGTTGCCGAAGGAAGGGCCGGCCGCCTCGTGGCACCGGTGGCACTCGAGCGTGAGGGACTCTGGGAGCTCCGGCTGACGATCGACCACGCCGGCCAGCGCTTCACCGAACAGCTTCGCCTCGACGTCTCCCGCAACGCCGCGGCGACGGTGGTGCGCGCCCGTCCAGGTGACCCGATCCCGGCCCGCGTTGCGGCCGGACTCGACGCCGGCGGTTAGCGGCCCGTGGGTGCCCTGGTCGGTACCGTGCTGGTGGCCTCGCTGCTGGGGAGCGTCCACTGCGCGGCGATGTGCGGTGCCTTCGCCTGCTTCGCAGCCGGGCGCTCTGGCGGTTGGTCGTCACGCCACCTCCCCTATCACTTCGGTCGCCTGGTCAGCTACCTCCTCCTCGGCATCCTGGCAGGGACCGTGGGCATCGGGCTCAACCGCGCCGGTCGGCTCGCCGGTGTGGCCGACGCGGCCGTGGTGGCGATGGCACTGCTGCTGATCGGTTGGGGTGCCCACACCCTGATCGGCGCGACGGTTCCGGGGCTCGGTCGCGTGCGTCCCCCCGAATGGTGGCAGCGTCGTGTCGGCACGTGGCTCGCCCGGCTCGAGGGACGCGGCCCCGTGGTGCGGGGCACGGTGACCGGCCTGCTCACCGGTTTGCTCCCCTGCGGCTGGCTATGGGCCTTCGTGGCGGTGGCCGGCGGCACTGGCACACCATGGCGTGGCGCCCTGGTGATGGCGGTCTTCTGGCTCGGCTCGGTCCCCGCGCTGCTGGCCGTCGCGGCCGGGATCGCCCGGCTCAGCGGGCGGTGGCAGCGCCGGCTGCCACTCGCCAGCGCTGCGGTGGTGATGCTCCTTGGCCTGGTGTCGCTCGCCGCCCATCTCGACCTGATCCCGGTGGGCCACTGGCTCCATCAGGTGATGCCGATGCCCGGGGTGGTCGGCACCCCCGGCGCCCCGATGCCCCATGGCTGAGGCCGCGCCGCTCGGCTCGGCGTGTGCCCACTGCGGACTGGTGGTCCCATTCGAGCGGCGGGTGGGCGACGGCGTGTCGTCCTATTGCTGTCTCGGGTGCGAGACGGCGGCCGGGATCCTCCGTGCCGGTGGCCTGGGGCAGTACTACGCGCTCGGTGAACTGCGCCCCATCGCGGTGCGTCCCACTGGGCGTGACTACGCCGAATTCGATCATCCGGCCTTCGCCGATCTCTACGTCCGGCGCACGGTCGACGGCCGCGCCGAGGTCGAGCTCTATCTCGAGGGCGTGCACTGCGCCTCGTGCGTCTGGCTGGTCGAGCGGATTCCCCTGATCGAACATGGCATCGCCAGTGCCGAGCTCGACCTGCCGCGGTCCCGCGCCCGGGTGGCCTGGGATCCCGTGATGGTACCGCTGTCGGCGGTGGCGCGATTGCTCGATCGGCTCGGGTACCCGCCGCACCCGTTCCATGGGGTGGTGCGCGAGGAGATGCGCCGTCGGGAGGATCGCGCCGCCCTGTTGCGGATCGGGGTGGCGGGAGCGCTCGCCGGCAACGTGATGCTGATGGCGTTCGCGCTCTATGCCGGCGACGCGTCGGGGATGGCCACCGATGCGCGCCAGCTCTTTCGCTGGGGCTCGTTCCTGCTCACTGTCCCGGCGCTGCTCTTTCCGGGCCGGGTGTTCCTGGCCGGGGCCTGGGCAGCGCTCCGCAGCCGTGCGCTGCACATGGACGTGCCGATCGCGCTGGCCTTGGTGGCCGCCACGGCTCGGGGAGCGATCAACACCATCACCGCCACCGGGCCGGTCTATTTCGACGGCGTGACGCTGCTGATCTTCCTGCTGCTGGTGGGCCGCTACCTCCAGCAGCGGGGCCAGCGGGCCGCCGCCGATGCGGCCGAGTTGCTGCACGCCCTCACGCCACGGATGGCCCGGGTCGTGGCCGACGACGGCAGCCTGCGCGAGACGCCGATCGAGGCACTGCTGCCGGGGATGGAGGTGGCGGTGGCCGTCGGCGACACCTTCCCGGCCGACGGCGCGATCGCGTCGGGGACCACCACGGTGAACACCGCGCTCCTCACCGGCGAATCCGATCCGGTCGCGATCGGTCCCGGCGAGGCCGTCTTTGCGGGCACCGAGAATGTCGCGGCACCGGTCCGCTTCGTGGTCGAGGCTGCCGGCAGCGCCTCGCGGCTGTCGCGCCTGCTGCGCGAAGTCGAGGAGGGCGCCCGACGCCGGGCTCCGGTGGTGGCCCTGGCGAACCGACTCGCCGGGGTGTTCGTGGCGCTGGTGCTCGGCCTCGCCGTGCTCACCTTCGTGCTGTGGGTCGGACGTGATTCTGCGGCAGCCTGGGATCACGCCATCGCGCTCCTGGTGGTGACCTGCCCCTGCGCGCTGGCGCTGGCCACGCCGCTGGCGGTGTCGGTCGGCATCGGCCGCGCGGCGCGGAGCGGCATTCTCATCAAGGGCGGCGACGCGCTCGAGGGATTGGCACGACCCGGGATCCTGGTGCTCGACAAGACGGGGACGGTCACCGAGGGATGCCACGCCCTGGTGGCCTGGCACGGCGATCCGGCGATGCGGCCGCTGGTGCTGGCGCTGGAGGAGGGATCGCGCCATCCGGTGGCCGGCGGATTTCGGCGTGCCTGGCCCGGCGTCGCTCCGGCGGTGATCGACGCCGTTCGCCACGACGCCGAGGGCGGCATCACCGGTCGCTGGCGAGAACATGCAGTGACGATCGGTTCGCCGCGGTTTGTTGCGGCGCGGGCCGCCGGGGTCGAGGCGTGGCGCGCGCGGCTCGGCTCGGCGCCCCTCACGCCGGTCCTCCTCGCGATCGATGGCGCCGTCGTGGCGGTGGCGGGGTTCGGTGATCCGGTGCGCGACGATGCCGCGAAATCGCTCGCCGCGCTTCGGGCGGCGCGGGTGGCAGACCCGTCTCCTCTCCGGCGATGCGCCCGCCGTGGTGGCCCACGTCGGTGCCCTGCTCGGGTTCGGAGCCGACGAGGTGACCGGGGGCGCCACGCCGGAACAGAAGCTCACCGCCATCGAGACGCTGCGACGCGCTGCCGGCGCGCGGCGGGTGGTGATGGTCGGCGATGGGGTGAACGATGCGGCGGCGATCGCGGCGGCCGATGTCGGCGTGGGGGTCCACGGTGGCGCCGAGGCATCGCTCGCCACGGCCGACGTGCACCTCACCGCGCCGGGTCTCGCGCCGCTGGTCCGGCTCACCGAGGGCGCCCGGCGGACCTTCATGGTGATTCGTCGCAACATGGCATGGGCGTTGGTCTACAACGCGATCGGTGTGACACTGGCGATGACGGGTCGCATCTCGCCGCTGGTGGCGGCGCTGCTGATGCCGGCGAGTTCACTCACGGTGGTGCTCGCCAGCTGGCTGGGTCAGAGCTTTGTCACGGTGCCGGAGTCGCCGGCGCCTGCGGCGACGGCCGGGACCGCGGCCCGGGTCGCGGCATGAGCGTGCTCTTCATCGTGGTGCCGCTGGCGATGCTGATCGTCGCTGCCGCAGTGGGAGCGTGGATCTGGTCGGTCCGCAGCGGCCAGTACGACGATCTCGACACCCCGGCGGTGCGGATGCTGCACGACGATGACGAGGCCCCGTCCCAGCCGCGGCCGTCAGGCCGCGGCGATGCTCGATGAGGGTGCCGCAGCCCCGCGGCCAGGTCCCCGCGGCCTGACGGCCGCGGCTCCGATCATCGGCCCTTGAACTTCCGCAACACCCTTCGCTCGCGCTTGCCGGGCTTGCCACCGTCGAACCGCAATTGCGGCGCGTCGCGGAGCTGTTGCGCCACCTGTTCGCGCGCGGCGCGCGACGCCTCGGTTTCGGCAAAGAGCGTCGCGGCCTGGGCCGCGGAGCCGCGCCGTTCGGCGAGCGCGGTGACCACCAGGAGGTGCTCATAGGGCGGCAGGCGCAGCCGGACGGTATCGCCCGGGGCCACGAGTCTGGCCGGCTTGGCGGGATCGCCGTTGACCTCCACCTTGCCGCCGGCCACCGCCGCGGTAGCGGCGCTGCGGGTCTTGAAGAAGCGTGCCGCCCAGAGCCATTTGTCGAGCCGGACTGCGGCGGCAGCGTCGCTGCCCTTCACAGCCGCCGGTCCGCCGGCGCGAAGCCGAGTGCCGCGTTGAGCCAGCGCACCAGCGGAATCAGGGCGCGGAAGTCGCGTTCAAGGGTGGTCATCAGCTGCGGCGAACAGATCGTCGCGTCGTCGAGCATGCGATGCACGGTGAACGACTTGTGGCGGAGCAGGGCCGCGGCCGGGTGGTCGGGGTCGGTGCCGCGGGGGGCCCGCACCAGCATCGACTCCTCGCTGAGCGGGCCGAAGCGACGACGGAACGATGGAGTGGCGAGCATCCGGGCGAACGGCCGGTGGTCGGCAAGGAGCGCTTCGCGGATCAGCGTCAGCGCCGACCGGGCCGGCATCCAGATGCCGCCGGCCACCAGCGATCCCCCCGGCTCGAGGTGCAGGTAGAGTCCCGCGCCCCCGTGCGCCTCCTGACCCACGCCCCTGCCGGCATCGCGATGATAGAACCAGCACGCGGCGTGGGTCTTGTACGGTGACTTGTCGCGCGAGAACCGCACGTCGCGGTGGATCCGGAAGACCGAGCGACGGGGGTCACCGGTCAGCTCCGGGGCGATCCGGGCGAGGCGCACGTCGCCCTCCTCCACCAGCGCACGCATCGGGTCGCGCACCAGCATCTCGTAGCGGGCCCGATGGGCGCTGAACCACTCCCGGTTGTTGTGGCGCTTGAGCTGCCGGAGGAAGCGCAGGGCGTCGGGATCGAAGCCGGCGAAGTGATCGGTCATCGGTGATCTGGGTGACATCGGCAGGTGGCTCCCGGGCGATTGGGCGGTCGTCCGATCATATTAGGGGTCACTTGTCAGCCACCACCCCGACCTCCGACTCCGCGTCCCCGCCCACCGGCGAGTTCCCGGTGGGCCCCGTGACGCCGCCGATCCCCGCCCGGGATCGCTACGCGCTGCCCGCGCCGCGGACCCTCCTGGCGTTGATCCTGGTGATCCGGTTGGGCCTGGTCGGCACACTGCTCGCCTACGCGATCAGCGGCAATCCCGGGCTGGCGCTCGATCCCGTCGTGGTCGGCGCGATCGTGCTGGCGGCGGCCGGCGCATCGGTCTGGCTCGGTGTCGAGACCCGGGGTGGGCGCTTGCCCGGACCGACCACCCTGCTGCTCCAGGCCACCGTCGATGTGCTGGTGATCACCGGGCTGGTGGCGTTCGTCGCTGGCGCCACCACACCACTCGCCGCGCTCTACGTGGCACTGGTCGCCGCCTATGCACTGCTGCTGCCGGTTGGCCGCGGCCTCATCGCGGTCGCCTTCGCGGTGGTCTGCTATGTCGTGGTGACCCTGCGGTCGCCGGTCGAGCCCGGCGCCGACTTCTGGGCCCAGGTCGTGGTCATCGCCTTCGTCGGGGGGCTGATCGCCGTGCTCGGCCACCGGCTCGCGAGCGCCGCCGCCGAGCAGCGGAACCTGGCCGCCGCGCTGCTCCAGGCGCGCCTCGAGGCCGACGAGATCCTGGCCACCATCCAGTCCGGGGTGATCACTGTCGATGGCGAGGGGCGTCTCGCCTATATCAACCCCCGGGCCCGCCGGATCCTTGGCGGCGAAGGGCTGGTCGCCGGCCAGCCGGTGCTCGAGGCGCTGCGGGCCCGCTCCCGCGACCTGCACGACGCGATCGAGCGCGGCATCCGTGCCGGGGCGCGGCTCTCGCGCGGCGAGGCCTCCGTCCGCCGCGCCGACGGTTCGCTCTTCCCGGTGGGGGTGAGCACCACCACCTTCCTGCGCCCCGGTGGCGGCCCACCATCGGTCACGGCGATCTTCACCGATATCTCCGACCTGAAACGGCTGCAGGAGTTCCGGCTCCGGGCCGAACGGCTCGAGGCGGTTGCCGCGCTGTCGGCGTCGCTGGCGCACGAGATCCGCAATCCGCTGGCGGCGATCCGCAGCGCGGTCGAGCAGCTCGCCGGCAGTGTCCAGGACGATCCCGACGACCGGATCCTCGCCGACCTGGTGATGCGGGAAAGTGAACGACTCAATCGGCTGTTGAGCGAATTCCTCGACTTCTCGCGGGTGCGCGCGTCGAACTTCGAGTCACTCGATCTACTCGAAGTGGTGGAGCAGGCGTGCCGCTTCGTGACCGAGCACCCGGCGGCACGCGGCGTGGAGCTCACGGTGCGCGGCGAGGCGGTGGCGATCGAGGCCGATCCCGACCTGATGCACCGCGTGGCGTCGAACCTGATGCTCAACGCCGCCCAGGCGCTTGGCGGCCGGGGCCGGATCGTGGCGACCGTCGGGCTGACCGCGCCGGGGGAGGCGCCGCCGGGGCCGCTGGAGCGGCGCGTCAAGCTGGTGATCAGCGATGACGGCCCGGGGATTCCCGAGGCGGTGCGTGAGCGGCTCTTCGAGCCGTTCGTCACCGGTCGACCGGGCGGCACCGGCCTGGGGTTGGCGATTGTCCAGCGGGCGGTCGCCTCGCACCGCGGCATCATCCTGGTGGACTCGGCGCCTCGGACCGGGACCACCTTCACCATCTTCTTGCCCGCCACCTGGGACCGGGAGGACGCGTCATGAGCCAGCAGCAGCCCGCGGTGCTCGTCATCGATGACGAGAGCGGCATCCTCGACACCTTGCGCATCCTGCTCAAGAAGGAGGGGTTCGAGGTGACCATCGCCCAGGGCGGCAAGGCGGGGCTCGAGGCGATCCGGAATGCCTCGCCCGACATCGTGGTCACCGACGTCCGGATGCCCCAGGTCACCGGCCTCGACATCCTCCAGGCGGTCAAGGATTTCGATTCGATGACGCCGGTCATCCTGATGACCGCGCAGGCCTCCCTGCAGAGCGCGATCCAGGCGGTGAACGCCGGGGCGTTCTACTATCTGCAGAAGCCGTTCGCCAACGACGAGCTGGTGGCCATCCTGCGCCGCGCCTGCGAGTTCCGGCAGATCCGGGTGGAGAACAAGCAGCTCAAGTCGGAGATCCGGCGCGCCGGCGGCGGGCCGCGGGCCTCGCTGCCCCGGCCGATCGGCAAGTCGCGCCGCTTCATCGAGATCCTCCGACTCGCCGAGCAGGTCGCCCCGACCGACTCGACGGTGCTGATCGGCGGCGAGAGCGGCACCGGCAAGGAGGTCCTCGCGCGGTACCTGCACGACGCCTCCAACCGGGTCGACGGGCCGTTTCTCTCGATCAATTGCGGTGCGCTCCCGGAAACGCTGCTCGAGAGCGAGCTGTTCGGCCACGTGAAGGGATCGTTCACCGGTGCGGTGCGCGACAAGCAGGGCCTCTTTGCGGCGGCCCGCGGCGGGACCTTCTTCATGGACGAGGTGGGCGAGATGCCCGCCTCGCTGCAGGTCAAGCTGCTCCGTGTGCTGCAGCAGCGCGAGGTGATCCCGGTCGGAGCCACCGAGGCGATCCCCGTCGACGTGCGGATCATCGCCGCCACCAATCGCGACCTCGACGAGGAGGTGCGCCGCGGCAACTTCCGCTCCGACCTCTTCTACCGCCTCAACGTGATCGCGATCGACCTGCCACCGCTGCGCGACCGACGCGACGACCTGATCCTGCTGATCGATGCCTTCCTGCAGGGGATGGCACCGCAACGGCGACGAGCCGAAGGCGCTCTCGTCGGAGGCGATCGATGCGGTGATGGTCTACGAGTGGCCCGGCAATGTGCGCGAGCTCCAGAACGCCCTCGAGCACGCGGTGGTCCTGTCGACCGGATCACTGATCGAACCGCAGCACCTGCCCGACCGCATCACCCGGCAGAAGAAGGAGCCGCTGGTCGCCGACCGAAACCAGCCCAACCCGTCGCTCGACCTGATCGAGCGGGCCTACATCATGTTCGTGCTCCAGGCCGAGGGCGGCAACAAGACCCGGGCCGCCGAGGTACTGGGGATCGACCCCAGCACGCTCTACCGAAAGCTGTCCCGCTACGAAGGGACCGAGGCGAAGTAGGTGGCGCTTGCCGCCGCAGTGCTGCTGCTCGTCCTCGGGCTGCTGCCGCTGGCCAACTGGATTCCCGGCGGACACGCGGCGCCCTGGTACGCCGATCGGCTGGCACTCTGGCTGCCGGGGACGGCGATGCTCCTCGGCATCGCGGCGATCGCGGCGATCACCCTGCGGCGCCATCCCGGGCTCTGGCGCGAGGGACTCTGGCAGCGGCTGGCGCTCCGGTGGCTGGCCGCCGATCGCCGCGCCGATGCGCTGGTGGCCGCGGTGGCGGTGGTGGCCTACGCCGTCGTGGCCCAGCGGGTCTTCTCCGGCCGCCCGCTCCTGATCGACGAGGTCATCGAGCTCTGGCAGGCCCAGGTGTTCGCCGCTGGCCATCTCTGGTTGCCGGTGCCGGCGCATCCCGAATTCACCTCGCGCGATGCACCTGGTCGACACCGGCCGTCGGCTCTACGGCCAGTTCCCGGTGGGCGGCCCGTTCTTCCTCGCGATCGGGGTGCTGTTCCACGCCGCGTGGCTGGTCGGGCCGGTGATGGCGGCGATCGGGGTCTACCTCTTCGGCCGTCTGCTCCGACGGATCGAGTCGCAGCCGGGCACCGCCCTCGCCGCCCTGCTGCTCTATGCCTTCGCGCCGTTCACCCTCTTCCTCTCCGGCTCGATGATGAACCACGTGACGACTCTCACGTGGTTGCTGGCTGCCGCGCTCGCCATCGTGATCGCCACCGAGGATGCCCGTCCCCGTCCCGGGTCGGCGGCCTGGGCCGGGGTGGCGCTCGGCATCGCCGCCACCATCCGGCCACTCGATGCCGCGGCGTTCGCGCTGCCCACCGCGGCCTGGCTGCTGTGGCGACTGCGCGGCGGCCGCAACCAGCTGGCGCCACTGCTGGCCAGTGGCGTCGGGATCGCCGTGCCGATCACCCTGCTGCTGCTCGTCAACGCCGCGTGGACCGGCAACCCCTTCCGCTTCGGCTACATCGAGTTGTGGGGCCACACCCACGCGCTCGGTTTTCACGAGGCACCCTGGGGCCTGCCGCACACCCCGGCCCGTGGCCTGGAGTTGATCAACCTCTACCTGCTCCGGTTGCAGATCTACCTGTTCGAGACGCCCGCCCCGGCGATGCTCTTCGCCACCGCGGCGCTGATGCTCGAGCGCCGCGCGACACCGTTCATGCGCTGGGTGCTGGGCGGGCAGCGGGCTGCTGCTGCTGGTCTACTTCGCCTATTGGCACGACGGGTTCTACCTCGGGCCGCGCTTCATGCTGCCATTGGCACCGTGGTTGGCGCTGGTGGTCGGCGCGGTTGCCGCGGCTGCTTCGCGATCGCGCGATCGCGGCCCCGCTGGAGCGCGCCGTGGTGACTGCCGGGGTGGCGGCGCTGGCGATCGGGGCCACCGAAATCCTGCCGATCCGGGTCGGCCAGTACACCAACGGGATGCTCACGATGCGGCAGGACCCGGCGGCGGTCGCGCAGGCGGCGGGGGCCCGCGACGCGGTGATCCTGGTGCGCGAGGGCTGGGGGGCGCAGTTGATCGCCCGGATGTGGGCATTGGGGGTGACCCGGCCCGAGGCGGAGCGGATCTATCGCTCGACCGATGCCTGCGCGCTCGATCAGGCGCTCGCGGCACTGGAGGCGTCCGGCGGCTCGGCCGACGAGCTCCTCGCCACGCTGGCACCGCTCCGGGCCGATTCGACGCGCCTCGTCGCGCTGTCGATGTCGTCCGACACCACCCTCAATGCCATGCCCGGGACCACCTGGGTGCCGCGCTGCCTGCGCCGACTGGAGGAGGACCGGTCCGGATTCACCCTCTGGCCCCCGATGCTGCTGGTGCACGATGGCAACCGGTGGCTCCGCGATCTCCACGCGCGCGACTCGCTGGTGCTCACCGACACGCGGCCGCTCTGGCTGCTCCGCAAGGCGCCCGTGCCGGGCAGCCCGCTGGAACTCGAGCCCGTCGATGTCGACTCGATGCACGCCGAGTGGCAGCAACCATGAGCGGCCGGCGGCGGCATGCAGCCTGACCAATTCGCGGCCCATGCGCGGGTCGAGGAGCATCACTGGTGGTTCACCGCGCGCCGCACGATCCTGCTGCGATTGCTGGCGGCCGTGGCCGAGCCGGGCGCTGCGGTGGCCGACATCGGCTGTGGCACCGGCGGCAACGCCGCAGCGGTGGCCGCCGCTGGTCATCCCGTGCTCGGGCTCGACGCCTCGCCCGAGGCGGTGGCGCACGCCACGGCGCGTTTCCCGATGGCCGCCTTCCGGCTGAGTGGCCAGGCCATGGAGGCGGCGCCGCATCTCGCGGCCGGCGGAGTGGCACTGCTCACCGACGTGCTCGAGCACGTGGCCGACGACCGGGCCCTGCTCTCCGACGTGGTCGGTGCCCTGCCGGTCGGTGGCCACCTGATCCTCACGGTGCCGGCCGATCCCATGCTCTGGAGTGCGCACGACACGGCGTTCGGTCATCATCGCCGCTATGATCGGGAGATGCTGGCGGCGCTCGTCGGCGAGCAGCCGGTGACGGTGCGGCTGCTGTCGCCCTTCAACAGCCGGCTGCGACCGCTGGTCGCGTTGCGTCGTCGCTGGGGCCGGGCAACGTCATCGCCCGGGGGAGACCTCGACATGCCGGTCGGACCGTTCAATCAGGTGCTGCACCGGATCTTCGCGAGCGAGGCGGCGCCGCTGGTGGCGGCACTCGACCGCGGGACCGCACCGTTTCGGCGGGGTGTCTCGCTGATCGCGGTGCTGAGGCGCCAGTGACCGGCGAGCTCCGGCTGGTGCTGGTGGTGCCCGCCTACAACGAGGCGGCGCGGCTCGACCTGGCCGCGTTTCGTGGCTTCATCGCCGGCCACTCCGACGTCGGCTGCTGCTTCGTCGACGACGGCAGCACCGACGACACGGCGCGCCTGCTCGGCACCCTCACCGCCGAGCATCCCGACCGCATCGACGTGCTCTCGCTCGATCAGAATCACGGCAAGGCCGAGGCGGTGCGCCTCGGTTTCCTGCACGCCGCGGTGACCGGCGTGCCGGCGATCGGCTTTGCCGACGCCGACCTCGCCACGCCGCTCGCGGAGGTGCTCACCCTGGCCGACGAACTCGACCGCCATCCCGGGTGCTGGGCGGCGATCGGGTCACGCGTCCAGCTGCTCGGTCGCGACATCGAGCGCTCCACGCTGCGCCACTACCTCGGCCGGGTCTTCGCGACCGCCGCGTCGCTCGCCCTCCGGTTGCCGGTCTACGACACCCAGTGCGGCCTCAAGCTGTTCCGCAACCTCGAGCCGGTCGCGCGGACGTTCGAGGCCCCGTTCCGGAGCCGCTGGATCTTCGATGTGGAGCTGCTCGCCCGCCTGGCCACGGCGTCCGGCCCACCGCTCGGTGAGCGGTTCCGCGAGGTGCCGCTGGAGGCCTGGCATGCCCGCGGCGGATCCCGGTTGCGGCTGCGCGACTTCCTGCGCGCCCCGCTCGAGTTGCTGGCGATCCGTCGCCGTTATCCGCCCACCACATGAACCGCCGCGCGCTCGCGGCCTGGGTCACCGGCCTCCTGATTGTCGCAGTGGCGCTGATCGTGTACCGGCCTGACCGGCCGTTGCCGTTCGACCTCTGGGACTTCCGCGAATTCCTGCCGATCCTCCAGCGCCATCCCGGCATCGGTGATGGCTATGCTGCGCTGCTGCACTACTACGCCGGCCACGGACGGATGAACCCGCTCTTCTACCTCACCTTCGTCATTCAGTACGCGGTGTTCGGCGACTGGGCATGGGGGTGGCAGCTGCTGCGGTTCGCGGTGATGCTGGTCGACGCGGCACTGCTGGTCTGGCTGGCACGGCGACTCGGGCTCGACTGGCTGGGCGCGGCCACGGCCGGGTTGCTGTTCGTGGTCGCGACTCCGATGGTGCGCGCCTGGGTGCAGCTCATGGCCGAGCCGCTGGTGATCGGCCTGCTGCTGGTGGCGGCACACGCCGCGCTGTCCTACCGCGGGGCGCCGCGCTGGCGCGGTCGCGCGGGGTGCATCCTCGGCTGTATCCTCGCGGCGTTCCTCACCAAGGAGGTGGCCGGCGCGCTTGGGGCGGGCGTGGTGCTGCTCGCGGTGTGGGGATGGTCGCGCCCGGTCCGACGCCCTGAAGTGTCCGCACCACGTACCCTCACGCTGGTGGTCGGTGCGTCCGTGATCGCGATCGCGGTCGCCGTGATGATCGTGACGGTGCGATCCCGGCCCGACGCCACCGGCTACGGAATGGCTTACGGCAGCGCACCGCTCAGCGTGGCACGGTTGTCCGAGAACCTGGCCGCGATCGTGATGCCGGTGCACCCCGAGGGACGGACCGCACTCGGCATGCTCTATCCCGCCAACGTGATCGCCCTCCTGCTGCTCGGGCTCGGAATGGCGGCGTTCCTGCGACAGGGGGGCGACCGCCAGGTGCTGCTCCGCTCGATCGGGTTCGGCCTCGGGATCGCCGGATTCGGGGCGCTGCTCTACCTCCCGTGGCCGAAGTTCGACGCCTTCTATGCCGCTCCCTTCTTCGTGGGCCCCGCCCTGTTGCTCGGCGCCGCCGTCAGCTCGCTGGCACGGGCGGGCGGTGGCCGACAGCTGCTGGCCACGATCGGCTCGGTACTGCTGATCGGCTATGCCATGATCCCGGCGTCGCGCTCGGTCGAGGCGGCCGCGGCCGCACTCCACCTCAACGTCGCGGTCGTGCGGGTCATCGGCTCACTGTCGGCGGGCGATTCCGTGGTGGTGGCCGGACCGGCGAACGGGCCGCGACGCTTGCCGGTCGCCGCGGCAGAGCTTCGCGAGTACGCCATCGCGACCGGGATCGGTGGTGAGGCGACGCTCCCGGTGATGGTCGATGCCGACTGCGCGGCGACTCCGCCGCCGGCCGCGCATCGTGCACTGCTGAGCTACTCCTATGGCTGCGGTGCCCTCGCCGCTGCCGGCCTCCGCCTGACCGCCAGCTACCGCTGGCGCGACTGGCTCACGCTCGCGCTCCGGGGCGACACCCTGCGCGCCGACCTCACTGGCCCGCCGGTCGATCGATTGCGCACCGGGTCGCGCTGAGCATCGCGGCCACCGTGCGGCGGTCGCGTGCTCAGGGTGCCGCGGCGGCGGCTCCGGGTCGGCTGGCGCTGTCGGTCGCCTCGCCACCGAGCGGACGGAGGTCGCGGGACAACGACCGATAGACGAAGGCCCGCCGACCGAGTGTGCGGGCGATCTCCCCGTCCCTTGCCGCGCCCAGGTCCCTGGCCAGCAACACCGGCTGGTCGGCGAGCGGGGCACGATTGGTGACCAGGGCCTGATGCGGATTGTGGCCGGCGCTGTAGTGCACGAAGACAATCGACCCGTGCGGCAGCGCTGCCGTCAGCTGGCGGAGCGCCATCACCGACTCGACTCGCGAGACACCGATGCCCGGCGCGTCGGCCATCTCGGTCACCACGAACGCCGCCACGACCATCCCGAACCAGCAGAGTCCACGGTCGGCGGACCCGATGCGGTCCTCGGACCTGCTCGCCATGCGGAACCCCCAGCGCAGTCCCATCGCGAGTGCCAGCGCCATGATCGGAATCAGCTCCAGGTAGTACAGGCTCCACGACGGAGGGTGGTAGAAGAAACCGTAGAGCGCGAACTGGCTGAGCAGCGTGCCGGAGAGCCAGCCCGGGAGCAGCAAGAGCCCCACCACGCCAAGGGGGAGCAACCACCAGCGCCAGCCGCTCCAGACGAGCCGTACGAAGGTGGTGACCCTGTCGGTCAGGATGCCGGGAAGCCGATCGACCGTATGGCGCGCGCGCAGGTTGGCGAAGATCGTTTCCACCCGCGCCTGGTCTGGCGGTGAGGCAAGCAGCGGCCTGGTGGTGTCGGGCCCGAATCCGGGCACATCCCATGGCATGTACTGCCGGGTGTAGAGCCCCAGTGGAGTCTGGTCCATCCGGCCAACGGTCTGCCAGTTCCAGAGCGGCACCACTCCCACCGGCAGCAGGCCGAGTGCCACCGGGATCAGCAGCGGTGCCCAGCGCCGTCGGCGTCGGGCCCGGTGAAGCAGCACGATCCCGACCGGGATGGCGAAGGCGAGCGCGGTGAGCGGTCGGGTGATCGCCAACCAACCCACCACGATTCCCAGCAACCCGAGGTCGCGTCGACGCCAGTCCTCGCGCAGCAGGACCCACCACCCCACCAGCATGAGGGTGCCGGTGGTGTTCTCCGAGTACCAGGTCCCACGCCACCGCAGGGCCGCGGTACAGGAGAGCCATGCCAGCCAGGCGATCAAGCCCGTCGCACCAGAGCCGAGTCGTCGGCCGATGACGAAGACCAGCGTCCCCGAGAGGGTCAGGCAAAGCAGCGGCATCAACCAGGGGAAGCCCACCAGGTATCCCGGGGCCAGCACCAGCGCATGCCCCGGCGGGTACTTGGATGCGACCCTGGGTTGCTGGAGCACATAGATCTGTTGGAACGCCTCGGGAAACTCCGGTGTCGTGTCGGTCCACCGACCGGAGGCGAAGAGCGAGGCCTGAAGCTGGTACGAGGCCTCGTCGCCGACCAGCGGAGGCGGGTCCGGTCGCCAGGCCACCATCGCCATCGCAGCGGTGGCGCTGGTGATGGCCACCAGCAGCACTCCCCGGCGATCGGCCAGCAGCTGCCGCCACCACCCCAGGTCGGGCCCTCGCCGTGCCGCCACCCAGGCGAGCAGCAGTCCGGCACTGATCTCGAGCCAGGGCGGCGGCAGCAGCATCAGTCGAGGGGCCGGTCGGTGGCGATCCGGCTGCGATGATCCGGTTCGGGGTGGCTCACTGGGCGGTGATCGTGCTGGTACTGCTCCTGCCGGCGCCGCCCAGGGTGGTGAGCGCCGAGTCGATCTCGCCAATGAAGAGGTAGTTGTAACCCTCGGGAAAGGTCACGGTGTGGGGCGGCGCGTCGATCGCCTCCGCCGAATCGGCGGTGCGCACCCAGGCACGGAAGATCCCGGCGTAGTACTTCCCGCCGACTCCCTGCATCGCCACCTCGTGTGCCTCCTTGTAGCGCCCCTCCCACACCAGGCAGGTGGACAGCGAGGCGCGGGCCGGCACCACATCATGGAGCTCGAGCACCCGGCTGTAGGCGCGGATCGCCGACTGGCAATCGCCACGGTGGCGATACCACTCGCCGAGCTGGTAGTAGGGGCCCCAGGCCTGGTCCCAGAGTTCGGTCGCCGCCTCGTACTGGTGGATGGCGCGGTCGGGGTAACCGGCCTTCATCAGCAGGGTGCCGAGTGCCATCCGGGCCCGATAGCTGTCGGGGACGTCGATCACCGTCTGGGCCCACATCCGGAAGTTGTCGTGCCAGACGGCATGTCGTGACCGGCTCCGCAGCGTCCCCAGCACGCACACCAGCGCCACCACCGCGGCCGTCGACCCGGCAATCACCGATCGCCGGGCAGGGGACGCCTCGATCAGGCCGTTCAGGAACGCGCCGATCGCGATCATCACTCCCACGCTTGGCAGGAAGAGTGTCCGCTCGGCGAGTGGGATTCCGGTCGGCAGCAGGACATTGCTCACCGGGAAGAGGCCGATCGCGCACCAGGCGACACCAAAGGTGATCAGCGGGGTCCGCTTGCGGAGCCGCCAGGCCAGGATCCCGATCAGCACCAGGATCGCGAGGCCGACGGTCTGGTCGAGTCCCCACGACGTGGCCGGCAGGATCGTCCGGGGGGAATAGTCGGCCGACAGGGTTGCCGGCCAGAGCATGAGCCGGAGCCACTCGGGGACGATGCTCAGCATGGTGAGTGCGCGGCTGCCGATCGACATCCCGTCGAACGCCTCGGCGACGAAGGTGCCCGAGGTGGTCTCGAAGGGGATCCGCAACCGGAGGGCGAAGGTCACCACCACCGCCAGGGTCTGCCAGATGAACATCGACGTGAGCGTCCGCCAGCGTTCCCGCCAGGCGATGTCGCGGAAGAGGATCACCTCGGTGGCGACGAGGAGGACGGGGATCATCACCCCGCTCTCCTTGAAGTGGGCGGCCGCCAGGGTCATCAACGCCAGCACGGCATGGTTGGCGGTGGAGAGGTCGCCTCGTCGTCGGCGGTCCCAGTAGTAGATCACGGCCAGGGTGGCGAGCAGCCCCACCATCTCCTCGGCCTGGCCGACGGCGAGGGCCACCGCCTCCACATGGGCCGGATGGACGGCAAACAACAGCGCCGAGGTCAGCCCGGCCCATGGGGGCAGCAGCCGGAGGGCCAGCGCCAGGACCGCAATGCAGGCGGCGGCATACAGGGTGATCTGCATTGTCTTGAAGGGGAACGACGCCCCCTTGCCGACCTGCCATTCCGACGCGATCACCAGCGAGGTGAGCGGCCGGTAGAGGTCGCGCCGCATGTTGGCGGGCCAGTACGCCTCGTTCAGATAGCCGCCCCATCGCGACGGATCGACGATCCGGGCGTCCTCCTGCATGAAGGGGAGGTCGTCCTGGGCGAAGTAGTTCCGCAGCGTCGGGGCGCTGTTGACGACGGCCACCAGCGCCACCAGGAGGCCGAAGAGGATGCGGCGAGCGGATTGAGTCACGATGGGGTTGGCCTGGGGTATGCTCGTGGTGGACAGGGCGGCGCGGGCCGGTGCCCGGCCGGTCGATGGCGTTGCAATCTACCGGGTTTCTGTCCCGGGGCCGAGCCCGGTTCCAACCCTTCCATGAGAGCCAAGTCGTTGCAATACAGCGACTTGGTGCTGGCCCCCGGGATGTGGCATCCGATGTGCGAATTCATTCCGCCGGAGGGTGGTCGCGGCACACCGGCCAGTGGCGTTCGAGGCGCCGCCCCCAACGACACTATTCATCTCTTCAGGAGAGTTGCCACATGCTGGTCAAGAACCGCAAGGGTTTCACCCTCATCGAGCTGCTGATCGTGGTTGTGATCATCGGCATCTTGGCGGCCATCGCGATCCCCAAGTTCGCGGCCACCAAGGACAAGGCCAAGTTGGCGTCGGTCAAGACCGACATCCGCAACATCATGACCGCCGAGGAGGCCTACTTCTCGGACTACGCCAGCTACACCAGCTCGCTCAACAGCGTGATCTTCACGCCGACGGTGGGCAACACCGTGAACATCAGCGGCTCCACCCAGTCGTTCACGGCGACGGTGTCGAACGCGAGCATCTCCACCAACCCGAAGTCGTGCGTCGTGGTGGTGGGCTCGGGCACCAGCACCGACGGCCAGTTCACCTGCAGCTGAGCCGCGGCTGAGCCCCAGGTCGGGACATGGTGTCCCGATCTGGGCGGGACAACGGGGTCGGTCCTCACCTGAGCACCGACCCTGTGGTCCGCCGGCTTCCCGAGAAAGGTCAACGATGCGAACGCGCAGCCGCGAAGGCTTCACCCTCATCGAACTGCTGATCGTGGTGGTGATCATCGGCATCCTTGCCGCCATCGCGATCCCCAAGTTCGCGGCCACGAAGGACAAGGCCAAGCTGGCCTCGGTCCGCAGTGACCTGCGCAACATCATGACCGCACAGGAAGCCTACTACATCGACTGGACCACCTACACCTCGTCCCTGAGCTCGACGATCTTCGTTCCCAGTCAGGGCAACTCGGTGTCGCTTTCGGGCACGACCGGCTCGTTCACTGCCACGGTCACCAACCCGAGCATTTCAGTGAATCCCAAGCAGTGCGCCGTGACCGTCGGGGCCGGAACCTCGACCGACGGTCAGATTTCCTGCAGCTGAACGCATAGCCTCAGGGCAGGGATCAGATCGGGTCGCCCGCGCTTTTGCGCCGGCGGCTCGCGTCGTTTCGTCCCCCCAGGCCGTCACCCACGCCGACACGATTCCCGGGTCCTCACCGGGAGGTTCGATGTCCCACGGCATGCCCCGTGGAGTGTCGCTGGTCGAGTTGCTGGTGGCGCTCACGTTGCTCGAGGTCGCCGCGGGTCTTGGTCTCGCCGCGACGCTCACCGCCTTCCGCCTCGATCGCATTGCCCGGCTCCGGGCACTGACCGACCTCGCCCGGCGCGACTCGGTCGCGGCGGCCCGAGCCACCCCGTCGTGCCGCCTGGCGCCAGTTCCCCTGGTGGTGCCGCTCGTCCTCCCCGCTGCGCCGGCCCGGCCGTCGTTGGCCACCGCCATCCGATGCGGACGATGAGCCGGCGGGGGACATCGCTGCTCGAGCTGCTGCTGGCGCTGGCCTTCCTCGGGCTGCTGGTGCCGATCGGGGTGGCAGTGACCCTCACCATCTCCCGCGCCTCGGTCCTCACGGTCCAGCGTCTCGGTGCCGAGCGCGACGCCACCGTCGTGACCGGGCTCATCGGTCATGACCTTCGTCGGGCCAATGCCAGCGACCTTGTAATCCCAGCGGCGGGAGTGCTCAGCTACGATCGCCCGATCGGCGAGGGACTCGTTTGCCGCCTCGACGCCACCGGCGTGGTGGTTCGGCGGTCGGGTTGGCTGGGCACCCGCCTCCCCCAGGGCGGTCGCGATCAGCTGCTGGTGCTCGAGACTGTCGATCCTGCCGTGTGGGTCCATCGCGACCTCACCGCCATCGGGGCGGCGAGCTGTCCGGACGGTGGTGCCGGCCTTCACCTGGTGCCGGGGCAGCCACTCGTCGCGGCGCTCGTTGTCCGCATCATCGAGCCGGTCCGGCTCCGGGAATATCCCAGCGGCGGTCGGGACTGGCTCGGGCTCGAGCATCGCGGTGGCGGCGCCACGATCCAGCCGATCGCCGGTCCGATCATCCCCGGCGGCTGGTGGCTGCAACTCACCGGTGGCGCACTGGTGGCCCGGCTCGACGCGGCAGGTGGAGTCACCGCTTCGCTCCAGCAGCCGCTGGAGTGAGTGATGGCCCTCCTTCCGGCGCTGGTGGTGATGCTGCTCGTCGAGTCGTTGGCGGCGCTCACCTTCTCGGCGGCGACCGCCCGGGCCCGTCTGGTGGGCGATCGCCGCCTGGCCATCGAGGCCGACCTCGTGCTCGAGCAGGCGATCGCCGAGTCGCGAGTGCAGGCCGTCGGCGCACTCGGGACGATGCCGCCTGCCACGACGCTGGTGCTTCCCAGCCCAGCGATCACCGACTGGGAGGTCTCGGCGGAGGCCGAGCGGGAGGGAAATGCCCCGCTCGTCCGGCTCCGGGTCACGGTGCTGCGCCGCGCTGCGAGCGGGCTCCCGGTGGCCGCGAGGCAGGGGACCCTCCTCCTCGCGCAGCGGGCCGCCGATACTGCCATCGTGCTGGACAACCGGCCAGGATTCTGAAGCGGGAGGTCGGTGGCACGAGGAGTGCGACCCCGGAAGGGGTCCCCGGGGCTTGGGCCCCGGTTTCGCCCAGGGAGCAAGGGCCGTAAGTGTTCTCTGGACAACGGGTTGGTCAGCGGCACGTCGCTTGACTTGTGTGTGACTGCGGCAGTACCGTACGACAACCCCTCACCGCACAATCCGGGCTCTTATGGCGCTCTTCCCCCGCGCGCGCTCCACGGTGGGTCTCGACATCGGCAGCGGCTTTATCAAGGCCGTCGTGATCAATCACGGATCGGGTCATCCCGTCCTCGAGAAGATCGCCTTGGCGCCGGTTGCCGACGATGCCATCGTCGAGGGCGAAGTGATGGACCCGCGACTCGTGGCTGACGCCGTGCGGGACCTCCTTGCCACCGCGCAAATCAAGACTCGAGACGTCGTCGTCGCCGTGGGCGGCCGGGACGTCATCATCAAGAAGATCCAGATGGATCGGATGAAGGAGGCCGACGCCCGGGACGTGATCCGGTGGGAGGCCGACCAGCATGTGCCATTCGATCCGGAGAACGTCGAGCTCGACTTCCAGATCCTGGATCCCGATGGCGACGGCCTGCAGATGCAGGTGCTGCTCGTCGCGGCGAAGCGGGAGCTGGTGGAGTCGAAGCTGGCGCTCCTCGCCGAGATCGGGCTCGACGCCAGGGTGATCGATGTCGAGGCCTTCGCGCTGCACAACGCCTTCGAGCGCAATTATCCCGAGGCGATGCGTGGGGTGGTGGCGCTGGCCAACATCGGCCACGAGACCACGGTGGTGAACCTGCTCGAGGACGGCGTGCCGGTGCTGACTCGCGATCTCCCGGTGGGGGTGCGACGGCTCCGTGAGGACCTGCAGCGCGAGCGCGGGATGCCGGCCGAGGCGGCCGACCGTGTGGTGCGCGGCAGCGAGCTCGACCCCGCCCTGGCGCCGCACGTCGCGGCGCGCGGCGAGGAGATGGCGCTCGGGATCGAACGTGCGGCCGCCTTCCTGCAGACCGCCGCTCGGCCCTCGGCCCAGCTCTCTCGCGTCTATCTCACCGGCGGCGGCTCCCGCGTGCCGGGGCTCGCCGGCGTACTCGGCGACCGTCTCAAGGTGCAGGTCGTCCCGGCGCATCCGATCGAGCGGCTCGACGTCGCCCCCGACGCCTTCGATGGCATGTCGATGGACGAGGTCGCCCCGCTGCTGATGCTTCCCGTGGGACTCGCCCTCCGGACGGCGGCATGAGGAGGATCGCCCGATGATCACGATCAACCTCCGTCCCGGTCTCAGGCGCGCGTCCAAGCGTGGCGCCGCGTTCGCCGGTCTCGGTGAGCGCTTCAAGGGGCTCGGGAGCGGGATCCGGGAACCGTGGCAGATGGCGGCGATCGTCGCCTGGGCCGTGGTGATCCTGGGGCTCGGCTTCCTCTTCGTGCGGACCGGGTCGCAGATGTCGTCGTTGCAACCGCAGCTCGACGAGGCCCGGACCGAGTACACGCGTTACCAGGGCTTCCTCCGCGAGAAGCGTCGCGAGGAGCGCGCCCGCGATTCGATCCTCTCGCAGATCGGTACCATCAGCGCCGTCGATCGCGACCGCTACATCTGGCCGCACATCCTCGCCGAGATCGGCGCGGCGCTTCCCGAGAACACCTGGCTCACGGAGATCTCCAACATCACGGCGACTTCCGGGGCGCTGGCCGAGATGCCGCCGCCATCGGTGCGGATCGTCGGCCGGACGGCGGACCTCGGCAACTACACCACCTTCCTGCGGCGGCTCGAGGCGAGCCCCTGGTTGGTGAACGTGCTGCCGCTCGAGGCCAAGCAGCTGCTCGAGGGGAACCGTGCCATGACCCAGTTCACGATTCAGGCGACCTACTCGCAGGCGGACTCGTCGGTGGTTCGGACGGTGCCGGTCCTCGAGTCGGTGGTGGAGCACTAGCCATGGCCGACACCCCGAAGTCGACCCCGATCCTGTTGCTGCTGATCGCCCTGATGGTCGGCTACGCCGGCTACACCGGGGACGTGCTCAGCCTGCTCGGGATCCGGGGCGCCAAGGAGCGCACCGCCGAGGTGGCGGCCGTCCGCGACACCCTGGCCGACCTGCAGGCGAAGATCGACTCCGCCAAGCGGAACCTCGCCGTCGAGTCGGTCGAGGACGTCAAGCAGCGCACCGAGGCCTACAACGCGTCGCTCGGCGTGTTGCGGGCGCTGGTGCCCGAGCAGTCGGAGATCGCCAACCTCATCGACGACATCAACATCCGGGCGAAGGTCCGCGGGCTCCAGGTGGTGAGCTACACCCCCGAGACGCCGGTGGCCGGTCCCGAGCCGTTCGACACCCACACCAACGGCTTTGCCGTGGTGGGACGCTACAACCAGGTCGGCGCCTTCCTGACCGACGTCGCCTCGCTGCGCCGGATCATCGTGCCGACCGAGGTGACCATCTCGCGGGCCGAGGCGCAGTCCGCCCGGTTCTTCGGTGACACGCTCTCGATGCTCGAGGCGAGGTTCAAGGTTCGCACCTACGTGAAGGCCTCGGCCGCGGAGGATTCGACCCATGGCACGTGAGGCGAGTCTGCTCCTGGCCGCGATGCTGCTCGGTTGCGGCGGCGGTGCCGGTGATACGGCCAATCCCGACTCGGCCGCGGCGGCCGAAACTGCCGCTGCCGCCGACACCATGCCGGCCGGCCCCGCCCCGATCGCGTTCGACACCGCCGCCGCGCGCGGCGAGCGACCGCTGATGCGCGAGGCCTACGCCTGGGATCCGGCACCGCGCGACCCGTTCCGGGCGCTCTTCGTCTCGGAGAGCGGCGGTCCCGAACTTCCCGACCTGGTGCTCACGTCGGTGATCCAGCAGCCGACCGATCCCAGCAAGTCGATCGCGATCTTCCAGGATCGCGGCAGCAGCCGACGCTACACCGTGAGCCCGGGTCAGCGCATCGGCCGGCTCACCGTGGTGGAGATCACGGCCGGCGCGGTGACGCTCCGGATGAACGACTACGGCACGATTCGCGACCAGACTTACCATGTCCGTCGATCGGAGGACGGGACCCCATGATCACCCGCTCATTCGCCTGGCTGCTGCCGGTGGCCCTGCTGGCCACCCCGGCTGCCGTACAGCCGCTCCCCGACGCGAAGGTCACGGCGGTGACCCTCTCGCAGTCCGGTGGAACCGCCCATCTCGCCATCGCGATTGATGGCCAGGTCAAGGTCCGCGATTTCACGCTGACCGATCCGGCCCGCCTGGTGGTCGACCTCGAGGGCGCCACGCTCGCCCAACTCGGCAACGCGTACGACGGCCTCCGCCGGGGCACGGTCCGCGACGTCCGGGTCCGCCAGTACGAGGTGAACGTCGTGCGCGTGGTGATCGAGTTCGATCGCCTGCCGGCGTATCACGTCGATGGCGACACCCCCGGCTTCGTCTCCGTGGCCTATGCCGACGAGGCGTTCGATCCCTGGAACCTCGGTGCTGGCCAGCCCGCGGCGATGATCGCCGCCACGGCCGTCCCGGCTCGGGTCAACCACGATCGGGTGACGCCGTCCTCCGACCTGACCGGTGCCTCGCCGATCATGGGCGGGCGTTCCGCGGCCGAGAGCCGTGATGGCCCGCCGATCAACGTCGAGTTCAACCAGGCCTCGTGGGCCGAGGTGGCCCGGGCCTTCGCCGTCTACAGCGGGCGCGACATCGTCGTCGGCCCCGGTGTGCAGGGCAACGTCGACGCGACCATCACCGACCAGCCGTGGGAGTACGCCTTCCACGCGATCCTGTCGGCCCACGGCCTCTCGGTCGCCGAGTTGCCGGGCGGGATCCTCCGGATCGATTCACCGAGCGAACTCGCCAAGCTCGACTCGGTCGAGGTGCTCACGACCCAGGTGCTGCGGCTCAACTACGCCAAGGCTTCGGAGATGGCGAACTCGATCTCCGGGCTGATCACGCCGAACCGTGGCAAGGTCGTCGCCGACACCACGCTCAACTCCCTGATCATCACCGACACGCGGACCCGGCTGCCCTCGATCATCGACTTCGTGAGCGGGCTCGACATCCGCACGCCCACCGTCTCGATCCAGGCCAAGCTGATCTTCGTCGATCGCACCGACCTGCAGCAGCTCGGGTTCAAGTACGACCTCGGCACCAGCGAGCAGTTCTACAACAAGCTGGTGCAGCGGATCGATCCGCTCACCGGACAGCCGTACAACCCGAACCAGAACATCGTGAACCTCGGTGGCAGCGCGATGTCGGCGATCTCCAACGCCGATGCCGTGATCACCGGCTCCGCCCTCGACGTGGCGTTCACGACCGCGATCGGCGGCTTCTCGCTGACCTCGTTCCTCAGTGCGCTCGAGCGGGTGGAGCTCACCGATGTCGAGGCCGTGCCGATCGTCAACACGCTCGACAACCAGCGGGCCTACATCCTCAGCGGCGAGGAGACCCCGGTCCGGGTCATCGACGCGTCGTCGTTCGGCCAGGTCAACCAGGCTCCGCGCGCCAACGTGCAGTTCAAGGAGACCGGCATCAAGCTGACGGTCGTCCCGAGCGTCACGGCGAACCGCGAGATCCGGATGGAGATCGAGGCCGAGCGGTCGTCGATCCAGCCGCTCGCCGCCGCCGACCTCGGCTTCACGATCCCCAAGCAGATTGCCTCGTCGCGCCTGCTGGTCAAGGACGGCGAGACCGCGGTGATCGGTGGCCTCACCACCACCACCGTGACCCGCAACCGGGCCGGCATTCCGCTGCTCTCGTCGCTGCCGTTCGTCGGCAACCTGTTCTCCTTCACCGAGAACCGCGAGAATCGCAAGGACCTGATCGTGATGGTCACGCCACGGATCATCGACGATCCGATCGAATGAGCGGGTCGTGAGACCCGAGTCCTGAGACGTGAGAGCGCCCGGCTGTTCGCCGGGCGCTTTCACTGGCGGGTGGCTCCTTCTCGCGGTCCCGCGCGTCTCCCCTATCTTCCTCCCCATGTCCCACCTCCGCTTCCTCACCGCCGGCGAATCGCACGGCAAGGCCCTCGTCGCCATCGTCGAGGGGATGCCCGGCCGGGGCTGCCACTCGAGGCCGCCTGGGTCGACCGCGACCTCGGCCGCCGGATGCAGGGCTACGGTCGCGGCGCCCGGATGAAGATCGAGCAGGACCGGGTCGAGTTCCTCGCCGGGGTCCGTGCCGGTGAGACGCTCGGTTCGCCGATCGCGATGCTGATTGCCAACCGCGACTGGGAAAACTGGCGCGACGTGATGGCGGCCGAGGGGGCGCCGGGCGAGGCGCGTCGGCGTCGAGTCGCCCGGCCGCGCCCTGGGCACGCCGACCTGGTGGGGGTGCTCAAGTACGACCGCCATGACGCCCGCGACATCCTCGAGCGGGCTTCGGCGCGCGAGACGACTGCCCGGGTGGCGTGCGGGGCCCTGGCCCGTCGCCTCCTCGATGAACTCGGCGTGGAGATCGGCTCGCATGTGGTCTCGCTCGGTGGGATCGTGGCCCGCCCCGCCCTCGCGCAGCGCGCGAGCGGCGGGGCCTCCTCGCCGTCCGAACGCCTGACGCGTGAGGGGCAAGCCCAGGCGTCGCCAGCCGAGGAGGCCCCGCCGCCGCTGCGCGGGGCGGGGCGGTCACTCAACGAGCGCTCCGATGCCTCGCCCGTTCGGGTGATCGACCCCGATGCCGAGGCGCAGATGATTGCCCGGATCGACCAGGCCAAGCGCGACGGCGACACCCTCGGCGGTGAGGTCGAGGTGGTCGCCCACGGCCTCCCCGTCGGACTCGGCAGCCACGTCCACTGGGACCGCAAGCTCGACGGCCGGCTCGCCGCAATGCTGATGTCGATTCCCGCGGTCAAGGGGGTCGAGGTCGGGCTCGGCTTCGCGGCGGCGCGTCGTCCCGGTTCGGCCGTGCACGACCCGATCGTCGCCGAGCCGACGAATCGGCGCGGCGCCGGCTTCACCCGCGAGGGAAACAATGCCGGCGGGCTCGAGGGCGGCATGACCACCGGTGAGCCGCTGGTCGTGCGAGTGGCGATGAAGCCGATCTCCACGCTGATGTCGCCACTCAAGACGGTGCATCTCGACACCGGCGCCGAGGCGAACGCCCAGAGTGAGCGCTCCGACGTGACCGCGGTGCCGGCAATGGGGGTGATCGCCGAGGCGCTGGTGGCGCTGGTGCTCGCCGACGCGGTGCTGGAGAAGTTCGGCGGCGACTCGCTGGCCGAGGTGCGCCGCAATTTCGACGGCTACCTCGCCGCACTCGCCGACCGGCGGGCGACGATGGCCGATCCGGAGCCGGCCGGCTGAGCATGCCCAGGCCGGTCATCCTGATCGGCCTCTCGGGGGCCGGCAAGTCGACCGTGGCTCGCCTCGCCGCCACTGAACTGGCTGCCCCATGGTGGGATCTCGACCAGGTCATCGCGGCCGAGACCGGCGACACGGTCGCCCGGCTCTTCGCCGACCGGGGTGAGCAGGCCTTTCGCGACCTGGAACGGCAGGCGATGTCGCGGATCCTCGCCGGCCCCCCTGCCTTGGTCGCCGCCGGGGGCGGCTGGGCTGCCCAGCCCGGAAACCTCGACCGCGCCGAACCGGGTGCCTTCACCTTATATCTGTCGCTTCCGCCCGAGATGGCCGCGCGCCGGCTGGGGGCGGCCGGTGACCGCCCCCTTCTCACCGGCGATCCGTTGCCGAGACTCCGGGAACAGCTCGAGACACGGGAGCGCTGGTACCGCAGGGCGGCGATGGAAGTCGATGCCTCGGTGGCGCCGGAGCGGGTCGCGGCCGCGGTCATTATTGCGGCCCGCCAATATGCCGGCTGGTAAGCCGTTGTCCGGTAACGGTTTGCGGAAATGATGGTTGCCGGATGGCTGGCGAGGCGGGTATTAGTGGAGGCAGGCCTGAGTCGTGAGTCCTGAGACGTGGCGCGGATCGATCCGTCCCACTCGGGTACTCTGCTCTTGCTGGTGACAGGACCACCTTCCACGTCCCAGGACTCAGGACCCACTTCCAGGTGAAAGCGAGCGGAATGTCGCCCAGAAAACAGTCCTCCCTCGGTCCCAACGCCTTGGTGATCGTCGAGTCACCCACCAAGGCGCGGACGATTCGCGGCTTCCTCCCCGACGGCTACACCGTGGCTGCGTCGATGGGGCATGTGCGCGACCTGCCCGACAAGGCGACCGAGATCCCGGCGAAGTTCAAGGGCGAGGAGTGGGCCCGCACCGGGGTGAACATCGAGAAGGACTTCGAGCCGCTGTACATCGTGCCGGGCGACAAGAAGCCGGTCGTCCGGGAGCTCAAGGAGCTGCTCCGCGACGCCGATGCGCTCTACCTCGCGACCGACGAGGACCGTGAGGGGGAGAGCATCTCATGGCACCTCCTCGAGGTGTTGCAGCCCAAGGTGCCGGTGCGCCGGATGGTCTTTCACGAGATCACCCGCGAGGCGATCCGCGCCGCGCTCGACCACACCCGCGACGTCGACCAGGACCTGGTCCGGGCCCAGGAGACCCGACGGATCCTCGACCGACTTGTGGGCTACACCCTCTCGCCGTTGCTCTGGAAGAAGGTCGCCTTCGGCCTCTCGGCCGGCCGGGTGCAGTCGGTCGCGACCCGGCTGATCGTCGATCGCGAACGGGAGCGGCTCGCCTTCCGCACCGGCAGCTACTGGGACCTGAACGCCACCCTCCGCCACGACGGCGCTGAGTTCGAGGCCGGGATGATTGCCCTGGGCGGCAAGCGGCTGGCCACCGGCAAGGATTTCGACGAGCACACCGGCAAGATCGCGGCGGGGAAGGACGTCCTCCTCCTCGGCGAGGCGGAGGCCCGCGCACTGGTCGACCGGCTGCAGGCCGCCCGGTGGACGGTCGCCTCGGTCGAGTCGACGCCGCGGACGCTGCGACCCTACGCGCCGTTCACCACCTCGACGCTGCAGCAGGAGGCCAACCGCAAGCTCCGCTTCGGCGCCAAGCGCACCATGCAGGTGGCGCAGAAGCTCTACGAGAACGGCTACATCACCTACATGCGCACCGACTCGACGGCGCTCTCCGACCAGGCGGTCTCGGCGGCGCGGGCGAGCGTGCGTCGCCTCTACGGCGATGACTACCTCCCCGCCGAGCCGCGGCGCTACGCCAAGAAGGTGGCCAATGCGCAGGAGGCCCACGAAGCAATCCGCCCGGCCGGCGGCTCGTTCCGCACTCCCGACGAGAGTGGCCTGTCGGGGGAGGAGTTCGCGCTCTACGACCTGATCTGGAAGCGCACCGTGGCGTCGCAGATGAAGGACGCCAAGAAGACGAGTACCACCGTCGAGCTCGATGCCGAGGACGCTCGCTTCAAGGCGACGGGGCAGCGCACCGATTTCGCCGGCTTCCTGCGGGCCTACGTCGAGGGGTCCGACGATCCCGACGCGGCGCTCGAGGACAAGGACGAGCCGTTGCCGCCGCTCGCCGTGGGCAACACCCCCGAATGCCGCGCGCTCGAACCGGTGGGTCACGAGACCAAGCCGCCGGCCCGCTACACCGAGGCCTCGCTGGTCAAGGCGCTGGAGGAGAACGGGGTCGGGCGCCCCTCCACCTACGCGAGCATCATCGGCACCATCCAGGACCGCGGCTACGTGGTGCGCCAGGGTCAGGCGCTGGTGCCGACCTTCACTGCCTTCGCGGTGACCGATCTCCTCAAGCGCCATTTCGGCGACCTGGTCGACGTCGAGTTCACCAAGCGGATGGAGGACAGCCTCGACGACATCGCCGAGGGCCAGGAGGACTCGCTCGCCTACCTCCGGCGCTTCTACCTCGGCGACAGCGGACTGCAGTCGCTCACCGAGCGGGGCCTGGAACAGATCAAGCCCGCCGAGGCGCGCACCGTGGCGCTCGAGGGGATGGGTGCCGAGATCCGGATCGGTCGCTACGGTCCCTACGCCGAGCGCCAGGAGAATGGCGAGACACTGCGGGCATCGCTCCCCAAGGATGCCACACCCGCCGACCTCAACCCCGAGCGAATCGATGCGCTGATTCGCCAGCGGGCCGAGGGACCCGAGTCGATCGGTGTCCATCCCGAGACCGGTGAGCCGATCTATCTCCTCGACGGGCAGTACGGCCCTTATCTCCAGCTCGGCGAGGGCGATGGGAAGACCAAGCCGAAGCGCGCCTCGCTTCCCAAGGGTGTCAAGCCCGACCAGGTCACGCTCGAGCTCGCGATGGGCTTGTTGTCGCTGCCGCGGCTGCTGGGGACGCATCCCGACACCGGCACCGCGATCAAGGCCGGGCTGGGGCGATTCGGTCCCTTCGTGGTGCACGCGAAGGGCGGCGCCGAGGGGAAGGATGACTTCCGGTCGCTCAAGGCCGGCGACGATGTGCTCACCGTGACGCTGGATCGTGCGCTCGAGCTGCTTCGCGAGCCGAAGCTTGGCCGCGGCCGGCGCGGCGCCACTCCGCTGCGCGAGCTCGGCGCCCATCCGGCCGACGGCGCGGCGGTGCAGCTCTTCGAGGGCCGCTACGGACCCTACGTCAAGCACGGCGACCTCAACGCCTCGCTCCCCAAGGGGGCCGACCCGCAGGCGTTCACCCTCGAAGCAGCCGTGGCGCTGATCGCCGACAAGGGGAAGCCGCCCAAGGGGAAGGCGCGGGCGTCAGGCCGCGCCAAGCAGGCGCGGCCCTCGGGCCGCGCACCAAAGGCCGCCAGCACGCAGGCGCGGCCCTCGGGCCGCGCGTCCAAGTCGGCCAAGAAATCGGCCAAGAAGTCGACCAAGAAGTCGACCAAGCGAGCCGCCCCCCGCCGGCGCGACTCCGGCACCTCCAGCGACGAATGAACGTCACCATCGTGGGTGGCGGGCTCGCCGGCGCCGAGGCCGCGTGGGCCCTCGCGGAGCGCGGCCATGACGTGACGGTGCAGGAGATGCGTCCGGTGGTCCGCACCGCCGCACACCACACCGACCGGATCGGCGAGCTGGTGTGCAGCAACTCCTTCAAGTCGGTCGAGCTCCAGAATGCCCATGGACTGCTCAAGGCGGAGCTGCGCGATCTCGGTTCGATCCTGCTGCCGCTGGCCGACGAGGCACGGGTTCCCGGCGGCGCCGCGCTGGCAGTGGATCGTGAGGTCTTCGGGAAGCTGGTGCACGCCAGGGTGACTTCGCACCCGCGGATCACGGTGGTGCGCGTGGAGGCGACGACGCTGCCCGAGGTGGGCGTCGTGGCGACCGGTCCGCTCACCTCCGATCGGCTCGCGGCGGCCCTTGCCGAGCGACTCGGCCAGGACGCGTTGGCCTTCTACGACGCGATCGCCCCGATCGTGAGCGCCGAGTCGATCGACGTCGACCAGCTCTATGCCAAGTCACGCTGGGACAAGGGCGGCGGCGACGACTATCTCAATATCCCGCTCGACCGTGAGGGCTATGCGGCGTTCCTCGATGCCCTGGAGACCGGTGACCAGTTCACCGCCCACGAATTCGATCAGGTGCCCTATTTCGAGGGGTGTCTCCCGATCGAGGAGATGGCCCGCCGCGGGCGCGAGACGCTCCGTTTCGGTCCCATGAAGCCGATCGGCCTGGCCGATCCGCGCACCGGCAGGGAGCCCCACGCCGTGGTGCAGCTCCGGCGCGAGGACAAGGCGGGACAGATGTGGAACCTGGTCGGCTTCCAGACTCGCTTGCGGATCCCCGAGCAGCGACGGGTCTTCACCATGCTTCCTGGTCTCGAGCAGGCCGAGTTCCTCCGCTATGGCAGCATCCATCGCAACAGTTACGTCAACGCCCCGGCGTCACTGGGCCCGGCGCTGCAGGATCGCGGCGGGGCACCGCTCTTCCTCGCCGGGCAGCTCACCGGCGTGGAGGGATACACCGAGTCGCTCGGCACCGGGCTCCTGGCGGGGATCAACCTCGCCCGGGTGCTCGATGGCCAGCCGGTGACGGTCCCCCCGCCGACCACCATGCTGGGCGGGTTGCTCCGCTACCTGCACGAGGCCGATCCGGCGCACTTCCAGCCGATGAACGCCAACTTCGGTCTCCTTGATCCACTGGAGGAGAAGGTGAAGAAGGCCGACCGGAAGGCACGCCAGGTGAATCGGGCGCGCGAGGATTTCGCGGCATGGCTGGCGACGCACTGACCCCGCCACTGGTCCGCGACTTCCTCACCCACCTCGACAAGGCGCGCGACCAGTCGCCGCACACCATCGCGGCGTACCGCCGCGACCTCGAGGCGTTCACCGCCTTCCTCGACCGTCGTCATGGCGGCCGCAGCTGGCAGTTCGCCGACGTCGACCGTCTCGCGCTGCGCGCCTTCCTCGGTGAACTCGAGCGGCGCGGCCTCGCCCGCCGCTCGGCGGCCCGCACCCTCTCGGCGATCCGATCGTTCTACCGCTGGCTGCATGTCCACCACGATATCGATACGGTGGCGGTGCGCGCGGCGAAGCTGCCACGTCTGGAGAAGCGGTTGCCCGGCTACCTGCTCGCCGAGCAGGTGGAGCGCCTCTTCGCCCACGCCGAGGAGCTGGCGGGGGATGACGACCCCGAGGCTGTCCGCGACCTGGCGATGCTGGAACTGTTCTATTCGTCGGGGCTCAGGCTCTCGGAGCTGCGCGGGCTCGACCTGCCGCGGCTCGACCTCGTGGGCGACCAGGTCAAGGTGATCGGCAAGGGTCGCAAGGAGCGCATCGTCCCGGTGGGGAGTCGTGCCACGCTGGCGCTCCGCCGCTGGCTCACCCTGCGGGAGGACTACGCCCGGCGCCCGAAGGCCGATCGTCAGGCGGTGTTCATCGGGCGCACCGGGCGACGGCTCGCGGCGGTCACCATCCAGCGGCGGATGCACCGGCTCTACGATGCCATCGGCGCCGACGGGATGCGGACCCACTCGATGCGGCACACCTTCGCCACCCACCTTCTCGACGCCGGGGCCGACCTGCGCGCCGTGCAGGAGCTGCTCGGCCACGCCTCGCTCTCCACCACCCAGATCTACACCCACACCTCCGTCGAGCGCCTCAAGGAGGTGTACCGGAAGGCGCATCCGAGGGCGAAGTGACGATAGACGATAGACGATAGACGATAGACGTCGACCATCGACGACCGTCGATGACGGCGGCTCGGGAAGGGCCGAGCACTTGGAGAATCTGCCCCCTGCCAGGATGCCCCCGTCTATCGTCTATCGTCTATCCTCTATCGTATATTCCTGCCATGACTCCAGCCTATCACGGCACCACCATCCTCTCCGTCCGCAAGGACGGCCACGTGGCCCTCGCTGGCGACGGGCAAGTCTCGATCGGCGAGACCGTGGTCAAGGCGAAGGCCACCAAGGTGCGGACCCTCAAGGGTGGTCGCATCCTCGCCGGTTTTGCCGGCTCGGTGGCCGATGCCCTCACCCTCTTCGAGCGCTTCGAGGAGAAGCTCGACCGCTACCCCGGCAATCTCACCCGGGCCGCGACCGAGCTCGCCAAGGACTGGCGCAGCGACCGCTTCCTGCGACGGCTCGAGGCGGTGCTGATCGTGGCCGATCAGGAGCACACCTTCCTGCTCTCCGGCAATGGTGAGCTGATCGAGCCCGACGACGGCATCCTCGCCGTCGGTTCCGGTGGCGACTACGCCCTCGCCGCCGCACGGGCGCTGATCACCGATGAGCGACTCACCGCGCGCCAGGTCGTGGAGCGCAGCATGGCCATCGCGGCCGAGATCTGCGTGTACACCAACAACAACCTGACGGTGCTGGAGCTGTGAACGATAGACGATAGACGATAGACGATGCCAAGTGCTGGCCATCCAGGGTGAGTCGCTGCCCATCGAGAACCGGCCCCTTCGATCGTCTATCGTCTATCGTCTATCGTCTATCTTTCTCCCCATGACCGAACCCGCCGTCCCGCCCGCCGAGGCTCCCGCCCCCCAGCCCTGGCTGGAGGAGCTGCCGCCGCGCCAGATCGTGGCCGAGCTCGACCGATTCATCGTCGGGCAGGCGGCGGCCAAGAAGGCGATAGCCATCGCGATCCGCAATCGCTGGCGGCGCGGCCAGGCCCCCGAGGCGATCCGCGACGAGATCACCCCCAGCAACATCATCCTGATCGGGCCTACCGGGGTGGGGAAGACCGAGATCGCCCGGCGACTCGCCCGCCTCGCCGGGGCGCCGTTCCTCAAGGTCGAGGCGTCAAAGTTCACCGAGGTCGGTTACGTCGGTCGTGACGTCGAGTCGCTGGTGCGCGACCTGATCGATGCCGGCATCTCGCTGGTGCGGAGCGAGCGCGAGGACGAGGTCTGGCCCCAGGCCGAGCAGCGCTCGATCGACAAGCTGCTCGACCTGCTGCTGCCTCCACTCGATGTCACCGACGATGGCTCGCCGGTCCCGCCCGACGATCCCGATCTCGCCGCGCGGCGCGAACGCTCGCGCGAGAAGTTGCGCAAGGATCTGCTCGAGGGCGCCTTCGACGATCGCGAGGTCGAGCTCGAGATCACGCCCCAGAACTACCCCGACCCGGAGGCGTTTCGTCCGCCGGAAGGAATCGAGACCCCCGACTTCTCGTTCGGTGACTGGCTGCGCGACAACATGCCCAAGAAGCCGCGCCGCCGGATGGTGAAGGTCCCCGAGGCGCGGCGGATCCTCGAGGACGAGGAACTGCGCCGGCTGGTGGACATGGACGACGTGGTGGGCGAGGCACTCGACCGGGTGGAGAACCACGGCATCGTCTTCCTCGACGAGATCGACAAGATCGCCGGTGAACGGAACCCGAGCGGTCCTGACGTCTCGCGCGAGGGAGTCCAGCGCGACCTGCTGCCGATCGTCGAGGGCGCCACGGTGCAGACCCGCTACGGCTACGTGCGCACCGATCATATCCTCTTTGTCGCCGCCGGGGCGTTCCACATCGCCAAGCCGAGCGACCTGATCCCCGAGTTCCAGGGACGCTTCCCGATCCGGGTCGAACTCGAGCCGCTCACCGAGGCCGACTTCGTGCGGATCCTCACCGAGCCGGAGAACGCCCTCACCAAGACCTACGCCGCGCTGGTCGGCGCCGAGAAGGTCGAGCTCGAGTTCACCGAGGACGCGATCGCCGAACTGGCGCGCACCGCGTGGCAGGCCAACGACCGGATGGAGAACATCGGCGCCCGCCGGCTCCACACCGTGATGGCGGCGCTCATGGAGGAGCTGCTCTTCGAGCTGCCCGATGGTCGCAGCGGCACCGTCCGGATCGACGCGGCCCAGGTGCGCGAAACGCTGGCGCACATCATCCGCGACGACGACCTCCGCAAGTACATCCTCTAGCGCGACGGGCGGAGCCGGGTGACTCGACGCGCCTTCGCCCTGCCGCTCCTCGCCGCGCTCGTCGCCGGTGCGATCCTCCGCTTCGTCGCGGCGCCCGACGCCCCACCGCTCCGGGTCGCGGGTTCGCCGTCGGCTCGGGTCGCCGACCGTCTCGACCACGAGTTCCGGGCACCCTTCGCCCGCTCAGCGGTGCTGTTCATCGCCGGGCTCCCGGTCGCGGCGGCGTCGGACAGCGGCCGCGCCCTCGTGCGCACGATCGTGGCTCCGCTCCAGGCGGTGCCGGATGTGACCGGCGTGCTTTCCCCCGCCACCTCACTCGACACCCTCCTCCTCGGCGATGACGGTCATTCGGCGCTGGTCGTCATCGGGCTTGCCTCGTCGGTCACGGCGGCTCGGCTCGGGGAGATCCGGGCGGCGGTCACGCCAGCCGGCGGTGCGGCGCTCGGCTGGACCGGCGAGCCCGTCCTGGCGAACGATGTGGCGCGACTCACTGCCGATGCGTTGCGGCGCGCCGAGCGGGTGGCCATCCCCGCCACCGTTGCCGCGGCGATGATCGTCTTCGGTGGAGTGGGTCCCGGACTGGCGGCCGTGGCCGGTGCGGCACTGACGGTGCTCCTCTCGCTCGCCGCCCTCCGGATCCTCGGCACGATCGTGCCGCTCGGCGGGCTGGCATCGTCGGTGGCGACATTGATCGCCATGGCGCTGGGACTCGACTACGCCATCTGGCGGCGCGGGGGCGGTCTCGGTCGGCGCGACGTCGCCACCGCCGCGGTGGTGGCGGGCTGCGGCTTTGCGGCCCTGGTGCTTGCTCCCACCGCCGAGATCCGGGGCGCCGCTGCGGCGGGACTCGTGGCGGTCGCCGCCGCCGCGATCGTGTCGCGCTGGCAGCCGTCGGCCACGGTGGTCGCCCGTGGGCAGCCATCGCGCCTCGCCGTCGCGGTGGTGAGCCACCGCTGGGCCACGCTGGTCGCGACCCTGGTGCCGCTCGCCCTCCTCGCCGCAACGGCGTTCCGTGCTCCGCTCGCCTCCGATCCGCTCGGCTGGCTTCCCGGCGACCTTCCTTCCCTCGTCACGCTTCGCGATCTCCGGGCGGTGGGACGGGGCACCGCGGCGGCGCCGATCCTCGCGCTCGTCGACCTGCCACCCGGTGCGCCGGCGTTCAGTGCCGCGGGATGGGCTCGTCTCCGCGCCATGGACTCGACCCTCAGGACTGTCCCCGGCGTGGCCGACACCAGGAGTGTCACCGGAATCGGAACCGGTGAGCGGACGGTGACCGGCGGCGTCGTTCCCGAACCGGTGCTGGCGAGCTTCGTCTCGGTGGCGCGCGATGCGGCGCTGTTCCGGGTCTTCGCCGGACCGGACGCCGACCTGTCCACGGCGCGCGGACTCGCCGATCGCCTCGCGCAGCGGTTCAGTGACGATGGCGCCGTCACGATCGGCGGCGCGGCAGCGATGCTGGGCGACTTCGAGGTGGCGCTTCGGGCCGCCTTGCTGCCGTTCGTGCTGCTGGCCAGCCTCGGCAGTTGGCTGGCACTCGCGGTGGTGTTCCGTGCCCCGGTGGTGGCCGTCAAGGCGGTGCTCCTCAACCTGCTCGTCGCCGCGGCGGCGGTCGGCGGTGTGGTGCTGTCCTCCCCCGCCACGGCGGTGCGCGGCCTCCCCGCCACCGTGCCGCTGGTCGCACTCGGTGCCGCGTTCGCGCTGTCGATCGACTACGAACTGCTCCTGCTGCTGCAGGTGCGTCGTGCCGGCGCCGACGATCACACCGCGATCGCGTTGGGTGCCACCCGGGCGAGTGGACTCTTCCTGCGCGGCGGCGCACTGCTGGTGGTGGTCCTCGCCGCCTTCGCCGTGAGCGGCTTCGCCCCACTCGCGTTGCTCGGGCGGGTGCTCATCGCGGCGGTCGGGCTCGACGTGCTGCTGGTGCGGCCGGTGGTGGCGCCGGCGCTGCTGGCGGCGCTGGGTCGGTGGAACTGGTGGCCGGGGACGAGAGACGAGAGACGATAGAGGATAGACGATAGACGATAGACGATAGACGATAGACGATACACTGTGCGTCGACTGTCGCCTGTCGCCTGTCGCCCGTCGCCCGTCGCACCCGTGAGGGCTGGTGCCACAACGGCTTTCGCTGTACCCTGAGGCATCCCAGCGTCGGAGCCCCGATGCCCTCCCTGCCTCGCCTGCGTTTCATCCTGCTCCTCCTGCCACTGATCGCCTGCTCCTCGCCGTCGAGTGGCGGCCCGGGTGGCGGCAACACCGAGACCCTGGGTGTGGCCCTCTTCGAGGGCGACGGCCAGACGGCGGTGGGTCACACCCCGGTCCCCATAGCGCCAGCCGTGAAGGTGACCGTCGACGGCACCCCGAAGGCCGGGGTCTCGGTCAGCTTCAGCGTGGCCAAGGGGGGAGGCATCGTCTCCGGCGCGAGCGCCACCACCGGCAGCGATGGGCTCGCTCGCCCCTTTGCCTGGACCCTCGGTACACCCGGTGCCGAACAGGAACTGCGCGCCACGGTTGCCGGGGCGCAAGGCAGCCCGGTCACCTTCTCTGCCACCGCCACTGTCGGACCGGCGGCATCGCTCGCGATCGTGACCGGCGACAACCAGACCCAGGCCGCCGGCCAGGCCGCGCCGACCAGCCCGGTGGTGGTGGTGCGTGACGCCGGCGACAATCCGGTGGCCGCGGCCGCGGTGCAGTGGCAGGTGACCGGGGGGAACGGCAGCGTGCTCACTCCCGATGCGACCACCGGCAACGACGGCACCGCCACGGTCGGCAGCTGGATCTTCGGCCAGATGACCGGTGCCCAGGCACTCGACGTCACGGCGTGCGGTGGCTGTGGCACCGTCACCTTCCATGGCACCGCCACACCGGGCCCCGCCTCGAGCCTCGAGAAGACCGCCGGTGACTTCCAGGCCGCCCCGGCCGCCAGTGATGTACCGATCGCGCCGGCGGTGTTGCTCAAGGATCTCTACGGCAACCTGATTCCCGGCGCAGCGGTGGCCTTTGCCGTCACCCAGGGCGGTGGCTCGGTGGTGGGCGGTTCGGCCACCACCGGCAGCGACGGCGTGGCCACCCTCGGCAGCTGGACCCTGGGTGCCACGCCGGGCGAGAACAAGCTCACTGCCACGGCCGGGGCGCTCACCGTCACCTTCACCGCCACCGGCACCGGCGCGTTCAATCCGGCGCCGTTCGTCGGCACCTACACCGGCACCTGGAACAACACCACCTTCGCCACCACCGGAAGCGGCACCGCAGTGGTCACCGTGAACAGCGGCAACCAGACCGCGAGCGTGCTCGCCTCCGCCACCGGCAACGTCCTGGGCAGCGGCGGTGGTGCCACGCCGCCGATCCAGAACGGCGGCTACACCACCAATGGGGCGCACTTCAACGGTACCGTCTCGCCGATGGGCACCATCGACGCGACGATCCAGGCCGACGGCACCATCACCGCGGTCGGCACCAATGTGCCCAACGCCACGATCACCGGCTGGACCGCGACGGGCACCATCACCCAGCACACACTCGATCTCATCTTCACGGTCACCTTCACCGCCGGGCCTCCGGCGGTGGGCACGATCACGATGACCAAGCCCTAGCCCACCCGAGGTCCGGATGCGCGCCCGACTTCTCGTTTCCGTGCTGCTCGCCACGGCGTGCCAGGGCACCGGCACCGGTGCCACCGACGATGCCCTCGTCGTCACGCTGCAGGGCGGCACCGCCCAGTCGTCGCTCGCCGGATCGGCGGTGGCGGTTCCACCCGCCGTGCTGGTGACCCGTCGCGGCGCGGCAGTCTCCGGCGTGCGGGTGGAGTTCCGCGTCACCGGCGGCGGTGGTTCACTCGAGGGAGCCGTCACGACCACCGGCATCGACGGGATCGCGCGAGCCGGCCGCTGGGTGCTCGGCTCCGCCGGCCCGCAGGCGGTCGAGGCGATCATCGCCGATGCACTCGGGTCACCGATCCGCTTCTCGGCCCAGGCCACCACCGCCGACCCGGTGGCGGTGTCGGCGATCGAGGGGGCACAGATCACCAGCACCGTGGCACTGCCGGTGTCGATCCGTCCGGTGCTGCGGGTGACCGACGGCGCCGGTCGGCCGATTCCCGGCGTCGCCGTCGACTGGCAGATCGGCTCGGGGGGTGGCGGGCTGCGCTACGGTGACCCGGTCACCGGCAGTGATGGCACCGCCCGGGTGATCAAGTGGGTGCTCGGCACCATGGCCGGTGAGAACACCCTGGTCGCGACCGTCGATTGTCCCGCGGCGTGCCGGCCGGTGGTCTTCCGTGCCACCGGGGTGGCCGGACCGGTCACGGCGATCACCGTGGTCACCGGCGATCGTCAGCAGGCCCCGGCCGGAAGCACGCTGCCGGTCGCTCCGTCGGTACGGCTGTACGACGGCTACGGCAATCCGGCCGGGGGACGGACCGTGCAGTTCGAGGTGGCCGCCGGCGGCGGGGGTGTCGCGAGTGCCATCGCCACCAGCAATGACAATGGCGTCGCCTCACCGGGGTCGTGGCAGCTCGGTTCCTCACCCGGCGAGAACCGTCTCCGGGTGACGGTGGAGGGGGTCACGGTGGTCTTGAGCGCCACCGGCACCTAGCGCACTCGCGCGCCGCCCTTCATCACCAGCACCGGCCGCTCGGTGACGGTGATGTCATCGAGCGGGTTGCCGGGGACCGCCACCAGATCGGCCAGCTTGCCGACCGCGATCTCGCCCCGATCGGCCGTGCCCAGCAGTTCGGCGCCGTTGATCGTGCCGGCCCGGAGCGACGCCAGCGGCGACATCCCCGCGTCGGTCATCGCCGAAAACTCCCGGGCGTTCATCCCGTGGGGCATCACCGCCGCGTCGGTGCCGAGTGCGATCTTCACGCCGGCCTTGATTGCCTTCTCGAGCGATACCTTGGCCATCGGCAGCACCTCCTCGGCCTTGGCACGAATCGGCGCCGGCAGCGCGTCCAGGTCGATCAACTTGCCCAGTGCGCTGGTCGGCACCAGCCAGGTGCCGTGCTCCTTCATCATCGCGATCGCCTCGTCGTCGAGAATCGAGCCGTGCTCGATCGAGGTCACCCCGGCGCGGATCGCCGCCTTGATCCCCACGGTGCCGTGCGCGTGCGCCGCGACCTTGAGACCGTGGCGGTTCGCCTCCTCGACCACCGCACGGATCTCGGCCTCGCTCATCTGCTGGGCGCCGACCGATCCCTCGAACGACAGCACCCCGGCGGTCGCGCAGATCTTGATCACCTTGGCGCCGTACTTGACCTGCTCGCGCACCGCCTCGGTGAACTGATCGGGGCCGCTGGCCACCCCGGTGAGCGGCGACTGCACCACCACGCCGGGGGCGAAGCCGGTCACGTCGCAGTGGCCGCCGGTGATGCCGAGGGCGTGGCCGGCGGGGATGATCCGGGGACCGATCACCGTGCCACGGTCGATCGCATGCTCGAGTGCCACGTCGCTGAAGCCGCCGGAGCCGACGTTGCGAACGGTGGTGAAGCCGGCATAGAGCGTCTTGTAGGCATTGGCCACGCCGAGGATCGCCTCGTCGGCCACCGTCTGGCGGACCGGTGCCAGGTCGAAGCCCGGCCCGATCTCGTAGGTCAGGTGCACGTGGGCGTCGATGAAGCCCGGCAGCAGCGTGGCATCGCCGAGATCGATCCGCTCGGCGCCGCTCGGGGCGCTGCCGCCGACCTGGGTGATCTTGCCGTCCTGCACCACCACCAGGCCGGGCGTCAGCATCCGGCCGGCGCGGACGTCGAGCATCCGGGCGGCGCTGATGGCCACGGGGTGGGACTGGGCGGAGAGCGACAGGCGACTGGCGACAGGCGACAGGAGGGTCGAGCCCACGAGCGAAGCGAATACGACGGGGGCGAGGGCGGTGCGGCGCGGCAGCGACACGGGAGGGCTCCGGCTGTTTGGATGAGCGAAGCTACTCCCTCCCGTGACACCCTGCCACCGCACTCGAGGGCGGCCTACATCTCGGCGATCGCGCGGATTTCACACTCGAACTCGAACTCCGGCCAATGGGTCACGTGCAGATCCACGAAGCGTCGCGCATGGTCGAGCGCTTCCTCGCGGCTGGCAACCTCGAAGATCGCGAAGCCGCCCACCATCTCCTTCGTCTCGGCGAACGGTCCGTCGATCACCGACACCTTGCCGCCGCTCGAGCGGATCCGGGTGCCTTCGGCGGTGCCCTTGAGCCCCGCCGTCTCCTTGAGCGCTCCGGAGGCAAATGCCTCCTCCATGTAGGGGCCCATCGCATCCATCAGCGCCTGGGGAATCGCATCGCCGTCACGGAGCTCGACGTGCTTGATCAGCATGAGGTACTTCATGAGCATGATCCTCGGGTCAACGGTGACTGGTGGCGGAGGCGAGCTGCATCCCACGGGCGGACCGCTCCGGGCGACGCTGCATGAATACCGGAGCCTGGTCGCGGCGGCCAAGGCAGATGGCGACCGCCACGAGACCGACGGCCGCCGGCACGACGGCGGCAGCCGCACCGATCCAGATCGCCGAGACGGTGACGGCGCCAGCCATGATCCCGGCGAGGCCGACTGCGGCGAGCGGGGTGAGCGCCCGACGGACTCGGAACAGTCCGGGCAACACCAGACCGAGGCCCCCCAACACCTCCAGTGCCCCGATCAGGCGGAGAAAGGTCCCGGGCAGCGCCACCGGACCCTGCTGGAGCATGGCCAGCGGAGCCACCAGCTTGATCCCGCCGGCGAAGAGGAAGAGCAGACAGAGGACGACCTGGGCGGTCCAGAGCAGGGCGGTGCGCAGCTTCGGATGACGTGACATGGTGGCGCTCCCGTGTCGAAAGGGTTGAGGTCTTCATCAACTCGTCGAACGGGGTCTGGCGGGATCGACAACCGGCCCGGCGCTGGGGTCAAGAGTCGGTGGCAGGCTGGTATGACCATTGATATACTACAGTATGAAAACTGCCATCTCCCTTCCCGACGACCTCTTCGCCGCAGCCGATGCCCTGGCCCAGCGGCTGGGACTCTCCCGCAGCCGTCTCGTGGCCACGGCGCTGGCCGAGTACGTGGCCAAGCACGAGGACCGCAAGGTCACCGAGCGGTTGGACGCCGTGTACCGGTCGGGCACCAGCGGACTCGACCCGACGATGCGCCGGGCGCAGCGCTGCCTCGTCGAGCGGGAGGATTGGTGATCCGTCGCGGCAGCGTCTGGTGGGCCGAGCCGGGCGGCTCGGCGCCGGGGTGTCGGCGGCCGGTGCTGGTGGTGCAGGCCGACGCCTTCAACCGGAGCCTCATCGGCACGGTGATCGTGGTGGTGATCACCTCGAACCTCCGGTTGCTCGAGGCGCCGGGCAACGTGCTGTTGCCGGCGCGTGCGGCGGGGCTGCCGCGCGACTCGGTCGCCAACGTGTCGCAGGTCATCACGCTCGACCGCGCCGACCTCGATGAGGAGGCCGGCCGACTCGACGTTCGGCTGATGCGGCAGATCGAGCAGGGGGTGCGGCTGGTGCTGGGGGTATAGGGCGGCGGCGTGGGGCGGCGGACGCCGCCGAATGACGCTAGATTTCAGGCATGTCACGACGCCACGTCACGCTCACCGTGGTACCGCTCGGAGCGCCGGAGGATCGAGCCGACCTCGACCGCCTCGGCGCCGCCGGGCGCTTGGCGCTGGTGTGGCAGCTCACCCGTGAATGCTGGGAGCTGAAGGGGGAACCGCTCGGTGAATCCCGACTTCCGCGACATGTTGTCCGCGTTGTCCGGGGAGGGCGCTGAGTACCTGCTGGTCGGGGCGCATGCCCTGGCGGTGCATGGTCACCCGCGCGCCACTCGCGACATCGACATCTGGATCGGCACGGCGGGCGAGAACCCGGCGCGGGTGTGGCGGGCGCTCGAGCGCTTCGGCGCTCCCCTCAGTGATTTCTCGCCCGACGACCTGGGACAGCCCGACCTCGTCTTCCAGGTCGGTGTGCCGCCGCGGCGGATCGACCTCCTCACATCGCTCGATGGTGTCCAGTTCTCCACCGCCTGGCCGGCGCGTGTGGAGGTGGACCTCGACGGTCTCACGGTGTTCGTCATCTCCCGCACCGACCTGATCGCCACCAAGCGCGCCAGCGGACGACCGCAGGACCTCGCCGATCTGGGCGCGCTCGAGTCGGGCGAGTCAGTCTAGTGCACTGAGCTCCCACGTCGCGAACTCACCCGCCAGCCACCGCAGCAACCCTTCCTTGCCGCCACACAGTCCGAGCTTGAGCAGCGTGTTCGCCTGAAGGCGATGCACGGTGGCGACCCGGAGGCCGAGTTGCACGGCAGCCTCCTTGTGCACCATCTGCGCGGCACGGCAGCGGATCAGGTCGAGTTGGCGCGGGGAGAGGCGGAACCGGTGCCCGAGCCAGTCGAGGAATTCCTGCGGCAGGTCGAGCGGGAAGTGCACAGCGGGAGCACACTCATGCGGGGGGGGCACAACGGCAACTCCGGGTCGGGGTGTCTTCGCCGCGGGGACCTTCCTGGGGCGCACCATGCTTCCCTGTCCCGACAATCGCCGCAGGATTGGTCATTCCGACCGGTGGCTCGCCCTGCTGTGTGAGGCCGAGGACAGCACCGACGCCTCATCGACCGTGGAACTGCAACTCTATGAGGTCAGGGACACGGTGCACGAAGTTCGCCCCTAGTCGGAGTCTGCTGGACGAGGCATCCCCCACAGCCCCATGAGTGCTTACATTCCTGCCATTCTGGCCGCCTCACAGCTCAGGATGGCACATGGCCCCCAAGCGCGACTTCCTCAAGATCCCCGACTTCTCCGCCGGGGAGACCAGTGAGCTCCTGAAGCTGGCCGCCGGGATGAAGGCCGGCCGCTATCGGGAGAAGCCGCTCGCGGGCCGCACCCTGGCGATGATCTTCGCCAAGAGTTCCACCCGGACCCGGGTCTCCTTCGAGGTGGGTGCCCTCCAGCTCGGTGGCCACGCCCTCTTCCTCTCTTCCCGCGACATCCAGCTCGGCCGCGGCGAGCCGATCCGCGACACCGCCCGGGTCCTGTCGCGCATGGTCGACCTGATCATGATCCGCACCTTCGCGCAGGCCGACGTGGAGGAGCTGGCGCGCTACGCCACCGTGCCGGTGATCAACGGACTCACCGACCTCCGCCATCCGTGCCAGATCCTCGCCGACCTGCTCACCGTGCAGGAGGCGTTCGGTTCACTGGAGGATCGCGTGGTGGCCTGGATCGGCGACGGCAACAACATGGCCAACTCGTGGATCGAGGCCGCCGGGCTGCTCGGCTTCGAGTTGCGGATCGCGTGTCCCGAGGGCTACGAACCCGACCACACCATCTTCGAGGCCAACAAGGCGAAGACCCGGATCACGATCACCGAGGATCCCGACGAAGCCGCCGCCGGCGCCCACGTGGTGACCACCGACGTCTGGGCGTCGATGGGACAGGAGAGCGAACAGGAACTCCGCGCCCAGGCGTTCAAGGGCTACGTCGTCGACGCCGACCTGATGACGCGCGCGGCCGCCGACGCGATCGTGCTGCACTGCCTCCCTGCCCACCGCGGCGAGGAGATCTCCGAGGAGGTGCTCGAGGGGCCGCAGTCGCGCGTCTTCGACGAGGCGGAGAACCGTCTCCATGCCCAGAAGGCGCTGATGGCGATGGTGATGCGATGATCGACACTGCCGGATACGAGGCGATCACCACGTCGGCCGGGGCGTGGACCACCACCGCGCTGGGACAGTTCGAGGTGAGCGGGCCCGACGGGCACGCCTACGTCAATCGGGTCACCACCGTGGACATCTCCAGGGTGCCGCCCGGCCGCTTCGCCGATGCGCTCTTCCTCCGCGACGACGCGACGGTGATGGGTCACGTCACCATCTACCGCTTCGCCGACCTGGTGATGCTGCTGGTCGAGGGCAGCTTCCGGCAGGCGGCCTGGGACTACCTCGTCGCCCGCAAGCGTGGCACGGTGCGGCTCCGCGACATCAGCGACGACGTCGCGGTGGTGTCGGTGCGCGGCCCCGCCGCCGCCGGCCGGCTCGCCACCCTGCTCGAGCCGGTGCCCGAGCACCCCAACGACCTGATCCGCGCCCGGCTCGGTGGTGTGGACGTCTTCGCGGCGCGGGCGGGACAGCACGGGCCCGATGGTGTCGACCTCTACTGTCGCGCTCGCGATCTCGACTCGCTCCGCAACGCGATCGGCCGGCTGGCGATCCCGTTTGTTGACGACGCCACCTGGGAGCTGGTCCGGCTCGAGTGGGGCGTGCCGCGGGTCGGCGTGGAGATCGGTGACGACGACACCCCGGTCGAGGCCGCACTGGAGACGCTGGTGGCCCAGGGGAAGGGTGCCCCGTTCCCGGGCGAGGTGGCGCTCGATGCCCGGCGCCGGAGCGGCGCCCTCAAGCGCCTGGTCGGCTTCACTGTGGCGGGGCGCGAGGCGCCGCCCGAGGGCAGCGAAGTGCAGCTCAACGGCCGGGTGGTCGATCGGGTCCGCTCGGTCGGCATCTCGCCGCGCGCCGGGATCATCGGGATGACGGCGGTCCCGGCGGGCTTCGACCAGGGCGGCACGCCGCTGGTGATCGTGTCGCGCGACCGACGCTGGGAAGGACAGCTCGTCCACCCGCCGTTCGTGGGGCGTGAGCGGTGAGCGTTCGCGTCGCCATCCTCACCGTCTCCGATGCCTGTGCGGCCGGAACCCGCGACGATCGTTCGGGCGCGGTCGCGGCGGAGTGGGCTGTGGCGGCCGGTCACCACGTCGTGGCCCGCGAGACCGTGCCCGACGAGACGCTGCAGATCGCGGCGACCCTCTGCCGCTGGTGCGACGAGGCTGTCGCGGAATTGATCATTACCACCGGCGGGACCGGACTCGGTCCCCGTGACGTGACCCCGGAAGCGACCCGCACGGTGCTCGAGCGCGAGGCACCCGGGATCGCCGAGGCGATCCGGGCGGCGAGTCTCGCCGCGGTGCCGACCGCGGCGCTGGGGCGGGGAATCGCCGGGGCACGGGGCCGGACCCTGATCGTCAACCTCCCCGGATCGCCGGGAGGGGTGCGCGACGGGCTCGGGGTCCTCGCCCCGCTGGTGGATCACGCGGTCCGGCTGCTGGCCGGAGAGACGGAGCATTGAGATGACGGCCCAGGTGGTGATCACCCTTGCCGACCTCGAGATCGCGATCCCGCTCGACAAGGCGCTCGAGGCCGCCGGAATGCCGGTGGCGCTGGTCGCCTCGGCCGACGAGGGACGGGCCGCGCTGCAGCGCGACGAACCGCTGGTGTTGGTGCTCACCGGCGCGGTCCACGAGCCGGTCTATCGCGCCCTCGCCGAGCGGGCCCGCGACGCCGAGGTGGCGGTGCTCGTCCTGCTCGAGCCGACCGACACCGAACGGGCCGGACGGGTGGCGCGGTTCGGGGCGACCGAGGTGGCGACCAAGCCGGTGCCGACCGATGAATTGGTGGCGATTGTCGAGCGGCTCCGTGGCCGCCGCGACCTGCAGCGCCGCACCGGAATCATCGGCGACAGCGCGGCGATCCAGGAAGTGCTCATCAAGGTCGAACAGATGGCGCCGGTGTCGAGCACCGTGCTCATCGAGGGTGAGTCGGGCACCGGCAAGGAACTCGTCGCCAAGGCGATCCACGACCTCTCGCCGCGCCGCGGCAAGCCGTTCATCGCCGTCAACTGCGCCGCGCTCCCCGAGACGCTGCTCGAGAGCGAGCTCTTCGGCCACGAGAAGGGCGCCTTCACCGGCGCCGCCGAGCGGCGACTGGGCCGCTTCGAGCTGGCCGACACCGGCACCATCTTCCTCGACGAGATCGGCGAGATCCCCGCGTCGGTGCAGGTCAAGCTGCTGCGGGTGCTGGAGACCCGGTCGTTCTTCCGGCTGGGCGGCGCCGCACCGATCAAGGTCAACGTGCGGGTGGTGGCCGCCACCAACCGGTCGCTCCGCGACCAGGTGATGCTGGGCGAGTTCCGCGACGATCTCTACTACCGGCTCAATGTGCTGCACATCTACCTGCCGCCGCTGCGCGAACGCCGGCAGGACATCCCGCTGCTGGTGCGCCGCTTCGTGCGCGAACTCTCGGCGATGCACGAGCGGCCGTTCCCGGGGATCAGCGCCGAGGCGATGGAGCGGCTGGTCGAGGCGCCCTGGCCCGGCAACGTGCGCCAGCTCCGCAACCTCGTCGAGTCGATGGTGGTGCTGGCGCCTGGAGCGGAGATCCGCGCCAGCGATATCCCGGCCGACGTGACCGAGGGGATGGGGTCGCTGCTGCCGATGCGCATCGCGCACCACGAGCGCGAGGGCGGCGTGGTCGGCGGCGCCGAGTTCGAGTTCATCCTGCGGTCGTTGATGGAGCTCCGGGTCCAGGTCGAGGAGCTGCGCCACCGGCTGGAGCGGACCGCCGAACCGATGCAGGTGATCGACATCGGCGACGAGACCGAGGTCTCGATCCCCGTCTCCTCGGTCCCCGCGATGGGCGTCGAGGAGGAGCCCGAGCCGGAAGTGGTGGTCTGGCGGGAGGGGATGAGCATGGCCGACGTGGAGCGGGCCACCATCCTGACCGTCGCTCGACCAGCAGGGCGGCAACCGTCGCAAGGCGGCCCAGCTCCTCGGCATCGGTGAGCGCACCCTGTATCGCAAGCTCAAGGAGTACGACATCGCCTAAGTCACGACCAGTCATACTTTTGGCTCCGGTCACCTCTTGACTCTTCTCAAGGCGTTCCCCAACTTGCGTCTGCGTGCACTGGTGCACGCCTGCCGCTCGGGGCTCCCAATTGCAGCTCACCGTTGATTCGTCGCGTTGCGTCGCGTGCCTCGCGTGTGTCCGGGTGTGCCCCACGGACGCCATCGCGCTGCCGCCCGAGGCGCGCGTGGTCGAGGTGGTCGAGGAGAACTGCATCCGCTGCGGCGAATGCATCCCCGCCTGCCCCCACCAGGCGATCGCGGCGAGCGGGGCGGTCGACCGGGCGCTGGCCATCGCCGAGGCGGGCACCGGGGCGCTGATCCTGTCGCCCGAGGCGGCGGCGTGGTTCCATCCTGCAACGCCAGAACAGCTGGTCAACGCCTGTTACGAGGCCGGATTCCGGCATGTCTCCCGCGGGATCGTGGGCGACGAGCTGGTGGCCCAGGAGTACCTGCGGCTCTGGGAGGACCCCGACTGGGGGACCCTGGTCCGCAGCACCGATCCGGTGGTGGTGGCGGCGATCTCGGCCCACCATCCCGAGCTGGTCCCCTACCTGGCGCCGGTGACCTACCCCTGCGTGGCGGAGGCGCGATTCCTGCGTCATTTGCTGGGGTCGGGGCTGCCGGTGGTCTATGTGGGCACCGGTGCCCCGGGACGGGTGGAGGCGCTCGACGCGGTGATGACCTTCGGCGACCTGGAGCAGCTCTTTGCGCTGCGCGAGGTGCGACCGGAGCAGATGCCCGAGACGTTCACCCGGCTGCCGGCGGAGACGCGGCGCCATGTGTCGGTGGCGGGCGGCTTGCCGTTGGAGATGGTGGTGAGTGGGTCGTCGCTGGGGCGCCGGATCCTCACTGTCCGGGGCCTCGAGGGGATCGACGCCCTGGCCCGCGCGGTGGGACTCGACCGGATCGACCTCGGCTTCGTGGACATCACCTCGCACCACGGTTCGCTGGGGCACCCGACGGCCGGACCCCGCGATGAGCTCTACCGCCGGCGGCGGTTGTTGGCGCAGTACGAGCCGGCGCGGAGTCGGGCGCCGGTGGTGCCCGACCCGGCACCGGTGGAAGTGGGGGCGTCGTTCCCGTTCGGGGCGCGCCGCGAGCAGGCGGAGCCGCAGGCGGTGCAGGCGATCCTCGACGCGATCGGCACCGGTCCCAACGGCAAGCCGTGGGACTGCCGGGCGTGCGGCTACCCGACCTGTCACCGCTTCGCGCAGGCGGCGGCGCTGGGACGGGCCTCGCTCCGCCAGTGTGTGCCGTGGCTGTCGCGTCGGGCCGACGATGCGTCGCGCGATGCCAGCACCGACGCGCTCACCGGGTTGGCGAGCTACCGCTCGCTGCAGCAGCGGTTGAGTCACGAGGTGGAGCGGAGCAAGCGCAGTGGCGAGTCGTTCGCGGTGCTCTTCGTCGACCTCGACCGGCTCAAGGAGTTGAACGACCGGTTCGGGCATGAGCGGGGGAACACGGTGCTCCGCGCGGTGTCCGACGAGATCCGCCGGACGATCCGCGCCACCGACCTCGCGGCGCGCTACGGCGGCGACGAGTTCGTGGTGCTGCTCACCCGGACCGACCGGGCCGGCGCCTTGAGGGTGGCCGATGCGGTGCGCGAACGGGTCGAACAGGCGGGAGACCGGATGGGCTTCAACCTGGGGCAGATCAGCGTGAGCATCGGTGTCGCCGAGTACGACCCGGCGGCGCCGGGCGAGGGTCCCCTGCTGGAGCAGGCCGACCGGGCGCTCTACCTGGCCAAGGCGGCCGGGCGCAACACGATTGCATGACGAGGTCGATGGCTGATGGTCGATGGGCGATGGAGCCTGCACGGCGACATCGGAGGCACCGACCCTCACCGATTGACCATCGACGATCGACCATTGACCACGAACGACACGCGACCACTACCACAGGACATGCCGTGACCGCTTCACCGCAGCAGTTCCACGATCCCGCCGGGGGCCGCAGTGGCGGCGCCCCGATCGACCCGGCGACCGACCCCTGGGGGGTGCGGCGGGCCGAGAACCTGCTGACCTCGCTCGAGGGGGTGTTGTCGGCGCGGGTGGTGACGACGCCGCTGGGTGAGGTGAGCGAGATCCACATCCTGGCCACCAACGCGCAGACGCCCAAGCAGGTGGTGCGCAACGTGGAGTCGGCGTTGCTGGCCCATCTGGGGCTGCGGGTCGACCATCGCAAGATCAGCGTGGCGCACACCGCCGAGGTCCAGCCGCTGAAGACGCTGGAGCAGGCGGCGGTGCAGCACCAGGCCAACCAGCGGATCGGTGGTGTTCGAGGAGCTGGTGGTGGCGCCGACGGCGCGGCAGCGCTGGGTGGCGGCGGCGGTCACGCTCACCTGCGAGGGCAATGTCGAGACCGCCTCCGAGGAGGGGCCCGACACGCCGCGCAACCGGGTCGAGACCGCGGCGCGCGCCGCCGTGCGGGTGATCGAGCGGTTGCTGGAGCGGCACACGCTGGCGCTCGAGGGCACCCAGGTGGTCGACGCGTTCGACCGGACCTGGGTGATGGCGGGGGTGCAGGCGGTGGGTGGCCGCCAGTCGACGCTCCTCGTGGGGTCGGCCGAGGTGCGCGAGAGCGCCGAGCATGCCGCGGTCTTTGCGGTGCTCGACGCGACCAATCGATGGGTGTCGGCCCGGCGGCTTCGCTAGCGCGCCGGGGTGGCACCAACCTGCGGGCTGCGGCTCGCGTAACCATGCGCAGGTCACGAAAGGAGTACGGGGGGAAACACCAGGGTCGGCAGTGAGCGGAGCCGAGCGGTCCTAACAAGCGAAGCGTCAGGTAGGCCATAGCGGGGTCTGCCCCTCTCGATGGATTGAGGTACTGGAGAGGAGGTGACGCATATGCTGGAATGGCTGGCCGCTGCGGTGGATTTCATCGCGGGTCTCTTCCGCGCTGAGACTGTAACCTGGGTCTAATGCCGACTGGCTGTTTCCCCCCTCTTTTAAGCCTATGAATCGTGCTGTCGTGGCATATGTCTCGGGGATTACTGTAGCAGCTTTCGGCTGCTGGGGTTCCTCGCGTACTTGCCAAGGGCGACAGTCGATTATTGGGCGTTGTTCTCGCTGGCATTGGTTGGACTGATGCTGGAGATCTCCCGAACCGCCAACAAGTCAGCTCGATGGCGGGATCGCTCGTCTTCGTCATGCATTTGGCGATTGGCGTATCACTGGGAGCGTTCTATGGGGCGCTCACCGCTGCCTTCATCACGGGCATAACCCAGGCTATGCGCGACGTAGCGCCGCTCAAGCTCCTCTTCAATATTTCTGAGCGCATCCTTAGCGTGGGGCTTGCTTTTACCGTCTACTTCTGGCTTGGTGGCCATCACCCGCCCCCAATCCTTGAGAGCGGTGGCGCAGCCATACCGTTCAATGCCGCACTCATTCAGGTGGGACAGTTTTTGGCCGCGGCGGTCGATCTACTTTGTCGTCAATTCAATCGCTGTAAACACTGCAGTGGCGCTTTCCTCGAGCAAGTCCGTCTTCTCCACGTGGCGCTCCAACACCCTTTGGGTGCTAGGGTATGATATCGCCGCGAGCTTGTTGGCCCTAGTGGTCGCGTACGTCTTCGTGCACTTCGATCGCTCCGAGGGGTTCGGCCGTTTCGGTTTCATCGCGATCTTCCTGCCCTTCGTAGCGGTTCGCCACTTCTACGGAAAGGTTAACGAGCTTCAAGACACTGTTCGGCGAACTGGATGCTACATATGAGCAGCTCGAACTAAACGTTCGTGAGCAACTGGCGATGATGGTCAAAGCCATCGAGGCTCGTGACCCGTACACGTCCGGTCATTCCCGGCGGGTATGCGGCCTCTCGCGAGCAATTGCGATTGATCTTGGCCTCGACCAGGAACATCTGGGCGACATCGAGAACGCAGCGTTGATGCACGACGTCGGGAAGATCCACGCAGGAGTTTGCACCACTGCTTCAAAAGGAAGGCAAGCTGACCGAGGAGGAGTGGAGAGTTATGAAGACCCACTCCATCAAGAGCGCGGAACTCGTGTCACTATTCTCCAGATTCCAGGGATATGTCGTTTCGTGCGTTCGGCATCACCACGAGCGGTGGGATGGTCGGGGCTATCCAGATGGCGTTGCTGGCTCCGAGATTCCCCTTGGGGCTAGGATCATCACGATCGCCGACACAATTGATGCGATGACGACGAACCGGCCCTATCGTAGTGCACTTTCACTGGAGGTGGTGCTTGCGGAGTTGAACAAAGGACGTGCGACTCAATTTGATCCTGAGCTGGTCGAACTTACTATGAATTCCGTTACTGTTCGTCGGCTCATCGCAGATCCGTCCTCGATCCCCGAATACCTGCCTGAGCCGCGGATTAGGGCACGGGCGGAGGCCATGCGGTCTGCGCGTGCGGCTGCTCCGAGGCTCTCTGAACTCAGTGGCCTTAAGAGGGCTGGGGAAGTGCATTAGTAGACCCCCCAACATGCCGCCCCGGTTGGCCGCATTACCCCCGTGCGAATTATGACTTGACGAATCGGTCTCGGCAGACTGGTCAACCTCTGGGCAAGATCCCCGGTCATTCGCTCATCGACATGAGCCGCATCCCTTAGGTACAACTCGGCGGCGAGAATCTCTGCCTGGTCCTTCGCGTCGTATCGGCTGAGCCGGGATACGAGTGTGGAGATCCGGTTGCGGGCGGTTGCTACCTCGGCTGATTCCTTTCCCAAGAGCGCAACCCAGCGAGCGTAGGGCCCGACGAAGCATTCATGTAGCGGCCCACCATGGTCGACAGCAACTGCGGCTGCAGCAGCTTTGACCGCACGCATATTGTCCCCAGTGATCGCATAGATGTCGGCTCTAATGAGGTGCCAGGCTTGCCCGATCCATGACGGTCTCCGTCTATCGAACCTCGGGCTCATTTCAGCTAGCACTCCCGTAGCCTCGATGCCGCGGTCCTGTAGTGCCAAACCAAGGGATAGTTCATAGGTTGCATTCAAGAGAGTGATGCCCCACTCAGCCGAAGGTGAAATTGAGATGGCAAGTCTCGCCCAATCGACTTGACCCACGTGGTTTCCCAGTCGCCCGTGAACCAGCGCCAAACCAGACGCAGCGTTCGCCTGAAAGACAGGGTTGTCTAACCGCTTCGCGAATTCGTATGCTCTTGTAATGAGTGGTGCGGCGGCCTCGTAGTCGCCGGCTTGACAATGGGTCACGCCTGCGGCCAAGAGGAGCCGTGTAGCGATACTGCTTGCGGTGCCAGTTGACTCAATCAGCGCAACACCTGAGCGGAGCGGCTCCAGGGCTGCTCTGGCGCCGTTGAGGTATGCACAACACCAAGCATGGGCCAGCAACAGGTGGATTCTGTCGTATGGGTCACTGGCGCCTTCAAGTGCCTGACGAGAGACTTTGTCCAGTTCTCGGATGAGCTCTGGATCTCGAGTAGATGAGAGCAAGGCGACCATGGCACTGGTCGCCACCGCACGAAGGGCGGGCTCAGTTGCGGTTTGCGCGATTGAGAGGGCTCGGTTGCACGATTGGCGAATGTCATTTGCCTCGCCCACCGCTAGCCAGCGCCGATTCAGTATCCGCAGCACCTCTCGCCAGCTCTCCTCGGCCGGATCGAACTCTTCGCCCGAAGCTTCCAGCACCCGGAGCGATTCTGCCCAGCGGCCGAGTTCCTGCAGCGCCTCGGCCAACAACAGGATTGCGGTGCGACGCGCCGCCCCGGTGAGTGCCGGCAGGCCCGTCGACAGGGCCAGGTCAGCCTCGTGAGGGGCTCCGCGCCGGATCGCCTCGCGGCCACCGGCCAGCAGGTAGGGAACCGCCTCGCCGAGTCGATCGCCGCGCACCAGGTGCCAGGCGACCTCCAGCCCCGGAATCGGCCCACCCACCCCTTCTTCGGCGAGCAGGCGGTCGGCCACCAGCGAATGGAGCAACCGCCGGAGCGGTGCCGCCATCGCCAGGTAGCACTGGCCCCGAACCACCTCGTTGGCGAACTCCAGGTGACTCCCCGCATCGCGCAGGACCCGATGCCCGGTGAGCGCCGCCATCGCGCGCATCGTGCGGGCGACCGGCAGGTCCACGAGGGTGTACATCGCCAGATCGTTGAGCCGCTGTCCCAGGATCGCCGCCAGGTCTGCCACTGCGCGGGACTCCTGGTCGAGCGAGGCCAGCATCCCGTCGACCAGTCGTCGGAATGCCGCCCCGGCTGGCTGGGCTGCGTCGGCGGTCATCGCGCTAAGGGTAAGCGCTAGCGACGCGTCACCCCGCCGGCGCCAGTCGCCCACCAACAGCTCGAGGATTATCGGGTTCCCGGCCGCGCCGGCCAGCAGCGCGCGTCGCACCGTCGGCCCCGGGTCGGCGCCATCAGCGAGCACCGCCTCCAGCAGCTCGCCCGCGTGTGCTTCGGGGAGCGGCCCCAGCGGCAGGACCGTGGTGGTGATGGCCGTCGTCTGCTCGGTGAACCTTGCCACCGCGGCCGGCATCGGCTGGTTTCCCTGCGCGACGGTCATCATCACCATCAGCGGCAGCGCCTCGATCCGACGGAGCAACAGGTGGAGCACCGCGAGCGAGGTGGTGTCGGCCAGGTGCAGGTCGTCGATCACGACCACCACTGGCTGCTCCTCGGCGAGTGCGGCAAGCAGCGCCATCACCGCTTCGGTGAGCTGGATCCGGGCGCTCTCGCCGGTGGTGCGCGATGGCGCTGGTAGTCCTGGCCAACGCTGCCGCACCTTGGCCACCAGGCGACCGAGCTCGGCCAGCTGCTCCGGCGCGGTAGTGCTGGCTCCGGGGAGGTCGAGCAATCCGCCGACCAGTGAGCCGATCACGCCGAACGGCAGCTCGCGCTCCAGTTCGTAGCACTGTGCCCGCGCGACGCTGGCGCCCTCGAGCGCCAGTGATGTCGCCACCCTTCCGACAAGCGTGGTCTTGCCGATCCCGCTCTCGCCGCGCACGAGGACATGCCCGGGTTCTCCCCCCCGAACCCGCTCCCACACCTGGTAGCAGTCGCGATATTCGACGCTCCGACCGACGAACACCCGCTCCTGCCACTGCTCGGTGGGAACCGGCGCCACTCTCGCCGGTGCCGGACGCTGCACGCCGCGCCGCCGCAGCCGGTCGGCCATCCGCTGCAGCCCAGCACTGGGCACGGCACCGAGTTCCTCCGCCAGGCGGTCGTGCCAGCGGTCGTAGATCCGGATGGCCCCGATCCGATCGCCGGCCATCGCCCGGGCCTCGACGAGCGCCCGCGTCGCCTCCTCGCTCAGCGGATCGATCCGCCGGAGCTGCTCGGCAGTGGCCTCCAGGCGTCGGGTGTCGCCGCTGCGCCGGCTCTGGTCGATGCGCGCAGCAAGATGGTCATGCACCAGCGGCAACAGCCGGGCCCGCTCCACGTCGAGCCAAAGCCGGAAGTCGGGTGCCCGCGGGATCTCGAATTCCTCCAGGAAACAGCCCGCCACCAGCGTGTCGCCCTCGAGTGGATCGCCCGCCACCAGCAGGGAGACGTCGGTGACCACCCGGCCGGGGAGCAAGCGGATCGTGTCGCGAGTGGTCTCGAACGCATCGGCGCCGAGGCGACCTCGGAGCACCGACAATGCCGTCGCCAGCGAGTGGCGGCCCTCCTCGAGTTCAACCTGGGGCCAAAGCAGCGTGGCGAGTCGATCGCGACGGTGCACCCTCGGCGGCTCGATCGTCAGGAAGATCAGCAGGCCGAGATGCTTGCGGGTCCGGAAACGGACCGGGTCACCATCGGGCCCCACCAGCTGTGGCGGGCCGAGACAGGTGAGGCGGAACGGCAGCATGCGAGATCCCTCCGGTTGGGGGAGGTCGGCACAGGATGCGGCACCACTCTCAAATACTCCTCAAATCCGCCTGGCGCCAGCATCCCACCTTGGCGCCGGCGAACCCGCAGGCGAAGTTGCGGAGATGCCCACCCGACTCGCCCTCCTGGCCCTCCTCTTCCTCCCGCTCACCGCGGTCCGGGCCCAGGCCGGCGGCCCGCCGGCGCGCCTGCTGGGCGAATTCGGCGACGACTACGGCTCCCGGCACTCGATCACCGACTCGACCTGGATCCACCATCCGTCGATCCGCTACCGGATCGTCCGCTGGGACACCGCGGCCGAGTTCCTGATCGCCCGCACCGCCGATGGCCGCTACGCCCGGATCGACTGGCTGCCGTTCGAGGAGATGCCGCCCTGGAGCTGGGGGTTCTGCATCGCCACCTGGACCGCACCCAGCGCCGATTCGGCCGCCCGGGTGACCACCGCCCAGCGGGCAACCCCCCGCACCGGCTGCAACGGCTTCCCGTTCACCCGGATGCAGCGGCTGCCGACCGACAGCAGCTAACCGCCTGCAACCCTCGGCGCGGTCCCGGCATCTCTATCTGTGAGGCCGGCAGAAGTTGCTGCTCCTCCGGCTTCCCTGCAGCACCATTTCCTCCCTTGCGACCTCCCGGTCCGCCGCCACCACTGGGGCGGGCCGCGGACGGTTGCAAATCCGCCGCTCACTCGGCGAACGAACCAGCTCCACGATCACTCCATCGCTGATCGGCACCGCCGCGCTGGCGGGAACCGCGGCACGACCGGCGGGGTCTCTCTGGTGAGAGGGAGGTGCCGATGCAGACGCTGGTGACGGTGCACTGCCGCAGGGGCCGCAGCCTGCGCGACGCGATCGAGAGCGACGAGAGCCGCGAGCGCACCCACGGCCTCGAGGTGGTCTGGGCCCACAAGCGGGGCCGCCATCCCGGCTGGCTCAAGCTCCGGAGCACGGTGCCCGGCCGGCCCGGCGCCATCAACGTCGAGTGGGATGGCGACGCCCGGCTGCTGCTCTGCCGGGTGATCACCCGCGGCGGCAACCGACCCCACCTGATCCTCGGCGACCTGGTCGACTACCTCATGGCCCGCCACCGGCGCCGGATCCGGTTCCTCGTGGTGGCCCCGGAATGATTTCCCCGAAAGCGATTCGTTTCGCCCTGCTCACCGCGCTGCTGGTCGGCTGTGCCCAGCAGGGCGCCCGCTCGGCCGACCCGGACGCCGGCGACCGTGCGCTCCCTCTACGACCACGGCACCACCGGGGTCGCCACCCGGCGCGAGGCGATCAGTCGCTTCGGACCGCCGACCGCGATGGAGGCGTCGCCGCTGCAATCGGGGTCGCCCGATTCGATGATCGTGCTGCACCATCCGGGGCGGCTCCACCGCTACCTCCGCGCCGGCGGTCGCGACTTCCTGGTCGAGGCCCAGCGCACCGCGCCCGGCGCCGGGTTGCCGGGGAAGATCCGGCTGGGAACGACGACTCGCGCCGACCTCGTGCACCGGCTGCCGCACTGGGACGAGGAGAGCCGCGACGGCGACACCGTGGTGGTCGCCTGGCGACGCCCCGACCGTGAGCCAGTGGCGTGGGTGGAGCTGGCGCTGGTGCGCGACACCGTGCGGCTGGTGCGCTGGCTCCCCTACGTCGACTGAACGGCCAGGCACCCGACCATCGCCCGGTGGCCCCTCACCAAACACTGACCACCACCGGGTTGCGGCGCATCGCCACGCTGGCCTGATTGCCTCGATGCCGACTCGACATCCTCTCGCCACCGCGCTGCCGTTGCTCCTGGCTCTCACCGGATCGCTGTCGGGTCAGCAGGTGGCCGACACCGCCTTCCGCACCGTCGTCGGCACGCCGGCGTTCCCGGCCGGGCAGGGGCCGCTGGTGCTGGTCGACGCCGCCCACCACAACTTCCACACCGCGGCCGGGCGCTACCTCCCCTTCGCCGCGTTGCTGCGTCGCGATGGCTTCCGGGTGCGCGATAGCGATGCGCCGTTCACCGCGGCGGCACTCGCCGGGGTCAGGATGCTGGTGATCGCCAATGCGGTGAGCGCCGCCGATGAATATCGCTGGATCGCACCGATCGCTTCCGCCTTCACCACCGACGAGATCGCCGCGGTGCGCCAGTGGGTGGCGGGCGGCGGATCGCTGCTGCTGATCGCCGACCACATGCCGTTCGGCGAGGCGACCGCCGCGCTCGCCGAGGCGTTCGGCATCACCATGCTCGGCGGCTTCGCCATCGATTCGGCCACCGAGCGGAACGGCAACTTCGACTTCCATCGCGCCGATGCCACCCTGGCCGACCACCCGATCAGCCGAGGGCGCACCCGATCCGAACGGATCGACTCGGTGAGGTCGTTCACCGGGCAGCTCTTCCGGATCGCGTCGGGCACGCCACTGTTGCGGGCGCCCGGTGCGGTCACCGTGGTCCACCCCGACACCGCCTGGCAGTTCAGCCCGGGCAGCGGGCGAGAGTCGGGGCGTGGCGCCCTGCAGGGTGCCGCGATCGAGGTCGGCCGCGGCCGCGTCGCCGTCTTCGGCGAGGCGGCGATGTTCTCGGCCCAGCTCGCCGGCCCCAACCGGGTGCCGGTCGGGATGAACCAGCCGGCCGCACCCCAGAACGCCCCGTTTCTTCTCAACGTGGTGCACTGGCTGGCGGGGGCGATCGGCTGAGCCGGGTCGGGGGCAGATAGGCGGAAACCTCGCCGGGGATCCGCGGTATCATCTTGGATACCCCCGGGAGGTACCCCGTGAGCCTCCGTCCGCGAACCTCGCTCCAGACCCAGCTTCCGCTCGCCGCAGCCGCCTTGTTGTTGAGCTTGGCGACCGTTCTGACTCTGGTTTCCTATTATCAGGTACGCAGCCAGGATCGCCAGCTTGCTGACGGTCGTGTGGTCCGGGTCGCCGAGCGCCTCGCCGCCTCGATCGGGCTCTCGGTCCCGCCGGCCATCCGGCAGGTCACCGCCGCCGCCCGCGCCCCGGCGGCGGTCTCGGCGATCGAGATGGGCCAGGTGGTCGACAGCGCCGCCCTCAATGCTGCCCTCGACTCCCTTCGTGGCATCGACGCGGCCAACAGCATCATCGCCCTCTGGGACACGGCCGGGACAATGATCGTGTCGAGGCCGATCGCCGACGACCTGCGGCCGTGGCTCGGACCGCCTGCCGCGACCGACAGCGCCGGATTCACGACGATCCGGCGCCTGGGCGACACGCTGCTCTACTACGATCTGGTCGCGCCGGTCAGGGCCGGCGGTCGCGTGGTCGGCTACCTGCAGCGTCGCTCGCGCGTTGTCGGCAGCCCATCGACCTCGACAACGGTGGCGGCGATGCTTGGCGACGCTGGCCAATTGCTGCTCGGGTCCGATGGCGGCGTGTGGACCGACCTCCGCCAGCTCATCACACCACCCGATGCGCAAGTGTTCCGCGCAGGCGACGCTGCCGCCTATCCGCGCGACGGCACCATCCGGATCGGCGCCGGTCGCCCGATTCCCGGCACGCCGTGGCTGGTGGTGGCCGAGCTGCCACTGGCCACGGTACTCGCGCCGAGCAAGAGCTTCCTGGCCCGCCTCTCGGCGATCGCCCTGGCGCTGGTGCTCCTCGCGACCGCTGCGGCGTGGTTGCTCGGCCGGGGGATCACCCGTCCGCTGCGGTCGTTGCGGGAGACGGCGGAGGCGCTCCGGGCCGGAGCCTCCGACCGGCGTGCCGATCCGCACGGGCATCCCGAACTCGGCGCCGTCTCGCGTGCCTTCAACGGGCTGGCCGCCCAGACCGAGCGGCACATCGAGACACTCCGGCTCAACGACGAGCGGCTCCGGTCGCTGATCACCGCCAGTGCCCAGATCGTCTGGTTCACCTCGGCCGACGGGATGGTGCGCGGCGACGCGCCCTCGTGGCACGATTCACGGGGCAGTCGTCGGCGGAGGTGCAGGGGCTCGGCTGGCTCGACGCGGTCCATCCCGACGACCGGGCCCGCGTCCACCAGGCCTGGCTCGAGGCCGTGGCGAACCTCCAGCCGTTCGACGAGGAATACCGGGCGCGGCGCGAGGATGGCGAGTATCGCATCCTCCACTCGCGCGGGGTGCCGGTGCTCGGTGACGAGGGGGAGGTACGGGAATGGGTCCGGGTCTCGACCGATGTCACGCCGGCGCGACTCGTCGAGGAGCGCCTGCAGCGCAAGGAGCAGGAGCTCGACCAGGCCCAGCGACTCGACGCGGTCGGGCGCCTCGCGGGCGGGGTGGCCCACGACTTCAACAACCTGCTCACCGCGATCATGGTCCCGGCGGAACTCGCCATGGAATCACTGCCACCGGACTCACCGCTGCGCAGCGACCTCAGCGAGATTCGCGATGCGGGACAACGGGCGGCCGAGCTCACCAGCCAGTTGCTGGCGTTCAGTCGACAGCAGGTGCTCACGGTGTCGGTGGTCGACTTCGACGGCGTGGTCGAGGCGGCGGTGCACATCGTGCAACGGCTGATCCCCGAGTCGATCGCCGTCAGGCTTCACCTCGACGGGGCGGGACGAATGGTCAAGGTCGACCGGACCCAGGTGGAGCAGGTGATCATCAACCTCGCCATCAACGCCCGCGATGCGATGCCCGACGGCGGCGACCTGCTGGTCGAGACGCGGGTGCAGGAGGTGACCCCGGACGATGCCGACCGCCACGCGGGACTCGAGCCCGGTGAGTACGTGATGCTGGCGGTGACCGACAGCGGGGTGGGGATGGACGCGGAGACCCGGGAGCGGATCTTCGAGCCGTTCTTCACCACCAAGCAGCGCGGTCGCGGCACCGGACTCGGCCTCGCCACGGTCTATGGCATTGTCCGGCAATCGGGCGGCGACATCTGGATCTACAGCGAACCGGGGAATGGCACCGTGGTGAAGGTGTTCTTCCCGGTCGCGACCGACGTGCCCGCCCCCGCGGCGGCGCCCCCGGTCGCCGGGGTGCCGCACGGCCAGGGCACCCTGCTGTTCGCCGAGGACGACGCCGCGATCCGGCGGATCGGCGAGCGGATGCTGACCCGGCTCGGCTACGCAGTGCTGGTGGCCGAGGACGGCGAGGCCGCGCTGGCGCTGAGCCGCAGCCACGAGGGCCGGATCGACATGCTGGTGAGTGACGTGGTGATGCCGGGAATGAACGGGGTCGAGCTCTACGAACACCTGTCGCGTGAGCGGCCCGGCATCGCGGTCCTCTTCCTCTCCGGCTGGACCAGCGACTCGGTGGCACGCCACCGGATCTTCGAGGGTGACGTGCCCTTCCTGCAGAAGCCGTTCACCACGGCCCAGCTGGGGCAGCGGGTCCACGAACTGCTCCACGGCGACCCGGCGGACGGGTAGCCGTCGGCATCGCGACGGCGGCTACGGCGTGGTCGTCGCCGCCGCGAACGCCTGTGGGCCGCCGACCACCGGCAACGAGATCGTCGTTCCGGCGAGATCGACCTGCAGCTCCGTTCCCGCCGCGGGCCAGAGGGTGAAGTCGCGGTCGCTCGAGAAGATCATCAGCGCCAGCCGCTTGCCGGCGGGGATGATCTGGTCGTCGGGCTGGAGGTCGAAGGTCATCTCGTAGAACTGTCCCGGCACCAACGGCTCACCGTGCTCCAGCGACGCATGGTTCTGCAGGTCGGCCCAGCCGCGGGTGACCAGCGAGAAGTCGGGCTGGCGGCGCTCCGGGGTGGTGTACGGCAGTTCGACCAGGTAGACCGACAGGTTGGCGGCCGGCTTGTTGACGGCGACCCGTACCGTGACCTTCGGTGCGCCGGAGATGTGCAGCGGCTGGGTGAGCTCCGGCGTGGCGTAGATCAACCGGTGGTCGGAACGCCCTGCCTGGGCCCACGCGACGCTGTTGGAATCGACGTCGTCGACCAGCTTGCCGATCGTCGCTTCGCTGCTGGTTGCCATCGCCAATGTGCCGACGCCGTTGCCGTCGCCGGTGGGGTGCAGCGACACCGGCGCCGAGCCGGGGAGCGGGTAGTCGGCGTAGGGCGTGGGCTCGGCGGGCGAGGCGCCCTCGCGCACGATCCACGCCTTCGGATCGTTCTCCACGCCGTTCTTCACGTCGTAGAGGTAGCGGGTGAACCAGCGGTTCATCTGGGCCAGCGGCGGCGGGCCACCGTGGCCGCCCTGGTGGAAGTACATCTGCACCGGCACGCCGCGCGCCTCGAGCGCCTTGGCCACGTGCACGCTGTGGATCGGCATCACGTTCCAGTCGTTGAAGCCGTGGGCCATGAGGGTGGCGGCCTTCACGCCGTCGAGCTTGCCCCAGTAGTCGCGCTTGGCCCAGAAATCATTCCAGTCGCCGGTGGTCCGATCGTGGTTGGCCTTGAGGTCGCCGTCGCGGACGTGGGCGTTGCACCACTCGCGCCGCGCCGGGTTGCCGCTGTTGATGAAGTCGTAGAGGAAGTCCATGTCCTCGCCGAGCCAGCCGCCGGGGTGCCGCACCAGGCCGTTGGAGCGGTAGTAGTGGTAGTAGGAGGTGTTGGGCGAGATCGGGATGATCGCCTCGAGACCCTTCACGCCGGTGGTCGCGGCCGCCAACGGCAGGGTGCCGTCGTACGACGTGCCGGTCATCCCCACCTTGCCGGTGGTCCAGGTGGCCTTGACCTCCTCGTTGCCGTCGACGGTGGTGTAGCCCTTGGCGCGACCGTTGAGCCAGTCGATCACCGCCTTGGGCGCCAGCTCCTCGTTGGTGCCGCCGACCGTCGGGCAGCCCTGCGATAGGCCGGTGCCCGGCGATTCGGAGTGGACCACGGCGAAGCCGCGCGGCACCCAGGTGTTGACCTGCGCGGCGGAGATCCGCGGCGAGGTCGACCGGGTGTTGACCGGTGGCTGCGAGGTGCGCGTCGGCGGCGGCTGGTCGATCTCCTGGTGCACGTCCCACATGAAGGCGCGGTCGCCCGAGGTGCCGGCGAAGTAGGGACTCGTCTCGTAGATCACCGGGACCTTGAGCCCCTGGGTGGCCGTCGGGCCGGGACGGGTCACGTCCACGTGCATCCGGTCGGGCTTGCCGTCGCCGTCGCTGTCGAACCCGGTCTCGACCCAGAGCTCCTGGCGGACCCAGGTGGTGGTGTCGGCGAAGGCGGGGACGATCTGCGCCTGGCCGTCCTTGAAGACCGGCTCGGCCCTGCCGCCCTGCTGGGCGACGAGTGCGGCGGGGAGGAGGGCGACGAGGGCCAGCGCGAGGGCGGTGGGGCAACGGGGCATGGTGCCGATCCGGAGACGGGGAACGGGGATGATACTCCCGGTGAATGGTGAATGGTAAATGGTGAATGGGGAATTGGGGGTCCATGTCCGGGCAGGCCCATTCACGATTCACGATTTACCATTCACCATTCACCATTCACCCCCATTCCGGCCGGTCAGGAGTTCCCGATGGCCCACGGCACCTTCGACGTCAAGGTTGTCCCGATCGAGTCGCACGACGCCGATGCCGGCGTCGGTCGGTTCGCGATCGCCAAGGTCTTCCAGGGCGACATTTCCGGCACCGGCTCGGGCGAGATGCTCTCCGGCGGCGACCCCCGGGGGAGCGGCGCCTATGTGGCAATCGAGCGGATCACCGGCACGCTGGAGGGCCGGGAGGGCAGCTTCATGCTGATGCATCGCGGCGTGATGCTCAATCAGGTGCCGACGCTCGAGATCGCCGTGGTGCCGGGATCGGGAGCCGGTGCGCTGGCGGGAATCGCCGGGACCTTCCTGCTCACCATCGCCAACGGCGTGCACTCGTGGGAGTTCGACTACACGCTGCCGTGACAGGCGACAGGCGACAGGACAGCGACGGGCGACAGGCGACAGGCGACAGGCGACAGGCGAACAGCGACGGGCGACAGGCTGTGGCGTTGCGAAAAGTGACGGTGGGCTGTCCCATCGGGTCCCCTGAGAGTCCGGTTCCCCCTGCATCCGGAGCTCCCTGTGCGCCTGACACCGATCCTTGGCGGCCTCGTCCTGATCGCCGCCTGCAGCGACCCGGTCGCGCCGCCGGTGCCGGCGGAGCTCACCGTGCTGCACGGACCCGGCGCGGTGTCGGTGCCGGGCCAGCGCTTCGACACCGTCTCGATCCGGCTCACCGCCGACGATGGCACCCCGATCGTCGGCTGGCCGGTGACGTGGAGTGGCGACGGCGTGGTGGAACCCTACGATTCGGTCACCGACGTGGTGGGCATCGCGCGGGCCGGGTGGACGCTGCCCAGATTCGTGCCGATCGCGGACCCGTTCTCGCTGCCCGGTCCCTCGGGGCAGTTCACCATCACGGCCACGGCGGTTGGTGTGGCAAGTCGGAGTGTCACGGCTGATGCCCACGCCTTTCGGGTGGACCGTCTCGACGCGGCCTTCGACTACGGATGCGGTATCACGTCGGGCGAGCTCTGGTGCTGGGGCGCGGTTCCCTATCCTCGCGGTGAGCCGGACACGAGACGTCCACATCGATTCCCACTCCCTGCGGGACGTGTGCCGAGTGAGGTGCTCGTGGGCGGTGGCGCGATGTGCATTCTCGATCAAGGCGGTCTCACCTGGTGCGTGCTCGCCGACCACGGCCCGGCGTCGATGCGGATGCTCACCGGTGCGCCGCCGCTTCGTGGGCTCGATGGCGAATCCGACCTCTGGCCTGCCACCGCGTATTTCTGCGGCCTTGCGCGAGCCGATAACCGGCCCTGGTGCTGGACCTTCACGGAATCGGGTGACGTTGATGGTGGGTACATCGGGAGCCTCGCGTTCAGCCAGTTGGCTGTCGGCGATGGACATGCCTGCGGACTCACCGACGATGGCACGGCGTGGTGCTGGGGGCGCGACGATCGCGGTCAGCTGGGTGACGGGGGTGCGACCGATTCGGCGATCCCGGTGCCGGTGAGTGGTGGGCTCCGGTTCGAGAGGGTCACCGCCACCAACACGGCGACCTGCGGGTCGGCGGTCGACCACCGGGTGTACTGCTGGGGATTCGGGCCCCAGCTCAGCGAGATCCGGACCCCGAGCCTGATTCCCGATCCGGGCATCGTCGGGCCGGACATTGTGATGGGCAGCGTATGGGAACTCCACGCGATCGTCGCTGGCGAGCTTCGCACCTGGTTCCGGGGGGCACGGTTGCCGTTGTTCAGGAACATCGCGGCGATCAAGGTGGCCGACGTGGTGGGTCGGGGCCAGAGCTGCATCCGTGCCACCGACGGAGAGGTCTACTGTTCCTGGATCCTGCTGCACGGCGGTGGTGACACGAGTGCCCTAACCGCTGACGTGGTCCCCGTCCCCGACCCGGCGTCGGTCACGCCGTGAGGTTCAGCGCGATCACGGTCCTGGCCGCCCTGCTCGCCGCCTGCAGCGACCCGGTGGCACCGCCGGTGCCGGCGGAGCTCACAGTGCTCCACGGACCCGGCGCGGTGTCGGTACCCGGTCAGCGCTTCGACACCGTCTCGATCCGGCTCACCGCCGGCGACGGCACCCCGATCGTCGGCTGGCCGGTGACGTGGAGTGGCGACGGGACGGTGGAGCCCTACGACTCGGTGACCGACGTGGTGGGGATCGCGAGGGCCCGGTGGACGCTGCCGCGCTATGACAACCTGTCATTCGGGGCCGTCAATGGTCCGTCGGGCAGCTACGCTCTGCGCGCAGATGCCGTCGGGTTCGATGGCCGCCGGATGACCACCGATGCCCATGCCTTCACAGCCGACACCGTTGTTGCCTCACGGAACTTCGGCTGCGGGCTCCGGGGCGGTCGGCTCTGGTGTTGGGGCCCGTGGTCCGTCTTCGGTCGCGGTGCCCGCCAGCCGGTGGACGTTCCCCTGCCGGCGGTGCCGGCGGTCCTCGTGCCGGGCTATTCGGTGCTGTGCATGCTCGATACAACTGCCTCCGCATGGTGCCGATCAGCGGAGGTCGACGAGCCGTGGCACCGTATCACCAACGCACCGCCGCTCCTCGACCTGACCACGATCGAACCGGCCTGGTCCGGCGGTACCGTGTGCGGGCGCGGGGATCCGGATCAGCGGATCTGGTGCTGGTCCCAACGTGGTTCTGCCACGGCCACCGTGACGGCGCTGTCCGATCGGCCCTTTGCAATGATTGATGGTGGCTACCACTTCGGTTGTGGCATCGATCTCGAAGGTGCCGCGTGGTGCTGGGGCGACAACGGGTATGGCCAACTCGGCGTTGGCGACACGCGACCACACGACGGCATGGTCCCCGTGAGCGGCGGCCACCGATTCGAGCGGATCAGTGCGGGGCTGGATCTGGCGTGCGGTTCGGATCTCGACCACCGGGTCTGGTGTTGGGGCCATACGGGGAGCGTGTCCGACTCGCCCGAGCCGATGCTGATCGACTTCCCGTGGGCCGTGGGGCCGGAGATCGCCGTGGGTGAGTCGTTCGACCTGTACGTGCTGCGGAACGGCCGGATCCATGCCTCGGCCTGGGGGGCAGAACTGACCTTCGTGGCCGAAGGACTCACGCCATACCGGGTGCGGACCATGCCGGCCGTCGGTCCGTGGTGCGTTCAGGCGATCAGTGACGAGGTCTTCTGTTCGCTGGACCTGCTGGTCGGCGTCACCGACATCTCCTATCCCTTCCAGCTCGTCCCCGTCCCCGACCCGGCGTCCTCCCCCTAGTCACCGCCGCCACGGCTCCAGCACCGTGAAGCTCGCGATCGCTGTGGCACCCCTCCGTTCGCCGACGATCAGCTGTCGCTTGGCGAGCCACGACAACGCATCCTGGATGCCGCGCTTGGAGAGGCCGGTCGCCTCGGCCAGGTCGCCCAGCGCCACCTGCACCGACCGCTGTCGCTCGCCATGCGTGCGACGCCAGAGGTGAAGGTAGACCAGGAACGCCGACGGCTGCCGGTCGTGCCCCACCAGGTCGGGCATCAGCACATCGACGATGTAGGGATCGAGCAACACAGCGGTCATCAGCATTGCCTCCTGTGGCAGTCGCTGCCATAGTAGCGATTGCACGCGTTGTGCGCCAGATGGAGGTGCGGCATCGTTGGAGACGATAGACGATAGACGATAGACGATAGACGATAGACGATAGACGATAGACGATGGACGATAGACGATAGACGATAGACGATAGACGATAGACGATAGCCAATGCGCCAGGCCTCCCTCACGACTCAGGACTCACTCCTCAGGACTTCCCGATGATCAAGGGCATCAAGTTCGCCAGCATCCCGGTGACCGACCAGGACCGCGCGCTCGAGTTCTACACCACCAAGCTCGGCTGCCGAGTGATCACCGACGCGCCATTCGACGGCACCCAGCGCTGGATCGAGCTCGGGTTCCCGCGGGCAGACACCAAGCTGGTGCTCTTCACCATGAAGGGGCAGGAGGCGATGATCGGCGGGATGATGAACGTGACCTTCATGACCGATGACGTCTTCGCCACCGCCGCCGAGCTCAAGGCCAAGGGGGTGGAATTCGTGCAGGAGCCGGAGCAGGCCGATTGGGGCACCGCTGCGATCTTCAAGGATCCCGACGGCAACGTCTTCGTCCTCTCGACGCCTTGAGCCCCATGCACCTCCCGGGCCCCGATGCCACCACCCTCCGCTCGCTCACGGCCGAGGATGCCGTGGCACTCCACGACGCGATCGAGGGCGATCGCGATGCCTTCGATCCGTGGCTTCGCTGGTCGGCCACGATCACCGATGCCGCAGCCGCAGCGGGCTTCATCGCCGCCGCCACCGAGCGCGAACGAGCCGGCCACGGCTTCCATCTCGGCATCTTCGACGCGGAGTCGCTGGTCGGCGGGATCGTCTGCTGGTCGAACGACCCGGTGCACCGGGTCGCCGAGCTGGGCTACTGGCTGGTGCCGTCGGCGCGGGGGCGTGGGCTGGTGCACCGGGCGCTCCGGCCGGTGCTGGTGCAAATGTTCGCCGATGGCGTCAACCGGATCGAGTTCCAGTGCCGGGTGGAGAACCAGCCGTCGCGGGCGGTCGCCGAGCGGATCGGCGGGGTGCTGGAAGGAACGAGGCGCCAGTCACACTTCGTGAATGGCGCCTATCGGGACCACGTGGTGTACTCGGTGCTGCGTGGTGAATGGTGAATGGTGAATTGTGAATGGTGAATGGGAAATGGTGAATCGTGAATGGTGAATGGTGAATGGGAACCGCGTTCTCGGCGGAGCCCCCATTCACGAATCACCATTCACCATTCACCCTGTTCAGTTCGCCCTCAGCACGAACAACCCTTCCGCACTGCTGGTCACCACCAGGATGCCGCTCGCGAAGAACGGATAGTTGCTCCACGACCCGCCGAAGCCCGGCACGTTGGGCAGTTCCGGCGCGGTGTCGAAGAAGCCCACCTGGGTCGGGTGCACCGGGTCGGCCACGTTGAGCACCCGCACGCCGAACTGGTAGTTCGACGCGGACATCCGGGAGCCGTAGACGTAGTTGTTGTGGTCGGTCGCGGTAGTCGGGCCATGGTACTGCGCCACCAGCAGCGGGTCGTCGAGATCCGACACGTCCCAGATGAGGGTCCGGGTGCCGCCGCCGGCGGAACCGCTCAGTTCATCGAGCTCGTCGTTGGTGAAGAACCAGCGCTGGTCGGTGCTGAGCCACCCCTGGTGGGTGTAGGCCACCCCCGGGTAGCCGGCGTGCGACAGCGCCGTCGGCATCGCCTTGTTGGTCACGTCGGCGATGCTGAGCGCCGTCTCGTTGGAGCCGAAGCAGATCTCGTGGCCGGTGTAGGTGGCATCGGGGCCGGTGTACATCACGCACTGGACATCGTGGGTGTAGCCGGTGCCCGAGCGACCGGTGGCCACGTCGGCGAAGCAGCCGGCGAAGGTCGGCGCGGTCGGGTTCCGGATGTCGACCATGTGCAGCCCGCCGCCGCAGGTCGTGCCACCCGAGTTGGATCCCACCAGGTAGGCGTAGCCCGAGGCCTCGTCGATGGCGATGTTGTGCACGCTCGCGACGCCGCGGTAGGTCGTGGCGGCGCTGAACACCTGCGGGGTGGTCACGGTGCGGAGCTGGTGCAGGTCGAAGACCTGCATCCCGTGCGGCCCGGCGCCGTCGGAGACCACGAAGGCATGGTCGTGGTAGACCTTGACGTCGCGCCAGTAGTTCTCGTGGGCGCCGCTGGTCATCGGCAGGTAGCCGAGGTAGCGCGGGGCGGTGGGAGTCGACAGGTCGACGAACGCCAGCCCGTCGGTCCGGCCCACGAGGGCGTACTCCTTGCCCGAGCTCGCGTCGGTCCAGCCCCAGAGGTCGTTGAGCTCGCTGGTGTGGTTGCCGATGCCGAGGCCACCGAGCGGCAGGTACGAGAGGAGCGAGATGTTGCTGCACGGGAATGCCCCGGCGAAGCCGCTGGTGCACGGCACCTCGCCGCCCACCACGGCATTGCCGACCGGACCGGAGAGTGAAACGATCCCGTTGGCGTCGCCGCTCAGGGTCCCGCTCGTGGCGTGCAGCACGGCGGTGCCGACGCCGGCCGCCACGATCTTCCCGCTGGCATCGACCGGCAGCACCGCCGGATTGCTCGAGCTCCAGGTGACCGGGGCGCCGGCGATGCTCCGCTGGTTGCGATCCTTCACCGCCGCCGTGAGGGAGGCGTTGCCGCCAAGCACCGTGAGGGTCGTGAGCGCCGGCGTCACCGCCACCTCGGCCGGCACCTGCTGCACATGCACCTCGAGGAGTGCCTTCACGCCGCCCGACGTGGCCACCACCGTGTCGGTGCCGTTGCCGATCGCCGTGACCATGCCGCCGGCACTGACCTGGATGACCCCGGTGTGCTTCGACGACCAGGCGACCTGGGCTCCGGACACCGGCTGGTCCTGGTCGTCCTTGACCGCGGCGCTCAGCTGGGCGCTGAGGCCGAGCGCGTCGAAGTCGATCGCGCCGGGGGTGATGGCGATGCGGCCGGTCCCCCCCTGGGTGATCGGGGTCGGGTTGCCGGTCGATCCTCCGCAGGCTGCAACGAGGGCGACGACGGCGACGAGGCCGGTTGAGCGGCTGGCAGACATTCCTGCTCCGGATGAGGCGGGGTGGTGCGGGGAAAGCTACATGAGTGGGACCCCCCGGGAGGGTCCGGGGTCACCGGCAACTCGCGGTCGGGCCCCAGCCGGGCTAGATCTACGGAGATTCTTCCCCGGAGACGCCCGATGTCCCGCATCATCCACGCCGCCTTGGCGCTGGCCACCTTCGCCGCGCCCCTCGCCGCCCAGGACCAGGACTTTTTCGGTGCGGCGGTCGCCTTTTCCGGCCCCGAACTGATGGTCGTCAAGAGCGCTCCAGCCCGCGGTCCCGCCGCGGTACTGGTCTACGCTCGCTCGGCCGATGGCTGGACCAGGCGGCAGGTGCTCCATGCCCCGGGCGCGGTGGAGCGTGGCCTGGCGCTCTCGGCGTCGCTGGCGGTCGCCGGCAAGCTGCTGCTGGTCGGCGGCGGCGATCCCTACGGTCACTGGGGCGCCCACGCATGGCAGCCGGGCGACGATGGCTGGGTCGACCACCCCGGGATCACCCTTGGTCCCGAGCCGACCGGCGCACCCGAGGTGACCCTCTCGACCGTGATGCAGATCCTCCGGCCGCTCCCCCGCGCGGTGAGCGCCCGGGGCGATTTCGTGGCGATCGGCTACGGCAACGAGGCGCGTCTCTACCACAACGGTGGGACGGTGTGGCACCCGATCCCGGTGGAGCTCGCCAAGGGGCCGGGGGTCGGAACCGCCGTGGCAATGGGCGACTCGACCTTCTTCGTCGGCGCGCCGCTCGACGGCGATGGGAGAGGCCAGGTCTCGGTCGTGGGACGCGGTGGCGGCGCGGCGGTGGTGGTTGCGACCCTGGCATCCGCCGACCTCCCGGCGCGCGCGGGCTTCGGCAGCGCGCTCGCCTACGACACCGACCGACTCGCCGTGGGGGCTCCCGGCGCCGGACTGGTGGTGATGTTCGCGTTCGACGGGCACTCGCTGGGTCGAGCAGCAACGAATCAAGGGCGACGGCGAGGGGTTCGGTGCCGTCCTCGCGATCGAGCGCGACAAGATGCTGGTGGGTGCTCCGGCGGCCGGACGAGTGACGCGTTTTCACCTTGTCGATGGTCGCTGGAACTCGGTGGGTGAGTTGGCGCCGCCGGTCGGCGCCGACCGGACCTCGTTCGGGGCTGCGCTCGCCATCGGCGATGGCTCGGTCGCGGTCGGCGCGCCGTCCGCGGTCGGTGGCCGCGGTCGGGTCTGGGTCTTCTCCCGATCCGGCGACGGCTTCGGCCCCGCGGCCGAGCTCGCTCCCGATCCGGGACCCGCGACGATGACCGCTGGCGCGGTGCGCTGCCAGGGCGGCCAGGCCGACGGCTTCGATTGCGACGATGTCGACCTCGAGTCGTTCCTCTCCATCGAGGCACTGGGCGGCGGCCCGACCGAGCGGGTGAGCGACATCTGGGGATGGACCGATCCCGCCACTTCGCATGAGTACGCCCTCGTCGGGCGCACCGGCGGCCTGGTGTTCGTGGACATCACCGATGCCGCGGCACCCCATGTCGTCGGCATCATGCCGGCCAACCCCAGCGGCGCGCGCGACATCAAGACCTACCGCGATCACGTCTTCATGACCGGCGATGGTGCGGGCGACCACGGCCTGATGGTGTTCGACCTGCGGCGACTGCGCGGCGTGAGCGGGCCGCCGCGGGAGTTCACGCCCGATGCCGTGTACCACGGCATCGCCAGCGCCCACAACCTGGCGATGGACACCACCGCCGCGCTGGCCATCCCGGTGTCGGTGAGCTCGGGCGGCAACACGTGCGGCGGCGGGCTGCACTTCGTGGACGTGCACGATCCGGTCAACCCGAAGTTCGCCGGATGCTTCACCGACACCGAGGGGCTGATCTCGCCGGGGCGCACCCACGACGTGCAGTGCACCCACTATCACGGTCCCGACACCCGGTACCGCGACCACACCATCTGCCTTGCGTCGAACGAGACCGCGCTCCGGATGGTCGACGCCACCGACCCGGCCAATCCCGTGGCGCTGGGCCGAGGCAGCTATCCTGGCGCGGCGTACATCCACCAGGGATGGCTCACCGACGACCAGCACTACTTCTATCTCGACGACGAACTCGACGAGCTGGTGGGCACCACCCAGCGCACCCGCACGATGATCTGGGACGTCTCCGACCTCGATGACCCGGTGATGATCGGCACGTACCTCGGCCCCGACGGTGCCACCGACCACAACCTCTACGTCAAGGGGAACCGGATGTACCAGGCCAACTACCAGGCCGGCTTCCGGGTGATCGACATCAGCGACCCCAAGGTGCCGCGCGAGGTGGGCCACTTCGACACCACTCCCTATGGCAGCAACGCGGCGGGCTTCTCCGGCGCGTGGAGCGCGTGGCCGTTCTATCCCAGCGGCAACGTGATCGTCAGCAGCATGCAGGAGGGGCTCTTCGTCCTCCGACCGCATCCGACGGCGGTTCCCTGACCGGCGCGGCGGTGCGGGTCGCCGAGTCGTTCACCACCGCCCGGCTCCGTGCCGAGCGTCTCGGCCCGCGGCACCTGGTGCCCGTCCGCGTCTTTCATCAGGACGAGGCGATGATGGCGCTGATCGGCGGCTGTCGCGACGAGGCGTCGAGCATCACCTACCTGCAGGTCCACGACGCGCACTGGGAGCGGCACGGCTTCGGCTTCTGGCTGCTCCGCGACCTCGAGAGCGACGCGCCGATCGGGCTCGGCGGGCTCCGGGTCATGCCGCTCGACGGGGTCGACGAACTGGAGCTGGGATACGGATTGCTGCCCGCCTGGTGGGGGCAGGGACTCGCCACCGAGGCCGCCGGTGCCTTCCTGGTCGAGGCGGAGCGGCTGGGGAGGTGGACCTCGCTCACGGCGGTCGTCACCCCGGGGAACGATCGGTCGGAAGGGGTGCTGGCCAAGCTGGGATTCCGGTTCGAGCGGGAGCTGGTGCGACACGACGGGCCGGCCCGGCTCTTCCGCCGCAGCTGAACTAGCCGAGCGCCTCGAAGAGCGCCGAGTTCAGGTCGAACGCCCTGAGCGCCTCCGCCACGATCCGGTCGGCCTCTCCCTCATCCACCGCGAGCGCGTCGAGTGCGGCGCGGTAGCGCTGCTTGTAGGTGTCGGGGTCGTGAATCCCGGGGAATTCGTAGAACGCCATCGCCCCCTGCTGCTCGGCAGGAAGGAGCTTCGCCGCGAAGCGATGCAGGATCTGACCGCCGGAGAGGTCGCCCAGATAGCGGGTGTAGCTGTGGGCCACCAGCAGCGCCGGGTCGAGGGCCGCCGCCTCGCGGATCCGGTCGGCGTACTGCCGGGCCGCCTCGGTGATCGGGAGTTCGACCCGCCACCCGGGGCCGGTCATGATCTCGAGATCCCGCTCCAGTGGCCGGACCCGCTCGAGGCGCGGATCATGGATCGGCGCCACCGCCGGGTGGTCGGCATGGACCCGCAGCATCTCCTCCAGCGCCACATAGACATGGTGCAGGTTGGCCTGCAGCCGGGCATACCCCTCCCGGGGCAGGGTCCCCGTGAGCAGCGCCCGCATGATCCCGCTCCGCTCGGCGCGGGTATGTGCCGCCTTGGTCTCGTCCCGGAGCCGGACCGAGAGGGTGGTGGTGCTTGTGGCCATTCGCCGTCCTTTGGTGGTGCCCAAATATGCCGGGCGCCAACCGAGCTACAACGTCGGATATTGTTCGGCTTGACGATATTCCTTGAAACGACTATTATTGCGTCATGTCAGAACGCCTCCAGCAGGTCCTCAAGCAGACCCGCCCCTTCGACTCGGTCGAGCAGGAAGTGGTGGTCGCCCTCCAGGTGGCCAACGCCCGGGTGATGGAGCCCTTCACCCGCGAGCTGCGGCGCGAGGCGGGGATCACTCCGGCCCAGTACAACGTGCTGCGGATCCTCCGCGGTGCCGGAGCGGCAGGGCTCCCTTGCGGGGAGATCGCCGCCCGGATGATCGACCGCGATCCCGACGTGACCCGGTTGGTCGACCGGCTGGTGAAGGCGGGCCTCGCCGAGCGGGAGCGCGACAGCGCCGACCGACGGGTGGTGCGGGTGCACCTCTCGGCTGCCGGCGGTGAGACGCTCGCCCTCCTCGATCGCAGCATGAAGACCCACCCCGTGCGGCTGGCCGATGCCCTCGGCGTCGACCGGCTGGCGCAACTCCTGGCACTCCTCGAGGACGTGATCGAGGCGGTCGCCGAACAACCACCGATGGCAACGAAGGAGCAGTGAGATGCACAAGGGAACCGACATGATCCTGGTGAGTGGCGCGACCGGCCGGCAGGGCGGCGCCACCGCGGCGGCATTGCTCGCCGCCGGGCACAAGGTGCGGGCGATGACGCGTCATCCCCAATCGGAAGCCGCCAAGGCACTTGCCAGGGCCGGCGCCGAGGTGGTCGCAGGCCGACCTCAACGATGAGGCGTCACTCAAGGCGGCGCTCGCCGGCGCCTGGGGCGCCTTCGCGGTGCAGGACACCTGGACCGCGGGCGTGGCGCTGGAGGAGGAGCAGGGGAAGCGCTTCGCGAAGCTGGCCAAGGACGCCGGGGTGCAGCACTATGTGTACGCGTCGGTCGCCGATGCCGACCGCACCACCGGCATCCCGCACTTCGACAACAAGTTCCGCGTCGAGCAGGTGGTGCGCGAGCTCGGCTTTCCGTCGTTCACGATCGTGCGGCCGGTCTTCTTCATGGACAACTTCCTGCAGGGCGACGGCCGGCAGGCGATCGAGAACGGCACCCTGGCGCTCGGCATCAAGCCCGATACCACGCTGCAGATGATCGCCTCGCGCGACATCGGCGAGTACACCCTGCGCGCCTTCGAGGACCATGAGACGCTCAACGGCGTCGCCTTCGACATCGCCGGCGACGAGATGACGATGCCCGCGGCGGCGAAGATCTTCGGCGCGGCGCTCGGGCGCGAAGTGACCTTCCAGCAGATCCCGATCGAGCAGGTGCGCGGCTTCAGCGAGGATCTGGCACTGATGCTGGAGTGGTTCGATGCGACGGGTTACGACGTCGACATCGCGGCCACGGCCAAGCGGTTCGGGGTGAAGCCGACGACGCTCAAGGAGTGGGTGGCGGGCGCCCTGTAGGGGCGCCGCTTCGAGACAGGCAGGCTTGCGGTTGTCACCCTGAGCGCAGCGAGGGGGCGGAGTGTCGTCTTCGGACAACTCCGCCCCCTCGCTGCGCCCAGGGTGACAGCTACTTCGCCCACCCACCCCCGTCGATCAGCTCCGCCACCACGTCCTCGGCGGTGCGATCGGCCGCCTCGGCGGCGAAGTTGGTCATCACCCGGTGGCGCAGCACGTCGCGGCGCGACGCTCTTGACGTCGTCGAGGTCGGCCTGGGGCCGGCCATCCATCGCGGCGCGCGCCTTGGCGCCAAGCACCAGGTACTGACTGGCGCGCGGCCCGGCGCCCCACTCCACGTATTCGCGGATCAGCGGCGGCGCCTCGGCCTCGGCCGGCCGGGTCATCCGCGCCAGCAGCACCGCGCGCGCGATCAGCGACTCACTCACCGGGATCCGCCGCACCAGCGCCTGCATCGCGCTCAACTGGCTGCCGTCGAGCACCGGCTGCACCGCGGCGAGCCGCGACCCGGTGGTCTGGGCGACGATCTCCTCTTCCTCGTTGCGGCTCGGATAGCCGAGCCGGATCTCGAGCATGAAGCGATCGAGCTGCGCCTCGGGGAGCGGGTAGGTGCCTTCCTGCTCGATCGGGTTCTGGGTGGCGAGCACGAAGAACGGTGCCGGCAGCTTGTAGGTCTGCCCGGCCACCGTCACGTGGTGCTCCTGCATCGCCTGGAGCAGCGCCGCCTGGGTCTTGGGTGGGGTGCGGTTGATCTCGTCGGCCAGCACCACCTGGGCGAAAATCGGCCCCTCGACGAACCGGAAGCTCCGCCGGCCGGTGGCCGGGTCCTCCTCGACCAGCTCGGTGCCGGTGATGTCGCCCGGCATCAGGTCGGGGGTGAACTGCACCCGATTGAAGGAGAGGTTCAGCGCCTCGGCCACGGTGGAGACCATCAGCGTCTTGGCCAGGCCAGGGACACCAACGAGGAGGGCGTGACCGCCACCCAGCACGGCGGTCAGGATGCCGTTGACCGCCTGGTGCTGGCCCACCACCCGCTCGGCCACCTGGGTGCGGAGCGCCTCCACCGCCGAGGCGAGGGAGCGGAGCTGGGAGACGTCGTCGGGGGCGTGGGTGGCAGTCATGGCCAAGTCGTGAGAGGTGAGTCGTGAGTCCTGAGGATTGTACGACAAGGACTTAGGTACGGTTGATCGGGTCCCATGGCCGTGCCGCCAGCTGTCATCCCGAGCGGCGGCGGCTGCCTGTCCCGAGCAGCGCGAGGGAAAGCCGCCAGAGTCGAGGGATCTGCTTCTCAGGCAAGCAGGACCCTCCACTCGCGCCTGTGGCGCTCGGTCGGGAAGACAGCCAGCCGGAGCCGCAATCTATATGGTCCCGATACGGCCCGTTTCCGGGCAGGTTTCCGCCCCTCCGGATCGCTTGCGAAACATTTCACAAGCCCGTACTTTCCGCCGCCGTGAAGGGGCAGCGGAACGACTCGGTGCGCGACATGGGGGAGGGGTATTCCCTCCTGGCCGTGGGCATCACCTTCGCCCTGGTGCTGGCCGGCGGGGCGCTGGGTGGTTTCTGGCTCGACAAGCGGCTCGGCACGGTGCCCCTGTTCACGATTCTGGGCAGTTTCGCCGGCATGGGGCTGGGAGGATTCTGGATGTACGTCCGGGTCCGCGGCGAGACCACCGGGAGGGGCGACGGCGGCTGAGCAGCTCCGCCGCCTGCGGCTCGGGGTGGCGTGCACCGCGGCGATCGCCGGGCTCGCCTGGCTCCTCTGGGGGCAGGCGGCGGTGACCGCCGCAGTGGTGTTCGGGGGGTTGGCGACCGTGATCCAGCTGTTCGCGGCCCGGCTGGTCCGGCGGCTGGGCGTAAGGGCCACCCCCGACCGGCTGCGGGTCTACGCGATCGGCATGGTGCTCCGGATCGGTGGGGTGGCCGTGATGGGCGTGGCGATGACGATTGATCGGGTCACCTTCCCTCCGGGGCCGGCGGCCCTCGGGTACCTGGGGACCCTGCTTCCCCTGCTCTGGCTGGAGACGCGACTGGCGTGAAGACCGAGGACGGACCGTTCGACATCGCGGAGATGATCTTCCATCACACGGGAGACGCTCACGAGCTGGACTTCACCTGGTTCAAGGTGGAGCTCCCGCGCTGGGAGCCGCTGCACCTGGGTGGACTGACCATCGACCTGTCGCCCACCCGGCACGTGGTGTTCCTGATGCTGGCGGCGGTGATCGTCTTCCTGATGATGTGGGCCACGGCGCGCGGCGTTGCGAAGGCCCGCGCCGAGGGTCGTGCCCCCCGTGGATTCGCCGGGGCGATGGAGGCGCTGGTCCTCTGGGTCCGCAGCGAGATGGCCTTCAGCAACATCGGCGACGAGATGGGCCCGCGCTACGCGCCGCTGATCATGACGCTGTTCTTCTTCATCCTGACCTGCAACCTCCTCGGCCTGCTGCCCTGGGGCGCCACCCCCACCGGCAACCTGGCGGTGACCGGTGCGCTGGCGGTGATGTCGTTCGCGGTGATCGAGATCGGCGGCATGGTGAAGCTCGGCCCCAAGGGGTACATGCGGACGATCTTCCCGCACGTCCCGGGGATGCACGGCGCGATGGGGACGGTGATGTCGATCGTGATGGGCCCGATCGAGATCCTCTCCAAGCTGGTCAAGCCGATCGCGCTGGCGATCCGGTTGTTCGGCAACATGCTCGCCGGCCACTTCGTGATCCTGTCGCTGTTCGGGATCGTCTTCCTGTTCGGACACCTCGGGGCCTTCAGCTACGGCATCGGCGTCACCACGGCGGCGGTCGTGCTGGGCGTGATGTGCCTGGAGATCTTCGTGGCGTTCCTGCAGGCGTACGTCTTCGCGCTGCTGACCGCGGTGTTCATCGGGTTGATGCAGCACGAACACTAGGTTGAGTCCTGAGTCCTGAGGGTGAGGAAGAGCGATCCGCACCACGTCGCACGATCAGGACTCACTTCCCGGCCGATCCCCGCGCATCCCGTGGCGGCCGGACACAAGACGGTGACCGTCACCGTCCTGGCGACTGGGCTCCGGCCCGCTGGTTGCCACCGCTGGTGCCCCGTTCCGGGAGAGACGGGACCACCTTGCGAGCGATGCGGACGACACCACTGATCTTCCACAGCGAATGGATCGCACAATGACTGTCATGAATCTGCTGATGCAGGCCCAGACCGTGGAACTTGCCAAGGCCGCCGGTGCGGGCTGGGGCTCGATGGGTGCCGGCATCGGCATGGGCCTCGCGCTGATCGGCGCCGGCATCGGCCTCGGCCGGATCGGTGGCCAGGTGGCCGAGGGGATCGCCCGCCAGCCGGAGGCCGAGGGTGCCATTCGTGGTGCCGGCCTGCTGTTCGCGGTGCTCCTCGAGGGCGCCACGATCATCGCCCTGGTGTTCGCCCTGCTGTTCAAGTTCATCTAAGCCACGGGACACCTGGCCATGATGCTTCCGATGCTCCTCCTCGTGCAGGAGGCCGAACACGCCGCCAGTGGGGGGCTCAACCTCCCGGCGCCGTTCTCGCCGACGATCGGGCTCGCGATCTGGACCCTGATTGTCTTCGGCGTGCTGTTGTTCGTGCTCAGCAAGTACGTCTTCCCGGTGATCGTGAAGATGACTGCCGACCGCGAACAGGCGATCAAGACCCAGCTGGAGGAGGCCAGGGCGATGCATGCCGACGCCTCCAAGGTGCTGGAGGAGCATCGGGAGCTCCTGGCCGGGGCGCGCGGCGAGGCGCAGGCGATCCTCGCCGAGGCCCGTCAGGCGGCCGAGCATGAGCGTGCGATGGCGGTCGAGAAGACCCGGGCCGAGCAGGAGGAACTACTGGCCCGGGCCCGCAACGAGATCGTCGCCGAGCGCGACCGCGCCCGGGCCGAGCTGCGACGCGAGGTGGTCGACCTGGCCATCGCCGCCGCCGGGAAGGTGATCGCCAAGGAACTCGACGCCGGCAGCGATCGGGCGATCGTCGAGGATTACCTGGCGGAGATCGGAAAGCGGGCATGAGAGCGGTCACGATTGCCCGCAACTATGCCGACACGCTCTTCGAGCTGGCCGGGCAATCGAGCGCCACCGAGGCCTGGGGCGACCTGATGGATGTCACCGCCGCGGCGTTCGAGACCCCGTCGATCGAGGCGATGCTGATGTCGCCGCGGGTCAGCAAGGCGGAGAAGGTGCGGATCGTGAGCGAGGCATTGCACGACGCCCCGCGCCCGTTCGTCCTCTTCCTGGTGGCGGTGATTCACCGGGGCCGGCAGATGCTGCTCGGCATGATCGCCGACGAATACCGCGAGCTGCTCGACCAGCAGCTCGGCCGGGTGCGCGCCGGGATCACCCTCGCCCGGGAGGTCGACGCGACCCGTCGCGATGAAATCGTCGCCCGCCTCGCGAAGGCACTCGACAAGGACGTGATCGCCGGCTTCGTGGTCGATCCCGCGATCCTCGGCGGGGCGGTGGTCAAGGTCGGCTCGCAGGTCTACGACGGCTCGGTCCGCAAGCGGCTGGGAAGACTGCGGCGCCAACTGCTGTAGTAGGCTGCGCCGAGGACGGAACGACGGAGGACGGAGGGCGGAGGGAGACCAGTGATCCTCCGCCCTCCGTCGTTCCGTCCTCCGTCGTTCCGCCCTCCGTCCTCGGCTATCTTCCGGCGTGGCCGATATCTCAGACTTCTCCGGCGATCGTCGATCGCTCTTCCGTCGCGCCTTCGGCGAGATGCTGGGCCAGGCCGCCCGCGCGACCGAGGACCGGGTGGTGCAGCAGCGCTACGTCCGGCCACCGGGGGCGATTCCCGAGATGGCGTTCCTCGCCGCGTGCACCCGCTGCACGGAGTGCGTGAAGGTCTGCCCTGCCGGGGCGATCCTCCAGGTGCCGAGTCGGGGCGGCTTCGCCACCGGGACACCGTATCTCGAGCCGGGCCGGATCCCCTGCCGCGCCTGTCCCGACATTCCCTGCGCCGCCGCCTGTCCCACCGGCGCCCTGCTGGTTCCCGAGGATGGCTGGGCCACCGAGCGCCTGGGGCGGATCGAGTTTCACCCCGAGCGCTGCGTTACCTTCGGGGGCCGCCCCTGCCGGGTCTGTGCCGACTCGTGTCCGGTGGGGGAGCGGGCGCTGGCGATCGATGCCGCCGGTCACCCGGTGCTCAAGGTGGAGGGGTGCGTCGCCTGCGGCTCCTGCGTGCGCGAGTGCATCACGATTCCCTCGTCGTTCTCCTTTCATCCCGCGGAGCGCTGATGCCGGACGTTCCCTTTCGGGTCGAGAAGCCGTGGGGCCACGAGCTGATCTGGGCCCACACCGATCGATACGTGGGCAAGGTGCTCCACGTGCGCGCCGGGCACGTGCTGTCGTGCCAGTACCATGAGCAGAAGGACGAGACGATGCACGTCCTCTCGGGGGAGGTGATCCTGCGCCTGTGGGATCACGCCGACGCCGAGCCGACCGAGCGCCTGATGCGCGCCGGTGAGTCGGTGCACGTGACGCCCGGCACCATCCATTCGATCGAGGCCGTCGCCGACGCCGACGTGCTCGAGGCCTCCACTCCCGAACTCGACGATGTGGTCCGCCTCCAGGATCGCTACGGAAGGACCTGACCGATGCAGGTGATCATCCCCCTCGCGGGCAAGGGCACCCGGCTCCGGCCGCACACCCACCTGGTTCCCAAGCCGCTGCTCAAGGTCGCCGGCCGCCCGGTGATGGACTGGGTCATGGACCGGCTCGACGGCCTCGACGTCGAGGAGCTGATCTTCATCACCGGTCACCTCAAGGAGCAGGTGGAGGAGTATGTCACCACCCGCTACACCATCCCGTCGCGCTTCATCGAGCAGCGGGTGCAGGACGGCACCGCCGGCGCGGTGAACCTGGCCCGTCCCCATGTGCATGGCCCGGTGCTCATCATCTTCGTCGACACGGTGTTCGAGGCCGACCTGACGATCGTCAATCGCACCGACGCCGACGGGGTGATCTGGGCCAAGGAGGTCGAGGACTACCAGCGCTTCGGCGTGGTGGTCACCGACGAGCAGGGCTACATGACCCGGATCGTCGAGAAGCCATCGGAGCCGATCTCCAGGCTGGCCAACATCGGCCTCTACTGGATCCGCGACGTGGACGCGCTCTGGGCCGGGATCGACGCCGCCCTCGCCGCGCCCGCGAACAAGGGCGAGTTCTTCCTCACCGACGCGTTCCAGCACATGATCGACCGCGGCCGGAAGATCCGCACCGCCGAGGTGCAGGGCTGGTACGATTGCGGCCAGCTCGGCACCACGCTGGAGACCAACGAGACCCTGCTGCGCCACGGCGCCGCCCGCCATCCCGCCCCCCCGGAGGGGGTCCGGATCATCGACCCGGTGCTGATCGAGGATGGCTGCACCCTCGAGCGCTGCACCGTCGGTCCCAACGTGACGCTCGAGTCGGGCAGCACCGTGCGCGATGCCACGGTGTCGCACACCATCACCGGCACCAACTGCACCATCGAGCGGAGCGAGTTGATCCACTCGATGCTCGGCGATAGGGTGAGCGTTCGCGGCTTCACCGGGACCGCCACCCTCGGCAGCGACGCCACCGTGCAGGGTGAATCGTGAGTTCGCTCGACGAACTCCTCGGGTCATATCTCGACCTTGCGCGGCACCTCGATCCGCTGCGCCATCCCCACGAGGCCCCCGCCGAAGTGCACGGTCGCCTCGGCCGCTTCGACGCGCCATGGCTCGAGGCGCAGGCCGCCGCGCTCAAGAGCATCGCCAACGCGGTGGAGGATCTCGCGCATGTCGAGGCGCTCGACGACGAGGTCGACCGCACCATGCTCATCAACACCATGCGCGGCGACCTGCTCTGGCTCGGCGACGCGACCGGTGGCGCGTCGGCCGATCCCGGCATCGGCCTGCGACACGCCAACGCGGCGCTCGACATGCTCCTCGGCGAGGACTTCGATGCGGTGCGCTCCGCCGCGCTCCGGGCCCGGGTCGCCGAGCTGCCCGGCTTCCTCGCAGCCCTCCGTGCCGAGGACCGTCCCGCCGCACTGTTCCAGGTCGCCGCGGCGCAGCGCGCGCTCGAGGGCCTGGCCGAGCGGCTCGACGTCACCTCGGAACGGATCGAGGACGAGGCGCTGCTCGCCGCGGCGCTGCAGGCCGTGGCCGAGCATCGCGACTGGCTGGTCGAGGAGGCGCGAGGCGACGCCGCGATGCCGATCGGGCTTGGTCCCGACCCGGTCCTGGCCCGGCTCGCCCTCCTCTCGGCCGACCCGGTCGGGCTCACCGGCACCAACCGCGTGCTCGAGCTGCGCCGCACCGGCGTCGAACGTTCGCTGGTGGCCGCCGCCGAGGAACTCGGCTACGGCACCGAGTGGCGCCGCGCGGTCGATGCGCTTCCCGAGCTCGCCGAGCTCGAGTCCCTCGAGCGGCTCGACGCCTGGCACGACGAGTGGCAACGGATCACCGTCGCACTCGGCGAACTGGGGATCACCGCGGTCGCCACATCGCCGCCGCCCGCGCCGGACGTCACCGATCGCGCCACGCTCGCTGCCTGGGCGGTGCGCGCCCACGCAGCGGCGATCTTCGAGGCGGCGCGCGCGCTGCAACCCCGCGCGGTGCGTCGCCTGCTCGTGGCACCCGGAGTCCGCCACGGCTGGCAGCGCACCGTGGCAGCGCTGCTCCGGGAGACGGCGGTACTCGGCTCTCCCGAGCGTCGCCTCGCGTCGGCGGCACTGGCCGTGCGCGATGCGGCGGCCGCCGAGGCCGATCTCGCCCTGCAGTCGCGCCGTGCCGGTCCCGACGAGCTCGCCACCTGGGCCGAGGGCGCGGCGGCGCTCGACGCCGACCAGGCCCGCGACCTGGTCGCCGAGGTGGCCGGTGCCCCGCTCGAGGCGCTGGCCGCTGCACTGGCGCACGAGGCGTGGCAAGGATGGTTCGCCGAGGACGGCGGCGACCCCGCGGCCTTCCTTCGGCACGCGTTGTCGGGCGGTGGTCTGGCGGTGGCCCTGGCACGATGGTCGGTGGGCGCCTGACGCCCAAGCCGCTCCCCGCGACCGTGCGCGGGCTGAGTTGGGTCTCCGGGCTCAACGACGCCGCGAGCGAGATGGTCTATCCGCTGTTGCCGGCGTTCCTGGTGGGGTCACTGGGGGCGCCGGCTGTCGCGTTGGGGGTGCTCGACGGCGCCGCCGACCTGACCGCGGCACTGCTGCGTGTTGCCTCCGGGCGCCTCGCCGACCGCTCGGATCGCCGGGGGCCACTGGTGTTCCTCGGCTACGTGGTGGCCGCGGTTGCCCGGCCATTGATGGCACTGGCGAGGGTGGTGCCGGTGGTGATCGGCCTGCGGGTGCTCGACCGGGTCGGCAAGGGGCTCCGCTCGCCGCCACGCGACGCGATGCTCGCCGAGGCGGTCGAGCCGGGGGAGCGGGGAAGGGCGTTCGGCTTCCATCGTGCCTTCGATCACGGCGGCGCGGTGGTCGGCTCATTGCTCGCCTGGGCCTGCCTCAGCAGCGGCATCGCGGTGACCCACGTGCTGGCACTGAGTGCCATTCCCGGCGTGGCGATGCTCATGGTGCTCGGCTCGACCCTGCGTCACCGAGCCGCATCGCCCGTCGCGCCGACCGTGAATCACGCGACACCTTCGGCTCCGGCCACGGTGTACTGGTCGGCCGTCGCGATGCTGGCGCTGCTCATCGCGGTGCGGGTGCCGGAGACACTGCTCTTGTTGCACCTGCAGCAGGGCGGCGTGTCGGTGGTGGCGGTGCCGCTGGTGTGGGCCGGGCTGCACGTGGTGCGGAGCGCCGCCGCGTATCCTGCCGGGCGGCTGGTCGATGCCTTCGGCGAACGCTCCGCCGTGGCGCTCTCGGCCACCCTCGGCGCGCTCGGCGCCGTCGGTTTCGCGCTGGCACCGTCAGTGGGGTGGCTGGTGCTCGCGTTCCTCGCGGTGGGGCTGGTGGCCGGGGTGGGCGAGCCCGCCGAGCGCACCATGGTGGCGCGGCTGGCGCCCAGGGGGATCGGCCGGGCCTACGGCGAGGCGCAGGCGCTCTTCGGCGTCACCGCGCTGCTGGCCGGACTGGGTTACGGGTTGCTGTTCGACGCCCGGGGGAGCACCACGGCGCTCCTCACCTGGGCCGCGTTCGCGGTGCTCGGCACCCTGGCCTGGCTGGTGGTCACCCGCCGCACCGCGCTGGCGACCGGCGCTCAGGGGTAAGTGACGGAGAGGAGCTCGCGGGTAGAGCAGAAGTCGCGCCGGGATGGGCAGTCCTCCCTGAGCGTCAGCCCATCGGACTTCCTCAACCAGAGTATCCGGACATCCTCTCCATAGGGATGGAATTGCCGCACCCGCCAGGCCGCGAATGTTCCCGCCGGTGTCGTGACGGTCGCCGTTCCGTCGACCAGGTAACTGATCGATTGGACCCAGTCGAAGACGTTCGATGGATCGGCGAACAGGTCGGTGAACGACCCACTCCAGCCATCGCGCAGATCGAGCATCATCAGCTGGGCGGTTTGGTCGACCGAGCCCAGCGTGTAGGGTGGCGTGACCCCTGCGGGTATCGCGATGGAATCGAGGCCCTGCGGGAGGTGCTCGGTGAGACTGGGCAGTGGCGTGCCATGATAGCGGACATCCGTCAGCAGCCACTTCTCATCGAGCGTCATGACCGACGTGACGGAATATCGCGGTTGGCGATTCATCGTGTGTGACCAGCGCTTGAGGGACCCTGAGCGCGAGTCGAGATCGGCGAACCACTGGTCGGAAGCCCAGGTGTCCCGGACCCGCCACATACCTGATGCCGGCTCGAGCGCCAGCGTGAATCCCGCCGACGAATCGACTCGTGACGGGCGACTCTCGCCCGGCCGGCTCATCGTCCGGTACCGCACCGTCATCGGCCGGAGCTTCTCGGGATGCAGCACCGCCGGCTCGGCCACCGGCACCGGCATCAGCGGTCGCTCGAAGATGTGGCGCGATCCGGTGGCACTGGTGCCGAATTCCGCCACGGTGCGGCTCCACCACTGCCACGCCGCGTGGAACGGCGCCGCCGGCACCAGCTGGACCATCGCGATCACCACGATCGCGGCCGCCGAGGCGATCAGCGCGAGATAGCCGGTGCGACCGGGGCGGTCGGCGCCGGGGTCGACCACCGGGAGCACCACCGCCCCGCCCCCGGCCCGGGTGTCGAGGATGCGCCCGAGGACCCCGCCGGGGGCGGACGGGGGCTCGAGCCGGAACACCTCGCGCACGGCGCGGTGTCCCTGGACCACATCACGGCAGCGCTGACAGTCGGCCAGGTGCCGGGCGATCCGCTGCCGGTCGCCCTCGGCGGTGCGCCCGTCGAGGAAGCCGAGCAGTCGCCGCTCGTTGGGGTGGCCGATCATCGTTCATCCTCCAGCGCCAGGCGGAGTCGCTTCATCGCCCGGCAGTGTCTCGTCATCACGGCGCCCTCGCGGAGGCCAAGGAAGTCGGCGATCTCGCGATGGGTCCACCCCTCCAGTTCCCGCAGCACCACCACGGTGCGGAGCGTCTCGGGGAGGGTGGCCAGCGCCCGCTCCACCAGCATCCGCGCCGGCAGCGAATCGGCCTCGCTTCGGCCCGCCGGCGGGTCGTGGAACCCGAATGCCACCTCGCGCCGCCGCTTGGTGCGCCGCAGCCGCTGCAGCGCCAGTCGGAGCGCCACCCGCCGAAGCCACGCCCGGAACAGTCCCCGGTCCTCGTAGCGCCTGAGCGCCTCGGGGAGCCCCACGAACAGGTCGTGCAGCACGTCCTCCGCCTCCGCCTCGTCGCCCAGGAACCCGATCAGGGTCCGCAGCAATCCCGCTGCGTGGGCGTCGTAGGCCTTGGCCAGCGCCACCGGGTCGCCCCGACGCAGCGCGTCGAGGTCGAGACGGTCCGGCGCTCCGGGGGAAAGGGGCACGGGCGTCACGGGAGAGGAATGACCGGGCACCGGAGAAGCTTACCGACCCGTGCCGCCTGGGTAGTGGTCCCGAATTATTGTTAGCTAGCTAACAATACTGCGTTCCCAGTGCATTTGGTTGCGAAAGTGCCTACTGTAGCCGGAAATGCTGTGTGTAAGCCGGCTAACTATATTTGCGATGCGCCGATGTGCCGGCCAAGATTGGGCCCTTCGCGGTTGCCACGATCCCTGCCCGAAAGGACCCCTGCCGTGCCCGACGTCCCGCTGCCCGTGCCGTCCCGTCTCGAATCGCTGTATGGCGCCGACACCTTCTCGCGCCAGGTGATGCAGAAGCGGCTCCCCAAGGAGGTCTATCGGTCGCTGGTCCGGACCATCGACCACGGTGAGCCACTGGAGGCGCAGGTGGCCGACATCGTGGCGGCGACGATGAAGGACTGGGCGGTGGAGCGGGGGGCGACCCACTTCACCCACTGGTTCCAGCCGCTCACCGGGGCGACGGCCGAGAAGCACGATTCGCTGATCGCCCCCGACGGCACCGGCGGGGTGATCTACAACTTCAGCGGCTCGGACCTGGTCCAGGGCGAGCCCGACGCCTCGTCGTTCCCGTCGGGCGGGCTGCGGGCGACCTTCGAGGCCCGCGGCTACACCGCCTGGGACCCGACCTCGCCGGCGTTCCTGCTCCGGAGCGGCAATGCGGTCACCCTCTGCATCCCGACCGGCTTCGTGTCGTGGAACGGTGAGGCGCTGGACACCAAGATCCCGTTGCTCCGCTCGATGGAGGCGCTGTCGCGCCAGGCGATGCGGATCCTCAAGCTCTTCGGCACCGACGACGGCGTGACCCGGGTGCTCACCACCGTCGGACCCGAGCAGGAGTATTTCCTGGTCGACCGGGAGCTCTACTACCAGCGCCCCGACCTGGTCACCTGCGAGCGGACCCTGTTCGGGGCGCGGCCGCCCAAGGGCCAGCAGCTCGAGGACCACTACTTCGGGGCGATCCCGGCGCGGGTGCTCCGCTACATGAGCGAGGTCGAGGAGGAGCTCTATCGGGTCGGGGTGCCGGTCAAGACGCGCCACAACGAGGTGGCGCCGGGGCAGTACGAGATCGCCCCGCTGTTCGAGACGTCGCACATCGCCAGCGATCACCAGATGCTGCTGATGGAGACCCTCCGGCGGGTGGCCGACCGCCACGGGCTCGAAGGCGATCCTCCACGAGAAGCCGTTCGCCGGCGTCAACGGCAGCGGCAAGCACAACAACTGGTCGATGGCGACCGACACCGGGGTCAACCTGCTCGATCCGCAGGACGAGACCCACACCAACCTGCAGTTCCTGATCTTCCTCTGCGCGGTGATCCGCGCGGTCGACATCCACGCCGACCTGATCCGTGCCAGCATCGCCTCGGCCGGCAACGACCACCGGCTCGGCGCCAACGAGGCCCCGCCGGCGATCATCTCGATCTTCCTCGGCGAGATGCTCACCGACATCCTCGAGCAGGTGGAGAAGGGGCTGCCCAAGCGCACCCTCCGCGGCGGCGTGCTCGACCTCGGGGCCCGCACCATGCCGCAGCTCCCGCGGCACTCGGGCGATCGCAACCGGACCTCGCCCTTCGCGTTCACCGGCAACAAGTTCGAGTTCCGCGCCGTGGGCAGCACCCACTCGATCGCCTGGCCCAACACGGTCCTCAACACGGTCGTGGCCGAGTCGCTCGACGAGATCGCCAGCGAGCTCGAGAAGGCCGCCGGGTCATCGCCCACCCCGGCCAAGCTGCAGTCGGCCGCCATCGCGGTGCTGCGGCGGCTGTTCAAGGCGCACAAGCGGGTCTGCTTCAACGGCGACGGCTACTCCGACGCATGGCACAAGGAGGCCGAGAAGCGCGGCCTGCCGCACCTGCGCGACTCGGTCGAGGCGTTCCCGGTGCTCAAGGCCAAGAAGACCGTCGACCTCTTCAAGAAGTACGGCGTCCTCTCCAAGGCGGAGGTGGAGTCCCGCTTCCACATCACCGTGGAGAAGTGGGTCAAGCAACTGGGCATCGAGGCCGAGACCGCGGCGACGATCGCGCGGACGATGATCGTCCCGGCGGCGATCCGGCACCAGAAGCTGCTGGCCGAGGCGGTGACCGCCAGCGAGAGCGCGGGGGTCGACTGTCCCGACACGGTGACCGCGCTGGAGCGCTTCGTCGAGATGGTCGCCGAGGCGCGCCAGTCGCTGATCGTGGTCGAGGGCGAACTGGCCCATGAAGCGACCGATCCGCTCAAGCACGCCGCCCACATCCGGCAGAAGCTGATCCCGGCGATGATCCGGCTGCGCACCGCGTGCGACAACCTGGAGCTCTACACCGCGGCCGACCTCTGGCCGCTGCCCACCTACCGCTCGCTGCTGTTCCTGCAGTAGGCGCCGGCGCCCCGCGCCGGCTCCGCCCTCGCATTTTCCCCGGCCCGGCATCGACCACGATGCCGGGCCGTGTTTTTCAAGTCCTTGTCCTGCAACGATTTGCGATCGCGGTACGCATCCTGCCCCCGATGGGGGCATGAGGCTCCAACTCCTCGCCACCGCATCGCTGCTCCTGATCGCTGCCCCCGGTTCACTCCGGGCCGATCCGCCGGTCTGCCTGCTGTTCCAGCCGACCGTGACGGGGTCCCTGGCCCACGGCACCGCGACGGGGTTCACCGATGGCGTGCTCGACAGCTGCGGCGCGATGCCGGGGGCGAGCAGCTACGCCCTGAGCAACGGCAACCCGGTCGGCGACCTGCTCTGGTTCTCGGGAGCCCAGCAGGGCTTCGGCTTCGAGGTCAGGGCCGCGGCGAGTCTGTCGCTCTTCTTCTTCCTCGGTGATGCCTTCCAGTATTCCAGTGGTGCGCTGCACCTCGATCCATTGGGCGCCACCTCGTGGGGATGGGACGGCGGCTATGACCGGGTCGTCGTGAAGGGCGCCCACGTGATCACCATGGCGACCCTCGACGATCTCTACCAGGATCCGCCAGCCGACCATCCCGACGACCCGCCGCTCACCCGGCTGGTGACCGAGTTCAACAACGACACTCCCACGCTGGGACCTGGTGCCGATGACCTCTCGGTCGTCCCCGAGCCGGCGACACTGACATTGCTGGGGACCGGGCTGGTGGGACTCGCCGGCGCGAGCCGGCGTCGCAAGCGGCGCGAACAGCTCGATTAGGCGACAAGCGACACGCGACAGGCGACAGGCGGAGAGTAGGCCGCGTGTCGCCTGTTGCTCAGCAGCAGCGCGTCGGGCCGCCCTCGTAACGCCGCGCCAGGTATTCCTCGAAGAATTCCCGCTCGCTCCTGACCGGCTCACCGGGATGCGCCGCGCGGCAGTGCGCCAGGTAGGCCTGGTAGTCGGGCATGCCGGTGAGCCGCCGGACGAGGCGACCGAGTCGGTCGACGAGACCGCCGGCCGCCTGTCGCGTGTCGCCTGTCGCGTGTCGCCCGTTGCCCGCCGCCCGCTTCATGCGTAGCCCCTCAGTTCGCCGTTCGCCTCCGCCGCCCTCGTGTCACTCGGGGGCGGGGCAGGCGTACGCGGTTCGCTGTTGAGCCAGCCGCGCGCGCTGCTCAGCACCACCGCCCAGGTCACCAGCAGGAACACCCCACAGAGCGTGGCGTTGACGTGGGCGTTGACCACCAGCCGGCCGGTGGCGGCAGCCCCGGCGGCACCCGCGGCGATCTGCGCCTTGAGTGACGCCGCCTGGCTGAGGAAGCCGATCCGCGGATCGGTGGCGAAGATCTTCTGCCACGACGCGGTGGTGGTGATCACCAGCAGCCACGCCAGCGGCACCAGCGTGACCCACATGTGCCGTCGTTGACCGCGACGGATGATCAGCGTGGTGCCGACCGACAGCGCCACCGCGGCGAGCAGCTGGTTGCTGATCCCGAACAGCGGCCAGAGGGCGTTGATGCCGCCCATCGGGTCGGTCACCCCCTGGATCAGGAACCATCCCCAGCCGGCGACGATCGCCGCCGAGCCGGTGATCATCGCCGGATACCAGGAGGTGCGCCCCAGCGGCTTCACGACGTGGCCGGCGAGCTCCTGGAACATGAAGCGGCCGACCCGCGTGCCGGTGTCGACCGTGGTGAGGATGAACAGCGCCTCGAACATGATCGCGAAGTGGTACCAGAGCGCGGTGAGCGTCGGGCCGAACGCTCCGGAGAAGATCTGCTGCCATTCCCACCGCCAGTGACGGCGCACCGCCGGTGCGCGACAGCAGGGTGGTCTCGCCGACCCGCGCGGCGAGCGCCTCGAGCTGGCCGGGCTGCAGGGTGAAGCCCCAGCCGCGGATGGTGTCGATGGCCGCGTGCACGCTGCCGCCGAGCACCGGCAGCGGCGCGTTCATCGCGAAGTACACCCCGGGGTCGAGCGCGGCGGCGGCGATCAGTGCCATCATCGCGACGAACGACTCGGTCAGCATCCCGCCGTAGCCGATCAGCGGCGCGTCGCCCTCGCGGTCGAGCATCTTGGGGGTGGTGCCGCTGGCCACCAGCGCGTGGAAGCCGCTGATCGCCCCGCAGGCGATGGTGATGAAGCAGAACGGGAAGAGCGCGCCCGCGAAGACCGGTCCGCTGCCGTCGGTGAACCGCGTGACCGCCGGCAGGTGGATCACCGGCAGGGTGAGCAGGATCCCCGCCGCCAGCGCCATCACCGTGCCGACCTTGAGGAAGGTCGAGAGGTAATCGCGCGGACAGAGCAGCATCCACACCGGGATCACCGAGGCGACGAAACCGTAGCCGATGATGGCCCACGCAATGGTGAGGCCGTTGGCCGAGAAGAACGGCCCCCAGGTGGGCGACTCGGCGACCCAGCGACCGGCCACCAGCGCCAGCATCAACATCGCGATCCCGAAGAGCGACGCCTCGATCGTCTTCCCCGGTCGCCACACCTTCATCCAGAAGCCCATCACCAGCGCGATGGGGATGGTGCAGACGATCGTGAAGACGCCCCATGGCGAGTGCTCCAGCGCACGGACCACCACCAGGGCCAGCACTGCCAGGAGGATCACCATGATCGCGAGGATCGCCACCATGGCGAGCATCCCGGTGAGCGGGCCGATCTCGTCGCGGGCCATCTGACCGAGTGACTTGCCGTCGCGGCGCATCGAGCCGACCAGGATCACGAAGTCCTGGACCGCGCCGCCGAGGACGACGCCGAACACGATCCACAGCGTTCCCGGCAGGTAGCCGAACTGGGCCGCCAGCACCGGCCCGACCAGCGGCCCGGCGCCGGCGATCGCCGCGAAGTGGTGGCCGAAGAGGACCCAGCGCGAGGTGGCCACGAAGTCGCGGCCGTTGGCGAGGCGGTGCGCCGGGGTGACCCGTCGGTCGTCGAGCGCCAGCACGGTCCGGGCGATGAACCGGGCGTAGAAGCGGTAGGCGACCAGGTAGGTCCCCACGGCGGCCAGCACCAGCCACGCGGCGTTGATCGTCTCGCCGCGATGGAGGGCGATCGCACCCCAGCCGAGGGCGCCCGCCATGGCGGCCAGGATCCAGGCGAATCGGCGCATGAACAACGATAGCGACCCCGCAAAGGGCGAAGGGCGAGGGGCGAGTGCCGCTTGCCGCCCCCGCCTGCGGCCCGTAGCTTCGCCAGATGCCCGGAAACCCTCCCGGCCGCCCGGAACCCTGGGCCGCCGCGTTCGCGTCGTCCCCCTCCTCGGGGGCGGCCACCCTCACCGAGCCCCAGCCGGCGCCGTCCGAATCGGGTCATTCGGGGAAGGTGGCGGTGATCACCGGCGGGGCGACCGGCCTGGGCCGGGCGATGGTGCACGAGTTCGGGCGGCTCGGCTGTCGGGTGGCGTTCTGCTGGGTGCCGATGCCGGGACGCGACATCGAATCGATGGCGCTGCTCACCGAGGCGGCGCTCGGTCATGGTGGGGCCGGCGTCTTTGCCTGCCGTGCCGACGTCCGGCGCCGCGACGAGGTGGAGCGGTTCATCGAGCAGGTGGTCGAGCGCTGGGGGACGGTGCACTTCCTGGTCAACAACGCCGGCATCGCGCACGACGGCGCGCTCTGGCGGATGTCCGAGGCCCATTGGCAGGACGTGCTCGACACCAACGTCACCGGCGCGTTCCACTGCCTCGCCGCCTGCGCGCCTCACTTCCGCGCCCAGCGCTGGGGCAAGGTGGTCAACATCTCGGCCCACCAGGCCGGTCGTCCCGGATTCGGGGTGGCCAACTATGCCGCCAGCAAGGCGGCGCTCGAGGGGCTGACCCGGGCGGCGGCGGTGGAGCTGGGACCCAGCAACGTCAATGTCAACGGCGTCGCCCCGGGCTTCGTGCATTCCGAGCGGCTCGACCTCCTGCCGCCCAACGTGATCGAGCGGGCCCGCAAGCGGGCGGTGCTCGGTCGGCTCGCCGAGCCGGAGGACATCGCCAGCGTGGTCAGCTTCCTCTGCTCCGACGCCGCGCGGCACATCACCGGCCAGACACTCGTCGTGGACGGCGGCCTCTCGCTCGAATAGCTTTCGGCGCGTGAAACTCCCCATTGCGCTCGTCATCACCGCCATGCTCACCGGGTGCGCCGCCGGGGGTCCCGAACCGGCGCCGCCGGCCACGTCCTGCCCCGGCGCCCGGTCTGGCGACGGCACCGATCGCCGGTCAGCGGGTCCCGGTGCTGCCGCTCACCGTGCTGATCGCCGAGGCACCCAACGACGAGCTACTGCCCGGCGAGAGTGTGGCGAGGTTGCACTGGGCCGACTCGCTGATGGGCCAGGTCCTGGTCGAGCGCGCCCCCGAGGTGACCTGGGTGCTGCCGCCGGAGCTCCGGCGAGTGGCGCGCCGGGCGCCGGGGATGGTCACCGATCCCGACCGGATGGGTCAGGCGCTCCTCCGGGCCAAGGTCGACCGGGTCCCCGACCCGCTCCGGGCCTATCTCCGCGCCCTCGCCGCGATGACCGACGCGCGCTACGTGATCGTCCCGGCCGTCGTGCGGATCAGCACCGACAGCACCGGCGCGGTCCGCGCCGAGACGCTGCTGGTCTTCGCCGACACTCGCAACGGGGCGATCATGTGGCGCAGCGAGCCGGTCGGCACGGGCAGCACACCGGCCGAAGCCCTCAAGGCGAGCATCGGTCGCATCCTCCCCAGCCTCGATTGAGCGATCATGGCCATTGACGTGACCCTGATCCCCGGGGACGGCATCGGCCCCGAGATCACCGCCGCTGCGGTCCGGGTCCTCGCCGCGACCGGGATCGCGTGGAACGTGGAACATCACCTCGGCGGGATGGCGGCGGTCGAGGCGACCGGCGATCCGCTGCCCGAGGAAACGCTCGACAGCATCCGCCGCACCAGGCTGGCGCTCAAGGGACCGCTCACCACGCCGGTGGGCAGCGGCTTCCGCTCGGTGAACGTGGCGCTCCGCAAGGCGTTCCAGCTCTACGCCAACGTGCGGCCCGCCCGGACGATCATTCCGGCGGGCCGGTACGACGACATCGACATCGTGATGGTGCGCGAGAATCTCGAGGGACTCTATATCGGCGAGGAACGGTGGGTGGAGATCGATGGCGATCCCCACGGCCGCGCCGAATCGGTGGCGGTGATCACCCGGACCGGCGCCGAGCGGGTGGTGCGCTACGCCTTCGAGTACGCGCTCGCCAATCACCGCCGCAAGGTGACGCTGGTGCACAAGGCGAACATCCTCAAGTACACCTCTGGCCTCTTCCTCGAGGTCGGTCGCGAGGTGGCGAAGGAATACGACGGCCGGGTCGAGTGCAACGACCTGATCGTCGACAACTGCGCGATGCAGCTGGTGATGCGTCCCGAACAGTTCGACGTGATCGTCACCACCAACCTCTTCGGCGACATCCTCTCCGACGAGATCAGCGGCCTGGTCGGCGGACTGGGGCTGGCGCCTGGCGGCAACATCGGCACCGACGCCGCGATCTTCGAGGCGGTGCACGGCTCGGCGCCCGACATCGCCGGGCAGGGGATCGCCAACCCGTCATCGCTGATCCTCGCCGCGGCGATGATGTGCGATCATGTGGGCGAGCACGACGCCGCCGAGCGGATCCGTCGCGCGATCGTGGCCACCATCGTGGCCGATCATGTGCGGACCCGCGACATGGGCGGGCAGGCCACCACCGAGGAATTCGGCGATGCCGTCGCCCACCGGGTGGCGTGAGGTCCCCTGCGTCGAGTGTGGCGAGTTCGTCGCCGGGATCGATTTCGGCGAGCGCTGCCCGACCTGCCTGAGGCGTCGCCAGCGCCGGGCGGCGCTGATCGCTCGCCGGGTCGCCCTGGTGGCCACCGCCATCGCCGGGGCGTGGGTCTTGTCGCACCTCCCCACGTCTCCCTTGGGCCGCTGGTATGCGGTGCTTGCCGTCCCGATCACCTACCTGCTGGTCCGCCTGATCGCGGTCCGCTTTGCCATGGAGATCCTGCGATGACCCGTCGCCTCGCTCCGCTCGCCCTCGCCGCCCTGCTCTCGGCGCCGCTCGCCGCGCAGTCGGCGCCCTCGGTCACCCTCTTCAGCAATGGCCGCACCCTGGTGCGCCGCACCCTCGATGTCCGGGTTCCCGCCGGGACGACCACGTTGCCGCTGGTGCTGGGCCAGTTCGACCCGAGCACCCTCGCCACGCTCGACGACGGCGTCCGGCTCGGACGGGTCGGCTACGACGGCGCCTTCAACGAGGAGACGCTGCTCCGCCGCAACATCGGCCACGAGTTCACCTTCAACGTCGGCGACGGCAAGCTGGTGCGCGCCCGACTGGTGGCGATGGACCCCGAGCGCTGGCAGGTCCTCGACAGCGACGCCAACATGGTGCCGGGGGTGATCTTCTCGCGGCCCGGTCGGCTGTCGTGGCCGCCGGAGTTGGTGCCGCTGGCACCGGTCGCCGATGTGACGGTCAGCTCGGATCGCGCCCGCAACGGCCTCCGGGTGATGTACGAGGCGCCGGGTGGGCGCTGGGGCGCGTCGTATCGGCTCTTCCTCGGTTCGGGTGGGCGGCTCGAGGGGACCGCCACGATCGCCGCGGGTCCGCTCGACCTGACCGATGCCCAGGTCCAGTTGCTGGCCGGTGACATCGGCCAGCGGGCGCAGGCGAGCCCGATGCCGATGGCGATGGCCCGCAAGGGGGTCGCATTCGAGGACGCGTCCGTGACGACAGGAGCGACGAGCTCCGAGTCGATCGGCGAGGTGAAGCTCTACACCCTGCCCGGCACGGTGACCTTCACTCCGGGTACCATGCTGTCGCTGCCGCTCTTCGATCCGGCACCGGTGTCGCCCCAGCTCAAGCTCTCGGTGGGCGGGTCGCTGCCGTACTACGGCGGCTTCGGTCAGCAGCAGGATGAACAGGAAGTACCGGTCGAGGTGAGCTACCGGATGGACCGGAAGCAGGGCACCGCCTTCGGCGACCTGCCGCTTCCGGGTGGCGGGGTGAGCGTCTACGACACCGACAAGGCCGGTCGGGTGCAACTGGTGGGGCAGGGCGGCATCGGCCACACCGCGCCGGGCGAGCGGTTCGAGGTGAGCACCGGCACGGCCTTCGACGTGACCGCGCGGCGCACCCAGACCGAGTTCACCACCACCCGGCTGCAGAATCCGTCGCGCACCGTGGCCAACGTCGGCTATTCGGTGACGCTCACCAACGCCAAGGACACCGCGGTCACCGTCGAGGTGCGCGAGGACCGCGGTGGCGAGTGGAGCGTGGTGTCGAGCTCGGTGGCGCCGGTCAAGCGGTCGTCGAGTCGGGTGGTGTTCCCGGTCACCATCCCGGCCAAGGGCGAGGCCACCCTCACCTACCGGCTTCGCGTGGTGTGGTGACGGCACCGGTCTCGATCTTCCACTGTTCCGACCTGCACTTCGGGCGCGATGCCGATCTCGGCCAGGTCGCCGCGCTCGAGGCGCTGGCCACCGAGCTCGACCCATCGGCGATCGCGATCGCCGGCGACCTGACCCAACGCGCTCGGCACGGTGAATTCCAGCGGGCGCTGGTGTTCGTGCAGGCGATGCGGCAGCTCGCCCCGACGGTGCTGGTGCCCGGCAACCACGACGTGCAGTGGTGGAACACCCCGTTCGACCTGGTCGGTGCCGGCCCCAAGTACGAGAAGTGGCGCCGCTACTTCGGCGACGACCTGACGCCGACGCTGGTGCTCGACGGCGCGGTGCTCTGCGGCGCGCTCAGCTCGTTCGGGGTGACCGCCAGGTCGATGACGGTCAATCCCAACGACATGGCGGTGAAGGGGCACCTCCCGGCCGGCGAGACCGAGCGCGTGGCGGCGCGCTTCCAGGCCGAGCCCGAGGGGCTCCTGCGGGTGATGGTGATGCACCAGAATCTGCTGCGGGGTCGCCTTTCGGAACGGATGGGCCTGGCGCGCTGGCGGCAGGCGTGGCGGCGGGTGATCCGCACCGGCGCCGACCTGGTGCTCTGCGGCCACGACCATGAGGAGGGCGCGGGGGTCCTCCCCAACGGCACCGTGGTGGCCACCAGTGGCACCCACACCACGCGCACCCGGGGAGCTCGCGCCTCGGCCTGCAACATGGTGGTGGCCGACGCCAGGTCGATCGCGGTGACCCACTACGTCTGGGACCGGGACGCCGCGCGCTTCCGCGCCGGCCCGGTCCGTGCCTTTGCCCGCCCGCGACTCGGCGTCGCTGGCGGGAGCACCTCCTGACCCGACGGCACTGATGTCGCTCGACCCGCTCTCCCAGCTCGAGCTCTCGCTCGACACCGATCCACGAGCCGCCCTCCCCGGACGGCTGCATCGGCTCGGGCTCGGCGCCGACGTCAAGGTGACGCTGACGCGCAACCGCACCGTGCTGGTGTCGTTCGCTGCGCGCACCGGTCTCCGGCTGCACGCCGGCTATGCCTGGGCGCCCGACGACGTGCTGCGGGCGATCGTGGTCTTCGTGCGGCCCCGCGCCAGCCGGTCCGACCGGATGGCGGCCCGACAGCGATTCCTCCGCTTTCCGGTGGAGCGCCACGCGCCGGTGCGCAGTCGGCGTCACCCGTCTCCCGTGCCCGAGGAGCACCAACCGATCATCACCCGCCTCGAGCGCCTCCACCAGATCCTCAACGAACGGCACTTCGGCGGTCGGCTCTCCACCGTGACGATCCGCCTCTCGGAACGGATGGCGACCCGGCTCGGCGAGTTCCATGCTGGCAGCGACGGGATGCCGATCGCGATCACCCTGTCGCGGCGACATCTCGACCGCGACGGCTGGGCCGCGGCCACCGAGACCCTCCTCCACGAGATGGTCCACCAGTGGCAATGCGAGAATGACCTGCCGCTCGACCACGGCTCGGCGTTCCGCCGCAAGGCGCGCGCGGTCGGCATCCCGCCCGGCGCCACGGTGCCGGCGGGCTACCGGCCGGCCGATCGGTTCACCGGGACGATCGCGTAGGGGCGACAGGCGGCGGGCGACGGGCGACACCGTTTCTCGGCTTGCCCAAGCGATTGTGTGGCAAGGGGTTGCGGCACTTCAGTCGCCTGTCGCCCGTCGCCTGTCGCCCGGTCCGTGTCGCATTGTCGCCTTGCCTTGTATAATCCGCTCGACTTTCAACCCGGGATGGGCTTCAGATGGCTGGTTCGTCGGAATTCACCGGCGTCGACTTCTACGACATGGATTCGCTCCTCTCCGAGGAGGAGCGCGCGGTGCGCGACACGGTGCGGCAGTGGGTCGACGACGCACCTGATGCCCGTGATCGGCGAGTGCTACGTGGAGGGCGCGCTTCCCCAAGGAGCTGATCCCGGGGATGGCCGAGCTGGGGCTCTTCGGCGCCAACCTCCCCGAGGAATACGGCTGCGCCGGGCTCAACAACGTGGCCTACGGACTGATCATGCAGGAGCTCGAGCGGGGCGACAGCGGCATCCGCTCGTTCGCCTCGGTGCAGGGCGCCCTGGTGATGTACCCGATCCACGCCTTCGGCAGCGAGGAGCAGAAGCAGCACTGGCTCCCGAAGCTGGCGAGCGGCGAGGAGATCGGTTGCTTCGGCCTGACCGAGCCCGACTTCGGTTCCAATCCGGGCGGGATGATCACCACCGCCCGCGAGACCGCCGACGGCTGGGTCCTCAACGGCACCAAGATGTGGATCACCAACGGGTCGCAGGCGACCGTGGCGATCGTCTGGGCCAAGACCGGCGACATCGACGACTCGACGTCGGTCCGCGGCTTCATCGTCCCGACCAACACCCCCGGCTTCACCGGCAAGGACCAGAAGGGCAAGCTCTCGCTCCGGGCCTCGGACACCAGCGAACTGCACCTGCAGGACGTCCACCTGCCGAAGGATGCGATCCTGCCGCACTCTGGCGGGATCGAAGTCGCCGCTCAAGTGCCTGACCCAGGCGCGCTACGGGATCGCCTGGGGTGGTGTCGGCGCCGCGATGGCCTGCTACGACGAGGCGCGCCGGTACGCGGCCAACCGGGTGATGTTCGGCCGGCCGATCGGCGCGACGCAGATGCAGCAGGTGCGCCTGGCCGAGATGCTGACCGAGATCACCAAGGCACAGCTGCTGGTGCTGCAGCTCGGCCGGCTCAAGGACCGCGGCACCATGACACCCGCAGCAGGTCTCGCTGGCCAAGCGCAACAACGTGAACATGGCCTGCGAGTGCGCCCGCGAGGCGCGCCGGCTCCTCGGCGCCAACGGGATCCTGCTCGAGTACCACTCGATGCGCCACTTGGCGAATCTCGAGAGTCGGTGTACACCTACGAGGGGACCCACGACATGCATTCGCTGATCCTGGGGCAGGAGATCACGGGGATTGCGGCGTATTGATGACGGGGGACGGAACGACGGAGGACGGAACGACGGAGAGACAGCGGAGCCCCGACCCCGATTCTCCCTCCGTCCTCCGTCGTTCCGCCCTCCGTCATCCGGAGACAAGAAAGGACTGACGTAAGCGTGAAGATCGCCGTCTGCATCCGCCGCGTCCCCGACACCACCGCCAAGATCGCGATCGCGGCCGACCGGCACCGCGATCGACCCGGCGGGGGTCAAGTTCGTCCCCAATCCCTACGACGAGTACGCCCTCGAGGCGGCCATCGCGCTCAAGGAGCAGGCCGGCGACGGCGAGACCGTCGCGGTGCGCCTTCGGTGCCGACAGCGTGCAGGAGACGATCCGGACCGCGCTCGCGATGGGGATCGATCGCGCGATTCACCTGCAGGGGCGACCCGTCGGTCGACGGGCTCGCCAACGCCCGGGTGCTCGCCGATCAGCTCCAGCGATGGCGGATTCGACCTGATCCTGTTCGGCAAGTTGGCGGTCGACGACTACGGCCAGCAGATCGGCCCGATGGTGGCCGAGCTGCTCGAGCTGCCCTGCGCCACGGCGATCGCCGACACTCGAAGGTCGAGGGTGGCGCGCGTCGACGGTCGAGCGGGAGATCGAGGGCGGCGTCGAGTCGGCCACCTGCGCGCTGCCGGCGGTGCTGACCTGCGACAAGGGACTCAACAATCCGCGACTGCCGTCGCTCAAGGGCATCATGGCGGCCAAGAAGAAGCCGCTCGAGGTGATCCGCCGCCTCGGCCGGCGAGGCGCAAGTGTCGGTGGTCTCGCTCAACCTGCCGCCCGAGCGGCCGGCCGGCCGGATCGTCGGCGAGGGTGCCGATGGCGGTCGCCGGCCCTGATCGAGGCGCTCACGACCGAAGCGAAGGTGCTCTGATGCCGGCAGATTCTCGCGATCCTCGAACAGCGCGACGGCGCGCTCCGCAAGGGTGCCGCCGAACTTCTCGCCGCCGCTCGCCAGCTCGCCGATGCCGACCGGGGCAACCGTCGATGCGATCGTCTTCGGCAACGGGGCCGTCGCTGGCCTCGACGCGCTCGGCACCGCCGGCGCCGATCGGGTGCTCAGTGCGTCGCACGCCGACTTCGCCCAGTACTGCCCCGACGGGATCGTGGCCACGGTGGCCGCGATCGCGGGTGAATACCGGGCGATCCTCATCGCCGCCACCGCCACCGGCAAGGACCTCGCCCCGCGGGTCGCCGCCCGGCTCGGTTCCGCCTGCGGGATGGACGTGACGGCACTCGAGCTCGCGGGCGGGGCGATCCGGGTGATCCGGCCGATCTACGCCGGCAAGGTCCTCCAGACGCTCGACCTCGCCGGCACGCCGGTGATTGCGGTCCGTCCCGGCGCCTACCCCGCCGTCGCGGCGGGCAAGGCCGGGACGCGCCAGGAGGTGGCGGTGCCGGCATTCACCCGGCGGCTCACCGTGACCGGTGTGCGCGCACCAGAACACGAGACAGTCGACGTGGCCGAGGCACGGGTGATCGTGGCCGGCGGCCGCGGCCTCGGCGATCCCAAGCACTTCGCGCTGCTCGAGGAGCTGGCCGCGGCGTTCGGTGGCGAGGCGGCGGTCGGCGCCTCTCGCGCGGTGGTCGATGCCGGCTGGATCGGCCACGCCCACCAGGTCGGCCAGACCGGCAAGACGGTCGCCCCCGATCTCTACATCGCGATCGGCATCTCCGGGGCGATCCAGCACCTCGCCGGGATGCGCACCGCTCGGACGATCGTGGCGATCAACCGTGACAAGGACGCCCCGATCTTCAAGGTGGCCGACTACGGGATCGTCGGGCGATCTCTTCGAGGTGGTGCCCGGTGCTCACCGAGGCGATCCGGAAGGCCAAGGGCTGACCGAAGGGCGGAACGACGGAGGGCGGAGGACGGCGGGAGAACGGAGCTGGTCGCCTCTCTCCCTCCGTCCTCCGTCGTTCCGTCCTCGGGCCTCCGCTAGATTCCTCCCGTGACACGCAGCGACCGTCCCCTCGTCGTCGGCACCGGGATCGCCGGCCTCTGGACGGCCTGGCGCCTGGCGTCCGAGGGGCGCGACGTCCTCCTGGTGACCAAGGCGACGCTGCAGGATTCCAACACGGCGTGGGCCCAGGGCGGGATCGCGGTGGCGCTCGACGCCTCCGACTCCCCGGCGCTCCATGCGGCGGACACCATCGCCGCGAGCGACGGTCTCGCCGATCCGCTGGCTGTGGATGTCCTGGTCACCGAGGGCCCCGCACGGGTGCGGGAACTCCTCGAGATGGGTGCCCGCTTTGATCGCGGACCCGATGGGGCGCTCCGCATGGGGCTCGAGGCCGCACATTCGCGGCCGCGGATCCTCCACGCCGAGGGCGACCGCACCGGGGCGGCGCTGGTCGAGGCGCTCTCGCGAGTGATCGTCGGGCACCCGCGGATCGCCCTGCTCGAATGCACCCGTGTTCGTCGCCTGGTGCGGCACCACGATCGGGTGATCGGGGCGATCGTGCAGGACGAGGACGGTGAGCCGGCCGCGATCGCCGCCCCGGCGGTGGTGATTGCCACCGGGGGTGTGGGGCAGCTGTTCGAGGTGACCACCAATCCGCCGGTGGCGACGGGTGACGGATGGGCATTGGCCCACGCGGCGGGTGCCACCCTCGCCCATCTCGAGTTCCTGCAGTTTCACCCCACGGCGCTGCGGGTGCCCGGGGTGAACCCGGCCCCGCTGCTCACCGAGGCGCTCCGCGGTGCGGGCGCGTGGCTGGTCGACGGGCGAGGTGAGCGCTTCGTGCTCGAGCACGACCCGCGCGGCGAATTGGCCCCGCGTGACGTGGTGGCGAGGGCGGTGGCGATCCGGGCGTTCCGGCACGACGTCTGGCTCGACGCCCGGCATGTGCCCGACGTGGAGGCGCGCTTTCCCGGGGTGAGTGAGCTGGTGGCCGCGCACGGGTTGTCGCTTGCCCGCGACCTGCTGCCGGTGGCGCCGGCGATGCACTATGCCATGGGCGGGATCCGCACCGACCTGACGGGGCGGAGCAGCGTGCCGGGACTCTGGGCGGTGGGCGAGTGCGCCAACACCGGCGTGCATGGGGCCAACCGGCTGGCGTCGAACTCGTTGCTGGAGGGGTTGGTGTTCGCCGACCGGGCCGGCCGCGAGATGCATCATGACCTCGCCGACGTTCCCCGACCACCGGCCTCGTTCGCGCCGGTGCCGACCGACGTCGATGTCGGCGCCGACGAGCGCCCGGAGGCGCTGGCGCTGCTGGCCCGGATGCGCTCGATCCTGACCCGGGAGGTCGGCGTGGTGCGGACCGAGCCCGGCCTGGCCGAAGCAGAGATCGCCCTGGCCGACTTGCTGGCGCGCGCGCCGGCGGGCGCGTGGCATGCCGCCGATCAGTTGCGGGTGGCGGCGCTCATCGCACGGGCGGCGCGCGGCCGCCGTGAATCGCGCGGCGGTCACCGTCGCGCCGACTTTCCGAACCCGAGGACGTGGAGCCGAGAGTGACGCTGAACCTGCCGGTGATCGATCCCATGCCCTATCCCGAGACGGCGGTCGCGGGACTCCAGGAGGAGATTCGCCGCCTGGCTCGGGAGCGGAACGCGATCGTGCTGGCGCACAACTACCAGCGACCCGAGGTCCAGGATGTCGCCGATTATGTCGGCGACTCGCTCGGGCTCTCGCGCCGGGCCGCCGATGTCGGGGAGGACGTGATCGTCTTCTGCGGCGTCCACTTCATGGCCGAGACCGCCAAGATCCTCTCGCCCGGCAAGACCGTGCTGCTCCCGAACCTCGCGGCGGGATGTTCGCTGGCCGACACCATCACCCCCGAGGAGGTGCGCGGCTGGCGACGTCAATTCCCCGAGCATGTCGCCGTGGGCTACGTGAACACCACCGCGGCGGTGAAGGCCGAGCTCGATTACTGCTGCACCAGCGGCAATGTCCTCGACGTGATCGACGCGATCCCGGCCGACCGCGGCATCCTGTTCCTGCCCGACATGTTCCTCGGTGCCCACGTGCGGCGGATGCGTCCCGACCGCGACGTCGAGGTGTGGATGGGCGAGTGCCACGTGCACGCCGGGATCGACATCGACAACCTGCAGGCCGCGAGGCTGGCGAATCCTCGCAGCGAGGTGTTGGTGCATCCCGAGTGCGGCTGTGCCTCCCGGTTGCTCTACCGGATGGCCGACGGCGACCTGCCGCCCGAGGGGATCCACATCGCCTCGACCGAGGGGATGATCAATCTCACCCGGCAACTCGATGCCGACACCTTCATCGTCGCCACCGAGACCGGGATCATCCACCGAATGCAGCAGATGGCCCCGACCAAGCGCTTCGTCCCCGCCGATCGGACGGCGGAATGTGCCTACATGAAGACCATCACGCTCGACGACGTGCGAGATGCGCTGCAGCACGATCAGCACCGGATCGACGTGCCGAAGCCGATTCGGGAGCGTGCCTCGCTGGCGATCCAGCGCATGGTCGCGCTGGGTGATTGATCCCCGCGACGACGCGGTGATCGCGGCGGATGCCGCCCGGGTCGCCGCGATCGCCGTCGCCGAAGACGGCCCGCGCGACATCACCAGCGAGGTCACCATGGCGGTCGGCCAGCAGGGGCGCGCCCGGATCGAGGCCCGCCAGCCGCTGGTGCTCTCCGGTCGGCGCTATGCCGATGCCGTCGTGGCCGCGTGTGACCTGCCGCCGATCCGATGGGTGGCCAGCGACGGCGAGCGCTGCGACGCCGGCATGGTCGTCGGCGTGGTGACCGGTCCGCTCGCTGCCGTCCTCCGCGCCGAGCGGCCGCTGCTCAACCTGCTGCAGCGCGCAGCCGGGATCGCCACGATGACCAGCGTCGCAGTCGATCGCGTCGCGGGGACCGACACCGTGGTGCTCCACACCCGGAAGACCACCCCCGGACTCCGTACCTTCGAGGTGCGCGCCGTGCTCGATGGCGGTGGCGGGCTCCACCGGGTCGACCTTGCCACCGCGGTGATGATCAAGGACAATCACTGGCAGGCGCTCCGTGCGGCCGGCAGCTCGCTCCGCTCGGCGCTCGCGGCCGCGCGCGAGCGCGGCGTGCGCGATCTGCAGGTCGAAGTGGAGTCCGCGGATCAGCTGGAGGAGGCATGCGCCGCCGGCGCCACCCGGCTGCTGATCGACAACCAGTCGCCCGACACGGTTCGCGCCTGGATCGAGCACGCCCGGAGTCTCGCACCGACGATCGCCATCGAGGCCACCGGCGGGATCACGCTGGAGACGATCGCCGAGTACGCCGTGACGGGAGTCGACTTCGTGAGCACCGGGATGCTGACCCACTCGGTGGTGAGTGCGGATCTGGGGATGGAGGTGGGTTCGGACTGAGGACGGAGGACGGAGGACTGAGGACGGAGGACGGAGGACTGAGCGACGGAGTGCTCAGCGATCCACGCCTCCGTCCTCCGTCGTTCCGTCCTCCGTGATCTGTCTCCTCGCCTGACTCAGGTACCCCGGCTCCAGGTTCAGCAGATGGCCCAGCTTGCGAACCAGCCATGCCTCGTGGTCGTCCACGGTGCCGTCGGCCAGGATGATTCCCCACATCAGCTCGGCGAGCACCATCTTCTGGCCGAGGTCATAGCCAGCGACCAGCTGCTGGGTGTAGCGGAAGTGATCCACCGACTGGCTGCGCTCCGTCTCGGCCGCCGCCAGCAGTGCCGCGATTCCCTCCTCATCGAGCCCGAAGTGCCGCTGCAGTGACTGGTGCAGCCGGCGGCGCTCCACCTCGGAGTATTCGCCATCAATGTGGGCCACCTCGAGCAGCAGCACACAGGCGGCAAGCTGGAGGTGGTCCACCGCCGGGGCGCCGGGCGTTGCCCCGGGCCGGGATGCGGGAGTCCCGCGGTCACTGAGGAGGCGGCGGATCGAGTCGAACATGGCAGCCAGTCGAGGACGGAGGACGGAGGACGGAACGACAGAGAACGGAGGGAAGGGTACATCGTTCGGATCCTGAGGGTACCCCCGCCAGGAGAACCGCCCTCCGTCGTTCCGCCCTCCGTCCTCCGTTCTCCCGCCGTATATTTGGGCCTCATCTTACCAACCCTTGGAGACTTGCCGTGGGTGTTGTCCTGCCGATCCGCCACCAGCCTTCGCTGCCGACCTCACTGATCCTCGCCGAGCCGCCGGGTGCCGAGGCAATCGAACTCGACGTGCTGGTGGTGGGGGCCGGGCCGGCCGGACTCGCCTGCGCGATCAAGTTGGCCCGCGAGGCCCCCGACCTCACGATCGGGGTGCTGGAGAAGGCCGCCTCGCTCGGCGAACACATTCTCTCCGGCGCGGTGGTCAACCCGGTGGCGATCGAGGCGTTGTTCCCCGACGTCCCGCTGGAGGAGATGCCGTTCCGCCAGGTCGTCGACAACGAGGCGGTCTACTTTCTCACCGAGAAGTCATCGCGCCGCATCCCCACGCCGCCGACGATGCGCAATCACGGCAACCGGGTCGCCTCGCTCTGCGAACTGGTCCGCTGGATGGGCGATCAGGCCGAGGCGCTCGGTGTGAATCTCTTCCCGGGGTTCCCGGCCGAGTCGCTGCTGGTCGATGGCGATCGGGTGATCGGCGTTCGCACGGTCGCCACCGGCCTCGATCGCGATGGCAAGCCGGGCGACGGATACCAGGAGCCGACCGACCTGACTGCCCGCGTGGTGGTGCTCGCCGAGGGGACGCGCGGGCCGCTGGGGCAGGCCTGGCGTGAGTGGCGCGGGGTGGGCAGTGCCAATCCCCAGATCTTTGCGCTGGGAGTGAAGGAAGTCTGGGAGGTGGCCCGGCCACTCGACAGGGTGATCCACACCCTCGGCTGGCCGCTGCCACGTGACGCATTCGGTGGATCCTGGTGCTACCCGATGGGGCCGAACCAGGTGTCGATCGGCCTCGTCGCGGGACTCGACTCGCACGATGCCTCGCTCGACGTCCACGAGTCGATGCAGCGGATGAAGCTGCACCCGCTCTTCCGCGCGATCCTCGAGGGCGGCACCCTGCTCGAGTGGGGAGCCAAGACGATTCCCGAGGGGGGCTGGTACGCGATTCCCGATCGACTGGTGGGCGACGGGCTGATGATGATCGGTGATACTGCCGGATTCGTCGATGTGCCCTCGCTCAAGGGCGTGCATTACGCGATGGAATCCGGGATGCTGGCGGCCGACGCGATCGCCACGGCGCTGGGCGATGGCGGCACCGGCGACCAGGCGGCGCTGATGGCGTACGACGCCGCCGTGCGCTCCTCCCGGATCTCGCGCGACCTGCACCGGACCCGCAACATGCGGCTCGCCTTCCGCGACGGTTTCGCCACCGGCGTGCTCAAGGCGGGGCTGATGACCCTCACCGGTGGGGCGTTCCCGGGTGGCCGGATCGCCATGCCTCGCGACGCCGAGGCCCCCCGCCGGGCCGGCGAGGCCGTGCCGTTCACACCGGACAACGTGCTCACCTTCAGCAAGGTCGACGCGGTGTTCAAGTCGGGCAACGCCACCCGGGATGATGTCCCGGCGCACCTGGTGGTGGGCCGCGACATTTCGCGCGACGTGGCCGAGTTCTACAGCCACGTCTGTCCCGCGGGCGTCTATGAGGTGGTCGACGACGCCCTGCGGGTCAACGCGCCCAATTGCGTCGATTGCAAGGCCACCGACGTGGTGGGACCGCGCTGGATGCCCCGCGAGGGCGGCAGCGGGCCCCGCTACCGGCTGATGTGACGGCATGAGCACCTTGCCGTCGTGGTGGCGCCGCCTCTGGGAGTGGCTCATCGCGCCCCCCGACGAGGTGCTGGTCGATGCCGCCCGTGATGGCGAAACGCTGGTGGCCCGGGTGCGGACCTGGCTCACCCTGCTCCTCTTGCTGGTCCCGGTGGTGTCGCTGGCCGCCGATCCCACCTTGCCGCAGTACTGGATCGGGCTCGGCGTGGCGGGGGTGGCGGTGTTCGTGGCGGTGCTGCTCGATCGCGCGGTCCGGCGGGGTCTCTACCGGCCCGGACTCTCCATCCTCACCACCACCACCGATGTGACCATCGTGTCGCTGGGGCTGTTCGCCTTCTGGTGGATCGGCATGCCGATCGTGACCACCAACAGCCGGGTGCTCTTCGAGGTCTATTTCGTGGCGATCGGGGCCTCGTCGCTGCGGTACTCGCCGAAGGTCTGTGCCATCGCCGGCGCGATGGCGATCAGCCAGTATCTCGCCCTCTCCTGGCTCACCTGGGCGGTTCAGGGCCCCGGCTCGCTGGCCACGGGTGAGGCCACCTACGGCCAGTTCGATTGGACGATCCAGTTCGGCCGGGTGGTGCTGCTGCTGGCGATGACGGTGATCGCGCTGGCCGTCGTCAACCGGACCACCCGGCTCCGGCGGATGAGCACCTTCGACCGGCTGACCGGCCTGTTCAACCGGGCCTATGTCGAGGAGTACCTCGGTCATGAGCTGGCCCGGGCGGAGCGCGAGCAACGGCCGTTCGTGGTGGCGATGCTCGACGTGGATCACTTCAAGCTGTTCAACGACACTCACGGGCACGCGGCCGGCGATGCGGCGCTGCGTCAGCTCGCCGAGACGCTGCGAGGATCGCTGCGGCGCAGCGACGTGGTGGCCCGCTTCGGGGGCGAGGAACTGCTGATTGCGATGCCGGGGACCGCGCTGGCGGCGGCCCTGGAGAAGCTCGACGAAGTGCGAGTCGGGGTCGGGCTCACGGCGATCGTGCTGCCGCGAGGCGGGACCGCGCGAATGACGATCTCGATGGGCGTCGCCGCACTTGGGGCCGACGGCACGGCGCTCGACGTCCTGCTCGACGCGGCCGATGCCCGGCTCTATGCTGCCAAGTCGGCCGGCCGCAACCGGGTCTTCGGGCCGCGGACCGGTGAGGTCATTGCACCCCGAGAATCTTGATGATCACCCGCTTGCGCCGCTGGCCATCCCACTCGCCGTAGAACACCCGCTGCCAGGGCCCGAGGTCGAGCGCCCCGTCGGTCACCGGCACGATCACCTCGTGACCCACCGTCAGCGAACGCAGGTGCGCCGCCGCATTGTCCTCGCCGGTGAGGTTGTGCCGATAGCGTGACGGATCCCACGGCGCCACCTCCTCCTCCAGCCAGCGCAGGATGTCCTGCCACAATCCCGACTCGTGATCATTCACGAACACCGAGGCGCTGATGTGCATCGCCGAGACGAGCGCGAATCCCTCGCGGATGCCGCTCGCCTCGAGCTGGGCGGCGAGCTCGTCGGTGATGTCGATGATCTCCTGACGGCGTTCGGTGTTGAACCAGAGGTAGTGGGTGTGGGATTGCATGGCAGGGCTCCGGGGACGGGAGGGCGGAACGACGGAGGGCGGAGGGCGGAGGAGGGAGGACGGCGGGTGAGTGGCGGCAGCTCTGTCCTCCGTCGTTCCGCCCTCCGTCCTCAAGTCACCCACCCCTCTCGCACCGCCAGCAGCTCCGCGTTCTGGATTGCCGCGCCGGCGGCGCCGCGGATCAGGTTGTGCCCCAGCGCCACCAGCCGCAGTTGGTGCACGGGGCAGCGACGCACCCGGCCCACGGTCACCGTCATCCCACCGCCCCGTTGCCGGTCGAGCCGCGGCTGGGGCCGGTCGGGCCGCTCGTCGACCTCGACGGGGTGGGCCGGGGTGCTCGGCAGGCGGGCGACATCGGCCGGCGGGGCGAAGTCGCGCAGCGTGGTGATCGCATCGGTCACCGAGGGCGCCTCCCGGAAGGCGAGCGACGCCGACACCAGGTGACCATCGAGAACCGGCACCCGGTGGACCATCGCGCTGGTGGCGATCGCCGCCGGGAGTACCGCCTCGCCGTCGTGCCGGCCGAGGAGTCTCGCCGTCTCCTGCTCGATCTTCTCTTCCTCGCCGGGAATCAGCGGGATCACGTTGTCGAGCAGGTCGAGCGACGGCACTCCCGGATAGCCGGCACCACTGGCGGCCTGCAGCGTGGCCACCACGGCGCGGGTGATCCCGAAGCGACGGTGCAGCGGGGCCAGCGCGGACACCAGCACCGCCGTCGAACAGTTGGGGTTGGTCACGATCGCGCCGGTCCAGCCGCGACGGGCGCGCTGGCCAGCGAGCAGGGCGAGGTGATCGGGATTGACCTCGGGGATGATCAGCGGCACATCGGGGTCCATCCGGAACGCCGAGGCGTTGCTCACGACCAGGATGCCGGCGGCGGCGAACCGCGGCTCCACCTCGCGGGCCACCGGTGCGTCGAGCGCCGAGAACGCGATCCGCACGCCGGGCCCGGGATCGGCCGCAGTGCAGCGGAGTGCCGCCACCTCGGCTGAGAGCGGCGCCGATTCGCGCCACGACACGGTGTCGCCGTAGCGCTGGCCGATCCGCTCGGCCGAGGCGGCCACCTGGGTCACCACGAACCAGGGGTGGTCGGCGAGCAGGGCGACGAATTTCTGGCCCACGGTGCCGGTGGCGCCGAGGACGGCGACGGGGAGACGAGTCATGGCAGAAGGATATAGCTCGTCACGTCGTCAGGCGCCCCCCGGCGGCGAGTTCGGCCTCCTCGCGGCGCGCCTTGATCACCGAGGCGACGATCGCGGTCGCGAGGGCAGCCACGATCACGGCGAGCGACAGCGGGGTCGGGATGTGGAACCAGCCGGAGAGGAGCATCTTGGCGCCGACGAAGGTGAGGATCACGGCCACACCGAGCTGCAGGTAGGTGAAGCGGTCGAGCATCCCGGCCAGCAGGAAGAAGAGTGCCCGGAGACCGAGGATCGCGAAGATGTTCGACGAATAGACGATGAACGGGTCGCGGGTGACGGCGAAGATCGCCGGGATCGAGTCGATGGCGAAGACCAGGTCGGTCCATTCGACGAAGATCAGCACCAGCAGCAGCGGGGTGGCGAGGGTGCGCGTCCGGGTCCGGAAGAAGAAGCGGTCCTCGTCGTAGCTGCGGGCGATCGGCACCAGCCGACGCACCAGGCGAATCACTCCGTTGCGTTCGGGCTCGATCCGCTGCTCCTCGCCCGACGCGAACATCCGGATCCCCGTCACGATCAGGATCGCCCCGAACAGGTAGATGATCCAGTGAAAGCGGGCGAGCAGCAGTGCCCCGGCGCCGATCATCAATCCGCGCAGCACCAGCGCACCGAGGATCCCCCAGTGGAGCACCTTGGTCTGCAGTGCGGCCGGCACCGCGAAATACTGGAAGATGAGGATGAAGACGAAGAGATTGTCGACCGAGAGCGAGAGCTCGATCAGGTAGCCGGTCACGAACTCGAGCGCGTGGGCGCTGCTCTCGCGATACCAGAGAAACGTCGCGAAGGCGATCGCCAACAGCACGAGGCCGCCACACCAGGTGGCGGCCTCGCGGGTCGTGAGCACCCGACCACGACGATTGAGGATGCCGAGGTCGACCACCAGCAACAGCAGGATCAGCCCGGAGAACCCGAGCCAGACCGCCGGCGGGTGGCCGACCACCTCGGCCACCTAGCGACCCGCGTCCGCGTCCATCGCCAGGAGGAGCCTGACCCGCTCCTCGGTGCTGGGGTGGGTGCTCAGCAGGCGCGAGAAACCACCGCGTCCGGCCAATGGGTTCTGGATCGCGAGCGCGGCCGCTGCGGGTGGAACATTCATCGGGATCTGCCGCACCGTCGCCTCGATCCGGGTCAGCGCCTCGGCAAGCGGCCTGGCGCGGCCGACCAGCTCGGCCCCGGTGCGGTCGGCTGCGAACTCGCGCTGGCGCGAGATGGCGAACTGGAGGATCATCGCGATGACCGGCGCCAGGATTGCGAAGGCAATCGTCCCGAGGCCGCCGTCATCGTCGTCGCCGCGGCCGAAGAAGATCAGCGCGTAGGGGAGGTAGCCGATCATCCCGGCGATCCCGGCGGCCACGGTCGAGATCAGCATGTCGTGGTTCTTCACATGCCCCAGCTCGTGGGCCAGCACGCCGCGCAACTCTTCGCGGGGCATCATGGTGAGCATTCCCTCGGTCACGGCGATCACCGCCTTGGAGGGCGAGCGGCCGGTGGCGAAGGCGTTGGGCTGTTGCGCCGGCACGATGGCGATTCGCGGCATCGGCAGGCCGGCCCGCTGCCGCAGCTCGTCGATCATGTCGAAGAGTGCCGGGGCCTGCTCGCGGGTCACCTCGCGGGCGTGATAGGCGCGCAGCACCATCCGGTCGGAAAACCAGTACGAGCCGAAGGTCATGATCAGGCCGATCGAGCCGCCGATCATCAGGCCGGAGGCACCGCCGAGCATCTGGCCGGCGACGAGGCAGAGCGACAGCATCCCCGCCAGCAGGACGAAGGTCTTCATGGTGTTGATCATTGCGGGCTTCTCCTCCAAACAGTTCAGGCGAGCCCCTCGTCGTTCCCCCGGGGCTCTCCGGGGACTTCGACGAAGGTCTCGCCTGGAACGCCGGCCAGGGCCTGGCGCTTCGGGGGCACCGTGCGCGCGCGCGCGCAGTCTTGACGATGCCGCCGGCCGCCTGTCTCGACGGCTGGGCTACTCCCCTTCTGACACAGGGAAAAGTATAGGGGGAAGGGAGCAGGGTGAAGGGGGGATGGGGACGGGTCACCCGGCACCGGGTGACCCGTTACCCATCCCCCGTCACGCGGAGCAGTGGCACCCGGTCGCCGCCCCCGACCACCCCTTCGCCAGCTGCCACCATCAGCAGTCCGTCGGCCCGCGAGATCGAACTCAGCAACCACGAGCCCTGGTTGCCGGTGAGGCGGGCCACCGGTGGCCCGCCGGTGGGGTCCGGGTCGAGGGTGCAGCGGAGATGGAGGTCGAGGGATGGGTGACGCGTCACCCGTTCCCCGTGGGCAAGCACAGCGCTGGCGGGCGCCGACACCGGCTCGGGGTCACCCATCATCCGCCGGATCGCGGGCCGCGCGAAGAGATGAAAGGTCACGAAGGCGCTCACCGGGTTGCCGGGGAGTGCCAACCAGGGACGACCGTCAGGGAGGACCGCAAACGTCACCGGACCACCGGGACGGATCCGTGCTCGTCGGAAGCGCACCGCGGCGGTCAGGGCCGCCATCACCGCCGGAACGTGATCGTGCTCGCCGACGCTGACGCCACCGGCTGTGAGCAGCAGGTCGACGTCGCGCGACCGGTCGACCGCCGCCTGCAACCGGGCGGGATCGTCCGGCACCACGCCGAGCGGCACCGGCACCCCCCCGGCCGCCGCCACCAGTGCCGCAAGCATCGGGGAGTTCACGTCGGCCAGCCGCTCGCCGGCGACGATTGCCTCGGGGTGATCGAGCGGCACCACTTCGTCGCCCGAAGCGAGGATCCCCACCCGGGGTCGACGGAGCACCAGTGGCGCGGCGACGCCCAGCGCCGCAAGCATCGCGACCACGCCGGGGGTGATGACCGCGCCCGCGGAGAGCGCCACTTCGCCCCGCCCCACGTCGCCACCCCTCGGTCGCACGTTGCGACCGGCGTCGCGATCAGAGACGACTTCGATGCTCGCTTCAGGAAGCGTCGGAGCTCGCCTCGTGTCTTCCTGGCGGATCACGGTGTCGGCTCCGACGGGTACCCGACCCCCGGTGGCCACGCGCCACGCGACGCCAGGCGGCAGGGGTGGCGGCGTTGGATCACCCGCGTGGGAGGTGCCCCCGATCGGCAGGATGATCGGATGCTCCGTGCTGGCGCCGCGCACATCGGCGGCACGCACCGCGTAGCCATCCATCGAGCTGGCGGTCCACGGCGGCAGCGGCCAGGGGGCCGCCACGTCCTCGGCGAGCAGGTGGCCGGGCGCGTCGGCGAGTGGCAGGCGCAACGCCGGTTGCACCGCGACGGCCTGCAGCACCGTCGCCCGGGCCTCGGCCGTGGAGACGGCGGTCACCGGCAGGTCAGTAGCGGCGGCCGCGCCGCTTCTCGAGCACGATGTCCCATGCCACCACAAAGCTCGGCAGGATCACCCACTTCGAGGCGGTCTGGGGCACCAGCGAGCCGGTCGGGGCCGGGCCGGTGACGGTGGCCAGCTGCACGGCGGTGGCCCGCGCCTCGAAGCGGAACTGATAGCCACTGTGGGGCGCGGTGGACATGCCGACCGAGAGGGCGCCGATCGGCTTGGCGGCCTTGCCGTTCTGCTCGATGTAGAGCGGCAGGGCGGTGTTGTCGTCCTGGCCGAAGTACGCGGTCATCGCCGTGGTGCTGCGAGGCACCAGGGCGAGACCCACCGTGCCACGGAAGTACGGCTGCAAGTCGCCGCGACTGGAGGCGCGCCACAGGGCACCGCCCATCGCCGCCATTCCGCTGGCTGCCCGGTCGCGGCCGTTGATCGCCTCGCAAGCGGCGCGGTTGAAGAAGTCGCCGTTGTCGACCACCAGCCGGCAGCCGTCGCGCGAACCGAGGCCGATGTAGGTGATCTCGCCGGTCCAGCCGAAGTTGGGATTCGGGAAGTAGGTCATCTGGCCGGTGAAGGTGAGATTGGAGCGCAGGTCGCGCGCCACGAAGAACTCGTCGGTGCGGTTGTTGTTGGCGAACACCGGCTGGCTCGGCACCGACCAGAGCGAGGCACCACCGATGTAGCCCACGCCAACGCCAACCACCAGGCGCGACTCGTCGTTGGTCGCCTGGGCGCCGAGCGGCGCGGCGACCAGTGCCAGCATCGCCCATCCGGTCCACGCACGATTCTTCGGCATGCCCACATTCCTCCCTTGGGGAAGCGTCACTCAGGCCGGGCCAAGGCACTCCGCTTCGAGCGAGTCGTCCTCGGCCACCGTCACCCGCTCGAGGGCGACGCCTGGCGGCAGGTGCGGTGCCACATCCTGCCAGATCGCCGCGGCAAGCGCCTCGCAACCCGGCACCATCCGGCCGGCCGCCACCCCGGCGATCGCGGTGTTGAGGTCCCGGCCGTCGTACACCATGACGACCTCGCGGGCGAGGATTTCGTCAAGCGCCGCCAAGTCCATCACGGTGCCGGTCTCCGGATCGAGGGGTGCCGCGACCGTCACCGCCACGCGGAACAGGTGTCCGTGTCCCGGCGGCTCGGCTGTCCAGCCGAAACGGCGCCGGTTCTCCTCGGCCGACCATCCCGTCCTGGCCATCCGATGGCGGGCATGGAAGGTGAGTCGGCGGGTCAGTCGGCAGCGCATCGTCACGGCGTCAGAACGCGAAGCCGAATCCCGCCGCCAGGGCCGGGGCCAGCACGTACTGTCCGCTGCGACCGGTCGGATTCACCGCATTGGGGTTGTCGGCCGTCCCCGGTTCGGCGCTCGGCTCGAGCGCGTACGACGCCGGGTAGCCGAGCTTCCAGGCAAACCCGCGCGCCTCGACCTTGAGGTACAATCGTCGATTCACGATCAGGCGGCTACCCACTGTCGGCGCGAAATAGAACTTCGTACCGAACTCATACCCGGCCGGATCGGTGAACGCGCTGCTCTTCACCAGTCCGATCCCGGCCCCCACATACGGTGCAATCCGGTGCCAGCTCTTGCCGCCGGTGAGGTTCATCAGGATCGTCGCCTCGAGTCCGTAGAGCGTCTGGTCGACGCTCCCCTGGTAGCGATTCGCGAGCGACGCGTCGGGATCGAGGACCGTGCGCTGGGTGAGGCTCGACCAGAAGCCGAAGCCGATCGAGATCGTGTTGCGGGCCCGCAGCAGCACCCGGCCCCCCACCAGCGCGCCATCGCGTGGACCGACCGGGATCGGCCCACCCGGACCGAAGACCTTGCCGGCGTAGAGTTCCCAGGCCGTGCCGGGATCGATGTCGCGGTAGGGCGAGTCACCCGGCGCGTGTCCCACCTGGGCAGCGAGTGCGGGGGCAACGAGCAGCAGCAGCGCGGGGAGGCCGAAGCGGCGCACGGGATTCATCCGGGAAGAAGGGAGTGGCCGGTCATCTCGTCCGGCTGTTCGAGGGCCAGCAACTGCAGGATGGTAGGGGCGACGTCACAGAGGGCGCCGCGTGCACGGAGGCCGGGGATTCCGCCCCCGAGTCCGATGATCGGCACCAGGTTGGTGGTGTGGGCGGTGTGCGGCCCCCCGGTTGCCGGGTCGATCATCTGCTCGGCATTGCCGTGGTCGGCAGTCACCAGCACCCGCGTGCCGCGCCGTTCTGCGGCGGCGAGGACCCGGCCGAGGCAGCGATCCACCGTCTCCACGGCACGGAGCACGGCCGGCATCACGCCGGTGTGACCCACCATGTCGGCGTTGGCGAAGTTGCAGAGGAAGAAATCGTGGTCACCACGGTCGATCGCCCGGATAAGGGTGTCCGCCACCCCCTCGGCGCTCATCTCCGGTTGCAGGTCGTACGTGGCCACCTTCGGCGACGCCACCAGCTCGCGTTCCTCGCCCGCCCAGGGCACCTCGTTGCCGCCGTTGAAGAAGTAGGTCACGTGCGGGTATTTCTCGGTCTCCGCCGTGCGAAACTGCGACCGCGCATGGCGACTCAGCTCCTCCGCCAGGATGCGCGCCATCGAGAAGGGCGCGAACGCCTGGGGCAGTGGGAAGGTCTGGTCGTAGCGGGTCATCGTCGCCGCGACAGTGTCGGGGCGGTCGGTCACGCCGAAGCCGTCGAAGCCGTCGATCTCGAGTGCCGCGACGATCTGCCGCATCCGGTCGGACCGGAAGTTGAAGAAGAAGATCGCGTCGCCGTCGCGGATGGTGGCCACCGCCGCATCGTCGCGGGTGATCACCAGCGGCTTGATGAACTCGTCGGTCTCGCCCCGCGCGTAGGCGTCCTCGATCCCGCGCACCGGGTCGGTCACCGGCTGGCCGGTCCCGTGGACCATCAGGTCGTAGGCCAGGCGGGTGCGGTCCCAGCGGTGGTCGCGATCCATCGCGAAGTAGCGGCCGATCAGCGAGGCGATCACGGTGCGGCCGCCACCCACCGCGGCGATGTCCCCCTCCAGCGCGCGGACGAAGCCGGCGGCGGAAGTTGGCGGCGCGTCACGGCCATCAAGGAACCCATGGATCGCGATCCGGGGGACATCGAGTGCCACGAAGGCGGCGATGGTGGCGCGGAGGTGCCGATCGATGGCGTGGACCCCGCCCGAGCCGAGCAGCCCGGCGAGGTGGAGGGTCCCACCGGTCCGGCGCACCGCGGCGGCCAGGTTGGTGAGGGCGGGGAGCCGTCCGAAGTCCCCGCGCCGGATGCAGTCGTCGATCCGGACCAGGTCCTGGGGCACCACCCTCCCGGCGCCGAGGTTGAGGTGCCCCACCTCACTGTTGCCCATCTGTCCCTCGGGGAGGCCGACCGCCAGTCCGCTGGCGTCGAGCAGGCTCCCGGGGGTGCCGGGGACCAACCGGTCCCAGACCGGCGTGTCCGCCAGGGCAATTGCATTTCCCTCACGCTCGGCCCGCCATCCCCAGCCGTCCAGGACGATGAGGACGACCGGCGCTGCGCGTCCGCTCGCGTTTGACATGCTCCTCCGCGACGTCTACACTCTCGATTCGTGACTCGAACGCCGGAATCTAGCCCCCCGCGATCCCGCCTTCCAATCGGATTCGCGGGGTTCTGCATCGCGATCTCGGCCCTTGCCGCGCCGGTTGTGGCCCAGGGCCCCGACCGGGTCGTGGCCACCGGCGACTTCGTCAAGGAGCCCGGGGGCACTGTGCTGGGGCAGCTGGCCAAGGGGGCGGCCGTCACCTTCGGGGCGACCCGCGACGGCTGGCGCGAGGTCACCCTGGAGGGGTGGGTCACCGCCGCCGCCCTGCGTGATGACGGGCGCGAGGGTTTCGACGTCTCAGTGGCTGGTGCCGACGGCACCGAGGTGCGGGTGTCGCCCGAGGCTGGTGCCTCGGTGCGAGCGATCGCCCGGGTGGGGGCCCTCTTCCACCGGGTCGAGCGACGGGGCGCCTGGGTCAGGGTGCGGCGCACCGCCTGGATGGCGATCTCCCGCCCGCCCGCCGCCGACACCGCCAGGCCGGCCGCACCGAACCCCGCCCCGGCCACGCCGCCGGCAGTGGCCACCGATACCTCGGGTCGGTCGGTGGCTGGCGGCAGCGAGTTCAGTGCTCGGCCCGATGGACCGCCGATCGGCCGGATCGAGGCGACCCGACCGGTGGTGGTGGTGGAGCGCCGGGACGGCTGGAGCCGGATCCGGTTCGACGGCTGGGTCCGTGACGCTGCGGTCGGCGATGCGACGCCGCCGGATCAGATCTCCGCCGCCGAGATCAAGGCCGATCCCGACCGGTATGTGGGGCAGACCGTCGAATGGTCGCTCCAGGTGCTCGCGGTCCAGAAGGCCGACGAGCTGCGGCCCGAACTGCCGCTGGGGCAACCCTATGTGCTGGCGCGGGGGCCGCTTCCCGAAACCGGCTTCGTCTATCTCGTCGTACAGGGAGAGCAGGTGGACGCCTTCCGCAAGCTCGACCCGTTGGCCGAGGTGCGGGTGCGCGCCACGGTCCGGGCGGGGCGGACCAAGTTCCTGCCCACCCCGGTGCTCGACCTGGTCCGGCGACTCGACTGACCCGGAGGAATGATGCAGCAGCACCTCAAGGACCGGATCCTCAGGCATCTCGAGGAGCTCCCCGACGAGCGGGGCTACCAGGTGCTCGACTACATCGAGTTCCTCGAGAGCAAGTATGCCGGCCGCTCCGCGCCCGACAACATCTTCACCCGGATCACCGAGAAGGTCGAGGACACGATGCGGGCCGGCCGGGTGCCCGTCGACGCGATCGCCGGCACCGTGACCTTCTTCGACGGCGCCTCGAAGGTGATGCGGGGTCTCGCCTCGGCGGCGCAGTCGGTGGTCGATGAGGCCGCCAAGGTGGCCAAGGGCAGTGGGGAAGCCGCCCCCGCCCCCCCGGCCGTGCCTCCCGATTCGCCATCACGCGAGGGCGGCGAGGGTGGGGCGGCGGGTTGATCGCACCCCGCCGCGGGGGCTAGGATTGGTGATGTATCCCTCGACGCCCCGCCCCCGCTACCACGGGGAAGCCGGATGAGCCGGATCCGCGACGATCACGGCCTGACGTTCGACGACGTCCTGCTGCTGCCGCGCCACTCGACTGTGCATCCCCGAAACGTCTCCACCGCGACGCGGTTCACCCGCGACATCCCGCTCAACATTCCGCTGATCTCCGCGGCGATGGACACCGTCACCGAGTCGGACATGGCGATCGCCATGGCGCGCGCCGGCGGCATCGGGGTGATCCACAAGAACATGTCGATCGATCGCCAGGCCGCCGAGGTGGACCGGGTCAAGCGCAGCGAGAGCGGGATGATCCTCAATCCGATCACGCTCGGCCCCGACCGGCCGGTGCGCGAGGCGCACGCGTTGATGCGACGGTTCCGGATCTCCGGGGTGCCGATCGTCGACGGCAACGGTCGGCTGATCGGGATCATCACCAATCGCGACCTCCAGTTCGAGACCGCACTCGACCGGCCGATCGCCGAGGCGATGACCAGGGACCGCCTGGTCACGGCCCCGGTGGGCACCACGCTCGACGAGGCCGAGGCGATCCTGGCCCGCCACCGGATCGAGAAGCTGCCGGTGGTCGACGCCGCCGGGATCCTCAAGGGGCTGATCACCGTCAAGGACATCTTCAAGCGCCGCGAGCACCCCGACGCCAACAAGGACGAGCACGGCCGCCTGCGGGTGGCCGCCGCGGTCGGCGCGGGCAGCGAGGCCCGGGTGCGCGCCGCCGCGCTGGTCTCCGCCGGGGTCGACGTCGTGGTGATCGATTCGGCCCACGGCCACTCGGCCGGGGTGCTCGACACCGTGGCCGTGCTTCGTGAGGCCTTCCCGGCCGTGCAATTGGTGGCGGGGAACGTCGCCTCCGAGGCCGGTGCCCGCGCGCTGGTCGAACGCGGCATCGATGCGGTCAAGGTCGGCATCGGCCCCGGCTCGATCTGCACCACCCGGGTGGTCACCGGGGTGGGAGTGCCACAGATGACCGCGATCATCGACGCGGTGCGCGGCGCGGGCGACATCCCGGTGATCGCCGACGGCGGCGTCAAGTACAGCGGCGATGTGGTGAAGGCGCTTGCCGCCGGTGCCGAGAGCGTGATGATGGGTTCGATGCTGGCCGGCACCGAGGAGAGTCCCGGCGAGAGCATCCTCGCCGAGGGGCGGCGCTTCAAGCTGATTCGCGGCATGGGTTCGATGTCCGCGATGCAGGACGGCAGTGCCGACCGCTACTTCCAGGACGGCGAGGTGTCGCCGACCAAGCTGGTCCCCGAGGGGATCGAGGGTCGCGTCCCGTACAAGGGGCCGGTGGCCGATGTCCTCTTCCAGATGACCGGCGGCTTGCGCAGCGGAATGGGATACTGCGGTGTCGGCACGCTCGAGGCGCTCCGCCACGAGACCGAATTCATCCGCATCACCACCGCCGGCCTGCGCGAGTCGCACCCCCACGACGTCACGATCACCCGCGAAGCCCCGAACTACAGCGTCTGATCCCACCGGGCGGCCGGTCCCTGCGGGGGCCGGCCGCTCTTCGCATCCCGATCGATTCCCACCTTCACCAGGACGTGACATGACGCGCCGCTCCCGGTTCGTGCGCCCATTGGTCGCCGCCCTCGCCGTACTGCTGGCCTCCGCCACGCCACTCCTCGCCCAGGCGGCCGATTCCACCGCCGTGATGGGGGCTGGCTTGATGGGCGCGATCGACCACGTGTTCGGCGTGGTGATCGTCCAGCCGCTCACCTCGGTCTTCTTCTGGGACGTGATGTTCTGGGACCCGAACCACAGCCTGCCGATCGTGGTGCTCTGGCTGATCTGTGGCGCGACCTTCCTGACCTTCCGGATGGGTTTCATCAACCTGCGCGGCTTCAAGCATGCGATCAACGTCGTGCGCGGCAAGTACAGCAACCCGAACGATGTGGGCGAAGTGTCGCACTTCCAGGCGCTCTCGGCCGCACTCTCGGCCACGGTCGGGCTCGGCAACATCGCCGGGGTGGCGATCGCGGTGTCGATCGGCGGGCCGGGCGCCACGTTCTGGATGATCCTCGCCGGCCTGCTCGGCATGTCATCGAAGTTCACCGAATGCACCCTGGGCCAGAAGTACCGCGAGGTGCGCCCCGACGGCCACGTCATGGGCGGGGCGATGTTCTATCTCTCCAAGGGACTCGGTGAGCTGGGGCTGTCGCGGACCGGCAAGGTGCTCTCGGTGATCTTTGCGGTCCTCTGCATCGGCGGGTCACTGGGCGGCGGCAACACCTTCCAGGTCAACCAGTCGATGGGGGCGGTGCAGGAATCGATGCCGTTCCTGGTCACCTATCCCTGGGTCTACGGCCTGGTGCTCGCCACGCTGGTGGGGATCGTGATCATCGGCGGGATCCGCCGGATCGCCGACGTGGCCGACAAGATCGTCCCGACCATGGTCGGCGTGTACGTGCTGGCGGCGCTCTGGATCCTGTTCGACAACATGCACGCCATCCCCACGGCCTTCAACGCCATCGTGGGCGGCGCGTTCACCCCGACCGCCGGCTACGGCGGCTTCATCGGCGTGCTGGTGACCGGCTTCCAGCGGGCGGCGTTCTCCAACGAGGCCGGCGCCGGGTCGGCGGCGATCGCCCACTCCGCGGCCCGGACGCCCTACCCGGTCCGCGAGGGCGTCGTCGCCCTGCTCGAGCCGTTCATCGACACCGTGGTGGTCTGCACCATGACCGCCCTGGTGATCGTGATCACCGGCTCGTACAACAATCCCGACAACGCCGCGCTGATCGCCGGCAACAACGGGGCGGCGCTCACCTCGCGGGCCTTCGGCCAGCACATCAGCTGGTTCCCCTACGTCCTCGGGATGTGCGTGCTGCTGTTCGCCTTCTCCACGATGATCTCGTGGTCGTACTACGGCGAGCGCTGCTGGAGCTACCTGGTGGGCGACGGCAAGAGCCGCATCTTCCAGCTCATCTTCGTCATCTTCACCTTCCTCGGTTCGATCATCTCGGCCACCAACGTGCTCAGCTTCGGTGACCTGATGATTCTCGGGATGGCGTTCCCGAACCTCGCCGGGGTGCTGCTGCTGAGCGGCAAGGTCCGCCGCGACCTCGACAGCTACTGGGCCAAGTACAAGGCCGACGAGTTCCCGGTCTACAAGTAGACCCGCGCCGGTTCGAGACCGGTTCGGAAGGGAGGGGGCCCGGGGGGCCCCCTTTCGCAGCGGGGGCTTCGGCCGTTACCGTAGGACGGCTGTTCCCGCGTCGGTTGCCGTCCCATTCCCGTCTCCCAGAGGCGCTTCGTGGCTGCCCCGTCCGCCCCCCGCGAGCAGTGGGGCTCGCGCATCGGCTTGATCCTCGCCATGGCCGGCAACGCCGTCGGCCTCGGCAATTTCCTCCGGTTCCCCCGCCAGGCGGTGCAGAACGGCGGGGGGACGTTCATGATCCCCTACTTCATCGCCTTCATCCTGGTCGGCATCCCGCTGATGTGGATCGAGTGGGGGGTGGGGCGACACGGCGGCCAGCGCGGTCACGGCTCCGTCCCCGGGATGTTCCATTCCATCTGGAAACATCCGGTGTCCAAGTACCTCGGCGTCCTCGGCCTCTTCATGCCGGTCGTGGTGCTGATCTACTACTGCTACATCGAGTCGTGGACCCTGGCCTGGACGTACTTCTCCTTCAGCGGCGCGACCCAGGGGCTGGACCAGGAGGGGATGAAGGCCTTCTTCGGTTCCTATGTGAACCTGCAGAACGGATCGGTCCACGGCTTCTGGACGCCGTTCGCCTTCTTCTTCGCCACCATCGCGGTCAACTTCTGGGTGGTGAGCAAGGGGATCTCGGCCGGGATCGAGAAGCTGGCCAAGATCGGGATGCCGATCCTCTTCCTCTTCGCCGCGGTGCTGGTGATCCGGGTGCTCACCCTGGGCGAGCACACGGTGATGATCAACGGGGTGGCCACCGTCACCTCGCCGCTGCAGGGGCTCGACTTCATGTACTCCCCCGACTGGTCGAAGCTGGCGCAGCCGAGCGTCTGGCTGGCGGCCACCGGGCAGATCTTCTTCACGTTGTCGGTGGGAATGGGTTCGCTCCAGGCCTACGCCTCCTACCTCACCAAGAAGGACGACATCGCCCTCTCCGGGATCGCCACGGCCGCGACCAATGAGACCGCCGAAGTGGTGCTCGGCGGCTCGCTGGCGATTCCCGCGATCGTCGCCTTCTTCGGCGTGGCCGGGGCCACCGCGATCGCCAACCAGGGCGGCTTCGACCTCGGCTTCATCGCCATGCCGCTGGTGTTCAACCAGCTCCCCGGCGGGGCGCTCATCGCCACCGGGGCCGGGGTGATGTGGTTCGGGCTGCTGTTCTTTGCCGGGATCACCTCGTCGGTGTCGATGGCGACGCCGGCGCTGTCGTTCGTGGAGGAGAACTTCGGCTGGAAGCGGAAGCGGACGGTGCTGGTGCTCGGCGCGATCGTGGTCGCCCTCGGCTGCCTGCACATCGTCTACAACACCCGCGGCTTCCTCGACGAGTGGGACTACTGGGCCGGCACCTTCGGCCTCGTGCTGCTGGCCATCGTCGAGACGATCCTCTTCGTGTGGGTCCTCGGCCCCGACCGGATGTGGAACGAGCTGCACGAGGGTGCCTCGATCCGCATCCCCCGCTTCTACAAGTTCATCATGACCTACGTGACCCCGCTCTTCCTGCTGGTGATGATGGTGTGGTGGACAGTGACGGAGGCGTTCCCGATCCTGATGATGGAGGGGGAGACGCCGGAGCGGACCGTCGTACGGTGGGCCTCGCGCGGGGTGATGGTGGCGATCCTGCTCTTCCAGCTGTGGCTCATCCGCAAGGCCTGGGCGCGCCGCGCCGCGGCCGGATTGGAGGACTGACATGTCGTTGACCGCCATCATCTTCATGACCGTGGCCTGGACCTGTGTCATCGGCCTCGCGGTATGGTCGTATCGCAAGTTGCTCTCGACCCCGCAGGAGGAGAAGCTGCCGCCGCCGGGGTCGATCCCATGAGCCTGTTCCGCACCAAGTCGCTCTCGGAGTTCCTGCCGAGCGACGCGGAGCACGAGCTGAGCCGGTCGCTCACCGCGACCAACCTCGTGCTCCTCGGGATCGGGGCGATCATCGGCGCCGGGATCTTTGTCCTCACCGGCACCGCCGCGGCCCAGTACGCCGGCCCCGCGATCGCCATCTCCTTCGTCCTCGCGGGAGCCGGTTGCCTCTTCGCCGGGCTCTGCTATGCCGAGTTCGCCTCGATGATCCCGGTGGCAGGGAGCGCCTATACCTACGGCTACGCCACCCTGGGCGAGTTCGTGGCGTGGATCATCGGCTGGGACCTGATCCTCGAGTACCTCTTCGCCGCCTCCACGGTGGCGGTCGGGTGGTCGGGCTACTTCACCGCGTTCATGACCGAGCTCGGGATCCACCTGCCGCCGCAGTTCGTCGGCGCCCCACTCGACGTGGTCGGGACGCACACGCTGGTGGCGAGTCAACTCTGCGTCGATCCGGCGACCGGTGGCATCGCCATCGACGCCGCCTCGCGCGCCAACGTCGCGGTGGCCGACTGCGCGGCGCAGGGGTTCCGCCTGGTCCATGGCATCGTCAACCTGCCGGCGATGGTGTTGGTGCTGCTGCTCACCGCACTGCTGGTGGTGGGGATCCGGGAGTCGGCCCGGTTCAACAACGTGATCGTGTTCGTCAAGGTCGCCATCGTGCTGCTGGTGATCGGCTTCGGCATCGGGCACATCAACGCCGCCAACTGGACGCCGTTCATTCCGCCCAACACCGGGGCGTTCGGCGAGTTCGGGTTCAGCGGAATCCTGCGCGGGGCCGGGGTGATCTTCTTCGCCTACATCGGGTTCGACGCCGTCTCGACGGCGGCCCAGGAGGCCAAGAACCCCCAGCGCGACCTGCCGATCGGGATCCTCGGCTCGCTGGCGGTCTGTACCGTGCTGTACATCGCAATGGCGCTGGTGATGACCGGGATCGCGCCCTACAAGGAGCTCAATGTCCCGCACCCGGTGTTCGTGGCGATCGAATACGCCGGCCCGTCGCTGGCATGGCTCGGCTACCTGGTCAACATCGGCGCCATCGCCGGCCTCGCGTCGGTGGTGCTGGTGATGCTGATGGGCCAGCCGCGGATCTTCTACTCGATGTCGCGTGACGGGCTCCTCCCCGGTCTCTTCGGGCGGGTGCACCCGCGATTCCGCACCCCGTACGTCTCGACGATCATCACCGGGTGCGTGGCGGCCGTCGTCGCCGGTCTCTTCCCGATCGGGCTGCTCGGTGAACTGGTGTCGATCGGCACCCTGCTCGCGTTCGTGATCGTGTGCGGTGGGATCATCGTGCTCCGCCGGGTGCAGCCAGACCTGCCCCGACCGTTCCGTACCCCCCTGGTGCCGCTGGTGCCGATCCTCGGGATCCTGATCTGTGGTTACATGATGTCCGGGCTGCCGCGCGACACCTGGATCCGGTTGATCGTCTGGATGGCGGTGGGACTGGTGATCTACTTCGCCTACGGCCGGTCGCATTCGGTCCTGGCCCGCGAGGAGGGCCCCCCCGGGGCGTGATTACCTTCCTCGCATGACGAGCATCGACACCACCACGATGGGCGCCGCCGCCAGCGAGCTGGCGGCGCTCCTCGTTCCCGGCCGACGGATCTGCCTGCTTACCCACGTCAACCCCGACGGCGACGGGCTGGGCAGCGAGGTGGCCCTCGCCCGGCTGCTGATGGCCAATGGCTGTGACGTGGCGATCACCAATCCGTCGCCGACTCCCGACCGCTTCCAGTTCCTCTTCGCCGGCCTCCCCGACCTCGACCAGACTGCCAGGGCGGTCCGTGAGCTGCGTCGGACCGACGTGATCGTGGTCCTCGATATCGCCGAGCTGAGCCGTCTCGGTGGACTCGCCGCCACGGTGGCGGAGCGCGGAGTCCCGGTCGGCTGCATCGACCACCACATGGGACCAGGCCACCTCCCCGACGGTCCGCGGCTGGTCGACTCGACCGCCGCCGCCACCGGGGAACTGGTCCATCTGCTGGCGGCCGAACTCGGTTGGCCGGTGACCGCGGAGGTGGCCCGCGCACTCTACGTGGCCGTGGTGACCGACACCGGCTCGTTCCGCTTCGCCAACACCACACCGCGGACCCTGCGGGTCGCCGCCGAGCTGCTCGAGGCGGGCGCCGACCCCGAGGAGGTCTATCGGGAGGTCTACGCCTCGGCCCCGCCGGGGCGCCCGCGACTCCTCGCCGAGACGCTCGAGACACTGGTGATCGAGGACGGGGTGGGGATGGCCTGGATGACCGTGCCGCCCGGCGCGCTCGAGCGCCACGCGGTCGAAACCGACGACCTCGATGGGGTGATCGAGCACGCCAGGGCGATCCGTGGCGTGCGTCTGGCGATCCTCTTTCGTCATGTCTCGGGCGGACGGATCAAGGTGTCGTTCCGCTCGGTCGGCACGGTGGACGTCGCCACGCTGGCGCGCCAGTTCGGTGGCGGGGGCCATACCAAGGCCTCCGGCGCCGCGATTGCCGGCAGCATGGACGAGGTGCAGAAAGCAGTCCTGGTCGAGGCACGCCGCTACCTCGCCGGTGTACCTTCCCCTTCGTGACAACCGCAACCGACGGCAGGACCGGGAGCACCACGGTGGACATGCTGGACCGCATCGAACAGAGCCTCGACGGCATCCGACCCTACATCGCCTCGCACCGGGGCAGCGTGGAGATCATCGACTTTGACCCCGTCGAGGGTCGCCTCGTCCTCCGCCTCGGCGGCACCTGTCAGGGGTGCTCGGCGGCGACGGTGACCCTCAAGCAGGGGATCGAGGTGCGGCTCCGCGAGGCGGTCCCCGAGGTCCGTATCGTCGAGGCGGTATGAGGAGTCTTCGATGAACGGCCCAGACCATCGCCACCGGATCGAGGAGACCCTCGACCGAGTGATCAATCCCCGCACCCACAAGGGGCTGGTGAGTTCGGGGATGATCGCCGACCTCGAGATCACCGATGGCGTCCCGACGTTCACTGTCCTGCTGCGGCGTGACGATCCCGCCACCTTGGTGCGCCAGGTTCGCCAGGCGCTGGCCGAGGCCGGCTACGATACCCCGCGCATCCGGGTCACCGATCCGTCCGGCCCGGCCCCGGCCACCCACGCACCACCCCAGAGCAGCCAGGCCGGGGTGCCCCCGGCGCCGACCCCGATGACGGTCCCCGGCGTCGAGCGGGTGGTCGCGATCTCCTCGGGCAAGGGTGGGGTCGGCAAGTCGACCGTCTCGGTGAACCTGGCCATCGCACTCGCCGCCCGGGGACGCCGGGTCGGGTTGATCGACGCCGACTTCTACGGTCCCGATGTGCCGCGGATGATGGGAGTCTTCGAGCGTCCGGGGATCGACGCCGAGAAGCGGATCATCCCCCTCGAGGCATACGGCGTGAAGCTGATGTCGATCGGTTTCCTGGTCGATCGCGATGCCCCGGCGATCTGGCGCGGCCCGATCATCACCAAGGTGTTGCAGCAGTTCCTGCACGACGTGGCCTGGGGCGAGCTCGATTACCTCCTGGTCGACATGCCCCCGGGCACCGGTGATGCGCAGCTCTCCCTGGTGCAGCAGGTGGTCGTGAGCGGCGCAGTGATCGTGACCACACCCCAGGAGGTCGCCGTGGGCGACGCGCTCCGGGGGGCGCGGATGTTCGACCGGGTCAACGTGCCGGTCCTCGGCGTGGTCGAGAACATGAGCGGCTTCATCGACCCGACCACCGGCATGCGCCACGACCTCTTCGGCAGTGGCGGCGGGGCCCGCCTCGCCGACGAATTGGGGGTGCCGCTCCTCGGTGAGGTGCCGCTCCAGGGCGGCCTCGCCGACGCCGCCGATCGCGGCGTGCCGATCGTGATCGAGGCCCCCACCAGTGCCGCCGGAGTGATGCTCACCGAGATCGCCGAATTGGTCGAGCGGCGCACCGCCGAGGCGGGGGTGCAGCTGCCGGTGATCGAGTAGCCAGTAGTGAGTCCTGAGTCCTGAGTCCTGAGTCGTGAGAAGGGTTCTGATCAAAGGCCGGCAATCCTGAGGATGCCGGCCTTCTCATGACTCACGTCTCAGGACTCAGGCCTCGTCACTCGATCCACTCCACCTCGACGGCGGCAACGTTGGTTGTCAGATCCACGTTCACCTTGTGCGCCGTCGAGTCGAAGCCAGGGGTGATCCATGCGTCGCCCACGCGTTCGAGCCCGGTGGTCGGTAGCCGGGTGAGGAATCGCTGTGCGGTGATCCTGAGGCCGGTGCCGCGCGGGATGCGGAGGGTCAGCGTCCCCATCGAGAGCTGGCCGATCACTCGGACGTCGCGGCGCCAGGGGCCACTGAAATCGAGCACCGCCCGACCCACCCCGCCCTCCACCCGGACCTCGGCACAGCCGGCGTTGGCGAGCTGCAAGGCCACCAGCTCCGCCGCGCCCACCGAGAAGCGCGCCTCGCGGCATTCGCCGCGGGTCGGCTGCGAGACGCTGATGGTGCCCCTGGTCGCCCCGGAACGGACGGCGAGCTGCACCAGCGAGAGGCCGCCGAGGTCGAGCACCGCCTCGCTCGCACCGAGATTGGCATCGAGCAGCAGGGGAACATCGGGGGAGAACTCATAGCGCGCGACCTGCTCGAGCTGGCCCCGGGAGGTTACCCGCAGCCCGCCACCGCCCACCGCCCGCACGCCGAGGTGGAGGATTCCGGTGCGTGGGTCATAGTTGTGGATCGGCGTGTAGCGATCGGCGTCGTAACGGAGCCGCACGTCGTAGAGGGTGCCGGGGTCGCCCGCGCGGACCACCACTCGGCCGGCGCCAAAGTCGAGCGTGGTGCGGAGCGGTGGCTGGGCACCGCGCAGCGGGCGAGACGCCGTGTATGCCCGGAGCGACTGGCCGGCGAGCGGCGCGGCGGCACCGAGGAGCGCCGCCGCGAGGAGCACCCTGCGGACCGGGCTGCTCACCTGGAGTCCCGGGGAGGCCGCTTGATTGCCGGCACGCCGAGCTGAGGGGTGGCCCAGAGGTATTCGTCGGTCATCATCGCTGGGGGCAGCAAGCGTCCGGTGAACTCCTCGCGGATTCCCCCGCGGGAGAGGAGTGCGGCACCGAAGCCGACCGTGGAGATGCACCAGGTGCCGAGTGCTGCGGCCAGGAAGGTGATCGTGCCGGCGACCGGCACCCAGCCGAAGGCGACCCACGCCACCCAGCTTGCGGCCAGCGCCAGCAGTCCGGTGGCGACGTAGCGATACGCATTGGGGGAGACCACGACCCCCCGCGCCATGCGGCGTCGGGTGATCGTCTCCCCCATGGCGTGTGCCACGGCGAGGACCCCGCCGAGGATCGCGATGATCGCCAGCAGGGCGTAGACCACCACCACGAAGGGGACCAGCAGCGCACCGGCCACGGTGAGGAAGAGTCCCACCACCAGCATTCCGAAGGTGGGCAACACCAGGATCTGTCCCAGCACCCCGGCCATGAAGGCACGACCGAAGGAGTGGGTCACCGTGTCGGAGACGATCTCGAGGTTCGGTCGCCCGAACGTCACCATTCCGAAGCCGAGCACCAGCAGGGTCAGGAACACCCCCAGCAGTCCGGCACCGCGGCGAGCCAGCACACCGGCGAGCGGTGTGGGCGGCACCGCAGGGGCGACCGCCTCGATTGCCTGGATGGTGCCGGTGATCCCGCCATCGGGATCGCGGACCCGGCCACCGATGGCCAGGACGTCGCCAGTGACACGGGCGCCGGGATGGATGATGATGTCGCCGTCGAGGGTCACCAGGTTGCCGATCAGCTCGCCATGGATCTCGGCGTCGCCCTCGAGCACGATCACATTGCCGCTGTGGTGTTCCGCCGAGCCAAGCGAGAAGTGTCCGATGCGGGCGATGCCCCCGACCACGGTGAGCCTGGTGTCGGCGATGGGATCCCGGAGCGCGTCGCGCAACTCGAGCTCGAGTCGCTCGGGGGCGTTGAGCCGGGTCGGGTCCACCGTGGGGCCGTCCTGCGCAGCGTCCTGGACCTCCTGGGGCAACGGTCCGTCGGCGCTACCCAGGAACGGCAACAGGCCGCGCACCCGGTCGGCGAGACCGCCGAGATCGCCACCCGAGCGCCCCTCGGCCCGAAGCGGGGCCGTGGCGAGCGGGATGGCGATCAGGAACGCGAGGAGGGCGGTACGCTTACCAGGCCGCATCGGCAGCGGGCCTGGTGAGGAGGCGACGCAGCCCGAGGAGGACCGTGGCATACACGGCACCGGCCGCCAGCAGCGCGGGCAGGGCCCGGGTCGGGGTGGCCAGGGCGTCGCGCACTGCAGCAAACCACGGCTGCTCGACGGTGTTGGCGGTGATGGTCTGGATCGAGAGCCAGAGGGCTTGGCCGACATCGTTGATGGCGGGGACCGTGAGACCGAGCGCCGCACCAGGGTTGGCCGCCGCCCAGGCGAAGCCGCCCAACAGGACCCCCCCGGCAACGGCACCACCGATCACGACCCGGCGACGGGCGTCGCGCGAGCGCTCGGTGTCTGCCGGGATGACCACGGCAGCCGGGGCATGAACCGGGTGATTGAGCCGGGTGATTACCCGCTCGGTGAAGCCCGCTGACGGGTCCCACGAAGGCAGCACCCGAAGGGAAGCGAGCAGTCGGGTGTCGAGCGCAATCAGCGCCCGGCAGCCATCGCATGTCACAAGATGCGACGTCGCGCGAGACGCCGTTTCTCCGGCGTGGAGCGCGTCGACTTCGTCGGCGGAGAGGTGGCCCTTCAGGTCATTCATCTTACACGCCTCGTACGGTTCCGGTCGGGATGGGGTTTCACTCGTCGCGGGCTTCGGCCAGCAGGATGCGGAGCTCGTTGCGGGCCCGGTGGATGTACGTCTTGACGGTGCCAAGCGGGAGGTCGAGGATCTCGGCGATCTCCTCATAGGGCCGCCCCTCGATGTGACGCAGGATGATGCAGCTGCGGTACTCGGGTCGCAGTTGGCCGATGGCGACCTCGATCTGGCTGCCGAGTTCGCGGTTGGCCACCTCCTCCAGCGGCGATTCGGCGACGTCGCCGATCTGGAGGGTGGTCGCCTCGATCGCCTCGGCGGTCTCGGCGTGGGGTGAGCCATCGAGCGACAGGGTATCGAGCCCCCGACGGCGCAGGTGATCGATCGCGGCGTTGTTGGCGATCTTGAAGATCCAGCTCGAGAACTTGTACTCGGGCCGGTAGCTGTCGATGGCGTTGAGGACCTTGATGAAGGTCTCCTGGGCGAGGTCCTCGGCGAGTTCACGGTCGCGCACCATGCGGAACACCAGTGAGAAGACCGGTCGCTGGTAGCGGCGGATCAGCTCCCGGTAGGCCGCCTCGCGGCCGATGACCGCGTGGCGCACCACCTCCTGGTCGGTGAGCATCCGCCAATCGACGGGGGTCGGCGCGGTCACCCGGGGCTCCGCGTTGCCCCGGCCTTCCTCGGGCCGGTAGCTTTGGGCGCGATGACTTCCACCGAAACCCGGCTACCCGTCGAGGGTGGCGACGCGAAGCGCCAGTATGTGCGGGAGATGTTCCGCCACATCGCGCCGCGCTACGACCTGCTCAACCACGCGCTGAGCCTCAATGCCGATCGCCGCTGGCGGCGCCAGGCAATCGACCGGCTCGGGTGGGAAGCGGTCCCTGCCGGGCGATATCTCGACCTCTGTGCCGGGACCCTCGACCTCGCGGCCGAGCTCGCCAACCGCCCCGGCTTCAGCGGCTGGGTGGTCGGCGCGGACTTCGTGCCGGCGATGCTGGCCGGTGGCCGCGGCAAGAGCCCCCGTGCGCTGCCGGCCACGGCCGACGCCCTCGCGCTGCCGTTTGCGGACGCGAGCTTCGACGGGGCCACGGTTGGCTTCGGGGTCCGGAATCTCATGGATCTCGATGCAGGGCTCCGGGAGGCGGCGCGGGTGATCCGGCCTGGTGGGCGACTGGTGGTGCTCGAGTTCACGACGCCAAGCCGCCAGCCGCTCAGGGGACTCTACCTGGCGTACTTCACCCGGGTACTGCCCTGGATCGGGCGTCTGGTGTCGAAACATAGGAGCGCTTACGACTGGCTTCCAGCGTCGGTGTTGCGCTTCCCGGGTCCGGCTGCCCTCGGGGAGCGGATCCGGCGGGCCGGATTCTCGCCTGTCGAGTGGCAAACGTTGTGGGGAGGCATCGTGGCACTGCACACCGGAATCCGGAGCCCATCATGAGCCTGGACTCGCTGTCGGCCTTCCTCGACGCGATCGAACGGACCGGCGAGCTGGTGCGGATCACCCGGCCGGTGCGCACCCACCTGGAAATCGCCGAGATCGCCGATCGGGTGATGAAGTCGCCCGGCGGTGGCCCGGCGCTCCTCTTCGAGCGGCCGGTCCAGGATGATGGGGCGGAGTCGCCGATCCCCGTGGCGATCAACCTCTATGGCTCCCGGCGGCGGATGGCCCTGGCGCTTGGTGTCGAGCGGCTCGACGAGATCGGCGATCGGATCGCCGAGATGCTCGACCTCAAGGTCCCCTCGGGGCTGCTCGGCAAGCTGGCGATGCTGCCGAAGCTCGCCGAGATGGCCAAGTTTCCGCCGCGCACCGGTGGTGGCCGGCCGCCCTGTCAGGAGGTGGTGTGGCAAGGCGCGGAGATCGATCTCGACCGGATCCCCTTCCTCCAGACCTGGCCCGGCGACGGCGGTCGGTACATCACCCTGCCGATGGTGATCACCCGCGATCCTGGTCGCGGCACCCGCAACGTGGGGATGTACCGGGTGCAGGTGCAGGGGAAGCGCGAGCTGGCGATGCACTGGCAGCGCCACAAGTCGGGCGCCGCCCATTGGCGCGCCATGGCCGACCGAGGCGAGACGATGCCGGTGGCGATTGCGCTCGGCGGCGATCCCGCGTCGATCTACGCCGGGTCGGCGCCCTTGCCGCCGGGGATCGACGAGTTCCTCTTCGCCGGCTTCCTGCGCCGGGCGCCGGTCCAGCTCGCCCAGGCGGTGAGCGTCGACCTTGAGGTCCCGGCCGAGGCGGAGATCGTGATCGAGGGACACATCGACCCGGCCGAGGCCCTGGTGATGGAGGGGCCGTTCGGCGACCACACCGGCTTCTATTCGCTGGCCGATTGGTACCCGCGGATGCATGTGAGCGCCGTGACGATGAAGCGGAAGCCGCTCTATCCGGCGACGCTGGTCGGCCGCCCGCCGATGGAGGATTACTGGCTCGGGCATGCCACCGAGCGGATCTTCCTGCCGTTGCTCAAGCTTACCGTGCCGGAGATCGTCGACTACCACATGCCGGCGGCGGGCATCTTCCACAACCTCGTGTTCGTGAGCATCGACAAGCAGTATCCCGGCCAGGCCTACAAGGTGATGCATGCGCTCTGGGGCCAGGGGTTGATGTCGCTGGCCAAGGTGCTGGTGATCGTCGACAAGGACGTGAACGTCCACGATCCCGACGAGGTGTGGTGGGTGGCGCTCAATCACATCGATCCGCAGCGCGACGTCGAATTCGTCCGGGGCCCGGTGGACGTCCTCGACCATGCCTCGCAGCAGTTCTCGTTCGGGAGCAAGATGGGGATCGACGGCACCCGGAAATGGCCCGAGGAGGGGTTCACCCGCGAGTGGCCCGACCGGATCGAGATGGACGACGAAACCAAGCGGCGGGTGGACGAGATGTGGCCGGGGCTGGGGCTGTGACGGGCGACGGGCGACAGGCGACGGGCGACAGGCGAACGGATCCCCCTGTCGCGAGTCGCGTGTCGCATGTCGCGTCCCGCGAGGGCCAGACCTTCGCCGGGCGCTCGTCCTTCGGGCGCTGGGCCAGTTTCGTGAAGCTGCCGCACACCCTCTTCGCCCTTCCGTTCGCGCTGCTCGGCGTGCTGGCCGCGAGTCGGGTGGCACCGGTCTCCCTCGCGATGGTCGGCTGGGTGGTCGTGGCGTTCACCGCGGCCCGTTTCGTCGCCATGGGATTCAACCGGATCGTCGATCGGCGCTACGACGCGGCGAATCCGCGGACCGCGGGCCGCGAGATTCCGGCCGGGCGGATCGAGGTGCGCCAGGCCACGCTGGCGGTGATCCTCGCCGCGGTGCTCTTCGTGGTGGCGAGCGGGATGCTGAACCGGCTCTGCCTGATCCTCTCTCCGCTCGCCCTCGCCTGGATCCTCGGCTATTCGTACGCCAAGCGATTCACCGCGTGGCCGCATCTCTGGCTGGGACTGTCGCTGGCGATCGCGCCGGTGGGGGGCTGGCTCGCGATCACGGGACGGTGGAGCGATCCGTGGTGGCTGCTGCTGGCGATCGTGGTCGCGGTGCTCACCTGGGTGGCCGGCTTCGACATCTTCTACGCCCTTCCCGACGAGGACTTCGATCGCGATGCCGGCTTGCGCAGCGCGGTGGTACGGCTGGGCCAGCGGCGTGCCATCCTCGTCGCCAAGCTGCTGCATGGGGTGACCATCCCGGCACTGGCGGTGTTCGGCTGGGTGGCCGGGTTCGGACCGATCTATTTGGCGGGGGTGGCGGTGGCGGCGGCGATCCTCGCCTTCGAGCATCACCTGGTGCGGCCGGGCGATCTCTCCCGATTGGATGCGGCGTTCTTCACGATGAACGGGGTGATGAGCGTGACCGTGTTCACGTTCGCGATGGTGGATGTAGTGATCGGTCGATAGTCGATGGTCATTGGTCGATCGTGGTGCAGGGATTGGACCGTGAGCACTTCTTGAACCTGGGGTGAGTGGCCTTGACCGATCGACCATCGACCATCGACCATCGACGACCCGTCGTCCTCGCCATCACCGGCGCCTCCGGGGCACCGTACGCGGTGCGACTCCTCGACGTGCTGGTCCGGGCCAGGGTGCCGGTCGAGCTGATCATCTCGTCGCACGGCTGGCGATTGCTGGAGACCGAGGCCGGGCTGCGTGACGATCGCGAGCTGCGCGAGGCAACCGGCGGCGATTGGGGCAGCGTGACGGTGTATCCCGACAACGATCGCGGGGCGCGGCCCGCCTCCGGCTCGCACCGAACCGCGGGCATGGTCATCTGCCCCTGCTCGATGGGGACGGTTTCCGCGATCGCCCAGGGTTCCTCGCGTTCGCTGGTCGAGCGCGCCGCCGATGTGACGCTCAAGGAACGCCGCCGCCTGATCCTGGTCCCGCGGGAGACCCCGATGTCGCTGGTCCACCTGCGCAACCTCGTCGCGGTCACCGAGGCCGGCGCGGTGGTGATCCCGGCCGCACCCGGCTTCTACCACCGGCCATCGACCATCGCCCACCTGCTGGATTTCATTGTGCAGCGGATCGTCGATCAGCTCGGGCTCGACATCGACGTGGCGCCGCGCTGGGAGGGCTGAGATGCGGCTGGGAGTGATCGCCGACACGCACGGCCTGTTGCGACCCGAGGTGTTCGAGGTCTTCGCGGAGGTCGATCACATCCTCCATGCCGGCGACCTCGGGCCGCTCGACCTGCTCACCGAGCTGGAGGCGATCGCCCCGGTCACCGCGGTCTACGGCAATACCGACGATGGCGACGTCCGGGCCCGGCTACCGCAGGTGGCCCAGATCCGACTCGACGGCTTCGACATCACGGTCACCCACGGCGACCAGTTCGGGCGCGGGGTGCCCAACGCGAAGCTGCACGCCGCCTTCCCGACGGCCGACATCATCATTCATGGCCACACCCACCTCCCCAAGCTCGAGGTGGTGGATGTGGTGGTCACGGTGATGAACCCCGGCGGTGCTGGTCCGCGCCGGTTCGACATTCCCGCCTCGGTGGGGATTCTTGAACTCGAGCCCGGCATCCCGCCGCGTGGCCGCCTCGTGCCGCTCACCGCGGCCGACGAGGACTAGCTGGCCGCTCACCGTTCCTGCCGGTCACTGCCCGTCGGCGTGTGCCGCGCTCTTCGGCCCGACCCCGGCACCGACCAGCCGGTCCTGGTCGTTGAACAGCCACCGGAAGACCAGCGGCTCGTCGGTGAAGTTGCTGAACTCCGCCTCATACCAGAACTGTGGCGTCCCGTTGCGACGAGTCATCTTCTCGGCAAGGACCGTGAGGGGCACGCCGCCCCGTTCGGCAATCTGGTCCATCATCCGTCGGATCCCATCGACATCGCCCATCCCGGCCCGGGCGCCGGAGTCGGCGATCGCCGCAATCGAATCGGCGTGCCCTTCGAAGAACCAGCCGTTGACCTTCTTGCCCAGTTCCAGGAAATGGGCCTCCTCGGTGGCGGTGAACGGCTTCGCCGCGACCGGCGCAGGAGCTGTGTCCTGGGCGGCGAGCGGCGCCGCGGCGAGCATCGTGGCACCAAGTGCCACCAGCAGTCGGTTGAACATCTTCCCTCCCAAGGGTCTGGTGATTGGAGCCCTGACGGGAGCGGAAGTCGCGGTGTTTCACGTTGCAACGATGAAACGTCCTGCCGTGCCGGGAGGCGCGCCTAGCCGAGGAAGGTCTCGAGCGGGACCGTGCGCCGCCAGGCGTCGGGGTGGGTGCGGAACCACGACATCACCAACAGTCGCTGGTGAAGTGTCTCGGCGCCGATTCGGCCCGGAGTCGGCCGGGGTCGCTGGCACTCTTCGCGGACGACGGCGGCGAACGCCTCGCGCTCGAGGGGACTGACCGGATCGGGGTAGGTGATCCGGACCTCGCCGCCGATGATGAGGTGGGCCCGGGCATCGCCCCGGTCGCCGGGGTCCCGGTAGACGAACGACAGCGCCTCCGTGGCGCTCTTCGCCCTGGCGATCGCGCCGATCAGCCACTCCAGCGCCTCGAATTTCTCCCGCCAGTAGAGCGCGCGCTCGAAGTCACCGGCTTCCGATCGGTCGGTCATCTCCCGGACGATGCGTCCCACCGGTTCCACCGACCGCCCCTCACAGAAGGCGGCCGCCAGCTCGGCCCGCTCGCGATAGTTCCACTCCGAGATCCGCCCGGCGCACGGTCCCAGGCAGGTGCCGAAATCGAAGCGCGGACAGGCGGCGCGGCGTGGCTCGCCGAACAACTCGGCCTGCTCGGCGTAATGGACCGGCATGTCGGCGCGGCAGTCCCGCATCGCCAGCAGGTCGAGCAGCACGCGGGTGGCGGCCCGGAGCCGCATCGGCGAGGGAAAGGGTCCGTAGATCCGGCCGCGGTGGCGCTCGGGCGTGGTGGTGACCAGGAGGCGCGGCGCGCGCTCGTCGGTGACCACCACGAAGCCGTGCCGCCGAGTGCGGTTCATGGCCACGTTGAAGACGGGTCGGTGCTCGCGGATCAGCCGCAGTTCCATGAGCGCCGCGGCAAACTCGCTCGGGGCCGGATCGAAGCGGATGTCGCTGGCCGCGTGCAGGATCCTGGCGGCCTTGTCGGCGGGATAACTCGCCCGGAAGTACGACAGCAGCCTCGTCCGCAGCGCCTTGGCCTTTCCCACGTAGAGCACCCGGCCGGTCGCGTCGAGCATCCGGTAGGTCCCCGGGCGGTCGTCGGCGAGTCGACGGATCCGGAAGCGCAGGGCCTCCAGGTCGGTGGCGGGAAGGGCGAGCGCGAGGGCGGTCACCGATGAAAGATATGGCAGAGGACGGAGGACGGAGGACGGAGGACGGAGTAGCTTCGGACGTCTATCGTCTATCGTCTATCGTCTATCGTCTATCGTCTATCGTCTATCGTCTATCGTTGACACCGCCAGCAGAACACCGTCTGCCGCTGGTCGATCGCCTGGGTGGCGGCGAGCCGGGTGCCGCAGACCCGGCATGCGTCGCCCTCGCGGCCGTAGACCATGAGTTCCAGCTGGAAGTTGCCCGGCTGGCCGGTCGAGGTGACGTAGTCGCGGAAGGTGGTTCCCTCGCTGGCGATCGCGGCGGCCAGGATCCGGCGCACCTCACCGTGGAGCCGCTCGAGCCGTTCGCGGGGCACGCGGTTGGCCGGCTTGGAGGGATCGATCCCGGCCGCGAAGAGTGCCTCGTTGGCGTAGATGTTCCCCACCCCCACCACGAAGCGCTGATCCATCAGCACCTTCTTGATCGCCGCGCGCGAAGTTCCCAGTCGCTCGGCGAACGCGACGGCGGTGAGCTCCGGATCGAGCGGCTCAGGGCCGAGTCGCGTGGCGTAGGCGTCCCAGTCGGGCTGGGAGAGCCAGCGAAGCGTGCCGATCCGGCGCACGTCGCGGTAGACGAGCGCCCCGCCGTCGTCGAGCAGGCAGGTGAGCACGTCATAGCGCGCCGCCTCGCCGCGCCGCAAGGTGTCGAGCACCTGGAGCCCGCCGCTCATCCCGGGCTGCACGGCGAGGATCCTGGTGTCGGTCACGATCAGGGCATGCTTGGCGCGGCGGCGCACGTCGCTGATCGTGCGTCCCTTGAGTCCACGGACCAGCGCCGTGCGCGTGACGCCGTCGAGGAGGTTGTCGTGCGAGAGTCGGGCACCCTCGATCCGGCGACCGACCAGCCGGTCGCGGAGCTCGCGGACCATCGTCTCGACTTCGGGGAGTTCGGGCATGGCACGGAGGGCGGAGGGCGGAACGACGGAGGACGGAGGGGACCGTGGCGGGGGCAAGATCGACTCCTCAGGCGGGAATCTACCCTCCGTCGTTCCGTCCTCCGCCCTCCGCCCTCCCTTCTTCCCGCCACCCGATGTCGCGCCGGAACTGTTTCCCGTTGAAGAGGATCAGCTCGGCGGCGGCCCGGCTCGCCGCGTGTGCCGCGGCGATGTCAGGCCCGGTGGCGGTGACCGCGAGCACCCGGCCGCCGCTGGTGACCAGGTTGCCGTTCCGGATCGCGGTGCCGGCATGGTACACGGTGACATCGGCCGGGAGGTCGTCGGGAATGAAGATCGGGTCGCCTCGCCGGGCCGACGCGGGGTAGCCCTCACTGGCGAGCACCGTGGTCAGGGCCGCTCCCGCGCGGAGTGAAATCTCGGGGAGGGCGTCGCCGCGTGCCGCGGCGTCGAGCAGGGCGGTGAGTCCGCCCGCGACCAGCGGCAGCACCACCTGTGCCTCGGGGTCGCCGAAGCGACAGTTGAACTCCACCACATTGGGTGTGCCGTCGGGATGGAGCATCAGCCCGGCGTACAGCACCCCGCGGTACGGCGCGCCACGCCGTTCCATCTCTCGAAGGGTCGGCAGCAGCACCTCGTGCTCGACCCGTTCGAGCAATGCTGGTGTGGCGATCGACACCGGAGCGTACGCTCCCATCCCGCCGGTATTCGGTCCGCTGTCGCCCTCACCGATCCGCTTGTGGTCCTGGGCCGCGGGGAGCAATCGCACCTCGCGACCGTTGGTGATCGCGAAGACCGAGAGTTCCTCGCCCTCGAGGAACCGCTCGATCACGACGGTGGTCCCGGCTTCGCCGAACTGCTGCTCGCCGAGCATCGCGCGGAGGGTGTCGATCGCCTCCGCCCGGGTGGCACAGACCACGGCTCCCTTGCCGGCGGCGAGGCCGGAAGCCTTCACCACCAGCGGCTCGGGATGGCCGGCCACGTGGGCCAGCGCCTGCTCGAGGGTGTCGAAGGTCTCGCTCGCCGCCGTGGGGACACCGGCGGCGGCCATGACCTCCTTGGCGAACGCCTTGGAGGCCTCGATCTGTGCGCCCGCCGCCCCCGGACCGAACACCACCCGCCCCTCGGCCCGCAGCCGGTCGGCGAGCCCGAGGGCGAGCGGCACCTCCGGGCCGACGACCACCAGGTCGATCGCGAAGGCGTCGACCAGGTCGGTCAGCCGGTCGATGTCGTCGACCGGGATGTCGTGGTTGGTGGCGTGCGTGGCGGTGCCGGGATTGCCGGGGGCGGCGTGCAGTTCGTGGGTGGGATCGTCGGCGGCGAGGGCCATGACGAGGGCGTGTTCCCGGCCCCCGCCACCGACGACCAGGATCCTCACGAGGGCGCGCCCGTGCCCTTGCGCCGCGCCTGGTCGAACGCATCGCGCGCGCTCTCGGCGGCCTTCTTGGCGGCGTTCTTCAGGTGGCTGGCCACTTCCTTGATCTCGTCCTTGTAGTAGTTGCCGGCGTCGCGCATGTCGTCCGACCATGGCCGCTTGGCCTCGCTGCTGCTGCGACGCGGATACTCTCCGGTCACGATCCGCTCGTATGCCCCGCTCTGGACCCACACCTGGATCTCCGCCGCGCGGACGACGTTCATCGGGTGCGTGAGGGCCAGTGTGTTGAGGATCTTCCACACCACCTGGAGCCCCTCGTTGCTGGTGGCATACTCATTCGCCTGCTTGACGAACGGCTCGAGGTTGAGGTCACCCGGTCGCACATTCTGGGTGTTGCCCCCGCCGGCCATCTTCATGAAGAGCCGCATTGTCGCCGGCAGATCCTGTGACCCGAGCAGCGACGCGCGGTCGGCCGAGAGCTCCGACTTCCGGTACCACTCGAGAAACGCCAGCCGCACCGGCAACAGCACGATCGACGCGAGCACCGGCAGGACCCCGAGGGAGACCAGCAACATGATCTGGGCGACGGTGCTGTAGAGCGCATGCCCGCTGATCACGTGGCCGAGTTCATGGGCCAGCAGGACCCGGAGCTCCGATTCGTCGAGCAGCTCGAGCGCCGAGGAATGGATCACGATGAACGGGTCGTCGATGCCGTAGGCGCCGGCGTTGAACACCGGGGTCTGGGTCACGTAGAGCTCGGGAACATGCTCCCAGCCGAAAGTGGTGCAGTTCTCGAGATGGAGCGACCAGAGCAGCGGATACTGGGTCGGTCCGACCCGGACGGCGTTGCCCTGGAAGAGGAGCCGGATGCCCTCCTCCCCGCCGAGAAGTCCCAGGATCCTGCGGATCACCTCGTCCACACCGGGGAGGGCGCGGAGGGTCTGCAGGGCGGCGCGGTCGGCGGGATGCTCCCACGCGACGGCGGCGATATCCGGCAGGGCCACACGGGGACGGGGAGCGGGGAGCGACGTCATTGGCTTCTCGGTGTTGGGGACCATGAGCCGTACGTGGCTCGCCGGCCGCCTGTTTCAGGCTGCATCGTCAGTCGTTCAGCGCCTGGTCGAGGTCTTCAAGCAGGTCCTCGGGGTCCTCGATCCCCACCGAGAGCCGGACCAGGGTGTCGGTCAGTCCCATACGCTTGCGCATCGCCTCGGGCACCGAGGCATGGGTCATCGAGGCGGGGTGGCCGATCAGCGACTCGACCCCGCCGAGCGACTCGGCGAGGGCGAAGAGCCGGATCCGGTCGAGCACGCGGTGCACCCGCTCCATCGTCCCGAGTTCCAGTGACACCATCCCGCCGAAAGCTGACATCTGCCGGCGGGCGAGGTCGTGCTGGGGATGGTCGGGGAGCCCCGGGTAGTAGACCCGGGGGATATCGCCTCGGCCGGCGAGCCAGGTCGCGATCCGGCCGGCGCTGGCGCAGTGTTGCCGCATCCGGAGTGGCAGCGTCTTCAGGCCGCGGAGCACCAGCCAGCTGTCGAATGGGCCGGGGATCGCCCCGCTGGCGTTCTGGATGAAGCCGATCTGCTCGGCCAGCTCGTCGTCGCCGGTGACGAGCGCGCCGCCGACCATGTCGGAGTGGCCGTTGAGGTACTTGGTGGTCGAATGCAGCACGATGCTGGCGTCATGTTCGAGCGGCCGCTGCAGCACCGGCGTGGCGAAGGTGTTGTCGACGACGAACAGCAACCCCCGGTCCCGGCAGGTGGCGCCGATCGCGGCGAGGTCGGCGAGGAACATCATCGGATTGGTCGGCGTCTCGACGTACACCATCCGGGTGGCCGGCTCGATGGCGGCTTCGACGGCGGCCGGATCGCGCAGGTCGACGAACGAGAAGCGGAGCCCGAGTCGCCCGAAGATCCGTTCCATCTGGCGATGGGTTCCACCGTAGAGGTTCTCGCCGGCAATCACGTGATCGCCGGAGCTCAGCAGCTTGAGAACGGCGTCGAGGGCGGCGAGCCCCGAACCGAAGGCGAAGCCGTGCTGGCCGCCTTCCAGTGCGGCAAGGGCACGTTCGAGCGCCTGTCGGGTTGGATTGCTGGTCCGAGCATACTCGTAGCCGTGGTGGGGCTGGCCGAGGCCGTCCTGGATGTAGGTCGAGGTCTGGTAAATCGGTGGCATCACCGCGCCCGCGACCGGGTCGGGCTCTGGTCCGGCATGCACCGCGATCGTGCCGAGGCGATGGTGGTCTGCGCGCTGATCGAGACGGGTCATGGCGGAGTCGGGGCATGGGTGGAAGGGTCGGAAGCATATGCCAGATCACGACTTCCAGCAAGCAGAACCGGCTTTGTCGCCACCGTGAGGGCGGCTAGCTTCCTGCCTGAGCAGAGTGCTCGGTTGGACCAGGATACCCATGCCGACGGCGGCCCGACCCTGACTCCCATGAATGCCCACCTGACGAGGGACGATGGCTGACACCTTGATGATCTCGGTCTCCGGAATGCGCGGTCATGTCGGAACCGATCTCACCCCCGAGCTGGTGGCTCGCCACGCCGCCGCGCTCGGGGCGTGGGCCCTCGGACGTGGCGCCACCGCGGTGGTCTTGGGTCGCGACGCACGCACCTCCGGCGAGATGTTTGCCCACGCCGCCACCGCCGGCTTCGCATCGGTCGGCGCCGACGTGATCGATGTCGGGGTGGTGCCCACGCCGACGGTACAGATGGCGGTGGAATTTCACCACGCGGGGGCCGGACTGATCATCACCGCGAGCCACAATCCGATCGAGTGGAACGCGCTCAAGTTCGTCGGCCCCGATGGAATCTTTCTCGATGCCGGGGCGGGGACTGCGGTGCGGGCGCTGGCGGAGGCCGGCCCACCGCGGAGTGGCTGGGACCGGATCGGGGCGATTCGCCACGATCCGGAGGCGATCGGCCGACATCTCGACGCGTTGCTGGCGCTCGATCTGCTCGCCGTGGAGCGGATCCGGGCGGCGGGCCTTTCGGTTGCTCTCGACACGGTGCGGGGGGCTGGTGGGCCCACCATGCAGCTCCTGCTGGAGCGGCTGGGCGCCCGGCTGCATGGGATTCACCTCGAGGCGGACGGCCGTTTCCCCCGTGAACCGGAGCCGGTGCCCGCCAACCTGGGGGAGCTGGGCGTCCTGGTGCGGGAGAGCGGAGCCGCCGTCGGGCTCGCCGTCGATCCCGATGCTGACCGACTGGCGTTGGTCGACGAGCGGGGCCAGCCGATCGGCGAGGACTACACCCTGGCCCTGGCGATCCGGGCGGTCCTCGCTTCCCGCGGCCCGTCGGCACCCCCCGCCACCGTCGTGGCCAACCTCTCCACCTCGCTGGTGGTCGAGGATGCCGCCCGGGCCTACGGCGCCCGGCTGGTCCGGGCCCCGGTGGGGGAGGCCAATGTTGCCCGGACCATCGTGGCGGAGGGCGCGGTGGTCGGCGGCGAGGGGAATGGCGGGGTCATGCTCCCCGCGCTCCACGTGGGACGGGACGCCCCCCTGGCTGCGGCCCTCATATTGCAACATCTGGTTGAGACTGGGGAACCACTTTCGGCGCTGGTGGCCGGGGCCCCGCGCTACACGATCGTCAAGGCGAAGGCGCCGAGGGGCGGCGATCTCGCCGGCAGGTACCAGGCGCTCCGGCGTCAGTTCCCCGATGCGGTGGTGGACGACCGCGATGGCCTCCGGCTCGGCTGGGACGACCGCTGGCTCCACGTCCGCCCCTCGGGAACCGAGCCGATCATCCGGCTGATCGCCGAGGCGCCCACCGCCGCCGAGGCCGAGGCGCTCGTGGCGGCGGCCCGGGCCGCCTGACCGAACTTCGGGCAACGCAAAGGAGCAGCACTGCATGTGTGGCATCGTTGGCTACGTGGGTCCGCAGGAAGCCGCCCCGATCCTGATGGAGGGGCTGCGTCGGATGGAATATCGGGGCTATGACTCCGCCGGTCTGGCGGTGATCAATGGCGACGGTCTCACCTTGCGCAAGGCCGCCGGCAAGCTCGGCGTCCTCGCCCGGGAACTGCGCGGCAGCATGCCGCACGGTCACCTCGGCATCGGCCACACCCGGTGGGCCACGCACGGCGCTCCCACCAAGCCCAACGCCCATCCCCATGTCGACCAGTCGGGCCGGATCGCCCTGATCCACAACGGCATCATCGAGAACGCCTCGGATCTGCGCAAGGCACTGATCGGGCGAGGGCATGAGTTCACCTCCCAGACCGATACCGAGGTGCTGGCTCACCTGATCGGTGCCTTCTACGAGGGGAATCTCGAGGAGGCGGTGGCCGCGGCGCTGCGCGACGTCGACGGTGCCTACGGCATCGCGGTGATCTCCGCCGACGAGCCCCAGACGCTGGTGGCCGCCCGCAACGGCTCGCCGATCATTCTCGGCATCGGCGACGGGGAGTTCCTGGTCGCGTCCGACCAGTCGGCGATCGTCGAGCACACCCGCTCGGTCGTCTACCTCGACAACGGCGAGATGGCGGTGCTCACACCCAGCGGCTATCGGGTGCGCACCCTCACGTCGCGCCGGGTCGACAAGCCCGTCAACCAGATCGAGTGGGACCTCGAGACGATCGAGCGCGGTGGCTTCGAGCACTTCATGCTCAAGGAGATCTTCGAGCAGCCCGAGAGCATCGAGAACACGATGCGCGGCCACTTGCTCGAGGAGAGCGGCAACGTGCGGGTGTACGGCCTCAAGCTCGATGACGACGAGGCCAAGCGGATCCAGCGGATCATCATCACCGCCTGCGGCACCTCGTGGCATTCGGCGCTGATCGGCAAGTACATGATCGAGGAGCTGGCACGGATCCCGGTCGAGGTGGAGTACGCCTCGGAGTTCCGCTACCGCAACCCGATCGTCGACGCGAATACGCTGGTGATCGCGATCTCCCAATCGGGCGAGACCGCCGACACCCTGGCGGCGCTGCTCGAGGCCAAGCAGCGCGGCGCCCGAAGCCTCGGGCTGGTGAACGTGGTCGGGTCGACCATCGCCCGCGAAGTGGATGGCGGGCTCTACCTGCGCTGCGGGCCCGAGATCGGGGTGGCCAGCACCAAGGCGTTCACCTCCCAGGTCGTCGCCCTGGCGTTGGTGACGCTCCGGTTCGCGCGGCTCAAGGAGATGTCGCTGCTCGAGGGACGTCGCTGGGTCCAGGCGCTCCAGGCCCTCCCGGGACAGGTGCGGCAGATCCTCGAGCGGGCCGACGACGTCAAGGTGCTCGCCGAACGGTTTGCCGATGCGGCCAATGCCCTCTATCTCGGTCGGGGCGTCAACTTCCCGACCGCACTCGAGGGCGCGCTCAAGCTCAAGGAGATCTCCTACGTCCACGCCGAGGGGTATCCCGCGGCCGAGATGAAGCACGGGCCGATCGCGCTGATCGACGAGAACATGCCGGTGGTGGTGGTGGCGCCGCGGGATGCGATCTATGGCAAGATCGTCTCGAATGTGCAGGAGGTTCGCGCCCGCGGTGGCCGGATCATCGCGATCACCAATCCCGGCGACGAGGAGATCTCGGCGCTGGCCGAGGCGACCTTCACGGTACCGGAGACGCTCGACCTGCTCTCGCCGGTGCTCACGATCATCCCGCTGCAGCTCTTCTCGTACTACGTGGCGTTGCGCCGCGGCTGCAACGTCGACCAGCCACGGAACCTGGCGAAGAGCGTGACGGTGGAGTAGGGGCGGGTCGCGAGTCGGCAGTCGCGAGGGGTGTCACCCTGAGCGAAGCGAAGGGGCGGCGCCCGGTCGGGCACCGCCCCTTCGCTCGTCCTGCGGACTCGCTCAGGGTGACAGGACCTGCCGTGCGCGAGCCATCACCTCGGCGTAGCGCCGGTTGCTCCCCGCATCATCGATGTCGCTGCTGGTGTTCACCACGCCGAGCACGCCCACGTGGCGATCGGGATCAAGCCAGAAGAACGACCGGAAGTTGGCCTGGGTGCCGGTGTGGCCCACCAGCCGGTGGCCGCCCTCGTGGCGCAGGAAGAACGACAGTCCCATCTGCTCGTCGTCGTCGACCCGCACCACCGGCTGCCACATCTCCTCGAACACTGCTCGCGGCAGCAGCGCGTCGTAGCGCGCCTGGGTCGCCGGATCGGCCGACCCTGCCACGAACGACAACCAGCGCACCAGGTCGGTGACCGGCGCGTTCCAGCCACCGTTGGGGATGGTGATGCCGGGATCGAAGTCGACCCCTCGGTTCTTCACGCCCGAATCGGTGACGGCGTAATTGTGCGAACGGTGCTCTCGCAGGTGCGGCGGGGTACGCCCGAAGTAGCTGGCGGTCATGCCGAGCGGCTCGAGGAACGTCTTGAAGACCAGCCCCTGCCACGGGGTTCCCTCGAGCTGTTCGAGCGCGCGGGCCACATAGACGAAGCCCGGGTTGGAGTAGCTGTAGCGGCCGCCCGGGGGGAATCGGAGCTGTTGGTAGGGCAGCATTGCCACCAGCTGGCTCCACTCGGTCGGCTCGAACGGCTGCCACGGCTCGCCGCCACCCCACGGCCAGGTCGGGTTCTGGAGACCCGAGGAGTGCGACAGCAGCATCCGGAAGGTGACCGAGTCGATGCTGCCGTACGGGTCATGAATGCGGCGGAGTTCCGGGACCAGTCGATCAACGGGTGTCCCGAGCAGGCGCACCGAGCCCCCCGCTGCCGCGGCATCCATCGCCCGCCAGTTCGCGTCGGCCTGCATGAACGCCGCGGCCGTCAGCGTCTTGGTGATCGAGCCCCAATGCCAGATCGTGTTGCGGTCGGCGCGCACCCCTCCCTCCCGGTCCTGCCAGCCCATGTAGTGCTCGGCCGAGATCCTGCCGTCCGCGAAGTAGACCAGCGCGGCACCGACGATCGAGTCGCCCTGCACGTAGTGGTCGAAGGCGGTAGTGGCGGCAGGCCAGCCGGTGGGAGTCTGGGCCGCCAGCGGCGCGGCGAGCAGGGCGAGCAGCAGGGCGGGGCGGGGCAGGCTCACGGCGGATCCTCGCTGGCGGGGTTGGCCATACGATAGCCGATCACGGCCGCCAGCGGACCCCGAGGCCCATGGCGGCGCGCCATGCCCCATGCGCCTGGTATCCGTCCGGAAGTTCGTCAACGATGAAGAGCCCCGCCTCCCGGGAGCCCTCAAGCCGGAGCACGCCATCGATCGACCCGGCGAGCGGCAGCGCCCCTTCGAGCGCCAGGAGGCCGCGCCAGCGCCAGCGGTCAGGCTCGTCGAGCTGGCTGAAGCTCCAGCGGACCCGGGCCGCTCCCAGCATCAAGTGGAGGAGCGGGCCGCCGGAACGCCCGGCGACGACACGACCGACCTCCAGGGCGAGCTCGCTCGCGGTGAAGGCGCCCGGTGTGATCACCCCTCCGTCGCGGCCAGCGAGGATCAGGTCCGGCGCCTCGTGACTCGCCGCCAGCGCCAGCCGCCACCGATGGCGATCGACCCCCACCGCCATGGTGTATCCGATGTCGGTCCCGGGTCGGAAGGCCGGGTCGTCGGAGGCGCCGCTGCCATCAGCCTGCGCCCCGTGGCCGATGACCGCGGCCCGGGCCGTGAGATGCCACTGGGCCACGGCCGGAGCGGGGAGGAGCAACAGCAAGAGGGGAAACCAGGGTCGCATCGGATGCTCCGTGGGTGCGGGTGAGTGCCGACGATCGCGTGCCGCCATCAACGGCGGCTCAACAGCGATCGGTGATATTTTCCCGCTCAGCAAGGAGCGGATGCGATGCGTGTGGTGCTTCAACGGGTGAGCGAGGGACGGGTGGCGATCGCCGGGAAGGTGGTCGGCGCGATCGAACGGGGCTTCGTCCTGCTGGTCGGGTTTCGGCAGGGCGATACCGCGGCCGAGGTCGCCTGGATGGCCGACAAGGTGATGGGACTTCGGCTCTTCGGCGATGGGGAAGGGAAGATGAACCTCGATCTCGCTGCGGTGGACGGCGCGCTGCTGGTGGTCTCGCAGTTCACCCTCTACGGTGATGCCTCGAAGGGACGCCGTCCCTCGTTCATCGAGGCGGCGCGCCCCGACGTGGCAATCCCGCTCTACGAGGCGTTCCTCGCGGCGCTTCGCGAACGCGATATCACGGTGGCCAGCGGCGAGTTCGGTGCCGACATGCAGGTGACGCTGGTCAATGACGGGCCGGTCACCCTGCTGCTGGAGCGCGAACCGGCATGAGTGTCCCCACCCTGGTCCTCGCCTCGTCGTCGCCCCGCCGTCGTCACCTGCTCGAGATGCTCGGCATCCCGATCATCGTCCAGCCGGCCGATGTGCAGGAGATCCCGCTGCCGCGCGAGGAGCCGGAGGCCTATGCCCGTCGACTGGCACGGGACAAGGCCCGGGCCGTCCCCGGTCGCCTGGTCCTCGGCGCCGATACGATCGTGGTGCTCGATGGCGAGATCCTCGAGAAGCCGGCCGATGCCGACCATGCCGTGGCGATGCTCTCGCGGCTGCAGGGCCGCACGCACGAGGTGATCACCGCGGTCTGCCTGGTCGCCGACGGCACCGAGCGGGTCCTCGCCGATCGGACCGCGGTCACCATGCGGCCAGCCGACGAGGCGCTGCTCCGCGCCTACGTGGCCACCGGCGAGCCAATGGACAAGGCTGGCAGCTACGGCATCCAGGGACCCGGCGCCGCGCTGATCGAGCGGGTCGAGGGCGACTTCTTCAGCGTGATGGGGTTGCCGCTCCGGCTGGTGCTGCGACTGCTGGCCGAGTCGGGGCATGAATACCGATTCGGGCGATAGACGATAGACGATAGACGATAGACGATAGACGATAGACGATAGACGATAGACGAGCGACGATAGACGAGCGACGCTGGACGGGACGCGCGCTCGGGCTGCCGTTGCCCGGTCACGGCTCCAGCCGTCTCCCGCCACCCATGAGATGATCGCGGTCATCGCGGAGTTCGAACCTCGTCGCGCGACCGTCCTCGATCGTGAATTCGAACACCATGTCGGCGACCATCTCCCAGATCTGGCCATCCCGGATGATCACGGGGATGAACCAGGCGTCACCGAGGTGAACCATCGGTTGGTCCTGGAGGCGAGGATACCACTTGGGAAACGGCGTGTAGTGCTGCCGGATCACAGTCCCGTCGTGGTCAAGCGTCATGCGCGCCGTATCGGCTGGCGGGTCGTCGGCCCACCGGAAGGTGTAGGTGCCAAGGAACGGTTCGGCGTCCGCGCGCGCGATCGGCAGCGGATGTGACGGCTCGACCGTCGCGTCGATCGTGACCCGGCGGTCGGCCCACTCGAACTGCAGCCTGGCGCCGTCAGGGCGCACCTCGGGAAACGACCAGGTCAGGATCTCTCGGTCGGGCACGATGGCGGGCGTGACCTGCCAGCGCACCTGGTCGGGGGTCGAGTCGGGAGCCTCGGTATGGTATCGTTGCGCGTTCGGATCAAGAACCACGGTCCAGGATCCGGGGCCGACCACGAACCAGACCGAATAGCTGCCAGCGGCCACGGCATGTCCATCGAGCGAGACGTCGCGATTGAGCTTGAGTGTCGTGGCCCAGTTGGCGCCCGGCGTCCACGTCTCGCCCCAGGTGACGACCTTGCCGAAGATCGGACTCCGGCCGCGAATCCTGGGCCGGGCGAAATCGACGGTGATGACGGTCCCGTCGATCGTCTGGGAAATCGTCGAACGCTCGGAGGCGCGGACCTGCGCCCGTGCATTGGTGGGTGCGAGGGCAGCCAGCACGGCCGCCAGGCAGCAGCGCGCATATCGGTCGCCGGACATCGTACCTTCCCTTCGGGTGGGTGTGCACTCGCAAGGTGGCGGGGAAGCGGTTGCTCACCGCTCAGGACTCAGGACTCACTCCTCCCTCGCGAACGCGAGCGCCTTGAGCGCCGCCCCCGCCTTGGCCTCGGTTTCCTTCCACTCCAGTTCCGGCACCGAGTCGGCCACGATCCCCGCGCCGGCCTGCACCGAGGCCTCGCCGTCGACGAAGACGATGGTCCGGATCGCGATCGCGGTATCGAGGGTGGTGGCGCCGTAGCCCACGTAGCCGACGGCCCCGGCGTACGGGCCGCGCCGCGTCGGCTCGAGCGAGTCGATGATCTGCATCGCGCGCACCTTGGGCGCGCCGCTCACCGTGCCGGCGGGGAACGCCGCCGCCAGTGCGTCGAGCGCATCGAGCTCGGGACGCAGCGTGCCGCGCACCTCGCTCACCATGTGCATCACGTGGGAATAGCGCTCGATTTCCATCCGGGCGGCGACGGTGACGCTGCCCCAAGCGGCGACCCGGCCGACATCGTTGCGGCCGAGGTCGAGCAGCATCAGGTGCTCGGCCCGCTCCTTCCGATCGGCGAGCAACTCTGCCTCGAGCTGGCCATCCTCCACTTCGGTGGTGCCGCGCGGCCGGGTGCCCGCGATCGGCCGCACGGTGACGGTGCCGTGTTCGACCCGCACGAGGACCTCGGGAGAGGCGCCGGCGAGGGTGAGGCGGCCCAGCCGCAGGAAGAAGCAGTACGGGGCGGGGTTGAGCGCCCGCAGCCAGCGATAGGTCGTGAACGGGTCGATGGCCCCCGCCACGTCGATCCGACGCGACAGCACGATCTGGAAGGCGTCGCCGGCCGCAATGTATTCCTGGCATCGGGCGACGTCGCGCCGGAAGTCGTCGTCGGGGTAGGGCGATCGACGGGCCAGATCGGCCGGCTCGACGGGGGCCTCGAGCGGCATCAAGCCGGCGTCGTCACGGAGCCGGGCCAGCCAGGCATCGGCGCGTCCGGTGGCCTCGACGATCCGACCCGAGAGCACCCCGTCGTCCAGGCCGGGTTCCACCGCGACGTTCGCGATCACGATGGCGCGGTGGTACAGATGGTCCAGTACCAGGAGAGTGTCCACCACCATCGTCACGGCATCGGGGAGGGCATGATCGTCGGGCGGCGCGTCGGGAAGTTCCTCGAGTGTCCGCACCACGTCGTAGCCCCAGAAGCCGACGGCACCACCGGTGAATCGTGGCAACCCCGGCACGGTCGGCGCGGTGGTGCCGCGCATCAGCGCCGAGAGGTGCCCGAGTGGGGCGACGTCGACTGCGTCGACCTGCCAGGTGGCATCGGGCATCTGCCGTTCGACGGTCCGGCCGCGATAACGAAAGACCGCCGCGGGTTCGGTGGCCAGAAAGGTGTAGCGCGCCCAGCGCTCACCGCCCTCGAGGGACTCCAGCAGGAAACCGAACTCGCCGCGATGGAGCTTGGTGAACGCCGCGACTGCCGTCTCCGCATCGAGCACGACCTCGCGCACGATCGGGACGCGGCGATGCCCCGCGGCGGCCGCGGCGCGGCAGCGAGCGAGCGCGTCGTCGCTCATCGCGGTGCGGCGACCAGGTAGAGCCCCTCGCCGTCGAGTGGGGCCCGGAGCATGTCGGCCCCTGGGTGGATGAACTCGAGGAAGCGGACCCGGCCATCGTCGAGTTGCCGGCCGATTCCGAGCCACTGGGCATAGTCACGCGCATCGCGGTATCGGCTCTCCGGGAGCGTGGATGGTGCCAGGAAGTGGATCGCGTAACTGAAGGTGAGCATGCCGCCGTCGGGAAGTCGCGGCGTGGCGGCGACGGAGAGCCCGTAGCGGCCGGGCGACGGCCGCAACGTCACGGTGATGGAGTCGGTCGCCCCGCTGTCGGGTGGCACCGCCAGGATCGCGAAAATCGCATTGTCCGGGGCCGCGTGGCGCAGCAGGATGATGCGTCCGCTGCCCGCCGCGAAACGGACGGTGGTGTCGCCCGGACTGACCCCCCCCTGGTCGAGCACCAGCAATTGGTCCGGCGGCTGGGGTGGGAGGCCACGGACCGTGGCCACCGGATCGGGTCCGCCCCCCTGGGTGAACTGGTTGCCCCCGCAGCCGGCGAGCAGCACCACGGTCGTCACCAGCGCGCTCCCTATCTTCCGGGCATGCCCCGACCGCGGTTCTCCGGCCTTGTCCTGTTGCTCAGCGCGATGACCGCGCCGCTCACGGCGCAGCAGTGGCACGCCGGTGCCGACCTCCCGCTGGCCCAGCGGGCCGCCGCCCAGCGCGCCGCGCGCGACCGTGACACCCTCCTGGCTGGCTGGGAGGCGACGGCACACGGCATGCTGCGGTTTGCGGCGGTGGTCGAACACGGGGGCACGTCCATCGAGCGGGTGATCCGGGCTGACGAGTTGCGGGTCGAAGTGTACGGCGAAGGCCCGAACCGGAGCAAGCAACGCATCGTCGCCTGGCGGGACACACTCTTCCAGCCGACCCCGATCATCTACCATCGCGATCATCTCGGGATCGTCGCGAACGACTTCGGCGACTTCATTCGGCTCGGCAACGGCGACGAGGTCCGCGATGTCCCGCACCCACTCAGCGCGGCCGGACTGGCGCATTATCGCTTCCGGGTCGGCGACACCGTCCGGGTGGGCAGCGGCGAGGACACGGTCCGGGTGGTGGCCGTCGACGTGCGCCCGGCCGATCCCGCGACGCCCGGGGTGGTCGGGCGACTCTATCTCGACGTCGCTCGCGCCGCACTGGTGCGATTCCGGTTCACCTTCACGGCGGCAACCTATCGGGATCCGACCGTGGCCTCGATCACGGTCGAGCTCGAGAATGCCCTCTGGGAGCGGCAGCGGTGGCTGCCGTGGCGTCAGGCGATCGCCATTCGCCGGGCCTCGCCGCTGATCGCTCTCCCGCTCACCACCGTCCTCCGCGCCGACTGGACCATCGACGACTACCGCCTCGGCGTGCACCACCCGCCGGAGCGCATGGTCGGCCCGGCGGTCGGGGGACTGAGCGCACCGTTCGACACGGCCTGGGCCACTCCGCTCGCCGCTCGCCTCGCGGCGCTCCCCGCCACCCAGACAGACATCGAGGCGCTTCGGGCAGTGGCAGCCCAGCTTGCGCCCGACGCGAAGCTCGCCGGGCTCCCGGCGATCCGCCTGCTCGGGGCGGAGGGGATCGGCTCGTTCGTGCGCGCCAACCGGGTCGAAGGGATCGCGCTCGGTGCGGGGCTGCTCATTCGACTCGGCTCGCGGTGGCACGCCGACCTCGGTGGGTCGGTGGCCACCGCCGATGGCCGACTCGGGGCGGCAGTGACACTTCGTCACGGCGAATCCGGTGGATTGCGGCTCGAGGCTGAGGACCGGGTGGTGGACATCGATGGCGGGTCGTTCGGCAGCACCACCTTCAACTCGCTGGCGACCGTGATCGATGGCGCGGATGCCGGGGAATGGCTCAGGCTCCGCCGCGTCTCGCTCGGTGTGCGGGCTGCCCTCTCCGGTGGAGTGCGGGGCGGAGCGGGCCTGTCAGTCGAGGACGCGAATGGCGTCTCGAGTCGGTTCCGCGGTCTCAATGGCCGGCGGCGTCCCAATCCTGATCTCGATGCGGCGACCGCAGTGGTCGGACGAGCCTCGCTCGCTGGCAGGGACTCGGCCGGTGCCGCCTGGTCGATTGCCGTCGAGGGCGGGCGCGGTGGTACCGACTGGCTCCGGCTTTCCACCGACCTGGCTGGAAGGGCGGGTCGGATGACTTGGCGTCTCGAGGCGGGAGTCGCCAGCGATGGGCTTCCCGGGTACCGGTCGTTCGTGGCGGGGGGACGCGGCTCCCTGGTAGGAATTCCCGACCGTGCCCTGGGGGGACGACGCCTCGCCAGGATCGAGGTCGGCGTCCCCCTTGCCGTGGGCCTGCCCGCCCCACTCGGCCGGCGATGGGCCAGCACGGTGTTGGCCAGCCACATCATTCCCTACCTGGCGGCGGCCGTGGCCGGCGGCGCGATTCCAGCCACCCCGTGGCGAGCCGACGGTCGGGTCGAATCGATCGTCGGGGTGCGGCTCGATCTCTGGGGCCCGCTGCTGCGACTCGACCTCGGCTGGGCGTTCCGCCGGGGCACGCTGGGCGTGGCGTTCGACGCCCACCCCGATTGGTGGCCCCTGTTGTGAGAAATCAGGTGGCCTGAACCGTGCGAGGCGGTCTACCTTCAAGAGTTGAGCTCCCCGTGCCCCTGACCCCCGGAGCGTGGTCGACGTGACCAGTTTCAGCGACGAATGGCTGCTAGCCGTGCTGTCCCCGCTCGTGCCCGAGGGCACGATCGCGCGTCTGCGCGAGGTGGACAGCTCGGCGATGTCGCTCTGGGAGCGGGTGCTCGCCGACCGGCTGGTCGGCGAGGCCGAACTGCTGGCGGCCATGTCGGCCCGCTGCCGGCTGCCGATCGCCGACCTGGCGACCGCCAACGAGGTGACGCGCGATGCCCTCCCCGAGGGGTTGGCGCGCCGCTATGGCGTGGTGCCGGTGCGGGTCACTGACGCCCTGCTCGAGGTGGCGACCGCCAATCCGTTCGACGTCGGCGCCGAGCAGTCGCTCGCGTTCGCCACCGGCCGCGAGGTCCGGATGGCGCTTGCCTCGCCGCCCCAGATCCAGGAGAAGCTCGACGAGCTCTACGGTGCCCCGGTGGGAGACGGGGTGGCCAAGGCGATCGAGGGAATGGCGGAGTTTGACGTCCAGGCGATCGAGGAAGGGGATGGCCACGACGACGACGAGGAGCTCGCGGCGCAGGAGGCGACCTCCCGGCCGATCATCAAGCTGGTCAACGTGCTGCTGGCCGATGGGATCACGGCGCGAGCGAGCGACATCCACATCGAATCCGGCGAGAGCTCGATCGTGGTCCGCTATCGAATCGATGGTGTGCTGCGTCAGGCGATGACGATTCCGCGCAAGGCCGGCGTGCCGCTGATCTCACGGATCAAGATCATGTCCGGGCTCGACATTGCCGACCGCCTGCGACCCCAGGACGGTCGGGCCCGCGTCGCGATCAACGGGGCCCCGGTCGATCTCCGCATCTCGACCCTGCCGGCGACGCACGGCGAGAAGGTCGTGATCCGGATCCTGAACACCAAGCAGACGATGCTCGAGCTCGAGGCGCTCGGTCTCTACGCCGAGGAGCAGCTGACGATTCGCGAGCTGCTGGGCAACAAGGAGGGGGTGATTCTCTGCACTGGCCCGACCGGCTCGGGCAAGACCACCACCCTCTACGCCTGCATCCGCGAGATCCAGGGCGAGGGAATCAACATCGTCACGGTGGAGGATCCGGTCGAGTACCGGATGGGAAAGAACATCGTCCAGGTCCAGGTCAACGAGAAGCAGGGGCTGACCTTTGCCACCGCGCTCCGCTCGATCCTGCGCCAGGACCCCGACGTGGTGCTGATCGGCGAGATCCGCGACATCGAGACCGCCCAGATCGCGGTGCAGGCGTCGCTCACCGGCCACCTGGTCCTCTCCACGCTCCACACCAACGATGCGCCGAACACCGTCACCCGCCTGATCGACATGGGGATGGAGGCGTTCAAGATCGGCGCGGCGTTGCGCGGGGTGATCGCCCAGCGCCTGATGCGTCGCCTCTGCCCGCACTGCCGCGTGCCGCAGGACCTCAACCTGCTGCCGGCGCGGATCCGCCCCTACATCCCCGGCGGGGTCCAGCTGTGGGACAGCGCCGGCTGCAGCCATTGCACCCAGACTGGCTATCGGGGTCGTTTCTCGGTGATGGAGTTGCTGGTGATCACGCCGGAGATCGAGCGGCTGGTGGGCGCCGGGGCCACCGCCGACCGGATCACCGTTGCGGCCCGCGAGGCGGGAATGCTCACCCTCTTCGAGAGCGGGCTGCGCCACGTCCTCGACGGACACTCCTCGATGGAGGAGCTGCTGCGCATCGCCGACATTCCGGCGACGGCGGCGCGGGCAGCCGGCACGGGGTTCAATGGCACGGGGGCGGGCGGGGCGACAGGATTCGGCGTGGGCGGTTCGGTGGCGCTGCCGCCACCCAGGCCGGAACAGCTGCTGGAGGACCTCGAGCTGGTCGACGAGACGCCGCCGGATGGCACCCCGGTCGAGGGTCCCAAGGCGACGATCCTGCTGGTGGAGGATGAGGACACCCTGCGCCGGGTGATGAAGGACCTACTCGAGCAGGAAGGCTATCGGGTCTGCGAGGCCCGCGATGGCGCCGAAGCGCTCGAGCAAGTCGATCGCTTCGCCCCCGACGTGGTGCTGCTCGACCTCAACCTCCCCAACGTCGACGGCTACACCGTCCTGGCCCAGCTTCGCTCGCGCCCGGCGACCCGCAACCTCCCGGTGCTGGTACTCTCGGCCCGTGGTGATGAGGACAACGAGGTGCGGGTGCTCCGCCTCGGGGCCACCGATTTCCTCACCAAGCCGTTCCGGCCCCGTGCCCTCTCGGCGCGACTCGAGGCCACCCTGCAGCGCCGCCAGCCCTGAGGGCATCCTGACCCGCATCACGGTCTCGTTGGTCGACGTGCTGGTCTTGCGGGGCCGGCACGCGGCACTCGAGGCGCTGGTGCTGCGCCGCGCCGCCGGCGGCCGCAATCCGGGATCCTGGGAGGCGGTGCACGGGGCGATCGAGGTGGGGGAGACGCCGGTGGCCGCCGCGCTCCGGGAACTGCGCGAGGAGACCGGCCTGGTCCCGGTCCGCTTCTACAATCTCTCCCGGGTCGAGAGCTTCTATCGGCATCAGCACGACGAGCTGGCGATGATCCCCGTTTTCGTCGCCTTCGTCGCGGACGATGCCACGCCACGCACCAGCGCCGAGCATGACGCCGCCGAATGGCTGTCGCCGGCCGCGGCCGCGGCGCGAGTGACCTGGCCGCGGCTGGTGCGGAGCCTGGCCGACGCGGTGGCGCTGCTGGGCGGCGGCGATGCGGGACCAGCGGAGGACGTGCTGCGGGTGCCGCCGGCGGGGTGATGCCGCCCGACCCTCAGCGACCGCCGAACAGCGCGCCCAGGATCGCGATCGCCACCGTGAGCAGGGCAGTGAGGCCGACCCGGGGAGCGGAGCGCAGCATGGTGGCGCCGGTGCCTGCCAGGGCCACCAGCGGGGTGACCACCAGCACTGCCACGCCGACCCGCAGCAATCGGCTGTCGACGGCCAGCCCGAGGAGCACCAGGGCCAGGGCCACGCCGGCGAGCACGGCGAGCGTGCGCGCGAGGCGTTCAGGGAAGCGAGAGTCCATGCCGCGCCATCTGGATGGCCACTACCGCGAGCACCAACGCGAAGGCGGCCTTGAGTCCGCGTGAACTCACCCGGTGACCCAGTCGCGAGGCACCGAAGGAGCCGACCACCGTGCCGAGCATCACCGCCACGGTGAGCTGGACCTGCACGTCACCCCGCACCATGTACACCAGGGCGCCTGCTGCCGTGGTGATCCCGATCATGTAGATGCTGGTGGCGGCTGCGCGGTCGAAGGGGAGGTCGAGCATCAGGTTGAGCACCGGCACCTTGAGTACCCCGCCGCCCACGCCGAGGAGCGAGGACACCACCCCGGCCCCGAACGACGAGACGCGGGCGAGCCCCATCCGGCGTCGCGCCGCCGGGGCCCGCTCGCGGCGGCCGAACGGCCACATGTGCCAGGCCGACAGGAGAAGGATCAGGGCGAAGCCGATGTAGAGCGGCCGGGCCGGCATGATACCGGCGATGATGCCGCCGAGCATCGCGCCGGTCACGGTGAACGACTCGAGATCGATGGCGAGCGGGATGTCGACCCGGCCGCGCGGCAGATGGACGATCGAGCTGGTCACCGAGGTGGCGACAATGCAGACGAGCGAGGCCGCCGCCGCGGTCCGAAACGACAGCCCTGCGATCAGTGCCAGGCCGGGCACCAGCAGCACGCCGCCACCCATGCCGAGGAGCGCCCCGAGCACCCCGGTCGCGATGCCCAGGCCCAGCAACTCGAGGAACTCGCGCAGCGGCATGGTCGGAATCTAGCCGGCCCGCCGGCGGGGGCTAGAAATCGTTCCGGTAGCTCAGGAACTTCTCCTGGCCGTCGCGCTTCACGATGCTGCCGAACAGTTGCCGGGTGAGCGTCGTGTCGGGAGTGTGATACTTCACGCTGCACGGTCCCCACATCTCCATGGTGCCGCGAAAGAGCTGCACCGTGTCCTGCTGGCAGCCCAGCGAATCGAGGGTGAGCGGTACCCCACCATAGCGGCCCAGCATCTCCTTGATGCCGCTGCTGCTCGGCGCCGAGAGCTGGAGCCAGAAGATCGCCGGGTCGAGCTCGTAGGGCGCGATCCGGTAGATGTGATCGGGGAAGACCAGCCAGCCGAATTCCGCCCGGCTGACGACCATGTCGCGAATCGCCTGCGAGTCGCGGGCGGTGACGGCTGCCAGGTAGCGCCGGACCAGGGTCTCGCGGTCCGGCGCCCCGCCGGTGAAGGAATCGACCCGTGGGAGCGAGTCGCGGAAGCGGGCCAGGAGCGCCTCCATCGGCAGGATCGAGTCGACCTTGTCGGTCGCGGTGCGCCCATCGGGCACGGCGTCGTTCGGCCCGCCACAGGCGATGAGGGTGGCGGCGAGGAAGGTGGCGAGGAAGAGGGTGCGCATGGGCGATGGTCGTCGTTGGTGGCGAGGGTGACGTGATGGAGGACGGATGACGGAGGACGGAGGACGGAGATGAAATCTCCGTCCTCCACCCTCCGCCCTCTGTTCTCTATTGTCAGTTGTCCGTGTATTCGGTCCAGCCGGCGGTCCAATCGGTGCCACCGGGCTGGAATGCGCCGATGTAGGTCGTCTTGTCGAGCGACGCCCCACGAGTGGCGAGATCGCCGGCCCAGGCGGTGAAGCCGCCGGTGGCGATCGGCGAGCCGGCTGCCGGCCGGAAGTCGAGGTCGTTCATCGACGACGGGTCGGCCGAGAACTTGGTGAACAGCTGGCCAGCCGTGGTGCCCGACGAGAAGGTCACGTCGCTGGCGGGGCCGGTGTAGGTCTGCTCACCCGCCTTGAAGTCGAGCGGGGAGTCGGCCACGTAGATCCCCTTGAGCGAGAAGACGCCGTCGGTGAAGCGCTGCACGGTGGCGGCGTCACGGTACACGATCCCGGCGGTCGAGCGGGCGATCACGATGTTGACATAGTGGCCGCCGGTGCCGCGCCGCAGCATCATGCCGTAGTTGCCGTTGGCGGGCAGCACACCCGGGCCGGCCATCACGATGGTGCCATTGGCCATCACCGGGATGGTCAGCGGTGTCGAGTTGAAGCCGTTGTCGCAGCCGCTGCCGTTGCAGCCGTCGTTCTCGATCCCCTGCGGGTCGGAGGCGACGTTGCCGGCGGTGGGCCGGAGCTGGACCACCTTCGACTGGTAGATCAGGAAGTACTGGACCAGGCCCTGGTAGCCCTCGGCCATGTCGAGGCCGTCGTCCTGCTTCTCGGTGATCACCGAGTAGAAGACGTTGACGGCGCCGCCCCAGAATTCGATGCCGTCGTCGAGACCGTTGTGGGCCTGGACATGGTCGATCTGGGTCTGCGAACCGACCGCGGCGAGGGTGAACGAGTTCAGCTCGGCGTCGGGGGCCGGGCCGAAGCCGGCATACTCCACCCGCACATAGTGCAGCTCGCCGCTCGAGTCGAAGTTGTTGTCGCCACCCGAATACGCGATCAGCGGGTTGTCGGCGCTGGTGCCGGTCCCCTCGATGTCCACCGTGCCGGAGCGGTTGATGATGCCGTTGCCGATGATGATCAGGCCGCCCCAGTCGCCGGCGAGCCGGGTGCCCGCGGGCTGGGCCGAGGTGAACACCACCGGCGCGTTGGCGGTGCCCATCGCCCGGATCTTCGCGCCGCGGAGCACGAACAGCGACGAGCCGAGTGCGTCGTAGTCACCGATGATCCGGGTGCCGGCCTGGATGGTGAGCGTCGCGCCGTTGGCGACCTTCCGGAAGCCGACCAGGCGATAGGTCTTGTCGGCGGTCCAGGTGGTGTTGGTCGTGATGTCGGTGGTGACCATCACTTCGTTGCTGGTCTGCTCCTCGTCGGTGGTCGCTGACGCGGTTGCCGAATTGTCCGAGGTCCCGGCGCTCCGGACCGCCGCCAGGCGATAGCTGTAGGCGGTGTTGGGCTGCAGGCCGGTGTCATCCCACGACGTGGCGCTGGCCGCCGGGCGGCCGATCTCGGCGAACGCACCACCGGCGGTCGAACGCTGGAGGATGAACTGGGTCACCGCCGTCGAGGGGGCGCTCCAGGTCACGCTGATCGAGGTGGTGCCGGTGGCCGTCGCGGCCAGTCCGGTCGGCGCCGGATTGCTGGGCGGCGGTGTCGTGGTCGGGTCACTGCTGCAGGCGCCGCCCATCGCGACCATGCCCAGCATCGCGACTCGCGAAAGTGTCCGAAGACCGAAGCGCATCATTGTCCCCTGTGAGGTGGAATGGGAGAAAGCCCGTGCACGGCAGAACGCCGACACTCGCGCGCAAAGCAATCGGCGGAGTGTCGGCGTTGGGCGACGGAGGGGTCACGGTCCCGTCACGGCCGGTCAGCCCGGGCTCACTGGGTCCAGCTGAACCCCACCGCGAAGACCCGCCCGGCCCGGTACGCCTCGCGGGTCACCCCGCCCTGGATGATCTGGTACCGGGCATCGAGGAGGTTCTTGGCGTCGACCCGCGCGGCCAGGGTGCCGGCGATCGGCAGCCGAAGTGAGAGGTCGAGGACATTGCGGGGCTGTTCGATCACGTCGGGAAGCGGATTCTGTCCCGCCTCCACGATCCGCTCACCGACCCGGTTGAAGAGCGCCGTGGCCGATGCGCCACTCCGGGGATGGGTCCAGGTCAGCCCGGCGTTGACCACGTAGGGGGCCTGGCCGACCATCTTGCGGTTGGTGTTGGTGAACGACCCGGCGTCGGCGTCGAGCTTGATCTCGCTCTTCATGACGGTCGCGTTGGCGAACAGGGTGAAGGTGCGCAGCGCCCCGGCCAGCAGGTCCAGGCGCTTGCGCCCCTCGAGCTCGACGCCGTAGTTGTTGGCGCCGTTGGCGTTGAGGTAGGTGATGATGTTGGTCCCCGAGGTGCCCTGGTAGACCCGTTCGATCGGATGCTCGAACGTCTTGGCGAAGAGCGCCACGCTGAGGATCTCGCCGCTGCGCGGATACCACTCCCAGCGCAGGTCGTAGTTCCGGATAAGGGCCCGCTGCAGGTCGGCGTTGCCCTTGACGTTGTCGCCACCCAGGACCTCGCGGTAGAGGATCGGCGAGAGCTCCCGGTACTCGGGTCGCGACAGCGTCTGGGTGCCCGAGAGCCGGACGTTCATGTCCTCGCGGGCCCGCCAGGTGAGCGCCAGTGACGGCAGCACATCGGTGAAGGTCGGACTGGCGGTGGAGATCTCGCCCACCGTCGAGACCGAGTTCACGGTGATCGCGTCATGCTCGATCCGGGCGCCGCCGATCAGGTCGAACGACTCCCCCAGCGGGGTGACCAGCATCGCGTATCCCGCCGTGAGCTTCTCCGTGGCGCCGTACGATCCCCCGGCGGCCAGCGGCACGATCCGGAAGTAGTTGTCAGTCTCGCTGGAGTAGGCCCCGCCGAAGATCTCCTCCGGCGCGAGCTGGCCGGCCTCACCCGGCAGCGGCCTGGTGAGCGAGATCGAGTAGACGTTGTTGCTGGCATCGCGGGTGGTGCGGCGATGGAGCCCCCCGACGCGGATCCGGCGATTGCTGGCGATCGAGCCGAGGGTCCAGGTCAGGTCGGTGTGCGCCTCGCGCGAGTCCTCGGTCAGGTTGCCGAAGGTGCGGACTGCGGCCTCGTTCGAGAAGCCGAACCAGTCGGGTGTCCCGCTCTCGAGCGAGTACACGAACTCGGAGCGGTCGGGCTCCTGGCGCCGTACCCCCGACAGCGTGCCGCCCAGGTCGATTCCCAGCCGGCCACCACCCACCTCGTGGTGCACCGCCAGCTGCGAGGAGTAGATGTTCCGCTCCACGTAGCGGGTCCGCTCGACCAGCAGTGGAATGTTGTAGTTCTCCGAGGAGCCGGTCTCCCGGCGGCCCTCGTTGTCCATCGTCCGATTGTAGGTGTTGTTGAGCGACACGCTGGTGTGCAGCCCCAGGGTGGTGCTGACGTTCGCGATCCCGCCCCAGAGCACGCTGTTCCGCCCGGTGCTCCCCTGGAATCGCTCGACCTCCTCGGCCTGGCCGCTGCTCACGGTCTTGGCCAGGGCGCGGACCTCGTCGGCGCGGATCTCGTTGCTGTTGCTGTAGGTCCCCGAGACCACGTAGTTGATCCCGGTCCCGCCGGTGGGGAGGTTGCCGCCCAGCGACAGGCCCATGGAGCCGTTCGGTGCCCCGGACCGGGCCGACGGTGACCAGACGTCGCGGAGCGCGTTGACCAGCGCATTGTTCTGGGCCGGGGTCAGGGCCCGGGTGAAGTCGGTCTCGCTGAAGATGCCGGGCAGCTGCCGGTTGCCGGCGCCGAACGCCAGCCAGTCGGACGACGTGGTCGGTCCGAAGCCGGCGTTCTTGAAGGTGACGGCATCGTTGTAGCCGCTACTGACCGAGACGCCGAGGAATCCCTTGCCGGGAAAATTCCGGGTCGTGATGTTGACCGACGCCCCCGAGAAGTCGCCGGGTTGGTCGGGGGTGAAGGTCTTGCTCGTGGTGATCCCGGAGAGGAGCGACGAAGGGAAGAGGTCGAGCGGGACGACCTTTTTCTCCGGCTCCGGCGATGGGATCCGGGCGCCGTTGAGCGAGGCCTGGGTGTAGCGGTCGCCCAGCCCGCGCACGAACACGTACTTGCCGTCCTGCACCGTGGCGCCGCTCACCCGCTGCACCGCGGCGGCCGCGTCGCCGTCGGGGCTCCGGGCAATCTGCTCGGCCGAGATGCTGTTGACGATGGCGACCGAGTTGCGCTGCTCGTCGAGTGCCGAGTTGACCGAGCCCCGCTCGGCCGCGGCGGTCACGGTGATCTCCTGGATCTCCACCGCGGCGGCGGACATCGAGACATCCTGCTCGCTCACTCCGCCATCGACGATCACGATGCCGGTCACGGTCTTCGGCGCGTAGCCGATTGTCCGGATCCGCAGGTCGACGGTGCCCGCGGGAACGGCGCCGAAGGCGTAACGGCCGTCCACGGCGGTCCGGGTGCGGAGGGTCGTGCCGACCACCTCCACCTGGGCGCCGCCGATCGGGACGCCGGCCTCGGCATCGATCACCTTGCCGACCAACCGTCCGGTGCCCTGTGCGCCGGCCGCGGCCGGGAGGACGAGGAGGAGAGCGGCGAGCCGCGCTCGCCGGAGGACCATCATCATCGCGACCACCAGTCCGTGTGGAATGGCGGGCGCCGCGCGCCCGTCGCGCGGCGTCCCGTCGAGCCGCGCGGAGGATCGCAGCGCAGCGTGACGGTCGCGTCACGGCCGATGCAACGGAATGGTCACGAAAGCGAGGGGCCGCCGATCCGGCGGCCCCGCGGTGTCACGGAGGGGTCACGTCGCGGGGGTCGGGGACCCGGGCGTGGCGGAGCACTTCCGACGGCGCCGATGACTTGACCCGCACGCTCTTGGCGGGGATCCCCACATTGACGTGGTACGGTCGAACGTCCTTGGTGGCCACCGCCGCGGCGCCGACCATGCCGTTGCGTCCGACGCGCACGCCGGCGAGGACCGTGGCGTGGTAGGTGATCCGCACGTCGTCCTCGAGCACGGTGCGCATCGCGGTCACGTCCTTCTGGTCCTCGATGCTGTGGGTGTGCGAGTAGATGTTGGCATAGTCGGAGACCGAGACCCGGTTGCCGAGGGTGATCCCGCCGCGGTCGTCGAGCAGCACGTGCCGGTGGATCACCACGTCGTCGCCGACCTCGAGGTTGTAGCCGTAGGAGAACTCCACGTGCTGGAAACACTTGAAGTTGGTGCCCACCCTCGCGAAGAGGTGGGGCGCCAGCATCCGACGGAACTCCACCCCCAGCGCCACGTGCTGGCCGCCGATCGGCAGCCGGTCGAACGAGTACCAGAGCCAGAGCAGCGGCTTGACGTGCGCGAACCGCGCGGCGTCGACGTCGGCGTAGTATTCGGGCTCGAGCGTCACGTTGGTCGGGTCGAGCGCCATCAGCGCCAGCCGCGCCGCCGTCGGGAGCGCCGGGTCACCGACCCGCTCGGCCCAGCTCCCCTGCCCGGGATGGGCGAGCTGGTGGAGCGTCTCCCGGACGATGGCGGCCCGGTCGGCGCCGGGTGCGCGCAACGCCGCGTCGAGGTCCGCCAGCCAGGTGTCGCCCAGTCGGCGCATCTCCTCGGAGCGCTCCACACGTCGCAGCGGCCAGATCGGCATCAGCGCCCCCCGTTCGCCGATGGGGCCGGCGAGCCGACCTTGGCGCGGATCCTCGCCCGCTCGCGATCGAAGCGGTTGAGTCGCCGCTCCCAGTCATCGCTCGAGGCGTCGAGGTACCCCACCGTGAACGGCTCGGCGACCGGGATCGGTTGGTCGAAGATGAACAGTCCCGTGGCCTGGCCACGGGTGTCGAGCTGCTGACCCGAGAACGATGCCGAGAGCGGCAGCACCGCCGCCGGCTGCAGCTGGCGGTTGTGCACCGTGAGCGTCAGCAGTTGCGGGTCGAATCGGCTGTTCGGGGCCAGGCCATAGAACGACACCAGGGCCAGCCCGGGGGTGCGGATCCCCTCGCGCGCGAGGGTCGAATCGATCGCCGAGGCCTGCCGCGTCAGCAGCACCTGGATCGCCTGGTAGGCGTCGGGGGCGAGGAGCCGGGTGATCCGCTCGTCGAGCGGCGTGAACCGCATCTCCAGCGTGCCGCTCCGGAGCGAGATGGTGATCACGTCCTGGTTGAGCTGGCCGTGCCCGGGCACCACCAGGGCGCCCTGGTCGCCCCCGGCCGGCGAGGGAGCCGGTTCTTGCGCGGTGGCCGGATGGCTGGCGCAGGCGGCCGTGGCCACGGCCAGGGTCAGCAGGCGAAGTGGCATCACGCGGGCACCTCGTTGGCAGCGGCGAGGATCGCCTCGCCCAGTTCGCTGATCCCCTCGCCCTTCTCCGCCGAGACCGGCTGGAGTTGGTCGGCGGGAAGGCCGAGCTCGCGGGCCCGGGCCTCGACCGCCTCGGCCCGGGCGTTGCGACCCAGCTTGTCGGCCTTGGTCAGCACCGACAGCACCGGTACCCCGGCGGTGGTGAGCAGGGCCTGGAACGCCTCGTCATCGGTCGATGGCGGGTGACGAATATCCAGCAGCCAGACCACCCCGGAGAGCGTCCTTCGGTCACGCAGCAGCCGCTCGAGCAGCCGCCGATAGGCGACCCGGTCGGCCTTGCCCGCCTTGGCGTAGCCATATCCCGGCAGGTCGATCAGGTAGAGCGGCGGCAGTCGGAAGATGTTGAGGAGCTGGGTCTTGCCCGGGGTCGAGGAGATCCGGGCCAGGTCGCGCCGTCCCGTCAGCGCATTGAGCAGCGACGACTTGCCGACGTTCGACCGGCCGATGAACGCGAACTCGGGGAGCGCCGGGGCGAGCGGGTGGAGTGGGTCGGGAAAGGAACCGAGGAACTCGGCCGTGAACCGGGCCAGCGGCGAGGGTTCAGCCACCCGCGCTCAGGCTTCCTTCTTCTGCCGCGGCCGCTCGGTGACGACCAGCGGGGTCGATCCCTCGGCGATCGTTTCCGGGGTGACGATCACCTCGCGCACGTCGGGCCGCGTCGGCAGGTCGAACATGATGTCGGTCATCACGTTCTCCAGGATGGCCCGGAGGCCGCGCGCGCCGGTCTTGCGATTGATCGCCTTCTTGGCCGCGGCGCGGAGCGCCCCCGGATCGAAGGTGAGGCCCACCCCCTCGAGCTCGAAGAGGCGCTGGTACTGCTTGGTGAGTGCGTTGCGCGGTTCGACCAGGATCCGCACCAGGGCGTCCTCGTCGAGTGACTCGAGCGGCACCAGCACCGGCAGGCGCCCCACCAGCTCCGGGATCATCCCGAAGTGGAGCAGGTCGTCGGGCTCCACCTTGTCATAGGGCCGTTCGCGGGTGCTTGCGACCGCCACTGCGGCCTCCCCGGCGAAGCCGATGCGCTGGCGGCCGAGGCGGGCGTCGATGATCTTGTCGAGCCCGTCGAACGCCCCGCCGCAGATGAACAGGATGTCGCGGGTGTTGATCTGGATGTACTCCTGCTGGGGATGCTTGCGGCCGCCCTGCGGCGGGACGCTCGCCACGGTCCCCTCGAGGATCTTCAGCAGCGCCTGCTGGACGCCCTCGCCCGAGACGTCGCGGGTGATGCTCGGGTTCTCCGACTTGCGGGCGATCTTGTCGATCTCGTCGATGTAGACGATGCCGCGCTCGCACTCGGAAACGTTGAAGTCGCCCGCCTGCAGCAGCCGGACCAGGATGTTCTCGACGTCCTCGCCGACGTAGCCGGCCTCGGTGAGGGTGGTCGCGTCGGCGATGGTGAACGGGACATCGAGCGTGCGGGCGAGGGTCTGTGCCAGCAGCGTCTTGCCGGTGCCGGTCGGCCCCAGCAACAGGATGTTCGACTTCTCCAGCTCGACGTCGCCGTCGCGGGGCCCGGCGTTGATCCGCTTGTAGTGGTTGTAGACCGCGACCGCGAGCGAGCGCTTGGCGCGCTCCTGGCCCACCACGTACTCGTCGAGCGTCTCCTTGATCTCGATCGGGGTGGGGACGGCGCGACGGGTCTCACCCGCCTCGCGCTCCTCATCCTCCGCCAGGATCTCGTTGCAGAGGGTGATGCACTCGTTGCAGATGTACACCGACGGGCCCGAGATGAACTTCCGGACCGAGTCCTTGCTCTTGCCGCAGAACGAGCAGCGCAGGTGCTTGTCGTTGGACATCGGGTTGCCGCCTTCGACCGGCGCGGGGGCTTCCGGAGAAGCTGTGCCGCGATTCCCGGGTGGTCAAGCGTCAGCTGCCGCCCTCGGCCGGCTGGCGCGGGGTGAAGATCGTGTCGATCAGGCCGTATTCCACCGCCTCCTCGGCCGACATGAACCGGTCCCGGTCCATGTCGCGCTCGATCTGCTCGAGCGGCTGCCCGGTGTGCTTGGCATACAGCTCGTTCATCTTGCCCCGGAGGTAGAGGATCTCCCGGGCCTGGATCTCGATGTCGGCCGCGGTGCCCTGCGCGCCACCCGAGGGCTGGTGGATCATGATCCGCGAGTGGGGCAGCGCCGCCCGCTTGCCGGGGGTCCCGGCCGCCAGCAGGAACGACCCCATCGAGGCGGCCATCCCCATGCAGATCGTGTTGATCGGCGCCCGGAGGTGCTGCATCGTGTCGTAGATCGCCATCCCGCTCGAGACCACCCCGCCCGGTGAATTGAGGTAGAGGTAGATGTCCTTCTCGGGGTTGTCGGCCTCGAGGAAGAGCAGCTGCGCGATGATGATGTTCGCCACCTCATCATTGATTCCCGCGCCGAGGAAGACGATCCGGTCCATCAGCAGGCGCGAGAAGATGTCGTACGTCCGCTCGCCGCGCGAGGAACGCTCGATGATGTACGGTGGATAGATCGAGGCGTGGGTCACGCCGCGCCCTCCGTGACGGTGGACTGCTCCAGGAGCCAGGCGAACGCCTTCTCCTCGGTGATCTGGTGCTCCAGCTCTCCCAGTCGCTTCCCCTGCTCGAGCTGGGCATACAGCGCCCCGGGTTCCACACCGCGGGCCCCGGCCAGCTCGGCGATCCGGGCGTCCAGCTCCTCCTCCGTGGCACGCAGGTTCTGGGCCGAAACCACTGCATCGAGCACCAGTTCCCGGCGGACCTGCGCCTCGGCCACCGGCCGGAACGAGGTCGCAAACGCCTCGGCCTGGTCCTCCGGGACCCGGTACCCTTCGGCGTACGCCGCCAGCAGTCGCCGGACCAGTGACGGCGGCGCCGGGACCTCGTTGGCCTCGGCGACCGCCTGGATCACCTGGTCGCGGACCGCGGCGTCGGCGCTGCGGACCGCCTCGGCCTCGAGGTCCTCCCGGAGCGCCACCCGGAGCGCCGCCAGGTCGGCAAAGTCACCCACCTCTCGGGCAAAGGCGTCGTCGAGCTCGGGGAGCGCCTTCGACTTGACCTCGTGCAGGGTGATCCGCACCGAGCGGGCTTCTCCCCGGCGCGCCTCGTCGGGATGGTCCTCGGGCAACCGCACCTCGGCGTCCAGCGTCTCGCCGGGGAGCATCGTCATGATCCGCTCCTCGAGATCCGGGATCGCCTGACCCTCGCCAATCACCAGCGAGTGGGGCGCCGCGTCGCCGGCCGGCTCGCCGTCGGTCAGTGTGGCCACCGTGACGGAGACGAGCTGGCCCTCCGCCGGACGCACGCCCTCGGCGAGCGGGGTCCAGTTCGCCCGCTGCTCGCGCAGCCGGTCGAGCTGCTCGGCCACCTGTTCTTCGGTCACCGGTGCGACGGTCCGGGTCAACGTGAACCCGCCGGCCGTCGTCAGTTCGATGCTCGGCCGCACCTCGATCAGCAACTCGAAGGTGAGCGGTTGGCCATCCTCGAACGAAACGTTGCGCACCTGGGGGTCGGCGGTCGGCTTGAGGTCGGTGTCCTTGAGGATCTGCTCCCAGCTGGTCCGGAGTGCATCCTCGAGGACGAACTGGCGAATCTCGGCACTGAAGCGGCGGCGCACCACGGGCTCGGGGGCGTGTCCCTTCCGGAAACCCGGCAGCCGGGTCCGGGAGGCATATTGGCGCACGGCGCGGCGCTCGGACGCGGCCAGCTGCTCGGTGGGGACCGTCACCTGCAGCGAGCGGGAGGCGGCGTCCTGGGCGGTCGTTTCATAGGTGATGTCGGTCATAGCCCTGAAAGTTACCCGGCGGCGATGCCGAGGGTCAAATGGGCCTCAGTCTTGACCTTGGGCCCCGGCGCAGGGACACTTGGGCCATGGCAACGATCCTTGTGGTGGATGACGATGCAGACATTCGGCGGGTGCTGAGGCGATTGCTCGAGCGGGCCGGTCACCAGGTGATCGAGGCCAACTCGGCTGCCACTGCCCTCGAGGCGGTGCTGGGGGAGGATGTCCCCGACGCCGTGGTGAGTGATGTCGTCATGCCCGAGCGCAGCGGGATCGCCTTCTACACCGATCTCATCGATCGGGCACCCCAGCTCCGCCACCGGGTGGTCTTCCTCACCGGCGCGGCCCACGACCGGGCAGTGCACGACCGAATCGAGCAACTCGGGGTGCCGCTGCTTGCCAAGCTCGGCGACTTGCAACTGGTGGTCGACGCCGTCCGGATCGCGTTGTTCAAGAAGTGAGTCCTGAGTCCTGAGACGTTGAGGGCATCGGCGCGGCCCCCCACGTCTCAGGACTCAGGACTCACTTCTCACTACTTCCCGCTCGGCTCGCTGACCAGACCGGTGTTGCCGGCCGGAGGCGCCTCCGCCATCGGCTGGACCCCCGTCGTGGGCGTGCTACCCGGCAGCGCCAGCGCCACCACCCGCGCCGTCGTGCGTACCGCCCAGGTCGCGACCGGGGCGCCGCCAGCGGCCAGAAGGAGGGCGGTGTCGGCCACGATGAGCCGCTTGGTCCACCGGTCGACAATCCGACGATCGCGGCGCAGCACCACCATCGCCGCAAAGAGACCGTTGGCGAGCAGGAAGAGGCCGAGCGCGATGCGAGTGACCGTGCCGCCTGCCGCATCAAGGAACGCCAAGGAAGACTCCATGGGCGCCTCAGTATCTGGAAGGTGTTGTCGGGGTGTGTTTCAACCATGCAACGTCTGTCGGGGGATGGCAAGGGGAGGGCGCGAGGCGATGAACCGCTGGCGCGTCGCTCGCGACGCGCGATCGCGGCTCTGCGCCTAACTTTCCGACCGTTTGCCGATTGCCGTCCCCTCATGCTGGAGCCAACCGATGCGCCTCCCCGCCCTTGGACTCTTCCTCGCCTGCGTCGTCGGACCGATCGCGGCCCAGACGGCCGGGCCGGCCTCGGCTGTCACGCGCCCCGATGTTGAGCGATTGCTGCGGACCCTGGCGCACGATTCGATGGAGGGCCGCGCGACGGCGACGCCGGGTGCCGCTCGTGCAGCGCGGGTGATCTCCGCCGAGATGGGGCGGATCGGCCTCACTCCGGCGGGCGACGATGGCTTCTACCAGCGGGTTCCGATGGCAATGCTGCCGTCGACGCGCCCGATGCGGGCTCCGGCGGGATGCGTGGCAGGCAACTTCTCGGTGCCGGGCGACTCGGCGGGCACACCCCTCTGGCGCTGCGCCGGCGCCGACGGCGCGCCCGACTCCTTCCGTCTGCCACCGCCCCCGCCGGCGCGGCTCACGATGCTCCCCTCGTTCGCCGAGCGCGACTGCGCTCCCCGAGGCGGTGCGCCGCCTGGGCCGCAACGTGATCGGGATGATTCCGGGGAGCGATCCGGTGCTCAAGGACCAGGTGATCCTGGTGCTGTCGCACTACGACCACCTGGGGATTCACGGCCCCGGTGTCGACGGCGACTCGATCTACAACGGCGCCGATGACGATGCGTCGGGCACAGTGGCGGTGCTGGAGATCGCGCGGGCGCTGAAGGCCGGTCCGGCCCCCAAGCGCACGGTGATCTTTGCCACCATGACCGGCGAGGAGATGGGCATGCTCGGCACCCGCTATTTCATCGCCAATCCCTCGGTGCCGCTCGACCGGGTGGTCGCCGGGTTCGAGATCGAGATGATCGGCCGACCCGACTCGCTCGCCGGCGGCCCGGGCAAGGCGTGGCTCACCGGCTACGAGCGCTCCACCATGGGCGACATGCTCAAGGAGTCGGGCATCCCGATTGTCCCCGACCCGCGTCCTGACCAGAACTTCTTCCGCCGGAGCGACAACTTCGCCTTCGCCCGCATGGGGATCGTGGCGCACACGATGTCGACCTTCAACCTGCACGGCGATTATCATCGCCCGTCGGACGAGGTGGACAAGGTGGACTTCGATCACATGACGGCGGTCATCAAGGCCGCGGCGCAGGCGGTGGGCCATCTGGCCAACGGGCCGACGCCGGCGTGGCACGAGGGCGGCAAGCCGTAGGGAGAGGCGACGGGCGACAAGCGACAGGCGACGAGCGAGGTAGCCCCGCCGCTCCGCCCCGCGAGGCAGGCGGAAATTCTGATCAGGCAAGGAGACCCCGCCGCCACTGCCACTTCGTGGCCGCGGGGCGGGGCGAGTGCGAACGCCGGGAGTCGAACCCGGACCCCTTGCGGGACAGGATCCTAAGTCCTGCGCGTCTGCCAGTTCCGCCACGCTCGCCTTGCCCAACCTAGCTCGCGGCAGGCCGCGGTCGCCAGCGGCGGGCGGGGTCTTCCCCCCGGCACTAGCTTCCACCTGCCGCCGACCGACCGGCCGGCCAGTCCACGACCATCCCTGTGAGGCCCGTCCGATGCTTCGTCCCGACCTCCGTCTCCTCGCGCTCGGCGCCCTGCTGCTCGCCACCACCGCCTGCGGCGATTCCCGGCTCAGCCACCTCGCCACCGGGATCGACCGTGACAGCGTGACGGTGGTCATGGGCAGCGACGCGCCGCACCGCTCGGAGAGCTACCTCCTCGACGGCAAGTTCTGGGAGATCTTCTACTACGCCAAGACCGGCACCCTCCAGGAGGACTCGATCCCCTGGCGCAAGCTCTCGCCGGTGATTCTCGCCGACGGCAAGGTGGCGGGTTGGGGATGGGACTACTGGGGCAAGGAGGCGGCGCGCCTCAACATCCCGGTGCCGGCCGCCAAGTAGCCGCCGCCGAGCCGGCCACAACGACGACGCCCGCCGTCCCTCTGGGGGCGGCGGGCGCTGTCGTTCGGAAACCCGGTGAACTACTTCTTGTCGTTCTCGAGCCGGACTCGCTCGATGCGCGACTGGCCATCGTTGCTGCCGCCGATCACGGTCAGCGTGATCACGCCGTTGTGACCCCCGGTGGCAAGCGCCGCCTTGAAGTCGGCCTCGGTGCGCACCGGCTTCCCCTCGATTGCCACGATCACGTCCGGGGAGTTGCAGGCGTTGGCCGGACAGAGGTGGTCGGTTGCCGGGGAATGGTCGGCAAGCTCGCGCACGAGCAGGCCGTGCACCGTGCCACTCGCCTGGACCTGCTGCGCCAGGGCCGGGGTGAGTGCCTCGACGGCGATCCCGAGTCGATTCTGGGTCGCGGCCGGGGCCTCCGCCGGCTCCGCCGTCGTGGCCGGGGCCGCACTGTCCTCGTTCACGCCATTGCCGCCGGCAAGCCGCACCGTGAACTCCTTGGTGCCACCGGCCCGGGCCACCTCGACCTTGACCATCTCGCCGGCGTTGCGGAATCCGACCAGCTGCTGGAGCTGGGCCACGTACTTCACCGGCTGGCCGTCGACCGCCACGATCACGTCACCCTGTTGCATCCCGGCCTTCCGGGCCGGCGAGCTCTCGTCGCTGAAGTTGTCGATCTTCACGCCGGCGATCGAGTCGAGGCCGAGATAGGTGGCGTCCTCCGCGGTGGCGGTGCGGACGAAGATCCCCATCTGGGTCCGCTCGACCTTGCCGTTGGCGATGATCTGGTTCATCACCGCGCGGGCGAGATCGATCGGCACCGCGAAGGCATAGCCGGCATAGAAGCCGGTGTACGAGGCGATCGCCGAGTTGATCCCGATCACCTCGCCCTTGACGTTGACCAGTGGACCTCCCGAGTTGCCGCGATTGATCGCCGCGTCGGTCTGGATGAAGTCCTGGATCTGGGCGGTGTTGCGCTCGTCGCCGAGCTGCAGCTGGCCGCGGCCCTTGGCGCTCACGATCCCCTGGGTCACCGAGAAGGTCAGCTCCTCGCCGAGCGGGTTGCCGATCGCCAGCACCCACTCGCCGACGCGCACCTTCTGCGAGGAGCCGAGGGCGGCGGGCGTGAGTCCCTTGGCGTCGATCTTGAGCACGCCGACGTCGGTGTCCTTGTCGCTGCCGACGATCGTGGCCGGGAAGGTCCGGCCATCGAGCAGCCGGACCGTGACGTCCGAGGCCCCCTCGATGACGTGGTTGTTGGTCAGGATGTAGCCATCAGACGAGACGATGAAGCCCGACCCGCTCGACTGCTCGATCCCGCGCTGTGGGCCCTCCTGCTGCGGGTCACCGAAGAACGGCTGGAGTCCGGGAGGGATCGCCGGATGGTTGCTGGGCGTCGCGCTCAGCGGTCGGTCGGATTCGACGTAGACGACCGAGGGACGGACCGCCTCGGCGACCGCGGAGAATGCCTCGCTCAGGTCGGCGAGCGGCCTGGCCGCCGGAATGCGCGGGGCGTCAACGGTCACGATCGGGGTGGTGCGACCGCCGCCGCCCGGGCCCTGGGCCATCGAGGCGCGGGGCAGGTCGAGCAGGCCGGCAAAGAAGAGTCCGAGGACGAACGCGAGCGCCACGAGGGCGCCGAACTTCAGCCAATTCCGTGAGTGGTGCGACATCGGGTGACCAGCTCCATGGTGCGAGGTACGTCGACGGCTCGCCGGCCCCGGGTCGGGCGTGGGGCGTCCGTCTGTGCATTATACCCGGATGCATAGCCCGGCCGGGGGGTCGCGACGGGCGACAAGCGACGGGCGACAAGCGACAGGCGACGGGCGACGGGCGGTGCCGCGTCAGTACTTGTGCGGAGGGGCAGGGCGAGTCATCCCGTTGGCCCCGCCCCCCCACCCGTCGCCTGTCGCCTGTCGCCTCGTTGCCCTACTCCTCCTTCGGGGCGTCCTCGACGATCTCGTAGTCTGCCTCGACGGCCTCATCGGCCTTCGGGGCACCCTCGGCGCCCGCCTCGCCACCCGGGGGTGGCTCGGTGGTGCCGCCCGACGCGTTCTGGTAGAGCGACGCGCCGGCCGCCGAATAGGCCACGTTCAGCTCGTCGAGGGCCGACTTGATCGCCCCGGTCTCGCCGGTGCGCAGCGCCTGCTTGCCGGCCTCGATGGCCTTGTCGAGCCGCTCCTTGTCGGCGGCCTGCAGCCGGTCGACCCACTCCTTGGAGTCCTTCTCGACCTTGTAGACCAGGCCGTCGAGCTGGTTGCGCGCCTCGATCTGGTCGCGGCGCTCCTTGTCGTCCTTGGCGTTGGCCTCGGCCTGCTTGACCATCTCGTCGATCTCGGCGTCCGACAGTCCGCTCGACGCCTCGATCCGGATCTTCTGCTCCTTGCCGGTGGCCTTGTCCTTGGCCGACACGTGCAGGATGCCGTTGGCGTCGATGTCGAAGGTGACCTCGACCTGGGGCATGCCGCGCGGTGCCGGCGGGATGCCGGTCAGCTGGAACTTGCCGATGGTCCGGTTGTCGACCGGCCATCTGCCGCTCGCCCTGCAGCACGTGGATCTCGACCGTGGTCTGGTTGTCCTCGGCCGTGGAGAAGGTCTCCGACTTCTTGGTCGGGATGGTGGTGTTCCGCGGGATCAGCACCGTGGTGACGCCGCCCAGCGTCTCGATGCCGAGCGACAGCGGGGTGACGTCGAGCAGCAGCACGTCCTTGACCTCGCCGCCCAGCACGCCGCCCTGGATCGCCGCGCCGATCGCCACCACCTCGTCGGGGTTGACCGAGCGGTTGGGCTCCTTGCCGAAGAAGGTCTTGACGATCTCCTGGATCTTGGGAATCCGGGTCGAGCCGCCGACCAGGATCACCTCGTCGATCTCGCCCGGCTTGAGGCCGGCATCCTTGAGCGCCTGCTGCATCGGCGGGATGGTGCGCTGGATCAGGTCGTCGCAGAGCTGCTCGAACTTGGCCCGGGTGAGCGTCAGGTTGAGGTGCTTGGGGCCCGACTGGTCGGCCGTGATGAACGGCAGGTTGATGTCGGTCTGCGTGGTGCTCGACAGCTCCATCTTGGCCTTCTCGGCGGCTTCCTTGAGCCGCTGGAGCGCCATCGGCGTCCTTGGAGAGGTCGATGCCCTGGTCCTTCTTGAACTCGGCCACCAGCCAGTCGATCAGCCGCTGGTCGAAGTCGTCGCCGCCGAGGTGGGTGTCGCCGTTGGTGCTCTTGACCTCGAAGACGCCCTCGGCCAGCTCGAGCACCGAGATGTCGTAGGTGCCGCCGCCGAGGTCGAAGACCGCGATCTTCTCGTCCTTCTTCTTCTCGAGGCCGTAGGCCAGCGCCGCCGCGGTCGGCTCGTTGATGATCCGGAGCACCTCGAGGCCGGCGATCTTGCCGGCGTCCTTGGTGGCCTGCCGCTGGGCGTCGTTGAAGTAGGCCGGGACGGTGATGACCGCCTTCTCGACCGTGTGGCCGAGGTAGTCCTCGGCGGTCTGCTTCATCTTCTGGAGGATCATCGCGGAGATCTCGGGCGGCGTGTAGGTCTTGCCGGCGATCTCCACCGAGGCGAGCCCGTTCTGGCCGCGACTCGACCTTGTAGGGAACCCGGCTTCGACTCCTCGGTGATCTCGTTCATCCGGCGGCCCATGAACCGCTTGATCGAGAAGATGGTCTGCTTGGGGTTGGTGACGGCCTGGCGCTTGGCCACCTGCCCGACCAGCCGCTCGCCATCCTTGGTGAAGGCGACCACCGACGGGGTGGTCCGGCCACCCTCCGCGTTGGGGATGACGACCGGGTCGCCGCCCTCCATCACGGCCACGACCGAGTTGGTGGTGCCGAGGTCGATCCCGATGATCTTCGATGCCATTGCGCTTCCTCTCATCCGTTCCTTGGCGTCGGCCGGCCGCCGCCGGAGTGGCGGGGCCGGGATACGTTGCCCTGTACGGGAGCAATGGCCATACCGGAGTCTTCTGCCGGTTTGGCAGGGAAGGGCCGGTCCGGAGCCGGTGGCATCTACCTTCCGGCAGGACGGCCGGCAAAGCCGGAAGGCCGGATCCCGGTTCGAGGATGGCTGATCGGGTCCGCCGGGTTGCAGCGACCGCCGCTCGACAGCGCGCCCATCGGATGGCAGCTTCAGCACTGTTCCCCGGCTCAACTCCACCACCGCAGGAGGCCCGTGTCCCCTCGACCAGTCCTTGCCCTGATCCTCTTGCTCTCGCTTCCCCCGACGACACCAAGGCTCACGGCCCAGGCGACGCTCCGCACCCGATGGGCCGCTGAGGTCACGGCGGGGCAGGTGCTGCCGGAGTATCCCCGACCCCAGATGGTCCGCACCGACTGGATCTCGCTCAACGGCCAGTGGGACTACGCCATCACGCCGAGGGATGCCGAGAAGCCGTCCACCTGGGACGGGAAGATCCTGGTGCCGTTCCCGATCGAGTCGCAGCTGAGTGGTGTGCAGCGGACGGTCGGTCCCGCGGAGCGGTTGTGGTACCGCACGACCTTCGACCGGCCGATGGCGTCCGCCGGCGGTGGCCGGCTGCTGCTCCACTTCGGGGCGGTCGACTGGGAGACGACGGTGTGGCTCAACGGTCGGCAGGTGGGGGCGCATCAGGGTGGCTACGACCCGTTCACCATCGACGTGACCGATGCGCTCCGTTCCGGCACGCAGGAGTTGGTCGTCTCGGTGTGGGATCCGTCGGACAGCGGCTCGCAGCCTCGCGGCAAGCAGGTGCTGCACCCCAAGGGCATCTGGTACACCGCGGTCACCGGGATCTGGCAGACGGTGTGGCTCGAGGCTGTGCCGCCGAGCCACATCGCCGGGCTGGTGACGGTGCCCGACATCGATCTCGGCACGCTGCGGGTCGATGCGGCGGTCGAGGGCGCGGCACCCGGTGCCACCGTCTCCGCGCGGGTCAGCGCCGACGGGCAGGTCGTCGCCACCCGAACCGTGGCGGCTGGCCAGTCACTGGTGCTCGACATCCCGCGGGCGCATCCCTGGTCGCCCGACGACCCGTTCCTCTACGACCTCACGGTCTCGCTGTCGAGCGGCGACAGCGTGCGATCGTATTTCGGGATGCGGAAGATCGCGATTGCCAGCGACTCCTCGGGCGTGCGCCGGCTCTTCCTCAACAACCGGCCACTGTTCGAGTACGGGATGCTCGACCAGGGGTGGTGGCCCGATGGCCTCTACACGCCGCCGGCCGACGCCGCGATGGCGCACGACATCGTCACGATGAAGCGTCTTGGCTTCAACACCATCCGCAAGCACGTGAAGGTGGAGCCGGCGCGCTGGTACCGGCTGGCCGACAGCATCGGGATGCTGGTGTGGCAGGACATGCCAAGCGGCGACAACGAGACGCCCGAGTCGCGGGCCGACTTCGCCGTCGAACTCTCCCGGATGATCGATGCGCTCCGGAATCACCCATCGATCGTGATGTGGGTGCCGTTCAACGAGGGATGGGGGCAGCACGACACCGAGGCGACGGTGGCGCGGATCGCGGTGCAGGATCCGTCGCGGCTGATCGACCACGCGACCGGCTGGACCGATCACCATGTGGGCGACGTGACCGACATCCACGCCTATCCCGGCCCCGCCACGCCGGCGCTCGAATCCGAGCGCGCCGCGGTGCTGGGTGAGTTCGGCGGACTGGGCCTGCCGCTGGCCGGGCACACCTGGGTCGACAGGGACAACTGGGGGTATCGCAGCTTTCCCGACACCATCGCGCTGCGCACCGCCTATGCACAGCTGCTGCAGCAGCTGCGGTTCGCCATCGGCGACGGGCTGGCGGCGGCGATCTACACCCAGACATCGGATGTGGAGGTCGAGGTCAACGGCCTGATGACCTACGACCGCGCGATCACCAAGCTGGTGCCGGTCGAGGCGGCGGCCCAGGCCGCGGCACTGTACGCCCCGCCGCCGCGGATCGACGTGGTGATCCCCACCTCGCAGGTAGTCGGGCAGCCGTGGCGATACACCACTACCGCACCGCCCGACGGGTGGACCGCAGCGGCGTTCGACGACACCGGGTGGCGAGCGGGGGAGGGCGGCTTCGGCAGCGAGGGCACGCCGGGCGCCTCGGTGCGCACGCCGTGGACCACGAGCGATCTCTGGCTTCGGCGTGCGGTGACGCTCGACCCGTCACGGCTGGGTGTGCTGGCCTGGCGGATCCATCATGACGAGGACGCCGAGGTCTGGCTCAACGGTGTGCTGGTGGCCCGCGCGCCAGGTTACACCACCGGCTACCAGCGACTGGCCTTCGATGCCGCGGCGCGTGCGGCGCTCCGTCCCGGTCGCAACGTCATCGCCGTTCACGTTCACCAGACCCGGGGCGGGCAGTACCTCGACCTGGGTCTCGACGAGGTCAGTCCATGATGCCGTTCCACCGCGACTCCCGGAACCTGCTCACCACGCTCCTTGCCGCCCTGATCGTGGGATGCGGGGGGGACACCGGAGATGCCATGACCGCCGCCCCGGCCGCCGTGTCCGCCGCACCGTTCGGCTCCACGCCCGACGGCGAGGCCGTGACCCTCTACACCCTCGGCAACAGCGCCGGAATGACGGTGCGGGTGATGACCTTCGGTGCCACGGTCGTCTCGCTCGAGGTGCCGGACGCCACGGGGAAACCGGCGACGTGGTGCTTGGCTTCGATTCGTTGGCGCCATACCGCACCGAGTCGCCCTACTTCGGCGCGATCGTGGGGCGCTACGGGAACCGGATCGCCAGGGGGCACTTCACCCTCGACGACTCGACCTACACGCTGGCGATCAACAACCCACCCAACTCGCTGCACGGCGGCACGGTAGGCTTCGACAAGCGGGTCTGGGCGGCAGAACCGGTCGAGACCGACTCGACGGTGGGGGTGCGGATGACGTTGGTGAGTCCCGACGGCGAGGAGGGGTATCCGGGCACGCTGCACGCGGAGGTCACCTATGCCCTGCAGCGCTCGCGCAACGAGATGGCGATCGACTATCGGGCCACCACCGACAAGGCGACGCCGGTCAACCTCACCAACCACTCGTACTTCAACCTGCGGGGCGGCGGGGACGGGACGATCCTCGATCATGAGCTCACGCTGTTCGCCGACAGCATGACACCGGTCGACTCAACGCTGATCCCGACCGGCGAGGTCACCAGCGTGGCGGGGACACCATTCGACTTCCGCACGGCCGTGGCGATCGGGGCCCGAATCGGCGCCGACGACCAGCAGCTGCAGTTCGGTGGCGGCTACGACCACAACTTCGTGGTCAACCGGAGCGGCCCGGGATTGGTGCCGGTGGCCCACGTCCTCGAGCCGAACAGCGGGCGGACCCTCGACATCCTGAGCACCGAGCCGGGGGTGCAGTTCTACAGCGGCAACTTCCTCGACGGCACCGTGACCGGGAAGGGCGGCGTGGCCTATCCCCATCGTGGCGCGTTCTGCCTCGAGACGCAGCACTTTCCCGACTCGCCCAACCGCGCGAATTTCCCATCGACGATCCTGCAGCCGGGCGACACGCTGCGGTCGCAGACGGTGTGGAAGTTCGGAGTGGAGGGCGATAGACGGTAGACGATAGACGATAGACGATAGACGCCGGAAGGTCGGCATCCCGATGCGATGCCGACCTTCGGTCCGTGCACGTCTATCGTCTATCGTCTATCGTCTATCGTCGACCCTCGGGAACTCGGCAATCCTGAGGTTTGTGCATCCGAACGGGATCAGCTCGATCTCCTCGATCGGCTGGTCGGTCGCGGCCTTCGAGGGATCCGCCCAGGCCGCGTCGACGGGCGAGATCTCACCGGCCCAGCCGCGCACCAGCTTCCAGTCCGGCAGCTGCCGGCCCCTTGCCGTGGCACGCATCCCCGCGCCGTCGGGTGAGAAGGGCCGGTCACCCACCGGCTGCTCGTCGAAGGTGAGCGATTCGGCAGGACGATCGGGATCGATCATCAGACCGTAGTTCCACGGCGTGGTCGGCCGGACCTCCCAGTCGGCGTGGGGCAGCTCGCGATGCGGCGTGTCCTGGTGGATCCGCACCCACTCTTCGCCGACGCGCAGGGCGTAGACCAGTGGTCCGCGCTCCACGGCCACCGCGCCGTTGTAGCGCACGGTGGCCCTCGGTTGCATCGGCAGGCGCACGGTCACCGTGGTCTCCCCACTCCATTCGCGCTCGAGGCGGTGCATCGTGCCCGGAGCCGCGTGCCGGGCGCTCTCGCCCGCCACCTGGACGGTGGCGCCCTCGGCCCAGCCGGGTATCCGGAGCGCCAGCGGGAAGCGTCCCGGGAGGTCGGTGCGGACCCGGACGGCGATCGTCTCGCGGAACGGATAGTCGGTGTCCACCGTCACGGTGGTGGGGATGCCGCGTGGCGTGGCGGTCAGCGTGCACGGTGCCCAGGCGATGGCTGCCAGCCCGTCGTCCGGAGTCCGCATCCAGAGATGCGCCACGAACTTGGGCCACCCCTGGTGCATGTTCGAAGTGCAGCAGCCGTAGGTCGGCTCGAGTCCGAAGAGATTCGCCTCCTGGCCGTTGCTCGACCAGTTGTGCTCTGGGTTGACGCTGCAGAGCACCTGGTTGACCTGCTGGTCGTACTGGTGCGACCAGCCGTCGGGCGAGATGGTGGCCGGCAGTGCGTTGTAGGCGAGTCGCTCGAGCCGGTCGGCGAAGGCACCGTCGCCGAAGGTCGCCGTCAGGTGCTCGAGCGAATACATGTACTCGACCACCGCGCAGAGTTCACTCCCCTGCAGCGGGTTGCGACCCGACAGCGTCTCGTCGCAGGAGAACATCCCCGTGGCCTGTCCGTGGTAGCGGTCGAGCAACTCCACCATGCGGGGTGCGAAGGCGCGGTCGCGATCGCGTCCGTCGAGCCGCCAATTGAGTGCCGCCGCCTTGGTGGCCATCGCCATGTTGACCCCGTGCTTGGTCCACTTCCACAGTCCACGTCGGGGCGTCGGGGTCCGGATGTCGTCGAGCGCCATCAGGGCCTCGTAGTCCACCCCCTGATCGCGAAGCTTGTGCGCCAGGTCGAGCAACCACGCCTCGCCGGTGATGCCGAAGGCGTACAGCGCCGGGATCACCCCCTCGAACCACCGGAATCGACCCCAGTCGTAGAGCGGAGTGCGGTCGAGTCCGCCGAGCATCGCCCGCATGCTGCGAAGCGAGGCCCTGAGCGCGCGGTCATCGCCGGTGGCCTCGTGATACTGGGCCAGCACCTTGTTGATCAGCAGGATGCTCCACAGGTCGTAGCGGTTGGACACCGCATCCTGCGGATAGACGCCGAACCAGCCGTCATCGCGCTGGTGAGCGAGGATGTACTCCACGTGGGAGCTGATCCGTGTCTTGAGCACGGTGTCATCGAGGAGCCATGCCAGTGGGATCGCTCCGTCGAGCCAGTACGGTGCTCGCTCCCAGCCCTCCGCCGTGCCACCGAACCACTGGCTCTGGGCCACGTCGGGCCAGAACTCGTCGAGGTGTCCGGTGAGACCATCGGCCATGATCCGGAGCTGCCGGGCCGTCCAACCGGCCGGGCGCACCGCGCCGAGCGGCAGCGGGGTGAAGGCGGTGGCGCCGGCGAGCCCCGCCGGTGGTGAACCCATCGCCGCGGGAGACGCGGCTTCGGCCGAGGCGAGCTGGGGCAGCGTCGTGGCGGCCGCGCCGGCGGCGACCTTGGCCAGGAACTGGCGACGATCGAGGGAGGACATGACGGAATCCAGGTCCAGAGGATGCCAGAAGATACCGTTTGGCTCGACGGGCGAAAGGCGACAGGCGACAGGCAGTGGGCTCGCCCGTCGCGTGTCGCCTGTCGCTACTTCCTCGTCGCCATCGGCCGGCTCGGCGTCACAGCGGGACGGCCACCCCTGCCTCCGTCCGTCCGGCGCACCACGATCCCCGCCACGCTCGGCGGGGCGGTCGCGATGTTCACCCGCGCGGTGACGTCACCGGCCAACTCGAAGGTGCCATCGAGTCGCACGTCGAACCGCGCCAACTGGCAGCTGAAGCGAGGGTCACGCTCGGCGTTCGGGCAGTCACCGGCGATCGAGTTGAGGATGGTGGCGATCGTTCCGTCGACCGCGGTGAAGCGGGCGTCACGGACGAAATCCACCCAGCTCCCCGTGGCACGGCCGACATCGGTGGGGTCGTCGAATGCGCCGAAGACCGCGGCGTCCGAGCGCGACAGCGTGCGAAGTGCCGCGGTCGGCCGCGGCTCACCGGTCCACGCCACGAACCGGCGGGTCAGCAGCTCGGCGCCGTCGGGCGCCCGCTCGATGATCCCGATCACCACTGCCCAGTAGCGGTACTGCTGGTTTCCCACCGACACGGCGATCTCGGTGGGCACGGCTCCCAGTCGGATCGCGAGGGCGCCGTCGGCGTACGCGCCGGCGGCCGGTTCGTCGCCAGCGAGCGATGCCTGGCTGGCAAGTTCATCGAGCGACAGTGCCACGGGCTCGTCGGCCGGCGGCGCGGCGGTCGAGCCGATGTCCGGTGACGAGGTCGGCAGGTCGGCGCAGGCCGCGAGGGAGACGGCAAGCGCCACGGCGAGCATTCGGGGGGCGAAGGGTCGGGTCGGCATGGAGATGCTCCGGCGTTGGGCCACGTCGCCGGCCTCAGGGGGAGGGCCGGCGAAGGTGGCGTGCATGGAGGAGACACCTCGAGGGTCGTCGCACCCCTACACGGGGACGATCGCAGCCCCAGCCGGGGTGTTAGTCTTGGCTCGACCGACCGCGCGGCCCCCACACCCCGGAGCGTTGGCACGATGAGTCCGACCTGGCGCACCACCGTCGGCCTGCTGGCCGCCTGCACTGCGTTGGCCCGCCCCGTCCCTGCGCAGGACCGCTACGTGGAGGAGACTGACCCGCTGGTCCGCCAGAAGCTCGAGGCGTGGCAGGATCTCAAGCTCGGCCTGTTGATGCACTGGGGCCCCTACAGTCAGTGGGGCGTCGTCGAATCGTGGTCGCTCTGTTCGGAGGACGTGGGCTGGTGTCGCCGCAAGCTCGACGACTACGACGAATACAAGAAGGCCTACGAGGCGCTCCAGACGACCTTCGCCCCGACCGGCTTCGACCCGGTCCGCTGGGCCAAGGCCGCCCATGATGCGGGCATGCGTTACGTGGTGTTCACCACCAAGCACCACGACGGGTTCAGCATGTTCGACACGCGGCTCACCGACTACCGGATCACTTCGCCCAACACACCGTTCAGCACCGATCCGCGGGCCGATGTGACCCGGGAGATCTTTGACGCCTTCCGGGCCGAGGGGTTCATGGTCGGGGCCTATTTCTCGAAACCCGATTGGCACTCCGAGGACTACTGGTGGCCCTACTTCGCCACCCCGGATCGCAATCCCAACTACGACATCACCCGCTATCCCGAACGCTGGCAGCGATTCGTGGAGTTCACCCACGGCCAGATCCATGAGCTGATGAGCCGGTACGGTCCGGTCGACATCCTCTGGCTCGATGGCGGATGGGTGCAGCCGATGACGGCCGAGCAGGTCGAGGCGCAACGCCAGCGACCCGACAACAGCCAGCTCCGGATCCAGAGCCAGGACATCGACATGCCGCGGCTGGTGAAGGAGGCGAGGACGCTGCAGCCCGGCCTGATCGTGGTCGACCGCGCCGTGGAAGGACCGTACCAGGACTACCTCACCCCGGAGGCGCGGGTCCCCGATCACGCGTGGCTGGTGCCCTGGGAAGTCCCGATGCCGATGGCCAACAGCTGGTCGTTCGTTCCGAACGACCGGTACAAGTCGACCCGGGTCCTGGTCCGGATGCTGGTCGATGTGGTCGCCAAGGGTGGCAACCTGCTGCTCAACATCGGGCCGGGCCCCGATGGTCGCTGGCATGCCGAGGCCTATGACCGTCTCGCCGGGCTGGGAAAGTGGATGGCCGTCAACGGCGAGGCGATCTATGGCACGCGACCGCTGGCCCCCTACGTGGCGGGGTCGTATCGGTTCACCCGGAGCAAGGACGGCACGGCCTACGCCATCTACCTCCCCGAGGAGGCCGAGACCAGGCTTCCGGACTCATTGGTGGTGCCGGCCCTGCATCCGGCGCCGGGTGCTGTCGTGTCACTGGTGGGGCGAACGGCACCGCTCGACTGGCGAGACACCGCGGACGGCTTCGTTGTCATGATCCCCGCTGCGATGCGAGGTGATCCGCCCTCCGAGCACGCCTGGGCAATGAGGATCTCGGCGCTGGGCGATCGGCGCTGAGCCGGGGTCGACTCAACCCTCGCGGGTCGGGCCGAAGACCTCCCGCAGTCGCCGCAGGGCCCGACTCATCAACGTCTCCACGGTCTTGACGGAGATACCGAGTGTCTCGGCGATTGCGCCGTAGGTGAGTTCCTGTTCGCGACTCAACAGGAAGATCTCACGGGTGCGAGGCGGCAGCGTCTCGAGCGCCAGCAACAGCCGCCGGTTGAGCTCCTCGGTCTCGAGCCGGTTGGGGGCATCGGGTGACGTCGCCAGCTCGATCCGCCCGTCGGGATCGACGCCGTCGCCATGGCGGCCCCGCAGCTGGTTGAGCGCCCGATTGCGGACCGCGCGGTGCAGGTAGCCCGGCAGGGCTTCGGCATCGGGGAGGCGCTCACGACCGCGCCAGAGCGCCACAAAGACTTCCTGCGCGGCATCCTCCGCCCGATCGCGATCGCCGAGCAGCCGATAGGCGTGGTTGGCCAACAGGGGATACCAGATGCGGAAGAGCCGCTCGAAGGCGGTCTCATCGCCGCCTTCGATCGCGCTCAGCAGTGCCCGGATGGAGTGGGTGTCGCTCACGGCGGTCCTGTCGTGGGTCTGGGCATATTAGGGTCCAGGTGCCATCCTGTCAGGGTATCGGCCGATTCTCAGTGTCTGAAGGTTGCCTCCTCACGAGCCGGGTACCGATGACCGACGACCAGCTGCCAGACGACCTGCTTGCCAGGGTCCTCGCCGGTGAGGCGAGCGCCAAGGAATCGGCGCTGGCCGAGGCGTGGGCGGCACGGTCGCCGCGAACATCGCGCCGAGCTCGATCGGCTGCGGTTGGTGTGGCGGAAGGGCGCCGGGCAGTCATGGGACGCCGACGCGGCGTGGCGCAGGGTGTCGGCGGAACTTCACCGGTCCGGGCCGCCCGCGACCGTCATCCCGATCGGTCGTCCGCGGTCATGGCGGACGGGCGCTTGGCGGGTCGCGGCTGCCGTCGCGCTCGTGGCCGGGATCCTCTTTGCCTGGCGGGCGATCGGCGGCAACCAGCCCTCCTCCTACGCGACCGGACCGGGGGAGCGGCGCGAGCTGACGCTCGACGACGGCACCGCGGTGGTCCTCGCGCCGCGGTCGACTCTCACGGTGGCACGGGGATACGGTCGGGAAGCGCGATCACTCCGGCTCGATGGAGAGGCCTGGTTTGCCGTGTCCCACGATGCGGCACGGCCATTCACGGTGATCGCCGGCCATCACGTGGTTCGCGACATCGGTACGGTGTTCACGGTGCGCAGTCGCCATCCCGATTCGGTCGCGGTGATCGTCGTGGAAGGTCGGGTCGCGGTCGGCCGCGAGGAGCGCCCGGGCGAGACGATGCTCGCCGCGGGCGATGTTGCCGAGTTCGGCACCGCCGATCCGACTGTCCGTCACGACCAGCCGGTCGTCGCGATGAGTGGCTGGCGTGACGGCCGACTCGAGTTCACCACCGAGCCGGCCGACCGCGTCGCGCGCCGACTGTCGGAGTGGTTCGGCGTGACGATCGTGATCGCCGATTCCGGGCTCGCACAGCGCCCGGTCTCGGCGACGTTCGCCCGGGGATCGCTGGACGATGCACTCGACGTGCTCTCGTTGCTCCTGGGCACGACAGTGCACCGGGACAGCGCTCGGATCGTGCTGCGCTGACGATGCAGGCACGGGCGGCGCTGCTCGTGATCCTGGCGGTGGCGCGACCACTCGCCGCCCAGCAGGGTTCCGTCGAGCCGCTCGACCGGCCGGTGACGCTCGCCGTGCGGCGGGCCACCCTCGTCGAGGCGTTGCTCCACCTGCGACAGGCCGGCGCGCCGCTCGCCTGGCGAGGTGACCAGCTGCCGGTGGACGTTCGCATCACACTCGACCGACGCGACGTTTCGCTCCGTGCGGTGCTGGCCGAGATGCTCCGGGGCACCGGGCTCGTCTGGCGCAGCACGTCGGGCGGCACGGTCGTGCTGGTGCCGGGTGCTGGCGGAGCGACCGATCCGGGGGCCACCACGCTGGCCACGGGCATCCAGGCGCTCGATCAGCTGGTCGTGACCGGGTCGCCTGTGATGCCGCTCCCGGTGAGGGAGCAGCCCACCGCGGTGACGGTGGTCAGCGAACGCGACCTGGCGCAGTCACCCCATCGGCGACTCGCTGATGAGATGCGTGCCTACCTCCCTGGACTGGTGCTCTGGGATCGGGGCGGCGTCGGCCCGCCGCCGACCGCCGGGGCGGTTCGCGGGGTCGCGTCGTTCACCGCCCGGGCACCCAAGCTCTATGTCGACGGGATCGAGGTCGCCTCTCCCGAGCTCTTCACGCAACTCGATGGTCGCGGCATCGCGAGCATCGAGATGATCCACGGCCCGCAGGGTGCCGCGCTCTATGGCCCCGAGGCCCTCAACGGCGTCATCCAGATCGAGACCCGCAAGGGAGAACCCGGCCAGGGGAGCCTGTCACCGCGAGGGCATCTCCTCGCCGGTGCACTCGATCGCGAGTTCGATGGCACCTCGCTCTGGCGAGAGGGGGGTGCCGGGATCGAGGCCGATGCCCCTGGCGCGGGCATCCTGGTACTCGGCTCGGCGACACGGATCGGCACCGCATCGGGGCCGGCCGAGGGTTGGCGAGTGCAGGGTGGTGGCCAGCTCCGGCTCGGCAGCCTCCGGGTCGAGGGTTCCGCACGAGCGGCCCGACGCGAGGCGCCGATCGAGCGCACCCTGCCACTGGCCGACGCCCAGGCAGTTCGTGGCCTCCAGCCGCTCGAGGAGCGGGGCGTGGGGGTGCGGCTGCGCCAGGTGATCGGACGACGACTCTCCCAGGCCTTCACCGCTGGCGTCCATCGGATCAGTGGCTCGCGCGAGCCATTCCGGTCGCCGATCCTGCCGCCGCGCCTGCCGCTCGGGGCGACCAATGAGCGGGCGATCCGCACCAGCGCACGCTGGTCGGGGATGATCACCGTCGACCCGGTGACGCTCAGTGTCGGTACCGAGGCGAGTCATCGCCGGTTGGACCGCTCGGCGCGACTGGCCGATGGGTCTGCCGATCTCTCTGCGCTCTATCAGGAGGCACTCGATTCGCGCGGAGCGTTCGCGCAGGTGCGACTCCACCACGGACCGCTCACGGTCAGTGGTGGTGCCCGCGCCGACCGGATCAGCTCGGTGGGCAGCGCGGCGGCGACGCCGTGGGCCGCGACCGCGGGCATCGCGTGGACTGCACCGATCGGCTTGACCACGCTGCACCTGCGTGCCGCGTGGGGCCGTGCCCTGCGCCCTCCCGAACCGGGGATGAGCCAATCGCTGGCCTCCGGTTCGATCCGCCAGGAAGCGAACCCGTTGTTGCGCGCCGAGCGGCAGAGCGGCATCGAGTTCGGGGTCGACCTGCACTTCGCCAGCGGGAGCTGGATGCGGCTGACCTGGTATGACCAGCGCGCCAGCGACCTCCTCCAGCAGGTCGATCTTCGTCGCCCCACCGCCATGACCCGCTTCTACCAGTTCCAGAATGTCGGTGCGATCACCAACCGCGGCGTGGAGTTCGACGGCGGGGCCGCGGTCGGCCGCCTTTCGGCGGCGGTGCGGGTACAGGCGGTGTCGTCGCGGGTGGCGGCCCTCTCCCCCACGTACAGCGGCGAGTTCGAGGTTGGCGACCGGCCGCTCGAGGTGCCGGGGGCGTCGGGGTCGTTCGCACTGCGCTACGCCGCCGGCGGTCACCGGGTCGAGGCCGGGGCCACCTGGCTCGGCCCCTGGACGGGATACGACTGGCGGCTGGTGTACCGGGTGGAAAGCGGCCAGGCGCCGGTGCGCGATCAGGCACGCGACTACTGGCTGCGTTACGCGGGCGTGCTGCGGCCATTCGTCGGCGTGACGCTGCCGCTGCGCGGTGGCCTCATCGCCTGGCTCCGCGGCGAGTGGCCGGCGGGGCGGGCGGTGCTGCTGCGCGACAATCTCTCTCCCCCGCTTGGTCGATCGCTCCTGCTCGGGCTCGAGCTCGACCGTTAGTCCTTCGGGGCCGGCGCCAGTCCCAGCACCTCGGGGCCCTGCTCGAAGATCACGTCCACCGGGATGCCCGCCCCGGCCAGCCGGTCGAGGTCGCCCTGCAGCTCGGGGCCGATCTCCCCGTAGCGCTGCATGAACGCCACCACGCCGTCGTAGTCGCCGTTGCCCTGCAGCCGAAGGATCGTGGCGGACAGCGAGTCGGTCGCGATCTTCATCCGGTCGAAATCGATCCGGTAGGTGCCGGTCGCCGAGTCGCGGGCGAACGCACCGAGTTCCTTGAAGAAATTGAAGCGAGCGACGTTGGCGCGGCCGTGGGCGCTGGAGGCCCCGAAGCGGATCGAGCGGAAGATGCTCGCGATGAACGTCACGTCATTGGCGCGGGTGTCATGCGCACCGAGCTGGCCCTGGTCGGCCAGCCGGTGCACCATGTAGAGGCCAAGCACGTCGGCCTTCCCCTCCTCCAGCGAGCCGGCCTGTTCCTTGAGCGCCTGGCGCACGGTGCCGCGACCGTTGAGGGTGCGCTTGATGCCGAGACCGTGGGCCACCTCGTGGAACATGGTGTTCTCGAAGAAGGCGTCGAACGAGAGATACGGCCGCTGGTCCTCGGCGATCAGCCGGTCGGCGATCGGCATCAGGATCTTGTCGAACTTGGCACGGACGGCATTCTCGAGCTGCAGGCGGCGGGTCCCCTTCTCGAGCTGCACCTGCTCATCGTTGGGCAGGTTGATGGCGATCGTCTTGGAGCCGGCGTTGGCCTGGCCGGCGTAGTAGACCACGTCGTAGGCATTGAGGTCGCTGTCGGTTCCCGGGGTCTCGCGCTTGTAGGCGGCCTCCACCGGCAGCCCTCGCTGCAGCCCCGGCAGCAACGCGGCATAGCGGCTCAGTCGGGTGCTCCAGTCGCGGTCCTTGATCAACACGTACGCCTCGTGGGCGGCCTTGTAGCCGAAGAGCTGGTCGTCGTACGTCTCGATCGGCCCGATCACCATGTCGATCCCGTTGTCCTTCATGTCGAGCCACGCCCGGTCGCTCGGCTGGTAATCGTCGTCGAGCAGCGCCTGGGCCCGCAGCTCGAGGTAGCGCCTGAGTCCGGGGTCGTCGGCCAGCTTCGCGGCCTCGCGCAGCCGCAGCGCGGCGCGCTCGATCAGCCCGCTGAAGGCGACATGGTAGGGCACGGGGACGAGTGCACCGGCGCCGCTCCAACGCACCAGCGTGTAGGGGCTGCGGAGCGACGCGCCGCTGTCCGGCCGCAGCGCGGCGAGCGAATCGAACGAGTTCACGGGTCATCTCGGGTGGATAGAAACTGGCACCGAGCGGCATCGCCCCGACCTCGGCGATGAACGGCTTGTTGCCATCGAGTCGGTCCCACGGGCCGTAGTTGATCTCGGCGTAGCGCCGCATCGTCGAGTCGGCGAAGTAGCTGAGGACGCTGTCCTTCTGTCCGGCCACCTCGCGCCAGTAGATCTCGTCCATCACCCGGGCGGCGTCGATGAGCAGCGGCAACATCTGCCGCTCGTGGTCGGTGAGACCGCTCAGGTCGGCATCGAGACGGACGGTGGTGTACTGGGCCAGGAGCGAGTCGGCGTCGGGCCCCCCGGTGTGGGAGGCGGTCTCGCCGGTGGTGCAGGCGACGAGGAGGAGCAGGGCGGGGACGGCGAGGCGGGCACGTGCCATTGGGGCGACTCCGGGTGGGACGGGGGGGCGGGCCACCACTGGAGGATATCCCGGCCACGGCCGGGGCCGCCACCCGGTTCACGACGCGGCGGGCGGCTCCTTCTGCTCGGCCCGGCCGACGATGATCGTGATGTTGTCGCTCCCGCCGCCGTCGAGCGCATCCTGGAGCAGTGCCTCGCAACAGGCTTGTGACGTGGTGATGGTGCGGAGTCGCTCGGCGATCTGGTCATCGTCGACATGCTTCGTCAGTCCGTCGCTGCAGAGCAGGTGCACGTTCTCCCACTCGGAGGCGATCCGGGTGACGACCGGTGCGGTCTGCTGGCCGCCAATTGCGCTGGAGAGGACGTTGGCGAACGGCGACCGGTGCAGGGCGCTGCGCGCCAGCACGCCCTGGTCGACCAGGTCCTGCGCCATCGTCTGGTCGCGGCTCACCTGGGTGAGGCTGCCCTGACGGTACAGGTAGTAGCGCGAGTCGCCCACCTGCAGCAGGTAGAGCCAGGGCCAGACCCCGATCCACAGCGTCAGCGTCGTGGCCATGCCCGCCAGGCGCTGGTCGGACGCCGCCCGCTCGAGCACCCGCTCGTGGCTGCGCGTTGCGGCCTGCTGGAGCAGGTCGATGAATTTCTCCGCGGTGGCGTCACCCTCGTACCAGGTGAGCGTGCTCTGGGTGACGTACTGGGTCACCTCCTCGAGCGCGATCCGCGACGCCTCCTCTCCATGCGACCGTCCGCCGACACCATCGGCGATCATCGCGAGGAAGGCGATGCGCTCATCGCCGTGCACCAGGTCGGCCGGTTTCGCGAGCGAGGTCATGTGCACCTCGAGTCGCCGATGGAGCGAGGCAAGCAGGAAGTGATCCTGGTTGTCCTTGCGGACCTTCCCCGGGTGGGTGAGGCCCCACACGTCGATCTCGTCGTCACGCGGCTTGCGAGGCGGTGCGTTCATGAGACCGTGCTGGCTGAAGGGAAGGGAGGTGGCGACCGGCCGGATGCTGCCGGAATATGCCGGTCAATCGACAATGTGGTAACCCCCGCGATCGGGGATACCTTTGGCGCCATGCCGCACCGCGCCACGATCTCCCTCCTGGCCCTGCTGGTCCCCTCGACCTGGGCCCTCGCCGCCCAGGCCGTCCCCCGCCGGTACGATGCGCCGTGGCTGACGGTGGCGCCGGTGATCGATGGTGTGCCCGACGAGGCCGCCTGGGTGGCGGCCCCCTGGAGCGATCTGTTCGTCGACATCGAGGGCGCCAAGCGGCCGTCCCCCACGTGGCGCACCCGGATGCGAATCGGCTGGGACTCCACCGCGCTCTACCTCGCCGCCGAGCTCGAGGAGCCCGATCTCTGGGCCACGCTGCGGGATCACGACGCGGTGATCTTCCGCGACAACGACTTCGAATGGTTCCTCGACCCCGACGGCGATACCGAGCGCTACTTCGAGTTCGAGATCAACGCGCTCGGCACCAGCTGGGACCTCTTCCTCGACAAACCGTATCGTCACGGCGGCCGGCCCGACAACGGTTGGGAGATCCCCGGCCTCCGCGCGGTGGTCCACCGCGACGGCACGCTCAACGACCCGACCGATCGCGACCGAGGCTGGACGGTCGAGATGGCGGTTCCCTGGGCGGCCTTCCGCAACGGTGGCCGCCCGATTCCTCCCGCGGTCGGCGATGCATGGCGCATCAATTTTTCGCGGGTAGAGTGGGATCTGGTGCCGGGAATCAACTCGACCAACCGGGGTTATGTTGCCACAACCGATTCCGCCGGTCGGCGGCTTCCCGAGCACAACTGGGTCTGGTCGCCACAGGGCGAGGTCAACATGCACATTCCCGAGCGCTGGGGTACGGTCATCTTCGTGGGCCGACCCTGATTCGACGGTCCCCCGGCGCGTCCACTTCAGGGGGTCATCGTGTCGCGTGGTGCCGTCTCTGCCGTCCTGCCGCTGTTGCTGTTCTCGCTGGCCTGCACCGGCGCACCGCGCCCCCCAGTCACCGGGCAGGAGGATGCAGTCCTCGGCGTGCCCCCCGACGTCCCGCCGCCGATCACCCGCGACCATCCGACCCGGGTGGTGGTCCATCTCGAGGTGAAGGAACTCACCCGACGGCTGGCCGACGGAGTCGAGTACCGCTTCTGGACCTTCGGGGGCCAGGTTCCGGGGCGGTTCATCCGGGTCCGCCAGGGCGACCTGGTCGAGTTCCACCTCGACAACCCGCCCGACAGCAAGATGCCCCACAACATCGACCTCCACGCGGTCAATGGCCCGGGTGGTGGTGCCACCTCGTCGCTCACGGTACCGGGCCACACCTCGACCTTCTCCTTCACCGCGCTCAATCCCGGCCTGTATGTGTACCACTGCGCCACAGCGCCGGTCGGGATGCACATCGCCAACGGAATGTACGGGATGATCCTGGTCGAGCCGCCCGGCGGGTTGCCACCGGTCGACCACGAGTACTACGTGATGCAGGGCGAGGTCTATACCGCCGGCCACTACGGTGACCCCGGCCTGCAGCAGTTCGACATGGCCAAGGCGATCGACGAGCGTCCGCCCTACGTGGTCTTCAATGGCGCGGTCGGGTCGCTCACCGGCGACCATGCGCTCACGGCGAAGGTCGGCGAGACGGTGCGACTCTTCGTCGGCAACGGTGGTCCCAATCTCGCCTCGTCGTTCCACGTCATCGGCGAGATCATGGACACCGTTCATCAGGAGGCGGGTACCGCCACCAGCCACAACGTCCAGACCACCATGATTCCGCCCGGCGGGGCGGCGATCGCCGAGTTCACCGTGAACACCCCGGGCACCTACCTCTTGGTCGATCACGCGATCTTCCGGGCGTTCAACAAGGGGGCGCTGGCACAGCTGGTCGTGACCGGCGACGCCGACAGCACGATTTACTCCGGTCGCACCTACGAGGGCGTCTATCGTCCCGAGGGTAGTGCGGTGCAGACGATGCCGAGCGCGAACGACTCGGTGCCGCGGGCCCGGACGACGGCCGAGCAGGTGGCATTCGGTCAGCGGATTTTCGAGAGCACATGTGCGGCCTGCCACCAGCCCGATGGCAAGGGACTGGCTGGGGCGTTCCCGCCACTGGCGGGGTCCGACTTCCTCAACGCCGATCGCGATCGCGCCATCGCGACAGTTCTCCACGGCCGGACCGGGCCGATCACCGTCAACGGCGAGCAATTCGACAACGTGATGCCGGCACTCGGCCTGAGCGACGACCAGGTCGCCAACGTGCTGACGTACGTCTACAGCGAGTGGGGCAACAACGGGACCGTGGTTCGGCCGGCCGATGTGGCCGCGGTCCGTGCGAGAGGCCAGTGACGACCCGGCGCCATTTCCTCGAGGTCGCCGGTGCCGGGCTGCTCGCGACACGCCTGGGGCGGCCGACCGCCCCCGGCTGCGCGCCGTTCTCGCTCTGGACCTGGGTCCACGGCGGCGGCGAAGGCGATCTCGCCGGTTGGCGGACGCGCTACGACCGCTTGCGCGACGCCGGCTTCACGGGCGTCGTGGTCGGCGGCGGTGATGCCGCGATGCACGCCGAGGCGGCGCATGGCGCCGGGTTGGTGATGCACCGGTGGACCTGGGCGATGAATCGCAGCGGCGATGCCACGGTCAAGGCCGAGCATCCCGAATGGTTCGCGGTGAGTCGCGAGGGGAAGAGCTCGCTCACCTCGCCGCCCTATGTGGGCTACTACCAGTGGCTCTGTCCCACTCGGCCGGCGGTGCGCGAGTACCTCGCCGGGCGGATCGATGAGGTCGCGGCGACTCCCGGTGTCGATGCGGTGCACCTCGACTACATCCGGCTGCCCGATGTGATCCTGCCTCGCAATCTCTGGGAACAGTACGGCCTGGTGCAGGATCACGAGATGGCCCCCTACGACTTCTGCTATTGCGAGGCGTGTCGGGCGCGGTTCGAGGCCGAGGTGGGTCGCGACCCGATGATGCTCGCCGATCCCGCCGGCGATGAGGACTGGCGCCACTTCCGCTGGCGGATGATCACCGAGGTGGTGGGCGCCCTCGCCCGGGCCAGCCACGCCCGCGGCAAGGCGATCTCGGCGGCGGTCTTCCCGACCCCGACGATCGCCCGCCGATTGGTGCGACAAGCCTGGGACCGCTGGCCGCTCGATGTCGTCTTCCCGATGCTCTACCAGGGATTCTACCGCGAGGACGTCGCCTGGATCGGTCGCGGGGTGCGCGAAGGGATCGCGGCACTGCCACCCGACGTGCCGCTGGTGGCGGGGCTCTACCTCCCCGACCTGCCGCCCGACCAACTGGCACTCGCGATCCGCACCGCGCGCGACGCCGGAGCCGCGGGCGCCTGTCTCTTCGAGATGAACGGGATCAGCGACGAGCGACTGGCAGCACTGAAGGGATGACAGGGGACGGAGGACGGAGGACAGAGGGATGCCGTCCCTCCTCCGTCCTCCGTCCTCAGTCCTCCGTCCTCCGTCCTCAGTCCTCAGACTGCTCGACTTTCGGTTGCTGCAGCCGGCTGAGGATGTTCACCCCGGTGGCGTTCTCGATCTGCTCGGTGAGCTGGATGATCGCCGAGGGGAGCTGCCCGGCCGCCTTGCCGACGCCGCCGCCCTGGCCGGCCGAGTCGATCACGGTGACCTTGTCGATCTTCATGTCGCCGACCGACCGGCTGATGTCGCGAATGATGTCGGGCAGCATGTTGAGGATGAAGATCCGCTCCGCCTCGCTGCCGGCGCCCTGATAGAGCCTGATCGTCTGTTCGAGCACCATCAGGCGGGCCCGGCCATCCTCCGCGATGGTGGCGGCGGCACCCTTGGCCCGCTGCTCGGCCGCGTCGCGGTCGGCATTGGCCGGCAACAGCACGTCTGCCTCGAGCCGCCGCTGCTCCAGTCCGATCCGCTCCTGCTGCAGCGCCTGCTCGGCCACCACCCGCGCCTTTTCGCCGGCCACCTTCGCCTCGGCCTCGCGGGCCAGCGCCTCCGCCTCGAGCACCGCCTTGCGGACCCGGAGCAGGTTGTTCTCCTCGGTGATCTTGAGGTCGGCCTGGATGGCGGCGACCTGCGCGGCCTGGCGGGCCGAGGCCTCGGTCTGCTCGGCTTCCGACGAGCGGGTCGCCTCGGCGACCCGGGCGAGCTTGAGGATGTCGGCGGTCTTCTGCCGACCGATCGAGTCGAGGTAGTTCACCTCGTCGGTCACGTTCTGGATCTTCAGGGTGTCGAGTTCCAGGCCGAGCTTCTTGAGGTCCTCGTCGGCCTCCTCGATCAGGACGTTGGCGAACTTGAGCCGGTCCTCGTTCACCTCCTCCGGCGTGAGTGTGGCCAGCACGCCGCGAAGATTCCCCTCGAGGGTGTCCTTGGCGATCTGCATCACGTCGCGGAACGGCTTGTTGAGCAGCCGCTCGACGGCATTGTCGCTGATCGGGGCCCGACCGCTGACCTTCACGTTCGCGATGCCCTGCACGTGAAGCGGGATGCCGCCCTTGGAGTAGGCATTCTGGACGCTCACCTCGATCGGGATCGTGGTGAGGTCGAGGCGCGAGACCTTCTCGATGATCGGGATCCGCATCGTCCGGCCGCCATTGAGCACCCGGTAGCCCACGTCGCGGCCATCGCTGGTGTGTCGCTTCCGGCCGGTGATCACCACCATCTCGTTGGGAAGGCAGATGACCACCAGCGAACGGATCACCCAGCTGATGGCGACGATCACCCCTACGGTGACGCCGCCAAGGATTGCGAGGGTCGTGGTGTCCATGTCTGCCTCAGGAAGTTGAAGGGGGGAGGCCGAGCGGGGCGGTGGGGATCACCTCCGCCACGCCGTTGTCGGTGCGTCGGATCAGCACTTCGGTGCCGATCGGCAGCGCCTCCGTCACCCCCGGCTCGAGCCGGGCGGTGAGATAGGTCTGGCGGCCGGCCGCCACGATGGTGATCCGGCCCCGCGACCCGGGTGCGATCGGCAGGGTCACGGTAGCGATCGAGCCGTCGAGGTCGCGATCGTGGAGCGCGTCGACGCTGCTGTCGGTCCGCCGGAGCCAGGTGAACACCCCGTGGCTCAGGAACCAGGCGCCCACGCCCATCACGAGCGCGAGCGCCAGCGTGCCACCACTGTCGCCACTGGTCCAGGTGAGCAGCGCGCCGGTGGTGCCGAACGCCGCCAGCAGGAAGGTGAGGTTGCGGGGCCGGAAGAGTCCCACCACCAGGTCACCCACCGCGCCGATCGGCGACAGCTCGGCGCCGACGTCAACATCGACGTCGGCGTCGAAATCGGCATCGAGATCGGGCGCATCGGTGTCGCTGTCGCCCCCGCCGAGAATGGAGAAGAGCAGCAAGCCGACACCGACGACCATCGCGAAGAGATACACCCCCAGCATGCACACCGCCGTGAGGAGGAAGTCGGGACGCGTCGGGCAAATCTACGTCGCGTCGGCGAATCCCGCCGGGCGTCTCGCCATCCGGCGGTGATAGCGTGCCCGGATCTCGGCCAGGTCTGCGGCCTCGTCGTCGCCCGGCGCGAGTGGGTCGGTGATCCGCAGTTCGCGCGTCGACCAGTCGATCACGATCGGGACAATCGGCACGCCGGCGCCCCGGGCGATGTGCCAGAACCCCGCGTGCCACTGCGCCACCCATTTGCGGGTGCCCTCTGGCGCGATCCCGAGCCACCACTGCGGCCGCTCGGCGAAGCGAGTGATCGCGTGGCGAACCCGGTCGGCCTGGACCCGCCGATCCACCGCCTCGCCGCCCATCCAGCGCAGGATCGGGGCGACCGGGATGAAGAAGAGGGTGTGCTTGGCGAGCCAGGTGATGCGGAGTCCGGTGGCGAACATCGCCAGCATGCAGATGGGGAAATCCCAGTTCGAGGTGTGCGGCGCACCGATCAGCACCGCCTTCGGCACGGCGGGAATCTCGCCGGTGACTCGCCAGCCGAATCGCGCCAGCAGCCAGGTGGCGAGGCGTCGGGAGCGCCGGGAGCCGCGCCTGGGTGCTGCGTGGGGCACGTCGGGGATCGGGATGGCGGCCTCCTGGTTCGCGACGTGACGGGGGGCCGGGCGCCGAGGGGACGCCGCCGGCATGACTCAGAACCGCGCGTCGACAGCCTTCCGGATCTCGTCAAGCGTCTTGCCACCCTTGTGCAGCCGGGCCACCAGCCGTCCCTGACCCTGACAGATCGGGCACCACACTGCCATCGCGGTCTTCCCCTCGTAACAGGAAAGGAGCGAGTACTTGTCGGGGTCGTCGGCGCAGCCGCAATGGCAGCGGATCCCGTCGACGACCTGCGGGATGGCGCGCACCTCGTCGAAGAGGGTGATCAGCTCCTCGTCACCGTCGAGCTGGTCGGCTGCGAGCACCTTCTCGGCGGTGTAGCCCTTGCGCGGCACGGGGTGCGGACCGCGAGCATGTTGCAGGACGTGCCGGGCCCGCGCGGTGCGCGGGAACAGGAGGAGGGCCAGGCCAGCCGCCACGAGGCCGATGAACTGCCGCCGGCTGGAGGATGCGTCGGCCATTGGTCGCTCGCGGATCACGGTGAGGGAATCGATCGCTCGGTGGTCGCCTTGACGGTAGACGGCCGCCTCGGCGATGGCAAGGAAATGGGGCAGTGGTCCGATCGTGTGCCACGCCGGGTGCGGATCACCAGTGAGATGATGCGGGCCGACCTGGCAGGGCTGCTCAAGCCGTAGCGGAGTCACGCGACAGGCGACGGGCGACAGGCGGTGAGGTTCCGCTTGTCGCCCGTCGTCTTGTTGTCTTGTCGTGCTCAGCTTGCGGCCGCGACCTCGAATTCCTTGATCATCCCCTTCATCACGTGCGGCTGACCGTCGGCCGGGTCGGGCACGAAGCAGAGCAACACGTAGTGGCCCGCCTCCAGCGAGGTGGTGAACCAGTTGCTGCTGCCCGGGGAGATCGCGCCGTTGCCTCCCATCGGGACGCCCGGCGGCGGCGTGGTGGCACCGGGCGCCGCGGCGGCGAGGAACTGCTCCACCGTCGTGCCCTCATTGAGCTTGACCAGGAACACCTCGTGAGTCTGCTGACCGTCGTTGGTCACCTTGAAGGTGTGCGGCCCCGCCGTCACAGCCGGCATGTCGAAGGCGAAGTCCTTGAGGTGGATCTCGGTGTCGGCGCTGGGGGCGGCAGCCGTGTTCGCCTCCCCGGTGACCACCACCTCCTTGATCATCCCCTTCGCCACGTGTGGTGTCGGGTCGCCCATGTCATTGGTGAAGCAGAAGAGCACATAGGTGCCCGGCGCGAGGTCGGACATCGAGGACCCGGTGCCACCCGGCGGCAGGGCACCGACACCGCCGGACCACGTCACGAAATCCGGGTCGCCAGTCGGGTTGGCCTGCATGAACGCCATCAGGTCGGCGATCGTCTTCCCCTCGGCCAGTCGGCCGAGCACCATCTGGTGCAGCTGTGCCCCCTGGTTGACGAGGGTGAGATGGGTCATGCCGGGGGTGATGGTGTCGGGGCCGGCGAAGGCGTATTCGCTCGCGGTGTAGGAGACCTCCTGTGGCGTGGCAGGCGGTGCGGCGGGTTCCTCCGGCTTGGCACAGGCGGCCAGCACCAGCGGGAGCAGCAGGGCATGACGGAGTGGCATGGGGATCCTCAGGTTGGGGTTCGACGCGGGAGGACGATACGATACGAACCAAACCGCCACTTCTCCAGCCCCCGATTGCTGCACCCAGCCCGCCACCGTAGCTTCGCCAGACCCGCCCCCGTGTGCACCCCGCCTCCGGAGGTCCAGATGCGACTCCCGCTTGCCGTCGCCGCCGTGGCCGTCCTCGGCGCCTGCAAAGCCGAGGAAGCAGCGCCGCCACCCCCACCGCCCCCGCCACCCAGCTATGCCGACTTTGCCGGCCACTGGCAGATGACCAGCGCGCTCGAAGGGGTCAGCGACTCGATCGGCTCCGAACTGATCAGCAATGCCGCCGGCACCGACTGGAACATGCGGCTCCCAGGTCGCGACCTGATCCCGATGCGGGTCGGGATGCGTGGCGACTCGCTGGTCCTCATCTCGGCCAAGTACCGCAGCATCCTGCGGGAGCGGGCCCAGGTGCAGATCCGGGCCGCGGCGGTCCGCAATGGCAACGGGTTGGAGGGAAAGCTGGTCGCCACCTACGACTGGCCAGACTCCCAGCAAGTGGTGGTCGGCAGCACCCGCGGCACCAAGCTCCCGGAGTAGGGCCGGGAGACTCGACGTTTCATCGGTGGAACGTGCCAGAATGAAACCACCGGGCGACAGGTCGCGTCCGTTCGGCAGGATTCCCTCAACACCCGAGCGGAGGATCGCGATGCGGCGGCTTGCCACGCTGGTCGTTGGTGCAGGACTGGTTGGCGCGCTCGCCGGCTGCGGCCAGGCGAGTGCCGACGCCGACGGTGCCGCCCGCCCGTATCATGTCGCCGCCGTCGATCGCGGCGAGATCCGCGTCTTCGTCGAGGAGACCGGCCTTGTCGAGCCCGAGCGGCAGATCGTGGTCAAGTCGCCGATCTCGGGGATCGTCGAGCGATTGCTGGTCCGCGAGGGCGCCCGGGTCGCGCCGGGGCAACTCCTCGCCCGCATCGTCCCCGACATCGCCCAGGCCAATTCCTTCGCCCGGCTCCGCGCCGAAATCTCTCGGCGCGCGGATCTCGCGCGACCGGACCAAGCGGGAGTTCGACCGTGCCAATGAGTTGTTGCGCCAGCGGAGGGATCACCCGCGAGGAGGTGGACCAGAAGGAGGCCGCATGGCAGCAGGCGGAGACGCAGCTGGGGGCCGCCGAGGAGCAGCTCAGCAGGTCCAGCTGAGCGGAGTGACCGCCGGCGACAGTACCCAGTGGGCCCGGATCACGGCGCCCGCGTGCCGGCGTGATCATCATGCGCGGGGTGGAGGAAGGCGAGACCGTCGTCGGGGGCACCAGCACCTTCGGCGGGCGGCACCGAACTGTTCACGATCGCCGATCTGTCCGTCGCTCCGGGTCAAGGCGGCGATCAACGAGGTCGACATCGGCAAGGTGGCCCAGGGCGACTAGCGTGGCGCTCACGGTGGATGCCTTCCCGGGGGACACGGTGCTCGGCATCGTGCGGCTGGTGCCACCGGCAGCGCGTCAGCAGGACCGGGTCCGGGTCTTCGACGTGGAAGTCGCGGTGCGCGGCGACTCCGGCGTGCTTCGTCCGGGGATGACGGCAAACGTGCGGATCACTGGCCCCACCCGGCACGACGTGGTGCGCCTGCCGGTCGAGTCGGTGTTCCTCTCCGAGGGCCAGCCGATCGTGTACAAGCTGGTGGGCGGCAAGCCGGAGCGCACGCCGGTCGAGCTCGGCCTGGGTGACCTCTCGTGGGTCGAGGTGCTGCGCGGCGTGGCGCCGGGCGACTCGGTGGCGCTCGAGGATCCGGTGGCCGCCGCCGAGCGGGCAGCTCGTGTGAGTTCCTGATGCCGGCGCTGATCGAGGCGCGCGGCCTCACCAAGACCTACCGGCTGGGCCGGGTGGATGTGCAGGCACTGCGGGGCGTGGATGTGGACGTCGTCACCGGCGAGTTCGTGGCGATCATGGGTCCGTCGGGGTCGGGCAAGAGCACCCTGATGCACATGCTGGGGTGCCTCGACACGCGCGACCGCCGGGAGCTACGTGCTCGACGGCGAGGACGTCAGCGCCCTGACCGGCCAAGCGGCTCGCCGCCGTGCGCAACCACAAGGTCGGCTTCGTCTTCCAGACCTTCAACCTGATGCCGCGGCTCTCGATCGAGGAGAACGTGGCGCTGCCGCTCAAGTACCGCGGCGGCATCCGCCGTCGTGAGCGGCTTCGTCGCGCCATCGCCGGCCTCGAGGCGCTCGGCCTCGGCCACCGGATCGGCCACAAGCCCGACGAACTCTCCGGAGGCGAGCGGCAGCGCGTGGCGATCGCCCGCGCCCTGATCGGCGAGCCGGCGATCCTGATGGCCGACGAGCCGACCGGCAACCTCGACTCGAAGGCCGGTGCGGAGGTGCTGCGCACCTTCGCGGCGCTCCACGCCGGTGGCCACACGGTGATCATGGTGACCCACGACCCGAAGGTGGCCGAGCGCGCCGAGCGGATCATCGAGATCGCCGACGGTCAGGTCGTGGCGTGAACCTGTTCGAGTCGCTACTCACCGGCCTCGACGAGGCGCGGCGCCACCTGGGGCCAGACGGTGCTCGCCTTGCTCGGCATCATCCTGGGCACCGCGAGCATCGTCACGGTGCTGGCCCTCTTCGGTGGCCAGGCAGCGCTCACCCAGCAGTACCTCGACGAGGTCGGCGGGACCGGCACGGTGATCGTCGGCGACACGCCGCAGGCGCTCGACCCGACCGCCCGGGCGCTGGCGAGCAAGCGACTCACCTACGACGACGCCCGCTTCCTGCGCGACCGGGCCACCACCCTCGAGGCGCTGGCGCCCGGCTGGGAACTCGACCTGCCCTATCGCGCCAACGGTCGCGACTTCACCGGCCAGGTGAGCGGCACGGTGCCCGACTACGCCCGGATCAATGACATCCGGCCGCTGGTCGGCCGCTATCTCTACCGACCTCGACGTGGAGCGGCGCGCGCGAGTGATGGTGATGGGGTGGAAATTTGCCGATTCGCTCTTCGGCAATGCCGCCGCCGCGCTCGGCCAGATCGTGAACATCGGGGGCAAGGCCTTCACCGTGGTCGGCGTGATCGAGCGCGAGGAGTTCCGCTTCGCGGCGTGGAGCGGCAATGCCCTCGAGTATCGCAACGAACGCGCCTACATCCCGATCTCGACCGCCTTCAGCCAGTTCGCCGGCAACGAGCACCTTTCCTTCATGACCCTCAAGGCCAAGCCCGGGATGGTGCCCCAGGCGGTCGACGAGGTGCGTTCGCTGCTCTACGCCCGCCACGGCGTCGAGGACTTCGACATCCGGCCCTCGGGGTCCTTCGGCGGTGGCGACAGCTCCGCCCAGTTCATGCTGCTGTTCAACTTCATCTTCCTGGTGGTCGGCACGGTGTCGCTGTTCACCGGCGGCATCGTGATCGCCAACATCCTGCTGGCCTCGGTGGTGGAGCGGGTCCGCGAGTTCGGCACCCGGATGGCGCTCGGCGCCACCGCCGGCGGCGATCTTCGTGCACGTCCTGGCCGAGGCGATGGTGGTCACCGTGCTCGGTGGGGTGCTCGGGCTGGCGCTCGGGACGGCGCTCACCGGCACGGTCGGCCGACTCATGAAGCTGCCGGCGGTCGTGACGCCGACGATCGCGATGCTGGCCGTGGGCACCGCGGTGGTGGTGGGACTCCTCGCCGGACTCTACCCGGCGCTCCGGGCCGGCCGCCTCTCGCCGGTGGAGGCGCTCCGCTATGGCTGAGGCCTCAGGGCCGCTTCGCCGCGACGGCCGAACTCTTTGGCGACGCCGTGCGCGGAGATCGTCGCCCACCCGCTGCGCTCGCTGCTTACCCTCTCGGGAATCGTCTTCGGTGCCGCGTCGCTGGTGTCGATGACCTCGATCGCGGTCGGCCATGAAGGAGATGGCCTACCGCGACCTCGAGTCGATCGGCTTTCCCCGTTCGATCACCGTGGAGGACCGCGGTCCCCGGGGTGATGCGCGCCGCGCGCTGGACCTGCGCCACCCCGGGCTTCGGATCGCCGACGCGGAGGCGCTCAAGGCGGTCCCCGGTGTGGAATCGGTGAAGCCCAACATCTGGGGCACCAACATGGTGGTGATCGGCCCCGCGGGCCGCCGTGCCCTCCAGGTGGAGGGGGTGGACGCGGGGTACCTCGACCTTCCGCAACAACCGGATCGTGGCGGGGCGGGAGATCGGGGTGCTCGACATCGAGAACGTGTCGCGGGTCGCCGTGCTTGGCGACGCGGTGGTGGCGGACCTCTTCGGTGCCGCGTCGCCGATCGGCCAGGTGATCACCATCAACGGGGTGCGGTTCACCGTGATCGGGGTGGTGGCACAGCAGGTCTACGAGATGGCGCCGATCGACAACTCCTGGGTCGCCCGGCGGATCGTACGTGCCGTGGACCTATGCCCAGCGCTACTACCGCGCGCCGTGCCGCATCGACCAGGCCCTCGTCACCGCCCTTCCCGGCGAGGATCTCGGCACGGTGATCCGGCGGGTCGACGTGCTGATGCGCCAGCGGCACGAGGGCACCGAGGATTTCCGAGATCCAGAACGAGGCGGCCGAGGTGCTCTCGCAACCTCGCGATGGCCGACTCGATCCTCGGTGGCTGGAACGGGGTGATGTACGCCATCTCGATCATCACCATCCTGGTCGGCGGCATCGGCCTCTTCTCCGTGCTGCTGATCTCGGTGCGCGAGCGGGTGCGCGAGATCGGCATCCTGAAGGCGCTCGGCGCCAACGAGAGCGACATCCGGCGGCTCTTCCTCGCCGAGTCGCTGACGCTGGCGTTCGTGGGGGCGGTGGTCGGGGTCGGCGCCGGGCTCGGCCTGATCGTGTTGACCACCTGGATCGGCGCCCAGTTCGGCAAGCACTTCGTGATCCCGCTCCACTGGCCCGGCGCGGTCTTCGCGATCGGCTTCGCCCTCGCCGTGGGGGTGCTCTTCGGCTGGTACCCGGCGCGGCGCGCGGCGAAGCTCGATCCGGTGGAGGCGATCGGCGGCTGACGCCGGGGGCGGCACGATCTCGCGATATCGACCGCAGGTCGATCGGTCGCTGCCGCGTTCGGGCGAACGATCGGATCACCGGTCCCCTGTCGTGGCTTCCCCGATTCGGGTACTGTAGTTGGTCTCCCCCCGACCATACCCCGACGGAAGAGTCACCATGCTGCTCGCAGCGGCGGTCTCGATCCTGTCCACCGTTGGTCCGATTCCCCCCGTCACCTGGCACGACAACCAGCATCCCGCGGGACACCTGGAGGCGGGTGCGCTCCACCTCGACCTCGACATCGTGCGGGGCGATTGGCGTCCCAATGGAACCGACCGTGCGGGGGCCAGCATCCTCGCGTTCGCCGAGCGGGGACAGGGACCGACCACGCCGGGACCGTTGCTCCGGGTGAGGGCCGGGACGCCGGTGCTGGTCTCGGTGCGCAACACCAGCAGCGACACGATCGCGATGCACGGCCTGGCCCCGAAGTTCGGATTGGCGGCGCGCGACTCGGTGGTGGTGCCGCCCGGGATGACCCGGAAGTGGCGGTTCACGCCGGAAGTCGAGGGGAGCTACTTCTATTGGGGTGCCCATCCCGGCACCCCGTTCGATGACGCAGGAATTCGACGACGGAATGCTCGACGGGGCGATGGTGGTCGATCCGGCCAGCGGACCGATCGCGCCTGACCGGGTGATCCTGATCGATCTCTACACCGATGGCAGGCTGCCCGACGGTCAACCCGACCAGGACCGCGAGATGCTGACCCTGAACGGGCGCCCCTGGCCGCGAACCGAGCGGATGCACTACAGCGTCGGCGACTCGATCCGCTGGCGGGTCATCAATGCCTCGACCGCGCCGCATCCGATGCACCTGCACGGGTTCTACTTCCGGGTCGATGCCAAAGGCGACTGGCGACGCGACACCGTCTACTCCGACGCCCAGCGGCGGATGGCGGTCACCGAGCTGTTGCTGCCTGGCGAGACGATGCAGATGGCCTGGTCGCCAGACCGCCCCGGTGGATGGCTCTTCCACTGCCACCTGTCCTACCACGCGATGATGAACGTGCCACTCGGCGCCGAGTTCACCAACGGTGACTCGGTCTTCGTGCACGCGGCGTTCGGCTCGAACGTTGCCGACGCGGAGCACCACGTCGAGCGCCACATGGGCGGCCTGATGATGGTGATCGACGTGGCGGGCACCAGGACACCGTTGCCGTCGCCGACTCACCGGATCCGCCTGCTGGTCCGTACCGATGCCGACACGAACGTGATCACCCGGCGCTATGGCTATGTCCTCGACGATGGGTCGCCGGGCGTGGCGACCGCCCCGCTCGGCCCGGCGCCGACCTTGATCCTCCAGCGCGACGAATCGACGGCGATCACGATCGTCAACCAGACCCCCGAGGCCACCAGCGTCCACTGGCACGGCATCGAGATCGAGCCCTACGCCGATGGCGTGGTGGGCGTGGGTGGCACCTCGGACATGCCGATCCCGCCGATCATGCCTGGAGACTCCTTCGTGGCGCGCTTCGCGCCGCCACGGAGCGGGTCGTTCATGTACCACACCCACGTCTCCGACATCAGCCAGCAGGGGAAGGGACTCTCGGGGGCCCTGCTCGTGGTCGATGATCGTCACGCCTATGACCCGTCGCACGAGCGCGTGGTCCTGGCCGAGACCGACCTGCTCCACCGGCCATGGGTGAACGGCACCGGCAACCCCGAGCCCGACACGGTCATCGCTGGCCAGACCTACCGCCTACGGCTGATGAACATCACGCTCGGCGCCCCCGGCCTGCAGTACCAGTTCATCCCCGACTCGATGCCCACGGCGTGGACGACGGTCGCCAAGGACGGCTTCGATCTCCCACCGTGGCAGGTGGAGGCCTCGCCGCCGGTGCGCCCGGTCTCGATCGGTGAGACGGTCGATGTCGAATGGACTCCCGGCAAGGGCCGCTCCGGATGGCTGGAGGCCCGAAACCGCTTCGGCGGGCTGTTCGTCCGTCAGCGGGTCGAGGTGGTGGAACAGCGATAGACGATAGACGATAGACGATAGACGCGTGCGGGCGCTGGCCCCCGCCTGGAAAAGCCTCGTCACACGCCAAGCCGACCCTGGGATCGTCTATCGTCTATCGTCTATCGTATACTTGACTGTCCCCAACCCGGAGTCCCGCTCCCGATGCTCGTCCTTGCCCTCCTCGCGCTCGCGCAGTCGGCGGACACCGTCCGCTACGACGTTTCGTTCCCCAACGCCGCCCATCATGAGGCCGAGATCACCGTGACCTTCCCGGCGATCGGCCAGGACACCGTCGCGGTGTGGATGAGCCGATCGTCGCCGGGACGCTACGCGATGCACGAGTTCGCCAAGAACGTCTACTCGACCAGCGCCACGGGGCCCGATGGGCGGCCGCTCGAGATCGTGCGGCGCGACCCGTATCGCTGGCTGGTGGTGTCGGGCGGCAAGCCGGTGCGGTTCCACTACACCTTGTTCGCCGACCGGGCCGGCGGCACCTACGCCGGGATCGACCGGACCCACGCCCACCTCAACATCCCGGCGACCTTCGCGTGGGCGAAGGGCTACGACCACCAGCCGATCGCGGTCCGGTTCACCGTGCCGAAGGGAGCGACTGGAAGCCGGCGACCCAGCTCGCCACCACCGCCGACCCGATGCGCTTCACCGCGCCCGACCTGCAGTACTTCATGGACTCGCCGACCGAGCTGTCGAATTGGGCATTGCGCTAGCTGGACGGTGGCCGGCCCCGGCGGCCGGGTCGACACGATCCGGATCGCGATGCACCACCTCGGCACCGACGCCGAGCTCGACGGCTACACCGACATGGCGAAGAAGGTCGTGGCCGAGGAGATCGCGGTGTTCGGCGAGACGGCGCGATACGACAACGGCACCTACACCTTCATCGCCGATTACGTCCCCTGGGCCTCGGGCGACGGGATGGAGCACCGCAACTCGACCAGCATCTCGAGCAGCGGGTCGCTGGCACGCAGTGCGCAGGGCCTGATCGGCACACTCAGCCACGAGTTCTTCCACTCCTGGAACATGGAGCGGATCCGCTCGGCAATGATCGAGCCGTTCGACTTCTCGACCTCCGACCCCTCCGACGGTCTCTGGTTCGGTGAGGGGTTCACCCAGTACTACGGCCAGCTCCTGGTGCACCGGGCGGGCCTGGTCGACGAGGATCGCTACATCCGCTCCGTCGGTGGCATCGTCAACGCGGTCACGAACTCCACCGCCCGCCGCTATGGCTCGCCGATGGAGATGAGCATCCGGTCGCCGTTCGTCGACGCCGCGACCGCCATCGACCCAACCAACTACGGCAACATCTTCCTGTCGTACTACACCTGGGGCGCCGGCGTGGCCCTGGGGCTCGACCTCTCGATCCGGGGCCGCTACCCCGGCAAGACACTCGACGGCTTCATGCGGCTGATGTGGCAACGCTTCGGCGCCGGGTCACGCTACCAGGTCAAGCAGCCCTACACGGTCGACGACATCGAACGGACGCTGGGCGAGTACACCGGCGACCCGGCGTTCGCCCGCGACTACTTCGCCCGGTACGTGCGGGGCCGTGAGGCGCCCGACTATCCGGCGCTGCTTGCCCGGGCCGGGGTGACGGTGCGCCCCGCCAACTCCGAAGCCGCGTTCTCCGGGCTCCGGCTCGGTCGCGAGGACGCAATGGTGCCGTTTGGTACCTCGGTGGGGACACCCGCCTACGATGCCGGCCTCGATCGCGGCGACGAGGTCAAGTCGGTCGACGGCAAGCCGGTCGCCAACCAGGCCGACCTGGCAGCGATCGAGGCGAACCACAGGCCGGGCGACAGCGTGCCGATTGTCTTTGTGCAGCGCGGTGAGCAGCGCACCGCCACGCTGCACTTCGCGACCGACCCGCGACTCGAGGCGGTGCCGATGGAGGCCGGCGGAGGGACGATCAGTGACGCCCAACGGCGGTTCCGGGCAGACTGGCTGGGGGCAAAGGCGGGGCGCTGAGCCAGGGATGACGGAGGGCAGAGGGCGGAGGGCGGAGGGAGAGTGTGCCCCCTCCGCCCTCGGTCGTTCCACCCTCCGTCCTCCGTGGTGGGGCCTTCCGGGCGCGGCAGTATTATTAGCCAGCCATGTTCCCTTACCGCGACGAGAACCCCTCCATCCTCACCCCGGTCGTCACGATCGGGGTGATCGTGTTGAACGTGGTGGTGTGGCTCCTGGTCCAGGGGATGGGCAACGAGGTCCAGCTGGCCCGATCGGTCTGCGAGCTGGGCTTGATCCCAGGCGACCTGATGCATCGCCTCCCCGAGGGGTATGCCATCCCGATCGGCCGCGAGCTCGCCTGCGTGGTCGAGGCGGGCACCCCGTGGAAGACGATGCTCACCTCGATGTTCCTGCACGGTGGCTGGCTCCACCTCCTGGGGAACATGTGGTTCCTCTGGGTGTTCGGGAACAACGTCGAGGATGCGATGGGCCACACCCGCTTCGCCGTGTTCTACCTCCTCTGCGGCCTGGCGGCCGCCGCCGCACAGGTGATCGTCGATCCTGGCTCGCCGGTGCCGATGGTCGGCGCCAGTGGCGCGATCAGCGGGGTGATGGGGGCGTATGCCATCCTCTATCCCACGGTGCGTATCCGGACCCTGGTGGTCCTGGTGATCCTCTTCTTCCGCCTCACGGTGCCGGCCTGGGTGATGCTCGGCTATTGGTTCCTCCTGCAGATGCTCGGCGCCGGGGTGGGCCAGATGGGCGGCGTGGCCTTCTGGGCCCACGTCGGTGGCTTCCTGGCGGGGGCCGTGCTCATCTTCCTCTTCAAGGACCCGGCATTGCTGGAGCGCCGGGAACAACTGCTGGCGGCCCGGGCCTGGGCCGGACAGGGGACCGTCGCATGACCCGATCGAGCACTGCGCGGGGGAGTCGCTCCGGCAGCGGCGTCACCTATGTGCCGCAGGTGGAGTTGCCGCCGCCGGGACGGCTGCCGCGCAATCCCGGCGGCCCGCTCGATCTCGACCTCGTCGCCGCGATCCGGATCAACCGCAGCGCGGTGGAGCGCCGTGCCGCCACGATTCCCACCCGCCGGAGCGTCAAGAAGGCGTGGCAGGCCGGCTGGCTGCTCCGCGCGATCACCCTGATCGACCTCACGACCCTGTCGGGCGATGACACCGCCGGTCGGGTCCGTCGCCTCTGCGCCAAGGGTCGCCGCCCGGTTCGCCTCGACCTGCTCGAGGCGATGGGCGTGGCCGACCTGCCGATCCACGTGGCCGCCATCTGCGTCTATCACGCCTTCGTCGAGACGGCGGTGCAGGCGCTCGAGGGGAGCGGGATTCCGGTGGCGGCGGTGTCGACCGGATTCCCGGCCGGCCTCTCGCCGTTCGAGACCCGGCTCGCCGAGATCGGCGCGTCGGTCGCGGCGGGCGCGGAGGAGATCGACATCGTCATCACCCGGGCGCACGTGCTCACCGGCAACTGGCAGGCGCTGTACGACGAGGTGCGCGCCTTCCGGGAGGCCTGTGGCCAGGCGCACCTCAAGGCGATCCTCGGCACCGGTGAGCTGGGGACCCTCACCCAGGTGGCGCGCGCCTCGATGGTCGCGATGATGGCCGGTGCCGACTTCATCAAGACCAGCACCGGCAAGGAGCCGGTGAACGCCACGCTGCCGGTCGGGATCGTGATGGCCCGCGCCATCCGGGCCTGGCACCAGCAGACCGGCCACCTGGTGGGCCTCAAGCCCGCCGGTGGGATCCGCACGGCCAAGGATGCCATGGCCTGGCTCGCGATGATCAAGGAAGAACTCGGCGATCGATGGACCCACCCCGACCTCTTCCGCTTCGGGGCAAGTTCGCTGCTGACCGACATCGAGCGTCAGCTCGAACACCACGTGACGGGGCGATACTCCGCCGCGCATCGGCATCCGATGGGATAGGGCGACATGCGACAGGCGACAGGAGACAGGTGGTGGGATCGGGAGGTCGGTGATGCCACGCCGCGTGTCGCGTGTCGCCTGTCGCCTGTCGCCCCTCGCACGCATCCCCCCGACCGTCAGGGATCTTCACCATGACCGACGTCCGTTCCGCCTTCGAATCGCTCCCCTGGGGTCCCGCCCCGGAGTCGCCCGCGCCCGCGCACGAGTGGCTCGAGCAGCACGGTCGGCGGCTCGGCTGCTACGTGGGCGGGCGATGGACCGAACCCGGCGAATTGTTCGCGGTCACCGATCCGGCCACCGGCAGCGAGCTGGCGCAGGTGACCCAGGCCGACGAGGGGATGGTGGGCGACGCCGTGGCGGCGGCGCGCGAGGCACTGGCGCCATGGCAGGCGCTCGGCCCCCACGGCCGGTCGCGCTGGCTCTACGCCATCGCCCGCGGTGTCCAGCGCCGCTCGCGGCTCTTCGCGGTGCTGGAGTCGCTCGACAACGGCAAGCCGATCCGCGAGTCGCGCGACATCGACATCCCGCTGGTGGCGCGGCACTTCTCCCACCACGCCGGCTGGGCCCAGCTGCTCGACACGGAGTTCCCGGGGATGGAGGCGGTCGGCGTGACGGGCCAGATCATTCCGTGGAACTTTCCGCTGCTGATGCTGGCGTGGAAGATCGCGCCGGCACTGGCGGCCGGGAACACGGTGGTGCTCAAGCCGGCCGAATACACGCCGCTCACCGCGCTCTGCTTCGCGGAGATGCTCCACGAGCTGGGACTGCCTGCCGGAGTGGTCAACATCATCACCGGCGACGGCCGCACCGGCCAGGCGATGGTGGGGCATCCGGGCATCGACAAGATCGCCTTCACCGGCTCGACCGAGGTCGGCCGCGCGATCCGCGTCGCCACCGCCGGGTCGGGCAAGAAGCTGACGCTCGAGCTCGGCGGGAAGTCGCCCTTCGTCGTGTTCGACGACGCCGACCTCGACAGCGTGGTCGAGGGCGTGGTCGACGCGATCTGGTTCAACCAGGGGCAGGTCTGCTGCGCCGGCTCACGGATCCTGGTGGCCGAGGGTGTGGCCGACGCCCTGGTGGCCAAGCTCCGGGCGCGGATGGAGAAGCTCCGGGTCGGCTCGCCGCTCGACAAGGCGGTCGACATCGGCGCCATCGTCGCCCCGGTGCAGCTCGAGCGGATCACCGCGCTGGTCGAGCAGGGCAAGATCGAGGGCGCCACCTGTTGGCAGCCATCGTGGAGCGTGCCGACGGAGGGGCTCTTCTATCCGCCCACCCTTTTCACCGACGTGAGCCCCGCCGCCATGATCGCCCAGGAGGAGATCTTCGGGCCGGTGGTGGTGCTGATGACCTTCCGCACCCCCGACGAGGCGGTCGAGCTGGCCAACAACACCCGCTATGGCCTCGCGGCGAGCGTGTGGAGCGAGAATCTCAACACCGCCCTCGACGTGGCACCGCGGATCAAGGCCGGCACGGTGTGGGTCAACTGCACCAACATGTTCGACGCGGCGAGCGGCTTCGGCGGCTACCGCGAGAGCGGCTACGGCCGCGAGGGCGGGCGGGAAGGGATGTGGGAGTACCTGAAGCCGAGAGCCGAGAGCCGAGATCCGAGATCCGAGGGTGCCGCCCCGCCCGCCCGCGAAGCGGGGGCGGCGGGGCCTCCTCGGCCAGCCACGCCTGATGCCGGTGTTCCCCCCATCGACCGCACCCCCAAGCTCTATATCGGCGGCAAGCAGGCGCGTCCCGATTCGGGCTATGCCCTCCCGGTGGTCACCCTCGACGGCGAGCTCGCCGGTGAGGTTGGCCGCGGCAACCGCAAGGATATCCGCAACGCCGTGGAGGCGGCCCACAAGGCGCAGCCAGGGTGGCAGCGGGCCACCGCCCACAACCGTTCGCAGGTGCTCTACTTCCTCGGCGAGAATCTCGCGGCCCGCGAGGTGGAGTTCGCCGAACGGCTCCGGGCGCTCACCGGCGAGGCTGGCACCGCCGAGGTGACCGCCACGATCGAGCGTTGCTTCACCTGGGCGGCGTGGGCCGACAAGTACGACGGCGCGGTGCACCACACCCCGATGCGCAACGTGACGCTGGCGATGCCCGAGCCGATCGGGGTGATCGGGATCGCGGCCCCCGACGAGGCGCCGCTGCTCGCCTTCGTCTCGTTGGTGCTGCCGGCGATCGCCATGGGCAACGCGGTGGTGGCGATTCCTTCGCCGCGCTGGCCGCTGCTGGCGACCGATCTCTACCAGGTGCTCGACACCTCCGACCTGCCCGGCGGGGTGGTCAACATCGTGACCGGGCTCCGCAGCGAACTGCTGCCGACGCTGGCGGCCCACGACGATGTCGATGCGATCTGGGTCCACGCCACTCGCGATGACGTCGCCGAGGCCGAGCGGTTGTCGGCGGGGAACATGAAGCGCACCTGGGGTGACTGGCACGAGCGTGACTGGATGGATGCCGCGACCGGGGCGGGGAAGGAGTTCCTCCGCCATGCGACGCAGGTGAAGAACATCTGGGTGCCGTACGGGGCGTGATCGGGCGACAGGCGACAGGCGACAGGCGACAGGCGACGGGTGAACATCGGAGGGATCGGGTCCCGGCCGCGGAGGTCCGAGCTCCGATCCAGTCTCCGCTTGTCGCTTATCGCCCGTCGCCCGTCGCCTGTCGCATCTCCTTGATGTGCAACAGAATCCCATTGGTTCGTCCCCATCAATGCAGGCGGGAGACCGGCACCGAGAGTCCTTCGGGCCGGGATTCCCCGTCGACGGGTTCATGGCCATCAGGTCGGTCGTGGACCGCATTCATGGATTCAACGCGGGAGGATTGCTTGAACCGCGACATTCTTGAAGGACAGTGGACCCAGATCAAGGGCAAGGTGCGCGAGAGGTGGGGCAAGCTGACGGATGATGATCTCGACAAGATCGCCGGCAAGCGCGACCAGCTGATCGGCACCATCCAGGAGAAGTATGGTGAGGCGCGCGACCAGGCCGCCAAGCAGGTGGACGACTTCGAGGCGAAGCTGGAGCAGAAGCACGCCTCGACCGCGAGCAGCACCACGCACTGACTGACGTGGCGTGCGCTGTCGCTCCGCACCATGTGACATGACGGCGCCGTCGCGCCACGACCCGCCGGGATGCAGAGGATCGCGTCCCGGCGGGTTTGGTGTGGGCTACCCCTCCGCCCGGTGCATGATCACCTCGACCTTCTCCAGGGTGATCAGCCCGCCACCGATCCGCTCGTCGAGCTTCGGGAGCACCGCCTCGATCCGGTCGGTGGCATCGACCACCTCGACCACGATCGGCAGGTCGACCGACAACCGCAGCACGCTGGCGGTGTGCACCGTGCTGTTGGCGCCGAAGCCGGCCACCGCGCGGAGCACCGTGGCACCGGCGATCCCCTCCTCGCGCAGCAGGTGGAGCAGCGCCTCGTAGAGCGGCTTGCCCTGCCACTTGTCACTCTCGCCGATGAAGATCCGCATCAGCGTCTGCTGGCCGCGAATGGTGCGCATGGGCATGGCCGTGTCTCCTTCCACTAGAGCAGCCGGCCGGCGAGTGCCGACCCGGCGATGACCGCCGCGAAACAGCCGACCACCGTGACCACGAGGTAGAGCCCGGTGCGGAGCATCTGGCCCGAGGAACCGAGCTGCACCGCCTCGTAGGCGAAGGTGCTCATGGTGGTGAACGCGCCGCAGAAGCCGATGGTGATTCCGGCCCGGAGCTCCGGCGACCACTGCAGCGTGGCGGTGCCGTAGCGCATCGCGAAGCCGATCAGCAGCGAGCCCAGCAGGTTGACGATCAGGGTGCCGCGCGGGAAGCCGCCATCGCTCGGCGGCAGCCAGCCGCTCACCGCCCAGCGCGACAGGGTGCCCAGCGCGCCGCCGATCACGACGTAGAGGAGGGTCACCGAGGGGCGACAGGCGACGGGCGACGGGCGACGGGCGGTGTCATGGCAAGTCCTACGCTAGGGGCGGTGATCTCCGCTGGCAAGAGCGCCTGTCGCCTGTCGCTTGTCGCCTGTCGCATCACAGTCCCGCCGCAATCACCACCTCGCGGTCGAGCATCCGCTCCAGCACGTCCTTCTTGCGATCGGCGCCCCACACCTCGAGCGACAGGTCGGCGCCCTTGAGCCGCGGATAGGCGCGGATCACGCAGCGATTGTCGAACACTGTGACCGTGAGCCGGTCGACCGCCGCGGTGTGGCCCCGGTCGAGACCGTCGGCCACCCGGAGCAGGCCGCTCACCCGCCGCACCACCTGCTGGTCGTCGCTGTCGAGCGCCGCGAACTCGGCATGCTTGCGGCTCGGCCCGCTCTTGCGATGGTAGCGCGAGACGAGCGCCACCAGTGCCCTGTCGCGCGGGGCCAGCCCCAGTCGCTCGGCGTTCATGATCAGCTGGTAGGAGTGCCGGTGATGCTTGCGATAGGAGACCAGCTGTCCCACGTCGTGGAGCAGCGCCGCCGCCTCGAGGAACCAGCGTTCGCCGGGCCCGCAACCCAGGGCGGTGCCGAGCCGGTCGAACAGCACCAGCGCGAGTTCGCGCACCTGCTCCACGTGACGCCGGTCGCCGCGGCAGCGATCGACGAACTCGCGAAGCGGCCGGAGCGGATCGCTGGGGCGCTGCGCCGTCGACTCGGCGCCGACCATTTCCAGCAGCAGCCCCTCGCGGAGCCCGAAGGCGCTGACGGTGAGTTCGCGAGCGTCGACCAGTGCCATCAGCTCGGTGGTGACACCGAGACCGGCCAGGATGATGTCGGCCCGCTGGGGATTGAGGCCCGGCACCTTGGCGCGCTCGGCGGTGGTCATGGTGCTGAGCCACTCGAGCAGTGCCTCGACCTCGCCGGTGCCGACGGTGGTGCCGTGGATCGGGTCGGTGGGATGTCCACGGCGTGCGGCGGCCATCCGGGCCAGGTTGGTGAACGAGCCGCCCGAGCCGATCAGCGTGGCCTGACGCCAGTCGCGCCAGGGGAGGGCCCGCTTGAGCTCGGCCCGCGCTGCCTTGCGGAGTGCCGTGACCTCCCGGCGGGTGTCGCGCTCACCAGGGAGCCACGCCTCGGTGAGCCGCACCGCGCCGAGCGGCAGCGACACGGCGTCCTCGACGAGGCCGTCGACCGCGGCGACCAGCTCGAGCGAGCCGCCGCCGATGTCGGCCACCAGCGCGCGGGTGTTCTCCAGCCGGAAGTGCTCGGCCACCGAGCGCCAGGAGAGCCGCGCCTCGCGGTCGGCCTCGATGATGACGAGGGGGAGGCCCAGCTCGCGGCGGATTCGCTCGGCGAAGGCCGGACCATTGCGGGCCTCGCGCATCGCCGAGGTGGCCACGGCGGTGAGTCGGGCCACGCCCCGGCGGCGGGCCACGTCGACCATCCGGGCGAGCGCGGCGTGGGCCGCTTCCATCGCATCGGTGTCGAGGGCGCCGGTGCGGGCCAGGCCGCGAGCCAGCCGGGGCTGCTCCTTCACCTCGTCGATCACCTCGAGGCCGGTGGCCGGGTCGCACTCGGCCACCAGCAGCCGGATCGAGTTGGAGCCGACGTCGATCGCCGCGAGGCGCTCGCGGGCCGGGGCGGCGTCGCTCACGACGTGGGCTCGCCCCGATCCTCGGCGTGGTGCTTGATCGACTTGCCCTCCACCAGGAACACCACGTCCTCGGCGATGTTGGTGGCCAGGTCGGCCACCCGCTCGAGGTTGCGGGAGACCAGGAAGAGTTCCATCCCGCTGCCGATGTTGTGGGGGTCCTCCATCATGTGGGTGAGGAGGATCCGGAAGATCGAGCGGTGCAGGGCGTCGACCTTGTCGTCGCGCCGGCAGATCTCGCGGCCGGCGTCGGCGTCGCCGCGGATGAATGCCTCGAGCGCGTCGGAGAGCATCTCCCGGGCGAGCCGGGCCATCTCCACGATCTCGGGTTCCGGCGTGATCGGTCGCTTCTCGGAAAGCCGCTGGGCCGACTGGGCGATGTTCACCGCGTGGTCGCCCACCCGCTCGAGGTCGTTGGCGATCTTGAGCGCCGAGGTGAGCATCCGGAGGTCGCGGGCCATCGGTTGCTGGAGGGCCAGCAGGTTGATGCACTGCTCCTCGATCTCGACCTCCATCGCGTCGATGATGTGGTCGTTGGTGATCACCTGCTGGGCCTTGGCGGTGTCGCGCTCGAGCAGCGCGTCGACCGCCAGCCCGAGGGCCGCCTCGGCCTCCCCCGACATGGTCAGGAGGCGGACCTTGACGTTGCTCAGCTCCTCGTGAAAATGCCGATGCGTCTCGCCATTCATCCGAACCTCCCCGTGATGTAGGCCTCGGTCCGCTCGTGGCGCGGATTGGTGAAGATCTGGTCGGTGTCGCCGAACTCGACCAGGCGCCCCGCATCGAAGAAACCGGTCAGGTCGGACACCCGGGCCGCCTGCTGCATGTTGTGGGTCACGATCACGATCGTATAGTCCCGCTTGAGCTCGACGATCAGCTCCTCGATCCGCTGGGTGGCGATCGGGTCCAGCGCCGAGCAGGGTTCGTCCATCAGTAGTATCGACGGTGCATTGGCCAGCGCCCGGGCGATGCAGAGCCGCTGCTGCTGGCCGCCGGACAGGCCGGTGGCCGGCTGGTCGAGCCGATCCTTGACTTCGTCCCAGAGCGCGGCCCGCCGGAGGCAGCGCTCCACCAGGTCGGGCAGGTCGCGGCGGGGGACCAGCGCGTTGAGCGCCGGCCCGTAGGCCACGTTGTCGAAGATCGACTTGGGGAACGGGTTGGGCCGCTGGAACACCATCCCCACCCGCTGGCGATGGGCTACCAGGTCGAGCCCCGAGTCGTAGACGTCGTGCCCCTCGACCAGCAGTGTACCGCCGGCCCGGGTGCCGATCACCAGGTCGTTCATCCGGTTGACGCTGCGGAGGAAGGTGGACTTGCCGCAGCCCGACGGGCCGATGATCGCGGTCACCGCCCGTCGCGGAAAGGCCAGGGTGATCCCGTGCAGCGCCTGGGCCTTGCCGTACCAGAAGTCGAAGTCACGGGCCTCGATCGCCGGGCCATCGGCGGCCGATGGCTCGGGGCTCCTGGGCGAGAGCGCGGGGCGTCCCGCGAGTGGCTCGCTCATCCGAACCGTCCGGTGATGTAGGCCTCGGTCTGCTCCTCCGGGGCGTCGTGAAGATCTGCCGGGTGGCGCCGTGCTCGACCATGTCGCCCAGGTAGAAGAACGCCGTCGTGTCGGAGACCCGGGCGGCCTGCTGCATGTTGTGGGTCACGATCACGATGGTGAAGTCGCGCTTGAGCTCGAAGACCAGCTCCTCGATCCGCTGGGTGCCCTGCGGGTCGAGCGAGGCCGTCGGCTCGTCGAGCAGGATCACCTCGGGTTCCGGGGCGATGGTGCGCGCGAGGCAGAGCCGCTGCTGCTGACCGCCCGGAGAGCGCCAGCGCGCTGGCCCGGAGCCGGTCCTTGACCTCGTCCCAGAGGGCGGCCTGCCGCAGCGCGCGTTCCACCGTCTCGGCCACTTCCGCCCTGCTGCGGCGGCCGCCGAGCAGCAACCCCGCCGCCACATTGTCGTAGATCGACATCGTCGGGAACGGGGTCGGCTTCTGGAACACCATCCCGACCCGCCGCCGGAGCTGGATCGGGCTCACCCCGGCGGCGTAGACGTCCTGCCCGTCGAGCAGCACCGCCCGTGATCCAGCCGCCGGCGTCATCTCGTGCATCCGGTTGAGCGTCCGGAGGAAGGTGCGACTTGCCGCACCCGGATGGCCCGATCAGCGCGTGCACCCGGTTGGCGGGAAGCCGAGCGTGACGTTCTTGACCGCGGTGAACTTGCCGTACATCGCGCGTCAGCCTCGGTGCGGACCCGGTCGACCGGCGGCGCGTCAGTCACGGCGACCGAACCGCTGGCGGGTGGCGAGGCGGGCGGCGATGCTCAGCACCAGCACCACCAGGATCAGCACCAGGGCCGCGGCCCAGGCCGATCCGGTGCCAGTCCTCGTAGGGGCCGGTGGCGTAGGTGAACACCACCAGCGGCAGCGCCGCCATCGGCTGGTCGAGCGTTGAACTGAAGATACTGGCTGCCCAGCGCGGTGAAGAGCAGCGGCGCGGTCTCGCCGGCGATCCGGGCCACCGCCAGCAGCGTGCCGGTGACGATGCCGGGCAGCGCGGTGCGCACCACGATCGCCAGGCTGGTGCGCCAGCGCGAGTAGCCCAGCGCCAGCGCCGCCTCCCGGAGCGAGTGCGGCACCAGCTTGATCATCTCCTCGGTGGTGCGGATGACCATCGGGATCATCAGCATCGCCAGCGCCACGCTGCCGGCCGAAGGCCGAGAAGTGCTTCTGGCTCCGGCACGATCCAGGTCCAGGCGAAGACGCCGACCACGATCGACGGCGTCCCGTTCAGGACGTCGGCGACGAACCGGGTGACGCTGGCCAGCCGGGGCCCCGGATATTCGGCGCAGTAGATCCCGGCGCCGATCCCGATCGGCACCCCGATCAGGCAGGCGATGCCCACGATGATCAGCGTGCCGACGATGGCGTGCAGCACGCCGCCGCCGGTCTCGCCGGCCGGGGCCGGCATGTTCGTGAAGAACGCCAGTCGAGGCTGCTCGCGCCCTTGACCACCAGGATGCCCAGGATCAGGAGCAGGGGCAGCACCGCGAGGACCACCGCCGCGGCCATCAGGCCCACCATGAACGTGGCTCTTCCGGCGGCGCGAGGCGCGGCGGTTCACAGCCTGCTCCCGGCCGTGCGCTCCGGATACCCGCCAGATCAGCAGCCGCGCGCCCGGCGTTGACCAGCACGGTCACGCCGAAGAGCGCCAGGGCCACGTAGGTGAGCGCGGCGAAGTGGAGCGCCGTCGCCGCCTCGGAGAACTCGTTGGCGATCGCCGCCGCCATGGTGTAGCCGGGCGCGAAGAGCGACGCCGCGATGTCATGGCGGTTGCCGATCACCATGGTGACGGCCATCGTCTCGCCCAGGGCGCGGCCCAGGCCGAGGATCACCGCCCCGATGATCCCCGACGGGCGTAGGGCACGACCGCCCCGGTCACCGCCTCCCAGCGGGTGGCGCCCAGCGCCAGCGCCGCCTCGCGCTGGCTGTCGGGCACCGCCAGCAGCACCTCGCGCGACACCGACATGATGTACGGCATGACCATGATGGCCAGGATGATGCCGGCCGCCAGCATCGACGGGCCGTAGATCGGCCCCTGGAAGAACGGCAGGAAGCCGAGCAGCGCTGGAGCGACGGGAAGACCGTCGCCCGGAGCACGGGGATCAGCACGAAGATGCCCCAGAGCCCGTAGACCACGCTGGGATGGCCGCGAGCAGCTCGATCAGGAACGCCACCGGGCGGCGGATCGGCCCCGGGGCGAATTCGGTGAGGTAGATCGCCACGCCGAGCGAGAGCGGCACGGCGATCAGCAAGGCCAGGAACGAGGAGAGCACGGTGCCGAAGATCAGCGGCAAGGCGCCGAACTGCTCCGCCACCGGGTCCCACACGCTGGAGGTCAGGAAGCCGAGGCCGAATTGCTCGATCGCAGGCCTGGCGCCGCGGACAGCTCCCAGAGCAGGACGCCGAGCAAGGCCGGGACCGCCAGCGCCGAGAGCAGCAGGAGCCACTTGAAGACCCGGTCCCCTCGGGAGCCGCCGGCCAGCGAGGGGCTCTGGGCCGTCGCGCGCGCGGCTGGGTCGGGAGGTGCGGTCTGGGCCATGGAAGCCCCGAGCTTACCGGGGCCCCGTGGCGGATCGGTCACGGACGTGTAACGGACATGTAACGAGAGCAGAGGACGGAACGACGGAGGACGGAGGGCGGAGGAGATCGTCCTCTCCGCCCTCCGCCCTCCGCCCTCCGTCCTCCGTCTCCGTCTCGTTATTCCAGCACCTTCCCGTTCGCCTTCAGCCCGGCGAGCCGCTCCTTGACCAGCGCGACCACCGGTCCGGCAGCGGCGCGTACTGCAGGTCGGCCGCCATCTCTGGGCCTCGGGGGTCACCATCCAGTTCAGGAAGTGCTTCATCCCCTTCGCCTTGGCCTCGTCGGGCATGTCGGGCCGGACCAGCAGCCAGGTGAACGACGAGATCGGATAGGCGCCGCCGCCGGGCGCGTTGGTGATCGAGACCCGGAAGTCGGTGTTGGCGGGGAACTCGGCGCCGGCCGCCGCGGCCGTGACCGAGGCCAGCGACGGGGCGATGAAGTCGCCGGCGGCGTTCTTGAGGTGGCGTACGGCAGGTCGTTGGAGAGGGCGTAGATCAGCTCCACGTAGCCGAGCGTGCCCTCGATCTGCTTGACCTGCTGGGTGACGCCTTCGTTGCCCTTGCCGCCGAGGCCGACCGGCCAGTTGACCGAGGTTGCCGGTGCCGACTTGTCCTTCCAGTCGGCGAGACCTTGGTCAGGTAGTCGGTGAAGATGTAGGTCGTGCCCGACCCGTCCGAGCGGTGGACCACGATGATGTCGTTGTTCGGCAGCGTCACGCCCGGGTTGAGGGCCATGAGCCGGGGGTCGTTCCACTTGGTGATCTGGCCCAGGAAGATGTCGGCGATGGTCGGCGCCGTCGAGCTTGAGCTGAGTCGCCCAGCGCCGGCAGGTTGTAGGTCAGCACCACCGCGCCGAGCACCGTCGGGATGTGGAGCACCTTGCCCTTCACCGCGGCGATCTGCTGGTCGGTCATCGGGCCGTCGGTGGCGCCGAAATCGACGGTGCCCTCGGTGTACTGGCGGATGCCGCCGCCGGAGCCGATCGACTGGTAGTTGATCTGGACGCCGGTCTGCTGTTGTAGGCGTCGAACCACTTGCTGTAGATCGGGTTCGGGAAGGTGGCGCCCGCGCCGGTGAGCGCCACCGGCTGGCCGGCCCCGCCTCCACTGCCGCAGGCGACGGCCGCGAGCGCGGCGAACGAGAGGACGGCGGACCGGGCGAGCCCGGAGCTGCGTGCAACGGCCGACATGCGGATCTCCTCGAGAGACATGGTGATCAGAACGTGAATTCGGTGTGGAAGAAGATCGACCGCCGCGAGGCGTCGAGGCGTTGTTCGGCGAGCCGTGCGTGAGCGACGCCAGGTCGGCGTCGAGCAGCAGTCGCACGTTCGGATTGAGCTGGTACGACACGCCGCCGATCACCCGGGTCTGCTCGCCGCTCGCCAGATCGGGGCCATCGGGAGTCACGTCGGTGTTGGGATCCCAGCGATCGACCCGGCCGATGACCGCGAGCGGCGAGGCCGGGAGGTTGTACACCGCGAAGGCACTGATCACCCGGCCGGCGGTCTCCGGCGAGTCGGCCGCGGTCGAGTCCTTGGTCACCGCATACTCGGCACCGAGGGTGATCGCCCTGGTCTGGTACGACAGCAGCCCGAGAAATCGTTGCCGGGTGCCGCCGCCATTGCTCCTGCCGACCTGGGCGAAGCCGGTGAGCCGGAGGCCGCCGGTCTTGCCGGTCGCGTCGGTGGCGGCGAGTCGGATCGAGAGCCGGGCCGCCACGTCCTTGTGCTGGTCGCCGGGCGCCTTGCTGTACCCCTCGCCGTTGTAGACCCCGGCGGTGAGGTTCACCGCGTCGCGCTGCCAGCTGCCGTCCACGCTCAGGCCGATGTCGGAAGAGGTGAGATAGCCGATGCGGTCCATCGCGATGGGGCCCTGCATCCGATAGCCCCAGAGCGCCTCCTCGAAGTCGATGTACGGCGTCTGGATCTGGCCGAACTTGTAGGTCAGCGCCGAACCCTCCGGCTTCCAGGCCAGGTAGGCGTACTTGAGCCGCAGTGTCAGCTGGTTGCCGGCGGCCTTGCGCCCGTCGACGTCGGTCGTGATCCGGGTCGAGAGTCCGTCGCCCAGCTTGCCGGCGATCGTCACGTAGGTCCGGTCGACGTCGAAGTTGTTCGCGTGTGCCGGCGGTGTCAGGGAGGAGTCGGTACCGAGCTGGTAACGGTAGTGCAGATACCCGACGCCGCTCACGGTGACGGTGGGACCATCCTGGGCCGCCAGCGGGGCGGCGAGAGCTGCCAGGGCCGCGCCGACAACGGCGAGGCGGCGAGACGACATCGACCGGATCATTGCCTGCTCCACCCGCCCCGAACTGGATCGTGAATCGTGCGGGCACCCGTGTGGCGGGATTCCGGTGACCGGCACGTGACGCGATCAATACCTCCGTGACGCGATCACGGCACCGTGACGGTTGCGTCACGGCTCCGTAACGGAGCACTGGAATGCCGGTTGTGGCGGGGTGTTTCGGGGTCCCGGCGGCCGTCAGCGGTCCGGGAACCAGCAGCGGATCGTGGTCCCCTGCCGGTGGGTGCTCTCGGCGCGGACCCTGCCGCCGTGGGCCTCCATCATGTGGCGGACGATCGAGAGCCCCAGTCCGGTGCCGCCCTCGTCGCGGGAGCGTGAGGGGTCGACCCGGTAGAATCGTTCGAAGATCCTGGGCAGGTGCTCGGACGGGATGCCGAGGCCGTCGTCCTCCACCGAGAGCTCCACACCACCGTCCTCGCGGTGTGCGCTGGCGGTGATCTGTCCACCGCGATCGACGTAGCGCAGGGCGTTGTCGAAGAGGTTGCCGAGAATCTGGCGAAGCGCGTCGGGGTCGGCGTGAATCATGTCGGCATCGGGGTCGAGCTGCGCCTCGAAGCGGATACCGCCCGCGTCGGCCCGGTCTGCAAACATCGACCACGCCTCGGTCACCGCCACGTCGACCACCAGTGGCTCCGGGTGTGGCGTCCAGCGCCCGGACTCGATCCGGCTCAGGTCGAGCAGGTCGTCGACCAGCACTTGCATCCGCCGGGCGTTGGTCAGGATCGTCTGGAGAAATCGGGCTTCCGTGTCGCGGTCCACCCCACCCGCGGCCAATGTCTCGGCGTAGCCGGAGATCGAGGTGAGCGGGGTCTTGAGCTCGTGCGAGACGTTGGCCACGAAGTCACGGCGGATCGCCTCGAGCCGGCGCACCTCGGTGAGGTCACGGAGGATGAGGACCACTCCCTGTCCCTCGACAGCACGGGCGTTGATCACGATGGTGCGACCGTCGAGGTCCACTTCCCGATCCTGCACCAATCGTCCCTCGAGGACCTCGCCCACCGCTTCCCGGGCGCTCTTCACGCGGAAGAGGGTGCGCACCTCCGGCAGCGGGTCGTGCTCGCTGTAGCCCAGCAGTCGGCGGGCGGCGGGGTTGGCGACCACCACCCGGCCGCGGGCGTCGGTCGCGATGATGCCTTCCCCCATGGCGTCGACAATCGCGGTGGTGGCGGCCTTCTCGCGCTGGAGGTCGTCGAACCGGTCCGCCAGGTCGCGGTGCATCTGTCGCAGCGCCTGGCTGAGGGTGTCGACCTCGGGAATCCCCGAACGGGGAAAGCGCGGCTGGGCCCCGGCGGCGATGGCGTGGGCGGCGCTGGACAGGGAGACCAGCGGCGAGGCGATCGAGCGGCCGGCCACGGTGGCGAGCACCAGGGCCACCAGCAGCGCCAGCAGCGCGGCCCCGATCATCGACCGCCGGGCGCGTGCCACCGCCCGGCTCACCCCGTCGGTGGCGGTGGCGACCATGATCGACCCGGGGCCGCCCCGCACCTCGACCCGGAGCACATCGGAGCCCAGCAGCGAGTCGCTGGCGGCACGGGTGGCACCGCTCGAGTCGCGGACCACGATCCGGTGGCTGTTCTGGGCCGACATCCGGTCGACGACCGCCTGCCAGCGGTCGGGATTCTCGGGCAGGAGCTCGGCGACCAGGCGCGCCTCGCGCTCGAGGCCGGTGCGCACGTCGCGCTCCAGCGACGACCGCAGCGTCCGTTCCGATCCCAGGATGAGGACAAGGAGGGTGAGGACGACTACCGTGAATGTCCCGAGGACGAGCCGTCCGGCAAAGCTCACGTCTTGCGCATTCCCCTGTCGTTGGCCCGGAAGCGGTAGCCGAATCCGCGCACCGTCTCGATCATGTCACCGATGTCACCGAGCTTGGTGCGCAGCCGCTGCACGTGCATGTCGACGGTGCGGGTCTGGATGTCGGGCTGGGCGTCCCAGACCGTCTCCAGCAACTGGGGCCGGGTCTGGACCCGGCCACGACGCTCGACGAGCGTGACTAGGAGCTTGTACTCGGTGGCGGTCAGGTTCAACTCCTGACCTTCGAGGGTGACACGGTGCGCGGCCCGGTCGATCGCCAGCCCGGAGGCCACCAGCGTCGAGCCGGCGGCCACGGCCGGCGCCGCCAGTCGCCGGAGCAACGCCTGGATCCGGAGCGTCAGCTCGGCCGGCGAGAACGGCTTGGTGAGGTAGTCGTCGGCCCCCAGCGAGAGCCCCTTGATCCGGTCCGGCTCCTCCCGGCGGGCGGTCAGGAGAATCACCCCCACGTCGCGGGTCTCGTCGCGCTTGCGGAGCTCGGCGAGCACGTCGTAGCCCGAGACCCCGGGGAGCATCAGGTCGAGCACCACCACGTCGGGCCGCTCCTCTCGCGCCGCCTTCAGGGCGTCGGGGCCGCTGTCCGCCGTGGACACCCGGTATCCCGCCTTGGCCAGGTGATAGGCCACCAGGGCGGTGATGTCGGGCTCGTCGTCGACCACGAGGATGCGATGGCTCATTGCGGCTCCGAGGCGTTACGACTCGACCAGCGCGAGGCGCTGGCTCGTGTGACTGCGGCTCCGCTCCACGGCACGGCGCCGTTCCCGCTTGAGTTCCCCGTCGTTCTCGACGGCGCCCAGCACCGCCCCGAGCAATTGCCCCGGGGCCGATCCGTCGCGGCGAACCTGGTACAGCACGTACTGCGCGATCGGGGTGTCGCGGACCACGCCGGCCTGCCGCAACACGCCGAGATGGCGCGAGACCGTGGATTGCGGCAGCTCGAGGATCACCTGGAGGTCGGACACGAACAGTGGCGCGGCGGCCAGGCAGTTCAGGATCCGGATCCGGGTCGGTTCGGAGACCGCGAGCAGCAGTTCCACGGGTGTCGGTGACATATTCGGCTGGACGAATACGCCCACTGCCCCCAGCCCGCAAGCGGCGTGACGTTGCCGGGGCGCACCTTGTGACCGGATATTTACGACGTGCCTGAAAACCCCATCCCAGTCTTCGTCAACGGTGCCCCCCTCCGGGTGGCACCCGGGCGCTCGCTCGGCCAGGTGCTGGCCGACCACGAACCCGACCTCCTCGCGGCACTGCTCGACGGCTCCGGGCAGGCCACCGATGGCCGCGGCATCGCCGTCGATCCCGATCTCCCCGTTCATGCCGGTGCCATCTATCGTGTCTTCCGATCGTCCCGCCGCCCCGAAGCCGGCGATGCGTGATCGCCTCCGGGCGATGCCCAAGGCCGAGCTCCACGTCCACCTCGACGGCTCGCTGCGGCCGGCAACATTGCTCGAGCTGGCGCGCGACGCCGGGGTCGAGCTCCCGGCCCGCGATGTGGAGTCACTCACGCGCTACATGCTGGTGGATGACGCCCGCGACCTCGAGGAGTACATCGCCCGCTTCGAGCACACCATCGCCGTGCTGCAGACGCCCGAGGCGATCGAGCGGGTGGCCTGCGAGATGGTGCACGACGCGGCCGCCGACGGGCTGCGCTACCTCGAGGTGCGCTACTGCCCGGCGCTGAGTTGTCGGCAGGGGCTCTCGCTCGACGAGGTGATCGCGGCGGAGTGGCGCGGGCTGGTGCGGGGCATGGAGGAGACCGGGGTGATCGCCCGGATCATCAACTGCTCGTTGCGGCATTTCGACCCCGAGATCTCGGTCGAGATCGCCGAGCACTCGGTGCGGATGCGGCACAATGGCGTGGTGGGCTTCGACCTGGCCGGCGGCGAGGCGGGGCGTCCGCCCGAGCGCCACGCCGAGGCGTTCGAGCTCGCGGCGCGGGGCGGGCTGGGGATCACCGTCCATGCCGGCGAGGCCGCCGGCTGGGAGAGCATCTTCGAGGCGATCCACGCCTGCCGGGCCAACCGCATCGGCCACGGCACCCGGCTGGTGGAGAATCAGGAGCTGCTGGACTACGTCCGGGACCGTCGAATCCTGATCGAGATCAACATCACCAGCAACGTGCAGACCCACGCGGTCGAGTCGGCAGCCGGCCACCCGGTCCGGCGGCTCTTCGATGAGGGCGTGGCGGTGACCCTCTGCACCGATTCCTGGTTGATGAGTGGCGTGCGCTCCACCGACGAGTACCTTCTGGCACACGACGCACTGGGCTTCACCCCGGCCGAGCTCGAGGCGATGGCGCTGGCCGGTTTCGAGCACGCCTTCGCGCCCTGGCCGATTCGCCAGGACCTCCTCGCCCGAGCCCGGGCCGACCTCGCGAGCCTCCCGTGACCCTGCCCATCCTGCTGCAGGCCCAGACCGCCGCCGAGCGCTTCGAGCAGATCCGCGGCGGCCTCGACATCCCGCTCGGCTCGCGTCTCATCGGCATCATCGGCATCGCGGTGATGATCGGCCTCGCGGTGCTGATCTCCTATGACCGCAAGCGGATCAACTGGCGGTTGGTGGCGAGCGGCGTGGCGCTGCAGGTGGTGTTCGGGCTGCTGGTGCTCAAGACCGGCGCTGGCCGAGCGATCTTCGAGACCCTCGGGGGCTGGGTCACCGCACTGCTCGGCTTCCAGGAACAGGGCGCCCGATTCGTGTTCGGCAACCTGGTGCAGAACACCGTGCCGGTGGGCACTCCCACCGCCGGCGGGGGGCTGGACGCCGCCGCCGGCATGGTGGCGAGCACCGGATCGTTCTTCGCCTTCAACGTCCTCCCCACCATCATCTTCTTCTCGGCACTGATGTCGGTGCTCTACTACCTCGGCATCATGCAGCTGGTGGTGAAATCGCTGGCGTGGGGGATGCAGAAGACGCTGGGGACGTCGGGCGCCGAGACGCTGTCGGCATCGGGCAACATCTTCCTCGGCCAGACCGAGGCGCCGCTGCTGATCAAGCCGTTCGTCGGGACGATGACGAAGTCGGAACTGATGACCGTGATGGTCGGCGGCTTCGCGACGGTGGCTGGCGGCGTGCTGGCGGCCTACGTCGGGATGCTCTCCGGGATCCTGCCGGGGATCGCCAGTCACCTGATCGCCGCGAGCGTGATGAACGCCCCGGCCGGACTCTATCTCTCCAAGATCCTGTTGCCCGAGCGCGAGATCCCGGTGACCGCCGGCGGGCTGCCGCTCGATGTGGCGGCCACCAAGGCAGAGGCTCCACGGCTCGGCACCTTCCGGTCGTTCCGGATGAAGCGGGGCACCCAGGAATCCGGGGTGATCGAGGCGGCGGCCAATGGCGCCGCGCAGGGCGTGCAGCTGGCCATCAACGTCGGCGCGATGCTGATGGCCTTCGTGGCGCTGGTGGCGATGCTCAACGCCGGCCTCGGCTGGGCCGGCCACCTCGCGGGTATCGATGGCCTTTCACTCCAGTCGCTGCTCGGCTTCCTGCTCCGACCGCTGACATGGACGATGGGCGTTCCCTGGCACGACACCGCCTACGTCGGGGGGCTGATCGGACTCAAGACCTCGCTCAACGAGTTCGTCGCCTACGCCCAGTTCGCCAGCGATCTCGGCGCCGGCCACGCCCTCGATCCGCGCTCGGCCGTGATCTGCACCTACGCCCTGCTCGGTTTCGCCAATTTCTCGTCGATCGCGATCCAGATCGGCGGGATCGGCGGCCTTGCTCCTCAGCGTCGCAGCGAGATCGCGTCGTTGGGACTGCGGGCGATGATCGCCGGCAACCTGGCCGCGTTCATCTCCGCCTCGCTCGCGGGGATGCTGGCATGATCCGGGTCTCGGGTGACGACGCCACCGTGACGGTGGCTGCCCAGGCGGTGCAGGCGGCGCTCGGTGGCGTCGAGCCGCAGGTGGCGGTGGTGCTGGGTTCGGGACTCGGTGGCCTGGCGGACCGGGTGGAGCGGCCGGTGCGGATCGACTACGCCCAGGTTCCCGGTTTTCACCTGCCGAAGGTCGAGGGGCATCGCGGCGAGCTGGTGGCCGGCACGCTCGCCGGCATGCCGGTGATCCTGCAGGGTGGTCGCTTCCACATGTACGAGGGCCACTCGGCGGCCGACGCGGCACTCCCCGTGCGGGTGTTCGCCACCCTCGGTGTGAAGCTGTTGATCGTGACCAACGCCGCCGGTGGGATCCGCCGGAGTTTCGCCTCCGGGACGATGATGCTGATCAAGGATCACCTCAACCTCACCGGCCGTTCGCCACTCGAGGGGGCGGTGCTCCAGGGCGAGACCCGCTTCCCCGACATGTCGGTGGCCTACGACCTCGACCTGCGGCGGCTGGCCCAACGGGTCGGCGAGGAACTCGGCCACACCGTCGAGGAGGGGATCTACGCCGGCTTGCTGGGCCCGAGCTATGAAACCCCTGCCGAGATCCGGATGCTCGAGCGGCTCGGCGCTGACGCGGTGGGCATGAGCACGGTGGCCGAAGTGATTGCGGCCCGCGCCCGCGGCATGCGGGTGCTGGGGATCTCGCTGATCAGCAATCCCGCCGCCGGGATCTCGTTGGCACCGCTCGACCACGCCGAGGTGATGGCAGCGGCGAAGGAAGCGGGGGGCCGGTTGGGCGACCTGGTGACGGGGGTGATCGGGAGGCTGGGTGCGCCGTGAATGGTGAATGGTGAATGGTGAATGGGAAGGCACGCCGGACTCCCATTCACCATTCACCGGCTATCCTGGCGGCCTGACGTCATGCTCCACCGGCCCGTTTCCCGCGCCGAGCCCCGGCGCGTTGCGAATGGCAAGCTGGAGATAGCCGATCGCGTCGCGCACCGCGGTGCCGAGGTCGCGGCCGTGGGCCAGGCCGGCGGTGATCGCCGCCGACAGGGTGCAGCCGGTGCCGTGGGTCGCCCTGGTGGCGAGCCGGGTCCGGGTGAACCGCTCCACATGATCGCGGGTCACCAGCACGTCGACGAGGATGTCGCTCGCCAGGTGACCGCCCTTTACCAGCGCCGCCCCGGCACCGAGGTCGACCAGCGCCCGTCCGGCGGTCTCCATCGCGTCGGGGTCGCGCACCTTGAGGCCGGTGAGCAGTTCGGCCTCGTCGAGGTTGGGGGTCACGCACTCGGCCTGGGGGAGCAGCCGGTCGCGCACGGCAATGACGCCGTTGGCATCGAGCAGCCGGTCGCCCGACGAGGCGACCATCACCGGATCGAGCACGAAGTGATCCCAGCCGTGCAGCCCGACCTGCGAGGCGACCAGCTCCACGATTTCCCGGTTGGCGAGCATTCCGGTCTTGAACGCTGCCGGGGGGAGGTCGTCGGCCAGGGCGTCGAGCTGGCCGGTGATGATCTCGGGCGGCAGGAGGTGAACGTCGTCCACGCCGAGGGTATTTTGCGCGGTCACCGCCACGATGACCGACGTCCCGAAGCACCCGAAGGCCTGGAACGTCTTGAGGTCGGCCTGGATCCCGGCACCGCCGCCGGAATCCGAGCCCGCGATGGTGAGCGCGATCGGTCGCGTCCCCTCGGCCACCCCAACCCCTTTCGGCAATGAACCTGGTCTCCACCATTCGTGACCTGCACCGGCGCAAGGCGCGCGAGCGTCGCGGGCTCGCCCTCGCCGAGGGCGTGCGTCTGGTGGAAGAAATGCTGGCAGCCGGGGTGACGTGCAAGGGCGCGGTGAGCGGGCCGTCGCTGGAGACCACGCCGCGCGGCCGCGAACTGCTCGCGGCCCTCGCGGCGAACGGTGTCGCGGTGGAGCAGGTCGACGATCGCGCCCTCGCGGAGCTGGCCGACACCGAGCATCCGCAGGGGATCGTTGCGGTGTACCAGCCGCGCACCTGGTCGCTCGACGACCTGCGCGCCGGTGCCGGCGCGCCGCTGGTGGTGCTCGACGCGGTGCAGGACCCCGGCAACGTCGGCACCATCGCGCGCACCGCGCTGGCATTCGGGGCGGCCGGGCTGGTGGCACTCCCCGGCACGGTGGACCTCGCCAACCCCAAGGTGGTGCGTGGTGCAGCCGGGGCGCTGTTCCGGTTGCCGCACCTGTCGGTCGGCGTGGCGCCGCTGCTCGACTGGTTGCATCGCCACGCCATCGCGCTCTGGGCCGCCACGATGGACGGCGACCCGCTCGAGGAGGACGCCCCGGAGGCACAGGTGGCGCTGGTGCTCGGCAACGAAGGGGCGGGAATCGCGCGAGAGCTGCTCGACGCGGCCAGCCGACAGGTGACGATCCCGATCCGGGCCGAGTCGGAGTCGCTGAATGTGGCGGTGGCCGCGGGCATCCTGCTGCATCACCTGGGGGCGGCGTGAACGAACTCGACCTGATGCTGCGGACCGAACCGGCCTTCTTCGTGGCACTCGCGACGGCGGTCGGCCTGCTGATGGGATCGTTCCTCAACGTCTGCATCGTGCGCTGGCCGGCGGAGGAGTCGGTGGTCCGGCCGCGCTCGCGCTGCCCCAAGTGCGGCGCGCTCATCGCCTGGTACGACAACATCCCGGTGGTGAGCTGGCTGGTGCTCCGGGCCCGCTGCCGTGGCTGCGCGTTGCCGATCCCGTGGCGCTACCCGGCGGTGGAACTCGCCACCGGCGCCATCTGGGGATGGGCGGCATGGCACTACGGCGCCGGGATCGAGATGCCGCGCGCGGCGCTCTTCTTCACCATCCTGCTGGGTATCGCGATGACCGATGCCCGCGAGTACATCATCCCCGACGAGTTCTCCGTCGGTGGCACGGTGCTGGGGATCGCCTTCGCGGTGATGGGCGGCGCGCTGGCGTGGCCCCAGGCGCTCTTCGGCGCCGCCGTGGGCTACACGCTGCTCTGGTTGATCGCGGTGGTCGGCACCAAGGCGTTCGGCGAGGAGGCGATGGGCGGCGGCGACATCAAGATGATGGCGATGATCGGTGCCTTCCTCGGCTGGCAGGGGGTGCTCCTGAGCCTCTTCCTCGGCGCGTTCCTCGGCACCCTGATCTTCCTGCCGATCAAGCTCCTCGGCAAGGACAAGCTGGTCCCGTTCGGGATCTTTCTTGCCATTGGGGCGGCGGCGACGTGGTTGGCCGGGCCGGCGCTGCTCGACTGGTACCGGGTGGCGGTGCTCGGCGGGTAGAAGGAGATCCGAGATCGGAGATCGGGGAGCCGTTCCCGGTTTGCTTGCGAGCCGACCGAACCCCGGGCGGGACCGGACTCCTCTCGCTAGTTTTCCGCGATGCCGAACCACACCGCGTGGCCGCTTGCCGTCCTGACGCTCCTCACGGTCGCCTGCCGGGGCGAGCCACCCCGGCCGGTCGAGTCGCTCGAGCAGCATCAGCTCGACTCGATGGTCGTGGCGCTGATGCCGGCGGTCTCGAAGGCCGCCGGGTTGCAGTTCAAGTCGACCCCCCGGGCGGCGGTGCGGACCAAGGACCAGGTCCGCGAGTACCTGCTGGCCAAGCTCGCGCAGGAACTCCCTCCCGATCAGCTCGACGGGATGGTCTCGGCCTACCGCCTGCTCGGGCTGATTCCCGACACGCTCGACGTGGGGAAGCTCTTCGTCGACCTCTACACCGAGCAGGTGGCCGGCTTCTACGAGCCGGACTCGAGCACGCTCTTCGCGGTGGAAGGTGCCGATGACCTGATGCTCCGCGGCACCCTGGCGCACGAGCTGGTGCATGCGCTGCAGGACCAGTACCTGCCGCTCGATTCGATCATGTCCGACCGCAGCGACGCCGACCGGCTCGCCGCGGCCCAGGCGATGCTCGAGGGGCAGGCCACGCTGGTGATGGTGCTGGTGCTGGCGCCCGACCAGGACTTCCTCGGCGATGACGATCGATGGAAGCTCCTGCGCGACCAGCTGGCCGCGCCGCAGCAGGGACTCGACGTCTTCAACAACGCGCCACTGGTGATCCGGAGCGGGCTGATCTTTCCGTATCTCGAGGGCGCGTCGTTTGTCCGCTGGTTCGACAACAACCACGCCGGCGAGGAGCCCTACGATTCGCTGATGCCGGCCTCGACCGAGCAGGTCCTCCATCCCGACCGCTACCAGGGCGGCGACGAGCCGGTCACGCTGCATTTCACCGGCGATAGCACCGACGTGATCCACGAAGACACTTTCGGCGAGTACGAGATGCTGGTGCTGCGGAGTGTCCTGGCGGGGATCGATGCCATCGCCACCGACGTGCCGCTGGGCTGGGGCGGCGACCGGATGCGGGTCTATCGCTCGCCCGGCGGGCCGGCGCTGGTGTGGTATTCGGTGTGGGACGACGCCGCGTCGGCCGACAACTTCCGCACCCGAGTGGTCGGACGGCTCACCCGCCTCGGACGCGCCGGCTACCGGACCGTGCTCGATCGCGTGCCGGTGGGTGAGCTGCCGGGAGTGCGTGTGGTGATCGCGCCGGACGGTTGGAGCGGGTGGGACCACCTGCCGAGCGTCATGGCGATGCAACCGTAGGGGCACCAGGATGCCTGTCACCCTGAGCGAAGCGAGGGGACGGAGGGCGGGTCAGGCTCCGTCCCCTCGCTTCGCTCAGGGTGACAGGCGCTCTCCCTCCGTCATCCGTCGTTCCGTCCACCGCCCTCCAGCAGTTTCCCGTACGTCAGCCCCGCCACGATGTCATACCCGGCGTGCATCGCCATCGCGAGCGCCAGGCCATCGGCCCAGTGGACGAAGAGCGCCATCCCCATCGCGATCGCGCCGATCGTCGCCGCGCTCTTCCATCCCTGCAGGGAGTGTGCGACCCCGAACATCGTCGAGGAAATCACCGCCGCGGCAAGCCAGCTGTTGGTGAGCCACCAGAGCAGCCCGATGACCACCCCGCGCCAGACGATCTCCTCGCTCACGCCGGCCGCGACCGACACGGCGATCCACCAGCGGCGCTCCGTCTCGGTGCGCGGGGCGAAGAGCACCAGTCGCGGATCCCCCTCGCGTGCCTTGCGCTGCCACACCGGCCGGAGCGCGTAGGTCGCCGCGGCCGTGCATGCCACGGCCACGGCGACCGCGAACGGATCGATCCGGCCGACCAGGACGGGGATGTATTCGCGCCACGCCGTGAGCAGTGCCAGGGCGAGGAAGGCGAGCTGCTGCCAGACGACATTGCGGAGGTAGGTGGTCCGCGGCAGTTCGCTGATCGCCGCGAGGCGGCTGCGGGAGCGATACGCTCCCCACGGCACCAACACCAGGAAGAAGACCAGGAACACGAGGCCCATGGGGCCGGGCACGGTCATCCCAGCATCTGGTTGAGCCCGAAGGCGATCGCCCCGACGAGCGCGCCGAGGACATAGCCCAGCTTGACGATCAGGTCGAGCTCCTTCTGGGTCACCCGGCGGACGATCTCCTCCATCTTCTCGGTCGAGAAGCCGAGCACCTTCTCCTCGACCATCCCCTGGATCGAGAGGCGCGCCACCAGCTGCGGCACCTGGGTCTCGACCCAGGCCCAGGCGCGCTCATGCGCCGTGCGCCGGATCTGGGCCGTGGCCTCGGCGCCGAGCCACGCGGCCGGGCGGCCGATCGGCTTGGCGAGCAGCGCCTTGCCCGAGGAGTGCACCGCACGGGCCACCGCGTCGCGGCCGGTGTCGCTGGCAAGGGCGCGGTGCAGCAGCTCAGGGGCCTTGTCGCGGATGGCGCCCTTGGCGCCCCGCAGGATCGAACCGCGCAGCCCATCGCTCCGGAGCGCGGTGAGCAGCCAGCCGCTCACCGTCGCCTCGAGTTCGGCCACCCGCTCCTGCCCGAGCGCCGCCATCCGCTCGGCGAGCGGCCGTTCGAGCACGCCGTGGATCCCCTTGTTGATCGCCGCCTGCACCCGCGAGCGGATGGTGGTCGAGCGCACCGCGTCGACCAGGCGGTCCACACCGGTCTTCTCCAGCGCGGTGAGTACCCGGTCCATGGTGCGGTCGTTGACCACGATCTTGGCGATCACCCGCTCGTGGATCATCATCTGCCGCATGGCGCGGTCGAAGGTGTCGCGGAGCGCGGCGGCGATCGTCTCGCGGAGCGTCCCGTCGGAGAGCAGCGTGCCGAGTTGCTCCACTGCGCCGGGGATCGCATCGGTGATCCCCTGCTCGACCACCGGAACCAGCCCGGCGGGGATGCGGTCGCCGAGCGGGGCGGTGTCCTCCGCCATCCGCTCGAGCTGGTGATGCACGATGCGGTGGACACCGTCGTGGACCTCGGGCGACTGCGCCACCCCGGTGAGCCAGCGATCGACTGCCGCACCGTCGTCACCCTCGAGCCGGTCGGCCCAGCGCGAGGCAATCTCCTTGAACTCGGTCGACCCGGCGTACTCGGCGAGCGATCCGGCCAGCCGCGTGCCGAGGTCGCCCATCGCTCGTTCCACGGCGTCGCGGGCCTCGGGGTCGAGTCGGTCGCCGAGCGGGCCGTGATCGCTCTCGAGCAGGTCGTCGAGAATCCGGTCGAGTGCCTCGTCGAAGGCGGCGCGGACCTCGGGGGCCCTGAGCCGGGTGATCAGGTCATCGGAAGTGAGCAGCCGCTGACCCACCACCTTGCCGATCGCCGTGGCCAGTCGCGCCTTGTTCTTGGGGATTGCTCCCTGGATCCGGAACGGCCCGCGGCCTCGTTCCTCGTGGGGATGGAAGAGCATCCAGACCGCGATGGCGTTGGTCAGGCCGCCGGAGATCGCTCCGACACCGATGGTGATGACCGCGGCGAGCCAGGGAGAGGAGGGGTCCATAGAGGCAGGAATCTACGGGGTTTGCAGTGCGACGGTTTCATGGTGGAACGAGAACCGAGGGCGGAGGGTGGAGGACGGAGGGCGAGCGAGACTCTCCGTCCTCCGTCCTCTGCCCTCCGTTCTCCCACCAGTAGCCCCGCCCGGGCTCCGCCGCTATGTTTCTGGGCTATGTTCGACGAGCTGTCTTCCAAGCTTTCCGACACCCTGCGCCGGCTCTCGGGCCGGGGGGTGCTCACGGAAGATGCGGTGCGGGAAGGACTTCGGGAGATCCGCCGGATTCTCCTGGAGGCCGACGTCTCCTTCGACCTGACCCGCCAGTTCCTGGAGCGGGTGCAGGCCAAGGCGGTGGGCCAGGAGGTCCTCAAGTCGGTTCGCCCCGGCCAGCAGCTGGTGAAGATCGTCTACGACGAGCTGGTGGTGTTGCTGGGTGAGAAGCAGGCCCCGCTGGCGTTCGCGTCGGTGCCACCGACGGTGATCCTGCTGGTGGGGTTGCAGGGCAGCGGCAAGACGACCACCGCGGCGAAGCTGGCGCGGCGGCTCAAGGCCGAGCAGAAGGCGCCGTTCCTGGTGGCCGCCGACGTGTACCGTCCGGCGGCGATCGACCAGCTCCGGACACTGGCGGAGCAGGTGCAGGTGGGTTTCCACGGCGAGCCGGGCGAGACCGACGTGGTCGGCATCGTGCGGCGCGGCATGGCGGCGGCGGGGAAGGCGCGGTCGCGCACGGTGATCGTGGACACCGCCGGCCGGTTGCAGATCGACGCCGAGCTGATGGACGAACTCAAGCGGCTCAAGGCGGCGATCTCGCCGCACGAGATCCTGCTGGTCGCCGACGGGATGACCGGTCAGGACGCGGTGCGGATCGCCGAGGGGTTTCACGAGGCGCTGGGGATCAGCGGGGTGGTGCTCACCAAGATGGATGGCGATGCCCGCGGTGGCGCGGCGCTGTCGATCCACGGGGTGACCCACGCGCCGATCAAGTTCATCGGTGTGGGCGAGCGGATCGAGGCGCTGGAGCCGTTCCATCCCGACCGGATGGCGGGACGGATCCTCCAGCAGGGCGACATCCTCTCGCTGGTGGAGAAGGCCCAGGGCGCGGTCGATGAGCAGGAGGCCGAGCGGCTGGCGCGCAAGGCGGGGACCAAGAAGGGGCTCGACCTCGACGACTTCCTCGCGGCGATGCGGCAGATGCAGAAGCTCGGGCCGCTCAAGAACGTGCTTGGCATGCTGCCCGGCGTGAGCCCGGCGATGCTCAAGAACGCCAACGTCGACGACGATCGGCTGCGGCACGTCGAGGCGATCGTGCTCTCGATGACGAAGCAGGAACGAAAGGATCCGTCGCTGATGAACGGGTCGCGCAGGGCCCGGGTGTCCCGCGGGTCGGGGCGGTCGGTGCAGGAGGTGAACCAGCTGCTCAACCAGTTCGAGCAGATGCGCAAGATGATGAAGAAGGGCGGCGGAAAGCGGGGGATGGGTCTCCCGATGGGCGGCATGCCCTTTCCCCCCCGCTGAACCGCTCGAGGAGAGCCCATGGCCGTACGGATTCGCCTGCGCCGCGAAGGGCGCAAGAAGCTGCCGATGTACCGCATCGTGATCGCCGACAAGGACTCCCCGCGTGACGGGCGGTTCATCGAGACGATCGGGACCTATCGGCCCAAGCAGGAGACCGACAGCGTCACCCTCGACGTCGAGAAGGCGCGCGAGTGGCTGGCCAAGGGCGCCACGCCCACCGACACGGTGGCGGGGCTGCTCAAGAAGGCCGGCGTCTAACTCGCGATGACCGATGCCGCGGCCCGGATCGTCGTTGGCCGGGTCCGCAAGCCCCACGGGCTCAAGGGTGAGCTGTCGATCTTTCCGCTCACCGACACCCCCGAGGTGGCGTTCGTCCCCGGTCGCGTGCTCGAGGTGCTGAACCTCGGCGGCGAGCGGGTCGGCGAGGTGACGGTCGAGGCGGCGCGCGGCTACCACCGCGAATGGCTGGTGCGGCTGGTCGATCACGATCACCGCGATGCGGTGGAGCAGTACCGACAGCACTTCCTCGCCGTCGATCGCACGGTGCTGCCACCGCTCGACGACGGCGAGGTGTACCAGCAGGAGCTGGTGGGCTACGCGGTCCGCGACGAAGCGGGTGAGGCGCTGGGGATCGTCTCGGCGGTGTACGACCTGCCGGCCGGGGTGACCATCGAGGTGCAGGGACCGAAGCGGGAATTCCTGCTGCCGTTCCGCACCGAGTATGTGAGCGAGACCGACCGGGAGGGCCGCCGACTGGTGGTTCGGGTCCCCGACGGGCTGCTCGACTGAGGCGACGATGCTCGAGGTGAACGTCGTCACGCTTTTCCCGGAGGCGATCGCGCCGTACCTGGCGTCGAGCATCCCGGGGCGGGCGGCGGCAGCGGGAAAGGTGGCCTACCGACTGGTCCAGTTGCGCGACTTCGCGACCGACCGGCACCAGACGGTGGACGACGCCCCCTTCGGCGGCGGCGCCGGGATGGTGCTCAAGGCCGAGCCGATGCTGGCGGCCGTGGAGTCGCTGGGCGAGCGGACCGGGCCGGTGCTGGTGATGTCGGCGCGCGGTCGGCGGTTCGGCCACGACGATGCGGTGCGATGGTCGCTGGCTCGCCAGCTCACCATCGTGTGCGGCCACTACAAGGACATCGACCAGCGGGCGGTCGAGATCCTGGGGGCCGAGGAGGTCTCGATCGGCGATTTCGTGCTCTCGGGGGGAGAGCCGGCGGCACTCTGCGTGATCGACGCGGTGGTGCGGCTCCTCCCCGGCGCGATCGGCGATCATGAGTCGGCGAGTTCCGACTCGCATTATGAGGGGCTGCTTGCCCCGCCGAGCTACACCCGACCCGCGGAGGTTCGCGGGCACCAGGTGCCGGCGGTCCTCCTCTCGGGCAATCACGCGGCCATCGCCGCATGGCGGCAGCAGGAGGCGGAGCGGCTCACGAGGGAACGGCGTCCCGACCTGTGGGCGACGTTCGAGGCAACGGAGCGCCACGATGGGGGCGCGAAGTCCTGACGCAGCAATCGCGCGGAGGCGCGGGAAGGAGGATCCGATGGGCATGGAACTGATGGATCAGGTGTCACGTGAGGGGCTGCGGACGGATGTGCCGAAGTTCGACGCCGGCGACACGGTCAAGGTGATGGTCCGCGTCACCGAGGGTGACAAGACCCGACTGCAGGCGTTCGAGGGCGTGGTGATCGCCCGGCGCGGCGGCGGGCTCGGCGAGACCTTCACGGTGCGCAAGGTGTCGGCCGGTGTGGGTGTCGAGCGTGTCTTCCCGCTCCACGCCCCGGTCTGGGCCACGATCGAGGTGGTGCGCCGCGGTCGGGTGCGGCGCGCCAAGCTGTACTACCTCCGGAAGCTCAGCGGCAAGGCCGCCCGGATCCGCGAGAAGCGGGATCGGTAGGGTGGTCGAGGGCTGAGTGAGTCGATGAGTGGATGGGGGCTCCGGCTGCTGCACCGGGGCCCCTTGTCGCATTGACGATTGACCATCGACCATCGACATTGACCGATCCCTCACCGCAGGCGTCCTCGATGTCCCGTCGCTTCCCCTTCGCCGGCCTCCTGGGCCTCGGCTTCGTCACCGACTTCCTCGACACACTCGGGGTCGGGTCGTTTGCCACTACCACCGCGGCGCTCAAGCTTGGCCGCATCGTCGACGACGGCGACATCCCGGGCACCCTCAACGTGGGACACGCGATCCCCACGATGCTCGAGGCGGGGTTGTTCCTCTCGATCATCAAGGTCGACTGGGTCACGATGGCATTGATGGTGATCGCGGCCGGCCTCGGCGCGTGGTTCGCCGCCGGCCGGGTGGCGCACTGGCCTCGACGGGCGATCCAGCGGGGGATGGCGATCGCGCTGCTGGTGACCGCCGCGTTCATCGTGCTGCGGCAGGTGAGCATCTTTCCGTCGGGCGGCGACGCGATCGGGCTTCGCGGCATCGCCCTCGCGGCCGCGGTGATCGCCAGCGCGATCATCGGCGCGATCATTTCGCTCGGTATCGGCAACTACGCCCCGACGATGGCAGTGACCTACCTGCTCGGCATGTCGCCGCGGGCGGTGTTCCCGATCATGGCCACGTCGGCGTCGCTGATGCTGCCGCTCGCGGCCTGGCGCTTCTACCGGTCGGGGCGCTTCTCGCGGCGCACCGCCCTGGGTCTCGCCATCGGTGGTGTCCCGGGCGTGCTGGTGGCGGCCTTCATCGTCAAGGAACTCGACGTGACACTCCTGCTCTGGGTGGTGGTGGCGGTGCTCCTCTACACCGCCGCCACGCTCTATCGCTCATCCCGGCTCGACGAGGGCAACCCCGCATGAAGATCCGCGCTATCCGCGCCTACCAGGTCGACCTGCCGCTCCACGAGGGGAGCTACAAGTGGTCGGGCGGCAACGCCGTGTCGGTGTTCGACTCGACCGTGGTGTGCGTCGAGACCGACACCGGACTCACCGGCTGGGGAGAGGTCTGCCCACTGGGCCCCGCCTACCTGCCGGCCTACGCCGCGGGGGCGCGAACCGGCATCGCCGAGCTCGCGCCGCAACTGCTCGGTGCCGACCCGCTGGCGCTCGACGTGCTCAACCGCCGGATGGACGCAGCGATGCGTGGCCATCCCTACGTCAAGTCGGCCATCGACATGGCGTGCTGGGACCTGCTCGGCCAGGCGGCGGGTCTTCCGGTCGCGACACTGCTCGGTGGCCATGTCGGCGACGACTTTGTGCTCTATCGCGCCATCTCCCAGGAGGCCCCAGAGGCGATGGCGGCGAAGATCGCCACCTACCGGGCCGAGGGCTATCGCCGCTTCCAGCTCAAGGTGGGCGGCGATCCCGACACCGACATCGAGCGGATCCGGGCCGCGGCCGCCGTGCTCGAGCGCGGCGACAAGCTGATCGCCGATGCCAACACCGGCTGGAGCCAGCACGAGGCGCTGCGAGTGGCCGACGCGGTGCGCGATGTGGATGTGTACCTCGAGCAGCCGTGCCCGAGCTACGAGGAGTGTCTCGCGGTGCGGCGCCACACCAACCGGCCGTTCGTGCTCGACGAGGTGATCGACGGGCTCGGCATGGTGATCCGTGCGATCGCCGACCAGGCGATGGACGTGATCAACCTCAAGATCTCCAAGGTGGGCGGCCTCACCCGGGCGCGGCAGATTCGCGATCTCTGCGTGTCCTCGGGGATCGCGATGACGATCGAGGACACCTGGGGCGGCGACATCACCACTGCGGCGATCGCGCACCTGGCCCACAGCACGCCCACGGCGTTGCTCTTCACGGCCACCGACTTCAATTCGTACGTGACGGTGTCGATCGCCGACGGCGCGCCGCGCGGCAGCACGGACGCCTGGCGGCGTCGCGCGAACCCGGACTGGGCGTCCGGCCGAAGATGGACGTGCTGGGCGAGCCGGTTCTTTCGATAGACGATAGACGATAGACGATAGACGCCTGCCCTCGACGCGCTTCTCACCGCAGCGGGCTCCATTCGAGAACTGGCCCCCGCGATCGTCTATCGTCTATCCTCTATCGTCTATCCTCCATCGTCTATCGTCTATCGTCTATGCTATCGTCTATCGTCCCTACCTTCCACCATGCCTCTCGCGTCAGACCTCCTGCGCCACGAACGCCTCGCCTGGTCGCGCGACCTGCTCCTCATCGGGATCGACGAGGTGGGGCGCGGGCCGCTCGCGGGGCCGGTGGTCGCGGCGGCGGTGGTCTTCCCGGCCGACCACGGCGCGATCGACGGCGTCCAGGATTCCAAGCTGGTGAAGGATCGCGGCCGCCGTGAGCACCTGGTCGAGGCGATCACCGCCGGGGCGATGGCCTGGGGGCTCGGAGCCGCCAGCGTGACCGAGATCGCCCGGTTGAACATCCGGCGGGCCACGGCGTTGGCGATGCGTCGCGCGTTGCTGCGCTGCCGCCGCCGGCTCGGCGCGGTCGAGGCGCTGGTCTGTCTCGACGGCTTGCCCGTGCCGGAGCTCGGCGAGCCGCACGAGGCGGTGGTCAAGGGCGACCAACAGTGTCACGCGATCGCCGCCGCCTCGCTGCTCGCCAAGGTGGCCCGCGACCGCCTGATGCAGCGCCTCGCCCTGCGTCGACCCGGCTACGGCTGGGAGTCGAACGCCGGCTACGGCTCGCCGGGCACATCGCGGCGCTCCGCGAGCAGGGACTCACGCCCCACCACCGGATCCAGTTCTGCCAGACGGCGCTGGGGCAGGGAGTGCTGGAGCTGGGGTGAATGGTGAATGGTGAATGGTGAATGGGGGGTTGGGAGGGGGACGGGTACGGGGCAGGGGCCCGCGGCCTCACCCATTCACCATTCACCATTGACCATTCACCATTGACCATTGGCCATTGACCAACCCGTGGCCGGAGCCCACGCCGATCCCGATCGCTCTGACGGCGGGATCTGTTGCGCCATGATCGCACTTCTCCTCCTCGCCGCCCAGGCCCAGGCCGCCGCCCCGACCGGGGCGATGCCCGACGACCAGACCCATCGGTCCGCGATGGCCACGATGGTCAACCACGACACCATCCCGCGCTGGACCCCGCATCGGGTCTACGACACCGACCAGAAGCGCTGGGTCGGTTTCGAGGACCTGGCGGCCCGCGCGGCCACGGCCGATGTGGTTTTCCTCGGCGAGCAGCACGACGATCCCGGCACCCACGCGATGGAACGCGCGCTGGTCGAGGCGATCGTCAGACGTCGCCCGGTGGTCCTGTCGATGGAGATGTTCGAGCGCGATGTGCAACCGGTGGTCGATGCCTACCTGGCCGGACGGCTTCCCGAGGACTCGCTCATGGCCGAGGCGCGGCCATGGCCGCGCTACGCCACCGACTATCGCCCGGCGGTGGTCTGGGCCAAGGCGCACGGCTGGCCGGTGATCGCCGCCAACGTGCCGCGACCGGTGGCGAGTGCGGTGGCCCGCCAGGGTCTCGCCGCCATCGACTCGCTGGGCGAGCACCGCGGCTGGGCCGCGGCCGAGTTCGGCTGCAACCACGACGACTACTTCGACAAGTTCCGTGAGACGATGGCGGCCCACGTGCCGGGCGACGATCAGGCGGCCAAGGACGCCGCGATGGAGCGCTATTTCCAGTCGCAGTGCGTCAAGGACGAGACGATGGCCGAGTCGATCGTGGCGGCGCGGCGCACCGCGGGTCCGACGCCGATCGTGGTGCACCTCAACGGCGCCTTCCATTCCGACTACACGCTCGGCACCGCGGCGCGGGTGAAGCGCCGGATGCCGGCGGCCAGGGTGATGGTGATCTCGGCGATCCCGGTGCAGTCGCTCGACGGCATCGACCCATCGAAGGACGATCGCAAGAAGGGTGACTGGCTCCTCTACACATTGGCGCCGGCCAAGGCCGAGGCGCCATAGCCCCGACCGTTCAGTCCTTGAGCCACTCCAGCACTTCGTCGACCCAGCCGTCCCGTGCCGTCTCCGCGACGCGCAGCCCCGGCTGCACCTTGCGGAGCGCGGTGGCGTTGAGCCCCCTGGCGCGGTCGTCGCCTTCGGGCAACGCGTTCATCACCACTCCCAGGTAGCGCGCACCCGAAAGGTCGAGCATCCCAAGGGTGAGCAGCGTGTGGTTGACGGTGCCGAGCTTGTCGGCGGCGACCACCAGCACCGGCGCGGCGTGCTTGCGGGCGACGTCGAGCAGGTTGCGCTGCCAGGTGAGCGGGGAAAAGAGCCCACCGGCTCCCTCCACGAGGGTCACCCTGGCGCCACTCACCACCGCCATCATCTGCGCCTCGACTACGTTGAGGTCGAGCGGGCGCTGCTCGAGGTCGGCGGCCTCGGCTGGCGCGACGGCGGTGCGGTAGCGGCGGAGTGCCGCCCGCGGCTCGTCCTGTCCCGCGGCCTGGGCCAGCTTGACTCCGTCCTCCTCGAGGCTCGTCTCGACCGACGTTCCGGTCTCCACCAGCTTGACCGTGCGGACGAGCACACCGCGTTCACGGAGCGCCTCGGCGAGTTGGCAACCGACCCAGGTCTTGCCGACATCGGTGTCGGTCCCGGTGATGATGACGATTCTACCCAACGGTCTCCTCGATCGTGCCGGCTCGCATGTCGAACACCAGGGTGAGTTCGGCCGGCTGAAAAGTGAACGGGGGCATCGCGACGATCGTTTCACCGAGCGGACTGAGCAACTCGCCACGCCGCCTGGCGGCGGGGCGGATGCGCGTCCCCAAGCGCTGTCCGGTGGGGATTCGCTCCCCGGTCCCGGGAGCGGCCACCAGCTCGACGCCGTGCGCAAGACCGTAGCGTCCTACCGCACCGACGTCGGAGAGGTTCCCGATTCGCTCCGCTCGCGGTGCGGCGTGTGTCATCTCCGGGCGGAGGCTATCTTTGTCGCGGGGGTGTAGCTCAGCTGGCAGAGCAACCGGCTTTTAACCGGCAGGTCGTGGGTTCGAGCCCCACCGCCCCCATGGAACCCCCGGCTCCGTTTTCGAACCGGTCGACCATCGACCATCGACCACCGGCCTCGCCATGCCCGCCACCATCTGGATCAACGGCACCTTCCATGATCGGGATTCCGCGCGGATCTCGGTCTACGATCACGGCCTGCTCTATGGCGACGGCGTGTTCGAGGGGATGCGGACCTACCATGGCCGCGTCTTCCGCATGCGGGCCCACCTCGAACGGCTCTTCGACTCGGCCAAGGCGATCGCGCTGGCCGTCCCGCGGTCGATCGAGGAGATCGAGGCGGTGACGATGGAGCTGGTCACGCGCGCCGGCTTCGGGGAGGCGTATCTCCGCCATGTCGTCACGCGCGGCGAGGGAGATCTCGGCATCGATGCGCGCAAGTGCCACGATCCGTCGCTGATCATCATCTGTGACGAGCTGAAGATGTTCCCCCGCGAAAAGCTCGAGGCCGGGCTGCGGGTGGTGACCGCCGGCACACCGACGCCGCACCGCGAGGCGGTGTCGCCGCGGGTCAAGTCGCTCAACTACCTCGCGCACGTGATGGCCAAGTATGAGGGCGGGACCGCCGGTGCCGATGAGGTATTGATGCTCGATGCCGGCGGCTTCGTGGCCGAGGCCTCGGGGCAGAACGTCTTCGTGGTCACCGACGGCGTGCTGCGCACGCCGCCTCCGAGTGCCGGAATCCTCAAGGGAATCACCCGTGACGTGGTGATCGAGCTGGCAGGCACACTCGGCGTGCCGGTGCGCGAGGAGTACCTCAACCGCTACGACGTGTACACCGCCGATGAGGTCTTCCTCACCGGCACCGCCACCGAATTGGTGCCGGTGCGCGAGGTCGATGCCCGGGAGATCGGCACCGGGCGGATGGGGCCGGTGACCGCCCGGCTCCTGGAGGCGTTCCGGGAGCTGGTGCGGGGGTAGGAGGACGGGACGAGGAGCTGGCCCTCCGCCCTCCGTCGTTCCGCCCTCCGTCCTCCCCTTCACTTGCCAGTTGAGCCGTCCGACCCTAACTATTGATGGTTGGCCCGCTTGGGGCCACCGTGCTCCCCCCGGTGCGGTCTCCGCTCATCCTGTAGCCCCCCGAAAGCGCATGGCCTGGCGAACCCTGGCGCTCGATGATCGCGAATGGGCCGTTTCGGTCGCCGTCGAGCGGCGACCCGGCTCGGACGACTGGACTCTGGTGGCGGGTTTCCGCTCCCGGAGCCCCGAACCCCGGCGTGTCTGGGTTCCCCTCGAGATCACCTCTCCCTCCAAGGCAGCGCTGTTTGCGCGAGCCGATGCCCTGAGCCAGGATGACCTGGCCTCCGCGCTTCGGCAACGTCTCACGGCGTGACGCGACCCGGAGCCGGTCGCGCGCATCTTTCGAATGGTGCCGGCCGTACAGGATCCGGTGCCCACGGCCGATCCTCGCGATATCGCCTCTTGACTGGAGTCTCCGGATGACCCGAGCAGCGCTCGCGGCCCTGCTGCTTGCCGTCGCCGGATGCGGCCACATGCAGGTCGAGTCCGACCCGACGCCTGCGGGGCCGCCTCCGGCCGGTTCATCGGCGGCTTCGGGGCGAGGGGAGCGGACCATTGCCGCCCGGCCGCCACGGCGGCCCCGTGCGGTGGCCGATTCGGCCGCCGATGCCGAGGCGCTCGATTCGCTCTCGCGACTGGCCGTCACCGACTCGATGCCCGAGTTGGACCTCGGCGATGATGAGCCGATGTGGGACCTCGATGTGGCCTCGTACGCCGACCAGCCCCGGGTCCAGTACTATCTCGATTACTTCACCGGCAAGGCACACGACCGCTTCCAGATCTGGCTCGACCGGATGCCGCGCTTCGAGGGGTTCGCCCGCGAACGGCTCCAGGATCAGGGACTGCCGGGCGACCTCGTCTATCTCGCGCTGATCGAGTCCGGTTTCTCACCGATCGCGGTGAGCCATTCCCGGGCGGTGGGGATGTGGCAGTTCATGGCCGCTACCGGCCGGGGCTACGGGTTGCGAGTCGATCCGTGGGTCGACGAGCGGCGCGACCCGATCAAGGCGACCGATGCCGCGGCGCGGCACCTCAAGGACCTCACCGACCGGTTCGGGTCGCACTTCCTCGCGGCGGCGGCCTACAACGGCGGTGCCGGGCGCGTCGGTCGTGGCCTGGTCCAGATCGCGGCGCTGCAACAGGGCGCCGGCGACGAGGCGATCGACCCGGCGAGCGACGAGATGTTCTTCGAGCTGGCCGGCACGCGGCTGCTCAAGCAGGAGACCAAGGATTACGTTCCCAAGCTGATCGCTGCGGCACTGGTGGCCAAGGCGCCGGAGCGCTACGGCTTCGAGGTGCCCGACTCGGTGGAGCCGTTCCCGCTCGACAGCGTGATGGTCCAGGGCGGCACCGGACTCGACCTGGTCGCCAAGCTGGCCGACACCACCCTCGATGCGATCCGCGAGCTCAATCCCCACATCCTGCGCGGGATCACGCCGCCGGGCGACCCCTATCCGGTGCGCCTCCCCGCCGGCAGCGCCGAGCGGGTGGCCGAGGCCTATGCCAAGGTGCCACCCACCAAGCGGCCGGCGGTGATGACCCACGTGGTGCGACGGGGCGAGACGGTGTCGGGGATCGCCAAGCGCTATGGGGTCTCGACCGGGACGCTGATGTCGGCCAACCGGGTGGCACGGGCCCGGTCGCTTCAGGTCGGCACCACCCTCTATATCCCGGTCTCGGGGAGCTCACTGCCCGAGGCACTCGTTCGCGAGGGCGAGCCGACGCGGCGGGGACCGCTCACCCATATCGTGCGAAGTGGCGAGACCCTTTCCGGGATCGCGGCGAAGTACAGCGTGACCCAGGCCTCGATTCGCAGCGCCAACCGGTTGCCTTCGAGCGGGCTGATTCGTGCCGGCCAGAAGCTCACCATCGCCGCTGGGGCGCCGGCCCGCACCGAGCGCAGCTATGTGGTCCAGCCCGGTGACACGGTGGGTGAGATCGCCGAGCGCTATGGTGTGGCCCAGAGTGCGCTGGTGCGCGAGAACGGCCTCGGCCGCCGCTCGACGATCCGGGTGGGGCAGCGGTTGAAGATTCCGGGATAGGGCCGGTTGGTAGGTCGGACTCGATAGACGATAGACGATAGACGATAGACGATAGACGTGGGATTGACTGCGGGGCCGGCATCGAAGCGCGATGCCGGCCCCGCAGTCAATCCCACGTCTATCGTCTATCGTCTATCGCTGCTTACGTCCCCTTCCGCATCCCACCCAGCACCGCATTGCTGTACTTGCCGGTGACCTGGAGACCTTCCTCCATCTGGGCGCTGACGAGCGTCGGCCCCTTGTTGTAGGCCTCGAGCGCCAGCGGCAGGTCGTTGTCGTAGCGCTTGAGGAGGTCCTTCAGGTATGCGAAGCCGATCCGAAGGCTCACATCGGGATTCATCAGGTCGGTGGCGCTCACGGTCGGCTCATAGGAGCGCGCGGTGGGGAGCATCAACTGCGTCAGCCCGACCGCGGCGGCGTAGCTGGTGGCCGAGTTGGTGAAGCCACTCTCGATCTTCACCAGCTGGAAGCCAAGGGCCGGGGGAATCCCGGCATCGGTGGCATGGTCGTAGATCCGCGACGCGAGGTCGGCCGGGATCTTGTATCGCCCCGAGAACTCGAGGATCCGGTGCGCGCGATCGAGCTCGCCCTGTGTGTCGGCGAGCTGGTCCTGCGCGACCGCGAGGGCCGAGGCGGAGTCAATTGGCGCGGCAACCGGCTGGTCGGCGGCGAACTCGAGGTCCCCCGACAGCAGCGAGGCCACGGAGGCCAGCCCTGCCAGGGCGAGTGTCGCCGTGGCGAGCACGGCACCCTTCACCAACATGCGCTTGATCATTCCTACTCCTTCAAAGGGTTCAAACCCGGGGCACGCCAGGTCCCGCCCGTGCCTCCGGTCTTCTCGAGGACGCCGATCGCCGTGATCCACGCGCCCCGATCCGCCGACTTCACCATGTCGTACACAGTGCAGCAGGCGATACTCACGGCCACGAGGGCCTCCATCTCCACACCGGTCCGCGCCTCGGCGCGAACCGTCGCGGTCACCCGCACGCCGGGCCAATCGGCCACCGGCTCTACCGACACCTCCACCCGGTCAAGTGGCACCGGATGGCAGAGCGGGACGAGGTCGCCGGTCCGCTTCGCCGCCATCACCCCGGCGAGCTCGGCCACCGCTATGACGTCGCCCTTGGCGCTCGACGCGTCGCGCACCAGCGCAAACGCCTCGGCCGACATCCGGACCTCGCCCTCGGCAACGGCCCGGCGCGCAGTGACCGGCTTGCCGCTGACGTCGACCATCCTGGCGCGACCGGCCGCATCGAGATGCGATAGCGTCATGCCGCCTCCAGCTCGGCGAGTTCCTCGACCAGCCCTGCCAGGGCCAGCTGCGGATTGACGTTGCCCTGCGCCTGCTCACGCGTGGCCATCACCCGTTCGATCGCCTCGGCCGCCCGCGCCGCCTGACGCCGACCCGCCGGTCGCGATGCCGCCTCACGGGCCCGCTCGGCGAACCGCCCGGCCAGGGCGTCGAGGAGCAGGGTGAAGTCGCCCCGTGCCCCCGAGAGCCCTTGCCGAAGTGCCAACACCGCCCGGTCGGCGGCCGTTCCCTCGACCGCGGCCAGCACCGTGTCGGCGGCGGCCCGTGCCGCGCCGCGTCCGGCGTCGGCTCCGGCCAGGAGGCGGCCGATCGACCCTCGGGCCGATGCGATCGCCTGATCGTCCGCGGCGACCCCGCGGGCCTCCGCCGCGGCCCGAACCTCGGCGTCGTCGAGCCGACCGAGCCGGAGCGGGTACCGCCCGGGAGCGGATCGTCGGCAACACCAGGCCGGGTTCGGCGGTGGTCAGGACGAAGAGCGCCCGCTCGGGCGGTTCCTCCAGCAGCTTCAGCAGCGCGTTGGCGGCCTCGGGGCTGGACTCCTGCGGCACCAGCCGCTCGGCGCGTCCGACGATGAAGATGCGCCAACCTCCTTCGGCGGCGGTGAGCGCCGCCCGGCGCTGCAGCAGCCGCGCCGAGGCAATGCCGTGGCTCGCCATCCCGTCCGGTGCACCCCAAGCGCCACCGGTTCGCCGTTCGGCCATCACCGCCTCGAGTGACTCGGCGACCTCCTCGACCTGCTTGTCCGGCTCCCCGGCCTTGGGGCGGGGAACCGGCACCAACCAATGGACGTCGGGGTGCGCCAGTTCCAGCACCCGTCGGCAGGAGACACAGCGACCGCAGGGCTCGTCCTCGCCGACGGTGCAGAGCAGTCGCTCGGCAAGCCAGAGTCCCAGTCGCTGCTTTCCCACCCCGCTCGGCCCGGTAACAAGGAGGACCTGAGGGAGTCGGTTGGCGGCGATGGCTGCCGACAGTCGACGGCGCAGGTCCCGGTGCCCGAGAAGCGGGGTCAAAGGCATGGCGGAAGCTAGCGAACGGGACGCCAAATGGAAGTGACGAAATGGCGTAAATACGCAAATGATAACGGTTTACGGCGTGCCACGTGGACGGCAAACCGGCCGGAACGGCGGACATGATCACTCAGGTGGAGTAGCGAGTACTCACATCACTTTGGCGATTGTGAGCGTTTGCTCACGTACGACCGCAAGTGATGATGTGGCAATGCGATCGATTCTTGATGTGGAGAAGGCCGAATCGGCGGTTTCTGCAATCGATTGTGCCAGAATGGCGGCGTTGCCTGGTCGAGGTGACCGGGCCACCGCTGCTGGCGTGATCAGGGAAACGACGGTATCCTCGCTGGTTGTGGTTGCGGATGCGGTGCTTGCCGCGCGGGGGCTCGACCGCTAGCTTGCCGCCTCGCGCGCACCAGACCATGCGGTGGCGCGACGATCCCGAGTAGCTCAGTCGGTAGAGCAGCTGACTGTTAATCAGCGGGTCGGGGGTTCGAGTCCCTCCTCGGGAGTCCAGGCGGCGAGTCCATCACCATGGTGGACTCGCCGCTTTCTGGTGTCGCACGGATCTTGGCGGCGCGGCTCTTGCCCGATACTGTGTAGCCATGCCCCGACACTTCCGCCTGACCTCTCTCGCAGTGCTGGCGCTGGCCGCCGCCTGCGGCCCGTTCGAGCCCGATCCCACTGGACCCACCGGTCCCGGTGGCGGCGATGGTGGACCTCCGCCGAGCGCCACGCTCGCGGTGCCGTTCCGGATCGGGAGTACCCAGCCCGAAGAGGCCCGGGCGGTGGCCTACACCGGTGACGGTGTCGTGGTGGCGAGCTGGTTCACCGGTCGAGTCGATTTCGACCAGGGCGACGGCGTCGCTGCGAAGACTTCCTTCGGTGCCCAGGACATCGGCATCGCCAAGTACTCCCTCGGTGGCGTTTTCCAGTGGGTGGTGCAGCTCGGTGGCAGTGGCACCGAGGTGCCCACCGCGGAAGCGGCCACCCCCGACGGTGGCGTGGTGGTGGTGGGCTACGGATCGGGAGGCGGCAGCTGCGGCGGCGGCACGCTGGCCGGTCCCGGCGGGCGCGACATCCTGATTGCCAAGATCAGTGCAACCGGAAGCTGCCAGTGGGCCCACCTGATCGGCGGCAGCGACGACGACGAGGCGCGCGCGGTGGCGGTCGATGCCGACGGATCGATCGTGGTCGCGGGTCTGTTTCGTGGCACCGCCGACTTCGACCCGACCGGTGGCGCGGCGTTGCTGGTCTCGCGCGGCGGTACCGACGCGTTCGTTGCGCGCTACACCAGCGACGGTGGCTTCGTCGGTGTCTCCCAGGGAGGCGGGCCCGAAGATGACCTCTTCGCCGCCGTGATGGTGCAGGGTGGCGGAGATGTGACCGCGGTCGGCGAGATTCGTGGCACTGCGACCTTCGGATCGGCGCTGTCGCCGCTGCTGCTGGTCAGTGCCGGAGGCGCCGATATCGCGATCGCGCGCTACACCGGCTTGCTCGGGCTGCGCTGGGCCGAGCGCGCCGGTGGCCCGCTCGAGGATCGCGCGACGGCGCTCACGACCGATGCCAACGACAACCTGCTGGTGGCCGGCAGCTACGAGGGCACCGCCGACCTCGACCCGGGCGCCGGAGCCGCCCTGCTGGTGAGCCAGGGGGCGGCCGACATCTTCCTCGCCCGCTACGAGCCGGTGGCCGGTGGCTACGATGGCCTGGTGCGCTCGATCGGCGGCCTGGGCAGTGAGGGGGTCACCGGGCTGGCCCGCCACATCTCGGGCCGGATCGTGATGACCGGCTATTTCCAGGAAACCGTCGATTTCGACCCGGGCGCGGGGGCCCGGCTGGTGACCGCCCGGGGGACCGGCGGTGCCGGCGACTTCTTCGTCTACGCCTTCACCTCGGCGGGGAACTACGCCTGGGTCGCCCCGGTGGGCGGCGTCGTCGGCGGGTCGGGTCTCCAGTCGATCGCCTACGGACTGGCACTCGACGACCTGGCCACGGTCTGGGCGGTGGGCCGCTTCTACGGCCGGGCCGACTTCGATCCCTCGGATGCCGCGACCGAACTGACCGCCCTGGGGGATTCCGATGGCTGGCTGGCCCGGTACAACCTCGAGACCGGCGCCCTGGTAACCACCGACCTGGCCCCGTAACGGGGGGACCCTTCCCTTCGAGCCGATTCCGGGGCATTTTTAAGGGCTTGGGTCCGGGACCTTCCCGGTCAACCCATCCCAATCGGCGAGCAGGAGCAGGCGGCAGATGGCGAAGACGAGCTCATTGATGCGCAACAAGAAGCGGATCAAGCTGGCGGCCAAGTGGAACGAGGAGCGCAAGCGCCTCAAGGCGATCATCCGCGACCAGCAGGCCGGTCCGGTCGACAAGGAGCAGGCCACCCGCAAGCTCCAGGCGATGCCGCGCAACGCTTCGCCGACCCGGATCCGCAATCGCTGCCAGATGACCGGGCGGCCCCGGGCGTTCGTCCGCCGCTTCGGCCTGTCGCGGATCGCGTTCCGCGAGATGGCGCTCGAGGGGAAGATCCCCGGCGTGCGCAAGGCCTCCTGGTAAGCCCGAGGAGACGACACCATGGCCAAGAAGGGTCGCGTGCAGGTCAAGCTCCGGAGCACCGAGAGCGCCTACATGTATGTCACCACCAAGAATCCCAAGAAGCACCCCGAGCGCATGGAGCTGCGGAAGTTCGATCCGATGCTCAAGCGCCACGTGAACTTCAAGGAAGAGAAGTAGACCCCGAAGCGTTCCGCCGGCATGGTCACGAGGTCGTCGACTGGATCGCCGACTACTGGCGTGACCTCGAGCACCAGCGGGTGCTCCCCGACACCAGGCCCGGGGCGATCCGTGCCGCGCTCCCTGCCACGGCTCCCGAACACGGGGAGCCGTTTGCGCAGGTCTTCGCCGACTTCCAGCAGCTGATCGTTCCCGGGATGACCCATTGGGGCCATCCCGGCTGGTTCGGCTACTTCCCCTCCAACGCCTCGCCGCCTTCGGTCCTGGGCGAGATGCTCACGCGCCGGGCTCGGTGCCCAGTGCATGAGCTGGGTCACCTCGCCGGCGGCCACCGAGCTGGAACAGGTCGTGATGGTGTGGCTGCGGGAGCTTCTGGGCCTTCCGGAGACCTTCACGGGGGTGATCCAGGACACGGCGTCCTCGGCGACGCTGGTGGCGTTCATCACCGCCCGGGAGCGACTCGGTGCCGACGCCGGGCGGATGACCGCGTACTGGTCGGCCGAGGCGCACTCGTCGGTGCCCAAGGCGGCGCGGCTGGCCGGGATCCCCGGCGATCGTTGCCGGGTGATCCCCACCGATGGAGAGTTCGCGATGCGCACCGAGCTCCTGGCGGCGGCGCTCGCCGACGATCGGGAGCGGGGGCTTGTCCCCGGGATCGTCTGTGCCACGATGGGGACGACCTCGTCGACGGCGTGCGACCCGCTCCGACCGATCGGCACCCTCGCCAATGCGGCGGGGGCCTGGTACCACGTGGACGCCGCCTACGGGGGCACTGCGGCGATCCTCCCCGAGGTCCGCCCGCTGCTCGACGGAGTGGAGCTGGCGGATTCCTACGTGACCAACCCGCACAAGTGGTTGATGACCTCCTTCGATTGCACCGCGCACTTCGTGAAGGATGCCGGGTTGCTCCAACAGGTCTTCAGCACCCAACCCGAGTACCTGCGCACCAGCCACGATCCGGAAGTGGTCAACTTTCGTGACTGGGGGATTCCGCTCGGTCGGCGTTTCCGGGCGCTCAAGCTCTGGTTCGTGCTTCGCAGCTACGGGGCCGAAGGGTTGCGGGCGTTGTACCGCCAGCACCTCGCGCTGGCGCGGGAGTTCGCCGCGTGGGTGGCCGATGCCCCCGACTGGGAACTCCTCGCCCCGGTGCCGCTGGGCCTGGTCTGTTGCCGCCACGTGCCGCCCTCGCTTCGCGATGATGCGGCCGCGCTCGACCGGCACAACGCCGCGCTGCTCGCCGGTGTCAATGCCGGCGGCGCATCGTTCCTGTCCCACACCACGCTGGATGGCCGCTACGCGATCCGGGTGTCGATTGGCGCCTTTCGCACCGAGCGGCGGCACGTGGAGGCGTTGTGGCAGGCGATGGTGCAGGGAAGTGAGTCCTGAGTCCTGAGACGTGGGGGGGATGCGGTGTCTTCCCCCCCCACGTCTCAGGACTCAGGACTCAGGACTTCCTTGAGGTACGCCCCCGTGATGCTGCGCGGTGAGGCCGCGACCTGCTCCGGGGTTCCCATGGCCACGATCTCGCCGCCGGCCTCGCCGGCCTCGGGGCCCAGGTCGATCACCCAGTCGGCCCGCTTGATCACATCCAGGTGGTGCTCGATCACCACCACGGTGTGGCCGGCGTCGACGAGGCGATCGAGGACGCCGATCAGGACACGGACGTCGTCGAGATGGAGGCCGGTCGTTGGCTCGTCGAGCAGGTAGAGCTTGCGGCCGCCCTTCTTCTGGGCCGAGATCAGCTCGCGAGCGATCTTGAGTCGCTGGGCCTCGCCGCCCGAGAGGGTGGTGGCGGGCTGCCCGAGTCGCAGGTAGCCGAGGCCCACCTGCTGCAGCTGCCAGAGCGCCGCGCCGAGCCTGGGCTGGTGGCGGAAGCGGCGGATCGCCTCGTCGATGCTCCAGTCGAGCACGTCGGCGATCGAGTGCCCCTGGATCTTCACATCGAGCACCTCGCGCTTGTAGCGGGTGCCGCGGCAGATCTCGCACGGCACGTACACGTCGGCGAGGAAGACCATCTCGACCTGCACATGCCCGGCGCCCTCGCATGCCTCACAGCGTCCGCCGGCAACGTTGAAGGAGAAGGTGCCCGGCGTGTACTTGCGGCGGCGGCTGAGTGGCTGGTCCGCAAAGAGTTCGCGAATCTCGTCGAACGCCTTGATGTAGGTGACCGGGTTGGAGCGTGGTGTGCGGCCGATGGGGGTCTGGTCGACGACGGCGACGGCCTTGAGCGCCTGCCATCCGTCGAGGGCGGTGACACGGCCGACCGCCTCGCCGAGATGGGCCTTGGCGCTGTCCTCGCCGTGGAGTCGCCGCTCGAGTTGGCGCAGCAGGACGTCGTGCACCAGGGTGCTCTTCCCGGAGCCCGACACGCCGGTGACGGCGGTGAGGGTGCCGAGCGGGATCTCGGCGTCGACGCCGTGGAGGTTGTGCAGCGTGGCGCCGCGGATCCGGAGCCGGGCGCCATCGACCGGTCGGCGCCGGCTCGGCACGCCGATCCGCTTGCGGCCGTTCAGGTAGCGCGCGGTGAGCGTGTCGGTGGCCTCGTCGACCGGCCCGGCGTAGACCAGCTCGCCACCCTGCTCACCGGCGCCGGGCCCCAGCTCGATCATCCAGTCGGCGCCGCGGATCGCGGCGACATCGTGCTCCACCACCACCAGGGTGTTGCCGAGATCGCGCAGCCGCCGCAGCAGGCCGAGCAGTCGATCGGTATCGCGCGGATGGAGACCGATCGACGGTTCGTCGAGGACATAGAGGGCGTCGACGAGCCGCGAGCCGAGCGCGTTCGCGAGCGCGATCCGCTGCGCCTCGCCGCCCGACAGCGTCCGGGTCTGGCGGTCGAGGGTGAGATAGCCCAGCCCCACGTCGCGGAGGTAGTCGATCCGCCCCTCGAGTTGCTCGAGCACCAGCCCGGCGATCTGCCGTGCGGTTGGGCCGAGGTCGAGCGCCGTGAGCCAACCGGCGAGTTCGTCAACCGTGCGCTGTGCGGCGTCGGCAATCGATGCACCGTCGAGCTTGACCGCGAGCACCTCGGGGCGCAGACGTGCCCCGCCACAGTCGGGGCAGGTGTGCGCCAGCTGGTACTGGCGGAGGAAGACCCGGATGTACTGCTTGTAGCGCTTCTTCTCGAGCCGCTCGAGGAACGGGAAGATGCCGAGGTACTTGCCGACCTTGCCGCGGAGCAGCGTCTCGCGCACGTCGGGGGCCAGGGTGTGCCACGGCGCCTTGGGATCGCCCCCGAGGTCGCGGGTTGCCTGGGCGACGAGACGGCGCTGGGTCTCGTAGCGAGGCTTGGTCCAGGGATCGATCGCGCCGCCCTGCACCGACCGCTCGGGGTCCGGAACCACCAGCGACAGGTCGTACTCCAGGACGGCCCCGAAGCCGTTGCAGGTGGGACACGCGCCGCGCGGGTTGTTGAACGAGAAGAGCCCCGGCGTGATGACGGGCGCCGGGGTGTCGCAGGCGCTGCAGGCCGGGAACTCGGTGAATCGGCGTCGCGAGCCATCGGCGGCGAGGACGATCGCCACCCCCTCACCCTCCTGGAACGCCGTGGCGACCGCCTCGGCGATCCGGCCGGCGGCGGCCGGCTCCGCCACCAGGCGGTCGACTATCACGAGGATCTCTTCCGCACCCTCGAGGGACAGTGTCTCCGGGAGTTCGTCGAGCCGGTAGCCGGTGCCGGCGGCCTCGATCCGGACGAAGCCCAGGGCACGCAGGTTGTCGACCACCGCATCGCGCGAGCTGCGCGAGATGAGCGGCAGCGGGAAGGCGACCTGGATCCGTCCGCCGGAGGCGAGGAGCGCGTCGGCGACGCTCTGCGGGGTGTCGCGCACCACCGCCGCACCGCACACCACGCAGGTCGGTTCGCCGGCGCGGGCCCAGAGGAGGCGCAGATAGTCGTAGACCTCCGTGGCGGTGCCGACGGTGGAGCGCGAGGACATCGCCGGGGTGCGCTGCTCGATCGCGACCGCCGGGGCGATCCCCTCGAGCCGGTCGACCGCCGGCTTGGGCATCCGCTCGAGGAACTGCTTGGCGTAGCTCGACAGCGACTCGATGTAGCGACGCTGGCCCTCGGCATACAGCGTGTCGAAGGCGAGCGAGCTCTTGCCGCTTCCCGATGGCCCGGTGACCACGACCAGGTGCCGGCGCGGGATGTCGACGGTGATGCCCTTGAGGTTGTGCTGGCGTGCGTTGACGACGCGAATGACGGGATGATGCACGGGTGAAACGTAAACGAGTCGTGAGTCCCGAGCCGTGAGGCGTGGGGGGGTGGCGTGCCTCCCCCCACGTCCCGGGTCTCACGACTCACTTCTCCCCCCGGTCCCCGGACAGTACCTTATCCCTCCAATGGCCCGCCTCCTCACGCCAAGCGCCGTCCGGCGCGGCTTCGAACTCTTCATCGGCATCTCCCTGGTCGGCATCATCGCCGTGCTGATCTACGGCAACGATGCGGGCGGGTTCGTGGCCTCGCTGTCGCGGATCCACTGGGGCTGGCTGGTGGTCGGCCTGGTGCTGGCGTCGATGGACTGGATCGGCGGCGGGCTCCGGCTCTGGGTGCTTGGCCGTGAGGTGCACGACCGGCCGTCGTTGCCGGGGATGATCATCGCCGGTGGGATGGGCGCATGGGGCGCCTACATGACCCCGATGCAGGCGGGCTCGTCGCCGGTGCAGATCTACGCGATGAAGCGCACCGGCTTCCCGGTCGCCAAGGCGCTCACGACGGTGCTGATGTCGTTCATCGCCACGGTGATCTTCTTCGCGATCGCGGGGCCGCTCGCGCTGGCGTTCGGGGCCGGTCGCGCGCTGGGCAACAAGGGCTCGGTGCTCGGGCTGTCGTTGCTCGACCTGTTCAAGGGATCGATGGCGATCTTCGCGGGACTCGCCGTGCTGCTGCTGGTGGTGATGGTCGCGCCGCGTTTCGTCTCGCGTGGCGTGCATCGGATCGCCGACATGCTGTCGCGGCGCAGCACCCGGGTTGCCGTCCGGCTCGAGGGACTGCGCGAGGGGATCGACACCGCGCACGAGTCGATGCAGAGCTTCAACACGCCCCGGGGGTGGTTGGCGCTGTTCTGGGCGACGATCATCTCGGGACCGAGCCACGCCAACAAGCTGCTGGCCGGATACGTGGCGCTCCGGGCCGTCGGCATCGAGGCCCACTTCGTCGATGTCCTGCTGGTCCAGACACTGATCACCTTCCTGCTCTACTTCGCCCCGACTCCCGGTGCCTCGGGAGTGGCCGAGGTGCTCAGCGCAGCGGTCATGAGCGTGTACGTCCCGCGGGAGCTGATCCCGCTCTACACGCTGATCTGGCGCTGCATCCTCACCTGGTTCACCATTGCCGCCGGCTTCTATGTCTTCTCCAGGTGGGTCCGCCAGGGGCTCAAGGCAATCGAGATGAACCAGGAGCCCGGAGGCGACGGCTAGGGTTTTCCTTGCCCTGCCTGCCCGACGCCGGATAGCTTTCCCGACCCCCAGATCAGCGTATGCCCTTTCCGGAGGCCTACCTGCCCCTCGAATCGCCGGTGTCCGATCGTCCGTCAGCTGTGGTGCCCGGTTCCGCCGGATCGCTCCTGGCGGTCCTGATCCCGCGTGGCTCCCCGGCCACCGGTGAGGCCCGGCACACCATCCGACGGGCCTCCGTGTCGCTGGGGCGGGGAGCGGACAACGATGTGGTCCTGGCGGACGCCTCGGTGAGCGAGGAGCACGCCCGGCTCCGCCTGGCCGGTGGGGTGTGGCTGCTTCGTGATCTGGGCTCGGTCAACGGTTCCTGGGTCGACGGCGAGCCGGTCCACGGCGAGCTGCCGCTGGCGTCCGGGTCGTCGATCCGGCTGGGCACTGCCGAACTGGTCTTCTCGCCCCACGATCGTTGGGAGGACTCCCCGCCGCGATCGATGCCAGGACGGGAGCCGGAGCCTGATTCGGGTCCGATGGGCTTCGACCTCGGGCTGCCCGAGCGCCGCGCGCTGCCGCCGTCGCTGATTCTCGGGCTGGTGGTCGCCGCGCTCGCACTGATCGGCTTCCTCCTGATTCGGGCCGGCTGATGCGCTTCTCCTGCGCAGCCCGCACCGATGTCGGCGTGGTCCGATCCGGCAACGAGGACGCCTACCTGATGGCCGCCGAGCGCGGCTTCTTCGTGGTGGCCGACGGGATGGGTGGCCATGCCGCCGGCGAGGTGGCCAGCGACATGGCGACCCGACTGGTCGCCGAGGGGTTCAAACCGGTCCGGGGGATGAGCGACGACGAGCTGATGGCCCAGATGGTGGGCGCCATCCGAGCCGCCAACGCGGCGATCTTCGAGCGGACCCTCCAGGAGCATGACAAGCGCGGGATGGGCACCACCGCGACGGTCCTGGCGCTGCTACCACGCCGCTATCTCATCGGCCAGGTCGGCGACTCTCGTGCCTACGTGCTGCGCGGTGGGGTCCTCACCCAGATCACCAAGGATCACAGCTACGTCCAGGAGCAGGTCGATGCCGGCCGGCTCTCCCCCGAAGAGGCGCGGGTCCACCCCTACGCCAACGTGATCACCCGTTGCGTTGGATCGAGCGGGGACGTGGTGCCCGACCTCTACATCGGCACCCTCGAGGCCGGCGACCTGATGCTGCTCGCGTCGGACGGCCTCACCGGGATGCTCGAGGACGAGGACCTCAAGGAGGTCCTCGAGATGGACGGTTCGCTCGAGGCCCGGGTGGACCGGCTGATCGAGGACGCCAATCGCCGCGGCGGCCTCGACAACATCACCGTGGTGCTGGTCCAGATCGATGAAGTGTCGCCGCCGACCGGGGAGATGCCGGTCCAACGATAGACAGACGATAGACGATAGACGATAGACGATAGACGATAGACGACTCAAGGCCGGCTTCCCAACGGGAGACCGGCCTTCAGTTGTCCAGCCTCTATCGTCTATCGTCTATCGTTTCTCGTAGCTCCGCCGGAATCTCCCGGATCACCGTTGGCGTTCGCGTGAAGATCCGCAGTCGCCGGGCGCTGCGATAGAGTTCCTCGGCGACCCGGGGCAGGCCGAGCTGACCGCGTCGTCCGGCGTCGGTGAGGCGCTCCACATCGCCGCGGCGAGTGAGCAGCGGCAAGTCGACGCCGAGCATGGCACTCCGGGCCGGGAAATCCACCAGCACATCACCGGCCGCGAGTCCGAGCGACGCGGCGAGGCGATCCTCGGCGTCCTGGATCCGGTCGGGATCTTCCCAGAGCCACGATGGCAGGTCGTCGGGAACCTCGCTCGCGGGGAGGTCGAGGGCACGCTTGAAGAGTCGCCGTTCACGGAGCGCCCGGGCCAGCCCGGTCGTGTCGCGGGCCTCGAGCAGGGTGGCGAGCGAGTCATCGGTCGCCTCGGCGAGCGCCGCGGCGTCGATGTGCCCGGCGGCCACGGTGGCCCGCACCGCCCGCTTGAACATGCAGGTGGCGCTCCGCACGGCATGATGCCAGTAGACGTTGCGGTACATCTGGTACTTGGCGAAGAGCAGTGACTCGAGCGCGCTCACCCCCTTCTCGTGCACACCGAGCTCGCGACAGCCGTCGTCGCGTTCGATCAGTGTCAGCGAGGCGAGCAGGCGGTCGACGTCGAGCATGCCGTAGGGGACCCCGCAATTGCGGGCGTCGCGGGAGAGATAGTCGATCTTGTCGAGGTCGATCGAACCGGACACCAGCCCGCCGAGCGGCGACGGCGAGGTACCACGAATCAGCGCCCCGATCCGTTCCACCAGCATCCCGCCGCCAAGATCGAGCAGCACCCGTCCCAGCGGGCCGCCGGCGAGGCGGGCCACGCCGAGCGACTCGTGGTGCGGAAAGCCGGCCTCCTCCAGGGCGTGGGAGAAGGGATAGTGGCCGATGTCGTGGAGCAGCGCCGCGAGCCGCACCGCCAGGCGCTCGCTCTCGTCGATCCCGTCGAGGTCGCCCCGCTCGTCGAGGGTGGCCAGCGCCCGCCTGGCGAGGTGGTAGGCACCGAGGGCGTGCTCGAAGCGTGAATGGGTGGCACCGGGATAGACGAGGAAGGCGTGGCCCAGCTGACGGACGTAGCGCAGTCGCTGGACGGCCGCGGTGTCGAGGCACGCGATCGCGGCCGGTTCGAGCCGGATGTTGTCCCAGAGCGGGTCGCGGATGACGTCGAAGTGGACAGTCATGAGTCCTGAGTCGTGAGTCGTGAGAGTCGGCTGGCCTGGCGTGAGATTGGTCCTCACTTCTCAGGACTCAGGACTCACTCCTACGCCCGCTCCGGCTCCAGGCTCCACTGCTCGGGGCTCCGCCACAGCGAGGAGAGGACCAGCTCGCGCATCCAGAGGAACTCCTGGGGAAGGCGGTCGTAGAGCTTCTCGAACAGTTCCCGATGCGAGAGCAATTCGGCCTTCCACGCCTCGCGGTCGACGGTCTGCAGTTCGAGGAAGGTGTCGCGCGGGAGATCGAGGCCGTCCCAGCGAAGGTCGTCGAAGCGCGGCATCCAGCCGATCGGGGACTCGATCGCGGCACCGCGGCCGCGGACCCGATTCACGATCCACTCGAGCACCCGCATGTTCTCGCTGAAGCCGGGCCAGATGAACTTGCCGTTGGCATCCTTGCGGAACCAGTTGACGCAGAAGATGCGCGGCGGTTCGGCGAGACCGCGGCCCATCTGGAGCCAGTGGTTGAAGTAGTCACCCATGTGGTAGCCGCAGAAGGGCAGCATGGCGAACGGGTCGCGGCGCACCTGCCCCACGGCACCGGCGGCGGCGGCGGTGGTCTCCGAGCCGATCGTGGCGCCGAGGTAGACCCCGAAATTCCAGTTGAATGCCTGGGTGACCAGCGGCACGGTGGTGGCGCGGCGGCCGCCGAAGATGAACGCCGAGATCGGCACGCCCTCGGGCTTCTCCCAGTCGGGGTCGATCGAGGGGCATTGTGACGCCGGGGCGGTGAAGCGCGCGTTCGGGTGGGCGGCCGGGGTCTTCGACTCGGGAGTCCAGGGGTTGCCACGCCAGTCGGTGAGCCTGGCCGGCGGCTCCTTGGTCATCCCCTCCCACCAGACGTCGCCATCCTCGGTGAGGGCGACGTTGGTGAAGATGGTGTTCGACTCCATCGTCCGCATCGCGTTGGGATTGGTGTCGTACGAGGTGCCGGGCGCCACGCCGAAATATCCCGCCTCGGGATTGATGGCGTAGAGCCGGCCATCGTCGCCGGGCCGGATCCAGGCGATGTCGTCGCCCACGGTGGAGACCTTCCATCCCTTGTAGGCGGCGGGCGGGATCAGCATCGCGAAGTTGGTCTTGCCACAGGCACTCGGGAAGCCGGCGGCCACGTAGGTCCGTTCGCCGTCGGGGTCCTCGACACCGAGGATCAGGGTGTGCTCCGCCATCCAGCCCTGGTCGCGACCCATGACCGATGCGATCCGCAGCGCGAAGCACTTCTTGCCGAGCAGCGCGTTGCCACCGTAGCCCGAGCCGTACGACCAGATCTCGCGATCCTCGGGGAAGTGGACGATGTACTTCTGCTCGGCGTTGCAGGGCCAGCGCACGTCGGCCTGGCCGGCCCCCAGCGGCATTCCCACCGAGTGGACACAGGGGACGAACTCGCCGTCGCCGAGGGCATCGAGCACCTGGCGGCCCATGCGGGTCATGATCCGCATGTTGACGACCACGTACGGCGAGTCGGAGAGCTCGACGCCGATGTGCGACAGCGGCGAACCGACCGGGCCCATCGAGAACGGCACCACATACATGGTGCGGCCCGCCATGCAGCCCTGGAATAGCCCCTGTAGCGTGGTCCGCATCTCCCTCGGCTCGACCCAGTTGTTGGTGGGGCCGGCGTCCTGCTTGCGGTGGCTGCAGATGAAGGTGCGGTCCTCGACCCTGGCCACGTCGGCGGGATCGGAGCAGGCGAGGAAGGAGTTGGGACGCTTCCCGGCGTTGAGCCGGACGAAGGTGCCGCTCACGACCATCGCTTCGCAGAGCGCGTCGTATTCGGCCTGCGAGCCGTCACACCAGTGAATCGCGTCGGGGGTCGTGAGTGCGGCGATCTGGCCGACCCACTCGATCAGGCGGGCGTTGGTGACCCACGACGGTGCGGCGAGCTCCGGTGCGGTCCGGCTGGCGGGCATGCAGGCTCCATCGGCAGAATCCGGGTCGCGGCCGGCTTTCGGCCGCGGAGAGACCGGGAAGATGGGCCGGTCCGACGGTCTGGGCAAACCCTGGCGCACTCCGGTCAGGGCGTGGAGAGGACTCCGGCAATGCGATAGGGGATCCCCTGGAATTGCACAATCACATCGGCGCCGCTGGGGGGCAGCAGCGGCACGCCGCTTGGCGAGGGTCCCACCGTGCGGACGAGCTCGGGAACTCCGGTCGATCGGTCGATTCGCCAGATCTCCCAGTCGGCCGACGCGACCGACCGGTCGCGGCCGATCGCCCAGCACGTGGCCAGGTCACAGCGCGAGGTCATCACGATCCGCTCCGGCCCGCCGGGTATCGTGCCGAGCGACTGCCGACCGCGACCCGCGAAGCCCAGCAGGGCGAGGTCGTGTCCCGACTGCAGCAGCACCTGACCGTCGTCAGTCACCGACCAGCGATCGACACCTGCAAGGTCGTCGAGCCGCTCGAGGGTGGTCGTCCCGTCACCGATTGTTCCCGCGAAGAGCCCCAGTCGCTCGATCGGCTCTCCCGGCTTGACGCGCAGGTGACCCCCCTCTCCCACGAAGCGGTCGTCGCCCGCCCATTGCAGCGAGAAGAACCAGTTGAGGGTGCCGTCCGGCACGACCGCGTGACCGCCCACCTCGTCGAAGAGATCGAGGAGCTTCCGTCGATGGCCCTGGTCGCGTGGATCGAGCTGGTACAGTTCGATGTGCCAGAGGACCGGCCAGTCCAGCCGATTGACATCGTGTCCGATCGGGCCGGTCTCCTCCTCGACCAGGAGCGAGCCGGGACGGTACGCGGCGGTGATCATGTTGTTGAGCGAATCGCGCTGCGAGGGGCGCGTGTCGAAGTGACTCCACACTCCACTACCGCCGCCGATCGGGAGATAGCCGAGGGCCGTCTCGGAGGTGTCGCGACGCGCCGGCACGCGCGGCATGTGCGGACGCTCGCGATCGTGCCGGGTGAAGAGGATTCCCTCGCCGTCGGCGCTGAAGTTCACCAGCGCGACGGGGCCGGGGAAGAGCTGGACCGGTGGCCCCTCGGCCCACGGCCCGACCCACCGATCCGGGTCGACGGCCGCAGGGCTGGAGTGGCCACAATCGGCGAGGCTGAGCGCCAGCACGACGACGAGGCCGGCTCGCGGCCATCGCGCGCGCATTGGGCTCCCGATCCGGCCGCTAGGGACGCACCGGCACGACGGTCGCCGGCAGGTGCGCCGCCGCTTCGGCCGTGGCGCGATCGCGCTCCGAGAAGCCGTTGCGGGTCGGGTCGATCGCCATCAGGTCGTCGGTGTTCGGCGAATGCTCGAAGATCCCGATCGCGTGACCGAGTTCATGGAGCATCGTGAGCTCGTAGCAGGTGCCCAGCGCGGGGTCATCGGGAAACTTGGCCCAGATGTAGATCTCGAACGGCAGCTGAAGCGTTCCTGCGATGGCATCGGCGTCGAAAATGGTCTCCCCGATACACTGACTGGCTCTCGAGAAGAGCTCGAAGTTGGCGAGCAGCTTCCCGGTCGGGCGCGCGTTCTGGACCACGATGTCGGCCTGGTCCGCGGAGCCCACCAGCTCCGCGCGGAACTCGCCGTAGAGGTAGAGCCCCTCCCACATGGTGATGGCGCGGTCGAGCATCGGACGCAGGGCATCGCCCTGGGCGATGTAGATCCGCACCGGCAGCGCACTGCGTGGCCAATGGAAGGCGATCGGCTTGAGGGTGCCGTCGACCTCGGCAAAGCGGCGGTATTCGTAGGGATCCACCCGCGGCGGCGAGATGATGTCGCTGCAGGCGGTGAGCGCCAGAAGGCCGAGCGTGATCCGGGTGAGGCGACGCATCAGAACCCCCGCTCGACGGCGACGGTGAGCGCCACCCGGTGCACCGACTGGCTGCGGCTGTAGCTGTACGACTGCAGTTGGTCGCTGTTGAAGCCGTGGAAGTCGTAGCGGGCACCGAGGACCACGCCGAGTTCCGCCGTGAGGGGGCGGGTCCACGTCACGCCTCCGCCGAGCATCCAGCGCGACGGACCGCCCTGGGCAAAGAGCCCGATCTCCTGCTCCGGCAGGTAACGCAGTTGCCCGGCGGCGGCCTCCCAGCGGAGCGCGCCGGAGATCGGGCCGTCGGCCACCGCGGCGATCGCCAGCGTGGCCAGGCCGCCGAGGTCGTCGCTGGTGCCGTTGTCGTCGACCTTCCAGGTCCCGCGAGCGTAGCGGCCCTCGAGGGCGAACCGATAGCCGTTCTGCATTCGCCAGCCGATCAGCAACACGCCGGTCGGCGCCACTGACTGTTTCGCCGCGATCGGGTGGGCGATGAAGTCCTTCACGAAGTCGCTGCTGCCAGTGGCGCCGAGGCCGAGACGGGCAAAGGCCTGGCCGGTGACCGGGGTCACCGGGAGGAGCAGGGCAAGGAGCAGGATGCGAAGGCGCATGGACCGAAGATGCCGTGGTTGCGGGGAAGGGGTCAATTGCCCGATGCGAAGCCGCGCAGCAGCGTCAGCATCCGCCGGTCGTTGGTCACCTCGTCGTCGCCCTTGGGCGTCTCCAGCAGCTTGGGAATCGCCGCGAAGCGGGGGTCGGTCATGATCCGGCGAAACGGGGCTTCACCGAGGCTCCCTTCGCCCAGGAGTTCGTGGCGATCCCGCTTCGAGGCGAACGGGGTCTTGCTGTCGTTGAGGTGCAGGCAGCGGAGCAGGTCGAGACCGAGGACCCGATCCCAGACCTCCCAGACCCCGTCGAAGTCACTCACGAGGTCGTATCCGGCGCTGTAGAGATGACAGGTGTCGGCACAGAAGGCCACCCGGTGCCGAACGTCGTCGGCCACCAGCTCCCGGATCGTGGCCAGTTCCTCGAACGACCTCCCCAACACCGTCCCGGTCCCCGCGGTCGTCTCGAGGAGCAGCAGCACCTCCCCGGGGACGGCCCGGAGACCCTCCGAGATCGCCGCGGCGTTGCGCTCCAGGCCGGCGTCGTGGTCGTCCATGAAGTTGCCGGGGTGGGAGACGATCCCGTCGAGGCCGAGGATGGCAGAACGCTGCAGTTCACCTTGAAACGCTGTTATCGATTTCAGGCGCAGGGCCGGATCCGGCGAGGCGAGGTTGATCAGGTATGAATCGTGCGAAACGATGGCCGCGACGGGATGCGCCTCGCGGGCGTCGCGGAAGGCCGCGGCGATCTGGGGGGTGATCTCCGGTTCGCGCCACATGTTGGGCGTCTTGGTGAAGATCTGCAAAGCCGTGGCGCCGATCGCCGCCCCCCGGGCGGGGGCGGTTGGCGGTCCACCCTGAATGGAGACATGGGCCCCGAGCCGCTCGCCGGCAGCGGTGCCTCCGTCCTGTCCCTTGGTTGCTCGAGGTTCTGTGGCTGATTTGCCCCGCATCGATTCCCCTGAGGTGTTGGCTGGCCGTCCCGGCAACCCTGGTCGGGGCCAGCGTCCGCTGGTGGTGTTGATTGGCGACCGAGAACACCGTCCGCCGGGTCTCGAACGCGACCTGCTGCGGGCCGGTTTCCTGATGGCCGAGGCCGACGATCCCCAGACCATCCCCGGGCGCCCGGCGATGGTGCTGGTCTGCTGCTCGGCGCTGACCCCCGATTGCGGCGAGCTGGTCAACGGCCTTGCCTCGGCACGGAGCACCGGTGCCCAGGTGGTGGCGCTCATCCCCGGTGGAATCCCCGACGACCTGATCCGGGCCGCCGAGGCGGGAGCCGACGAGGCGATCCTGCTGCCCGAGGAGGCCCCGCTGCTGATCCCCAGGCTCTGGGCCCGGGTGGTCTCCCCCCGCGTGGTGGCCCAGGGCCCGGCCAGCAACGATCTCCGACTCTTCGAGATTCTGCAACAGGTGGCGACCGAGCTGCACCGCGACGACATGCTGCACGCGCTGGTGCGCGGCATCGCCAGGAGCCTCGACATCCGCTCGGTGAGTTGCCTGTTGCACCACGAGGATTCGAGCACCGGCCTGCTGGTGGCGGCGAGCGATGCACCCAAGGTGCGCGACGCCGACACACCGCTTGAGCGCTGGCCCGAGGCGGTGTCGGCGTTCACCCAGGGCGAGACCTTCTACCTGCGCAACGTGGGGGTCGATTCCCGCTTCGAGCCGGTCCAGGGGAGGCCGGCGACGGCGGGTCCACCCGCGGACCTCGATTCGGTGGCGGCGATCCCCCTCTGTGCCATGGGTCGTCCGGTCGGGACGGTGGTCCTCCGGTCGCGGCGCGGCGAGCCGGCGCTTTCACCCGGGCAGGTGGCCTTCGCCGAGCTGGCGGTTTCGGCCACCGCCAAGTTGCTGGAGACCGACGACCGTCGCGGCGCGATCGCGCGCCGGCAGGCCAGCGTGGCGCACGTCGACCCGCTCACCGGGTGCGGCACGCTCGACGCGCTCGACCAACGGATCCGCGAGGAGTTCGAGCGGGCGCGCCGTTACGAGATGACCTTCTCGATGGTGCTGCTTGACGTCGATGCGATGCGGTTCATCAACGACCGCCTCGGCCGTGACGGCGGCCACCGGGTGCTGGCGGATCTTGGGCGATTGCTGCAACGCGAGCTTCGGGGCCCCGACTTCGTGGCGCGCTACGGCGGCGAGGAGTTCGTGCTGCTGCTCCCCGAGACCGATGAGGCGGGGGCGCGGGACATGGTCCGCCGGATTCGCGCGCACATGGAAGGCGCCGGACTGGGCGAGGCCCAGCTGGGGGTCCGCTGCCGACTGACTGCCGGGGTGGTGGCCTACCCTCATCCGGGGGTGCACAAGCCCGAGGATCTCTTCGCCCTGGTCGAGGAGGCGCTGCTCGACGGCAAGGGGCAGGACGTCGAGCGGATCGGCAGCAGCGCGGCGTAAGCAGCGAACGGCGAACGGCGAATCGAAGGGGCCGGCTTCCGATTGGGAAGCCGGCCCTTCGTCCTTCCGCTGTTCGCCGTTCGCCGATTCTAGTTCAGTTGCTCCTGCGTTGCAGCCACACCAACGGATCGAGGGTGATCTGGTTGTCGCCCCGGATCTCGAAGTAGAGATGGGGGCCCTGATCCGACCCGAGACCGCCGACCGTCCCGATCACCTGACCCTTCGTGATCGTGTCACCCTTGTCGACCTCGGTGGTCGAGAGTTGCGAATAGACCGCGAAGAGCCCGCTGGTGTGCTCCACGATCAGCGTCAGCCCATAGGTGCCCAGACGCTCCTTGAGGCGCACCTTGCCGGCGTCGACGGCGTGGACCGCGCTCCCGGCCGGCGCCCCGATGGCGATCCCGTTGTGGCGGATGGTGCCGCCGTTGGCGAGCTGTTCGGTGCCGAACTGGTAGAGGATCCGTCCCTCGACCGGCCAGTCGAGCTTGCCGATGTCGGCGGTGCTGATTCCGCGAGCACCGCCAGCGGCGGCGTTGCCGGAGGTGCGCCGGGCCCGGTCGAGCGAGGCGAGGATGTCGTTGAGCCGAGCCTCGTCCCGTTCGAGGGCGGTGAGCTTGCTGCTGGTCTGCTGGCTGCTCCGTTGCAGGGTGCGCAGGGTGCTCTGCTGTTCCTGCATCAACGAGCCGTAGCGCTGCAGCTCCGACTCCCGCTCCTCGCGCCTCCGGTCGAGCTCGTTCTGGATGCCGAGGAGCTGATTGCGCTGGCTGCGGACCCGGTCGGTGAGCCGCTCGACTTCGGTGACCAGGGTGCGATCCTGGCGCGACGTGAGGTAGAGGTACTTGTAGCGGGTGAGGAGGTCGCCGAACGACTCCGCCGTGAGCAGCACCTGGAAGGTGTAGAGCGGGCCGCGTTTGTAGATGTCGGCGAGGCGCCGCCGGAGCACCGCCTTGCGCTCGACCAGGTTGTCCTCGGCGAGCGCGACCTCCGAGGCGGACCCCTCGAGCTCCGATCCCAGGCCGCGGATCTGCCGCTCGATCTCGGTCACCAGTTCGTTGGTGTTGTCGCGCTGCCGCTGGAGGTTGCGCAGCTGGGCGTTGACGTCGGTGACCTGGCCCTGGAGGCGGCGCTGCTGCTCGACCAGCTGCTCGCGCTCGCGCCGGATCTGTTGCAGTCGTTCGCGCGAACGTTCGAGCTCGGGGTTGTCCTGGGCCGAGAGGGGCAGGGCGGCGACGAGGAGCAGGACCAGGAGATGGCGAGCCAGCCCGAGACCCGAGATTCGCGATCCGGGGAGCGCTGCGGCGCGCGGTGAGTCGGCGGTACCGCCGTCGCATTCCCGATCTCCGTACATCGGCTGCCGCATCCTGGCCGATCACACCTTCCGCAGGTGCCGGCCGACGCTCACCAGCGACCCGCCGAGGCCGATCAGGATCCCGAAGGCGAGGAAGGCAAATGCCTGGGCGACGCTGAAGAAGGTCAGCCCCACGCCGAGTCCGAGTCCCTGGGCCCGGAATCCGAGGAAGACCGCGTAGCAGAGCAGCCAGGCGAGGAGGCCGCCGAGGAAGCCCTTGAGGGCGCCCTCGAGGAGGAAGGGACCTCGGATGAACCAGTCGGTGGCCCCCACGAGGCGCATGATGCTGATCTCGCGGGCGCGCTGGAGCACGGTGATCCGGATGGTGATCCCGATGATCACCACCGAGACCAGCGCAAAGGCCAGCCCGATCGAGAGCCCCACCAGTCCCGCGACGGTGCGCAGTCGGTCGAGTTGTTCGACCCACTCCTGGCCATAGCGGACGTCATCGACGAACGGGAAGCCGCGTGAGCCGCTCGGCCACGTCCTTGACGTGGGCGGCGTCGCGGTATCCGGGGCGCAGCCGGATCTCGATGGAGGGTGGCAGCGGGTTGACCTCGAGATCCTCGTAGGCGTCGCGGAACTCGACCAGCTCGCGCCGGGCCCGGGCCAGCGCCGAGTCCTCCGACACGTAGCCCACGGAGAACACCTCGGGGAAGGCGGCGATGTCCTCCATCGCGACCGCAAGCGACTGGCTCGGCGTGCCGCGCAACACGAAGGCGACCACCTCGACCCGCTCCTCGAGGCCACCGATCGCGTTGCGGATGTTGAGCAGCACCAGCCCGAAGAGTCCGCTGACGAAGAGCGCGAAGGCGATCGTGGTGACCGAGAGGATCGAGAGCGTGCGGGTGCGCCGGAAGGCGAGCAGCGCCTCGCGCCAGAGGAGGTTCACAGCGCCTCCCCGAGGTCGGCCGCGGAATCGAAGACCAGGCGACCGTCGCGCAGCTCGAGGATCCGGTGTCCTGCGTGGCGCACCAGGTCGAGGTCGTGGGTGGCCATCAGTACCACGGTGCCGGACTCGTTGATCTCGCGCAGCAGCTGGAAGACCCCGCGCGTCGCCCGCTCGTCGAGGTTGCCGGTCGGCTCATCGGCAAGGAGCACCGGCGGGTCGTTGACGAGCGCCCGGGCGATCGCGACCCGCTGCTGCTCGCCGCCCGAGAGCTCGCGCGGGAAGGCGTCGGCCTTGGGGAGCAGTCCCACCTGGTCGAGCACCCGTCGCACCCGGGCCGGGATCACGTCGGCCCGTGCGTTGGTCACTTCGAGCGCGAAGGCGATGTTCTCCGCGGCCGTGCGATCCTCGAGCAGGCGGAAGTCCTGGAAGACCACGCCGAGGCGGCGCCGGAGGCGTGGCACCTCGTCTCCGCGGAGCTGCGGCACGGCGAACCCCGACACCCGGACGTCGCCCGAGGTCGGCTTCTCCTCGGCGAACATCAGCTTGAGCACCGTCGACTTGCCGGCACCCGAGTGGCCGGTCAGGAAGACGAACTCCCCGCGGCCGACGTGGAAGGAGAGCTCCTCGATCGCCGGGGCGGTGCCCGAGGGAAAACGCTTCGACACCTTGGTGAATCGGATCACGCGACAGTTCCCGTCAGAGTGCCTGCTCCAGGTCGGCGATGAGGTCGGCGGCGTCCTCGCAGCCGCACGACAGGCGCACGAAGCCATCCGGGATCCCCATGGCCTGGCGCTCCTCGATGCTGAGCGCCTTGTGCGAGGTGAGGCGCGGTTCGCTGATCAGCGACTCGACGCCCGCCAGGGATGGCGCGTGCACCACCACCGCGAGACGGCTGCAGAACCGCTGCGCCGCCGGGGCACCGCCGCGGAGGACCAGGCCGACCATGCCGCCGAATCCATCGAGGAGGGCGCTCGCGATCTCGTGATCGGGATGCGACGCGAGACCGGGCTAGTGCACCGCGGAGAACTCGCTCCGGCCGGCGGCCCACTCGGCGATCGCCGCCGCGTTGGCGGTGGCGCGCTCGACCCGGAGTGCCAGCGTCTTCATGCCGCGCTCGACCAGCCACGCGGCGTGCGGATCGATCGCCGGGCCCCAGTTGCGCAGGAGCCGGGTGACCTCGTCGATCACCGAGGCACTGCCGGCCACCGCGCCGGCGATGACATCGCTGTGCCCCGCGAGGTACTTGGTGGCGCTGGTGATCACCACGTCGGCGCCGTGCTCGAGCGGCCGCAGGTTGATCGGCGAGGCGAACGTCGCGTCGACCAGCAACGCCAGGCCGCGATCGGCGGTCACCTTGGCGATCCCCGGCAGGTCGAGCACCCGCATCAGCGGGTTGGTGAGCGCCTCGACGAAGATCGCCCGGGTGTTCTTGCGGACCGCCTTGCGCCAGTCGCGTGGCTGATCGGGGTCGACGTAGCTCACGGCGATGCCGTGGCGGCCGAACTCCTCGTCGAAGAGCGACCGGGTGCCGCCGTAGATCCAGCGCGAGGCGAGCAGGTGGTCGCCGGGTCGCAGCACCGCAAGGTGCGCCAGGGCGGTGGCGGCCATCCCGCTGGCCAGGAAGATCGCCCGCTCGGCGCCTTCCAGCGCGGCATAGCGCCGGGCCACCTCGAGCTGGTTGGGGTTGTTGCCGTAGCGGGTGTAGAGCACCTCCTCGGTGCTGCCCGGCGGATTGCGGAAGGTGCTGCTCTGGTAGATGGCGGTCACCGCGGGATCGCCGTCGGCCCCGCGGCGCGGCGGACCGTGGATCGCGAGGGTGGAAGGGCCGGGGCGACGGGTCACGCGAAGACTCCGAGTTCGTAGGTGGCATCGCCGTTGGCGAGGATGCATCGCGAGGCGGCGAGACCATCGAGCGCCCGGCGGGCGCGGGGTTCCGGCCACCCGAGTCGCTCCGCGATCGGCCCGGTGGTGGCCCGGGTCACCCCCTCCAGGACACCGAACACCTCCCGCCAGTCGTCCGGGGCCTCGCCCAGCAGCCGGGGCCGCCGGGTCTGGTCGTCGAGGGCGACCACCGCGAGTCCATGGCGGTTGAGGGCGTGGTCGATCGCCTCGGCCTGGTCCTCTCGCACCCCGAAGAGGATCACCCGGGTGACCGGCAGCTCGTGCAACGCCGCCACCAGCTTGGCCACCACCTCGTCGGCGCAGGAAAAGTCGACCAGCCCGATCCGCGAGAAGTCGAGCAGCGCCTCGGTCCGATCGTGACCCCGCAGCGCCGTCACCAACCGGTGGCGCACGGCGGCCCCGGTGGGTCGGGTGACCAGGTCGCGGTAGGCCGCGGCGGTCGCCTCGCGCAGCAACGCATCGAGCGGGATCACGCCGTTCATCCCTTTGCCTCCTTGCCCGGAATCACGATCGTCACCTGGGCGCCGGGGAACCAGGCCAGCCCTTCGGTCATCGGCGGCTCGTCGTCCCACGATGGCACGATCGCGACCCGCGCGGTGCCGCTCCGGATGGCGATCTTGCCCTGCCACCGTGCAAGGTAGCGCTTGGTGCCCGCGAGTCCCTGGCCGCGTCCCGGATCGCGGAAGCGAGAGATCCCGTGGATGAGGGCAGTCTCGATCGCCAATCCGTCACTCCAGCGATCGCCGAACCGCCGCGCCTGGGTGGCCTCGAGCGAGCGGCGGAAGCCGATGCCGGCGTCGCTCACCGCGATCACCGCGACCTTGCGGCCGAGTCGCCGACGGAAATTGTAGACATGCACCGCCACCCAGCCGCCGGCCCCGGCATGCTCCACCACGTTCTGGCAGGTCTCCGAAAGCGATTGGCCGAACCCGCCCACCACCGACGCCTCGAGTCCGAGCTCATCACGGAGGATCCCCGTGGCGCGTTCGGTGACCTGGCCGACCACCTCATGGACATCCTTGGCGTCCCGGATCGGGGTCACCGGCAAGAGCACGTCGCTCTGCTCCTCGGTTCGGCGGCGTGGCACCTTGCCGTGCAGCTCGAAGAACGGCTCGGCGTGCGCCAGGAAGCCCACCTTGGCCCAGTACGAGGCCACATCGCTGGCCGGCAGGGCCAGGCGCGGCAGCGGGACGCCCGCCTCGGCCAGCGCCTGACCCAGCGTCAGCAGGGCGACGAAACCGGCGGGCGAGGCCCACTCGGTGGCGTGGGCATCGATGAGCAGCCGTTCGGGCGGCCACTCGGGCAGTGCCGCGGCGAGTTGGTCGACCGAGCGGTGGTCGAGATGGCTGGGTACGGTCACGACCTGCATCAGGCCTCCACCAGGCGACCACGGAGATGACGGGCGAGTCCGCTCGCCCCACGGAAGGTGGCATTGCGCGCCGCTGCGCGCGACGCCCGGAGCAGGGCCGCCTCGAGTCGGTCGCCTGCCAGCAGCCGCGCGAAGCAGGTCGCGCCGAAGACGTCACCGCAGCCGGTCGGATCGAGCGTGTCGACCGCCTCGGCCGGGATCCGCTCGGTGCGGATGGTCGCGGTGGCAGCGCTGGGATCGCCGTGGGCCGCCAGTGTCGTGAAGCCGGGTCGGGACACGTACGCCGCGCCGCGCGGCCCGAGCGTCACCACCAGCAGCGACACCCCGCCGCCAGCGCCTCGACCGCGACCGCCAGCGGGTCGGGACCGAGCTGGCGCATCTCGTCCTCGTTGAGCTGGACCGCGTCGAAGCACCCGAGCCATGCCGCTGCCCCGGCCAGCGGCTGGAGTCGGCGAACGCCATCGGGTTGGGTGCCGAGCAGGAGCGAGTGGAAGTCGGCATAGATCGGTCCGGCGAAGCCCTGCCGCAACGCCTCTGCGGTGCCGAGCGGAAGCTCGAAGCCGCTGATGAAGTTGAGGTAGAGCGCGTCGAGGTCGCGCACCATCGGGCCGAGCTCGGTCCAGCTCCAGGCCGGGACGCCACCCGCCATCCGTTCGCAGCGCCGTTCGGACGATTCATAGCGCAGTACGACGCGGTTGTTGGCCACCGGAACCTCGATGCAGCGACCACCGGGAGCGAGTCGTTCCAGGGTTGCGAGCAGCGTCGCCGCCTGCGGAGCAAGGTCGCGGCCCACCTTGATGAGCGGCACCACCTCCCATTCGCCGGGGAGGGCGGCGTCGAGGGCGGCGAGCGCATAGGCGATGCCGCCCCACTCCTCGACCGAGGGGGCGAGCGGATCGCGTCCGTGGATCTCGTCCCAGACGAGCGAGCCGATCACCCCGACACGCGGCATCAGTGCTGGCCGCGATCCAGGTGGTCGAGGAAGGCCTTGGCCGCGCCGTAGACGCCGGCGAGTCCGTGCAGGGTGCCCGGCACGATGGTGCACGACTCGACCGCCGGCCGGAACGCGCGCCGGGCCACCTCGCGGCGCAACGGCTCGAAGAGCAGGTCGCCGGCCTGGGTGACTCCGCCGGCAATGACGACCAGGTCGGGATTGAAGATGTTGAGGAGGCTCGCCACGCCGGCACCGAGATAGTGGGCGGTGTCGCGCACCACGTCGCGGGCGACCTGGTCGCCTTCCTTCGCGCCGGCGAAGACGGTCTGGGCGGTGATCGCCTCGGCCCGGCCGCCAGCGAGTTCGACCAGTCGCGAATCGAGTCCGGTGCCGATCTCCTCGATGGCCCGCATCGCGATCGCCGGGCCCGAGGCGTACGCCTCGAGACAGCCGTAGTTGCCGCACGGGCAGCGGCGGCCGTCCATGTCGATCGTCATGTGACCGATTTCGCCGGCGCAGTCCGCGGCGCCGTGGTGCAGACGGCCGTCGATCACCAGGCCGCCGCCGATTCCGGTGCCGATGGTGATCCCGATGGCGTGACGTGCCCCGCGCGCCGCGCCGACCCAGCACTCGCCGAGCACGGCACAGTTGGCGTCGTTGTCGAGCACGGCGGTGAGGCCCAGGGCCTCACCGAGCCGGTCGCGCAACGGGACATCGACCCAGCCGAGGTTGGGTGTGAGCAGCACCACGCCGCGGGCCGTGTCGAGCGGTCCGGGGGCGCCGACCCCGAGTCCCAGCACATGGGCATCGGGTTCCAGCTCCGCGAGCCGCGCCATCGAGCTTCGCGCCATCGCGACGAGGTGCTCGATCACCGCATCGGCGCCGCGCGAGGCGTCGGTGGGATGCGAGTGCTCGCCCATGACGCGGCTGCCATCGGCCGCCACCGCACCGACCACCAGGTTGGTGCCCCCGATGTCGATGCCGAGTACGTAGTCCAGGGTATCCTCGCTCAGGTCGAAAGAAGCGGTGCGAGCGCCTCGAGGACGCGGGTCAGGTCGAGATCCACCATGCAACGATGGTGGCCGAGCGGACAGCGGGCCGGTCCATGGCGCGAGCACGGGCGGCACGAGAGACCGTCCAGCTCGACGACCACATCGGTCTCCCGTTGCGGCCCGAAACCGAAGGCCGGCACCGTCGGCCCGAAGACCACCACCGTTGGCGTGCCGACCGCCTGGGCCAGGTGCAGCGGCAGCGAGTCGTTGCTCACCAGCGCCTCGGCCCGCGAGAGCAGGGCCGCGGAGGCCCGGATCGGCAGCACACCCGCCGCGCTCGCCCCGCCGAACCGGGACGCCGCAGCCACCGCCTCGGACAACGCCTGATCCTCGGGGCCACCGAGCACCGCCACCGGGCGGTCGAGCGCCGCCGCGAGGTCCGCGAACTTGTCCCACCGCTTGGTGCCCCAGATCGAGCCCGGGGCGAGGGCCACGAAGCTTCCCCGGATTCCGGCCGCCGTCAGCCACGCCTCGGCCGTTGCCTGATCGGTCTCGGTGAGACCGAGTGTCGGCAGGGCGGGGCCACTGGTGTCGGCCAGGGCCAGCAGCCGGGCGGTCTCGTGGACCCCGGTGGGGGACGCCACGCGACGGGTGTAGCACCAGCGAGCCGGGGCGTCGGCGAAGCCGATCCGTTCGGGGACCCCGGCCAGCAGCACCGCCAGCCCCGAGCGCCACGACCTGTGGGGAAGATAGGCACGGGCATAGCCCCCGGCACGGAGGGTCGCGGCGAGGCGGCGGATCCCGCCGGGACCCCGCGCCCCGCCGCGCTTGTCATGCCGAATGACCCGCCGCACGGCGGGATGGCTCTCCAGGAGCTGGGCGGCGCCCGGGGTGGTGACGACATCGACCGGGCCATGTCGCGCCGCGAGGGCGGCGAGCAGCGGGGTGGTGAGCACGACGTCGCCGAGGAAGGCGGTCTGGATGACGAGGGTCGATGGTCGATGGTCGATGGTCAATGATCACTCCGGCCCGGCGGGTGCGGCGGCACGGCCGGACGCGGCACCGTTTCGCCAGATGGTCGAGCCATCGACGATCGACGATCGACCATCGACCCTGTGCTAGTCGACCTGCAGCACGGCCAGGAAGGCTTCCTGCGGAATCTCGACGGAGCCGACCTGCTTCATGCGCTTCTTCCCCTCCTTCTGCTTCTCGAGCAGCTTCCGCTTGCGCGTGATGTCGCCGCCGTAGCACTTGGCCAGCACATCCTTGCGCATCGGCGAGATCGTTTCGCGGGCGATCACCTTGGCCCCGATGGCGGCCTGGATCGCCACGGGGAAGAGCTGCCGGGGAATGAGCTCCTTGAGCTTCTCGGCCACCTTGCGACCCCATTCGTACGCCTTGTCGCGATGGATGATCACGCTGAACGCATCGACCGGGTCGCCGTTGATCATCATGTCGAGGCGCACCAGCGGCGACGGGCGGAAGCCGGCCATTTCGTAGTCGAGCGAAGCATAGCCGCGGGAGATCGACTTGAGCTTGTCGTAGAAGTCGAGCACGATCTCGCCGAGCGGGAAGTCGAAGTTGAACTCGACCCGAGCGGTGTCGATGTAGGTCATGCCGTGATAGACGCCGCGTCGCTCCTGCCCCAGCTTCATGATCCCGCCGATGTACTCCACCGGCGCCATGATCCGCGTCTTGACGTAGGGCTCCTCGATCCGGGTGATGGTGGCCGGGTCGGGAAGATCGCTCGGGTTCTCGACATCGATCATCGTGCCGTCGGTGAGGTAGACGTCGTACTCCACGGTCGGCACGGTGGTGATCAGGTCGAGCCCGAATTCCCGCTCGAGTCGTTCCTGCACGATCTCGAGATGGAGCAACCCCAGGAAGCCGCACCGGAAGCCGAAGCCGAGCGCGGTGGACGATTCCGGCTCGTACTGCAGCGAGGCGTCGTTGAGCACCAGCTTCTCCAGCGCGTCACGGAGGTCCTCGTACTGGTTGACGTCGGTGGGGTAGACCCCCGCGAAGACCATCGACTTGACCTCCCGATAGCCCGGCAGGAGCTCGGCGGCGGGTCGATCGGCGTCGAGCACCGTGTCGCCCACCCGGGCGTCACGGACGTCGCGCAGTGACGCGACGAAGTACCCCACCTCGCCGGCCTCGAGCTCATCGGTGGGGCGTTGTCCCAGCATCAGGTAGCCGACCTCGTCGACCCGGTAGACATCGTCGGCATGCGAGCCGAAGGCCACCTCCATCCCGGCCCGCAGGCGGCCATCGACCACCCGGATGCTCGGGATGGCGCCGCGGTAGCGGTCGTAGTACGAATCGAAGATCAGCGCCCGGAAGGGCCCGTCGGGGAGGCCGCCTGGCGGCGGCACCCGCGCCACGATCGCCTCGAGCAGCTCGGCGACCCCGGTGCCGTCCTTGGCCGAGACGGCGAGGATCTCCTCCCGCCTGGCGCCGATCAGTTCGATGATCTCCTCGGCCCGTCGTTCGGGCTCGGCCCCGGGGAGGTCGATCTTGTTGAGCACCGGGATGATCTCGAGCCCGGCGTCGAGGGCGAGAAAGAGGTTCGACAGCGTCTGGGCCTGGATCCCCTGCGACGCGTCGACCACCAGGATCGCCCCCTCGCAGGCGTTCAGCGACCGCGACACCTCGTAGGTGAAGTCGACGTGACCCGGCGTGTCGATCAGGTTGAGCTCGTACTCCTGGCCATCGGCGGCCCGGTAGGCCATCCGCACCGCATTGAGCTTGATGGTGATCCCCCGCTCCCGCTCGAGGTCCATCTGATCGGTGAGCTGGGAGCGCATCTCCCGCTTGCTCACCGTCTCGGTGAGCTCGATGAGCCGGTCGGCCAGGGTCGACTTGCCGTGGTCGATGTGCGCGACAATGCAGAAGTTGCGGATCGAGTGCTGACGCATAGGGGCGGTAATATACGGAGGGTGGAGGACGGAGGACGGAGGACGGAGGGTGGAGGACGGAGGACGGAGGCTGATTCGCCATTCGTCCTCTGTCCTCCGTCCTCTGTCCTCTGTCTTCCCTCCATGTAGCTTCCTCCCCGATGCGACGCCCCGCCCTCTCTCCCGCCACCGGGATGCTGTTGGTCGTGCTCTTCTGGGGCGGGAACTTCACGGCCACCAAGTTGGCGTTTGCCGAGATCCCGCCGCTGGCGTTCACCGCCCTTCGCTTCGCGGTGGCGTCGCTGGTGCTCTGGCTGATCGTTCGGCGGGTCGAGGGGCCCCGACCCCTGCCGCCGGGCGCACTGCCGCGTCTCCTGGCCCTGGGCCTGGTCGGCAACACCGGGTACCAGCTCTGCTTCGTGGAGGGCCTGGCCCGGACCTCGGCGACCAAGAGCGCCATGATCCTGGCCATCCTGCCGGTGGCGGTGACCCTGGCGGCGGCGGCGCTCCGGATCGAGACGGTCACCACGCGCCAGCGGTTTGCCGTGATGGTGGCCACGATCGGGGTGGCGCTGGTGCTCCTCGCCCGTGGCGGCTCGATCGGCGGCCCGGTCGGCCTGGGCGACCTGCTGCTGCTCGTCGGGGTGATGGCCTGGACGACCTACACCCTGATGCTCCGGCGCTGGGCCCTGCCGGTCTCCGCGCTCCGGCTCACCGCGTGGACGATGTACACCGGTACCCCGCTGCTGGTGCTGATCGGTCTGCCACAGGTGCTCTCCACCGACTGGTCCACGGTGTCCATCGCCGGCTGGGGCGGGGTGAGCTACGCCGCCCTGCTCTCGCTCGTCGCGGCCTATATCCTCTGGAACCGCGGCGTGGCGAAGCTCGGTGCCTCCCGCGCCGCGGTCTACAACACCCTGGTGCCGTTTGTCGCCACGGTGATCGCCTTCGTCGGCCTCGATGAGCGCCCCGGCCCGTTGCACCTGGTCGGTGGCCTGCTGATCGTCAGCGGGGTACTACTGGCCCGGCAGGCGCCGGCGCCTGAGGGGTAGCGCGACGTGCGACAGGCGACGGGCGACGGGCGACAGGAGGAGCCTGGCGGCTAGCTTCCGATCGCTTGTCGCCTGTCGCTCGTCGCCCTCGAGGTTCCTGATGACCGAGACCCTGTCCGACTTCAACGCCTTCCGCTCGCGGATGAACGACCTCATCCTCGACGCCGGCAACCTGACCATCAACCGCTTCTTCGCCCTCGACCATCGCGCGTATGAGCCGGGAGCGCTCGGCAAGAAGCAGAAGGAGATGCTGGGGCTGGTCGCCTCGATGGTGCTGCGATGCGACGACTGCATCACCTACCACATCGAGCAGTGCCACGCCGGGGGGGTGACGCGCGAGGAGTTCCTGGAGGTGTTCTCGGTGGGGCTGGTGGTCGGCGGCAGCATCGTGATCCCGCACCTGCGCCGGGCGATGGCCCGGCTCGAGGAGCTGGAGCGAAACACGATAGACGATAGAGGATAGAGGATAGACGATAGACGGCTGTCGGCCGCCCTCAGCGCGCAGGGGCCGGATCTCCAATGCGGAGCCGGCCCCTGCGTTCGTCTATCGTCTATCCTCTATCGTCTATCGTCTATCGCGTACTCCCCACGATCTCCTTGTAGCTCTCCGGGTTCCACTGCGGCCGCTGGACGGTGTTCGCGATCTCCGCGCCGAGGTAGAAGGCCATCGTGGCGACCCGAGCGAGCTTGCTCGTGTCGATCAGCCCCACTTCGTCGTCGCTGCGGTGGTACTGATCGTGGACCCCGTTGAAGAAGAACAGGATCGGCACACCCTTGCGGGCAAAGTTGAAGTGGTCGGAGCGGAAGTAGAACCGCTCGTTGGGCCAGATGTCGTCGGCGGTGGTGAGGTTCAACTCGGGGTGCCTGGTGTTCACGCGGGCGAGCGTGGTGCCCATGTCCGAGTGTTCCTTGCCGATCACCACGATCGAATCGTGCGCGTTGCGGCCGATCATGTCCATGTTGATGTCGGCCACGATCAGGCTTTCCGGCACGGTCGGATGTTCCGAGAACCAGCGCGAGCCGAGCAGCCCCTTCTCCTCGCCGGAGACGTTCAGGATCAGGATCGAGCGCTTCGGCTTGACCTGGAGGCGGCTGTACGCCTCGGCGACCATCACCACGCCGGTGCTTCCCGAGCCGTCGTCATCGGCGCCGTTGCAGATGCTGTCGACCGGCATGCCGTCCTTGGCGGGAGCGGCGCGACAGCCACCCACGCCATCGCCGATGGTGCCGATGTGGTCCATGTGGGCCGAGTAGACCACGTATTCATTGCGGAGCATCGGGTCACTGCCCGGGATCATCGCCACCACGTTCGGGGCGGTGGTCCGCTCGGCGATGTTCTCGGTCACGTGGATCTGCAGCTGGACCGCCGCGCCGACCACCTGCACGACCGGACCCTGCGCCTGGCGCATCGACGCCCAGTCGGGGCGGTTGGCATTCATCGGATCGTTGGCGAAGATCCGATCGTTGACCCAGATCTCGGGCGGGCCGGACGAGGGGCCGATGTCGAGCTGGAAGCGCTGCTGGCGGCCGGCGAGGGCGCCCTGGAGCCGGGGCCAGTCGGCCGCCGCATCGTTGCGGATCATCAACATGGCGGTGGGGTGACCGGCGGCGATCGCCGAGCGCCAGCCGTTCCAGTCTCGCGCCCGGGCGGTGTCATAGACCATCACGGCGACCCGGCCGTCGAGATCGACCGCGCCGATCGCCTCCGGGGTCAGGGCCCCGGCGAAGATCACCGCGTCGCCCGAGCCATCGCCGCTGCCCGCCGAGAGCACCGCTCCCCACTCCGTGAGGGGATAGCGCGTCACGGTGCCGTTCTCGTCGGACTGGACCCACGACTGGGCCAGGTCCACCGCGCGCTTCACCAGCGGATAGCGCTGGAAGTAGGTGCCGTTCTCCCCGGCGGGGAGGAGCCCCCACTGCTGGTACTTGCTGGCGAAGAACGCCGCGGTCTTTTCGAGTCCCTGGGAGGGAGTGTTGCGACCCCCCATCGAGTCGTCGGCGATTACCGAGATCCGCTCCAGGACGCTCGCCGGCGTGATCGAGCTGGCGGCCTGGCGCAGCGCCGCCTCGTACGGGGCGGCTCCCGGGATTGGCTGCGGTGGGGTGGTGCTGCAGCCGGCAAGAATTGGAACCAGCAGCCCCAGGGCGGCCGTACGGGACAGGATGCGAGACATCGCGGGCTCCCAGCAAGAGAAAGTGGGCGTTGTCTCCCGGGCATCGCGGTCGATGCCGGGAATACAGCAAGGATGCTAAGGGAACATGTCCCGATACGAAACGGCAGGCTTCCGGTTTCGCGGTTTGCCGCGCTCCCCGGCCGCCGGTAGCTTGCTCGCGCGATGTCACCAGCGATGAGCCGCCGCGCCGCGCCCACCCGGGCCCGCCTCGACCTGCTGAGTCCGGGCGAGGTCGCCCGACTGGGCGGTCTCGAGGTCACCACTGAGGCGGTCGTCGATGGCTTCCTCGCCGGACTGCATCGATCGCCACGGCGTGGGTTCTCGGTCGAGTTCGCCGAGCACCGCCAATATCAACCCGGCGACGATCCCCGCTACATCGACTGGAAGCTTCTCGGTCGCACCGATCGACTGCATGTCAAGCAGTTCGAGGAGGAGACCAACCTTCGGGCGATGCTGGTGCTCGACGCCAGTGCCTCGATGGGGTGGCGCGGTGCCGACGATCGTCTCACCAAGCTCGACTATGCGGCGCGGCTTGCGGGGGCGCTCTCCCTGGTGCTGCTCCGCCAGCGTGATGCGGCCGGGCTGCTCACCTTCGACGAGGAGGTTCGCAGTGTCACCCCGCCGCGCGTCCGCGCCGGTCACTGGCGAATGCTCGCCGCGACCCTCGCCGAACTCACGGCCGGGCAGCGCACCGCCGCCGAGCCGGCACTGCGGCAGGTGGTCTCGGCGCTCAGCCGTCGCGGCATGGTGGTGCTGATCTCCGACCTGCTGCTCGATCGCGCGGTGACGCTCAAGGCGCTCAAGTTCCTCCATCATCGTGGGCATGACGTGCTGGTCCTCCACATCGCCGATCCGGCCGAGCTGGAACTTGGCAACGGTGACGAAACCCGCTTCCGCGATCCCGAGACCGGACAGAGCGTCACCCTCGCCCCGACCGAATGGGCCAGCGCCTATCGGGCCACCGTCGAGGGAGTGGTGCGGGAGTGGGGAATGGCGTGCCGCGGCGCGGGAATCCACTACGCCCTGATCACCACCGACATGCCGTTTGGCGAGGCGCTCGGCCGGGCGATGGCCGCCCGATGACCTTCGCGGCCCCATGGGCGCTGCTCGGCCTCCTCGTCGCGGCGGTGCCGATCGTGCTGCACCTCGTGCAGCGTCGAGAGCCGCCCGAGCGGGCCTTTCCGGCGGTGCGCTATCTCGAGGATGCCACTCGCGACCACCGTCGCCGGCTCCGGTTCCGGCACTGGCTGCTGCTGGTCCTTCGCACCTTGCTGGTGCTGGCGCTGGTGCTCGCGGCGGCCGGTCCGTTGGTGCACCGCGTGGTGCCGCTGGGCCAGCACGCCCCGACCGCGCTGGTGCTGGTGCTCGACAATTCCGCCAGCAGCGCGGCGGTCCAGGACGGCGAACCGGTGCTCGACGGGTTGGTCCGCGCAGCGCGAGCAGTGTTGTCACGCGCGACCCCGGCTGACCGACTCTGGCTGGTGCTCAGCGACGGCGTGGCTCGTCGCGGTACCGGACCGGAACTGCTGGCCCGGCTCGACCAGGCGGCCGCGAGCGGCGCGCGACTCGACCTGGCCGCGGCGCTGCGGCAGGGGCGAGAGTTGGTGGCCGGCAGTGGAACGACTGGCGAAGTGGTGCTGATCACCGATGCACAGCGCAGTGCCATCGCTCCGGTCACCGGCAGCGGATCGGTGCTGGTCCTGCGGCCCGTCGGCGAGGCGCCGGCCAACCGCACGGTGGCTCGACTCGATCCCGGGGCCCAGCCCTGGGGTGCAGAGGGTGGCCGCACCGAGCTCGCGATCGCCGGCGCGGACACGGCCGCCGTGCCGGTGGCACTCGGCTTTGACGGGAGCCCCTCGCGCGACCTGCTGGTGACGCCCGGTGTGCCGGTCACCGAGCGACTCGCCGCGAGCGTGCCTGGCTGGCACCTCCTCCGGGCCACCCTGCCGCCCGACGAACTGCGGCTCGACGATGTCGGCACGGCTGCGGTCCGCGTCGCGCCACCGGCCACGGTCACCTGGGATCCCGCCGATCGATTCCTCGATGCCGCGCTCGCCGTGCTGGCCGATGGCGGGCGCATTCGTCGGGGTGGCGGCGTGCGACTCGGTGCGCTCGGACCCGGTGCGTCGATCATCATCCCCCCCGACGATCCGGCACTCCTTGGTGCCCTCAACCGCCAGCTCGCCGCGCGTGGCTCGGCATGGCGCTACGGCTCGGCGTCATTCGCCCCGGGCCTGACCGACAGCACCGGGCTCCTCCCCGAGCGGGTCCGGGTGGCCCGTCGGGTCACGCTCGAGGCCGCGGGACCAGGTGCCGACACGCTGATCACGGTCGACGGCCAGCCATGGGCCGGCCGATCGGGTGACCTGGTGCTGCTCGGTTCGCGGCTCGATCCGGCGTGGACCACGCTGCCGATTCGGGCCGCGTTTGTTCCGTTGCTCGATGCCCTCGCGACCAGGACGGTGCGGGGCGAGCCAGTATTGCCCGCGGCGATCGTTGGCGCGCCCGTGATCCTGCCGGGACGGACCACGGGGGTGGACGACGGCCGGAACCGGGTCGCGGTCGAGGGTGGTGCGCCCTGGGTTCCCCCGGCAGCCGGGGTGTACTGGCTTCTCGACGGCAGCGACACCCTGGGAGCGGTGGCCGCCACCATCGATCCGCGTGAATCGGCGCTCGACCGGGCCGACGCCGCCGAGATCACGGCGGCCTGGCCCGGCGCGGTGGTGGCCCCGCTCGATCGAGCTGCCGATCGCAGCTTCGGCGCTGGCGGGCGCGATGACGTGCGGCCGCTGCTCCTCGCGCTGGCGCTCGGCTGCCTGGTGGCCGAATCGGTGCTCGCCGGGCGGCGGCGGGCCGCGGGCTGATATATTGCGGCGCAGCGAACGGCGAGCGGCGAGTGCGGATCCTGACTCCGAGGCGACGGTTGCCCCGAGTCAGTCCGCGCTCGCGGGTCGCTGTCCGCCGTTCGCCTTTGCACCTCCGGGAGCGTGATGCAGTGATGAAGGGCTGGACGCCACTCCACAGGTTCGATTCTCCCATCCCGGCCGGCGCGTGACGCTGGCTGCCTTGCCGTCGTCCTCGCGTGCGCTCGTGCCGATCCTCGAGGCGTTCGAGCGATGCGCCGGCATCCGCGAACTCGCGACCCGGGTCCCAGGCCGTGGCGAGACGCTCCGTCTCGGCGGGCTCCCCGGTTCGAGCGGCGCGGTGCTGGCCACCTGGCTGGCCGAGCGGATCGGGGCCGGGCGTCTGGTGGTGGTCCTCGCCACCACCCCGGGCGACGCCGAACGCTGGCTCTCCGATCTGCAGCAACTGGTCGGGGAGGGCGTCGCGCTCTATCCGCAGCGCGAGGGGCTGGCCGAAGAGGAGCCGCACTACGAGATCGCGGGTGAGCGCATCGAGACGCTCGAGGCGCTGGTGCGCGGCGACTTGCGTGTGCTGGTCACCACCGCCAGGGCGAGCGCCGAACGGACCGCCGTTCCCGACGCACTCGAGACGCTGCGCCTGCGGATCGCCGTCGGCGAGTCGCAGGCACTCGGCGCGGTGGTCGGGTCGCTGGAGTCGATGGGATACCGGCGCACCACCCAGGTCACGGAGGTCGCGGAGTTCTCGGTGCGCGGCGGCATCGTCGACATCTACGGCTTCGGGATGCCGGCGCCGGTCCGCATCGAATGGTGGGGCGACGAAGTCTCCTCGCTGCGCACCTTCGACCTGACCACCCAGCGCAGCGGGGAGGATCTCCCCGACGTGACCGTCCTGCCGATCGCCAGTGCCGGGGTCGCGCAGCGCGCGAGTCGCGGTGGTCCGGCCACGCGCCGATCGCTGCTCGACCTCCTCCCCGGCGAAGCGCTGCTGGTGGAGGAGGTTCCCGGTGCTGATGCCGAGGAGGTCGAACGAGCCTGGCGCGAGGCGGAACACCACCGCGACATCGCCCGGCGGCTCGGCGAGGATGCCCCGCCGCGCGAGGAACTGTTCCTCGCGCCCGAGCGCTGGCGCGAGCGAGCGGCGCAGTTCGGTCGCCTGTTGTTGCGCGACGACCGGGCCGACATCCAGGTCGGCTTCTTTCCGCCGGAAAAGGTCAACCGCGACCTCGGCGCGCTCCGCGCCCTGCTCGGGCACGGCACCCCGACGCTTATCCTCTGCGACAATGAGGGGCAGCGCGAGCGGCTCGACGAACTGCTCGAGGATCGTGGCTTCCGGCCGGCCGGCACGACGCTGGTGGTCGGCTCGCTCGACGGTGGCTTCGTGATGCCGACGCTCCGGGTGCTCACCGACCACGAGATCTTCCGCCGGGCGCGCCGCCTGCGGCGGAGCCGCCGCTACCGTCAGGCCGCGCCGTCAGCGGTCACCGGGACACTGGCCGTCGGCGATTACGTGGTGCACCTCGAGCACGGCATCGGGGTCTATCGCGGGATCGAGAGCATCACCGTCGAGGGCGGCACCATCGAGGTCGCGATCCTCGAGTATGAGGGTGGTGACCGCCTCAACGTGCCGCTCTATCGGCTCGACCAGATGGAGCGCTACCGCGCCGCCGGCGACGACGGTGAGCGGCCGCCGCCGCGGATCCACCGCCTCGGGGGCACGGCCTGGAAGAAGGTGCGCGACAAGACGCGCGCCGCGATCCAGGCGATGGCCGCCGAGCTCCTCGACCTCTACGCCCGGCGCAAGGTGAGCGCCGGGTATGCCTTCCCGCCGGACGGCCGCTGGCAGCGCGAACTCGAATCGTCGTTCCTCTACGAGGACACCCGCGACCAGCGTGCCGCGACCGAGGACATCAAGCGTGACATGGAGCGTCCCCAGCCGATGGACCGGCTGCTGGTGGGCGACGTGGGCTATGGCAAGACCGAGGTGGCGGTTCGCGCGGCGTTCAAGGCGGTCCAGGGCGGCAAGCAGGTGGCGGTGCTGGTGCCCACCACGATCCTCGCCGAACAGCACTTCCGCACCTTCGCCGACCGGCTGGCCGACTACCCGGTGACCGTCGAGGCGCTGTCGCGGTTCCGCACCGCGAAGGAGCAGAAGGAGACGGTGCGTCGCCTCGCCACCGGCGAGCTCGACATCGTGATCGGCACCCATCGGCTCCTCAGCAAGGACGTCGAATTCAAGGACCTCGGTCTGCTGATCGTCGATGAGGAGCACCGCTTCGGGGTCCGGCACAAGGAGCGACTCAAGCAGCTGCGGCTCCAGGTGGACGTGCTCACGCTCACCGCCACGCCGATCCCGCGCACGCTCCACCTCTCGCTGGCCGGGTTGCGCGACATGACGGTGATCGAGACGCCGCCGCGCGACCGCTCGCCGATCCTCACCTTTGTCGAACCGTGGGACGATGCCCTGCTCGAGGAGGCGATGGCTCGCGAGCTCGACCGCGGTGGCCAGGTCTTCTTCGTCCACAACCGGATCGAGACGATCGAGACGATCGCCGCCCGGGTGCGCGCCCTCGCGCCGACGGCCCGGGTGGCGGTCGGCCATGGCCAGATGGCGGCCGAGGCGCTCGAGGACGTGATGCAGGCGTTCGTGGTGGGCGATCTCGACATTCTCGTCTCAACGATGATCGTCGAGTCGGGGCTCGATGTCCCCAACGCCAATACGATGATCGTCCACGACGCCCATCGCTTCGGACTGGCCCAGCTGTACCAGCTGCGGGGCCGCGTCGGCCGCAGCCACCGCCGCGCCTCGTGCTACCTCCTGGTTCCCGACACCATCGACGATGCCGCCGAGGAACGATTGAAGGTCCTCGAGCATCATACTGACCTGGGGGCAGGCTACCGGATCGCGTTGCGCGACCTGGAGCTGCGCGGGGCCGGGAACCTCCTGGGGGCGGAGCAGTCGGGCCATGCCCAGGCGGTCGGCTTCGACCTCTACCTCCGCTGGCTGGAGGAGACCGTCACGGCGCTCCGCAACCAGGACGGCGCCGTGGAAGCACCGGCCCCGCCGGACGTCCATTTCGACGTGGCCACCCGGTTCCCGGATGCCTACGTGGCCGACGATGGCACCAAGCTGGAGCTCTACCGGCGACTGGCGCGGGCGTCGGCACCGGGTGACATTGATGAGTTGCGGGCGGAACTCAGGGAGCGCTTCGGACCGCCTCCGGTCGAGGCCGATGCACTGCTCGACATGGGGCGGTTGCGCGTGCTCGGCGCCCAGCTCGGGTTGCTGCACGTGCTGGTCCGGGGCAACGAGGCCCGGCTCTCGTTCCGGCAGGGGGCCACGCCACGGATGGCCGGCCTCACCCGGGCGCTCGACGACGTCCAGCTGGCCGCAGAGGTCCGCCGGACCGTCCCGCTGTCGCTCCGCCTGGTGCGGCTCGGCGGCGAGCCACTGATCCCCGCGCTGGTTCGCGCCCTGCGGCAGGTGGCCGCTTGAGGCGCTGCACGTCCTTCACCGAATCGAGGAGTCTGATGCGCCGTTCGTTGCTGCTGGTCGGGTCGCTGGCCTTCACCCTGGGTGCCTGCGGGGGTGATGCCTTCACCGCCCATCCCGATGTCGTCGCGAAGGCGGCCGGGCAGGAACTGTCGGCCAGTCGAGTCGCCGAGATCCTGACCAGCGTCAAGGGGGTGAACGTGACCCCCGAGGCGGCCCGCTTCGTGGCCTCGCTCTGGGTGGACTACACCCTCTTCGCCCAGTCGGTGGCCGACGGCTCGCTGGAGTCCGATTCGACCGCGATCGCCAACGCGATGTGGGTCGATGTCGCCGAGATCACCGCCGGGCACTTCTTCGACTCGTTGATCGCCCGACGGGCCCAGGTGACGCCCGAGGCGGTGGACAGCGCCTACAAGGCCGGCGACGTGCGGGTGCTGCAGCACGTGCTCATCACCGTCGACCCGGCCGCCACCGAGGCAGAGCGGGCCAGCGCCCGGCAGAAGATCGATCGGATCCACGGCCAGGCGGCGGCCGGCGCCGACTTCGGGAAGCTGGCGCTCGACAACTCGGGTGACGTCTCGACCAAGGTCGACAGCGGGTTCCTGCCACCGTCGCCCAAGGGCGCCTTCGTCGCGGCATTCGATTCGGCTGCCTGGCTCCTGGAGCCCGGCCAGGTGAGCGACGTGGTGGTCACCAGCTACGGCTTCCACGTGATCCGCCGCGCCAGCGAGGCCCAGGCCAAGTCACGAATCGAGCAGTGGCTGCCCAATCCGCTGGTGGGCGCGATGGAGAAGGCCTACTTCGCGGAGCTCGATTCGGTCAACGACGTCAAGCTGGTCGACAACGCGGCGGCGCGAGCCAAGGAGGCGCTGGCCGACCTGGGCAAGGCCGGCAGCAGCACCCGGACGCTGGTGACCTACAAGGACGGCAAGATCACCGAGGCCGATTTCGCCAAGTGGGTCCGGGCGATGACGGCCGACCCGGTGCAGGGACCGCAGCAGCTCGAGCAGATGCGCCAGGTTCCGGACTCGGTGATGGACCAGGCCCTGCAGCAGGTGGCGCAGCGCTACCTCTTCCTGCGCTCGGCCCAGGGCGAGGGGATCGGCATCACCGCCGATGAATGGCAGCAGATCAAGGGGAACTTCGAGGCGTCGGTGGACACCCTGAAGACCACGATCGGGCTCGGCCCCGACGTGATCGACCCCAAGGCGCCCGAGGCCGATCGCCGTCGTGCCGCGGCGCTCCGGGTCGACCAGTTCTTCGACCGGATGACCCAGGGGCAGCAACGGATGCGGCTATTGCCGGGGATGCTGACCTGGTCGCTCCGCCAGCATGCCGCCGGGGCCGTCAATCCGGCCGGGGTGCAGCAGGCGGTTTCGCTTGCCCAGGCGATCGTGAGCGCCCGTGATTCGGCCAACGGTGGCGCCGACTCGGCCGCCGGCGCGGCCGGGGTGGCTTCGCCGATCAAGCCGGCCCCGGGTGGCCCACCGGTGCCGGGCGGCAGCGGCCAGTGAGACGACACCGGGCGGTGACGGGGTGGGGAGTGGCGATGCTCGTGCTGGGCATCGCCGCCGCCCCGCTCGCGGCCCAGGGACCCGAGGAGCCGGTCGATCGCATCGTGGCGGTCGTCGGCACCACGGCGATCACCTACACCCAGCTGCAGGAGGAGTTCTACTCGCGCTTCACCCTGACCGGTCGGCAGCCGCCGACCGATCCGGCGGAAGTGCGCCGCCAGATGCGTCCGCTGCTGGACACCCTCATCAACGATGAGCTGATGTACCAGCGATCACTCCGCGACACGACCATCCAGATCACGCCGCTGGAGGTGAGCGACGCGGTCGACGCCACCATGCGGCAGACCCGGCGCCAGTTCCAGACCGAACAGGCGTTCCTCGACGAATTGCGCCGTGCCGGATTCCTCGGCATCGACGACTACCGCCGCTGGATGGTGGAGAAGCAGGGACGTGAACTGCTCAAGAACCGCTTCGAAGCGAAGATCCGCGAGGACGGCACCCTCGCGCCGCTGGCGCCGACCGAGCGGGAGGTACGCGCCTACTACGACGCCCACCGGGACAACCTGCCGGTGCGACCGCCGACGATCTGGATCAAGCAGATCGTGGTGCGCCCCAAGCCGGACTCCGCCGAGAAAGCTGCGGCGTTCCAGCGTGCCGACTCGCTGGCCAAGGCGATCCGCGACGGCGCCGACTTCGCCGTGCTGGCGCGGCGCTTCTCCGACGACCCGCGGTAGCGCGGAGCAGGGTGGCGACCTGGGGTGGAAGCGACCCGGTGCATTCGTTCGCGAGTTCGACCGGGTGGCATTCGCGCTCGCCCCGGGCACCGTCTCCAATCCGGTCGAGACGGTGTACGGTTTCCACGTCATCCAGGTCGAGCGGGTCCGCCCGACCGAGATCAAGGTGCGTCACATCCTGATCTCGCCCGTCATCGACTCGGCCGGGATCGCAGCCGCGGATTCGCTTGCGCACCGGCTGCATGACCTGATCCTGGCCGGCGCCTCACTCGACTCGCTCCAGGCGATCTATCACGACCCTTCCGAGGAGCGGGAGGCGCGCGGCATCGTGATCGATTCGCTGCCGGCGTACTATGCGCAGGCGTTGGCCGGCGTCGATTCCGGCCAGGTGAGCGACGTCTTCCCGCTCACGATCCCCGGCTCGCCGGCGCCACCGAAGTTCGGGGTCGTGAAGGTGCTGCAACGGGTGCCGGCCGGCCCGTACCCGTTCGACGAGATCCGCGAAAACATCCGCACCGTCCTGGGCCAGTCGATGGGGCAGCAGAAGTACCTCGACGCACTGCGCCGCAAGACCTACATCGACGTCCGAGACCTGTGAGCGATCGGGTCCGGCTCGCGGTTTCCCTCGGGGACCCACGCGGGATCGGACCCGAGATCACGGCCGCCGCCCTCGCCGCGGGGGTCGACGCCGAGGTGACCGTGGTCGGCGCCCGGGAACAGATCGCCGACTTGCCGGCGGCCCGGCACGAGGCCGTCGGTGCCTGGCGCGCCCGCGGGCCGGTGGCACGTCCGCGCGCGGTCGAGGCGGGGCTGGTGGCCGGCCGGGCGGTCGAGCGCGCCGCGCAGCTCGCCCTCGCCGGCGAGGTCGACGCGATCGTCACCGCGCCGGTCGAGAAGCATGCCCTCCACCTCGCAGGCTTCCCCTATCCGGGGCACACCGAATGGCTGGCGCACCTGGCCGGCGGGGTCGACGTGGCGATGATGCTGGCGAGCGACCGGCTCCGGGTGGTGCTGGTGACCACCCACATGCCGCTCCGCGATGTGCCGTTGGTGCTCACCACCGAGAAGGTGGTGCGCACCGGTGAGGTGACCGCCCGGGGACTGACCGACTGGTTCGGCGTGGCCTCGCCCCGGCTGGCCATCTGCGCCCTGAATCCGCATGCCGGAGAGCAGGGGCTGTTCGGCGACGAGGAGCAGCGGATTCTGGCCCCCGCCGCCGAGCGACTCGGTGCCGCCGGCCCGCTTCCCGCCGACACCGTCTTCGTGCGCGCGATGCGGGGCGAGTTCGACGCCGTGCTGGCACCCTACCACGACGTGGGCATGACGGCGATCAAGGTCGCGTCCTTCGGCCACGGCGTGAACATCACCCTTGGCCTGCCGTTCATCCGGACCTCGCCCGATCACGGCACCGCCATGGACATCGCTGGCACGGGACGTGCCGACCCATCGAGCATGCAGGCCGCCGTTGCCTTGGCCATCGACCTCGCCCGCCGGAGCCGTCAGCCATGACCCTTCGCGTCTCGGTCCTGATCCCCGTCTACAACGAGGCGCGCACCCTCCGCTCGCTGGTCGAGCTGGTGCGCGCCGTGCCGATGGACAAGGAGATCGTCTGCGTGAACGACGGCTCCACCGATGGCAGTCGCGAGATTCTCGACGCCCTGTTCGCCGAGGGACTGGTCGACGCCGTGCATCACCAGCCGCGGAACTGCGGCAAGGGCGCCGCGATCCGTGAGGCGATCGCCCGGGCCGGCGGCGACGTGGTGGTGGTCCAGGACGCCGACCTCGAGTACGACCCGCGCGAGATCCCCACGTTGCTCGGGCCGATCGAGGAGGGCGATGCCGATGCGGTGTTCGGGTCGCGCTTCCTCGGTGGCCCGCACCGGGTGCTCTACTTCTGGCACTCGGTCGGCAACGCGCTGCTCACGCTGCTCTCCAACATGTTCACCGACCTCAACCTCACCGACATGGAGACCTGCTACAAGGTGATCCGCGCGCCACTGGCGAGGAAGCTGATCCTCACCACCGACCGGTTCGGCTTCGAGCCGGAGGTGACCGCGCGCCTCGCCCAGGCCCATGCCAGGATCTGGGAGCTGCCGATCTCGTACAGTGGCCGCACCTACGAGGAGGGGAAGAAGATCGGCTGGAAGGACGGCCTCGCGGCGTTCGCGCACATCGTGCGGTTCAACCTCTTCCCGCCGAGGAATCCCGGCGTCCGCAAGCGGCATCGTTCGATGTTCGATGGGCCGCCGGCGGACCGGGGCGCGAAGGGTGAATCGTGAATGGTCAATGGTGAATCGTGAATGGAGGTCGCTCGTGGCAGTTCCCATTCACGATTCACCATTCACCATTCACCCTCCCTCCATCCTCACCCGGTCCACCCGCCGACCGTCCATGGCGGTGATCTCGAAGTGGTGGGGGCCCACGGCGACCCGATCGCCGACCCGGGGCAGGCGGCCGAGCTGGCCGAACAGCAGCCCGCCGAGGGTGGTGTAGTCGCTGTCGTCGAGTTCGGCATCGAAGCGATTGTTGAACTCGCTGATCGGCATCGCCCCATCGAGTGTGACCGATCCGTCGGTCCCGGCGGGTGACGGATGGAGCACCGGGTCGTATTCGTCGTAGATCTCCCCGACGATCTCCTCGAGCAGGTCCTCCATCGTCACCAGCCCCGCCGTGCCGCCGTACTCGTCGAGCACCAGGGCCATGTGGGTCTTGAGCCGCTTCATGTCGGTCAGCACGTCCTCCACCTCGCGCGTGCCGGGAACGAACACCGGCTGGCGCATGATGCGACGGATCGTGGTCCCCGGGGCCTCCCGCAGCGCCCGGAGGATGTCCTTGGCGTGGACCACGCCCACGACCTCATCGAGCGATGCGGTGTAGACCGGATAACGGGAGCGGCCGGCGGCAGCGACCTCGTCGGCCGCCGACTCCACGGTCGCGTCGGCTTCGATCGCCGCGATCTCGGTGCGCGGCGTCATCACCTCCTCGGCGGACTTCTCGCTGAACTCGAAGACGCCCTCGAGCAAGCGGGCATCCTGGGTGCCGAGTGAGCCGCCCTCTCCCGATTGCTCGACCAGCATCCGGATCTCGTCGGCCGAGTGGAGCCGCTCGTGGTCCTGTGGCGTGCGGATGCCGACCACCCGGAGGAGTCCGGTCGCCGCTCCGTTCAGGATCACGATCGGCACGTGCATCACCCAGGCGAAGCCGATCAGCGGAATGATGACCCATGCCGCGATCCGTTCCGGGTGGAGCAGCGCCAGCGCCTTGGGCACCAGCTCGCCGAGGATGATGTGGAGCGTGGTGATCAGGGTGAACGCGACCGCCACCGCCGCGGTGTGGCCGGCGAGCACCGCGAGGACGCCTGGGGCGTCGTGGAAGAGCTGCTCGAAGACGTGGGCGAGTGCCGGTTCGCCGATCCAGCCGAGGCCGAGGGAAGCCAGGGTGATCCCCAGCTGGGTGGCGGAGATGTAGCGGTCGAGGTGTTGGACCGCCCCGAGGGCGAGCCTAGCTTTGCGATCACCGGCCTGGGCGTGCTCCTCGAGCCGGGTCCGCCGCGCCCCCACCAGGGCGAACTCGGCGGCGACGAAATAGGCGTTGGCCAGCACCAGCGCCAGCACGGCGATGAGGCCCACGGTGGTCGGTGTGGGTGCTATGGCGGGTTCCATGACCCCCGAAGGGTAACGGCCCCCGATCCGACGGGGGAGGGAGACACGGGTGACGAAGAAGCTGGTTCTGGTCCTGGTGCTGACGGCGGCGTTCCTGCTGGTGGAGATCGTGGGCGGTCTCCTGAGCGGATCGCTGGCGCTGCTCGCCGACGCCGGACACATGGCCACCGACGTCGCGGCGCTCACCCTCGCCACCATCGGGGCCCGGATCGCCCAGCGGCGCGCGCCCCCGGCCCACCGCTTCGGCAACCTCCGCTGGGAGGTGCTCGCCGCGATGGTCAACGGGATGATCCTTGCTGCCGTGGCGGTGGGCATCTCGATCGAGGCGTTCGACCGCCTGCGTGAGCCGCGGCCGATCAATGCACTGCTCTTCGGTGGCGTCGCCATTGCGGGGTTGGTGGTCAACCTGATCGCGCTGCGGGTCCTCCATGGCCACCACCACGACGACCTCAACGTCCGGGGTGCCTATCTCCATATCATGGGCGATGTGCTCGGCTCGATCGGGGCGATCGCCGCCGCCGTGGTGATCGAGCTGACCGGCTGGCTCCCGGCCGACCCGATCATCTCGGCGCTGATCTCCCTGCTGATCCTCGGGTCGGCCTGGCGCCTGATCCGCGAATCGGCCCGGATCCTCCTCGACACGGTGCCCCAGGGCGTCGAGGTCCCCGCCGTGGAGCAGCGGCTCCTCGCGGTGACCGGGGTCGCCCGGGTGCACGATGTCCACGTCTGGACCGTCACCTCCGGCCTGGTGGCGATGAGCGCCCACGTGGTGGTTCCCGACCTCGAGGCCCATCCCGTGACGCTGCGGCGACTCGGCGACGAGATGGCAACCCTCGGCTTCGGCCATGTCACGATCCAGCTGGAGACCGGTGGGCCGTGCGAGGGTGAGGAGTGCGGCGATCGGGTCCCGGCGCGCCACGAACGGACCCGCGCCGCGTCCTGACCCCATTGCGATGCGGGGGGTCGGTCCCTATATATGGCGCCCTTGAGCAGTCGGGTTTTCATGAAGGGCAGGAGCAGGGTGGACATCCGCAACATCGCCATTATCGCGCACGTCGATCACGGCAAGACGACCCTGGTGGACCAGATGCTCCGGCAGGCCGGGGCATTCCGGGCCAACCAGCAGGTCGAGGAGCGCGTGATGGACTCCAACCCGCTCGAAAAGGAGCGGGGGATCACCATCCTGGCCAAGAACACCGCGGTGCAGTGGCACGGCACCAAGATCAACATCGTCGACACCCCTGGGCACGCCGATTTCGGCGGCGAAGTGGAGCGGATCCTCAGGATGGTCGACGGGGTGCTGATCCTCGTCGACGCCGCCGAAGGGCCGATGCCCCAGACCCGATTCGTGACTCGCAAGGCGCTGGGGCTCGGCCTGCAGCCGATCGTGGCGATCAACAAGATCGACCGCGGTGACGCCGAGCCGATGCGGGTCCACGACGAGGTGCTGTCGCTCTTCCTCGACCTCGAGGCCACCGAGCAGCAGCTCGATTGTCCGTTCCTCTACACGTCGTCACGGGCCGGCACGGCCACCACCGCGCTCGACGAGCCGGGCACCTCGCTCGCGCCGCTCTTCGACACCATCCTGGCGACGGTGCCGGCACCGACCGGTGATCCCACCCATCCGTTCCAGATGCTGGTCTCGACCCTCGACTTCTCGACCTTCCTCGGCCGGATCGCGATCGGCCGGGTCGAGCAGGGTCGGATCGCGGTCGGCGACCACGTGGCGCTGCTGCCGCTCGGCGAGCCGGGGATGATCGGCGACGAGCCCGGCGTGCAGCAGGGCCGGGTCACCAAGCTCTACACCTTCGACGGCCTGGCCCGGGTCGACGTGAAGAACGCCGTGGCGGGCGACATCGTCGCGCTGGCGGGCTTCGACGGGATCGAGATCGGCAAGACCTTCACGGCGATCGACCATCTCGAGCGGCTGGCCGGGATCGCCGTCGAGGAGCCGACGATCTCGGTCGACTTCATCGTCAACTCGAGCCCCTTCGCCGGCCGCGAGGGCAAGTTCGTCACCTCGCGCCAGCTCCGGGACCGGCTCTTCCGGGAGCTGGAGCGGAACGTCGCCCTCCGGGTCGAACCGACCGATTCGCCCGACACCCACACCGTGAGCGGGCGGGGCGAGCTCCACCTGGGCATCCTGATGGAGACGATGCGCCGCGAGGGCTACGAGTTCCAGGTCTCGCGCCCCCGGGTGATCCTCCGCGAGGGCCCCGCCGGCGAGCGACTGGAACCGTACGAGGAGCTGATCGTCGACGTCCCCGAGGAGCACATGGGGGTCGTCATGGAGAAGCTCGGGCCGCGCCGGACCGAGATGACCGAGATGCGAAACCCGGGGCAGGGGATGGTCCGTCTGACCTTCCGGATTCCGTCGCGGGGGCTGTTCGGCTACCGCTCGGAGTTCCTGACCGACACCCGGGGAACCGGGATCATGCACCACCGTTTCCTCGAGTACGGCCCCTGGGCGGGACCCCTGACCGGTCGCAAGCGGGGGGTGCTGGTGGCGGATCGGGAGGCCTCGGTGGTAGCGTATGCCCTCGGCAACCTGCAGGAACGGGCCCAGCTCTTCGTGGCGCCCGGCGAACAGGTGTACGAGGGGATGATCGTCGGCGAGAACTCGCGGCCCGGTGACATGGACGTCAACGTCGGCAAGGAAAAGAAGCTCACCAACATGCGCACCACGGCGACCGACGACAACGTGCTCCTCGAGCCGCCGCGGGAGATCACCCTCGAGTACGCCATGGAATACATCGAGGAGGACGAGCTGATCGAGGTGACGCCGGAGAACATCCGGCTCAGGAAGCGGCTGTTGCAGGCGAACGATCGCAAGCGGGCTCAGCGCGCGGCCAACCGGGTGGCCGACGCCTCATGACCCTCACCTTCCCGGGCAACTTTTCGGAGGTCACCATGTCGGCGTGGGAGGCGTCCCTCGAAGCGACGCTGGACGAGGACGAGATCGTCATGAAGCGGCGGTTCGACGACGACGAGACAGAGGACGAGGACTTCGACTTCGACGATGACGACGAGGACGAGGACTCGGACGATGACGAGGACCTCGACGACGACGACGATTTCGACGACGACGAGGAGTACGACGACTTCTCGTTCGGCGACGACGACGAGGAAAGCTGAGTTCACCGCCCCGCCCGCTCGGCGGGGCCACCGAAGGCCCGACGCCCCATCCGCTGCAGCCCGGCGGATGGGGCGTCGCCGTGGTGGGCCATCCGCCGAGCTAGCGGTCGAGCAGGACCGCGATGGCATGCCACGAGGTGTGCCAACGGAGCTTCCCCGACGGTCCGGGTCCCAGCAAGGATGCCCCACGGACGTACCTTACCTGATGCCCTCGACGCCCTCCCAGCCGGGCCCAACCGACACCGATGCCGTTGACACTGCGCTCCGCGCCCGACTCGCCGCACTCTTCGACGAGGGCTGGTTGCTGTGCGAGCGGTTCGCCAGCGGCGCCGATGCGCGTCCCTTTCACCCATTCGTGGCAGCCGACTATGACGTGGTCTGCGCCGCGCTCTGGCCCCACCGGCGTCGGGGGCTTCGCTTCCTCGAGTGGGGATCCGCCAACGGCGTCATCACCGTGATGGCCGACCTGCTCGGATTCGAGGCGTACGGCATCGAGCTCGACGAGAGCCTGGTCGAGACGGCCCGGGTGCTGGCGGTTCGATTCGGCTCAGGTGCCCGCTTCGCGGCCGGGAGCTTCCTGCCGACCGGGTATCGGTGGCGCCCGCGCGATGGCGACGCCCGGACCGGCACGCTCGGCACCGGGCGTTCCGGTTACCTCGAACTGGGATGCTCCCTCGATGAGTTCGATGTGGTCTTCGGCTACCCGTGGGATGGCGAGGCACCGATGATGCTCGACGTGATGCGCAGCTACGGCCGCGCCGACGCCGTGCTGCTGTTGCACAGTGCCAGCGACGGAGTCCGTCCCTGGCGGGGCGGGCGCGAGGTCACGGGCGACGGATGGTGAGCGGGACGCGCGTTGCCATCCCCCGGAATCACGGGGGCTCGTGCCCACCATCCCATCACGTCGATCAGGGGTGCGGCAGGTCCGGCGCGGCCGACGCGGTGGCACCGCCAGCCGGGCATTCGACGCAGGTCCGGATCTCGGGATGGCCGCAGATCGGGCAGACATACAGGTCGGCCACCACGAGAGCGATCTCCCGCAATTGTTCCGCAAGCTGCTCGGCGCGACGCCGGGTGAGGGTGGAGGGTGCGCAGGCGCCCGCGACCTCTTCCAGCGTGATGCGAACGCGGTTCACCCGCCATTCGCGATAGGTGCCAGGTCCGACCATCGTGGTCATGTCGCCTCCCATCATTGGTGCAGGCTGGAGTACCTGACCCTTCCATCATATGACCTCGGCCACCCCGCGCAAGCACCAGAAAACCGAATATTTCTCTCCTGTTGCATGTCGAATCCCGGTGGTTTGCACTCCCGTTTGCGACCACGCGGCTGCGTGGCGAGACGCTCGCCGGACGCTGTCCCGGAAAGGCGAGGGGGCATGCCGCTACGCCACCTCCGGGTCGTCGCGATCGTCCACCCGCATCGTCAGCGCCGCGGCCAGCACCAGGGATGCACCGCCCACCAGCAGGGCGTAGATCGCCTCGCCGTGGAAGAAGCGACCGACGATGAACCCCAGCAGCGCCGCCGCGACGATCTGCGGGATCACGATGAAGAAGTTGAAGACGCCCATGTAGTAGCCCATCTTCGACGGCGGCAACGCCCCGGTGAGGATCGCATACGGCATCGAGAGAATGCTGGCCCAGGCAATGCCAACGCCGACCATCGACCCGAGCAGGTAGCGGGGATCGGTGAGCAGGTAGATCGAGGCGAGCCCTGCGGCACCGGCCAGCAGGCAGATCGCGTGGGTGGCCCGGCGTGAGGTGACGCGCGCCAGCACCGGAAGCAGGAAAGCCACCGCGGCCGCGACGCCGTTGTACACCGCGAATCCGACCCCCACCCAGTTGGCGCCCTCATTGAACAGCGCCGAGCTGGAGTCGGTGGTGTGGTAGACGTGGCTGGTGACCCCGGCCGTGGTGTAGATCCACATCGCGAAGAGGGCGAACCACGAGAAGAACTGCACCCAGGCCAGCTGTCGCATGGTGTGCGGCATGTCCTGGAGGTCGGTGAGGATGGTCACGAATCCGTTGTGGTACCGACCCCGGCTCTGCAGCAGCCCGCTCGCGATCAGCAGCAATCCCCCCACCGCGAGGCCCAGCGACAGGACCATCACCTGGTGGACCGCCGCGACGTAGAGCCAGGCCGAGAGTCCCCCGCCGATCAGCAGGGCGACAAGCCCCAGCCGGATCTGGCGACCGCCGTTGGTGAAGTACTCCTCGGGCGTGCGTTCGATGCGGGCGAATTCCTCGCGGGCCTGGTTCTCGATGAAGGAGGCCATCTCCTCCGGGGAGTACTCCCGCGAACGCATCACGGTCCAGAGCACGGCCAGGAAGAACACCGCCGCCCCGAAGTAGAACGACAACCGGACCGAATCGGGGATCACCCCGGCCGGCGCCTCGTTGGCAACGCCGAACCGGGTGGTGAGCAGCCAGGGCAGGAGCGACGCGGCGACGGCGCCGGTGCCGATCAGGAAGCTCTGCATCGCGAAGCCGGTCGTGCGTTGTGCCGAGGTGAGATTGTCGCCCACGAAGGCGCGGAACGGCTCCATCGAGATGTTGATCGATGCGTCCATGAGCCAGAGCACACCGGCGGCGACCCAGAGCGCGGGAGAGTTGGGCATCACCACCAGCGCCAGCGAGGCGATGACTGCCCCACCGAGGAAATAGGGCCGCCGTCGACCCAGCCGATTCCAGGTCCGGTCGCTGAAATAGCCGACGATCGGTTGCACCAGCAGGCCGGTGACCGGAGCCGCGATCCAGAGGATCGGGATGTTCTCCACCTTGGCGCCGAGGGTCTCGAAGATCCGGCTCACGTTGGCGTTCTGCAGTGCGAAGCCGATCTGGATCCCGAGAAATCCGAAACTCATGTTCCAGATTTCCCAGAAACCGAGCCGCGGCTTGGGGCGCAACAGCTCGGTGGCCGACTGCATCGGGCCGTGCGCCATGTCACGGGGGGCACCTTGGCGGGGCGAGGTCATGGTGAGTCCGGAGTGTGGGAGGAGGCGGAATCGGCCGAGTGGCGCGCATCGGTCCGGGCACGGTCGAGTCGGTCAAGGCGCGACTGGACCGCGGGATCGTCGAGCAGCACTTCAAGGGGTGCGGCGAGCGGGCGCTGCCAATTGGGACGGTCGGCCGATCGGGTGCCGGGAAGGTTCACGCCGCGCGGTTCAAGCCAGAGGTCCTCCAGCCACGGCACCACCAGCGGCGAGGACGATCTCCCGAGCCAGTCGAGCAATGCCTCGAGCAGGGCGACCGGGTCGTCCGGCTCGACCCCGAGCCATTCGGCCAGCCGTGTGGCCCCCCAGCGCCGCTCGTCGCGCACGTCCTGCTCGCGTTCCGGGGCGAGCAGGCGATGCTGCAGGCGGTCGGCCACATCGTCGGCGGTGAGCCACCCGGCCAGGGTCGGCGTGTCGTGGGTGCCGATCAGCGCCACGTCGCGCTCCGTCGGGGGCTCGATTGCGCGATCGATCCCGACCGCCTCGAACTCGGCGAGGTACATCCCCCAGATCCGGTGCCGCGGCAGCGCCGTCCCGATCTCCGGTGGCACGGTGCCGAGATTCTCGCCCACCACTTCGCAGCGATGGCGGACCGACTCGAGGGTGAGCACCGCGAAGAGCTCCTCCGCGGGATAGGAGACGTAGGTGCCCTGGTCCAGCCCGAATCCATGGGGAATCCAGTACAGCCGGGTGAAGGCCATCACATGGTCGACCCGCAGCACTCCCGCCAGCGCCATCTGGTGGCCGATCGATGCCGCGAGATAGCGGTGCCCCTCGGCGCGCGAGGCGGTGGGAAGCACCGGGCGGAAACCCCAGTCCTGGCCGCTCGGAAAACCGATGTCGGGCGGGGCACCAACCGACATCCCGTCGGCGAAGAGCGCCGGTCGCGACCAGGTGTCGTAGCCGTCGGGATCGACCCCGACCGCCAGGTCGAGCCCGAGACGGATGCCTCGTGCGTCGAGCCGGCCGCGCAGCTGGTGCAACTGGTGGCGGACCAGCGCCTGGCTGGTCAGGTGCAGGCGCTCGACTGCGGCGTCGACCTGGTCGTCGCCGAGCACGCCGTCGCGAGCTGCGGGCGGCCAGGCGCGCCAGTTGCGGCCGAGCACCGCCTGCGCGCCACGGAAGCGGGCATATCGTCGCAGCTCCGGGTCGAGCGCCTCGGCCTCCGGGAGCGGGTGGTCGGCGAGCGCCGCGCGCACCTCAGCCGCCGCACGGGCCACGTCGAGCCGATCCGGTGGCGCCGCCGGTCGATGCGCCTCGCCGAGATCGAGGATCAGTTCCGACCAGAAGAGCCGACTCACGGCGGAGTAGGGTGACGGCTCGACCGGCGGATCGTTGAAGGTCGGGAGCAGGGGCAGCATCGTCACCAGGTCGCCACCATGATCACCAATCCGGTGGCAGAGCCATTCGAGATCGGTCAGGTCGCCGATCGCGCGGCTCCGGCTGGTGCGCAGCGCGGCCAGCTGGGTTCCCACCCCCCAGCTCCGCGGCGTCCCTGGCCGGCGATAGGCCTCGACTGGCGCGGCGATCACGGTGCAGTCGTCCACCCGCCCGGCCGCGGCCACGCGGAGCCGGTGATAGCCGAGGGGGAGCGGTGCCTCGACGCGGATCGCGCCGTCACGGATGAGCATCGGGAGAAGGCGACCGTCCTCGAGCTGCAACTCGGCATGCTCGATCGACGGCGCGGCGACCTCGATCGGTCGCAGCATTCCGTCCCAGGCCACGCTCACCGGTTCGCAGAGCCGGATCGGTTCCGGTGCCTCGATCGCCGCGAGGGCTCCGGCGGCGTCCCAGGGTCCGGTCACCGGTGCGCCGAGTGCTGCGCACACCTGCACCAGGGTCTCGGGCGCCACGATCACCGGCTGGTCGAGGCCGTCGGTGTATTCGGTGTGGACGCCCAGGCGGGTGGCGAGGGCGCGCAGCGCGATCAGGTCATCCATGGGTCGGGCGGGGCCGGCCGTGACGGGGCATGGTCCTCCGGGAAGTGCGGCTGGAGGGAGTGGGGTGCTTTCCGGCCGGTGGCGGCCAGGGTCGCGATGGCGCCCCGTAGAGTAGGGCCACCGGCGTCGGGCTGCCAGCCACGACCATCGGGGACGCTTGCGCCCCGACCTCGCGATGCGTAGATGTGAGGGCAGCACCGAGCCCGGTCCGGGCATCCCGACCCCGACCCACCCCACCCGCGCCTTCCTCACCGTCCGCCCGGAGTCCCGTGCGTGTCGCAGATTCATCTCGGCTCGATCGACTACGCCATCCTGATCATCTACTTCGGCTTCGTGCTGGGGATCGGCATCGTGCTGCGCCGCTCCATGCGCAGCAGCGAGGATTTCTTCCTCTCCGGGCGCTCGATTCCGGCGTGGATCGCCGGGCTGGCGTTCCTGTCGGCCAATCTCGGTGCCCAGGAGGTCATCGGGATGGCGGCGTCGGGTGCCAAGTACGGCATGATGACGAGCCACTTCTACTGGGTCGGCGCCATCCCGGCGATGGTGTTCGTCGGCATCTTCATGATGCCGTTCTACTACGGGTCGAAGGCGCGCTCGGTGCCCGAATATCTCAAGCTGCGCTTCGACGAGAAGACGCGCGGCTTCAACGCGATCACCTTCGCGGTGATGACGGTGTTCTCGTCCGGCATCTCGATGTACGCGCTGGCCAAGCTGCTGGAACTGGTGCTGGGCTGGAACTTCAACGCCAGCATCCTGCTGTCCGGCGCTGATCGTGCTGGCCTACATCTTTCTCGGCGGGCTCACCTCCGCGATCTACAACGAGGTGCTGCAGTTCTTCCTGATCGTGATGGGGTTCCTGCCGCTGGTGCTGCTCGGGCTCAAGGATGTCGGCGGCTGGAGCGGCCTGACGGCCAAGCTGCAGGTGGTGGCGACCGGGGCCGGGTATGCCCCCGGGGCCTGGTCGGACTCGTGGCGCCACCTGGGCCATGCCGCCGACAACCCGATGGGTGTCGAGTGGTTCGGGATGGTGATGGGGCTCGGCTTCGTGCTCTCGTTCGGCTACTGGTGCACCGATTTCCTGGTGGTCCAGCGTGCGATGGCGGCCGACTCGATGACCGCCGCCCGGCGGACGCCGCTGCTCGCGGCGGTCCCGAAGATGCTCTTCCCACTGCTGGTGATCGTGCCGGGGATGATCGCGATCGCGCTCCAGGCCACCCGGGGTGGGGTCCTTCCGATCGGCGCCGACGGGCATGCCCGACTACAACCTGGCCATCCCGGTGATGCTGGCGACACTATCTCCCCCCGGGGCTGCTCGGCCTGGGGCTGACCGCCCTGATGGCCTCGTTCATGTCGGGCATGGCGGGCAACGTCACCGCGTTCAACACCGTCTGGACCTACGACATCTACCAGTCGTACCTGCGGCCGGGGCAGTCGCGACCGCCACTACCTGCGGATGGGTCACGCCGCGACGGTCTTCGGGATCCTGGCGAGCGTGGCGGCAGCCTATGCCACCACGCGCTTCAACAACATCATGGACATGCTGCAGCTGGTGTTCGCGTTCGTGAACGCCCCGTTGTTCGCGACCTTCCTGCTGGGCATGTTCTGGCGGCGCACCACCGGCCACGGCGCGTTCTTCGGCCTGCTGATCGGCACCGCGGCGGCGGCGGTGCACCACGGACTGGTGCTGCCCGCCGGCTCGGCGCCAGGGCTCAAGGGCGGCTTCTTCGGGACCGTGCTCCATACCTACCCGAGCGAGATGGCGCAGAACTTCTGGACCGCGATCGTGGCCTGGACCGCCTGCTTCCTCGCCACGATCGTGATCTCGCTCCGCCACCAGGCGGACCAAGACCGATGAGGAACTCCACGGGCTGGTGTACGCGCTCACGCCGCGGATCGCCGACCACGACCTGCCGTGGTACAAGCGGCCCGCCGCGCTCGGCGTCTTGATCCTCGGGCTGACGCTCGCCCTCAACATCATCTTCTGGTGACCCGCCAATGAACCTCGACCTGCGCGTCCCGATCGGCCTGATGTTCAGCAGCTTCGGCGCGCTGCTCACCGTCTTCGGCCTCACCTCGAGCCGGGCGCTCTACGATCGTTCGTTGGGGATCAACGTCAACCTCTGGTGGGGGCTGGTGCTGCTCGCCTTCGGCCTGACGATGCTCTGGCTCGCCCGACGGGGTCGGCGACCGGGTTGAGCGCCGGGCGCTGGCCGTCGTTCAGCGAGCGAATGGTTCGCGCCGGGCCGGGGCCGCGTTGGCAGGAATCCGGAACCGGGGGGTGTCGGCCGCCAGGGTGGTGAGCACGCCAAGCCCCGGCGAGATGACCGCGGCGCGGAGCGCCGGGGTCCGCGGGACCGGCTCCACCACCCGCGCCGACGTCGGACCAGGCGCCGACCCGTCGGTGGTGTAACAGACCCACTGCGGCGGAACCGCGTCGCCCTCCGTGGCCGCGCTCGCTTCGAGGATTCGCATCCGATCGCCGTCGTCGATGATCGCCAGCGCGTGTACGATCGCCGGAGCGGTGCCGGGCGGCGTGGCCACCAGCGTGGAGGCGATCCCCGCCTCGGTCGCCAGTGGCGAGTCGCCCACCAGTCGGCCAGCTCCGCTCACCCCGAAGGCCACGTTCTCGAACCCATCGCGCACCGTGTTGCCGACTGCGTCGAGCAGAAGGGCGCGGCAGAACACCAGGTCGCCGAGGTCGGGATCCCGCTCCCGGCCGGCGAGATCGAACTCCAGTGCCAACCGGGTGGCGGCCCCCGCGGTCTCGACGGCATGACGGGCCATCGCCCGCCCGCCGATCAGCCCGACCGCCTCGAGTCGGCCCGGGCGGAAGCCCGCGGTCGGGAAGGTGAACGGTGGGTGTGCCAGCCGGGTGCTCATGCGGTCGCGATCGGGACCGCGCCGGCCGAGCTCACGGCCGTCAAGCGTGAGGAGCACCTCGTCGCAATTGCTGAACACCCGCACCTTCGGGTCCGAGCCCGGCTGCCAGTCGCTCGCGATGAACACCATCGGGCCGCTGGCGGCATCGGGGAGTCGGGCATCCGGATCGCGCTGGCTCCGGAAGAAGTGCCAGCTGTACTTGGGCAGCCGCATGATGTCGGCGCATCCCGACGACTCGATGTCGGGAGCGTAGCCACGGTTGTAGTCGTACATCACCCACAACCCGTCGCCGATCGCGGCGGTGGCAAGGTTGTCGTTGTGGGCCTCCTGGAAATTCGCCGCCTGTTGCCGAAGAGCGCGCTCGCCCTGCCAGCGCAGTTGCCGGCTGTTGCTCTCGGCGGGGCTGAGGTCCTGCCAGGCGTCCTGGTCGAGTCCCGCGTTCATGGCGTAGTACTCCCAATCGCCGTATTCGCTGACCAGGCATGCGGTCTCCCCCGGGTGCCGGCAACCACCATGCTGGCGCGCGTCGAGCCGGACGTCGTAGCCGGGCATCCAGCCGGCGGTGTGGCATTGATCGCCCGGATATTCCTCGTGGGCGATCGCCTGCATGCGCGCGACGAACGCCGCGGGCATCGGTGACTCGTTGAGCGAGACCTCCCAGAGCGCCACCGAGGGACGGTTGCGGTCGCGCCGGAACAGGTCGCGCGCGTTCCGCTCCTGCAACGCCACGAAGGCGGGGTCGGGATTGAAGTACTGCCACCCCGGGATGCAGTTCATGGTCACCAGGCCGAGCGCGTCGCAGGCATCCATGAAGGCCGGGGCGTGGGGGTAGTGCGAGAGCCGGACATAGTCGAATCCCGCCGCCTTGATCCGTTGCGCGTCGCGCCACTGCCCGGCGTCGGGCAGGGCGTAGCCCACCCACGGGTATTCCTGGTGGCGGTTGGTGCCGCGGAGGAAGATCGGCTCCCCGTTGAGCCGCAACCCGCCGGACTCGAGGTCGAAACGGCGAATCCCGATCCGGTGGATCTCGGCGTCGGCCACCCCGTCCGCCGAGATCAGCTCGACCTCGAGCAGGTGCAGTGCCGGCGATTGCGGACTCCAGAGCAGCGGCTGCTCCACCGCGAGGTGCTCGACGAACTCCGCGTCCCGGCCCGCCGTGATCCGGACCAGCGGGGAACGCGCCCGCGCCACCACCTGGCCGGTCGGGTCGCTGAGCGTGAGCCGGACTCGCGCGTCCCGGTCGGACGATCGGTCGTTCTGGACATGGACCCGGACCTCGACGAGGGCGCGTTCGGGCGAGACCTCGGGGTAGCGAACGAACACGCCGCCGCTCCCCGGCCGATCGGCGAGGAGCGCCTCGGTGATGTGCAGTGCGTCGCGCTGCATCAGGTACACCGGCCGGTAGAGCCCGTGGTACAGATTGAAGTCGAGCTGGTCGAGTGGCTTCGGCCCGGTGATCGGGTTGTCGCGGTTGTCGAGCCGGACCGCGAGCAGATGATCGCGGCCCGGCGTGAGCCGCCCGGTGAGATCGAGCGCGAAGGGGAGGTAGCCTCCGAGGTGGCCGCCAATCGCCTCACCGTCGAGGAACACCTCGGCGACATTCATCGCACCCTCGAACCGGAGCGCCACGTGCTGGCCCGCGTCGGGGTCGAGCCGTAGCGAGCGTCGATACCAGCAGATTCCCTGCCACTGGGCGGTGTCGGAGCCGGGCGGTCCGGTCACCAGCGACTCCCGGCGGGCGGTGTGCGGGAGCGTCACCTCCTGCCAGGCCGTGGTGTCGAGTCCGGGTCCGGCGGCGCCGGGCGGATCATCGCGAACGAATCGCCAGTCGGTGTCGAGGCGGGTGGCCCGTCGCGCACGGGCTGGTGCGCACGTGCCGCAGTCGCTCGGGTCCGAGCAGTGCCACGGCGCCGACGGCCGAGAGTCCGGCGACAAATCGACGGCGCCTCATCGGATGGGAAGGGTCAGCTTTGGCACGGCGGCTCCTGACGGGCGGCATGTCCGGGATGACGGTAGGGTACGGCCGTCGGGCCACGGGTTGCAAGCGAGCCGACGCGTTCCGTTCCTCCCTGTCGCATCGCGGGGTAGTATTGCTGTACCCGACGGTTGACCCACCCGAGCGGAGTCCCGACCATGCGCCTGCGCCTGCTTGTCCCTCCGGGCTGGCTGCTCCTCGCCTCCTGTCACGCCGCTTCCCGACCGGCACCAGGAGTGTCGCCGGTACCGGCCGCCACCGCGGCGAGTGACGCCGCCTGGATCTCCAGGGGGGCGGTCTATGAGGTCTTCGTGCGCGACTTCTCGCCCAGCGGTGACTTCCGCGGCGTGATCGCCGGCCTCGACCGGATCGCGGCCACCGGCGCCAACATCCTCTGGCTGATGCCGATCCACCCGGTCGGCGTCGCCAACCGGAAGGGGACCTTCGGCTCGCCGTATGCGGTGCGCGACTACCACGCCGTCAACCCCGAATTCGGCACTGCGGCCGACTTCCAGGCGCTGGTCGATGCGGTCCACGCGCACGGGATGCGGTTGATCATCGACTGGGTCCCGAACCACACCGCGTGGGACAATGTCTGGACCACTGAGCATCCTGATTACTACGTGCGGGATGCGGAGGGCCGGCTCACGGTGCCACGGGACGACAAGGGGAACCTCACCGACTGGACCGACGTGGCCCAGCTCGACTACGGCAACCCCTCGTTGCGCCAGGCGATGATCGCCGCGATGCGCTGGTGGCTCACGACCTATGGCATCGACGGATTCCGGGTCGACGCCGCGGGGTTCGTGCCCGACGCCTTCTGGCGGGAGGCGGTGCCGGCGGTGCGGGCCGGGGTCTCGCGACGGATCCTGATGCTGGCCGAATGGGGCGACGTGAAGATGCACCGCTTCGGTTTCGACCTGACATATTCCTGGGATGGCTACGCGCGCCTCAAGGAAGTGTGGCGCGGGGCGCCGGCCAGCACCTTCGTGACGGCCGAGCTCGCCGACGAGGCCGCGATGCCCGCCGGGGGCGCGCGCATCCGCTTCACCACCAACCACGACGAGACGGCTTGGGACGAGCCGCCGATCCTGCTCTTCGGTGGACCGGCGGGCGCGCGGGCAGCCTACGTCGCGATGGCGCTCCTGCCCGGGCCGCCGTTGCTCTACAACGGCCAGGAGATCGAGAGTCCGCAGAAGCTGCCGCTCTTCGAACGCGACCCGGTGATGTGGAGCCGCGCCGGCGCCAGCGAGGCGCGCGCCTTCTACCGACGGGTGGTCGAGTTGGCACGGACCGATCCGGCGTTCGCCGCGGGCGGGACCCTCGCGGTCAACACCAGCGCGCCCGACGACGTGATCAGCTACCGCCGTGGCGATGCGGTGGTGCTGGTCAACACCCGCGACCGCGCAGTGCCGTTCACCGTGAGCGGCCAGGATTTCGCCGGGACCCGCGACTTGCTGAGCGGGACTCGACACGAGGGGGGCAACGCCTTCGCGCTTCCGCCCCACGGCTTCCTCGTCCTGGCCCGTCGCTAGCGATCGAGGCGGAGCACCATCGCTGCCCGGCTCCCCAGCGAGGCCGCCGGCCGATAGCCGTTGATCATCCCGTCGGTGGCCACGGTGAGCACGGCACCATCGGGACCGGCCAGCAGGCTCGTCGCGACATGGCGCCCCGGGGGAAGCACGCTCCCGGCCGATCGGATCGTCGGCCGGTCGACGGCAGCGTCGCCGAGGTTTGCAATGACCAGGACCGACTCCTCCGCCGATTGGCGCAGGTAGGCCACCAGATGCGGGTCGCTGGCATCGAGGGGGACCAGCCGCCCCTCGCCCAGCGCCGGGTTCGCTCGGCGCAGGTGGATCAGTCGTCGGTACAGGTTGAGCAGCGACGCGGGGTCCCGGTCCTGGGCGGCGACGTTGGTCCGGGCGGCGTCGGGCTGGGGCGCTTCCCACGGTGTCCCGGTGGTGAACCCGACACCCGGGCCTGCCGTCCACGGCATCGGGGTGCGCAGGCGCGGGTCGGGCTTGTCGCCGGTCATCCCGATCTCCTCGCCGTAGTACACGAACGGCAGACCCGGGAGGGTGAGCAGCAGGGTGGCAGCGATCCGCTCCCGAGCCACGTCGCCACCGAGCACCGTGCCGGTCCGGGGGGTGTCGTGGTTGCCCAGGAACGGCGACCAGCGATGTCCCGGGGCGAGTGACTGGAACCGCAGGTAGCCGGGGAGCAGCCCCGCCGCGTTGCCGCTCTTGACCACCGACAACAGTGAGTCGGCAAGCTCGAAGGCGAAATACGAGGTCAGCTGGTCGGGGTAATACGCCGGCATCGAGGCGATGTCGACCCAGACCTCCCCCACGGTGAAGGCACCCGGGTGGGTCGAGTCGATGTGGGCGGCATACTCCGCAAGGTAGGCGTGCGTTCCGGCACAGCTCATCTTGCAGTCGCCATCCTCGACCAGGTAGGGTACCGCGTCGAGCCGGAAGCCGTCGACGTCCATTTGCCGCAGCCAGAAGTCGGCGATCTGCTCGCCCTCCGACCGCACCGCCGGGGTCTCGTAGTTGAGGTCGGGCATGTCGGGCGAGAAGATCCCGTAGTAGTACTCGTCACGGACCGGCGACTTGCGCCACGCCTCCACTCCCCAGGGGCCGAGGTCGAGGGGGCGGGGGGCAAAGCGGTACCAGTGCCGGTAGGGCGATGCGGTGTCGGCCAGGGCGGCCTGGAAGTGGGGGTGCTCCCGGGAGGAGTGGTTGAGAACCATGTCGACCATCACCCGGATCCCCCGGCGGTGGGCGGCCGCCATGAACTCCCGGAAGTCGTCGTTGGTGCCGTAGTCGGGGTCGACCCGGTAATAGTCGCTCACGTCGTAGCCGTGGTAGCTCGGCGACTCGGCCACCGGCATCAGCCAGATGCAGCCCGCGCCCAGGTCGCTCCCCCCGGTCGGGTCGCCGTCGTTGATGTAGTCCAGGTGCCCGATCAGCCCCTGCAGGTCGCCGATTCCGTCGCCGTCGCTGTCCGAGTACGAACGGATGAAGATCTCGTAACAGGTCGTCCCGGCGTCCCACCCGGGGGCCTGGGCCGGGAGCGACCCACCCCCGAGGGAGACAATGGCCAGGGTCACGGCGCCGGGAATCGACCTCATCGGGCAGGGCAAAGGACACTCCTCCGGGCAGCGCAGGGGACTCCGGGTGTTACTCGACTGATCAGGGATCTTGACGACAATACCATCAGCCTGCACTATCAGGAAGATTCCCGACAACAACAGAGAGCTCGACATCGCCCCTCGGGGCGGTGCATGCGCCAGACCAGGCTCTGGAGTACCTGCTCGCGGAGCCGGGAACACCCACCCGGGGGATTCGGAATGACAGGCAAGCGTGGTATGTGCGCGGTGCTCGCCCTGATGGCATGGGCGGCGCCGCTTTTCGCGCAGGGTCCCACGGGATCGATCCGTGGAACGGTCGTCGACAGCGCCTCGCAGCGGCCGCTCGGCGGGGTGATCCTCACCTTCGCTGGCCGGCGGACGCTGAGTCGTGCCGACGGCAGTTACCTCCTTGCCTCGTTGCCGCCCGGCACCGACTCGCTCCGGGCCCGGTTGATCGGGTATGCCCCGGCATCCCGCCAGGTGACCGTCCGCGCCGACCAGGAGGTGGTCGCCAACCTCGCGATCCAGGCGACGGCGGTGACCCTCTCCGAGCTGGTGGTGACCGGCTACGGTGAGCAGCGGGCGGGCAACGTCACGGGTGCCGTGACCCAGCTCGGATCGGAGGAGTTCAACACCGGCCAGACCGTCTCGCCCGCCGAGCTGATCCAGGCCAAGATTGCCGGCGTCCAGGTGGTCGACAACAACGAGCCGGGTGGCGGGCGGTCGATCCGGATCCGCGGCGCCACGTCGATCAACGCCAGCAGCGAACCGCTCTACGTGATCGACGGCGTGCCGGTGGGTGGCGGGGCCGGCGGCGGCCTTTCCGCCGGCCGGGACCCGCTCAACTTCCTTGATGCCAACGACATCGACTCGATGACCGTCCTGCGGGACGCCTCGGCGGCGGCGATTTACGGTGCCAACGCCGCCAATGGCGTCATCCTGATCCAGACCAAGACCGGTCGTGGCAAGCCGCGACTCGAGTACACGGGGAGCACGTCGGCCTCGTCGGTCACCAAGTTGCCGTCGATGCTCAACGCGGCCCAGTTCCGGACCGCCGTCGAGCAATACGCACCGCAGAACGTGGATCAGCTGCAGAACGCCAACACCGACTGGTTCTCGCTGGTGGACCGCACCGCCTACGGCCAGGAACACAACGTGGCGGTGTCGGGATCCAACACCGACATGAACTGGCGCCTCTCGGGCGGCTACCTGCGCAAGGATGGCATCATCCGCGGCACCACGACCGAGCGGCTCTCCCTCGGCATCAACCTCAACCAGAACCTCTTCGACGACCGCCTCTCGGTCCAGACCAGCATCAAGGGGTCGCGGGCCAAGGATCTCTTCACGCCGGGCGGTGTCCTCTCCAACGCGGCCCAGTTCGGCCCGACGCAGCCCGAGCTCGATCCGACCAGCAGCACGGGCTACTACGAGTGGCCCAATAACTCGCTGCAGTCGGCCGACAATCCCGTGGCGATCCTCAACCTCGCCACCGATCAGGGTGTCACGTACCGCAGCATCGGGAGCGTCCAGGGCAGCTACCGGATGCCGTTCCTCGAGGCGCTGAAGGCCAACGTCCGGCTCGGCTATGACGTGACCCGGACCGACCGGGCGACCTTCACCCCGTCGGTGCTCCACAGCCAGACCAAGACCGGCAATGACGGCAGCGACTATCGCGCCAACCAGAGGCCGCCAACAGCACCCTCGAGGCATTCCTCAACTACGCCTCACCGCTCGAGTTCATGCCCGGCACGATCGACCTGGTCGGCGGCTATTCCTACGGCTTCTCGCACGCGGAGTACCCCTGGTACCTGGCGACCGGCCTGGGCACCGACCTGCTGCAGGGCAACGGCGTGACCTCGGCGCGGACGGTGCAGAACTTCCAGGATGTCCAGGAGAGCCGGCTGATCTCGTTCTACGGCCGGGCCACGTACAACTACCAGGACCGCTACCTGCTGGCCTTCTCGCTCCGGCGCGACGGTTCGTCCCGGTTCGGTCCCGACAATGCCTGGGGCACCTTTCCGTCGGTCTCCGCCGCGTGGCGTCTCTCCGACGAGTCGATGTTCAAGGGGATGCGCAGTCTCTCCGACCTCAAGCTGCGCGCCTCGTGGGCCAAGACCGGCAACCAGGCCTTCGCCAACTATCAGCAGTACGCCACCTACGTCGTCGGTGACGGGCAGTCCCAGTACCAGTTCGGTGACCAGTTCATCCCCACGATCCGTCCCAGCGCGGTGGATCCGCAACATCAAGTGGGAGGAGACCCGGGCGGTCGATCTCGGGCTCGACTTCGGGCTCTGGGACCAGCGGGTGACCGGTTCGATCGACTGGTACAACAAGAAGACCAGCGACCTGATCTTCACGGTGCCGGTGGCTGCCGGGACCAACCTCTCGAACTATCGTCACCACCAACATCGGCAGCATGAAGAACCGCGGGATCGAGCTGAGCCTGAGCGCCCTGATGATCGACAAGGGCGGCGACGGACTCACCTGGACCGCCAACTTCAACGCCGCCCGCAACAGCAACGAGCTGGTCACCATCAACCCGTTCGGCGGCGAGGGACAGCAGATCCTCACCGGGCTGGTGTCGGGCGGCGTCGGCACCTACGTCCAGGTGCTCGAGCCGGGGACGCCGATCAACTCGTTCTACGTGTACCACCACATCCTCGGCGCCGACGGCAAGCCGATCTACGAGGATCGCACCGGACTCGATGCCAACGGGCAGTTCACCGGCACCCCCGACGGCACCATCAACGAGCAGGACCTCTACGAGGACATCAACGGCGACGGCAAGATCAACCAGGATGACCGGGTGGCCACCCACGACCCGGCGCCGAAGTGGATGCTGGGTCACTCCTCGTACTTCACGTGGCACAAGTGGGACGCCAGCTTCACGGTGCGCGCCTACCTCGACAACTACGTCTACAACAACGTCGCGTCCAACCTCGGCACCTATTCGGAGGTCACCCGCGGCTCACCGTACAACCTGCACTCCTCGGTGCTGGAGACGGGCTTCACCACGCCGCAGTACCTCTCCGACTACTACGTGGAGAATGCCTCGTTCCTGCGGATGGACAACCTCACGCTGGGCTACTCGTTCGATGCCAGCGGCTGGCCGATGCGGCTCTCCGCCACCATGCAGAATGCCTTCACGATCACCGGCTACAGCGGGGTCGACCCGACCGCCGGCCTGAACGGACTCGACAACAACATCTATCCGCGTTCGCGCACCTTCACCGCCGGCCTTTCGGTGCGGTTCTGACCGGCGTGTCGCGGAGACGACCTTCCTCGAGGGGGAATGCAGTGATGACCAACCGATTCCGGGCCGGGCAGGCGATCGCGCTGGGGCTGCTGCTCCTTGGCGCCGCAGGCTGCACCGACCTGACGACCGAACCGAAGAGCACGGTGACCGATGCCAACGTCTTCAATGACCCCGGCTCGTACCAGGCGCTCCTCGCCAAGGTGTACGCCGGGCTGGCCGTGAGCGGCCAGCAGGGCCCCGCCGGCCGCCCCGACATCTCGGGCATCGACGAGGGCTTCTCGCAGTACCTCCGCCTCTACTGGGAGGCCGAGGAGCTGCCCACCGACGAAGCGGTGATCGGCTGGGGCGACGTGGGCCTGCCCGAGATGAACACCCAGCTCTGGGCGGTGACGAACTCGTTCGTCGTCTCGATGTACTACCGGATCTTCTTCCAGGTGGGCATGGCCAACGAGTTCCTGCGCCAGACCAGCGATGCCAAGCTCTCCGAGCGCGGCGTCAGTGACGCGCTCAGGAACACGATCCAGACCTACCGGGCCGAGGCGCGATTCCTCCGGGCGCTGGCCTACTGGCACGGCATCGACCTGTTCGGCAGCATCCCGCTGCTCACCGAGGCGGACCCGATCGGCTCGACGCCGCCCCAGCAGGCCACCCGGCAGGAACTCTACGACTTCGTGGTGAGCGAACTGAACGCCATTCGTGCCGACCTGCCGGCACCCGGCCCGAGCACCTACGGCCGCGCCACCGGACCGGCGGCATCGATGCTGCTGGCCAAGGTGTACATGAACGCCGAGGTCTACACCGGCACGCCGCACTATGCCGAGGCGCTGGCGGCGACCGAGCAGGTGATCAGTGGGCCCTATACCCTCGATCCGAGCTACAAGCATCTCTTCCAGGCCGACAACAACACCTCGCCGGAGATCATCTTCCCGATCACCCAGGACGGCCAGAAGACGCAGACCTGGGGCGGCATGACCTTCCTGGTCCACGCATCGTGCGGTGGCAGCATGGATGCCGGCAGCTTCGGCATCGACGGCTGCTGGTGGGGCCTCCGGCTCAAGCCCGAGGCCTACAACCTCTTCGCCGCCGGTGACCAGCGGGCGAGCACCTTCTACTCCGACGGCCAGACGGTGGCCGTCGGCAGCATCTCCGACTTCGCCCAGGGGATCCCGAACCAGAAGTTCACCAACAAGACCTCGACGGGGGCCTCGGGTTCCAACCCGACGCACGTCGATACCGACTTCCCGATGTTCCGCCTCGGGGATGCCTACCTGATGTATGCCGAGGCGGTCGCCCGCGGCGCGGGGGGCAACCGGGCCACGGCGCTGGGCTACGTGAACGCACTCCGCCGCCGGGCCTTCGGTGACACCAACCATGACATCGCCGACAACGAGATGACGCTGCGACTTCCTCCTGGCGGAACGAGGTCGCGAGCTGCTCTGGGAAGCCCATCGCCGGGTCGACCTGATCCGGTACGGACTGTTCACCGGTGGCAGTTACACCTGGTCGTGGAAGGGCGGCGTCCAGGCCGGGACCGCGACCGACAGCCGGCTCAATCTCTATCCACTGCCGGCCAACGAGCTGGTTGCCAACCCCAACCTGCAGCAGAACCCGGGCTACTGAGCCGCGGGTGTTTCCGCGGTCGTTCCTCCACCGCAGCCGGGCCGCCATGGCGACCCGGCTGTGGTGTCTCGGGTCGCTGGCCGCCGCGCTCCTGGCGGGGTGCGGCGGCATGCCTCCCCCGACGACGACCGGTGGTGGCACGCCACCACCGGCTCGACCCACCCTCGACGTCACCTACCGTCCCACTGGCCACGCCGCTTCCGGCGACGTGATGGTCCACCTCTTCGAGTGGAAGTGGACCGACATCGCCGCCGAGTGTGAACAGGTCCTCGGTCCGGCGGGCGTGGCGGCGGTGCAGGTGTCGCCGCCCCAGGAGCACGCACTGGAGCCTCCCGGCTATCCCTGGAGCGAGCGCTACCAGCCGGTCAGCTACTCCGTCGAGCGGAGTCGCTCCGGCACGGGCGACGCGTTCCGCGCGATGATCCAGCGCTGCGCGGCCGCCGGGGTTGGAATCATCGTCGACGCGGTGATCAACCACATGACCAACGTCCCGTCACCCGGGGTGGGAAGCGACGGCACGGCCTACAGCAAGTACAGCTATCCCGGACTCTATGCCAGCGCCGACTTCCATCCACCATGTGCGATCGAGAGCTACCAGGTTGCCGCACAGGTGCAGGAGTGCGAGTTGTTCGGGCTGCCCGACCTCGACACCGGCTCGGCGAGGGTGCGACAGATCATCGCCGATTACCTCGTCGGCCTGGTTCGCATCGGGGTGGCGGGATTCCGGATCGATGCCGCCAAGCATATCCAGCAGGTGGAGCTCGACCAGATCCTCGGACTGGTCAACCGCACCCTGGCGGGCGAGGGCCGATCGCTGCCGTACCTGTATCTCGAGGTCTCTGGCGGGGCGGGGGAGGCACTCTCGCCGCGCGACTACTTCGGCGAGGGCTACGCTTCCGGCGGCGCCGCCGACATCACCGAGTTCACGTTCTCCGGGGTGGCGAACAAGTTCCTGGGAAGCAACGGGGAGCACCTCAGCCAGCTCGATCCCGCCGGTCCTCCCGGGAACCGGTTCTCCGAGGCCGCCTGGGGGCTGATGCCCTCGAACAAGGCGGTGGTCTTCCTGGAGAACCACGACACCCAGCACCAGTGCGGTCTCTCCTATCGCCAGCCGATGGCATTTCGGCTTGCCAATATCTGGATGCTGGCGACCCCGTATGGCTACCCGGTCATCCTGTCGAGCTATGCCTTCGCCTGTCCAGCCGGGAACAGCCAGGGGCCACCCTCCGACGGCGACGGCCAGACCCGCGACGTGCACTGTGCCGCCTCGCTCGAAGCCGTGACCACCGGTGACTGGGTCTGTGAGCACCGTGACCCGGCGATCCTGGCGATGATCGGCTTCCGGCACGCCACCGTCGGCGCGCCGGTGACCGGCTGGTGGGACAACGGCGCCAATGCGATCGCGTTCTCGCGGGGCGATCGCGGCCTGGTGGCGATCAATCGCGAGACGACCACGGTGGCCGTCGCCGCGACCACGTCGCTCCTCCCCGGCACCTATTGCGACCTGCTCACCGGCGGCCGCACCGAGGTCGGCTGTGCCGGGACCGAGGTGACGGTCGCCCCCGACGGAAGCATTGCGTTCGACCTCCTCGCCAACCACGCCCTCGCGATCGACGTGACCAGTCGTCGATAGCCGTTCCACCAGGAGGACTCCGTCATGGCCGCACTGAGCCGTCGTTTCGCGCCGTTGCTCTTGACCCTTGTGGTCGTCCAGGCCGTCACGGCCCAGGCCAGGGTCGGGTCACCCGACGGCCGCACCATCGTGACCGTGGCCACCGACAGCGGGCGGCTGGCCTACAGCGTGACGCGGGACGGCCGGCCGCTGCTGCTGCCATCGCACCTCGGCTTTGCCTTCGATGGTGCCCCGATGCTTCGGGACTCGCTGGCGATCGTGGCGACCAGTCGGTCGAGTGCCGACACGACCTGGACCCAGCCCTGGGGCGATGTGCGTCGGGTCCGCGATCATCACAATGAACTTGCGGTCACGGTCGTCGAGGGGCCGGCACCGCACCGGCGCTTCACGGTGCGCTTCCGGGTGTTCGACGACGGACTCGGCTTCCGCTACGAATTGCCCGAGCAGCCCTCGCTGGGGAGCTTCGCGATCGACGAGGAACTCACCGAGTTCGCGATGGCCGACGATGCGCGGACCTGGTGGATCCCCTCGAACCGGCCCCGAATGGACCGCTCGGAGATGCTCTACTCGTCGAGTCCGCTGAGCGTCACCGACAGCGTGCAGTCACCGCTCACCATGGAACTGCGCGATGGGCGCACGGTGGTGGTCATCCACGAGGCGGATCTCGAGGACTACGCCGGGATGAGCCTCGTCGGGCCGCGGATGCAGGGTCGCACCCTGCGGGTGGCCCTCGCGCCGATGGCCGACGGTGTGAAGGTGCGGGGCCACACCCCGTTCGTGACGCCGTGGCGCACGATCCAGGTCGCCGACCGGGTCGAGGAACTGGTGCCATCGGTGCTGGGGCTCAAGCTCAACCCGCCGAGCCGGATCGCCGACACCGAGTGGATCCGGCCAATGAAGTACGTCGGGATCTGGTGGGCGATGCACCTCGGCATCCAGACCTGGGCCTCGGGGCCGATCCACGGTGCCACCACCGAACGGGCGAAGGGCCTCGTCGATTTCGCCGCCGCCAACGGACTCGGCGGGCTGCTGGTGGAAGGATGGAACGTCGGCTGGGATGGCGACTGGATCCAGAATGGCGGGCTGTTCTCCTTCACCGAACCGTATCCCGATTATGACCTTCCCGCGGTGGCGGCTTACGCGCGGAGCAAGGGCATCGCCCTCATCGCCCACAACGAGACCTCCGGCGGGCTGGCCAACTACGAGCGCCAGCTCGACAGCGCCTTCGCCCTCTACCGCTCGCTGGGGATCCACGCGGTCAAGACCGGCTACGTGACCGACACCCTGTTCAACGGCGATTCGCACTGGTCACAGACGATGGTGCGTCACCATCGGAAGGTGCTCGAGACCGCGGCGCACTACCATCTGGCGATCGATGCCCACGAGCCGATCCACGCCACCGGTGAACGACGGACCTGGCCGAACATGCTCTCGCGCGAGGGGGCGCGGGGGCAGGAGTACAACGCGTGGAGTGCCGAGGGCGGCAACCCGCCGGAACACGAGACGATCCTCTTCTTCACCCGGCTGCTGGGTGGCCCGATGGACTTCACCCCCGGGATCTTCGACCTGCTGGAGCGGTCGAGCGGGCATGAGCACACCAACGTGGAACCCAGGGTGCGAACCACGCTCGCGAAGCAACTGGCGCTTTATGTGGTCCTCTACTCGCCGGTCCAGATGGCCGCCGACCTGCCGGAGAACTATGCCGATCAGCCGGCGTTCCAGTTCATTCGCGACGTGGCGGTCGACTGGGACACCACCCGGGTGCTCACGGGAAGGATCGGCGACTTCGTGGTCGTTGCCCGACGCGAGCGTGGCGGCCAGCAATGGTTCCTCGGCGCGATCACCGACGAGGAGGCCCGGACGATCAGTGTGCCGCTCGATTTCCTTGACCCGGGACGCCGCTATGTTGCAGTGTCCTACGCCGACGGGCCGGGGGCGAACTGGTACGACAACCCGTTTCCGGTCCGGATCAGCCAGCAGGTGGTGACCGCCGGGACGCAGCTGCGGCTCGACATGGCGGCGGGTGGTGGAACCGCCATCCGTTTCCGGCCGGCGGACTGAGGTCGACTCGGCAAGGGGGCAGGGCAAGCGATGCAACGACTGATGCGGCGGGTTCGTGGCGCCTTCGGGATGGCGATCGCGTGGGGCATCACCTGGGCCATCGGCGCGGCAGGGCTGCTCGCCATCATCGCAATGCTGTTCCGGCCCGATGCCTTCTGGGCTGGGCTGCGCGGGATCACCCTGCTCGGCGGGATCTCGGGAATGATCTCCGGCTTCGTGTTTGCCCTCGCCCTCGGCGTCTTCCACCGCAACCGCACGCTGGCCGACCTTCGGGTGTCGCGCATGGCCTTGTGGGGTGCGGCGGCCGGGATCGTCGTCCCGCTCACACTCTTGACCATGACCCTTCTCGGTGGCCCGAACCTCACCGCCACCAGTCTGTTCACCTCCCTCGGCGTCCTGGGGCTCACCGGTGCGGCGACCGGGGCCGGCATGGTGCGCCTCGCCAAGGCCGGCGATCCGGAGATCGGCGCCGGTGCGTCGCGCCGCCGGCTTCCGCGCGGTGGAGAGTGATGCCGGGGTGACCGTGCCGAGGGAACGGCCGGGCTGGAATAGACGGCGGACTGCCATACCATGGCGATCGATAGACGATAGACGATAGACGATAGAGAAGACGATAGACGATAGACGATAGGCGATGGATGAGGGGCGAAGGGGCTTAACATCCGGTGCCGGGGACGTCCTCCTCCTACCGGACCCCTGTCGATACTGCCGAATGCCGGCAGGCAATCGCCGGGTGCTCATCCCCCGACCCCGAGCGACGCGATGCCGTGCTGCCCTACGTTGCGCTGGCGTGATGCCCTGATCGTGATCGCTGCTGGCGCCTGTGGCGGGAGCCCGACAGCTCCCACCGATCCCGGCGACCCGCTGCCCTCGCTCGCCTGCAGCATCTTCCCGGCCGACAACGCCTGGAACACCGATGTGTCGGGCTATCCGGTTCACCCGGAGTCGGCAGCGTACATCGCCCGGCTGGGGCTCACCTGGCGACTCTCCTTCGTGCCCAACCTGCCGGTCAACGTGGTCAACAGCGTGCGCGACCACGTCCCGTTCGTCAGCATCTCCTACAACAAGTACGGCGGCGATCCGGGGCCGATGCCGATCCCGGCCGACGCCCGCTACCACGTCAAGGATCCGTCGAAGCTGGTGCTGGACGACAACCACCTCGTGCTGGTGGACGAGGGCGGCTGCAAGCTGTACGAACTCTGGAGTGTGGCCGGTCCGAACCCCGACGGGAGCTGGACGGTCGGGTCGGGCGCGATCTTCGATCTCACATCCAACGCGCTCCGGCCCGATCGCTCGCCGTCCTCGGCTGCCTCGGGGCTGCCGGTATATGCCGGGATCGCCCGTGCCGACGAGATGCGCGCCGGAGCGATCCGCCATGCGCTCTCGATCCCCGTCACCCTCACCCAGGAGGGGTTCATTCGGCCGGCCACCCAGTGGCAGTCGGACGAGACCTATCGCACCAAGCTGCCGTTGGCATGCGGCCAGCCCTCGTTCGGGTTCCCGCAGCTGTGCAGCCAGGTGCTTGGCGGCACCTTTGTCTACGAGGATGCCCACAACATCCCGATGGGACTGCGGCTCCGCCTCAAGCCGAGCTTCGATCTCGCGCCCTACCACGGTCAGGCCCGAGTGCTGCTCGAGGCGGCGAGGCGCTACGGCCTGCTGGTGAGCGACGGCAGCGGCACCAGTGGGCTGCTCCGCGGTGAGAAGGTGGCCGACCCGGCCGTGTGGGACTGGGATCCGACGCTCCCGGCCACCCTGGCCACGGTGCCGGCGACGGCGTTCGAGGTGGTCGAGACCGGCCCTGTGCTGCACTGACGAGTGGTGTCCACACGCCCGTGCGCTTGGATCGGTGGCTCACCCACGACGCAGCAGACATGTCGCAGCGGCTGCTCCTCGCCGACTCGTTAAAGACAGGGGGAGCCGTCGGCTCCCCCCACGTCCCAGGACTCGGGACTCACTGCTATCGCGGCGAACTCGCCGTGTCGCGGTCGCCGCTCTCGCAGCTGGGCCACGGCTGTTCGGTGCCGCTGCGATCGCGGGGCATCGTCACCTCTCGAGGCAGCAGCGTCGGATCCTGGTCGGCCATGTACACCATCATCGCGACAAGGGTCGCGTTGTTCTGCAGGTCCTCGGCGATGACCTTGTCGTAGGTGTCGCGGTTCGTGTGCCAGGTGGTGGATCCGTAGTCCCAAGACACGCCGCCCAGGCCATACACCGGCGCCCGCATGCACTGGAAGGACGACGAGTCGGTGCCGCCGCGGCCCGGACCGTTGGAGGGTCCACCGAGCCGGATGCGGCCGGTCACGCTCGACGGCAGCTCGCGGAGATAGCGCACCAGTGCCTCGGTGCCCTGCAGGAACGGGCCAGGCCCGGCGCTCACGATGCGGCCGGTGCCGTTGTCCTGGTTGAAGCCGGCATGGACATGGCTCACGATCTCGGGATGATCGGCCACGAAGGCCTCGGAGCCGTTGAGTCCCTGCTCCTCGCCGCCCCAGTGTCCCACGATGATGGTGCGGTGGGGATGCGGGTACGCCTGCCTGAGCAGCCGCATCGCCTCCATCATGGTGATCGTGCCGGTGCCGTTGTCGGTGGCGCCAGTGCCGCCGTCCCACGAGTCGTAGTGCGCCGAGAGGACGATGTACTCATCGGCCTTGTCACTGCCGGGGATCATCCCGATCACGTTGTGCACCGGCTGCTCACCCATGCTCTGCGCCTGGGTCGACAGTCGCACCACCGGATGCTGACCGTTCTGGGCGAGGCGGTAGAGCAGGGAGTAGTCCTCGCAGCTGACGTCGATGGTGGGCACCTTGTCCTTGGGCGATCCGAAGATCTTGTCGATGCCGGGGTAGTTGGACCACCGATTGGTAAGCATCCCGGCCACGCCGGCGGACACCGCCCATTGCCGCGGGATCGCCGCCGTTGGCCAGCGCGGTGCTGTCGACCACGCGCCATGCCTCGCGCTCTGCCTGGAGGCGGGCGATGGTCGCCGGCTCGGCATACTCCTGCACCTGGGCCGGGAAGCGGCAGGTCGGCTGGGGCGACGAGGCGAGGATGAACTTGCCACGGGCGCGCTGGGGCCAGTCGGCCCATTCGGCGGCGGTCGTTGGGCGCACGATCGCCTCGGCCTCGACCCAGTCGCCGTTGTTGGGCGTCGGAGGGCTCCACGCCAGGGCATAGGCCTCGAGGGTCTTGAGCCGTGGCGAGACCATGTCGAGGTGGGTGGCGCCACGGACCCACTTCACCCACGTGCCGTACCGCTGGCGCTCGGCCGTGATCCCCCAGTCGGCGTACTCGCTTGACGAGCCACGCCTGGCCGGCGTCGAATCGGTCGGAGTTGGTGAGCCGGGGGCCGATCGAGTCCATCAGGACCTGGGCCAGCTCCATGGCACGGCCGTGTTCCATCCCGGCGGTGTAGATCGCCTGGACCACCGGGTCCGATCGGCGGCGAGGTGCGGACGTAGCGCGTGCTGTCCACGGCGGTTCCGCCCCGGCCCTGTGCCACGAGGGCAGGAACCGCGAGAGCCAGGAGGGTGGCGAGCCGGGTGGCCGGTCGGAGGATCGGAGGGAGCATCGGGTACTCCGGTTGGGAGTCGGCAGGATCGGGAACGCGCGTCCCGGACACGAGTCCGGGAGGCCGAACGGTGCCCGGGAATCTGGTCTTTCGGCGAGGGTTCGCAACCCGGTGCGCACCGGCGACGATCGGTTGTCCCGCCCGGGGCGGGCCATTAGGTTGTGGCCCTGTCCGGGGCCAGTAGCTCAGGTGGTTAGAGCGCACGCCTGATAAGCGTGAGGTCGGAGGTTCAACTCCTCCCTGGCCCATTGGAATCCGCCCTGCCGACCACCGAGTCGGCGGGGCGGCTCGGCTTCGCGACTTGCGCCACGATCGGTTCCTGCCGAACCTCAGGCGCCTCCCGTCACCCTCCCGGAGCCCTCCGATGCACCCAGCCCCTCGTCCCCACGCCACCATTGCGTTCATGGCGCTCGTTGCGATCGCCGTGCCCCGAGCCACGCTCGGCGCCCAGATCCGGGCCAGCGAGGAGGGGGTCGTGTCGCAGACGGTCGATGGCACCACCCTCTCGGTTCGCTACTCGCGGCCCCGGCTCCGCCGTCGCCCGGCCGCCGAGATCTTCGGCAAGGAAGTGACCTGGGGTGAAGTCTGGACCCCCGGGGCCAATCGGGCGACGACGCTGCGACTCGACAAGGACGTGACCATCAACGGCACGGCGGTCCCCGCCGGCGCCTACTCGGTCTGGATGGTGGTCGAGGACACCGATCACTGGAACACGGTGCTGCTCCCCGACACGATGAAGTTCCACCTGCCGCATCCGACGGTCACCGCCGACATGCTCCAGTTCCCGTCGCCGGTCGAAACGGTCACCGGCTCGCCCATGACCGACCTCAGCTGGACCATCGGTGGCATCTCCCCGAAGGGAATGACCGTGGCGATGGCCTGGGCCGACCGGCGGGTCACGCTCGACGTGCGGGTGCAGCCGTCACTGCCGCCGGAGATCACCGCCGAACGGGCGGCGCCCTATCTCGGCCACTACACGCTGACGCTGGAAGGCGGGCCCCGCGCCGGAGGGATGGGTCCCCACAGCCGAGATCACCCACGCCGACTCCCTGATGGTGATGCACTGGTCGGTCTGGTTCTGGCCGGAAGTTTCGCAGGAGCTGCTCATCCCGGTGCTCGACGACTGGTTCACCTTCGGCGTCGTGCAGGACGGCGAACTCTTCGACGTGATCCGCGAGTTCACCTTCGAGTTCACCGTCGTGAACGGCAAGGCGACCGGCTTCGATGTCCGCCTCCCGGACGACAAGGTCCTCTTCTCCGGGACGCGCGATGAAGGCGTGACCCCCGGTGGCGCGGGCAGCGAGTAGATTCAGCGCTGGCAGCATCCGGGGACGGGACGGGCCGCTGATGCGGCGGTTCCTCCCCGGTCACTCCTCCTCCAGCCAACGGAGTTTCCGGTGTCGTCCGACAACCGAGTGAGCGCTGGTGACCGTCCGGCGGCTCGCACCATCGCCTGGTGCGCCGCGGCGTTCGTCGTCTCGGGGTGTGCCAACCCGGTTCCCGAGCCGGCACGGCTTCCCACCGGAGTTCGGCTCGATCCGGCCGGTGCATCGATCGAACTCGGCTCGATGCCGGTCGCGATGATCGCGGCACCGGGCGGGAATCGCGTGGTGGTGGTGCTGAGCGGCTACCGCGAGCAGGGACTGCAGGTGGTCGATCGGCGGGATGCCAGGGTGGTGCAGACCCTGGTGCAGCCGGCGGCCTTCCTGGGCGCGGTGTTCTCCCCCGACGGTCGGCACCTCTACGCCTCGGGCGGCAGCCGCGACCGGATCTACGTCTATGCCTGGGAAGCCGACACCGCCGCCCTGGTCGATTCGATCCCGATCGGCCGCCAGGGAGAGCGCCTCGGTCAGCGTTATCCGGCCGGGCTCGCGGTCTCGCCCGACGGCGCACAACTCTACGTGGCCGAGAACCTGAGCGACTCGCTCGCCGTCGTCGACCTTGCCCGGGGTCGCGTGGTCCAGCGGCTGCCAGCGGGTCTCTATCCGTATGCGGTCGTGGCCGCCGACAGCATGGTCTACCTGTCGCAGTGGGCCGGCTCGGCCGTCAGCAGCTACGTGCGCCGCAAGGATGCGCTCGTCGCGGCCGGGGAGATCCCGGTCGCCCGCCATCCCTCGGCGCTGCTCCTCAACGCCGATGGCAGCCGGCTCTTTGCCGCCTCGGCGAGCAGCGACCAGATCAGCGTGGTGGACACCCGTGCCGCTGCCGTGATCGCCACGCTGCGCGACGCCGCCCCGGCGGGTCCCGCCGAGGGGAGCACGCCCAATGGGCTGGCGCTGAGCGCCGACGGTCACCGGCTCTTCGTGGCGGAGGCCGACAACAACGCGGTGGCGATCTTCGACCTGGTCACCGATTCCCTGGTCGGGCGGGTGCCGGTGGAGTGGTATCCCACCGCGGTCCTCGCCTTCGGGGACACGCTGCTGGCCCTCAACGGCAAGGGTCTCGGCACGGCGGCGAACCCGGCCGGACCCGGTCCGGGCCGCCCCCGGTCGGATCCGCGTGACTATACCCTCGGACAGACCACGGGCAGCCTCACCACGGTGACTATGACGGGCGTGGACCTCGCTGCCATGGATGCCCGGGTGGCCGCCGCGAACGGCTGGGTCACCCGTCCCTCTGTCGGCATCACCTTTCCACCGTTCACGCACGTGATCTACGTGATCAAGGAGAACCGCACCTACGACCAGGTGCTCGGTGACCTCCCTGACGGCGACGGCGATTCCACACTCACCTATTTCCCGCGCGCGGTGACGCCGAACCATCATGCCCTCGCCGAGCGGTTCGGGACCTTCGACCGCTTCTTCGTGAACGCCGAGGTCAGCGCCGACGGCCACAACTGGACCACGGCGGCATGGGCGCCCGACTACGTCGAGAAGACAGTGCCCAGCAACTACTCGGGCCGTGGCCGGAACTACGACTACGAGGGCGAGAACCGCGGGGTCGACGTCGACGACGAGGACGACGTCGACTCGCCCTCCACCGGATATCTCTGGGACCAGGCGCTGCGCGCCGGGGTGTCGCTGCGCAACTTCGGCGAGTTCGCCGTGCGGGACACCGCCGGGCGATGGGTGGCCACCAAGGACGCACTGGCGCCGTTCACCGCGCCGGAAGGCCCGGGCTGGGATCTCGATGTGCCGGACCAGGCCCGCGCCGACGCGTGGCTGGCGGAATTCCGCGGCTTCGTCGCGGCGGACACGATGCCGGGGCTCACCATCCTGCGGCTCCCCAACGACCACACCGCCGGCGCGAGCGCCGGGGCACCGACGCCCCGGGCCTACATGGCCGACAACGACCTGGCCCTTGGCCGGATCATCGACGCGCTGTCGCATTCACCCTTCTGGACCAACACCGTGGTGTTCGTCCTCGAGGATGACGCCCAGAACGGCCCGGATCATGTCGACTCGCACCGCTCGCCGCTGCTGGTGATCTCGGCCTACAACCGACCGGGCGTGATCTCGCGTTTCGCGAACACCACCGATGTGCTGGCCACGATCGGAGCGATCCTCGATCTCGAGCCGCTCTCCCAGTTCGACTACTACGGCCGGCCCCTGATTGGCATCTTCGCCGCCGAGCCCGACACCACGGCCTTCTCCGCCCTCACTCCCGAGACGCCGCTCGACGAGACCAACCCGAAGCGGACCGCCCTCGCAGCGCTTTCCCGCCGGCTCGATTTCACCGGCGAGGATCGCGCCGATGACGAGTTGTTCAATCGGGTGCTGTGGCAGGCCATCAAGGGAGGCGCACCGTATCCCGGGGCGCGGAGGATTCCGGTGCTGGAGGTCCAGCGGGCGCGGTGAACGATAGACGAGAGACGATAGACGATCGAAGGCCGGCTCCCTGCATCGGAGCCGGCCTTCGACACGTATGTCACGCGGTTCTCGGTTCTCGGTTCTCTGTCCTCTGTCCTCTGTTCTCTGTCCTCTGTTCTTTGCCCTACTCCGGCTGGCGTTCCTGTGCCGTGGGGAATGCCGCCGCCGGATACGGGCCGATCTCGTCGACCGTGTACGTGCTGGCCCAGAAGTCGGGCGGTCCCTCGCTGTCCTCGACCTTGTGCCGCACCGGCTTGAGGGCGCGCTTGAGATACGCGGCGATGTCCCAGAGCTGCTGGTCGCTCATGTGCCGGAACCCCGGCCACGGCATCGGCGGCGCGAGGTACTTCGGCTCCGCGGGGAAGTTGCCCTTGCCCGGGATGGTGCCGCTGATCGTCACGTCCGGCGTTTCGCCGGGCCGGAGTCCATAGCGCAGCGCGTTGAAGATCTGGCGCTCGGTGAAGCGCCCCAGGCCGGTGAGGTTGTCCGGGGTGAGGTTGCGCGGCCGGGTGGTGAACGTCCCGATCTTGAACCAGAAGGTCGAGTCGGGTGCCCCGGCGAGCCAGCCGGGCGACGCCGGCGTGGCGCCACCGTGGCAGCCGTTGCAGTCATGGTCGATCACCAACAGCCGGCCGCTTATCGGGTCGGCCCGGCGGGCCAGCTCGTCGGCGGGGGTCGGCCGGTCGGGTCGCGGTCCGGCCGCCGCCACGAGTCCGACCGCAAGCAGGGGGATGCCGCAGAGCCACAGCAATTTCGACTTCGGGTGCAGACTCGCCATGCGATGCTCCGGTCAGCGGACCTCCAGCACTCCCATCATGCCGTGGTCCTCGTGGTCCAGGATGTGGCAGTGGAACATCCACTTGCCGGGGTAGTCGTCGTACCGGACGATGAGGCGCAGCTCTTCATGCTTGGGCACGTTCACCGTGTCCTTCCAGCACCGGAACGGCTCGGGCTCGCCGTTGCGGTCCAGCACCTGGAACTGGAATCCGTGCAAGTGGAACGGGTGGTCCAGCCCGACCAGGTTCTCGACATGCCAGATCTCGGTCGCCCCGAGCGGAGCGGTGATGTCGACGCGATCAGGGTCCATCTTGCGACCGTTGATCAGCCCCTGCGACATCGAGATCGTCCGGGTCGCGGTGGCGTCCGTTTCGCGAAGCGGCGGGACCACCCGGAGCCGCGACGGAACCACCGGTGACCGGACCGGTGGCTCGGCCGAATAGGCGAGCGTCGCGAGCTCGCACGGCTCGCGCCAGTTGGTCGGCCGGGTCTGGGGGATGTAGCGGTCGTAGGGAAGCGACCGGAGCCGAGCCCGGGTGCCGGGCTCTGCCGTGGCGCGCACCAGGACCTCGGCCCGCTCGGCCGGCGCCAGGAGGATCTCGGGCACCTCGACCGGCACCTCGAAGAGCCCACCGTCGCTGCCGACATGAAGCAGGGTGTGCCCTTCGAGCGCGATCCGGTAGAACCGGGCGGCGGAGGCGTTCACCAACCGCCAACGCTGTACTTCACCAGCGCGAATCGCGAACTCCGGGGCCAGCTTCCCGTTCACGAAGTGGAGTGGTCCCTCACGGCCGTTCTCGAAGTCGATCCGGCCCGCGGTCGAGTCTGGATCGGGAATGTCGATCGCTCCCTTGGCATCCAGCCGGTTGTCCCAGAGCACTACCAATTGCTCGGGGAGATGGGCGATCGGGTCGTCGTCAGCGCGAATGATCAGTGCCCCGTGGAGGCCATGGGCGACCTGGTACCCGGTCCGATGGGGTGGGTGCGGATGGTACCAGTAGGTCCCGGCGGACCCCAATGGGACATCGAACTCGTAGGCGTAGCGGCGCCCCGGTTCCACCGGATAGAGCGGTGATCCGTCGGCGTCGCTCGGGATGTGCAGCCCGTGCCAATGGATCGTGCTCACCTCCTCGAGCTGATTGTCGAGAACGATCCGGGCGTGATCGCCCTCGCGCAGTTCCACGACCGGGCCGGGACAATCGCTGTTGTAGGTGAACATCTCGCAGTGCGACGAGCCGGCCAGCAAGCGGCGTTGGTGCTGGGCGGTCATCTGCAAGTCGACACGTCGGGCGATGCGCCGGGGAAGGGTCGGCACACCGAGACGAGCCCGACCACCGCCGGCGACGAGTGCGCCGGTGGTCGCAACGAAGGTGCGACGATCCATGAATTGTCTCCCGGGGGATGCCTTCACGCTCGCGCGTGGGCCCCGCTGAGTCAATCCCCGGTTATTCCTTGATCAATCGTGTATCGCATGCCGGGCGGTGCTCCGCCACCTGATAGACCTGTTCCGGATCGTCTCCGCTGGTCATCACGAATCCGGTGCCGACGGGACCACCATACGACCGGACCCACGCCGCCGCCATCCCCCACGAGTCGAGGCCGAGGACCGTGGTGACGGCACCGGTGTCGACGCTCCAGCCGCCCATCCAGTGGCCGCGCAGCCCCCACTGCTCTCCGTCGGCGGTGGCGGCCACCCGGCGTCGGTCGAAGATCGCCCCGGTGAACGACACCCCGAGAAGCGCTCCCGGTGCGTCCCAGCGGAGGCCGTCGAGGCCGACCGGCCGGCCGGCGGAGTCGAACGGCCACACGAGCGGCGGCATGGTGGTCCAGACGACCTTGCCGCCCGCCTCGAGGAATTGGCGCAGAGGTGAGTCCTGCCACGGTGGCGACGCCACGTCGTCGGGAAGCTGGTAGCTGGCCATCACGACGGTGGTCAGGGCCGGGTCACGCCCCGCTGACGCGAGGGTAGCCGCCAGCGCACCGGGGGCGACGTTACGGTATCCGCGTTCGGTCAGGAAGCTGCCCAGCGCCACATGTCCCGGCTCCTCATCGGTGACCACGATCCGATCCGGGGCGGTGTCGCCGGTGCAGAGCGCATAGATCCCCCCGTCGAGCGACCCGACCACGACCAGGCGGCCGAGTGGCACCGGCGAGGCATGGACCTGGGACGCGGTGCCGAAGACCCACCGCTCCGCCCCGGTGCCACGATCCACCGCGTGCACATGTCCCGCACCGTCACCGACCACCACCAGGTCGCCGGTGACCGCGGGCGACGACCAGACCACGCCGTGCAACTTCGTGCGCCACCGCTCGGCCCCGGTCGCCACGTCGAGCGCCTGCAGGAACTGCGCATCGGAACTGCCGACATACACCATCGAGTCGTCGACCGATGGAGAGCCGATCACCCACGAGATCTGGTGGTCGAATCGCCATGCCAACGATCCGTCGGTGACATGGATCGCGTAGAGGAAGCCATCGCGTGCCCCGACCAGCACCAGGCCGTCGGCCACCGCTGGGGAGCTCTGCAGGGTGCGGCGGTCGAAGCCATACTTGGCGGAGACGAGCCCCGCGCCCTCGGTCCGGAAGGCCCAGTGCCGCTCGCCGGTGTCGAGATCGAACGCATACAGGAGTCCGTCGGCCGATCCGACATAGGCCACGCCGTCGGCGATGGCGGGTGAGTCCCAGATCGGACCGCCGGTCCTGGCATGCCATCGTTCGGTGCCACTGTGGCGATCGTTGACACGGAGCACCCCATCGGCGGCACCCCACACCACGAGGTTGCCGGACACGGTCGGCGACGGGGTGTATCGATCCCCGCTCTCGTGCCCCCAGGGCATCGACAGGGCGGGGCCGCTCTCCACGGTCCAGCGGACCGTCCCGTTGGCGGCCTCGAGCGCGTGCAGGCGTCCATCGCGGGTCGTCACGAAGAGTTGATCCCCCGCGACCGCCGGTGTCGAGGAGATCGGGGCGCCGAGTCGTGCTTGCCAGAGCGTCGCGCCGTCGGCGAGCGCAAGGGCACGGATCACTCCGTCGCTCGCGCCGACCCAGACGGTGTCGCCGCGGGTCGTTGCCGACCCGGCGACCGCGCCGTCCGTCTCGACCCGCCACTGCACCCCCACGAGGGCGTGACCGAGTCGCGCGGGATACACGCCGTGATGTGCCGCATCGCCGCGGAACATGCTTGCTTCACCGTTGTTGTCGGGTGTCGCCCCGGATCCGCAAGCCATCAGCAGCAACAGGGTGGCGATGTTTCGATGAGACCGCATCGAGATGTCCTCGGGGTGGGAGAGTCGCGCCGTCCGTGCCGACGATATCATCCTGACGGGAGAGTTCCAGTCTCCGATGCGATGACTTACGCGACCCGAACAGCCACCGCGGGCCGGCCTGACCGGTCTCGAACCGGAGCGGCAGCTCGGGCCCGTCGTGCGCGACCGGAAACGCATCGCCACCGAGTTGCGTATCATCCACCCGTGCCCCACGTCATCCGTCCCCTCCCGATTCGCCGGCTCACCCCCGCCGCACGACGCTGGTGGGGGGTGGCGCAGGCCCTGGTCTTCGTCGCCACGACGCTGCTCCTGGTCGGCCTCTTCCTCCGGCCCGGGTTCTCGCTCCAGTTGCTCTGGCGAGGTCTGGTGCCGGTGCTGGCGCTCACCCTGCTGCTGGCGCCCCACGTCTGGCGCAATATCTGTCCGCTCGCGACAGCGGAGATGGCCTGGCGCGATTCGGCGGTCGGGCGCGCCATGCCTGCCGCCAGGCAGCCCCTGCTCGGCGTGATCGCGATCGCGATCTTCCTGGTGGCGATCTCGGTGCGGCACACCGTGTTCGAACCGAGCGGTTCGGCAAGTGCGATCCTGATTGGTGGGGCAATGCTCGTGGCGGGAACGATCGGTCGTCGCGGTCAGCGCAAGGCCGGCTTCTGCAACGCGATCTGTCCGGTGGGGCCGGTGGAACGCTTGCTCGGGCAGTATGCCCAGATCAATCCCGGCAATCCCCGCTGTGATCCGTGCACCCTCTGCACGCCGCGTGGCTGTCTCGACCTTGCCCTCGACAAGACGCCCGCCCAGCTGCTGGGCCGTTCGCGGCGGAGCAGCGGATGGTTGTGGCGACCGACCGGTGCCTTCGGTGCGGCGTTCCCCGGCATCGTGCTGGGCTGGGGCATCGCGGGGATCGCCGATTTCGGTGTCGGGGCCACGGTCGGGGCGATCGGCGCCGGGGCGATCGTGGTCTGGCTGTTGGCGCTGGGCGCTGCCCGTCTCGGGGCGCCATCGGCGCGGGTGCTCCGGGTCACCGCCCTCGCCGGAGCGGCGATCTATGCCGGCTTCGCCTGGCCGGTGGCCGTTGCGACCTGGCGCCAGATGCTGGCGGGCTGAGCGACGGTGCTCAGTCGACTGGCGGCGAGGTGGCACGACCCGCGGTGCGGGCCTCCCACCACAACAGCAGCATCCCGATCGCGGCCCAGGTGAGCTCGCGTACCCGACCGAGCACCACGGCCAGGCCGGCGAAGTCGTTCGGCAGTCCGCCCGACTGCGACAGGGCGTAGATCGTCCCCTCCCGTGACCCGAGCTCCCACGGGAAGAAGAAGAACAGGTTCATGCCGAGCGACAGGAATCCCCAGAACGTCACGGCGGTCATGAAGCTGAGCGAGACCCCGAGCGCCGCGGCGATCAGCATCAACTCCAGCGCGTTGACCCAGCGGCCGGCAAAGTCGACCAGGATCGCCGCGGCCAGCCGGCGCGGCCGGTCGTGCCACACCTGGATGATTTCGGCGTCGACCGCCGCAAAGGTGCCATGCCGGGCAGCGAGCCACCCCGACAGGCGCCGCAGCCGCAGCCGGGCGAGCAGGGCCGCCAGCCGCACCACCACCCCGTCCCGGTGTCCCGACAGCACCACCACCAGTGCCACGGCCAGGACCACCGACACCGCCAGCAGGGTGAGGCGAAGTGTCGGGGCAGGATCGAGTCGGGTGAGTGTGAGGATGATCGCCGTGATCCAGAGCATGATCGACGCCACCGCGTGCACCAGCACGAAGAGCAGCACCGAGCCGGTGGCGCGTGCCACGCCGAGTCGCGGCGCGAGGGCTGCGATGCGGTACGGCTCACCGCCGGCATTGACCACCGGGGTGATGAAGTTCATCGCGAACCCGATGAGGGAGATCCGCAGCACGGCGGGATAGCCCGGTCGCTCGGAGTCCTGGCGCATGGTGAGCCACCAGGTGAGCGAGAACATCGCGTAGACCACCAGCTGCAGCAGCAGGATCGGCACGATCACCCAACCGCCGCGGCGCAGGCCATCGACCACCACGGCCGGACCGATCTGGTAGAGCATCACCACCACCATCGCGCTGCCGAGCAGGGCGAGGATGGTGCGCCACCAGCGTTTCATCGTCGCAGGGTGGTGATCGGCCAGGCGCGGACCACCGCCCATGCCGCCACCGTGGCGAGGAGCAGGCCCGCCGCGGCGTCGAGGACGTAGTGCACCCGGAAGTAGATCACGGCGAGGAGGATGCCGACGGCGATCGGCATCAGCATCGAGCCGAGCCGTCGGCAACCCGTCATTCCCAGCAGCACGGCGACGGCGGAGGCCGCCACGTGGCTCGACGGGAACGCCGTCCCCCAGGAATCTCCGCGGTCGTTGAGGGACCGGACCAGCCGCACCGGCAGGTCGCTCTGCGGCTGACCCACCGGCCAGCCCCACAGATAGGCTGGCCCGGCCACCGGAAAGAGGATGAAGAGCAGGTAGCAGCTGAAGAAGACCAGGGTGATCCCGAAAATCGCCCGCTTGGCGTGTCCGACCTTGCCCTGGCACCAGAGCACCAATGGGGCGGCGATCACCATCGGGAAGAAGGCGAGGTAGGAAAGGGCCAGGGTCCAGTTGACGAGCTGGGGGCCATCGTGCCCGCCCCACCGCTCCATCAGCCGTGGTCCCATCAGGCGTCCCTCCCAATGGACCACCACCGGGTCGAACGACAGTCCCAGCGATTCGCGCGGTCCGTTGACCAGCCCGATGGAGGCATAGACCGCCAGCAGCACCACCAGCGGATACCACTCCGCCAGGACCGAATCACGGGGCGAGGACTCCCGGCGCGACTCGGCGGCCAGGAAGACCAGCACGAACAACAGTGCGTGGGCGACCACCAGCCAGAGGAGGGTGGCGGGGACGGGCCAGCCGTTGGGCTCCCACCAACGGGTGAGCACCACGGTGGCGGAGCAGGCGGTATAGCCGAGGGTCAGCACGTCGAGCGGTGAGAGCCGCCCGAGCAAGCCAGGTGCCCTGTCAAGGGCACGCGGAGATACCGACCGAACATCAACGGCCACGACGGGCTCCTCGTCCAGTGAGAACAGCGGGGCTGGGGCCCGACGCTTTCGCGCGGGAAATATCGGAGGTTGGCGACGATCGCACCAGCGCCAATCGGGGGATCAGGACTTGAGGACCTCGACCAGGGCGCCTCGCAGGGAGGTCCACAGATGCTGGATCAGCGTCTCGGCGGGGCTCCAGCCATGAAAGATGGTGCCGTCAGCCGGATCGGAGCCCCCGGTGTCGAGGTTGTCCTTCCGGATCACGAAGGTGTTGGCGACCGCCCCGGCGATCGCTCGGCGGATCCCTCCGAAGATGCCGGAACGCCCCACGCCCGGCAGGGAAACCGACAGGTCGTGATACCTCGGCGTGGCGGTTCCGCTCGAGAGCCCCTCGTGCGTGGTGGCCTCGAAGGCGACGTAGTCGATGACTCCCTCGTTGAAGGTGGCATCCCCCACCGCGACCAGCATCGGATTGAGGCCAGCGGCTGGCATCGCCCCGAGGCGCCCCTGCCAGTGCATCTCGAAACCGCTGCTTGCCGGCGGAAGGGATGCCTGGATCTGGATTGGCGCCAGGTCCATCAGTCTCGCCGTCGCGAGGAAGCGGATGGGCGGCGCACCCCGGCGGGGTCGGGTGGCAAGATCCGCCAGGCTGGCGGTCATCTCGGTGAATTGCATGGTGCCGATGATCCCGGTCTCACCGTTGCGCTCGCGATAGGTGACCTTGCCCTTGACCGCGATCGTGTCGATCCGAACCACGATCGGGCTCGCCTTGAGCCAGGCCTGTGGGGTGCGATGGTGCGGTGGAGTCGGCGAAACCGGCAGCCGCTTGTCGCTGAGCACGTCCAGGTCGAGGCCGTCGAGTCGCATGACGCCGATCTGCCATCGGCCGTGGTCCACCAGGGCCCGTGCATCCAGCTGTTGGAGACGCAGTGCCTCCACCGAAGCGGCGATCCGGTCGCTCCGCCAGCGCCGTCGACGGGCGAAGTCGCCGTCGGTGCCCTCAGGGGCATAGCGCAACCCGCGCACCAGGACTTGGCCGGAATCAAGGTCGAGCACGAGGGTGTCGAGTCGGGCGCGATAATCCTGCCATTGATGGCTGACCTCGGAGGCGACCAATCGCAGAGGTCCCACCCGGGGGAGCGACTCGACGCTGCTCAACGGACCGCCAGCGCGAAGCCCGGTGAGCCGAACCAGTGTAGCCGTCGTCGTGGCCGTCCCGCCGTTGCGGGCCTGGTGCACGATCCGGGTCCCCATCGCGCTGAAGCTGTCGATCCGCACCGAGCGGTCGAGCGCCTCGAGCGCGCCGGCGGCCGTCCAGCCGTCGGCGTCGCTGGCAGGTGCCGCGCCGGCGCGTGCCGGTCGCGTCGTGATCGCCAGCCCGGCGGTGCGCACCGACCGCACCCGCACGTCGCCGCGCGTCAGGAACGCACGCCAGTCGATCCCTGCCATGTCGAGAGTGTCGACCGCGAGCTGCTCCAGGCCGAGTGAATCGGCATGGGGGCCGGCGGCCGGTGTCCAGGATAGCCCCCGCAGGAGGAGCCCTCCAGCCACAAGATTTCCCTCGAGCAGGTCGAGGGAGAGGTGGTCGGTGCCTGCCCGGGTGCCCCGGAACGCCTCCAGGCGCACGGTCACGTTGCGCGAGAGCAGTGGCCGATACCGGGCAGTGCTGTCGGCCGGGTCATAGCTCACCGAGTCGAGCGTCACCAGGAGCTGGTCGAGCACCAGATCGGTGCGCTGCTCCGGATCGGCGATGTGCAGGGCGAGGCGGACGCTGGGGAAGGTCACCGAGTCGATCAGGAACAGCGGCACCGCCGATGGCAGCCCCAACGTGTCGCGCAGCGAGAGCAGCTGACCCTCGGCTCCGGAGCTCTCGCCACGTCGCACCGGGACGGTTGTCTCGACCAGGGCGCTGTCACAGCCGACCATGCCGACATGCAACCCGTCGCCGGCGGCGAGACGGGCGAGGTCGATCTCCTCCAGGGCACAGGCACGAAGCCGCATGGTCACCGTCGGCAATGCCTCGGGTCGTGCGGCGTTGCGCGCTTCGTCGGTGCGCAGCGTGATCGTGTCGATCGTGACCCGATGCCGCGCCGCGTCGACGTGCAGGGTCGACAGCTCCACGTGGTAGACACTGTCGCTCAGCCGCAGTACCTCATCGGTCGCCCAGCTCCGGACCGCAGGGCCGACGATCTTGACCGTGCCGCCACCGATCATCCAGCGCGACGACCAGATCAGCACGAGTCCGGCCACCAGGGCGATCGCGATGGCGATCCGGCCGGTGCGTTGTGGCAGCTTCATCATTCGCCTCCGATCGGGATCGAGGGACGCTCCTGGCCCGCCATCGGTGGTCGGCGCGGGGTCAACCCGGGGGAGTTGCGCCGGGACCGGCTCGCCAACCCCGAGCCGACGGCGCCCCGGTCGCTCAGGAACGATACCCCGTCGTGCGGCCCCCGTGTGGCCGCCCGATCGCGCGTCTCGCCCTCCCCAATCCATCGATCGAGACCGTCGCGACGGTCGGATCGAGTTGACGCGCCGCAGCGTGGAGTGGGAGCCACAATTGGCCGCTCACGCTCGACGGGATTTTGCATCGATCTTGTAACACTTTGCCATACAACAACTTGGAGCGCCATCCAGGAGCTGGCACCCCCGGCCCGCCGCTTGCATTTGTCACCTCCAGATTCACCGGAGCCCCATGCCAGGGGCCCAGAGCGTTGACTGGAGCGGCAGTGGAACGGCTGACAACGAATCGTGAGGTGATCGCGGCCCAGGGTCACCGAGACAAGATGAGCGCCGTCTCACGGCTCGCCGGGGGACTGTCGCGCGACGTCGGTGATCTGGTCCAGGCGGCTGCGGCGACGATCCAGGATGTGCTGGTGACCGTCCATCCCGGGACCGCGGGCCACGAACCGCTCTCGGATGCCATCGCGGCGTTGCAGCGAGCGGTGCTCATCGCGCGGCAGCTCGAAGTGCTCGCGCGGCCCGCGCCGGTCCGCCCAGTGCCACAACCCCTGGGGCGGACGATCCACGACCTGCTTCCCCTGGCCACCAGGCTCGCGGGGCCCACCATTCGGGTGTCGGCCGATGCCCTCGATCCGACGGCGTGGATCGCCGCCGATGCCGGTCAGGTCGAACAGGTGCTCTTCCACCTGGTCGTCAACGCACGCGACGCGATGCCGCACGGCGGTACCCTGGCGCTGTGCGTCGAGCGCCGCGACGTGGTGGCGCCGCTGCGTCACCGATTCGGCACGGTCGAGGCGGGCGATTGGGTGACGCTCGAGGTGCGTGACACCGGCTGCGGCATGGCGGAGTCGGTGCTCATGCGGCTGTTCGAGCCGTTCTTCACCACCAAGGATCCCGGCCAGGGCTCGGGGCTTGGCCTCGCCACGGTCTACGGGATCGCGAGGCAGCTCGACGGTCAGGTGATGGTGGAATCGCGGCCCCGCGCGGGCAGCGTGGTGACACTCTGGTTCCCCGCGCTCGCGGCGCTGTCGGGGGAGCCGGCCCGGCGGCAGCTCTCCCCGGGATCGGCCGTGCTGCTGGTCGAGGATGATGAATGGGTCCGCGCGGTCACGGCCCGGGCCCTCCGACAGGCGGGATACGGGGTGCTCGAGGCGGGCGATGCCGCCGCGGCGCTTGAACTGCTGCGCGATGTCGCGGGGCAGAATGTCCGGGTGGTCCTCACCGATGTGGTGATGCCGGGGATGCCCGGTGATGCCCTGGCGCAGCGCGTGGCGGTCGAGCGACCGGAAGTCCGCGTGGTGCTGATGTCCGGGCGCAGTCCCGAGATGTTCACCGGGGCATCATTCGGTGACATTCCGCTGCTCCAGAAGCCGTTCTCCCGTAACCAGCTGCTCGACGCGATCAGCGGCTAGCTCGCTGCCCGGCGACCGGTTCGCCACCCGCGGTCCGCCCGGGTCGTGGGCGATCGGGAGGCGCCGGCGCTTGCCGTGTGCTCGGGGGCCGTGGATATTGGCCCGCGGCCCGGAAGCTCCGGGCGCCCGCGAGCCGACTGCCGGAGAGAGCGATGAAAGCCAACGATATCCGCAAGGGCAACGTGATCTACTACGAGGGCAAGCCCCACCTCGTCATGGACTTCACGCACCGGACTCCCGGCAACCTGCGGGCGTTCGTGCAGGTGCGCCTCCGCAACCTCACCAGCGGATCGTCGCTCGACCATCGCTTCAGCGCCACGGAGAACATCGAGGAGGCCCGGCTGGACACCCGGCCGATGCAGGTGCTGTATGCCGATGCGAACGGGGTCCACGTGATGGACGGCAACACCTACGAGCAGTTCACCTTCGATGCCGAGCTCGTGGGCGACGATGTCCCGTGGATGGTCCCCGAGATGAGCTTCGACGCGGTGTGGCTCGAGGGGAAGCCGATCTCCTTCACACTGCCGAGCTCGATGGAACTCGAGGTGACCGAGACCGCGCCGGCGATGAAGACCGCGACCAAGTCGTCGAGCAGCAAGCCGGCGGTGCTCAGCAACGGGGTGACGATCCAGGTGCCGGAGTTCATCGAGACCGGCGAGCGACTGAGGGTCAACCCGCGGGAGCGGGCCTATATCGAGCGCGTCAAGTGAGATGAGGCGGATGTCGTCGGGACTCCTCGCCCTGGCCGGACTGCTCGTGCTCACGAGACCGATCGCTGCGCAGGTGGGGCCGGTCCTCGACGCACCGCTCACCTTCGGCATCGCATGGAGCCGGGGGACGCCCTCGACGGCCCTCGCCGCGGCGATCGAGCCGCCCCGGGGCTTCACCGCCTCGATCTCGCTGCCGGTGACCCGGCGTTCGGCGATCGGGATTCGCGGCGAGTTCTCCATCCTCACCATCCCGTCCCAGGCGCTGGTGGTCTCGTACACGACTCCCTCGGCGACCGTCACCCTGGACGCCACGGTCCGCGGCACCATCGGGTTCACCGGCGCCGGCCCCCGGGTAGCGATGGCGGTGGGCCCGATCGAGCTCGGCGTGGCCGCGCTGGCGGGCGTCACCCGAGTGATCACCGACGCCTCGGCACAGGCCTCCTCCGGTGACCTCTCGATCAGCACCTCGGCTTCCTCGAGTGACTTCACCTACGGTGTCAAGGCGGTGCTCGATGGGTACCTGCCCCTCTATCGTGGGGTGCGGGGCACCTCGATCGGCCTCGCCGTCGGGATCGATTACCTGACCGGCGGCCCGGTGGTGTTCGCCAGGCGCAGTTCCTTCCGGGTCAACCCGGCCGGCGACCTGGTGATCGGTCGTGCCGCGACCCGTCCCACGATGCTGGTGCTGCGGGCCGGTCTCGGCGGGGCGTTCTAGCCCGTTCCCGGATGTGCACGAGCGGCCGGGGAAGATCCCCCGGCCGCTCGTGCCGACCCCAACGTCACCCGACTCAGGATCCGCCGTCGCCGGGGCGGCCGCGACCACCACCAAACCCGCCGCCGGGCCGCCCACCGGGACCACCCGCGCCGCCGGGGCCGGCCCCACCTCGCCCACCACCGAAGAACGGGTTCCCCTGCGCCGACGGGGTGCGGATGCTCTCGGGGAGCAGCGACCACTGGGCCGGGCTGAGGATCGCCTTGACCGCTTCCAGCCCGGTGGTCTGGAACTCGCGCAGCACCACAAGGATCGGCTGCATCTTCGGGAAGATCGCCTGCATGTCCGGGTTGGTGCCGCCCTTCTCGATCACCACCCGCATCGAGTCGAGCAGCGGACGGAGCTTGGCGTCGGCGGAATCCGCCAGCGCCTGCAATGCGGCGACCTGGCGCGGGTCGAGCGCCAGCGAGTCGCGCCGCTCGAGCACCGCCTTGGCCGGGTGGGGCGAGATCGAGTCGATCCGAGCCAGCATCTGCTGGGCCAGGTTCTGCTGCTGGCCGTTGCCGCCGAAGAAGTTGCGGCGCATGTCGCGGAGCCGGTCCTGCCCGATGCTGTAGCGCATCTGGAGCGCCACCTGGAACGGTGACCGCACCGCCGTGGCGCTGCCGCCGGTGGCCCCGAAGCGCTCATTGACCACGTAGGTGAACCGGCGGCTGTCGGGGTCGAAGCCGTTCACCTGCAACAGCGTCCCGTCCGGGCGGGCGTTCTGGCCCCAGCCGTGGAGGTTGTCGCTGCCGTGGAAGAGCTGGTCGAGGCCCCCCAGCATGTTGATCGTCGAGAACGAGAGCGCCAGCCGGTTGTCGAACATCCCCGGCCGCCAGTTGACCTGCAGATCGAGCGAGGGCTGCCACGGCCCGATGCAACTGTTGCGCTCGGCCACCTTGCCGAGCTGGGACTGGAGGCACTCCCGAGCGTTGCCGTCCAACGACGAGAGCAGCGCCTGCATGCCGGCGGCGACCGCCGGATCGCTGGTCGCGGTCGGATCATGGATGAAGGCGATGTCGTTCCGCGAGCCGTCACCGTTGATGTCGCCGGACACCATCGGGGTGTAGCGGGTGCCCGAGGTCATCCGGCCGACGGCGCTCACCTCGAGGGCCTGCGAGAACGGCCAGGTGAGGTTCATCTGGATGTTGTGGGTCCGCTCGTTGGAGGACCGTGCCCACGCGAAGCTGTTGGGGTCGCCGGCCGTGGCGATAGAACCGCCCGCCGAGAAGCCCCCGCCGAGGCCGCCGCGCCCGCCGCCGAACCCACCACCGCCGCCGCCGGAGCCGCCCTGGTCGTACGACCGCATCCAGGAGTAGCTCAGGTTCATCGAGGCGCCACGGCGCAGGAAGGTCGAGATCGAGAAGGTGACCTGGGTTGTCTTGTTCTCGAGCTGGCTGCTCACCAGGTTCACCCGGCCGTAGTTCTCGTCGATGCGCGACGCCGCCAGCGGCACCGCGCCCGTCGTGGTGATGATCTGCGACGGGTCGGCGAACACCGGCCGGGAATCCTCACCGGAGAGCGTGAACACCGGCGCGGTGTTGAGATTCAGGTCACGCGACGCCGACTGGTCGAGGCCGCGGGTGTAGGAGACGTCGAGATTGGCGCTCCAGGTGTTCCAGAATCGCTTGCTGGCGCCGAGCGAGCCACGCCAGGTCTTCGCCGCGCCGTAGTCGCTGGCGTAGGTGGTGATGTTCGGCACGCCGGCCGCCGCCGGCGTCGCGGCCCCGGCGCACGCGGTGGGGATCGTCGCCGATCCGTTGCTGAATCCGTTCCAGTCGATCGTCGGAACGGCGTCGCCGACGCAGACCAGCTGAGCCTCGGTATTGAGCAGCCCCGACTGCGCCTGGGCGGTTCCAGGGATGCTCGAGGGCATCGTCCCCCGGAACAGCCCCAGCCCGCCACGGATGGTGAGCTTCGGCGGGGCGAAACCGCGCTGACTCTGGCCCCGCTGCTCCGCCGCAGCGATCGAGTACGAGAAGCCAAGCCGCGGGGTGAAGTAGGTCTCGGCGGGGAGCACGTCGGTGCGGACCCCGAAGCGGGCCTCCGCATCGGCGTTGCGCTCCGGCGCGCCCCCGAACCACGAGTGCTCGAGGCGACCACCCATGGTGAGCTGGAGGTTCGAGGTCGGCCGCCAGACGTCGCTCAGGTAGATCGCCGAGTTGTTGCTGATGCCGTCGCGCACCGTCGGTGACAGCGTCCGCGTGAACTGGCTCGGCGTGTTCGTGGCGAGGTCGGCCAGCGAGTTGTAGGTGTAGGTGCCGAACCGGTTCGTGGTCACGTCCTGCTCGAACGACTGCGTGTTGTAGAGGGTCCCGATCCGGTAGCGGTGCGCGGCCGAGGGCGAGAAGAACGACACCTCCTCGGTCACCTCGAGTCCCTTGTTGCGCGTCTCCTGCGGCAGGCCATTGTTGCCACCGAACGAGAACGTGCTGGTCGAGATCTGGCCGTTGTCGAGCTCGGAGACGTTCTGGACCCGGCCCGCGGGCAGTGACAGGAACGGCGACGAGGTCGACTTGTCAATCGTGTAGCCGGCCCGGAGCTCGTTGGTGAGGCCGGTGCCGACCCGCGACACGAGGGTCATCGACACGCCGCCGCCGTTGCCGTCGGTCGTGCCACCGACCTGGGGCAGGGCGGTGCTGCCGATCCGGTTCGGCTCCTGGTTGTTGAGCCGCAGGTCGCCGCGCATCGACAGCGAATGCCGGTCGCTCAGGTTGGCGTCGATCCGGAGCAGCCCGGTGTAGCGATCGTTGTCGCGGTTCGGGTTGATCGGACCGGCCAGTGAGGTCAGACCGGTGTTATCGACCAGCGCGATGAATCGCGCGACCGAATCGCTCGAGGCACCGAGCCGACCGATGGTGGCGGCATCGGCCGAGGAGAGAGTCGCGATCGGCGCGATCGAGCGGTCGACCTGGAGTGAGCCGAAGGCGAAGAGGCGCTCCTTCACGACGGGGCCGCCGAAGCCGAGCCCGAGGCGCTGCTGGGTGTTGCCGGTGTTGAAGACGTCGCCGCTCGTCCCGCCGATTGCCAGGTGCGAGTCCTGCAGATTGCCGCTCACCGAACCCTGGACCACGTTGCTGCCCCGCCGGGTCGTGGCCGAGATCATGCCGCCGCTGAACTGGCCGCGGGCCACGTCATAGCTGTTGCTGATCACCCGGGTGCTGCGCACCGCGTCCTGGGGCAGCGACGAGCCGCCGAAGGAAAGTCCATCGACGGTGTAGTTGTTGGCCGTGCCGCCCTGGCCGGCGATCGAGAACTGCGCCGCGGTCGAGTCGGTGCCGCCGGTGACGATCACCCCGGGAACCAGGGCCGCCAGTGCCGTGAGGTCCGACGCGTCGACCGGCAGCCGGAGCGCCTGCTCGGCACTGAACGCCTGCTCGACCGAGCCTGGGGTCGGACGCTCGAGTCCGCCGCCGATCGCGCTGCGGTTGCCGCGGGCGACCAGCTCCTGCAGCACGACCGGCTGGGCGCCCATCCTGACGTCGAGCATCAGCCGGTCGTCGTCGGCCTGCCGGGTGATGTTGGCCAGGAACGGCCGCATCCCGATCATGGTGATCGTGACCCGGTACTGGCCGCCACCATCATTGAAGAAGATGGTATAGCGACCCTTGTCGTTGGTGGTGGTCCGCTTGGTGACCTGGGTCTCGATCGCGTACGCCTCGACGACGGCGTTGGCCACCGCGCGGCCGAGCGAATCGGTCACCGTACCGACGATCACGTCGACCGAGCTGCCGGCCTGGGCGGCGACGGGGGTGGGGGAGGCGAGAGCTGCGAGACACAAGCCGAGGCCCGCGAGGCGAGCCAACGTGCGATGCACCATCTGGGCATCCCGGGTTTCAGGTCCTCGGCGCTGGTCCGGCGTTCGCCGGATCGCACCACGGCCTTGATACGGCGGCGGAATGCCGGACGTTGACCGTCCGAAACGGTGTAATCGCGGGGGTTAACGCCCCGCGAGTCCGGGCGTCACCCCTCTTCTGGCGGCTCGGTTCCATCGGCGGAATGGCCCGGTGGTTCCTCCAGGAAATCAGCCACCCGTTGGCGTAGTCGCTGGAACTCCTCCCGGGCCCGGTCCTCCACCCCCACCAGGTTCTTTCGCGCCTCGGCGGCGAAGGTCTCCAGCTCCTCGCGGGCCTCGTCGAGCGCCCGCTCGATCCGGTCACGGACCGGGTCGCAGCTCTCTTCCGGCTGCGGCTGGTCGGCGGCCGGGGCGGAGTCAGGCTCCGGTCCGCCGGCCGGTTCGGTGGTGTCGTCGGTCATCAGTACCTCCGGTTGAGGGGCGGCAAGGACCACCACATGAGATATAGTCACGGGGATCGTCGGTCGGTCTCAACGTTCCAGACCCGGGCGGCATCTCATCCTGCGTCCACCACGTCTCCACCATCGCGGTCGCTCCCTTCTCCGGCGCGAGGTTTCGATCGAGGTCACTGTCCGCCGGGCCCAGCAGGGTGATCCCGAGGCATTCGGGCGGCTCTATGACACCCATGCAGGGCGGGTGCATGCTCTCTGCCTCAGGATGGCCGGTGATCCGGCCCGGGCGATGGACCTCGTCCAGGATGTCTTTGTCCGAGCCTGGTCACAGCTCGACAGCTTTCGGGGCGAGAGTGCTTTCGGCACCTGGCTCCACCGTCTCGCCGTGAATGTGGTGCTCCAGCAGCGGCGGGCGGACCGACGACGGCGCGGTCGGATCATCGGCGAGGCCGACCTGCCGATCGGGTCGCCTCCCGCGGCAACCCGACCCGTCGACCCCGCGACCCGACTCGACCTGGAGGATGCCTTGGCTGCCCTGCCCGAGTTGTTGCGAGACGTCTTCGTGCTCCACGACGTGGAGGGGTACCGGCACGACGAGATCGCCAAGTTGCTCGGTTGCCCGGTTGGCACCTCGCGGAGCCATCTCTTCCGGGCCCGACGCCTCCTCCGGGAGCGGTTGTCATGATCCAGTGCCCAGCCGTCGCAGGTCGACTCGACGACTACCTCGCCGGCCGGCTCGCCGAGGCCGAGGCCGCTGCGATCGAGGAGCACGCGGGGGGATGTGACCGCTGTGCCGCGCTGCTTGAGGCACGCACCCGGCTCCCCGTTGGCTTGCCGACCGAGATCGCTCCACCGTCGATGGTCCGGGACGCCGTGTTGGCGGCGCTCCCCCGGCGGCGCCGCTCCCGGCTGCGCTGGTTGGTGCCGCCGGCGATAGCGGCCGCCCTGGTGCTGGGCTTTGCCTTGACCCATCCGACGCCCAAGTCGGCACTGGCGGGGGCGGGCGTCGACCCATCGGCCCAGATGGCGGCGGTCCGGGCCGACCGTGAGCTCGATCGCCTCGATGCCGCGCGCGATGAGATCGAGGCGGCCCTCGCGAGCAGTCCGGGGAGGGTCGAGCTGCGCGATGCCCTCACCCGGATCGATGTGCAGCGTCGCACTCTCGAAAGACTCGTTGGGGAGTATCAGTCATGAGACGACTCATTGCCCTCCTGCTGCTCATGGCAGCCACCTCGACACTCCCCGCCCAGCAGCGGCTGATACGCGGCCGCGGTACCACCGCGGATCCGGCGATCCGGCTCTGGGTTCCCGCGGGACTGGTGGAGGTCGAGGCCTGGGACCGCGACTCGATCGAGGTCCGTGCGACCCCGGAGTCCGGCACCCGATTGATCGGCGGTGGCACGGCGGACGCGGTCAAGTACGCCCTGGAGCGCACCACGTCAAGCGACACCGTGCTGCCGTCGGCCCAATTGCGGGTCTACGTGCCGCGCAAGGCGAAGCTCTGGATCAAGTCGACGGTCACGGCCGTGTACGTACGGGGGCTCCAAGGACAGCTCGATGTGCTGCAGGTTGGTGGCGACACCCACATCGATGATGCCAGGGGTGTCGTGACCATCGAGTCGATCGACGGGGCGATCCGGGTGAACGGCGTCGAGGGCACACTCCGGATCAGGGGTGGGGGTGGCGATGCCGCGCTCGGTGCGCTGGTCGGGACGGTCGAGGTGACCCTGGTGAGTGGCAGTGTCAGCCTCGTCGCCGGCGCTGGAAACGGCGCGATCGCGCCACCGCTTTCCGGTCGTATCGAGACGGTGGGTGGCCGGATCTGGCTGCTTGGGGATCTGGGTCCGCTCAGCCGGCTCGAATTGACGACCCATGATGGGCCGATTGATCTCGCCCTCAGCGGGGAACGTCCCCCCCGAATCGAGAACCACGTGGCGGATGCCGTCATCAGCCTCGGCCCGTTGGCCCCGGGTCCCAATGCAGCGATGGTGATCACCAGGAGTTTCAAGGGAAAGCTCAACGCACGATTCGCCGCTGGCATCCAAGGGGGGTGAACCCAACCTGGAGGAAGCGATGCTGCTCAAGTCTCTCGTTGCGCTCGGTGCCACGTCACTCCTGTTCCTCGGTCCGCCCCGGATCGAGGTGCGAACCAACAACCTGCCGGCCGGTGCCGTCGCCCTCGTCGACGCCCACTTTCACGTGCCGGAAGCCGAGGCACGGGTCTACGCCACCGCCTACCGCAATGTCGGCGACCGGCGGGAGGAGCGTGCGGTGCGCCTGATCCGGATCGACGCCGAGCACTATCGGCTCGAGCGCACCTGGGGGAGCTGGCCCGCGGCGGTGGTCATCGGCGTGGAGCAGGGCGAGAACGGCAGGCACGGCATCGCCGAGGCACTTGTCCTGGTTGATCGTGATGGCAAGGCGGTCCGGGCCGACATCGGGATGACCAAGCCGATCTTCGGCAACCCGATGCCCCGCCGCGTCAACGACAGCGAGATCGAGGCGGGGTACCGACAGGTCGCGAGACGTTAGCGGGTGAATGGTCGACAGTGAATGGTGAATGGGGAGGCCGTCCGGCTTCCCCATTCACCAATCACCATTCACCATTTACCCTTCGGCATGACGATGCCAGGCAGGGGGATGGGGATCGGTGGCGGCGGGCGCCGGGCCACCGGCGAGGGGGGCGGGCGCAGCGGTGGCCCGGTGCTCTCCGACGACAAGAAGCGCAAGATCTCCGCCGAAGTGGCCTGGCGCGAGGCCCGCGAACTGGTGTGGAAGCACCGCAGTCGCCTGGCGCTCGGCTTCGCCCTGATGCTCGTGAACCGTGCCGCGGGGCTGGTTCTCCCCGGGTCGTCGAAGATGCTGCTCGATGACATCCTGCCCAGCGGCGACACCGGCAAGCTCCTGCTGCTCGCCGTGGCCGTCGGTGGCGCCACCTTGATCCAGGCCGGCAGTTCCTTCGCCCTGTCGCAGATCCTCGGCGTCGCCGCGCAGCGCGCGATCACCGAGATGCGGCGGGCCGTGCAGTCGCACCTGGTGCGGCTCCCGATCCGCACCTTCGACTCGACCCAGACCGGGATCCTGGTCTCGCGGGTGATGAGCGATGCCGAGGGGATTCGCAACCTGGTCGGCAACGGACTGGTCCAACTGGTGGGTGGTGCCGTGACGGCCACGGTCGGCCTCACCGTGCTCTTCTGGATCAACTGGAAGCTCACCTCGATCACCGTGGTGCTGCTCGGCAGCTTCGGCGTGGGGATGGCCTATGCCTTCAAGAAGCTCCGCCCGATCTTCCGCGAGCGCGGCAAGATCAACGCCGAGGTGACCGGCCGGCTGGTGGAGAGCATCTCGGGGATCCGGGTGGTGAAGGCCTACACCGCCGAGCGCCGCGAGCGGCTCGAGTTTTCGCGCGGGGTGCACCGCCTGCTCCGCAACGTCGCCTCGTCGATGACCGGCGTCTCGGCGACTGGTGCCTTGTCGACGGTGGTCGTCGGGGCCATCGGCACCATCCTGATCATCGTCGGTGGCCGCGACCTGATGGCCGGCCGGATGACCAACGGTGACTTCCTCCAGTACATCCTCTTCACCGGGATCGTGGCGGCGCCATTGGTGCAGATCGCGTCGATCAGCACCCAGATCACCGAGGCGTTCGCCGGCCTCGACCGGATCCGCGAGCTGCGCGACGTGACCGCCGAGGACATCGACGACGCGGAGCGCGAGTCGGTGCGGAAACATCCGGGGGGATCTCCGATTCGAGCAAGTGGACTTCAGCTACGAGCCGGGAAAGCCGGTGCTCCACGGCATCACCTTTGACGCACCGGCGGGCAGCACCACCGCACTGGTCGGCTCCAGCGGCTCGGGGAAGAGCACCCTGGTCTCGCTGGTGATGGCGTTCAACCACCCCGACAGCGGCCGGATCATGGTCGATGGGCGGGACCTCGCGACCCTCAAGCTGCGCGACTATCGCAGCAAGCTGGGGATCGTGTTGCAGGACAACTTTCTCTTCGACGGGACGATCCTCGAGAACATCCGCTTCGCCCGTCCGGACGCCACCGACACCGAGGTGCGCGAGGCGGCACGGATCGCCCACTGCGACGAGTTCACCCTGCGCTTCACCGATGGCTATGCCACGATCGTGGGCGAGCGAGGGGTGCGGCTCTCGGGGGGGCAGCGGCAGCGGGTGGCGATCGCCCGGGCGATTCTCGCCGATCCGGCGATCCTGATCCTCGACGAGGCGACCAGCTCACTCGACTCGGAGAGCGAGTCGCTGATCCAGGAGGGGCTGGCACGGCTTCGCGCCGGACGGACCACCTTCGTGATCGCCCACCGGCTGTCGACCATCACTGCGGCCGACCAGATCCTGGTGCTCGAGGATGGCCGCATCGTGGAGCGCGGCCGGCATGAGGAATTGGTGGAGATCGAGGGAGGCCGCTATCAGGCGCTCTACGAGCGCCAGTACCGCCAGGCGCTTGATCGCTACGTCAATCCGGGAGAGGAACTCGCCGGCGCGGCCCACCTGCGTGGGCCACGCCCGGTCAGCGGCTAGCAGCCACCGACTTCGCGGAGCAGCTGGGCGATCGCCTGGCGACGCTTGAGGTGCTCCTTGAGCCCGCCGGCCGCGACCAGCTCCTGCCGATCGTCCTCGAGCATTGCGGGATCTTCTTCGGCCTGGCCATCCGCCGCGCGGCGGAGCCGGTCCTCTTCCTCGAACATCGCGTCGCCGAACATCGGGACCTTCTTTCGCGTGGCGCGTCGATCCGTCACGCGTCGGGGTGACACGTGGGCTCACGGGACCGGTGGGGATTCCGGCTGCAATGCCCCCGTCGGGGTTACATCCGTTCATACTCCGTGCCAAGCCGGATTCCCGGTCGGCGTCAGCAACTTCTCCTGCGCAGGATGCGGCCAGATCACGACAGCGCAACGACTTGGCCACCGACCCCGGCGGGGGGGTGGTGGCCATGAGCGGGACAGGGCGTCCGGCTGACCGCTGGGTTCTGCGAGGGGGGAGTCCCGGGCTAGAGCCGGTCGAGCGCGTCCACCCCAAGATTGGGGGCCCACCGCAACAGCTCGTAGTTGGCGATCCCCCGCTGCCAGAAGGGGTCGCCATCCCGGATCCGGTCGAGCTGACCGGGGTCATCCCCGGCCATCCGGAGGAGAAGGGCACCTCCCGTTCGGGGGTCGAACGGCCCCGAGGCGAGCAGTACCCCGGCGTCACGGAGTCCGGCGAGGTATTCTCTGTGGGCGGGGGTGACGGCGCTCACCTCGTCGAGTGGGCGGCGATAGCGGATCAGCACGATGGCATAGTTCATCCCGCCGCCTCCGCCACCGCCCGCTTGATCCGCCCCAGGATCGCCGTGAGACCCTGGGTCCGGAGCATCCCGAGTGCCTCGCCGAGGCCGAGCCGCTCCAGCAGGTCGGCCGGTACCTCGGCGATCTCGGCCGGCGACTTCCCGGTCATCCGCGAGTGGAGCAACGCCAGATAGCCCCGCACCGTGGGCGACTCACGTGGCACGGCGGCATGGATCGTGACCCGGCCCTGTTCGACACCGATCCACAGGAAGACCGGGGTCTGGCACTCCGCGACTCGGTGCCGCTCCCGATCGGCGGCGGCTTGCAGATCGGCCGGTGGTTCGGGCAGCTTCGAGGCATAGTCGAGCAGGGTGTCGAGGCGCACCGATCGGTCGACGGCACGGAATCGCTGGATGATGGAATCGAAGATCATGGCTCCCCGAGGTGTCTGATGCCCCACACGCAATCTAGCGGTCACCCGTTGATCAGTGCCGACCGTCTCGGCACCATGCTCGGCACCCCCGGTGTGGTGTTGCTCGACGTCTCCTGGTTCCTGCCATCGGCGAACCGCGACCCGGACGCGGAGTACCGTTCCGCGCACATCCCGGGCGCGATTCGGCTGCCGCTCGACGAGCTCTGCGATCCCACCAGCGAACTGCCGCACATGCTGCCGGCCCCGGAACGCTTCGCTGCCGTGTGCGAGAGTCACGGCATCGGGCCGCGTCACTACCTGGTGATCTATGACACCAGCGGCGTGAACCTCAGTGCGGCGCGGGCCTGGTGGACATTTCGTGTCTTTGGGCACACGGCGGTGAGCGTGCTCGACGGCGGGATCCACGCCTGGGCCGGTGCGACCCGGCCGATCCAGATCGGGGTGCAGCGCCGGCCGCGCACCGGCTATCCGGTGCCGCAGGTCGATGCGGAGCTGGTGGTCGATCGCGCCGAAGTGGACCGGATCGCGGGCGGAGGCGACGGTGGGCAGGTGGTGGACTGTCGCAGCGCGGAGCGGTTCGAGGGCAGGGTCGATGAGCCGCGGCCAGGGCTCCGCCGGGGCAAGATCGCCGGCAGTGCCAACATCCCCTACGACGAGTTCACCAACCCCGATACCGGACTGATGCACGCGGTTCCGGAACTCAAGCGGATGATGGAGGCCCGGGGAATCGACCTCTCTCGCCGGGTCGTGGCGAGCTGCGGCTCGGGTACCAGCGCCTGTGTGCTGGCGTTGGCGGTGGAGGTGATCCGCGCCGCCGAGCCGGCGTCTGTGGGGCCGCCCGTCGCGATCTACGACGGCAGCTGGGCGGAGTACGGTCGGGTCGACTAGGAGGGGCGCGGCACCCCACACCGCGCCGCCGCACGGCGCGCGGCCGGCCAGGTCGGTGCCAGCCGGATCGCCATCGCCGCGTCGTCGCGCGCGTTCCGGCACGATCCCGACCTGGCCAGGGCGATCCTGAGCGAGTAGTTCCACGGGTCGATCAGGGCGGCGCGTTCGAGGCGTGCTCGGCTCCGGCCGTTTCCCGCGACGATGTATGCCGCCGTCTGCATCGCCGACCTCGCCAGCCCGATCCCCACCAGGAGCACCAGCACCGCAGCGAGCCGAGCCGTCCCGGCAGGCGGGGTGGCCGGTGCATCGCCGTCGGCCAGCCGGAGCAGCGCGCCGACAGCCAGGGCTCCGAACAGCGCGGGCACCGCCAGCAGCAGCACCGCATCGAAGAGGCCGGCCATCGCCAGCGCGGCCACCGTTCCCAGGAGTGCCGACCCAGCGACCGCCCGATCACCGCCGGCAGCAACCGCCCGCCATCCGCGCCAGCAGAGTGCCGCGCCAAGCAGGAGCGCCATCACCACCGCTGGAATGCCACGCTCGGCGAGCAGCGCCACCCAATCGCTGCTCGGCCACGGATTGAGCGGCACCACGTCGTTGGAGGCGAAGGAGGGATCGCTCGACGGCGCCACGTCGCCATAGTGGAGCGGCCAGTTGCCGGGTGCGACCCCGAGCAGCGGGTGCCGCCAGGCAAGCTCGAGCGAGTGCCGATACTGGAGCAGCCGTCCGCGGCCCGATCCCTCACGGTAGTTGGTGAGATTGCCGAGCGTGTCGGTATAGGGAGAATCGGTGCGCCACTCGAGCGTGTTGGGGATCGCGATCGCAGCGGCCACACCGGCCGTCACCAGCGCGGCGCACCAACCGACCCGCCTGGTCGTGATCGGGACCCCCGCGCGTCGTCGGGCCAGGAGCAGCGCGACGGCGAGGGTGACGAGTCCGGCGCCGGCCGCCAGCCAGCCGGCGCGCGACCGGGTGAGGACGAGCGCCGCGGCGCATGCGGCGAGCGCCACCGCGGCACCGACCACCACGAGTCGCCGCCGCGAGCCGAGCACCAGCATCGCCAGCAGCGGTGTCCCGGCCGCGGCCAGGTGAGCCAGGAAGTTGCGGTTGCCGAACGTTCCGCCCGGGGCACGAAGCTCGGCGAAGAACGGATGCTCGAGTCCCCATGCCTGTGCCAATCCGCTCGCCGCGCCGATTCCCACCGCGAGCGCCAGCCAGCCGAGCAGGATGGCGGTGCCACCCTGGGCAGCGACATGTCGCGCCGTGAGGAGGGCCACGAGGGCCGTGACGGTCAGCGTCGTGGCCCGGAGCGCCAGCCAGGGGTTGGTGGCGAACAGCGCACTCGCCGCCGTCCAGCCGGCCAGGGCGACCACCGCCCAACGCACCGCCTTGCTGGTGCCGAGAGGCGGCCACGGCCGGGCGAGGAGCACGGCGAGGAACACCGCGAGGTGGACGGTGGTTTCCTTGGGGAACTGGTGGCGGTCGAGATCGCTCGGGGCGGTGGGGAGGGCGACCAGCACGGCCACCACCAGGCCGAGGCCCAGCAGGTGTGCTGCGGCGAGGGCTGGCCAGCGTCTCGCTGCGGTCCGATCGAGGCCGGTGTCGGCAATGGCAGTGGTCACGTTGAGGTAAAATAGGGACCTCTCGCGCCCCTGATAGATTCCCGGGGAGCGTTCACTGGCGAACCGGAGGAGCGGGCATGACCGACGACTTCCGAGCAGACGAGCCCGAGGAGGTCCCTGGCGGCCACCCCGGCGCCGTGCTGGCCACCACCGACGAGCCGGTGCCGCTCGACGTGCGCGAGATTCCCGACGAGCGTGTGCCCGACGGAATGACCTGCCTCGGCACCTATCTCGATGGCACCTTGGTGGCCCGCTGCGCCGTGCCGCCGGGCGCGGTGGAATACTTCTCGCGCCATGGCGTCTTCAGCTTGCCCCGCCAGCTGGTCCTGGCAGCCCGGGAGGAGGACCCCGGGCTGCGCTGCGAGCTCTACGCCATCGTGCCGATGCCCGAGGAGGAACCGGACGACGACGACGACGAGGGTGAGCCCTGGTCGGCGTCGGTGCCGAGTTCCAACTACGAGCGTGCCGTGGCGGATGCCGAGGCGGCGGAGGACGAAGGGGACGAGGATGACGGACCCCCGATGGCTGCCGTGCTCCTCGGCCAGATCATCCGATTCCAGAAGGATCGCAAGCATCCCGAGTCGCTGCCGCTCGAGACCGTGGATGTGCTCGCCCGGATCGTCTCCGGGCGGGTGGTCGAGGTGGTCGACAAGGTGCTCGAGGACCTGCTCGGCGATTGATGCCGCGGCGCTGCCAGCGCAAGCCCTTCTCTCGGAGAATCGATGGCCACCATCCCACCCGTGAGCGCGATCGCTGCGCGCGGCTATGCCCATCCCGACGTGCTGGTGGACACCGACTGGGTTGCCGCCCACCTCGAGGATCCGTCGGTGCGGCTGCTCGAATCGGACGAGGACGTCCTGCTCTACCGGACGGGGCACATTCCCGGCGCCCTCAAGCTCGACTGGGTGGACGATCTCAACGACGCGGTCCAGCGCGACTTCGTGAATAACGTGCGGTTGCAGCAGGTGCTGCGCGAGCGAGGGATCGACCGCGATACGACGGTGGTGCTGTACGGTGACAGGAACAACTGGTGGGCCTGCTATGCCTTCTGGGTGCTGCGCCTCTTCGGAGTGGAGCACCTCAGGCTTCTCGACGGCGGCCGGGCGCGCTGGATTCAGGAGGGGCGACCGCTGGAGACCGAGGTCGCGACGGTCCCGCCGGGCGACGTGATCGTGGGGCCGCGCGACGAGACGGCGATCCGCGTCTTCCGTGACGGCGTGATGGCCCACGTGGCGGCCGGCGGGCAGTTGGTCGACGTGCGCTCGCCCGAGGAGTTCCGCGGTGAGCGCCTCCACATGCCCGACTATCCCAACGAGGGAGCGCTGCGCGGCGGCCATGTTCCCGGGGCCCGCAACGTGCCGTGGGCCCGGGCGGTCGATTCCGAGACGCACGTGTTCCGGGCCGCCGACGAACTGCGGGCCATCTACGCCGCTGAGCAGGGGCTCGACCCCGATCGCCCGACGGTCGTCTATTGCCGCATCGGCGAGCGCTCGTCGCACACCTGGTTCGTGCTCACCGAGCTGCTTGGCTGGCCGGGCGTGCGCAATTACGATGGCTCGTGGACCGAGTGGGGCAATGCCGTGCGCGCCCCGATCGAGCGCCCCTGACGGCCTCACCGCCGTCGCACCTTCACCCGCAAGCGGGGACACGATGAGCTACGAGTTCTACAAGGTGCTCCACATCTTCGGCATCGTGATGCTTTTCACGGCGCTCGGCGGCACGGTGCTCTACGCCCTCAATGGCGGCACCAAGGCCGCCAACCAGGCGCGTGCGCTGATCGGCGCGCTGCACGGCATCGCGCTGCTGCTGATCCTGATCGCCGGTTTCGGGATGTTCGCCAAGCAGAACCTCGCCATGGGCGGCTGGCTCTGGGGCAAGATCGCGATCTGGCTGATCCTGCCGTCGCTGGGAATCGTCGCCTGGCGCCAGCCGTCGCGCGGCAAGCTGCTGCTGGTGGTGATCCCGGTCCTGGGGCTGCTCGCGGCCTGGCTGGCGATCTACAAGCCGTTCTAGGGAGATAGAAGGTCGAAGAGAGAAGATAGAAGATAGAAGGTGGCGATGGTCCAACTTCTACCTTCTCTCTTTGGCCTTCTATCGTTTCACGAACTCCGCCACCCTCGCGATCACGTCCGGGTCGCGCAGCACCTGCCGGTGTCCCAGTCCGGCCGTGGTGTGCAATGTGGCCGCGGGCCACCGTGCCACGATCGCGCTCGCCTCGGCGATCGCCACGTCCATGTCGTTGCTGTCATGGATCACCAGTCCCGGCACCGTGAGTCGGGCTGCGGCCGTCGGCACGTGCAAGTCGTCCCAGGTGAGTGCGAGGCGACGCTCGAGATTGACCCGCATCCGCTCATAGACCGGGGTCGGCAGGCCGAACAGCTCGCGGAACTTCTCCCCCCAACCGGCGAGGTCGGCCGGCGCGGCAATGGTGACCGCCCGGTCGACCCGCAACCCACGCGAGATCGCGTAGATCGTCGCCGCGCCGCCGAGTGAGTGTCCCACCATGGCGTGGAGTCGCTCCACCCGCTGGGCGGTGGCCCGGAGCGTCCACGCGAATTCGGGCATCGACGCCCGCCAGCCAGTCGAGCGGCCGTGTCCCGGTGCGTCGAACGCCACCACCGCCATCTCGCGCCGGAGCAGCTCGTTCGCCAGCGGCGCGAAGCGCCCCGCGTGGCTCCACCACCCGTGGGTGAGCAGCACCACCGGGGCGCCTGGTGGCCCCCAGCGATAGCCAGCGATCCGCTCTCCGAGCACCGGCATCGTGAAGCGCTCGGCGCGGGCGAGGAACGCCGCCTCCTCGGGCCGCGGCTTCGGCCGCTGCGTCATGCAGAAGAGCGCCTCGGCCGCCTTGGCGGCGGCCGGGGTCGAGATCGCGTGCAACGCCCGGATCGCGAGGCGTGTGGCGCGGGCGCCACGCTGGACCGCCATCAACTGGCGCGGTGCGGTCGGGGTCGGTGGCGTGGTCATTGCCGGGGAAGATACCGGTCCGGCTGGTTCCGATCGGGAGGACGGCTATAATTCCGCCATGCCAACATCACCAGACTTCGCACAGCTCACCGCCCCCACCGAGGGCGACACGATCACCATCCGCGACGGGGTGCTCGACGTCCCTGACGTGCCGGTCATCCCGTTCATCGAGGGCGACGGGACCGGTCCCGATATCTGGCGGGCGACCCGGCACGTGCTCGACGGCGCGGTGCGGACCGCGTACGGCACCAAGCGGCGCTTCGCCTGGTTCGAGGTGTTCGCCGGCGAAAAGGCCAAGGAGCGCTTCGACTCCTGGCTGCCGGAGGACACGCTCACCGCGATCGACCACTATCTCGTGGCGATCAAGGGGCCGCTCACCACACCGGTCGGCGGTGGTTTCCGCTCGCTCAACGTGACGCTTCGCCAGCGGCTCGACCTCTACGCCTGCGTCAGGCCGGTGCGCTGGTTCACCGGGGTGCCCTCGCCGGTCAAGGATCCCGGTGCGGTCGACATGGTGATCTACCGCGAGAATACCGAGGACATCTACGCCGGTATCGAGTGGGAGGCCAACACGGATCCGGCTCGCAAAATTGTCCGCTTCCTGATCGACGAGATGGGGGTCACCAGCATCCGCTTTCCCGAGTCGTCGGCGATCGGCATCAAGCCGGTCTCCGAGGAAGGCTCGAAGCGGCTGATCCGTGCGGCAATCAACTTTGCCCGCGCCCAGGGGAAGCGGAGCGTCACCCTGGTGCACAAGGGCAACATCATGAAGTTCACCGAGGGCGGCTTCCGCGACTGGGGCTACGAACTGGCCCGTGAGGAGTTCGGGGCGACGGACTATGAGGGCGGACCGTGGCAGGTCCTCCCCGATGGCCTCATCATCAAGGACATGATCGCCGACGCGATGCTGCAGCAGGTGCTGACCCGGCCGCGCGAGTACGACGTGATCGCCACCCTCAACCTCAACGGCGACTATCTCTCCGACGCGCTGGCTGCCCAGGTTGGCGGCATCGGCATCGCCCCGGGCGCGAACATCAACTACGTCACCGGCCACGCCATCTTCGAGGCGACCCACGGCACCGCGCCGAAGTACGCGAACAAGGACATGGTCAATCCCGGTTCAGTGATCCTTTCCGGCGAGATGATGCTGCGCCACCTCGGCTGGCACGAGGCCGCCGACCTGATCATCCGGGGACTCGAGCGCACGATTGCCCAGCAGCGGGTCACCTACGATTTCGAGCGGCTGATGGAGGGGGCCACCAAGCTCTCCACCAGCGCCTTCGGCGAGGCAGTCGTCGAGAACATGACTCCCTGAGTTCAGTGGGCAGCCACGACGGTGCACCCGGCAGTCCGATGCGACCCACCGACGACCCCGGCTGGGCCGCGTACGCGGACACGATCCTGCTGGTCCATGGGCCATCGCCCGCCGAGGTCGACCTCGCTCGTCCGCTGGGCGCGAAGGAGCATGCCGTGTTCCACGCCGCCGGCCTCCCCGGTTGCTTCGGCCTGGTGACCGCGGAGAACCCGCGGGGCCGCGACGTGGCCCCCGACGAGAACGCCGAGCGCCGGGCGCGCTTCGGGGCGGAGCTGGCCGCACTCGGCGCGCAACCAGTGCGCGTGGATGGCCAGTCGCGTGATCGGCGCCGCGCCGAGATCGGCGTGGCGCTGTCATGGCCGCTGGCCGCCGTCCGTGACCTGGCCCGCCGCTGGGAGCAATCGGCGATCTACTGGTTCGACGGCGATGCGATGTGGGTGATCGGGGCACTCACGGCGTCGGCTCCATGGCGACTGGAGCCCGTGTGAAGGACCGGATGGGGTCCCCGCTCCCCGACGGCATGACCGGGGTGCTGCGCGAGTTCGCCACTGCCCTCACCAAGGCAACGATGTACCCACCGGGCCACCGCTTCGCCCGCGATACCGCGACGCGGTTCACCGAACGACTCGCGGTGCTGCTCGAGACTCGCGGTTCGATCACCCTCGGCTTCACCCCCCGCACCATCCTCCTTGACGGTTCGCCGATCGAACCGCTGCCGGCGGCCTTCCGTGAGTTTGGCCAGAAGCTCCATCGGCGCAACATCGGCACCATCCACATCGTCCCCGGTGTGGGTGCCGACGAGGTCGGCTCCATGCTCTCCGCGCTCGCCGCCCAGGATGCCGAGGCGAAGGTGGGCCGCGAGGGACTGCAGCTCGATCACCTTCGAGTCGAGCCGCTCACGTACGATGTCCTCGCCTTCGGCGACGTGGGGATCGACGAGGACCTCGACGAGGTGTTCTGGGCGCGCCTGGTGGAGGCGGCGTTCGGGCACCGTCTCGCCGATGGCGCACCGGTCCCGACACCGGGACAGCTCGCGGATGCGATCAACGAACGCGCCACCGAGAGCCGCGAGGGGGCCGGCCGGGTCTTCGAGGCGCTGTCCGCCTTCTCCACGGCGCTGCACGCCCGGGGCGACCGCAACGTCGGCTCGGCCCGGCGCCGCTTCATCGAAGTGCTCTCGGCGCTCTCGCGGCCGGCCACCACTCGGGTGATGGCCGCGGCGCCAAGTCGGGTGTCGCGGCGGCGTTTCATGCGCGAGACGCTGGAGCAGGTTCCCCCGATGCTGCTGCTGCAGCTGCTCGAGTCGGTTGCCGAGGCCGATGAGGCCCCGATCTCCCAACATCTGGGCTGGCTCCTCTCCAAGTTGTCGAGCAGGGAGGGGACCCAGCATTCGATGGCCGATGGAACCTTCGCTACCGAAGTGATGGGGCTGATCGAGCAGTGGGATGGGGTGGTCGAGCACTACGATCCCGATGGTGACACCCGGCTCGTCGTCGAGCCGGCCCGGCTGCTGGCACTGGGGCTGCAGTTGTCGCTGGCGAGCGGATCGGTGCTCGACGCCGCCCGGGTGATGGCGGCGGGGGGTCGCCTCGCCGAGGTGCTGCAGATGCTCGACCAGGCCGGCAACGATCGTCCCACGGCCGACACGATCAGCGCGGCACTCATCGACCCCGAGCTGCTCGCCAAGCTGCTCGGCGAACCCTCACCCGACTGGGCCCTCGTCGAGCGGGTGTCGCTCCACGCCGGCGTCGGGGCGGTCGACCCGCTGCTCGATGCCCTCGACACCGCGGAGAGCCGTGCCGGGCGCCGCCGCCTGATCGACCTGCTCGGTCGCATCGGCCCGGCGGCCGAGTCGCGGCTCGTGGCCCGGCTGGTGGGGGCCGAGTGGCACCTCGCCCGCAACATCCTCTCGGTGCTGGCGCAGCTGGAGCACGTGGATCAGCTCGGCGAGATCACCCCGCTGTTGCAGCACAAGGACAACCGGGTCCGATTCGAGGCGATCAAGGTGCTGCTGCGCGACGAGGGCAGCCGTGATCGGACCATCGCCGAGGCGCTCGAGAGCGGCGACGCCGCCATGGCACGGATCGCGATGGCGGCGCTCGGCGGGGAGTGCCCGGCGCATCTCGTCGCCCCGGTGCTCGGTCTCTTCGCGCTCGATGATGACGAGCTCATCCTCAATGCCATCCGACTGATCGCCGACTCACCGAATCCACTGGTGGTGCCCCCGCTGCTCGCGCTGGTTCGTGAGAAGGGCGGCTTCCTCAAGCGTTGGCGTCTCCGGCCGGTGACGGCCGACATGCTCGCCGCGCTCCAGGTACTGGTCCAGCGCTGGCGCGGCCATCGGCAGGTGCTCGTGGCGATGCAGCTTGCCCAGCGATCGCACGATCACCGCGTGCGGGCCATCATGACGGGGCAGGGATGACCACCGCCATCCGATTCCTCCACCAGCTGGCCCAGGCGCTCTCGACGCTGGGGCTCTATGCCCCGGACCATCCCGCCACGGCACGGAGTCGCGATGCGGTGTTCGAGGCGCTTGAGCACCTGCTCAAGGAGAGCGACGAACCGAACTTCTACTTCCTCGGGGGGTCGCCGGTGTTCGCGGGGCGGGCTCTCCACGAGCTCGCCGAGTGGCCGTGGCGGACCCGTTTCGCCGATGTGGGGATTCGTCGTCTCACCCTCACCGAGGAGGCGACCCGGGAGTCACTGGGCGAGTTCCTGGCCGAAGTGCACCGACGGATCACGATCGGCCCCGATGCGGAGGAGTTCCCCGACGAGATGGTGTTCGCCGGTGTGCGGTTCGGTCGGGTCTCGGTGGTCGACCAGCTCGCCGACGACGGGGTGGAGCGGCCCGACGAGCCGGAGGAGGCGCCGCGCGAGTCGCGGGAATTCGAGCTCGACCTCACCGATGAGCTGGACGCGGTGAGCTTCATCCACGCCGAGGCGGCGCGCGGGGTGCTGGCTCGCGCCGAGGCAGACGCGGTGGTCCGGGTCCTGGGTGCCTACCTGGAGAGCCACGAGCTTCCCCAGGCGGCGCTGCCCCGCGACCATCTCGGCTACGCGTCGTTCCATGCCGTCAACAGCGCCCTGCTGGCGATGGCGGTCGGCAATGTGTCGGGGATCGACGTGGCGGGTCGCCACCGCCTCGGCGTGGCGGTCCTGCTTCACAACATCGGGATGGCGACGCTGCCGCAGGAACTGATCATCACCGAGGAGTACTCGCCGGAGGACCGTGCCCGGATGGAGCGACACACGATTGACGGGGCGAGGTTGCTCGCGGACCAGGGTGGCCCGGCGATGGAACTCGCCGCGGTGGTGGCGTTCGAGCACCACCTGCGCCCCGATGGATCGGGATATCCGTCCCGACGGTTCCGACCGTCGCCGCATTGGGCCTCCCGCCTTGCCGCGGCCTGCGATGCCTACGTGGCCCTCCGTGCCCCGAGGCCGTTCCGCCCGGCGTGGACGCCGGCCAAGGCGGTCGGCTACCTCGAGGAGGGCGCCGGCACGGTGTTCGACGCCGAGTCGGCCAAGGCGGTCGCTGCCCTGGTTCGGCTGGTCCCGGACTGACGCGCGAGCACCGTCGCGGCGAAGAGCACCCACGACAGCCAGAGCAGGTCGGCATTCAGCAGGTGCACGAGCTGCAATGCCACCGGCACGAGCAGCAGCAGTGAGAGCCCGCCGACCGCCCATTGGATCCCGACCATCGTCGCCAGCAGTCGCCCCTCGCGGCGACCGCGACCCGCGAACCAGCGCGGCATCATCATGCCCAGGAACCACACCAGCGACCCGGTGAGGATCGCCAGGGCCGGGTGCAGCACCCGCAGGCGCAGCAGCAGATGCGACGTGGGGTCGAGGTCCTGGGCGAATCCCTCCCCCAGCGTCCGCGCCGGGAAGAGCGTGTCGCCGAGCGAGGCGATCGCCCCGGTGAGCCCCACCACCAGCAGCGCCAGTGTGCCGACCAGTATCCACCACCCGCGCGGTCCGATCGCGGCAAGTCGTATCCCCGGCCGCCCTCCAGCGTACCAGGCGGTGAGGCCGAGTGCGGCCAGCAACAGCTGGGTGTTGACGAGATGCAGCCCGAGGACCAGCGCACGCTGCATTGAATCGTCCTGCGCCGTGAGCCCGAACTTCACCAGCCCCGCACCGAGCAATGCCTCGATGATGATCAGCGTCAACGAGGCCCACGCCGCGCGACGGACCCGGTGTCCTGCGGGGAAGCTGCGGCGGGCGGCCACGAGCATCCCCACCACCAGGAGCAGCGCGAGGCCGCTGGTGGCCCGGTGGATGAACTCGGTGAGCATCTTGATGTCGGGTGCCAGCGGCATCACCTGGCCGTCGCAGAGCGGCCAGTGGTTGCCGCAGCCGGCACCGCTGCCGCTGGCGCGGACCCAGGCGCCCCAGAGAATGACCAGCAGGTTCGCCGCGACGGTGATCCAGCCCCAGCGGGCGAGCCGCGGCGCGGCGTCGCGAGAGTCGGTCGGCATCCGGGAAAGGTACCCGGTCGCCTTCCATCATCACGGGACCCCGGCCTAGCTTTCCGCCGTGACCCACGCCCTGACCGGCGCCATGCCCGTCCCGCCGCGCCTGCGGATCGCCCTGGCCGCCCTGCTGTTCTCCACCGGAGGCGCTGCGATCAAGATCGCGGGGCTGAGCGGATGGCAGATCGCCTCGTTTCGCTCCGGCGTCGCGGCCATCGTGCTGGCGATTGCCCTGCCCGGGGTCCGTCGTGGCGTCACCTGGCGCTCGGCTGTCGTGGCGGTGGCCTACGCGTTCACGCTCGTGTCGTTCGTCCTTGCCAACCGACTCACCACCAGTGCCAACACGATCTACCTGCAGGGGACCGCGCCGTTCTTCCTGGCGATGCTCGCTCCGCTGCTGCTGCGCGAGCCGCTCCGGCGGCGCGACCTGCCGGTGCTCCTCGCCGTGCTGGTCGGGCTGGTGCTCGTGATGACCGGCACCGACGTGCCGAGCGCCACCGCACCGGATCCGGCGCGCGGCAACCTGATCGCGCTGGGGAGCGGCCTTGGCTACGCGCTGCTGCTCTGCGGATTGCGCTGGCTCAGCCGGGATGACAATCCGCACGAGGCCGTGGCGGCGGTGGTGGTCGGCAACGTCATTGCCTGTCTGGCGATCCTGCCGATGGCGCTTCCCGTGCAGGCCGTCGGCGTGGCTGATTGGCTGCTGATCGGCTACCTTGGCGCGTTCCAGATCGGACTCGCCTACGTGCTCGTCACCAGCGGAATCGCACGGGTGCCGGCGCTCGAGGTGTCCCTGCTGCTGCTGGTCGAGACGGCGCTCAATCCGTGCTGGACCTGGCTGCTCCTCGGCGAGGTTCCCTCGGCGGCCGCGCTCCTCGGTGGCGGTCTCATCATCCTGGCGACCGCCGGGCAGGCGCTTGCGTCGGCTCGGCGACCGGCGCAGGTGGAGGTGGCATGACCACACTGCTCGAGACTGTCCGGGTGCATGGTGGCAAGGCACCACTCTGGTCGCTCCATCTCGACCGACTGGTGCGCTCGGCGCGCGAACTCTGCATCCCGGTGCCGCGGCTCGAGCCACCCACCGGCGACGACCGGGTGGTGCGCTACGAGATCGACGCCATGGGCGGGGTCACCCTCAGCGAGCGCGACGCCGAGCCGGCCGAGCCGCTCGACCTGGTCACGTCGCCGGCGCCGCATCGCGGCTATCCCCACAAGGTTGCCGACCGGGCCTGGCTCGAGGCGGCGCGAACCTCGGTGGTGCCGATGGGGGCCGACGACGCGCTGCTGCTGACCGAGGGCGGGGAGGTGGTGGAGGCCTCGATCTGGGCAATCGGCTGGTGGGACGGCGAGCAGCTCTTCTTCCCGCCGCTGGCCCTGGGAGGCCTCCCCAGCGTGGCCCGGGCACGGCTGGCCGAGACGGTCCGCGGAGGGACGCACGAGGCGGCGCTGCGGCGCGACGAGATGGCCTGGCGGTCGCTGGTGGCCTGCAACGCCGCCCGGGGGCTGGCGCTCGTGAGCTCGCTCGACGGAGAGCCGGTCCCCGGAAACCTCCGCACCACGGCGATTGCCAATCGCTTCTGGCGCCGCCAGCCGGGTTGACCCGGCCCGCCCCGACGGGCATTTTTGCCGGTTCGAGGCGTGGTGCTTGTAGCTCAATCGGTTAGAGCGCCGCACTGTGGCTGCGGAGGCTGCGGGTTCGATCCCCGTCAGGCACCCTGGATCACCACGCACGAAGGTCCGTAGCTCAATTGGTAGAGCACCGGTCTCCAAAACCGGGGGTTGCAGGTTCGATTCCTGCCGGGCCTGTTGAAATCGATCGGCGAACAGCGAACGGCGGGGACCAGCGGCGGAGCGGCTTGCCTCGGCCAGCCCCCGGCGATCGTCTCGGCCGTTCGCTGTTCGCCGCTCGCTGTTCGCCCTTGATCAGGGTCCCGGCCGGGCTATATTGGCCCGTCCATTGCGGCGCTATCGTCTAGAGGCCTAGGACACAGCCCTCTCAAGGCTGGAACACGGGTTCGAATCCCGTTAGCGCTATGCTCGTCCCCGACGGGCCCTCGGCCCCATCGTCTATCGGCTAGGACGCGACCCTTTCAAGGTCGAGAGACGGGTTCGATTCCCGTTGGGGCTGCTGGAGGACGGCAGGACAACGCCTCGATAGCTCAATTGGTAGAGCAGCTGACTCTTAATCAGTAGGTTGTAGGTTCGAGTCCTACTCGGGGCACTGTGAGCGTCCGCCTCCCGGAACGGGGGGCGGACGTTCTTGTCCATCCGGGATGCCGTCAGCGGTTCCCTGCGGCGATTCCCTCGCTGAGGCCGCCCCCCGCGGCGGCCAGCTACACATCCCATTTCGATCAAGCTCCCTTGGAGACCATCTGCTGCCGCACGGCACTCGTGGTGCTTGACGAGTTCTTGACTGTCTCCGAACCCGGCGGCCGGTACCGCGCGATATCCTTGGCCCTCGGCTAGGGTTCCCGAACCCAGGGGGGACCGTGCGGCGAATTGCATCGTGGATCGTCAGCGTGTTGCTGGTTTCCGTCACCGCGATATCGGCACCCGCCCAGGCCGTCGATACCGAACTGGGTCGCATGGAGTTCATCGGCCTCACCGGCTGGGATGCGGCGGTCCTGGTCGACTCGATCCGGGCGCTCGCGCCGGGCCGTCCCCTGCATGCCTGCGCCGTCACACTCAAGGACAAGCTGCACTTTGCCGACGCGTCGGTCGCCTACTTCGAAGACGACAGCGCCGTGGTGGTGCTGGTGGTGGGACCGCAGGACTCCGCTCGGGTGCGCTACCGCGCGCCGTTCGCGGACACAGGTCGCAGCCGGGCCGCCTGGGAGCCCGCCCGCCGATTGGCCGCGGACCACAACACCTTCCTGGTGGCGGTGCAGCTGTACGGGCCCATGGCGACAGGCACCGCAAGTGCGGCCGAGGTGGCCGGACGAATCCCACCCTTCGCTGATACCGACGTCGTCCAGAAGGTTTGGCAGTTTCTCGAGCGCACGCGCAGTCCTGGCGATCGGGATCTGGCCATCCGTACCCTGCAGCACGACGGCAACGAGGTCAACCGGGCAGTTGCTGTGGCGATCCTCGTGAATTTCTCGCGGTCTGACGCTGCGTGGCGCGCACTGGTCGGTGCGCTGCGGGACCCCAGCGAGGTAGTCAACGGGTTCGCGGGTGGCGCCCTGAAGGGGCTGTATCGAAGCGCGCCACGCAAGGTCGACTGGTCGGTCTCGGTGGATGATCTCCGGGCGATCCTTGCCGGTACCAACCTGTTCGCGTTCGCCGAGGTCCTCGAGCTGCTCACCGTCACCGAGGTCCCGCCGGCACTCGGTCGGCGGCTCCTCGCCGACAACGCCGGCCTGGTGGCCGGCATGGCCCTGGCCGAGCACCCCAAGACGCGGGAGATTGCCCTGCGATTCCTGCGGCAGGTCAGCGGTCGCGAACTGGCCACCGCCGTCGACGCGGTGGGGTGGCTGCGATCGAACGGATTCGACTGACCCATCGCGTGCTGCGCGAGCACGGAACCCCAACCTGACCCTTGAGCGGGGCGTATCGTTCGTAGACCCCTTGACGCCTTCCCTCCGGAGCCTCGTCGTGTTCCGCACACGCGCCATCGCCCTCGCGGGCGCCCTCTCGATCCCCGTCCTGCTGGTGGCCCAGAACCCCTTCGACGCCAAGGCGGCCGAGGCGATGACGGCCACCTGGACCCTCGACCGCGATCGCAGTGAGCCGGTCCCCGACGTCGGCGGGGCCCCGACGGCACTGGTGCCCCGCGACCCCCCGGCCGGTGCGCCGACGGGTGGCCCTCCCGCCGGTGGTGGTGGCGGTGGTCGACGGGGCGGGGGCGGCGGTGGCGGCAGTGGCGCCAGCGGTTCCGCCCCCCAGGGGCTCGGTCCCCGCCGCCGCGGGGGAGCCGGGATGCGGAATCCATACGTCCGCGAGCTGATGACCCAGCTGAACGCCCCCGAGGAGATGGCCTTCGCCGCCAGTGGCAGCGAGGTGTCGATCACGGTGGCGGACGTGGTCGTGACCTGGACCCCCGACGGCCAGAAGCACCAGCACGCCCAGATCGACGGCACCCTGCTGCAGGACACCGCCCGGTGGAAGGGCGACAAGCTCGAGCTGATCGATGGTGTGGAAGGCGCCGCCGAGCTCAAGCGCGAGATCAAGCTCATCGACGATGGTCAGGCGCTCGAGATGAAGCTCGAACTTGGTGGGCCGTCGTTCCCGAAGAAGGTGACCCGCAAGGTGGTGTATGTGAGACGATAGACGATAGACGATAGACGCCTGCGTGGTCGGGTCCTGTGGCTCCAAGCATCGATCGGAGGGAGGCCGCCAGGACTGTCTATCGTCTATCGTCTATCGTCTATCGTGTCCTGACGAGAGCCTTGCCGTACCATCGAATCTCGCATATTGTATACAATCCCATGCCGACCCTGTCCCGCCGGACCCTCACCGATGCCGCCGCCGATGCGCTCCGCGACCGGATCCTCCACGGTCGCATCGCCGCCGGCGAGCCGCTGCGCCAGGAGGCGCTTGCCGCCGAACTCGGGGTGAGCCGCATCCCGCTGCGCGAGGCGCTCCAGCGACTCGAGGCCGAGGGGCTGGTGACGCTACGGGCGCACCACGGCGCCGTGGTGGCCGACTTGCCGCTCGATGACGTGACCGAGCTCTTCGAACTCCGCGCCGTGCTCGAGAGTGACCTGATCCGCCGGGCCGTCCCGCGGACCATGGCGGCGGATCTCGCCACCGCCCGCGGCCGGGCCGATGAATTCGCGGCGGCACTCGATCGCGGCCGGGCCGCCGATCTCGGCGCGGCCAACCTGGCCCTGCACCTGGCCCTCTACCAGCCGGCCGACCGCCCCCGCACCATCGAGGTCGTGCGCCGACTCCACGCCCAATGCGACCGCCTCCTCCGCCTCCAGCTCGCACTCACCGACGGCGGCGCCCAGGCGGTTCGCGAGCATCGCGCGATCCTCGCCGCCGTCCGGAAGGCCGATGCCGCACGCGCCACGCGGCTGGTGCGCGACCACATTCTTGGTGCCGGGCGCCGCCTCGCGGCGGCACTCCGGCACGCCTCACGTACGGGAGAAGCCCCATGACCACCACCCTCCGCCACCGGATCGCCGCTGCCCAGCTGCCCACCGGCGACGGTCGCCTGCTCGAACGTCGCAATCCCTCCGATCAGGATGATCTCGTGGCGCGGGTGCCGGTGGGCACTGTCGCCGACGTGACCGCGGCGGTTGATGCCGCCACCACGGCGCTCGCCACATGGCGGCGGCTGCCCGGGCCGGCGCGCGCCCAGCTGCTCCATCAGTGGGGGGAGGCGATCGCGTCGCGTGGGGGAGAGTTGGCCGACGCGATCGCCCGCGAGGCCGGCAAGCCGATCGGTGAGGCAAAGGGCGAGGTCGGTCGCGCGGTGGTGATCTGCCGCTACTACGCCGGCGAGGCGGTACGCCAGATCGGTGAAGTGATCCCCGCGGGAGCGGCCGATGCGATGCAATTCACCCTGCGTGACCCGGTCGGCGTCGTGGGGTTGATCACCCCGTGGAACTTCCCCGTCGCGATCCCGCTCTGGAAGGCGGCTCCGGCCCTCGCGTTCGGCAACACCGTGGTGCTCAAGCCGTCGGAACACGCCTCGGCGGTGGCCGACCTCCTCGCCGAGTCGGCGCAGGCCGCCGGGCTGCCGGCGGGGGTGTTCAATGTGGTCTACGGCGACGGGTCCACCGGGGCGGCGCTCGTCGAGCACGAGGGCGTGCGGGCGGTCTCGTTCACCGGTTCCGCCGCGGTCGGCGCCAGGGTGCAGTCGGCATGTGCTGCGCGCAACGTGCGCTGCCAGGCCGAGATGGGCGGCAAGAACGTGGTGATCGTGGCCGACGATGCCGACCTTGATCGCGCCGCGTCGCTCACCGCGGCGGGGGCGTTTCGATACGCGGGCCAGAAGTGCACTGCCACGTCGCGGGCCATCGTCGTTCGCGCCGTGGCGGGGGAGTTCCTCTCCCGGCTCGAGCGGGAGTCGGCAGGGCTCAAGCTCGGACCGGTGACCGATCCGGGCTGTGCCGTGGGGCCACTCGTCACCCCCGAGGCCCGGGATCGGGTGAACGCTGCGCTCCAGGCGGCGCCCGCCGACATCGCCTTCGGCGGGGTGCTTCCCGGCGGCCCCGAGTGGGTCGCCGGCAACTGGCTCGCGCCCCGCGCGGTGCGGGTTCCCGACGGTTCCCACCCGCTTGCCCGCGACGAGCTCTTTGCCCCGGTCCTCACGGTGCTCGAGGTCGACGACCTCGAGCAGGCGATTGCCCTCGCCAATGACACCCGGTACGGCCTGTCGGCCTCGCTCTTCACCCGAGACCTCGGTCGCGCCTTCCACTACATTCGCGAGATCGAGGTGGGACTGGTGCGGGTCAACGGGGATACCACCGGCGTGGACCCCCACGCACCGTTCGGTGGGATGAAGGGGAGCAGTTCCGGCAGCCGCGAGCAGGGTCGCGCCGCGCGCGATTTCTACACCGAGATCCGCACCGTCCAGATTCACGCCTGAGAGGAGTCGGCATGATCCGCAGCATGTGGCAGGGTGTCCTGCCCGCGATCACCACACCGTTCGATGCCGACGAGGGCGTCGACCACACCTTCCTGGCGGGTCACGCCCGTCGCCTCGTGGCCGCCGGCTGCCGCGGCATCGTGGCGCTCGGCTCGCTTGGCGAGGGTGCCACGCTTCGCTTCGCGGAAAAGGTGGAGGTGCTGGGAACCCTGGTCGGGGCGGTCGGCGACCGGGTGCCGGTGATCGCCGGGATCGCGGCGCTGTCGACCGACGAGGCGGTGGAGCTGGCCCGCGCGGCCGACATCGCCGGCTGCCGCGGGCTGATGGTGCTGCCACCGTACGTGTACCCCGGCGACTGGCACGAGACCCGCGCGCACGTGACAGCGATCATCACCGCCACGCCGCTCTCCTGCATGCTCTACAACAACCCGATCGCCTACGGCACCGACTTTCTCCCCGAACAGGTGCGCGAACTCGCCGATCACGACAACCTGCACGCGGTGAAGGACTCCAGCGGCGACGTGCGCCGGATCACCGCGATGCGCGCGCTCCTCGGCGACCGCCTCACCCTCTGCGTGGGACTCGACGACGCGGTGGTCGAAGGGGTGGCCGCCGGCGCCACCGGATGGGTGGCCGGCCTGGTCAATGCACTCCCGGAGGAATCGGTGCTCCTCTTCGAGCACGCGGTCGAGGGTCGGGAGGCCGAGGCGCGCGAGCTCTATGACTGGTTCCTGCCACTGCTCCGGATGGACACCGTGCCCAAGTTCGTCCAGCTCATCAAGCTGGTGCAGCAGGAGGCGGGACTCGGCAACGAGCGGGTGCGGCCACCCCGGCTGCGAATCGAAGGTGCGGAGCGCGAGATGGTGCTGGCGATCGTCCGCGAGCGACTCGCCTCGAGGCGGACAGTCTCCCGGTGAACGTGCCCGGATCGATCGACGTGATCGACTCGCACACCGAGGGAGAACCGACCCGGGTGGTGCTCGCTGGCTGGCCCGAGCCCGCGGGTGCCACCGTGGCCGAGCGTCGCGAAACGCTCCGGCGCTCGGGCGACGCGCTTCGTCGTGCCACCATCCTCGAGCCCCGCGGTCATGATGCGATCGTCGGCGCACTACTGGTGCCACCCGACCGGCCCGAGTCGGCAAGCGGCGTGATCTTCTTCAATGATGTGTCGTGGCTGGGGATGTGCGGCCACGGCCTGATCGGGGTGGTGCGCACGCTTGCCCACCTCGGTCGACTCACCGCGGGGCATGCCGAATTCGACACGCCGGTCGGTCCGGTCTCGGCGGACCTGGCCACCGACGGCACGGTGACGATCCGGAACGTCCCCGCCCGGGTGGCGCACACCGATGTGGCGGTCGAGGTCCCCGGCCTCGGCACGGTGACCGGTGACGTGGCGTGGGGCGGCAACTGGTTCTTCCTCACCGCACTCGCCAACCAGCCGCTCGAATACGCGCGCCGGGCCGAGCTCTTGCGGGTCACCATGGCGATCCGCGACGCGCTCGGGAGTGCCGGGATCACCGGTGACGATGGCGCCCCGATCGATCACGTGGAGCTGTTCGGTCCACCGACGCGGCCCGACGCCGATGCCCGGAATTTCGTGCTCTGCCCCGGTTCAGCGTACGACCGCTCGCCCTGTGGCACCGGAACCTCGGCCAAGATGGCCGCGCTCCACGAACATGGTCGGCTCGGCATCGGGCAGGAGTGGCGTCAGGAGAGCATCGTCGGTTCGCGCTTCACCGGCTGGCTCGAGCGCGACGGGAACCAGCTGGTGCCCCACATTCGCGGGCGGGCCTGGATCACGGCGCGCACCACGCTCCACTACGCCGCCGATGATCCCTTCGCCGAGGGACTGGGGTGAGCCGCCCCGACGTGGCGGTGGTCGGTGCGGGGGTGGTCGGTGCAGCGATCGCCGACACGCTGGCGCGCGCCGGGTGCCGGGTGCTGGTGGTGGAGGAGTCCTTTGCCGGGGCGGGGAGCACCGGGGCGGCGATGGGGCACCTGGTGGTGATGGACGACTCGATCGCCCAGCTGCGCCTCAGCCACTTCTCGCGGCAGCGGTGGCGCGACCTGCTGGCGGAGTGCCCGCCGGCCACCGAGACCGACCGGACCGGCACACTCTGGCTCGCGGCCACTCCCGAGGAGTATCAGGCCGCCGCGGCGAAGGTCACCCGATTCCGGACCGAGGGGATCCGGGCCGAGCTGCTCGACGGGCGTGCGCTCGCCGAGGCGGAGCCGGCGCTACGGCCAGGGCTGGTCGGGGCGCTCCTGGTTCCGGATGACATGGTCTGTTACCCGCCCGCCGTGGCCCGTGCCCTGCTTGATCGCGCGGTGGCTCACGGTGCGGTGCTTCACCAGCCGCGGCACGTGGCCATGGTCGGGCCCGGCACACTCGCGTTTGTCGATGGCAGCACCATCAGCGCCGGGGCGATCGTGATCGCGGCAGGCGCGCATTCGGCGGAGCTCCTGCCGGGGTTGCCCCTGATGCCCCGTCGCGGTCACCTGTGCATCACCGAGCGCGTGGACATTCCGGTGCGCCACCAACTGGTCGAACTCGGCTACCTGCACACCGCACATACCATGGGCGGAGCCTCGGTGGCCTTCAATGTCCAGCCGCGCCGCAGCGGACAGTTGCTGCTCGGATCGTCGCGTGAACTCGTGGGATTCGACAGCGGCATCAATCGACCACTCGTCGCCCGGATGCTCCAGCGCACCGCGTCATTCGTCCCGGCGCTGGCCGACGCGCCGATCCTCCGGACGTGGATCGGCTTCCGGCCCGCCACGCCCGATGCCCTGCCGCTGATCGGGGCGTGGCCACCGCTCGATCGCGTCTGGGTGGCGACCGGTCACGAGGGGCTCGGTATCACCATGGCGCCCGGCACCGCCGAGATCATTGCCGCGGGGATTCTCGGGAGCCGCATGCCACTCGATCCCCAGCCGTTCCGTCCCGATCGCCCGATGCCGGGTCACGAGGTCGCCGCATGAGCAACGTGACGATCACGGTCGATGGCGTGCCGCGGCGGGTCGCCGACGATGTGACCGTCGCCGTCGCACTCCTCGCACTCGGACCGGCGACCTTTCGTCGTTCGGTCGATGGCATGCCGCGCGGACCCCTCTGCGCCATGGGCACCTGTTTCGAGTGTCGCGTCACCATCAATGAGATCACCGGGGTGCGCGCCTGTCTCGAACCGGTGCGTGAGGGACTGGTCGTGGAGACCGGCAAGTGACCGGCCGAGGTCGGCTCGACGTGGTGGTGGTGGGCGGCGGCCCCGCCGGGTTGGCGGCTGCCGACGCTGCAGCGTTCCAGGGTCGCCGCGTGTTGCTGATCGACCAGGGACTCCGCACCGGCGGGCAGGTCTGGCGTCATCGCGCCGGCGACCGGCTTCCGTCCGCCGCCGCCCGACTGATCAGCGCCGCGACTCCCCCGCGTGTGTCGATCGCCAACCGGGCCACGGTGATCGACGCGAGCAGTCCGCACGAGCTGATCGTTTCGTTCCAGGGGCGGGTGGCGGTGGTCGAAACGGAGACAGTCGTCCTTGCCCTTGGCGCCACCGAACTGTTCCTCCCGTTTCCGGGGTGGACGCTGCCAGGAGTGACTGGTGTCGGCGCCCTCCAGGCGCTCTGCAAGGCGGGACTGTCACTCGCCGGCGCCCGGGTGGCACTCTTCGGATCGGGACCGCTGCTGCTCCCGGTGGCCGCAGTGGCCCGTCGGGCCGGTGCCGAGTTGCTGCTGATCGGCGAACAGGCGGCGGCCGCCGACGTGCGACGCTTCGCAGCGACCGCGCTCCGGGATCCGCGACGCCTCGTGCAGGCCGCCCGCCTTCGTGCCTCGACGGTGGGCGTCCCCTACCGAACCGATTGCTGGCCGCTGCGCGCCGAGGGGCAGGGAAAGCTGGAGCGGGTGACCTGGATGGATCATGGGCAGGAGCATGCGGCGGCGTGCGACTGGCTGGCGACCGGCGCGGGATTGGTGCCGAGGACCGAGCTGGCGGTCTTGCTGGGGTGTGGGCTCGCTGGCGATGCGATCGCCGTGGATCACCACCAGGCCACGGATGTGCCCGGTGTCTGGGCGGCGGGAGAATGCTGCGGCGTCAAGGGCGACCGCGCCGCGCGAATCGAGGGAACGATCGCCGGGCTCGCGGCTGCCGGCGTCGACGACTTCCCCTCCCGGTTGCTCCGGCAGCGCGACAGCGGCCGCCGTTTCGGCGCGCTGATGGATCAGCTGTTCGCGCCTCGGCAGGAGTTGCGCGAACGGCTTCGCGACGACACCATCCTCTGTCGCTGTGAGGACGTGCGCTGGGCCGCGCTCGCCCGGTGCACCAGCCAGCGCGAGGCCAAGCTGCACACGCGGGTGGGGATGGGGTCGTGCCAGGGGGCGGTGTGTGGCCCAGCATGCGGGGCGTTGCTTGGATGGCGGCGGAATGCCGTGCGCCCACCGCTCGATGCGCCGTCGCTGGGTCGCTATGCCGCAGCGCTTTCCCGGCTCATGCCGGCGGATCGCGAAGCGCCCGCGATGCCTCCGCCGCCAGGCGCCTGAGGCGCTCCGCCTCCGCTGCACCGAGCGCCGCGATCAGCTCCTCGTCGAGATCCGACCAGCTTCGTCGCACCAGCATCTCCAGCATCCGCGAACGCGCGGTCGGATGGATCCGCACCACCCTGCCGTCGTCCGGGTCGGGCCGCCGTTCCAGCAGCCCGCTCCGCTCCAGGCGTCGGACCATCCGGGTGATGGTCGGAGGTTCCACGTCGAGCCGCCGTGCCAACTCGGCCTGGCGGAGCCCCGGGGTTTCCCAGATCAGCAACAGCAGGGCGTCCTGGCCGGGATGCAACCCGTGCCTGGCCAGCAGCGCGCCATGCCGAGCCCGAAGTGCGCGGCTGAATGCCAGCACGGTCTCGGCCAGGGTGGCGTCGGCTCCGGTGGACATCGAGGTCACCCCTCGCCCGGGAGTGCGGTGGCCACCAGCACTGCGGTCACCGCAATGAGCAACAGGCCGAGCAGCAGTTCGATCGCCACCGCCCGGCGCAACTGACTCGCGGCCTTCGGTTCCCCGGCCACGAGCCGTGGCGTCACCACCTTCCAGTTGAGGAACCCCAGGCCGGCCACGCCGACGAGCAGCGCCAGCTTGGCGAGCAGCAGGCGGCCCCAGGTGCTGGTCCACAGATCGCTGATGCTGGGTGTGTAGGTCCAGGTGGCCAGTGCGCCGCTCAGCACCAGCAGGGCGGCGCCGCCCTGGCCGTAGCGCGAGAAGCGCTCGATGACGCCAGCGAGGGCCGGTCGGGCCTCTTCACCGGTGAGCGAGGGGATCACCGCCAACCCCAGCACGGTCAGGGTGCCAAGCCAGAGCCCGGCACCGAGCAGATGGGTCGTGTCCGTCACTCGGCCCAGCCAGGCTGGTGCCCAGAGACTCTCCACGCCATGCCCCATCCCCGACTGTGCCACGAGCAGCACCATGGTGAGACCCGCCACGGTCCAGCGCAGCCGGGTCGCCGAGCGCCGGAACAGCCAGCTCAGCCCCAGCAGCATGAAGGCCGTCGCGGTCTGGACGATCCAGCCATCGCCCCACGGGCCGGTGGTGAGCACGGCCCTGGCGAGGTCCGGGTCGACCGGCATCCCGGGATCGTTGAAGGCGAGCACCTGCAGTCCGCCGCGAACCAGCGACAGCATCAGCAGGAACCACGCGAGCAGGCCGGGGAGGCGGGTGAGCCATCCACGGATCGTTGCCTCGGGCCCGGGGAGTCGTGCCATGTCGCCCTGATCGACGATCCGGCCCGCGGTCACGGTGCCGACGAGGGCGAGGAGCGCGATGAGGATCAGGCCGCGGACTGCGGGATAGACGAGCGGCAGGATGGCCTCAGCTGGGGCAGTGGTCGCAGGTCCCGTGCAGCACCACCTCGTGCTGCTCGAGGTCGAATCCGTCGGGGAGATCGTTGCCGAGCCCATCGACCGTGCACGGCACGTCATACACCCGTTCGCAGCAGCGGCAGCGGAAATGATGATGGTGTGGCTGCCCTGCCAGTTCGTAGCGTGTCGCCTCGCCAGGCAATTCGACCGCCAGCAGCCATCCCTCATCGAGCAGTGCGCGGATGTTGCGGTAGACGGTGGCAATGCCAAGGCCGCCGACGTCGCGACGGGCGTCGCCCAGGAGTTCCGTCGGCGAGAGCGGCCGGGACGCGCGCTGGAAGGCACGCCGAATCGCACCGCGCTGCCGGGTGTTCCTTTCCATGACACCTCCATCAGGGGTGGGAGATGCGCTCGTGACAATAGTATGCTTTTCTTCGGCAAAACCCCAACCGATGGAGCAGCTGATGTCCCGAGACGCCCGGGTGGCCCTGCTGGTCCTGACCGGCCTCGCGTCACCACTGGCCGCACAGGGCCCCGCTTCCCGGCCCGACATCCGGCTGGTCGTACACCTCGCCGTGGACCAGTTCCGTCCCGATTATCTCGAGCGCTGGGCCGATCAGCTCCATGGCGGGTTGGGGCGGCTCCTGCGGGGCGGCGTGGTCTACCTGCACGCCGAACAGGACCACGCCATCACCGAGACCGCCCCGGGCCACGCCTCGATGCTCTCGGGTCGCTGGCCGGCCCGGACCGGAATCATCTCGAACACCCGTGGCGTCGGTGATCCGACCGAGCTGCTGGTTGGCGGTGGGGGATCGGGCGCCTCGCCGCATCGCTTCCAGGGCACGACCCTCTACGACTGGATGCGCGCGGCCGACCCCGACGTCCGCGCGCTCTCGGTCTCGCGCAAGGATCGCGGCGCCATTCTTCCGGCAGGTCGCTCGAGGATTCCGGTCTACTGGTACGCCCGCGGTCGCTTCACCACCTCGAGCTATTACGCCGATTCGCTGCCCGCGTGGCTGCAGATGTGGAACGCGACCGATCCGGTGGCACGGCTCGCCGGGCGCGACTGGGAGCCGCTCGCCGGCATCGACTATCCGGAAGCCGACGATCGACCATTCGAGAATGGTGGACGCGACGTCACTTTCCCGCACCCGATTCCCGCGGAACACGACCGCGCCGCCGCGGCGCTGCCGGGCTTCCCGGTGATGGACTCCCTCACCCTCGACGTGGCGTGGCACGGTGTCCGGGCGCTGGGGCTGGGGCAGCGGGGCGCCGGTCATCCCGACCTGCTGATGATCTCGCTCTCGACCACCGATGCGGTCGGGCACACATGGGGGCCGGGATCGCGCGAGATCCACGATCAGGTGCTGCGCCTCGATCGCTACCTCGGCGCGTTCCTCGACTCGCTCGCGACGATCGTCCCAGCCGGCCAGATGCTGGTGACGCTCACGGCGGATCACGGGGTGACCGAATATCCCGAGGCCGGGGCCGGCGGTCGCGTCTCGATCGATGACGTGGCCCGGGGACTCTCCCGCTGGGTGGCGGATCGCCATGGCATCGATGCCGACATCGAGGACGAAGGGGGATTGCTGCTCGCCGACACCGACGCGCTGCAGGCCCGCGGCGTCGATGTCGCCCGTCTGGCCGACTCGATCGCCGGTGTTGTCCGCAGTCGCCCGGGAGTGCGCCGGGTCTTCACGCCCGCGACCCTGGCGGTCGCTGCCGACACCGAGGCGCTCCGCTGGCGGCATCAGGTCGGGCCGAGCACCGGCTGGCTGGTTGCTGTCGCCATCGACCCGCACTGGGTGTGGGGCACCGGGCACGGCTCCACGTCGCACGGCACCACCAACCTGTCCGATCGCCGGGTTCCGGTTATCGTGATGAGTCCCGGCGTGCCGGCACGCCGCGTCGACCGGGTGGTGGGCGTGGTCGACATCGCACCCACCATCGCCGCCCTGCTGGGCATCGCTCCCACCGAACCGCTGGATGGCTCGCCGCTCGGCGAGGTCGTCCCCGTACCGAGGTAATCGCCATGCGTCGCCAGTCCCTGCTACTCCTCGTCCTCCTGGCCCCCGTCGGGCTCCATGCCCAGGAGGATGCCGCCCTCCGCCACGCCCGCGAGCTGCTGGCCGACCGGCCGATCATCGATGGCCACAACGACCTGCCGTGGGAGATCCGCACCAACGAGATCTCCCGGATGGACGTGGCCAAGTACCCGCTGCGTACCAAGGCGCCCGGGCAGACCGATTTCGCCCGGCTCAAGGAAGGCGGCGTCGGCGGCCAGTTCTGGTCGGTGTACATCCCCGGCGAGTTTCCCGACTCCGGCTACGCCCGGATGCAGCTCGAGGAGATCGACATCGCCCGCCGGATGATCGCGATGTACCCCGACCAGCTGCAGCTGGCGCTCTCGGCGGAGGACATCGTCAAGGCGCGCCAGGCGGGGAAGGTGGCGTCACTGCTCGGCATGGAGGGCGGCCATGCGATCGAGAACTCGCTCGGTGCCCTGCGGATGTACTACACCCTCGGTGTCCGCTACATGACGCTGACGCACAACGTGACGCTCGACTGGGCCGACGCCGCGCTCGACAGCGCGAGGCACGGCGGCCTGACCGACTTCGGGCGGCAGGTGGTGCACGAGATGAACCGGCTGGGCATGATCGTCGACCTGAGCCACGTGTCACCGGGCACCATGAGCGACGCGCTCGACGCCACCGAGGCGCCGGTGATGTTCTCCCACTCGTCGGCGCGCGCGATCACCGACGTGCCGCGCAACGTGCCCGATTCGATTCTCCGGCGGCTGCGCACCAACGGAGGCGTGGTGATGGTCACGTTCGTGGGCAGCTTCATCTCCAACCCGATGCGCGACTGGGCCAACAGTGTCGATTCCCTGCGCGCAGCGATGCAGGCGACCGCCGTTCCCGAGGCAGAACAGCGCGAGCGCTTCCGGGAGTGGCGCCGGACCCATCCCCAGCCTCACGCCACGGTCGCCGACGTGGCCGACCATGTCGAGCATATCCGCGACGTCGCGGGGGTCGACCATGTGGGGATCGGCGGCGACTACGACGGCACCAGCGGCCTGCCCGATGGCATGGAGGACGTCTCGGGCTATCCGGTGCTGTTCGCCGAGCTGATCCGCCGTGGTTGGAGCGACACCGATCTCCGCAAGCTCGCGGGCGAGAACATCCTCAGGGTGCTGCGGGAGGTCGAGGCGGCCCGCGACCGTCTCGTTTCCTGACGAAGATGATGCCGAAGGCGAGAATCGCGGTGGCGATCCCGAACCACTGGATGGCATAGGAGAGGTGGGGCCCCTCGCCGAGTTCGGGGGGCTCGACCGCTGGCAGCCGACCAGGGCCGTCCTCGTTGCCCTCGAGGTAAAGGAACACAGCCAGCGATCCGGGTTGATGTTCCCGGGCAACGGCCGAATCGAGTCGCTGCCAGGTGCTGTCGCCCGCGCCGAGGGGGCCGCCGCGATCGCCGGTGGTGGGGATGGCCGCCAGCACACCGCGCACGGTGACCGTGCCGGGCATCGGCGGGGCGATCGGTGCGGGATGTACCCCGTCGGCGGCATTGACGAAGCCGCGCAGGATCCAGATGGTGGTGCCGGTGCCCTCGATGGCGAAGGGGCTCACCACCTGGACCCCCGGTGCATCGCGGTACGCCCGGTTGCGGAGCAGGAGCTCGCCCCGGTCGAGGAAATGTCCCCTGGCGGTCCCGCGGCGCCCGGCGAGGGTGCTGTCGCCCTGGGTGGCGGTGGCGAGGTCGATCGGTGGGAGGTCTCTCGCGGCGAGCGCCACGGCGTTCCGGGCCCGCCGCTCCGCGAGTCGATGGAGCTGCCAGATTCCCAGCCGCGCGGTGATCGCCACCAGCAGCCCCACCAACAGGAAGAGTGCGTAGCGTCGCACTCGGGACATGAGTGACCCTCCCATGGGACATTCGGCCCCTGGCGGGGTGCCGAGAATAAGCGCCAAGTCGTTGCCTGTGTGGAAGATAGGACAGTGGTACGTTGCCTGCTTAGGAAAGAGGGTGGGCGGACCCTCCGCCCCAGCGATCGTTGGGCACCAGCGGTACCATAGGAGACGAATCCGATGCGCAGCCTCTTCGCCGTCAGCTCACTCGTGGCCCTCGCCGCCGGGCTCGCCGTCCCAGCGGCCGCCCAGGGCCGGGACCGCGGCCTTGTCGAACTCGCCGAGCCCTCGATTCGCGGGGGTTTCTACCTCGCTGGTGGCCTCGGAGCCGGTGGCGAGCAATACAAGTTCTCCGACGAGTCCGGCTTCAGTGACAAGCTCACCAAGCCGACGCTCACCCTCCGGCTCGGGGGGACACCCGATCCCTTCGTTCGGGTCGGCGCCGAGCTCTTCGGCTGGTCCGCCGAGACTTCCGAGGGTAGCGAGACCTTCGGCGCGCTCCTCGGGGTGATCCAGTTCTATCCGCTCCGCGATGGGGGGCTGTGGGTCAAGGGTGGCGGCGGCTGGGCGGAAAGCGGCTTCGACCCGATTTCCTTCGACGAGTACTCGACCACCGAGTCGGGCTTCGCATGGTCGGTGGGTGCGGGCTACGAGATTCAGCTCTCACGGCAGGTGGCGATCGGCCCCTCGGTCGAGTTCTACCAGGGCTCGTTCTCTCGTCGTGACGAGCCGACGCTCACCGAGCGGGTGCTCAACATCGGTGGGCAGATCACCTTCCAGACGGGCGGTCGGCGGCGTTGACCCCCCGGGGCGCGGCCACTATTATCACCCCCGCCGCGCCCTGGTGGTGAAACTGGTAGACACGCTATCTTGAGGGGGTAGTGCCGAAAGGCGTCGCGGTTCGAATCCGCGCCAGGGCATGCGCAGGCCCCCGCCAATCGCCACTGTAGCTCAGGGGTAGAGCACTCGATTCGTAATCGAGCGGTCGTCGGTTCAAATCCGACCAGTGGCTCTGCCCGAGCCGAGGCGCCCGGTCCCGCGAGGGTCCGGGCGCTTTCGTCGTGCGGGAGTCGCCGCACCAGCCCCACCTCCTCCTTCAGCCAGGTCCCGCCGATGCGCCTACATCGCCTGCTCGCCCTCGCGGTTGTCGTTGCCGCCCCGCACCAGCTCTTCGCCCAGGACGCTCCCCGGGGCCGCGATTCGTCGTCGGCCCACAGCGAGGTCCCCAAGCCGATCCACGTGGTCACGCACCACTCGGCCACGATCGGTGGCCAGCAAGTGAGCTACGACGCGACCGTGGGCAACATCATCCTCCGTGACGAAAAGGATGAGCCGATCGGGGAACTGGTCTACACCGCCTACACCAGGACCGGCGCGGGCGCCGGTCCGCAGCGCCCGCTGCTGTTCGCCTACAACGGCGGTCCGGGCTCGTCCTCGGTCTGGGTCCACATGGGGCTGCTGGGGCCGCGCCGGGTCGACATCCCCGACGCGGAGCACGCGCCACCGCCACCGTATCACCTGGTGGACAACAGCTGGAGCATGCTCGACGTGGCCGACCTGGTGTTCATCGACCCGATCGGCACCGGCTTCTCCAAGCCGGTCGGCAAGGGGAAGGGCACCGACTTCTGGGGGGTCGATCAGGATGCCTCGACGCTGGCGCAGTTCATCTCGCGCTACCTGAGCGAGGCCGGTCGCTGGAACTCGCCGCGCTACCTGATGGGCGAGAGTTACGGCACCACCCGCTCCGCCGTGCTCGCCGCCGTGCTGGGCAATCGCCACGATGTCGACCTCAACGGCGTGATCCTGCTCTCGGCGGTGCTCGACTTCCAGACGATCACGTTCAACGCCGGCAACGATGTCCCCTACGTGATGTACCTGCCGAGCTACGCGGCGGTCGCCTGGTACCACGATGCGCTTGCCGACAAGCCGGCCCAGCTGCGACCGTTCCTCGACGAGGTGGAGCAATTCGCGACCCATGAGTACGCCACCGCGTTGCTCCAGGGTGGCACCCTGGCCCCGGCGGAGCGCGACCGGGTGCTCGATCGACTGGCGCGCTACACCGGGCTCTCGCGTGACTACCTCGACAAGGCCGACCTGCGAGTGACGGCCTCGCAATTCGAGAAGGAGTTGCTGCGTCAACACGGCGAGGTCGTCGGCCGGCTCGACGCCCGATTCACCGGCGAGACCGGCAGCCTCCTCGCGGAGAATGCCGGGTACGATCCGCAGTCGAGTGCGATCTCGTCTCCCTACGTCTCGCTCTTCAACCAGTACATGCACGAGGATCTGGGCTTCGGGAAGGATCGCGTCTACGCCGTCAGCGGCGGCGTGAACCCGTGGGACTGGACCCATGGGCGGGGGGGCGGCTGGCCGGGACACACCAACGTGGCGACCGACCTCGCCCAGGTGTTGAGCACCAACCCGCAGCTGCACGTCCAGCTGCACAGCGGCCTCTTCGACCTGGCCACGCCCTACTTCGCGGCGGAGTGGACCATGGACCATCTCGGCGTGCCGCCCACGGTCCGCGCCCGGATCAGCGAAGTCGAGTACGAGTCGGGGCACATGGCGTACGTCCACCTGCCGTCGCTGGAGAAGTGGAAGCGGGAGGTGGCCGGCTTCATCAAGCAGACGAGCGGCGGGGAATGAAGAACCTGCGTGGTGACTCGTGAGTGGTGCATGGTGAACGGTGAATGGGAACTGCCTGAACCCTGCTTTCCCATTCACCATTCACGATTGACCATTCACCACCTTTTCCAGGAACGCCGCGGCACTCAGCAGCTCGTCGCGGACAATGGTGTGACCGGTCTCGGGGTAGGCGTGGGTCTCGAGGTCGGCACCGGCGGCCTCCAGCGTTCGCCAGCCGGCCTCCGCGGCGTCGAAGGTGATTGCCGTATCGTCGATGCCATGCCCCCACCAGATGGGGGTACCGGCGACCGTCTCTGGGGTGGCCCGGACCATCGGATGATTGGCGAGGAAGCCGGAGAAGACCAGCACGGCCCTGGCCCTCCCCGGATGCCTGAGTGCCCACGCCAGACTGGACGTGCCGCCCTGGGAAAACCCCCCGAGGAGCATCGGGGCCGATGGCAACCCGAGCAGGCCGGGGAGCGCCTCGAGGAACTCGTCCAGCCGGGCCTGGCCAGCCGCGAATGATTCGGGTTCCGGTGTCGTCCCCGACAGGAAGCGATACCAGGCCCACCCCGGCCCATAGCCCCACGGCGCCGCCGGGAAGGGCGCTCGCGGGGTCACGATGGTGGCGTGGTCGGCGATCATCCGGCCGACCGGTCCGAGGTCACCCTCGTCGGCGCCGCGGCCATGCAGCAGCACCAGGATCGGGGCGTCGTCGTCGCCGTGCTGCACGGCGTAATCGAGCAGTCGAGCCATCACTCCTCGCAGGGTTGAGGCGGTCGCGCAGAGTTGCCAGCGTCGGGCAGGGAGGGGTACCTTCTTCCCCCGGAAGGAAACGGGACGTGGCGCAGTCCGGTAGCGCACTACCTTGGGGTGGTAGGGGTCGCGGGTTCAAATCCCGCCGTCCCGATCAACGCAACGGCCCCGCCGATCAGAAGATCGGCGGGGCCGTTGACATGGCCATTTGCTCAACCGCCGCGCTTGGCGAGCTCGGCCTTGGCGTCGGCCTGGCCGAGCTGAGCGGCTTTCCGGAGCAGCGTCATCCCCAGCGTTTCGTCCCTGGCGATGCCGCGGCCGTCGAGATAGGCCTGCGCCGCTTCCCAGGCCCCGTCGGCGGACCCGGCGTCGGCCGCCTTGCGGAACCAGCCGACTGCCGCGGCATCATCCCGAGTCATGCCACGACCCCGACGCGCCCAGTCGCCGAGCTTGAGCATCGCCGTCGTCGCGCCAGCGTCGGCGCCACGGCGGTACCACAGGGCGGCCTCGTTGTAGTCGCGCTCCATCCCGGCGCCGTTCTCGAGCCGGTAGGCGAGGGTGAGGATCGCCTGCCGGTGGCCCATCGCCGCGGCATCCCGGAGCGCGGAGACCGACGCCTTGCCATCCCGGGGTGTGCCGCGTCCGATGTCGTACATTCGCGACAACTGGAAGCGCGACTCAGCGTCGTTCGGGGCGGCCTTGCGGTACCATTCGACCGCCTTGGTCGGATCCTCGGAGACGCCGGTGCCGTGATCGTACATCCCCGCGAGCGTTCGCATCGCAACAGGATCGCCCGACGCCGCTCCCGCGGTACAGGTGGCCGCGGCCGCGCTCCAGTTGCCGGCCGAGGCCAGTGACGCGCAGGTCGGTGCCGTCTGCTCAGCTGGCGGCGTTGGTGGTGGCGGTGGCGGTGCCGCAGCGCCCCGCACCGGAGGTGGCGTGCCGCGCCCGCGCTGTTGCCCGACCGGGCTCGGCGGAGGCGGAGTCGCCCGGCGGGGCGTCGGGGTGGCGGGTGTCGTGGCGGCGTTCCCGTCGATGGTCGGGCTCGCCAGCGGATCCACGGTCGAGCTGGGGCTGAAGTCCTGCAGGCCACTGCCGGATGGCAGGGCGAGCCAGATCGCCAGCACCGTGACCACCACCGTCGCGGCGACGGCGATCATCACGCCCCGACGCGAGCGGAGTGCGGTCTTGAGGTCGAGCCGAGGTGCCCTCACGCGGGGCACCGGGATCGCCTTGAGCCGTGCCGCGGCGGCGCCGAATGCCGCCCTCGCCTTTGCCGGGGCGGTCGACATTGCGCCGGGGGGAACGCTGCGCTCCTCCGGTTCGGCGATCGCCGCGGCGAATGCCAGCATGTCGTCGTAGCGGTCGGACGGTTCCTTCTGCATGGCGCGTGCGATCACCGCGGCCAGGCCCGGAGGAGCATCGGGTACCTTCTCGAGGAGCGGCGTGGCCTCGGCCACCAGCTGCTTGTACAGGACCGCCCGGGTCGAGTCGCCCTCGAATGGCAAGGCGCCGCTCAGCATCCGGTAGCCGACCACGGCCAGCGAATACTGGTCGGTGCGGGCGTCGATCGCCTTGTCCCCACAGGCCTGTTCCGGGCTCATGTACTGTGGCGTCCCGACGATGATCCCGGTCGAGGTGAGGGCCGGGGCGACGCCGTCCTCGGTGACCGGCGCGTCGAGTTCGCCTCCCACGGCCTTCGCGATGCCGAAGTCCATCAGGAGGGCACGCGATTCGCGACCCTCGAGCATGATGTTCTCCGGCTTGACGTCGCGGTGGATCACCCCGGCCTCGTGGGCGGCCGCCAGGCCACTCGCCGCCTCGCGCAGGATGCGACGGACCTCGTGGGCCGCCATCGGTCCGCCGGATTCCATCCGGGCCCGCAGCGATTCGCCCGCGATGTACGGCATGATGATGAAGGCGACCCCGCTTCCCTCCCCCACATCGTAGATCGGCACGATGTTGGGATGTCGCAGGGCGGCGATCACTTCGGCCTCGCGCCGGAACCGCTCGAGCATTCCCGGGGTAAGGCCAAGGTCGGGTCGCAGCACCTTCACCGCGATGCTCCGCTTGAGCCGGAGGTCGAGCGCCTTGTAGACCTCCGCGAAGCCGCCCGCCCCGATCCGTTCGGCGAGCTGATACGCCGGACCGAGGATCCGCTGGACCCGGGTACGCAGGTCGTCGGGAGTGATGTCACTCTTGGTGATCGCCACCCGCTCGCCGGTCATCAGGTCGAAGCCGGGCGGGGTGGCGGTTCCGCAGACGTAGCAGTAGGCCGCCACCCCGGGGAGGGGTGTCTGGCAACTGGGACAATTGCGGGTGGCTGGACTCATCGGGGATCGCCGGGCACGATCCATAGATAATCGTATCTGGCGGGGATCCGGGGCAAGGTCGCCAGCCACTGATCGACCCCCGCCTGGCTGCCGATACTCCGAAGACTCCCATCGAGACGAGGAACCGCCAATGCGCACCGCAGGCACCGTGATGGTGCTCCTCCTGCTCGCCGCATGCAGCGGCGATGCCACCGGCCCCAACTCGCCGCCCGGTCCCGGCCCGATCCTGATCCGGGGCGGCGACATGGGGACGCTGTTCGAAAACTTCGACATCACTCGTGACGATGCACCGCTGACCGACGCCGTGGTCTCGGTCAACGGCACCGTGATCGCCACCTCGGCCACCGGGCACTATACCTACCAGCTGCCCGCGATCCTGCAGCCCGGCGAGGAGCTCGTGCTACGGGTGGTGGCAGGCGGCGACGTGGCCGAGGCCCGTGCGACCATTCCGACACTGCCGGTGATCACCTCGCCGGTTGCCGGGCAGGCAGTCACGAGCGGTTCGGCGGTGGCGTACACCTGGACCGCCGCAGCCGACCCCGATTGGTGGAAGATCGACGCCTTCTACACCACGACCTCGTCGGGTGGCAACCTCGAGGTTGACTCCCTTGCCGCCGCCGCGCGGTCCGGCTCACTCTCGACGGCGGGATTGCCAGCGACCGGGGTGACCTCCTTCGCTGCTCGACTCTATGCCTACTTGCACGGCACGTTCACCGGGACGGTGGATCCCCAGTCGAACATGCGGGTGCGGATCACCGCCAACAGCGTGTCGCTCACTCCCGATCCGTAGCCATCGGGGCCGGGGCATCCTGGCGCACCTCATGGGCTCCCGACGCCGCATCGCTCACGAAGACCGATGCGGCGTCGATCCGTTGGGGGAATGCGGTGGTGTACCCCTCGCGCCACGCCGCGGCGAACTCCTCCGCGCGTGGACGTGCAACCAGCGCCCAGACGCTCCCGCCAAAGCCGGCTCCGAACGCGGATGCCGCGATCGCGCCCAGTTCGCGGGCACGTCGGGCGAGGAAGTCGGTCTCGGCGATCTGGTTGCCGAGGACGGTGCTCGCGAGGTGGTGCGAGCGATCGACCAGGGTGCCGATCCGTGCGGCGTCACCGCGTCCCAGGGCCTCGACCACGCCGGGGATGATGGTGAGGCATTCCTCGTTGAACTGGCCCAGGCGGCGTTGCAGTGCCTCGCCGTCGGGGTGCGTCGCGACCAGCGCGGTGAGGTGGTCGACCGCATCCTCCCGCGAGAGGAGGATGTCGAGCAGGGAGGCATGGTCACTCCCGACCGCGCGGTTCCAGCTGTCGATCAGCGTCGCGGTCTCGGCCGAGAGGTGGTTGTAGCGCGACTTGACGGCACCGGCCTTCGCCGCGGTGACTCCGCTCGCAGCGATCACGAAAGTCCAGTCGGACGGCAGCGCGGTGCACGACTCGGCGGTGACCGGCACGAAGCGGTAGCCGGCGAGCATCCCGGCCTCGCAGCGGAGGATGGCGGTGTGGTCCTCGCTGCCCCCCTGGGTGCCGACGCCGAAGTCTCCGGGGAATGGACCGAACGCGCGGCCGTTCTCGACCGCCCCGAGATAGCCGGCGAGGTCGTCGGGCGAGGTGAACGCGCCCTGCCATGCCGGGTGCTCCTCGAGCCGGTTGAACGCCATCAGTGGCAGGAAGGTGGCGATCACCAGCGCGCTCGAGGACGAGAGTCCCGACGCGGAGGGCAGGGAGGAGCAGAGCGCAGCGTCCATCCCGGTTGTCGCGCCGGGGAAGTCGCGCGCGAGCCGCCGCAGCACGCTCACCGGGTAGTCCATCCACCGTCCCGGTGCCGGCTCCAGCGCGGCGTCGATGCGGCCCTGATAGGCCTGTTGCGACCGGGCATCGACCAGGTTGACTCCGCCGTCGCGGCGCGGCCGGGCCACCACGTGGAAGCCGCGCTCGACGGCCGCCAGCAGCGAGCGTCCCCCGGCGTAGTCGGTGTGCTTGCCGAGCACTTCGATGCGGCCGGGAACCCACCACTGCCGGGTGCCTTGGCGATCGCCGAATCGCGCGGCGAACGCGCGCCGAGCCTGGGTGAGTGAGCCCGGCTCGCTCACGGATGCGGCTCGCGCCCGCCGAGGAGCGTCGCCACCCTCGCCACGTCGCCGCGCGACGAGAGGTCGAGGACGCCGTCGTGACTCGCCACCGCCCGGAGACGCAGGCCATGCCGGACGGCGAGCATCACCGCCTCGGGCAGCTCGTATTCCCCGCGTTCGGAACGGGGCACCGCCCGGCACGCATCGAGGATGCGCCGATCGAACCGCCAGAGATTCATGCTGACCCAGGCGTCCGCGCCGGCGCTCGCGAAGCGCTCCGCGTCAGGCTTCTCCACGAGGTCGGCGAGGTAGCCCTCGCTGTCGAGCGTCACCAGCGCGAAGGCGCGGATTCGCTCGGCGGGAATGTTGCTGGCGGCGAGCAGCGCGTCGCGGGCGAACACCACCAGCCCCGGTTCGCGAAGGTGCGCCAGGTCGCGCACCGCATCGACCGGATAGAGGTTGTCGGCATTGAGCACCAGGAAGGCCGCGTGGCCCAACGCTGTTTCGGCGGCCAGCAAGGCGTCGGCGGTGCCGCGCGGCTCCGCCTGCACCGCAAATTCGAGCGTTACCCGTCTCGGGGGATGGTCGGCGTAGTGCTCATGGATCGCGGCGTGGTCCGGTGCGACGACCAGGATCACGCGGGTGATCCCGGCGTCGGCAAGTGAATGCAGCACGTGATCGAGGAATGGTCGGCCGGCTGCGTCGGGGATCATCGCCTTGAGCCCGGCGGCGGCGGCTCGCGCCTGCCCGGCATCGAGCACCGCCAGGGTATCGTCCCGGCGCATTCGGGTGCCGAGCCCCCGGGCCAGGATCACGGCGGTGGTGGCGGGCGACGGGCTACCGGTCACCGGTCACCCGTCCCCCTCCGGAGGCGCCGCGCTCCAGAGCTGCGGTACCAGCCGCACCAGCCACGCCGTCGAGGCGACCGCGGTCACCGTCCAGAACGCGGCCGTGGCGGTGTGGCCGTAGAGCCACGAGCCGGTGCCGAAGAGTGCACCGTAGACGGCCAGGCAGCCGAGCGTCCAGGCGAGGAACTGCTGCGGCAGTGAGTCGGGCGACGCGGGGAGGTTGGCCTCCCGGCGCAGCGCGGCCCACCCCGGTCCGGCCGGCCGGATCTTGCGGTAGAACGCGAGCAGCGTCTCGCGCGGTTCGCTGGGCGCGATATAGGCGGTGGCGATCCAGGCCAGGGTGGTGATCGCGACCGTCGAGAGGAGGACCGTGGTCGAGGCGATCGCCGCGCCGCGCTTCTGGGCAATGAAGAAGCCGATCGCCACGAGGAACGAGGTTCCCATCGCCACGATCTCGCACCAGGCGTTGATCCGCCACCAGAACCAGCGCAGCAGGTAGAGCAGTCCGGTGCCGGCACCGATGGAGAGCAGCAGCTGGAAGGCCTGCTGGGCGGTGTCGAGCACGAAGGTGAGCGAGGCCGCGAACGCCATCAGCACCACGGTGATCACCCGGCCCGCCATCACGTAATGGGCCTCGTCGCGTCCCGGCCGGATGAAGCGGCGCCAGCAGTCGTGCACCAGGTAGGAGGCGCCCCAGTTGAGGTGGGTGACCAGGGTCGAGATGTAGGCGGCCAGCATCCCGGCGATCATGATCCCCAGGAAGCCGTGCGGCAGGAACTTGAGCATCGCCGGGTAGGCCATGTCGTGTCCGACCAGCGCCGGATCGACGTTCGGGAAGGCGGTCCGGATCGACTGGAGATCGGGGAAGACGAGCAGGGAGGCCAGTGCCACGAGTATCCATGGCCACGAGCGCAGCGCGTAGTGCGTCGCGTTGAACAGCAGGGTGCCCCCCAGTGCGTCGCGCTCGGAGCGGGCGGCCAGCATCCGCTGTGCCACGTAGCTGCCACCGCCCGGCTCGGCGCCGGGATACCACACCGACCACCACTGCACCGTGAGCGGGATGATGAAGATCGACAGTGCCAGCCCCCAGTTGCCGAAGTCGGGGACCAGCGCCAGGGTCTCGTGGGGCAGGCGGTCCATCAACCCCGCGAGTCCGCCAACCTCGGGCTGGGCCAGGGCGAAGTACGCCACCGCGATCGCGCCGGTCATCGCGACACCGAACTGGATCAGGTCGACGTACATCACGCCCCAGAGCCCACCGGTGGCCGCGAAGAGCACGTTGAGCACGGCGCAGATCACCAGCGTCTTCCCCATCGGCCAGCCGAGCACCACGTTGGCGATCTTGGCGGCGGCGAGATTGACCGAGGCCATGATGAAGCAGTTGAAGAAGAGACCCAGATAGATGGCCCGGAAGCCGCGCACGATCGAGGCGGCCCTGCCGCTGTAGCGCAGCTCGTAGAACTCGAGGTCGGTGAGCACCCCCGAGCGGCGCCACAGCCGCGCGAAGAAGAACACCGTGGCCATGCCGGTGAGCAGGAAGGCCCACCATTGCCAGTTGTTGGCGACGCCACCGGTCCGGACCAGGTCGGTGACCAGGTTCGGCGTGTCGGTGCTGAAGGTGGTCGCCACCATCGAGATGCCGATCAGCCACCATGGGGCGGCCCGCCCCGACGTGAAGAACTCGGCGGTGCTGGTGCCGGCCCGGCGCGCCATCAGCAGCGCCGGGATGAAGCAGACGCCGATCGAGACGAGGACGATGGCCCAGTCCAGGGTGGTGGGGTTCACTGGTCGCTCCCGCGCTGCCACTCGCCCCGGGTGAAGTCGGGGAATCGCACCGGGGCGCTCGACAGCGCCAGCGACGCCTCGCTGAGCGGCCACGGTGCACTCCAGGCCGCCGCGTCATAGACGTCGAAGTCGGGCGGCAGTCCCTCCCGCATCGTCTCCGCGAGCCGGTAGGCCAGGATGTAGTCCATTCCGCCGTGGCCCCCCTTGGCCCGCGCGATCTCGCCGACCCGTTGCCACAGCGGATGGGTGTAGCGCGCCTTGAGTTCGTCGCTGAGCGGCTGCCATCGGTCGCCGCCGTCCTGCCCCTCGAGCATGATCCGCGGTGGGTAGTCCTCGAAGAGACCCTTGGTCCCGCGGACTGCGTTGAGCCGGCTGTACGGCGTCGGCAGCGACACGCAGTGCTGCAGCAAGATCGTCTTGCCACGCACCGTCTTGATCAGCGAAGTGTTCATGTCGCCTTCGACGTAGCGTTCCTGCCACTTGGGAGAGTCCTTGGCCACGTGGGCCGCACGCCAGTCGCTGAGCCCCCGCTCGGGGGTCGACATCGAGACCAGGTAGTCGAAGCGATCGCCCTTGTGGATGTCGAGATACCACGCCACCGGCCCGAGGCCGTGGGTCGGGTAGAAGTTGCCCTGCCGCTCGGTGTGCGGCTTGCGGCGCCAGAGCCCCTCGTCCCGGTCCTCGAAGAGCAGCGCCCGCAGGTCGTGGATATAGGCCGCCTCGGCGTAGAGCACCTCGCCGAAGGCACCGGCCTTCACCATGGTGTCGATCAGCATCTCGTTGAAGTCGTAGCAGCAGTTCTCCATCAGCATGCAGTGCCGCCGCGTCTCCTCGCTGGTGCGCACCAGCTCCCAGCCATCCTCGAGGTTCATCGCGGCGGGCACCTCGGTGCCGGCGTGCTTGCCGGCGTGCATCGCGGCCAGGCACACCGGCACATGCCACGGCCACGGGGTGGCGGTGTAGACCAGGTCGATGTCGTCGCGCTGCACCAGTCGCTCGAACGCACGGTCACCGTCGGTGTAGAGTGCCGGCGCCGGCTGCCCGGCATCGGTCACCATCTTCGCCCCGCGCTGGGCCTTGGCGGCCACGATGTCGCAGAGCGCGGTGACCCGCACCCCATCGACTGCCAGCCACTCGCGCAGCATCGAGGTGCCCCGGAGCCCGGTGCCGACGATCGCCACCCGCACCTCGGCTCGGGGTTCGAATGGGACACCCATCATCGTGGCCGCGTCGCGGCTTCGTGGCGGTGGTTCGATCGCGGCCAACCGGGCCGGCGCGAGGGCGAGCCCGGCGCCGACGGCACCGGCCGCCTTGAGGAGGTCGCGGCGGGAGAGCGGAGAGTCGTCGCGGCTCACGGGCATGTCGCGATGGTCCTGGCAGGAGGGGCGGGGGAGTGGTCACGGGAGGGCTGATGGCCCGGGGCTCGGGTGCGCCCCGACGCCGGACGCTACGCCCGGCCTCGTCGCACCACAAGTGGCGGCCTATCTTCACGGGGTGACCGAACCCTCCAGCGCTCCCCGCTCGCTCGGTTTCGCCGCCGCCCTCGCCACCGTCGTCGCCAACATCATCGGCTTCGGGGTCTTTGTCACGCTTGGCCTCCAGGTGCAGCAGACGACCGACGGGTTCGCGCTGCTCGCCCTCTGGGGAATCGGCGGGTTGATCGCCATGGCCGGGGCGCTCTCCTATGGGGAGCTGGCCGCCTCGATCCGCGGATCGGGCGGCGAGTACCGCTTCCTCGGCCGGATCTATCACCCTGCGCTCGGTGCCGTCGCCGGCTGGGTCTCCATCGCCGTGGGGTTCGCCGCCTCGGTGGCCCTCGCCGCCATGGCCCTCGGCAAGTATGCCGGCCCGCTGCTCGGCATCCCCCCCCGGCCACTTGGCATCATGGTGATCCTGGCGGTGACCGGGGTGCACCTCCTCGCCCCGGTGACCGGTGGCCGGGTGCAGGTGGCGGTCACCGCGCTCAAGGTGCTGCTGATCGTCGCCTTCATCGGGGTGGGACTGGTGAGTGGTCCGACGACGTCGCTCTCCTTCGCCCCGACCCGGGCCTCGTTCGACCAGATCGCCAGCGCCCCGTTCGCGATCTCGCTGATCATCGTGTCGTACGCCTACTCGGGCTTCAACGCCGCCGCCTACTTCCAGGCCGAGGTGCGCGACGCCGAACGGAACGTGCCGAGGGCACTCGTGCTGGGCACCCTGCTGGTGACCGTGCTCTATGTGGCGCTCAACTGGATGTTCCTGCGGACCACCCCGATCGCCTCACTCTACGGCGTGGTCGAGGTCGGTGCCGTCGCGGCCGAACGGATCTTCGGCCCCAACGGCGGCCAGATCATGTCCGGGGTGATCGCCCTGCTGTTGATCTCGACCATCAGTGCCATGACCCTGGCCGGACCCCGGGTGATCGAGGTGATGGCGGAGGACCTCCCGCCGCTGCGGCCCCTGGCGGAACGAACCGCCACCGGCGCCCCCCGTCGCGCCGTCCTGTTGCAGGGAGGGCTGGCGCTGGCATTCGTGCTCACCGAATCGTTTGCCGGGGTGCTCACCTATGCCGGGTTCACGCTCACCCTCTTCGCCCTGCTGGCGGTGATCGGCGTTGTCGTGCTCCGGCACCGCGAGCCCGACCTGCCGAGGCCGTGGCGCACGTGGGGGTATCCGTGGACGCCGCTCTTCTTCACGGCGTTCTCGCTCTGGACCGTGATCGTGGTGATCCGCGACCGGCCGATGCAGGCGGTGGGCGGCGCCGTGACGCTCGGCGTGGGCGCGCTGCTGACATGGGTGGTGGGGGAACGGGAGGCCTAGCAACGGAGAAGCGCGCGCGGCTCCGTTTCGTTTCTCGCTGCTGCTAGCTGCCGCTGCTCTGGTAGCTCGGCGACAACAGTGTCATCGGAAGTTCGGTGAGCTCTTCCTCGCTGGTGAAGAGGCGCCGGACGCCCTTCCACCAGGTGCGCGCCTTCGACCCCGTCGGCAGGCTCGAGACGACAACCCCGAGCTTGCGATTGGCGGCGTGGACGAACTTTCCCTCGCCGATGTACACCCCGACATGACTGACCGTCTTGCCGCGCCCGAAGAAGAGCAGGTCGCCGGGAAGGAGCTGATCGGGATCCTTGGGGATCTCGAGCCCGGTGTGCGCCTGCTCGCGCGAGGTGCGCGGCAACTCGACATCGAAGTTGGCCATCAGCCACTGCACCAGGCCGCTGCAATCGAAGGCCTTGCCCGGCACCGACGCGCCCCACCGATAACGCGCGCCCACCTGCGACTGCACCAGCGTCACCAGCGAGTCGCGTCCCTGACTGCCAAGAAAGATCCTGGAGATCGTGGCGAACGGCTTCTCCGAGCGGGAGAAGGCCGACTGGGCTGTGAGCGGCGTCGCGAGGCACCCGGCGGCAAGCAGGGCGATGGCGAGATGCTTCGAGGCTGATGTCCAGCGCTTCACGACGACTCGACGGATTGCGGTGAGCTCCCCAGCGGACGGGGGAACGTACCGGGAGAGTCTCGGTCCGTCCACCCCGGGCTTGATGACGAAGAGCTACGCCATGATAACGTTGCAAAATGGAACGGTCACTGGGGGCGGGTGACCTGCCGCAGGGGACAGGTGACGGGGGACCGGTGACCCAGCCCCGCCGCCCGTCACCGACTTTCAGAGGATCCGCTTGCCGAATCCCGAGGCGACCAGTCCGACGGCAAGTTCTGCGGTATGGTTGAAGCGATCGAGGACGGGGTTCACCTCGACCAAATCCATGGCCACGATTCGGCCGGTGTCGTGGAGGGTTTCCATCGCCAGGTGTGCCTCGCGATAGGTCGCTCCACCCCGCACCGGCGTGCCGACGCCTGGTGCTTCCTGCGGATCGACGAAGTCCAGGTCGAGCGAGACGTGGAGGCCGGTCGTCCCGTCGCTCACCCGGGCGATCGCCTCCTGCAACACCGCCCGCATGCCGCGCTCGTCGATCTCTCGCATGGTGTAGATCCGGACTCCCCAGGCGTGGGCATGCTCACGCTCCGCCCGATCGAGATCGCGGGCGCCGATGATCGCCACATGCTCCGGCCGGATTGTCGGGGTGGGTGAACCGAGCCCGACCATCGCCGCGTCGCCGCGACCGAGGAGGTGGGCGACCGGCATCCCGTGCACGTTGCCGGTCTCCGAGCTTTCCGGGACATGCAGGTCCGAGTGCGCGTCGAGCCAGAGTAGCCCCAGGCGCCCGCCACGCGCCGCCACCGCCGACGCGACGCCAGCCACCGAGCCGGCGGCGATCGAGTGGTCACCCCCGAGCACCAGCGGCACCGCGCCGCGCTCGACACTCGCCGCGGTTCGCACCGCCACCTCACCACAGACGGCGGCAATGGTGTCCAGGAAGTCGATCCCGCGACCGACTCCGAGCGTCTCGCGGGTGGGGACGGGGACATCACCGGTGTCGGTCACCTGATGGCCAAGCTCCTCGAGGCGAGCGGCCAGCCGGGCCAGGCGCACCGCCGAGGGTCCCATCTCCACGCCGCGGCGGGAGGCACCGAGGTCCATCGGCACGCCAAGAATCTCGATCTGGCTCATCAGTGCACCGCCTCGCCGGGGGACAGGTCGAGCAGCCGGTCGCGAAAGATCGGGTCGAGCGCCTGGCGGAACTCGTTGATCGTCCCGGGCAGTCCGGGGAAGGTGCCATAGTGCTGCGGCACGATCCAGGTCGGCTCGACGAGCTCGACCGCCTTGGCCGCCTGCTTGGCGCCCATGGTGTAGAAGTCACCGATCGGCAGCATCAGGATGTCGGGGTCGTAGAGTTCCGCGATCAGTGCCATGTCACCGAACACGCCGGTGTCGCCGGTGTTGTAGATCACCGGCCCGTCGGGGATCTCCACCACGAAGCCGCACGGATTGCCGAGCTCCCGCGGCCGCCCGTCGGGATTGTCGCGCGAGGAGGAATGCTGGGCATGCACCAGTGTGGCACGGAGGCCGTGCGCCTCGGCGGCTCCGCCGATGTTGAAGCCGACGAGTTGGTCGCTGTCGAGCCCGTCGGCACTCAGGTCGGCCGCGACTTCCACCGTGGTGAGCACCGTCGCCCCGGTCGCGCTCGCGAGTTCCACCACGCCGGTCACGTGATCCGAGTGGCCGTGGGTCACCAGGATCACCCTCGCGCCGGCCGCCAGTTCGGCTGCATTCCGCGGTGCCCTCGGATTCGCGAGCCATGGATCGAACAGGAATGCCGGCGCCTCGCCATCCGGGTCGAGATGAAAGGCGGCGTGGCCGAGCCACGTGATGGCGACGCCGAGTGGTGGCATGCGACCTCCGGGGTGCGGCCCGCGCCGCGTTTGCGTTCCGTGTTCGTGACAGTAGGATATCCGGTATTCAACCCGAGTCCATCCCCGAATGATCCCCGAGATCCGGTCGATGCCGCGTGGAGCCGTCCTCATGATCCGTCGATTCCCGATTCTCCTCGTCGTGTTGCTGCTGGTACCTGTCGGCGTGGCGGGAGCCCAGGATGGCTACCGCGATCCGCCGGCTCCGATCGCGGCGATGCTCGATGCCCGGCCGATCCCGGCGATTTCGCTCTCACCGCGGCGTGACTGGTTCATGTTGATCGATCGGCCCGGGCTGCCGCCGATCGCCGAGGTGGCCGCGCCGCACCTCAAGTTGGCGGGCAGCCGGATCAATCCGCGCACCAACGGCCCCGCCTCGGCCGGAGGGTATGATGGCTTCACCCTCCAGCGGGTGCGGGACGGGGAGCAGCGCACCGTGGCGGTCCCCCCCGGTGGTCGGCTCTCGGGGCCGAGTTGGGCGCCCGATGGCGATCACTATGTCTTCACCAGGACGGGCGACAACGGGATCGCACTCTTCCTCGGCGATACTGCCGGATCGGTCCGCGAGCTCCTCGGTCCGATCCTCAACGGCACCACCCGGTCGCCTTGCCAGTGGCTCGACGGCGGCAGCGAGCTGCTCTGTGCGGTGATCCCTGCCGACCGCGGTCCTGCCCCTGCGCCGCCCGCCGCGCCCGATGGTCCCGTCACCCAGGAGAGCCACGATCGTGCGACGCCCGAGCGGACCTATCAGGACCTGCTCACGTCGCCGTACGACGAGGCGATGTTCGACCACTTTTTCACTCGGCAATGGGTGATCGTGCGGCTCGACGGCCGGAGCACCCCGGTGGGTCCCACGGGGTTGACCGTGTCGCTCGATCCATCGCCGGACGGTCGCTTCTTCATCGCCGAGACACTGCAGCGGCCGTTCTCGTATCAGGTGCCCTGGAGTCGCTTCCCGTCGCGCACCGCGATCTGGGATCGCACCGGCCACGAGGTGCGGTTGCTGCGTGATGTGGCGCAGGTCGAGAGTCAGTCGATCGCACGGGGCGCCACCGAGCCCGGCGCGCGCGGCTGGCGTTGGCGCGCCGATGCCCCGGCCACCCTGCTCTGGGTCGAGGCACTCGACCACGGCGACCCGGCGACCGACGTGCCGCGTCGCGACCGGATCGTCCGGCTCGACGCGCCGTTCGATGGGCCACCGGCGACCTGGTTCGAGACCGCCGGCCGGGTCGGCGGGATCTGGTGGGGTCGTGACGACCTCGCCCTGGTGAGCGAGAGTTGGGTCCCGGACCGGCGGACCCGCACCTGGATCGTGAATCCCACGGACCCGGCCACTGGCGCGCGATTGCTCTGGGATCGTGCCTCCGACGACCGCTATGGCGATCCCGGATCGCCACTGATGCGGACCGATGCCGCCGGCCACACCACGCTGCAGTTCTCCCGCGACGGGCGGGCAGTCTGGCTGGTCGGCGCCGGGGCCTCGCCCGAGGGCGACCGGCCGTTCGTCGATCGCCTCGACCTGCGCACCCTGCGGACCACGCGGCTCTGGCAATCGACGGCGCCGTACTACGAGACGCTCGTCGCGGCGGTCGATGCCGACCGCGGCGTGTTCATCACCCGACGCGAGTCGCAGACCGAACCAGCCGAACTACTGGCGTCGCGAGCTCGTGCGTCGCATCGCACCGGTGCAGCTCACCCACATCGCCGATCCGGCGCCGGAGTTCGCCGGCGTGCACTCCCAGTTCCTCACCTACACCCGGGGTGATGGTGTCACCCTCTCCGGGACGATGTACCTCCCGGCCGGCTACGATCGGACCCGTGATGGGCCGTTGCCGTTCCTGTTCTGGGTATATCCCTCGGAGTTCCAGTCGGCCGCCGCCGCCTCGCAGGTGCGCGGCTCACCCTTTCGGTTCACCCGGCCGGCCGGGGCGTCGCATCTCTTCCTGCTGACCCAGGGCTACGGCATCCTCGACAATCCCTCCTTCCCGATCATCGGTGCAGGGGAGACCGCCAACGACAGCTACGTGGAGCAGCTGATCGCCTCGGCCAAGGCAGCGATCGACACCCTGGTGGCGATGGGGGTGGCCGACCGTGACCGGATCGCCGTGGGCGGGCACAGCTATGGCGCGTTCACCACGGCGAACCTGCTGGCCCACAGCCGGCTCTTCCATGCCGGGGTGGCCCGGAGCGGTGCCTACAACCGCTCGCTCACCCCGTTCGGCTTCCAGAACGAGCGGCGCAGCTACTGGGAAGCGGAGCCGGTCTATCGCCGGATGTCGCCGTTCACCTACGCCGACTCGATCCGCGATCCGCTCCTCTTCATCCACGGGATGGATGACAACAACTCGGGCACCTTCCCGATCCAGTCGGAGCGGATGTACGCCGCGGTGAAGGGACACGGCGGCACCGCCCGGCTGGTGATGCTCCCCGGCGAGGCCCACGGCTACTCGGCCCGGGAATCGGTGGGGCAGACCCTCGCCGAGATGGTCGACTGGCTCGATCGCTACCTCAAGCGGCCCCGGACCGTGACGCCCTGAGTCGCCGGGCAACCGCGCCCAGCGATACCCGACGGCGGCCCGCAGCGATGTGGGCCGCCGCCGCGTTGAGGGTGGCAATGCATACAATTCTGTGATTGTGCCATACAATTTGACGAATTGTCTCGGTTGCCGTAACGGTTCATGAGGGTGCCCTGCGGTGGGGTGCCCATTGCCGAAGGCAGGGGACACCATGACCGAATCAAGGATCGCTGTCCGGTGTCTGATGCCGGCATTGCTGCTGCTGGTCCTGGCTGGTTGCGGCTCCTCCACCCCCACCGACACCGGCGACAGCTCGGCCGACATTCAGGCCACGGCCGGGCTGCAGTTCCTGCCCCCGGTCAAGACCGTCACGGCCGGCTCATCGGTCACGTGGGCATTCGGTGTGGTGGCGCACACGGTGGTGTTCGATGGCGTGGCGGGTCATCCGGCCGATATAGCGTCACCCACCGCCAACCAGTCTGTGGCGCGCACCTTCGCGGCGGTCGGGACCTATCCATATCACTGCACCATCCATGCGGGGATGAGCGGTAGCGTCCAGGTCGTCGCAACGGCAGCCACGGCGCCGCCTCCCCCGCCGCCCACCACGGGCTATCCCTGACACCCCAGACCGATCGCACCGCGCCGATCGCCGAGCCGCCATGCCACCGCTGCCGAACATCGTGACTCGCTGGAAGCCTCGCCTCGAGGGCGACGGCCCCCGTTACCTCGCCCTCGTGGATGCAATCGCCGAGGGTGTGGCGACCGGGACGCTGCACCGCGGGGAGCGCCTGCCGACCCAGCGCCGGCTCGCCTCCCTGCTTGCCCTGAACGTGGCCACCGTCACTCGGGCGATCGCTGAGGCCGAGCGGCGAGGGTTGGTTCACGCGCAGCAGGGGCGGGGCACCTTCATCAGCGATGACCCTCGGGTGTTGCAGTCGTCGTCGATCGATCTGACCCTCAACCTGCCTCCCGAACCGGCCGGGTCGCCGTTGCCGCGACTCTTCCAGGAGGCCACCGCCGCGCTGCTTCGCGGTGGCGGGGCCGAGCAGTTGCTTCGCTATCCCGAGCTGGGTGGTGGATCAGTCGATCGGGCCGCAGGAGCGCGCTGGCTGGCGAGGCGCGGGCTCGAGCTCGACGCCGATCGCGTGGTGCTTGCCGATGGAGCCGATCATGCACTGCTGGTGGCGCTGATGGCACTCGGCCGGGGCCAGGGCCGTCTCCTGGTCGAGACGCTGAGCTATCCGGGCGTGCGGACGATGGCCACGATGCTGGGGATCCCGGTGCAGGGGGTGGCCACCGACGAGGACGGGATGCTCCCCGATGCACTCGAGCGGGAGGCCCGACGCGGCCCGGCACTGGTCGCGCTCACTCCCACCTTCCACAACCCGACCACGCACACGATGTCGCACCAACGGCGCGAGGCGCTGTCTGATGTGGTGGTGCGCCACGACCTGTTGTTGCTCGAGGATGATGTCTACGGCTTCCACCCTGCCGAGGCGCCGCCGCCACTCGCCTTCTACGCCCCCGAGCACACGGCCTACGTCACCTCGTTCTCGAAATCGTTCGCACCGGGGCTGCGCCTCGGGTACCTGGCGGCGGTCGGGCGTTCGCTCGCGGAGCGACTGGGCGCCGCCGCACGCGCCACGACCTCTACTCCCGCGGGCCTGCTGGCCGCGGTAGCGAGCCGCTGGATCGATGGTGGCGAAGCCGAGGCGGCGCTGGCGGCGGCCCGGCGCGAGCTCGCCGTCCGTGATGAGCTCTGTCGCCGTTTGTTGCCCGACGGGGTTCGCGGCCATGGCACCACCTGCCCCCACCGCTGGCTCGAGCTGCCGGGCGGGTGGGGCAGGCACGAATTCGTCGAGCGCGCCATCCAGCACGGCGTGCAGGTGCGCAGCAGCGATCCCTTTGCCGTGGGTATCGAACCGCCGGAGGCCATTCGCTTCTCGATCAGTGCCCCGCGCGACATTGCCACCTTCGAATGCTCCCTCCTCACCCTCGCACGCACGCTGCGGGAACCGCACGGGTTCCGGCGTGCCGTGGTGTGAACCAACCTCCTTCCCGGGGCGCCCCTATGCCCGTTACGCGATCCCGCTTCATGCGTCCGCTGCTCGTCGCACTTCTCGCCACGGCCTGCGGTGGTGACGGTGGGGGCGGCATCAACACACCGCCCCCGCCCCCCCCGCCTCCGCCACCGCCACCGCCGGCACTGGTGCTCGAGAAAGGCAGCCCGAGCGGCGACAACCAGACCGCGATAGCGGGCCAGCAGGTGAGTGCGCCACTGCGCGTTCGCGCCACCCGCGGCACTGCGGCAGCTCCGGGCGAGGCCGTGAGTTGGTCGACATCGTCGGGGCAGGTGGTTGGCAATGGCCCCACGGGAGCCGACGGCGTCGCCAGCGCGATCTGGACGCTCGGCGCGGGAGCCGGGAACAAGACGGCCACGGCAATCTCTGGTGGCGCCTCGGTGCAGTTCAGCGCCACCGCGACAACCCCGCCGCAGGGGACCTTCGCCATCGCCCTCGGTGCGCCGTCGGGTGACGCGCAGACCGCCCCACTCGGCACTCTCCTCCCCAATCCTCTGCGAGTGCTGGTGACCCAGAACGGCCAGCCCGCCAGCGGCGCACTGGTGATCTGGGAAACGACGGCCACCAACGGCTTCTTCGATCCGCCGCAGTCGGTCACCGGACTCGACGGCACCGCGACCGCGATGTGGAATCTCGGCACCACGGCAGGTACCCAGAACGCCTCGGCGACGGTCGGTCAGGTTGGCGGGCCGGGCGTGGCGTTCACCGCGATCGCCACCGGTACCTCCGGAGGCGGCACTGTGGAGATCCACCTCACGACATCAGGTGGAGCACGCTTCGTCCCCGCCAATGTGGTGGTCGTCCCGGGGACCACGGTCCGCTGGATCTGGGACGACGGACCGCACACGGTGACCGCCTCGACCACCGGCTCGTTCCCCGGCAATCCCTCGACCGGGAATGCGCCAATGACGTATGAATTCACCTTCGCCCAGGCGGGCACTTATGCCTTCTACTGCAACGTGCACGGCACCCGGACCTCGGGAATGCGCGGCACGGTCGTGGTACAGTGAGACGGCAGGTCCTGCTCGGGTGGCTCGCGCTGGTGCTGCCGGTCCACGTGGTCGCGGCGCAGGACGATTGCTATCCGGCCACCGATTCCCACGAGGCGCAGGCATTCGCGATCCTGTCGGTGCCGCTGGCGTTCACCCGGGCGGGAGGGAGCACGGCATCCTCCGGTTGGACGATGGGGATCGAGGCCGCCTCCCTCCCCGAGGTGCCCCGGGACCTGGCCACGCCGACCAGCTGCCGCCCCGGCAAGGGCCCGGAAGACACCAACCCGATCGCCGGGGTGGTACGATTGCGGCTGGCGGTTCAGGCGCACGGCTGGCAGCTTGAGGGTGGATGGGTCCCGCCGGTGACCGTGCATCAGGTCCAGGCCAACCTGGTTGGCCTCGGCGTGGGGCGGTTGGTCCGGCTCTCTGAGCGCTGGCTCCTGCTCCCCCGGGTCCATGCGCTCCTCGGAGAGCTCGACGCCCCGGTCACGTGCAGCGCCGCCGCCATCGATGACCCGGCCAGTGAGTGCTTCGGCGGCAACCGCTCCGACGACCGCTGGCGTCCGGGTGTCTTCGGGGCCGAGGTGGCAGTATCACGGACCGGTCACGCGGTGGTGCCCCATCTGGGGCTCGGGTATTCGCTGCTTCGCCCCCGGTTCCAGGTGCATTTCACCAATGCCCTCGGTGAGACTGATCGCCGGCGCGTCATCGTGGATCTGGAGCGAGTGGCGCTCTTCGCTGGCGTCACCGCGAGCAAGGGGGGCTGGCACCTCACCGCCGAGGGCTACGCCACCATCGGCGATCGGCTGACCGCTCGGTTGGTCGTGCGCCGGGGGGGATGAACGGCAACTGGTGCGCTTGAGCGGCGCGGCTCGATCACCGGTCGCCATAATGTGATGCGCGCCGGGAGGCGCATGATCTCCATGACGATTCGCTGCCTCTGTCTGCTCATGATTCCTGTCCTTCCGCTGGCCGCGCAGGCGGTGCCCTCGCTGCCCTCGGTCTCCGGCGAACTCGCATTTGACGGCAGCGCCACCCTCGGCGACTTCACCGGCAAGACCATGGTGCTGTCGGGGGGGCTGGAGGGGGCCTCGTCGCTCCGCGATGTGCACGGCTTTGTCGAGGCGCCGGTCGCCTCGCTCCACTCGGGCAACGGCAAGCGTGATCGCGACATGCTCAAGTCACTCGAGGCCGACCGCTATCCCACGATGCGGTTCGATCTCGACGCCGTGGCGAGCGGCGGTCCCGACGGTGACTCGATTCCGGTGACGCTGCGGGGTCGCTTCACCATCCACGGGATCACCAAGACCCACGCGGTGCCGGGGTGGCTCTGGCTCGACGGGCGACGGGCCCGCTTCCGGGGGCGCCTGCCGATGAACCTCAAGGACTACGAGATCGGTGGCCTCACCAAGATGCTCGGGATGCTGCGAATGGATCCGGAGATCGTGGTGCGGGTCGACGTGACGTTTCAACGATAGACGATAGACGATAGACGATAGACGATAGAGGATAGACGATAGAGGATGGACGATGGACGACCGGATGGTCGGGCTCCGGAGCCCTCCGGGCAGGTTGGAGCATGGCCGCCAGAACTGTCTATCGTCTATCGTCTATCGCTTCTCTCCGAGAAGCACGTTGAACACGAAGCGATAGGTGCCCTCGGGCTGGCCCCGGAACATCACTTCAGGGCCGTAGAGATAGAGCTGTCCCTTCCCGATATCGGCGCGCGCCATCGCCACCCCGTCCTGCAGGTAGCCCTCGCCATGGGCCCACCCCGACCGCAGCGGCGTGGCGCTGTCGAACCAGGCGATCGGGGTGATCCCACGGCTCGTTGCATCGGGTGGCAGCCGGAAGACCGGCGAGTTCTCGAACATCACGGTCGCGGTCGTGTCGGCACCCGCCGCCGCGGGAAGCCGGTTGTCGACGCGCACCGCCAGCAGCGAACCAGGCACGTAGTACTGGTCACGCGAGAGTGGCTGGTCGGCACCGTCCGGCAGTCGCTGCACCAGGTGGTTCTCCAGCGGCAGCCCGAAGTGGCGTGCCAGCACCGTCGACGACCCGATGGTGACGATCCGGCCACCGGACTCGACGAAGGCGCGCAGTTGCGGAACGGTGGTGGCCACGGTGATCCGCCCCACCTGGTCGCGGTACTCGTCGGGGAGATCGGTGGGGTCGCCGCCGCCGAAGCCGCGACCGCCCCGGTCGGCCGACGGGATCATTCCGTCCACGAAGATCAACACGTCGAAGTCGCTCGCCAGGTCGCCCCGGTCGAGGCGGGCGGGAAAGACTCGCGTGAACGGTTGCTCGTACTGCTCGAGCACCCATCGGGTCCACCCCGCCGACATCGAGCCACCATAGACATCCACCAACCCGACCCGGAGCGGGTGGACCGCCGTGCCGCTGGCGCCGCCGGCGCTCCGGGTCGGCAATGCCCGTTCGCGCGCGAGGCGCGCCAGGGCCTCGCGACTCCCCGCGCCGCGCAGCACGAAATCGCCATTGTCGAGCCGGTCCACGCTGCCGCCGGCCTTGATGGCGCGGTTCACCGCGAGGAAGGCGTCGGTGGCGGTGGGCGACACGACCCAGGCCCCGGCCTGGTCGTCGAATGGCGCCGGATCCGGGGTCACGCGCAGGCCCTCCACCGCCGCGGTCGGCGCCGTGAAGTCATCGAGCATCCGGTCGTAGCGGAATCCCATCTGCATCGCGAGCGTCCATCCGGCGATGTCGTACGGTGGCACCGGCGGGCCGCCGGGATACTGCAGGTCGGTGGGATGATCCTGGGGCTCGAACATGTCGAGGACATGGGGCCGGAAGGCCTGGTCGCCGCGGACGATGAACGAGCCCACCGGATAGCGCTTGCCGGCGATCTCCGTCGGGGCGGTGGTCTTGGCGATCTCGATGCCGCTCACCCGCATGGCATCGAGGAAGTCGAGGGCGTTGCCCATTTCCGCCTGCCCCGCGGGGATCACGTAGCCACGCGGGTCGCGTCGGCCCGGATCGCGCAGCACCGCCATCGCCTTCTCCGGGTCCCCGCCTCCGCCGCCCCCTCGCCGGAAGCCACCCGACGGGGCGGCGTTCGCGGCCTGGTCCTGACCCGCCGTCATCGCCGCCTGGGCCTCGGCCACGAGGTCGGGAGTGTAGGTCCAGTGGTCCGCGGAACCTCGCTCCACCGAGTTGTGACCCATCCGCCAGATGTTCATCAGCAGGTCCTCGCGATAGCGCGAGGCGAGGTCGAGGATCGCCCGGTTGGCGGTCATCGAGTAGTCCACCGATTGCCGGAAGTGCCATGGCCCGGCGGTGATCGGGAATGGCTGGCTGCGGTTGGGCACCAGCGAGGAGAGCCGCAGCGGAATCGTGGTCGGGGTCGGCGAGCCGATCGTCTCGGTCAGGATCCCGATCATGTTGTGGAAGTACGCCGTGGTGCGCACGCCGCCGTTCCACCAGGTGGAATAGCTGGAGGCGTTCTGCGAGACCACCCCGGGCTTGCCCTCGTAGGCGAAGCGGCGCTGCATCGCCATCGCCACCCAGTCGAGCGAGGTGATCAGGTCGGGGTCGAAGTTGAAGTTGAGCGGGTCGCGGAACGGCGGGGCGAACATGACGGCACCCGCCGGGCCGGTCTGGTGGTGGTTGTACATGATCTGCGGGTACCACTCGGTGAACATCACCCGGCTCATGTTGCGCGACTCGGCCTGGGCGTTGCGAAACATGTCGCGATTGTTGTCATGTCCCACGTACTTCTGGTAGAGTCGCGGCAGCCCGCTCGTGGTCCGGTCCTCCGGCGTGTCGTGACGCATGTACCACGACGACACCAGCTCCATGCCGTCGGGGTTGGCATGCACGGCGAGGATGATCACGTCGTCGAGGATCCGTTGCGTCTCGGGATCGTCACGCGAAACGAATTGCCACACCAGTTCCATCAGCTGGGTCGCGCCGAGGACCTCGGTCGCGTGCAGCCCGCCATCGATCCAGATCACCGCCTTCCCCTCGGCCGCGAGCCGTGCCGCCATCGCCGAGTCCACCCGGCCACGCGCCAGGGTCTCGCTGATCTCGCGATAGCGCGCCAACCTGGCGATGTTCGCCGGCGAGGAGAGAATCGCCATCAGCTGGGGGCGCCCCTCGGCCGTGAGCCCCATGGTGTCGAGCACCATCCGTGGCGACTCGGTGGCCAGTTGCTCCCACCAGTGCTCGAGCTGCGTGTAGGTGGCCAGTTGGTAGTCGTCGCCGATCCCGAACCCGAGTGCCTCCCGGGGTGTGGTCAGGTGCCGCTGGGCGGCGAGTGGCGAGGTGAGGAGCAGCAAGGCGAGCAGGCGACGAAGCATGCGGGAGACTCCGGTGTGCGGGGAGCTGTCGGCGGCACTGGGGCGCCGGTCGATGGTCGGGTGTCAGCGGTCGTCGGTGTACCGCGCCGCGCCGAGCCCGGCCAGCCGACCGGTCACCCAGGCCCAACTGAAATTGTATCCGCCGATCGGGCCGAATGCATCGAGCAGCTCGCCGGCGAGGAAGAGTCCGTCGTGGATACGACTCGCCATCGAGCCAGGTTGAACCTCGCCCAGGGCCACGCCGCCGCCGGTCACCTCGGCCTTGCGATAGCCCTCGTCCGAGGTCCACGGCAGCTCGAACTCGGCGAGGGTCTGCACCAGGCGCTCGCGCGCGTCGCGCGGCAGCTGCGCGAGCTGGGTGCCGCCGTCGACGGCGGCTTCGCGGAGCAGCCGGTCGGCCAGCCGATCGGGGAGTTCGCGTCGGACCACGGTGTTCACCTGGGTCGCCGCCGGGGCCAGGCGAACCCGCCACCCCGCCGCGTCGAGACCGCCCCATCCGACCCGGATCGTCGCGCGAGCAAGGTGGGCGAGGCGGCCGCGCACCGCCACGTGGGAGACATCGAGGAGGGCGGGGCCCGAGTAGCCGCGATGCGTGAAGAGGAAGCCGCCATTCGCCCGGCGCTGCTCGATCGGGGAAGTCGCCGTGATCGAGACCGGCAGCGAGACCCCGGCCAGCTCGGCGAACGCCGGAGGATCGAGGGTGAGCGGGGTGAGCGCCGGGTAGGTGGGATGCACCGTATGCCCCAGGGCCGCGAGGGTTCGCAGCCCGAAGCCATCCGACCCGGTCTGGGGCACCGAGAGCCCGCCGGTGGCGACCACGACCGCATCGGCGGAAAGGGCCGGGGCATCGCGCAGCCCGACCTGCCAGCCACCTTCCATGGGGATCAGGTCGGTTGCCTCGCTGTCGCCGCGAAACTCCACCCCACGGTCGATGGCGACGCGTCGCAACGCATCGCGTACCGCACGCGAGCGGTTGGCCACCGGGAAGAGCTTGCCGGTCTCGGGTTCGACCACCAGCGGCAACCCGGCTTCATCCTCGAAGAAGCGCCGCATCGCGTCGAGAGGCCATCCCGCGAGAATGCGTCGCACCAGGTGGGGAGGAGCGGTGCTGACGAATCGGGCCGGGTCGAGGGCGGCGGGCAGCACGTTGCAGCGGCCACCACCGGAGATCAGGATCTTGCGGCCGCCGTCGGTGGTACGCTCCAGCAGCACCACGCGGCGTCGCGGGCCGGCGGCATGCACCGCGGCGACGAGTCCGGCTGCACCAGCGCCGACGACGACGATCAGGGGAGATCCGGCCATCGCGGCAAGCTATCGCCGACGGGCGTCCTCTAGCTACACACGAAGCTGCCGGTGGACGTGGGGTTGCCCACGGTCACCGTGCACTTCTTGAACCCCTTGGTGATCGATGCGTTGGTCACGGTCGCGGTGAAGCCGGCGGTGGTGGTGCTGATCGCCCACGTGTTCCCCACCGTAGGCACGAACTTGGTGCGGGTGGTCAGCTGGCTCTTGGTGCCGTAGACAGCGAAGCCCGAATAGTGGGCCTCCTCCGACACCTGGATCTGGTGGAGGTCCGACTTGACCGACGCCAGCTTGGCCTTGTCCTTGGTCGAAGCGGCCTTGGGGATCGCCAAGGCAGCCAGGATCCCGATGATCAGGGTCACGACCAGCAGTTCGATGAGGGTGAAGCCCCCTCTTGGAGTGGGCATTCCCGGTCCTCCGATGTGGTCGGCTCGCCCCCAGGCCCCTGGTGGGACGGGAAGGCGTGCCGGCTGTAAAGCCCATTAGCAACTCCGATGCCATCGGGTCGCCAGCCCCCCGGGGTATCCTTCACCTTCAGCGCCGTCACCCCCCAGCCCCGAGACCGGCCATGACCACCCCCGCCGCCACCACCAGCCCTTCACCCGCTCCGCTGCGCCCCTCGCCGGCCGTCGATGTCGGTGCCCTCCGAGCCCTGCTTGATGGCGCCGAGCAGGGGACCCGGGACTTCGTGCGGCGCCGTCTCGCCGAACCGGAGTTCGCCTACCGATACGGCCTTTCGACAGACGACTACCGCGAGCAGGTGCTTCGCTGGCTGGGCGCACTCGCCAGCGACGGGCTCGGCAAGCTGCCGATCGCCACCTCGCTCGGTGGGCGCGGTGATCCCCGTGGCTTCATGGCGGCCTTCGAGACCCTCGCCTATCACGACCTCTCGCTCACCATCAAGTTCGGGGTCCAGTTCGGCCTCTTCCAGGGCAGCGTGCAACTGCTCGGCACCGGGTGGCACCACGCCACCCTCCTGCCGCTGATCTCGTCGGGAGAGCTGCTCGGGGGGTTCGCGATGAGCGAGCTGGGCAGTGGCTCGAACGTCCGCGATCTGGAGACCACGGCGACGTTCGATCCCGCCACGGACGAATTCGTGATCCACACCCCGCATCCCGGCGCCCACAAGGAGTGGATCGGCAACGCCGCGCGGCACGGTCGGATGATGACGGTGTTCGCCCAATTGGTCACCGACGGGGCCGGACACGGGGTGCACGCCTTCCTGGTGCCGATTCGCGAGGCCGACGGGACACCCTGTCGAGGGGTGCGGATCGAGGACAGCGGCCTCAAGGAGGGGCTCAACGGGGTGGACAACGGCCGTCTCTGGTTCGACCAGGTGCGCGTGCCGCGGCGCCACCTGCTCAATCGATTTGGCGACGTGGCGGCCGATGGCAGCTACTCGTCACCGGTCGAGAGCGACGCGCGGCGATTCTTCCAGATGGTCGGCACCCTGGTCGGCGGGCGGATCACCATCGGCCTGTCGGCCCTGTCGGCCGCCAAGAGCGCGCTCACCATCGCGATCCGCTACGGCAACCGTCGTCGCCAGTTCGGTCCCGAGGGTGGCAACGAGACGCTGCTGCTCGATTACCGCACCCACCAGCGCCGCCTGCTGCCAGCCCTGGCGACCAGCATCGTGCTCGATCTCGCGCTCTCCCAGCTGGTCGACCGCTGGGCCACGCTCGATGGCGCCTCGGACCGGCAGCTCGAGGGACTCGCCGCGGGACTCAAGGCGTACACGGCATGGTTCGCCCAGGATGCCATCACGCAGGCACGCGAGTGCTGTGGAGGCCAGGGCTACCTCGCCGTCAACCGCATTGCCGTCCTCCGCCAGGACATCGACGTCTGGACCACGTTCGAGGGCGACAACACCGTGCTCTACCAGCTGCTGGCCAAGGCGTTGCTGACCGGGTACCAGGAGGAATTCGCCGAGGTTGGCGTGATCCACCTGCTGCGTCGTCGCGCCAGCCGGATGCTCAAGGCGATGAATCCCGTGGCGGCGCGGCGCGACGACGAGGAGCACCTTCGCGATCCGGTCCAGCAGCTGGAACTCTTCCGCTATCGCGAGGAACGGATGCTCGACGCGGCGGCCCGCCGGTTGCGGGCCGGCCTGAAGAAGGCGCCGATCCAGGCGATGCACGAGGTGCAGGAACACCTGATGCACCTCGCGAGGGCACACGTCGAGCGGGTGGCATTCGAGGCGATCCGTGACGCCGAGCACCGGGCCCGTCCGCGTCTGGCGCCGTTGCTCGGCCTGCTGCGCGACACCTTCTGGGCCTCACGGATGGAGGCCGATCTCGGGTGGTTCCTGATGAATGGCGTGGTCGAGACCCCCAAGGCGAAGGGGATCCGCTATCTGGCCGACAAGTCCTGCCAGGAGCTGCGGCCCATCGCCGAGCAGGTCACCGAAGGGTTCGGGATCCCGGACGCGGTGCTCGCGGCGCCGATTGCGTTCAAGAAGTGAGTCCTGAGTCCTGAGGCGTGGGGGGCTGGTGCAATCCTTTCACCCCACGTCTCAGGACTCAGGACTCACGACTCAACGTCCCCCGCGGCCCGGAGCATCGCCGATGCTGCACGGGCGTGCGGCAGCAGTCGAAACACCTGACCCCGTTCGAGGCGCAGCTCGCCGCGGAGCGCGGCCATGAGCAACTCCTCGCGCCCGGCGATCAGGTCGGCCCAGGTGCCGGCCGGGGCAGCGAGCACGAACTCGGCCCGCTCGCGGTCGATCGGCTCGGCGGGACGGGCCTCGGCGATGGCTCCATCGGCGAGGGCCAACCAGGTGGCGCGCGACGGCGATGCGGCCTCACCCTCCACCAGGAGCAGGGTGCCGCTCCAGCGACCGGCCGCCTCGCGGAACTCGGCGGATGCGCTGAGCAGCGTGCGCCAGGCGGCGATGCCGTCGGGGGAGAAGAGGTCGGGCACGGCTGAAAGATAGAAGAGAGAAGATAGAAGAGAGAAGCGGGTGGGTGAGCACTTTGCCATCCACCCGCTTCTCTCTTCTATCTTCTCTCTTCTATCCTCTATCTTCTCGCTTCTACCGCTTCCGAAGCGTGATCCCGCCGTTCACCGTCTCGATGTTGATCACCCGATCACCGCCGCCACCGATGGAGCCGCGGAACGACTTGGGGCCCCACTTCCCGGAGATCGTCACCTGGAAGTCGCCGACGTCGATGCCACCGTTGACGGTCTCGCCACGGATCTCGGCGGAGAGGTCTGACGGGAGGGTGAGGTCGACCCCGCCGTTGACAGTGCTGATGTCGAGGGTTCCGGTCCAGCGGGCCTGGGAGAAGGCGGCCCGGATCCGGCCATTGACCGTCTCGAGGTGGTGGGCACCCACGCCGTCGAACTCGATCTCGCCGTTGACGGTCTCGACCGAGCCCGGGGTGTCGATCCCGCGCAGCACCACGCTGCCGTTGACGCTCTCGACGTCGACCCGCACGCCGGCCGGGGCGCGCACGGTGTAGGCCATGGTCACCTCGAGCCGCTCGCCGCGACGCCCCGAGTTGTTGTTGTCGCCGGAACAGGTCGAGCGATCGGGATTGCGATTGAGGTAGATGGTGCAGACCCGGACGTAGCCCGAGCCCTCCTCCATGATCGCCTTCACCAGGTCGCCGTTGCCGCGCTTGACGGTCTTGGTCACCTCCACCGTCATCGCGCGCCCGGAGCCCTGGGTGACGCTGATCTCGCCGTTGATGTTCTGGAGCTCGAGCCGGTCGCCGGCGCGCATCTCCTTGGTGAAGTGGTAGTCCTGGGCCGCGAGCGGGGTCGCCGCGAGCAACAGGGCCATGGTCACGAGTGAGCTTCGCATGATGAACAGTCCTCTCCGGGGTCCGGTGATGGGTCGATCGCTCAGCGCTTGAAGATTCGCAGGTCGCCGTCGACGGTGCTGATGCGCATCCGGGTGTGGCCGTCCCCGGCCGTCCCCCGCATCGTCCGCGGCCCCCACTTGCCCTTGATGGTGATCGGGAAGTCGCTCTCCATGTCGCCATCGACCGAGGTCGCCGTGACCTCGAACCCGGCGCTGGCCGGGAGGGTCATCCGGACGTTGCCGTCGACCGTGCTGAGGTGCATCTCGTCGGGCAGGTCGCCCTCGGCCTCGAGTTCGATGTCGCCGTCGACCGTGCTGATCCGCTCGGGGGCCCGGCCTCGCACGTGGACGTTCCCGTCGACCGTGCTGAGGCGGCCGGGCGCGGCCAGTCCGCTCACCTCGATGTCACCGTCGACCGTGCCGACCTCCAGCTCCACTCCGCCGGGGAGCCGGACCTCGTAGGTCATCTCCACGTCGAGCGGTTGGTGCCGGGAGTTGTGCCGGCCGTTGTTGCAGCTGTCGCGGTCGTCGCCGGCCCGGTCGAGGTAGACCGTGCAGACCCGGATCCCGTCGTCGGTCTCCTCCAGGATCGCCTTGACGAGGTCGCCGTTGCCCCGGAGCACCCGCTTGGTGATCCGCACCTCGGCGGTGCTTCCCGAGGCCCGGGTGATGGTTACCGCTCCCTCGATGTTGCTGATCTCCAGCGTCTGGCCCGCCCGCATCGCCCGCGAGAAGTGGTAGTCGGGGTCCGGGGCCAGCGAGGGGATCGGCGGCAGGGGCTGCAGGGTGGTGGCGGCGGCGAGCAGCAGGAGCGGTGTCATCATGCGTCGGTCCTCATCAGGTGATGCCTCGCAGGGCGGTCGGCGTCGGGCGGCCGGGGGCGAACCGTCGGGGCTGCTGGGCCGATCGGGCACCCCGATCGCCACTGGCCGTTCGCCATGTCGCCCCTTGGGACGGCTGCACCCCCTCGCAGGGTTGCATCCTCAGGTGTCGCCGATCCCCCGAACCCGGACCCGACCGTTGAAGGTCTCGATCACCACCGTGGCCGATCCCCGGCCATAGGTCGCGGTGATCTCCCGCTCGCCGGGCCAGTCGTCATGGCGGTTCCCGGCGCCGTTGCCGGTTGTTGTCGCCGGGATCGCGGAATCGAAGCCGCCGTTGAACGAGGTGATCCTGAGCCGGGCGTCGAGCGACCGGGGTACGGTGAGCAGGACGATTCCATTGTGTGATTCGAAGTGGTAGCGACCGGCGGAGTTGAATCCCCCGGTCCACTCGATGCTGCCGTTGGTGCTCGAGGCGTCCACCGACGAGGCAGTGATGTTCCGGAGCTCGATCGGGTCGTTGACCGACTGGACCTCAATGCTTCCGGAGGCGCCATCGACCACCACCCGTCCCGCCACCGCCTCGATGTCGAGCCGCGAGCCGGCGAAGTGGCGCACGGTGACGCCCCCAGTGGCACTGGAGAGCGACATCGTCCCACTGCCCCCATCCGTGGTGATCCGGCCGTTGACCGTCTCGGCGTCGATCGACGCGGGGGCATCTTCGATGGTGATCGCCCCATTGATGGTCGAGACGCTCACCGTGGCCCAGCGCGGCGCCGAAACGACGATCGGGCCGCCGTGCCCCCGGAACGGCATCCCGCCGTCGATCGAGACCTCCCGGCCGTCATGGGATACCTCGGCGCCCTGGACCGTCAGGTTGTCTCCATCGGTGCCGCGGACGGTGACCGGTGCCATCCCGCCATCGACCGTGATCGTGGTCCCCCGAGAGATTCGGAGGGTCGTGTCGACCGGTGCGGTCGCGTGGGTCGGCACTGCGAGGAGCGTGGCGAACAGCATTGGCGACAACATCGGTCAGCTCTGGGTGGTCATGGTGGCAACCGTCTGCAGCACGTCGAGTTTGCGCTGCATCGTGCGGGTCAGGTACTTCGCGGCCCGCAGGTCGGTCGGGGCCGCATCGGCCCGGGAGCGTGCTTCGGTGATCGCCGTGTCGAGCGCGGCGAGGGACGCCTTGATCTGTTCCCTGGTGGCCGGGTCGAAGCGGGGAGCGGCGGCGGCGTACGCCTCCTCCAGCCGGTCGATCGCCGTGGCCAGACTCTGCTCGGCCCGGTCGTAGCCGGCCGGGAGGGCGGGGGTTCCGCCGACCGTACTGGCCGGCCGCACCGCGACCTCGCCGGCGCCCCGGCCCGGCAGGAGCGCCGACGTGATCGCGGCCGAGCCCGCCACCAGGGCAAGCGCTGCCGCAATCGCGATCGGCCAGCGGATCTGGAGCATCCCGCGATGCCGGGGATTGATCCGGCGGGAGATTCCCGGCCAGAGGTCCACCTCGGGACCGCGATCTTCCAGCCCCCGGATCGCGGCGGCAAGCCGCGGGTCGAGTCCGTCAGGATCAGTAGCCATCGAGCATCCTCCTGAGGGCCGCACGGGCCCTCGACAACTGCGACTTCGACGTGCCGGGCACCAGACCCAGCTCGGCGGCAATCTCTTCGTGCGTCCAGCCCTCGATGTCGTGCAGCACGAAGACCTGACGCGCTCCCTCGGGGAGCCGGGCGATCGCCTGTTCGAGGTCGATCGTGATTCCCGGCGGGACCGGGCGCTCCCCGACCAGGGCGAGTACGCTATCGTCGCCCAGCAGCCAGTTCCGCTCCGAGCGCTCGCTGCGCCGGCGCGTGAGGACCACATTGACCGCCAACCGGTAGAGCCAGGTCCCGAAGGCGCTGTCGCCCCGGAACGACCCCAGCTTGTCCCAGGCCCGGACGAAGACGTCCTGGGTCACCTCGTCGGCCATCTGGCCGTCGGTCATCCGCCGGACCAGCGAGTGGATCCGGCCCACGTGCCGGCGGTAGAGCCCCTCGAAGGCGGCATCATCACCGGCCGCCGCCCGGCGCACCAGGTGCGATTCGAGGTCGAGTGCCGGGGTCCCGGCGACAGGGGTGCTGAGGGCCATGGCGCTGTTCACGACCCTTTCGATGGGAATCGGGGAGGAAGGGTTGCAGGGGCGGAACGATAGACGATAGACGATAGACGATAGACAGTGCTGGCGGCCGGAGCCCGGTCTGTCCGGCAGGCCACGGAGCCCGTACTGCCAGACGTCTATCGTCTATCGTCTATCCTGGATCATTCCGGCCATTGCTGCGTCACACAATGAAACGCTCCCAGACCCCAGACCAGTGGCGTGGCGTCGATCACCGCAACGCGCCGGGTCGGGAAGAGTTCCTGCACCGTGGCTCGGGCGATTTCGTCGCGTTCCGCGTCGTACCCGGGGAGCAGGATCACTTGGTTGGCGATGTAGAAGTTGGCATAGCTGGCCGGCAGCCGTTCGCCCTCGCAGAAGAGCGGTCGGGGCATCGGCAGGGTGACGATCCGGAAGGGCTCGCCGTCCTGGTCACGCATCGATCGCAGCCGGGCGAGGTTCTCCTGCAGCACGTCGTGGTTCACGTCGCTCGGATCGTCCTCGATCACGGTGACGATGGTCTGTGCATCGGTGAACCGACTCAGGTCGTCGATGTGACCGTCGGTGTCATCGCCGATGATCCCGTCACCGAGCCAGAGGATGTGGCGGACGCCGAGGAAGTCGCGCAGCCGCTGCTCGATCTGACCACGGGAGAGCAGCGGGTTGCGGTTGGGATTGAGGAGGCACGCCTCAGTGGTGAGGAGCGTTCCCGCGCCGTTCACCTCGATCGAGCCACCCTCGAGGATGATCCCCGGTGCCACGACCTCGATCCCGAAAGCCTCGCCCACCCGGCGCGGGATCTGATCGTCGAGATCGTAGGGCGGATACTTGTCGCCCCAGGAGTTGTAGCCCCAGTCGAGGATCAGCTGCTCACCGTCGGGGCGCTGCACGAAGATCGGGCCGTGGTCACGGCACCAGGCGTCGTTGGTGGGGAAGTGGTGGAAGAAGACATTGTCGGTCGGGACGCCGGCGGTGCGCATCACGCTGCGCGCTCCCGCTTCCAACTCGGCATCCGCGACGTTGATGTGCACTTCCTCTCCCGGCGCGAGATGGCGCACCATCTCGGCAAAGATCGCCGGCACCGGTGTGAAGTGGCCCGGCCACGACGCCTCCTTGTGCGGCCAGGAGAGCCAGGTGCCCCGATGCCGGGCCCACTCGGCCGGCATCGCAAATCCCCGCGAAGCGGGGGTCGCGATGCCGCCCGCCCCGCCTTCCCGCAGAGCGGGAGCGGCGGGGCCTCTTTCCGGACGCGCGGGGCCCCCGATCAGGCGTTCGGCGGGGCCTCCGTCCGGACGTGCGGGGCCCCCGATCAGGCGTTCGGCGGGCGAGGAGGCCCCGCCGCTCTCCCCGTCGCTCCGCTCCGGGTCGAGGGCGGGGTCAATCATCCAGGTAGCGCTTGGTGATGCCGTCGTAGGCATCGATCCGGCGGTCGCGCAGGAACGGCCAGTGGGTGCGCACCATGTCCACTTGCGACAGGTCGCAGTCGGCCACCAGCACCTCCTCGTCCTGCCCGGCCTGCGCGATCACGCGGCCGTTGGGGTCGGCAATGAACGAGCCGCCCCAGAATTCGATGCCGGGTGCGTCGGGGGCGCTGCCTGGCAGCACCTCGTGTCCGGTGCGATTGACGGCGCACACGAACACGCCGTTGGCCACGGCGTGGCTCTTCTGGATCGTCCGCCATGCGGCCTGCTGCCGTTCGCCGTACTCGGCCTTCTCCGGCGGCAGCCAGCCGATGGCGGTGGGATAGAAGAGGATCTCGGCGCCGGTCATCGCCGTGAGCCGCGCCGCCTCCGGGTACCACTGGTCCCAGCAGATCAGCACCCCGATTCGGCCATGCTTGGTGTCCCAACGCCGGAAGCCGAGGTCGCCGGGTGCGAAGTAGAACTTCTCGTAGAACTGCGGGTCGTCGGGGATGTGCATCTTGCGGTACTTGCCGAGGTACGAGCCGTCGGCATCAATCACCGCCGCGGTGTTGTGGTAGAGTCCCTCGGCGCGCTTCTCGAAGAGCGACGCGATGATCACCACATCGAGTTCCTTCGCTACCACCTGGAGCGCGGCAGTCGACGGGCCGGGGATCGGCTCGGCGAGGCGGAAGAAATCGTGGTCCTCGCGCTGGCAGAAGTAGTACCAGCCGAAGAGCTCCTGGAGGCAGATGATCTGGGCCCCTCGGGCGGCCGCCTCGCGGATCCCGGCGATGGCGCGGTCGAGGTTGCCAGCGGGGTCAGCGCCGGCGCGCTGCTGGACGAGTCCGATCCGGACGGTGCGGTTCATGGTGTCCATCCCTGAAAACTAGCCGGAGTCCGGGCGGCGGCTGCCCTGGGATGCGATCACCCTTGGGGGCGCCGGGGTGCGCCATCCTTCCCCCCTGCCGGGACCCACCCATACTTGAGGCTTACCAACCCGATTCGAGTGTGCCATGGACGACCTCCGCCCGCGACTGGAACAGGCGCTGGCTGGCTCGTACGCCTTCGAGCGCGAGCTGGGCGGCGGCGGGATGTCGCGGACCTACCTCGTGCGCGAGGTGGCGCTCGACCGGCGGGTGGTCGTCAAGGTGCTGGCCCCGGAGCTGCTGGCCGGGATCTCGGTCGAACGGTTCCGGCGCGAGGTGCTGCTGGCCGCCAAGCTGCAGCACCCGCACGTGGTGCCGGTGCTTACCAGCGGCGATGTCGAGGGAATTCCGTACTTCACCATGCCGTACGTCGACGGCGACTCGCTCCGCGACCGGCTGGCGAAGGGGGCGCTCGGCATCGGCGAGGCGGTGAGCATCCTGCGCGACGTGGCCCGGGCGCTTGCCTACGCCCACGCCCAGGGAATCGTCCACCGCGACATCAAGCCCGACAACGTGCTGCTCTCGCGCGGCAGTGCCACGGTCACCGACTTCGGCATCGCCAAGGCGATCAACGCTGCCCGCACGGGGGCGGACCTGGCGGGCGCGACGCTCACCCAGGTCGGCACCTCGATCGGCACCCCGGCGTACATGGCGCCCGAGCAGGCGGCCGGCGATCCCGACACCGACCACCGCGCCGATCTGTATGCATACGGCGTGATGGCGTACGAGATGCTCGCCGGCCGCACGCCCTTCGTGGCCAGCACGCCCACCAGGCTGCTCGCGGCACACATGAGCGAGACGCCGCGCGACATCCGCGAGCTGCGCACGGATTGCCCCCCGGCGCTGGCCGAGGCGGTCATGCGCTGCCTCGCCAAGGATCCCGACGACCGCCCCCAGGAGGCGACCGAGGTGGCGCGGGTGCTCGACACGGTGACCACCAGCGGCAGTGGTGGGGCAGTGCCGGAGATCCTCAGGGGTGGGCCGATCCGGCTCGGCCGCGCCATCGCCCTCTGGGCCGTGGCCACGGTGCTGGTGGGAGTCACCGCCTGGGCGGCGCGTGAGGTGATCGGGTTGCCCGACTGGGTGCTTCCCGGGGCCGTCGGCGTGATGCTCGCCGGGCTGCCGGTGCTGCTGTTCACTGCCTACGTCCAGCGCACCACCCATCGTGCCTTCACCGCCACGCCGCACCACACCCCCCAGCCGCAGGGCACCATGGCGACGCTGGCGATGAAGGCGAGTCCGCACGTGTCGTGGCGGCGCACCTGGATGGGTGGGGCACTGGCGGTCGGCGGCTTCGCGACACTGGTGGTCGGCTTCATGGTGCTTCGCGCCTTCGGGATTGGCCCCATGGGTTCGCTCAAGGGGAGCGGCGCCTTCGGCGACCACGAGACGCTGATGATCGCCGACTTCCACTCGCCCCCGAGCGACTCGACGCTGGGCGCCACGGCCTCGGAGGCGCTCCGGACCGACCTGGCCCAGTCGAGTTCGCTCGAGGTCCTCACCCGTTCGACCATCCGTGATGCCCTCACGTTGATGGAGCGGCCGGTCGACCAGCCGGTGCTCTACGACGTGGCGCGCGAGATCGCCACCCGTGAGGGGGCCAAGGCGGTCCTCGATGGCGACATCAAACAGATCGGCCAGAGTTACATCATCTCGGCCCGGCTGGTCTCCGCGCTCGATGGCAACGACCTGGCGGTGTTCAGGGAGGATGCGGCCAGCGAGGACCAGCTGCTCGACGCACTGGGCCGCCTCGGCAAGCAGGTCCGCACCAAGGCGGGTGAGTCGCTCAAGGACATCCGCGCCAGCAGCGAGTTGGAGCGGGTCACCACGCCGTCGCTCCCCGCGCTCCGCAAGTACGTCGAGGGCTCGCGGCTCGCTGATGAGCAGGGCGAGATGGAGCGCGGGATCGGTCTGCTCCGGGAGTCGGTCAAGCTCGACACGGCGTTTGCCATGGCCTGGCGCAAGCTGGCGGTGCTCCTCAACAACGAGGGACGCGATCGCCAGGCGATGCTCGACGCGATCTCCACCGCCTATCGCCACCGCGACCGGCTCACCGAGATGGAGCGGCTGCTCACCGAGGGGTTCTACTACACCCGCGGTCCAACGCCCGATCCGGAGCGCGCCATCGCAGCCTACGAGGACGCCGCCCGGATCGACACACTCAACACCTCGGCACTCAACAACGCCGCCGTGGTACTCGGCGACCTGCGCCAGTTCGGTCGCGCCGAGTCGCTCTACCGGCGGGTGGTCCGGTTGCCGCGCACCTTCGGTGGCGCGTTCACCAACCTGCTGATCGAGCAGATCAACACCGGCAATACGGCGGACATGGATTCGACCGTGGCGCTCTTCAAGGCGACCTTCCCGCAGAGCAACGACATCTGGGAGGCAGAGTGGTACGCGGCGTGGGGCAAGCAGGACCTGGCCCGTGCCGACTCGATCAGCCGATCGGTGGCGGCCGATCCGCACACACTTCGGCAGGCGATTCAGGCGGGCGACAGGGCGATGGTCAGCGATTGGTTGCAGGGTCGGATGCGCGATGGCCTGGCGGCGACGGTCCGGGGCGACGAGGCGCTCTACAAGGTCCAGCCCACCACCGGCAACCTGCTCACCTTCGCGATTGACTCGGCCTATTACCTGTTGGGGGTTGGGGAGAGTGGCGAGGCGGTCGCCGTGCTCGAGCGCGGGCTCCGGCGGGCCCCCATGAACGACATTCCGGCCAGCGAACGACCGTGGAGTGCCCTGCGGAATGCCGGGCTCCTTGCCCGCGACCCCGGGCTCGCGCAACGCGGCCTGCAGGGGTTCGAACGGGATCTCGCTCCGCTGAGCGACAATGTCGAGGGCGAACGGGCAGGGTTCGAGGCGGCGGTGGCCTATGCCGAGGGGCGCTGGCGAGATGCGATCACCAAATTCCGTACCGCGGAGAATGCCTATCAGTGGGATCTGAAGGTCGGTGGGTTCCTCCGCGGGATGGCATGGCGCGAACTGGGGCAGCCCGATTCTGCCATCGTGGCCCTGGAAGGCGCGCGCGACGTGCCCGATCCGTTCGGGTACTACACGGGCTTCTATCAGCCCCGGATCCTTCAGTCGCTCGGCGAGTTGTACGAGGCACGGGGCGACACCGCCAAGGCCCTCGAGCGCTACAGCGAGTTCACTGAGCTCTGGCGGAACGCCGATCCCCAACTCCAGCCGCGGGTCGCCGACATCCGCGACCGGATCGCGAGGCTGAGTGCCGCCAAGGGGTAGGGCGCTCGCGGTCCTGCTGCTGCTCGCCACCGCGCCACTCACCGCCCAGCGGATCGACTGGCGCACCCGCGCCGTGCTCTACGGCGACAACACCGAGTTCTTCACCCCCTATCGCACAGGCGAGACGATCCTCGGCGGCCAGGTCACCACCTGGCTCGACGCCCAGGCAAGCCGCCACACCTCGCTCCGGGCCGGGCTCTTCGCCGACCGGCGCTGGGGCAGCGACGAGTTCACCGACTCACTCAAGCCGGTGCTCAGCGCTCGCTACCAGACCCGCCACTCCCTCGGCGTGATGGGCACCCTCGACAACGAGCGCCGCCACGGCTTGCTCGATCCGCTGATGGTCAGCACCCGCGAACTCACCACCCCGATCGAATACGGCCTCCAGTGGCAGGAGCACCACCGCTGGCTCGACGGCCAGCTCTGGATCAACTGGCAGCGGCTCAACACCCCCGAGCAGCGCGAGGCGTTCGAGCTGGGGGCGGTGCTTCGCGCCGATGCCACGCCGTGGCTGGCGCTCCGCGCCCAGCACCTCTGGTCGCACCGCGGCGGACAGCTCTACGACGCCGGCGTGCCGGTCACCAACAACCGAGTCACCGCCCTCGGGGCGGAGCTGCACGACACCCTGCCGCACCTTGGCGCCAGCTCGCTCGCGGTGTTCGAGCTCTGGAACAGCGGGCATCTCGACCCGGCCTATCCGTCGGACCGTCCCGCCAACGGCCACGGCACCTGGCTGCGCGCGGCCGTGAGTCCCTGGCGCGGCTTCGAGCTCTTCGCGATCCAGTGGTGGGGGCGCGACTTCGAGGCGGCCGCCGGCGATGCCAACTACGGCTCGGTGGGGAAGGAGCCCGGCTTCTATCGTGCCAGGCGCCTCTACACCGAGCTCGGGATCGCGAAGCACGTGGTGCCCCGACGCCTCGGGCCGTCGTTCGATGTCGAGTGGCGCTTCCATCACATCGATCACGAGACCAGCGAGGCGTTCTTCAAGACCTCCTGGGAGATCTCCTACCGGATCGTGGCGCGGGTGCCGGTGGATATCCGCCTTCGGCGGTGAGCGCGGAGGACGGAACGACGGAGGGCGGAGATCACTCGGGTGGTGGTGCCGAGCCGCGACCTCGGTCGCGGAACGGGGTGATCCGCCGTCCTCGGTCGTTCCGCCCTCCGTCTCCCCCACGACCCCGCTGGCGACAACTCGGCTCCCGGTCCATACTTCGGGGTCCCCACCCAAGGGCAACGCCCGCCTGATGACCGACCTCCGCGCCACGCTGGAGCACGCGCTCGGCAGCAACTACGTCTTCGAGCGCGAGCTCGGCGGCGGTGGCATGTCGCGCACCTACCTGGTGCGTGAGACGGCCCTCAACCGCCAGGTGGTGGTCAAGGTCCTCGCCCCCGAACTGCTGGCCGGGATCTCGATCGAGCGGTTCCGTCGTGAGGTGCTCCTCGCCGCGGCGCTCCAGCACCCCCACGTGGTACCGGTGCTCACCGCCGGTGACGCCGAGGGGCTGCCGTGGTTCACGATGCCGTATGTCGACGGCGACTCGCTCCGCAAGCGGCTCGAGGGCAAGCGCCTGAGCACCGCCGAGTCGGTGAGCATCCTGCGCGACGTGGCGCGGGCACTGGCGTATGCCCACGGCCGCGGCATCGTCCACCGTGACATCAAGCCCGACAACGTGCTGCTCTCCTCCGGCAGCGCCACGGTCACCGACTTCGGGATTGCCAAGGCGCTCAACGCGGCGCGCACCGATGCCGGAGGGGGTGCGCAGGAGACGCTGACCCAGGTCGGCACCTCGATCGGCACGCCGACCTACATGGCGCCCGAACAGGCGCTCGGTGATCCGGACACCGACCACCGTGCCGACATCTATGCCTTTGGCGTGATGGCCTACGAGATGCTCGCCGGTCGGCCGCCGTTCCACGGCAGCAATCCCTCGAAGATTCTCGCCGCCCACCTCGGCGAGCCGGCACCGCATCTCGGCGGGGCGGCACCCGACTGCCCGCCGGCGCTCGCCGAGCTGGTGATGCAGTGCCTGGAGAAGGATCCCGACCGCCGACCCCAGGAGGCGAGCCAGCTCGCCCGGGTGCTCGACACGATCACCACCAGCGGCACCGGGGCGAGCGTGCCGGCGATTCTCCGCGGCGGCCCGATCGCCTTCGGCAGGGCGCTGGCGCTCTGGCTGGTGGCCACGGTGCTGGTGGCGGTCACGGCCTGGGCGGCTCGCGAGGTGATCGGCCTCCCCGATTGGGTCCTTCCGGGTGCCGCCGGCGTGATGCTCGCCGGCTTGCCGGTGCTGCTGGCCACCTACTATGTGCAGCGCACCACCCACCGGGCGTTCACGCTGACACCCGGCAGCACCTCACCAAACCAGGGCACGATGGCGACCCTCGCGCTCAAGGCGAGTCCGCACCTGTCGTGGAAGCGGGCGTGGACCGGCGGGGCGCTGGCGGTCGGCGGCTTCGCCATGCTGGTGATCGGCTTCATGGTGCTGCGCGCCTTCGGGATCGGCCCGATGGGGTCGCTCCAGGGCAAGGGGATCTTCGGCGCCAACGAGACCCTCGTCGTGGCCGACTTCCGGGCCCCTGCCAGCGACTCGATGCTCGGCATGACGGTTGCCGAGGCGCTGCGCACCGACCTGGCCCAGTCGAAGTCGCTCGACGTGCTCACCCGCGCCTCGCTCCGCGAACAGCTCACCCTGATGCGCCGCTCCGCCGATGCCCGGATTCCCTATGACCTGGCCCGTGAGATCGCCACCCGCGCCGGCGCAAAGGCGGTGCTCGACGGCGAGGTGACCCAGCTCGGCAGCGGCTACGTCCTCTCGGCCTCGATGATCTCCACCCTCGACGGCAAGCAGCTCGCCACCTTCCGCGAGGTCGCCGACAACGAGGATGCCCTGATTGGTGCCATCGGCGCGCTCGGCAAGGCGGTGCGGGAGAAGGCCGGCGAGTCGCTCAAGCAGATCCAGGACACTCGCGAACTCGAACGGGTCACCACCGGTTCGCTCGCCGCGCTTCGCAAGTATGTGGAGGGAACCCGGCTTTCCTCCGAAGAAGGTGAGGACGAACGGGGCCTGGCGTTGGTCGAGGAAGCGGTCCAGATCGACAGCACCTTCGCGATGGCCTGGCGGCGGATCGCCGTGTTGGTCGGCAATCTCGGGCTCAGCCGGGATCGCGTGCTCGAGGCGCTTTCCAAAGCCTTCAAGTACCGACAGAACCTCACCGACGAGGAGCGGCTCCTCACCGAGGGGAGCTACTACAACAGCGGTCCCGAGCCGAATCGGCAGAAGGCCCTCGATGCCTATGCCGCCGCGCTGCAGATCGACTCCACCAACGGCACCGCGCTCAACAACTCGTCGGTCCTGCTGTCGAGCCTTGGCCGGTACGAGGAAGCGGAACGAATGGCCCGGCGGGCCTCGGAGTTGCCGCGGTCGTTCACGGTCGCCTTCACCAATCGGCTCGCCACCCAGATCCGCAATGGTCGCTCCGCCGCTGTGCTCGACTCCACCGTGGCCCTGATGGCGGAGAAGCTCCCCGGTAACAGCGCCCTGCTGCCCGCCCGTGCCCTGGCGAACTGGGGAAGGGGCGACCTCGTGGCGGCGGACTCGGTGATGCGGGAGGCCTACGCCGGCGCCACCAGTCCCTTCATCATGATCAACTCCGCCGACTTCCTGGCCCAGCTCGGGGAGATGCAGGGCAAGCTCCGTGAGAGTCGCCGGTGGAACGCGCGCAGCCAGGAAGCCGCCTATCGCCAGGTGCCCACCCAGGCAACTCTGTTGTACGCCCGGCTCGATTCGGCCAACTTCATCATCCAGCATGGCGGTGGCCACGACGCCGCCATGGCATTGATCGAGCGGGCAACGCGCGACCTCCCGATGGACTCGATTTCACCGGGCGAGCGACCCTGGGGTTGGCTCAGCGGCCTCGGATTCCTGCTCCAGGAGCCCCAGCTTGCACGACAGGCGCTGGCCGGATGGCGGCGCGACCAGGCCGCCCTCGATCCGGAGCGGGATGCCACGCGCAATGATCTCGAATCGAACCTCGCCTATGCCGAGGGACGCTACGCCGAGGCACTGGCAGGGGTGAATGAAGCGGACCGGCTCAGGAACGGTTCCGATCGCTCGGCACGGATCGCCCGCGGGCTGATCTACGACCGCATGTCCCAGCCTGACTCGGCACTCGTCAACTACCTGGACTACGTCTCGACCAGGCAATTCGGTGTGGCCCTTGACGCCCACTGGCGCCCCTATGCCCTGCAACGCATCGGCGAGCTCTACGAAGCGAAGGGCGACGCCGCAAGGGCGATCGACTACTACGGGCAGTTCGTGCAGCTCTGGGAGGACGCCGACCCCGATCAGCAGCCCAAGGTGCGCGAGATCCGCGAGCGCATCGCGAAGCTGCAGCAGCAGGCGGGGTGAGACGAGAGACGATAGACGATAGACGACTGTAGGGTCGGGCTCCGAGCCGTGCCGGGCAGATCGGAACCTGACCGCCAGAACTGTCTACCGTCTATCGTCTCTCGTCTATCGCCACCCCCAGCCGCTCCTTCAGTCGTCGCGCTTCAGCGGTCCCCGGCATCGTGGCCAGTTGCTGCCAGGTCCGGCTCCGTTCCAGCAGCGACGGCGCCTCCCCATCGAGATCGAAGAGGTCGAGCGCCGCGTGGATCACGACGTCGGCGACCTCGAGCCCGTCGCGGCCGGCGATCTGGATGGCGCCCTCGAGTGCTGCCGACCGGATGGTGACCGGATCGACCGCACCCGAGACGAGGGTGTTGACCGCCTCCGGATCGATCGTGGCTTCGAGTACCAGCGGGGTGGCGATCCGGCGGAGCAGCTCGCGCACCGGTCGCGGCAGGTCGACTGCCGCGACCACGGCACCGGTCCCGCTGTCGCCGTACTCGTGCACGTGGATCCGGTGAGCCACCACCCCGAGCACCACCGTCTCGCTCCGCCAGGTGGTGGACTCGCCAGTGCGGCGGTGGTGAATCGTCACGTCGTCGCCGGCAAGTGACCAATCATGGGCTGGCACGGCCAGGTCGTCGAGCGCATCGGGGGCCAGGTCACGCAGCGCTGCCACGCCGGCGGCCAGGCGGGCCACGCCGAGTCGGCCCGGTGCCACCGTCGTGCGCCAGAGCATCGCGCCGTTGCCGTCGGCCGGGTCGTTGGACTCGGCCATCGCCAGCGCGGTGAGCAGGGCCGTCTCGAGCGCCTCGCGATCGTCGGCAGGGATCAGGTCGAGCGCCCGCGCGGCGTGCTGCAGTGCGAGTCGCGGCTCGATCCGTGCCAGGTCGTCGAAGAACCACGCGCACGACGTGAACATCGCCAGCCGCTGGCGCTCGGCTTCGAGCAGGCGCCGGATGACCACGGGCTGGTGGTCGGGGCCGTCGAGGTCGGGTCCGGCGGCGTCTCGCGCATCGTGCCAATTGCCACCTCCCGCGGGCCACTCGCGTCCCACCACCGCGTCGACGCCGCGGGCGAGCACCTCGAGGCCGGCGCGAAGCGGGGCTCGCCACGCCTGCGAGGTGAGCGAATCCATCCGGCAACCGCACTCCTCCTGCCACCGGCCGACGCCGTGGCTGCAGCTCCACGATGTCGGTGCGACGACGGTCGCGTCACCTGCCGGCTCGCTCGTCATCGCCAGTGCATCGGAGCCGACGATCGCGATTCCCGGGACGCGGCGCACCCGGTCGAGCATCACCGCCAGCGCGAGGTCACCGAAGCGGTGGTGGTGGCCGTAGGTCTCGCCGTCGGTGGCGATGATGACGGAAACGGGTGACGAGGAACCAGTGATCGGGGGGTTGTCATGGTCCCCCGTCCCCGGTCCCCTGTGACCCGTCATCGCCTGGACGGCCTCCGCGAACCGGTTGCCATCCTTGAGCAGCTCGCCGAACGCGACCCCATGCGAGAGCGCGCCGTCGTAGGTGACCAGGGTCAGCGTGCGGTCGCCGCGTCGCCAGGCGAGCGGGCGCCCGGCCGGATCCGGGAAGTCGACCTGGTGAGGGGCGAGAATGGTGTACCGGATCCCCTCGTCGAGGAGCACCTCGAGCGTCTCCTCGTCCATCGCGGTCTCGGGCAGCCACATCCCCAGCGGCTCGCGGCCGAACACCCGGCGGAACTCGCGGACGCCCCAGCGCACCTCGGTCACCTTGTCGCGTCGCGAGGCGAGCGGCAGGATCACGTGGTGGAACGGTGCGGCGATGGCATTGCCGTAGCCGGTGCGGGCGATCGCCGCCCGGTCGCCGCTCACCATCGCCTCAAGCACCGGCGGCGCATGGCGTTCCAGCCAGCGGGCGAGCGTCGCGCCAACGTCGAAGGTGAGGTACTCCCAGCAGTTGAGCACCCGCACGATCGAGCCGTCGCCATCGAGCACCGGCGCCGCCCCGAGTGGGGCGTAGCACTCGCGCGTGATCCGCGCGTTCCAGTCGTGGTCGGGGGCGGCAGTCGGTTCGGTGGGAACCAGCTCGAGCCAGGGATCCTCGCGTGGCGGCTGGTAGCAATGCGCGTGCACCACCAGGTGATCGGTGCCACTCATGGTGCCGTCACGTCGCTCGCGGCAGCGAGGGCACCAATCAGCGTGGAAAACGGTCCGTCGATCCGCTCGTAGGCGGCGGCGATCGCGCGGGCCCCCTCGAGGTCGCCGCTCCCCGACTCGAGGGCCGGCAACAGGCGCTCGAGCGCATCGCAGTGGCCGTTGAACCGCTTGGTCGCGTAGTCGCCCGCCGCGCCGGTCGAGATGATGAACTGCCAGTCCGATGACTGCGCCAGCAGCAGCTCGCGGGCGGCCTGCTCGAGCACCGGCAGGGCGGCGACATGCGCCAGGGCGGCCGGCACGGCATTCCAGAACCGCTCCTCGAGCGGCCAGAGCCGGTGCCAGGTCCACGCGGTCTCGGGGTTGAGCCACTTGGAGAAGTCGCCGTTCGCCCCCCACGAGCCGGGGGGCATCCGGATCACGGTCCCCGGGGGATCGTGGGCGAACAGCTCTTGCGCCGTGGACGGCTCGACCGCCGGGTCACCGTCGAGGGTGTCGTACAGTTCGTGCAGCCAATCGACCCCCTCGAACCACCAGTGGCCGAACAGCTCGGTGTCGAATGGCGCCATGACCACGCTGTCCGCCTCGGCGGCGTGCTCGGCGATGTTGTCGAGCACCTGCTTGAAGTGTCGGGCGTGGGCCCGCACCGCGTCCCGCGCCGCCGCGCCGTCGTAGGGACCCTTGGCGCCGAGGTCGGCGGCGGGATCCGTCACTCGCCAGAGCTTGAGACCACCGGGATAGCGGATCTTGTGGAACTCGAGGTAGCGCGAGTCACCCGGATAGCCGCCGTGGCGACTCCACACCTGGGCCGTGGTCTCGGGGTCGCGCACCAGCACGCGCACCGGGCGGCCGCGGCCGGGCACCCGCCGGCCGACCTGATAGGCCCGGTAGGGCGAGCGGCGCTGTTCGATCGCCGCCTGCCGCGTCGCCTTGCCCTCGTACATCTCCCACGCCTCACCGGCGTGGGCCAGGTGGGCATCGACCACGAACCAGCGGAAACCGGTATCCCGGAGGTGGTCCTCGATCCCGCGACGGTCGGCCTGTGCCGGCGCCCCCGGCCACGGATTCCACGCCCCCCGCGGTCGGTAGGCGCATTCCGGCACCCAGCAGCCGTGCGGCAGCTCGCCGAAGCGGCGCAGGTGCTCGGCACGCCCCACCAACAACTGGAAGCGAATCGACTCGTCGCGTGCCAGCAACGGCAGGAACCCGTGAGTCGCGGCCGAGGAGATCAGCTCGATCCGTCCGGCCTGGGCGTGACGACGGAAGGCGCCGATCAGGTCGCCCTCGAGTCGGCGCCACTGATCCTGCAGCGCGCTCACGTGCTGTTGCCAGAACGGGATCACCGGCAACAGGTCGAGGTCGCCCGACTCGCGCAGCAGCGCCGGTGCCTCCGCGATCGTCTGGAGCCGGTGGGCGAAGTACGCCTCGATCTCCTCGGGGTAGTCGGGATCGGCGAGCTGGGCCGCGAGAATCGGGGTGATCCCGATCGTGAGCGGGGCATCGAGTCCGTCGGCGGCGACCTGGTCGAGCATCGCCAGCAGCGGCAGGTAGGTGTCGAGGGTTGCCTCCGACAGCCAGTCGCTGCCGTGCGGCCAGCGGCCGTGGTGCATCACCCAGGGCAGGTGCGAATGCAGCGTGAGGACGAAACGCATCGTCAGCTCACCGCCGCCAGGCGCCAGTCGATCGCCCGGGTGTAGATGCTCGAGGTACGACTCCGCGACCCGGTCCCAGCCGAAGTCGCGGGCCATCGCCTCGTGCTGCATCTCCCGCCATGCCGCCGTCGCCGCCTGCTCAGTCAGTGCCCGCCACATCCCGCCGGCCAGCGCGCGCTCCTCGAAGGCATCGAAGAGGAACCCCGTGATCCCGTCGTCGATGGTGTCGGCCAGGCCGCCGACCCGCCGGGCCACCGGGACGGTGCCGTAGCGCTGGGCGCGCATCTGGGTGAGGCCGCACGGTTCGTACTGGCTCGGCATCATGAACAGGTCGGCGCCAGCCATCAGCACGTGCTCCAGTTCGTCGGAGAATTGCGTCTCGACGCCGATCCGGTGGGGCAGCGCGTGGTGCAACGCGTGCAGTGCCTCCTCGAAGCGGCGCTCACCACTGCCGAGGAACACGAATTGGGCCGGCAGCTGCAGCAGGCCGTGGTTGTGCACCACCAGCTCGAGCCCCTTCTGGGTCACCATCCGCCCGGCCAGCGCCACCACCGGCACGAACGGGTTCGCCGGCAGGCCGAAACGGCGCTGCAGGTCGGCCTTGCAGCTCCGCTTTCCATCGAGGGTCGTCGCGTCGTACCGCTCGGCGATGTGCCGGTCGGTCGCCGGGTCCCATTCCGCCATGTCGATGCCGTTGAGCACCCCGGTGAAGCGCTCACCCATGGCGAGATAATTCTCATGGAGGCCGAAACCGCCCTCGGGAGTGCGCAACTCCTTGGCATGGCTCGGCGACACGGTCGTGGCCGCATCGCAGTGGGTCAGCCCGCCCTTGAGGTAGTTGGTCTGGCCGTGCCACTCGAGCCGGTCCCAGGAGTACACCGACCACGGCAGGCCGATCTCGGGGATGACATCGGCAGGGAAGTGGCCCTGATAGCCGCCGTTGTGGATCGAGAGGGCGACCGGAATCCGGCCGAACCACGGATCGCCGGCCCACCAGGTCCGCAGGTACACCGCAGCCAGTGCGGCATGCCAGTCGTGGATATGGAGCAGGACCGGGTCGTCGGTGATCGCGGGGAGGGCCGACACCGCCGCCGCCGAGAACATGGCGAACCGGAGGTGGTTGTCGGGATAGTCCTGCCCCCGCTCCCCGTAGATGCCATCGCGGTCGAAGAGCCCCGGATGGTCGATGAACCAGGTCGGCGTGCCCGAGGCTGGCGCGCGGTCGCGCCAGAGCCGGAACGTCTCGGTCCGGTGGCCGAAGCGCAGCGACCACGGCTCACCGACCGGCTCCGGTTCACGGAGATGCTGGCGCACCGTGCGGTAGAGCGGCATGATCGCCGCCGTGCGCATTCCCCGCTGGTGCTGGAAGCGGTGCAGCCCCCACGCGGCCTCCGCCAGCCCCCCCGTGCGCGCGTACGGATAGTACTCGGCGCTGAGGTGCACCACCGTCGGGACGGTGCCATCGACAGTCGGCAGGGTGAGTGGTGTCGCGGTCATCGACTCAAGTCAGTGGTGGGTCGTCGGGAAACGGATCGTGGCGCAGGATCGGGGCGTAGTACTGGGCCGTGTAGTCCTGCATCATTCGGCGTGAGGTGAAGCGGCGCCCGGCCACGCGGATCGACTCCTTCATCCGCTGGACCCATGCCTGTGGCACCCCATCATCATCTCGATCATACCACATCGGCACGACTTCGTTCTCGAGCAGCTGGTAGAGCGCCTCGGCATCGGCCGCATCCACGTCGCCCTGGGGGTCGGCGAGTGGAATCGTCCAGCCGTTCCGACCGGTGGAGCCCTCCTCCCACCAGCCGTCGAGCGTGGAGAGCTGCGGGACCCCATTGAGCGCCGCCTTCATCCCACTGGTGCCACTGGCCTCGAGCGGCACCCGGGGGACGTTCAGCCACAGGTCCACCCCATGCACCAGCAGGTGGGCCAGGTGCATGTCGTAGTCCTCGAGAAACGCCACCCGACCCTCGAACACCGAATCACGGGTGAAGTAATAGAGCGACCGGAGGACCTCCTTGCCGGGATCATCCTGCGGATGTGCCTTGCCGGCGACCACCACCTGCACCGGCCGGCGCGGGTCGGTGAGCAGGCGGCGCAGTCGTTCCACGTCGCGGAAGAGCAGGTTGGCCCGCTTGTAGGTGGCGAAGCGCCGGGCGAAGCCGATGGTGAAGCGCGTTCGGATCGAGCAGCGTGCCGGCGGCCACCACCTGGGCCGCTTCGTGCCAGGTCGTCGTCCAGCGTCGGCGGGCGTCCTCGCGCACGTGCTGCAGCAGCGAGTCCTTGAGCTCGCGGTGCACCGCCCAGACCTTTCGCGCATCGAGGCCGAGCACCGCGTCCCAGGTCTCCGTCTCGTCCCGCCGCGTATCCCAGTCGTGGCCCAGGTGGTGATCGAGCAGGCGCATCACCGGGTTGGCCATCCACGTGGCGAGGTGCACGCCGTTGGTCACCGCCCCGATCGGGACCTCGTCGGTCGGGCGGTCGCTCCAGAGGTCGCCCCAGAGCTCGCGCGACACGGCGCCGTGCCGCTGGGCCACCCCGTTGACGTGCCCGGCCAGCCGAATCGCAAGCACGGTCATGTGGAACTGGGTCGGTTCCCGGCGGGGGTGGACACCGAGGCCGAGGACCCGGGTTGCGGCCGGCCCGAAATCGGCCAGGTACTCGGCACCCGCGCACTGGGTCACACTGGCCACCTCGAAGTGGTCGTGGCCCGCAGGAACCGGTGTGTGGGTCGTGAAGATGCTGGTGCGGCGCACCTGACGAACGGCCTCACCGAACTCGGAACCGGTCAACATCGCCTCGCGCACCCGCTCCAGGAGCAGGAAGCCGGCGTGGCCCTCATTGGCATGCCACGCTGCCGGGGTGATCCCCAGCGCCCGGAGCACCCGCACCCCCCCCACGCCGAGCACCCATTCCTGGCGGAGCCGCATCGGCAGGCCGCCGGAGTAGAGCTTGCTGGTGAGCGAGCGGTCCTCGGGATCGTTCTCCGGAATGTCGGTGTCGAGCAGGTAGAGCGGCGCCCGGCCCACGGTCATGGTCCAGACCCGAATCCGGATCGTCCGGCCGAAGGTCTCCACCTGGGTGAGCCAGTCATGGCCGTGCGGCGAGGGAACCGCCACCAACGGCGTCAGGTCGGGGTTGATCCGCTCCTCGCCATCCTCTTGCCAACCGTCGGGCCGGATCTGCTGGTCGAAGTAGCCTTTCTTGTAGAACAGGCCCACACCCACGAACGGCAGGGCGAGGTCCGAGGCGGTCTTGCAGTGGTCACCGGCCAGGATACCGAGACCGCCGGAGTAGATCGGCACCGAGGAATGCAGCCCGAACTCGGCGCAGAAATACGCCACCGGGAACTCGGTGGACAGGTCGGGATACGCCTCCCGGAACCAGCCGTTGATCGCCGAGCTCTCCACGGCGAACCACTCCATCACCTGGTCGTAGTGGGCCAGGAAGTCGGGTTCGCGGGTGAGCTGTTCGAGCCGCTCGACCGGGACGCGACGGAGCAGGGTGATCGGATTGTGGTGGCAGAGCCGCCAGACCACGGGATCGATGCGGCGGAAGAGCCCCCGGGCCTTGCGGTGCCAGCTCCAGGAGAGATTGACGGCCAGGGCGGCCAGTCCCTCCAGCCGGGGTGGCAGCTCGGGGATCTTGGCGCGCTGTCGAGAAGTGATGTCCATCGCAGAAAGCAACGGAAAAGCGGCTGCGGCGCAAGGCGGCGGCCCGACCGTGACCGGCTGGGCCGCCTGCGGGCAGGGCTACATCGCCTTGGCCGAGTCCTCCTTCGCCTCCTTGGCCTCGTCGGCGGCGGTCTCGTGGTCGTTCGAGAGCAGCTTGCCCGTCATGGCATCGATGTGGACCTCGTCGATGCCATCCTTGCCGGCGACCTTGATGTCGTACGAGTAGATCAGGGCGCCACCCTCGCGCTCCAGCTCGAAGTCGTCAATCGTGCCGCCGGGAACGGCGGCCAGGGCGGTGGCCCGCGCATCGACCTCGGCCACCTTGGCCTCCTGTTGCAAGGCGGCGGCCGACTCGGCGGTTTCCGCCGCTTCCGGCGCCTCGGCGGTCTCGCCGGCCTCCGCGGCTTCACCAGCCTCGGCGGCCTCGCCCTGCTCGCCCTTCTCGGCACAGGCGGTCAGCACGGCACCGGTGAACAACGGGAACAGCAGCAGGGCGAGTCGGGTCTTGTGGGTCATCACGACGAACTCCTTTCGGGGTGTGCCTGCCGCGACCGGATGGCCACCAGCAGGATGGGAACGAGGTAGAGGGTGACGGGGGTGGAGAGGGCGAGCCCGCCGATCACGGTGAGCGCGAGCGGGCGCTGGAGGTCGCTGCCGGGACCGAGGCCGAGCGCGAGCGGAAAGAGCCCGACCAGGGTGCAGAGGGTGGTCATCAGGATGGGTCGGAGCCGCACCTGGCCCGCGGCACTGATCGCCTCGCGCAGGTCGCTGCCACCCTGCAGCCGGTGCTGGGTCACGTCGAGCAGGATGATGCCGTTCTTGACCACGAGACCCACCAGCAGGATGAATCCCATCAGCGAGGCGACGTTGAGCGGGGTGCCGGTGACCAGCAGCAGCATCAGTCCACCCACGAATGACAGCGGCGCGGCGAGCAGGATCACCACCGGCTCGATGAACGAGCGGAACTGCACCACCATCACCGTCACCACGCTCATCGCCGCGAGCGCCAGCACCAGCAGCAGGGTGCGGAAGGCCGCCCGCTGGCCGGCGTACTGGCCCGCGAGCTCGACCCGGACGCCGGCCGGCGGTGGCGTGGCCGCCACGACACGGCGCACATCGCGCATCACGTCACCGAGCGAGCGGCTGGCCAGGTCGGCGGTGATGGTGATCAGCTGCTGCTGGTTCTCGCGGCGCAGCTCGTCACGTGTCTCACCGGGATGCAGCGTGGCGAAGGTCGTCAGGGAGACCGGCGTGGCGCGCCCGGGCACCACGATCGGCAGTGCGGCGATGGCCGCTGGCGATGTGCGGAGCGAATCCGGTGCCCGCACCCGGATCTGGATGGTGCGATCGTCGAGCACCACCTCACCGGCGTCTCGCCCGAGCATGGCGCTCTCCACCTGGCGGTCGAGGTCGCCCACGGTGAGCCCCGCCCGTCGCAGCTCGTCGTCGCGCGGTTCCAGCCGCATCTCGGCGGCGCGTTCACTCACGCCGTCATAGAGATCCTCGAGGCCGGCGATCGGTTCGAGCTCCGCGGCGAGGCTGCGGCCGTAATCCTCGAGGATGTCGAGGTCGGGACCGAAGAGCTTGATCTCCACCGGGGAACGCACCCCGGCGAGGTCGTTGAGCACGTCGGAAAGGATCGGGACGAACTCGATCCGGAGACCCGGCAGCTGGGTCTCGATCTGCTGGCGCGCGTCGTCGATCACCTCCTGGGTCGACCGATGCCGCTGGCTGGCTGGAACCAGCCGCGCCACGAGGTCACCGGTGTTCTGGCCAGTGGCGAAAAGCCCCATCTCGGCGCCGGTGCGGCGTGACGTCCCGGCGATCTCCGGGATCCCCGCCAGGATCTGCTCCACCACGTGCATCTGCCGGTCGGTCTCGGCGAGTGCGGTGCCTCCCGGCGTGAAGTAGTCGAGGACGAAGGCCCCTTCGTCCATCTCGGGGAGGAAGCCGGTGCCGACCACGCGGTAGGTGAGCAGGCCGCCCACCAACAGGAGCACGGCGACCGCCATCGCCATCGTACGATGATTGAGCACCGCCTCGAGGCTGCGCGCGTATGCGGTGGTGAGTCGGTCGAGTCGCGGCGCCGCATTCGCGGTGCCGGGATCGGGCCCGCCGTGGAGGTAGCGGGCGGAGAGCAGCGGGATGATCGTGAACGCGAGCAGGAGCGAGACCAGCACGGCGACGGTGAGGGTGATCGAGAGCGCGCGGAAGAACTGCCCCTCCACGCCGGTGAGCAGCCCCAGCGGCAGGAAGACCACTACCGTCGTGAGGGTCGACGAGGTGACCGGCCACCCCAGCTCGCCCACCGCCTCGTGCACCGCGCGCACCCGATCCGGGGTCATTCGCACGTGCCGGACGATGTTCTCGGTCACCACCACCGCATCGTCGATCACCAACCCGATGGCGATCGCCATCGCGCCCAGCGTCATCAGGTTGAAGGTCTGTCCGATCAAGGCCATGACCAGGACGGTGATCGCCATGGTCAGCGGGATCGCGGAGGCGGAGATCGCCGTGATCCTCGGTTCGCGCAGGAAGGCGAGCAGCACCAGCACGGCGAGCACCGCACCAATCAGCATCGCGTCGCGCACCGAGCGGACGGCATCGCGCACCAGCTCGGCCTGGTCGTAGACCGGCACCAGCCGGACGCCCGCCGGCAGCTCGGCGGCGAAGATACGCGCGGCTCCGGCAATCGAGTCGGCGATCGCCACGGTGTTGCCGCCGACCTGGCGGCTCACGTTGAGCAGCGCCGCCGGCCGGCCGTTGCCGGTGATTGCCTTGACGGGGTCGGTGGTGCCGACCCGCACCGTTGCCACATCGCCGACGGTGAGCCCCGGCCGGACGGCGATCGCGCGGACCGCATCGGCGGAATGTGCCTCGGTGGCCGAGACGATCAGGTACTGCCGGTAGTTCTCCGGCAAGCGACCCACGGCCTGGACCGTGGTGCCGTCACGGATCGCCTCGGCGAGCTCGTCCCAACTCACCCCGGCATTGGCGAGTCGCACCGGGTCGGCCACCACCTCGACCTCGCGCTCGACACTCCCCATCACATCGACGCGGGCCACTCCCGGCACTCGCGAGAAGACCGGCTTGATCTGGTAGCGGGCGATGTCGTACAGCGTGGCCGGGTCGCCTCCCTCGAGGTTGTACGACAGGATCGGGAAGAGCGCCGGGGTGAGCTGCTCGATCTGGGTCGAGACCCCGGCCGGGAACTCGGGCTGGACCTGGGCAATCCGCGACTGGACCTGCTGCAGGGCGATCGGCATGTCGGTGCCGCTCGCGAAGGTGACGGTCGTCTCGCTGCCACCGCGGATCGAGCGCGACTCGACCCGGCTCACCCCGGGGACGATCGATACCGCCTCCTCGATCGGCCGCGTGACGCTGAAGAGCACCTGCCGTGCGCCCAGGGCGGAGCCCTGGGCCACGATGGTGATCCGGCTGAAGCGCAGTTCGGGGTAGATCGCCGACGGGAGGCGCAGCGCGGCGAGAATCCCGGCGGCGCTGAGCAGCGCCACCACCAGGTACACCGCACGGCGGTGGACCGTGAGCCACCGTCCCCGGCCGGGCTCGGTCACGGGCGTGATCCGGTGTTGCGGTCGAGTGCCGCGCCGTCGACCATGGCGAACGCCCCGGCGGTGACCACCATCTCACCCGCGCTGATTCCCTGGCGGACAGTCACGACACTGTCGGAACGCTCGCCGATGGTGATCGGGGTGCGGTGCACCACACGCGACGAATCGACCGTGAACACGACCACGACACTGTCACCCTCGGGCACGATCGCGCTGGCCGGGACCAGCGTCGCATCGGTCACGGTCGGCAGTGCGATCTCGGCGCGCACCGTCTGGGCCACTCGCAGCGCGGTCGAGGCGAGCGGACGCGCCCGCACCGTCACCGTCCGAGACGCGGGATCGACCACCGCGCCGATCGTGACGACCCGCGCATCCAGCGGTTCGATTCCCGCGGCGGTGATCGTGACGTGCATCCCGGGGCGCACCCGCGCGGCATCGTCGGGTGAGAGTGCGATCGCCACATCGAGCGAGCGCGGATCGACGATCTCCACCAGCATCGTCCCGGGATCAACCGATGCACCGAGCGCCGCGTCGAGTGCGGTCACCACTCCGGCCATCGGGGCCTTGAGCACCGAGAGCTCGGCATTGCGCCGCGACGTGGCGGCTGCCGCCCTGGCCTGGGCCAGCTCGGCGGCCCGTTGCTCGACCTCGCGGGCCGGGACGATCCCGTCGTGCTGCAGCCGGACGGCACGCTCCCAGGCGGCCTGGGCCGCGGTGAGCGCCGCGGCCGAACCGGCGCTGTCGGCGCTGAAGAGCGGGGCATCGAGGGTGACCAGCGGGGCGCCCTCCGCCACGCGATCGCCGAGGTTGACGTGTACCGCCGTCACCCGACTGGGGGCGGGCGCGGCCAGCCGTGCCAGTGCTCCCGATCGCGCCACCACCGTGCCACTGGCGCGGATCGTCGGAGTGAAGTCGCCACGGATCACCGGCGCCGTGGCAGCGGCCACCAGCGGCTCGGCTGGCGGGGCTTCCTCGTCGCCACCACATCCGGCGCCGAGCAACAGGGCAAGGGCGATCGCGACTCGGCGGGTCATGGCATGCTCCCGGTCTCTGGCGTGGCGAGGAAGCGCAACACGGCGTCGGCCACCAGCAGATCGGCCACATGGGTGAGGTGGGCCTGGCGAATCTCGCGGGCGGTTCGTCGCGCCTCGATGACCGCCGAGAGTGGCGACTCACCCTCGCGATAGGCGCTGCGCGACATCGTCACGACCTGGTCGGCGCTGGCCAACAGGGTTTCGTCACGGGCCAGGAGATCGCGCGCCACGGTGGCCGCACGCCTGGTCCGTGTCATCAGGCTGGCAATCTCGGCACGCGTCGAGACCAGCTCGGCATCGGCCCGATCGCGCCCGGCCTCCGCCATCGCCACCCGGCCGCGTTCGCGGTTGTAGAGCGGCAAGGGGATCGAGAGCCCGAGCACTGGCAGGACACCGCTCTCGCCACCAGACGGATCGCCGAATTCGATTCCGGTCAGCAAGTTGATTCCCGGGAATCGCGCCCGGCGGGCAGCGGCCACGTCGAGGCCGGCCGCCGTCAGGGCCGCCTGGGCCGAGCGGACGGCGAGGGGTGCCGGTGGTGAGGCGGGAGGGGGCCCCAACGGGATCGCCATCGAATCGGAGAGCGTCCACGCGGAATCGCCCGTCCCGATCGCGAGCTGGAGGTCGAGCATCGCTCCGGTTGCGGCGAGCGAGTCGCTGCTCGCGGCGGCGGCCAGTCGACCGGACTCGAGTCGGGCCAGTTCCACCTCGAAGCTGCTGGCATCGCCGGCGTCACGTCGTGCGGTTGCGATACGCAGCAATTCGGTGGCGTCATCGGCATCCAGACGGCTCAGCTCGGCACGATCCCGGGCCTCGAGTGCCCTGGTGTAACTGGTGTCGACCGCCGTGACGACCGACGCCAGTACCACCTGCCAGCGAACATCGGCCACCTGGCGCCAGGCACGAGCGGCGCGGGTCGCAGCTCCGCGCGAGCCGAAGAGGCCGAGCGGCCACTCGACTTCGGCATGCCAGCGTGGCACCGATTTTGTCCAGCTGGTGCTCAGGGTGGGATCGGCGAGGAGGCGGGCGTCAAGCAGTGCGCCGGCCGCCATCGCAGTGTCAGCCGCGGCGATCCGGAGTGCCGGTGCCGCTCCGAGCGCCCGGGCGATGGCGTCCGCCCGACCGAGCGGGGCGGGAGTCTGGGCACCGATCATGGCCGGAATCGCCAGCAGGATGGCCAGGACTCGGGTCGATCTGGGAGGGCCGATCATCGTGACAAGGATACTGCCGACCACCTGACAGGCTCCTGTCAGCCGGGGTCACCGGAATCCCAGGGTGGCCAGCGTCCCGCCTTCCGGCGGGGAGACGAGTCGGAGCTCGGCGCCGTGCGTCTCGGCGATCCAGCGCGCGATTGAGAGCCCCAGTCCGGCGCCGGTCTCGGTGCCCTCCCGTTGACTCGGGCGCTCGCCGCGATAGAAGCGCTCGAACACGTGCGGCAGCTCTCCCGGTGGGATCCCCGGTCCCGTGTCGCGGATCGCCACTCGGGCGCGTCCGTCGGCCATGCCGACTTCCACCGTCACGCGTCCCCCCGCCGGGGTGTACTTGATCGCGTTGTCGAGCAGGATCAGCAGCAGTTGGCGCAACAGGCCCGGGTCGCCGGTCACCGCCGCTTCCTCGAATCGGCCGACCTCGAGCTCCACTCCGCCGAGCCGGGCGAGATCGCGCACGGCGTCGCAGGCGTCGAGGGTCACATCATCGAGGAAGAGCGACTCGCGACGGGTGGGCCGCTCCCCGGCGTCGGCGCGCGCCAGGGTGAGGAGGTCGTCGACCAGGGTGCTCACCCGGCGCAGCTCGGCGTCGATCTCCCGGAGCGTCTCCTGATACGCGGCGGGATCGCGCGGTTGTTGCAGCGCCACGTCGGTGCGTGCGCGGAGCACGGCCACCGGGGTGCGCAGCTCATGAGCCACGTCGGCCATGAATCGTTGCATCTGCGCGATGTTGCGCTCGACCGGGTCGGTCGACTTGCGCACCAGCAGCGCGGCCGCCGCCGCCACCAGCAGCAGCGCGGCGAGCGCGGCTGCCCCGAAGGCGGCGATCAGCGAGGCATATCGCTGCTCCAGCTCGAGTTCGTCGGCCACCACCACCGCCACCTGCACGCGGCCATCGGGGAGCGTGAACCGCTCGGCGTGGAGCCGGAGAAGTCGTTCGCCGTCGTCCTCTCGCTCGGAGTCGACCAATCCGGTCATGCCGGCCTGTCGGGCGGCATCGCGAATCCATGGTGCAACGGTCTCGGGCCGGATCGGTGTGCCGTCGGTCTCGACGAGATAGAGTGTGCGGTCGGGAATCCGCAGCTCGTCGAGCGCATCGACCACCGGCTGGGGACCCTGCGCCTCCATCGCGCGGATCCCGGCGGCGCGCTCGATCTCGCGGGTGGCTCGCAACAGCGAGGCGTCGAGCTCGGTGCGGAACTGGTGACGAATGGCGAGGAACAGGCCGCCGCCGAGCACCACGATCACCAGGCCGATGGTGACCAGGAACCAGAGCGTGAGGCGGCGACGGACGGCGCCGAGTGGCGAGGTGGTGTCGGTCACGCGCCGAGTCGGTAGCCGGCGCCGCGGACCGTCTCGAGCAGCCGGTTGGCGTGGCCGTCGTCGATCTTGCGCCGCAGTCGACGCACCAGCACCTCGAGCACGTTGGTGAACGGGTCGTGGTTCTCGTCCCAGACGGCCGCGGCAATGGTGGGACGGTCGACGACCCGGCCAGCATGGCGCGCAAGCACCTCGAGCAGGGTCCACTCCTTGGCGGTGAGCACGATCGACTTTCCCGCGCGGTGCACGGTGCGACCGGCGAGGTCGATCTCGAGGTCGGCGATCTTCACCAGTTCCGCCTGCATCGCCGCCGGGCGACGTGCCAGTGCCCGGAGCCGGGCGACCAGTTCCGCGAAGGCGAATGGCTTGACCAGATAGTCGTCGGCTCCCGCCCCGAGGCCGGTCACCCGGTCGGCCACGGCATCGCGGGCGGTGAGCATCAGGATCGGAGTGGTGACGTCGGCGGCACGGGCCCGGCGGCAGAGCTCGAAGCCGGAGCCGCCCGGGAGGGCGACGTCGAGGATCGCGAGGTCCCACGGGGCCTCGAGGAGGCGCGACAATCCGGTGGCGAAGCTTGCCGTCCGCTCCACCTGGAACCCCTGCTCGGCAAGCCCACCGGCCACCACGGCGGCCAGCTGGGCGTCGTCCTCGATCAGCAGCAGTCGGATGGCGACCTCCCCCGGCGGGCCGGGTAATGGATGTCGGCGGCCCGGTCCTGGGACGGGTCGCCCCCTGGGGAGACGGAGCATCCGGGGAGGACTGGGGTACCCTCGATACCTGCCCGGTGCCTTGAACCACCCCGACCCGGAGTCCCCATGCGCGTGGCGGCCATCATCGGAATCCTGCTGATCCTTGCTGGTGGATGGGTCACCATCAACGGCGGGTCATTCACCACGAGAGAGAAGGTGCTTGAGGTTGGTGACGTGTCGGTGACCACCGACCACGAGCGGCCCATCCCGCTGTGGGCCGGAATCGCGGCGATCGTGGTGGGCGCCGGACTTGTGTGGGCCGGCGCGCGGAAGAAGTGAGCCCGAACGGGCTCCGGCCTACTTCACCCTGAACGGAATCGTGCCCTTCACCGGGTGCCCGTCGTCGCTGGCGGTGCGCCAGGTGATGGTGTAGGCCCCAGCCGGCATCTCGCCGCCGACAGGGACCACGACCGGGGCCTTGTCGGTCGCGGCCAGCGAAGGCTTGCCCAGTTTCACCAGCCCGACCGGGCCGGTGAGGCTGACCCGGGTGAGCTTGAGCGACGGCGCCTCGGAGAACCAGAGCTCGAGCCTGGCCGGGGCGGCGGAGAGGACAGTGTCCTTGGCGGGGTTCGAGGCGGTGAGACGGAGGTGCCGCATCGCGTCGTGGTGTGCAGGGCTGGCCGCCGCCGTGAGGGCCGCAAGAGTGCCGAGTGCCAGGAGTCCGCGTCCCAACCGCATCAGTCGTTGCTCCGTCGAGGGTTTCGCGCATGCGAGTGTAGAGCCAACCCACCTAAATTGCCCCGCATGACCAGAATCGCCAAGGTGGGGCTCATTGCCCTGGCGCTGGCTGCCTGCCGCCAGCCCGATCCCCTGCTCCAGCGGGTTCGCGACGCCACGGTGACGTCGGGCGGGCTCCGGATCCACACCATCTACGCCCTGCCGCCATTCGCCGACGCGCCGATGCCGGTGTACTTCACCGTGACCAACGCCGGGAGCGGGGCCGATACGCTGCTGAGCGCGCTCAGCTCCAGCAGTGCGATGGTGATGTTCCACGGTGAGGGAATGCAGGGCGTCGGTGCGCTGCCGATCGCGCCCGGCACCTCCCTCACCCTTGCCCCCGGCGGCACCCACCTGATGCTCTCGCCGCCGTTGCCGACCTTCGCCCGCGGCGACTCGGTCGCGGTCACCCTCCACTTCGCCCTCGGTGGCGATGTGTCACTCTGGGCACCGGTGATCGGCTACGACGAGGTGGAGGAAGTGCGATAGACGATAGACGATAGACGAGAGACGATAGACGAGAGACGAGAGACGATAGACGATAGACGATAGACGTGCTCGCGGGCCGACTTGCGCGCCAAGGTGGCGCCTCCGCGGGAAGGCGACCAGGCCAGCGTCTATCGTCTATCGTCTATCGTCTATCGTTTATCGATTGAGCCAGTAGCTCACCTTCACCAGGAACCGGTCGTTGGCGCGCTGGCCGAAGAGGTTGCCGAGGTCGTCCGTGAACGAATCGTTGCCGCGGCGGGGATCGTATGCCGAACGGCCCTGCGACCACACCACGAAGAGCGTTGAGCCCGGCTGGTATTCCCACCGAAACACGGCGTTGGAGGTGAACGACCGGACGTTGAATCCGCCGGGGTCGGCGGCGCCCTCGCCCTCGTAGGCCTGGAACCGATCCTGATAGCGTGCCGCGCTGGGATCCGCGAGCTCGCGCACCCGGCTGTAGCTCCCCTTCGAGAGGAACGGATTGGCGTACCATTGCAGCGACGCCGTCGGCGAGAAGGTGTAGTTGAGCCGCCAGGTCAGCCCCAGGGTCCGCTGGTCGAGTTCGGCGAAGGTGTAGTGGGTGGTGCCGGCGTCGTCGACCGGATTGCCGAACCACTGACTGTCATCGTGGTTGTGGCTCACGTTGGCAGCCAGGGAGGTCCAGAGACGCGTGCCGACCTTCAGCCGCACCTGCGGGTTGAGCTTGAAGTACGTGCTCCGGCCGCCATCCTGCCGGGTGTAGTTGAACCACAGCGACGGGACGACTGCATGGCGATTGTCGCCCTCGATCCCGCCCCACGGCGCGAATCGAGGCCCGGTCCGGAGGGCGGGGCCGCCCCGGCTGCAGTTGCGGTCGCAGTAGACGTCCCCGACCGTCATCGTGCCGCCGAGGTGAAACCAGAACCGGTTCGCCAACTGGGTATGGATGTTGGTGTTGAACGCCCGATCGGTGGGCAGCCCCTCGACCGACCAATACTGCCACCAGTTGAAGTTCCAGTTGAGCTGCCGGAACACCCGGTTGGGGGTGGTCCAGCGCACCTGGAACCAGTTGGTCCAGCTCTGGTCTCCGGCCCGGCTCAGGAAGCCGATGTCGTTGAGCTCGAAGCCGGCCGACCGGCGGGCGTAGCCAGTCTCGAACCTGGTGTGGAGCCCACCGACCTTGCCGAAGCGCACCTCGGCCGAGCCGCCGTTGAGCGACGTGCGTGTCGAGTCCACTTCGCGCGCGTCGCCGGGACGCTGGAAGTAGTGGGCGGGGGCCTCCTGGGTGCGGGTGATCGCTGCCGCGGTCCCGGCCACCCGGCTGGCCATCAGTGACCCCGAAAACTCGTAGTTGCCGATCCGGTGCCGCGCGTCCACTCCGCCGGAATAGGCGCTGGCATGGAGGTATGGGTCGCTGTCCAGGTCGAGCAGGCGATTCACCCCGGTGGCCATCAGTCCGAATGATGTGCGACCTTCGCGCAGATCGCGACTGATGCGCGTGACCGCATAGTTGGTGGTCGGTTCAACCGTTCGGTCCTGACTGCCGACCACCCGATTGGTCACGGCATCCAGCATCCCGACCGACCAACCGCCCGAGGTGCGCCCGGTGAGCTTGGCGGCCCCGATGATCCGCGACGCGGTCGGCGTGGTGGCGTCACCATACACGCCAGCGAGGGCGGGCGACCGTCCGATCCGCCTTGAATAGAAGAGCCCCTCACCGGTGTTGCAGTCGACCACCGCGAAGCAGTTGACCCGGAAGTCGAAGATCCCCGCGCCCGCCACGAAGAACGGTCGCCGCTCGCCGAAGAAGGTCTCGAAGGCCGACAGGTTCAGCTCGGCCGGGTCGGCCTCGACCTGGCCGAAGTCCGGGTTCACCGTGGCGTTGAGGGCGAAATTGCTGGTCACCCGATAGCGGAGGTCACCACCAACGCTGATCGCCTGGTGCCGCTCGCCCAGGTTCGCTCCGCCGACCGGTTCGTTCTGTGTCAGGACGTAGGGTGCCAGCTCGGCCCGGCGCGGCGATTCCACCCCGCGAAGCCCCACCAGCTCGCCGAATTGCGACACGAATCCAGTGCGCGACTGGTGGTACAGTGGCCAGCTGGCCTGCGCGGTGTAGCGCTGGAGGTTGCGCCAGACCATGATCCCGAAGGTGAGGTCATCACCCGGCGAGAACCTGAGCTGGGAGAACGGAATTCGGTATTCGGCGGTCCAGCCGAGCGAGTCGATTCGCGTCGCCACGTCCCAGACGGCGTCCCAGGCGACGTCTTCCTGGCCATCATTGTAGATCGCGAAGTCCGACTTGGTCCCGGCCGGGTTCGCCAGGAACTCGAATCCGGTTCGTCGATCGTGATACGAATCGAGCATCAGGGTCACGTGGTCCGATGCGGTACCCTCGTCGCGTCGCGCCAGCAGCCCCACGATGCTGTCGGGGGCCGTGTCGTAGAGCCGGACGAAGACGTAGAGATTGGCCGGGTCGTACGCCACCCGGAACTCGGTGCGCTGATCGGGCGTGCCGCCCTCGTCGGGGCGGATCTCCAGGAAGCCCCCGGTGGGGGTGGTCAGTTGCCACACCGCGTCGTCATCGCGACCGTCGAGCACCACCGGTTGATCGGTGCGCACTGCGCGGACGGTGTCGGCCGACTGGGCATGGACCAGCACGGGCAGCGCGAGCACGGTGCCAAGCAGGAGGGCGCGCTTCACGGAAACGGCCTCGGGCGCGGCATCGGCCACGGCCACACGTCGATGTGCGTTCCGCCGGCGAGCGATCGTGCCACATACTCGCGCACCCTGGCATCCTTGGCGTCGAACAACGTGAGCAGCTGCGCATCGCTCTCGCCGGAACGGACCAGGGCCCGCAGCAGCGCGCGCTGGGTGCCCGACCCGTTGTCGGTGCGGCTCATCGCCCGCCGCAGCGCCGGCAACGCGCTGCTGTCGCGGATCTCCGAGATTGCCCACGCCGCCGTCTCACGCACACGGTCGTTGTCGTCGTTCACCGCGGCAATCAGGCTGGTCGGCGCGCGATCCGGTCGCATCGAGCCGAGCGCCCAGGCCATCGTGGCCCGCACCCGGGTTTCCTGCTCAGCGCCGAGTGCCTCACCGAGCGCCCCGGCGTTGGCCTGGTCGTCCCGGCTGCCAAGCGCCCAGGCCGCCGTCTCCCGGACCCGTGGATTGTCGTCGCGGCGCACCACGGCCAGCAGCACTGCGTCGGCCCCGGGCTTGTCGATGCTGCCGATGGCCCAGGCGCACATCTCGCGCACCTCGGCGTCGCGATCGCGCCCGAGCACCTCGCCGAGCGCGCCGATCGCCTCGGCCGCATCGAGCTGGCCCAGCGCCCATGCGGAGGTGCGCCGGACCGACGCCGCGTCATCGCTCCGCAAGTGGCGAATCAGCATCGCCACCGCAGCAGTCGAGTCGAGCTGTCCAAGCGTCTCGGCGGCTGCCGTCCTGACCCTGGCATCGCCGTCGTCGAGGGTGCGAAGCACCGGACGAAAGGCGCGTCCGTTGCCGATCCGGCCCAGCGCCCACACCGCGTTCACGCGGGGGGCGGGATCGGCATCGCCGATCACCGCCAGCAGCGGATCGACCGAGGCATCCTCGCCGATCAACCCGAGCCCGAATGCCGCCACGGCACGCAGGCCGGCGTTGGGCGATCGCAGGTCAGCGGTGAGGCCGGCGCGCGCCGCGCCGCTCTCGTCGCGTGCCAGCAGCCGGACCGCGATCTCCCTGGTGCAACCGTTGCCGGTGACGAGGCGATCGAGCAGGTAGGCGACCTCATCACCCGAGAGGGAGCCCTGCCGTTCCCACGACGCCGGATCGTTGGCAACATCGAGCGGATGAATCGGTGCCCGGCCCGCGCGCAACCAGCCGCCGTTGTCCACCGAGCGGGCGGCGAGCATGCAGGTGATGGGCGGCGCCGTCTCCGCCTCGGCCATCAGGGCATGGATGTCGGCAGCGATGGTTGGCGGTGCGTCAGGCCTCGGCATGGCCGGGATCGTCGGGAGCAGGTTGCCGGCCGTGACGACGGCGACGGCCCCCAGGGTGAGCTTGAGCATCAGGAGTCTCCAGCGACGAGCTCGGTCGTCGTCAAGTGGTGAAAAATGAGCACTCATGGCGGTGAAAAACCCGCCGGGGCAATCCGACCACCCCGGCGGGTGTTGGATCAGGTCAAGGCATCGGGATCGGGCGCGGCCACGGCCAGGGCCAGGGATCGACACCGCCACCACCGGTCATCGCCTTGATCGCGAACAGGCGGAGTTCCGGTCTCGACGAGGAGAGGAACCGCGTCAGGTCGTCGGGTCCGATGCCGCACTTGATGAGGGCACGGAGCAGGGCCCGGGTGGTGTCGTCGTCGTTGGATTGACGGTCGAGCGCCGCTTGCAGCGCCGGGATCGTGGTCGAGTCGCCGATCTCGGAGAGCGCCCACGCCGCGGTGAGCCGCGCATGGTTGTTCGGCGAGCCGAGCAACGCCACCAGGGCGGCGGGTGCCCTGTCGGGTCGCACCTTGCCGAGTGCCCACGCAGCGGTGCCCTGCAGTCGCTCAGACGCGGGGTTCGACAGCGCGGCAGTGATGGCTCCCACGGAGGCCCTGTCGCCATTGCTTCCCAGTCCCCAGATCGCCATCTCCAGCACGTCAGCGTCGCCGTCGCTTGTGGCTGCCTTCCGAAGCGCCGCAAGGACTGTCTCGCCGCTCCCGTGCGCCAATGCCCAGGCGGCCATCTTGCGAACCCGCGGGTCGTCGTCACTGCCGAGCGTCCGTGCCAGTTCGGCCTGTGCGGCCGCTTCGCCGGCGTAGTGTTCCAGCCCCCACGCGGCCACCCGACGCACGCTGGCGCTGCTGTCGGTCTTCAGCACCCGGATCAGCAGGTCCATCTTCTCGTCCGCTGGTGCGGTGGTGCTGCCGAGGTCGATGGTGAACTGGACGTTCTGCTGGCGCAGCAGCCGATCGGCGATCCGGAGTGCATCGTTCAACGGCTCGGGCTCCGCCGCCGGGCGCGGTGCCGCCGCAGGGTTCGGTGTCGGGGTCGTCCGCTGGCCGGAGGATCCCGGCGACTCGATCGGCTGCTCGCCATCGGCCCCAGGCGGCACGGTCGCTGCCACGGGAAGGTTGGCGATCGTCGGCGGCAGGGCTTCCCGGGGTGCGGGGGCCGCCGCACTCACGGCGACCACGAAGCCCGCGAGGCTCAGTGAGAGCAGGGCGGTACGGCCGCGCGACGGCTCCCCACGGTGCAGGGCGGGGTCGAGAATGGCGAGCATGCGTCCCTCGAATTCCTTGCGGCGTGCCATGGCGATTGCCGCGGTGGGAGTGTTGGGCTGCCGCACCGTCGTCACGATGTCGAGCAGGTGCTGGGCGTAATCGCTCGGAATTGCGCCGAGGCGGATGGCGAGATCGTCGCAGGCGCGCTCGCTGGCATCGCGGAGCCGTCGTGCCGCCGTCCAGACCAGCGGGTGGAACCAGTACAGCGCGCAGGCAACCCGGCCGAGCATGTGGCCCACCATGTCGCGGCGACGGACATGCCCCAGCTCGTGGATGAGCACCGCCTCGCGCTGCGGCGTGCGCCAGTCGTCGCACGAGGCGGGGAGCACGATCAGCGGTCGGCGGAACCCCGCGGCGAACGGCATCGCGATCCGGTCGCTCCGAAGCAGTGCCGGGGCGTCATCGATCCCCAGCCGGTCGGCGATCTCGTAGAGCGTTGCCTGCCACATCTCGTCTTCGAGCGGGGTGGCAGTACCGACGATTCGCCGCACGGCCAGCATCCCGAGGAGGAGACGACCCAACAGCACGGCGGCGACGGCTGCCCAGGCGCCGAGGAGCAGCGTCCCGAGCGAGAGCGGCCGGGGCGCGGCCGGCGTGGTGCCGACCGACCGCTGAGTCGCGGGCCGATCCTGTCCGGTCGTCACGCCGCTGACGGCGGCACCTTCCCGATCGTTGATCGCGTCGGTACGGCTTCCGGCGGTGTTCTCCGCGGTCACCACCGCCGGGAGCACCTTGAAGCCAACCGGCGCGAACGTCGCAATGGCCGGCAGGGCGAGGAGACCGGCGAGGGCGACCAACCACACCTGGTGGCGCGCCGATGCGCTGGAGCGCTGGAGCGCCAGGGTGAGCAACAGTGCGGCAATCAGGATCGCCGTCGCCTTGAGGAGCACCAGCACGGTGGGCAACGCGTGCGTCAGGGCCAGGGAGGACATCGGGATCATCCCTCCCCGGCCCGGGCATCGCGCACCCGCTGTCGGAGCGACTCGAGTTCGCTGTCGCTCACGTCGGCATCACTCATCCGCAGGAGCGCGGTGACGGCCTGCTCCGTCGAGCCGGCGAAATAGGTGTCGATCACCCGTGCGAGGACGTGTTCCCGCGCCTCCTCGGTGGGAGTGGCGGGCCGGTACACGTACTTCGCCCCATCCTCGCTGTGATCGACCAGTCCCTTCTCGCCGAGGATCCGGAGCACCGAGCGGACCGCCGAATAGGTCGGCTTGTCGGGGAGCTCGCGCATGATCTCGCTCACCGTGCCGCGGCCTCGGCGGTGGAGGACTTCCATCACCTGCCGTTCGCGGCGGCTCAACTCCTCGGGGCGCGGCTTCCTGGGCATCGGAAACTCCGGGTCAAGGCAATTGCTCAAAAATCAGCACTGCTCATATTTGAGCACGACCGGCCGTCGTGTCAAGCTCTGGCGACCCGAGGCGGGAGCTTCCCGCGGCGGAATACTCACCCAAGTCATTGTCGAATAGTGCGTTATGCTGGTCCTGCGACCCGTGGGTCCGGGCGCCAGGGACTAGGGGACCTGTCCTCGCACCCAGGCAACCGCCGGTCGGAGCCAGTCTTGGCGCGGCACGAAGAAGGTGCCGTGGCCCAGCCCGAGCGACAGAGGGAGCTCCACCGGCGGGGGGCCGGCGCCCCGGCGGGCCAGCATCGCTTGGCAGGAGCCGCCCAATCTGTCGCTGGTCTCGTAGAGCGACAGGATCCTGCCGGTCACATGCAAGGAGTCGTTGTCGTTGGTCCAGGGTCCGCATGCCGCCATGAACACGTAGTTCACGTCGCGGTCGCGGATCCGGGCCGAGGCGAGAATGGCGATCCAGCCGCCCTTGGAGAAGCCCATCACGGTGATCGCCGACGGTCGGACGTCGTGCGCGATGAGGGAGTCGACCTGCCCGGCCACGCGCTCGGCCCACTGCTCGGAGTTGGCATTGGGCGGGCGTTGATCAGCCAGCACCACGAATCCGGCCCCGCGGAGCGAGTCGAGAATTGCATCGTAGCGGTAGGGGCCGAACTCCGGCGAGACGGCCCGCCGTCCCGAATCCTCCATGATGCGGGCGTGGAGGTAGATCACGTGCCGGTCGGGTTGCTGGCTCTCGAGTCGGCCGGCCAGGAGAGCGACGCAGGGCAGCAGGAGACGGCAGGCACGCAGGGTCATCCTTCACACCTCGCATCCAGGGACTCCGCCGTCGCATCGCCCATCGGCACCCGATCCAGCGGGAACGCCGCCAGATAGCGCGCCACCACTGCCCGACACGCCGCGGGGTCGCCTCGGTCGCGCTCCGCGGTGGCCAGTAGCTGGAACACCGCCGCGTATCCCCCGCCGATCATCCGAGCCGTGACGTCGTCGAGCGGGATCGCCGGGTCGGCGTAGCCGCGATATTCGTAGCGTTCCAGCAGGTTCCGGCGCAGCACGGTGAGGTCCGTCCCGGCGTCGGTCTCCGGATCGAGCCGCCAGAACAACCCGCTCAGGCGCAGGTGTGGCTGCAACCAGTTGACCGCACTCCCGACGGTCACGGCGAAGGTGATGGGCTGCCGCCACTGGTTGGTGCGGAGCAGGTCGATCAGCACCGCGTCGGCCAGCTGGAACCGTCCCCGGTAGATCGGCTCCGGCGTGAGCGGGATCGTGTCGGCCGTTTCGGCCACCGGCACCCGGATGGTGAAACCCGGCGTGGCATCGCTCAGGCTGTCGCGTCCGGCCGCGGTCAATGCCAGCGGCAGGGTGGCTCCGCGGCGGCGTTCGCGCTCGATGTACCAGTCGGTGTTGCTGAGCGACAGGTTGAGGACCCGTACGTCGGGTCGGACGCCCTCGACGGCCTGGGCATAGAGCACCGGGAAGGTGTCGTTGTCGCCGGCGGTGAAGTAGATCGCATCGCGCGGCAGTGCCTCGAGCGCGTTCCGGGCATAGTCACCGGTGAAGTGGCGCTGCGAGGCGTCGTGGCTTCGCCAGTTTGTCGCGAGCTGTGCGGCCGGAAGGAGGATGGCGGCGACGAGCGCCGCGAACGCAGCGGCCGGGCGGCCCCGGGCCGTCACCAGCGCCCGTTCCACGGTGATGGCCATCCCGAACGCCATGGTCACGCCGAGAGTGACGAAGATCGGCAGGTAGTGGCGATCGAACGGTCGGAAGAAGTTGGCGGGGATGTTGAAATAGGCGACCGTGAGGGCGGCCTGGACCAGGAACACCATGAGCCATGCCACGCCGAGCCGTCGCGACCGGCGCATCAGCGTCACGACGCCGAGTGCGATGAACACTGCCGGCAATGCGCCGAGGAAACCCAGTGGGCCGTGGATCGCGAAGAACGAGTCGCCAGCGGCCCGGGTCAGGTCGGCCACCTGATTGGTGAGGAGCGGTGAGTGGCGAGGCCACAAGTTGACCAGGAAGTGCCCACCGATGCCGTCGAGCGAGATGTAGCGCCAGAGTGACCCGAGCGAGGTCGGCTCGAACATGTCGAGCGGCGACGTGGTGGCCTGCGCGATCGGGATCAGCAGCAATTGCAGCGAGAGTCCGGCCACCAGGCCACCGATCACCGCCAGCACCGAGGTTGGCTCGCGCAGGGTGCGCGGCCGCCGGATCGCCACCCAGAGGATGGCGGCAGGAACCAGCAGGGTGTTGGTGCGATGCACGCTGAAGTCGATGCCGAAGAGCAGGCCGAGGAGCAGCAAGGTGCGCCACGCCCCGGGATCGTCGGCGTCCCGCCACCAGCGGAGCATCGTGGCGAGGAGCAGTGCGGTGAAGAGCGCCGTCAGGATGTACGGCGTGAACTTGATCGCGTGCTCCCAGAGGTCGGCCGACCAGGCCAAGCCGAGTGCGCCGGCGGCGGCGCCGAGGGCGATCGGCAAGCTCGGGTCCGCGGCAGCGCCGGACGATGCCGATTGCCGGAGGTGGAGCGCGGTACGTGCCACCAGGAGGGTCGTGATGGCCGCCAGGGCCCCGGCGAAGAGGTTGAGCAGCCGGGCGGGTGAGTCGCCGATCGGCAGGTGCGCGATCGGCCATCCGAGCAGGGTGAGCAGGAGTGACCCCGGCGGGTTGGTGATCCCGAGGGTGTAGGCCGCGGTGCTGTAGCTGGCCGAATCCCACCAGGTGATGGTGGGATACGCGGTGCGCCAGAAGACCGCGAGGGCGAGCACCCCGGCGACGGCGAGGGCGGCGGTGGTGGAACGGCGCGACGCTCGGTCCATCGATGGCCTCTCCCGCGAAGGAACGACTAGGGCGCTGGCAGCTCCCAACGATACAGCATCAGGTGATCCTCGCCATCCTGGTCGGCGAGCTTGCCGAGGAGGTAGTCAGTGCCGACTTCATACACCGTGAGCTGGGCCGGCAGCGTGAGATGGAGGAACCGACCATCGCGACGTCGGCCCAGGAGGTCGGTCTCCGGGTCGGTCGGGAGGGAGGTCACGACCCACTCGGTGCCGTCGGGGGACACGCGGAGGAGCTGGTACAGCGGGGCCAGGTCGGGCTTGGGCACTTGAGAGAGCATGCCTCGCAGCTGGGCCCTGACCGCGCTGTCGCCGCCCATGCTGTTGACCATCCGGTCGATCTCCGCGTTGTAGAGCGAATCCGTGACCTGCCGAGTTTCGAGCGGCAACGAATCGACGCCCAGGAGGGTTCCGTCGGGCCCGTAGCGTCGCAGTTCGGGGGAGGAGCTGATCCCCACGATCGCCACCGTGTCCACGACGCCAACCGCCGCCAGGGTACCGAGCATCCCGATCCGGCCGATCGGCAGATCGGGAACACGCATCAGCGTGTCGCCGGTACTGGTGTAGCTCACCAGGTCGCCGCGGTACAACGGGGGGGGATCGCTCGGGTGCAGCGGCACCGGTGGGACGCCGGAGGCATCGAAGGTGGCGAAGCGGCCGTCACCACCACATGCCATCAGCACCGAGCCCCGCTGCGGCGGGCGAAAGCTCCGCGCGAAATGCCCCTCGGCATCGAGCACCGAGATGAGCTGCGTCCGCAGGTCGAGCACGAAGAGGGAATCACTTCCGCAGGTCTCCATCCACCCTGGCATCCTGAACTCGCCCGGGCCTTCGCCATCGCGACCGCTGGTGCCGAGCACGGCGCCAAGCGAATCCACGAAGACCAGGCGATTGCGCTCGCCGTCGGCGAGTACCAGCCGGCCATCCCGGAACCGTGTCGCGTCGCGGAGGCTGCCCACCAGCACCGAGTCACCGCTGGCCATCGGGAGGTCGAGGGTGAGGCGAGGCTGGAGCCCAAGGCGGTCGTCCAGCCCATCCGCAGTGTTGCGGGCAGTGCACGCAGCCATCATGAGCACTGACATGGCGAGCGGCGTGGTCCGGCGCGCCATGTCGGTCTCCGCGGAAGGGTGGGGAAGAGGACGACGGCAATCTAGTGCCGCGACGTCGTCCATTCTTACGCTGCACCCCCGGTGGCATGGATCCTCCAGCTCCTCACCCCCGACCTGGCCACCCTTTCCCCGGGCCGCCGCCCGCCGATGCGGCAACTGACTGGCGAATCGCCACTTCCGCCTCGCGGCCAGGCCCCGGGGACTCTCCGGACCTGGAGTCGTCATGACACGATCACGTGTCGGTTGGACACTGCTGACGCTGCTCCTCGGATGCGGCATGATGCCGCGGTTGAGCGTTGCCCAGGGGCCATCGACGCTGTCGTTCACGCTTGGCCCCGGGCGGTTGTCGCGGGATCTGTCGCGCCTCGGGTACCCCGATGCGGTCGAGTGGGGTATCGCTGGCCAGGTCAGTTGGGTCCACGGGATGAGCGAGCGGTACGGGCTCGGGATCGCGCTCGACCTCGATGCGTGGAGCGGTGAGGGGCAGCGATTCGTGTCGTTCAGTCCCGCCGCGCGGCTCGACCTGACGCGGAACGGTCGCGCCTTCGCCTCACTCGGTCCCGGCCTGGCCATCGACCTGGTGCGGGAGGAGTGCCTCACACTCGCCGATGTGCAGGGTGCCCAGCTGCGCGCCTTGGCGGCACGGGTCGGATGTCCCAGCTACGATCACACCGAATACCTGGTCGTGGCGGCTGGTGCGGGAGTGGTGCTGCCGGTCTCGCGGAGGATCTCGGTCACGATGCGTGGTCGTTTCCTGCGGACGTTGCTGGCGCCCGCTGCGCGCCACCCGACCCGGTACCCGCTTACCGGGCTGAACATCCTGGCCGGGATCGAGGTGCGGTAGGGCAGGGGTGCCCGATCCAGCGGGTTCCCTGCTCAGGGTGACATACGGGTGTCCCTTGGTGCCCCTACCAGTCCGCCGGCTTGTAGTCCTTGAGGAACTTGCCCCACACATGATGCCCGGTGTTGTGCCCGTCGATGATCGGGTCGACGATCCGCGCCGCGCCGTCAACGATGTCGAGCGGCGGGTGGAAGCGATGCTCCGCGGTCTTCCGCTCCGCCAGCGCGATCGGGTCCTCGTCGGTGACCCAGCCGGTGTCGACCGCATTCATGTGGATCCCGCCATGCCAGTAGTCGGTCGCGGCGGTGCGGGTCATCATGTTGAGCGCCGCCTTGGCCATGTTGGTGTGCGGATGCCGGGTGGTCTTGAGCCGCCGGTAGAACTGCCCCTCCACCGCCGAGACATTGACGATGTGCTTGTCGCGCTCGGGCGTGCGGAGCATCAGCGGCTTGAGGCGGGCGTTGAGGATGAACGGCGCGATCGCGTTGACCAGCTGCACCTCGAGCAACTCCACCGAAGGCACCTCGGCCATCAACATCCGCCATGAGTTGCGCTCGCGATGATCGACCTGCTGCAGGTCCTGATCGAGGACACCCTCGGGGAAGAGGTCGCTTGCCACGTCGTGATCCTCGGCGAGCAGCGCCACCTGGGAGAGTTCGGCGGCGCGGACCAGCCCAGCAGCCTCGTCGAGCGAGAGGGCGACCTGCGCATCGTCCCCGCCACCCGGGAGCATCCGGGCGCCGCGCCATCCCTCCCAGGTCCCGAGCAGGCGGCGCACCGGCGCCGGCATGGCGGTATCGGCCTCGCGTTCGAGCGCCAGCATGTGGCGGTAGAATGCGGGCGGCCGCCGCACCGTCTGGCAGGCGTTGTTGACGATGAAATCGAGCCGGTCGCGTTCCTCCATCAGCTTGATGCGCGAACGCCTCCACGCTCGGCGTGTGGCGCAGGTCGAGTCCGAAGATCTCCAGCCGGTCGCCCCAATCCGCGAAGTCGGCCTCGGCGGCATAGCGGGCCGCCGCGTCGCGGGGGAAGCGGGTGGTGACGATCAGCGACGCCCCGGCGCGGAGCAGCTTGATCCCGGCCTGGTAGCCGATCTTGACGCGGCCGCCGGTGAGGAGCGCCACCCGGCCGCCGAGGTCGGCGGTCTCGCTCCGCTTGGCGAAGTTGAAGTCACCGCACGACTCGCAGAGCTGGTCGTAGAAGTGGTGCACCACCGTGTAGCGCTGCTTGCACACGTAGCAGTGCCGCTCGGCAGTCTCCTCGCGGAACGCCGGGTCGTCGACATCGTCCTGCGTGAAGTCGCGGGGCGGGAACACATTCGGGGTGGTGAACACCGTCTGGCGGCGCATCGCTCGGATGCCGGTCTGCTGCAGCACCCCCTCCTCGCGCTCGACCGCATCGGCCTTGCGGCGGCGGGCCACTTCGCGGAGGAATTTCCGCCGCGATCCGGCGTCGGGGGCGAACACCTTGCCGGCGGCGTTGAGCAGCCGGTGGCGCACCTCGTCGGGCACGTCGAGCAGTAGCGTCCTGTCTGCCACGATGGCCTCGAGCAGCTCCATCGCCGCGCGGAGCTGATCGGCGGTCGCGGGCTCGCGAGTCGTGCTGGTGGGGTCGGTCATGGCGGGAAGGGTAAGGGGGTCGCCGCAGCAGTGCGGTGGCCTGGCCCCTACTGCCCCTCCCCCAGCAGTCCCACCGGCAGCCCCGCCACCACAATGTAGCGCTCCCCCGCCTCGCCCTCGGCGACCAGGTAGACCCTGTCGCCGTGGATGACCGGCGGCAGGAACGACACGACGTTTGCCGGCCCACGGATGGTGATCAGGAACGCGCCGTCGGGCGAGAAGACGTCCCAGCGGGCCGGCTCGCCAGTGCCCACCTCGCGACGAACCCAGAGCCGGTCGCGATCGTCGGTGAAGGGTTGTTCCAGGGGCGGCTTGTGCTCCGGCATGTACGCCATCAGGTCCGACACGATGGTCGGGACCCGCTCGGCAAAAGTCTTCAATCCTTCCCGCCATTCGCTGACATCAGCGTCGGTCACGGGGAGCCCCGACTCGGCCACGTGCAGTTCGAGCGTGGTGTCGCTCGTCATCGTGATCCGCGCCAGATCGTAGCGATCGGTGCTACCGGTCCATACCCGGTGACGCGGGTCCATCGTCATGAAGCTGTGGCCATCGAACGGCAGCCCCGTGAAGGCCTGGCCGTTGTTGTAGCTAGCCACGTAGGACCGCCAGCTGGTGGTGCCGAGCGTGATCACCGAGTCGCGCGCGCCGGTGGCGGGGTCGAACGTCTCGTACATCGGTGCCGAGGTTCCCTCGAAGCGACCGGTGGTCGTCGGATCGGGTCGCGTGGCGCCGGTCCGCTGGGTCCACGGCTCCCAGAACATGCCGGCGGTATCGATCGCAACGCCCCAGCGGTAGCCGTAGCCCGGCACGATCCGTGGTTCGCGCCGGAGCTCGGTGCCATCTGGTGCCAGCGCGAGCAGCATCGCCTTGCCATGATCGTTGACCCAGATCGTCCCGTCCTCGGTGATCCGGAGTCCGTTGGCATTGGAGAACTCACCCGGCCCCTCCCCGCGCCGGCCGATCGTGCCGGCCGGCGTACCGTCGGGCCCGAAGACCCGGATCTCCGCCGCCTTGTAGTCGAGCGCCAGGATGCGGCCACGAGCGTCGACGGCCAGGTCGCGCAGGTCATCGAAGATCCGGCTCGAGTCGTCGACATACTTGCCGATTTCCACCAGCGGCGTGAGGGTGTCCTCCCGCACCGGCAGCCCCGAGGCGTAGGTGACGATCACTCGCCCGTCGGGTGCGGTCTCGCGGGAGTAGCCGGGAACGGCGTCGGCGCCGGAGCAGGCGGCGAGCAGGGCGGCAACGCCGAGCAGGGAGATCCGGGTGGACATGGGGGCCTCCAGGTCGAAGGGACCACTGATAGTAGCGCCAGGGGCCACTGGCGGAAGCGCCGGATGCAGTCGCGGGTTCGATGAGGCGCAGGCCGCCCGACAACTGGCGCTGGTGCCCGAATCGGCTAGCGTTCGGGAGCAGGGCTCCCCTTCCCGCGAGCACCCGTGTTCCTCCAGATCGTCCAGATCGCCGCTGTCGCCGTCTCGGCCATCATCGCGGTCGTCTGGTTCCTCAACCGGCGCCGACGTCGCAAGCTGCTCCAGCGAGTGCGAGCAGATTGGGGACGGGTGCGCACGGTGCCCCAGGTCGATTGGTCGTACCTCCTGGAATCGCGCGATGAGGTGTCGAACGGCGTCGACCTCCAGACCTGGGCCGACCTCGATCTCGACCGGGTGATGCTGGGGATCGATCGGACCACGACCTGGCTGGGACGCTGGCGGTTGTTGCGGCAGATGTCGGAGCACCGCGCCTGGCACGACGAGCCCGACGCCGAGGCGCTGGTCGCCGAGTTCGGCACGAGTCCGGATCGGCGGGAGTCGGTGGGGCTCGAATTGGCGCTGGCCGGTTTGTCGGCGGGCAGCGGTCTCGATGTCCTCACCAACCCCGACGTCGTGCGCCTCAGGTGGTGGTACTGGGGATTCCCGTTGGTTCCGCTCGTGATGCTGACGAGCATTGCCCTGTTCCCGTTCTTTCCCAGGATGCTCCTGGTGGTCGCCATGCTGGCGGCGTCGAACTTCGCGATTCGCGCGCTGACCGCACGCCAGCTCCTCGGTGTGCTGTACCCGATGCGCCAGCTCGGCCCGGCCTTCGGGCTCTGCCATCGCCTCATTGGCCTGCTTCCAAGCGATCTCCCCACTGCCGCGACCGCGACGGGTGATCTCAAGCAGCTGAGGCTGCTCGAACGGGTGGCGGCGTGGGTCAGTCGCGACCCCGCCACCGATGGCGAGCTGATCGCAGGGGTCTGGGAGTTCTTCAACCAGCTCCTGCTGCTCGACGCCAATGCGTTGCTGGTCGTCGGTGTGGAACTTCGGCGCAAGTCGACAGTGCTTGGCCGGGTGATCGACTGGGTGGGGATGGTCGACATGGCGAGGTCGGTTGCATCGCTCCGGGCCGAGCCGCGACGGTGGTCGATCCCCGAATGGCAGGGTGGGGCGGTCGCGACCCGCATCGATGGCGCCTGGCATCCCCTGCTGACCGATCCGGCGCCCAACGATATCGAGCTCGCCGTGGGTGGAGGGATGCTGATCACCGGGGCCAACATGGCCGGCAAGTCGACCTACCTGCGTACCGTTGCGCTCGCGATGATCCTGTCGCACTGCCTGGGGACTTGTCCCGCACGGTCGTTCCGCGGCCGTCGGCTGCACGTGATGTCGTTGATCGGGGTGCGCGACGACCTGTCGGCGGGCAAGAGCCATTTCCAGGTCGAGTCGGAGCGGGTGGCGGCGATGCTCGCCGTGGCGCGCGAGGGCGAGGGGCACCTCTTCATCCTCGATGAGCTCTTCCGCGGCACCAACACCATCGAGCGGATGGCGCTCACCGAGGCGGTGATGCACGGCCTGGTCGAGTCGCACGAGCCGCGGTGTCATGTGGCCATAGTGGCGACCCACGATGTGGAGGTGGCGGGTGCCGTGGTGCCGCCGTACCAGGCCTGGCACTTCCGGGAGACGTTCGAGGACGGCAAGCTGTCGTTCGATCACCGTCGCCAGCCAGGACCCGCGACCACCCGCACCGGGATCCGGGTGCTGGAGGCCGCGGGCGCGCCGGCGCAGGTGATTGCCGATGCAGAGCGGCGGGCGGGGGGGTAGTAGGGCCGGAGGTCGGAAGAGGCTGATCTCCCGATCGGCGGCTCGTCACTTCAGCAACGAGCCGAAACGCGAAAGGGGACCGAACCACGGTTCGCTCCCACCTCCGACCGGATCCCCGCGCGCACGACGCATTGCCGGGTGCCTTGATGGCGTGATTCGATCCCTCATTCCCAACCACGTAGCCAATCGTGGCTGGATGAAGGTCAGGGAACTCCTGCGAAGCCTCAGGGACGACGGCTGGCGGCTTGCCCGGACCCGGGGCAGCCATCGACAATTCAGGCACCCACTGAAGCCCGGTGTGGTCACGGTGGCTGGACACCCAGGTGATGACCTGGCGTCGGGCACGTTGAAGAGCATCCTCCGGCAAGCGGGGTTGAGGCGATGAAGCTGTTGATGATCGTGGAGGAAACCGCCACCGGCTGGTCGGCATGGTCGCCGGACCTTCCCGGCTGCGTGGCGACCGGCCGGACTCGGGAGGCAGTGGAGGCCGAAATGAGTTCGGCGGCTGCCTTCCATCTGGAAGGGCTTCGCGAGGCGGGCGAGCTGCCCCCCTCGCCACGCGCCTACGCCAAAGTGGTGGAGGTGGTGGGGTAGTCGCCTCCTCCGGTCAATTCCAGCCCAGCCCGTAGAGCCGCACCTCCAGGTCGCCGTCCGGCGTCCGGGCGGTTCCCACCATCTCGTCGTCTGTCACGTCGGTCGGCTTGAAGCCCACCGGGAGTGGCAGCACGCCGAGCAGGTCGCCGTCGCGGCCGAAGACCGAGACGCTATCGGGTGCGAGATAGGGCGGTGCATAGCCGAACACCCATGTGGTCCGCCGGGGACCGGGCAGGACCGCGCCGAAGGCCGGATGGGTCGGATTGAATCGGTCGTCGTCGAGGAATCCCGGTGCCAGGTTTGGCCTGCGCATCGCCTCGCGAACGGCGGCCTTGTCGGCTTCGGTGACCGGACGCGGCTGCGTCGCCCGTGACAGGGTGCCGAGTGTGTCGCCCGATGGGCCGATCATGTGGAGTGGCCACCCAGCGCCGTAGCCGACGATCAGGCGGTCGCCCTCGACCGTTGCCTGGATCCTCGGCGCGAAGAACCGGAACCCCTCCGCATCGCCGTTGGGCACCGCGGGCCATTCGAGCACGTTCGTCACCCGCGCCCCGGACTGGGCAAGCACGCCAAACGTCGTCGTCACCATCATTGCCCCGGTGCCTTCGTCGGGCATGAACCGCTCGTTGCGAATCACCAGTCGGCCGTCATCGAGCATTCCGACGATCGGTGTGCCGCCGTTGGCGACCGCGGCAGGGAGCAGCAGGTCACTGCCGCTGCCCGAGGTGGCCGACAGGCGCGACAGGCGGCGCAGGAAGGGATCCCAGACCAGCAGCGAGTCTCCGGCGAAACCCTGGACGAGCACGGGGGCACGGAACTCGCCCGGGCCCGGAACCCTCGCGGCCGATGATCCGGATCAGGCTGCCGGTGGAGTCGAAGACCAGCAGCCGCTTGCCGTCCCAGTCGCCGATGGCAATCCGTCGGCCCGACAGGAGCACCGCCCGCCCCATCTCGGCTGGAGGCACCGCCGACCGAGTCGGGGACGAGGAAGTTGAGGGCGGGTTCGGCCGAGATTGCCGGGATGCCCGCGGGGTGTGTCGACGGGCGGGCTGCACCGTCCGATCCCGGGCCAGTGCATGCGAGGGTCAGCACCAACCCACCGGCCGCGAGCGGCCGCAGAGCCGAAGAACGAATGGCGTTCATTCCAGATTCAATGCCGGAGGCGGCTCCCACCTTACCGAGTCGCTGCTCGGCGGTGGGGTCCGCCTCGGTGCGGTGATCCGCTGATGCACCGCAGCGTTCGCTACATGCAGAACTGTCCCCGGCTCTGGGGGCCGTCCGGCGAGTACGGCGCCGGCTTCCGCGGCAGCAGGGAGTCGCGCTGGGCCGCCTGCCAGGCGAACGCCGCCAGCACCGCCGAATTGAACATCAGGTCGTCGGGCTGCAGGCGCTCGTACACATCCTGGTTGGTGTGGTGGGTGCGGGAGCCGTAGTCGAGCCCGTCCTGCACGAACTGGAACGCCGGCAGCCCCAGGTTGTCGAAGGCGATGTGATCGGTCGAGCCGGTGTTGCTGAGGGTGGTCATGCCCATGCCCATCGCACGGAACGGCGCCATCCAGGCGTCGAAGATCGGGGCCACAGCCGAGTTCCCCTGGTCGTAGACGCCGCGGATCTTGCCACTGCCGTTGTCGAGGTTGAAATAGGCGGCAAACTTGGCCTGCTCCGCAGTCGGGTGGAACGAGTCGGCGTCGATGTAGCCGAAGTGCTGCCGCGTGTAGGCGCACGACCCGTACAGTCCCTGTTCCTCCCCGGTCCAGAGCCCGATCCGGATCGTCCGGCGCGGGTGCAGGTCGAGGGCCTTGAGGATCCGCATCGCCTCCAGCATCACCCCCGAGCCCGCCCCGTTGTCGGTGGCGCCGGTGCCGGCGTGCCACGAATCGAAGTGACCCCCGATCATCACCACTTCATCCTTGAGCCGGGGATCGGTGCCCGGGATCTCGCCGACGATGTTGAACGAGGTGGAGTCGGCCGGATAGAAGTGGTTGATCATCTCGAGCTCGAGCACCACGGGAACGTGACGCTCCACCATCCGCGCCACCCGGCCATAGCTCTCGGTGGCCACGTGCACGAACGGGAGCTGTGGGGCGCCCTTGGCGCGCGAGGCGCCGTTGTCGGTGGCAATGTCGCCGCCGACACTGTTGCTCCGGCCGGTGCCGCCGATCAGGATCGCGGCAACGCCCTGCTGCTGCAGCCAGCGCTGGGCGGTGGTGTCGTTGTTGACGTTGAATCCGCGACCAGCGAAACGGGCGCCCTGACCGGCAGCTTCCTGCTGGCACGCCGCCGAGAGCACCGGTGCGGTGGCGCCGTTGGGAGGACCGAAGCGACGGCCGCCGCCGGCGGTGGGCATCGGGGCCGCGGCCAGCGCCGCCAGCGCCGAGTCCGACCGGCGCGACGCGTAGGCGGTGAACTCCGTCACCGGGCTGGTGTCGGGTGGCGTGAACATCACGAAGGCGTTCTGGAGCTTGCCGGCGTACTGCTGCTCCAGCTCGGCGAGGCAGTCCACATCGATGCGCACCGCCGCTCCGGTGACCTTGCCGTTGGTGCCGGCCGACCAGGCGCGCGGGGTGGCCTGGATGATGAACGGATTGGGGGAGACGGCCTGCAGCGAGAAGCGCTCGTTCTGCCAGCCGATGCCGGTCGGCGTGCTCCACGGCTCCAGGTGCACGTTGGAGAGTCCCCACGCCTTGAGTTGCTGTACGCTCCAGTCGGCGGCCTTCCGGGCGTTTGGTGACCAGGTGAGCCGCGGGCCGTAGACATCGGTGAGCCAGCTCATGATGTCCATGACCTGGGAGTGCTCGAGTGCCTCGGTCTTGATCCGCTCGATGGTGGCAACGTCCACCTTCTCCTGCGCAGCGAGGGGCGCGGCAAGGATCGTGGCGAGCAGCAGGAGGGGCGGTGACCAGATGCCGCGGGCGCGGAAACGCATGGGGCAGTGCTCCGGGAGATGGTACGGGTGCGAGGGCGGGCGACGAAGGATACCGACGGTCGGGGCTTCCTACCACTTCTCCATGCTGACGTCGGCCAGCACTCCCGCAAGATCGTTGAACACCAGCGACGTCGGCTTCGCCGGCATCGGGGGGAGGTCCAGCTCGGTGAGTGCGCCCTGCACCTTCACCCGGAGCCGGGCGACCTGCCCGCCCTCCAGCTGGATGGTGACCGGGACGTAGGCCAGGAAGCTCTCCGGCACCTTCTGCTGCTTGACCCGGAGCTTCACCGTGTATTGCCCGCCCTCGCCCGGCTCGGCGACCCACGCCACCTTGTACTCCGGGATCGCGGTGGTGGTGAGCCATTGATCGAAGAACCAGTCGAGCGAGCCGCCGGCATGCTGCTCGGCGATCCGGCGAAAATCGGCGGTGGACGCGGAGTGGCCCTTGTAGGTCTCGAAGTAGTCGCGCATGGTGGCCTCGAACCTGTCCTCCTTCATCGTGTGGAGATCCAGCATGAGGATGCGGAGCATGTGGAGGGTCCACGCCCCCTTCTGGTAGACCACCAGGTTGTACTCCGAGCCGTCCGACGCCGTCGCGGTCCGGTAGCCCAGGCCCACGGGGCCGACCTCCCGCTGCCGGGCCTTGAGGTCGGCCTTCCAACGATCCAGTTGGTCGAAGTAGTAGTCGTTCTTCTTCTGCGCGATCTGCGTGTACCAGAGCCCCGAGAAGTTGGCGAACCCTTCGCTCAGCCACTGGTCGCGGTAGCTGGCGAAGTCGACCCCGATGCCCCACCACTGGTGCGCCACCTCGTGGGCGCGGAAGAACTGGTTGAAATCGTCGAGTTCACTGCCGCCCGAGGCGAACGTGGAATAGCTCAGGTGGATGAGGCCCGGGAAGGCCTCGCCATGGCCGTAGGGGATGATCGTCGCGTAGAGCCGCTGGTGCCCGACGTCACCGAACATCGCGGTGAAGAACTCCGCGGCCTGCGAGACATCCTGGCCGACCGCCTCCTTCGCCTTCGACAGCGAACGCATCCCGAACGAACGGAGCGCCTGGTCGGAGTGGAGCACCGTGATCTCGGGACGCTTGCCATTGCTGGCGACGACGTAGTCCTCGAAGAAGCCGATGTTGAACGAGACGTTCCGCATCGGGCTCTCGCTCACCCAGTGTGTGGTGAGCACCTTGTCCGCCACCGACGAATCCTTGAGCACCCCCACCGAGGCGAAGCGGTACGCCTCCGGGGTGTGAAAGGTCAGGTCGAAGTCGGCCCGCTGCCGGCTGTCGAGGGGCCGGGGGTACCAGAGCGTCGATGACTTGAGGAAGAAGAAGTCACCGTAGCGATCGATCAGGTCGCCGCCGTAGACGAGGCGGATCGCGGTGGAATCGCCGGCCGTGAGTGCCTCGGGCAGCCGCAGCCAGAGCAGCGAGCCGTCCTTGGCCTTCTCGAACGCCACCGCCGTGCCATCGGGAGCGGTGGCCGAGTCCACCGTGACCCCGGGCGCGAGGAAGAACGGCAGCCAGGGACCCACTGCGCCGCTTGCCGTGATCCGCATGGTGGTGGCGGCGGAGAAGCGGGCGTCTCCCATCCCCGTGCGGGCGAGGGTCGCGTCGATGCGGTAGTCTGCGACGCCGTAGGGCGCGATCACATCCGAGCCGTCGGTCGGCACCGGCTCGGGACCGAACTGGGCGGCGCTCTCGGTGGTGCGCGTCCAGCCGACCCGGCGCGCCTTGGTGAGGAGTTGCACCGGCTCGCTGCTCAGGGGGTCGATCTGCAGCATCACCGGGCTCGCGCCGTCACGGTCGATGTGGGCGTAGAAGGCCCCGATCTCGTTGCCGTTGAGGAGCGGCAGCATCAACTCTGGGCCGAAGCTCTCATCGTCCTTCGGCTTGATGTACGCCAGGGCGTCGTTGGCCAGACGAGACGCCGCCGACACCGGGTCGAGCGGCCCGAACGTCGCGCTCCGACGGAGTTCGGCGAGGGTCGAGTCGGTGAAGAGGAAGAAGACCCGCTTGATCCTGCTGTCGACCGCGGAGTCGCCCACGAGGCGGGCGAGCTGGCCGCGTTCGATCGCGGTGGGCGCGGTGAAGCGGAACGTCCCCGTGCCCACGAACATCGCGCCCACGATGCGGCCGTTCACCGGCTTGGCGAGCCAGAGCGTGCCGTCCTGCAGGTCGATCCGCCCGGTGCCGCGGGAGAGGACCACGTTGGTGATGGCAGCGCCCTGTGCCGGGTCCGGTTCCAGGTCGAGCAGGGTCTGGAACATGGCGCTGGGCGCGTCGGCCGGGGTCGGGGCCTGGGCTGCCAGGGAGCCGAAGGTCAGCAGGAGCGTCGCGGCGCGCGGGAGGTGAGAGCGATGCATCGAAGTGCCTTGTCAGGGGGGTGATGAATACAAGGTACTGTCATCGCGGGCGCCGACCGGCCACCGGGGCCCGGCCCCAGGTGGTATCCACCCAGCCGGAGCACTGTCACCAGGACGACCTCGAACCGGACGGAACTGGTGTCGTTGAGGGCAGGCCGGTCCTTGCGGGAGGCGGTATCAGCCGAGCCGTTGCTTCAGCAACGAGCCCAAACGAGAAAGGGAGCCGCACCGCGGCCCCCTCTCACCACTCAGGACTCACGACTCACTCCTACCGCGTCAGCTTGCGGTACTTGAGCCGGTGTGGCTGGTCCACCGCCATGCCCTTCCGCTTCTTGTAGTCGGCGGCGTAGTCCTGGTAGTTCCCCTCGAACCAGAACACCTCGCTGTCGCCCTCGAACGCCAGGATGTGCGTCGCGATCCGGTCGAGGAACCAGCGGTCGTGCGAGATCACCACCGCGCAGCCGGAAAACGTGAGCAGCGCATCCTCCAGCGCCCGCAAGGTGTCGACGTCGAGGTCGTTGGTCGGCTCGTCGAGGAGCAGGAGGTTGCCGCCAGATTTAAGCAGCTTGGCCAGGTGGAGCCTGTTGCGTTCGCCACCCGAGAGGGTGCCCACCTTCTTCTGTTGCTCGCTCCCCTTGAAGCCGAACCAGCCACAGTACGCCCGCGAGTTGATCGTCCGGGTGCCGAATTCCAGGTTGTCATGGTCGCCGGCGATCTCCTGGAAGACGGACTTTTCAGGATCAAGCGCCTCACGGCTCTGGTCCACATAGGCCGGCACCACCGTCTGGCCCACCACCAGCTCGCCACCGTCAGGCTGTTCCTGGCCCACGATCATCCGGAAGAGGGTCGTCTTGCCGGCGCCGTTGGCGCCGATCACTCCCACGATGCCGCCCTTGGGGAGTGAGAAGTTGAGGTCGTCGAAGAGCAGCTTGTCGCCGTACGCCTTGGCGACCCCCTTGGCGACCACCACCTCGTCGCCGAGCCGCGGCGCCGGCGGGATCAGGATGTCGTGGCCCCGCTCGTCGGCCTGCTTCTCCTCGGCCACCAGCGCCTCGTAGGCGTTGATGCGCGCCTTGCTCTTGGCCTGGCGGCCCCGCGGCGACATCCGCACCCACTCCAGCTCGCGCTCCAGGGTGCGCCGGTGGGCGCTGGCCTGCTTCTCCTCGGTGGCGAGCTTCTTGTCCTTCTGCTCCAGCCAGCTGGAGTAGTTGCCTTTCCACGGCACGCCCTCGCCGCGGTCGAGCTCGAGGATCCACTCCGCCGCGTTGTCGAGGAAGTAGCGGTCGTGGGTGATCGCCACCACCGTGCCGGTGAATTCCTTGAGGTAGCGCTCCAGCCACGCCACCGACTCGGCGTCGAGGTGGTTGGTCGGTTCGTCGAGCAGCAGCATGTCGGGCTTGGCCAGCAGCAGGCGGCAGAGGGCGACCCGGCGCTTCTCGCCGCCCGAGAGGGTGGTCACGTCGGCGTCGCCCGGTGGCAGCCGGAGCGCGTCCATCGCGATGTCGAGGGTGTGGTCGATTTCCCAGGCGTTGGCGGCGTCGATCCGGTCCTGCAACGCGCCCTGCTTCTCCAACAGCGCGTTCATTTCGTCGTCGCTCATCGGCTCGGCGAATTTCATCGAGATCTGCTCGAACTGGGTCAGCAGGTCGCGGATCGGCTGGAGCGCCTCCTCCACGTTGCCGCGCACGTCCTTGGTCGGGTCGAGCACCGGCTCCTGAGGCAGGTAGCCGATCCGGGTCCCGGCCAGCGGCTTGGCCTCGCCGAGGAAGTCGGTGTCGACTCCGGCCATGATCCGGAGCAGCGTCGACTTGCCGCTGCCATTGGACCCGATCACGCCGATCTTGGCGCCCGGGAAGAAGGAGAGGTAGATCCCCTTGAGGATCTCTCGCTGGGGCGGGACGACCTTGCGGAGGTCCCGCATCGTGAAGATGTATTCGCCGGCCATGGGGGGCGAAGATAATGGTGCAGGGTGACGGGTGAATGGGGCCGGGACGGAGGCCCTCCCCACATTCCGGGGCGAGGTTACACTTGGATGTCACCTCCGGAGCCCTTTCGATGCGCCTGCTGTCCCGTCCCGCCGCTCTCTGCCTCCTCCTCGCCGCCTGCGGCGCGATCCCCGACCCGGCCGCCCTCGACCCGATCGCCAGCCGCTATGTGGTGCTGGCGCTCGAAATGGGCCACCACGACCCGGCCTACGTCGATGCCTATTACGGCCCCGATTCGCTCAAGGCGATCGCCGATGCCGACTCGATGTCGCTCGAACAGATCCAGGCCTCGGCCGACTCGCTGATCGCGCTCCTCGGCGACAGCGTGCCGGCCTACGCCGATTCCCTGGTGCCGATGCGTCACCGCTATCTCCGCACCCAGCTCGGCGCGATGAGTGCCAAGGCGCGGATGCTTCGGGGGGAGAAGTACGAGTTCGACGAGGAGGCGAAGGCACTCTACTCGGTCGATCCACCGCACCTCAGCGACGCGCACTTCGACTCGCTGCTGGTGCGCCTCCGGGCGCTGCTGCCCGGGACCGGTTCGCTCGCCGAGCGCTACGGGGCGTTCCGCCAGCAGGTGGAGATCCCGTCGGCGCTGGTCGACACGGTGTTCAAGACGGCGATCGCCGCCTGCCGGGCCCGGACGCTCGACCACATGGTACTTCCGGACAGCGAACGATTCGACCTCGAGTACGTGACTGGCACCTCGTGGAATGCCTACAACTGGTATCAGGGCGACTATCACTCGCTGATCCAGGTGAACCTCGATTTCCCGATCGCCGTCGACCGCGCGATCGATCTCGCCTGCCACGAGGGATATCCCGGGCACCATGTGTACAACGCGTCGCTGGAGCGAGCGTTGACCCGCGGTCGAGGCTGGGTGGAGATGTCGGTCTACCCGCTCTTCTCGCCCCAGTCGCTGATCGCCGAGGGGAGCGCCAACTTCGGGATCGAGATGGCGTTCCCGGGCGAGGCGCGAACCGAGTTCGAGCGCGACACCCTCTTCCCGCTGGCCGGGCTCGACACCGCGCTCGCAGTGCCGAATGCACGGATCCGGGCGATCATGGAATCGCTCAACTACGCCCGCAACGAGGTGGCTCGCCGCTACCTCGACGGCGATCTCGACTCGGCCGGCGCCGTCGCGGCGATGGAGCGCTACTGGCTCCAGGCTCCCAACGCCGCCGCCAAGACGCTGCGGTTCATCCAGGATTATCGCAGCTACGTGATCAACTACAACCTCGGTCGCGACCTGGTCGCCGCCTGGGTGGACCGGCAGGGTGGCGACGACGCCATCGCCCGTTGGGAGGCGTTCCAGCGGCTGCTTTCCACCCCGCGACTCCCCGCTGATCTGGTGATGGCCGACTCCTCCGCGGATGTGGCGCCGTGATCCCGACGCGGAGCGTGAGATGGCCATGACCACGGTGACCCGGCTCCTGCTCGGTGGGCTGTTGCTTGGTGGCGGCGCCTTCGCGTTCCGACCGGTCCCGGAGCGCGCCTGCGATCCCGGCAACGCCGGGCTCAAGCTCCCCGATGGCTTCTGCGCCACCCTCTTCGCCGAGGTCCCGGCCGCGCGCCACGTGGCCGTGGCGCCCGATGGGGTGGTCTACGTGGCCTCGCAGTCACAGAATCTCGGGGGGGTGTTCGCGTTGCGGGACCGCGACGGCGACGGGCACGCGGACGATCAGGAGCGCTTCGGTCCCACCGGCGGGACCGGCGTGGCCGTGTCGGCCGACGCGATCTGGTTCGCACCCAACGACCGGGTGATCCGCTGGGACCGATCGGCCGGCACCCTGGTGCCGAGTGGCGAGGGAACCGTGATCGTCTCCGGCATGCCGACCGGTGGTCACCGGGCCAAGACGCTGGCGCTCGGGCCGGGCGGCGCGCTCTACGTCGATCACGGCTCGGCCACCAACTCCTGTCAGGAGACCGATCGCACCACCCGGTCACCCGGGCGGCGGCCCTGTCCCGAACTCGCCGCTCGCGCCGGGGTGTGGCGCTACGATGCCAACCGGGCGGGACAGACTCCCGCCGACGGGAAGCGCTGGGCCACCGGACTCCGGAACGCCATGGCGTTGGCAGTGAACCCGTCGACCGGTCTCCTCTGGGGTGCCACCCACGGGCGTGACCAGCTGAGTGCCAACTGGGGCTTCTCCCAGGAGGACAACGCCGAGAAGCCGGCCGAAGAGTTCGGTCCGATCGGCGAGGGAGCCGACTACGGCTGGCCCTACTGTTACTACGACCCGATCGCCAAACTGAAGGTGCAGGCGCCCGAGTATGGTGGCGACGGCGTGGAGGTCGGCGACTGCGGAGCCAGGACCCAGCCGGCGATCGCCTTCCCGGGCCACTGGGCGCCGATGCAGCTCGCCTTCGAGGCGAGTGATGCCTTTGGTCCGGCCTATCAGGGCGGTGCCTTCCTCGCCTTCCACGGTTCATGGAACCGGGCCCCGCTGCCGCAGGCCGGCTACCGGGTGGTCTTCATTCCGTTCCGCGATGGCAAGCCCACCGGCGCGTACTCCACCTTTGCCATCGATGCCGATTCGCCGACCGGGCTCCGCGCCAGCGGTGTGGCGGTAGGTCCCGACGGTGCCGTCTACATCGCTTCCGACCAGGCCGGCAAGGTCTGGCGGGTCACCACTGCACGCTGAGGCTTTCGATGCGCCACTTCCTTCCGGTCGCCCTGCTGGTTGCCGCACCGGTGCTGCTCCTCGCACAGGCCGATGGCCCTCAGGTGGGCCAGGCCGCCCCCGATTGGACCCTCCCCGTGGCGAGCAGCGCCGGGGTGGCCGCGTCCCCGCTCACCCTCTCGTCGCTCGAGGGGAAGCCGGTGGTGCTGGCCTTCTTCCCCAAGGCGCGGACCAGCGGCTGCACCATCCAGATGCGGGCCTATCGCGACCGCTATCAGGAGATCTTCGGCGATGACATCCAGCTGATCGCGATCTCGCGGGATACGCCCCAGGAGCTGGCCTCGTGGGCGGCCGACGAGAATTTCCCGTTCCGGTTCGTCTCCGACACCGCCGGCGTGGCCGGGGGGCTCTACGCCACGCTGGCCGAGGGGCGGAGCTGGGAATCGCGGGTCCTCTTCGTGATCGATCGCCAGGGCAAGGTGGCGACCGTGATGCGGCCGTTCCGGGAGATCGACCCGACCGCCTACGAGGAGCTCAAGGCCGCGATCGCGGCCGTCCGTGAGTGACGCTGCAACCGGCCGGGTGGCTGGTGCGTAGACCCCCAGAGTGAATGGTCAATGGCCAATGGCCAATGGCCAATGGCCAATGGTGAATGGTGAATGGTGAATGGGGTGCGCCGGGTTGCAACGGGGATCCCCGACGCGCCACTGACGGTCGCCATTCCCGATTCACCATTCACCATTCACCATTGACCAATCACCCGCGTTCCCCTCACCGGAGTCTGATCGTGCGCTTCCGTCTCACGCTGATCGCCGCGGCCGTGGTCCTGCCGCTCGTTGCCGTCCAGGCCCAGGACCGGCTCAAGGAGATGCCGGGCTACGCCCGTTTCGCCGAGATGGCGCCCAAGATGCGCGACGCGATGGTGTCGGGGGCGCTCTCGGTCAAGTGGGCCGACGATGGCAAGTCGTTCGACTACGTCGCCGCGGACAAGCGCTGGACCTACGACGTGGGGCATCGCTCGGCGATGGTGTCGAAGGACACCTCACCGGTCAACGCCAGTCGGGGCGGTTTCCGGCGCGGCGGAGTGGCCCGCGGGCGGCAGGCGGCCGAGGAGATGTCGCCCGACTCGACGCACAAGGCGATCTACCGCGACCGGAACCTCTGGATCGCCGACGGCGACGGGAGCAACGCCCGGCAGATCACCACCGAGGGGAGCGCCGAGAAGCGGATCAAGTATGGCAGCGCCAGCTGGGTGTACGGCGAGGAGCTGCGGCAGACGACCGCGATGTGGTGGTCGCCCGACGGCAAGCAGATCGCCTTCTACCGCTTCGACGAGTCGCCGGTGCACGACTATGCCCTGCAGATGGACCAGGTCGGGCTGTACGACTCGCTCTATGTCGAGGCCTATCCCAAGTCGGGCACCGACAATCCGATCGTCGAGGTCTACGTCTACGACCTGGCCAGTGGCCGGACCACCCACCTCGACGCCCGCGACGGGAAGCCCCTCGCCGACGGCGTCATCGGGTACTACGTCTACGGGATCGAGTGGAGCAAGGATGGTTCGCGGCTGATCATCCACCGGACCAACCGGCGCCAGAATGCGATGGAACTCGCCGCCTGTGACCCCGCCTCGGGGAGCTGCCGGACGATCGTGCACGAGGAGTGGCCGGCGTCGTGGACCGAGAACACGCCGACGATGCAATGGCTCGACGACGGCCAGCGGTTCATCTGGGAGTCGGAGCGGACCGGGTTCAGCAACTACTATCTCTACGACATTTCGGGCAAGCTGCTCGCGACGCTCACCAACCACCCGTTCGAAGTGGGCGGCATCGTCAAGGTCGACGAGAAGGCGAAGCAGCTCTGGTACTACGCCCGGAGCGGCGACAATTTCATGAAGATGCAGCTCCATCGGGTCGGGCTCGACGGCAAGGGCGATGTGCGGCTCACCGACCCTGCCTTCAACCACAGCGTGACGCTCGCTCCCGACGGCAAGACCTTCGTGGACGTGGCCCAGACCCACGACATCGCCCCGGTTACCCGGCTCCTCGATGCCAAGGGGAAGGTCCTCGCCACCGTGGCCGAGAGCGACATGTCCCGCTTCGACTCGCTGGGCTTCAAGCGGGTGGAGATGTTCACCTACACCTCGGCCGACGGGGTGACCCAGCTGCACGGGATGCTGCACAAGCCATCGAACTTCGATCCGAGCCGCAAGTACCCGGTGCTGTTCTCGGTCTACGGCGGGCCGGCGACCAACGGCGCCAGTGAGCGCTTCACCACCCCGCATCCCTACACCGAGTACGGCTTCCTGGTGGTGACGCTCGACGTGCGGAGCGCTGCCGGTCGTGGCAAGCGGGCGCTCGACGCGATCTACGAGAAGCTCGGCACGGTGGAGATCGACGACATGGCCGCCGCCTCGCGGGAACTGGCCAAGCGGCCCTACGTCGACGGCGCGCGGGTGGGGATCTTCGGCACCTCGTATGGGGGCTATGCCTCGGCGATGGCGCTGCTGCGTCACCCGGAGGCGTTCGCGGCCGCGGCCTCGCAGTCGCCGGTCACCGAATGGAACAACTACGACACCATCTACACCGAACGCTACATGTACACGCCGGAGGCCAACCCCGACGCCTACAAGGCCGGCAGCGCGATGACCTATGCGCCCAAGCTCGACGGCCGGCTGATGCTCTACTACGGCACCGCCGACGACAACGTGCACCCCAACAACATGATGCAGCTGATCACCGCGCTGCAGAAGGCCGGCAAGTCGTTCGATGTGCAGGTCGGTCCCGATCGCGGTCACTCGTCGATGAACCCCGAGCGGATGATGGAGTTCTTCATCCTCAACCTGGTGATGCAGCCGCTCAAGATGGCGAGCTGAGGGCAGGGAGCGCCGGGATGCGACGCTGCACCATCGCCGCGGTCCTCCTCCTGGCGTTCCCCGCTGCCGTGGCCGGTCAGCGACCGGCCTACCGCGACCCGTCGCTCCCGGTGGAGCGGCGGGTCGCCGACTTGCTGGGCCGGATGACACCGGATGAGAAGTTCTGGCAGCTGTTCATGGTGCCGGGCGACCGCGACGACCCGAGCCACGACTGGTCCGACGGCGCCTACGGGCTCCAGATCCGGAGCGCCCCGGGTGACTCGACCGCGGGTCCCGGATCCCTCGCCCGGCGGATCGCCGCCGTTCAGCACTTCTTCCGCGACAGCACCCGGCTCGGCATCCCGATCCTCCCGTTCGAGGAGGCACTCCACGGGGTGTCGGCGCCCGGCGCGACCGCGTTCCCGCAGGCGATCGCCCTGGCGGCCACCTGGGACACCGCGCTGGTCCGCTCCACCGCCGATGCGATCGCCGAGGAGGCGCAGAGCCTCGGCATCCGGCAGGTGCTCTCGCCGGTGGTCAACATCGTCCGCGACCCCCGCTGGGGGCGAACCGAGGAGAGCTACGGCGAGGACCCGCTCCTCGCCTCGGCGATGGCGGTGAGCTTCGTGTCGCCGTTCGAGCGGCGCGGCATCGTCACCACTCCCAAGCATTTCGTCGCCAACGTGGGTGACGGCGGTCGCGATTCGTGGCCGATCGAGGTGAGCGAACGCCAGCTTCGCGAGGTGTGGTTCCCGCCGTTCCGCGCGGCGATCGAACGAGGTGGCTCGCGGTCGGTGATGTCGGCCTACAACTCGGTCGATGGCGACCCGGCGTCGCAGAGCCGCCACCTGCTGACCGAGGTGCTGCGCGACCGCTGGGGCTTCGGGGGCGTGGTGATCTCGGATGCCGCCGCCACCGGCGGCAGCACCGTGCTGCACATGACCGAGGGGAGCACGGCCTCGGCGGCGCGCGATGCGCTGGCGGCCGGGCTCGACGTGATCTTCCAGAGTTCGTGGGAGCAGCATCGCGCCTGGCTGCGGCCGTTCCTCGACGGGACGATTCCCGACTCACTGATTGACCGTGCCGTGAGGCGGGTGCTGCGGCTCAAGTTCGAGCTGGGGCTCTTCGACCAGCCGATCCCCGACCCCGATAGCGCGGTCGCGACGATCGACCGGCCGGCTCGGCAGCGCTGGGCCACCCAGGTGGCGGCGACATCGATGGTGCTGCTCCACAATGCCCACGATCTCCTGCCCCTCGCTCCCGCCATGCAGCGCATCGCCGTGATCGGCGAGGACGCCGAGGAGGCGCGACTCGGTGGGTACAGCAGGCAGGGGCATGGCACGATCAACATCGTCGAGGGATTCCGGCGTCAGGGCGACGGCCGGCGGGTGTCCTACACGCCGGGCCCGGGGCGGAGTAGTGAGGTGTGGACGGGTGTCCCGGCGACTGCGTTCGATGGCGGACTCCGCACCGACGTCTTCGATAACCCCTCGCTCGAGGGGACGCCACGTGACAGCAGGGTCGATCAGCGGATCGACGCGCACTGGACCTTCAATGGGCCCGCACGCGGGGTGCGAACCGACTGGTACGGCGTGCGCTGGAGCGGAACGCTGAGGGTCCCGGCCGACCGGGCACGCCACCTCGCGATCGAGGGCGACGACGGCTATCGCCTCTGGGTCGACGACTCGCTGGTGCTCGACCACTGGGAACCGGTGTCGTATCACACCCGCGAGGTGCCGGTCACGCTGGCGGCCGGGAGCCGCCACGCCATCCGGCTCGAGTATCACGAGTCGTCGGGTGAGGGAAGAATGCGCCTGATGTGGGACGACAGCGATGCGAGCGACGACGAGCAACGCATTGCCGACGCGGTCTCGCTGGCCCGGCAGAACGATGTGGCCGTCGTCACGGTCGGGGTGGAGGAGGGCGAGTTCCGCGACCGCTCGTCGCTGGCGCTCCCCGGGCGGCAGGAGGAGCTGATTCGCCGCGTCGCCGCCACCGGCACCCCCGTAGTCGTGGTGATCATCGGCGGGAGTCCGGTCACCATGCCGTGGCTCGAGCAGGTCGGTGCCGTGCTGATGGCGTGGTATCCCGGCGACTACGGCGGTGACGCGGTGGCGAAGGTGCTCGATGGGCAGGCCGATCCTGGCGGACGGCTGCCGATCACCTTCCCGATGGCCGAGGGGCAGTTGCCGCTCTGGTATGGTCACAAGCCGACCGGTCGCGGCAACGACTACCTCGACCTGACGGGCAGGCCGCTCTTCCCGTTCGGTTTCGGGATGAGCTACGGCCGCTATCGCTACGACGCGTTGCGGATCACCCCCGACACGATCGGCCCGGCCGACTCCGCGGTGGTCACCTTCCGGGTGACCAATGTCGGCGAGCATCGGGGGAGGGAAGTCCCCCAGCTCTATCTCCACGATGAACTCACCTCCGTGGCGCAGCCGGTCCTGGCGCTCAGGCACTGGGCAGTGCTCGACCTCGATCCCGGGGCGTCTCGGGAAGTTCGCTTCGTCCTGGGCCCCGAGGACCTCTCGCTGCTCGACCGCGATCTCAGGCGGGTGGTCGAGCCGGGCCGGTTTGCGGTGACGGTCGGACGGTCGAGCCGGGAGATGCTCCTCCGCGGCGCGATTGTGGTCCAAACCGCCCGGTAGCAGCCATCTTCACTAGAAACTACAGTTGTAACTCTACGGCCGTAGTATTCGTAGGGCGCCCATGACGCGTTGCTTCGGTGCAACGTGAAACGTGAGAGCCCGGAGGCCGTAGCGGTGAAGATGACTTCCTTCCGCATTCCTGCCATCACCCTGATGCTCCCCGCCGTGCTCGCTGGGCAGGGAGCCCAATCGAGCCCCGGCCATCGCGAGCCGGTGGTCCCCCGCACGGTCGCCGCGGGGCATGCCCAGCCGGGGTCGATCCACCTCGACGGGCGTCTCGACGAGGCGATCTGGCAGGCGACCGCGCCGGCCACCGGCTTCGTGCAACGAGAGCCGGTCGAGGGCGCGCCTCCCGTCGAGGCGACCGAGGTGCGGTTCGTACTCGAGGGCGACCTGTTGGTGATCGGTGCCCGGATGCACTCAGACCACCCTGCTGCGATCCGCCAGCTGGTCGGCCGACGCGACGGCTCGCTCCCCACCGAGGAGCTTCTGGTCTCGCTCGACACTCGGCGCGATCGACTCACGGCCTACACGCTCACCGTCACTCCCGGCGGCACCCGGGGCGACGCGTTTCATTCTTCCGACAACCTGGGCGACCAGGACGAGTCGTGGGATCCGGTCTGGTCGGTCCACACCGCGGTCGACAGCATTGGCTGGACGGTGGAACTCGCGATCCCCCTCACGCAGTTGCGCTTCGACGCGGGGCCGGACCGGTCATGGGGGCTCAACATCATCCGCACGGTTCCCGATCGCCATGAATCCGATTACTGGGTCCTGGTGGGTCGCGACCAGAACGGTTGGTCCTCGCGGATGGGGAGACTCGACGGGCTGGGCACACTGCGCGCCCCGCGACGCGTGGAGTTGATTCCCTACCTGGCGGTGGAAGGAACCCGGTTCGGGACGGTGAACCCCGACGACCCCTTTTCCGCCCGAACCCACGGCACCGCGCGCGCCGGCGCCGACCTGAAGCTCGGCCTCGGTCCGTCGCTCAACCTCGACGCGACGATCAACCCCGACTTTGGCCAGGTCGAAGCCGATCCGGCGGTGGTCAACCTCAGCGCCTTCGAGACCTTCTTCGACGAGCGACGGCCGTTCTTCGTGGAGGGCAACAATCTCTTCGGGGGACGGAACACCTTCTACTCGCGACGGATCGGCGCGGCGCCGCCGGGTTCGGCCAACTCGCCGTACGCCGAGTCGTCGGGCAACAGCACCATCCTGGGCGCGGCCAAGATCACCGGGCGGCTCCCGTCGGGGCTCTCGATCGGGGCGCTGACAGCGCTCACCGACCAGGAGTCGGTCCGCACCTTCGATCCCGACCTGGGCTACGGCGAGGCGGTGGTGGCGCCGCGCACCGCCTACGGCATCATCACCGCACAGCAGGAGATCGGCCGCGATCGTTCCACGGTCAAGGCCTCGGTGACGGCGGTCCAGCGTGATCTGGACACCGAGTCGCCGCTGGCCACCCTGTTGGTGCGGCAGGCCTACACCGGGCTGCTCGACGGGCGCTGGCGCTGGGACGGCGGCCGCTACGACATCTCCGCCTACGCCGTGGGCACCTACATCCAGGGCGACGCCGCGGCGATCGCCCGCCAGCAGCGCTCGTCGCGCCGCTACATGCAACGCCCCGACGCCGACTATTTCGATTACGACACGACCCGCACCAGCATGGCGGGGCTCACCGCCGGGATCAATCACAGCAAGATGGCGGGCAACTGGCTGTGGGACGTCGACTACCAGTATGCCTCGCCCGAGGCCGAGGTCGAACGACCTCGGCTTCCAGAACCAGGCCGACTTCCACTACCTGCAGGGCAACTTCCGGTTCCACGAGACGACGCCGGGGATCCTCCACGCGTGGACCCTGGGCGTCCGGGGCACGGGTGCCTGGACCAGCAACGGGCTCAGGACGTTTCGCGAGGCGAAGATCTTCGGCGATGTCACCTTCCGCGACTTCTCGAAACTGGAGGTGGAGCTGGAGCGATCGCCCCCCGACCAGAGCGTCCAGCTCACCCGCGGCGGACCGCTGATGCTCAATCCGCGGGAGTGGCGGCTCGACACCGACTTCGAGACCTCGTCCCAGCGTCAGGTGGTCTGGAGTCTCGGCTCCGGCGGATCGCTCGACGCGCTCGACGGGTACAACCTGTACCTGTCACCGGGAGTGCGCTGGCGTGCCGGGACGCGGTGGCAGCTGTCGTTCGAGCCCTACTTCGAGCGGTCGCGCAACGCGCGCCAATACGTGGGCACCCGCGACGGTGGATCGGCGGCGACCTTCGGTGGGCGCTACCTCTTCGGCCTGGTCGAGCGGAGCGAGATCTCCGCCCAGTTCCGCGCCTCGGTGGCCCTGACCCCCGATCTCACGCTCGAGGGATACTTCGAGCCGTTCGCCTCGAGTGGCGAGTATCGCGATTTCGGCGAGTTGAAGGCGGCGGGAACCAACGACCTCCGTCGCTACGGTCTCGATGGCACCGCTATCACCGAGGCCGATGGCCGCTACACGGTGACCGACGGCGGCGAGGAGTTCTCCTTCGGCGATCCCTCGTTCAATGTCCGCTCCTTCAGGAGCAACCTGGTGCTGCGCTGGGAATGGCGACCTGGGAGCACGGCGTACCTGGTCTGGCAGCAGAACCGCTTCGAGGACCGCGACCGGATCGCGCGGGTCGGCCCCGGCGGGCTCTTCCAGGCCCTCGGCGCACCCGGCGACAACACGGTGGCCCTGAAGATCAGCTACTGGCTTTCGCGATAGCGGCCCGGTGTCGCGGCGTGCATCGCGGCAAGGGAAACCGGGCTCCGATCGATCCCGTAGGGCGGAGGTGCCGCACCGGGGCCGGTGCCCTGGCATGCGACTTCGATTCACCACCTTGCCCGATCAGGGGAGCGTTCTCGTGCGCCTGGCCTTCTGTTGCCTCCTGTTGGCTCCCACAATCGTCGCAGCGCAGGCGAGCGATTCGCCAGCATCTCGTCGGGCCGCGATCCACGCGCTGGAGGTTGCGCATCGGCCAGGCCAACTTCGACTGTGACTACGCCTATTTCCGCGCTGTCGAGGCGACCGAATTCATCTACACCGATTCATCCGGCGGGATCACGACCCGAGATGAGGATCTGGCGGGGGAAGCGACGTGCGTTCGCCGGCGTGGCACCTTTGCGCTCAGCGAGGAGCGCATCATGCTCTACGACTCGACGGCCGTCTACAACGCGGTGGCCACCTCGACCACCAAGGCGGACGATGGCAGCTCCCGTACCCGCCGTTGGCGCTTCACTGATGTCCTGATCTGGCGAGAGGGACGCTGGCAGCTCGTGGCCGGGCATTCGTCGCTGATCCGGAACTGAGCCCGCCGGCTCGCGACCGCACCCGTCTTCAGGTCGTCACGCCAAGCCGGCGAAGGCAGGTTCGGGGATGCGCGCCGACCATCGCGATCACCAGCGGGACTGGCGCATTGGGCCGGACTTCCTTGAGCAGCGCCACCACCGGGATCCAGCGGCCCACCGCCAATCCACAGCAACACCGTTCAGGTCCGGATCCGCTCACCCCTCGAGGTGTGCAGTCTGGTCGGCGATGCTGCGGGTTCGGGCATCGCGCACGTCGCCGGTGTGCGCAGTGGCCGCCGGCTCGAACAGCGCCACCCAGCATTCCGCCTCGGCCACCGGCCGATGGCGCACGCCGCGCGGCACCACGCAGCACTCGCCCTCGGCCAGACTGAGACTGCCATCCTCGAAATCGATCCGGAGCTCGCCCTTGAGCACGAGGAAGAACTCGTCCTCGGCAGCGTGGTCGTGCCACACGAATTCTCCATCGAGCCTGGCGACCTTGACATACTGACCGTTGAGCGTGGCAATCACTCGGGGCGACCAGTGCTCGGTGACCTGGCCGAGTTCGGCGACAAGGTTGACGGTGCGAGGTGGCATGAGAGGACCAAGGACGGAGGACGGAGGACGGAGGACGGAGGACGGAGGATGGAGGATGGAGGATGGAGGATGGGGACAGAGGATGGAGGGTGGAACACCATGGAATCCAACTCTGTCCTCTGTCCTCCGTCCTCCGTCCTCCTCTATTGCCCCGTCGTCGGGTTGTCGCCCGGGTCGTGGGTGAGCCAGATGGCGAACGACAGGGTGTGTTCGCGCACCGTGTTCTTCCCGGCGATGCCAGCGTAGTACCCCGCGACCAGGCCTAGCGAGGGCGAGACACGAAGCATCGCCGAGCCGCCCAGCTTGGTGGCCGAGTAGGCGATGCCACCGCCCTCGGCAAACGCCGCCACGTTGAACGCCTGTCCCATGAGCAACAGGTGCCTGCCGGCGTTGAGCCCCACGGTGAGGTCGTAGCGCAGCTCGTCGTTGCCGGCCCGGATGGTGCTGAGCCCGGTCGAGGCGCTCAGGAAGCCCCGGGTGCCGGCCAGGCCGAAGCCATTGCCGTAGAGGAGCCGCACCTCGGCGTCGGGCTCGACCGGTCCCAGCGCCGGGCGCTTCTCGGTGTCGAAGAGCACCGGCAGGTCGATCCGCGGCTGGATCGAGAGGACGCCGGCCTTTCCCTGTGCGATCCGCTTCATCACGAACAGGCCGGTGGCGCCGAAGCCGGTGGCCTTGAAGGTCTCGCCGTTGTAGGTCTGCTCGAGGTGGGCGAAGCCCTGGCCCAGGCCGACGCTGAGGCCCTCGGCGAGGCCATAGATGAAATACATCCCCCAATCGACCTTGCGAAGCTCGTTCTTGGTGGCGCCCGCCGTGCCCGAGAATCGATCCGGGAAGCGCCCGACATTGAAGCCGTGCGACATGAACCACCCGCCCGGCTTGACGGTCCACTGCGCATCGAGACGCGCGACGGGAACGGCAAGCACTGCCACCAATGCCGCGAGTGTCGCGAGGCGTCTCATGGCGTGGCTCCGGCGCTGGCGACGGCATCGAAGTCGACCGTGGGGATCGGGGCATCGGGGTGGCGCCAGAGGGCGTAGCCATGCCAGCGCCAGGCCGCCAGGAAACCGGCAGGTGGCTGCACATCGGCGTCGAGGGTGAGTCCCTCGTTGTCAGGAGTGGCGAGCAGGTAGCGCACGGTGTTCATCGGCTGGGCCTTGGCAATGTCGAAGCCGGTGTCGCGTGTGGTGAGATACGGTTCGAGCGTCGGTGCCCACTTGAGCAGCCGCTCCGCGTAGCGGTCGTCGATCAGGATGCTCCGGGCGGGGGCACTCGCCAGCGCCTCGGCCACCGCCCGCGCGGCGAGGTCGTCATCGCTGAGGCTGGGCAGCGGCCACACCAGCCAGGCGACGACCGCCTGGGCCAGCGCCACCATCCCCACCAGCGCCCGCACGCTGCGATCGAGACGGCGCGGCAGCGCCACGATGGCCACCAGGGTGAGCAGCACGACGGCGAACGCCAGCGAGAAGTGCCAGCCGAGCCGGTTGGCCACCCAGAGGAGTCCCAGTGGGAGCAGCATCCCGGCACTCGCGGCGCTCGGTCGAAGCACGGCGAGCAGGGTCATCAGCAGGAACGGCAGCGTCCAGGTCATGATCGTGGCCAGCGCCGGTGACGACGGTTCCCAGGGCGTGAAGGGGAACGCCACCCGACCCACGAAGACCCACGAGAGGTAGGCCCAGGTCGCCGCGGCGGCGACGCCGGGGAAGACGAGCAGCACCAACTGCGACGCGAACGGCGGGATCTGGAGTCGCGGGAAGACCAGCGGCAGCAGTGCCCCGGCCACGAGCGCGAGCGCCAGTCCGAGCGGTGAGGTGTAAAAGGCCAGCCCGAGCCACAGTCCGGTCCGCAGACCATGGATCGTCTGGCGGGTCGCCCACCAGCGACGGTAATGGCGCCATCCCACGAACAGCGCGAGGAGGCCGACGGCCTCGTTGAAGTCCTGGGTCACCAGGTGCAGGCCGATCGGCGTCCAGAGCGCCGCGACCAGCAGCACCAGCGGGAGGATCGAGCGATGGTCGGTGCACTCGTCGATGACCAGCCACGCAATCGCCGCAATCGCCATGGAGCCGAGCAGCCAGGTGGCGGTGGTGGTGGCCCATGGAACCAACAGCAGGAATGGCAGCGGTGGGTACTCGAAGCCGAGCAGCTCGAGCCGTCCTCGCTCCAGGGCGAACCGCACCCGGCTCAGGAAGGCGCCGTGGGTGTCGCTCAGCCAGCCGGCGTGGGCCAGCTCGGCGGCCACCAGGGCGAGCGGCAGCGCGACGGCGAGGGCCAGGAGCAGCCGGACCCAGACCGGCGCCCGCGGCTCACGCGGCGCTGGCGGAACCGTGCCGGGTGAGGCCATGGACCGTCTTCTCCCAGTAGTACGGACGGGTGAACAGCTGCCCCAGCGCCTTCACGGAGGCGACGCTGTGCAGCAGCCAGTAGAGCGGGTTGAGCAGGGCGAACAGGACCAGCACGTGGAGCCGCCGCTTGAACACCGCGAACATGTTGACGTAGATCGCCAGGGCGTTGCCGATCAGCAGGTTGAAGAGCGACATGTAGAGCAGCCAGGGCGGGAAGAGCGGCGCCAGGGCATGAGTGCGGGTCAGCAGCCAGCCGAGGGTGAGCCCGATGGCGATCGGCTGGAGCAGGAAGATCAGCGGCGTCCCGGCGATCAGCAGCATGAAGCCAAGGGTCTGTCGCACGCCGGCGCGGCGAAGCAGCGACACCGGATCGCGCGAGAAGACCAGCGCGGTCTGCATGTAGCCCTTGATCCATCGCGAGCGCTGGCGCAGCCAGTTGCCGAGTCGCTTGTTGGCCTCCTCGTAGGTGGTCGAGTTGATGATGCCCACCCGGTAGCCGTGCATCGCCGCCCGGATGCCGAGGTCGGCGTCCTCCGTCACGTTGAACGGATCCCAGCCGCCGAGCTCGCGCAGCACGTTCGCCCGGAAATGGTTGCTGGTGCCACCCAGCGGGATCGGCAGCCCCAGTCGGTCGAGGCCAGGCAGCAGGTAGTCGAACCAGAACGAGTACTCCAGGGTGAACATCCTGGTGAGGAAGTTCTCGTTCCAGTTGTAGTAATTGAGCGCCGCCTGCACGCAGGCGAGTCGCTGGGGACCATGACGAAAGGCGAGCACAGCCTTCTTCAGCTGGTCGGGTTCGGGACGGTCCTCCGCGTCGTAGATCACCAGGTACTCGCCCTGGGCGAAGAGGAGCCCCACGTTGCAGGCCTTGGGCTTGGTCTGCGGATCGCCGGCGGGGATGGTCAGGAAGCGGACATTGGCTGCCGGCGCGGCGGCCTTGGCCGCCGCCATCGTCTCGGGGTCGTTCTCCTCGAACAGGATGATGATGTCGAGCTTGTCGCTGGGGTAGTCGAGCGCGGCGAGTGACTGGAGCAACCGACCGATCACCCGGCCCTCCTGGTACACCGGCACCAGGATGGTGTACACCGGCAGCGTGAGCGGGTCGAGCGACCGCACCTCCTGCTCGGTGAACGTGATCGCCGTCTCCGCCTCGGCGCCGCGCATCCCCACGTAGGTCCGGAACACCACCACCGCGAGGAAGAAGAGCGTGACGGGGATGTTGAGCACCAGCAGCGTCGCCACCGGCGCGGCCCAGAGACCGACCAGCAGGGCCAGGCAACCGATCGCCAGCGCGAGGTACTGCGGCAGCGTGAAGACCGTGAACGCGCTCTCGGTCTGGTCACGGAAGTAGAGGCCGTAGATCGAGGTGTCGACCACCTTGCGACGATGGGCCATCGCGATCGCACGGTCGATGTCCCAGTCGGTGGTCACCCGGATGTCGGCATCCCGACCAGGGTAGACCACTTCGAGGATGTCGCGCAGCTCGGCACCGGGCTCCTCAGCCGAGGCGACCAGCACCCGCCGGCCATCGTCGTGGAGCGGCACCGCGCGGAGCCGCAGCGTGGCCTCGAGCGGGAACCGCTGGGCCGCCGCCGGATCCACCGCCCCCGGCTCGACGGTGATGAACGGATGCTGCCATCGCTCGGCGAGGGCGCGACCGAGGTCGAGCCGCGAGACGTAGCCGAGGGTGAGCAGCAGGCGCCCGAGGCGCTCACCAGTGCGCTGCTGCTGGAGGAGCGCCGTCTCGAGCTGCGCGGGGGTCAGCAACCCCCGCGACAGCAGGAGCTCACCCAGCCGTATCGAGTTCACGCCGGACCACCCGCGGGTAGAGCCAGATCAGCAGGCCAAGCAGCAGGATGGCGGCCCCGATGAAGATCGCGCTGCGGTACCGGGCCAACCGCGACGGTTCAGTGCCGCCCAGGGGCTCGAGCTGCCAGCCGGCGTTGGCGGCGGTCATCACCGTCGTCGGGCCGGCGGCGCCGCGCAGCGCCAGGTCGCCGTGGATGCCGAACCAGCCGTAGGGGGCCAGCGTCTCGCGGAGCAGGTCGGCCAGCGGCTGGCCATCGGCGCCGCTGTGGTGCAGCAGCAGCACGTCGTGCCCGTTCCATCGGAACGCCTGCATGGCGGCGTAGGGCGCGTCGGGTCGGTACTCATCCCAGGTGCGACCATCCACGTCGCGCAGCCGGAAGCCGTCGGTGGACACCGGGGCGTCGAGCTGGTCGGCCAGTGGCGTGGTGCCGACCGCCAGCAGCCCACCACGGATCTCGTTGGCGTCGCGCACCACGAACGGCGCCAGCGGCGTCACGGTGGTGCGCTGCATGGCGCCGATCACCGTCGCGGCCAGCTCGACCCGATAGCGGTCACGCGGCTCGAGCAGGACCGAGAAGGTCGGCAGCAGCGCGGACGGGAAGCGGTCGAACGACGGGGGGACGGCCATCCGCGAATCGGTGACGAAGCCCGAGCTGCCATCGATCGTGGCGGTGAAGAGCGGCGCGCCGAGCCGGCACTCGCCCTCGCCCAGGCGCATGATGAAGCGGACCTCGAGACGGTTGTCACGGGCCAGCAGGTGCCCCGGGATGTTGAACGTCGCGTCGACCGACGTGCCCTCGACCGGACGCGATGCGATCACCTCGCCGTTGAGCAGGATCGTGAGGGCCCCGGTGGCGTCGGCGGGGAGCGTGGAGTGGCGGGCCACGAGACGGAACGCCCGCGGCGTGGCGGCGGCACCGAGATCGGCGAGTCCGAAGCGATATCCCGCGGTGGCGATCGTGCCACCCTCGACGGTGCGGCTCCCGAGGCCGAGGGCGTCGAAGGTGACATTGCCCACGCTCCGGTCGTCGAGGCGCACCGTGGTCGCCGCGAACGCGCTGGTCGGCACCATGGCCGGCCCGGGACGCAAGGTGAACAGCTGGCGGGCGTCGCGACGCGAGGCGACGGCCAGCACCGTGCCACGGCCACCCTGCGGCCGAAGCACCCGGGTCGGGCCGTCGGTCGCCCAGACGATCGCCCGCTCATCGGCCATCGGCTCTGCGATCGCGCTGTCACCGTCGGGAAGTCGTCCGATCACGAACCGGGTCGCCATCCCGCGGTAGTGACGCGCGACGAACGCCGCCGCGTCGAGCGAGGCCTGCGCGGCATCGAGCGACGGCGCTTCGGGGAGGTAGAACACCACCCGCCGGAGCAGGGGTGGGAAGAAGCCACTGATCCCTCCGACCGGCCGCGACGCACCGGCATATTCCACCCGCCCCGACGGCTCGAACACGGTGCGGTAGAAGAGTGGCGCCTCGCAGGCGTCGCGACCCGGCACGTTCACGCCGAGGGAGACGATGAGTCGGCCATCGGCAACGATCGCCTGTTCGAGCGGCAGGGTCAGTGCCGTGGTCGAGTCGGTGAGCAGCCGCTGGGCGAGCACCCGATCGCCCTGGCGCAGCACCACTGTGGCATCGGGCATCCGCGGTGTCGGGGCGACGTCGAGCTGCAGGCGCGTCGGCCGCCAGCCGTCGTTGACCGGGATCGTGACGATCGCCTGGTCGACCGCACCGGTCAGTACGATGCCGCCCTCGTACCCGATCGCGGCGAGCGAGGCCGACGTCGGGGCGGTCGTGTCGGGCGCCGGCACCACTGCGGGAGCCGCCATCGAGTCAGCGACCGACCCGGCCACCAGCGAATCCATCGCCGCGGCGCTCAGCGCCGCTCCGGCATCGTCCACAGGTTGCGGCGACGGAGAGCCGCAGCCGAGTCCCAATCCGGCCAGCAGGATCGACGTGATGCGAATCGACTTCCCCACGGTTGCGCCTCCCATCGGTGCGGCACTCATCGCCGCGTCCAGATCTCCAGCCCTCGTTCCTCGAAGGCGCGCAAGAAGCGCCGCGAGAAGGTCGAGTCCGCCTCCACCGCCCGGGAGACCGGATCGCCCGCCTGGCGTCGGTCCACGATCACCCAGTCCACCACGCCGGCCGGATCCGCCAGCGCCGAGTCACCCAACTGCCACGTCCACGGATAGACCCGGTCGCGGAGCGCGACCCGGCTCCGGGGCGAGACATTCACAGCCGGCGCGACCAGGATCCTGCCCCGATCGTAGTGGCGCTCGAGCCAGCGGGAGGCGTCCATCTGGGCCCGGTCTCCGTCGCGGATCGCCAGCCCCTCGCGCAACGCGCCGACCTGGCCGGGCCAGCTCCATCCCCAGAGCCCGAGCTGCATCGCACCCCCCAGTGCCGATGCGAGGAGCGTGCCCCGGGCGCCACGCAGCCGGCTGAGCGCCAGCCCCACTCCCACCGCGACCGCCGGGAGCAGCATGATGCCGTATCGGAGGTTGAGCACTCCAGGCGGGTCAGTCCAGGGGAGGGCGATGACGCTCTGGCCACCCCACAGCGCCAGCAGGTTGAACGGCAGTGCCGTCCAGAGGAGCACCAGGGCCGCTCCGCCCGGTCGCCTGAAGGCGACCAGCGAGCCGGCGATCCCGGCAACGAGCACGACCCAGCCGAGCGTGAGCCCGGCAGCGCCGAGATAGTAGGCGAGATCGGTCACCGGGGCTCCCTTGGTCGGGAGCAGCCCCTGTTCGGCGAGGGTCGCCTGCTGCGCCGCCGCTGACCAGACCCCGCGCTGGAACTCGAGCGGGTCGCCGAAGAAGTGCCAGTTGTAGAGCAGCCAGAGGGTGACCATCGCCAGCGGCAACGCAGCGAACCGCGCCGCATCACTCACGCGGCGCCGGTGCCAGAGCACCATCACGGTGGCGATCGCCGAGTAGAACCACCCGTCGTAGCGCGATCCCACCGCAAGGGCGCCGAGCAGTCCGGCCAGCCAGAGCAGGGTGGTGTCGTCGGAGGCCTGCCACCAGCGGTCGAGCAGCGCGACCGAGCCGGCCAGGAACGCCAGGAGCAGCGGCTCCGTCATCGCCGTGGTCTGCAGGTAGAGCAACGAGGGGTTGGCGATCACCACGAGCAGCGCGATGATCGGCGGCCAGCGCGTGGTGCTGTGCCGCGCGACGACGTCGTGCACCGCGATCGCGGTGACCACGAAGGCGGCCAGGCCCACCAGTCCGCCGGCAAGCCCGTTCCACCACCACCGATCGACGAGCGTGAAGGGGAGATAGAGCAGATGTGGCACCGGTAGCCAGACGGTGCCAAGCATCTGGAGCCCGGGCGTCACCGAGTCGACCACTCGGCGGGCGATGTCGAGATGGGCTTGTGCATCCCAGAACGCGAGTACCACGTCGGTGGCGTGGGCCCAGAGCTGGGCGGCCACGCCGGTCACCAACGCAACAAGGCCGACCACGACGGTCGGCCTCACTCGGTGATCGGTCATGCCGGGTGTCCCGACACGCGGATCACGCCCGGTCGGAAACCCGCCGCCGGCGACGCATTGCGGCCAATCCGCCAAGCCCGGTGGCCACCAGGATGAGCGTTGTCGGTTCCGGCACCGTCTCCGCCGGTGGGGCGATGCTCTCGTCCACCGCGAAGAGCAGGTTGTCGAAGTCCCAGTCGCTGTGCTCGTAGATCACGTCCTCGAACCCGAACAGCTTGAGCCCAGCCGTCTGTGGCACGACGCCGATCCCCATGTTCCCCGGCACGCCGGCCGGGAAGAGCACCGGATCGAAGTAGGCGAGGTGCGCCAGCGAGTCGTCGTTGCGGGTCGGGTCGCCGGAGAAGAACCAGTTGTAGCCGTCCGACTGGTTCACCATGATCGCGAAGATGATCTCGGTTCCTGGGAGCCAGCTGAAGCTGTGGTACTGCGGCCCGGGTGAGCCACCGGGAAGGTTCGGCGAGGTTGCCGCCCCGTAGGGCTTGGAATCGATGTTCACACCCGCGATCGCGGCACAACTCACGCTTGGGTTCCACCAGAAGCAGCCGGCGGCCAGGTTCTGGCTGTACTGCTGGGCGGAGAAGGCCCAGAGAGTGTGCCCGAAGACCGTGGTGCCTTCCCAGCCGTAGTACGTCACCCCGATCGTGCCGCTCAGGGCATAGATCGGCGACGCGACCCCGAAGTCCGGGGCAAACGCCTTGGGTGGGTCGTCGGCCCGCAGCGCCGGTGCGGCGAACACCATCAGCGTGGCAAGCAGGCGGATTGGTCTGGTCACGGTCGAACCTCGCGTCTCCGGGCGGCGGCATGGGGGAGAACGCCGCCTCGACCGGATGGTAGTGCAACCGCGGTGCCCCACCTCGATCCACAGTCGTGACCCCTTGTCGGACAACGAGTTGCGAGCCGCTGGCTGGTCGGCATCCGGGAGTTCCCCGACGACCACTTGCCGCGATGTCACCACAATTCTCGCCCCGGGTGCGGCGCGATCGCAACAGGGGTGGCGCCCCTCCCTCACGACTGCTCGAGCACCGCCCGGATCGCCTCGATGCTCGCAGCGACACGAATCGGGCGGTTGGGCCGTTCCAGCCAGCCGGTCTCGCCATGCATCTCGGTCACGATCCCCGGGATCCTTGAGGAGGTGGCCGGTGAGGACCGCGACCACCTGATCTCCGGCGGCGATCGTTCCCCTCGCCCGGAGCGCCCGCGCGCCGGCCACAGCGGCGGCGCTGGCCGGCTCGCACCCCACCCCGGCGGCATCGATCATTGCCTTGGCGGTGATGATATCCCGATCGGTCACGGCCAGCACGAGACCATCGGTCTCCCGGATCGCCCGAACCCCGCGTTCGTACGAGGCGGGTGCGCCGATCCGGATCGCGGTGGCGACGGTGTCGGCCTGGACCGGCTCAAGGCGATCGAAGCCCCGGGCGAATGCGTTGGCGAACGGCGCGGCTCCCTCCGCCTGGACCGCTGCGAGTCGGGGCACCCGATCGATCAGTCCCCATTCGTGCGCCTCGCGGAGCGCCTTCCCGAAGGCGGCCGTGTTGCCGAGGTTGCCGGCAGGAAGCACGATCCAGTCGGGTGCCTGCCAGCCGAGTTGGCGCAGCAGCTCGAGGACGATCGTCTTCTGCCCCTCGAGCCGGAACGGGTTGATCGAGTTGGCGAGGTAGATGCCGAGTGCGTCGCCCGCTTCCTGCACCAGCCGCAGGCAGTCATCGAAGTCGCCCGACACCAGCAGGGTGCGGGCGCCGTAGGCGATCGCCTGCGACATCTTGCCGACCGCCACCCGCCCCTCGGGAACGAAGACGATGGCCGGGATCCCCGCCTGGGCAGCGTAGGCCGCGAGCGAGGCGGAGGTGTTGCCGGTGGAGGCACAGGCGACGGCACGGGCACCCGCGCGGCGCGCCTGGGTCACCGCCACCGTCATGCCGCGGTCCTTGAACGAGCCGGTGGGATTGTGTCCCTCGTGCTTGAGGCGAAGTCCCGCGATGCCGGTCCAGGTGTCGAGTGTCTCGCGATGGAGCAGCGGGGTGTTCCCCTCGGGATGGGAGACCGCGTCGTCGGCGGCCAAGGGGTGCACGATCGAGCCGAAGCGCCAGACCCCCGAGGCGGTGCGCGACGGTCGCGCGCAACAGGCGTCATCGAAACTGTCGCGCAGTGGGGCGCCGCAGAGCGCGGGGTGGTGCACCACCGTGAGCAGGCCACCGCACTCGCAACGCGAGCGCAGGGTGCGTTCGGGCCAGCTGCGATCGCAGTGGTCGCAGCGCACTTCCATCGAGCTGGTCACGTGAGCCTGGCTCCTTCGCGATCGGGAGTCGTCACCGTCGTCCTTGCCGTGATGCCCGCTTCGCGGTAGGCCGCCAGCATGGCCGCGGCGACCCGCTCCCCGACGTCGCGCCCGGCGGTCAGCGCGAAGGCGGTCGGACCAGCCCCGCTGATCGAGCAGCCGAGCGCCCCCGCGGCGAGGGCAGCCTGGCGTGCCGCGACGAAGCCCGGGAGCAAGGGGGCACGCGCCGGTTCCGCGATCCGGTCGTCGATGGCGCGTCCGAGGAGCGCTGGGTCATCGAGGCACGCCCCGGCGACCATCGCGGCAATGTTCGCTGCCTGTTGCAGGGCAAGCGGCAGCGCGATCGACGGTGGCAGTACGGCGCGGGCGTCGCGGGTGCGCAGCTGTTGATCGGGATGCGCGAGCACCACGGTGATCACCTCGGGGATCGGGATCCGGATCACGTCGATCGGGTCGAGGGTGCGCACCAACACGAGCCCACCGAGGAGAGACGGTGCCAGGTTGTCGAGATGCCGACCGGCAACGGTCGCCTCGGCCTCGAGCGCACACTCGAGCAGTGCCCGGTGGTCGAGCCCGCCGTCGGCGAGGGCGTCGGCCGCGACCGCAGCGGCGACCGCCGATGCCGCGCTGCCGCCCTGGCCACCGGAGAGGGGCAATCCCTTCTCGACCCGGATGCTGAGGCCGCGATCGATCGCCAGCCGTCGCAGCACGGCGCGGGCGGCGATCGCGGCGGTGTGGGCGGTCGGGTCGCGCGGCAGGTCTGGATGGCCGGGATCCTCGACGATGGTCTCGCCCTCGCCCCACCGGAGCGTCACCGCATCGCCGGCACCGGCGATCGCCATCCCGAGAATGTCGAGCCCCGGACCGACGTTGCCGATCGAGCCGGGTGCCTCGGCGCGGACGGTGCCGTGCATCACGCCCCCGTGAGTGCGAGGAGGTCGGCGAGGACCCCGGTGGCGGTGACCTCGGGTCCCGCACCGGGCCCGGTGATCACCAACGGCGAGTCGCCATAGCGTTCCGAGGTGATCACCAGGCGATTGGCGGCGCCGCGGAGCTGGCCGAGCGGATGATCGTGCGCCACGGCGCGAAGGCCGACGTCCACTCGCGCGGTGGAGATGCTGGCGACATAACGCAGCACCTTTCCCTCGCCGCGTGCCGCCGCCGCCTTTCCGCGCCACCATGCATCATCGCGAGCGAGGCCCGTGAGCCAGGCCGTCGCCGAGGCGCGACTCCGCTGACGCACCAGCGAGCCGACCTTCACATCGCGCATCTCGCGCCGGTGACCGAGCAGCCGGTCGAGGATCAGTGCCTTGCGTGCCACGTCCATTCCCGAAAGATCGTCGCGGGGATCGGGTTCCGTCATCCCGGCTTCGATGGCACGCTGCACGGCATGGGAAAACGGCACGTCCTCGTCGAGGGCACCGAGGACCGCGCCGAGGGTCCCCGACAGCGCGCCTTCGAGCCGCCGGATGGTGTCGCCGGTGTCGATCAACTGCCGCACCGCCAGGATCAGCGGCAGGCCGGCGCCCACGGTGGCCTCGTGGCGCAGGCGACCGCCATGCGTCGCGAGGCGATCGAGCAGGTCGCGGTACTCGCGCCACGGGGCGGCGAGCGGCTTCTTGTTGGCGAGCACCAGGTCGAAGCCGGCATCGGCGGCGGTGCGGAGCAGCGCGCCGGTGTCCTCGGCGGTGAGATCCACCAGCGCCGGGCGGATCAGCGCCCGGTCGGCAAGCGACGCCACGGCCTCGGCGGGTGTGCACGATCGTCCCCCGCTCCAGGTCGCCAGAGGTTTCCCGGCGGCCTTGTGGCGTGCGATCGCCTCCAGCTGGGGCGGGTCGAAGCCGGAGCCCTGGTCGACCATTCCACTCCGATCGATCACGGCGACGACGCGGAGCGGGGTGAATCGCCGTGGATGCGCGGCGAGGAGTCGGAGTGTCGCCTGGCCGATGGCGCCGGCACCGAGCAGCACCACGTCCTTTCCGGTGCGGCGGCGCGGTCGACCGCCGCCGGCCTTGCCGAGCTGGAACGCCGCGTGGATGCGTCGGAGACCGGCGGAGACGTCGGCGGCGGCAACCACCACCGAGATATTGTGCTCTGCCGAGCCCTGGGCGATGGCGATCACGTTCACATCGGCACTCTCGAGGGCTTCGAAGACTCGCGCCGCGATGCCCGGGTGTCCGGCCATGCGACGACCCACCACGGCCAGGATCGCGACATTGTCGCGGGTCCGCACTGCGTCGAGCTCACCATGCTGGATCTCGCTCCGGAAGGCGCGCTGCAACACGCCCACCGCCTGGGCCGCGGCCGTCCCCGGCACCGTGAAGTCGATGGTGTACTCCGAGGAGGCCTGGGCGATGAGCGACACCGAGATGCCGGCCGACTGGAGTGCGCCGAAGGTCCGCGCCGACATCCCGGGGACCCCCAGGATGCCGGTGCCCGAGACGGTGACCAGCGCCTGGTGCTCCACCGCCGAGAGCGCCCGCACCGGTGGGGGCTCCCCTTCGCGTCGAGTGCTGACCTCGGTGCCGGGCGCCGTCGGGTCCGCGAATGGCCGCAGTCGGAGGGCGGTCCGGGTCCCGGCCAGTGGCAACAGGGCCCGTGGATGGAGCACCTTGGCGCCATAGTAGGCCAGTTCCGCCGCCTCGCTGGGGTGCACCAGCGGCAGCAGTCGCGCGTCGGCCACGCTTCGCGGGTCGGCGGTGAGCAGTCCCGGCACATCCTTCCAGAGTGTGACCTCCGTGCTGCCCAGGGCGAAGCCGAGGGTGGTGGCCGTCAGGTCGGAGCCGCCGCGGCCAAGGGTGGCGAGTCCGCCGTCCGGGGCCCGGCCAAGGAACCCGGGCACCACCGGGATCACCCCCGCGGCGATCAGCGGGCGCAGGGTGGCTCGGGCAGCCTCGCGAGTCGCTGCTCGGTCGGGGGTGGCCCCGCCATGGGGCCCGTCGGTGATGATCACCGTGCCGGGGTCGACGGTCGCCCCGCGCCGGCCCCCCCGGGAAAGTGCCGCGGCGACCAGCCTGGCACTCAACAGTTCGCCTCGGGCCACCACGTGGTCGCGGATTCGTGGGGTCGCCTCGCCGAGGACGCTGAGCGCCCGGGCCAACGCCTCGAGTTCGTCGCTCATTTCGTCGACCGCGGCGAGGTGGCGTCGGCGGCGCGAGGCGGGGAAGAGCCCCTCCACCACCGTCAGGTGCCTGGTCCGGAAGGCGTTGGTGCCCATCACCGCCCGATCGGCATCGCCCTGTTCGGCGTCGGCAATGATCCCCAGCAGGAGGTCGGTGACCCCGGCCAGCGCCGAGACCACGACCACCGGGTGGTCCGGCAGGCCATGCACGATGCGCACGACGGCGCGGATCGATCCCGCGTCGGCGAGGGCCGCACCCCCGAACTTGTGGACCGAGGGGCGCCCGATGTCGGAGGGCATCGGGCTACGGTATCACGGCTCGCATTGAAAGTCCATTCGCAAGCCGATTAGTTTCGCAGGACACCTGTCGTCACCCTCAAGCGTCCATTCCCGACAGATCAGGAGCGCCGTCGCCGATGCGGATCGGAGTGCTCAAGGACACCGCGCCACGCGAACGCCGCGTCGCGCTCACCCCCGATGCGGTCACGCGGCTGGTCAAGCGCGGCGCAGAGGTGGTGGTTGAACGCGGTGCCGGCAGCGGCGCCTTCTTCCACGACGATGCCTATCAGGCGGCCGGGGCGACGATCGCCGACACGGCCACGGCGGAGGGATGCGACCTGCTCGTGATGGTGCGCCGTCCCGGCCCGGAGCGCGCCGGCGTCCTGCGCGAAGGCGCGGTGCTCGTGACACTGCTGGGTCGCGATGCCGGCGATGCGATCGAGGCGCTCAACCGCCGTCGAATCACGGTGCTCGCGCTGGAGCGGGTGCCGCGGATCACCCGGGCCCAGTCGATGGACGTCCTCTCCTCCCAGGCGACGGTGGCGGGCTACCAGGCGGTGCTGCTCGGCGCGACCAACCTGCCGCGCTTCCTGCCGATGCTCACCACCGCCGCCGGCTCGATCACTCCCGCGCGTGCGCTGGTGCTTGGCGCCGGGGTGGCCGGGCTTCAGGCGATCGCCACCGCGCGACGCCTCGGGGCGATCGTCTTCGGGTTCGACGTGCGGGCGGCCGCGGCCGAGCAGGTCCAGTCGCTGGGCGCCAAGTTCATCGCCCCCGAGGCGGTGATGGGCGATGCGGAGACCAAGGGCGGCTATGCCAAGGAGCTGGCCGACGAGCAGCAGCGGAAGGTGCTCGAGGCGGTGGCGGGCGCGATCGGCCAGTCCGACCTGGTGATCGCCACCGCGGCGATCCCCAACCGGCCGGCGCCGCGGCTGATCACGAGGGAGATGGTCGAGGCGATGAAGCCCGGCGCGGTGATCGTCGATGTGTCGGCCGAGACCGGCGGCAACTGCGAGCTCACCCGTCCCGGCGAAACGGTGGTCCACGGCGAGGTGACCATCCTCGGTCCGCTCAACCTGCCGGGCACGATGCCGCAGCACGCCTCGCAGATGTTCGGCCGCAACGTGCAGACCGTGATCGAGCACCTGACCCCCGAGGGCAATCTCACGATCGCCCTCGACGACGAGATCACCGGCGCGATGTGCGTCGCGCACGACGGCGCATTGCGCCAGCAGGGGGCCTGATGGGCGAAGGGATCATCATCGGCATCGTCATCTTCACGCTGGCGACCTTCCTCGGCTTCGAGCTGATCCAGCGGGTGCCACCCACGCTGCATACCCCGCTGATGTCGGGCTCGAACGCGATCAGCGGCATCACCGTGGTCGGCGCCCTGGTGGTGGCCGGCGGCGGCTTCGGCTGGATTTCCACCGTCTTCGGCGTCGGCGCGGTCGCCTTCGCGATGATGAATGTCGTCGGTGGTTACGCGGTGACCGACCGGATGCTGCGGATGTTCCGCAAGGATCCGGGGGAGGCGTCCAAGTGATCCTCCCCCACGTGCTCACCGAACTCGGCTACCTGGTCGCCTCGGCCTGCTTCATCGTCGGCCTGAAGCGACTCGGCTCCCCCGCCACCGCCCCGGCAGGCAACCGGCTCTCGGCGTGGGGGATGCTGATCGCCATCGTCGTCACCCTGCTCGGCCGGTGGGATCGTCTCCTGGACCGAGATCGTCATCGGGATGGTGCTCGGGGGTGGCCTCGGCCTCTGGATGGCCCGCGCCGTCCAGATGACGGCGATGCCCCAGATGGTGGCCCTCCTCAACGGCTTCGGCGGCGCTGCCTCGGTGCTGGTGGCGGGCGCCGAGCTGCTCAAGGCCCAGCTCGCTGGCGAGCCGATCCCGGTCGAGACCGGGATCACCATCCAGCTCTCGCTGCTGATCGGCGCCGTGACCTTCACCGGCTCGCTGATCGCCTGGGCCAAGCTGCAGGAGGTGATGACCGGAAAGCCGATCACCTTCCCGCTGCAGAAGGTCCTCAACGCACTGCTCTTCCTGGCGATCGCCGGGCTCGGCACCTGGCAGGTGGTCACCCCGGTGTCGCAGCTCGGTCCGTTCTACGCCGTGATCGGCCTGTCGCTGGTGCTCGGGGTGATGCTGGTGATCCCGATCGGTGGCGCCGACATGCCGGTGGTCATCGCACTGCTCAACTCGTACTCCGGGCTCGCCGCCGCGATGACCGGCTTCGTGATCAACAACCACGTGCTGATCATCGCCGGTGCGCTGGTGGGTTCCAGCGGCATCATCCTCTCGCAGATCATGTGCAAGGCGATGAACCGGTCGCTGGCCAACGTGCTGTTCGGCGCGTTCGGTGCGACCGCCGCCGGCTCGGGTGGCGATGGCAAGTCGGCCGAGGGACTCACGGTCCGCAGCGTCTCGCCCGAGGATGCGGCGGTGCAGCTCGCCTATGCCCAGAGCGTGATCGTGGTGCCCGGCTACGGGCTGGCGGTCGCCCAGGCCCAGCACGCCGTGCGGGAACTGGCCGAGCTGATCGAGAAGAACGGCGGGGAGGTGCGCTACGCCATCCACCCGGTGGCCGGGCGAATGCCCGGGCACATGAACGTGCTGCTGGCCGAAGCGAACGTCCCGTACGACAAGCTGTATGACATGGACCAGATCAACGACCAGTTCGAGCAGTGCGACGTGGCGCTCGTCATCGGCGCCAACGACGTGGTCAATCCGGCGGCCCGGTCGGACCCTTCCTCGCCGATCTACGGCATGCCGATCCTCGATGTGGACAAGGCCCGCAGCATCATCGTCATGAAGCGGAGCATGAAGCCCGGATTCGCCGGGATCGAGAACGAGCTCTTCTACCATCCCCGCACCGCGATGCTGTTCGGCGATGCCAAGGTCTCGCTCACCAAGCTGATCTCGGAGATCAAGGCGCTCTGACGCTGGCCGGCCGTGTCGGCCCCACGGCCCCCGGGCGTCTCCTAGGATGTCCGGGGGCCGTGGTGTGTCGGGGTTGGCCCCCTCGCCCGCCGGGATGCCGGGGAACCGTTTCACGGGCTGGCGCGTACCAGAAGACGATGTTTCACAACCGGTTGCACCACGAATTGCGAAATTGGTTGCGGAACGTTATGTTTCCCCGATTTGATCCGGAAACGGGTGCCGGGCGGTTCCCCCCTGGGGACTGCCGGCGGCAAAGCCTGAAGGAATAGGAGTCGATGTGACGATGCGTGCCCGCGGGAAGCGGCGGTCACTCCGCCCGGCGCAGATTGCCCGGGCGGTGGACGAAGGCCGCGAGAGCCTGGACCTGTATCTCGACGAGATCTCCCGGGTTCCCCTGCTGAGTCGCGACGAGGAGATGGAGCTGGCTCGGAAGGCGTTCAAGGGCGACGTGGTGGCCCAGGAGAGGCTGGCCCGCCACAACGTCCGCTTCGTCGTGTCGGTCGCCAAGAAGTTCCAGAACCGGGGCGTTCCCCTGGTCGACCTGATCGGGGAGGGCAACCTCGGCCTGATGACGGCGGCCCGGAAGTTCGACCCGGATCGTGGCGTGAAGTTCATCTCCTATGCGGTCTGGTGGATCCGTCAGGCGGTCCAGGCGGCGATCGCGCGGCACGGGCGCCCGGTCCGGGTGCCGCTCAACCGGACCGCCGACCTCTCCCGGCTCGGCAAGACGACCACGCTGCTCAAGGAGCGGCTGGGCCGGATGCCGACCGTCGAGGAGCTGGCCCGGGCAACCGGCCTCACCGAGGAGGCGGTGCGTTCGCTCTCATCGCTCAACACCGAGGCGGTGCGGCTCGACCACCCGACCCGGGAAGGCGACGGCAACGAGCGGATGGAGCGCTTCTCGCTCGCCGAGCAGGAGGGGACCGACGCCAACACGATGGCCAACTCCCAGAGCGCGGACATCGAGGCGGCCCTCGACTCCCTGCCGCCGCGGGATGCCAAGGTGTTGCGGCTCTACTTCGGTCTGGACGACGGCCAGCCGCGGACCCTCGAGGAGATCGGCCGGATGATGGGGGTCACCCGCGAGCGGATCCGCCAGCTGCGCGACCGGGCCCTGGTGCGGCTCCGCGAGGGCGAGACGGGGGAGAAGCTGAAGGATCTCGTTGCGTGACGGCAACGAGAAGTGAGTCCTGAGTCCTGAGGGGTGAGGGACACGCGAAGGCCGGCTCCTGTTGCGGGGCCGGCCTTCTCACTTCTCAGGACTCAGGACTCACTTCTCGTTGAACAACCGCAGCACCCGCTGCAGGATCCCGCCGTGCTGCAGGTATTCCACCTCGACCGGTGAGTTGAGTCGCACCACGGCCTGGAACTCGGTCACCTTCCCGGTGTCCGGGTCGCGGGCGACGACCGCGACATGGCCACCCGGCTCGAGGCCGTCGGCGATGCCGCGGATCGCGAAGATCTCGCGTCCGGTGAGCCCCAGCGCGTCGGCGTTCTTCCCCTCGGGGAACGCCAGCGGCAGGACGCCCATGCCGACCAGGTTCGAGCGGTGGATCCGCTCGTAGCTTTCCGCGATCACCGCCCGCACGCCGAGGAGTACCGTGCCCTTGGCCGCCCAGTCGCGTGACGATCCGGTGCCGTACTCCTTGCCGACCAGCAGCACCAGCGGCGTCTTCTCGTCAGCGTAGCGCATCGCCGCGTCGTAGATGCTCATCACCTCACCGTCGGGGAAGTGCCTCGTCCAGTTCCCCTCGCGCTCCGGCACCAGGCGATTCTTGATGCGCACGTTGCCGAAGGTGCCGCGCATCATCACCTCGTGATTGCCGCGGCGAGCGCCGAAGGTGTTCCAGTCGGGCTGCTCGACGCCGTGGTCGCGGAGGTAACGGGCCGCCGGGCCGTCCTTGGGGATAGCCCCCGCCGGTGAGATGTGGTCGGTGGTGACCGAGTCACCGAGCAGGGCGAGGACCCGGGCGCCCTCGATGTCGCGGAGCGGTGCCGGCTCGGGGGCGAGGTCGATGAAGAACGGTGGCTCCTGCACGTAGGTGGAGGAGGTGTCCCACGCGAACCGCGAGCCGCCGGGGATCTCCAGGGCACGCCATTCCTCGTCGCCATCGAAGACATGGGCGTACTGGTGCCGGAAGAGCCCCGGTCCCACCGCCATCGCGATGGTGTCGGCGATCTCGGCGGGGGTCGGCCAGACATCCTTGAGGTACACCGGCTCGCCATCATCACCGATGCCGAGCGGTTCGGTGGTGATGTCGGCGTCGACCCGGCCGAAGAGCGCGAAGGCGACCACCAGCATCGGGGACATCAGGTAGTTGGCGCGCACCATCGGATGTACCCGGGCCTCGAAGTTCCGGTTGCCCGAGAGCACCGAGGCACTGACCAGCGAGTGCTCCTCGATCGCGCGGGCGACGGGCTCGGGGAGCGGGCCGCTGTTGCCGATGCAGGTGGTACAGCCGTAACCCACCGTCTGGAAGCCGAGGTCGTCGAGATAGCGGTCAAGGCCGGCCTTGGCGAGGTAGTCGGTCACCACCCTGGAGCCCGGCGCCATCGACGTCTTGACCCAGGGCCGCGAGGTGAGCCCGCGATCGGCGGCCTTCTTGGCGAGCAGGCCGGCTCCGATCATCACCGACGGGTTGCTGGTGTTGGTGCACGAGGTGATTGCGGCGATCACCACGGAGCCGTCGTGGAGATGGTGGCTCTCGCCCTCGAGCTCCACCGGGTAGCGCATGGTGGTCACCGGGGTGGGCCGGGCCACGGCCACGTCGGAGCCGCCACCCTCGCCATTCCAGCGCGCCAGTGCGTCCTCGGCCGCCGCGCGACGGTCGGCCGGCGCGGTCGGCATCATCAGTCCGGGCAGGGTGGTGGCGAAGCTCCGTTCGAGGTCGGTGAGCCGGACCATGTCCTGCGGGCGCTTGGGACCCGCGACGCTCGGCACCACCGTGCCGAGGTCGAGTTCGAGCGTCTCGCTGTAGGCCGGGTCGGGCGTCTCGTCGGTCCGGAACAGCTTCTGGGCTCGGCAGTACGACTCGACCAGCGCCACCTGCTCCGGTTCGCGTCCGGTGCGGGCCAGATACTGGAGCGTCTCGGCGTCGACGGGGAAGAAGCCCATGGTGGCGCCGTATTCCGGCGACATGTTGGCGATCGTGGCCCGGTCGGCGAGCGGCAGGTTGCTCAGCCCACTGCCGTAGAATTCGACAAACTGGTCGACCACGCCGTGGGCCCGGAGCATCCGGGTCACGGTGAGCACCAGGTCGGTGGCGGTGCAGCCGGGCGGCAGGGCGCCGGTGAACTTCATCCCCACCACCCTGGGGAGGAGCATGAAGTACGGCTGGCCGAGCATCACCGCCTCGGCCTCGATGCCACCGACGCCCCAGCCCATCACGCCGAGCCCGTTGATCATGGTGGTATGTGAGTCGGTGCCGACCAGGGTGTCGGGATAGGCGGTGAGCTCGCCGTGCTGGTCGCGCAACTGGATCACTGGCGAGAGGTATTCGAGGTTGACCTGGTGCACGATCCCGGTGCCCGGCGGCACCACCCGGAAGTTCTCGAAGGCGCGCTGGGCGAACTTCAGCAGCTGGTAACGCTCGGCGTTGCGATCGAACTCCAGTGCCACGTTGAGCTTGAAGGCCTCGGCCGTCCCGAAGTAGTCGACCTGCACCGAGTGGTCGATCACGAGGTCGCAGGGCACCACCGGATTGATCCGCTGGGGGTCGCCCCCCATGCGGGCCATCGCGTCGCGCATCGCGGCGAGATCGACCACGCACGGAACGCCGGTGAAGTCCTGCAGGACCACCCGGGCCGGGAGATAGGGAATCTCGCCGTGGCCGGCGGTGACGGGGGTCCATCCGGCCAGTGCCCGCACATGGTCCTCGGTCACGAAACCTCGTCCGAGGTGGCGGAGGACGTTTTCGAGCAGCACCCGGATCGAGAAGGGAAGCCGGTCGAGGTCGGTGACACCGGCTCGTTCGAGAGCCTGGAGGTCGAGGATGGTGGCGCTGGTGGAGCCGACGGTCAGGGATCGGCGGGCGCTGAAGGGATCGGGATGGCTCATGACAGTATCGTTCCTGCGTCGAGTTGAATCGATGGGCAGCACCGAAACCTAATCTCGCTGGAGGGTGAAGTGGCCGAGTCACCGCCGGTCCCCGTGGCGATCCGCCGCCGGGACGGGGTGTTGGAGATCAGTTGGGACCACGTTGGGCACGTCGGCCGCTACCCGGCCCGTGGCCTGCGGCTCGCCTGCCCGTGCGCCGCCTGTGTAGACGAGATGAGCGGGCGGCCGCTGCTCGACCCGGCCACCGTGCCGGCCGAGGTGCTTGCGAGTGCCATCGAGCCGGTCGGGGCCTACGGCATCCGGATCCGATGGAGCGACGGTCACGGGACCGGGATCTACACCTACGCGGCACTCCGGGCGGCCTGTCCCTGTCCGGCCTGTAACCGATGACCCCTTGGCCTCGTCCCCTTCGTCTGCTAGCGTATGCAGGTCCCACCGCGGGCCTCCATCCTCTCTACCCACAGGCCGCCGCCGATGATCATTGGAAGGCGCTGGTGGATCCTGATCTGGTACGGCATCCTGCTCCTCGGGGCGGCTGGTCTGGTCATGGCCATCCACTGGGGGCGCCAGGTGCGGTGGCGCAACCTCGACGAGATCCTCCGAGGAATCGGCACCATCACGGTCTCGGTCGGGATGCTGCTGCTGCTCTACGGGACTGGCCGCGGTGCCGGCCAGACCTTGCTCCTCGCGGCGCTGATCGCGTTCATCCTCGCCTTTCTTGCAGGCCGGGAACAGGATCGTCCCGGCCGGCGTTCCCCATCGGACGAATGACCTTGCCCCGACCTTTCCTCGCGCGGGCACTGTTGGTGGCCGCGACCCTCGCTGTGTCCGTCACGGCCCCGTTGCTGGCACAGGATGGCGGCCCGGGCACCGGCGGGCTGGTGCGCCAGGCGCAGCAGCGCCGCTACCTCGCCGCCCCGCATCGGGTGCTCGTCATCGGCGCCCATCCCGACGACGAAGACAACGAGTTGATGACCATCCTCTCGCGCGGTCGCGGGGTCGAGACCGCCTATCTCGCACTCACTCGCGGCGAGGGCGGCCAGAACCTCATTGGTGACCAGCTGGGCACCGCCCTGGGTGTGCTCCGCAGCTCCGAGCTCGTCGCCGCGCGCGGGATCGATGGTGGCCACCAGTACTTCACCCGGGCGATCGACTTCGGCTTCACCACCTCAGCCGAGGAGAGCTTCCGCTTCTGGCCCCACGACTCGCTGCTCAAGGATGTGGTGCGGGTGATCCGTCGGTTCCGGCCCCAGGTGATCGTGGCGGTGTTCAGCGGGACACCGCGCGACGGTCACGGCCAGCACCAGGTGTCGGGGATCCTGGCCAAGGAGGCGTTCCACGCCGCCGCCGATCCCGGTCGCTTTCCGGAGCTGGAACGCGAGGAGCATCTCGCGCCGTTCCAGCCGCTCAAGTTCTATCGCGACTATGGGGTGACCGGCGGGATCACTCTCGATGGCGGGGTGCTCGACCCGGCCACCGGCCACTCGCTGCACCAGCTCGCCGCGCGGGCCCGCTCCAACCATCGCTCGCAGGACATGGGGGCGCTCGAGGAGCCCGGCCCGTCACAGGTGCGGATCCGGCTGGAGGAGGTGGCGCCTGGCGTCGCCGCCGGCGAGGGTGATTCGCTCTTCGCAGGGGTACCGGTGCTACCGGCGGCTGATTCGGTTCATGCGGCGGCGGTCAAGCTGAACGAGGCGGGCGTGGTGCTCGATGCCTACGTCGATGACGACGAGGTGACCCCTGGCCAGGTCCTCCCGGTCCAGGTCGTGGTCTGGAACGCGGGACGCGATACCATCGTGACGAATGCGGTGCCGTACCGGCTCCTCGGGATGGAGGGATCGACGTCGCACCGCGAGGACATGTGCGACATCGCCGCTGAGCGGGTCGCGCCCGGCCAGGTGACCCGATGTGCCCTCGGTGTCGTGATCGACCGGGATGCCGTGCCGAGCCAGCCGTACTATCTCCGGCAGCCGGTCGACGGGGCGATGTACCGCTGGTCGGGTGACCCGGTCGATTGGGGCGAACCGTTCGAGGCGCCGCTGCGGGTGCAGTTCCACGTCACGCTCGCGAGCGGAGAAGTCGTCTCGGCGATTGTCCCCGTCACCGCCCGCTTCAGGGACCAGGGGATCGGTGAGATCCGCAAGCCGGTGACGATCATGCCCAGGATGCTGGTCTCGGTGACCCCTGGCGAGCTGCTCTGGCCCACCGGGCTCGCCTCGCGTGTCTTCACCGTCGAGGTGGAGCACGCCACGCCCGACACCACCACCGCGAGGATCGCGTTGCAGGTGCCCGAGGGTTGGCGCGTGGATTCGCCGAAGGGTGCCCGGTTCACCCGGGAGGGCGAACGGGCGACGTTTGCCTTCACCGTGCACGCGCCCGCCACGCCGACCCCCGGCACGGTGACCTTCCGGGCGATGGCGGTGAGCGGCACCGACACAGCGTGGACCGGCGCCGAGCGGATTGCGTATCCGCACATCAGGTCACGGACCATCTTTCACTCGTCGGACGTGGGCGTCACGGTCGCCGACGTGCAGTTTGCGAGCGGTCGCCGGATCGGTTACGTGCGCGGTGCGGCCGACCGGATCCCCGAGGCGCTGCGCGCCGCCGGGGTGGAGCTCCGGCTCCTGTCCGCGGCCGACCTCGAGGGGCCCGTGCTCGGTTCGCTCGACGTGCTGGTGATCGGTCCGCGGGCGTACGAGATCGACGACGCGCTCCGGCGGGCCCAGCCTCGGCTGCTGCACTGGACCCGCGATGGTGGCACGCTGATCATCCAGTACCAGCAATACCAGTTCGTCGACGGCGGCTTTGCCCCGCTGCCGCTCACCATCGGCCGGCCGCACGACCGGGTGACCGACGAGACCGCGCCGATGCAATTCCTCCCTGGCAGCGAGCGCCTTCGCACGGTGCCGAACCGGATCACCGCGGCCGACTTCGACGGCTGGGTGCAGGAGCGCGGGCTGTACTTCGCCCACACCTGGGATCCCGCGTGGGCGCCGATGCTCGAGAGCCACGACGCCGGCAAGCCACCGCTCGAGGGTGGTCTCCTGGTCGGTCGGCTGGGGAACGGAAGGGTGGTCTACACCGGATTGTCGTTCTTCCGTGAGCTGCCGGCGAGGGTGCCGGGGGCGTGGAAGCTGTTCGCCAACCTCCTGGCCGTGGGCCAGTGACGGGTGACCGGTAACGGGTGACGCGACGTCCCCTGCGGTTCGCCGTTCGCTGTTCGCTGTTCGCGCTGGCGGCCTGTTCCGACGGCCGCGAACACCTGACCCTCTATTCCCCCCACGACCGACCGCTGCTCACCCTGATCGAGCAGCGGTTCGAGGCGGCCCATCCCGACATCGACGTCCGCTGGCTCGACATGGGGAGCCAGGAGATCCTCGACCGCCTCCGCTTTGAGAACCCCAACCCGGTGGCCGATGTGTGGTACGGCGGCCCGACCACGATCTTCGCCCGCGGCGTGGCCGAAGGGGTGCTCGAACCCTCACACCCGAGCTGGGGTGACGCGGTCGACAGCGCCGGGATCGGCCCCGACGGTCGCTACTGGCCGCTCTACCGCACTCCGGCGGTTATCGCCTTCAACACCGACGCGGTGTCACCCGACTCCGCGCCGCATGATTGGGAGGAGATCCTCGCGCCCCGCTGGAAGGACCAGGTGCTGATTCGTGACCCTGTCGCCAGCGGCACGATGCGGGCGATCTGGGGGCTGATCCTGGTCCGCAGCATCGTCGCCACCGGCGACACCAGCCAGGGGATGGCGTGGTTGCGGCGGCTCGACGGCCAGACTCGCACCTACGCGCTGAATCCCGCGATCCTCGAACAGAAGCTGGCTCGCGGCGAGGGTGAGGTCACCCTCTGGGACCTTCCCGACATCCTCATCGCAATGTCGAAGGGGATGCCGTTCAGCTACCATTTCCCGTCCAGCGGCACCGTGGTGATCGACGATGCGATCGGGATCGTGCGCGGCACCAGGCACCGCCGGGCCGCCGAGGCGTTCCTCGAGTTCGTCGGCAGCGTCCCGGTGCAGATCCTCACCGCCGAACGGAACTGGCGCCTGCCGGCTCGCCACGACCTGCCGCTCGACCAGGTGCCGCCGTGGGTGGCCGATGTGGAGCAGCGGATGGTGACCGCCCCGATGGACTGGACGTTGCTGGCCGAGAATGGAGCTGCCTGGATGCGCTACTGGGATCAGCGGGTCCGCGGGAGTGGTGGCGCACCGTGAGCACCGTGCATCTCGAGGGACTCGCCAAGCGATTCGGTGCCACCGCCGTGGTGCGCGACGTGTCGCTGGAAATCGCCGACGGCGAACTGGTCGCACTGCTCGGTCCGAGTGGCAGCGGCAAGACCACGCTGCTGCGGCTGATCGCCGGCTTCGAATCGCCCGACGCCGGCCGTATCGTGCTCGGTGACCGCGATGTGACGGCGCTCGACGCACTGGGACGCCGTTGCGGGATGGTCTTCCAGCACTATGCCCTCTTCCCCCACCTCACCGTCGCGGGCAACGTGGCATACGGCCTGGCCGATCAGCGTCTCGGCAAGGCCGAGGTGGCCCAGCGCGTGCTCGAGGTGCTGGGGCTGGTGTCACTCGACGGGCTCCAGGACCGTCCGGTGGCGGCGCTCTCCGGTGGGCAGCAACAGCGGGTGGCGCTGGCACGCGCGCTCGCCCCGCGCCCGGCAGTGCTCCTGCTCGACGAGCCGCTCAGCAACCTGGATCCCTCCCTCCGCGAGCGCACCCGGCACGAATTGCGGGAGCTGGTGCGGCGGATCGGGATCACCACCGTGCTGGTGACCCATGAACAGGAGGAGGCCTTCGAACTCGCCGACCGGGTCGCCCTGCTGCTCGATGGCCGACTGCAGCAGGTGGGGACGCCGGAAGCGCTCTACGGCCAGCCGGTGAGCGAGCCGGTGGCCCGATTCGTGGGAAGGTCGTCGGTGGTGCCCGGCGAACTGGTCGAGCATCATGATGGGCGCGCCACGATCGAGGCCCTCGGCTCGCGATTCGAGGCGACCGCAGCGGCGGAGTTGCGCGGGATGGTGCGTTTGCTGCTGCGCCCCGAGGCGCTCACGGTGCGCGACGATGGGGCGATCACCGGCCGCGTGGTACGACGCCGGTTCACCGGGGCGATGGACCTGCTCACCGTCGCCGTGGGTGACCGCGAGGTCGAGGTCAGCGCCGTGCCGCTCAGTTGTCCGCCCGGCTCGGTGCTCCGGCTCGCCCCGAGCGGCATCGGTGCCCATGCCTTCGAGCCGAGCGCGTGAGCAAGTCCTGGCGCTGGTTTCCGGGCCTCCTCCTCCTGGTACTGGCCTGGCTGGTTGCCGAGCCGCTGGTGCTCGTGGCGCTCGACGCGGTTCGCGCCGACGGTCACTGGACCGCCGCGGCATTGCGCGCGTTCGTGGCCGAGCCGAACGAGTGGCGGGCGGCCTGGAACTCGCTCTGGCTGGCGCTGGCCAGCGTGGCGCTGGCCGGCACCCTCGGGACCGGACTCGCCCTGCTCACCCGGTTGGTGCACTTCCCGGGTCGGCGCGTGGTGAGTGCGCTGCTGGCGCTGCCGGCGGTGCTGCCACCACTGGTCGGTGTGGTGGCGTTCCTGTTTCTCTACGGCGAGAGCGGGGTGCTGGCACGCGCGGTCATGGCGATCACCGGCAGCGACCAGGCGCCGTGGCGCTTCGAGGGCGCCGGCGCGATCCTGCTGATCCACGCCACCACCATGTACGTCTACCCGTACCTGCTGGTGCGCGGGGCGCTGGCGAACTTCGATCCCTCGTTGCTGGAGGCCGCGGCGTCGCTTGGCGCAGGACGGTGGCGGGCGCTCCGCACCGTGCTGCTGCCGCTGCTCCGGCCCGCGATCGGCAACGGGGCGCTGCTGGTGGCGTTGTCGTCACTCGCCTCGTTCTCGGCGCCGTATGTCTTCGGCGGCGGGTTCCGGGTGCTGCCCACCCAACTGGTCTCGACCCGGCTCAATGGTGACATCGCCATCGCGATGGTGGAGACGCTCGCCCTGGTGGCGCTGGCGCTGGTGGCGCTGGGGATGGCGTCGCGACTCGGCGGCGTCGGGGGTGCGCGGCGCAGGGAAGGGGATCGCTCCGGCACCACGCGCCGGGCGCCGCCGCCTGGTGCCAACGGTCGGCGGGTGGCTGCTCGCCGCCTGGTTGCTGCTGCCCCATCTGGCACTGCTCGTGGTCTCCTTCGTGCCGGTGGGGGCCTGGACCTCCAGCGCGCTCCCGCAGGCCTACACGCTCGGCAACTATGCGGCACTGGTCACTGAGCCAGCGCGCTGGCGCCCGTTCGGCACCTCGCTCTGGATGGCGACCCTCGCCGCGGTCGCCGCCGGTGCGGTCGCGCTCCTCGTGGCGGTCGCGGCACGGCAGCCCGGTCGCCGGATGTCGCGCTGGCTGGAAGCGGCGCTGGCGTTGCCCTGGGCGGTGCCGGGCACCGTCTACGCGATTGCCCTGGCCACGATGTTCTCGGTGAGCCGCCCCGCCACGGGCCGGATGATCCTGATCGGGACGCTCTGGCTGCTACCGCTCGCGTACCTGGTGCGCGGCCTGCCCATCGTCGGGCGGGCGATGGTCTCGGCGATCCGCGGACTCGATCCGGCGCTGGACGAGGCCGCGGCCTCGCTCGGGGCCGGCAAGCTGCGGATCTTCACCTCCATCACCCTGCCGCTGCTCGGGCCGGCACTCGCCGGAGCGACCGCACTGGCGTTCGTGACCGGCCTCGGTGACTTCATGACATCGGTGATCCTCTACACCTACGACACTCGACCGGTCTCACTGGAGATCCTGGGAGCGATCCGTCAGGGAGAGATCGGCATGGCCGCCGCGTACGGTGTAGTGCTCGCGCTGATCAGCACCGGGGCATTCCTCCTGGCGGAGCGCGGCGGACGGGCGACGGCGTGAGCAACGGCCTTCCCGACTCCAAGGGCGAGCAGTTCAGGCGACTCGGCGTGCTCATCGCGGTGAGCTTCATCGACATGCTGGGCTTCTTCCTTGTGCTGCCGCTGCTTCCCTTCTATGCCCTCGACCTCCACGCCACGCCCGAGACGATCGGCTGGCTGATCGCCTCGTTCTCGATCACCCAGCTGGTGGCCGCGCCACTCTGGGGTCGGGTCTCGGATCGCTATGGCCGTCGGCCGGCGTTGATGATCGGACTGTTCGCGTCGGCGGTGGCGTTCCTGGTCTTCGGGCTCGCCTCCTCGCTCTGGATGCTCTTCCTGTCGCGGATCGTGCAAGGAGCGGGCGGGGGCACCACGGGAGTCTCCCAGGCCTACGTGTCCGACACGGTCGCGCCGGCCGACCGCGCCCGGGCGCTGGGCTGGCTCTCGGCCGCCACCTCGGCCGGGGTGATGGTCGGCCCGGCGATCGGCTCGGCGGCAACGGCCCTCGGGCGCACAGCCCCGGGGCTGATCGCCTCGGCGCTCTGCCTGCTCAATGTGATGGCCGCGTGGCGCTGGCTGCCCGAATCGCGACCCAAGGATTCACCACCACCGCGCCGCCGCCCGGTCTGGCACGCGGCGGCCGAGGTGCTCCAGCATCCGTCGGGAAGGGCCAATCGGCTGATCTGGATCTACGGCACGGCAATGCTGGCGTTCACCCTTTTCACCGCGGTGCTCGCGCTCTGGCTCGATGCCCGCTTCGGGATCACCGCGGCGACGATCGGTTACTTCTTCGTGTACACCGGCTCGCTCTCCCTGGTGATGCGGTCGCTGCTGCTCGGTCCCGCCGTCGACCGTTTCGGCGAGGCGGGGGCGATGCGAATCGGGGCGGGGGTGCTGGCTGCGGGACTCGTCTGCATGACGCTTGCACCCTCGGTCTGGTGGCTTGCCGCGATCATCCCGGCGATGCCGATCGGCACGGCGCTGCTCTTTCCGTCGACGACCTCGCTGCTCTCGGCGGCCGCCGAAGAGGGGGAACTGGGCACCACCATGGGCGTGGCCCAGACCTTCGCCGGCATCTCCCGGGTCCTCGCCCCGATTCTCGGTACCATCGTCTTCCAGCGCATCGGGGTGGATGCCCCGTTCCTCATGGGTGGGCTGGTGGTCGCCGGCGTCGGCTATGTGGCCTGGCGATTCGTGAAGCCGCCGGCTGGGGCAATGGCCACCAGCCAGGGGTGAGCCGCCGTTCGCCGTCTCCTCGATCGAGGTTATGATTTTCCGATGCTCCGGAACCCCCTCCCCCTCGACAGCACCGGGCTGGCCGACGCCACCTGGGAGCAGATCGCCGGATGGTACGACGATCTTGCCGCCGCGCCGCTTGATCGCGCCAGCCTCGAACCATGGCTGGCGACCTGGTCGCGCCTCGACGAACTGGTGACCGAGGCGGCGTCGCTGGCGATGATCGCCTACACCTGCGACACCGGCGACAAGGCCAAGGAAGCCACCCACCTGCGCTTCTCGACCGACATCCTGCCCCGGCTCGAGGAGAAGGAAGTTGCGCTTGCCAGCCGACTCGTCGACGTGGGGTCGGATCGGGCCGATCTGCAGACCGTGATCCGCCGGTTCCGCACCGCGATCGAGATCTTTCGTGAGGCGAACGTCCCGCTGGTGGCCGAGTCGGAGGGCCTCTCGGCGAGATATCAGCAGGTCACCGGCGGGATGACGGCGGAATGGGGTGGCGAGCGGGTGCCACTGCCACGACTCTCGCCCTTCCTGAAGGGCCGCGACCGCGACGTGCGCGAGGCGGCATGGCGCGCCGCGGTCGGACCCTACCTCGCCGTGCGCGACGAACTGGCCCAGCTGTTCGATCGGATGGTGGCGCTCCGCCAGCGGATGGCGACCAATGCCGGCTTCCGCGACTACCGCGACTACGTCTTCGCGGCCAAGTGCCGGTTCGACTACACTCCCGCCGACACCGAGGAGCTGCACCGCGCCATCGAGACGACGGTGGTCCCGGCGGTGGGGCGGGCGATGGCGGCGCGGCGCAAGATGCTCGGACTGCCGGTCTTGCGGCCGTGGGACACGGCGGTCGATCCGTGGCGTCAGTCGGCGCCGGTGCCCTATCGCGACGTCGCCGAGTTGCAGGAGACGGCCGCGCGGATCTTTTCGGCGGTCGATCCGGCGCTGGGCGGCGAGTTCCGCACCATGATGCGCGAGGGGCTGCTCGACCTCGAATCACGCGAGGGCAAGGCGCCGGGCGGCTACTGTGACACGCTCCATGCCCGGGGCCGGCCATTCGTGTTCATGAATGCCGCGGGGGTGCCCGAGGACGTCACCACGTTGCTGCACGAGGCGGGGCACTGTTTCCATGCGTTCGCGTCGCACGCCCGGCCGTTCATCTGGCAGCGGAATCCCGGGGCCGAGTCGGCCGAGCTCGCGTCGATGTCGATGGAGCTGCTCGCGGCGCCGCACCTGGCCCGGCCGACCGGCTTCTACGGCGAGGCCGACGCACTCTCCGCCCAACTCGAGCACCTCGAGGACCTGCTGCTCTCGCTGACGCACATCGCCTCGGTCGACGCGTTCCAGTCCTGGATCTACACTGCGCCGGAGGGCGGCGATGCCGCCGCCCGCGATGCCGAGTGGCTGCGGATCCGCGACCGATTCGAGGCCGGGGTCGATTGGAGCGGACTCGAGGCGGAGCGGGTGGCACGCTGGTACCGGCAGCTCCACATCTTCATCTACCCCTTCTACTACATCGAGTACGGGATCGCCCAGATCGGGGCGCTCCAGGTGTGGCGCAACGCGCGTCGCGACCCGGCGGGGGCGATCGAGGCCTACCGTCGCTTCCTGGCGCTCGGGGCGACCCGGCCACTGCCGGATCTCTATCGGGAGGCCGGGGTCGAGCTGCGCTTCGATGCCGGGATGCTGGCGGAGCTGGTGGCGATGGTCGAGGCGGAAATGGCCGCACTGCGGGGGGCCCTGCTCCGGGCGGCCTGATCGTCGCGCCGTTGCGCTCCCCGGCATCGTGCCACAGATTCCGTCCGCCTGCCGGCCCGGAATCGCGGCGCCGGCCCTGACCAGTGATCGGAGTGTGGATGGCGAAGGAAGAGGGAATCGAGATGGAGGGTGTGGTCCAGGAAGTCCTCCCGGACCGCAACTATCGGGTGCTGCTCGACAACGGGCACACCATCCTGGCGTATGCCGCGGGAAAGATGTCCAAGTTCAAGATCCGGGTGCTCGAGGGTGACCGGGTGAGCGTGGTCCTCTCCCCCTACGACCTGACCCGCGGTCGGGTCGTCTACCGCCACAAGTAGCCGCGCCGATCGCGGCGCGGGCCGAATCCCGCCGGTCCACCACGCGCGACGGCCCCCGATGCTGCTGCATCGGGGGCCGTCTGTGTGCCGGAGTCGTGACGCTCAGGCCTTGGTGACGTTCTCCGCCGCGGGGCCCTTGGCACCCTGCACGATGTCGAACTCGACGCGATCACCCTCGGCGAGGGTCCGGAAGCCATCCATGCTGATCGCACTGTGGTGGACGAAGCAGTCCTTGTCGCCGCCCTCGGGGGTGATGAACCCGAACCCCTTGGCGTCATTGAACCACTTCACGGTACCGGTGCTACGAGCCATTGCCGCTACTCCTGATTGGTTTGACCCTCCCTCGCCAGCCACGGTGCCGCGCGAGGGTTGGCGAACCGTCGGGCCTGTCCCGCGGTGCGCGCACAACTGCCGTGGCGGGTCTGCCGACCCACCGGCGCGGGACGATCAGCTGTCGAAGGAAATCCGCGCTGTCTGTGCCACGGCGACCATGAAGATCGGGCCCGGACTCCCGCCTGTCAAGCGTTTCCGGGGGTGCGCTCACCCACCGAGGAGGCGGGCCGCGAGGCGCGCGAGTTCGCCGCCGCGCCGGCGCATTCCCTGCTGCGCGGCCTCCTCGAGCGCGCTGCGAAACTCGCCGGCCGACGACCACCGCGCCTCGACGTCGTTGCGCAGCGCGCGGACCAGCACCGCGGCGAGGGGCTCGCTCACGTCGGGACGCTCGCGCGTGAGGTCGGGGAGGAGATCGATCGTCTGCTTGGCGATCACCTGTTCGGGCGTGCTGCCCGGAAACGGCACCCGCCCGAGCAGCGCGTAGCAGGCCACCGCCGCCAGCGAGTAGAGGTCGGTGCGCTGGTCGACGCGTTCCCCCAGCAGTTGCTCGGGCGACGCGAACTGCGGAGTGCCGCTCTGCGAGGTCGCCCCGCCGAATCGCCCCTCGCCCCGCAGCGCCAGGGCCAGGCCGAAGTCGGTGATCCGGAGCGAGCCGTCCTTCTCGATCAGCATGTTCTCGGGCTTGATGTCACGGTGGACCAGCCCCTGGGCGTGGGCGTGTCCCAGTGCGGCGAGCGCCTCGCGCAGCAGGCGGAGGACCTGTTCCACCGGCATCGGCCCCGACTGCTCCACCAACTGCGCGATATTGGGGCCGTCGACGATCTCCATGGTGTACCAGAGCAGTCCCGAACGGCCGGCGATGTCGTAGATGTCGACGATGTTCAGGTGGTTGAGCCGCGCAGCAAGTTGTGCCTCGCGACGGAACTTCTCGACCACGGTGGCGTCGGCACTGAAGTGCGGATGCAGCACCTTGAGCGCCACTTCGCGCTCGAGATGGAGGTCGCGCACCCGATAGACCCGGCCGAAGCCGCCCTGGCCCAGCTTGCCGAGCAATTCGTAGTCGTCGCCCAGCGCCCGCCGCAGGCGCGCCTCCCAATGGGCGCCCTCGGTCTGGGCCGCCGGCATCTGGGGGAGCGATACCTGGGCCGAGACGAACTCGCCGGCATCGGACGCGAAGTCCTCCAGCATCTCCGCCGCCGTGAAGTAGCGCGACCGCGGGTCGGGATGCAGGGCGCGCTCGATCACCCGCTCCAGCGCCCGGGGGACCACCGGGCGGATGGTGGTGGGCGGTACCAGGGCGGTCGGGTCGAGTGGCGGCTCCGTGGCCGTGATCGCGTAGTAGAGGATCGCGCCGGCGGTGTAGACGTCGCTGGTCGGATCGCCGGGCCGCCCGTCGCGGATCTCGGGGGCGAGGAACTCGAGCCCACCGGGCCGCTCGTTCGGCGGGATCTCCGGCAGCGTGAGGTTGCAGAACCGCAGGTCGGTGACGGTGCCCCGGCCGGTCGCCCCCAGCATCAACGAGGCGGGGACGATCCGGCGCACCACCAGGCCATGGGCGTGGGCGTGTTCCAGCGCGGTGAGCAGGTCTCGGGCGAGGACGTGCACCGTGGGTACCGGGCGAGGGCCCCGGGCGATCGCATCGCCGAGCGACTCCCCCTCGATCCAGTTGCCGACCCGGAAGGCGATCTCTCCGACGATGCCGGCCTCGTAGATGTGCCGGATCGCCGGGTGATCGAGGCGACCAAGCGCCTCGCACTCCTTCAGGAACCAGCCGCGGAGCCGCGCCCCGCTCTCCACGTTGACCCGCAGCGAGACGATCCGCCTCAGCAGCCGGTCCTGGGCACGATAGAGCACCCGCTCGGCCGAGACGGCGACGACCTGTTCGATCTCGAAGCGGTGGCCGAGGAGTCCCTCGATGCGGGCGGGGTCGCGCTGCTGGGGGTCGGCGTTGGCCATGGGCGAAAGATACCGTCAGGTCATCCCGACGAGCACGGCGAGATCGCGGGTGAGCGCACGCAACTCGTCGCGCAGCGTGTGGCCGGGCCAGTCGATCCGCCGTCCGAGGCCGGCGGCCAGGTCGTCGAACCAGGCGATCACCTCGCGCTCGTTGGCGTGGCCCTGCGGCTCGAGGTACTCCACGCCGAGTCGCTGGACGACCGCGATGGCCGAGCCGCAGTCGTGGATCTCCGATGCGCATCGGATGTCCAGCGCCCGCGGCTCCATCGTCGCGAGCAGCCGCATCACCTCGCGCTTGCGGATTCGCCAGGGCAGCACCTCGCCGTGGCCGTCCACCCGTGGCGCCGCGGCGTCGCCGCAGACCCCGAGCACCACCGAACCGAACTTGTCACCGATCTTGTGCTCCATCTCGTGGCGCTCGGCCGGAGCGACGATCTCGAGCAGCGGGTGGAGGATCGCCGCGACCGTGGTGGTCTCGTCGGCACCGTGGCGCAGCAGGATCACGGCGATGTTCGGGGGATAGGCCAGGAACGGGTGCGGGGCATGGCGCGGTGCCCGCGGGGCATAGTGCTTCGCGACAAAGGTCAGGGCATGGTTGATCCGGTCGCTGTAACCGCGCATCGCTTGCCTCAGGGAATCCCCAGCTGCTTGTGGAGCTGCACCGACAGGCCCCACTCGGGGTGGCTCAGACAATACTCCACTGCACGCCGGGTGTTCGCCACCAGCTCGGGCCCGTCCATCGGTTGGAGCAGGAAGTGGGCGAAGGCAAGGTCGGCGAACCGCTCGGGCTCGGCGCCGGCCTGGGGATAGACCAGCTTCAGCTCGTGACCGCTGGTCTGCAGCAGCGGGACGCCGGCCTTCGGTGAGACACACACCCAGTCGACCCCGAACGGGACCGGCCGGGTCCCGTTGGTCTCGATGGCGACCTCGAACCCCCGGGCGTGCAGCTCCTCCACCAGCCGATCATCGAGCTGAAGGGTCGGCTCACCACCGGTGCAGACCACCAGGCGTTGTCCCCCCTGGGCCTCCGGCCAGCGGGTCGCCACGTGATCGGCCAGCGCGCGGGCCTCCCGGAACACCCCGCCGCCTTCGCCGTCCGTCCCGAGAAAATCGGTGTCGCAGAAGCGGCAAATGGCGCCCGCCCGGTCGCCCTCCCGGCCGGTCCAGAGGTTGCAGCCGGTGAACCGCAGGAAGACCGCCGGTCGGCCCGCCTGTCGACCCTCGCCCTGGAGGGTGAGGAAGCACGACTTCACGTGGTACGTCGTCACCCGCCAAAGATAGCGCGGCCGATCGAGCCGGGTATCTTGCACGGGTCCGGGTTCGGGCGGGTTCCCCTCGATTCGGTTTTCGCACATGTCAGAGACTGTCCTCGCACCCACCACCGACCCGATCTCCCAGGGGATCGTCGCGGTGGTGCTCGTGCTCCTGTTCGTGCTGCTCGCCCGCGAAACCGCCCACCGGGTGCTGATCGCCTTCGGGGCGGTGGCGCTGCTCTGGGCATTCACGTATCTCACGCCCTTCCACCTGATCTCCTTCGAGCGCGCGTGGGAGGCGGTCGACCTCAACGTGCTGCTGTTGCTCGCCGCGATGATGGCCGTGGTCGCGGTCCTCAAGGCCACCGGGTTCTTCGGCTGGGCGGTCGCCACGATCATGAATCGCGCCCGCGGCGAACCGCTCCGGGTGCAGCGGCTGGTCTCGTGGTTCACGGCGATCACGTCGGCGTTCCTCGACAACGTGACGACGGTGATCTTCGTCACGCCGATGGCGGCGGGGATGAGCAAGCGACTCGGACTCGCCCCGGCGGCGATCCTGCTGCCGATGGTGATCGCCTCGAACATCGGGGGCACCGCCACCCTGATCGGCGATCCCCCCAACATCATGGTCGGCTCGGCCGCGCACCTGTCGTTCCTCGACTTCCTCGAGGCGCTCACGGCGCCGGTGCTGATCATGATGGTGGTGATGCAGTGGTACGCCCGGCGATACTACCGCACCGCCCTGGCCGAGGCGAAGCCGGCCAGCGCGTTCGTGGCGACGCCACCCCCGATGCCCACCGATCCCCTCCTGTTGCGATGGATGGCGGTGATCTGCGCGTTCATCCTGGTCGGTTTCCTCACCCATGCCATGACAGGGATGCCGCCGGCAGTGCCGGCCGTGATCGGCGCCGCGGCCGCGCTGATCGTGCAGGATGTCCTCTACCTCAGGCGCCATCGGCCCACCACCAATGAACGCACCCACGGCATCCTCCACGTGATCGAGGGGGAGATCGAGTGGCCGACGCTCGCGTTCTTCTTCTTCCTCTTCATCATCGTCGGGGCAGGGGTGGAGACCGGGCTGATCGCCTCCATCGCCGGCGGGCTCGAGGACGCGATCGGCGGCGCGCGGCACCTCTTCGGCCTCGGCGATGAGGGGACACTGCTCTTCGCCGCGCTCCTGATCTGCTGGGCGAGTGCGTTCCTCTCGGCGTTCATCGACAACATTCCCTACGTGGTGGTGAGCATCCCCGTGGTGCGCACCCTCACGACCACGCTGCCGGGCGAGACCGTGGTGCTCTGGTGGGCGCTCGCCCTCGGTGCCTGCCTCGGCGGCAACGGTACCGCCGTCGGCGCCTCGGCGAACGTCACGACGCTCGGGCTGGCCGAAAAGGGTGGCGTCCACCTGGGCTTCGCCGAGTTCCTCCGCTTCGGGATGCCGATCATGGTGCTCACGGTCACGGTGGCTTCGGGCTTCCTGGCACTGCACGTGTTGTTCGGCGAGCAGGCGGCCCGGCTGGTCGGGTGGCTGCTGGCGATTCCCCTGCTGCTGCTGTCGTTGCGGGGCGGTCGGGCCGCCGTTGGGGCGTGAAGCTCCTGCTGCCGGCGTTGCTCGTCGCGCTGGCGCAGGGCGCCGCCGCCCAGGGTGGGGCGGTGCAGGCCACCGTCACCGGCATTCGCGCCAGCCAGCGCGGCACCTTGCTGGTGGCGCTCTACCGGGGTGAGCCCGGCTGGCTCGTGCTCGACTCGGCGCTCGCCGTGCGGCGCCTCGCCGTGGCGACCGACTCGGTGACGGTGACCTTCGAGGCGCTGTCGCCGGGGACGGACTACGCCATCGCGGTGATCCACGACCGCAACGGCAACGATCGCATCGACATGCGCTGGTTCCCCATCCCCAGGCCGCGTGAGGGAGCCGGCGTGTCCGGCAACCACCTGCGCATGGGCAAGCCGCGATTCGATCCGGCCGCCTTCGTCGTGGCCGACACGCTCGAGCGACTGCGGATCGCGATGCGGTACTGACGGCTCCGTCAGGCCGCCCGCTTCCGGTATTGTCGTACCGCCACCGTCAGGATGATCGCTCCGGCCGCGGCCAGCGCCAGCAGGTGGCGCAGCACTTCGGCCAATCCTGCGCCCCGGAGCAGCACCGCGCGCATCAACGCGATGAAGTGGAGCAGGGGATTCACCTGGGCCACCGTCTGCACCCACACCGGCATCCCGTGTACCGGGGTGAAGAGGCCGCTCATGAGGGTGTAGACCATCGTCAGGGCGAAGGTGATGAACAGCGCCTGTTGCTGGGTGTCGGCAACCGTGGAGATCCAGAGTCCGATCCCGAGTGCCGCCACCAGGAAGAGCGCCGCCCCGCCGAACACCAGCAGGAGACTGCCCCGGATCGGCACCCCAAATGCCAGGGAACCGATGGCGAGTCCGATCGCGAGCAGCACCATGGCGATGGCCCAGAGCGGCAGCAGCTTCGCCGCGATGAACGCACCGCGCGAGACCGGCGTGACGTTCAGCTGGTCGAGAGTGCCCGCCTCCTTCTCGCGGACGATGTTGAGCGCGGTCATCAGGGTGCCCACCAGGGTGACGAGCTGGACCAGGATCCCGGGAACCATGTAGTGCCGGTAGTCGAGTCCGGCGTTGTACCACCCTCGCGCGCGCACCTCCAGCGTGCCGCGGCCGCGCTGTGGCGCCGGGTCGGCGCTGCCACCCTCGGTGCGAAACACCGGGGCGAGGGTGACGCCGACCCCCCGGGTGTAGTCGGCCAGGATCCTGGTGGCATAGCCCTGGATCACTCCCGCTTGCGCGCCGTCCACGGCATCGAGCACCAGTTGCACCGCGCCGCGCCGGCGGCGGTGCAGGTCGCGGTCGAAGTCGGCGGGGATCACCAGCATCAGGTCCGCCCGGCCGGTCACCAGGGCGCGATCGCCGGTGGCCGCGGTGGCCGAGCGTCCCGCCGCCACGAATCGTCCGCTGCCGATGAAGTCGTCCACCAGCTGGCGTGACAGCACGGAGTGGTCCTGGTCGACGACCCAGAGCTCGGCACGCCGCACCTCGAACGTCGCGGCGTTGGCCAGCACCATCAGCTGGACCATCGGCATCAGGAAGAGCATCCGCAGGATGACCGGGTCACGCCGGATCTGCAGGAATTCCTTGCGGAGCAGCACGCGCAGGGTCCGAAACATCAGGCCAGCCTCACCCGGGATCGGACGGTCGCCACCGCCATCAGCACGCCGAACATCGCGGCGAGGACGAGCAGCTCGGGCCACAGGTCGGCGAGCCCGGCCCCCTTGAGCATCACCCCGCGACAGATCGTGATGAACCAGCGGGCTGGCACGATGTTGGTGACCAGCCGCAGCGGCGCCGGCATGCTCGCGATCGGGAAGATCATGCCCGAGAGCATGATGTTGGGAAGCATCGTTCCCGCCACCGCCGCGAGCATCGCCGCGAGCTGCGAGTTGGTCAGGGCCGCGATGAGGACGCCGAGTGCCAGCCCGACCAGCGCATAGAGCATGCTCGCCCCGAGCAGCAGGAGGAGGCTCCCCACGAACGGCACGCCGAAGACCAGCCACGCGGCCAGCAGCACCGTGACCACGTTGGCGAAGGCGAGCGCCAGGTAGGGGAGCACCTTGCCGAGGATGATCTGCCACGGCCGAAGCGGCGACACCAGCAGCACCTCGAAGGTGCCACGCTCCTTTTCCCGGGAGAGCGAGAGGGCGGTCATGATTGCCGTGACCAGCGTGAGGATCAGGGCGATCAAGCCGGGCACGAAGAGGTTGACGCTCTCGAGCCCCGGATTGAAGCGCATCCGCACGGCGGTGGTCAGTCGGATGGGTGACGCATCGCCGGCCGCCGCCTGCCAGTCCCGGATGACCGCCGTTGCGTAATTGCGCATCGTGGTGCCCGAGTTGGGATCCGAGGCGTCGGTGATCACCAGCACCTGCTGGTGCCGGCCGCCGGCCAGTCCGGCCTCGAGCCCGACCGGAAGCACGACCCCCACGTCGATCCGTCCGCTGCGGAAGAGCCCGTCCAGGCCCTCGGCACGGTCGGGGGGCGGGATCACCTCGAAGCGCCCATTGTGGGCGAAGCGACTGGTGAGGGCCCGGGTGGCGGCGTCGGGCACCGGGGCAAGCACCGCCACCCGAACGTGCGCGATGTCGGTCCGGACCGCATAGCCGAACAGGATCAGTTGCGCGAGCGGCAGCAGCAGCAGGATGGCCAGTGTCTGGCGGTCGCGCAGCAGGTGGCGGACTTCCTTGGCCATGAATGCGAAGAGTGCGCTCCGAGCCTTGCGGCGTGGGGTGTTCATCCGGTGGCCAGCCCGGCCTCGCCACGGGCCAGCCGCACGAAGATCTCGTCGAGGCTGTCAGTGGCGAATTCCGCCTTGAGCGCGGTGGGCGTGCCGAGGGCGGCGATCCGACCCTCGACCATGATCGACACCCGGTCGCAATACTCCGCTTCGTCGAGATAATGCGTCGTCACCAGCACCGTGGTGCCATGGCCCGCCGCCTCGTAGATCAACTCCCAGAACTGCCGCCGGGTCACCGGATCGACACCTCCGGTCGGTTCGTCGAGGAAGATCACTGCCGGCCGGTGGAGTGTCGCCACCGAGAACGCCAGCTTCTGCTTCCACCCCAGTGGGATCGCGCGCACCAGCTCGTCTGCCTGGCTGGTGAACCGCAGTTCCGCCAGCAGCGCCTCGCCTCGCGTGCGGATCTCGGCGTCGGAGATCCCGTAGATGCCACCGTACAGGGCGATGTTCTCGCGAACCGTCAGGTCCTCGTAGAGCGAGAATCGCTGGCTCATGTAGCCGATCCGGCGGCGCACCTCCTCCGGAGCACGGTCGACATCGAAGCCCGCGACCCACGCCTCGCCCTCGCTGGGCGCGAGCAGCCCGGTCATCATCTTGATGGCGGTGGTCTTGCCGGCACCGTTCGCCCCGAGAAACCCGAAGACCTCCCCAGGGGCGACCTCGAAGTCGACGTGGTCGACCGCCACGAAGCTGCCGAAGCGGCGGGTGAGCCCGCGAACGGCAATCGCCTGTCCGACCGCCCAGTCGGGTGCGGTCATCGGCGTCGCCTTCCGGGGCCTCATGCCGCCGCCTCGGCGATTCCGCCCATCAGCTCCATGAACACGTCCTCGATTCCTGGCGCGATCGGCTGGACCGTCGCGTCGTCGAGTCCCGCCGCGCGCAGCCCGGCAGTGAGATCGGCAGTGATCGCGTCGGGCGGCATCGCCAGACGGGTGTCGCTCGCGTGGACCGCTTCACCAAAGGGAAACGCCGACGCGACGTGCGGCATCGCCCGGAGGGCGCGCAACAGCGGCATCCGCTGGCGGGAGCGCACCGCGAACAGTGGTCGCGGGAAGCGCTGGCTGATGGCCGCGGGGGTGTCGATCGCCAGGAACCGGCCAGCCTGCAGCAACGCGACCCGATCGCAGCGGGCGGCCTCATCCATGTAGGGGGTCGACACCACGATCGTCAGGCCGCCGGCCTTGAGCTCCGCGAGGAGGTCCCAGAACTCGCGGCGCGAGACGGCGTCCACCCCGGTGGTCGGTTCGTCGAGGAAGAGGATCTCGGGTCGGTGCACCAGCGCGCAGCTGAGCGCCAGTTTCTGCTTCATGCCGCCCGACAGCGCCGCGGCGCGTCGATCGCGGAACGGCTCGATCTGGCGGTAGATCGGTGCGATCAGCTCCTTGCCGGCCTCGATGGTCGTGCCAAAGACGGAGGCGAAGAAGCGGAGGTTCTCCTCCACGCTGAGGTCGCCATAGAGCGAGAAGCGTCCTGGCATGTAGCCCACACGCTCGCGCAAGGTCCAGAGATCCCGAACCACGTCGTGCCCCAGCACCCGGGCCGTCCCCGCGTCGGGGACCAGCAGCGTGGTGAGGATCCGGAAGAGTGTCGTCTTGCCACCGCCGTCCGGTCCCACCAGGCCGAAGAGTTCGGCCGGTGGCACGGTGAACCCGATCTCCTCGAGGGCCACCGTGCTGCCGAACCGCTTGACCAGGCCGCTGGCCTCGACTGCCGGTGTCGCGCTCACGGCGCATCCGGCGCGGCGCGGCCGAACGTCAGGTCGCCGGGCATGCCGACCTTGAGGGCGCCATCCGGGTTGGCCACCCGGATCTTGACCGCGTAGACCAGGGTGGCACGCTCGTCGCGCGTCTGCACTGGTGTCGGAGTGAATTCGGCCCGGTCACTCACCCAGCTGATCACTCCCGGCAGCGATCGCAACCCGCTGGTGTCGTCGACGTGCACGCGAACGGTGTCACCGAGTCGCACGTGGCCGAGCTGCCCGGCACTCACATAGGCCCGCAGCGTGAGGGTGTCGAGGTCCGCGATGGCATAGAGCGCTTGTCCGGGCGCGATCATCTCGCCGGCGCGGGCGTAGGTCGTCAGCACGGTCCCGGCGACCGGATTGGTGATCCACGCGTTGGCGAGGCGATCATCGAGCTGGGCGACCTGGGCGTCGAGTGCCGCGAGGTTGGCGTCGACCGCCGCCGCCGCGGCGCGAGCTGCATTCATCTGGGAGACCAGGCCCCTGGTCTCCCGCTCTGCCTGGTCGGCCTGTGAGGCGGTGGCGGCCTGCTCGGCGCGCAGTCGTTGGATCCGCTGCCACGACCGGTTGGCGATTTCATGCTGGACCCGGAGCCCCGCCAGCTGTTCCGCGACCTCGGAGTGCTGGGCGGCGAGCGCACGCCGCTGGGCGACTACCTGCTGGCGGGCGAGCGCCAGCTGCAGGGTGTCGATCACGCCGACCACCGCGCCACGATCGAGGGTGAGGCCCTCGGCGACGTCATAGCGACGGATCTGGCCGGAGGTCTGGGCGGAGACGATCACCTCCTCCGCCTCGAAGGTGCCGTATGCATCCGGGGCCTCATCGCCACCACACCCTGCGAGGAACAGCATCCCGGTCAGCAGCAGGACGGGGGAGGCCTTCAGCGGGACGAGCATCAGCGGACCTCGTGTCCAAGGGTGGTGAGCAGGCGCGCACGGGCTTCGGTGAGGCCGGTGCGGTGGCTGTCGCGATCAAGCCGTGCGGCGAGCAACTCGGTCTCGCGGTCGACGTATTCGGCGGACGTGATCACGCCCTCCCGGAACCGCGATCGACTCTCGGCGAGCACGGCGGTGCGCAGGGCGATGATCGTGTCGTCGGACTCGAGGGCCCGCTCGAGTCGCGCGATCGTCGCCAGGTCGCGCGTCGCGGCACGCCGGAGTGATTCGGTGAAGGCCGCCTCATCGCTGGCGAGGATCTGTGACTGGATGTCCTGCACCGCCTGATTGCGGTCGGTGGTGCCCCAGTTCCACGGGCTCCAGTCCACTCGCAGCCCCGCCTGGTAGTAACTGTCGAAGCGACGGGACAACTGATTGAGGCCCGGGCGGCCGTAGCCACCGCGCACGAAGCCGGTGAGCCGCGGCTGCTCGGCGGCCCTGGCCGCGTCGCGCCGGGTCGCGATCAGGTCGGCGCTGGCACTGAACTGCGCATACTCCGGGCGCGAGCGGTCGCGATCGAGGTCGAGTCGTGCCGCCGTCGCCTGCGGCCCGAGGTCGGGCAGCGCGAGCACCGCCTCCGTTGGCACCGGCATCCCGGTCAGTTCGGCAAGCACGTCACGCCAGGCCCGGGCGTCGGTGCCGACCTGGTCGCGGTCCTGGCGGCGGCGGGCGATCGCCGCGTCGAGCAACAGGGTGTCGCTCGCGAGCGCCGTCCCGTTCTGGACCCTCGATCGCGCCAGGGCCCGCTGTGCCGCGAGATCGGTGAGCATCGCGTCGATGGATGCGCCCTGGGCCTCGAGCCGTTGGGCGGCGAAGAACGCCTCGTTCACCAGCTGGCGTCGTTGCCAGAGCGTGCCTCGCACCCGCGCGCTGGCCTCCTGGAGCTGGGCGGTCTCGATCGCGGAGCGAGGGCCGAGCGTCGGGTCATGAAGCTTGACCTGGATGCCGGCCGAGGCGTCGTACTGGGTGTGATACGGCTCGGGAACAAGCACCGGACCGCCGGCACCACCGAACGACGTGACATCGGAGAGGTGCTGGGCCTGGCCCTGCAGCGTCAAGGCCGGCAGCCGTTCGGCGTGCAACGACTGCAGCCGCAGGCGTGACTGCTGATCCAGCATGCCGGGTTGCCCGGCCCGCTGATCGGCGGTTTCTGCGGCGCGCTGGAGCGCGCCAAGGCGAAGCGTGTCCGTGGCCTGGGCCGCGAGGCGAGGCAGGCCGATCGCGGAGAGCGCGAGCGCCGCCACGAGGCGTGCGGTGGTGAGCGGTATGGTCATGGGCGGATCGCGTTGAGGATGAAGCTCGGCAGCTCGGCCCGCCGCTCGGCGATGAATGCCGCGAAGTCGGACTCGCGCATGTCGAGAAGCGGCATGAGCACCGGCCGGCCGGCGAAGGGGAAGACCACCAGGCCGAGGACGTGCACCATGAACTGGCGAGGCGAGATCGGTCGCATCGCGCCGGTGGACACGGCGGTATCGACCAGCTCGGTCAGCCGCGCGAGCACGCGACGACCTACCTCCGCCGGAACGGTGCCGACGGCCCGTTCGACCAGCGCGTTGAGTCGCTCGGGGTGGTGATAGCTCTCGGAGAGGACATAGGTCGGCAGGAACGGCGAATCGCCGATGGCATCGATGTAGCCGTGGACGAAGCGGGTCACCAGCTCATCGATCGAGCGCTCGACTGCCAGCGCCGGCGCCAGCCCCTGCACCAGCCTGGCCACCGCGTCGTGGAACACCCGGTCGGCGAGGTGCTCCTTGGTCCGGAAGTAGTAGTGGATCAGCGCCTGGTTGACGCCGGCCTCGGACGCGATCTGCTGCATCCGCGCGCCGGCGGTGCCGTGCTGGCTGAACACCCGCCTGGCCGCCGCGAGGATGCGGGCTTCGACGTCGGCATCCTCGGCCTCCGGCCGGTCGGGTCGCTTGGCAGGAAAGGCTGGCTTGGTTTGATCGGCCACTTTAACTCACTAGTTAAACTGTTCGAGCAAAGTCTAGCGACCCGGCTTGGCCGGCGCAAGCCGGTCCGGGATCACCGGCCGGGAAGGTGATACGTTTGGGGATCTCACCCTCGGGGGTCCGGATGCGCTGGCAGGACAGCAGGCGGAGCAACAACGTGGAGGACCGTCGCGGCCAGCGGATGGTGCGCGGGGCGGGGATCGGCGGGGCGGGACTGGTGGTGGTCCTGATCGTGATGCTGCTTGGGGGCGACCCGAGTCAGGTGCTCCAGCTCCTCGGCGGGGCTGCGGATGACGGGGGAGGGGCCGCCACGGCGCCGGCCGACGTCCCGGCCAACGACGAGACCGGCCAGTTTCTCCGCGCGGTGCTCGGGATGACCGAGGATGTCTGGGGAGAGGTCTTCGCGGCAGCGGGGGAGCAGTACCGACCGCCGACCCTGGTGCTGTTCTCGGGCGCGGTCCAGTCGGCCTGCGGGCTGAGTTCCTCCGCGACCGGCCCGTTCTACTGTCCAGGTGATGAGAAGCTCTATCTCGACACCGACTTCTTCGACCAGCTGGCCCGACTCGGCGGCCCAGGGGACTTTGCCCAGGCCTACGTGATCGGCCACGAGGTGGGACACCACGTGCAGAAGTTGCTCGGCACCGAGGCCCGGGTCCGCCAGCTCCAGGCCCAGGCGCGGAGCAGCAGCGAGGCCAACCAGGTCCAGGTCAGTATGGAACTGCAGGCGGACTGCTACGCCGGCGTCTGGGCCAATCGCGCCAATCGCCAGCAGCGGGTTCTCGAGCCAGGTGACGTGGATGAGGGGCTCGCGGCGGCGGCGTCGATCGGCGACGATCAGTTGCAACGCGGGGCCGGTCAGGCGGTGTCACCCGAATCATTCACCCATGGTTCGTCGGCCCAGCGACAGCGCTGGCTCCGCACCGGGCTCGAAAGCGGCGATCCCAACACCTGCAACACATTCGCTCAGTGATCCGGGAGCGCTGGATGACGATCGGGGAAATGTCCTGAAGATCTGGATCGATGCCGACGCCGCACCGCGCGACGTCAAGGAGCTGGTCTTCCGGGCGGCCAAGCGTCTCGGCATCGGCGCCGTGCTGGTGGCCAACCAGCGGCTCCAGCCTCCGGTGGGCAATCCGATGGTATCCGCGGTCTGGGTCGATGGTGGCCCCGACGTGGCGGACCAGCACATCGCGGAAGCCTCGGAACCCGGTGATCTCGTCGTCACCCAGGACATCCCCCTCGCGGCGTTGCTCGTCCCACGGGGGATCGCCGTGCTCGACCCCCGCGGTGAGGAACACACCGACGAGACAATCGGCGAACGGCTCTCGATTCGCGACTTCATGGAGCAGGCGCGCGGGGCCGGGATGGTGACCGGCGGGCCTCCGCCCTACGACGCCCGTGCTCGCCAGGCCTTCGCGGCCGCCCTCGACCGGGTCCTCACCCGCCTGATCCGGGAGCGCGACGCGGTCTCGTGATCGCCCGTTCGCCGCCAACCCCGGCCGGGATGAACGTATTGGCTCCCCTCTGCGTATGATCAGGTTGGGCACGCCGGACCGGCGCGTCCCCTCGGCACCTCTCCGCTCCTCCATCACGGATTTCCCCATGCTTGCGTTCCGTTCCCTGCCGATGGCCGCCGTGGCGCTGCTCGCCGCGGGGGCGCCTCTCGCTGCCCAATCATTCCCGACCGGCGATCCGGTGATTCGCCACATGTACGCGATCGGCATGGACAGTACCGACCTCTACCGTCAGGCCCATGTTCTCTTCGACTCGATCGGGCCGCGGCTGATGGGCTCGCCCGACCTGAAGCGCGCCGAGGACTGGCTGGTCAGTACCTACAAGACCTTCGGGATCCAGGCCAAGACGGAGCAATTCGGCACCTGGCGGGGCTGGATCCGCGGTGCGTCGCATATCGACATGGTCGATCCCCGGCTTCGCACGCTCGAGGGGCAGATGGTGGGCTACTCGCCGGGGACCAACGGCAAGCCGGAGACGATGGAGGTGGTGATCCTGCCGCAGTTCAAGGACAGCACGGCGTTCGTCCGCTGGCTTCCGCAGGCGCGCGGCAAGCTGGTCATGCTCTCGGCGGCGCTGCCCACCTGTCGGACCCAGGCGCAGTACAACGCCCTGGGCACTCCGGAGGAGGCGGCCCAGATGGCGGAGGCGGTGGCTGCCGCCAAGGCGGCATGGGCGCCGATGCGGGCGACCGACAGCAACGGGACCAGTGCCGGGGTGCGGGGCACCGGCTATTTCACCGCGCTGGGTGGCGGTGAGCTCGGGGTGCGGCTCGAGGAGGGCGGCGCCGGCGGCATCATCACCTCGCGGCCGAAGCTGGCGTGGACCAGTGGTGGCGGCGGGCGGGGTTTCGGCGGCTTCGGTCGGGGCGGGGGGAGCACGGAAGTGCCGATGACCCTCAACCTGGCCAACGGTAGCGTGACGATCGACACGGCGGCCTACCAGGCCGCAATCGCCGCCGAAGCGTCACGCCGGAGCGGTGGCGGCAGCGAGGGTGGCGTCGGGGCGATGGAGGTCTTCGAGACCTACAACACGCGGACGCCCGCCATCGCGCTGGCCTGCGAGGACTACGGGCTCGTCTATCGCCTCGCCGAGTCGGGAATGCGTCCCAAGTTGCGCCTCGACCTCGACGGCAAGCTGCTCGGCGAGCAGCCGGTCTTCAACGTGGTCGCGACGATCCCCGGCTCCGAGAAGCCCAACGAATACGTGGTGCTCTCCGCCCACTTCGACTCGTGGGACGGCGGCTCGGGTGCCACCGACAACGGCACCGGCACCCTGACGATGCTCGAGGCGATGCGAATCCTCCAGAAGGCCTACCCGCATCCCAAGCGCACCATCATCGCGGGCCACTGGGCGGGCGAGGAGGAGGGCGAGGTCGGTTCCAAGGCGTTCACCGAGGACCATCCCGAGGTGATCAAGGGGCTGCAGGCGGTGTTCAACCAGGACAATGGCACCGGACCGATCCAGAGCATCAGCGGCGGCGGGATGGTCGATTCGCCCGAGCACGTCAACCGCTGGCTCAGCGCCATCCCGACCGAGTGGCGCGAAAACCTGCGCACCAACCTCCCCGGCGGCCCATCAGGCGCTGGCAGCGACGGCTACGCCTTCACCTGCTACGGGGTGCCGACCAACGACCTCGGATCGGCGAGCTGGGACTACTTCTCGCTCACCTGGCACACCGAGCGCGACACCTATGACAAGGTCGTGTTCCCCGCGCTCAAGTACAACGCCACCCTCACGGCGATGCTGGCGTACGAGGCGTCCGAGGATCCGACGATGGTCCGCCACGAGAAGGTCGACCTGGCCGCGGCGCGGCCGAACCCCGCCGCGGGTCGCTACGGTGCGGCACGCACATGGCCGGAATGCGAGAAGGCGCCGCGCAAGACCAATCCGCGGCTCAAGTAGCGGCGGGTCGTCGCCCGTCCCACACGCTTGCGTCAGGCCCCGTCACATCGGGTGACGGGGCACCCCAGTCCCAGAGGTAGCAATGACCAGCCGCACGATGGTCCGCGCCGCACTCCTCCTCGTCGGCACCGCGATGGGTGCCTGGCCGGTTGCCGCGCAATCGTTTTCGGTCGAAAAGCACGACATCGGCGGCGACGGTGGCACCGACTACCTGACGGCAGAGGCCGGCACCGGTCGGGTGTTCGTGTCGCGGAGCAGCCACGTGATGGTGGTCAACGGTGCCACCGGTGAGGTCCTCGGCGACATCGGCGACACGCCGCGCGTGCACGGCGTGGCCCTGGTGTCGAGATGGCATCACGGCTTCACCACCAACGCCGGCGACTCCACCGTCACGATGTTCGACCTCGCCACCCTGGCCCCGATCCGGAAGATCGCCATCCCCACCGGGGGGCTCGACGGAATCATGTACGACGCGTCGGCCGACCGGGTGATCCTGACCAACCACAGCAGGCCGATCGGCACGGCGGTCTCGCTCGATGCCAACACCGGTGCCATCGTCGGCACCGCCCAGCTCGAGGACAACGCCCCGGAGGGGGCAGCCAGTGACGGCAAGGGACGCCTCTTCGTGAACAACGAGGGGACCAGCACCATCCAGGTGCTCGACGAGGCGACGATGACCGTGAAGGCGTCGTGGCCGCTGGCGCCGTGCGAGGGTCCGACCGGCATCGCCTACGATGCCGCCAGCGATCGGATCTTCTCCGGTTGCAGCGGGACTTCCGTGGTGCTCGACGCGGCCACGGGCAAGGTCGTGGCCACGATCGCCAATGGCGACGGCGTCGACGCGCTGGGCTGGGATCCGGTCGAGAAGCTGATCTACATTCCGGCCGGTCGTGATGGCACGGTGACCGTGGCGCACCAGGACTCACCCGACAGGTACACCGTCGTCGCGACGGTGGCCACCGTTGCCGGCGCCAAGACGATCGCCGTCGATCCGGTGACGCATCTGGCCTACCTCTTCCAGCCGGAGTACGGTCCTGCGCCGGCGGGCGCCGCGAACAACGCCGGCGGTCGCCGTGCTCGCGGACCGATCGTCGCGTCGTGGTTCGTGGTGGTGCGGCACTAGACACCACGAGTGCCCCTCACGGGCGGCTCGGCGAAGGCGCCGAGCCGCATCCGGCAGACTCCTCGACGCAAGTGCGCGATTCCGGCGACCAACCACCGGGCGTTGCTTGTCACCCGGAGCTGTCTGTTGGTGGTGCCGCCAAACGGTGGTAGGTCAGCCGCGACTCTTCCTGCCACGTCCCGGTGGCCTCGTCCCGGAGGTAGCCGACCTGCAGCACGGTTCCGCCAGGCTGGGGTGTCAGCAGATATCGACGTCTCGTGGGCTTCCCTATCGGGCTTGTCCAGGTGTAGGTGACGGTATCGGCGGCGATGGTCCCGGCCGGGTCGAGCAGCCGCCCGCGGCTGTCCGACCATGCCTGTCGCCACTCGGTGCGCTGAGCGCCATCCCGACGGAGGGGCGCGAGAACCTGCGCACCATCCTCCCCGGCGGCCCATCAGGCGCTGGCAGCGACGGCTACGCCTTCACCTGCTACGGCGTGCCGACCAACGACCTCGGATCGGCGAGCTGGGACTACTTCTCGCTCACCTGGCACACCGAGCGCGACACCCATGACAAGGTCGTGTTCCCCGCGCTCAAGTACAACGCCACCCTCACGGCGATGCTGGCGTACGAGGCGTCCGAGGATCCGACGATGGTCCGCCATGAGAAGGTCGACCTGGCCGCGGCACGGCCCAACCCCGCCGCGGGTCGCTACGGTGCGGCACGCACATGGCCGCCGTGCGTCGGCACGTCAGGCGGATCGAGGCGGGCCGGCGGGAACCTGTGCCCCCGCACGGGGGCACTATCGTGTAGGAGGAACCGCCGATGCCCCGCCGACCCACCCCGAAGCAGAACCCCGCCGACGAGGGCGAAGCCACCAAGCCCGCGGAGACCATCCTCCGGCAGGAGATCGAGGTGGGCGCCGAGCAACTGGAGCGGCCGGCCCGGGGACTCCTGCTCTCGGCCGTGAGTGCCGGGCTCGATATCGGCTTCGGTCCGCTGATGGTGGCCACGGTGCTGGCGGTTGCCACCACCGAGACGCTGTTCGTGCGCGGCGTCATGGCGCTGGGATATGCGATCGGGTTCGTGATCGTGATCCTCGGCCGCTCCGAACTGTTTACCGAGCACACCACCCTCGCGGTGCTACCGCTGCTCTCCGGCAAGACCACCGTTGCCCGGGTCGGCAGGCTCTGGGCGCTGGTGTATACCGGCAACCTGGTCGGCGCGTTGCTGTTCTCGATCTTCGCGGCGCCGATGGGCATCGGCATCGGGCTGTTCACCGCAGCCGATGTCGGCCGCATCGGAAGCCACCTGGTCGGTCACGACGGCTGGGCCGTGCTGGGCAGTGCCGTCGCCGCGGGATGGATGATGGGACTGGTATCGTGGCTGGTCACTGCGGCGCGCGACACGGTGGGACAGATCCTGATCATCCTGCTGGTCGCCGGGGCGATCGCCTTCCTGCAACTGCACCACTCGATTGCCGGAAGCGTGGAACTGCTGATGGGGGTGGTCGTGGGCCAGGTCAGCGTGGCCGCCTACCTGCGGTTCCTGCTCCTGGCGACCCTCGGCAATGCCGTGGGCGGGATCGTGCTGGTCGCGGGCCTCAAGTTCGGCCACGTCCGCAAGGCGATCCGGCGCTAGCGACGTGCCGGGCGGTCCGCGTACGGGGCGGGGTCGGGGATGCCCACCTCGCCGAAGGCCCGGAGCCGCAGCAGGCACGCGTCGCAATGGCCGCACGCCGCGCCGCTGTCGTCAGGGTCATAGCAGCTCCGGGTCAGCCCGAAGTCGACCCCGAGGTCCAGGCCACGCCTGATGATCTCCGCCTTGGTGAGCGTGGCAAGTGGGGCATGGATCGTCAGGTCGCCGATCCGGGTGCCCAACCGCGCCGCATGCTGGAACGCCGCGATGAACTCGGGTCGACAGTCGGGATAGCCGGAGTAGTCCACCGCATTGACACCGATGAACAGGTCGTGGGCACCGGTGACCTCGGCGTGCGCCAGCGCGAAGGCGAGGAAGATCGTGTTGCGAGCCGGCACGTAGGTGACCGGGACCCCCGTGCCGATCTCGGCCTCGCCGCGATCCTTGGGCACCGCGATCTGGTCGGTGAGCGCCGAACCGCCGAACTGACCCAGGTCGATCTGCACCACCCGGTGTGACGCCGCGCCGAGCATGTCGGCAATCCCGGCGGCGGCATCGAGCTCGACCGCATGTCGCTGTCCATAGTGGAACGAGAGCGCGTGGCAGGCGAAGCCGTCGGCACGGGCGATCGCCAGGGTGGTGGCGGAGTCCATGCCGCCGGACAGGAGAAGGATGGCGGAGCGCTTGGGCATCCCGGGAATCTAGGGCCGACCGACGGCTTCGTGGTGGCCCGTCCGGCGGGGAAGCGGTAGGTTCAGCGCGCCCCCCACCGCCTGAGAAGGCCTGCCATGTCGCATGTCCCGTTCCCCAGCGCGATCGCCGTCCACCCGCCCGATGCGGTGCATCACGGTCCCGTCGCGGATGACACGCCGATGAACGTGACCCTGGTGCTCCGAACGGTGGGTACCGGTGAGCCGCTGGCAGCCAAACAGCGCGAGATCGATCATCGCTATCCACTGTCGCGTCCGGTGCTCACCGAGGCCGAACTGATCCTGCTGCACGATGCCCAGGAAACCGACCTCGCCCTGGCGCGGCAGTTCGCCGAGGCGCACGATCTCGAGGTCGTGCCATCCTGGGCCGGGGCATCGGGTCGCGAGGTGGTGCTCGATGGCACCGCCGGCGCGTTCGCCGCCGCCTTCCACACCACCCTGACCACGGTCGGCACCGGCCACACCACGCACATTGCGCCCACCACACCGGTGCATGTGCCGGCCGAACTCGCCGGGGTGGTGACGGCGATTCACGGCCTCGACGGGACGCCGCACGCCGCCCCGATGGTCAACGCCGTGCCCGGTACCGAGGGGTGGAATCCCCGGGAACTGGTGCGCAATCGCTATGCAGCACCGATCGATGCCCTCGATGGCCAGGGCGAACGGATCGCGGTCATCGCCTTCGGCGGCGGATACTGGCAGCAGGACCTCGACGAGTATTTCACGGCGATCCTCGGTGACCGCCCCCATCCGGTGGTGACCACCGTTCGGGTGCCGAAGGTGCCGGGTGGGATCGGCCCGGACAACCAGCCCACCCCGCGTCGTACCCTGGGTCGGCTGGTGGACGACCTCAACGAACTGCCGCTGATGGCCGATGTGGACGAGGGGATGGCCTGCGCCATGTGCAGCGGTCGCTTCCTCGCGACCCTCGAGACGACGATGGATATCGAGCTGATCGGTGCCATCGCTCCCGGCGCCGCGATCGACGTCTACTTCGCCTCGAACGACGTGGCGGGATATGTGGCGGCGATCGAGACGGCGATCGGACTTCGGCCCGGCGCGCCGGGCAAGGCCACCATCATCTCGATCTCCTGGGGGAAGGGCGAAGCCTGGTTTTCCGGCAACGGCAAGAACGCGATCTCGATCGCCCTCGAGAAGGCTCGCGATCATGGTGTCACCGTGGTGGCGGCGTCGGGCGACCTGGGGGCGGTCGGGGTCGAGCCCGGCAGCGGATACGAGCAGAAGGCCAACGTTTCGTTCCCGGCCTCGAGCCAGTGGGTGCTCTCCTGCGGCGGGACCACGATCACCGACGACGGTGAGCGAGCCTGGAACGCCGAGTGGAAGGGCGTGCCGATGGCCACCGGCGGCGGGGTGAGCGGCTTCATCGGGGCGGTCGACTGGCAGGCGGAGTGCAGGGTGCCGCAGGGCGCCCTGCGCGACGGGAGCGCCTGGCTCGCCGACGGTGTCGCGGCCGAGTTCACCGGGCGCGGCGTCCCCGACGTGGCCGCCAATGCCGATCCTGCGAGTGGCTATGCGCTCCGGCTCGGCGGTCGATCGGTGCTCGGTGGTGGCACGTCAGCTGCCGCGCCGGTCTGGGCCGGGCTCATGGCGTTGATGAACCAGGCGACGATGACCAGCGCCGCGCAACGTGGGCTGGCCCACCCGGTCCGGCTCGGCTACGCCAACCGCCTCTTCTATCGCCGCGAGTTCCGGGATGCGTTCGAGGCCGTGGTGGACGGCGACAATCGCCTGCCGATCGCGGATCCCACCGTGGCAGCGTTCGAGGCCGGTCCGGGATGGAACCCCTGCACCGGACTGGGCACGCCGCGCACCGACCGCCTCATTGCATTGCTGAGCGCGGTCGAGCCCAACCCCTAGCGCAATCGTCCGGACAGACGCACTTTCGCTGAACCCTCCCCATCCCTCCGATCCTCAGGAGTCGTCCCATGACCAATGTCGAACAGCTGGAGTCTGCTGGTGTGCTGGATGCCTCCTCCCTGTCCGCGGAGCAGAAGGCCACCATCAACCAGCTGACGTCCGCCGAGGTGCAGCACCTCGTTGCGGTGCGCGGCAAGGTGGGTGACTACTCCGAGGATGCCCACGCCGGCGGACGTCCCTGGGTCCTCTGAGCACCGGGCAGTGATGACCCCGAGCGCGCAGCTGCGCTTCACCATCGAGCTCGCTGCCCCGCGCGTGAACGCGCTGAGCCGCGAGTTCTGGAATCATCCGGCATTCAGCCGGATCTATCCCGTCTACCTGCACTCCCTCTGGCACTCGATGCGGGCCACCGTGCCGCTGCTCGAGTTCGCCGCCGAGCGGGCCGACGCCCTGGCGCCTGGTGACCCGGTCGCGGCGCGGCTGGCCGAGTACTATCGGCATCACGCGCGTGAGGAGCTCCATCACGACGACTGGCTGCTCGAGGACATGGCCATCCTGGGAATCGATACCGACGCCGTCCGGGATTCGGCCGCGCCGGCCGACATCGCCGAGCTGATCGGTGCCCAGTACTACTGGGTGGCGCACAACCATCCGGTGTCGGTCATGGGCTGCTTCGCGGTCCTCGAGGGGGCGCCGCCCGATCCCGACATGCTCGATGCCCTGGCGGTGCGCACCGGCCTGCCGGTCGAGTCGCTGCGGACCCTCCGCAAGCACGGCGTGCTCGATCCGCACCATCGCGACGATCTCGATGCCGTGCTCGACGAATTGCCCCTCACCCCGGCGCATCGCGCCCTGGTCGGGGTCAGCGCGTTGCAGGTGATCGGTCGACTCGGCGAGGTGATGGCTCGGCTGCTGGGTGTCGCCGAGGCGGAACCGGCCGCCGTCGCGGTCGGCTAGGTCGAGAGGAGTCCCACCGACTTCTGCCGAAGTTCGGCCAGGAGGGTGGCGAACTCGGGCAGGGAACGCACCGGGCCCAGCAGTGGATCGTGCTCGGCCAGGAAGGTGGCGTTCCAGAAGCCCCGCGCGGCCGCAGCGGTGAGCGCCTCGAGCGCGAGCGGCGTGTCGCCCAGCAATTCAGCCGCCTGCGCCAGCGACCAGGCATATTGCGGGTCGGCCAGCGCCGCCGCGCGAAATTCCTCGGTGAGCAGCGCCATGGCCGCGTCCCGGTCGCCGTCGAGCGCGTGCACGAACACCATTCCGAGCGTGGCAAAGAAGGTGTCGGGGGCATCGCGATGCAGGGCGCCGAAGGTTGCCCGTGCCTCATCGTGGCGCCCCTGCATGACCTGGATCTGGCCATGGAACTGGCGCACCACGGGATTGGCCGGGTCGCGCGCGATCGCCTCCTCGAACGGACCCGAGGCCGCGGCGACGTCACCCTGCATCAGCGCCAGGAATCCCGGCAGCATCCGGTAGAATGCCGTGAGCGGGTCGAGCCGGAGGAGCCGCTCCACCAGTGGCCAGGCGGTCTCGGTTCGCCCCGCGAGCCCCAGCATGATCGAGAGCCAGAGCAGGGCATCGGGATCGTTGGGGTCCGAGGCGAGCGCGGTCGTGAAGTGCCGCACGACTCCCTCCGTGTCACCGCTCAGCAGGGCGATGAGTCCCCGAAGCCTTGCGAGGTATGGTGAGGCAGGATCGATCGCGGCGATCTGGTCAGCAACTTCGCTCATTCGCTCGAGGTGTACCGGCTCGGCCGAGATGCCGGCGTTGAGATACTGGAAGTGCACCACCCCGATGGCGTAGTGGATCGGGATGTTGTTGCCGAGGATCTCGAGACCCTTGGTGAGGTAGCCGAGAGCGTGCTCGAGCGCCTCGGCGGTGAACTTGAGCGTCTCCTGGCGACCCCGGAGGTAGTACTCGTAGGCTCGGGGATCCGGCACGGGGTGCTGGGCGAGGTGCTCGTCCTCCGCGGCCGTGACGGTGAGTTCGAGGGCCTGGATCACCGCCCGTGACACCTGCTCCTCGAGATCGAGCACCTCGGCGAACGTGCCGGTGAACTTGCTGGCCCAGATCAGCTCGTCGACCCCGGCGTCGACCAGCTTGGTGGTGATCCGGAGCTGCGTTCCCGAGGTGCGCAGGCTTCCCTCCAGCACATAGCGCACCCCGAGTTCCCGGCCGATCGTCTTGACGTCCTTGGTGCTGCCCTTGAACTGCATCGCCGAGGTGCTCGAGACCACACCGAGTCGGGCGATGCCGGAGAGGTCGGTGAGGATCCCGTCGGCGATCCCGTCGCTGAGGTACTCGGTGTCCGAGTCCGGCGACAGGTTGGTGAACGGCAGCACCACGATCGAGACGCGGTCGCGGGCGGCCTTGCCCACCGTCGCCGTCTCGCGACCCGCCAGCGCCGCACGGAGCGCCGTCGCGAACTCGGCGGCCGTCGGGTAGCGATCCACCGGCAGCTTGGCGAGGGCGCGATGGATCGCGGCCTCGACTGCCGGAGGGACGGTGTCGCGCACCGTCCGGATCGACGGCACCGGTGCGGCGACGTGCCGCGCGATGACCATCTGGGGCGTGGGCCCGGTGAACGGCGGTTCGCCGACCAGCATCTCGTAGGCAAGGCAGCCGAGGGCGTAGATGTCGCTCCGGGCGTCGAGAATCTCCTGACACCCCTGCTCAGGGCTCATGTATGTCGGCGTGCCGAGACTCAGGCCGGTCTCGGTCAGGTTGGTGGTGTTGAGGCCGATGATGCGGCCGATCCCGAAATCGGCGATCAAGGCGTGATCGCCAGTGAAGAGGATGTTCTCGGGCTTGATGTCTCGGTGGAGGATCCCGGCGTCGTGGGCGTAGTGGAGTCCCTCGGCGATCTCCGTCGTGATCCGGATCGCCTCGTCGATGGCGAGCGGGCGCTCCCGATCGAGCCGACCGCGGAGCGTCTCGCCATCGATATAGGGCATCACATAGTAGGGGATCCCGCCGGCCACGCCGCTGTCGTGCAGCCCGAGCACGTGCGGGTGAGTGAGTGACGCGGCGATCGCGATCTCACGCAGGAAGCGCTGATCGCCGGCCGTGCTGGCCAGGCCGGATCGCAGCACCTTGATCGCGACCCGCCGATCATGGCGCACGTCGTTGGCCAGATACACCACCGCCATGCCCCCCTGGCCGAGCTCGCGGACGATGGTGTAGCGTCCGGCCAGGCCCTCGGTCAACCTGCCGAGCAGGTCGTCAGGCTGGCGAACACCGTCCGGGGACGGTTCGGGCATCACGACTCCTGGGGTCCGGGCAGGGGCGGGGGCAACGGCAAAGACTATCGGCCCCGGAGAGCACGGGCAAGGCGGCGAGTCAGGTCAGCGCACGCGGTCGAGCGTGATCGCGACGGCCCGCATCGCCGCATCGTCCGGGCTGATGTTCTCCATCGCGATGCGGCACCGGTCGGCGGTTTCGGCGGTGACCGCGATCCGCCAGCCCCAGTCGGGATCCGGCGCCGCCGCGTAGCTGCCGCGCGCGACGGCGCGATCCGCCGACTTCGTCTCGCCGGCGAGCCGCATGAACGCTCCGCCTTGATGGAAGGAGTCGACCCAGATCATCTCGACGTCGTCGAGACCGCCTGCGAGACGGAGCATCAGGTGGCCGTCCTGCGGCCGGCCTTCGTGCGACCAGGTGTAGCCGATCATCAGGAAGCGCGCATCGGCAACCAGCCGGATCTCGGCGGTCGCGTCGGAACTCAGCGCGGCCGCCGAGGGCTCGAACCAGAGTTCCATCCGGCCGATCCAGCGGCCGGGCAGGTCAAGCAGTGTGACGGTTGCTGTCATCGTGCCTCCCCAACAGGTGCCGCAACGCCTCCCCCAGCTCGGGGTACTCGAACCGGTAGCGGCGTCGCGTGAGCACCATCGGTTGCACCCGCTGGCTGGCCAGGATCGTCGCCTCGGCCATCTCACCGAAGATCGCCTGGAGAGCCATCGCGGGCACCGGGACCAGCGCCGGACGACCGAGGACGCTGGCAAGCAGGTTGGTGAAATCGCGGTTGCGGAGCGGTGTGGGGGCGGTGACCGCCATTGCCCCCGCGATCTCCTCGTCGGCGATCGCGTGCCGAAGGGCACCGAGGACATCGTCGAGCGACACCCAACTCATCCACTGGGTCCCCGGGCCGAGAACCCCGCCGGCACCGAGCTTGAAGGGAGTGAGCAGTTTGGCAAGTGCGCCGCCGCGCGGCGAGAGGACGACGCCGAGTCGCGGGTGGACCACCCGGACCCCGGCGTCGCGGGCCGGCTGGGCCGCCGCCTCCCACGCGACGCCCAGCCGCGCCAGGAAATCGTCGCCGACCTCGCTGGTCTCGTCGAGCTCGAGATCACCGCGATCGCCGTAGATGCCGATCGCCGACATCGACAGCAGCACCGTTGGCTTGCGCTCGAGCGCCGCGAGCGTGCGGGCGAGAAGGGCGGTGGGAATCGTCCGGCTCGCCTCCAGCTCGCGTTTCCGTTCGTCGCTCCAGCGGCCGTCGGCGAGACTCGCTCCGGCGAGGTGGATGACGGCGTCGATGCCTTCGAGGGCGGCTGGATCGAGGATGCCCTTGCCCGGCTCCCATCTGATTCCACCGGGTATCGCCTGACGCGAGACCGGGATCACCGTGTGGCCCGCGGTGGTGAGCATGGGCGCGAGGGCGCTGCCGATCATCCCGGTGGCGCCGGTGATCGCGATCCGCATCGGGGCGAGCGGGGTGCGCCGCTCGCGAGCGAGGTCCTGGCGCAGGATCTCGTGTCGCCACGTGAGCATCCGCTCGAGATCGTCGCGGATCGAACCGGCGACGATGCCACCGAGGGCCCCGAGCGGTGGCTCGGCGCGGATCTGGTCGACGACCGCGGTGCCGTCGTCGGTCGCCTCGAAGCGACGGGAATGGTGCCAGGCCACGAAGGGTCCCTTGACCTGCACATCGTCGAAGCCGTGCGGTGGGTCGACCTCGCGGTGCTCGGCGATCCAGTGGAAGGTGACCGGCCCCTTGGTGACCTCGAGCGTGATGCGGGCGCCTTCCACGATCCCTCGAGGGTCCCGTTCGAGGACCCGAACCGCCTCCCACGGCGGCACCAGGCGCTCGAAGGCACCGGGGCGAACGTGCCACGCCCAGAGCTGCTCGGGGGTGGCCGGGAGCACGCTTCGGCGCTCCACGGTGATTTCGCTCATTCCGGGCCGCGCGCGGCCAGTCGCTGCCGGAGCTGCTGGACCATGAGCACGTCGGTGACGTTATCGCGGGTCATCAGGCCGGCGAAGTGCCCGTCGGCGTCCACGACCGGGAGCGCATCGCGCCGGCTCTGCCAGAGCTGCTGCACCGCCTCCTCGAACCCGACTCCGATCCGGATCACGCCGGTCACCGCCGGTGAGGCCATGGCCACGGTCACCGGCGCATCAAGGCCTGCCGTCGCGACGCCATGGAGCATCTCGTCGCGGGTGAGGATGCCGAGGAGATGGCCAGTCTCGTCGAGGACCGGGAAGGCACGCTGATCGGAGCGGGTCAGCAGCCGGATGGCCTCATCGAGGCGCGTGGTCGGGTGCAGCACCCGCACGTCGGTCACGGTGAGCCGCTGGGCGGTGAGATCGCCGGCGAGTTGCTTGGTCTGCACCGCGTCGAGTTCGGCCTCGGCACCGAGGAAGACGAAGGCGGCGATCAGCACCAGGAAGATGTTGTATTGCACACCGACGATCGCGAAGCCCACCGCCAGTGCCTGCCCGACCCGGACAGCGATCCGGGTGCCACGCACCGCCCCGAGCCGCGACGCCAGAAGTGCCCGGAGCACCCGGCCGCCATCCATCGGGAAGGCCGGGACGAGGTTGAACAGGAGGAGCAGGGCATTGGTCCAGGCGATCGCCGTCCAGAGCGGGACGTCGGCGAAGCTGCCCGGGAGGAGCGCCGCGGTGCCCCCGGTGAGTGCGATCGCCCCCCCGAGCAGCGCCGCGATCAGCAGGGTCACCAGAGGCCCCGCGAGGGCGATCACCAGTTCCTGGCGAGGGGTGTCCGGCATCCGGGCGATCCGGGCGATGCCGCCGATCGGGGTCAGGATCACGTCGGGGGTGGGGATGCCGTAGCGGCTGGCCGCCCGGATGTGACCGAACTCGTGGAGGAGCACCGAGAGGAACAGCAGCCCGATGAAGGCGACCTGGTCGATGGCACCCTGGATGCCGGCCACGCGCCAGCCGCCCCAGGCGTACCACGCCAGGAGCGCCAACAGGGTGATGTGGATCCGGATGACCGTGCCGGCCACCCGGCCCAACGAGAACGACCAGCGCATCTGTTATCCCTCCTCCCCGAACATTAAACTTGACCCCTTCCGTCGTGCCGGTTTCCGAGGAGTCCTGATGGCCACCAGCAGCGTTCCCGTCCAGCAACCGCCGATCGCGGATCCCACCGAGTGGACCCACGCCGATGCGGAACAGCTCTACAACATGCCGGGCTGGGGGCTGGGCTACTTCCGGATCAACGCGGCCGGTCACGTCACCGTCCATCCCGACCGAGGCGACTCGCCGGGCGTCGACCTCTTCCAGCTGGCGATGGACCTGAGTGAGCAGGGCGTCGGCCTGCCGCTGCTGCTCCGCTTCAGCGACATCCTGCAGGCCCGAATCACCGAGCTGGCATCGCGGTTCCGCGACGCGATCGCCGAGGCGGGCTACGAGGGCCAGTACACCACCGTCTACCCGATCAAGGTCAACCAGCAGCGCCACGTGGTGCACGAGATCGTCGAGTTCGGCTCGCCGCACGGGGTGGGACTCGAGTGCGGCTCCAAGCCCGAGCTGATGGCGGTGCTGGGACTCAACGAGTCGACCAGCCACATCATCGTCTGCAACGGCTACAAGGACGAGGAGTTCATGCGCCTCGCCCTGATCGGCCAGCAGCTGGGACATCGGGTGGTGATCGTGATCGAGCAGCTCAACGAAATCGACGTGCTGCTCAAGGTGGCCACCGAGATGGGAGTCGAGCCGACGATCGGGGTCCGGGTCAAGCTGGCCACCGAGGGATCGGGACGCTGGGCCAAGAGCGGCGGCGAGAAGTCGAAGTTCGGGCTCTCGGCGGTGGAGCTGGTCCAGCTGCTCGATCGGCTGACCGCGATGGGCAAGCAGGAAATCCTCAAGCTGGTCCACTTCCACCTCGGCAGCCAGATCACCGACATCCGCTACGTCAAGGCCGGCCTCGAGGAAGTGGGGCGGTACTACGTGGAGCTGCGGCGGATGGGGTTCGCGGTGGAGCTGGTCGATGTGGGTGGCGGGCTGGGCGTCGACTACGACGGATCGCGCACCACCCGGCCGGCGTCGATGAACTACACCATGCGCGAGTATGCCAATGACGTGGTGTACACCATCGCCGGCATCTGCCGCGAGGCCGAGGTGCCGATGCCCGACCTCATCTCGGAATCGGGCCGGGCCATCACCGCCCACCACGCCCTGCTGCTGCTCAACGTGATCGACTGCGAGACCCACCACGCGCCGCGCCGGGTGACGCTCGGCCCCGACGCCCATCCGTTGCTCCTCGAGATGCAGGAGAACCTCGAGGGACTCACCCCGGTGCGGGTCGAGGAGGTGTTCCACGACGCGCTCTTCGCCAAGGAGAAGGCCCAGGAGTACTTCGCCAACGGCGTCTACTCGCTGCGCGACCGGGCCGAGGCCGAGCAGCTCTACCTGATGTCGCTCAACGCCCTCGCCGGGGTGATCGGCGAGGACCGGGCCGCCCATCCCGAGGTCGTCTCCCATCTCGAGACCGCCCTGGTGGATCGCTACTTCTGCAACTTCTCGCTCTTCCAGTCGCTGCCCGACAACTGGGCGATCGATCAGCTCTTCCCGATCATGCCGATCCATCGGCTGGGGGAGATGCCGGTGCGCCGCGGCACGATCCAGGACGTGACCTGCGACTCCGATGGGGTGATCGACCGGTTTGCCGGTGGCCGGCGCGGCAAGCCGTCGCTCGAGCTCCATCCCTGGCGCGAGGACGAGCCCTATATCCTGGGGATCTTCCTGACCGGGGCGTACCAGGAGATCCTCGGCGACCTCCACAACCTCTTCGGCGACACCAACGCGGTGCATGTCCGACACCGCAACGGCGGCTACGAGATCACCGACCTGGTCCACGGTGACACGGTCACCGAGGTGCTCACCTACGTCCAGTTCCAGGCCTCGGAACTGCTGGCCACCTTCCGGCGCAAGGTGGCCCGTGCCGGCGGAATCACCCGGCAGGAGGCCAACGGCTTCATCGCCGACTACGTGGCCGGGCTGGAGGGGTATACGTACCTCGAAGGGGAGCTCGTGAGTCCTGAGTCCTGAGACGTGGGGCGAAATCACGAGGGCCGGCATCCTGGATTGATGCCGGCCCCTTCGTCTCCCCCACGTCTCAGGACTCAGGACTCAGCTTTCTGCTTCTCCATCGGCACGAAGTCCCGCTCGGGGGCGCCGATGTACACCTGCCGCGGCCGGGCGATCTTCTGCTCCTTGTCCATCAGCATCTCCTCCCACTGGGCGAGCCAGCCGGGGAGCCGTCCGAGGGCGAAGAGGACCGTGAAGTAGTCGGTCGGGTATCCCATCGCCTGGTAGATCAGCCCGGAGTAGAAGTCGACGTTGGGGTAGAGCTTGCGGGAGACGAAGTAGTCGTCCTCGAGGGCGATTCGCTCCAGCTCGAGGGCGATCTCGAGCTTGGGGTTGAGGCCGGTCTGGGCGAAGACCTCGTCGGCGGTGTTCTTGATCAGCTTGGCGCGCGGATCATACGACTTGTAGACCCGGTGGCCGAAGCCCATCAGTCGTCCCTCGCCGCGCTTGACCGACTCGATGAAGGCGGGGATCCGGTCCTTGGTGCCGATCTCGTCGAGCATCCGCAGCACCGCCTCGTTGGCGCCGCCATGGAGCGGACCGTAGAGCGCGGCGATGCCGGCCGAGACCGCCGAGAACGGGTCGACTCCCGAGGAGCCCACCGCCCGGACGGCGCTGGTCGAGCAGTTCTGCTCGTGGTCGGCGTGGAGGATCAGCAGGATCTCGAGGGCGCGCTGGAGCACCGGATTGGGCTCGTGCTTGCCACCGATGCTGAACGTCATGTTGACGAAGTTGCCGATGTAGTCGAGGTCGTTCCGCGGGAACTCGTAGGGCAGGCCGCGCGAGTGCCGGAAGCAGAACGCCGCCAGCGTCGGCAGCTTGGCCATCAGCCGGATCCGCTGGACGTAGCGATTGGCCGGGTCGTGGACGTGCTTGGCGTCGGGATAGAACGTGGAGAGTCCGCCGACGATCCCGAGCAGCATCCCCATCGGGTGCGCATCGTAGCGGAAGCCCTCGAGGAACTTCATGATGTTGGTGTGCACGTAGGTGTGGTACCGGATGTCCTCGGTCCACTTGTCCAGCTGCTCGGCGTTGGGCAGCTCGCCCTCGACCAGCAGGTAGGCGACCTCGAGAAACGACGAGCGCTCGGCGAGCTGGTCGATCGGGTAGCCGCGGTAGCGCAGGATGCCCTTGTCGCCGTCGATGAAGGTGATGGCACTGCGACACGCCGCCGTGTTCATGAAGGCGGGGTCATAGGTCATCATGCCGAAGTCGTCGTCCTTGACCTTGATCTGGCGGAGGTCGATGGCCCGGATGGTGTCGTCGGTGATCGGCACATCGAACTGGCGGCCGGTCCGGTTGTCGGTGATCGAGAGTGTGTCGCTGGCCACGGCAGATCCTTGTGGTGCTGAGGGTGGCAAAGTCGCCCGCGAGGGACGTTCTCGAAGATAATCCCGGGTGATCCCCCTTGCGGTCGGGCATCACCCCGACAAACCCTTGGGCGATGACGACTCCCGATGCCCCGGCGTCCCGCGAGCGCCAGCGCGGCTTTCTTGCCGGTGCCGTGATCGGCGCCGCGCTCGCCGCGCGCACCCGCCACGCCGATGCGGCGGCGATCCGCGCCGCGCTGGCCGCGGGACCCCACCCGTTGCCACCACCGCCGGGCCGACGTGACGCCCCGATCGCGCTTGGTGATGCGCTGCTCGAGGAGCTGCTCGGTGGTGGCGTCGATCTCAAGCGGCTCGCTGGGCGCTGGATCGGGTGGTGGCAGGACGATGGCCACGGTGCCGATCCGGCGCTGGTCGACGGCGCTCACCTGGTTGCGCGACACCGACGCCCCGCCACCATCCCTGGCGGTTCCGGGCGCCTCGGCGCTCGCCGCCGCGCTCCCTGCGGCGCTCACCGCCGCGTCGCCCCGCACGATGACCGCCGGGGCATTCCACACCGCCCGGTTGCTCGATCCCGATCCGGATGCCTGCCTCGCAGCGGTGGCGGTCGTGGTCGCCGCTGCCCGCCTGCTCGAAGGCAGCCGTGACCTCCTCCCCGAGGTGCTGGGCCTGTTGCGGGCCAATCAGGCGCCCGCACCACTCTTCGACCGCTTCCTCGCGATCCCGCGCGACCCCAGGGCGGAGCCGCCGATCCCGCGGGGTGCGACGGCCGGGGCGGTCGACGTCGCAGTATGGGTGCTCTGGCAGGTGCATCACCGACCACGTTCTGCCGAGGCGCTCACGGCGATGGTCGCCTCGGGTGACGTGAACGCCACCGCCGGCGCCTTGGCCGGCGCCCTCTTCGGCGCACGCGATGGGCTCGACGGATGGCCGGCCACCTGGCGGGACGGGGCCGGTGCCGACGTGATCCTCCGCGAGGCACTCGCCGAGCGACTCGGCGCCGGGTGACGGGGCCGGGGGCGGACGCCGTTCGCCGCCGGGCTGGACCTTCCAAGAGCGAATCCCGACCAAGGGAATCAGTCGATTAACCGTTCGTGATCTGGTGATATCCGAGTATTGTCTTCGGCTTTGCGAGGGATTTTGGGTGGGCGAAATGCGCTTGCACCAATCTTCACAAGCACTTGCGCAATTGTCACGAATCCCGATCTAGCCCCTAGGAATTAGCTCTTGCAAATGCAACAATGATGCGGGCTTGCGGGTACTTGGGGGTGTCCACTACCGTAGATCTACGGAGTCGATTTTCGGTGATCTCCAATGAGGTGATTCGGCCATGGTCATGTCCCGGTGGTTCCCCCGCGCCCTCCTGCTCTTCATTCCGGCAGTGCTCCTGACAGGCTGCACCGACGAAAAGATCGTCTACCGGGATCGTGAGGCCTTCAACGAGCCCACCGCCGCTGCGGCCGGGTTCCTCGGCTACTACACCGCCGAGGCCAAGAAGACGACCTGTGGCAATTGCCACGTCGGCCATCAGGTCGACTGGATCAACACCAAGCACGCGAGTGCCTGGGAGGATCTTGAGGCCTCCGGCCACGCGAACGACGACTGCCGGTCGTGCCACTCGGTCAACTCCAAGGGCAATATCGCCTCGGGGACCACCGGCTGGGACGCGACCCAGGACGCCGTCTATCGCGACGTCCAGTGCGAGTCGTGCCACGGCCCCGGCCTGGAGCACGTCAAGAACCCCGAGGTGGCGGCCAACATCCCGCTGGCCAACGCCAACATCGCCGATGTCGATGCCAGCTGCGCCTCCTGCCACAACGGGACGCACCATCCGTTTGTCGAGCAGTGGTCGCTCTCGCGGCACTCCCAGGTCGAGGCCCACACGGTGGGCAACGCCTCCTGCGCGCCCTGCCATGACGGCAAGGCCTCGCTGCTGCGCTTTGCAGGGACCGACCCGCAGTTCCGCGACAAGGGCGACACCGAGACCTGGCCGGTGACCTGCACGGTCTGCCACGATCCGCACGCCAACCGCAACGCGGGGCAGCTGCGGCTCCCGGTGGACAATCCCGATCCCGAGCTCAACCTCTGCATGCAGTGCCACATCCGGCAGAGCGAGCCGGCCGGCGGCAACTCGCGCGGCAACGCCCCGCATGCGCCACAGGGCGCGGTGGTGATCGGCATCGCGGGCTATCGCCCGGCCAACTTCGTCTCCGACGAGGCGACGATCATCTCGACCCACGGTTCGAGCGCCAATCCGCGGCTCTGCGCCGGCTGCCACGTGAATTCGTTCGCCGTCACCGATCCGCAGGGCGGCTTCGTCCTCCAGTCGGTGGGTCACACCTTCGGCGCGCTCCCCTGCGTCGACGCCAACGGCCAGCCGATTTCCAACGATGGTTGCGATTACTCGAGCACCTCGCGGACCTTCGTGGGCTGCACCAACTCGGGCTGCCACGCCACCCAGCAGGTGGCGGCCAGCGCGCTGACTTCGCTCCGGACCCAGCTGGCCACGCTGGCCGACCAGCTCTGGATCGACGGTGACGGTGACGAGACGATCGACGCCCCGCCGACCGACCAGGGACTCCTCGCGATCATCAAGCGCGATTTCCCGACGGCGATCAACGCGAGTGACAACGTGATCACACCGGCCGACGGTGCCGAGTTCAACGTCAAGCTCTTCGGCGAGGATCGCTACGGCAACGGCGACAAGTCGCACGGTGTCCACAACCCGTTCCTGGCCAAGGCGCTGCTGGCGGCCAACATCGCCGAACTGCAGCAGACCTACGGCGTGTCGGTGAAGGATCCCGCGGTGCAGGCGCTGGTCACGGAGTCGATGCAGGCAGTCCAGCGCCGGCAGCCGAATCTCTTCAGCGCGAATCACCGGTAAGGGAGCAGCAGCCGAACCGTGTCACCGCTCCTTCAGGGGGTCCCGTCCGCCGACTCGCTCGCCGACTCGACCCTCCAGCGGTTCCAGCAGGGCATTCCTACCGAACCCCCTCCCCTCCCGGGAGGGGTTTCGGCTGTCATGCGGGTGGTCTTCAACGCCCCGACCTGGGCGTGGGTGGTGGCCATCGTGGTCGGCCTGGTGGTGGCCGGCTGGATCCTGCGGATCGTGTGGGTGAATCGGCAGGCACTCGGCTCCTGGCTGCTGACCCGCGACCGCGGCGTGAAGGCGGCGATGATCGGCGGGTTGGCGGTGGTGCTGGGCCTGGTCGGCTTCACCGGTGTGTCGAGCTGGAACTACATGCAGCACGACAACGACTTCTGCGTCTCGTGCCACGTGATGCAGGGGCCATGGAACAAGTTCGAGGTCGACGCCGGCAAGCACAGCGACCGCAAGTGTCACGACTGCCACCAGCAGTCGCTCTACGCCTCTGCGCGCCAGTTGGTGCTCTGGGTCGCCAATCATCCCGAGAAGATCCCCAGGCACGCGTCGGTGCCCAACGAGCGCTGCGAGTCGTGCCACAACACCAATGGTGACTCGCTCTGGACCCGGATCGAGTCGACGGCGGGGCACCGAACCCACCTGGAGTCCGACTCGCTGAAGGCACAGGGCATCACCTGCGTCACCTGTCACGGTGCCGAGGTGCATGAGTTCCTGCCGGCCAGCAAGACGTGTGGCCAGTCGGGCTGTCATGAGGACCTGCACATCACCCTCGGCAAGATGGCCGACCAGACCACCTTGCACTGCAACCAGTGCCACCAGTTCACGGCCGAGGTGCCGCTGCTCGCCACCCGCGACTCGGCGGCGGGGACGCTGCGTCCCGGACTCAATCAGTGTCTCGCCTGCCACCAGATGCGCGAGCGGCTTCCCGAGTTCGACCCGGCCAAGGATCCACACGACGGCAGCTGCGGCACCTGCCACAACCCGCACACCCAGAAGACGCCGGCCGACGCCGCCAAGACGTGCACCGAGGCCGGCTGCCACGCCGACTGGCGCGACACCCCGTTCCATACCGGCACCGCGCACCGCAAGGTCGGGGAGCAGTGCCTGACCTGCCACCTGCCGCACGCCGCCAAGGTCGATCCGAGCGATTGCACCGGCTGCCACAACGCGGTGCGCGAACGCGGCATTCGTCAGGTCCGGCCTCCGGTGCCGTTCGACACCACTGCGGCGCTGCGCCGCGAGGTGACACTCGACGGCGGCCACCAGGACCTGCTCCAGCCGGTGCCGTTCGACATCTCCCGGCGGGACGAGCCGCCGCCTCGCGGGAAGGGTGATGCCCCGTTGCCGGAGCTCCGGCCACCGATCTCGCTGGTGGAACCGACCGCCGCACACCCCGCAGCTGCCGTACCCGCCGACTCCTTTCCGCACGCCCGCCATCGATCACTCACCTGCCTCACCTGCCACGTCTCTCCCGGGGTCCAGACCGGGGGGAAGCTGACGTTCGAGGCGCCGCGCGGATGCGACATCTGTCATCACCAGCGCCCGGCAACCAACGACTGCGCCCGTTGTCACCAGCCGACCGAGCTGGCAACCCCTCTCACACGGTCGGTGACGGTCGAGGTGAAGGACCACGCTCCCAGGACGCGCGAAGTGCTGTTCCGGCATGCGGCGCACGATTCGGTGGCCTGCAGTACCTGTCACACCACGCCGGTTTCGCTGGCGCCGGCCGCACCGGTGGCGAGCTGCACCGACTGTCACGCCGACCACCACACCGCCGATCGCGCCTGTGCCACCTGTCACAGCGGTGGCCAGGTCCGCCAGGCGCACAAGGACGATCCCAGGGCAGCCCACCAGCAGTGTGATGCCTGTCATGAGGCCGCTACGGTGAAGTCGCTGGTGCCCGACCGGTCGTTCTGCGCCACCTGCCACCAGAAGCAGGCCAGCGATCACTTCGCCGCCAAGCAGTGCACCACCTGCCACTTCCTCGCCTCACCGGCGGAGTATCGCGCCCACCTGAGCGGCGGGACACCCAAGTGACCCGCCGTGGCACGCTCTGCGGATTGCTGCTGCTGGCATGCACGGCGCCGCTCGCAGCGCAGGGCTACCGGGTCCGCCTCGATTCGCGGATCCAGGGCGTGAGTTGGCGCGGAGTGGACGAGGACAGCATCCCGCTGGGCCAGGCGGTGCCGCAGTCGGGCGGCGGCTACCTGACCCCCGACGGCCACGAGGCGCGCTGCACCAGCGGTGCCGCCTACTGCCAGTACTACCGTGCCGGCGACGTGCTCCACGGTGTGCCCTGGGTGACCACCGCCGATGCCTCACTCTGGGGCTTCGGCGTCACCGGCCTGAGCGCACGCTTCAATCTCCGCCTGGCCCAGGACCTTGGCGACAACGTCGCCTTTGCCGGCACCGACCCCAGTGTGCAGCTCTTCGAGGGCTACCTGGAGTACGCCCGTTCCGCCGTGACCGCCCGCGCCGGCCGCCAGTTCCTGACCGGGCGACTCGGCGCCTACGGGCTCGACGGCGGCCGGGTGCTGTACCGCCACGCCGCCACCGGGCTCGAGGCGGGGGCCTACCTCGGCTGGGGGCTGGCGCGCGGCACCGGGTTGCCGGTGACCGACGCCGCGCTCAACCCGCTCAACGATTTCCAGCCGCGCGACCGCCAGGTGGTGGCCGGCGCCGAGCTGGGGTGGAACTCGCGTCGTGCCGACATCCACGCCGAGTATCGCCGCGAGGTCGACCCCGCAGTGCACTACTTCGTCTCGGAGCGCGCCGCGGTGGCCCTCACACTCCGCCCGATCGCCCGGCTCCGCTTCAACGGCGGCGCCCTCTACGACATGGCGTTCGGTCAGGTCGGCAACGCCGACGCGTCGCTCAGCTGGATCGGGCCACGGGTCTCGGTGACCGGCGGCGTGCGGCAGTACCGGCCGTTCTTCGATCTCTGGACGATCTGGGGTGCCTTCTCCCCGGTGGCTTATCATGCCTGGCACGGTTCGGTCGACGTGACACCGGTCGCGGGGCTGATGCTGCACTTCCGCGGCGAGCACTATCAGTACGATGACACCGAGACTTCCACCCCATTGGTGGATGTCGAGGATCACGGCTGGCGCTACGAGACCTCGGCCACCTGGCTGCTCAATCGCCAGTGGACGGTGGGCGGTGGATACGAGGCGGAGTTCGGGCCCGGGGCGTCGTCGCTGGGCTATGACGGCCGGGTGGCGTTCGCGCCAAGCGAGGCGCTGTCGTTCGCGGTGCACGGTGCCCGGTTGCGCCGACCACTTGAGCTTCGGTGGAGCGATGCGCGGCTCACTTCGTTCGGCGCCGAGGCGTCGATCCGGCCCGACCAGAGCTGGCGCTTCGACCTGGGCGCCACACGCTATCGCGAGGACCGTGACCGGCCCGATGCCGCGGCGGTGAACTGGGATCAGTGGCGCCTCACGGCGCGGATGAGCCTGCTCTTCGGTTCCGGCGGCGCCGACCGGCTGCCGTTGCCGCGAGCGGTGCCGAGGGGGACCGGCGAATGAGCCGAACGCGAGTCTTCCGGGTCTGGTTGCCGGCGCTCCTCCTTGGCGCCGCGGTCTGGGGCGTGGCCCAGGCACGCCCGGGGCTGCCCGAGTTCGACCACGCCAAGCATGTCAAGCTCTTTCCGGGATCGTGCACCACCTGCCACCTGGGGGCAGCGCAGGATAGTGCAGCGATGTTCCCGACACCGGTACAGTGCGCCAGTTGCCACGACGGCACGGCGGAGAAGCGGGTCGAGTGGCAGGCCCCGACCACGCTGCCGCCGAGCAACCTGCGATTCACACATGCGCGGCACCGCAGTGAGACGAAGGACAGCGTGGCCTGCGCCAGTTGTCACGAGTCGGCCACGATGCCGGGCAAGATCCAGCGTCACGATGCCAATCAGTGCGTCTCGTGCCACGAGCCGGGTGCCACGCACCTGACGGCGTCCGATCGGCAATGCGCTCGGTGTCACCTCCCGCTGGCCGACGCGACCGCGCTCTCGACCGCCCAGGTCGGTGCCTTCCCCAAGCCGCCGAGTCACGACGCCGCCGACTTCGCGCTGGAGGGGCACGGCAAGCTGGCGGCGGTGCAATCGGGACGGCGCCCGACCGCGGTGGCGGCGAGCTGTGCCACCTGCCACTCCCGCACCTTCTGCGCGGCGTGCCACGTGAACGCGCCCGAAGTGGAGCAGATCCAGGCGCTCAAGCCCGACGAGCGGTCGCTGGCCATCAAGGCCGAGTTCAAGGCACCGCCGTCGCACGCCAGCGCGACGTTCGTGGACGCGCACGGCAAGGCCGCCGAGTCGAACCCGGTGCGCTGCGCCACCTGCCACGCCCAGACGAGTTGCGCCACCTGCCACGTGCAGCCGGGACCCAAGCAGGTGCGGGCGATGCCGATGCCGGGTGAGGGGCGGGGCAAGGGTGCCCAGCTGGAGCGCAAGCCGCCGGTCACCCACACGGCGTCGTTCATCGAGGGGCACGGCCCGGAGGCCAGTGCGTCGCCGCAGAACTGCGAGACGTGCCACCGGCGCGACCAGTGCCTCACCTGTCACCGTGGTGGGCCGAGCGCCGGTGGCGAGTATCATCCGGCCGGCTTCCTGACCCGCCACCCGTCGGCGGCCTACTCGCGCCAGACCAGTTGCGCCGACTGCCACAACGTGCAGCAGTTCTGCGCCACCTGCCACGCCCAGGCCGGGCTCGGCGCCAACAACACGCTCGCGGCGGGGCCGTATCACGACACCAAGGGCGCCTTCGTCATCAACCACGGCCAGGCGGCGCGGCAGTCGCTGGAGTCGTGCGTGAGCTGTCACGTGGAGCGCGATTGCACCGCCTGCCACTCGGCGATCGGTGGCCGGCGATTCAATCCCCACGGCCCGGGCTTCGATCCGGCGAGACTGCTCAAGCGCAATCCCGAGATGTGCATCGCGTGTCACGGCCGGGCGATTCCCGGGGTGCCGTGAGGAGACGATAGACGATAGACGATAGACGATAGACGATGGACGGGTGTCACCCTGAGCGAAGCGAAGGGGCGGAGCTGGCCGACGAGCCCGCCTTCGCCCCTTCGGCACACTCGTATCCCAACATACAGCCATGCTATCCTTGCAGTCTCACCGAAGGGAGACGACAAGGTGCGTGGATTGCTGGTCGTGATGGTGTTCGGATTCGCTGCCACCGTGCAGGGCGCGGTGTCGCAGGATGCGATCGACCAATTCATCGATCACGAGATGCCGACCTCCGCCGTGCCTGGCCTTGCCTACGCCGTGGTGCGCGACGGCGCCGTCACGGCGCTCGGCGCGCGCGGTGTAATGCGCCTCGGCGAGAACCAGGCGGTGACACCCGACACGCCGTTCCTGACCGGCTCGATCTCCAAGAGCTTCACGGCGCTCGCCGTGATGCAACTGGTGGAGGCCGGCCGGGTCGACCTCGACGCCCCGGTGTCACGCTATCTCGATGTGTTCATCGACCGTCCCGTGCGTCGATCACGATCCGGCAGCTACTGAGCCACACCAGCGGCTTCTCCACCCTGCAGGGGAAACCTGGCAGTGGCAGGCCGACAGCGTCGGTGCAGCGACGCGATCGCGCGCCGAGTCGCCGAGGTGGCGACGCTGGCGCCGGCCCACGAGCCCGGAAGCAGCTGGGAATACTCGAACCTCAACTACCAGATCCTCGGTCGCCTGGTCGAGGTGGTGAGCGGCGAGGAGTTCCCGTCGTATGTGGCGAGGCACATCCTCGAGCCGATCGGGATGGCGCACAGCTTCGTGGCCGATGGCGCGGTGCACGAGGCGATGGCCACCGGACACCGGCCGTGGTTCGGCACCAAGCGGCCGACTGGCCAGGCATCCGACCAGCCTCGGCACCGCGCCGCAGGGCGGGGTCATCGCCAGCGCCCGCGACCTGGGGCGCTACCTGCAGGTGATGATGAACGGCGAGGACGACGTCCTGAGCGCCAGCGGCAAGGCGTTGATGATGCGCCCGGCCAGCGATGCCTCGCCGTTCTACGGCCTGGGATGGTTCGTGGATGCCGGCGACGGGAGCGTGTGGCATTCCGGGGCGAGCCCCGGGGTCGAGACGCTGGCGACGATGGTCCCGGCCGAGGGAAGGGCGGTGGTGGTGCTGGTCAACGGGGGGAGCGGCATCGGGTTTGGCGAGGCGGCGCCGCTCTACAACGGCATCGCCGCCGTGGCGCTCGGCCGTGAATTCCACGGCGACTGCCGGACGCTGGTCGCGGAAGGCGTTGTTCATCGGCGCTGGCGCTGCTGCCGATCGCGTTCCTGCTCAGCATCGTCTGGGCCTGGCGGCATCGCGGCGCGATCCGCGCCAAGTCGGGCGCGGCCGGGCTGTTCAGCGTCTGGTTCCCGCTGGCCCCGACGGTGGGGATGGTGGTCTTCCTCTTCGGCTTCTTCCCGGGGCTCTTCGGCCTGTCGATCGGCACCCTGCGGCTCTTCCAGCCCGACTTCGCCCTGCTGTCTGATCGCCACCGCGCTCACCGGGGTGGCGTGGGCGGTGTTCAGGCTTGGGGTAGCAATACGCAACCGAACGAGTTAGCCACGAAGAACAGT
>CAWKBO010000010.1:0-57789 GCA_963847895.1 uncultured Gemmatimonadales bacterium
CCCGGATCCGGCGCAGCGTCTCGCGGGCGTCTGGGATGCGAAGGTCGCGCAGCGTGGCCACGATGCCTTCGCCGCGGCGAAGCCTGGTTATGCGGTGGAGGCGTGGCCATGGATCGCGCGCGAGCTCGACCAGCACGCGCGGCGATGGGCGGCGGCCGCGACCACCGCGTGCCACGCGAACGATGCACGCGCGCAGGCGTGCCTCGACGCGCATCTCCGACTGCTCGGCGCGATCGGCGCACGCCTCGCCGCGGATCCGACGATCGCCGCGCGTGCGCCGATGGTGCTGGCGGAGCTGCCGGCCATCGAGGATTGTGCGCTGGCCGGGTACCTGCCGGCCGTTTCGTCGACGGGGAACCCCGCACTCGCGCTCGCACGCGCGGGTCTCGTCACCGGGGCGACCCTGGCGGGCGATTCCGCACAGGCCGATCGGGCGCTCGAGGTGGGGCGCACGACGCGCGATCACCTGCGTTCGAGCTCGCCGCTCTCTCTCGTCCACGCTCTCAACTCCAGCTCGCGCTCGGTCACGCGGCGGTCGCGGCGACCGAGCTCGGTCCGGTGATCGCTTCGAGCGCGCCGGCTCGGCGCTTCCGCGATCGAGGTCGATGCCGATCTCTGGCTCGCCCGCGCGCTGATCGAGCGCGGTGACCTCTCCGGGGCCCAGGCCGCGGGGGCACGCGCGCTCGAGGTGGCCGGCTCCCTCGGCCATCCGCGGCGTCATGCGCGTGCCCTGGAACTCGCCGGGGCTCGCCTCGATCACCTTCGTCACGACGACGCCTCCGCCGCGAGGCACCTCGAAGCCGCGCTCGCACAGGGGCAACGCGCCCAGCTCGCCGACACCTCGTGGGCGTTGTCGCTGCTCGACGAGCTGGCGCGGGCCGAGCTGCGCGACGGCCATGTCCCCGAGGCACTCGAGGCCTCGAAGCACGCCGTCGATTCACGCGCGGCAGTTCGGGGACCACCACCCCGCCATGGGCGCGCGCTCGCGCTCACCGGCGCGGCCAACCTCGGCGAGCGGACGCCTGGACAAGGCGCGTAACAAGGCCGAGGCTCGCTGCGGATTGCCGTCGAGACGTACGGCGAGACGCACCTCGATGCCGCCGACGCGCACGACCTGCTCGGTGCCATCGCACACGCCGAGCACGACGAGGCCACGGCCGCGACCGAGCTGCGCGCCGCGCTCGCGATCCGGACGGCACTCGCACCCGGCGCCGATGCCACGCGTGCGACGCGCGAGGCCCTCGACGCGGTGCTCGCCGCGCGGCCGTGACAGGTCGAGCCGATCGTGCTCGACCCGCGCCGATCGTGCTCGGCCCGATCACCGGAACGTAGGGAATTGCCGAGGGATCCGGCCGGGCACGCCGGGTGCTCTTACGGACCGGCATGTACACCGACCTCGGTGCCGCCCCGACGAACCCCTGATGTGCGCGCCGGAGGAGCACTATTCGGCCGAGCGCGTGATGCACGCGATCCACGGCGCCGAGGTCGTGCACGGCACCGGCGAGGTATTTGAGCGGCATCATGCACCCGTGATCGCGGGCGCGGGCGCCGGCGCACCGGCGCCCGTGCCGGGCACCGGTGGTCCGCTCGATCCGGACTACTGGATCCGAAGTGTTGCCCGCGACCGGCGACGATTCCCTACTACATCCTGTGCGCGCTCGGCGAGGAGGCGCGTCACGAGGAGGCCTCGATGCTGCCGGTGCCGGCGCGGGAACCGAGCACGCCCGGTCCCTCGGGCATGCTCGACGACATGCGCCTGGCCGGACACGACATTCCGCAGGGGGTGAACGATGCCGGCCGTCAGCCCGGCGCGCGCCGAGCTCGACGGGTACATGAACGACGTGCTCGATGCCCGCGTCGCGGCGCGGCCGACCACCATGGGGCCGCCGATCGATCCCCGCTATCGGCCCGGACCCGAGGATCCGATCGTCTATCCGCCGTGGGACGGCGCGCGCGATCGCGTCATCACCCGGGGCACCACACCCGTGGGCGAGGACTGGAATCGCATCGGGAGCACGCGCGGTACCTTCTTCTCGCCCGGCGACCCGGCGATCGAGCGCCGCGCGCTGCCGCCGTCGCGGCCGCGTCCGTCGGTGGATGGCAGGCGCGTTCCGACCTACGAGGAGCGCGATTATCGTGTGGCCCGCTCGTTTCCCGAGGAACGCAGCACCGCAGCCGAATGGTTCGGCGAGCCCGGCGGCGCGACGCAACTGGGGACGCCGATGAGTGCGCGTGCGCTCGAGGCGGGAGGCTATCTCGAGTTCGAACGCTGGCTCGCGACCTACGACGCAACCCCGGACCAGCTCGCCCAGATTGAGGCCGCGGTCGCGGAGGAAGAGGCGGCGACGCACGCGGCTTCGCTGCGCGAACCGATCTCGCCCGACATGGCGACGATGTGCGACGACATCGCGCGCGCTCGCGCCTCCGATGCAGCCGCGGTCGAGGCGCTCGAGTCAGTTCCCGAGAGCGTCGCGGCGGTCGCTCCGGGCGACGACGGCGGGTGCGAGCAGCGCGAGCAGCGCGAGCGGCGCGGGTGCTGCGAGCCATGAATTCACCGCAGGCGGTCGCGCGATGGGGGCGCTCGGCGCGGCGGCGCTCGACCTCGGCGGGCTGGCCATGATTGCGGAGGGCGCGGGCGATCACGAAGCGGTTGACAACTTCCGCCACGAAGAGATAGTGCCCCTCTCGCATCATGGCGTCACTGACCGTACGGACGGAGTCGGCGGCACCGTCCGCACCGGTCTTGACGAGCCACTCGGCCCGGAGCGATGCCGCGGCATGGGCCGCGACCGGATCGGATTCCTTGCGCAAGGCCGCGCTCGCGCGCTCCACGGCCGGCCCATCGCCGGTCACGATCGCCAGCAGCCCCTCGAGCCACTGCAGCTCGATCCGGTCGGTGGGCTGATCCTCGATCCCCGGCATGGCCTTCGCACGATCAATGGCATCGGCGGCCACGGCGGGATCGACCATCCCGAGCCAGGCACCGACGGTCGCGATGCGCGCGGTACTGAGTCGGTCGCTGACCGCACCGCTGGAGGCCTCGTACTGGCGCAGCGCCGCCAATCCGCCGGTCCAGTCTCCCCGTGCGATCCGGAGCACCCCTTCGCCGAACCGTGAACTCGTCAGCACCTCTCCCTGGTAGCGGCCGTCGCGCTGCGCCTCCTCGACCAGCGCCAGTCGCTCGGGAATCCGCCCATCGGAGAACGACAGCAGGCCGCTGAGCGCCAACTGGCCGCTGCCGGGCAGGCCGGCGTAGGCGCCAACCGCCGCATTCCCCCACCCATCGGGCAACGGCTGGCCGGGCGTGACGAGCGACCGGCTGATCGTGGCCATGGTCGCCAGCAATGTCCCGAAGAACCCATGTGCCGCCGTCGCGCCCCGCTGGAACGACTCGGCCGCCTCCGCCGACTTGCCGAGTGCCTCCTCCACGGCGCCCTTGTGCATCCAGCCATCGGCATTGTCGGGGGTGAGCCGGGCCAACCGCGTCAGTACGGGGAGCGTCCTGGCCAGGTCGATGCCGTAGATCGGGCCGCTGTGGATGACCTCGTCGATTCCCGACATGAGAATCGGGGGATAGTCGGGGTATTGCTGGATCAGCTCGCGCCACCGGGCCTGACGCTCGGGCAGCGGCCCGGTCTGCTGGGTCGCCTCGAGCCACAGTCGCTCGCGCGTCGGGAGCTTGTCGGCAAGCGCCAGGAGCCGATCGTGCGCCGCTGGGTCGGTGCCCTGCAGGTTCCATGTCCGCGCTGCGTCATAGCGGAGATAGGCCTGCACGAAATTGGTGTCGAGCTCGAACGCACGGCGATACTCGGCGATCGCCGCGCCCACGTCGAGCTCCTGGAAGTGTCGCTCGCCGTCGAGGAAGTGCCGCAGTGCCTCGAAGGAGGAGGTGGTGAGACCAGCCAGGACTGGCGACGGGGGTGTCCCGCCGCGCCAGACCTGTCGCAGCACCTGCCACGTGAGGGAGTCGGTGAGCGACGAGATGTCCTCCGCGGGCGCCAGGGCGCTGGCCCGGGCGATCGCGGTGTCGTCGCCGACCCGATAGAGCGAGACGGCCGCCCGCACCTGTCCGGATTCGCGGATGAGGGTCCCGGTGAGGACACTGCCCGGCGCCGAGACGAGTGGCGATCTCCCTGGCCTGGGCGAGGGGGAGTGGCGACGGCGCATCGCGGGTGTTGAGCAGCAGGGTCGAGGCGTCGACGGTGTGGAGGTCGCCGACGCCATCGAGGGTGGTGCTGAGGGTGACGACGAGGTCGTGCCCGAGCCGCGCCAGCGATGTGTCGGAGATCGCCGAGAGCGGCATGACGGCGATCTGGGAGGCCTCGCCAGTGATGGAGGTCGAGGAGGTGCCGTCGCGTCCGAGGAGCCACCATCCGCCGGCTGCCAGGAGCGCGAGCGCCGCGGCCGCGAGGGCCAGGACGCGACCGCCGGGCCTCGGCGCGGGCGCCCCGCCGCCGCCCTCCTTGAGTCGGGCGACGAGGGCCGCGGCATCGGGACGGTCGGCGGGGTTCTTGGCCAGGCAGGCGGCCACCAGGTCGGCGAGTTGGCGTGGCGTGTCGCTCCGGACGCTGGCGATCGCCGGCGCGGGAGTGGTCACGTGCGCCGCCACCACCTGTTGCAGGTTGTCGCCCGTGAACGGCGGATGCCCGGCGAGCATCTCGAACAGCACGCAGCCAAGGGCGTAGATGTCCGCCTTCCCGTCGATCACCGCCGACGCGGTCGCCTGTTCGGGACTCATGTAGGCCGGCGTGCCCACCGCAAATCCCGCTTGCGTCATGGTGGCGCCTCCGGCGGCGGTCAGGGCGCGGGCCACACCGAAGTCGGCGAGGACGGCGTGCCCCTCCTGGAGCAGGATGTTCTCCGGTTTGATGTCGCGATGCACCACGCCCTCGCGATGCGAGTAGGCGAGGGCATCGGCGATCTCGAGCGCCAGTGCGGCGGCACGGTCCGGGGCGAGGCGACCCTCGCGTTCGAGGAGCGAGCGCAGCGTCTCGCCGCGGACATAGGGCGCCACGTAGTAGAGGACGCCACCGGTGCTGTCTGAGTCGATCAGCGGCAGGATGTGCGGGTGCTGCAGCCTGGCGATCGTCTCGATCTCGCGGAGGAACCGCTCGCCCCCGATCGCCGCGGAGAGCTCCTCGTGCATCACCTTGATCGCCACCTGGCGGTGGTGCTTGAGGTCCTCGGCGAGGTAGACGGTGGCCATGCCGCCGGCGCCGAGCTCGCGCTCAATGCGATAGCGGTCGGCGAGGCTCGCCCTGAGCGCGTCGAAGTTCATGGCTGTACCAGGTCCATCAGGAAGATGTCGCTTTCGAGCTCGCCGGCCACGAAGTAGAACCGGCCGTTGCCGATCGGGATCGACCCCAGAAAGACCGAGCGTGCCGGGTCGTCAAACCGCACCACCAGCCGCGGCGCCCCGCCGTCGAGGTCGACCTGGTAGAGCCCTTCGATCCCCTTGGCGTCGACGGCCCGGAAGTAGATCGAGCGTCCGTCAGGCGCCCATTCCGGCCACGACGGATATTCCAGTCCGAAGGCGTCCGGCGGCATCAGCTGCCGTGCCTCGCCGCCGAACCGGTAGATCCCGATGCCGCCGGGGCGCGCATGGGTGAAGTAGGCGAGCGCCGTCCCGTCGGGAGACCAGCGCGGCCCGAACCCATCGGGGATCGGGAGCGCCTCGGGAGTCCCCCACGGGGCGCCAATGGCATCACGGCGCACCACCCTCGTGGTGCTGCTATCGGCCAGGTCGCTGTAGACCACCGCGAGTCCATCGGGTGAGAAGGCCGGATGGAAGGACTCGGCCGCATCGTCCACGAGCACCACTTCTCCCGTTCCGTCGCTCCCGATGACATGGATGTCGCGGGTGGTGTTGCGGATGGTGTGGAAGACGATCTCACGCGCATCGGGGGAGAAGTCCGGGCTGAAGTCGTCGAAGCCGTCACGCGTCACTCGACGCGGCTCTCCACCGGCGGCGGGCATGATGTAGAGGTCCTGGCGCCCCTCGATATTGGAGTCAAAGACCAACTGCGTGCCATCGCCGGACAGCGAGGCCATCTCGACCGTCTGGTTCGCACTGGTGAGTGGCGCCGCCGAGCGGATCGACACGCTGCCGCGCCCGGGGATCGGGAGCGCATAGATGTTGCGCCGGAGCAGGAGGCGGTCGTACGCCAGGGTCCGGCCGTCGGCGGACGGCGAAACCGAGAAGGGCTCGAGCCCGGTGGTGAGGCGCAGGGGCGCGCCGCGGGGCGCGCCCGACTCGGTCAGGCGAACCGCATAGACGTCTCGCGCGCCGTCCCGATTGGAGATGAAGAGCAGGGTGCCGTCGGGCAGCCAGGCCGGCTTGACGTTGAGCGAGGTGCTGTCGGTGACCGGGACCGGTGTCCCGCCGACCGGCGCCACCCAGACCTGGCTCGGCGAGACGTTTCCCCAGGAGTTGTTGTAGTCCCGGTTGCCGCGTACCCAGGCCACCATCGACCCATCGCCGCGCCACGCGAAGGAGTGGAGGTCCGGGAAGCCGATGTACAGCACCGTCTCGGTCCCGTCCTCCGCAACCACGAGGGTCGTGTCCCCCCGCGCCATCACCCGCCGCCCGGGTCCCGCGACGAGCGCCGCGCCGGTGTCCGCCGGCGCGGCCTGACCCCCGAGCCGCGGGATCCTCCAGCCACCCTTCTCGTGGTCGGCGGTGGTGTAGAGGTTGCTGAAGACGATCTCCCGGCCGTCGGGCGTCCAGCGTGGCGTGAACTGGGTGCCCTGCCAGTCGCCGGTGAGCGCGATCGGACGCCCTCCCTGCACGTCCCGGACTTCGATGTGCGTGTGGAGTGGGAAGCCGGCTTCGTAGGCGATCTCGCGGCCATCGGGAGAGAGCGCCACCTTGATCTCGGCGGCCGGCTCACGCGTTACCTGGCGGATGTTGGTGACCGAGAGCGTCCACGGCCTGGGTCGGAGCAACCACCATCCGCCGGCCACCGCCGCGAGCACGACCGCCACGCCGACGATGGCGCGCCACGGCATCGGCCGCGAGGTGCCGGCAGGTGCCGCCCCCGGCGCACGGAGCGCCTCGGCGAACTGGACCACCGGGTTGAAGCGATCGGCCGGGGCCTTGGCCAACGCGCGCTGGATCGCGACCACCACGTCAGGCGGGACGGAGGGGCGCAGCTGGGAGATCGGTGCGGGTTCGGCGACCAGATGCTGCCGCACGATGCTCTCGGTGGTGGGCCCCGTGAACGGCGGCCGCCCGCCGAGCATCTCGTAGAGCATGCAGCCGAGGGCGTACACGTCGCTCCGGCCGTCGATGTCGCGTTCCCCAGCCGCCTGCTCGGGGCTCATGTAGGTCGGCGTGCCGATCGCCATGCCGGTTCCGGTCAACTGCTCGCCACCTGCCGCCGCCACGGCGCGGGCGATCCCGAAGTCGGCCACGACGGCATGCCCGCTCTCCAGGAGGATGTTCTCGGGCTTGATGTCGCGATGAATGACGCCGCGCGAATGGGCGTAGCTCAGCGCGTCGGCCACCTCGCGCGCAATGCCCAGCGCGTCGTCGATCGGCAGCTGCTTCTCACGATCGAGCCGGTCACGGAGCGACTCGCCCTCGATGAAGGGCATGACATAGAAGAGGACGGAGGACGGAGAACGGAGAACGGAGGGAACGTCCTCGATCGCCTGTTCTCCGTTCCCTGTTCTCGGCTGGAGGATCACCTGGCCCGAATCAAACAGCGGCAGGATGTGGGGGTGGCGGAGGTTCGCGGTGGTCTCGATCTCGCGAAGGAAGCGTTCGGATCCCATCGCGGCCGAGAGTTCGGGCCGGAGCACCTTGATCGCCACCTGGCGGTGGTGCTTGAGATCCTCGGCGAGGTAGACGGTGGCCATGCCACCGGCGCCGAGCTCGCGCTCGATGCGGTAGCGGTCCTGAAGTGCGGACTTGAGCCCGTCGAGGGTCACGGCGCCACCCCGCTGGCAATGAAGTCCCGGGTGAAGCGGAGTGCCTTGTCGGCGATCGCCTGGAAGCGGGGCGTGCCGCGGAGCGAGGCGAAGAATGGACAGTGGGTGGCGATGAACTCGCCGGGATGGAAGCCGCCGTCCACCGCCTCCTCCAGAAGCGCAAGCCCGCGCTCCGTGTCGCCTGCCATCGTGAACGACTCGGCGAGATGGAACTTGTGGTGGGCGTCGAGCCCCTGCACGCCGTGTAGCATCTCCCGCGCCTCCGCTACTCTCCCCTCGATCGCATGGACCAAGGCGGAGAGCTGGGTGGTGTAGGGCGACGAAGGGGCGTTCTCCCGAAGGTTCGCGGCGTCCGCGGCGGCACCCGTCAGATCTCCCGCCAGGGCCCGGCCATACCCGAGGCTCCAGCGGATGATCGGGTTCATGGGATCCAGTGCGAGCGCCCGCTCGATGCTCGGCAGGCCCGAGGCCACCTCCCCCCTCCACCACGGCACCAGCCCCGAGAGGAGCCAGGCCAACGGCGAGAGCGGATCGGAGGCCATCAAGCGATCCGCCGCCCGCTTCCCCGCCTCGACATGGCCGCCCGAGGTCACGCAAATGCCAAGGTAGAAGAGCGCATCGGCGTCGTTGGGCTCGCGCTCCACGGCGGCGCGCAGGTGAATGATCGCCTCCGACATCGTCCCGCGCTCGTAGCTGATGAACCCAAGCAGCGCATGCCCAAAGGGAGCATCGGGGGCAGTCCGGACCAACTCCTCCGCGACCGCCGTCGCCTCATCGAGCCCCCGCTTGTCGGCGGCCAGGCCGGCGCGCACCCGGGCGACCATCCCCCACGCCAGCAGCGCCTGGAGCGGCGGCACCTCACCTTCGATCGCCATCGCCTGGCGCACCATCTCCTCGCCGCGCTCGATCGAGGCGAGATCGTAGCGACGCACCTCCTGTCGGGCCCGGAGGAAGAGCTCAAAGGCGCGCGGGTCCTCGATGGGACGCTGCGCCAGGTGCTGATCCTCCTCCTGCGTCAGCGTGATGCCCAGCGCGGCGACGATCTCGCGCGCCACGCGTTCCTGCACGTCGAAGACGTCGTCCATGGTGCCGCTGAACCGTTCGGTCCACACCGGCGTATCGGTGGCGGCCTCGATCAGTTCGGCGGTGATGCGGAGCGAGTTGCCGGCTCGGCGCACGCTTCCCGAGAGGGCATATTGCACCCGAAGTTCGCGGCCGAGCGCGGGGATCGACTTCATGGTCCCCTTGAGCTGCATCGACGAGGTGCGCGACAGCACCCGGAGCGCCTTCACCCGGGCGAGGTCGGTGATGATCTCCTCGGTGAGCCCGTCGCTGAACTGCTCGTCCTCGGGGTTTGTGCCCTGGTTGCGGAACGGCAGCACCACCAGCGAATTGGCGTCGACTTCGGGTGCCGGGGTCGCGACCACGGGGGTGTCGCTCGCCAACGCGGCGGCGAACCCCGCGGCAGTGGCGAATCGGAGGTCGGGATCGCTGGCGAGGGCCCTGGCGACCGCCGCCTCGCAGCTTGCCGGCGCGTCGCCGCGGAGCGTGGTGAGCGGCGGCGCCTCGGAGGTGAAGCGCTTGACGAGGATCGCCTGGGCGGTGACGCCGGTGAATGGCGGCTCGCCGGTGAGCAGCTCGAAGAGGATCGCACCGAGGCCGTAGATGTCGGATGCCGGGGTCAGCTCGCGCTCGCCGGTCGCCTGCTCGGGACTCATGTAGGCGGGCGTCCCCACCGATGACCCGGTCCGCGTCAGCCGGTCATCCTCCTTCGTGTCAGCGGTGCGTGCGATGCCGAAGTCGGCCAGCAGCGCGTGACCGCGAGAGAGCATCACGTTCTCGGGCTTGAGGTCGCGGTGGAGGATCCCGGCCTCGTGGGCGTACTGGAGCGCGTCGGCGAGCTCGCGGATCAGGCGGATCGCCTCGTGGATCGCGAACGGCCCCTCGCGCTCGAGCCGGGCGCGGAGGGTCTCACCCTCGATCAGCGGCATCACGAAATACAACCAGGGGCCGCCGTCAGGCGGCCCAGCCACCGATCCCGAATCAAAGACCGGCACGATGTTGGGATGCTGCAGGTTGGCGGTGGTGCGGATCTCCCTGAGGAAGCGATCGGCGGCGAGCTCGGCGCTCACCTCGGGCTTCATCACCTTGATCGCCACCTTGCGGTGGTGCTTGAGGTCCCCGGCGAGATAGACCGTGGCCATGCCACCCTCCCCGAGCTCGCGCTCGATGGTGTAGCGGTCCCTCAGCGCTGCTTTCAGTGCGTCGAGGGTCATCGGGCCGTCTTCTCCCTCAGGGTCGAGAGCCAGTGCTCGGCGAGGACCAGCCGTCCGATGGTCGCGCCCTGGCGGACCGAAGCCACGGTTGTGGAAGAAGTAGAAGGCACTCCCGTCGGGCGACACGGCGAACGAGGGGTGGAAGCTGTCGAACGTGAACTGGCTGGCATCGAAGAGTGGCCGTCTCGACACGACCCGGAAGGTCGGGGCTGTCTCGACGGTTGCTGCGATCAGGCGGTAACTGGCGTCGAGGTAGTAGAGGGTGCGGCCGTCCGGCGCCCAGACCGGCGAGCTGCCACCGCCATTGGAGACCTGCCAGCGTCCCCCTTCCGACGCGGGGAGAGTGCGGACGTAGACCTCGGTGGTTCCCAGCTCGTTGGAGGTATAGGCCAGCCACGATCCATCGGCCGACAGCGCCGGCTGCAACTCCGACGATGCCGTGGCGGCGACCGGTGTGGGGGTGCCGCCTCCCGCCAGGGGAACCGTCAGGATATCCCCCGCTCCCGCGGCGGCGTTGTCGGTCCGGATCACGAGCCGCGTCCCGTCGCCGGACCACACGACCTCCTGGATCGGGCGGTCGGTGCTGACCAGGAGGGAATCGTCGCCGCTGCCGTCGGCGCGGCGGCCATAGACCGCCCCGCCATTGACGCTGTCACGGATGAAGGCCACCCAGCGACCGTCGGATGACCACGCCGGCCGGCGGTCCTCGCCCCCGGCGCTCAAGCGACTGTACGGGCCATCGTCCAGGCCCTTGACGAAGATGCCGTACCCGCCCGTCGGCAGCGCCTCGCTCACGGCGAGCCGCCGGCCATCCGGGGAGAGCGCGAAGGAGTTGAAGTTGCCTGACCAACTGGTGTCAACGGGCGTGAGCATGCCCTCGGGGCTCGCCCGCACGATCTCGAAGTCGCGCGCATCCGGCTTGCCGGGGACATAGATCAGGGTGCCGCTCCCCGACACCGCCAGCCAGGGGAAGACCCCGCGCACGGTCACCCGGTCGATGACCGGAATCGCGGCGCCGGTGATCTCGAGGCGGTCGAGGTCGAACGGCGCCATCAGCACGGTGCCGTCGAGGCGCACGTAGATGAGCTGGCCGATCGGCAGGTACCAGCCCTGATAGGCGTCGTCGACCAGCTTCCTCGGTGCCTCGCCGTCGAGCCCGACCGCGTACAACGCCATCCTGACGCAGCCCGAAGTGCATCCCGCGAAGAGCACCCCGTGGGACCCTGGCAATGCAGTCGGATTGATGAGCCCGTAGCCACCGAGCCCGGTCTCCTCGAGCCCGAGACTGCTGACGGTGCCATCGGGCTGCAATCGCTCGAGTTGGTCTCCGGCGGGGTTGGCGTAGACGATCGAGCCGTCGTCGAGCCAGGTGACCCCATAGTTGACCGGGCCTGCCGAATCCGAGACGACGGCGGGTGATCCCCCGTCGACGAGCATCTTCTTGACCCTGCCACCGACGGTGAAGGCGAGCCACTTGCCGTCATGCGAGAAGGCAGGACTGGTGCCGCCCTCGGTGCCCGGCAACGCCACCGGATCGAGCTGGTCCCATCGCTTCAGCCAGATCCGGCCATCCGGTAGTCCATCGCGGAAGGCGATGCTCCGCCCATCCGGCGCGACGGCCAGGGCGAGGCCCTGGGTCGTGAGGCCGAGCGAGTCGCCGAGCACGATCGTCTGGAGCGACACCCGCTCGTCGGCCCGGGGCCGCAGCCATCCCCAGGCGGCCGCGATGCCGGCCGCGAGGGCGATGAGCGGCCAGGCGAATCGTGACGGGCTCGGTCGTGCGGCGCGCCGTGACCCCGTGGCGCGTCGCGTCCCGATGCCCTCGCCAGTGAGTGCCGCCGCAAACTCGGCGGCACTGGCATAGCGATCGGCGGGGAGCTTCTCGAGCGCGGTGAAGACCGCCGCCTCGACGTTGGGAGGCACCGTCTTCCGCTGGCTGGTGAGCGGCCGCGGCTCCTCGGTCATCACCCGGGCGATGATCGCCTGCGCGGTGGGACCGCTGAACGGCGGCTCCCCCACCAGCATCTCGTAGGTGATGCAGCCCAGGGCGTAGACATCGCTCCGGGCGGTGATCTCCCGCTCGCCCATCGCCTGCTCGGGGCTCATGTAGTGCGGCGTGCCGAGGCTCATGCCGGTCTCGGTCATCCGGGTGCCGGCACCAGAGCTCGCGGCCAGCGCGATCCCGAAGTCGGCTACCAGGGCGCTGCCGTCGTGGAGCAGGATGTTCTCGGGCTTGATGTCGCGATGGATCACGCCGTGGCGGTGGGCATAATCGAGCGCACCGGCCACTTCGGTGGCGATCCGCACCGCGTCGGCGATCGGCAGTTGTTTCTCGCGCACCAGCCGGTCGCGGAGCGATTCGCCCTCCACATACGGCATCACGTACCAGAGCGTCCCGTCGGTGTCGCCCGAGTCGATCAGCGCGAGGATGTGCGGGTGCTGCAAGTTGGCGGTGGTCTTGATCTCGGCGAGGAACCGCTCGGCACCGATCACGGCCGCGAGTTCGGGGCGGAGGACCTTGATGGCGACTCTTCGGTCGTGCTTGAGGTCCTGGGCGAGATAGACCGTGGCCATCCCACCGGCCCCGAGCTCGCGCTCGATGGTGTAGCGGTCGGCGAGGGCGGCCGTGAGGCGGGCGTTCACGGTGACGTCACCGCTGAGTAACCGAGGACGCTCAATGATGTCGGGATGCGGCAGAAACGGGCAGGGCCTGGTCCTCCGGGAGGGTGGGCAGGCAGGCGGGGAGCTCCTGAACCTACCGCCATTTGGCCGGGGCGGACACCCTCAACTGGACCGGGGTCCGGTCGCCGCTACCTTACAGGAGTCCGTGCGACCCCTCCTGACGGAAGGCGGCATTTCGTGGCGGCGACCGACGTCTCCCATCCCGACTACTACCACAAGGTGGTCGACTGCCAGTGGGCCTGTCCGGCCCACACCAACGTGCCGGGCTACCTGCGGCTGATCGCGCTGGGCCGGTTCGACGACGCCTACATGCTCAATCGCGAGTCGAATGTGTTTCCGGGAATCCTGGGCCGGACCTGCGACCGCCCCTGCGAACCGGCCTGCCGCCGGGGCCGTCTCGACGACAAGCCGGTGGCGATCTGCCGCCTCAAGCGGGTCGCGGCCGACAACCGGGGCGACATCACCGACCGACTGCCCACCGGTGCCACGAGCAAGAACGGCAAGCGGATCGCCTGTGTCGGCGCCGGTCCGGCCTCGCTCACGGTGGCCAACGACCTGCTGCCGCTCGGCTACGAGGTCACGATCTTCGAGCAGCACCCCAAGCCGGGCGGGCTGATGCGGATCAACATCCCCGCGTTCCGGCTCCCGGTCCCGGTGCTCGACGAGGAGTGCGACTACGTGATCCGGATGGGCGCGGAAATGCGCTACAACACCCCGGTCGCCAGCATGAAGGCACTGCTCGACGAGGGCTACGACGCGGTGTTCGTGGGCAGCGGGGCGCCCAAGGGGAAGGAACTCGAGCTGCCGGGACGCTGGGACGCCCCCGACCAGGTGCACATCGGGATCGAGTGGCTGGCCAACATCCACTTCGGCCACGTGACCGAGATCGAGCCGCGGGTGCTGATCATCGGCGTCGGCAACACCGCGATGGACTGCTGCCGCTCGGCCAAGCGGCTCGGTGCCACCGATGTGAAGGTGATCGCGCGACGCGGCCGCAAGGACTTCAAGGCGTCGCCGTGGGAGCTCGAGGACGCCGAGGAGGAACTGGTCGAGATCATCGAGAACCTCCAGCCGAGCCGGTTCATCGTCGAGGACGGCACGCTCACCGGCCTGGAGTTCGACGTGCTCGAGTGGACCGAGGACGAGACCGGCCGGCAGCGGAGCACGGTGCTCCGCCAGGAGGTGATCCCCTGCGACGCGGTGGTGCTCGCGATCGGCCAGGACAACGCCTTTCCGTGGATCGAGCGCGACATCGGCATCGAGTTCGGCAAGTGGGAGATGCCGGTGGTCGACCGGCGCACCTTCCAGTGCTCCCGTCCCGGCGTGTTCTTCGGCGGCGACGCCGCCTGGGGACCGGAGAACATCATCTGGGCGGTGGCCCACGGCCATGAGGCGGCGATCTCGATCCACGCGCATTGCGAGGGGCGCGACATCGCCGACCGGCCCCCCCAGGGGATGACGCTGGTGAGCGCCAAGGTGGGGTTGCAGAGCTGGTCGTACGACAACGACTACGATCCGGTGCACCGGCAGAAGATGACCCACGAGGAGCTGTCGAAGCGCTTCAGCGACATCGGCATCGAGGTGGAACTCGGTTTCACCGCGGAGCAGGCGGCCGACGAGGTGCAGCGCTGCCTCAACTGTGACATCGAGACCCACTTCACGGCGCCGCTCTGCATCGAGTGCGACGCCTGCGTGGACGTCTGCCCCACCCGCTGCCTCACGATCACCACCAACGACTCGCCGCTCGACGAGCTGCGCCAGCGGCTGTCGGCCCCCGCGCTCAACCTCGAGCAGGCAGTGTACGTGTCCGAGGCGCTGCCGCAGACCCGACGGGTGATGGTCAAGGACGAGGATGTGTGCGTGCATTGCGGGCTCTGTGCGGAACGGTGTCCCACGGCGGCGTGGGACATGCGCACCTTCGACCTCAAGCTGCCCTACGCCGGGCAGGCGTTGGCCCTCCGATGAGCGGCGTCAACGACTTCTCGTTCAAGATCGGCACCGTCAACGGCACCGGTTCGGCCAGCGCCAACGGATTGCTGATGCAGGCGATCTTCCGGATGGGGATCCCGGTCACCGGCAAGAACGTCTTTCCCTCGAACATCCAGGGACTGCCCACCTGGTACGAGATCCGGGTGAGCGGCGACGGGTACACCGCCCGCCCCTCGGCGCTCGACCTGGTGGTGGCGCTCAACCCCTCGACCTACGCCCAGGATGTGGCGGCGGTGCGGCCCGGCGGCTACCTCCTCTATGACTCCTCCTGGCCGCTGGATCCCAGCCTGGTGCGCGAGGGGATCACCATCCTCGGGGTGCCGTTCGGGGCGATGTGCGTCGAGGCGTTCGATGGCGACCGCGAGCGCACCCTGATGCGCAACATCGTCTATGCCGGGACGCTGGCCGCGCTGCTGGATATCGACATGACCGTGGTCGCGGCGATGCTCGACGAGAAGTTCGGCCACAAGCACCGGCTGCTGGACGCCAACCACGGCGCGATCAAGCTCGGCTACGATCATGCTCGCGCACACTTCGACTGCCCGCTGCCGTTTCACCTGGAGCGGCTCGACCGGACCGGCGGCCACGTCCTGATGGACGGCAACACCGCCGCGGCGCTGGGGGCGGTCTATGCCGGCGCCACGGTCGGGGCGTGGTATCCGATCACCCCGTCGACCTCGCTGATGGAGGCGTTCACCGCGTTCTGTCGAGAGTTCCGGGTCGACAAGGAATCCGGCGAGCACCGCTATGCGATCCTCCAGGCCGAGGACGAGCTGTCGGCCGCCGGGATCGTGATCGGGGCGGGATGGGCCGGGGCACGGGCATTCACCAACACCTCGGGCCCCGGGATCTCGCTGATGCAGGAGTTCATCGGGCTGGCCTACTACACCGAGATCCCGTCGGTCTTCTTCGATATCCAGCGGTGCGGGCCGTCGACCGGGATGCCGACGCGGACCCAGCAGGGCGACCTGCTGATGCTCGCCTACGCCTCGCACGGCGACACCAAGCATCCGGTGCTGTACCCGGCCAACCCGCAGGAGTGCTTCGAGATGGCGGTGCTGGCGTTCGACATCGCGGAACGGTTCCAGACGCCGGTGTTCGTGGCGTCGGATCTCGACATCGGGATGAACGACTGGATGATGCCGCGACTCACGTGGGACGACGCGCGGCGCCCCGATCGGGGCAAGGTGCTCGACGCCGCGGCGCTCGAGGCGCTGCCGCGCTTCTCGCGCTACCTCGACATCGACGGCGACGGGATCGCGGCGCGGACCGTGCCGGGCGTCGGGGCCAAGGGGGCCTACTTCGTGCGCGGCTCGGGCCACGACAAGCATGCCGGCTACACCGAGGACGCCGACGCCTATCGCGAGGTGGTCGATCGCCTCAAGCGGAAGATCGATGCTGCGGCAGGGGCGGTCCCCGCACCGGTGATCGATTGCCAGGACGGCGCGACGATCGGCCTGGTCACGGTCGGCGGATGCGACGCCGCCGTGCGGGAGGCGGTCGATACGCTGCGTTCCCGGGGATTCGGGGTGGACCTGATGCGGATCCGGGGGTTCCCGTTCTGCGCCGAGATCCCGGCGTTCCTCGAGACGCATGAGCAGGTCATGGTGATCGAACAGAACCGCGATGCCCAGCTTCGCTCGCTCCTCGCGATCGAGCTCGGGATCGCGCGCGACCGGATGACGCCGCTCCTCGACTACGGTGGCCTGCCGCTCACGGCGGCGTTCGTGGTCGAGGCCGTCAGCCGCGTCGCGGCGGAGGTGCCGGCATGAGCTCGATCGCGAAGCCGGTGGTCACCCACCCCAGCGCCCGCACCAACGAGATCGGCCTCAAGCTGCGCGACTACGAGGGGGGAATGTCGACCCTCTGCGCCGGCTGCGGCCACGATTCGGTCACCGCCGCACTGATCCAGGCGGCGTGGGAGCTGGCGATCCCGCCAGAGATGGCTGCCAAGATGAGCGGCATCGGCTGCTCGGCCAAGACGACCGCCTACTTCATGAAGCAGAGTCACGGCTTCAACAGTGTCCACGGCCGGATGCCATCGGTCACCACCGGCGCGGCGGCCGCCAACCGCCAGCTGATCTGCATCGGGGTGTCGGGCGACGGCGACTCGCTGTCGATCGGGCTGGGGCAGATGTGTCACGCGATCCGCCGCAACGTGAACATGCTCTACGTGCTCGACAACAACGGCGTCTACGGCCTCACCAAGGGGCAGTTCTCCGCCTCGGCCGACGTCGGCTCGAAGTCGAAGAAGGGCGTCGCCAACACCCAGGCGCCAATCGACCCGGTACTGTTGGCGCTCACGTTGGGCGCCACCTTCGTGGCCCGCTCGTTCTCGGGCGACAAGCAGCAGCTGGTGCCGATCCTCAAGGCGGGGATCACCCACCGCGGGCTGGCCCTGATCGACGTGATCTCGCCCTGCGTGACCTTCAATGATCACGAGGGAAGCACCAAGAGCTACGCCTACACCCGGACTCACGACGTCGAGGCAGTGGCCACCGACTTCGTGCCGCTGCAGCACGAGATCACCGTCGCGCCCGGCGAGGCCCGGGTGATCGACGTCCCGATGCACGACGGCAGCCGGCTGCGTCTCCGTCCCACCACCGGCGACTACGATCCCACCGACCGCGCCTCGGCGTACGCCCACGTCCGCGCCTGTCAGGTGCGCGGCGAGGTGGCCACCGGACTGTTGTTCGTGGATGAAGCGAGCGGCGAGGAGATGTGCGACGGACTGCATTTGCCGGCCGGGCCGCTGCACGACGTGCCCTACGAGCGGCTCTGCCCGGGCAGTGCAGCGCTGGACCAACTGATGGAGCGGTACCGGTAGCGCGACGGGCGACAGGCGACAGGCGAGGAGCGACAGGCGACGGGCGACGGGCGACAGGCGAACGGTGACGGGGGACGGGTGACCCGGGGCGGGGGACAGGTTATCTGTTCCCCGTCACATTTTCCCCATCACCCGCCTGGAGTGCCCCCATGGATGTCCTCGGTGCGATCCGCCAGCGCCGCTCGATCAAGGCGTTCACCGCCCGGGTGGTCACCCGGGCCGAGATCGAGCCGCTGCTCGAGGCCGCCCTGCTCGCGCCCAACCACCGGATGACCCAACCGGTCCGCTTCCGGGTGCTCGGTGCGGCCGCCCGTCGCGCCTACGGCGCCGTGCTCGGCGCGCGGAAGGCGAAGAAGGTCGAGGATCCGGTCGCGGCGCAGGCGGTGATCGACAAGGTGGCGAACAGCGAGGCCGCCGTGCCGGCGACCATCGTGGTGAGCATGGTGGTCGACGACAATCCGGAGATCCGCGAGGAGGACTACGCCACCGCGATGATGGGGGTGGAGAACCTGCTGCTCGCCGCCGTGGCGGCCGGGCTCGGCACCCACCTGAAGAGCGGTGCGGTGATGGAGGACCCGCGACTGCGCGAGGCGCTCGACATCCCCACGGGCGAACGGGTCGTGGCGATCGTCCACCTCGGCGAGCCGACCGCGGCGCCGGAGGCGAAGCCGCGGAAACCGGTGGCCGACGTGACCAGCTGGCTCGACTAGGGAGCCAGTGGGTCGGCCGCGACGCCCTCGAAGGTGAGCCGGACCGGGAGGATACGGCCGGCCGAGTCGAACTGCAGTCGCTCGATGCTCACCGCGCGCTGGTCGCGATCGGTCTCGCCGAGCGGCCGGCGGTGATAGACGATGTACCAGTTGGGTGAGCCGGGTGCGTGGAGCACCGAGTGGTGGCCGGCCCCGGTCGCCACCGCCGCGTCCTGCTCAAGGATCTTCCCCACCCGCGTGAACGGCCCGAACGGTGAGTCGCCGATGGCATAGGCCACGGCGTAGTCGGGGCCGGTCCAGCCGCCCTCCGACCACATGAAGTAGTACTTGCCGCCGCGCAGCAGCATGAAGGCGCCCTCGACGTAGCCCTCCGGGGTGATCTCGCGGAAGGTGCTGCCGTCGGGGAACGGGACGAAGCCGGTGAAGTCGTCGTTGAGCCGGGCGATGTTGCAGTGTCCCCAGCCGCCATAGACGATGTAGTAGCTGCCGTCGGTGTCGCGGAAGACCATCTGGTCGATCGGCTGGGCGCCATTGTGGAACTTGTCGATCAGCGGGTGCCCCAGCCAGTCGGTGAACGGCCCGCCCGGCGAGCGCGATCGTGCCACCCCGATGCCGCCCAGCGCGCTGTCGCTCTGGATGTCGTTGGCCCCGAAAAAGAGGTAGTACCAGCCATCCTTCTCGACGATCGACGGGGCCCACATCGCGCGGCGCGCCCACTGCGACCCTCGCCGTGTCGACGATGTGCGGGTGCCGGGTCCAGTGGACCAGGTCGGGCGACGAGAACGCATCGAGGAAGACCTGCTGGTTGTAGCGGGCCGAGGTGGTGGGATAGATCCAGTACTGCCCCGCAAAGACATGGGCCTCGGGGTCGGCGTACCAGCCGGGCAGGATCGGGTTGCCGCTCAGGCTGGCGCGCTCCTGGGGGCGCGCAACACCCGAGACGAGGCAGGTGGCCACCAACACGGCGATGACGATCGAGGGACGACGCTTCAACGAGAATCTCCTGGCGGTCAGTGGAGCAGCAGCAACTTTCTGGCGGCCTCACGGGTGTGCGGGCCTCCGACGGCGGAGACGATCTGTCGCTCGCCATCGGGATCGCGACTCTCGGTGCGCACGGCGGCCGCCCGTGCGGTCTTCCCACTCGTGGTGGGGTCGAGGATCACGACAATCGAATCATACTGGACCCGCCGCAGGAGCTCCGCTCCCGCGGCGATCATCCGGCCACCGAGCCGGTAGAAGAGGATGCCGGCGGCGATCGCGCCGAGATGGCGGATGATCGTCGTGGTGAGGTGCGGGTAGTCGAGGTCACCGAGGCTCCACCACGTCGGCAGCAGGCACTGCGCCGCGACCCCGGCGAGGGCGATCGCCGTGCCCAAGCCCGGCGGTTCCCGTCCGACCAGGCCGGGCGGGCTCTCGATCACCCGGCCGGGCTCGTCACCCGGGACGCTGACCACGACCGGCATCTCGATCGCCTCGGCACGGGGCCATTCCGAGCCGATCAGCAGTAGTGCCAGCGACGCCCAGACCGCCGCCACGAAGGGAAAGAACACCACGAACCCTAGCGGGAAGGGTCCCCGGGGTTCGGTGGGCACCGCGAGCGAGACAATCAACCAGCTCGCCACGAAGCCGAGCGCGATCGCGGTTGCGCGTGCCACGGCGCGGACCGCGGCGCCGAGGAGATCGCGCCGCCAGGCAGTGATCCGGCCAAGATCGTCCTCCAGCCAGCGCCGGAGCGGCTGGGGAAGCGGGATCGGCGTCGGGCCGTAGGCCGGCAGGCGTCGTTCGGCGAGCACCGGTAGGACTTCGGCGCTGGCGAGCGGCGACGGACCGCCCGTCGCGCGGCGTCGCATCCAGCGCAGGCCGCGTGCAAACATCGTGACGCCGAGCCCCAGCAGCGCAGCGGCAAGGAGCAGCAGCAGCAGCGAGCGGATCGGTGCGCTGGTGCCGCCGATGTCGCCGTGGAGAAGCCGCGTGACCTGGCCGAGGAGGTACTCAAGGTCATCGAGGCTCGCGATCGCGGACGCGACGAACCAGGTGCCAGCAAGGCAGCGGGCGAGGCCGACGAGCCGGAGCGGATTGGGGTTCGCTGTGGGCACCTGGGGGGGCGATGCGGGGAAGGGGATCGTGATCGGCTGGACATCAGGGTCTGGGATACCCCAGCCGAACGAGGGCGTCCTGCATCCGTGGATCGGCGCGCAGCGCTGGGGAGAGCAGGGTCATCAGGCCGGCGCCATTGACCTTGGCGCGGTCAGGCGAATCGTGCAGCGCCTCGACCAAGGCGATCGCCGCCTCGTCGCCGTCGAGGACGCGTGTCACGGCGAGCTCGATGTATGGCCCGGAACGAAGGGCCACCTGCCGGAGTGCGGAATCCCGACTGGTCGGTCGGGCCAGTGCGGCTTGGAGCGCGGCAGTGGTCGTGCTGTCCTGGCCTTCGAGCCGGGCGACACGGGCGAACGCGTCGGGCCAGCGATCGGTCGCACCACGCAACAGGTCGTGCCAGAAGCGGAACTGGATGAGCAGCGGATGATCCGGTGCGATCGCCGCCGCCTGTTCGTATGCCGCCTCGGCGTCGTCCCACCGCTCGGCGCCGTCATACGCCATGCCAAGCGAGACGACGATGACCAGCGAAAGCGGATCGAGGTCTCGGGCCCGCGACATCTCGCGGATGGAGTTGTCCCACTCATTCCAGTTCATCAGGTCGTAGGCGTACCATTGATGCGCGGTGGGATACTTGGGGGAGAGCTGGACCCCCTTCTCGAACGCGGTGCGGGCCTCCGTCCATTTGTCGCGGTACTCGAGGACCTCGCCCAGCGAACTCCAGGCTTCCCCGAGCGTCGGGTCGAGTGCCACGGCTCGCCGGGCCGCGGCCTCGGCGAGGTCGAGCATCGAGTCGGGCTTCACCCCGGGGACGTCGTACTCGGCGGGGATGAACAGGACATACGCATCGGCTAGCCCCGACCACGCCAGGGCGTAGGTGGAGTCGGCCGCGATGGCCTCGTTGAAGTGTTTCGCGGCCCGTACCATGTCGTCGGTGGTGCGCTTGCCCCAGAAGTGCCGTCCGAGGAGGTAGGCATCGTAGGCCGCGGGATTGGCGGTGCCGTGGCCGATCGTCCCGGCGTCGGTTCGGGCGAGCACACGGCCCTGAAGCGCGAGGACGACCGCGCTGGCGACCGAGTCCTGCATCGCGAAGATCTGGGCGGCGTCACCGTCGAAGCGGTGGCTCCAGAGGAGTGCGCCGTCGGCAGTCGTGAGCAGCTTGGCGGTGATCCGAAGCCGCTCGCCGGCGCGCTGCACGCTCCCCTGGAGCACCGTCGCGACGCCAAGGCGCCGGCTGATCTCGGCCAGGTCGTCGGTCCGATCGCGGAGCGAGAACGAGGAGGTGCGGCCGGAGACCGTAAGTCCGGGCACGGCAACGAGGGCATTGATAAGCGTCTCGGCGATGCCGTCGCCCAGGTAGCCGCTGGCGTGGTCCGGGCTCAGGTCGTCGAACGGCAGCACCGCAACCGACGACAGATCCGGAGTGATGGTACCGCCACCGTCGCCGCGGAGGAGGAACCACCAGGCCAGGAAGAGCGCCGCGAAGACCGCAACGACCAGCAGCGACCAGCGCCAGGGGCGACCGGTCGGGGCCGGGGCCGCCGCCGCAGTGGCGGTCGGGACGGTGGACTGTTCCGTCCGGAGTGCCGCGGCGAAGTCCCTCACTCGCGGAAAGCGGTCGCTCGGTGCCTTGGCCAGGGCCCGGTGGAGGGCGGCGACCACGGTGGTCGGCACGCCGCTCCGCACGTTAGTGATGCTCGGTGGCTCGACGGTGAGATGTTGCCGCACCACGATCGCGGCGGTCGCTCCGGTGAACGGCGGCTGGCCGCCGAGCATCTCGTGCAGCACGCAGGCCAGGGCGTAGAGGTCGCTGCGACCGTCGAGTTCGACCTGGCTCGATGCCTGCTCCGGCGACATGTAGGTCGGTGTCCCGACGGTCACCCCGCTTCGAGTGATCTTGTCGCTGTCGGCCATGCTGATCGCCCGGGCGACGCCGAAGTCGGCGACCATCGCGCGGCCACGATCGAGGAGGATGTTCTCGGGCTTGACGTCGCGGTGAATGATTCCTTGCTCATGGGCATAGTCGAGGGCGTCGGCCACCTCGCCGGTGATCCGGATGGCCTCGTCGACGGCCAGCTGCTTCTCGCGGTCGAGGCGCTGCCGGAGTGTCTCGCCCTCGATGTACGGCATCACGTAGTAGAGGAGGGTCGTCTCGCGCGACCCGGTCGGCCGGTCGACCTCGATGGTGACCTGGCCGGAATCGAAGAGCGGCAGGATGTTGGGGTGGTGCAACGCGGCGGTGGTGGTGACCTCGCGCAGGAACCGCTCGGCACCGAGTTCGACGCTCACGTCGCGGCGCAACACCTTGATCGCCACGTCGCGCGCATGGCGGATGTCGTGGGCGAGGTAGACTCGCGCCATGCCGCCCTTGCCAATCTCGCGCTCGAGGCGGTAGCGATCCGACAGTGCGGCGGTGAGGCGGTCGAATGCGTCCGTCAGGCCAGGCTCCCGAATGGGAATCCCTTACCATACCCGCAAGCCCCAACGGGGGCCAGCGCCGCCGGCCCCCGTCGGTGCTCGTGCATGCCGATGCGGGTCACTCCACCTCGTCGTTCCCTTCGTTGATCCCCTCGAAGAGGAAGGTCGAGAGGTAGCGCTCGCCGGTGTCGGGGAGCATTGCGAGCAGCACAGTTCCCTCGGGTGATTGCTCCGCCACCTTGCGGGCGGCCGCGAAGGTGCCGCCGGCCGAGACGCCGCAGAAGATCCCCTCTCGTGTCGCCAGCTCGCGAGCGGCGTCGCGAGCCTCGAGGTCGCTGACCTTCACGATCTCGTCGTACACGTCGCGGTCGAGCACCTCGGGAATGAAGTCGGGGGTCCAGCCCTGGATCTTGTGGGGGTTCCAGGGATCGCCGGTGAGCATCGCGGCGACCTCGGGTTCGGCCGCGACGATCCGGATGTCGGGTCGGCCGGCCTTGAGCACCTGGCCTGCACCGGTCAGTGTGCCGCCGGTTCCCCAGCCGGTGACCCAGACGTCGAGTCGCTCGCCGGCGAAGTCGCGCAGGATCTCGGGACCGGTGGTGTGGCGGTGGTACTCGGGATTGGCCGGGTTCTCGAACTGGCGGGTGAGGAACCAACCATGCTTGCGCGCGAGTTCCTCCGCTTTCCGCACCATCCCGGATCCCTTCTCGGCGGCGGGCGTGAGCACCACCTTCGCGCCGAGGATCCGCATCAGCTTGCGGCGCTCGACCGAGAAGGACTCCGCCATCACCGCCACGAACGGGTAGCCCTTGACCGCGCAGACCATGGCGAGCGCGATGCCGGTGTTGCCCGAGGTCGCCTCGATCACGGTCTGGCCGGGCTTGAGCGTGCCGCGCTGCTCGGCGTCACGGATGATCGCGAAGGCGAGCCGGTCCTTGACCGACGACATCGGGTTGAACGCCTCGCACTTGACGTACATGGTCGTGCCGGCCGGCGCCAGGTTGTTGATCCGGATGACCGGGGTGTTGCCGATCGTGCCGAGGATCGTGTCGTGGATCATCGAGGTGTCCTTATGGGAGGGGGTCAAGGCAGGATGCGCAGCATCAGGGCGGGGCACGACATGCGCTCAGCGGTTCGCCCCGTCGACCAGGCGCTTCATGGTGGAGACCCAGTCGGGGATCACCCGCAGGTAGCTGGGGTCGGGCTGCTGGGGGCTCTCCACGTAGATCACGCCACCGGCATGGTCGGGACGGTTCGACCACCCTGACGTGTCCGAGAACCGGGGATCGCGCCCCCAGAGTGTGGCGGCGCCCTGCGGTTCGCCCGTGGCCGGGTTGACCCGCACCAGGTACCAGCTCGCGCCGAAGCGGTAGAGCAGTTCGGTGTCGGAGAGCCAGATCGGTTCGACGCCGAGGGTGGCGACCTGCCAGCGCCGGCCCGTCCCCGGGAAGGTGGTCACGACGATGCGACTCTCGTCGACGGTCTGATAGGTGATCAGGTGACCGCTCGGCGCGATACTGGGGAAGCGCGCTCCGGTGAGCACAGTGTCGAAGACCGGTGCGTCGGCACGGGGATCGAACGCGGTCACGACCCCCGAACCCCAATCGAGCGCAATGGCGAGCGAGTCGAAGGGATAGCCGACCGGATCGAAGTAGCCCTGGCCCGGACCCCAGGTGGCCAGGGTGTCGACCGGCTGCCCCGATCCCGGCGATCCCCTGAGCATCGCCCAGGTCGAGTCGTTCTGTGCGGCGATCAGGAGCCGGTCGCCCTCAGGGTTCCACATCGCGTGACGGATCGCCTCGGCGTGGAGCCAGGTCGAACGCTGGCCGTTCTGCAGGTCGTGGATGCGGAGTTCGAGACCGTCGGCCCCGGGCGTGACCGCGGCGAGCCAACGGCCGTCACGGCTCAGGTCGTAGCGCTGATAGTCGGCATTCTCGATCGGGATCGGTTGAACCGGCTGGCCGGGATGGAAACGGACGAGACGACCGATCGTCGCATCGAGCCCCGGCGCAAAGACCAGCGTCCCGCTGGCCGAGATGTCGTACTGCCCTTCGCCGAGCGCCTCGCGCCGGATGCCGGAGACCAGGCGGGTCGGCGCTCCCGCCAGGTGCCGCTTCGGGTCGTAGGTGGCGCCGACGAGGTTGCCGTCTGTCGCGAGCCAGAGAAGATAGCGCCCATCGATGACCCGGAAGGCGCTGCCGTTCGCGGGTACCCCGGGAGAGCCGTCGGGATTGGCGATCCGGATGGTGGTCACCGTGTTCGATTCCGGCTCGACCGTCTGGGCGATGCCGTTGAACGAGCAGAGCACCTCCTGGGATCCGGGAAGCCACACCCCGAACACGCAGCGGTCGATCGTGCTCGACCGGGTGGCCCCGGTGCTCGGATCGAACCGATTGAAGCGATAGCCATCCTTGTCGATGGTGACGAACTGACTGTTGGAAGTCCAGTCGATGAGCGCGGCACTGCTGGCCATCATCAACAGGCGCGACGCCGTCCCGTCGAGGGGGAGTGCCATCATCCGGTCGCCTTCGAAGTAGCCGACCTCGCGGCCATCGGGCGAGATCCGTGGCCCGGTGGCCCCCTCGGTTCCCGCCAGCTCGCGCACTTCGGCCGTGTGGAGACTCCGGTACCAGAGTGAGGTGGAGTCGCCCCGCGTCGCGGCATAGACGACGAATTCCCCATCGGGGTCCACCGTGAGGTTGCGCACCAGGGTGCCGTATGGCCCGATGCGCGACAGGCTGCCGACGAGGTTCATCCGGGCACTGTCGGGGAGACCGACGTCGTAGACCGACGGGCCGGACACCGCGGGGCGGCGGAGCAGGGCCCACGCGGCGATCGCCGCCAGCAGGAGCGCTGCCGCACCGAGCGCCATGCTGAGCCGCCGGTACGGCCCTGATGCCGCAGCGGACACGGTGCGGCGGGTGGTGGTCCGCATGCCGGTCGCCTGGCCGGCGAGGGCCGCGGCGAACTCCGCCGCGCTGGCGAAGCGGTCGACCGGCAGCTTGGCGAGCGCGGTGAGCACCGCGTCCTCGACCGCCTCGGGGACGGTGTCACGGGTGGCCGATGGCGCGGTCGGCCGCTCGGTCATCACCTTGGCGACGATTGCCTGGGCGCTCGGCCCGCTGAATGGCGGTTCGCCGGTGAGCATCTCGTAGAGCACGCAGCCCAGCGCGTAGACGTCGGTGCGGGCGTCGAGGTCGCGCTCGCCCATCGCCTGCTCGGGGCTCATGTAGTGCGGCGTGCCGAGACTCATCCCCGTCTCGGTCATCCGGGTGCCGCCATCGGAGCGGGCGGCGGCGAGCGCGATCCCGAAGTCGGCCACCAGCGCCTGGCCATCGTGCAGCAGGATGTTCTCGGGCTTGATGTCGCGGTGGATCACGCCGTGGCGGTGGGCGTAGTCGAGCGCGCTCGCCACCTCGGCCGGCGATCCGGACCGCATCAGCGATCGGCAGCTGCTTCTCGCGGTCGAGCCGATCGCGCAGCGATTCGCCCTCGACGAACGGCATGACGTAGAAGACGTGAGTCGTGAGTCCTGAGCCGTGAGAGGATGCGGCGACCTCCACCGTGCCCGAATCGAACAACGGCAGGATATGCGGATGCTGCAGATTGGCGGTGGTCTTGATCTCGACCAGGAAGCGCTCGGCGCCGATCACCGCCGCGAGCTCGGGGCGGAGGATCTTGACCGCCACCTTGCGGTCGTGTCGGACATCCTCGGCGAGGTAGACCGTGGCCATCCCGCCGGCACCGAGTTCGCGCTCGATGCGGTAGCGGTCGGCCAGGCTTGCCCTGAGCGAGTCGATGCTCACGAGCCTGCTCCTGTGAGGAGGAGAGTCGAAGGGGCGGCCTTGGCCGCGAGCCGGTTCGCATCACTCACTTGCGCAGCTCCGGATAGTCGGCGAGCCAGTTGTCGATCCGGATGATCTGTGGCGTCCCGCCGGCGGCGATCATCACGAAGCGCTGGCCGTCGGCGGTGACGTCGTAGACCTGGTGAACCGCGGTCAACAGTCGGAAGGGCAGGGTCGAGAAGAGCGGTTGCGGGGTATCGACTTCCAGCGACGGGCTGGTCCGGATGCGGGTGACCATCATCTGGTTGTCGCCCCCGACGAAGAACAGCTCGCCGCTGCTTGTGGCCCACCGCGGCTGGGTGCCGCCCCGGATCGAAACCTTGATCCGTCGGTCGTTCACGTTCGGGAAGGGGCGCAGGTACACCTCGAAGGTGCCCGACTCGTCGGAGACATACGCCAACCAGTGTCCGTCGGGCGAGAAGACCGGTGTCGCATCACTGCCGGGCGAGGTCGCCACGGGGATGCGGCCCCCGGTGCCGTCGGCCCGGACGGCGTAGATGTCGGCGCCGTTGGTCCCCTCGACTGCCGTGCGAAAGACGATCCACTGCTGATCGGGCGACCAGGTCGCGTCGGCGACACCCCTTGGGTCATCCACGGTCGGCTTGAGGCCACCGAGGCCGTCATCGCGAACCACCACGACGGAATCCTTGATGCCAGACTGGTAGGCCAGCAGGAACCGGCCGTCGGGGCTCCACTTGGGCCGAAGGTACGCGTGTCCGTTGAGGGGGTGGATGATCTCGGAGGCTGGGCCGCGATCGAGCTGCTTCACGACCAGCCCGCTGCTGACGGCCAGGGCGAGTCGGCGGCCGTCGGGGGAGAGCTTGGGGGAATCGGCCACCGGGGTCTGCCAGTCGGGATCGATCTGCTGGCGGCCGCCGCTCCGATCGACCCAGTACACCCGGGTGGCCGAGCCCACGTCGGCCCAGTAGACCATCGATCCGGAGGCGGAGAAGGCAACATTGGCGATGGCCACCCCGTTGCGCTCGAGCTCCGGGGTGATCTGGACCGGTTCGCCCGTCAGCGTGAGTCGATCCGAATCGAAGCGCGTGGCCTGTACGGTGACGCCGTCGGTGGAGAAGAGCAGGATCCGGTCCTGGAAGATCGCCATTGGCTGCCCGGTTCCCACACGACGCGTCTCATGCGACCGCAGGTCCAGCGCCATCAGTTCGGTCGGGCCGGTGCCGACCTGTCGCATGAAGAACAGGCCATGGCCACCGGGCACCAAGACGGGCATTCGGTCGGCGGTCTGGCTGGAATCGGGATGGGTGGTCAGGGTGTCGACCGTGCCACCATTCACCGGAATCCGCAGCAGCGATCCGAGACGACTGTAGTAGATGTAGCCGTCGTCACCCCAGGCGGCACCGACAAATACCGAATCGGGCACCAGGATTCGAGTCGAGTTGCCGTCGAGCGAGCTGATCTCCAACGAGCCGGTGAGGAGGAAGGCCCGGACGTAGAGGAGACGCGATCCGTCAGGTGAGAAGACCGGCCACTTGGCCTGTTGGCTCCCCGGAATCATCGTTGGCGCGAGCGTGCTGAATCGCTTGAGCGCCAGCCCGGCCAACTGGCCGGGACCCGCTCCCGAGACATACGCGAGGTCTCTCCCGTCGGGTGAGAGCGCGAACGCCCGTCCGGCGGCCGTGACCGGGGCGAGGGAGTCGCCGAGGAAGACGTAGCGCTTGCTGACCGCGTCGGTCGCAACTTCCCTCGGGGCTCGACCGAGCACGGCCAACGAGCCGAGGGCCGCCACGGCCACCAGCGCGGCAATGCTGCGCCAGTCACGGAGCCAGCGCGCCGTGGTGGCTGGCCGGTCGCGCACGATCCCGCTGGCGCGGCGCGTCGTCGTGCCGTTACCAGAGAGTGCCTCCGCAAACTCCTTGGCCGGCGGCGAACCGATCGGCAGGCAGGCGCTGGATCGCGGTGTGGACGGCGTCCTCGACGGCCGGCGGGACGGTCTTCCGATAGGTGGTGACCGGTTCCGGCGTCGCGGTCATCACCTTGGCGATGATCGACTGGGCGGTGGGGCCGGAGAACGGCGGCTCGCCGGTGAGCATCTCGTAGAGCACGCAGCCCAGGGCATAGATGTCGGTGCGGGCGTCGAGGTCGCGCTCGCCCATCGCCTGCTCGGGGCTCATGTAGTGCGGCGTGCCGAGACTCATGCCGGTCTCGGTCATCCGGGTGCTGCCGTCCGACTTGCTCATCGCCAGCGCGATGCCGAAGTCGGCGACCAGCGCCTGGCCATCATGGAGCAGGATGTTCTCGGGCTTGATGTCGCGGTGGATCACGCCGTGGCGATGGGCGTAGTCGAGCGCGCTCGCCACCTCGCTGGCGATCCGGACCGCCTCGGCGATCGGCAGCTGCTTCTCGCGGTCGAGCCGATCGCGGAGCGACTCGCCCTCGACGAACGGCATGACGTAGAAGAGGTGAGTCGTGAGTCCTGAGGCGTGAGAGGACGCGGCGACCTGCACCGTGCCGCTGTCGAAGAGCGGCAGGATGTGGGGGTGCTGCAGGTTGGCGGTGGTCTTGATCTCCGACAGGAAGCGGTCGGCGCCGATGATGGCACCGAGCTCGGGGCGGAGGATCTTGACCGCGACCTTGCGGTCGTGTCGGACGTCCTGGGCGAGGTAGACCGTGGCCATGCCGCCCGCACCGAGTTCGCGCTCGATGCGGTAGCGGTCGGCGAGAGCCGCCGCGAGGCGCTCGAGGCTCACGCCGCCTCCACGCCGGGTGCTCGACTCCCCATCACCGCGCCACCAGCTTGATGCTTCCCGCTGTCTCGCGGGCCTTGAGCACCGCCATCACCTCGGCCATCGAGATCGGGGTGAACTCGCCCGAGAGGAAGTCGCGGACCTCGAGCGCGGTCAGTCCCTTGCCCAGCAGCAGCGAGAACTCGGCGTTGTACTCCTCGGGGAGCGACGGTCCGCCGCCACCCCGACCCCGGAAGCCACCACCCGCGCCGGCGGTGCGAGGCACCATCTCGATCCGGAGGCCGGCGGCGGCCTTCTCGTCTGCCGAGAGCACCGGCTCCGTCGGCTTGATGCCGCGCTGCATCGCGGCGAGCTGATAGGCGGCCTTCACCTCGTTGAGGAGCGCCGACGCCCGCTGGTCGATCAGCGGCACGAACGCCGCCGTCTTCCGTGCGCCGGCCGTGGTGTCGGTCCACATCACCGCAGCCGAGCGGACCACGGCCTTCTCGACATCGGCCTGGTGAGTGATCGCGACCTGGGCCTCGCGGTAGGCCTGCGGCAGCGCGGCCGCCGGGGCGTCGGCCAGATAGCCGAGTCCCTTGGTGTGCGACTCACCCATGCGGGAGAGTCCGCGACCGAGGTTGTCGGCCAGCACCCGGGCGGCGATCTCGTCGGTGCCGGTCGCGAGCACGGCGAGTCCGCCGAGGCCGACCGCGGCGGCGCGCTTGTACTGGGTCGGGTCCTGCTTGTCGGGGGTGTCCTCCGACGAGTGGTACCACATGTCGGGCCAGGTGATGAACATCACGGCCGGGATGCCGTGCTGCATGTAGGTCACGTGGTCGCTGGAGCCGTAGTGCTTGTCGATCTTGATGTAGAAGGCGTCCTTGCTGCCGCGCGGCGACTCGACCGGCTCCGACGGGGCGTAGCCCGAGCGACGGAAGCGGACCCGCTCGCGCGAGATGTCGGCCACGTACTCCATCATGCTCTGGGCGATGTCGTTGAGGTACGACGGATAGGTGTCCGGCGTGCGCTGCAGCACCCAGTAGCTGCGCGAGTCGGCGACGCGGATCGCCTCCATGTCGAAGTTGAGGGTGCCGATGATCCGCTTCGCCTTGTCGGGATACGCGTTGAGCCAGGCATTGGTGCCCGAGATCTCGGGGACCCACTGGAAGTTGATGGTCCGCTTCGGGTGCGGCAGCTTCCCCTCGGCGATCAGCTTGAGATAGGCGCGGCCGATCTCCAGGGTGAGCGCACAGCCGCTGTTGTCGTCGTTGGCGCCCTGCTTTATCAGCCCCTCGTAGAGGTGGCCACTGATCGCCACTTCCTGGGTGGTGCTGCCGTCGCCGGGGATCTCGGCGTGGACATACTCGGCCTGGTAGGGCACCTGCTCGCTCTTCACGATCGAGCGGATGGTGATCGCATCGCCGCGGAGCAGCATGGCGGCGAGGTTGTGCTGCACCTCGGGTGTGACCGACCAGGCCACCGTGCCTGAATCGGCGTTGACGCCCGACGAGACGATCTGGTTGGGGAAGTCGATCGCGCGCTGGAAGCCGATCGCGCTCACGCCGAGGACGCCGATGGCGCCATGCTGGCGGGCCACGCGGTAGGTTGCACTGGTGGAGCCCGAGGAAAGGACGAACTTGGCCGTGACGTCCTTGCCGGCGAAGTCCTCCTCGCGTCCGGCGCCCACGTCGACCAGCTCAGCCGAGAAATCGCCATTGGCGTTGAGCGAGGCGAGCGACAGGGCGATGTCGTGGATGTCGAAGAGCTTGACGCTCTTCGGGGTCGTCATCCAGAGCTCGCCCTGCACCGGCTGCCAGGTCTGGGTCACCGGGCCGAACTTCTCGATTGTCACGTTGCTGAAGCCGTAGGCCCGGGCGCGCTCGGCCATCACGATGCTCTCGCGATAGTGTCCCTGGTATTCCGAGGGCGGCCGGACCCGCTGGTAGGGGACCAGCTCGAGCACGGTGTGCATCGCCCGTTCGCCGGAGACCTCGTTGATGATCGCGGTCATCGTCTCCTGGGAGAGCAGGGTGCGATCCTCGCGCTCCTGGGCGATGAGCGGAGTGCTCACCGCGAGGGTGAGTGCGACGATGGCCGGGATGGAGACTCTCATGGGACGGTCCTCGGTGGGGAGCTCGTGGCGCGGGTCAGGGCTGCATCTTCTCCTGCAGCCGGTGGGTCCAGTTGACGATCACGTGGGTCGGCTGGACGTCCGGTCGGGGAATCGGGGTGACCAGCAGGAAGCGGGAGCCGTCGGGGGTCACGTCGTAGCCGTACGACTGCTTGTCGAGCTGGCCCGAACCGGCCGCGACAAAGAGCCGGGACGGGGTGCCGGCGTTGCCGGTGGCTGGATCGAAGCTGCCCGTCATCATGGCGTCGCCGCGACGATAGACGATCTCGCGACCGCCACGGGTCCAGCGCGGCTGATCGCCGCCATCGGGTGACACCTGGACCCGGCCACCGCCCCGGAGCGGCCGGACAAACACCTGCGGTTGCTCGTCACTGCTGGCCTCGTCATAGAGCAACCACCGGCCGTCGGGGGAGATCATCCCGGCGCGCTGGGTCGACTGCCGGTCATCGACACGGGTGGAGCTGCCGGAGGCCACGTCGAGGAGCGCGAGCAGGGTCCGGTCGATCGCCTCGCTGTAGACCAGGGTGCGACCATCGGGTGCCATCGACGTAGCGCGCTTGTCGTATGGCGAAACCAGCACGGTGGTGTCCTGCGCACTGCCATCGATCGCGATGCGGTGCAGGTCGTATACCGGGTCCTCGTAGGTGTAGATCACCGACCGGCTATCAGGTGTCCAGAGGGCGCTGAACGCCGCGGCGGGTGCGTGAGTGAGCTGGCTGAGTACGCCCCGTGACCGGTCGAAGAGCCAGATGTCACGCTTGGGTACCGTCTGGCTCACGGCGATCCAGCGGCCGTCGGGCGACAGACGGGGCTCGGCCCACGCACCGCTGTCGGGGATGGCCGTCTCCCGGGTGCCGGCACGGTCGACCCAAGTCACCTGTCGACTCACACTCCATTCGGAATGCCTGATGTAGACCAGCGTGCCGTTGGCCGCGACGTCGAAGCCCACCAGTCCGTCCGGCGCCAGCCACTCGACGTTCTGGAGCACCGGCACGGCGGTGCCCGAGACCTTGAGCGTGCGCGGGGTCGAACGGCCACGGCAAAGACGGCCGCCGTCGCGGCCGTAGAGCAGGTAGCCATTGGGGGCGTAGCGGGCAAAGACGGCTCCCTCGACCAGCACGGTGCGCTGCCCGGTCGCCAGGTCCGCCGCCTCGATCCTGGCGCGGCTCGTTGGCGTGGCGTAGCTGGTGTAGATGATCGCCTTGCCACCGGGGAGTGCCTGGGGCGACCAGTGATTGAACTCGTGCCTGCGCGGTGTCGATTGTCGTCACGCGCACGGGGCTGCCACCGGCCGCCGGCACTCGCCAGAGCCCATCATTCTGCTTGGTGTAGATGAGCCACTGCCCGTCGGTGGTCCACCCGCCGCCACTGTTGTTGGTCGAATCGACCAGGACCGTCGCGGGTCCACCGGCGACCGGCACCTTCTGCAACTTGCCGTTGCGGGTGAAGGCAAGCCACTGGCCATCGGGAGAGAAGCTCGGGTCCCGGGCGCCATCGCTGCCGGGCACGACTGTCAGGGCCGTTGATCCGAGGTCCCGGATCACCACGTGATCGACGCCCGACGAGTCGACGATCGCCTGGGCGATGCGCCGGCCGTCCTTGCTGATCGTCACCGAGGGGCGGTCGGTGGCGCCATCGCCGAGCGGAAGGCGAACTCGATCGGCGGCAGTCGGCGGGCTGCGGTGGAGGACGATGTCCGAGGAACCAGCCGGCGGCGAGCGCTGCGATCACGCTTGCCCCGATCGCGACCCGGGCGACCGGGGCGCGCGTCGCCGGTGACGCAGATCCCCTGGTGGCGGTCGTCCGCCGACTTGGCGTGGAGTCGTCGTGCACACGCGTGCCCGAGAACTCCGCCGCGGTGGCGAAGCGATCGGCCGGCAGCTTCTCCAGCGCCATGAAGACCGCGGCCTCCACGCTGGCGGGCACCGACTTGCGCTGGGTGACGATCGAGCGCGGTTCCTCGGTCATCACCCGGGCGATGATCGACTGCGCGGTGGGACCGGTGAACGGCGGCTCGCCGACAGAGCATCTCGTAGGTGATCGCGCCGAGGGCGTAGACGTCGCTCCGCGCGGTGATCTCGCGCTCGCCCATCGCCTGCTCGGGGCTCATGTAGTGTGGCGTGCCGAGGCTCATGCCGGTCTCGGTCATCCGGGTGCCGGCGGTGTTGGCCATGGCGAGCGCGATGCCGAAGTCGGCGACCAGCGCCTGGCCGTCGTGCAGCATCACGTTCTCGGGCTTGATGTCGCGGTGGATCACGCCGTGGCGATGGGCGTAGTCGAGCGCGCTGGCCACCTCCGAGGCGATCCGCACCGCGTCGGCGATCGGGAGCTGGTGCTCGCGGGTGAGCCGGTCGCGGAGCGACTCGCCCGCCACGTACGGCATCACGTAGAAGAGGAAGCCCTCCGCCTCGCCCGAGTCGAAGAGTGGCAGGATGTGGGGGTGCTGCAGGTTGGCGGTGGTCCGGATCTCCGAGAGGAAGCGCTCGGCGCCAATCACCGCCGCGAGCTCGGGGCGCAGCACCTTGATCGCGACCTTGCGGTCGTGGCGGAGGTCGCTGGGCGAGGTACACCGTGGCCATGCCGCCGGCACCGAGCTCGCGCTCGAGGCGGTAGCGGTCGGCGAGGGCCGCGGCAAGGCGAGCCGCGACGCTGCCACCGGGCACGACCGGATCTTCGGGCATCAAGCCGATCCTGACTGGCGAAGAGGCAAGGGAGGGATCCCCCGAAGTTACCGCCGATCAGGATCTGGCGTCAGTCGAGCCCCGGGCCGCCAGCAGATAGTGCCGGTCGGCCGCCACGCTCCATGGAATCAGGATCCAACCGATCAGCGCGAAGAGCGCCAGCGCCTGGGGGTCGGGCGGTGGCGGCGACCACGGCCCGGCGGCCCACATCACCGTGGTCACCAGCACCATCGACCAGAGTGCGACCGGGCCGATCCAACTCGTGCGTCGGCGCGGCGCCAGGTAGAGCCAGAGCCCGGCCACCCAGAGCAGTCCCTCGACCGCGAGCGTGCCGGGCACCGAGTTCCAGAGGCCGAGGCCGAACCGTGGGCCGCCGGGCCAGAGCGGCATGTCGGCGGCGTGCGTGAGCCAGTCGAGCACCCAGTGGCTCACCACCAGGGCACCGATCAGCTTCGCCGCGTCGGTGGGACTCCGCGCCAGCGGGCGAGCGCCGCCAGCGCCAGCCCCCAAACCGCCGCCATCAGCAGCGAGTGCGACCACGGGTAGCTATCGAACACCAGCGGGTTGAAGGCCATCGCGCCCGGCTGGATGCTCACCCGCTCGATGCCGAGCAGCAGGAAGATCGGCCAGAGCAGGTCCAGCGCGGTGGTGGCTGCGATGTACCAGCCAAGTGAGGCGCGCGGGCGGGCGCGCTTGGCGGCGAAGGCGAGGGCGAGGTGACCGACGAACATGGCAGACCCGAGGAATAGTGAACGGTGAATGGTGAATGGTGAATGGTGAATGGTGAATGGGGGACTGGGGACTGGGGACTGGGGACGGGGGACTGGGGACGGGGGACGGGGGTGCCGTACCCCTACTGAGGCTACGATTCGGGCCGGCGGATGGCAAATGCGACCCGGGTTGCATCATGGCCATCCGGCCCCGATCATTTGGTCTCGGGAGGCGCGTGACCTTCCCATTGCCCGGGAGCTGCATCGATGAGCGCTGACGCCGGCCCGACCCACGGCGAAGTGACCAGGCTGATTCGTGCCGCGCGATCCGGTGATGATGGTGCGGTCGAGCAGCTCTTCCCCCTCGTCTATGAAGAGCTTCGACGCATGGCGCGGCGTCACCTCGCCCGCGAGCACGCCCCGCCCACGCTCAATCCGACCGACCTCGTGCACGAGGCCTACTTCAAGCTGGCCGGGAGCGTCCCCGACGCCTCGGACCGGCGACACTTCATGGCGATCGCTGCACGGGCAATGCGCCAGGTACTGGTCGACCGGGCTCGCCAGCGCCGAGCCCACAAGCGCGGTGGCGGGGCACAGGTGGTGACGCTCTCCGAACTGCATGGTGGTTCCGGTGAGCTCGATGCGGCCGAGCTCCTGGCCCTCGACGCGGCGCTCGAGCAACTCGACGCCCGCCAGCGTCAGGTGGTGGAGTATCGTTTCTTCGGGGGGCTGGAGGAGCGCGAGATCGCCGAGCTGCTCGGCGTGACCACGCGCACTGTCCAGCGCGACTGGGTGAAGGCGCGGGCCTGGCTCTATCGTGAGTTGTACGGCGACGACGGAGCGACCGAGGCCCCATGAGCAGCGACGACCGGCAGCGGATCGACGCGGCACTCGACGGCGCCCTCGATCAACCGGCTGAACAGCGCGAGGCCTGGCTGCTGGCACGGTTCCCCGAGGATCCCGGGTTGCGGGCGGAGGTCAAGGCCCTGCTCGCCACGCTCGACCACCGGGGCATCCTCGAACAGCCCGTCGTTCCGCCGGGCGAACCGTCGATGCGAATGATCGGTCCCTACCGGGTGCTGCGGGAGCTTGGCCGCGGCGGGATGGGAGTGGTCTACCTCGTCGAACGTGACGACGGCCAGTATCGACGCCGGGTCGCCATCAAGATCCTGCGCCCCTCACCCGACGCCGAGGAACTGCACCGCCGCTTCCTCGCGGAACGCCAGATCCTCGCGTCGCTCGATCACCCCAACATCGCGCTCCTGCTCGACGGTGGGGTCACCGAGGGGCAGCTGCCCTACCTGGTGATGGAGTATGTCGAGGGACTGCCGATCACGACCTACTGCGACCGGCACCGACTCGGCATCCGGGCCAGGCTACGGTTGTTCCTCGAGGTCTGCGCCGCCGTGCGACATGCCCACTACAACCTGGTGGTGCATCGCGATCTCAAGCCGGGCAACATCCTGGTGACCGAGGACGGGCGGGTGAAACTGCTCGACTTCGGGATCGCCAAGCTGCTCAATCCCGGGCTTGCCGCCGTGGCCCAACCGGTGACCCGGACCGAATTCCGGATGATGACCCCGGAGTACGCCAGTCCCGAACAGGTCCAGGGCGAACCGCTGTCGACCGCCAGCGATGTCTATGCGCTCGGGGTGATTCTCTACGAATTGCTGGTTGGGGTGCGCCCTTATCGGATCACGTCGGGCACCCCGGCCGAGTTGGCGACGCTGGTCTGCGAGCGGGAGCCGGAACGACCCAGCGCACGCGCGATCCGCCCGGCGACCGGCGATGGCGTGCGGGAGGTGCCGTCGGCCGAGTGTGCCGCGATGCGTGGCGTGACCCCGGAGCGGCTCCGGCGCCAATTGCGGGGTGATGTCGACGCGATCGTGATGATGGCGCTGCGCAAGGCACCTCGACAGCGCTACGGTTCGGCCGGGATGCTGGCGCAGGACCTGGAACGCTTCCTCGCCGGCGAGCCGGTGGAGGCGCATCGTGGCAGCCGCTTCTATCGGGCGCAGCGCTTCGTGGCCCGGCATCGCGCCACCGTGCTCACGGCGGCGATGGTCACCATCTCGTTGATGGGCGGAACGGTGGCCGCGGTCTGGCAGGCGCGCACGGCCGGGGTCGAGCGTGATCGGGCCCGGAACGCGTTGCGCGAGTCGGAGGAGGTGACCGGGTTCCTGATGAAGCTGTTCCAGGGCACCGACCCGGAGGAGCGGCTCGGCGACACCGTGACGGCGAGGGACCTGCTCGAGCGCGGCACCGAACGGATCGACGAACTCGACGACCAGCCCCTGGTGCAGGCGCGACTGCTCGAGGTGCTCGCCAGGGTGCACTCGAACATGGACAACGTGCCCGAGGCGCGCCGCCTGATCGCCCAGGCCGTGGCGCTGCGCCGAGCACAACTCGGCGATCGGCATCCCGAGGTGGCGACGGCGCTCTACTATCAGGCCGACATCGAGCGCAACGGACGGTCGTACCTGCTGGCGGACAGCCTGGCCCGGCAGGCACTCGCGATCCGGCGGGAGGCGCTGGGACCGCGGGACACTGCGGTGGCCACGTCGCTCATGCAACTGGCCGGTCTCGCCGTGTACCTCTCAGACCTCCCCGCCTCCGAGCAGATGGCACGCGACGCCATGGCCATCATGCGCGAGCGACTCGGCAGCAACGATCCGGGGATCGCCAGGTCACTGGAGCTGCTGGCGGCGGTGTTGCGGCGGCGGGGTGCGATTCCCGAGGCGGAGTCGTTGTACCGGGAGTCGATCGCCCTGCGGTTGGCACACCGCACGCGCCATGACCCGGGAGCCACCTTCACGCTGCTGCGACTGGCCGACCTGTTGCGTGACGACCGCGATCGTCCCGAGGAGTCGGAGGTCGTGAGTCGCGAGGCGATCGAGGTGGCCAGGGCCGATCTTGGCCCCGACCACCCGCAACTGGCGTATGCCATGTCCGACCTGGCCCTCCGGCTCGCCGACCGGGGCGCGTTCCAGGAGGCGTCGGGGCTCTCGACCGCCGCGCTCGAGATGCTCACCCGCATCTACGGTCCGGCGCACAACGCTGTCGTCCGGATGGCCGGGACCCGGGCGGGAATCCTGGCGCTGCAGGGCAAGCGCGAGGTGGCCGAGTCGATCTGGCGGACCGAGGCCGACTTCTTCCTTGCCAAGGTGGGGATGGATGCGGCACTGCCGGCGCTGGAACGGATCGCCACGCTGTGGGCCGATGAGGGACGGTTCCGGCAGGCCGACAGCCTGATGTCCGTGGTGCTCGACTATCAGGTCACCACGATCGGCCCCCGGCACCCCCTGACGGCCATCACGATGGGCATCATTGCCGGGATCCGGATGCAGGCGGGCGACTACGCGACCGCCGAGCCGCTCCTGCTGCAAGGATTGGAAGTGGCCCGTCGAGATCGCAGCGACGCGCACATGGATGTCCGGCGGTTCCACCGACAGTTGGCCGAGTTGTACGCCAGGACAGGCCGACCGGCCGACGCCGCGAGGCACCGGGAGTTGGCCCGGGCGCCATGACCGGGCAACGCGAGGCGATGATCCACTGCGGTCTCGATGGCAGGTGTCTCAACAGCCTCGCCGCCGCCGATGGGAATGGCGATGGGACGGCGAAGCTCGACCTCGCTCCACGTCGGGCGGTGCGTCAGAACGCCTGGCTGCTGTACCAGATGCCGAAGGCGAGGCTGGCCACGCCGAGCACCGGAACCAGTCGCTCGAGGCGACGGCCGACGGTCCCGGTTGCCAGTCCGTGCCCGACCAGCATCGAGACGGCTGCCATGGACACGGCGGTGCCGCCGGCGAAGAGGAACAGGGCGATCACCCGGAGTGTCACGGTCGGTGCGGCCATCACCAGCAGCACCCCGGTCCCGGCGGAGCCGCCGATACCATGAACCAGCCCGATCCCGAATGCCTCGCGTGGTGAGCGGCCGAGCGATTCGGCATGTCGGTGGCCGTGGCGCACCGGGTGTGCCGCAATCGTCGCCGGCTCGTGCATGTGCGGGTGGGCATGCCGGGCACCACCGTGTTCATGCACATGCAGGTGGAGATAGCCGCGTCGCCAGCGGATCAGCAGTCGGACGGCCAGTGCCACGATCACGGCACCGATCGCGAACTCGGCGATTCGGCCGACGATGTCGGGGAGCCAGGGTCCGACCAGCACGGCGGGCAGACCGAAGAGGAAGAGGGTGGCAGCATGCCCGGCGCCCCATGCGAGGCCCAGGCGGCCTGCCTCCCGGCGGACCTCCTCCCGACCCGAGAAGACCAGGGTCGACACGGCCGTGACGTGATCCGGGTCGGTGGCGTGTCGGAGGCCCAGCAGGAGCGCCGCGCCGAGGCTCAGCAATACGCTGCCGCCGCCGAGCGAGGCGATCCAGGTATCGATTCCCCCGTGTGGCATTCAGCACTCCGCCAGTTCGATCAGATCCCGGAGGCGATGCCAGGCGCTGGCCTGGGCCTCCTGGATTCTCGGGATGTGTTCCGACCGGGTGATGACCACGTGGTCGGCCAGCTGCCCGGCGGCAATCCGGCCCCCGTCGTAACCAACCAGGGCGATGCTGCCGAGTCCACGGCGCCGGGCCTCGGCCAGGGCGTCGATGACGTTGATGGAGTCGCCGCTGGTTGAGAATGCTAGCACGGTGTCGCCGGGATGGCCGTAGGCGATCACCTGACGGGCAAAGAGGGCCGCCGGCCCGATGTCATTGGCGAGGGCCGTGAGGATGGCGGTGTCGGCCGTGAGGTCGATGGCCGGCCGGGCCGGCCAGTCGACCTGGGGGTGGACGAGGTCTGCGACGGCGTCCATGGCATCGGTGGCCGATCCGCCGTTGCCGAGGGCCAGGAGCACGCCGCCGGTGTCGAAGCGTGCCCGCAGGTCGCGGGCCGCCTGGCGGAGCACCATGGCATTCTCGCCGAGCGTCTGTCGACGGAGTTCGGTGATCTCGTGTGCCTTGAGCCGGACAGAGCCAGCCACGTCGCGAAGGACCGCGTCGAGGTTCGACTCGCTGCCGGCGAGGAACGGATAGAGGAAGCTGGAAGCGCCGGCATCGTGGGTGGTCGTTGCCCGGCGGCCGTCGAGCAGGCCGCGATGCTCGAAGAAGACATGTACCAGTTCCCAGAGAACGTGGTAGTGGGTCTCGATCACTTCCTGCCCGATGCCCGGGTCGGGGTCGTCAACGGTGAACCCCCACTCGGCGTCGCCGCCGTAGCCGACGGTGAGGCAGCCGCGGGCGCGGGCGAGGGCCAGCGCCCGTCCGGTATCGGCACCACGGAGCGCGCCAAGCCCGAATCCGATGGCGATGTCGTCGGGGCGGAGCAGGAGGCCGGCATGCTGGGTGAGGGCATCACCTGCGGCGGTGATCGCAAGTGCCGGGAGTGCCTGCTTGCCGACGATCACGGGATGGGCGAACTCCACGGCCACGTGATGGGCATCGGACCGGGCGGCGGGTGCGCTGGCCAATGCCACCAGGCGCCCGCCGCGCGCGAACCGCTCGGCCATCCGGTGACAGAGCGCCGCGGTGCGATCGGCCTCGGCATCGAAGAAGGCCAGGGTCGCCGCCGCGCGGGCCTCGCCCGGGTCGCGATCGGTGGCAGATGCCTCGCTGCGCACCGAGAGCCCCACGCTCATACGGTGGCGCGACCGCGGGTGGCTGTGGCCCGGAGCCAGTCCAGCCAGGATTCGATGCCCGAGCCGGTGCGGGCACTGACCTGCGCGGTCGGGACGCCGGGATGCACCGCCTCGATGTTGGCGAGCAGCCGGTCGAGATCGATGTCGAGATAGGGTAGCAGGTCGACCTTGTTTACCAGGATGAAGTCGCAGGCCCGGTACATCAGCGGATACTTGATCGGCTTGTCCTCGCCCTCGGTGACGGCCGTGACCATGACCCGGGCATCCTCACCGATCCGGAACTCCGCCGGGCAAACCAGGTTGCCGACGTTCTCGACGATCAGCAGGTCGATCTCGTCCAGCGGCAGCGAGGGGAGCGCCGAGCGCACCATGTTGGCGTCGAGATGGCACTCGCCGCCGAATCCCGCGTCGGTGTTGATCTGGACGATCGGGGCGTGGTAGCGGGCCAACCGGTCTGCATCGAGGCTGCCCTGGACATCCCCCTCGAGCACGCCGATCCGCAGCTCGGACTCGAGGCACTCCAGGGCGCGCTCGAGAAGGGTGGTCTTCCCGGCGCCGGGTGCGCTCATGAAGTTGATGACCGCCACGCCGGCACGGTCGAAGTCGGCGCGGTTGGCGCGCGCGATCGTGTTGTTGGAGTCAAGAGCATCCTCGACGACCCGGATTCGCTTCATGTGCATGTGACGCTCACTGCGTTGACGAGGTGGCCGGCCCGCTACATGCCCTTCATCCGCAGGTAACGGCGCAGCGGGGGCAGCTCGAAGCGGATCGCCCCGAGAGCCGCGATGACGACAATTGCGATGATGACCCAGATCCACCAGCTCATGGAGAGTCCTCCGTGGGTTGCGGTGCGGCGACCCTCGCCGTGAGCTCGGCGATCAGCACCTGCACCTGGGCAATGGCCGGCTCGATGGCCGCGCGAACCGGTTCGCTGAGGCCCGACACGATCGTCTCGCTGCCGGGGTCGGGGATCGTGGCGGGCTCGCAGCCAACGACATAGACCCGTGGCGGCAGCGGTCCGACGGTCCGGGCGAGGGCCAGCACGGCGATCGGGTTCATGCCGTGCGAATCGACCCCGGACGCCACTGCCTCGGCGTCGCTCACGTCGAGTACGCGGATGGTGCCGGGGCCAAGGTTCCCCGCCATGGCATCGACCAGGATGACCGCCTCGAAATCGCGCATCGCGAAGGCCAGGTCGAGGCCGCGGATGCCGAAGTCCTTGACGGTGACCCCCGGCTTGGCCGGTTGTTCTCCCAGCCGCCGGGCGACCTCCACCCCGAAGCCGTCGTCACCGAAGAAGATGTTGCCGATGCCGGCGACCAGAATCCGTGGCGTCGCCGGGGAACGGGACGCAGGGTGTGGGATTGGCGCCAGCGGTTCCACCTCCTCGGGGCGGAAGAAGAAGCGATGTCCGGGCATGCGATCCATGCCGAGGTCGGCGCCGGGATCACCCTCGATGGCGACTGCGAGCTGGATCGCGCCCGCCTCGTCCTCCTCGATGCCCTCGACGATTGCCACGCGACCGGCGAGGGCGAGATCCATCACGTCACCCCCGTTGCGGGGATGGAGCCGGACCCTGGACCCGCGCGCGAGTCGCACGCCAGCGAGCACCAGTTGCTGGTCGGGGACCCGCCCCATCTTGCGCCAGAAGGGATCGCTGCTGTCCTCGGCGAGGCCGCCACGGAGCCGCCCGTGCAGGCCGCGGATCTGGTCGTCGGCGAGGGCCAGGGTGCGGTCGAGGATCTCGCGGGTGCGGGGATCGGTGGCGCGCATCTCGTCGCGTTCCCGATCGGTGAGCGCCAGGATGTGGAGCGTGAGCATCTCGTCGATCTCGCCACCATCGAAGAGGTCGCCCGGGCTCTCCTCGGCGATCTCGGGATGGTCGGGGAGGATGATCGGCGAGACGAGCATGGTGTCGCGGCTCGAGTCGGGGCCGACGAGGATTGGCCACCACCCCGTGTTGGAGCACGCCCCCGTCAGGGTGGCGAGGGAGTCGGGCGGGTCGGTGAGCGACACGAACTCGCCCGTGCCGTCGAGCCGCAACACCAGGTGACTCGACGCAAAGGCGGAGCGCAGCATGTTCGGCCGACCGGCTCCGGTCGGTTCGCTGGTGTTGGTGACCACCACCTCGAGACGCCAGGTCGCGTCACCCGCCGGCTCACAGCGCGCCACGATGTCGCCATCGAGCCCGTGCCAGGTGCGCACCACTGCGGCGCGACGCCGGCCCTCGGCGTCGTGCAGCCACGAGGGCTCGGACGCGGCGGGAATCGCGATCGGGGTGTGCACGACGGCGCCGGTGCCGAGCGCGAGCGGCGGCAGTATCACCTCGCGTTCGCGGGCCTCGTCCCACGCGGTCCAGTGCTGGTCGCCGACGGTGATCGTGTCGACGAACGCGAGCCGGCCCTCATCGATGGTGGCGACCCGACGCTCGACCACCTGCAGGAAGCGCAGGGTCACGTGCACGGTGGTGCCGGCATCGCAACCGGTGACCAGGCATTGGGCCCGGAGCGTCGCCACGTCGTCGGGATGGCCCGAGGCGGTCCAGGCCAGGGGATGGATACCGCCGAACGTCCAGCGTCGCTGGTTCTTCGGCGCGGTGCGGCGATAGGGCCACAGCACGTACCCCTCGTAGAGCACCGCCCGCGCCACGGCCGCCGCCGGGTCGCCGCGATGGGCAGTGGGCACGCTGGTCACGGCTGTCCGCCAGGCCGACGCGCGGCCGGTCCGAGCAGGTCCTCGAGGGTGGCGTCCCAGGTGGGAAGCCCATGGTCACTGCGCCAGGCAATCAGCCGGTCGAACACCGCGCGCGACACGCGGAGCCAGGCGCTGTTCGGGAAGTAGCGGTCCATCGTGTCACGCCAGAGGCGGGCGGGCATGTCGTAGCGCGTCTCGCCGTCCCACGGCAGGCGGGCGGTGCGCAGGTTGCCCTCGGGTCCCCGATAGAACAGGCTGCCGGCGTACTGGAACTCGAGCGGGATCACGCCGTCGCGGATGGCATCGAGGTACTTGGTGGCGGCCACGTCGAAGTCGTAGCTGCAGGGCACCAGGATCTGGGTATCGACCGCGCCGGTGAACGCGGGCACCACCAGACCGGCCTGGGCCCAGGTGACGCGGCGCAGCGAGCGGGCCCAGTCACGCGGCGCGCCGAACAGTTCGTAGAGCCGTGCGGTCTCGCGTTCGGTGTACTGGCGAGCCGGGGCCACGATGAAGAGCTGGCAGTGAAGTGCGAGCGAGCGGATCTCGGCCCCCGCGGCATCGATGTGCAGGCCGAAGCGGAGCGATGGCACCGCGGCATGTTCGGCCACGTCCGCCCCGGTGATCCGGAACGCCAGGCGCGGTGGGGCCTCCGTCTCCCCCGGCGTCTCGGTGCCACGCCGGCCCGTGGTCGAGATGGTGGTCATGCAGGTGACAGCTTCGGCATCGACGGCAGGATCGGGTTGCGATCCCCGGGATTGATCCCGGTCGAGCGCCGCGCGTCGGAGGTACCGTTGGGGTTGTGGCCGGGCGACCGGTCGTAGCTGCCGCGGGCGTTGCCCTGGCGCACGCCAGGCACATGTGACGGCGCGGTCTGGGAGACGTCGGCATCGCCGACCGTGAGGTTCTCCTTGATGCGAGGCATCGGCCAGCTCCTGATCTGGGACAGGCGCGCGATCAGCGGCCTGCCGCGGCGGTTGCCGGTTCCGCGCGCGCGCGGAGCTCGGCGAAGAAGTCGGCGGCGGCGGACCAGACCGCGGCGCCGCCGGAGAGTCCGTGCCAGTGGGTCCGGAAGAGGCCCACCAGCTCGTAGCAGGTGTCGATCGGCACGATGTAGCCCTGGCGGGCACCGCCGGTGCGATTGACCAGTAGCGCCTCGACGTCGGGCTCGATGGTGCCGAGCACCGGGTTGTGCCCGACCATGCGCTCCCAGGCGCCGAGGTCGAGCCGCGACTCGGTCGCTCCCATCGGGCCGGGATAGAGCGCGACGATCCGTTCGGCGGCGCTGCTGAAGAAAAGGAACGCCAGGTCGACTGGGATCCGCATTGTCACCCAGTCGAGCTCGGTGAGGGTGAAATCCTCGATGGCGCGGACCCGCTGGGGCACCAACCGGAATCGCTCGCCGCCGGCGCCGTCGCGGTCGAAGAGGATCACGCAGGCGCGGCAGACACAGCGAAGCGACCGCTCGCGCAGGTCGACCAAGTGGCCGTGCCGGTGTCCCAGCGGCTCGCCACAGAGGTCGCAGCGCTCCTCGGCGGCAGGCGGCGGTGCATCACCAGCGTTGCCATCGCGATGCCGGCGGGGCCGGGTCGCGATGGCGGCGAGGCGCGGGGAATCGAGCCCCGCAGCCGCGTTCATGACGCGGTCCCGATCGATGTGGACGCCGACCCGTCGCGGCTCACCCGGCCGAGCTGCACCAAGGCCGCGGCCACGGGGGCGGGGCGGGGCAAGTCGAGTTCGACGCGCTCGAGTTCCGGGGCGGCGGCGCGTACCGCCTGCTCCACGAGGGCGCGAAAGCCGTCGACCGGTTCGGCGCGGTCGGTGTCGCTGCCGAGCCGGACGCGCGCCATCGAAGCGGTGAGCTCCACCAGCTCGAGGCGGCGACCGGCGGCGCCGACCGAGGCGCCAACCTCGTCGAGGGCGGCCCGCACGCGGTGCTCGAGCCCGTCGGGATGCAGGTCGTGGATCATCAGGAGGTGGGCGATCAGGTCATCGCGGGCGAGTGCGGCGACCTGGCCCGGCGACGACGCATCGAGCAGCCGCACGGTGCGCGACCACCCTTCGCCATAGAGGTCGACCAGCGCGGCGATCGCGTCGAAGGCGACCTCGCGCGGCCCGGCGGGCAGGCCCTCGAGCTGCTCGAGGGCCTGTTCGACGCGCTGCACCCGATCCCGCAGGGCGTGATCCTCCATCGGCATCCCCTAACCCGGCTGATGCCCGAGCATCGGGGAGTGGATCGTCTTGATCGTCTTCCCGCCGCCCAGGTACATGTGGACCCCGCACGGCAGGCAGGGATCGAAGCTGCGGACCGCGCGCATGATGTCGATGCCGCGGAAGTTGTCGCGGCCGTTCTCCTCGAAGATCCGGAGCCCCTGCACGGCATCCTCGTAGGGGCCGGGCTGGCCCAGCGAGTCGCGCGGGCTGCCATTCCACGGGGTGGGTGGGTAGGGGTGGTAGTTGGCGATCTTGCCGTCGCGGATCACCAGGTGGTGCGACAGCACGCCGCGCACCGCCTCATGGAAGCCGCACCCGATGGCCTCGTCGGGCACCGCGAAGTCCTCGAACACCTTGGTGCGCCCGGCGCGGACCTCGGCCATCGCCTTCTCGAGGAAGTAGCAGGCCATGGCGGCGGCGTAGCCCACGAAGTAGGTCCGGGCCCGGTCGCGCTCGAGGGCGTTGGACCACTGCGGAACCTTCCACTCGAACTCCATCTCGCCGAACGACGCGGTCCGCGGCAGCTGCATGCGGACGCTGTGTCCGGTGGCCTGGACGAAGGGGGTGTTGACGATGCCCGCCAGGGCGGTTGACCAGAGCCGGGCCAGCGCCCCGCCCCCGGTGTCGAGCACCAGGTGCTCGCCGGTCTTCTGGTGGAACCAGCGGGGGCTCATCACCCAGCTGTAGTTGCCCTGCAGGTTGCGCTTCTGGGGGCGGGGGATGGTCGTCTGGTTCCAGGGATGCCGCTTGTCGACGGGATTGCCGAGCGGGTCCTTCTTGACGAACATCTCGCCGGTCTCCTCCCAGTCGTCGTAGTACGAGCTGCCGAGCAGGATCCGGATGCCGAGGTTGATGTCCACCAGCGAGGTGGTGACGAGCTGGTTGTCGACCACGACGCCGGGCGTGACGTACATGTCGCGGCCCCAGTCGGCCATGTGTTCGTACTTGTAGTCGGTGGACTCGGGGTTCATGAACGACCCCCAGCAGCCGAGCAGCACACGCCGCTCCCCCACGTGCTCGTAGCCCGGCAGCGCCTCGTAGAAGAAGTCGAAGACGTCGTCGTTCATCGGGATCGCCTTCTTGACAAAGTCGATCGCCTTGAGGAGCCGGGTGAGGTAGTCGGTGAAGAGCTGCGGGGTGGCCACAGTCCCGACGCCGCCGGGGTAGAGGGTCGACGGGTGGACATGCCGTCCCTCCATCAGGCAGAACATCTCGCGGGTGATGCGGCTCATCACCAGCGCCTCCTTGTACACCGACCCCTCGAACGGGTTGAACGCCCGCATGATGTCGCCGATGGTCCGGAAGCCGTGGATGTCGGCGTGGGGTGCCGGGGTGCGGTTGGCGCGGTCGAGCAGGCTGGGGTTGGTCTCCTTGACGATCTGCTCGCAGAAGTCGACGAAGACCAGGTTGTCCTGGAAGATGGTGTGGTCGAAGATGTACTCCGCGGCCTCGCCCAGGTTGATGATCCACTCGGCGAGCGGCGGCGGCTTGATGCCGTAGGCCATGTTCTGGGCGTACACCGAGCAGGTGGTGTGATTGTCGCCGCAAATGCCGCAGATGCGGCTGGTGATGAACCCGGCGTCGCGGGGATCCTTCCCCTTCATGAAGACGCTGTAGCCCCGGAACATGTTCGACGTGCTCTGGCACTCGACGACCTCGTTGTTGCTGAAGTCGATCTTGGTGTAGATGCCGAGGTTGCCGACGATCCGGGTGATGGGGTCCCAGCTCATCTCGGTGAGCTCGCCGCGCTCCGGCGTGATGATGTCACGTGCTGCGGTGGCCATGATGTCCGTCATCCTCCTTCTCTGGTGCCGCCGGAGGCCCCGGCAGCGGGCGCGATCATCCGGCCTGCGGATACCGCGGGTTGTAGCCGGTGGTGAGCTCGGGTCGGTTGTGCCGCCACTTGGGCTCGGCGTTGAGCGTGCGATTGGTGATGCTGCGCAGCTTGCGGATCATCGGTCCGTAGAGGGTGAGGATCGCGCTGGAGAAGCTGCCGCCGGGCGGCTCGTCCATGAACGGCATGAAGCGATCGGGGAACCCGGGCATGGTGCAGCCGATGCAGATGCCGCCGACGTTGGGGCAGCCGCCGATGCCGCCCATCCAGCCGCGCTTGGTGACGTTGCAGTTCACCACCGGCCCCCAGCAGCCGATCTTGACCTGGCACTTGGGGCTGTTGTAGTCGCGGGCAAAGTCGGCCTGCTCGTAGTAGGCCGCCCGGTCGCATCCCTCATGGACCGTCTTGCCGAACAGCCAGGTGGGGCGCAGCTGATCGTCGAGGGGGATCGGCGGGGCCAGGCCGGCCGCCATCGAGAGCAGCCACGCCACGGTCTCCATGAAGTTGTCTGGCTGCACCGGGCAGCCGGGCACGTTGACCACCGGATAGCCGCCCGCCGAGCGGAAGTCCCAGCCGAGGTAGTCGGCGAGGCCCATGCTGCCGGTGGGGTTGCCCGCCATGGCGTGGATCCCGCCGTAGGCGGCACAGGTGCCACACGCAACCACGGCATACGCGCCGGGTGCCAGCCAGTCGATCCAGGTATTGAGCGTGATCGGCTCGCCGGTCGTCTCGTCGTTGCCGAACGAGGTCCAGAATCCGTCGCCGTTGATCTGCTCGTTGGGGATCGACCCCTCGATCACCAGCACATACGGGGCGTCGAGGTTTCCGGCCTTGGCGCGCCGGAACGGGGCCAGGAACTCCTCGCCTCCCAGCGTGGGGGAGAGGACCTTGTTGTGGAGGTGGACCGTGGGCAGGCCGGGGATCAGCCCCATCACCACGTCCTCCAGCGACGGCTGCATCGCGGCGGTGACCGAGACCGAGTCGCCGTCGCAGCTCATCCCCTCGGAGATCCAGAGGATGTGGACCTCGTCGACTCCACCGTTCTTGCCTGGGCTCATCACGATCCTCCTTCGGTCCTGCGTTGTTCGTCGGGGCCGGCGTGCCGGCGCCATCAGGCGTCGATGGTCGCCGGGATATCCACCTCCAGCCAATCGATCAGCAGTTCGTTGCCGTGCACCACGTCGAGATGGAGTCCGCCGCACGCCGCGCACCGGAACGGGAATGCGGGTTGGGCCGACTCGTGGCTGCAGTCGCGGCAGCGTCCGACGGCCCCGACCGGCTCGATCCCCAGCCCGGCGCCGTCGGCGTCGGTGTCGTGAGTGATCAGCTGCCAGCTGAAGGTGAGCGACGACGGCACGACCTGGCGGAGGTGGCCGACCTTGAGCTGGACATGGCGCACACGGCGGCCCGCGGCATGACGCAGCGCGCTCTCGAGCACCGAGCCGGCGATTGCCATCTCGTGCATCAGCAGATCCTCGGCAGGGGGTCGCCCACCAGCATGTCCATCACCCGGCGGCCGCCGAAGCCAGTCTGCACCAGCACCATGCCCGGCGGCTCGGTACGCACTTCGCCAATGATCGCGGCACGATGGCACCCCGGTGCCGCACGGAGGGCGTCAAGGGCGCGGTCGGCCGCCGCCGGGGCCACCGCGGCCACCAGCACGCCCTCATTGGCCACGTACATCGGGTCGATGCCAAGCAGCTCACAGGCGCCCGCCACCGCGGGATCGACCGGCACGTTGTCCTCGGCGACGAGAACGGCGACTCCCGAGGTGCGCGCCAGTTCGTTGAGGACGGAGGCCACACCCCCGCGGGTGGCGTCGCGGGCACAGCGCAGCTCACGGCCGGCCGCGCCAAGCAGGGCATCCATCGCCGGCCAGAGCGAGCGGGTGTCGGAAGTGATCGCGGCCCCCAGCTCGAATTCGCCGCGCGCGAGCATGATCGCAGTGCCATGGTTGCCGACCGGGCCCGAGACGAGGATCCGGTCGCCGGGCGACAGCGCCGTCGGGGACAGGCGGGCCCGCGCGTCACGGCGGCCAAGGCCGGTGGTGCAGATGTACATCGCGTCGGCATGGCCGCGTTCAACCACCTTGGTGTCGCCGGCCACGATCCGGACGCCGGCGGCCTCGGCGGCGCGCGCGATTGCTTCCACCTCGGCCTCGAGCACGTCGGCGGGCAGGCCCTCCTCGAGGACCATCGACAGCGTGAGCGCCACGGCCCTGGCCCCGGCAGCGGCGAGGTCGTTGACGGTGCCATTGACGGCGAGCTCGCCGATCGAGCCGCCGGGGAAGCGGATCGGCGTGACCACGAAACTGTCGGTGGTGAGCGCGAGGTCGAGCCCGTCGATGGTGACGATCGCGGCGTCGTCGAGCGCCTCGAGCTGGTCCGACCGGAACGCCGGGACGAAGAGCCCCTCGATCAGCGCCGCCATCGACTTGCCGCCGGCACCATGTGCCATGGTGATCCGCTGGTCGCGAAACCGGGCTGGCCGTGCCCGGGCCCGCTCGATGCGATCGAGCATCTCCCGCTCGCGGCGGTCGCGGTCGGTGGTGGCGGAGCCGGAGGGCTCGCTCGCCGCGACAGGGGCGGGTACGGTGGCGGGACGCATCAAGCCACCACCCGCTGGCGCGCGAACCGGCCGAAATTGTAGTACGCCGCACAGGCCCCCTCGCTCGACACCATGCAGGTGCCGATGGGCCGCTCGGGCGTGCAGGCGGTGCCGAACACCTTGCACTCCCACGGCTTGATCACGCCCTTGAGGACCTCGCCGCATTGGCACGCCTTGGGGTCGGCCACCCGCACGCCGGGGATCTCGAAGCGCCGTTCGGCGTCGAAGTCGGCATAGGCATCGCTGAGCCGCAGGCCGCTCTGGGAGATGAAGCCGAGGCCGCGCCACTCGAAGTGGGGCCGCAGGGTGAACACTTCGGCCAGGACCCGCAGCGCCTCGGGGTTGCCGTCGTAGGGCACCACGCGCCGATACTGGTTCTCGACCTCGGCGCGACCCTCGGCGAGCTGGACGAGCACCATGTGGACCGCCTGGAGCACGTCGAGCGGCTCGAAGCCCGCCACCACGATCGGTTTGCCATAGTCGGCCGGGATGAATTCGTAAGGCCGCGCCCCCACCACAGTGGACACGTGTCCGGGGCCCACGAAACCATCGAGCCGCAGGTCGGGCGACTCGAGCAGCGCGCGCAGCGGCGGCACGATGGTGACGTGGTTGCAGAAGCAGGAGAAGTTGGTCATTCGCTCCGCCCGCGCACGCATCAGTGTGAGCGCGGTAGACGGCGCGGTCGTCTCGAAGCCCACCGCGAAGAACACCACCTCACGGTCCGGATGTTCGCGGGCGATCCGGAGTGCGTCGAGCGGTGAGTACACCATCTGGATGTCGGCGCCGCCGGCCTTGGCCTCGAGGAGCGTCTCCTGGCTGCCCGGCACACGCATCATGTCGCCGAAACAGGTGAAGATCACCCCGGGCCGCCTGGCCACGGCAATCGCGTCGTCGACCCGCCCCATCGGGATCACGCACACCGGGCAGCCCGGACCGTGCACCAGCTCCACGTTGGGCGGCAGCAGGTCGTCGACCCCGTAGCGATAGATGGTGTGGGTGTGACCGCCGCATACCTCCATGATCTTGTAGTGCCGATGGGAGTCCACGATCGCTGCGATACGCTCCGACAGGGCGCGTCCGAGGTCGCCGTCACGATACTCGTCGACGAATCTCATGGTGCGTGCCCTTCCGGCTCGCCGAGGGCGAGCAGCGCGGTGCCGGCATGGACCAGGAGCCGCTGACCGAGGTGCACCGGTCCGACGAGCGCGGTGAGGACGTCGCTCCGCCGGCCGGCCGGGTCCTCGCAGGTGGCGAGGTCACCCTCCGGCAGCAGCCGGATCACCCGCATCGCGATCCCCTCGTCGGCGCAGGTGATGCAGTGGGAGGAACCGTGACAGGAGGTCATTGGATCGCGCTCGCCTTCAGCTCGGTGAGCTCCTGCTCGTATTCCCGACCCATCTGCTCGAGCAGCTCGAGGGTGGCGCGTGCCTCCGATTCGTCGATCCGCGAGAGCGCGAATCCGACGTGGATCAGGACCCAATCCCCGGTACCGATCGCCGCATCGGTGCCGTCGAGCAGGCCGATGTTGACGTTGCGCCGGACGCCTGCCACCTCCACCGCAGCAAGCCGATTGTGCTCATCGACGATGGCAACGACCTGTCCTGGGATGGCGAGGCACACGGGATGTCCTCCCTCTACGGGTTACGAGGGATCGAACCCCGATCGTGGGATCAGGTTCCGCGGGGCCGCCGTCACTGGATCGGATGCGATGGCAGGCGATACTGATTTCGCAGGTTCATGAAGGCGGTGCCGCCGATCGGGCCGCAGCAACCGCCGCTTGGCCGAGGGAGATCCCGCCGTCGTTGGGGGGCATCCTGGAGGGCACGAGCGGTCGGAGGCCGACCCCGGCCAGGTCGTGGGCGACCTGTTCGAGGAGCCTGATGTTCTGGAAGACCCCGCCCGACAGGACCACGGTGGTGGTCCGGAGTCGCTCGGCCGAACGGACGCAGGCCGCGACGGTGCCGGAAGCGACGCCAGCATGGAAGCGGGCGGCGATGTGCGCCGGGATGACGCCGGCGGCGAGGTCGGCGACTATGGCGCGGATCGTCTGCCGGGCATCCAACAACAGCAGCGACGATCCCTGATCCGTCACCAGCGGCAGCGGATACGCCGTGTCATCGGCGGCCTCGTGCACGGCCTGCTCCAGCTCGATCGCCGCCTGACCCTCGTAGGTGACCTCGGTGCGTATGCCGATGAGGGCGCTCACCGCGTCGAAGAGGCGACCCATGCTGGTGGTCCGGGGGGAGGCGAGCCCCGACCGTGCCAGCCGACAGACGGCTCGCCAGCGCCAGCCCTCGACCCGGTCGGCGATCGAGGCCGGGATGGCCGGCTGGCCGGCGTCGAGGGCCACCAGCCAGGCACACGCCATCCGCCAGGGCTGATGGATCGCCGCCTCGCCGCCGGGCATCGCCACGGGCCAGAGATGGCCGATCCGCTCGAAGTCGGCCAGGTCGCCGTGGAGCAACTCGCCGCCCCATACGCCGCCGTCTGATCCGAATCCGGTACCATCGTAGATCACGCCGATTGCCGGCCCGCGCTCCCCATGTTCGGCGAGCACGGCAGCCATGTGGGCATGGTGGTGCTGGACCGGGTCGAGCAGGGCGCCGGTGACCTCGGCTCGCTGCTCGGCGTGGCGAGTCGAGAGGTAGTCGGGGTGCAGGTCGTGGGCGATGCGGGCGGGCTCCACCGCGAACAGTTGCTCGAAGTGGCCGATCCCCTGCTCGAACGACTGGAGCGTCTCGAAGTTCTCGAGGTCACCAATGTGGTGCCCGACCCAGACGTGATCATCGCGGGCCAGGGCGAAGGTGTTCTTGAGGTGCGCTCCGCACGCCACCAGCGGCGTGGCCGCGGCGATGGGCAGCCGGAACTCGCCCGGCACGTACCCCCGCGAACGGCGCAGCATCAGGGGGTGCCGGGTTCCTGCCACGGTCACGGCGCGGACCACCGAATCATCGCAGCGGACATGGATCGGCCGGTCGTGCACCAGGAAGCCGTCCGCGATGTCCGCAAGGCGCTCGCGGGCCTCGTCGTTGCGCCAGGCGATCGGTTCTCCAGAACGATTGCCGCTGGTCATGACCAGCGGCTCGCCGACGTCGGCGAGCAGGAGGTGATGAAGCGGCGTGTAGGGCAGCATCACGCCGAGATGGTGATGCCCCGGTGCGACGGCATCGGCGACGTGGGCGGCGGGGCGGCGACGCGCCAGTACGATGGGGCGCTCGTGGCTGGTGAGCAGATCCGTCGCCAGGTCGTCGAGGGCGACGACGCCGCGGGCCGCGGCGAGGTCGGCCACCATCAAGGCGAAAGGGCGCTCCTCGCGATGCTTGCGGCGGCGCAGGCGACGGACGGCTTCCTCGTCCCGGGCGAGGCATGCCAGGTGGTAGCCCCCCAGTCCCTTGACGGCAATGATGCGGCCGGCGCCCAGTTCCGCGACCGCCGAGGCGAGCGCCGCATCGCCGATCACGATCTCGGTTGTGCCGGGGGAGTCCCATCGCAGCGTGGGTCCGCAGTCGGGGCAGGCATTGGGCTGGGCGTGGAAGCGACGATTCGACGGATCGCGATACTCGACCTGACAGGCGGGGCACATGTCGAACATCGCCATGGTGGTGCCGGGCCGGTCGTAGGGCACCTCGCGGACGATGGTGAAACGGGGACCGCAGTTGGTGCAGTTGATGAACGGAAATCGGAAGCGGCGATCGCGGGGATCGAACAGTTCGCGGAGACACTCGGGACAGGTGGCGCTGTCGGGGGTGACCGCGGCGGTGCGTGTGGGGGTGTCGCGGCTGGCGAGGATGGAAAAGCCGGGGAGGCCCCGGGGCGGCAGGGCGGTGCTTTCGCAACGGTCGATCCGGGCGAGCGGCGGGGCCTCTCTCGCGAGCCGGTCGACGAATCGCGCGACCGTGGCGGGTTCACCTTCCACCTCGATGACGACCCCGGCGGTGTCGTTGTAGACGAAGCCGTCAAGGTCGAGGGCGGTGGCGAGCCGGTGGACATGCGGCCGGAACCCCACCCCCTGGACGGTGCCCGACACGTGCAGGCGCGCCCGTCGCAGCACGCCGGTGCGCAGTGGTTCTCCCATCGGTGGTCCCTCCTGATGGAGGAGGGACCCCGGCGGGGGGCTGGCGGTTCCGTCAGGCTGCGGCGGGTCGCGATCCGTCAGGTATGATGGCGAATGGCGCGGACCAGCTCGGCCTTCCGCATGCTGCTGCGGCCCTTGATGTGGAGATCGGCTGCGCGATTGCGCAGTTCGGTGACAGTCCGGTCTTCCAGCGGGGCATGGGGATTGCCAGTGCCACTGCTGCGGTGGCTGGGGGTCCGGCCCTCCTCGCGGCGACGCTTGTTCACCGTCCGGGCCGCGATCTCCTTCGCGCGAGCGGCCGACCGCCCGCGCTCGCGCGCGCTCTTGCGAATCTCGTCGTACTGTCGTTCGTCGTTGTCGCTCCATGCCTGTGGTGCCATGACAGCCTCCGGTAGTGGGTTGCGCTCTCCCGATGGGACGATTCGTCGGCGGCGCGTTTCACAGCCACCACGAAGGGTGTGGGACGGGAACGGCGCCACGCGCAACGGGGTATCAGCGCGAGGCCCCGGGCACGAGATGCGATGGCGGGGAGCATCCACCAGCACAGGAGGGCGAGCCATGCCGCAGTCCGTGGATCGTCGACCGACACCGCCGTTTCCCGATCAGCCGATCGAGCGACCGGGGCGCGAGGGGGCGATGTCTCCTCGGCCCCGATTCTGTGCGCCGGGCTATCACGGCAGCGACAAGCTGCGGGGCGAGGTGGCGCTCATCACGGGAGGCGATTCGGGGATCGGCCGGAGCGTGGCGGTGCTGTTCGCCAGGGAGGGGGCGGACATCGCCCTGGTCTTCCTGCCCGAGGAACAGGATGACGCCGAGGAGACGGCGCGATGGGTGCGGGCGGAGGGCCGCCGGGTGGTACTGCTGCCGGGGGACGTGACCGATCCCGCTTTCTGCCGAAACGCCGTGGAGCATTGCGTGGCAGAGCTGGGGAAGCTCACGCGACTGGTCAACAACGCCGCCGTCCAGCAGCACCGCGACTCGATCGACGACCTGTCGATCGAGGACTGGCACCACACCTTCCTGGTGAACATCCACGGCTACTTCCACATGGTGAAGGCCGCGATGCCGCATCTCGGTCGCGGTGCGGCGATCATCAACACCGGATCGGTCACCGGCCTCGAGGGCAGCGCCCCGCTACTCGACTATGCGAGCACCAAGGGAGCGATCCACGCCTTTACCAAGTCACTGGCGAGCCAATTCGTCGACCGCGGGATCCGGGTGAACGCGGTGGCGCCGGGCCCGGTCTGGACCCCGCTCAATCCCGCCGAGCGCGATCCGGACGAGACCCGGCATTTCGGCGAGGACAACGCGCTCGGTCGGCCGGCCCAGCCGGAGGAGATCGCTCCGGCCTACGTCTTCCTGGCCTCGAACGTGGACGCCAGCTACATCACCGGACAGGTATTGTCGCCGCTGGGTGGCGAGACGCGGGCGGGCTAGCGCGATCCGCCGGCGAGCGCCGCGCGCAGCCCCACCAGCTCGGCGGGATTGCCGACCCGGCATTCGGCTGCGACCGCCAAGCGGTCGAGCTCGGCCCGGGGCAGCTCGGCGAAGCGCTGGAGGATTGCCCCGAGCCAGTCGATGCAGGTCATGGCGGTGAACGGATCGTTGAGCGACGGCGAGAGGGCGCGGGCGGCGATCTGGACCACCTGGTCGACCTGGTGCACCAGGTAGATGAACGCGCCGATCGCGACCATCCCGCCGAGGTCCCACGGTCCGTAGGTCCGGTCGATCACGAGCGCGATCGCGATCGCGGCGTCGGCGCACAGCGCGATGAGCGCGGGGAGGAACCAGGAGCTCCCCCGCAGCGACACCGAGAGTTTGATCAATCGCGCGCGCATCGCGCTACCCTGCGGGAGCCTGGTGCGGCTGGCTTGCTGGATGGTGTGGCACGCAGGCGATACTTCGGACGGCGCCCCCTGGGGTCCCCGGACCGACTACTCGGCGGCCTGGCCCCGCCCCCGGTCGGGAGCCAGTCGCTCCGGCGGCAGCATCATCTTCAGCTCCTCCAGCGGAATGATCCCCGCCGCACGAGGTCAGGGCGTGCTCCCGCAGTGGCATCAGTCCGGCCTTGAGCGCGTGGCCTCGCAGTTCGTCCACCGTGGCGCGGCGGGAGATGGCGAGCCGCAGTTCCGGCGAGGCCGGCAGGTATTCGATCGCGGCGATCCGGCCATAGCAGCCGCTGCCGCGGCAGTGATCGCAGCCCGTCCCCTTAAAGAAGTGCATCTCGGCCGGGATGCCGTCGGGGAAGACTTCGGCCGCGAGCACCGGGTGGGCGTCGTCGGCGCGCGGCAGCCGTCACAGATCCGGCGGGCCAGGCGTTGCGAGAAGACGGCGAGCAGCTCGCTCGCGATGGAGTTGGGGTGCATGCCGAGATCGACCAGTCGCTGCACCGCGTCGACCGTGTCGTTGCAGTGCAGGGTGGAGAGCACCAGGTGTCCGGTCTGCGACGCCCGCAGCGCCTCCAGCGCGGTTTCCCCGTCGCGGATCTCGCCCACCAGGATCACATCGGGATCCTCGCGCACGAAGGCGCGCATCGCGCTCGCGAACTCGAAGCCGATCTCGGGACGCACCTGCGTCTGCTGGATCCCGTCGAGTGCGTACTCGATCGGGTCCTCGGCCGTGATCACCTTGCGCGACGTATCGGCGGCGAGCACCTGCAGCCCGGCGTAGAGCGTGGTCGACTTGCCGGAGCCGGTCGGGCCCACCACCAGGATCAGGCCGCCCGGGTGAGTCGAGCAGTCGGCGGTACACCTTGGCGATCTGCTCGGCGGGAAGCCGAGTTCGTCGATGCCGACGAGCTTGTGTCCTGCGGCAGGAGCCGCATGACCACATGTTCGCCGTGCAGGCAGGGCTGGGTCTGGGTGCGGATGTCGAACGACTGCTTGCCGGAGCGTGTGGCGAAGCGTCCACCCTGGGGCAGCCGATGCTCGGCGATATCGAGTCCGGCGCGCACCTTGATCACGTTCACGAGGCCGAGGCGCTGCAGATCGGTGAGGTTGTAGTGCTTGAGGTCGCGGAGGTCGCCATCAATCCGGAGGCGGATCCTGGTGCGGCCGCGATAGGTCTCGACGTGGATGTCGCTCGCCCGTTCCGCGACCGCGTCGAGGAGGAGTTCGTCGAGCAGCCGGAGGGCCGACTCGTTGCTCGATCCGTCCGGGCGAGGAGATCCTGCGCCTGTTGCAGCAGGGGCGCGGGCCTGGTCCTTGCCGGTCTGCTCCAGCGCCAGCGCCATCCGCAGGCGCGCAGGTCGGTTGGCGTGACGAGCACCATGTCCACTCCTCGGCGTTCAGTGCGGCGCCGAGTTCGGGCACCTGCAGTCTGCGGATTGCTGGTCGCGACGCAGTCGGTGGCCGTGGCAGGGCGATCGGCATCACGTGATGGAATTCCTGGAATCGCATCGACACGGCCAGTGCCAGGGACGAATCGATCTGGGTGAGGAGTTCTTCGCTGCTGCGAAAGGGAATGTCGTGCAGCGTCGCGAGAGCGCGGTAGACATCGCGCTCTTCAAGGACGCCGCGCTCGATGAGCACTTCACCGAGACGATGATGGGTCCGGTGGGCCTCGAAGATCGCCGCCTCGATCTCCTCGAGGCTGGCCAGGCCGGCCCGGACCAGCTCCTGGCCGAGTCGGCCGGGCAAGGGCGGCGTCGGTTCGGGGGCCGGCTCGGTCAGGGGCTCGGCCGGCGGTGCAACACGGGTGCGGGGCATGCTCTCAGGTTATCGCCTGCCACGGCGATGGCGGATCGGGGA
>CAWKBO010000011.1:0-18839 GCA_963847895.1 uncultured Gemmatimonadales bacterium
CTCATGGCCAAGGTCGAGGGCTGCGGTTGGCTCGTCGAGCAGGAGGAGACGCGGCGAAGCGACCAGTGCCCGTGGCGAGGCGGACACGCTGCCACTCGCCGCCAGAGAGGGTGTCAATGCCGCGACGCTCAAACCCGACGAGATCACACCGCGCGAGCGCCTCGGCGATCGCCGCCTCGATCCGCGGCTGCCGGCGGCGGCAACGGGTCCAAGGCGAGACCAACGCCCCATCAGCACCGCCTCCTCGATCGTGAGCGGGAAAGCCGGCTCCTCACGCTGCGGGAGCGCGCCGATTGATCTCGGCCAAGGCACGCCGGCTCCACGTGGCGAGCCAGGCCAGCGAGGATCACCCCGACCGGCTGTCGCCGGCACCAAGCCCAGCAGCGCGCGGAGCAGGGTCGTCTTGCCACTTCCGTTCGGGCCGGCCACCGCGACGAATTCCCCCACGCTGACGGCGAATGCCACCCCCTCGAGTGCGGGCGATGTGGGCGCCGCGGATCATCACCGACAGGCCGGATGCCTCGAGGCCCAACCCGCAGACTCCGGCGAAGGAGGACCGCGAAGAGCGGCACGCCGACGAGCGCGGTGACGACCCCGACCGGCAGCTCGGAAGGTCGGAGCACCGTGCGGGCCGCGGCATCGGCCAGCACGGTGAATGCTCCGCCAGCGAGGAAGACAGCCAGCAGGAGACGGCGGTGGAGCGGCCCAACGATCGCGCGGAGCGAGTGTGGCACCACCAGCCCGACGAACCCGATCACTCCGGCCGCGGCGACGCTCGCGGCGGTGAGGATGGTGGTCGCAATGATCACGAGGCGCCGGGTCTGTTCAACATCGACGCCGAGCATGGCGGCCGTCTCGTCCCCGAGGGCCAGGCGATCGAGCGCGCGTGACAACCACCAGAGCACGCCAAGCGGCACAGCGGCCACGAGCACGAATTGCCCCACTACTCGCCACGAGGCACGCCCGAACCCGCCGAACAACCACATGGTCGCCGAATGAAAGGTGAACGGATCGGTCAGCGCGAGGATCGCCGTCGTGATCTGCACCGGAAAACGCCCCGACGACGACTCCCGCGAGCAGCAGCACCCTTCGGATCGAGCCGACGCCCCGCCACACTACTGATCCGGTAGACCAGCGGCCACGGCCGCGAGCGCACCCAGGGTCGCACATCCCGCGACACTCAGCCCGGCAGGCAGCCCGATGGTGATCGCGATCACGGCTCCCAGCGAGGCTCCGCCGCTCAGGCCGAGGAGCCACGGTTCGGCCAGCGGGTTGCGCAACAACGCCTGCAGCGAGGCGCCGGCCACGGCCAGTGCCCCACCGACCCCGAAGGCCAGCACGACCCTGGGCAGGCGCAGTCTCCCGGATGATGGTGGCATCGATCCCGCCGGCATGGCGCAGGGCCGCGTGCGATCGCCGCCGGCGAATAGGCCACCGCGCCGAGCAGCAGCCCGACGACGCACGCGACGCACGCGACGATCACCAGGATCGGCAACGCGAGGCGGGAACGGGGCGGGGCAGCAGTGCGGTCATGTGAAAACGCCCATCTCCAGTGCGGGAGAGGAGATGGGCGCGAAGACGAAGCCGGCCCGATGGGCGCGTGACTTCACTGCACGCCACCGTTCCCTCCCCCGAGGGATTGCAGGTGGCGCGAACGGAGAGGTCTCCTGGCTTCGGGTGCGCCGCTCGCCTTCCCGGGATCATCCCAGTGGCAAAGTGAGCGACGAGCAGCAACAACCCGTTACAGTGGCGGGGCCGCGCCGGTATTGCACCGGACTTCCGAGCGTCCCCATTCGCGAACACACTTCAGTTGTTCAGGCGAAGCTAGGGACGGTTCCTTCACCTCGGCAAGAGGGCGGCGAGGTCGTCCTTCAGCCGGGCACGCTCTTCCCGGTACGTCTGCCATTGCGAAGCGGAGACGCTGCCGGGACCGCCGGCGTGTGCGGCATCGAGGGCTGCGAGGCGATCCAGGAGGACATCGGCCGCGGGATGATGGCCGCCCACTTGTCCGCGCCAGCCACCCCGGCGGCGGGGGGACGCCGGGAAGTCGCCACCCCGACACCGACCAGGCGGCCGCGAGCAGGGCGATCATCGCCGGGAGCACCCATGTCGAGCGGCAGGAGCCGGGACTCGAGCACCAGCGGTTCCCCGCCGCGCAACGCCCCGTCCCATGTCGTGAAGCGCCGCCCGGCCACCGTCATCGTGTCGCGACGCACGAATCCGCCCCGAACGACCATGGCGCTATCCTCCGCGAGCACCACAACCGAAGGCAGGTCTCGGTCGATGGGAATCTCGAAGCGCGAGACATCCCCGGGAATGCGGTAGGTGAGCGTCAGCTGGCGCATGCCCGGCGGAATCGACGCCGCGAGCAGGAGGGAGTCCGATCGCTGCACCACGGCATCCATGGCGAAGTCGCCCTCCCCAAGCTCATCTCCAGGGCACGACGCGGAAGCGGCATGCGCCAGGCGGGGTGCGTGAAATCCCCGCCAGCCGCGTCACCATGCCTTGATTCTCAGCAAGATCAGGTCGGCCACAGCGCGACTTCCGGACTGGTCCACGGCCCCGACCACCAGGTCGCGCGAGGACACGGTCAACGCGATCGTGGACGAGGTGTCGTAGACCATCAGGAGCAGGTTGCGATCGGGATGCTGCGCATCGCGGAAGAGCGGCGGGGCGAAGTAGTCGACGCCGAGGTAGCGGGCGCTGAGGAGGTAGATCGCGCTCGTGTCCGGCCTGATTCGCATCCGGAAACGGCCGCTGGCGTCACTCTCCACCGAGTGGACCGGACCCTGCACATCCTGGCCGACGCGATGGAGCACCACCATCACGCGAGCGATCGGGACCGAGTCGCTGGGGGTCCGGCGCAGCACCTGCCCGGCAACCTCCACCGGCGCGCTGCGCGGCTGGGCCGGGGCCGGTGGTTGCTGCGGTGAAACAACGGCCAGGAGGAGCGCGAGGGGAATCAGGTTCCTGCGTCCCAGCTTGCCAGATAGGTCACCTGTTCCGGCGTGAGCACGTCATACTTCGTCCCCATGGCGGCCAGCTTGAGGCTGGCAATCTGCGCATCGACTTCCGGCGGCAGCTTGTGCACGGCACGGCGAGGGTGGCCTCGTTCTTGACGAGGTACTCGGCGGCGAGTGCCTGATTGGCGAACGACATGTCCATTACGGAGGCCGGGTGCCCCTCGGCGGCGGCCAGGTTGATCAGGCGCCCTTCGCCAAGCACCAGGATGCGGCGGCCATTGACGCAGAACTCCTCGACGAAATTCCGCACGTGACGGCGCTCGTTCCGATCCCGGCGAGTGCTTCGAGATCGAGTTCGACATTGAAGTGTCCCGAGTTGCAGACGATCGCGCCATCCTTCATCTGCTGGAAGTGCTCGGTGCGAATGACATGGACATTGCCGGTGAGCGTGCAGAAGACATCGCCAATCGGCGCCGCCATTGCCATGGTCATCACCTCGAACCCATCCATGCGGGCTTCGAGCGCGGCGACCGGATTGACCTCGGTCACCACCACTTGTGCCCGGCGCCCCGGGCGCGCATCGCGACCCGCGGCCGCACCAGCCGTAGCCTGCCACCACGAAGGTGCTGCCGGCCACGAGGACGTTCGTCGCCCGGACGATGCCATCGAGCGTCGACTGGCCCGTGCCGTAGCGATTGTCGAACATGTGCTTGGTGCGCGAGTCGTTGACCGCAATGATCGGGAAGGCGAGGATCCCCTCCTTCGCCATTGCCTTGAGGCGAATCACGCCCGTCGTCGTCTCTTCGGTCGAGCCGCTCACGCGGCCGACGAGCGCTTCCGCTCCGCCGGGGACATTGCCTCGATCAGGCGACGGATCGGCCCGGCGAGATCGTCCAGGCGGCCCAGCTGGACCATGTGGAGCGAACCGACGAGGTCGGCACCATCGTCCTGCGTCAGGTCCGGACCGAAGGCGAGCGCCTGGGCGAGGTGGGTGTAGAAGTCTCGTGGTCCTCGCCCTTGATCGCATAGACGTGGACGCCATGGTCGCGCACCAAGTGCGCGGCCACGTCGTCCTGGGTCGACAGGGGATTCGAGGCGCACAGGGCGACCTCGGCGCCGGCGGCGCGGAGGGTCGCCATCAGGTTCGCCGTCTCGGTGGTGACGTGGAGGCAGCAGGACACCGTCGGCCGGCGAGCGGCCGTTCCCGCTGGAAGCGCTCGCGGATCTGGCGCAGCACCGGCATCGAGCGCTCGGCCCATTCGGTGCGCCGCTTGCCTTCATCGGCCAGGTCGAGACTGCGGACGTCGTAAGGGGCGTCGAGAGAGATCGTCGTCATGAGATTTCCTTAGGCCTTGGCAGCGGCGCGCAGATCGGCGATCCGATCGGTCCGCTCCCAGGTGAATCGTTCCACCCGATGCGGTTTGCGATCGGGTTCGTCGTAGGTGCCCTTCTCCGGCTTGCGGCCGAAGTGGCCATAGGCCGCCGTGGCCGAATAGATCGGCTGGCGCAGCTTCAGGTCGGCAATCAGGCGGGCCGGACGAAGTCGAACACCTCGCGCACGGCGCGTTCGAGGCGCTCGTCGGAGACCTTCCCCGTTCCGAAGGTGTTGATAAAGACCGAACCGGCCGCGCCACGCCAATGGCGTAGGCCACCTGCACCTCGACCGCCTCGCCAGCCCGGCGGCGACGAATTCTTCGCGACATGCCGCATGGCGTAGGCCGCCGAGCGATCGACCTTCGTCGGGTCCTTGCCGCTGAAGGCTCCCCCGCCGTGCCGGGCCATCCCGCCGTAGGTATCGACGATGATCTTTCGCCCGGTCAGTCCGGCATCGCCCTGCGGACCGCCGATCACGAAGCGGCCCGTCGGATTGACGTGGATGCGCGTTCGGGCGTAGTCGATCCCGAAGTCGTCGAGCACCGGCGCGATCACGTCGCTGATCATCGCCTCGCGGATGGTCCGCTGGGAGAGCGGTCTTCCGGCCGTCGAGCTCGTCGTGTTGCGTCGACACCACGACGGCCCGGACGCCGATCGGCCGGTCGCCCTCGTACTCAACCGAGATCTGGGTCTTGCCGTCGGGTCGCAGCCAGAGGTGTTGCGGCACGCCCCGCCCGCCCCGTCGCACCGCCGCGAGGCGCTCGGCCATCCGGTGCGCCAGGACAATCGGCAGCGGCATGAACTCCGGGGTCTCGTCGGTGGCATACCCGAACATCATCCCCTGATCACCGGCCCCCTGCTCATCGGCGTTCTTGGCATCCACGCCCTGGGCGATGTCGGGAGATTGCCGGTCGATCGAGGAGAGCACCGCACAGGTGCGATGATCGAACCCCATGCTCGCGTCAACATATCCGATCCGCTCGATCGTGGAGCGCACGATATCGGGAATGTTGACGTAGGCCGTGGTGGTGATTTCCCCGGCCACCATGGCCATTCCGGTGGTGACGATCGTCTCGCACGCGACCCTGGCGACCGGATCACGGGCCAGGATGGCGTCGAGCACCGCATCGGAGATCTGGTCGGCTACCTTGTCCGGGTGACCTTCGGTCACCGACTCGGACGTAAATACATGGCGCATGGGCAAAGGCTTCGGCGCTAGGGTGAACCCGATGGCATCAGACAGACCGCGGCAAGCTAGTGCCCGATGCGGGACGCGGCAACGCGAGGGACGGATCGACCAGCCGCAAGTCGAGATAGCGCCCCAGAGTTTCGCGCAGGATGCCTTCGATCTCGTGCGTGGAAGTCGCCTGCATGGCCGCAGCAGCAGCTTCCCGGGCCGGAGCGACCGGCAGGTGCCTGACCACCCATTTCACCAGCGGAATGGATGGCGGGGCCACACTCAGCCTGTCGTACCCCAGCCCGAGCAGGAGGACGGCGCCGAGCGGATCGGAGGCCATTTCGCCGCAGACTGAGGCCGGAATGCCAGCCTCCTCGGCCGCCATCCGGATATCCCGCAGCTGGCGCACCACGGCTGGATGAAGCGAGGAGAACCGATCGGCGAGTCGGGCGTTGCCCCGATCGAGGGCGAGGGTGTACTGCGTCAGGTCGTTGCTGCCGACGCTCAGAAAGGCACAGCGCCGCGCCAGCTCGCGCGCCAGCAGCACCGCCGCCGGGGTCTCGATCATCACTCCGACGGGCACATCAGCAGCGGCCCGGATCCCGGCGGACCGCAGCGATTCAGCCTCCTCGGCAAGAATCGCCCTGCGATTGCTCGACCTCGTCGATGGAGACGACCATCGGAAGCATGAGTTCGATGGTCCGGTCGGCCGCGGCCCGGAGGATGGCGCGCAACTGCGGCCGGAAGATCTCCGGGCGATCGAGGCACACCCTGATCGAGCGCCACCCCAGCATCGGATTGGCCTCGTGCCCGGCGTCGAACGCCACCGGGAACTTGTCGCCGCCGAGGTCATAGCTGCGGACAACCACCGGCTGGCCGGCGAACGCGGCGCCGATCCGCCGGTAGTACTCGGTCTGGTCATCCTCGGATGGCAGGGTGGTCCGGCCCATCATCAGGAACTCGGTGCGCAGGAGCCCGACGCCCTCGGCCCCGTGCCGAACCGCCGCTTCGACTTCCTCGGGAAGGTCGACGTTGCCCTGTAGCATGATGCGGCGCCCCATCCGGGGTGATCGCCGCGCTCGCCCGAGATTCCCTCGAGCTGGAGTTCGAGCTTATGCCGGCGGACGGACTGGACGCGCGCTGCATCGAACTCGTCCGAGGTGGGATCGAGGATGATCAGGCCGGACTGGCCGTCGAGCATCACACCGTCCCTTCCTTGATTCGCTCCATCGCCCCGGGAACGCCCATGACCGCCGGAATGCCCAGCGAGTGCGCCAGGATCGCCGTATGCGAGGTGCGGGTTCCCTCCTCGCTGATCAGGCCGACCACGAGTTCGCGGTCGAACTGCACGGTGAGCCCCGGCGACAGCTCGTGGGCGACCAGCACCACCTGCTCGGTGATTTCGCCGAGCCACGCTTCCTCGGTGCCCGTCCCCAGCAGATGCCCGATGGTGCGCAGCTGGATCGCCGCCAGGTCCGCGACGCGATCCCGCATCACCGACGAGCGGGAGTTCTGCCAGGCGTTGCGCAGTTCGAGCGCCTTGAACTCGTAGGCCGTCTCCGCCGCGAGGTGGTTCTTGCGGATCAGCAGTTCGATCCCGGCAAGGACATCCGGATCACGCGCCATCATCATCTGGGCGTCGAAGATGCCCGCCTCTTCGGCGCCCGCTCGCTGGTGGGTTCGCTCGCGCAACGCCTGGAGCTCGAGAACCACGGCATCGACGGCCGTGTGGAGCCGGTGGATTTCGTGCTCGAGTTCGCTCGGCGCAACCGTCCGGTCCGGCACGTCGGGAAACGCCCACCGCACGGTGATCGCCGGGGCGATCGCCACCCCGGGGGAGACTCCCACGCCACGGATGATGCGGTCGGTCACGATTCGCCGAAGCCCTTCGCGATGAGGTCGAGCAGCGCCGCCATGGCAGCCTCCTCGTCCTCGCCGTCGGTGCGGATCCGCACGGTGGCTCCGCACTCTGCCGCGAGGGTCATGACCCCCATGATGCTCTTGCCATTGACGACCTGCTTGTTGTGCTCCAGCTCGACGTGTGCCCGGAATGTCGATGCGATGCGGACGACCTTTGCGGCCGGTCGCGCGTGCATGCCCAGGGAGTTCACGATGGTCGCTTCCCGTTCGATCATGCGAACTCTCCCACGACAATGAGGGCCAGCGCCAGCAGGCCGAGTCCGACCCGCAACCCCGTCACGCGGGAGCGCGTGCCCGGGGCCACCGCCAGGAAGCTGCGCAACCAGCACCACCGTGAGGAAGCCAAGGGCGCCGCGCCACGGCAGACCGGTCGAGCAGGCGCCGACGCAACGAGGGGAATGGCCAGCCCGACGGCGAAGGCCGCCAGCCGCTGGGCGTCCTCCGCCGCGGCGCGGCAGCCAGCTCCGCTGCAGCGCCGAGCCAACCTGGAGTCCCTCGCGCAATCCCGAGGTCGAGGCCCCACGATGTCAGCCGGTATCGCATCACGTTGTGGATCACCACTGCCGCCAACACGGTCCAGATGCCGAACCACGGCACCAGGGCGAGAGTGAATCCGATCAGCGCAGGAACTTCAGCCCGCCCAGATCAATTGGTCACCGATCGCCCCGAGTGGCCCGGACAGCGCGGTCCGAAGTCGCGAGATGACTGGCCCAGGCACGCCATCGCGCTCCGCCTTGACCACCGCGCCGACGGCGATACCGGCCAGATAGGGATGGGAGTTGAAGAATTCGGCCGATCGCGCCACGGCCGCGCGTCGAGCCTCGACGGAACTCGCAGCGTAGTGCTCCCGGAGCATCGGTGCCGCGGCGTGGCCCACGCCGATTCCAGACATCCGCTCGTATGTCCACGCGGCCTGCACGCCATAGAGCCGGAGCAGTGCCGCAGCGCGCGGCTTCACCGGATCAGCACCACGAGGATGCCGAGCCCGAGTCCGATCGCGAGCCAGCGCCGCCGGGCGCCGTCGCCGGAACTCCGCACTGCTCCGCTCAGCACTGCGACCAGTCCGCCGGCGACGGCGGCCCAGGACAGCAGTGCGGTGTGCTGGAGATCGCTCCAAGGGATGCGGGTGATCAGCAGTGCCACGATCGACACCCACCACCGTGACCGCCAGTGATCGCAATCCGTCGCGGACGAAGCCGTTGCGCTGCAGCTCCCAGATGGCCCGGGCATCGCCGGCGGCAACGCGCTCGAACCGGCGCACCACTGACACGGCATTGCGGCGGCGCAGGCGCTGGAGGGACCATCCTCCGAGCATGGCCATCGGCAATCCGACGAGCCCGGCCAGCGCCGGTGCCATTTCCGCGGGACTGTGAGCCGCGGCAGCCGCGGCGGCCACAGCCGCGATCCCGAAGTCGGGATAGCGCGCTGCCCCGATCGGCAGCACATCGAGGGCGTACAGCTCGAGCGTCATCCCGACCACGAGTCCCGCGCCGGGATCACCCAGGAGCAGCCCGGTCACGCTCGCCGCAACAATCGGCCGCGAGAGCAGTCCCTGCGGCACCGTGACGAAGTCGACACCGACCAGGGTGCCCCACGCGAGCCAGGCCAGCAGGGCAAAAGGTTCGATGGTCATGCCAGCAACTCGGCGAGGCTCACCGGCCGACTGGTCGGGAGGTCTTGCGCCTCGATCACCGCCCCCTCGGCGCCGAGGCGCGTGAGCACCTGTTCGTCAACAGGATCGAGGTAGACGTAACGCAGGCACTCGCGTCGCTCGGGCCGGTGGTGCAATCCTCCCAGGTTGATGCGGTGGATCACGTCCGGCGCGGCGTCATGCAGGGCGGCCATCGTCGCCACGTCCGCCGGTGAGGAGGATGCCCTGCCGGGGGTCGGCTCCCCACGCGTGCAGCTGCGTTACCGCTTCGGCGGTGCTCGCAAAGATGATGTCGACCCCCTGCGGGACCGCCATCCGGTACAGGTTCTGTTCCCATTCACTCTGTCGCACGCCGTCGTCGACCAGCACGATGAGATGGGTGGCCAGGGGCCGTCCCCAGCCGATGACCACCTGGCCGTGGACCAGCCGGTCATCCACCCGACAGAGCACCAGCGGCATCAGAGCGCCGCGATGGCGCGGGCGCCGACCTGAGCGAGGTGTTCTGCCGCATCGGCCGGCGTGCCGTCGCGATTGAACACGAACTCGAGCAGCATCGCGAGATTCACCCCGGTCACGACCCGGACATCGGGCAGCGACTGCAACCGGCGCATCACTGCGAAGAGGCAGGAACCGGCCGGCATGTCGATGAAGACGACCGTCGGCTGATCGCCCACCGCGGCCATGATTCGGTCCTCGAGTCCGTCGCGGTCGCAATCGGCGTTCGACACCGCCGTCAGCCCGCCGCCCTGACCCGCGATCTGCTCGACGGCGCCGACCAGGGCCGAAGCGAGTCCCGCGTGTCCCACAATCACGCCATGGAGCTTGGTCATTCGATGTCATCCCGCAGGTATTCGCGCACACCCCGCTGTTCCCGCATCCGCTTGATCAGGCGCTCATTGAAGGCGGTGGGAACGTCCACGCCGCTGTACCGCAGGAGCTGCATCATGGCCACGACCTCCGCGATCACCGTGATGTTCTTTCCCGGGTTGAGCAGGACCATTACCTTGGTGATCCCGACGTCGAGGATGGTCATTGTGTCGCGGACCAACCCGGTGCGATCCACGTCCTTGGCGGTTTCCCAATCCTCGAGCTGCACCACCACCTCGATCCGCTTCTGCTGGCGCACCGACCGGACGCCGAACAGCGCCGGGATGTCGATCAGGCCGACGCCGCGGATTTCCATGTGGTGCGCGGCGAGCTCGTGGCCCTGCCCGATGAGGACATCCGTTCCGCGGCGGGTGACCTTCACGACGTCATCCGCCACCAGTCGATGCCCACGCTCCACCAGGTCGAGCACGCACTCGCTCTTGCCGATACCCGACCGTCCCATGAAGAGCAGGCCCACACCATAGACGTCCGCGAGCGACCCATGCAAGGTGGTGCTGGGCGCGAAGGCATCTTCGATGATCGGCTTGATGCGCCGGTAGAACTCGGCCGTCTTGAGGGTCGAGCGGAGCACGGGAACATGCCGATTGCGCGCCAGGTCGAGCAATGGCTCGGGCGCGTCGAGGTGCTTGGTGATGAAGACCGCCGGCAGATCGAACTGGAAGAATCCCTCCAGCGCCGCCCGGCGCGTGAGGGCGTCGAGCGATCCGAGGATAGGTGATCTCGGTTTCGCCCAGCACATGCATCCGGTCGGGGATGAACCGCAGGAGGTACCCGGCCAGGGCCAGCCCCGGGGACGCGAGGTCGGCGTCCGGTACCAGGCGGTCGAGCCCGAGTTCCCCGTCAGGGCCTCGAGCTGCAGCTCGGGATTGGTGAGAAAGTCGCGGAAGCGCACTCGGCCTCACCCTGCAATCGGGGAGGAACGTCCTCCCCTGGTGGCGAACGATGGCGGGGGATCGTCCCCGGCCACCAACTCCTTCAAGTGGGTCTCGACGGCGTCAGCCGCGAGGGCCCAATTCAGCCGCTCAGCATGGCGGCGGGCGGCCATGCCGAGCCGCTGCACCTCGGCCGGATCACCCGCGAGCCGCACCATCTGACCGGCCAGCGCGTCGGCGTCGCCGTGCGGAACGAGGTGGCCGGTCAGGCCGTCGCGGACCGAGTCCCTGAGTCCCGGCGAATCTGACGCCAGGGAGGGGGTGCCGCAGGCCGCCGCCTCCATCACCGTGATCCCCCACCCTCCTTCGGGGAAGGAAATACATTCGCCACGGCTCCCCGCAAGAGCGAGAGCTTTGTGGCCTCGTCGACGAACCCCCGGAAGCGGACCGCTCCTGCCACCCCGCGATCGCGGGCGATCGCCTCCAGTCGAGGGCGGTCGTCCCCACTCCCGGCGATGTCGACGGTCAGGTCGGGACGCGCCCGTCGCGCGATCGCCAGGGCGTCGATCAGGAACTCGACGCCCTTATACCGCTTGAGCCGTCCGATATAGACGAAGCGGGGCGGGTCAAACCGGGGGGTGCCGGGGTCCGGGGCATAGTGGACACTGTCCACACCAGGATAGACCACCGCGATGCGCTCGCTCGGGATACCGCGCGCCACCAGGTCGGCCTTGGTGGAATCGCTGATTGCATGAAACCACGCCCTGGCATAGGTCGCGGGGATCGCCCGTTCGGCCAGCCAGACCACGGTCGCCATCGGCCACGATACCTCGTGAAAGGCCGTAGTCCCGAACAGGTGGGGGATGATGGCGTAGACGGGACGATCCGTCAGCGTCGGGCGTGTAGAGCGGCAGCTTGTTGATGTCATCGACGAGGACATCGGCCGGCTCGTCGCGCAAGGCGTCGAACACCGCGCCGCGACCCTCGAGCGCGAAGGAGTGGCGGCCGGCCCGGCGATGCACCTCGATGCCATCGACCTCCTCGACGGCCGCGGCGCCTCGAAAGCTCGAACAGACCAGCCGGACCCGATGCCCGCGCCCGGCCAGGCGCGAGAAGAGCTCGAAGAGATGAATCTCCGCCCCGCCGGCGTGCGGGTTCCGCAGGTCCTGCCAATTGACGAGGAGGATGTTCACCGCGCCAACCCTACAGCCGGCCGAGGTCGCGGGCCACCCGATCAAGCACGCCATTGATGAATGGCGGCGCCTTCGGGTCCCGCAAAGCGATGGGCCAGCCAGAGCGATTCGTCGATGACCACCTTGGCCGGCAGCAGGCCGACCATGAGTTCGTGAATCCCGAGGCGGAGAATATTGCGCTCGATGATCGCCACCCGTTCGATGCGCCAGTTGTCCGCAGCGCTGCTCACCTGCCGGTCGAGATCCTCTCGATGCGCCAGCACCGCTCCGGCCAGGGCCCTGGCCTCATCGGTCACGCCAGGTTCCGGCCCGGTCAGACGGGCCAGCCCGACCGCTGCACTGCTCGACATCGGGCGCGGCGGCACCATCAAGTGAGTAGAGCAGTTGCAATGCCCGCGCGCGACGGCGCGATTCCTGGCGGAGCATCATTCCTCCAGCGCCTGGCGCAGCACATTGGCGGTGCGGATGCGCGGCCTCGGCCGCTTCGCGCCCCTTGTTGCCCGCCGCACCGCCGGCCCGGGCGACGGCCTGCTCCATGGTGTCGCAGGTGAGCAGCCCGAAGCCCACCGGTACGAGCGTCTCGGTGGCGACGCCGGGAAAGTGCTGCCGCGGTTTCTCCCGCGACGAACTCGAAGTGGGGCGTCTCGCCGCGAATCACGACTCCGAGCGCCACGAGGGCGAGGTACCGATCGCTGTGTGCCGCCGCGGCCGCCGCGACGCCGAGCTCGAACGCGCCGCTCACCCAGATCACGTCGACCTCGTCATCGACGAGGCCGGCCTCGTGACATGCCTCAAGCGCCCCATCGAGCAGCCGGCTCGGTGATCCGCTCGTGGTAGCGCGACACCAGCACGGCGACCCGGCCGCGCGCCTCGATCCGACTGTCGAATACCGGCATCGGGATCAGTGGGCAAACAGGTGGCCAAGCTTGTCGCGCTTGGCGTCGAGGTAGGCCTGGTTTTCGGGCGTCGTGTCGGCGATCAGCGGCACCCGCTCGACGATCTCGAGGCCGTACCCTTCGAGGCCGACCAGCTTGCGGGGATTGTTGGTCATCACGCGCAGCGTGGAGAGTCCGAGGTCGCGAAGGATCTGCGCGCCGATGCCGAAATCGCGCAGGTCGGGCTTGAAGCCGAGCCGTTCGTTGGCCTCGCACCGTGTCGTCGCCCTGGTCCTGCAGCTGATAGGCGCGGAGCTTGTTGAGCAGGCCGATTCCCCGCCCTTCCTGGTCGAGGTAGACGATCGCGCCGCGCCCTGCCGCGCGATCAGCTCCATGGCGCGGTGCAGCTGGATGCCGCAGTCACACCGCAGCGAATGGAAGACGTCGCCGGTGAGGCACTTGGAGTGCATCCGTACCAGCACGTCGCGTTGCGCCCTGGACCTCGCCATAGACCAGCGCGACATGCTCGGCGTGGTCGACGTCGTTGCGGTAGCCGATCACCCGGAACTCGCCGAACTCGGTCGGCAGCCGCGCCTCGGCGATCCGGTGCACCAGCTGCTCGGTGCGGAGCCGGTAGGCCAGCCAGGTCGGCGACCGACACCAGCGCCAGGCCGTGTTCGTTCGCGAAGCGCTCGAGTCGGGAGGCGCGCCATCGTGCCATCGGCATTCGAGGATCTCGCAGATCACGCCCGGCCGGACGAAGCCCCGCCAGACGTGCAAGGTCGACGCTTGCCTCGGTGTGACCGACGCGCTGGAGCACGCCCCGCGGCCGCGCGCGCAGCGGCGAGATGTGGCCCGGGCGGCGCAGGTCGGCCGGAGAGGTCGCGGGATCGATCGCCACGCGAATGGTGGTGGCGCGATCCGCCGCCGAGATGCCCGGTGGTGACGCCGAATCGCCGGGCGGCGTCGATCGTGACGGTGAAGGCGGTCGCTGTTCGCTCGGTGTTGCTGCTCCACCATCTGCGGCAAGTCGAGGCGGTCGCATTCCTCGGGAGTGAGCGTCAGGCAGATCCACCCGCGGCCGTGCACGCATCATGAAGTTGATCGCGTCGGCGGTGACCATGCTCGGCCGCCAGACCAGATCACCCTCGTTCTCGCGATCCTCGTCGTCGACCACGACGACCATGCGCCCGGCCCGGAGGTCGGCGATGGCCTGCTCGATCGGGGTCGAGGTCATGACGCCCCCGGAGGGGCAAGTGGGCCTGCATGAACTGCCGGACGTACTTCCCCACGTGATCTCCCTCGAGGTGCACGCGATCACCCGGGCGCTTCTCGCCCAGCGTGGTGTGCTTCCAAGGTAAACGGGATGAGCGAGACCTGGACGATCGCCGGACGCTGGCAGCGCATTCACCGTCAGGGAAACCCCGTCAACCGCGATCGAGCCGAGCGGAATCGAGACCGCGGCCACCTCCGACGGCACCTGGATGTCGAGCAGCCGCGCGTCAGCTGCCTGTCGCACCGAGACGACAGTTCCGACGCCGTCGACGTGTCCCTGGACGAGGTGGCCGCCAAGGCGGTCGCCGGCACGAACAGCGCGCTCGAGGTTGACTCGCGTCCCGGCCTGGTACTCGCCGATCCGGGTGCGGTCCAGCGAGGTGGTGACGACGTGGACCCGGAACCCGGCAGCCTCCACCCGCATGACGGTCAGGCAAGCCCCATCGACGGCAATACTCTCCCCCGTCACCACATCGTCCCAGGACGTCGCGATCACCAGCTCACGCCCGCCGTCGACCGCTGCGACCTCGTGGATGGCACCCACTGCCGTGATGATTCCAGTGAACATCGCTCAGGACTCCAGTACGATGAGGGTGTCACTCCCGAGCGAGCGGCGCTCGATCACTCGCCAGCGGGGGGCGCTTTCGATCGCAGCCTCGCCGACGCCATTCCAGGCGGGGACGCCCTGCCCCAGCCAGACCGGACATTGCACCTGATAGATGCGATCTATCAGGTGTTCCCGCAGGAGCGCGCCAGCCAGTCGCCCGCCACCTTCCACCAGGAGCGAGTCCACGCCGGCGGCCGCCACCGCTGCAAGGGCTGAATCGAGATGGTCGGCCACGAGCACTTTCGCCCCGGCGTGCTCCAGCCTGAGGCGATGGTCAGCGGCCACCTGCGACCCGATGACAACCACGACAGGAATCTGCCGGGCGTCAGCGAAGATCCCGTGGGCGGCGGCCAGTTGTCCCTGACGATCAAATACCACACGCGTGGGCGGCTCGCGGGGCTGCAGGGGCGCCCTCACCGTGAGGCGCACGTCGTCAGCCACCGCGGTCTTCCCACCGACGGCCAGCCCACCGAACCCGGCCCGCAGCCAGTGCACCCAAGCGCGCGCCTCCGGGCCCGACAGCCAGTGCGAGGCGCCGGTCGAGTCGGCCAGCTTGCCGTCCATCGACACCGCAAGCTTGATCGCGACGAATGGTCGGGGCGAGTGGCTGAATCGGTGGAGAAAACGGAAGTTCTGTCGCGCGGCCTCGGCCGCCAGAACCCCCTCGTCGACGACAATCCCGGACTGGCGCAGGCGCGACATCCCACCGTGGGCCAGCGGGTTGGGGTCGGCAATCGCAACCACGACGCGCGCGATGCCGGCCGCGACGATCGCGTCCGCGCATGGCGGCTGCTTGCCGCTGTGTCCACAGGGCTCGAGGGTCGTATAGAGCGTGGCACCTCTCGCCGCCGCACCCGCCTGGTCCAGCGCGACCCGTTCGGCGTGCGGCCCGCCGAACTCCGCATGCCAGCCGTTGCCGATCACCTCGTTCTCGCCGACGACGAGGGCGCCGACCAGCGGATTGGGATGCACTCGTCCCCATCCTTGTGCCGCGAGCGTGATGGCGCGAAGCATCAGCGACTGGTCAGTCGGCAAAACTCACTCCGCGCGATCCGGATCGCACCTCGCCGCAGACCCAGCTTCCGACTCCGGCGATGGTGGCGGTGGCGCACACGGCGTCGACACTCGCCGGCGGCACCACGGCGATCATCCCGATCCCGAGATTGAAGACGTCCCGCATTTCCTCGCGCGATACCGGCCCACCGCTGGCGATCATGGCGAAAAGCGCCGGCCACTGCCACGATCCCGGCTCGATGATTGCCTGACACCCATCAGGCAGCACCCGCACCAGGTTCCCCGCGATGCCCCCTCCAGTGATGTGCGCCAGCCCATGAAGGTGCGCCAGCACCGGACGAATCGTCGTCGCATAGCTCCGATGGACGGCGAGCAGGGCATCGACAACGCGCGTTTCACCCCCGGCAACCGGGGTGTCCAGCGTGCAGTGCATCTGGTCGAACAACACCCGACGGGCAAGGGTATAGCCGTTGGTGTGCAGGCCGCTTGACGCGAGGGCGACCAGGACATCGCCGGGCCGAATGCGCTCGCCATGCAGTGCCTCATCCTCTTCCACCACGCCGATGATCGTCCCGGCCAGGTCAAAGGTCTTCTCGGCATACAGACCCGGCATCTGGGCGGTTTCGCCCCCGGCAAGCGCCATCCGCGTGGGCGTGGCAAGCCCGGGCGATTCCCGCCACTACCCCGAGCGATCATCGCCACCGGGAGGCGGTGCCCGGCGATGTAATCGAGGAAGGCGAGCGGCCGGGCGCCATGGACCAGGATGTCGTTAACCGAGTGGTTGACCAGGTCCTCGCCGACGGTGTCGTAGCGACCGGCCTGCATCGCGACGAGCACCTTGGTGCCGACGCCGTCGGTGCTCATCACCAGCACCGGCGCGCGCATGCCGCCGGGAACGCGGACCATCCCTCCGAACGCCCCGATCTGACCCACCGAGTGAGCGGTTCGCGTGCTCGCCACCAGCCGACCAATCTGCTCCTTGGCGGCCTCGGCGCTCGCGAGATCCACGCCCGCAGCGGCGTACAGCGGCTCGAGTCACGTCACGCGCTCGGCTTCGGGGATGTGCGTGAGATCGATGAAGTTCCTGACGCGCTTCTCGACATCAACCGTGGTGAGTCCGTCGAATCCCTTCACGTCGAACCCGGAGACCGAGAACGACCCCATCGTCGCTCCGTAAACCATTGCGCGGCGGAAGTGCTGGGTGTCCACTGATCCGGCGCGAGCCAGGTACCCCATGAACCCACCCGCGAACGCATCCCCGGCCCCGGTCGGGTCGAAGACCTCCTCCAGCGGGTAGGCCGGGATATGGAAGGAACGGGCCGGCTCCATGAGCAGCGCCCCGTACTCGCCCTGCTTGATCACCACATGCTTCGGGCCGCGCGCGAGAATCCAGCGACCAGCCCGGTGAATGTTCCAGTCGCCCGACAGTTCACGCGCTTCGGAGTCGTTGACCATCAGCAGGTCGACGCGCTTGAGCAGCTCCATCAGGACATCGCGCTTCGACTGAATCCAGTAGTTCATCGTGTCGCACGCCACCAGTACGGGGGCGGTCACGCTGTCGAGCACCTCGAGCTGCAGCGTCGGGTCGATATTGCCGAGGAAAACGAATTTCGCCGCCGCGGCAGCCGGCACGAGCACCGGCTTGAAATCGGCGAATACCCCGAGCCGGGTCTCCAGCGTCTCACGACTCTGCAGGTCATAGGAGTACTTCCCCTTCCAGCGGAACGACTCCCCCTTGACCCGGCGAACGCCTGACCAGTCGATGCCACGAGCCGAGAGACGCTCGAGTTCGGCAACCGGGTAGTCATCACCGATCACCCCGACCACCCGCACGGGATGTAGCAGCGAGGCCGCCACCGCGAAGTGAACTGCCGAGCCGCCGAGGGCATCCGCGGTTTCGCCGAAGGGAGTGAATACGGAATCAAGGGCGACACTGCCAACCACGAGAAGCGTCATCGGATCACATCCGGTCCGGGGCAGAAATGCCGAGAAGGGCGAGGCCGTTGGTGACCACCTGCGCAGTGGCCCGGGCCAGAAGGAGTCGGGCACGTTCGACGGCGGGTGGCTCGCCGAGCACGCGGGAACCATGGTACCAGCCGTGCACCAGGCGCGCGAGCTCTTCGAGATACGTGGTGATCCGGTGCGGCTCATGGTCCCGGGCCGCCCGCGCCACGGCCTCGGGGAACGACAGCAGCTTCTTGACCAGCGCGGTGTCATCCTCAGACAGCGCCGCAAGGTCGAGCTGCGATCCGGCCTCGACCCCAGCGATCTCTGCATTGCGGCGAATGCCGCACATCCTGGCATGGGCCATCTGGACGTAGAACACCGGGTTTTCGTCGGTGCGCGCCTTGGCGAGCTCGATGTCAAACACGAGGTGCGAGTCGCCCCGGCGCATCAGGAACCAGTAGCGGGCGGCATCAACGCCGACCTCCTCGTACAGATCGCGTAACGTCACAAACTCGCCCGAACGTTTCGACATCTTCACTTCTTCGCCGCCGCGCACCACCTTCACCAGTTGCACGATCGAGACCGAGAACCAGTCGTCGGGATAGCCGAGCACCGCCATGGCCGCCCGCATGCGCGGGATGTAGCCGTGATGGTCGGCACCCCAGACGTCGATCACGGCGTCATAGCCGCGCGCGTGCTTGTCGATGTGGTAGGCGATGTCGGGAACGAAGTAGGTGTAGCTGTCGTCGGACTTGCGCAGCACCCGGTCGCGATCGTCGCCGTGCGCGCTGGTGCGCAACCAGAGCGCACCGTCTTCCTCGAACACCAGCCCGGTGGCCGAGAGGCGCGCCAGCCCGGCCGCCACCTTTCCCGAGGCGTAGAGCGCCTCCTCCGATGTGACCACATCGAAGCGCACGCCGAACTCCGCCAATGTGGCGTCCTGCTCAGCGCGCTGCATCGCCACGCCCGCCTCGCGGCATCGCACGACCCCCGCGTCCGGGGGGAGATCGGCAAACTCCCTTCCTTCGCCCTCCAGCAGGGTCGCGGCATTCTCGCGGAGGTAATCGCCGTGGTATCCGCCTT
>CAWKBO010000012.1:0-4485 GCA_963847895.1 uncultured Gemmatimonadales bacterium
CACGAGACTGGATCGCCGACCGGGGCCGATCGGGGTTCGGGTTCGTCGATGCCACACCGGGGCGCCGCCGCATCGGCCTGGCTCGCGCCTGGTCGGGCCAGGACGGGCCCGAGATCCTGGTTGCCGACGCGCTGGCCGGCCGGGCGCGAGGTGGTGCTTTCGCGCGGCGAGCTGATCGAGATCGGCGGGTCGTTCCGTATTCCGGAAATCCTGGCCAAGGCCGGTGTCGTGGTGCGCGAGGTCGGCACCACGAACCGCACCCATCTCGACGACTACGAGCGAGCCGTCACGCCGGCCACCGCCGCGATCCTCACCGTGCATCGCTCCAACTTCGCGCAGACGGGATTCACCGCGACGCCCGATCCGGAGGCGCTGGCCGCCCTCGCGCGTCGCGCGCGCGTGCCCTACCTCGTCGATGTGGGGAGTGGCCTGCTGCATGACCTCTCTCCGTGGGGTCTGACCGGCGAGCCCGGCGTGCCAGCCATGCTCCGTTGCGGCGCCACGCTGGTGACCTTCAGCGGCGACAAGCTCCTGGGCGGACCGCAGGCGGGCTGCCTTGTCGGCGAACGGTCAGCGATCGCCACCTGCCGCGGCAATCCGTTTGCGCGCGCCATGCGGTGCGACAAGGTCACCCTCGCCGGGCTCGAGGCGACGCTGGCGCTGCATCGCGACTTCACCACCGCGCAGCGCGACATCCCGGTGTTCGCGATGCTGACAACCTCGCGGGAGTCGCTTGCTCGGCGGGCCGAGCAGCTGGCTCAGCTGCTCCTTGCCGAAGGCGCGCGACTCGAGCTCCGGGAGGGGAGTTCGGTGGTCGGCGGCGGTGCCTTCCCCGGCGCGACCCTGCCGACCACCTTGGTTGTGCTCGACCCAGCGCCACACACCGCTGGCGCGCTGGCCCGCCAACTGCGGCAAGCCCGACCCCCGGTGATCACTCGTGTCGAGGGAGATCGCGTGCTTCTCGACCCCCGTACGCTGACCGACGACGACCTCGTCGGCGTCCGAGACGCCTTCCGCACCGTCTCCGCGTGACCCGCGTCGCCGTATTCCTCGACCGCGATGGCACCATCATCGAGGATCCCGGCTACCTCGGCGATCCGACGAAGGTGCGCCTGATCCCGGGCGCAGCCGAGGCCCTGACCTCGCTCGAGGTTGCCGGCTGCGCCCGCATCGTCATCAGCAACCAGTCGGGGATCGGCCGAGGCCGGTATCGCGTCGAGGACTTCCTCGCCGTGCAGCGGGAGGTGGTGCGCCAGCTGGCAGACCGAGGTGCCGCGATCGACCTCTTCCTCTGGTGTCCGCATGGTCCGCTGGACGGCTGCACGTGCCGCAAGCCCGGGACCGCACTGCATCGGGAGGGTGCCGCCCGGCTGGGGGTGGAGCTCCTCGGCAGCTGGTGCATCGGGGACCGGGCATCCGATCTCGAGCCGGCACTGGAACTGGGGGGCAAGGCCATCCTGGTCACGACCGGACAGGGGTCCGGGCACCGCGCCCGGGCCAGCGCGCTCGGAGCCTTGGTGGCCGACGACCTGGCAGCTGCGGTGCGCCTCATCGCCCGGACCCCCCGATGACCGCCCGGGAGCGACCCCCCCAGCCCCCGGGAGATGGCGGGAAGGCCAGCCAACCTCTATTAGATTATGGGGTTGTGACGTATCGTGTCGCCGTTGCGGTTTCGGGCCGCGGAAGCAACCTGGTGGCCCTGTGCGACGCACTGGTCGACACCCCCGAAGTCGCCGTCGTGTTGGTGCTGTCCGACCGCCGGGCAGCCGCTGTCACGGAGGCCCGGAACCGGGGAATCCCGGCCGAGGTGCTGGCGGCTCCGTCGGATGCAGCCGAGTGGATCCGCCATCTCGACGCCAGCAGGGCTGACCTGCTGGTCCTGGGCGGATACCTCCGCCTGGTGCCGCGGGAAGTCGTCGAGGCCATGAGCGGCCGGGTGATCAACATCCACCCCGCATTGCTGCCACGACATGGCGGCCGAGGCATGTACGGTCATCACGTCCATGAAGCGGTGCTGGCGGCCGGCGAGATGGAGAGCGGTGCGACCGTGCACCTGGTGAACGAGGAATACGACCGCGGCGCCATCCTGGGACAGGGTCGTGTCAGGGTTGAGCCGGACGACAACAGCGAGAGTCTCGCCCGTCGGGTGCTGGCCGTCGAGCATCGCCTGCTTCCCGCCGCGGTGCGTGCCGCGGCCCGAGCCGGTCGGCCGGTGCCATTCGCCTTTTCATGACCGCTTCACCCGTTCGGAGAGTTCCGGAATGCCACGTGCCCTGATTTCGGTGAGTGACAAGCGCGGGATCGTGGCCTTCGCGGAGGGATTGGTGCGCCTCGGCTGGGAGATCGTCTCCACCGGCGGCACCGCCCACTTGCTGCGCGACTCCGGGGTGCCAGTCACGCCAGTCGACCAGGTCACCGGCTTTCCCGAGCTGCTCGATGGCCGGGTCAAGACACTGCATCCGGCGGTGCATGCGGGGATCCTCGCCCGACCGGATCGTCCCGAGCATCTGCGACAACTCGACGAGCACCACCTGAAGCGGTTCGACCTGGTGGTGGTGAACCTCTATCCCTTTCAGGCCACCATCGCCGATCCGACCGTGCACTTCGAGGACGCGATCGAGAACATCGATGTCGGCGGGCCGACGATGCTCCGTTCGGCAGCGAAGAACTTCGAGTTCACCCTGCCGGTGGTCGATCCCAAGGACTACCCCCGCATCCTCGAGCTGCTCTCGCACGGCGACATCGGATTCGAGGTGCGCCGGGACTGCGCCGCCAAGGTCTTTGCCCACACCGCCGAATACGACAGCGCGATCGCGGGCTACTTGACGCCCCGCCACGATTCCCTGCCCGCCCGGATCAGCCTTTCGATGGAACGCCGGCAGGTGCTGCGCTACGGCGAGAATCCGCAGCAGCGGGCCGCGCTCTATGTCACCGAGGAGCCTCGCGGCATCGGCGACCTCGCCCAGCGACAGGGGAAGGAACTTTCGTTCAACAACCTGCTCGACCTCGACGCGGCCATGCAGGCTGTGTCGATCTGGGACAAGCATGTGGCCTGCGCGATCATCAAGCACACCACCCCGTGCGGTATCGCGCTCGGGCGAACGGCCGCCGAGGCGTTTGAACGGGCGCGCGCCACCGATCCCGTGTCGGCGTTCGGGTCGGTGATCGCCTTCAACACGGTCGTCGACCGTTCCGCCGCCGATGCCATGGCCGACCTCTTCGTCGAGGTGGTGGTGGCGCCGGCTTTCCACGCCGATGCGTTGGAGCGGTTCGCGGAGAAGAAGAACCTTCGGGCCGTCGAACTCCCTGTCAAGACCGGCCTGAGCGGGTTCGACTGGAAGAAGGTCCGGGGCGGTTTCTTGCTGCAGGATCAGTTCGCGTTTTCGGTCGATGAGTCGGAATGGCGCAGCACCACGATGCGCGCGCCCACGCCGAAGGAATGGAATTCCCTGCGCTTCGCGTGGGGGGCGGTAAGCATGGTCAAGTCCAACGCCATTCTTCTCGCCCGCGATGAACAGGCCATCGGCATCGGCGCCGGCCAGACCAGCCGGATCGATGCCGCGTTCCTCGCGGTCCACAAGGCGCGCGCTGCCGGCCACCTGACGGAAGGGGCGGTCCTCGCCTCCGATGGATTCTTTCCGTTCGCCGATGGCATCGAGGAAGCCGCCCGTGCCGGCATCGTGGCGATCATTCAGCCGGGCGGCTCGGTACGCGACCAGGCAGTGATTGAGGCGGCGAACAAGCACGGGATCGCGATGGTGATGACGGGTGCGAGGATGTTCAGGCACTAGACGATGATCGATCATCGATGATCGATTATCGATCGTCGATCAACTCGGGAGCTCCACTTGGAAGACACCACGACGATCAAACCGCCCTACCGCTGGGCCCTCGCCACGTTTGGCGCCATCCTGGTGCTCTACGTGTTCACGCTCGGGCCCACGACGGCGTTCTGGGACACCTCGGAGTACATCGCCGCGGCCAAGGTCCTTGGCATCCCGCACCCGCCGGGCAATCCGCTCTTCACCCTGCTGGCGCACGTCTGGGGGATGATCCCCTGGGCGGCCGACTATGCCATGCGGATCAACCTCTTCGCCGCGGTGACCAGCGCCGCCGGCGCCGCGCTCTGGTTCCTGGTGGCCGAGCGCTGGCTGACCAACCTCGTGCCGGCGCGCCTGCCGCGGCTGGCCTCGGCGTTCGCGGGCATCGTCGTCAGCGCGACGGCGTGGACGGTGTGGAACCAGTCGACGGTCAACGAGAAGGTGTACACGGTCTCGCTGCTCTCGATCGCACTGATCAGCTGGCTGACGGTCCGCTGGGCCGACTTGCCCCGCGGGGAGCGCAGCGATCGCTGGCTGGTGGCGGCGATCTACCTGACGGCGCTTTCGTCGACCAACCACCAGATGGGCATCCTCGCCCTCCCCGTGGTCGGGATCTATATCCTGCTGACCGACTGGCGCGTGCTCCTGCGGCCGCGGGTGATCA